>NZ_CP026217.1:545000-3827500 GCF_002934425.1 Aeromonas sp. ASNIH4 | reverse complement strand
CCGAGTCTTAACTGGGCGTCTAGTTGCAAGGTGTAGACCCGAAACCGGGTGATCTAGCCATGGGCAGGTTGAAGGTTGAGTAACATCAACTGGAGGACCGAACCCACTAACGTTGCAAAGTTAGGGGATGACCTGTGGCTGGGGGTGAAAGGCCAATCAAACTCGGAGATAGCTGGTTCTCCCCGAAAGCTATTTAGGTAGCGCCTCGGACGAATACTACTGGGGGTAGAGCACTGTTTGGGCTAGGGGGTCATCCCGACTTACCAACCCCATGCAAACTCCGAATACCAGTAAGTAATATCCGGGAGACACACGGCGGGTGCTAACGTCCGTCGTGAAGAGGGAAACAACCCAGACCGCCGGCTAAGGTCCCAAAGTTCTGGTTAAGTGGGAAACGATGTGGGAAGGCTCAGACAGCTAGGATGTTGGCTTAGAAGCAGCCATCATTTAAAGAAAGCGTAATAGCTCACTAGTCGAGTCGGCCTGCGCGGAAGATGTAACGGGGCTCAAACCAGGCACCGAAGCCGCGGATTTGCACTTAGTGCAAGTGGTAGGGGAGCGTTCTGTAAGTCTGCGAAGGTGTGTCGAGAGGCATGCTGGAGATATCAGAAGTGCGAATGCTGACGTAAGTAACGATAAAGGGGGTGAAAAGCCTCCTCGCCGGAAGACCAAGGGTTCCTGTCCAACGTTAATCGGGGCAGGGTGAGTCGACCCCTAAGGCGAGGCCGAAAGGCGTAGTCGATGGGAAGCAGGTTAATATTCCTGCACGACTTGTAATTGCGATGGGGGGACGGAGAAGGCTAGGTGGGCCAGGCGACGGTTGTCCTGGTGAAAGTGCGTAGGTGGTGTTTCTAGGCAAATCCGGAGACACAACACTGAGACACGAGACGAACGCACTACGGTGCGGAAGCCATTGATGCCCTGCTTCCAGGAAAAGCCTCTAAGCTTCAGATTACAAGTCATCGTACCCCAAACCGACACAGGTGGTCGGGTAGAGAATACCAAGGCGCTTGAGAGAACTCGGGTGAAGGAACTAGGCAAAATAGAACCGTAACTTCGGGAGAAGGTTCGCTCTTGACAGTGAAGTCCCTTGCGGATGGAGCAGTTGGGAGTCGCAGTGACCAGATGGCTGGGACTGTTTATCAAAAACACAGCACTCTGCAAACACGAAAGTGGACGTATAGGGTGTGACACCTGCCCGGTGCCGGAAGGTTAATTGATGGGGTTAGCGCAAGCGAAGCTCTTGATCGAAGCCCCGGTAAACGGCGGCCGTAACTATAACGGTCCTAAGGTAGCGAAATTCCTTGTCGGGTAAGTTCCGACCTGCACGAATGGTGTAACCATGGCCATGCTGTCTCCACCCGAGACTCAGTGAAATCGAATTCGCCGTGAAGATGCGGTGTACCCGCGGCTAGACGGAAAGACCCCGTGAACCTTTACTACAGCTTGGCACTGAACATTGAACCTACATGTGTAGGATAGGTGGGAGGCTTTGAAGGCGTGACGCCAGTTGCGCTGGAGCCGTCCTTGAAATACCACCCTTGTATGTTTGATGTTCTAACGCAGGCCCATGAATCTGGGTCGCGGACAGTGCCTGGTGGGTAGTTTGACTGGGGCGGTCTCCTCCCAAAGAGTAACGGAGGAGCACGAAGGTTGGCTAATCCTGGTCGGACATCAGGAGGTTAGTGCAATGGCATAAGCCAGCTTAACTGCGAGACGGACAGGTCGAGCAGGTACGAAAGTAGGTCATAGTGATCCGGTGGTTCTGAATGGAAGGGCCATCGCTCAACGGATAAAAGGTACTCCGGGGATAACAGGCTGATACCGCCCAAGAGTTCATATCGACGGCGGTGTTTGGCACCTCGATGTCGGCTCATCACATCCTGGGGCTGAAGTCGGTCCCAAGGGTATGGCTGTTCGCCATTTAAAGTGGTACGCGAGCTGGGTTCAGAACGTCGTGAGACAGTTCGGTCCCTATCTGCCGTGGGCGTTGGATGATTGAAGGGAGTTGCTCCTAGTACGAGAGGACCGGAGTGAACGAACCTCTGGTGTTCGGGTTGTCACGCCAGTGGCACTGCCCGGTAGCTAAGTTCGGAATCGATAACCGCTGAAAGCATCTAAGCGGGAAGCGAGCCCTGAGATGAGTCATCCCTGACCCCTTGAGGGTCCTAAAGGGCCGTTGGAGACCACAACGTTGATAGGTGGGGTGTGTAAGCGCGGCGACGTGTTGAGCTAACCCATACTAATTACCCGTGAGGCTTAACCATACAACACCCAAGAAGTGTTCTAAGGCTTGTAGCAGATACCGAGAACGAACAACAAAATCAGCTTTCTTAGATTGAAGAATTTGCCTGGCGGCCATAGCGCCGTGGAACCACCTGAACCCATGCCGAACTCAGAAGTGAAACGCGGTAGCGCCGATGGTAGTGTGGCATTCGCCATGCGAGAGTAGGACACTGCCAGGCACCCAACATTGAAAGCCCGCTCATTTGAGCGGGCTTTTTTATTGGCTGAAAATCAGCCTTTCTCCTCTGAACCCCGTTTATCTGATCGCTCAAGATCATCTTTCCTGACCCCGTTTCCTATATGGTTTACCTCTTGTCTGGCTGATATTTGTCCATCAATTCAATTGCTGAACAGAAAAAGCACAGAATGTGATGCCTCTACCTTTCTTGTGATGCCTGCTCTGCTTTAATTCGTCTGCCCACGTTCGATGGGCCAAGGAATCACAATAATCTGAGGAATGGACACATGTTCAAAAGAACAGTAACGATGATGCTGGCGGCGGGAACCCTGGTATTAGGCGGTTGCGCATCTCACGGTGGCGCTGAGCAAGCGGCTGCGGACAACAGCGATTTCGGTGGCAAGTCCATCTACCTGCGTGGGGAGATGAACGACTGGATGGCAACCGACGCGAGCAAGGTGGTCAAGGTGGCCGACAAGCTCTACATGGCCAAGGGAACGCTCAAGAAAGAGTGGGCTCCCTACAAGTTCAAGTTCGCCGACTCCGGCTGGAGCTGTGGCACCAACTTCGGCTACAAGAGTCCGAGTGACGGTGTTGCCGTGCTGGGTGGTGAAGCCGTGCCGGTCAACCCTTGCTCCAAGTATGAAGACATGAAGTTCTCGCCGGATGCGGATGGCGTCTATGAGTTCTATCTGAACATGGCGGGCGATACCCCGACCGTGTACGTCAAGAAACCCTGATCTGAGCCGGGAAGCAAGTTTCCCGGGCGATAAATCGGTTCAATGCCCCGGCCCAGCACACTGCTGGTCGGGGCGTTTTTTTAGGATGAGACAGGCTCTCTCGTCATTAAAAATACTACATATAGTGTTTTTATTTTGTTTGTTCGCTATTGGTTGTGTTTGTTGCTACTGTCGTGACGTTGTTCCATTCACATGAGGTTGATTGAACATGGCTAAATCCAACCCGGTGCAGGAGAGTGAGAGCGCTTATCGCCTGATCCCCTTGCAGGAAACGTCCTTCGAGATCTGGGACAGCAAGTATCGTCTCAAGAGCAAGGATGGCGTCCCCATTGATGGCACGATCGATGAAACCTACCGGCGGGTCGCCCTTGCCCTGGCTGGCCAGGAGTCGGAGCCAGACGTCTGGTATGAGCCCTTCCTGTGGGCGCTGCGCAACGGCGCCATCCCGGCGGGACGCATCACGTCCAATGCGGGAGCCTTCGAGCACAAGCCGGCGACCTCGACCATCAACTGCACCGTCTCCGGTACCATCGAGGATTCAATGGACGACATCCTCAGTAAGGTGCACGAGGCGGGGTTGACCCTGAAGGCGGGCTGCGGCATCGGCTATGACTTCTCGACCCTGCGTCCCCGTGGCGCCTTCGTCTCCGGCGCGGGAGCCTACACCTCGGGCCCGCTCTCCTTCATGGATATCTACGACAAGATGTGTTTCACCGTCTCGTCCGCCGGTGGTCGTCGTGGCGCCCAGATGGGCACCATGGATATCCGTCATCCCGATGTTGTCGAGTTCATTCAGGCCAAGCGGGAAGATGGGCGGCTGCGCCAGTTCAACCTCTCCCTGCTCATCACCGAGGAGTTCGTCAAGGCGGTGAAGGAGGATGCCCCCTGGACGCTGATCTTCCCCTACACCGCCAAGGAGGTGGAGCAGGACGGCATCGTGCTGGATGACCCCGAGCAGGTGATCTGGGCCGATTGGCCGAACAAGGAAGGGGTGGTCATCAACGAGTTGGGGCTGGTTGCCTGCAAGCGTTACAAGACGCTCCCCGCACGCAAGCTGTGGAACGTCATCATGAGCTCCACCTATGACTATGCCGAGCCCGGTTTCATCCTGATCGACAAGGTCAACCAGATGAACAACAACTGGTTCTGTGAAGAGATCCGCGCCACCAACCCCTGCGGTGAGCAGCCGTTGCCGCCCTATGGCGCCTGTCTGCTGGGCTCGGTCAACCTGACTAAGTTCGTGCGTAGCCCCTTCACCGAGCAGGCCACGTTCGATTGGCCCGCGTTTCGCAAGGTGGTGACCCTCTTTACCCGCATGCTGGACAACGTGGTGGAGATCAACCAGCTGCCATTGCCCAGGCAGCGCGAGGAGATCATCAATAAGCGTCGCCACGGCATGGGCTTCCTGGGGCTGGGCTCGACCCTCACCATGCTGCAGATAAGATATGGCTCCGCCACCTCGGTTGCCTTCACCGAGCAGGTCTCCCAGGAGCTGGCCATGACCGGCTGGCGTGAATCCCTGGCCCTGGCCAAGGAGAAGGGCCCGGCGCCCATCATGGAGCAGGAGTTCGAGGTGACCGGCAAGATGCTGCGGCTGCGCCCCGAGATGGCCGCCGATGGCATCAAGCTCGGTGACAAGGTGAAGGGCAAGGTGCTGCACGCGCGCTACAGCCGCTACATGCAGCAGGTGGCCGAGGTGGATCCCGCCCTGGTTGCCGAGCTGGCCGAGGTGGGGGGGCGTTTCACCCACCACAGCAGCATTGCGCCGACCGGCACCATCTCGCTGTCGCTGGCCAACAACGCCAGCAACGGCATCGAGCCGAGCTTTGCCCATCACTACAGTCGCAACGTCATCAAGCCGGGCAAGAAGAGCAAGGAGAGTGTGGACGTCTACTCCTATGAGCTGCTGGCCTACCGCGAGCTGGTCAATCCGGCTGCCATGCCTTATGCCGAGGATGAGTCGACCCGGTTGCCGGATTACTTCATCACCGCCGACGACATCAGCCCGGCCCAGCACGTAGACATTCAGGCTGCGGCCCAGCGCTGGATCGACTCCTCCATCTCCAAGACTGCCAACGTGCCGACCGACTTTCCGTTCGAGCAGTTCAAGGACATCTACCTCTATGCTTCGGATTCGGGGCTCAAGGGCTGCACCACTTTCCGGTTCAACCCGGCAGCCTTCCAGGGGGTGCTGGTGAAGGAGCAGGATCTGGAGAACACCCTCTACGAGTTCACCCTGGAGGATGGCTCGGTCGTCACGGCGAAAGGGAACGAAGAGATCGAATACGATGGTGAGCTGCACACCGCTGCCAACCTCTATGACGCCTTGAAAGAAGGCTATTACGGTAAATTCTGAGGATGAGCGCATGGTCAAGAAAATCGACAGGAAAATCGTCGCCTACCAGGTGAAAAACCGGGATGAACCGCAGCAACCCCCTGTGCAGGATGACGTGGTTCACATGCACGAGACGGTGTTGCGGCCGGAGCGGTTGATGGGCACCACCTACAAGCTGAAGACGCCGGAGCATGTCTCCGAGCACTCGCTGTTCATCACCATCAACGACATCATTCTCAACGAGGGGACGGTGCACGAGACTCGCCGCCCGTTCGAGATCTTCATCAATTCGAAAAGCCTGGAGCACTATCAGTGGATAGTGGCGCTGACCCGAATCATCTCGGCGGTGTTTCGCAAGGGGGGGGACGTCACCTTCCTGGTGGAGGAGCTGCGTTCGGTGTTCGATCCCAAGGGGGGCTACTGGAACAAGGGCAAGTACGTACCCTCGCTTATCGCCGAAATTGGCAACGTGATCGAAACCCATCTCACCGAGATCGGCATGCTCAAAGTGGCCGGGTTGGATGAACACCAGCAGGCGTTCCTGGCTGACAAGCAGGCCGAGTTGCAAGGCCGGCAACAGGCCGATGAGCAGCAGGCCGGGAGCGGTTTTCCACCCGGTGCAGCGCTCTGCTACAAGTGCCACAGCAAGGCGCTGGTGCAGAAGGATGGCTGCATGACCTGCCTCAACTGCGGCGATTCCAAGTGCGGTTGAGTGATTGAGCGCAGACAACAGGCCGGCCTTGGTGCCGGCCTTTTTCATTGCTGCTTTTCTGTTCGAACGCATCGGCGGCACACGCGATTTGTTGCGTGATAGTAAAATCGGGCGTAGCGTTGGGGGTAATAAAACTGTCACGGCCGTGTGGTTTCAATGACATCTGAGATTCACACACGTGGCACCTTCAGTGCCAAGGAGGATGCTTATGGACAACACGGACCGAAAGCTGTTTATCCTGGATACCAACGTTCTGCTTCACGAACCTCTCGCCATCTACTCCTTCAAAGAGCACGACGTGCTCATCCCCATGACGGTGCTGGAAGAGCTCGACAACATCAAGGATCGCCACAAGGACGTCAGCCGCGATGCGCGGGTGGCCATCCGGGCGCTGGAGGATGTATTCCGCGATGCAACGCCGGAGCAGATTGCACAGGGGGTCGCGCTGGCCGGCGAGGCGAGCGGTCACATCTCCATCTTCAGTGACCACCATCTGCCGCAGGATGCCGAGGTGTTCACCGACAAGGAGGCCGACAACCGCATCATCAACGCGGCCCTCTACCTGCAAAAGCACGAGTTGAAACGTCAGGTGGTGCTGGTCACCAAAGACATCAACATGCGGCTCAAGGCGAAGGGGGCCGGGCTTGCCCACGTCGAGGATTACCGCAGCGACCAGCTGATCGACGACATCCGCCTGCTGGCCAAGGGCTTCCAAGTGGTGCCTGGCAGCTTCTGGGAGCGGGTCGGCGAGTGCGATAGCGAGACCCATGGCCGCGATACCGTTCACGTCATCGATGCCAACCTGCTGGAGGGCATTCACGTCAACCAGTACCTGATCGATGAAGAGAACTTCTTCGCGGCCCGGGTGCTCAGCCACGACAGCCAGAAGATCCGAATCAAGGATCTGGGGCGCGAACGGCTGATGTCCCGCAAGGCGTGGGGGGTTCATCCCAAGAACGTCTATCAGGGGATGGCGCTCGATGCGCTGCTCGATCCGCACATTGATCTGGTGATTCTGACCGGCCCGGCGGGTTGCGGTAAAACCCTGCTGGCCATGGCTGCCGCGCTGGAGCTGGTGATCGAGAAGGGGATCTACGAGAAGGTTATCGTCACCCGAAATACCCCGGAAATTGCCGAGAGCATCGGCTTCCTGCCCGGCACCGAAGAAGAGAAGATGATGCCCTGGTTGGCGGCGGTCACCGACACCCTGGAGGTGCTGCACAAGCAGGACGAGAACATGAGCGGGTCGCTGAGCTACATCATGGAGAAGGCCAACATCCAGTTCAAATCGGTCAACTTCATGCGCGGGCGCAGCATCCAGAACACCTTCGTGCTGCTGGATGAGTGCCAGAACCTGACGGCGTCCCAGATCAAGACCATCATCACCCGCTGCGGCGAAGGCACCAAGATCGTCTGCTCCGGCAACCTGGCCCAGATCGATTCCAACTACCTGAGCCCGGTGACCTCGGGTCTCACCTACATCGTCGAGCGTTTCAAGGACTTCGACGGCAGTGCCAACATCTTCCTGAACGGGGTGGTGCGCAGCAAGCTCGCCTCCTTTGCCGAGGAGAACCTCTGATTTCACCCGATATGTTTGCATTAAAAGGGGAAGCCGATTGGCTTCCCCTTTTTGATCCTCGCGCAGTCTTGGGCCAAGGGTTATTGACCCAGATAGCGCAGCAGCCCCGGGTGGTTGCTGTTTTGCAGAATATCCGGCTTTCCCTGCAGGGCGATGCGCCCCTCGTCGACGAACAGCACCTGGTCGGCGATGAGCTGGGCATCCTCCGGGTTGTGAGAGACCATCAGGACGGTAATGCCCTGCTCGCAGGCGAGCCTCGCCACCTCCGCCAGCATCTCCCGGCGCAGGGCCGGATCGAGCGCCGAGAAGGGTTCATCCAGTAGCAGCAGCGGCTTGCCCCGCACCAGGGCGCGGGCCAGCCCGACCCGCTGTTGCTGGCCGCCGGAGAGCTGTTCCGGCAGCCGGGTGAGCATCTCGCCAAGGCCGGCCCGGCTCGCGGCATCCTTCACCTGAGCCCGTTGGGCCGCGTTCAGGCGCAGACCGGGGTGCAGGCCGATAGCGATGTTGTCGAACACCGACAGATGCAGGAACAGGTTGTGATCCTGAAACAGGGTGGTGACGGGTCGCGCGGCCGGGCCCAGCGGCAACAGATCCTCGCCATCGAAGTCGAGGGTGCCGGACTCTACCGGCACGAAACCGGCGATCATGCCGAGCAGGGTCGACTTGCCAGCACCGCTTGGGCCGATGAGCGCGGTGATCTCCCCCTTGGGCAGGGTGGCGCTGAAACTGACGCGCCAGTCCGGGTAGCTGGTGACCAGCTGATCAATATTCAGCATGTTCTCTTCTCCAAGGGGCAGCTCGACCGGCAGGAGCGGCCGAATAAACGATAGGGGCGTGCGCTTCAATGTTCGGCATGCTTGCCTCCCAGGCCACGTTCAATCAGCCAGAACAGGGAGAAACAGAGGATCAGCAGCAGCAGGGCGGTGGCGGCCGCCTCGGTCAACCGGTAGCTGCCAAGCTGCTGATAGAGCAGCCAGGGCAGGGTGGTGAGCTCCTGGCTGCCGAACATGGCGATGGCGCCGAGATCCCCCAGTGACAGGATCATCGAGAGCGCGGCTGCCTGGCCCAGCGGACGGCGCAGCAGGGGCCACTCCACCAGCCGCAGGCGATGCAGACCGCGCACCCCCAGGCTGTCGGCCAGCCTGTCGTATTGGCGAACCACCAATTGCATGGGGGCGGAGAGGGTACGCAGCACATAGGGCAGCGCCATCAGGGCGTTGACCAGTACCACCAGCCAGGGACCGAGGGCGAACACGTCGGCGAACGGCATGAACAGGATGAACAGGCCGGTGGAGAGGACCACCGCCGGGATCATCAGGATCACCAAGCCGCTGGCCTCCCACAGGGCGGCGGCCCGCCGCTTGCGATCCCGCACGCGCAGGTGACGGCTGGTGAGCAGCAGCGCACTGCCGAGCAGAGTGGCCAGGCTGCCCGCCGCCAGCGCGATCAGCAGCGACTGGCCGCTGGCCAGCCACAACTTGCTTGAGGTCAGTGCATCTGGCAGGCCAGGGTTGAGGCCGGCTACCACGATGGCCAGCAAGGGGGGCAGGAATACCGCCAGCCCGATACTGAGGGCGAGGGCGTCCACCAGACCGGTTCCCGGCTGATGGCGGTCCGGGCGCAGACAGGGGCGATGAGAGGTGATCCGGCTGGCCGGGCTGCTCTGCAGCTTGTGCTGCAGCATCAGCAGGGCGGCGGTCAGGATGAGCTGCACCAGCGCCAGTCCGCCGGCGGTGGCGAGATCGAAGTCAAAGCGCAGCGCCTGATAGACGGCCACCTCCAGGGTGGTGGATTTGGGGCCGCCCCCAAGCGCCAGCACTGTGGTGAAGCTGGTGAAGCAGAGCATGAAGATGAGGCTGGCCAGGCCTGGCAGCTGGGCCCGGATCAGCGGCCACTCCAGCAGCCGGAAAATATGGGAAGAACGCATGCCGAGCTGGCTGGCGAGGCGCCAGGAGGACTCGGGAATGCTCTCTATGCTCTGCAGCAACAGACGTGCTGCCAACGGCATGTTGAAGAAGACATGCGCCAGCAGGATGCCGAGCAGGCCATAAAGGTAATTGCCGGGGGCGAGCCCCAGCCCGTGCAGCAGCTGTGGCAACCAGCCCTGCTTGCCGTGTACCGCGACGATGCCGAAGATGGCGATGATGACTGGCAAGACCAGCGAGAGGCCGAACAGCTTGAGCAGCAGGCGGCGGCCGATGAAACGGCGCCGCGCCAAGGCGCGGGCCACCGGAATGGCCAGCCCTAGGCTCAGCAGGGTGGAGAGCAGTGCCTGCCAGAGGCTGAAGCCCAGCACGTGGCGCAGGTAGGGGTCGGCCAGCAGGGTACGGGGCGCCAGCGCCCCGGCCTGCCACAACAGGGCCGCCAGCGGCCCCAGGGAGAGCAGCAGGATGATCAGGGTGGCGGCACTGCCCGGCAGCCACCAGAGGGGGCGAGCCTGCGCTCTGGCGAAGATACGGCTCACTGGGTGACGGCTTGCAGCCACTCGCGGATCCAGTTCTTGCGGTTGGCGGCCACCTCATCGCTGCTGAAGGCGAGCGGCTTGGCTACGGTGATCATCTGCTCGAAGCCCTTGGGCAGCGGTGTGTCGATCACCGGATACATCCAGTTGCCGGTGGCCATCTCGTTCTGGAACGCGGGGCTTGTCATGAACTGCAGGAACTTATCCGCCAGCTTGCCCTGGGTGGCGCTGCTGAGCTTGGCGGCCACTTCCACCTGGCGGTAGTGACCCTCCTCAAACGCCGCGGCCTGATACTGCGGCTTGTTTTCGGCGATCAGGTGATAGGCCGGGGAGCTGGTGTAGGAGAGCACCATGTCCGCCTCGCCATCGAGGAACATGCCGTAGGCCTCGGACCAGCCCTTGGTGACGGTGACCGTCTTCTTGGCCAGTTGCGCCCAGGCGGCAGGTGCCTCATCCCCGTAGACCGACTTCATCCACAGCATTAACCCCTGACCCGGGGTGGAGGTGCGCGGATCCTGATAGATCACCTTGAGGTCCGGGCGCTCTACCAGCTCTTTCAGGCTCTTGGGCGGGTTCTTGAGCTTGCTCTGGTCGTAGACGAAGGCGAAGTAGCCGTAGTCGTAGGGGACGAAAGTATCGTCCTGCCAGCCGCCCGGCACCTTGACCCCGTCCAGCTTGCTGCCGTGGGGGGCAAACAGGCCGCTCTGTTTGGCTTCGCTGACGAGCGCATCGTCCAGCCCCAGCACCAGATCGGCCTTGCTGTGTTTGCCTTCCAGCCGCAGCCGGTTGAGGATGGCCACACCATCTTCAAGCGGCACCAGTTTGAGGGTGCAGCCGCACTCCTTCTCGAAGGCCTGCTTGATCTTGGGACCGGGTCCCCACTCGGCGGTGAAGGAGTTGTAGGTGTAGACGGTGAGGGTGTCGGCCGCGAAGGCCTGGGCACTGAGCAGGCTGGTGGCGACCAGCAGCAGGGTTTTCATGAGCGGCACTCCCTTAGCAATGAGGTGCCAGCGGATGAGGGCGCAAAAAATGAGCGCCATGCCTCAAATTCCTCCGCCAGCATTATCTGGATCAGGTTCACGGGTATAATCTCAGCGGTAAACCGCACCCCGTTTGAGAAACGAACCGCATTGTATTAACGTTCTTGGGGGGAGGCCAGCACAATTGTTCCTGCGGGCCAGCGAGACGGCGTCAGACAACAGAGGATGTTCGCGTGATCACCAGCACCAAGGAAAGACGCGCCTTCCAGCGCATGATAATCAATGCCCCCGTCACCATCTTTCAGCAACAGCAGGTACTGGAAGGGGTCTGCCGGGATCTCAGCGCCAACGGCATGGGGATCGCCGTCGCCGAGCATCAGCTCGATGTGAGCCAACCCATCCGGGTGAGCCTGGCCACCAACAACAACCTGCTGCCCCCCTTCGAGGCGCAGGCCCGCATCATCCGGGTGCTGGAAGAAGAGGATGGATTGCTGCTGGCCATCGAGTTCCAGGCCCTCGCCTGACCGGCCGTCACCCCTTCGTCATGCATCGACCAGCCCCGCGCTGGTCGATTTCATTCTGGCGTATTTCCCCTTGTTTTCACGACGGTCCCGATGGGCGGCGCTATTTATCCGCGCGAACCGGCTGCACGCTCAGCTGCTTGCTGTCGATGAGGGTCTTGCTGGTCGGAGCCAGCTGGCCCATCGCCAGCTGGGCCGGGCCGGTGGGCTCCATCAGCAGATAGGTTTCCCCTTCCCGGTTCAGAGTGGCCTCACCCGGCTTGGCTGGCAGCGCCACTCCCAGCAGGGCATGGCCCGGCACGAACACCATGGCCTGTTTCAATTCGGGAAAGAGCTGGGCCAGCATGGCGGCCATCAGGGTCACCTTGCTGTCGCAGTCGCCCTGGTTCTGCTCCAGCACCTGGCGCGGGCTTAAAAAGCCTTTCCCCTGGCGTCCCGACTGGCTGTCGAGCAGCTGATAGGGGATGGACTGCACGAAGTCGAGCACATGGGCCACCGTCTTCTGGCGGGCTTCGGTCTCGGTGCTGCCCTGCTGCTTGAGTTGCTCGGCCAGCGGCGCCAGTTCGCTGCGGCTCTCCAGCGCGATGCGCACATGGTCCTGCTTGATGGCGGCGGCGCCGTCGGGGGCGGTGAAGGGCTGGAAGTAGTGCTGCTTGAGCCACTCGGCTTCCAGCTTGCCCCGTTGCTGGGTAAGCCAGCCCATGGCCTTGTTGACCTGCTCGGGCTGGCGCCCCTTGATTTTGAGCTCCATCTGGGGGCGAGAGAGGGAAAACTGCACGGTGGGGAACTCGGCCATCCCCTGTTGCAGCAGGCTCTGCAGCACGTCCTCCTGCATGCGGGTCGGCCGATAGGCGATGAGTGGCGGCAGCTTGCCCGCCTCCAGCCGATAGGTGAGCTGCTGCGCCTTGCCGTCCTTGTCCTGCCAGCCGACGTTGAGCTGCCCGCCGCTGCTGTTGAAATAGGTCTGCCCGGCACAGACCGGCAGCGCCAGCCAGAGGCCGCAGAGCAGGGGGAGGGCGATCGTCATCTTCATTCGAGTGTCCCGTCGGGCATGCAGAAGTGGCCGGCCATGCGTGTCGCCTGGCCTGACAATAAAACAGGGAGCCGCGGCTCCCTGTTGATTCTACTCGTTTTATGGCACCTGATGGGTCAAATCCAGCTCGGCTGCTTCGCCTCGAAGGCGCTGATGGCGGCTTCGTGCTGCAGGGTCAGGCCGATGGCGTCCAGCCCGTTGAGCAGGCAGTAGCGGCGGAACTCGTCGATCTCGAAACCGAAGCACAGGCTACCTGCGCGCACCTGATTGGCCTCCAGATCCACTTCGATCTCGATGCCCGGCTGGGTGGCAACCAGCTGGAACAGGGCCTCGACCTCCTCCTCCTTCAGCCGCACCGGCACCATGCCGTTGTTGATGGCGTTGCCATAGAAAATGTCGGCAAAGCTCGGGGCAATGATGGTCTTGAAGCCGTAATCCGCCAGCGCCCAGGGGGCATGCTCGCGGCTCGAGCCACAACCGAAGTTCTCGCGGGCCAGCAGAATGCTGGCACCGGCGAACTGCGGCTGGTTGAGCACGAACTCGGGGTTGGGCTGCTCCCCTGCATCGTCAAGGAAGCGCCAGTCGTGGAACAGGTGCTTGCCAAAACCGATGCGGTTGACCTTCTGCAGAAACTGCTTGGGAATGATGGCGTCGGTGTCGACGTTGGCGCTGTCGAGGGGGACGACGATCCCTTTATGCTGTTTGAATCCTGTCATCGTAGTGTCCTCTTATAGTGCGCGAATGTCGGCGAAGCGGCCGGTGACGGCGGCGGCGGCGGCCATGGCCGGGCTGACCAGATGGGTGCGACCGGCACGGCCCTGACGCCCCTCGAAGTTGCGGTTGCTGGTGGAGGCGCAGCGCTCCCCCGGTTGCAGCCGGTCGTTGTTCATGGCGAGACACATGGAGCAGCCGGGCAGGCGCCACTCAAAGCCAGCCTCGATGAAGATCTTGTCCAGACCCTCGGCTTCGGCCTGGGCCTTCACCTGTTCGGAGCCCGGCACCACCAGCGCTTGCACGCCAGCGGCGACCTTGCGACCGCGAGCGATGGCGGCGGCGGCGCGCAGATCCTCGATGCGGCTGTTGGTGCACGACCCGATAAACACCTTGTCGATGGCAACGTCGGAGAGCTTCTGACCCGGTTGCAGGTCCATGTAGGCGAGCGCCTTGCGGGCGGATTGCTGCTCCATCAGATCGCTGAAGGATTCCGGCGCCGGAATGGGTTCATTGACGGCAATCACCTGACCCGGATTGGTGCCCCAGGTGACCTGCGGGGCGATGTCGGCGGCGTCGAGCACCACTTCGGCATCAAACCTGGCATCTACGTCACTCTTGAGGCTCTGCCAGTAGGCGATGGCCTGCTCCAGCACCTCGCCCTTGGGAGCGAACTCCTTGCCACGAATGTAGTCGATGGTGGTCTGGTCGGGGGCGATCATGCCGGCCTTGGCGCCGAGCTCGATGGCCATGTTGCACACCGTCATGCGCCCTTCCATGGTGAGCCCTTCGATGGCCTCGCCAGCGAACTCCACCACATAGCCGGTACCGCCGGCGTGGCCGACCTTGCCGATAATGGCCAGCACCACGTCTTTGGCGCTGATGCCCTCGGCCAGTTTGCCGTTGACCGAAATGCGCATGGTCTTGGCGCGGCCCTGTTTCAGGGTCTGGGTGGCCATCACGTGTTCCACTTCGGAGGTGCCGATGCCGAACGCCAGCGAGCCGAAGGCGCCGTGGGTGGCAGTGTGGGAGTCGCCGCAGACGATGGTGGTGCCGGGCAGGGTGATGCCGAGCTCGGGGCCCATCACGTGGACTATGCCCTGGTATTGGTGGTTCAGGTCATACAGACGGACCCCGAACTCCTTGCAGTTGGCTGCGAGCGTCTCCATCTGGATGCGGGCCATCTCGCCGGAGGCGGCGATGTCCTTGGTGGTGGTGGAGACGTTGTGATCCATGGTGGCCCAGGTCAGATCCGGGCGGCGCAGCTGGCGGTTCATGGCGCGCAGGCCGTCGAATGCCTGCGGGCTGGTCACTTCATGCACCAGGTGGCGGTCGATGTAGATGAGGGGCGTTTCCCCTTCCACTTCCCGTACCACGTGGGCGTCGAATACTTTCTGATAGAGGGTCTTGGCCATTGCTCGGTTTCCTTGTTATCGATGCCGTGGGGTCAGATGCGCGCGGCGATCTGGCTGCCCATCTCGGCCGTGCTCTGCACCGGGTGACGGGCGCTGGCCTGATGCAGGTCGGCGGTGAAGTAACCCTCGGCCAGGGTCTGGGCCACGGCCTGCTCGATGGCCTGGGCGGCGGCCTCCTGGCCCAGGCTGTAGCGCAGCATCAGGGCGGCGGAGAGGATCTGGGCGATGGGGTTGGCAATACCCTTGCCGGCGATGTCCGGCGCCGAGCCACCGGCTGGCTCGAACAGGCCGAAGCCGGATTCGTTGAGGCTGGCTGAGGGGAGCAACCCCATGGAGCCGGTGATCATGGCGCACTCGTCGGAGAGGATGTCACCGAACAGGTTGGAACAGAGCAGCACGTCGAACTGGGACGGATCCTTGATGAGCTGCATGGTGGCGTTGTCGATGTACATGTGATTCAGCGTCACGTCCGGATAGGACTTGGCGACTTCGGTCACCACTTCGCGCCACAGGATGGAGGAGGCGAGCACGTTGGCCTTGTCGATGGAGGTGACCTTGGCCTTGCGCACGCGGGCGGATTCGAAGGCGATCTTGGCGATGCGCTCGATCTCGAAGCGATGGTACACCTCGGTGTCGAACGCCTTCTCGGTGGGGCCTTCCCCTTCGCGCCCCTTGGGCTGGCCGAAGTAGATGCCACCGGTCAGCTCGCGCACGCAGGCGATGTCAAAACCGCGATCCGAGATGTCGGCACGCAGCGGGGAGAACTGTTCGAGACCGGTGTAGATACGGGCCGGACGCAGGTTGCAGAACAGCTTGAAATGGGCGCGCAGGGGCAACAGGGCGCCACGCTCCGGCTGATCGTTCGGTGGCAGATGTTCCCATTTCGGGCCGCCCACCGAGCCGAACAGCACGGCGTCGGCCGCTTCACAGCCCTTGATGGTGCTTTGTGGCAGCGGGGTGCCGTGGTTGTCGATGGCGATGCCGCCCACGTCATGGCGCTCGTAGTCGAGGGTGAAGCCGAATCTGGCCTGCACCTTTTCCAGCACCTTGACGGCCTCGGCCATCACTTCCGGGCCAATGCCGTCACCCGGCAATACTGCGATCCGATAACTGCTCATACTCACACGCTCTCCGTATTGATCTTGTCTGTTTTTGCGACGTTGCGTTCCATCTGTTCGGCCACCTGATCGGCGCGCCAGATGCTGTTGATCACGTGGATCAACGCCTGGGCGGAAGACTCTATGATGTCGGTGGCCAGGCCCATGCCATGGAATTTGCGGCCCTTGTACTGTGCGACTATGTCGACCTGGCCGAGGGCGTTCTTGCCTTCCCCCTTGCCCTTGAGTTCGTACTTGTCGATGCTGATCTCGTAGCCGGTGATGCGGTTGATGCACTGGTAGACCGCATCCACCGGACCGTTGCCGGTGGCGGCTTCGCTGACGATCTCCTGGCCCACCTTCAATTTCACCGAGGCGGTGGCCATCACCGAGCTGCCGCTCTGCACGCCGAGGTACTCCAGCTTGAAGTGCTCCGGCTCTTCGTGGATCTGGCTGAAGAAGGCGAGCGCCTCCAGATCGTAATCGAACACCTGCCCCTTCTTGTCGGCCAGGGTGAGGAACTTGCCGTAGAGATCGTCGAGGTCGTAACTGCTCTCGGCGTAGCCCATGGACTCCATCCGGTGCTTGATGACGTGGCGGCCGGAGCGGGAAGTCATGTTGAGGTTGTTCTGGGTGAGGCCGATGCTCTCCGGGGTGATGATTTCGTAGGTGTTTTTCGCCTTGAGCACGCCGTCCTGATGGATGCCGGAGCTGTGGGAGAAGGCGTTGGCCCCGACAATGGCCTTGTTGGGTTGCACCGGCATGTTGCAGAGCTGGCTGACCAGGGCGCTGGTGCGATGAATTTCGCTGTGGCGGATGTTGGTGTGCACCCCGAGCAGGTCGGCGCGGGTCTTCAGGATCATCGCCACCTCTTCCAGCGAGCAGTTGCCCGCCCGCTCGCCGATGCCGTTGATGGTGCACTCGATCTGGCGGGCCCCCATCTGCACGGCGCCGATGGAGTTGGCCACCGAGAGCCCCAGATCGTCGTGGCAGTGCACCGAGATGATGGCCTGATCGATGTTGGGTACCTGGTTGAACAGGGTCTGGATGATGCCGGAGAACTCGGTCGGTACCGTGTAGCCGACGGTATCGGGAATATTGATGGTGCGGGCACCGGCCTTGATGGCGGCTTCCACCATGCGGCACAGGTTGTCTATCGGGGTGCGGCCCGCATCCTCGCAGGAGAACTCCACGTCGTCGGTGTAGCGGCGGGCATGCTTGATGGCGTTGACCCCCATCTCCAGCACGTCCTCGAAGCTCTTCTTCAGCTTGCTCTCGACGTGGATGGAGGAGGTGGAGATGAAGGTGTGGATGCGAAACGCTTCGGCGACCCGCAGGGCTTCGCCGGCGGCGTCAATGTCTTTGGGCAGGGCACGGGCGAGGGCACAGACCCGGCTCTGTTTGATATGGCGGGCGATGGTCTGCACCGATTGAAAGTCGCCGGGGGAGGAGACCGGGAACCCCACCTCCATGACGTCGACACCGAGCCGCTCCAGCGCCTGGGCGATCTGCAGCTTCTCCTTGACCGTCAAGCTGGCCGCCAGAGCCTGCTCACCATCGCGCAGGGTGGTGTCGAATATGATGACCCGATCTGACATGTGACTTCCCTCTTCCTAAGTTCGGTGACGTGCATCCTGCGTTGGCATAAAAAAACCCGTGCAGGGTGCACGGGTTTTTGTAAATTCCGGCTATGCCTGAGCCCGGCTACAAGGATCCCGCGCGACTGGTCGCGATTAGGGAGATTAGTAGTAGCGGAGCGGCAATACGCATGATGAATCAATCCTTCCAGTCGATAACGCTTTTACCAATATCGAGATTTTTATGCTGTGTCAACCGCGCAGACCCGGTTCATTTCGCTGGTTTATTTAATCGGATTGTAAAGGAGTGCAAATTTACTTGTCCCATATTCGGCCCTTGCACGATTATCTGGTCATTCCTGCTGTACTCGATCATCTGTGCAATCAGATCGACTTGTCAGTTTTTGCTGAATTATCCGAGGTATTAAATGGAAAAACGTAGACCTGGTCGTCCGGTCGGACGTTCTGACATTCGTGACAAGTTGCTCTCTGCCGCCCGTGAGCGTTTTCTCAACACCCCCTACAGCAAGGTGACGACCCGTGAGATCGCCGAGCTGGCCGGCTCCAATCTGGCGATGATCCACTACTACTTCGGCAGCAAAGAGGGTCTCTACAAGGCGGTGCTGGGCGATGTGGCCGAGCCGCTGGATCAAGCCTGGCACGATGAGGCCGGCAACCGCAGCCTCAACGACCTGCTCAACACCTACTATCAGGTGATGGAGCCCAACAGTGAACTGACCTCCGCCATTTCCAGCGCATTATCGACCGAGAAAAGCCCTGGTCGGGATTTTGTGCTGAACCGCCTGCTGGAACGCCAGCTGCCCCAGTTCGATGCCTTGCTGGAGTCCATGAAGAACAACGGCGAACTGGGTGACAACCTGGATCCCGAGATGCTGAAGATCTCCTTCCTCAGCATGATGTGGCAGCCGTTCGTGATGAAGGATCTCTACGAGCAGGTATTCGGCCTGACCGTGGATGAACACTTCATGGCCCGCCTGGCGGATCACAACTGCCGTCTGATGGAAAACGGTCTGCGCGGCACTCTGAACTGATTATTTGCCACCCAGACAGCAAAAAGGGCCATTCGGCCCTTTTTTCATAAATCTGTTATCCCACGTTCAACCAAGTGTCACCCCGTCGCCCTAGTCTGCTCCAAGACTTCAGGGAAGGAGGGGTTATGAACAAGATCCAGCAATGGGACCTGCAGGTGTGTCGTATCTGCCTGCTGCACGCCTACAACCGGCCACAGGCCAGGATCAGCCGGCTCATCTCCCGGACCGGTGACGGCCCGCTCTACGCCGTACTGGCGGCCCTGCTCTGGTGGCAGGGGGAGGCCGAGCGCGAGCTGGTGACGCTGGCGCTGCTCGCCTTCGCCTTCGAGTTGCCGCTCTACCTGCTGCTGAAAAACCTGCTCAAACGCCAGCGCCCGGCGGGGTTGCCGGTCTTCATCACCCCTTCCGATCGCTACAGCCTGCCCTCCGGCCACACCGCCGCCGCTTTTCTGATGGCAACCGTGCTGGCCGCCAGCTTCCCGCTCTGGGCCCCCTTGCTGTTTGTCTGGGCCGCGCTGGTGGGGGCGTCTCGTCTGCTGCTCGGGGTGCACTATCTGAGCGATCTGGTGGCCGGCGCCCTGCTCGGCGGTGGCTGCGCCCTGTTGGCGCTCGGCTGGGGTCAATGATGAGGATCCTGTTCGGGGTACAGGGCACCGGCAATGGTCACATCAGCCGTAGTCGTACCCTGGCGCGGGCGCTGCGAGCCCGTGGTCTGGAGGTGGACTATCTGTTCAGCGGCCGTCCCGCGGACGGCTACTTCGAGATGGCCGAATTCGGCGATTATCGTGCCTTTCCCGGCATCACCTTCGTCAGCCACGAGGGGGCCATCTCGGGCTGGCGAACCCTCAAGGGGCTCTCGCCGCTGCGCTTCTGGCGCGACATGCGGGCGCTCGATTGCCGCGACTACGACCTCGTCATCAGCGATTTCGAGCCGATCAGCGCCCACGCCGCCCGCCGCTGGGGCAAGCCGAGTCTCACCATCAGCCACCAGGCGAGCTTCGACTGGCCCATTCCGCGCTGGGGGGAGAGCGGCTTCAACCGTCAGCTGATGCGCCATTTCGCACCGGTGCGTCAGGCGCTTGGGTTGCACTGGTTCCACTTCGGTCAGCCCTTGCTGCCGCCCATCATAGACGCCATCCCGCCTGCGCCCGACAATCAGCAGATCCTGGTTTATCTGCCATTTGAGCAGACCGAGGCGATCGCTGCGCTGCTATCGCGCTTCAACCAGCAGCGCTTCGTCTGCTTTCATCCGGCCATTCGCAGCGCCAGCCAGTGGCGCAACATAGCGTTCGAACCGCAGGCGAGGGAGGGGTTCAAGCAGATGTTGGCCGGCTGTCGCGGGGTCATCACCAACGGTGGCTTCGAGCTCGCCTCGGAGGCGCTCTCCCTTGGCAAGAAGCTGCTGGTCAAGCCGCTGGGGGGGCAGTTCGAGCAGCTGACCAACAGCAAGACCCTGGAGCTGATGGGGCTGGCCCGTCTGATGGATGCGCTCGATGCCAACGCGGTGCGGGCCTGGCTGGATGCCGCCGCCCCTGGCCAGATTATCTACCCCGATGTGGCCAGCGAGCTGGCGGGCTGGCTGGCGGACGGAGCGCAGGAGAGCGTGCCGGCGCTCTCCCGCAGGCTGTGGGCTCGCACCTTGTTCCCGGAAGAAGTGTGCGATCGGCTGAGCGAACTGGAGGGGGGCAGCCCGCTAAACAGCAGTTGGTTATCGCAAGTGAGCGCCTTTGACTAGACTGAGAGGGATCCCACCAAGGAGAGGACGGACACCATGCGCTTTACCAATGAAAACGGCGATACCATGAATCTGGCGGACAATCTCACCCTGCACGAGCTGCTGGACATGGGGGTCAGTATCTCGGTCTGCGAGGAGACGGATCCGGATCAGCAGATCTGGCTGGCGGAGCCGGAAGAGGATCACTGATCCCCTGCCAGGCTTGCGGGCCCACCCTGGCGGTGGGCTTATTTTTTTCCATTCAGGGCGGCCATGGCAGCATGATCCGCTGGTCATTCCCCCAACTTCCCCGCATTGTCCCCGCCCTTTTTCTCAAGTCACTGAATGTTAATAGCTGTTTGAAATTTATGACTGTTCTGGTCAGACAAAGCCGTGGACAAGCGTTCACAAGCGGGTTAAGTTGGTTTTTCACCCGCTTTTCGGGTGAATGATGGAAAAAACCTATTTTTCTACTATCGACAGCGCCGAACTCGCCGGGTCCGTATTCAGACAACAACAATGCACGGACCGGCGGTGCCGGGAAGCAGCGGACTGCCGATAGCTTTCGCTTAACGGAGCAAAGCCTGGAGGGCTTTATCATGGAGATGTTATCAGGCGCCCAGATGGTGGTTAGAGCGCTGGAAGATCAGGGAGTTGAGCACGTTTTCGGCTACCCTGGTGGCTCAGTGCTCGACATCTATGACGCTCTCTTTGAAAACGGCAAGATGGAGCATGTCCTGGTGCGGCACGAGCAGGCCGCGGTGCACATGGCGGACGGTTACGCCCGCTCCACCGGCAAGGTGGGCACTGTGCTGGTGACCTCGGGTCCCGGCGCCACCAACTGCATTACGGGGATCGCGACCGCCTACATGGACTCCATTCCCCTGGTGATCCTGTCCGGCCAGGTGCCGACCAGCATGATCGGGGAGGATGCATTCCAGGAGACCGACATGATCGGCATCTCCCGCCCGGTGGTGAAGCACAGCTTCCTGTGCAAGAAGGCCAGCGACATTCCCGACGCCATCAAGAAGGCCTATTACATTGCTGCCAGCGGCCGCCCGGGGCCGGTGGTGGTGGATCTGCCCAAAGACGTGCAGAACCCGAAAGAGAAGTTTCCCTATCAGTATCCCGAGACGGTGTCCCTGCGCTCCTACAATCCGACCAAGTCGGGCCACAAGGGGCAGATCAAGCGGGCCGCCAAGCTGCTGGTGGAGGCCGAGCGCCCGGTAATGTACGTCGGCGGCGGCGCCATCAATGCCAATGCGGATCACCTGGTGACCAAGCTGGCGGAGCTGTTGAACCTGCCGGTGACCACCACCCTGATGGGGCTGGGAGCCTTCTCCGGCACCCATCCGCAATTTATCGGCATGCTGGGCATGCACGGCACCTTCGAAGCGAACAAGACCATGCACAACGCGGATCTGATCTTCGCCGTGGGTGCCCGCTTCGATGACCGTGTCACCAACAACGTGGCCAAGTTCTGCCCCAACGCCACCATAGTTCACATCGACATCGATCCCACCTCCATCTCCAAGACGGTGCAGGCCCACGTGCCCATCGTCGGCTCGGTGGAAACCGTGCTGGAGCAGATGCTGGAAGTGATCCGCGAGTGTGGTTTCGACAACGACAAGCAGGTACTGGCGGACTGGTGGAGCCAGATCGGCCAGTGGCGCTCGCGCAACTGCCTGGCTTACGAGACCCATCCCACACTGATCAAGCCGCAGCAGGTCATCGAGACTCTCTACAAGGTGACCAAGGGGGAGGCCTTCGTCGCCTCCGACGTGGGCCAGCACCAGATGTTTGCCGCCCTCTACTACCCGTTTGCCAAACCGCGCCAGTGGATCAACTCCGGCGGTCTCGGCACCATGGGCTTTGGCATTCCCGCCGCCATGGGGGCCCAGTTTGCCAACCCGGAAGCCGTGGTCTGCTGCGTCACCGGCGACGGCTCGGTGCAGATGAACATCCAGGAGCTCTCCACCTGCATGCAGTACGGGGTGCCCATCAAGATCATCTCCATCAACAACCGTGCGCTGGGCATGGTCAAGCAGTGGCAGAAGATGTTCTACGGTGGCCGCCACAGCCACTCCTACATGGAGTCGCTGCCTGACTTCGTCAAGCTGGCGGAAGCCTATGGCCACGTCGGCATCGCGGTGAGCGATCCGGCCGAGCTGGAGAGCGCTATGGAGAAGGCCTTCGCCATGAAGGATCGGCTGGTGTTCATGGACATCTCGGTCGACCCGGATGAGCACGTCTATCCGATGCAGATAAAGTTCGGTGCCATGGACGAGATGTGGCTGAGCAAGACGGAGAGAACCTGACGATGGAACATATTATTTCGGTCGTGCTCAAGGAACTCAAGTTTGGTTCCATCAAGGACGAGATGTGGCTGAGCAAGGCGGGGGAAACATCATGAGACACATCATTTCAGTACTGCTGGAAAACGAATCCGGCGCTCTGAGCCGGGTGGTGGGCCTCTTCTCCCAGCGCGGCTACAACATCGAGACCCTGACGGTGGCCCCCACCGAGGATCCCACCCTGTCGCGCATGACCATCGTCACCATGGGTGACGAGCGGGTGCTGGAGCAGATCCAGAAGCAGTTGCACAAGCTGGTGGACGTGCTCAAGGTGTGCGATTTGAGCGAGGGTGAACACATCGAGCGGGAGATCGCGCTGGTCAAGGCGCGCGCCGCCGGTGGTGGCCGTGACGAGCTGAAACGGCTGGCGGATATCTTCCGAGGCCAGATCGTCGACGTCACCCCCGAGCTCTACACGGTGCAGCTGGTGGGTACCAGTGACAAGCTGGACGCCTTCATTAAGACGGCGGCCCAGACCAACGAGATCATCGAAGTGGTGCGCTCCGGTGTCTGCGGTATCTCCCGTGCCGACAAGGCGCTGCGCCCCTGAGCCGGTGGCTGGTAGATTTGTTGTCCAAAGGGGCTCTTCGGAGCCCCTTTTTCATGGGCGCAAGGCGGTGCAGGGGTGTGGACGAGTCTGTCATTTTCTTTCAAATGATCGGTAAACTATCCACAAAAGCTGTGGAAAAGTCTGTAGATTAGCGGTGTGTCTGACGTTATTGTGCTGATCTTAAAGAAGTATTTGGATCTGATCTCGGCTGGGGCGCAATTGTGCAATCGCCTCTGGCGGGTGTGAGCGCTTGCTTATCCCGCCGCCCTTGCCGGGCTGGCCTCTGAGCGAGAATGCGGGATCCGGACTGGATCCTGATTTGATCTCGCGGATCAACATCTGCCCGTCAGCCATAAAAAAACCCGCCTTGCGGCGGGTTTTTCAGCAGGGATAAGCCCGGTCGATTACTCGGCCTGGGCTGCCTGGATACCGGTCAGGGCGATGGTGTAGACGATGTCGTCCACCAGGGCGCCACGGGACAGGTCGTTGACCGGCTTGCGCATGCCTTGCAGCATCGGGCCGATGGAGACCAGATCCGCGGAGCGCTGTACCGCCTTGTAGGTGGTGTTGCCGGTGTTCAGGTCCGGGAACACGAACACGGTGGCTTTACCTGCAACCGGTGAGTTCGGTGCCTTGGACTTGGCCACGTTCTCCATGATGGCCGCATCGTACTGCAGCGGGCCATCGATGATGAGGTCGGGGCGCTTGGCCTTGGCCAGCTCGGTCGCTTCACGCACTTTCTCTACATCGGCGCCGGCGCCGGAGGTGCCGGTGGAGTAGGAGATCATGGCGACGCGCGGCTCGATGCCGAAGGCGGCAGCGGAGTCGGCAGACTGGATGGCGATCTCGGCCAGCTGCTCGGCAGTGGGATCCGGGTTGATCGCGCAGTCACCGTAGACCAGTACCTGGTCCGGCAGCAGCATGAAGAAGATGGAGGAGATCAGGGAAGAGCCCGGGGCGGTCTTGATGATCTGCATCGGCGGACGGATGGTGTTGGCAGTGGTGTGCACCGCGCCGGATACCAGGCCGTCAACTTCATTGCGCTCCAGCATCATGGTACCCAGTACCACGTTGTCTTCCAGCTGCTCGCGGGCAACCACTTCGGTCATGCCCTTGTTCTTGCGCAGCTCGACCAGACGGGCCACATAGCGCTCGCGCACGGCAACCGGATCGATGATCTCGACGCGGTCGGTCAGTACCACGCCCTGCTGTTCGGCAACGCGACGGATCTCTTCCGGGTTGCCCAGCAGGACCGGACGGGCGATGCCACGCTCGGCACAGATGGCGGCAGCCTTGATGGTCCGCGGCTCTTCCCCTTCCGGCAGCACGACGCGCTTGTTGGCCTGACGGGCCAGTTCGGTCAGCTGGTAGCGGAAAGCCGGCGGGCTCAGGCGACGGGAACGGGTGGACTTGGCGGAGAGAGACTCGATCCAGTGCTTGTCGATGTGGCCGGCCACATAGTCCTGCACCAGCTCGATCCGCTCGCGGTCGTCTTCCGGAATGTCGACGTTGAAGTTCTGCAGGCTGACGGCAGTCTGCCAGGTGTTGGTGCCGGTGATCATGATCGGCAGGCCGGTGGCCATGGCCTGTTGGCACAGCGCCATCACCTGCGGTTCCGGGTGGTAGTTGCCGGTCAGCAGCAGGGCACCCAGCTTGACGCCGTTCATGGCGGACAGGCAGGCGGAGACGATGACGTCGGAGCGGTCGCCGGAAGTCACCAGCAGGCTGCCCGGACGGAAGTGCTCGATCATGTTGTGAATGGAGCGGGCACAGAAGGTCACGGTCTGCAGGCGACGGCTGTCCAGCTCACCCTTGTGCAGGATCTTGGCGGCCAGATGCTTGGCGAGATCCTTGGCGCGCGGGGCGATCAGCTGGGTATTCCAGGGGATGCAGCCGAGGATGCGCAGCGGGCTCTTGCCGAATACCTGCAGCACTTCCAGGTTATGGGCGGCATCGGAGGTGTGGTGGTGGGCCTCGAACATCTCGGTCAGGTCGGGGCGGGTCACTCCATGCTCGTCAACCGGTGCACCCACCTTGTTGATGACGCAACCAACGATACGGGGGTTGTTGACGCCACCGAAGTTGGAGCAGGCCAGCTCGATACGCTCTTTCAGCTTCTGGCTGGAGTCGTTGCCCGGATGGGTCACGAACACCATGTCGGCGTCCAGCGCCTTGGCGACGTCGTAGTTCAGCTTGTTGGCAAACGGCTGCTTGTCGGTCGGCACCATGCCTTCGATGACCAGCACTTCGGCACCGCTGGCCTTCACGTGCTCTTCGAAGCGGGCCACGATCTCTTCCAGCAGGATATCGGTGTTGCTGGAGGTGATCATGTTCTCGGCGTAGGAGAGGGCGAACGGCTCGGGCGGGTTGATGTTGGCAGCGGCGCGGATCACGGCGGTGGAGCGCTCGGTACCGGTTTCACCCGGACGCGGCTGGGCGACCGGTTTGAAGAAGCTGACATTGACACCGTGACGCTCCATGGCGCGAACAACGCCAAGGCTCACGGAAGTTACGCCGACACCAGTGCCGACCGGGATAAGCATAATAGTGCGTGCCACTTTATACCCCTTGTTCATTTTTGGGATCAGGAAAAGGCCGCCCTTGGGCGGCCTTGCTCTACAGCGAAATTATGCGCCAACCAGTTCCAGCGCGTCGTGGGCGATGACCCACTCTTCATTGGTCGGGATAACCAGGGCTTTGGTGGAACCAGCCTTGGTGATCTCGCCACCCTTGCCGAAACGAGCCTTCAGGTTGGCGTCGTGATCGACGTCGAAGCCCAGCAGACCCAGCTTGTTCAGGGTGATTTCACGGATCGGGGCGGAGTTTTCACCGATACCACCGGTGAAGACCACTGCGTCCAGACGACCGTCCATGGCGGCGGCGTAGGCGCCGATGTACTTGGCCAGGCGATAGCAGTAAACGTCCATGGCACGCTTGGCTTCTTCTTTGCTGTCGTAGTTGTCTTCAACGAAACGGCAGTCGGAAGTCACTTCGGTCAGACCCTGCAGGCCGGACTCTTTGGTCAGCATGGTGTTGATGTCGGCCACGCTCATGCCCAGCTTGTCGTGCAGGAAGAAGATGATGGCCGGATCGATGTCACCGGAACGGGTACCCATCACCAAGCCTTCCAGCGGGGTCAGGCCCATGGAGGTGTCGACGGATTTGCCGTTCTTGATGGCGCAGACGGAACCGCCGTTGCCCAGGTGGCAGTTGATGATGTTCAGTTCTTCCACCGGCTTGTTCAGCTGCTTGGCGGCTTCCAGGCTGATGTAGTAGTGGCTGGTGCCGTGGGCGCCGTAGCGACGGATGCCGTTCTCTTTGTAGAGCTTGTACGGCAGGGCGTACAGGAAAGCTTCTTCCGGCATGCTCTGGTGGAATGCGGTGTCGAACACGGCAACGTTCTTCTCGGCCAGCGCCGGGAACACGCGACGGGCTTCACGGATACCGATCAGGTGAGCCGGGTTGTGCAGCGGCGCGTACGGTACGGCGGCTTCGATGCCGGCGATGACGTCGTCGCAGATGCGCACGGAAGAGGTGAAGCGCTCACCGCCGTGTACCACACGGTGGCCGATGGCGATCAGGTTCTTGGACAGCTCCGGGTTGAGCGGCAGGATCTTGTTGACGATGTAGTCCAGCGCTTCCTGGTGAGCGGCACCGGCGCCCAGATCGGCACTGCCTTTCTCACCGTTCAGTTTCCACTTGATGCGGGCGTCGTCGAGGTTGAAGCACTCGGCCAGGCCGGACAGCAGGTCATCACCGGTGGTTGCGTCAATGACAGCAAACTTCAGGGACGAGCTGCCACAGTTAAGAACAAGAACCAGCTTACTCATGAATAAATCCTATCGCAGATTGGGTTGTGTAGGAGGATGCGTTGGACGAGCCGTGTCCAAAAACTTTCAACTTATCCTTATGAGGGTTGGCAATCTGTTGCTTGCCCCTTGTATAGTGATACAAGACCCGAAATCCAGACGTCCCTGACAGCGTAACGGCAGACCGTTGGCGCAAAAATTGGGCGTACAAAGGATAACCCGATTGTTGAAAAATAACAAAGTCATCCTCAACCTTTGTTATTGCGCATCAAATATTGTCGTGGTTTTGCCGTTAATACGTTCAAAAAGAGCTCGGAGGTAGCATGAGCATGAACATTTTTGGAACTAAGTTACAGCAAGGCCGTCATTATATGACCCTTTGGCCCCGCCGTCCCGAGCTTAATTCCATGTTCCCGGAGAATCGGGTGATCAAGGCCACCGAGTTCGCCCTCAAGGTCATCCCGGCGCTGGCGGTGCTCAGCGTCATGCTGCAGTTCCAGTTCGGCGAGCTGCACTACTGGCCTTCGGTCATGACCTCGGTGCTGTTTCTGCTCAGCCTGCCGCTGCAGGGCTACTACTGGCTCGGTCAGCGCGCCGATACCCGGCTGCCGCCCTCCCTTGCCAGCTGGTATCGCGAGATCAACGGCAAGATGAACGAGCAGGGCGGTCGCCGCCAACTGGTGGCCCAGCCCAGATACGAAGAGCTGGCCGATACCCTCAACGCCGCCTTCAAGCAGCTGGACAAATCCTTCCTCTACGAGTGAGGCCTGTAGCCCATGACTCGGACCAAGGCGCCTCGCGGCGCCTTTTTCATGCCTATCAGGCCGCCAGAACCTTGCGGATCTCCTGAATGGAGAGCTTGTACTGACGCGGGCACTGGCGCCAGACCGTCAGCATGCGCTGGTACTTGTCGCGCATGGCGATGTCGCTGGAGAGCTCGTCGCACGGGCATTTGAGCTCGGGGAAGCGCTTGTCCACCTCCAGCAGGAAGCAGACATAGTCGGCCAGCTCCCGCTCCTGGCTGCGGCTGTAGCCGTTGAACTCCAGCCGGCTGGCATTGATTTCGCCCTGATCGGCCGCTTCCAGGTTGCCCCAGGAGATGGCCAGCGCGTGGTGCAGTTCCAGGGTGTCGATCACCTCCTGGCAGGTGGCCAGATCCAGATGGCCGAAGCTCTTCTCCAGTTCGAGGATCTGCAGGCAGTAGCCGCGCTCGATGATGGTGCTGGCCCGTTGGTAAAACGCCGCCTTCTCCGGATTGAGTTTGGCCAGGATCTCGTACTGGTTGCTCAGGATCAGACGTTCGGTGTGGCTCATGTTCATGGGCTTTTCTCACTGGAAAATGAAACTGGGGCCACGTTAACCCATATATAAGATGAATTTTTTGATCTGGCAGGGGAGGTTGGCGAGATAGCGGGGCGGGAAATCAACGTCGGCCCCGGCTGGTTAATTAAATGTAACGGCTGGCGGCTTGCTTTCTGGCCTACTGGCGCAACAATAAGGGCGTCATTTGGCCTGTGCCGAAAGACCCGTCACCAAGGCATCCCATCGTGGATGCAAGCCGGCGCCTTCATGACAAACGAGAACGTCGCCGCCAGTCACTTGCCTGGCAGGCGAGCCGAAGGACCGGGCATCGTGCCACCCGCAACGCGAGGCAGGCAACGACATGCGAATAAAAAAGGGCCTGCACTTGCAGGCCCTTTCCATATCGGCAGTACCGGTATCTGGGGTTCAGCCCTTGAGCAGGTCGAGCACCACCTGATGGTGATCGCTGGTCTTGAACTTGTCGAAGCGATGGCTAATCTTGCCCTCTTCGTCGATGAGGAAGCTCAGCCGGTGGATACCGTCATACTCCTTGCCCATGAACTTCTTCGGGCCCCAGACGCCAAATGCATCGGCCACCGCATGCTCTTCATCGGCCAGCAGGCGGAAGTTCAGGTTGTCGCGCTCCTCGAATTTTTTCAGCCGTTTGGCCGGATCCGGGCTGATGCCAAGCACCACCACATTGAGGGCGGCCAGCTCGGCGTTGACGTCGCGCAGGCCGCAGGCCTGGGTGGTGCAGCCCGGGGTCATCGCCTTGGGATAGAAGTAGACGAGCACTTTCTTGCCGCGCAGGTCGGCAAGGCGTACCTGGTTACCGTCTTGATCGGACAGGGAAAAATCGGGGGCCAGGCTGCCAGCGGATAAAGGTTGCATGGGATCTCCTTGGATGAGCCGTCAGGCGTGTTTGTGATTGACGATGAATTCGAACGATTCTGCGCCCAGTTCACGACAGAATCCGGCGAAGGCCGTCTGCGAGCCGGCCGCCTCTCCCTGCTTGGCCAGATTGAGCTGAAAGCTGGCTTTGAGCAGGTTGAACGGCTGCTGTTCCAGGGTGACGGTCTGCATGGCCTGGATGTCCCAGCCGTGATCGCTGAAGAACTGGGTGCACTGGCTTACGATGCCCGGCTGGTCCCGGATCAGGATCTCGGCGTTGGCGCTGATGTCGTATTGCAGCGACTGGTGGCGTTCGGTGCGCTTCATCATGGTGATGAGGTCCCACTCCTGGCTGCGCAGGGGCAGGCTTATCTCGAGTTGCATCAGGCTGTTCCAGTCACCGGACAGCAGCATGATGAAGGTGAATTCATTGCCGAAGATGCCAAGACGGCTGTCGACAATGTTGCAGCCACACCCACTGACGTGGCGGGTGACCTCATTGACGATGCCAGGCCTGTCCGTGCCGATGGCCGTTACGACCAGGTAATGAGTCATAAATCTTCTCTCGTCCATTAGCGGGTTGCGAATGTGGATGCAGTGGCATGGCCCGAACGGGCTGGCCATGGGCCACTGCCAGCGATCCTGCATGGCAACCTTGTTGAGAATCTCGTTGCAACGAGCACGGTATCGGGGTGTCACGACCAAAGTCCGGCGTGTTCTACCACGGCTCGCGCAGTGCGGTTTTTGCCGGATGGTAACACGGCTTGCCCCTGGCCTCCCTTGTTTTTCCAAGGGGGCAGCTTTACCATAACGCCCCTGAAAATCGGGAGAAATATCCATGTTGCGCGGTAGTATTGTTGCCCTCGTTACCCCCATGCTGGCTTCAGGCGAAGTCGATTGGGCCAGTCTGGCCACTCTGGTCGACTATCATGTCAGCGCCGGGACCAGCGCCATCGTGGCGGTCGGGACCACGGGGGAGTCGGTGACCCTGAGCGAGCAGGAGCACATCGCCGTCGTGGAGAAAACCGTGGCGTTGGCTGCCGGACGCATTCCGGTCATCGCCGGCTGCGGCTCCAACAATACCGCCCATGCCATCGCCCTGGCCAGGCGCTTCGCCGAAACCGGCGTGGTGGCGGGTCTCTCGGTCACCCCCTATTACAACAAACCCACCCAGGAAGGCCTCTATCGTCACTATTGTGCGATCGCCGAGGCTAGTGGTCTGCCCCAAATTCTTTATAATGTGCCCGGTCGTACCGGTTGCGATCTCAAACCGGAGACGGTAGCCCGACTGGCCAAGGTGCCCGGCATCATAGGCCTGAAAGAGGCGACCGGGGATCTGAGCCGTACACCGCTGCTGCGCGAGCTGTGCGGCGCACAATTCGCGCTTTATAGTGGCGATGATGCCAGTGGATGTGATTTCATGCTGCAAGGTGGGGACGGAGTCATTTCGGTCACCACCAATATTGCAGCGGCCCAGATGGCCGACATGTGTCGTGCTGCGCTGGCCGGTGATGCCGGACGAGCGCACGATATCAACAATCGATTGATGCCGTTGCATCAGACTCTGTTCTGCGAACCGAGTCCTATCCCGGTGAAGTGGGCCTGTGCCCAGCTGGGATTGATTGCGACGGCCACCTTGCGTCTGCCGCTCACCGACCTCACCCCCGAGGGCGAACAGGCGATGGCGCGAGCACTGACGACTGCGGAGTTGATGGCGAGTGTTTAAAGCAAATGGAAAGGGAAATGCAGTGCGCCTGGTGCTGAGTGTGGCGACCGTTGCCGTGCTGGCAGCCTGTAGCTCACCCCAGGAACGCAAGATGGCCAACCGTGGTTTCGAGTACGAGGATGCCCGCCTTGAAGGCCGTGCGTTTCTGGTGCCGGCCGGGTTGAATACCCCCGCCTTTAACAGCAGTTTCGACATTCCGGCCCTGCCCGAGAGCAGCCGTGACGGTGCGTTGGGTGCCAAGGTTGACGTGCGTCCACCCGCCCAGCTGCTGACCGTGGTACCGGGCAGCCAGGTGGTGGCCAATGCTGGCGAACCCACCATGGCCTTCTACGCCCTCAGCACCTCCCAGAGTGTGGAGCGCGATACCTGGGCCTTCCTGATGAACTTCCTCGCTCAGTACAAGGTGACCACCGAGAAGCTGGACCAGCAGGCCGGCGTGCTGCAGACCGGCTGGTTTGACAACACCAAGGCGCTCGACGGCTGGAGTGAAGAGGACGATGACTTCGTCATTCGCCAGCGCTACCAGTTCACCCTGCGCAACGATCCTCAGCGCCACGCCGTCAACATGTCGGTACGGGTGCTGGATCATGAAGAGACCGTCGATGGCGAGACCAGCAAGGAGCTGACCCCGGCGGATGCTCAGCGTTACGCGACTCGGGCCCTCAACCAGTTCTCGCTCTACTACGACAAGCAGCTCAAGTCCCGCGAACAGCACAAGGCCAACGATGGCATGGGGCTGGAACTGGGTCTGGACAACAACGAGCTGAGCGCCTGGATCGTCGATGGTTCGTTCGACCAGGTGTGGCGTCGTCTCAATCAGGTGCTGCCGGCCTACGGTTTCACCATCAAGGATACCCAGCAGTCGCTGGGCTGGATCGACGTCGAGTACGACGAGCCGAGCAGCGAATTCTGGAAGGCCAAGGGCAGCGAGCCGTTCAAGCTGGACGAAGACAAGTATCGCTTCCAGCTTGGCGAGATGGCGGGGGGCAAGACCTCCATCACCCTGTTCGACAAGGACAAGAAGCCCGTGTCGTCCGGTGTCATCTCCCAGATGTACATCAGTCTGTCCGAGGCATTCGCCAAGGGTCTGGCTGACCAAGCTGCAAAAACAGAATAGAAACAGGGGCCTTGTGCCCCTGTTTTGTTATGTAAACCCCCCACAAACAGGAAGTGTTACTTACCATGAGTCTTGCAGATCAAGTATTGGCGGTGAACGACGATTTGCCGATCCGTACCGATAAACCCGTCCATTCCGGCAAGGTGCGCAGCGTCTACTGGCTGACCGCCGCAGACAGTGCCCGCCTCATCCGCGAGAAGGGTTACGACGTGCCGGCAGATGCGCCGCTCGCCATCATGGTGATCAGTGACCGGATCTCGGCCTTCGACTGCATCTGGCAGGGCGTGGACGGGCTCAACGGTGTGCCGGGCAAAGGGGCTGCGCTCAACGCCATCTCCAGCCACTGGTTCAAGCTGTTCAAGGAGAAGGGGCTGGCCGACAGCCATATCCTGGACATCCCCCATCCCTTCGTCTGGATCGTGCAAAAAGCCCGCCCCGTGATGATCGAGGCGATTGCCCGCCAGTACATCACCGGCTCCATGTGGCGTGCCTACAAGGATGGCGAGCGCGAGTTCTGCGGCATCACCCTGCCGGAAGGACTGAAGAAGGATCAAAAGCTGCCCGAGATCCTCATCACCCCCTCCACCAAGGGTGTGCTGACCGGGCTGGACGGCGTGCCGGAAGCCGACGACGTGAACGTCTCCCGTGCCGACATCGAACGCCACTACCGGGGCTTCAACTTCAGCAAGCCGGCCGACATCGACCGCTACGAAGTGCTGCTCAAGGAAGGCTTCAACGTCATCAGTGACGCGCTGGCCGAGCTGGATCAGATCTTCGTCGACACCAAGTTCGAGTTTGGCTACGTCAATGACGCCGCTGGCAACGAGAAGCTGATCTACATGGATGAAGTGGGCACCCCCGACAGCTCCCGCATCTGGGATGGCGCCGCCCTGCGCGACGGCCAGATCGTCGAGAAGTCGAAAGAGGGTTTCCGCCAATGGCTGCTCAATCACTTCCCGGATCCGGACATCCTGCTCAACAAGCACCGCATGCCCGAGCGCTTCGCCCTGGCCCGCGACAACAAGTTGCCGACCGAAGTGATGATGGACATCTCCAACACCTATGTGGGGATTGCCGAGAAGATCATCGGTCAGCCGCTGGTACGCAGCGCCAATCCGAAGCAGGAGATCATCGAAGTGCTGCGCGCGCAGTACGGACTCATCGACTGAGGCACACCGCCTTTTTTGTTGCCGTAAAAACAAACGTTTGCCATCAGCCAACAGCAAGTCGGCATGCTGGCAGCAATGGAACGGGCCCCATCACGGGGCCCGTTTTTGTTGCCGTGCCGGCAGGGCGGCAGCAGGGCGGCGATCAGCCGTTGACCCTGAACACCTGGCCGGTCTGCACCCCCAGTACCGACTTCTGGTAGGCCTGCGCCACCCTGGCGGCGGGTACGGGAACGAAGCCCGGGAAGAAGCTGGCGTATTTATCCATCGACTCCGTCAGCACGGTCGGGCTCACCACATTGATGCGCAGACCCCGCGGCAGCTCGCAGGCCGCCGCCTTGACGAAGTGATCGATGGCGCCGTTGATGGTGGTCGCGCTCACCCCCCAGTTGATGGGCTCCTCGCTCAGGATGCCGCTGATCAGGGTGATGGAGCCCTTGTCGTTCAGGTGGGGGATGGCGGCCCGGGTCAGGTTGATCTGGCCCATCAGCTTGCTCTGAAGCCCCACTTGCCACTGCTCGTCGGTCATCTCGGTGAGGGCGTTGAAGGCCACGCTGCCACTGGCCACCACCAGCGCATCGAACTGGCCCAGCTTGGCGAACAGCGCCTTGATGGAGGCGGGATCGCGCATGTCGACCGTAGCGTCCCCCTGGCTGTGACCGACCCGGATCACCTGGTGGTCTTTGGCAAGCAACTCGCTGACGGCGGAGCCGACGGTGCCGGAGGCACCCACAATCACAATCTTCATCTGTTTCACTCCTGGTTGGGATGTGTTGATTCTAGCGCGATGAAAAGGGAGAAAAAGCGCGTAAAATAAACGCATTGTTTTCATATTGGAGCTAATGAATGGATATCTCTCACTTGGCCAGTTTTTACGAGGTGGTGCAAAAGGGCAGTTTCTCGGCCGCGGCCGACAGCCTGGGGGTGAGCAAGGGGATGCTGAGCCGTCACGTCAGCGCGCTGGAATCGACCCTCAATGCCCAGCTGCTGCAGCGTACCACTCGCCGACTCAGCCTCACGGAGGCGGGCCGGACCCTCTATCAGCAAGCTGGCGAGATCTTCGCGCTGGCGCGCCAGGCGGAGCAGGATATCCAGGCGCTGACCGAGGAGGATGGCGGCCGGCTGCGCTTCACCTGCCCGGTCAGTACCGGCGATCGCATGGTGAACGATCTGCTGGCCCGCTTTGCCGAGCTCTGCCCCGGCGTTCAGGTCGAACTCAACTTCACCAACGCCATGATCGACATGAGCCAGGGGGAGCACGACATCGCCCTGCGCGCCATGAGCAGCATTCCCGACAACCTGGTGGCCCTGCCGCTCGGCAGACTCAAGGACGTGGTGGTGACCAGCCCGGTTCTGCTGGCGCGGGAGGGGATCCCCGCCACCCCTTATGAGCTGGGCGGACGGCCCTGTCTGCTGCAGGGCCACAACCCGGCCTGGGAGCAGTGGCACTTTCGCAAGGGAGAGGAGGAGGCGCACATCCTGGTGCAGGGCAAGGTGCGGGCCAACCACTACAGTACCGTGCTGCAGCTGGCTCGGGCCGGCATGGGGTACGCCAAGTGTCCGCTGATGCTGGTGGAACCCTGGCTGGCGCAGGGGGAGCTGGTCACCGTGCTGGCGGAGTGGCAGACCGGGTTGCACCCGCTGCACGTCCTGCACGCCCAGCAGCGGCGGGTGCCGCGCAAGATCCGGCTGTTCAAGCAGGTGTTGGCCCAGTGGTTTGCCGAGCGACCTCATTACCTGCTCTGAGCCCTCGTTATTTTTCTGTCATCTTCGGCTGCTAGCCTGCGCCCATCAACGCGAACAGGAAGATGAGCAAATATGAAGGGTTATCGGTACGGGCGTGGGGTATCGCTGCTGTGGGCAGCGCTGGGCATGAAGATGGTGCTGGGCAGTGCGGCTTGGGCGGCCGTCGAGGTGACGGTGCCGGCGGATTTCCAGATCCTGGCGGTGAGTGCGGGCACGCTGCACGACGAGCAGCATGCCACCCTGCCGGATGGGGATCAGCAGTTGCTGGTGCGTTATGAAGGGGTTATCCCGAGTCGCAGCAGCAGCGAGAATGACCGCCAGCTGCGCTCTGTGCCGCAGGTGTTGCGTTATCAAGCCAGTCAGCAGCAGGTACGACTGGTCGCCAACTTGCCGAGCGATGAACAGGGCATGGCGCAGTATGCCGAGTCTCCCGTCATGGGGCTGCAGGCCGGTGGCCAGAGCATTGCCAGCCAGCAGGATGCGCTGATCACCAGCGGCATGCTGATAGGGATGGACTGGCGGGCCAAGCTGGGCGAATACAACCAGAGCGGCGGCAAGGCGGCATTGAGCACGGTCGTGCCTGTCACCGCAACCGCCGGTGTGGTTGAACCGGTGGCGGCCAGCGCGTTGGAGGGGCAGTTGCAGCAACTCTTCCTCAAAGCCGACCCCGCGCTTCGCAAGCGCTTTGTCAGCTGGGCCGTGCCGCGACTTTAAGTTTGCGGCCCGTTGCAGTAACGTGGGTGCTCTCATCGTGCATCGCGCCCACCTTACGTCAACGAGGTCTTCATGTTTGAACTGCACAGCCGCCTGCAGGCAGATACCCGCCTGCTCGGCGATCTGCCCCTTTGCCGCGTCCTGCTGGCCAAGGACAGCCAGTATCCCTGGCTCATCCTGGTGCCGAGAGTGGCCAATCTGCGGGAAATTCACCACCTGGCACCGGCGCAGCAACGGCAGCTGATGGAGGAGTCCTGCGCGGTCGCCACCCTGATGGAGCAGGCGCTGCGGCCGGACAAGATCAATGTGGCGGCGCTCGGCAATCTGGTACCCCAGCTGCATCTGCATCATGTCGCCCGTTTCAGTACCGACAAGGCCTGGCCCGGTCCCATCTGGGGGGCTCACCCCTCCGTGCCCTATGAGGAAGCTGCATTGCTGGTAGAGGCGGCCAGCTGGCGCCTCAAGCTGGCCAATCTGGCCGGATTCAGCCCGCTTGGCACTGACAATTGAATCAACTGAGAGGCGGCTCGCTATTTCGAAGCCCAAGCCGCGCTATCTGTTAGAGTTATGGTATAGATAAGCCCATTTTCGATGTTCAGGAAGGTCCCATGATAGTGACAAGAGCCGACAACGATACCGTATTGACCACAGAGGACGTGTTGCTGAGCCTGTGCCATTCGGTCACGGATGTATTGAGTGCGGCAACCCAGAGTCAGGTGCGTTTCTCCGGCATGGTGCAGCGGATCAGCAAGACCTGCCTCAAGCCGGATATCGGCTGCTTCGTGCTGTTTGACGGCGGCTTCTCCGGCCTGGTGGTGATCAACTTCTCCGCCTCCGCCGCCATGGAGCTGTACGAGAGCTACATGCTCAGCATGGGGCTCTCCAAGGAAGATCTCGCCATCTCCCACACCTCGGACGAGGTGAGCAACGTCATGGGCGAGCTGATGAACCAGATCGTCGGCAGCTTCACCGTCAAGGTCGGCCGCGATCTGCAGACCCACATCACCCAGAACCAGCCGAAGATGCTGGCCCTCAACAAGCAGGTGATGCTGAGCGTCGATACCAACCTCGACAGTCCGGAGTCGCGCCGGGTCACCTTCTTCACTGCCCGCAACAACATCTTCTATCTGGAGCTGGCGATGGACAAGACCGAGTTCATCCGCATCCACAACGACGGCATGGATCAGGAGGAGCTGGATCCGGATGCCCTGATCGCCCAGACCAAGCGCGAGGCTGCCCAGCCGGCTCCGGCCGCCGCTCCGGTAGCCAACGATCACGACGATCTGCTCGATTCGCTCGGGATCTGATGGCCGCAGGCCATTGCAAATGGCGAGGCCACCCATGGGGTGGCCTCGTTTGTTGATGCGGGTCGGGTTTAGAAGTTGTAGAGCAGACCCGTGCTGAAACGGGTGGACTGGCTGTCGTAGAAGTTGATGTCCGAGTCGGCGCTGGCATAGGCGGCGGTGACGGTGGCGGCGAGGGCGTTGACGCCAAACAGGTTGTGCCAGAAGAAGGTGCCGTTGATGGCGAATTCGTCGGCATCGGCACGCTGGCCGAAGATGGGGTTCGCCTCGTCATACTTGCGCTTGCCGGTATAGAGGTTGCTGACGAAGGACCACTGGGGGCCGCGCTTGGCATAGGTCAGCTTCAGCCCGGTGTTCTTGAAACTCTCGGCACTGCCGTCAAGGCGGGCCTGCTTGTAGACGATGGCCGGCTCCAGCAGCTGGTTGCCGCCAAAGTGCCACTGGTAGGAGAGCTCCATGTCGTGCATCTTGCCGTTGCGATCCAGCATGTCGGCGTAGTGGGTGCCGTGGCTCTGGTCATACTGCTGGCCGCTGCGCTCCTCATCCATGTCCACCTCCCGGGTGGTCAGGTTGCCGTAGAAGTTGCTGCCCCAGATCTTGTCCCAGGCAAAACGCGCCCCTTTTGATTTCACATCGGTGGAGCTGCGATCCACCCCGGTGGCGAAGGGATCGCTCCACAGCTCGACCGGCATGACGTTGAACACCAGCGAGGTGGCGACTATGCCCTTGTCACCCATCTCCTGGCGCAGGCCGAGCTGCTGGGTGAAGTCGAAGCGCACCGCGTCCTGGATCAGGTTGCCGAGGAAGATCTGGGTACGGGTATCGGCAAAGGTGTAGCGGATATCTGCGTTGAGCAGCGGCGTCAGGCCGCTCTCGCTGTCGGGTGAACCGAGGTCATTGATGCGACTGTGGTTGTCATCGCCGGCATAGAAGTTGGACTTGTAGCTGACGGCGTTGACCCCGCCCAGCAGGAAACCGGACCAGCCGGACTGCTTGGGGATCTCGCCCAGATCGGCGTGGGCGGCATTGGCTGCCAGCAGGCCAAGACTCAGCAGGGTGAGATTACGCATCGATGAGACTCCTGAAATATCAGTTGGTTGAATTGAACGGCCGAACATTATAGCCAGCCAGGCTTAACCCGGGCTGACCGAATTGACTCCGGCATGCTACCCCAGCGGGCGGAGGAGGTTAACCGATAATTTATCGTGCGACGGTACAAGAGTTCGGCGCGCCGTGCTGGTATTCTGTTCGGCGAATATCGGGGAGAAAACAATAAGATGAAACAAATCAAATCCTGGGCGCAATATTACGTCGACCTGATGACCAAGCTGGGACTGGTGCGCTTCAGCATGTTCCTGGCCACCGGCATCATAGTGCTGGCCGTTTCGATCCAGATGGGGGTCACCCTGTTTCTGCGCGGCACCGTGGACATCGTCGACCTGGTGCGCTCGGTCTTCTTCGGCCTGCTGGTCACTCCCTGGGCCGTCTATTTTCTCTCCATCGTGGTGGATCAGCTGGAGGACTCCCGCCAGCGGCTGACTCGCATGGTGCGCAAGCTGCAGGACATGCGCGAGCGGGATCTCGAGCTCAACAGCCAGCTGCAGGAGAACATCAGCCGCCTCAACGCCCAGATCGCCGAGACCAACCGGGCCGAGACCCTGCGCCAGCAGGCCATCGAGGATCTGGAGAACGAGGTATTCCAGCGCGAGAAGGCCCAACTGCATCTGGGGGAGCGCACCGCCCTGCTGCGTTCCTTCATCGACTGCTCCCCCGATCTGGTCTACTACCGCAACGAAGACGAGCAGTTCTCCGGCTGCAATCGCGCCATGGAGGAGCTCACCGGCAAGGTGGAGGCGGAGCTCATCGGCTTGACCCCGTTCGATGTCTACAAGCATGACATCGCCAGCAAGGTGGTGGAGACCGACAAGCAGGTCTTCGCCCAGAACGAGCCGCTCACCTATGAGCAGTGGCTGGAGTACCCCGACGGTCGCAAGGCCTACTTCGAGCTGCGCAAGGTGCCCTTCTTCGATCGCTTCGGCAAGCGGCTCGGCCTGCTCGGTTTTGGCCGCGACATCACCGAGCGCAAGCAGTATCAGGACAAGCTGGAGAAGGCGAGCCGCGACAAGACCACCTTCATCTCCACCATCAGCCACGAACTGCGTACCCCGCTCAACGGCATCGTCGGCTTGAGCCGGATGCTGATGGATACGCCGCTCGATCCCAAGCAGCACCAGCAGCTCAAGACCATTCACCTGAGCGCGGTGACGCTCGGCAACATCTTCAATGACATCATCGATCTCGACAAGCTGGACCGACGCCGGCTGGAAATTGCCCCGACCCCCATCGACCTGCCTGCCTTCCTCGACGAGCTGGAGACGCTGTCGCGCATCCAGGCGGAGCAGAAGGGGCTCTATCTGCATTTCGACCGGGATGGCGACGTGCCGCAGTTCGTGATGGCGGACGGGACCCGGTTGCGCCAGGTGTTGTGGAATCTGGTGGGCAATGCGGTCAAGTTCACCGACGAGGGGGGGGTGACGGTGCGCTGCCTCACCCACCCGGCCGACACACCGGGCAAGCTGGCGCTGCACTTCGAGGTGGAAGATACCGGGGTTGGCATTCCCCGCGCCCAGCAGGAGAAGATCTTCGCCATGTACTATCAGGTGCAGGGCAAGAAGCACGCCACCGGTACCGGCATCGGGCTGGCGGTCTCCCGCCAGCTGGTGCAGGCGATGGGCGGCCAGCTCTACGTGGACAGCGACCCGGGCGAGGGCGCCTGCTTCACCGCCGAGCTGGAGGTGGACTGCGTCGCCGCCCAGACGCCCGCGGCCGAACCCGAGATGCCCTGCCTCGATATCCTGCTGGTGGAGGACGTCGAGCTCAACGTGACCGTGGCCTGCGCCCTGCTCAACAAGCTGGGTCATGAGGTCAAGGTGGCGCGGGATGGCGCCCAGGCGCTGGCCATGGCCAATCCCGACGATTTTGATCTGATCCTGCTGGATATCCAGCTGCCGGACATGACCGGCTTCGATGTGGCGGAGCAACTGCTTGCCCGCTATGGCGACAGCCTGCCGCCCATGGTGGCACTCACCGCCAACGCCACCGGCGATCGCCAGTACTACCGGGATCACGGCATGCAGGATGTGATCAACAAGCCGCTCGGCTCGAAAGCGGTGCGGGAGGTGATTGGCCACCTGTTTGCCGATTTGGCCGAAGATGAGGCGGACGAACAGGCGGATGCGGACAGTCAGGATGCGCTGCTGGATCTGCCTTTCCTCACCGATTATGCCGATACCGTGGGCAAGCAGGTGCTGATCTCCAGCGTCGAGTTGTTCGAGAAGATGATGCCCGACTACATGGCGGTGCTCGACTCCAACATGATTGCCCGGGATCAAGCCGGCGTGGTGGAGGAGGCGCACAAGATAAAAGGGGCCGCCGGCTCCATCGGTCTGCGCCGGCTGCAGCAGCTGGCTCAGCTGATCCAGAGCCCGGATCATCCCGCCTGGTGGGAGAACGTGGAAGACTGGATTGAGTCGCTGCGCCGCGAATGTCCGGGTGACATCGCCCGCTTGAAGCGCTGGCTGCTCTCGTAGATGCGAGCCGCAGGCAAGGAGCCGCAACATGTATAGCCGTTTGATTACCCCCGAGCGCATCCATCGCTGGGGTGACGAAGATCTGCTGGAGGCGACCGAACAGGATCGCGCCCGCATCGTGCAGGCGGCGCCGGTGCGTCGGCTGCAGCAGAAGACCCAGGTCTTTCCGCTCGACGTGAAGGCCTCGGTACGCAGCCGTCTCACCCATTCGCTGGAGGTGCAGGAGACCGGCCGCCAGATCAGCCGCCGCATTCTGGCGACCCTGCCGGCGGGGTCGGTGTGCGAGGGGGCCTTCATCAATCTGGTGGAGATGTCCTGCCTGTTGCACGACGTCGGCAACCCGCCGTTTGGCCACTTTGGCGAGCAGGTGATGAGCCAGTGGCTGGCGCAGGCGCTGGATGGGTTGTTTGCCGAGGCCCTTGGCAGCGCACCCAGCCCGCAGTGGGCAACGCTGCGCCAGGATCTGCTGGTGTTTGACGGCAATGCCCAGAGTCTGCGGCTGGTGCACAGCCTGCACGAGCTGAACCTGACCCTGGGACAGCTGGCGGCGCTGTGCAAGTACCCGCAGCAGCCCCTGCACGGCGGTCAACATCACGGCTGGGCCAGAAAGCGCGGCATCTTCTTCAGCGAACAACCCCTCTACCGCGCCCTCGGTCAGAGCCTGGGGTTGGCACCTGGCTGCCGTCATCCGCTGGTCTACATCATGGAGGCAGCCGACGACATCTCCTACTGCATCGCCGATCTCGAAGATGCGGTGGACCGGCGCATCCTCAGCCTGAGCGAGCTGCAACAGGCGCTGCGGCTGGCCGATGGCGGCGCCTACATGGCCGGCTTGCTGGCGGAGGCGGCCGCCTCGGGCAGGGGCTTCTTCCCCCACTTTCGCCAGCAGCTGACCCGGGATCTGGTGGAACTGGCCGCTCACACCTATGTGAGCGAGCACCCGCAGATCCTGAGCGGCGCCTATCCCCAGGCCCTGCTGCACGGTCAGGCACCGGCGGCGCGGGTGCTCGATACCCTCAAACAAGTAGCTCGCGAGCTGGTGTTCATGCGCCCCGAAGTGGAGGCGCTGGAGCTGGAGGGTTATGCCGCCTTGCGCGGCGTGCTCTCCACCTATGCCTGCCTGTTGGCGCTGCCGGCCGCGCAGTTCGAGCGGCTGCTGGCCGGGCAGGGGGGCAGCGAGCTGTTCTTTGCCCGCCGGCTGTTTCATCGATTGTCGGCCCGTCATCTCAAGGCATACCGGTTGGCGGTGGCTAGTAGGGACCCGCGCTTCAGCGACGGGGCGGAGCAGGAGTGGTACTTCCGGGTGCGACTGCTGCTCGACTACGTGAGCGGCATGACGGATACCTATGCGCTGGAGGAGTTCCGGCTGTTGTCCGGGATCTGAGCCGGAGCGGCATGGGTTTGCCTGTGCCGGATGAGTATTGATAGATGACTCACCTCCCCATATGGGGGGGAGGTTCTTGTATAAAATTCGGTCTTTTTTTAGACTGTGGCAACTTGTTCAACTTTCACTCGGTAAGGAGACGGATATGCAACATTCAATGCTAAACGTTGCGTTCGACCGCTGCATCAGCAGCGCGAAGACTCGTGCTCTTTTTCTACCGCGTGGAGGAAACAGGTAACACCTGCTTTTTCATCACCCGCGGTTGTCCCGCAGGGTGATCTCTTCTCTCCGGGGGAACCGCACGTTCAACTGGAGAATGTCATGTCTATCGAACTGACCCTGCTGCGCACCGTCGAAACCCTGGTCCAGAAACGGATTACCCGGCTGGAGCGTCGTGTCAGCTACCTGCATCTGTCGCCTGCTCTGCTCAAGGACATCGGTCTGGAAGGGCAAAATGTGCAGATCGCCCACATCCGTGAGCGGGAATATCAAACCGGCTTCCGGCTCGGGAACCGAATAACCTGATGATGTGGGGCTTGGCCCCCTTCTTGCTAGAAAACGGCAGGCGTGAGCCTGCCGTTTTTCGTATCCGGACGAGTTCTGTTACGAATTTTTATTCGCACATTTTGCCAAAATCCCTATGATCGCTCTCCAAGCCGCCCAGGAGTTACCCATGCTGCGCCTCTGCTATCGCGCCATTTTGTTGTGCTGGTTTACCTGCTGGAGCCTGGTGGCTGCGGCAGCAACCTCCCTGGACAAGGATCAGCTGGGGCTGGCGGAGCGGCTCTGGCTCGCCTCGCGCAGCGACCTGGTGGTCGGCATGCCGTCGGTGGCCTGGCCGCCCTACATCTATGCCAATAGCCGGGGTGGCTTCAGCGGCCCCCTCGACGATTTTGCCACCCTGATTGCTGGCCGGCTGGGGCTGACCGTGCGCTACAAGACTTACCCCTACTATGCCGGCGCCCAGCAGGCTTTGCTCGATGGCGAGGTGGACATGCTGATCGGGGTGACGCCGAGCCAGTTGCGTCAGCAGAAGATGCGCTTTACCTCGGATCTGATGACCCTGCCGCGCGGCGTACTGTTGGCGCGAGAGGAAGGGGAGCCGACTCTGGCGACGGCGCGCCAACTGCGCTGGGTGTGTGAACATGGCTTCAGCTCCTGTGAAGAGCTGGCGGAGCTCGGCATGACCCAGCTCACCGAGGCGGACAGCAGTGACGAAGCGGTTTTCATGGTGAAGAAGGGGATGGCGGATGCCTATCTCTCCGATCTGCCCTCTCTGGTTCGCCTGCAGCGCCTGCAGCAGCAGGCCGGGCTCAAGGTGATCACCCCGGAGTGGGTGACGGACACCTCGCTGGCCATGGCAGTGGGGCCCGACAACCAGGGGCTGCTCGGTTTGCTGGAGCTGGCCCTCAACGACATTCCGCTGGATGAGCGGCGCCGCATTCTGGAGACTGGCGGAATAGTTGACTACGAGCTGGCCAACGGTCCCCGCCAGATCGTGTTCAACCAGAGCGAACTCGACTGGTTGGCCCTGCATCCGACCCTGCGTTTCGGGGTGGCGCCGGACTGGCCGGCGGTGAGCGAGATCGACGGCAATGGCCAGCTCAAGGGGTTCATCGCCGACATGCTCAAGCTGGTGAGCCTGCGCTCCGGCTTGCAGTTTACCCTGGTGCCCACCAGCAGCTGGGCCGAGACCCAGGCGCTGTTCCAGGCGCGCAAGCTGGACTTCATCCCGGCCATCACCCCGACCGCGGAGCGGCGACAATACTCCCTGTTTACTCCCGACTACGCCTTCATCCACCGGGTGATCGCCGCCAGACAGGGGAGCGAGGAGCTGGACAACCTCAACGAGCTCAAGGGGCGACGGGTGGGGATCGTCGGCGGCTCGGTGGAGGAGCTGGTACTCAACGAGGTGGGGGCCCATCCGGTGACGGTGAGCAGCGATACCAAGCTGTTGCCGCTGCTGGACGGGCACCAGGTCGACTACGTGCTGATGAGCATGACCACCCTGGAGCAGGCGCTGCAAAAGGGGTTCAACAATCGCTATCAGGTGGTGTTCTCCGGCAACGAGCTGCGGGTGCCGGTCGCCATGGCGGTGCACCAGCAGGACCCCATGCTGCAGCAGATCCTCACCAAGGTGCTGCTCTCCATCCGCCCGGAGGAGATGACCAAGCTGGAGCACAAGTGGCTGGCTCTGACCATCCAGACCGGCATCAACCCTGCCACAGTGGCGCTCTGGTCCGCGGTCGGCGTGGGCGCTTTCCTGCTCTGCGTGCTGCTGTTCATGGGCTGGAACCGGACCCTGCGCCGCCAGATAGTGCAGCGCAAGCTGGCCGAGCACAAGTTAAGCGAGCAGCTGACCTTCGTGCAGACCCTGCTCAACTCGCTGCCCAACATGGTGGTGCTGCGGGATCGCGAGCAGCGTATAACCCTCTGCAACCAGGCCTATCGGGATGCCTTCATCGGTAATCTGACCCAGGATGATGGTGACGATCTGGACCGCATGCCAGCCAGAGAGCGGGAGCGGGTGCTGCGCGAAGAGTTGGGGGTATGGCAAAGCGGTGAGCAGCTGGAAGGGGCGGGCAACAGCCGCCGTCAGGATGACGCCATGTTCCACGTCATCTACACCAAGCGTCCCTATCGCTCGCCAAAGGGCGACATGCTGGGGGTACTGACGGTGCTGACCGACGTGACCCGCATCAAGGAGGCCGAGGCGCGGGCCCGCAAGGCGGAGACCCGGCTCACCCAGATCACCGACAGTATGCCGGGCATCGTCTATCAGTACCTCTGGCTCGGCCCCGGCAAGGGGCGCTTCCTCTATGCCTCGCAGGGGGCGAGCGAGATCCTGGGCGCCAGCCGGCAGGAGATATTGTCGGCCGAGTCGGGCGGCGAGGTGTTCGGCTTTACCGAAGAGGCATTGCAGGATTTCGTCAGCAAGGTGGCCAATCATGCCGAGACCCTGGCCCCGCTCGATCTGGAAGTGCGGGTGGAGCGGCCAGAGGGGGCCCGCTATCTGCAGGTGCGCGGCAGTTTCGTGCCGCAGGAGGAGGGGCACCTGATCCTCAACGGGGTGATCCAGGACATCACGGCCCTCAAGCACCAGGAGCACGACCTGAGGGAGGCGCGCGCCTATGCCGAGCAGGCGATGCAGGTGCGCAGCCGCTTCCTGGCCACCATGAGCCATGAGCTGAGGACCCCCATCTCCGGCATGCACGGCATGCTGGAGCTGCTGCAGATGAGCGAGCTGAACGACGACCAGCGCTACCTGCTGCGCAACGTGGTGACCTCCACCAACAACCTGCTCTATCTGGTCAACGACGTGCTCGATTTCTCCAAGATAGAGGCGGGTCAGCTGCAGTTGCACTATCAGGATTGCCGCCTCGCCTCCGTGATCTGCGACGTGATCCGCGGTCACGCTACCCTGGCCCATGGCAAGGGGCTCAAGGTGACGCTGGGGTGGGCGCCGGAGGTGCCGGATCAGGCCCGCATCGATGCGGTGCGGGTGGGGCAGGTGCTCTCCAACCTGCTCAACAATGCGGTCAAGTTTACCGAGCGGGGCGAGATCCGTATCCAGGTCAGCTTTGAGAAGGAGCGGCTCTCCATCGCGGTCAGCGACACCGGCATCGGCATTGCCGAGGACAAGCAGGATCGCCTGTTTACCCCGTTCGAGCAGGTGGAGTCCGACATAACCCGACGCTTCGGTGGCACCGGGCTCGGCCTTGCCATCTGCCACCAGCTGGCCCAGAAAATGGGGGGCTCGCTGGTGCTCGAGAGCAAGCCGGGACACGGTACCCGGCTCACCTTCGACTTCCCGCTGGCGGCGTGTCAGTGGGATGCCCCGCCGCTGGCAGGCCACGATTGGTGGCTGTTTGGCGAGGATGCGGCCCTGCAGAGCGCGATGCAGCGGCTGGGAGCCAGGCTGCATCGTCTGGATCCACAGCAGTGGCAGCAGCCGGTGAGTGGTTTGTTATTAGCAGAGGAGAGCTGGCTCGAGCAGGCCCTTGGCAGCGAGTGGCTGACACATTTGCAGCGCTCGGCCCTCAAGGGCATAGTGCTCTCCCCGCAGGAGGCCCTGCGCGGCCGCATGGGGTCGGGTGCCTGGTGGCGGCTGGGGCAGTCGCCGCTCTATCCTGATCTGCTGCTGGAGACCTGTCACCAGCTGCTGGGAGAGGCGGCGACCAGCCCGGTCGAAGCCAATGCCCCCAAATTGCAGGGACGGGTGCTGGTGGCCGACGATCACCCCATCAACCGTGCGCTGCTGGCTCGCCAGCTGGCGATCCTCGGGGTGGATGCCGAGGTGGTGGATGACGGTGACAAGGCCTTGCGTACCTGGCAGGGGCAGGCATTCGCCCTGCTGCTGACCGACTGCCACATGCCGGTGATGGATGGCTACAGTCTGACCCGGGCCCTGCGGGCACAGGGGGAGTCGGCTCCCGTCATCGGGGTGACGGCCGATACATCCGAAGAGGCCAGCCTGCAGATGCAGGAAGCCGGCATGAACGACATGCTGTTCAAACCCTATACCCTGGAGACGCTGCATCAGATGCTGATGCGCTGGTTGCCGGTGAGCCCTCAGACCCAGGAGCCGGACCAGCCCGCTCCGCCAGCCAGCGAGCAGGGAGAGTGCTGGATCTCGCTGTTTGGCGATGAGGCGGTGGCGCGCAGCATGGCGCGGGAGTATCTCGATTCCAATCGTCAGGACGGCGATGACATGATGCAGGCACTGGCCAGGCAGGACACCTATGCCCTGGTGGAGACGGCGCACCGCATCAAGGGGGCTGCCCGCATGGTGGGGCAGCAGGCTCTGGCGGAGGAGGCGGCCCGGCTCGAAGCGGCGGCCCGCCTCAAGCAGCTGGACGAACTTACCGAGTTGAGTCAGACGGTACTGGCGCTGATGAACTCTATTACATGCGAAATTGGATTATGGCTCGATGAACAAGACACAGCATGAGTTGGTGATCATGGTGGTGGAAGACCACGCGTTCCAGCGCAAGGCGTTGATGCACCAGATCCGCGGGCTCGGTTACGGCTCTCTGCTGGAGGCGCAGGACGGGGTGGAGGCGCTGGCCATGTGTCAGCGTCATCAGGTCGACATCCTGTTTTGCGATCTGCGCATGCCGGGCATGGATGGCATGGCGCTGCTGCGTCGCCTCTCGCTGGGCGGTTTTCGCGGCGGCATCATCCTCTCCAGCGCGCTGGAGGATGACGTGGTCGAGGCCGTGCTGCGCATGAGTGCCGCCTATGGTCTGCAGGTGCTGGGGCGCATCGAGAAGCCTTCCAGCCAGCAGCAGATCAGCCAGCTCATCGGCGCCTGGCGCCCGCAGCAGGAGCGAACTCAGGAGGAGGACGGCCACCGCCTGACCCTGGACGAGCTGAGCCTGGCGCTGGAGCAGGATCAGCTGCTGCCCTGGTATCAGCCCAAGGTGAACTTCGGCTCCGGCCAGTGGGTCGGCATGGAGGCGCTGGCGCGCTGGCAGCACCCGGAGTACGGTCTCATCTCGCCGGCCCGCTTCATTCCGCTGGCGGAACACAACGGTCTCATCGATCAGCTGACCGAGGTGATCATCAGCAAGTCGCTGCGCGATGGCCATCTGTGGGAGCAGACCGGGCTCTCCCTCAATCTGTCGATGAACCTCTCGACCACCTCCCTCATCGAGGGGGATCTGTGCAATACCCTGATCAACCAGTGCCAGCGCTGGAGCATCAACCCCGAGCTCATCACCCTGGAGGTGACCGAGAGCTCGTTCGTGAAGGATCTGGGCAAGTCGCTGGAGGTGCTGACCCGCCTGCGCATGCACGGCTTCGGCCTCTCCATCGACGACTTCGGTACCGGCTACTCCTCCATGCAGCAGCTGGCCCTGCTGCCCTTCACCGAGCTCAAGCTGGATCGCTCTTTCGTCGATCGCTGCTTTGAGGACCCCTCCCGCTTGGCCATAATAGAGTCAAGCATCGAGCTGGCCCGCAAACTGGGGCTCAAGTCCGTCGCCGAAGGGGTGGAGGATGAACTCACCTGGCGGCTGCTGGCGCGGCTGGGGTGCGACGTGTGCCAGGGCTTCTTCTCGGCCCGGCCCATGCCGCGCGAGGAGTTGCTGGGATGGCATGACTCCTGGCGTGAACGGCTACCGGCGCTGCTCGGGGAGTGAATGTCGGGCAGGATGCCCGCAACGAAACAAGGATGTTCATGAAAATTTCAAGCAAGTTGCTGCTCAGCTTCTGTTTTATCAATCTGCTGGTGATCCTCTCTTCCAGCCTTGTCTACCACCAGCTCGGTCGCATCGGACAGGCCGGCAGCGCCCTGCTGGAGCAGGCTCTACCCGCTCTGCAACGGGATGAGGCCAGCCAGAAGGCGCTGGTGGCGACCATCTCCTCCCTGCGGGCCTATCTCATCCTGGGCAAGGATCCGGCGCAGGCTGCCCGCCTCAAACAGGAGTGGGAGGGGGCCTGGCAGGTGATCGAGCATCAGCAGTTCACCGACGAGCTGGCCCGCTCGCTCAAGGCCTTCAAGACCAGCCAGCAGAAGGTGTGGGACATCGCCCATACCGACGAGAACCTGCCCGCTCATACCCTGATGCTGCAGGAGGCCGGGCCGCTGGCGGAGTCGGCCCTCGATCAACTGCAGTCCTTTGCCAACGAAGAGGTGGCCACCCCGCAGGATCAGCTGCCCGGCGATCGCCGCCTGCTGCTCAAGCAGGTGGGGGATGCTTACAACGGTCTCTCCAATGCGCTCTCCGCCCTGCGCGACTTCCTCATCTCCGGCGATCCGGACTATCGCACCAAATACCAGGATTATTACCAGTTCCACCAGCAACGGGTGGCCGAGCTGAAGCAGCAGGAGGCCAATTTTACCGAGGCACAGAAGGGGATCTGGTTGCTGTTTGAGGAGATGTCGGCTCCCTTCGCTGAACTGGTAGGGCAGGTGATCAGCAAACGGCAGGCACCCGACTGGGATCAGGCCAACCATCTGATGGCGACCGAGATTGAACCGGCTCTCGGCCAGCTGGCGACCCAGCTGGCCGGCCAGGTGACCCAGACCCGCGCCGAGGTTGAAAGCATGGGTCAGAAGATGACCAGCGCCGGTCAGGCCATCAATCGCACCCTGCTGCTGGCCACCCTGACCGTGATCGTGCTGGGCACCCTGGTGGCACTGCTGTTCAGTCGCCGTTTGACCCGGGACATTGCCAGCCTGGTGCTGCGGGCCGATCTGGTGGCCAACGGCCGGCTGCCGGCCCGCCCCCTGCCGGTACAGAGCCAGGACGAGCTGGGTGGGCTGACGGGCTCCATCAACCAGATGTCCGGCCAACTGCGTCAGCTGGTGGGGGAGATCCAGGGGGCGGTGGGGCAGGTGGACGGGGCCTGTGGCGAGGTGGGCAGCACCACCCGCGCCATCGTCACCGATCTGGCCAGCCAGAATCAGCGGGTCGATACGGTGGCGGCGGCCATCGAGCAGATGTCGGTCAGTACCCGGGATGTGGCGGGCAATATTGCCGAAGCGGCGCGGGCCGCTCAGCAGGCCGAGCAGCAGACTCGCCAGGGCGGCCACGAGCTGGCCCGCATGACTGCCACCATGCAGCAGATCGCCGCCATGATTGCCGAGGCGAACGAGGCGATGGGCCAGCTCAGCAGCCAGAGCGAGCAGGTGGGACGCGTCACCGAGGTGATCGCCACCATCGCCGAGCAGACCAATCTGCTGGCGCTCAATGCTGCCATCGAGGCGGCACGGGCTGGCGAGCAGGGGCGCGGATTTGCCGTGGTGGCCGACGAAGTGCGGCTGCTGGCGAGCCGCACCAGCCAGTCCACCGAGGAGATCAGCCAGACCATCGCCAGCATCCAGCAGCAGACCCGCCAGACCGTCAACACGGTCGGTAGCGGCACCCGCTTGGTGGAGGAGGGGCGCGGCGCCGTCGACTCGGTGACTGGCACCCTGAATGCCATGTTGCAGCTGGTGCAGGATCTGTCGGGCCAGCTGGGGACCATCGCCACCGCGACCGAACAGCAGTCACGGGTGGCCCAGGAGGTGGCGGGAACGGTGGAGGAGATCGCCGGGCTGAGCCGGCAGTCGAGCCAGCGCAGCCAGCAGGGGGAGGAGATAGTGGCCCGGCTGGCGCAGGATACCGGCCGCTTGACGGCGGTGATCAGCCGCTTCGAGCTGGATGCCTGAGGCGGACAAGGGCCATGAAAACGGGGCAGGCCGCTTGGGCCTGCCCCGTTTTTTTTTTGCCTCGCTGGCGCAAGAGATGGTTGCTTTGGGCTGCCGTGGTTTATGACCGGGTCAGTCCAGTCGGCGGAAGGACTGATTGTCGAAGCTGCTGCTGGTCTCCTGGTTGAGCAGGCTCACCAGCAGGATCGCCCGCTTGTCGCCGTCCGGCTCCAGATAGATGGCCTCGAAGCCGGCCAGCGGACCGGATTCTATCAGCACCTTGTCGCCCTGGGTCGGCAGGCTGGCGTAGCTGGCGCGCGCCTCGTCGCTGTCGTCCCGACTCATCAGCTGATAGACCAGCTGGCTGCTGATGGAGGTCCACTCCCGACCGAAGTGGATGATGCGGCTGATGCCGCGGGTCGACTTCAGGGTGACCGGGGTGACCTCTTCCAGATCCACATAGATGAACAGGTAGTTGGGGAACATGGGCTCCCGCACCGGGACACGCTTGCCCCGCCGCAGTTTTTCAATTTCCACCATGGGGTAGTAGGACTCGATCCCCTGGGCTTCGAGATGGGCGCGGGCGCGGGCCTCTTCTTTTGGCTTGCAGTAGGCCAGATACCATTTTTTCATGTGCTGAATATGTTCGTGTTGCCGTGCTCGCCGATATGATAACGGCAGCAAAAAAAAAGGCCACGCATTGCGTGGCCTTTTTTGCCGAGTGAGTGATTACCAACCTTTCACCAGGCCGCCCTTGAACAGTTCCAGCCCTTTCTTGTAGACGTCGTCGGTCTGGAAAGCCTGTACGAACTGTTTGACCTTCTCGTCGTCCTTGTTGTTGTCGCGGGCGACGATCAGGTTGACGTAGGGGGACTCTTTATCCTCAACAAACAGACCGTTCTCGGTCGGGGTCAGGCCAATCTGACCGGCGAAGGTGTTGTTGATGATGGCCAAGTCCACGTCTTCCAGCGAGCGCGGCAGCTGGGCAGCTTCCAGCTCGACGATCTTGAAGTTGCGCGGGTTGCTGGCGATGTCCAGTACGGTCGCTTCCAGACCGGCACCCTCTTTGAGCTTCAGCAGGCCTTGCTTCTCCAGCAGGATCAGGGAGCGGCCCAGGTTGGTCGGATCGTTCGGCACCGCGATCTGGGCGCCATCTTTCAGCTCGCTCAGCGCCTTGATCTTCTTGGAGTAACCGGCGATCGGGTAGACGAAGGTGTTGCCGACCGGCACCAGCTTGAAGCCGCGATCACGGATCTGGGCATCCAGATAGGGCTTGTGCTGGAAGGCGTTGACGTCGATGCTGCCATCGTTCAGCGCCACGTTCGGGGTGACGTAGTCGGAGAAGTTGACCACCTCGACGGTCAGGCCGTATTTCTCCTTGGCCACTTTGGCGGCCACTTCAACCAGTTCGGTCTCGGGGCCGGCGATGGCGCCTACTTTCAGGGTCTTGTTCTCTTCTTTTTGACCGCAACCGGCCAGTACCAGAGTGGCCAGCAGGGCTGCCGCAACGGATTTGATGCCAAATTTCATAAAACCTCCTGTCAGAAATCGACGATTAACGATGATCACATTTGTTGACCAGGCGCTCACCCGCGCTCTGGATGAGTTGAACCAGTACGACCAGAATAGCTACGGTAACCCACATGATGACGGGATCATAACGTTGATAACCATAGCGAATTGCAACATCTCCTAACCCGCCCCCACCAATGACACCGGCCATAGCGGAGAAGTTTACCAAGGTTACAAGGGTGATGGTGACGCTGTTGAGGATGCCGGGCAGGGCCTCGGGCAGCAGTACCTTGGTTGTAATTTGCAGGGGCTTGGCGCCCATCGCTTTGGCTGCTTCCAGCAGGCCATCCGGGACCTCTATCAGGGCTCCTTCCACCAGGCGGGCGATAAAGGGAACTGCGCCGATAGTTAGCGGTACGATTACGGCGATGGTACCGATACTGGTGCCAGTAATTAATCTGGTCAGCGGAGTGATTGCTACCAGCAGGATGATAAAGGGAGCTGAGCGTCCCATGTTGACTATGAACCCTAGTGTGTTGTTGAGTCGTGGGCTAGCCAAGGTCTGTCCCGCTTTGGTCACATAAAGTGCAATTCCGAGTGGCAGACCGAGTAAATAACCGAACAGGGCGGAGGCAAACACCATGATGAGGGTGTCGCCCAGGGCCGTGAACAGCAGATTAATCATGGCTTCGGACATAACCCATTACCTCCAGCTGAATATGGTTGTCGATGAGGAACTGCTGGGTCGCCTCGCACTGGGCTTCATCCCCGAACAGCTCGGCCAGCAGGAAACCGAACTTGACGCCCCCGGCGTATTCGATGTCGGCGCTCAGGATGCTGATGTCGATGTTGAAACGGCGGCTCGCCTCGGAGATGAGCGGCGTGTCGACCGTGCTGCCGGTAAAGCCGAGCTTCACCAGCGGATAGCTGCCGGGTACCCGCTCCGCACTCATCCGATCCTGATATTCCTGAGGCACTTCCAGGTGGATGGTGGAGTGGATGAAATCCCGCGCCAGCTGGGTCTTGGCATTGCTGAAGAACCAGGCCACTTCGCCCTGTTCGATCAGCCGGCCGTCGCTGATGATGGCCACTTCGTCACAGATCCCCTTCACCACGTCCATCTCGTGGGTGATGAGCAGGATGGTGAGCCCCAGCTTGACGTTGATCTCCTTGAGCAGGGTCAGGATCGAGCGGGTGGTCTGCGGGTCGAGGGCCGAGGTGGCCTCGTCGCACAGCAGTACCTTGGGGGCCGGCGCCAGCGCCCGGGCGATGGCGACCCGCTGTTTCTGGCCGCCGGAGAGCTCGGACGGATAGGCGTGGGCGCGGGCTTCCAGCCCGACCAGTGCCAGCAGCTCTTCGACCCGTTGCTGGATCCTCTCTTTGCTCCAGCCCGCCAGCTCCAGCGGGAAGGCGATGTTGGCGGACACAGTGCGGGAGGCGAGCAGGTTGAAGTGCTGGAAAATCATCCCGATCTGGCGGCGTGCCTGGGTCAGGTCACGCTCGCTCAGGGCGACCAGATCCTGGCCGTCGACGATGACTTGACCTTCCGTCGGGCGCTCCAGCAGGTTGACGCAGCGGATGAGGGTGCTCTTGCCGGCACCGGAGGCGCCGATCACCCCGAAAATTTTGCCTTGTGGCACATGCAGGCTCACGTCACGCAGGGCGTGCACGGCATCACTGCCTTTACCGTAGACTTTGTTGAGACCGATCAACTTAATCATGGATTCTTCCGTGCTAACAGCCTTAAAGCACAGGGCGCTACAGGCGGGTGAATTGGGCAGAGGTTTCACTGGGTTGCTCTGCCATCATGGAGGATGATGCTAAGATGTCTGGATGGCCGTGTCAACGCGTGTTTATACATCTAGACGTCTAAAAAAGTGCTAAGGATTCCCGCCTGCCGACTAACGCCGACGGTGATCTCGCTCACATCAATATTGTATTTGGTGGTATGGCATGATTGCCGAATATCACATGGTAAATATCCGCTTACAACCTCCTTTATTAGCCGTCAACCGGATTCACCTGCTCATCCTTTTATTGCCTCCGGGCCGGCACAAATCATTCCACTTTGTATCGATCGCTGCTTTCTTGGCCACTGGCTTGATGCAGCACAACAAGGGCCGCGCTTTGGCTTGGATTGCAATTGCCTGTTTTTTATACTTAAAGGGCACGATATACAGGAGGGCAACCTGATGCGATTTCAACAAATCAAAGACTTGCTGCTCTATCTGGAGCAGGTACATCACCAGCTTGGGCTCGGTTACGGGCGCCTCATGGCACAGGTGGATGGCGAGCGCAGCCGGCTGCTGCTGGCCTATCTGCAGCAGCGCGAGGAGGCGGCAAAGAGCCAGCTGGATGACTACCTGAATGAACTTGGCGAAGGGGTGAAGGAGACCTGGCTGGAACGAGGCTTCAGCGAGGATCTGCTGCCCGGGATCCGGCGCCTGAGCCTGCCCGCCACGGCCCAGACCCAGGACATAGTGCAGCTGGTGTGCCGCCAGGAGGAGAAGCTCATCGGCGAGCTCAGCCATCTGGCCCGGGAGTGTCCGACCGAGGAGACGGTGCGGCTGCTCGGCGGCCTGGCCGAGCAGGAACAGACCCGCCTGACCCGGCTGGTGCACGGCGCCCATCGCCTCGACGACTTATAGGAAATAGCCGGCCGGGCGACAAGTAGGGTGAAAATGGGTGGTGAAAACAAGAGGCCCGGCAATGCCGGGCCTCTGCTGTTTGTTCACGACGGCGTCATGCCGACTGGCGGGCGGCGGTGAGCTCGGCAGCGTGCAGGGCTGCGCCTATGATGCCGGCCTGATTGAGGTTGGCGGCCGCCACCAGCGGGGCCCGGGTCTCAATCTTGTCGATGAACTTGTCGAGCTTGGCGGCGCTGCCGCCACCCAGGATGAAGAGGTCGGGGGAGAACAGAAACTCGAGGCGGGCCAGGTACTTGTTGAAGCGCTTGCCCCAGCGGCTCCAGGAGAGATCCTCGCGTTTGCGCACCGCGTCCGAGCAGTAGTGCTCCGCCACCATCCCTTCCAGCATCAGATGACCCAGCTCGGTGTTGGGCAGCAGCTGACCGTTGACGAACACGGCGGTGCCGATGCCGGTGCCGACCGTGACGAGGATGATGACACCCTTGCTGCGATCCTTGCCGGTCCCGAAGCGCATCTCGGCCAGGCCGGCCGCATCGGCGTCGTTGAGCACGTGGCAGGGCTGGCCGGTCACGTCGGCGAACAGGTGAGCGACGTCGGTCTCAATCCAGCTCTTGTCGATGTTGGCCGCGCTCTTGGCGATGCCGTTGTGGATGGTGGCGGGAAAGCCGCAGCCCACCGGGCCTTTCCAGTCGAAGTGTTCCACCAGCGCCTTGAGGGTATGAGCCACGGCGGCCGGGGTGGCCGGTTGCGGCGTCACCAGTCGGTGACGTTCACCAATCAGCTCGCCCGTTGCGGTGTCGACCAGGCATCCCTTGATCCCCGAGCCACCGATATCCACTCCCAACATCTGCATCAGCTTGTTCCTTTTATAGTGCCGACGATCGACCGTCGGCAGAGCATGAAAAAATGACTTCGATCCGGCAAGGGGCAGATCGTCTATGCGTGATCCGGCAGACCTTTTTCGATGCAGCGGATCAGCAAGCGCGTCTTTTTGTTGTCATCCTGCTGGCGTTTGGCCAGCGTTGCCAGCGCCCATTCGATATGCTCGGCCACCATGGGTTCGGCTGCTGCCAGCGCCTGCTGCAGGGCCGCCATGACCTGCGGGCTGGCCGGGCCGTTGCCAAGGGCCACCGCCAGGTTGCGGCGCCAGCGCTGATAGCCGATGCGGCGGATGGGGCTGCCTTCGGTGTGCTTGAGAAACTCGCTCTCGCTCCAGCCCCACAAGGTCAACAGCGGCGGGCGATGCAGATTGGGGCGCGGGCTGAAGTCGGGCTCCGGGCTGGCGTTGGCATAGCGGTTCCAGGGGCAGATGAGCTGGCAGTCGTCACAGCCATAGATGCGATTGCCCATCAGCGGCCGAAATTCTTCGGGAATGGGGCCGTCGTTCTCGATGGTGAGATAGGAGATGCAGCGGCGGCCGTCCACCACGTAGGGGGCGATGATGGCGCCGGTGGGGCAGATGTTGATGCAGGCCACGCACTTGCCGCACTGTTCTTTCTCCACCGGGGCATCCAGTGGCAGCGGCAGGCTGAGCAGCAGCTCCCCCAGAAAAAAGAAGGAGCCCGCCGACTCGTTGAGCAGCAGCGAGTGCTTGCCTACCCAGCCGAGGCCCGCCTTGGCCGCCAGCGGCCGCTCCAGAATGGGGGCCGAGTCGACGAAGGGGCGCCAGCCCAGCGCCTCGCAGCGCTGCTCGATGCGCTCCCCCAGCTGCTTGAGCCGGTTGCGCAGCAGCTTGTGGTAGTCGCGACCGAGGGCATAGCGGCTGATGTAGCCAAGGGTGGGGTCGCGCAGGGTGGCTGCGAAGCCCGCCTCGAACGGCAGATAGTTCATCCGCACCGACAGCACCCGCAAGGTGCCTGGCAGCAGTTCGTGGGGGCGGGCCCGCATCATGCCGTGGCGCGCCATGTAATCCATGCTGCCGTGATGGCCCGCATCGAGCCAGGCCTGCAGTCTGGGCTCCTCAAGGGTGAGATCCGTGTCGGTGATACCGGCCTGGTCGAATCCTAGCTCGCTCGCCCAGAGCTTGATATCTTGGGCCAGTTGATGGAGTTCGGTGGTGGTCATGGGGCCGTCTGCCTGCCCGGGTGCTGACCGGGATGGAGGTGTACTGTCATGCTGTATCGCATCTCTGGGGTCTTGTTGCCAAGGTTGACCGACGGGCATGGCGGTTGCCGTCATACTGCATCATGTGCCCGGTGCCAGCTGGCCCGGATGAATGGATGAGAGTCAGGAGCCGTCATGGTACAGATCATCGGGGATGCTATCAGCGGGAAAGAGGTGCGCAGTTTACCACAATCACTGTGGCGGGCTGAACAGATCCGTGCCCTGGAGCGGGAGTGGGCCGAGCGCGAGGGGCTGGCACTCTACACCCTGATGGAGCGGGCCGGGGCGGCACTGCGCACCTACGCCACCCACCATTGGCCGCACAGCCGATGCTGGTGGATCTTCACCGGCCCCGGCAACAACGGCGGCGACGGCTATGTATTGGCTCGCCTTGCGAGGCAGTTGGGGCTGGAGCCCCAGGTGATAGCGCTGAGGGAGCCCGCCGAGCTGACGGGAGACGCCAGGCGGGCCGCCGACGAGTGGCTGGCGACGGGGGGCACAGTGGTGGCGGCCGAAGCGGGCGAGCTCGACCAGCTGCCGGCGCCGGACCTGGTGGTCGACGCACTGCTCGGCACCGGTGTCCATACCCGGCTGTCACCGCTTATGACAAAGATCGTCGCAACAATCAATGGCTTGCAGGTGCCTGTGCTATCGGTGGATCTCCCCTCCGGCCTCAATGCCGACACCGGCTGCGCCATGGGAGCCGTGGTGCGTGCCAGCCGCACTCTCACCTTCATCGGTATCAAGCAGGGCCTGCTCACCGCCGACGGGGTGGACTGCGTCGGTCGGCTCGACTGCGACCCCCTCGGCGTCAGCGTCCCGCCCGGGTGGCAGGCTGCTGCTGAGCGCATCGATTATCCCTCCCTGCACCCCCGACTGACCCCACGCCAGCGCTCGTCCCACAAGGGCTCCCACGGCAAGGTGCTGCTGGTGGGGGGCAATGCGGGGATGCAGGGGGCCATCGTATTGGCTGCTCGTGCCTGCCTGCGGGCTGGTGCCGGTCTGGTGCGGGTGTGCCAGCATCCTGACCAGCTGCCCGCCAGCTTCTACCAGGCCGAATTGATGGGCAGTCAGGACGGAGACGAGGAGCGCTGGGCTTCGGTGCGGGTGGTGGGACCCGGTCTGGGGCAGGATGAGTGGGGTCGGCGCCATTTTGAGTCATTTGTTAACGAGCAGGTGCCACTGGTATTGGATGCCGATGGATTGAATTGGCTGGCGCAATGTCCTCGTCATCAGGATAATTGGGTGCTCACGCCCCATCCGGGCGAGGCAGCCCGCCTGCTGGGCTGCACCATTGCCGAGATTGCCGCGGATCGTTTTGCCGCGGTGCAGCGTCTGCAGCAGCGTTTCGGCGGTGTGGTGCTGCTCAAGGGGGCGGGGACGCTGATCCACGATGGCAAGGGGATGGCGCTCTGCGACGAGGGCAATCCCGGCATGGCCAGTGGCGGCATGGGCGACCTGTTATCTGGTATAATCGCCGCCCTTTTGGCCCAGGGCTGGTCTGCCGCCGAGGCAACCCGACTGGGCGCCGTGATCCACGGGGAAGCGGCCGATCTGGCCGCTGCAGACGGAGAGCGGGGCATGCTGGCATCGGACCTGCTGCCCTTTATCCGTCGACTGGTAAATCCCGACACCGTAACAAGCTAAAGAAGAACATGGCAAAACAGTTGATGATGACACTGCCGGACGAGGCAGCAACAGTGGCACTGGGTGGCCGACTGGCCCACGCCTGCCAGCAGGCAACCACGGTGTTCTTGCACGGCTCTCTCGGGGCCGGCAAAACCACCCTGACTCGGGGCTGGGTACAGGGGCTGGGGCATGAGGGCAAGGTCAAGAGCCCGACTTATACCCTGGTCGAGCCCTATGAGCTGGCCGACTGGCAGCTCTACCACTTCGATCTCTATCGATTGGCCGACCCGGAGGAGTTGGAGTTCATGGGGATCCGTGACTACTTTGGCGCCAATACCCTCTGTCTGGTGGAGTGGCCGGAGAAGGGCGATGGCTGGCTGCCAGCCCCCGATCTCGACATTACCCTGAGTTATGCAAACGAGCAGCGCGAGGTCCTGATAGAGGCCCGCACTGCTATTGGCGAAGCCATTCTGGAACGGTTGTCATCTACGTGCGCTTGATCCTTGTTATTGCCCTCTCCCTGCTGGCCTTACCCTCCTGGGCGAATCAGCTCAAGAGCGTGCGGGTGTGGCCGTCGCCGGACAACACCCGGGTGGTGCTCGACATGAGCAGTGCCCCCAATTACAACTACTTCACTCTGACCGGCCCCGACCGGCTGGTGATCGACCTGAAAGGGGCGAGCAACGTCACCAATCTGGCCCGCATCGAGAACAAGAGCGAGCTGGTGCGCAAGATCCGCGAGAGCTCGCCGCTGGAGAAGGGCGGTCTGCGGCTGGTGCTGGATCTCAGCTCCACCATCAAGCCGGTGGTGTTCCCGCTGGCGCCGGCGGGGCCCTACGGCCACCGCCTGGTGATCGACCTGCCGTACGAAGAGAAGGCCTCCGCCGCGGTGCAAGCCACGCCGGTGGGTGGCAAGGGCAAGGGGGTGGTGATCGCCATCGACCCGGGCCACGGCGGCGAGGACCCTGGCTCCATCGGCCCGCGTCGCACCTACGAGAAGCGGGTGACCCTGGCGGTCTCCCAGAAACTGGCCGCCCTCATCGACCGCGAACCCGGCATGCGTGCCGTGTTGACCCGGCGCGGCGACTATTTCGTCGATCTGAACAAGCGCTCCGAGATTGCCCGCAAGGCCAAGGCCGATCTGCTGGTGTCGGTGCACGCCGACAGCTTCCACAATTCGACCCCGCGCGGCGCCTCCGTCTGGGTACTGTCGACCAATCGCGCCAACCGCGAGATGGGCAGCTGGCTGGAGAAACAGGAGAAGCAGGGCGAGCTGCTGGGGGGCGTCGGCAAGGTGTTGGCCGAATCGGACCCGAACCCCTATCTGGCGCAGACCTTCCTCGACCTCTCCATGGACAAGTCCCGTGCCGAAGGCTATGACGTCAGCCGCCAGATCCTGCGCTCGCTGGGCCGGGTGGCCAGGTTGCACAAGAAGGCACCGGAGCACGCCAGTCTGGCGGTGCTGAAGGCGCCGGATATCCCCTCCGTGCTGGTGGAGACGGGCTTTATCTCCAACCACGCCGAAGAGCAGCTGCTGGCCACCGCCAGCTATCAGGATCAGCTGGCCCGCGCCATCTTCGAAGGCATCCGCAACTACTACCGTGCCCATCCGACCAAGGGGGCCATGCTCACCGGCAAGGGGCAGGGCAGCAACAAGCAGGCGGCGGTCAGCCGACCCGCCCCCGCCAGCAAGCCGGTCGCCGTCAGCAAGCCGGCGGCGCAACCGGTGCAGCAGGTGGTGACCAACCGGATGCCGGCCACCGAGCCGAATCGTAGCAGTGATGGCGGGGCACCGGTCAGCAGCGTCGGCGGATCCTCGTCCGGCGCCGGGGTGATCAAGCCCTACGTGGTGGCGGCCAAGGAGCCCAGTGCCCCGGTCGCCAGCGTGCAGAGCAACGACAAGGCCAACATGCTCCGTCATGTGGTCACCCGCGGTCAAAGCCTCTCCCGGCTCGCCGAGAAATACGGGGTCAGCCAGGCGCGGTTGGTGGAGCTCAACAAGCTCAAGTCGCGGGACATCCAGATAGGGCAGGTGCTCTATATTCCGCAAAAATAGCGCAGGATGAGCCGCAGGACCCGTCCCTGCCACTGACAGGGACGGGTCCGGTGAGCCGTCATCGAATCCCGCCGATTACCCGCGCCTTTAATCATCAGGAGTCAGTGATGCCGATCCGTATCTTGTCCCCTGTTCTGGCCAACCAGGCGAGCGTGGGCTGTGATACGGCGGCGTGGCTCTCATCCGGGGTGGTGGCCACCACCACCCCATTCAACCAGCAGGAGTAAGCGATGCCAATCCGTATATTGCCGCCGATTCTGGCCAACCAGATTGCTGCCGGTGAGGTGGTGGAGCGGCCCTCCTCCGTGGTCAAGGAGCTGGTGGAAAACAGCCTGGACGCGGGCGCCGACCGGGTCGAGATCGACATCGACAAGGGCGGTGCCAAGCTCATTCGCATACGCGACAATGGCGGTGGCGTTGCCAAGGATGAGCTGGTGCTGGCACTGTCGCGCCACGCCACCTCCAAGGTAGCGACCCTCGACGATCTGGAAGGGATTAACAGCCTGGGCTTTCGCGGCGAGGCGCTTGCCTCCATCAGTTCGGTCTCCCGGCTGACCTTCACCTCCCGCACGGCGGAGCAGTCCGAAGCCTGGCAGGCGCAGGCCGAAGGACGCGAGATGAGCGTCACCGTCAAGCCGGCGGCCCACCCGGTGGGTACCACGGTGGAGGTGGTGGACCTCTTCTTCAACACCCCGGCGCGGCGCAAGTTCATGCGCAGCGAAAAGACCGAGTTCGCCCACATCGACGAGCTGGTGCGCCGCATCGCGCTCTCCCGCTTCGACGTCACCCTGATCCTGCGCCACAACGGCAAGGTGGTGCGCCAGTACAAGGCCGCCAATACGGTGACGGAGCAGGAGCGCCGGCTCGCCGCGGTGTGCGGCTCTCCCTTCATGCACCATGCGCTGGCGGTGGAGAGCGAGCACAGCGACGTGCGGCTGTGGGGCTGGCTGGCGACCCCCGAGGGCGCCAGGCCGCAGAACGATCTGCAATACACCTATGTCAACGGCCGCATGATGCGCGACAAGCTCATCAATCATGCCATTCGCCAGGCCTATGACGAGCTGCTGCCCGCCGACCGGTTCGCGGCCTACGTGCTCTACATCGAGCTGGATCCGCGCCAGGTGGACGTCAACGTTCATCCGGCCAAGCACGAGGTGCGCTTTCATCAGGCCCGCCTCATTCACGACTTCATCTTCCAGGCGCTGTTTACTGCCCTGCGCCAGCAAGGAGCGGCCAGCGACGAGCCCCTGGCCGAGACCCTGGTCGAGCTGCCGGTCAGTGCCCCCATCGAGTATCCGGGTCAGGCTCCCAGAGCCGAGTGGTATGGCGCCGAGCACAACTACCGGGCGCTGGCTAGGGAAGTGCGGGAAGGCAGTAGTACCGGGCGGGCCGGCAACTACCAGCCGCCCGAGCCCCCCAGCCGGGAGGCGATGCGCGGCATGGGATCGCTGCTCACTACCCTGCCGGCGGTGCAGGCAGAGGCTGAAACCGCGCCTGTTGCCGCTGCCGTGCCCGCCAAAGCGGGAACGTGGCGGGCATTGACCCTGGTGGAACAGGCCTATCTGCTGCTGGAGCGAGACAACCGGCTGGCCCTGCTGTCGCTGGTGCGGGCTGAGCGCCTGCTGCTGCGCCACTGGCTGCTGGAAACCTGGGGTCAGGGGCTGGCGGCCCAGCCGCTGCTGTTGCCGGTCTCCTTCAAGCTGCCGAAAAACCTGGTCGCGCTGGTCGAGCAGCAGGATCGTTTGCTCAAACGGATGGGGCTGGAGTTGAAAAGCGGCGGGCGCGACACCATGATCCTGACTCGGGTGCCGGCGTTGCTGCGCCAGACCGATCTGGTGCGCTTATTACCCGAATTGCTGCAACTGATCGAGAGCGGATCTGACAGTGATGCCGGCCAGCAGGCTGAAGTACTATGCCAATGGCTGGTGGAGCAGGGGATAAGTCGCGAAAAAGTATACGATTTTGCCACGGCCAACCGCCTGCTGACGGAACTTGTTGCCGATTTCAGTGACCAACTGGCAGACGTTCGCATGGTGCGCCCGCTGGCGCTGGCGAGCGTGCTGGCCGAGTTCGCCGATGGCCATTGAGGGGAATGCCCCTCTTGAACCCATAAACCAGTTTTTTGCAGGTGCGCCGCACGGCTGGCGACCATGCAAGGGGAGTTTTTCACGTGGCTGACTTGCCGACTGCAATTTTTCTGATGGGGCCGACGGCCTCCGGCAAGACGGATCTCGCCATCGAACTGTGCCAGGCGCTGCCCTGCGACATCATCAGCGTGGATTCCGCGCTCATCTATCGCGGCATGGATATCGGCACCGCCAAACCGAGTGCTGCTGAGCTGGCGCTGGCACCGCACCGGCTGATCGACATCCTGGATCCCGCCGTGAGCTATTCGGCGGCCGATTTTTGCCGCGATGCGCTGCGGGAGATGAAAGAGATTGCTGAGCGCGGCCGCATTCCGCTGCTGGTGGGCGGCACCATGCTCTATTTCAAGGCGCTGCTGGAGGGGCTCTCTCCGCTGCCTTCCGCCGACCCCGTCATTCGGGCCGGCATCGAGGAAGAGGCGGCCCGTCTTGGCTGGCAGGCACTGCACGATGAACTGGTGCGCATCGACCCGGTGGCTGGTGCCCGCATCCATCCCAATGATCCACAGCGGCTCAGCCGGGCGCTCGAGGTCTACCGCATCAGCGGCAAGACGCTCACCGAGCTGATCCAGGTGCAGGGGGAGGGGTTGCCCTATCGGGTGTTGCAGTTTGCCATCGCACCAAGCGATCGCGCCGTGTTGCACCAGCGCATCGAGCTGCGCTTTGACAAGATGCTGCAGGGCGGCTTTGAACAGGAAGTCAGGGCGCTCTACCAACGGGGCGATCTCACCCCGGATCTTCCTTCCATCCGCTGCGTGGGATACCGCCAAATGTGGGACTACCTGGCGGGGGAAGTGGAGTATGATGAGATGCGCTATCGCGGAATTGTTGCCACCCGCCAGTTGGCCAAGCGTCAAATGACCTGGTTGCGCGGTTGGTCTGATGTGACCTGGTTGGAATCTGGTGAGTCTGGCAATTTGGCAAGGGTCGTCGCCCGTGCCGGAGTGGCTTGACACTCCTGTATAATCAGGTTGTTATATTGATATCCGGTGTTTAAAAACAACAAACTATAAGGAAAAGAAGATGGCTAAGGGGCAATCTCTCCAAGACCCGTTTTTGAATGCGCTGCGCCGTGAGCGGATTCCTGTTTCTATCTATTTGGTGAACGGCATCAAACTGCAGGGTCAGATCGAATCGTTTGACCAGTTTGTCATTTTGCTGAAGAACACCGTGAGCCAGATGGTCTACAAGCACGCCATCTCCACCGTGGTGCCGGCCCGTGCCGTCAACCACCACCAGCATGCGCCGGGCGCAGCTGGCGAAGAGCAGGGTGAAGCCGAGGCGTGATATCCCGGGACGAGGCGACTCGTCAACCCAGATTCATCATGATTCCTGTCAAGGAGCAAGCGCTTGTTTGACCGTTATGAAGCCGGCGAACAGGCCGTTCTGGTACATGTCAACTTCAGTGATGAGGGTGAGCGGGAGGATCTGGAAGAGCTCAAGATGCTGGTGAGCTCGGCCGGGGTCAATGCGCTGGGGGTGATCACCACCAGCCGCAGTGCGCCCAGCGCCAAATTTTTTGTCGGCAGCGGCAAGGCTGAAGAGATAGCGTCCCAGGTCCAGATGCTGGATGCCGACGTCGTCATCTTCAACCATGCCCTGACCCCTGCCCAGGAGCGCAACCTGGAGCGTCTGTTCCAGTGCCGGGTAGTGGACAGGACCGGCCTGATCCTCGATATCTTTGCCCAGCGCGCCCGTACCCACGAAGGCAAGTTGCAGGTCGAACTGGCCCAGTTACGCCATCTTTCTACTCGCCTGGTGCGAGGCTGGACCCACCTTGAACGTCAGAAGGGCGGGATCGGCCTGCGCGGCCCGGGTGAAACTCAGCTGGAAACCGACCGTCGTCTGTTGCGTGAGCGCATCAAGGCGATTTTGCGTCGGCTCGACAAGGTGGCCAAACAGCGGGAGCAGGGGCGTCGTGCCCGCAACCGCAACGAGGTGCCGACCGTTTCCCTGGTGGGTTACACCAACGCCGGAAAGTCCACTTTGTTCAACCAACTTACAGCTGCCAGCGTGTATGCTGCCGACCAATTGTTCGCAACCTTGGATCCGACCCTGCGCAAATTGGTGATCCAGGATGTGGGTGATGTAATTCTGGCGGATACAGTTGGATTTATTCGACACTTGCCCCATGATCTGGTCGCGGCCTTCAAGGCGACGCTGCAGGAGACCCGCGAAGCGGACTTGCTGCTGCACGTGGTGGACTGTGCCGATGAGCAGATGCAGGAAAATATCGAGTCGGTGCAGCAGGTGCTGGCCGAGATCGAAGCCGATGACCGACCCCAGCTGATGATCTGCAACAAGATCGACAAGCTGGGTGAACATCCGGTCGGGCTGGAGCGTGACGAAGAGGGGCGCCCGGTGCGGGTCTGGCTGTCAGCCCAGACCGGGGAAGGGTGTGCAGACCTGTTTACGGCCCTGACTGAATTGCTGGCCGGATCCATGGTGCACCACACCCTGCAGTTGCCGCCTTCGGCCGCCAGATTGCGCAGTGCGCTCTATCGCCTCAAGGGCATCGAGCAGGAAGGTTTCAGCGAGGAGGGGGATTTTGTGTTGGAAGTCCGCCTGCAACTGGCTGACTGGAACCGCCTCATGAAACAAGAAGGTGAGAGTTTACAACGCTTTATCAGGCATTGATTCGTCGATGAGATGAATGTTTGCTGGCTTCATCAACGGTTGATGGCCCGATAGAGATGATATCCATCCGCATGTATTAATGGAGACGCTGATGGCTTGGAATGAGCCTGGTAACAACGGCAAAGACCGTGACCCCTGGGGGAACAACGGCAAGAATCAGGGACCCCCTGATTTGGACGAGATGCTGCGCAAGGTGAGCCGCCGTTTTGGTGGTCTGCTCGGTGGCGGCAAGTCTGGTGGTGGCGATGTAGGCAAGTTTGGCCTCTCCATCGCCCTGGTGGTGGCGGTAGTGGTGTGGGTCGTCAGCGGCTTCTATACCATTCGTGAAGCCGAGCGGGGCGTGGTGCTGCGCTTTGGCGAATACTCCCACAACGTGGATCCCGGCCTGCGCTGGAAGCCGACCTTCATCGACCGGGTGATCCCGGTGGACGTGGAATCGGTCCGCTCCCTGCCGGCTTCCGGCTTCATGCTGACCCAGGACGAGAACGTGGTGCGGGTCGAGATGGACGTGCAGTATCGCGTGGTCGACCCGGAGCAGTATCTGTTCAGCGTCACCAACGCCGACGAGAGCTTGAGCCAGGCCACCGACAGCGCCCTGCGTTACGTGGTGGGCCACACCCGGATGGATGACGTGCTGACCACAGGTCGTGAGAAGGTGCGCCAGGAGACCTGGCAGGTGATCGACAGCATCATCGAGCCTTATCACATGGGTCTGCAGATCGTCGACGTCAACTTCCTGCCGGCACGTCCGCCGGAAGAGGTGAAAGACGCCTTCGATGACGCCATCTCCGCTCAGGAAGATGAACAGCGCTTCATTCGTGAAGCCGAAGCCTATGCCCGTGAAGTGGAACCGAAGGCCCGTGGCCAGGTCAAGCGTCTGGAGCAGGAGGCCGAAGCCTACAAGTCCCAGATCGTGCTGAAGGCCAAGGGTGAAGTCGCTCGCTTCAACGAGTTGCTGCCCCAGTATCAGGCTGCGCCCGAGCTGACCCGCGATCGTATCTACCTGGAGACCATGGAAGAGCTGTATCAGCAGGCCAACAAGGTGGTGGTCGACATGCCGGCTGGCAACAACAGCATGATCTATCTGCCGCTCGACAAGCTTTCCGGCAAGGCGAACGCAGTGCAACCCGCCCGTCCGGCAGGTGCGCCGGTGGTGGAACAGACCCCGCCGTCCAACGAAGGGGCCAACTCCACTCCGACTCCGCTGCGTAGCGGCGACCGTTTCAGCTCAGGGAGAAACTAATAGATGAAAAAGATAGCTATTGGTGTCATCGCTGTGGCCGCCATGGTCTGCTTCTCGTCGGTCTTCATCGTCGATGAAGGTCAGAAGGGCATCGTCGTGCAGTTCGGCAAGGTGAAGCGGGTCGACTCCGGTGAACCGCGCCTGTACGAGCCGGGCCTGCACTTCAAGGTGCCGCTCATCGACCAGGTTCGCAAGATGGATGCCCGCATCCAGACCCTTGAAGGCCAGGCGGATCGCTTCGTTACATCCGAGAAGAAGGACCTCATCATCGACTCCTACGTGAAGTGGAAGATCGAGGACTTCTCCAAGTACTACCTGGCGACCGGTGGTGGCAACAAGATCCAGGCCGAAGACCTGCTCAAGCGCAAGATCAACAACGGTCTGCGTTCCGAGATCGGTAACCGCACCATCAAGGACATCGTCTCCGGTGAGCGCAGTACCGTGATGGAAGATGCCCTGATGAAGATGGCGCGCTCCTCCGAGCTCGGCATCAAGGTGGTGGATGTGCGCATCAAGCAGATCAACCTGCCGGTGGAAGTCTCCAGCTCCATCTATCAGCGGATGCGTGCCGAGCGGACTGCGGTAGCCCGTGAGCATCGCTCCCAGGGCCGCGAGCAGGCCGAGATCCTGCGTGCCGACATCGACCGCAAGGTGACCGTGATGATCGCCGACGCCGAGAGTAACGCCCGTCAGCTGCGTGGTGAAGGGGATGCCGAGGCCGCCAAGATCTATGCCGACAGCTACAAGAAAGACCCCGAGTTTTTCAGCTTCGTGCGCAGTATGGAGGCCTATCGCAAGAGCTTCGCCGGTGGCAATGACCTGATGGTCCTCAAGCCGGACAGCGAGTTCTTCCGCTACCTCAAGTCGCCGCACGGCAGCAAGCAGTAAGTGAGTCGCAATGATACCCAAGGGCCTGATTATTCAGGCCCTTTTGTTTGGCGGTCAGGGGCTTGCCAGTGTCCCGGCAGCTTGTGGACGTAGTGGTTGAAAGGAGAGGTGATGCTGACATCCATCTTGATGGGGCTGGGCTTGCTGTTGCTGTTCGAGGGGCTGGGACCGCTGCTGATGCCGCGCGCCTGGCAACAGATGCTGCGGCTGCTGAGCGAGCAACCCACCGAGCAGCTGCGCCGCATCGGCGGCTGTCTGGTGGTGGCCGGGGCCGTCATTCTGTGGGCGCTGGCGCGTTAGAGAATGGCACTGAGTGAGCCAGACTGTGTTTGCCGGACAATAAAAAAGAGGCCCTTTGGCCTCTTTTTTATTGTCCGGCGACTGGCATCAGGCGCTGCGCTGCACTGCCATGTGAGCCAAGGTTGCCAATGCCTGTTTGTGCTGGGAGTCCGGCAGGATGGCGAGGGCCGCGATGGCCTTGTCGGCCTCTTCCCGAGCCCGCATGCGGGAGTATTCCAGGGCGCCGGTACGGTCGAGAATGGCCAGGATCCGGTCGAGGTGCTCCATGCCGTTGCGGTGCTCGATGGCATCGCGCACCAGCTGGCGCTCTTCCGGGCTACCCACTTCCATGGCTCGCAGCAGCGGCAGGGTTGGTTTGCCTTCGGCCAGATCGTCGCCGACGTTCTTGCCCATCTCGTCGCTCTGGGAGCAGTAGTCCATCACATCGTCGATGATCTGGAAGGCGGTGCCCAGATACTTGCCGTAGTCGGTCATCGCCTGCTCGACGGGGGCGGGCTGATGGGTCAGCACGGCGGCGAGGCGGGTGGCCGCCTCGAACAGCTTGGCGGTCTTGCAGTAGATGACCGTCATGTAGCTCTCTTCGGTGGTATCCGGGTCGTTGCAGTTCATCAGCTGCAACACTTCCCCTTCGGCGATGGTGTTGGTGGCATCGGAGAGGATCTCCATCACCCGCAGGTTGGAGAGCTCGCTCATCATCTGGAAGGAGCGGCTGTAGAGATAGTCACCGACCAGCACGCTGGCGGCATTGCCGAACAGGGCATTGGCGGTTTCCCGGCCGCGGCGCAGGTCGGATTCGTCGACCACGTCGTCGTGCAGCAGGGTGGAGGTATGAATGAATTCGATGATGGCAGCCAGTTTCAGGTGATCTTCACCTTCGTATCCCAGTGCGCGGGCGGCCATGACGGTCAGCATGGGACGCATCCGTTTCCCGCCTGCACTGACAATATAGAAACCCAGCTGGTTGATCAGGCTGACATCGGACTGGAGTCTCGCCAGGATCAGTTCATTGACCGCCGTCATGTCGGCGGCACAGAGCGCACGGATAGTCTGTTGGTCCATAAGTCTCGTAACGTGACGGCAGTGATGACTGCGATTTTAGCAATGGCGGGGATTCTACACGATTTCACAATGGGTTACAGTTAAGCGTTTGTTCACGGCGGCAGATATGCGCACAAAATAAACTTTTTGCTAAATTGGCCTTGCCTGAGCAAATCGATTTGCGTAGAATGCCGGCCCATTGTTATAGGTTTTTGCGCGTGTCTGGCCTTGAGCAAAAGACACGCCTTTACGGAGTTAATCAAATGTACGCGGTATTCCAAAGCGGCGGAAAACAACACCGTGTGGCCGAAGGTCAAATCGTTCGTCTGGAAAAGCTGAACGTTGAGACTGGCGCTACCATCGACTTCAACGAAGTGCTGATGGTTGCTGCAGGCGACACTTTTAAAGTAGGTGCTCCTTTCGTTGAAGGTGGCAAGGTTGTAGCTGAAGTTGTGGCTCACGGCCGTGGCGAGAAAGTGACTATCGTCAAGTTCCGTCGTCGTAAGCACCACCGTAAGCAAGCGGGCCACCGTCAGTGGTTCACTGAAGTCAAAATCACTGGCATCAGCGCTTAATTAGAGGAGTACGATAGATGGCACACAAAAAAGCTGGCGGTTCATCCCGCAACGGCCGTGATTCAGAAGCTAAACGCCTGGGCGTGAAGCGTTTCGGCGGCGAAACAGTTCTGGCTGGCAGCATCATCGTTCGTCAGCGTGGCACCAAGTTCCACGCCGGTACCAACGTTGGTCTGGGCAAGGATCACACCCTGTTCGCTACTGCGACTGGTAAAATCCTGTTCGAAGTTAAAGGTCCGCTGAACCGTAAGTACGTTAGCATCGTTGCTGAGTAATTACGGACCGCAAGGATCCGAAGCCCCGCCAACAGGCGGGGCTTTTGTTTTTCTGCAGCAGTTTACGAAAAAACGGCACGCAGCTGACCCTGGCTCTGAAAGGGCATGCTTGGCAAGATGCGTATCGCCCGCAGGGGTCTGTACCACTATAATTGCGTATCGGTTTTTCGAATTAAGGTGACGGTTACCTATGAAGTTTGTTGATGAAGTCCAGATTCGAGTCGATGCCGGTGACGGTGGTAACGGTTGTGTGAGCTTTCGCCGTGAGAAGTACATTCCGAACGGCGGCCCGGACGGCGGTGACGGCGGTGACGGTGGCGACGTGTATCTGGTTGCCGATGAAAACCTGAATACCCTGATCGACTACCGTTTCGAGCGTTTTCACGCCGCCGAACGTGGCGAGAATGGCCAGAGCGCCAACTGTACCGGCCGTCGCGGCAAGGACAGGATCCTGCGCGTACCGGTCGGCACCCGCGCCAGCGATGAAGACACCGGCGAACTGCTGGGTGACCTGACCCACCACGAGCAGAAGCTGCTGGTCGCCAAGGGCGGCTTCCACGGTCTGGGCAACACCCGTTTCAAGAGCTCCGTCAACCGGGCGCCGCGCCAGAAGAGCAACGGTACCCCGGGTGAAGTGCGCACCCTTAAGCTGGAGCTGTTGCTGCTGGCCGACGTCGGCATGCTGGGCCTGCCCAACGCCGGCAAGTCCACCTTCATCCGCGCCGTCTCCGCGGCCCGTCCGAAAGTGGCCGATTACCCCTTTACCACCCTGGTACCGAACCTGGGCGTGGTGCGTGGGGAGAACTCCCGCTCCTTCGTCATCGCCGACATTCCCGGTCTGATAGAAGGTGCCGCCGAAGGCGCTGGCCTCGGTATCCGCTTCCTCAAGCACCTCGAGCGCTGCCGCGTGCTGATCCATCTGGTGGACATCTGCCCGGTCGATGGTTCTGATCCGGCCGAAAATGCGGTGACCATCGTCCGGGAGCTGGAAAAATACAGCCCTGAGCTGGCGAGCAAGCCGCGCTGGCTGGTGTTCAACAAGATGGACCTGATCCTGGAAGAAGAGGCGCAGGAAGTGATGGATCGCGTCAAGACCGCCCTCAATCATGAAGGCCCTGTCTACGCCATCACCGCCATCAGCAAGGAAGGGACCAAGAAGGTCTGCTACGACATCCTGGACCTGCTGGACACCATGCCCCGTCAGCTGGCGGAAGATGCCAAAGACGCCATCGAGAAGGTGGAGTTCAAGTGGGACGACTACCACAAGAACCAGCTGGCCAAGGCTGAAGCCGATGCGCTGGCCGCCTCCAAGGCGTTTGATGAATCGCTGGACGACGACGAGTGGGACGACGAAGACGATGATGGCGTGGAAGTCATCTACGTGCGTGACTGACCCAGATCCCGTGCGCGGTCGTGATACCGCCACCCGGTGCTGAGAAACCGGAGCCTTCCCAGGCTCCGGTTTTTTTATGGGGATCGACCGGATCACCATATAGATATATTTCTTATGTCACTTATTGCCTGCCAACCGCAACTGATTATACTGCGCACCTGAATGTAACCTTGCTGAAACAATATGCTAACCAATTGCAATGAATTGATATGCGTATCTGCTTGCGTGCATTCTTATGGAAGGTTTACCTATATAAATATTTATGCTTTAAATGATCCATTAAAAGCTTGTTTGTGCATTTTATTGGGGTATTCTTGCGCCCGTTTTGCCGGGCGAGAGCATGGATATGCAGGTTTGCCTGGCTAAGGAAAAGTAACATTAAGGCTGTAGACCATGCTGGAAAAGACTCTGCAAGCACCTGCGCTCAATACCCGCCGCAACGTGCTGATGTTCCTGGTCCCGTCACTCATCGGGATCCTGCTGTTCATGACCCCCGTCATCTATGACGGAAACGTCACCATCCCCGTGGCCGTGCTGGCGAAGCTGGTACAGACGGTGTTTGCCGATTATCTGGTGGCCATGGTCAGCGCCATCATCACCACCACCATGCTGATGACGCTGGTAGCCTGGCTGTTCAAGCCGGCGATCCTGGTCAGACGCCCCTTCCTCAACAGCCTGTTCAACGTCTCCCCCTTCTGGGCCTGCGTACGGGTACTGGGCGGCATCTTCGTGCTGCTGACCTTCTTCGAGGCGGGCCCGGCGGCCCTGCGCTCCGATGCGACCGGCGGCCTGGTGCTGCATGATCTGCTGCCGGTGCTGTTCTCCGTCTTCATCTTCGCCGGCCTGCTGCTACCCTTGCTGCTCGATTTCGGTCTGCTGGAGTTTGTCGGCACCATGATGACCCGCATCATGCGCCCGGTGTTCCGTCTGCCCGGTCGCTCTGCGGTGGATTGTTTCGCCTCCTGGCTGGGGGATGGCAGTGTCGGCATCCTGCTGACCAGCAAACAGTACGAAGGCAAGTTCTACACCCAGCGGGAAGCGGCCGTCATCGGCACCACCTTCTCTGCCGTCTCCATCACCTTCTGCCTGGTGGTGATCTCCCAGGTTCGGTTGGAGCACATGTTCGTGCCCTTCTACCTGACCGTCTGCCTGGCCGGTGTGGTGGCTGCCATCGTGGTGCCGCGCCTGCCGCCACTTTGCTGGAAGAAGGATGTCTACAGCGACGGTACTCCCCTGTGTCGCAAGCAGGAGTCGGTGCCGCACCAGCACAGCGTGCTGAGCTACGGCTATGAGCGGGCCCTGACCAAGGCCGAGGGCATGACCGACATGGGGGCAGTGGCACGGGAAGGGGTGAAGAACGCGCTGGACATGATCTTCGGCGTGCTGCCGGTGGTGATGGCCATCGGCACCTGCGCCCTGATGCTGGCGGAGCACACCTCTATCTTCAACTGGCTGGGGGCCCCCTTCGTGCCCTTGCTGGAGCTGCTGCAACTGCCGGAGGCGGAAGCGGCCTCCAAGACCATCATGGTCGGCTTCGCCGACATGTTCATCCCGGCGGTGCTGGCTTCCACCATCGAGAGCGACATCACCCGCTTCGTGATCGCCGCCATGTCGGTGACCCAGCTCATCTACATGTCGGAAGTGGGCGCCCTGCTGCTGGGCAGCAAGATCCCGGTCAAGTTGTGGGAGCTGTTCGTGATCTTCCTGCTGCGTACCCTGATCACCCTGCCGGTCATCGCCGGGGTGGCCCACCTGCTGTTCTGATCCGGCTCGCGCCTTGTCACACGGTCAACTTCGGTTGGCCGTTTTTTATGGCCGGCATTAGACCAAAGTGAGTCTTTTACAGGTCTTGTTTTTACATTAATGTAACAGTCTGCAAAAACATGCCAGCCGAGCAGTAGGCACTTCCAACCTATCTTGCCAGGAGTCACCCCATGACCTCACTGCTCAGCTACCGGGCCGGTCCCTGCGATCAGCCGCTGCTTCACCAGACCATAGGCGCCTATCTGCAACAGATCGCGGGACGTTTCCCCGACCGGCCCGCAGTGGTGGTGCGCCACCAGCAGATCCGCTGGAACTACCGTGAATACCTGACCCAGATAGACAGGTTGGCGCTGGGCCTGCTGGCGCTCGGGATCCGGCCGGGGGATCGGGTCGGTATCTGGTCGCCGAACAACATCGAGTGGTGCCTGGTGCAATTTGCCACGGCCCGCATCGGGGCCATCATGGTCTGCATCAATCCCGCCTACCGCAGCTACGAGCTGGCCTTTGCCATCAACAACGTGGGTTGTCGGGCCCTCATCTGTGCCAGTGCGTTCAAGGGCTGCGATTATCTCACCATGCTGGGCGAACTGGCCCCCGAGCTGGCGAACTGCCCACCAGGCCGTCTCGTATCATCCCGGCTGCCGAGCCTGGAGATGGTGATCCGGCTCGGGGAGGAACAAAGCGCCGGCATGCTCAACTTCCCCGAGGTGCTGGCACTGGGCGACCAGCAGAACCCGGCCTGGCTGGCCCGGGTGGCGGCCACCCTCAAACCCGATGACGCCATCAACATCCAGTTCACCTCTGGCACCACGGGCAACCCCAAGGGAGCCACCCTCAGCCACAGCAACATCCTCAACAACGGCCGCCAGGTGGCGCAAGGCATGGCGTTCAGCGAGCAGGACCGGCTCTGCATCCCGGTGCCGCTCTACCACTGTTTCGGCATGGTGCTCGGCAACCTGGCCAGCATCAGCGTGGGGGCCTGCGCCCTGTTTCCGGCCGAAGCCTTCGATCCGGCGGCCACCTTGCGGATGGTGAGCGAGGAGCGCTGCACCGCCCTGCACGGGGTGCCGACCATGTTCATCGCCGAGCTGGAGCTGGCGGAGTTTGACCAGTTCGATCTCTCCTCCCTGCGCACCGGCATCATGGCCGGTGCCATCTGCCCCGAGCCCTTGATGCGCAAGGTGCAGACCCTGATGCACATGACCGAGGTGACCATCGCCTACGGCCAGACCGAGTGCAGCCCCATCAATCACATGACCGCCATCGATGCGCCGCTGGACAAACGGGTCACCACGGTGGGCCGCGCCATCGGTCACACCGAGATCAAGCTGGTCGACCCCAGCGGAGAGATAGTCGCCATCGGCGAGCGGGGCGAGATCTGCTGTCGCAGCAACGGGGTGATGCAGGGGTACTGGCAGGATCCGGTCAAGACGGCGGAGACCATCGACCAGGAGGGGTGGCTGCACTCGGGGGACATCGGCATCATGGATGAAGAGGGCTATGTGCGGATCGTCGGACGCAGCAAGGAGCTGATCATCCGCGGCGGCGAGAACATCTATCCGCGCGAGATCGAAGAGCGTCTTTACGATCATCCGGCGGTGCTGGATGCGGCGGTGTTCGGGGTCGACAGCGAGCGCTATGGCGAAGAGGTGTGCGCCTGGGTCAAGCTCAGACCCCGCCAGGAGGCCAGCGAGGAGGAGTTGAAACAGTTTCTGGCGGCCCGCATCGCCTATTTCAAGGTGCCCAGATACATCCGGTTCGTGGAGGAGTACCCCATGACGGTGACCGGCAAGCTGCAAAAATTCAGGATGCGGGAGCTGATGAGTGACGAGCTGGCCCGCCAGCACGCCGAGGCGACGGGCTGAGGGGCGGTGACAATGGAAAAGGGCCTGCGGGCCCTTTTTCGTCAGCGTCCAAGCGGGTGGGGCAGTGCTGGTGTGCGGGGGCACTGTACCAGCAGAATGTGGGTGGTGAAGGTGCTGGTCTGGGGGAAGCCTGGGCTAAATCCCGTCACCGGATCGGCGACCCCCATGCTCATCTGGTGAGTGGTGATGGTGCGCTTGCTTCGATCGATTTGCTGATAGCCGTGGGGGCAACTCAAGAGCGCCTGTTGCTGGTACTCCTCTGGCGCGCCGCACTCGATCTGGAAGCGTTGCTGGGCGGGATTGGCGGAGGGAAGTTCGCTGACGGTGGCGGGTGCCGGCAGCAGGGCGCAGCCGGACAGCAAGATGCTGCCCAGCAGCCATATTCTGGGTGACATAAGAAACTCGTCCTTGGTGAGACAAGAGAAGGGCCGGCCAGGATTCGGGTTTCCCGTGCCGGCCGTGAGGCGCGGATCAGCGTGGCGTGATGCCCATATCGACCGGACACTGGATGGTCAGGGAGTGGACCGTGTTGGCGACCCGATAGGGCTTGGCTGCCTTGTAGACCTTCTTGTCGTCGTCGTAGCTGCCCCCCAGATACTGGGTGCTGTAGAGCGTCTGCTGGCGACGATCGGTCTCCTTGTAGCCCTGCGGGCAGGTCTGGTTGGCCTGCTGGAAGCAGGCCGTCATGCTGCTGCACTCGATGTAGAAGCCGCGCTGGCTGGCATCGGCCAGGTGCACCGGGGTGACGGTGGGGGCGGGGGGAGACAGCAGGGAGCAGCCGGACAGCGTCAGCGCGCCCAGCACAATGAGATGTTTTGACATAGATAACCTGAACAGTGTGGTGTGATAAAGAGTGAGGGGGAGTCTATTGCTCCCCCTTCGCTATAGGGGCACCGTTATAACCAGCCGGGGGCGCTCAGGCCAGCCCGCAAATGTAAGAAAATATGACCCGCCCTAGGCCAGTGCGGCCAGCAGGGCGGTTTCATCCACCAGATCCAGCTGCTCGGGGGCGAGGAAGCGCTCGGCATAGTCGCGCCAGATGCCGCTGCTGACAAACAGGGCAAACAGGGCGGGATCGATGTGTTGCTCGCGCACCATGCTCTGCATGATGGCCAGCGACTGGGAGACCGTTTTGCCCGATTTGTAGGGGCGATCGCTGGCGGTCAGCGCCTCGAAAATGTCGGCGATGGCCATGATGCGGGCGGGGATGCTCATCTGGCTGCCCAGCAGCTGGCGTGGGTAGCCCTTGCCATCCATCCGCTCGTGATGGCCGCCGGCAATCTCGGGCACGCTGCGCAGATGGCGGGGGAAGGGGAGGCGCTCGAGCATGCGGATGGTCTGGATGATGTGCTCGTTGATCTTGTAGCGCTCCTCCTCGGTGAGGGTGCCGCGGCCGATGGCGAGGTTGTAACGCTCGCCGCGGTTGTAGAGGTGAGTGGGCACTCGCACCTTGAAGCCCCAGGGGTTGCGCTCGTCCAGCTGATCGTGAACGGGGCGGGGGATGAGGTGGGCGGCCTTGTCCGCCAGCAGGGGTTCGACGCAGGGCAGCGGCGCGGCCGGCTCGTTCTGGCGCAGCTTGAGCTCCTCCCGGCTGACGCCGAGCCGATCGTCCAGGGTGCGCAGCCAGGTGCGGCTGGCGATGGCATCCAGCCTGGCCAGCTTCTCCGGCGCCATCCACTCACCGCCGAGGTTGCACTCGGCGACGAAGGCGAACTCCTGATCCAGGGTGCTCCAGAGCGGAGCCACCTCGCTCCTGGCCGCTTCCCGCTCCGATGCCGACAGACGGGCCGCCAGCGCTTCGATGTAGCCGTCGCGCTTGAGCACCTCGAAGCGGGTGCGGATCTCGTGGATCCGGTCGTAGAGGGTCTCCAGCTTGGTGGCCTTGTCCACCACGAACTCGGGGGTGGTCACCTTGCCACAGTCGTGCAGCCAGCTGGCGATATGGATGGCCTCCCACTCCTCCTCGTTGAGCCGAAACTCGGCGAACGGCCCCTGCTGCTGGGCGCAGGCGGCCTCGGTCAGCATCCGGGTCAGCTCCGGCACCCGCTGGCAGTGGCCGCCGGTATAGGGGCTCTTGGCGTCGATGGCGCCGGCCATCAGCTCGATGAAGGATTCCAGCAGCTGTTTTTGCTCCTCCAGCAGGCGCTGGTTCTCGATGGCGGAGGCCGAAGTGCCCGCCAGCGCTTCGATCAGGCTGATGCGCGAGGCCAGCTCGCGGGCCGGGCAGTCAGGCAGGATCAGCAGCAGGCAGCCGCTCAGCTCCTGGCGATGGTTGCGCAGCGGCTCGGCCACCAGCTGGCAGGGGCCGGGGAAGGGGCCCCAGTCGGCCAGATACTGCTGCCAGCCACTCTGGTCGATGGCGAGGCTGAGCCGCTCGCCCCGGGCCAGCTCGCCAAACAGGGTCTGCTGCCAGCGGATCTGTCCGGCCGGCAGCGGCGCTTGGCGCCACAGCGCCTGTACCGCCACCATGCCCCGCTCCTGGGCCAGGTAGAGGCAGCCTCCTTCGGCCTGCACCGCGGCGATGGTCTCGTGCAGAATGCGGCTGAGCAGGGAGTCGAAGCGGTGTTCGGCCGCCAGCGCCCGCCCCATGTTCATGAAGTTGCCGAGGGTCAGCCGCATGCCGGACATGGTGCGGGCCAGATCGTCGATCTCGCGGATGGCCGACTCGGGGACCCGGCTCTCGCCGAAATCGAAGTGCTGGATCCGCTCCGCCTCCTGGGTGAGCGCCAGCAGCGGGGTGGCGGTGCGCCGCGAGACCAGCCAGATCACCGGCAGCAGCAACAGCAGGCCCGCCAGTGCCCAGCCCAGGTTGACCAGGGCTTCGTCTCGGGCCTGCTGATAGAGCAGGTCGGCCGAGACCAGCAGGGCGATGTGGAAGGGGGAGTCGGTCCCGAGGGGAGCGAGGTTGACCAGCCAGTCACTGCCATCGGTGGCGGTCAGGTTGAGCTCCGCCGGCTCGCTCAGCAGGGTGGGCTGGCTGATGATCCGCTGCTGCAGATCCGGCAGGGCCGGGTGGGGCAGGGTCGCCAGCATGGGCAGCTGGCTCAGCTGCTCGAAGCTGGGCAGGTGTCTGGGGTCGGCGGCCAGCAGGGTGGCGTACTCATCGAACAGGATCACCTGGCTCTGGGCGGGCAGCTGCAGCTTGCCGATCAGGGCCGACAGCCCCTCGACGCTGGTGTCGAGCCCGATCACGGCGCGCCGGTCGTCGCTCTCCACCGCCAGCGTCATGCCCGGCTCCTTGGTGGTGAAGAACAGATAGGGACTGGTGGTGGCGATCCCCGCGCGCCAGCGGGCCTGTTTGTACCAGTCGCGGCTGCGGGGATCGTAGCGGTAGTTCGGCATGGGGCGGCGATCGAGCAGGGTCAGCCGTTGATCGAAATAGAGAAATTCCCCCTTGCCCTGGCTGAGGCTCTGCACCAGCAGGGTACTGGTAGCCGGGACGCCCCCCAGCTGGGCTCTGGCCCGCTCGGTCAGCTTGCGCACCAGAAAGAAGTCGCCATCCTCGTAGCCAGCGTAGACGGCCCCATAGCTGGGGCTGTTGGCCAGCACCTCCGCCAGTTGTGGCAGGTAGGCCAGGCGTTCGGTCAACGTGGTCATGGCGGCCAGCTGGCCGCTGCGCAACAGGCTGAGGGACATGCGGGCCGGCCGCTCGTTCAGTTGCAGGGCGAGGGCCAGCTGCTGGCGATACTGCAGGAAGTTCTGTCGCTCGTGCTCCAGTCCCTGGCGCGCCCCTTGCTGGAACTGCAAGGCGATGAGGGCGCTGCCGAGCAGGGTGAACAGCAGGATGAAGAGGGTGGCGATATGCACGTAGAAGGGTTTACGACCTGGCCTGGCAGTTGTCATGGACACATCCTTGTCACACGGGCGATTGCAGAGACGATCAGCTTGCAGTGTGCCAACAGGATGACAGAAAACACAATAACCCATTCATGGATATCGGGATGTGGCTGACGGAAACGGCCCCTGCCGGGGCTCCCGGCGCTCGCTCTGGCCAATTTTGCCGGCTGATCAGGTGATTCATTCAGGTATCCCGTGCTACATTGCCCCACTTGTTACTGGTCTGTGAATCAATGGAGTGACCCATGTCTGCCATCCCCTATTCCGTACTCGATCTGGTGCCCGTGGCCGAAGGCTCCCAGCCGGCCGAGTCGTTTCGCCGCTCGCTGGACCTGGCCCGTCATGCCGAACGCCTGGGCTATTGCCGCTACTGGCTGGCCGAGCACCACAACATGCCGGGCATCGCCAGCGCCGCCACTTCGGTGCTGATCGGTCATCTGGCCGGCGGTACCAATACCCTGCGCATCGGGGCGGGCGGCATCATGCTGCCGAACCACTCGCCGCTGGTCATCGCCGAGCAGTTCGGCACCCTGGCGTCGCTCTATCCGGATCGCATCGATCTGGGGCTTGGCCGTGCGCCGGGCACCGATCAGCGCACCATGCGGGCGCTTAGACGCCAGCGCAGCGGTGAGGTGGATGACTTCCCGGCCGATGTGCGCGAGTTGATGGATTACTTTGGCGACGAGGTGGGGGCGGTGCAGGCGGTACCGGGGCAGGGGCTGCATCTGCCCATCTGGCTGCTGGGCTCCAGCCTCTACAGCGCCCAGCTGGCGGCCGCCATGGGGCTGCCGTTCGGCTTTGCCTCCCACTTCGCCCCCGCCATGCTGCTGCAGGCGCTGGAGATCTACCGCGCCCAGTATCGTCCCTCCGCCCGCTGGCCCAAGCCCCATGCGGTGGTCTGCATCAACATGATCGCCGCCGACAGCGAGCGGGAGGCGCGCTTCCAGTTCACCACCCTGCAGCAGCAGTTCCTGCGCCTGCATCGCGGCAACGCAGGCAAGTTGCCGGCCCCCGTCATCGAGCTGGGGGAGGAGTGGTCGGAGCGCGAGCTGCTGGCCATGGAGCAGACCTTGGCCCGTTCGCTGGTGGGCAACCCGGACCAGATACGGCACGGCCTCAAGGCGCTGCTGGCGGAAACCCGGGCCGACGAGCTGATGTTCAACGGTCCCATCGTCGATCATCAGGCTCGTCTGCGCTCTTTCGAGATTGCCGCCGAGTTGATGCAGGCGCTATAAGCTCGCCTGCCCGATACCAAGGCGCTATCTTGCACAAAGCGCCACCTCTGTCGCCCTGCTGTCAGGTGATCGAATGGGGGCGTCGTGGGGAGGAATAGCTGAGTTTTTGAGCACGCTCTTTTATCTAATGCACTGAATCCAAAGGAAAGTCAGGTTGGTGTCAGGGCGCTGTCGTGGCCCATGGCACCCGCCGGCCCCTATGCTGGCCCCGTCAATCAACCACAAGGAGTTCGAGATGATCGTCAGGAAGTTGAGATTGCAGCGGGGCTGGTCACAGGAGCAGTTGGCCACCTTTACCGGCCTGAGCGTTCGCACCATTCAGCGGATCGAGCAGGGCCAGCAGCCCGGACTGGAATCCCTCAAGGCCCTGGCTGCCGTCTTTGGGCTCGAGGTGGCGCAACTTGACGGTACAAGCCAACAGGAGCACGAGATGAGAGGGAGTGACACGATGGAACGGGATGAGATACGGGTATCGGTAGAGGAGCGGGCCGCCATGCGTTATGTGGAGGGGCTCAAGGGTTTCTATTACCACATCGCCAGCTACCTGCTGGTGATTTGCGGGCTGTTTGTCATCAACTACCTGAGCAACCCGGGCTATATCTGGGCCTGGTGGCCGGCGCTGGGCTGGGGGCTGGGACTGATCTCCCATGCCATCAACCTGTTCCAGCCGTTCAAGCTGTTCGGCCCCGAGTGGGAGCGGCAGCAGATCGAGAAACGGTTGGGGCGCAAGCTCTAGGGTGAGTGATGCACCATAAAAAAGGTTCATCGCGTCTTTCCGGGGAAGGCGGCCTTGATTTTCAGGAAAAAGTATTCTGAGTCCCGAAACCCATAGGCCATGCGTTTTATCACCTTGATTCGATTATTCACCCCCTCCAACTGGCTGGTGTGCATTGGAAAGAGGGCGCTCGCTAAGATGCCTCGGATGTAACGCCGGAGGTTTCTGGCAAAATCCTTCAAGGGTGCCAGACCACTTTCCCTGGCGTGCCGCGTCCAGCCCCTCCACCGTCGCCAGCCTTCCCGGATGTCGGGGGCGTACCAAATTTCCTTCAAGGCATCCTTGAGTACATAGGCTGTGGCCAAGGGCTGATTGGCGGCCAGTAGTTCCTGCAATTGCACCTCTTGCCCTTCCTTGAGGTTCTCCCGATTGCGCAGCAGCAGCCAACGCGCTTGCTTGACCACCTTGCGAGCTGGCTTGTCATGCTGCAATGCGTTGGCCTGATCCACCCGGATACGGTCTATCACCTTCCGACCGTAGCCCGCCACGACATGGAACAAGTCATAAACCACCTCGGCTTGCGGACAGTGCTCTTTCACCTCCAGATCGAAGGCGGAGTTCATGTCCATGGCAACGGCTTCAATCTGTTGGCATTGTTCGCCCAACAGCTTGAAAAAGGGGCGAATGGCCTCCCGGCTATTACCGTGGCCCACCCACAACACACGAGTCCGTTCAGCATCCATGATCACAGTGGCATAACGATGGCCTTTATGCAGGGCGAACTCGTCCATCACCAGCCGTCGCACAGCGCCAGGTTCAAAGGTGCCAACACTGGCTTGGAGTCGGCGTATGTCGATGGTCTTGATGGTATGCCAATGCAGTCCGGTGAGCAGGTTGACATGACTGATGGGCATCAACTCAAGCAAGGCCTCAACCCAGCTCTGCAATCGTTGTGTGATGCGTGAACTGGGAGGCAACCACGCGATATGTTCAGACACCCGGCCGCAGTGCAGGCAGTCAACGCGACGGATGGGGACTTGCAGGCGAACCCGCAGTTCAAACAGATCGCGGTCACGGACTAGGCGGGTGCGACGATCGTGGACCAATGGGCAGGGCTGATGACACTTGCCACAAAGAGGCAGGTGGTTAGAACGAGGTTCAAGAGCGAAAGTAATTTGTGTGGCACAGCGGCTATGGACAGAAACGTCGTAGCCTGGCCAGAACGAGGCAAAATTAATATCATGCATAGTGACAGCAGGGTGAAGGAACCGGTTTGTTTGGCGACTACCAGTTTACCCGATCCCTGTCTGTCAACTTACCTTTCCCCACGCTTGCGCGAAGAACCATAAAAAACGGGCCCGGCAATGCCGGGCCCGTTTTGTTTTGCAGCCTATCTGGCGTAGGCGGGACTGTGAGTGGCGATCAGCACCTCATCTTCATGGCGCCACAGGGTTGCTCAGATCCGGCCTCTTATCGTCACTTGGCGTAAGTGGGGCAGGGGGTGGCGATCAGGGCATCATTCTTCATAGCGCCACAAGGTGAGGCACTGATTGCTCAGACGCAGTCCCCTTATCGTCACTTGGCGTAAGTGGGACAGGGGGTGGCGATCAGGGCATTATCTTCATAGCGCCACAGGGTGAGGCTGTTGCCCCAGACACAGCCGGTGTCCAGCGCCTTGATGTCCTGCTTGCCGGTGTTGCCCATCAGGGCCGCCCAGTGCCCGAACACCAGGATGGGGTCATCCACATGATGCTCGCGCTGCTCGAACCAGGGGCGCAGGCCCGGGGTCGATTCGGTGGGGCCCTTCTTGCATTTGAAGTCGAGCCGGCCGTCGAAATAGCAGAAGCGCATCCGGGTGAAGGTGTTGATGATGTAGCGGTAGCGCTCGATCCCGACCAGATCGTCCTGCCAGCCATCTGGCTGATCGCCATACATGTTGTGCAGCAGCCACTGGTACTGATCGCCGCGCAGCAGGCTCTCCACCTCGCGGGCGCAGTTGCGGGCGGTGCGGGCGTCCCACGCCGGGGAGATGCCGGCATGCACCATCATGATGGGCAGGTCGGGGTGCTCTGCCAGCAGCGGACGGTGGCGCAGCCACTCCAGCAGTTCGTCCCGGTCCGGTGCCTCCATCAGCTCCTGCAGCTTGTCCTTCTTCTTGAGCGGGGCGACGCCATCGGCGACCGCCAGCAGGTGCAAGTCGTGGTTGCCGAGCACGGTGACGGCCCGGTTGCCCAGCCCCTTGACGAAGCGCAGGGTATTGAGAGAGTCCGGGCCGCGGGCGACCAGATCGCCACACAGCCAGAGCACGTCGTTAGCGGGATCGAACTCGGCCAGATCCAGCAGACGGCGCAAGTCGTCGTAACAGCCCTGGATATCGCCAACAAAACAGTTCGCCATGAAACCTCAGTTGATAATGTGGGGGACGGCCAGCGTAAAGGGCGCGATGGGCGCCTCGAATTGCTGCCCCGACTCGTCTTGCAGGGTATAACTCCCTTCCATCACCCCAAGCGGGGTGGCCAGCGGTACGCCGCTCTGATAGCGGAAGGTCTCTCCCTCTGCGATCACCGGCTGCTCGCCGACCACGCCGGGGCCTTCGACTTCCAGCATCTTGCCATTGGCATCGGTGATGAGCCAGCGCCGGTGCAGCAACTGCGCCGGGCCCGGCCCCAGGTTCTCGATCTCGATGAGATAGTGGAACTGGTAAGGGTCTTTCGAATCCGCCACATAACGGGGGTATGGGCGGATCACGATGTGCGGAGTGGCCACGGGATCAGGCCTGTTGCTGATCCGCCAGCCAGTTGGCGATCATGACGAACTGCTCGAGGGAGAGGTTCTCCGGGCGCAGGTTGCCATCGATACCAAGCTCGGTCAGCTGGGCGTCCGTGATGAAGTTGGAGAAGCTGTTGCGAATGGTCTTGCGACGCTGGCCGAAGCCCTCGGTGCAGACCCGGTTCAGGCAACGAATGTCTTTCGCGACTATGGTCGGGTTCTTGTGCGGGATCAGGCGCACCACGGCGGAATCCACCTTCGGTGCCGGTTTGAAGGCGCCCGGGCCCACTTCCAGTACCGGCACTACCTGACAGTAGTACTGGGTCATCACGCTCAGTCGGCCATAGGCCTTGCTGCCGGGGCCGGCGGCCAGACGCAGGACCACTTCCTTTTGCAGCATGAAGTGCATGTCCTCTACCCGGTCGGCGAACTCGCACAGGTGGAAGATGAGCGGGGTGGAGATGTTGTAGGGCAGGTTGCCGAAGATGCGCAGCGGCCCCTTGCCTTCCCCCATCAGGGTGCCGAAGTCGAAGCGCATGGCATCGGCCTCGATGACGGTCAGCTTGTCCTTCAGGGTCGGGTGTTCGCGCAGGCGCGCCGCCAGATCCCGGTCCAGCTCGACCACGGTCATCTTGTCCATCTGGGAGGCGACCGGCTCGGTCAGCGCGGCCAGACCCGGGCCGATCTCCACCAGGTTCTGACCCGGCTGCGGATTGATGGCGGCCACGATCTGATCGATCACGTAGCGATCGTGCAAGAAGTTCTGACCGAAACGCTTACGGGCGGTGTGGCCCATGTGCACCTTGTTGCTCTGCACCTTACTGCTCATATCTTTTTTTCTCTACCATCTTGATGGCGTGGTTGATCGCGGTGATCAGGCTGCCCGAGTCGGCGAGGCCCTTGCCTGCCAGATCCAGTGCGGTGCCGTGATCCACCGAAGTGCGGATGAAAGGAAGTCCAAGGGTGATATTGACCGAGCTGCCGAAGCCCTTGTATTTGAGCACGGGCAGCCCCTGGTCGTGGTACATGGCGAGTACCGCATCCGCATCCTTGAGGTATTTGTCCTGGAACAGGGTATCGGCCGGCAACGGGCCGACCAGATCGATCTCCTCCTGGCGAAGGCCTGCCAGGGCGGGTTCGATCACGTCAATCTCTTCACGGCCGAGATGACCGCCTTCCCCGGCGTGGGGATTGAGGCCGCAGACGTAAATACGGGGTGTGGCGATGCCGAATTTGCTCTTGAGATCCGCATCCAGGATGCGGATCACCTTGCCGAGCCGATCCTCGGTGATGGCCATCGCCACATAGGCCAGCGGAATGTGGGTGGTCGCCAGCGCGACCCGCAGTCCCTCGGTCGCCAGCAGCATCACCACGTCGGCGGTGCCCGACTGCTGGGCGAAAAACTCGGTGTGGCCGCTGAACGAGACACCGGCCTGGTTGATGATCCCCTTGTGCACCGGCCCGGTCACCACGGCGGCAAACTCGCCGCTCATGTTGCCGTCGCAGGCGCGCTGCAGGGTGGCCAGCACGTAGGCACCGTTGCCCTCGTCGAGCATGCCCGGCACCACGGCGGCGCCGAGGGGAACCGGACAGACGGTGAGGGTGCCGGCCCGCTGCGGGTGGGCAGGCTGGTCGGCATCATAGGGCTGCAACTCGACGGGCAGCCCCAGCAGGGCGGCCCGCTCGCGCAGCAGCGCCGGATCGGCGATCACCACCAGCTGGTGCGGCCACTCCTGCTGGGCAATCTGCAGCACCAGATCCGGGCCGATCCCGGCCGGTTCACCCGGGGTGATGGCGAGACGACGACAACTCATCAGCTGCCGGCGCCTTCGATCTGGATGTAGGCCTCATCACGCAGCTCGTCCAGCCAGGCCTGGGACTCTTCGGTGAAGCGGCGGTTGTAGATCAGCTGATAGGCGCGCTGCTCCTGGGCCTTGTTGGTGGCATCCTGGCTGCGGCGCTCTTCCAGCTGGACGATATGCCAGCCGTGGGTGGTGCGGAAGGGTTCGCTGATCTGGCCCGGTTGCAGCCGGTTGACCATGTCGCGGAACTCCGGCACATAGACGTTGGGATCGGACCAGCCCAGCTCGCCACCCTGCACTGCAGAGCCCGGATCTTCGGAGTATTTCTCCGCCAGGCTGGCGAAGCTGGCCTTGCCGCTCTTGATGTCGTGCAGGATGCCGTCCAGCATGCCCTTGGCTTTTTCTTCGCTCAGGATGATGGAGGGCTTGATCAGGATGTGGCGGGCGCGCACTTCGGTCTGCACGACCTGCTGCTGGCCCTTGCTGTCGAACACCTTGATGATGTGCAGGCCGGCACCGGAACGCAGCGGGCCGACGATGTCGCCCTTCTTGGTGCCTTGCACCGCCTCGGCCATCAGGGTCGGCATCTCTTGCGGGCTCATCCAGCCCCAGTCACCCCCTTCCAGCGCCTTGGGTCCGCTGCTCTCGGCAATGGCCATCTTGCGGAAGTCGGCGCCCTGCTTGAGGGCGGCCAGGATGCGTTCAATCTTGCTCTTGGCGGCGTTGAGCTGCTCGGCGCTCGGGTTGTCCGGCAGGGCAACCTGGATGTGGCCGACATGGTATTGCTGCTGTTGCTGACCCTGCTTGGCGAGGATGTCGACCACCTGCTTCACCTCCTGCTCGGAGATGTTGATGCGGCGGCGCACCTGATTGCGGCGCACCTCGTTCATCAGGATCTCGCGGCGCACCTCTTCCCGATACTGGGCATAGGTCAGCCCTTCACGGGCCAGCTGGGCCCGCAGCTGATCCAGGGTCATCTTGTTGTCGGCGGCGATGCTCTGGATAGCCTGCTCCAGCTGGGTATCGCTGATCTTGAGGCCCTGACGATCCGCCAGTTGCAGCTGCAGGCTCTCCTGGATCAGCCGATCCAGCGCCTGTTTGCGCAGGGTGGCGTCATCGGGCAGGGACTGGCCGCTCTCCTGGGCAGAGGCCTTCACCTTCTGCACCAGGGCTTCCTGCTGGCTGGCCAGCACCACGTCCTTGTTGACCACGGCAAGCACCTTGTCCATCAGTTCGGGGGCGGCGAAGGCACCCTGGCTCATGGCTCCGAACAGGCCTGCAGTCAGCAGGGAAATCAACGTCTTCTTCATATCCATCTCTCAAGGCGTTTGCCAGACCGCTTATTGGTCTCGCAGGTTAAACGGACGAATGTAAGGCAGTGCTTCGGTGTCCAGGGAAGTGCCCTTGGAGCCGGTACCCACGCTACCCAATCCTTTCATTTCAAACTGAATGCCCAGACTGCGTTCCGAGGTCGGACGCATGGTCACGTTGTCCGGAGTGTTGACCCACTCCAGGTTGAAGTTGATGCTCCAGCAGCAGGAGTCGTACTTCAGGCCTACCTTGCGATCAGACTTCACGCTCTGATTCAGCTCCTGATAGTAACCCCCGTACAGGTGCCACTGGTCGTTGAGCGGGGTAGTCAACAGTAGGCCGATCTGGTTGAGGTCGGTTACCTGTCCCTTGTTTTCAAGATCGTAGTTGGCATCGCGTACGAAACGATGGTTCAGCTGGCTGATCAGCTTCTCGCGGCGATACTCGATGGCGCTGTTGGCTGAGCTGAGCTGGCTCTGGTCCACATCATATTGCGCACCGGCATGGGCAAACCACTGCTCGTTGATCTTGGCATCCCCCTCGAAGGAGAGCGGGGAGCGGGTGTTGGTGGTCAGGGTCTCGCTGGGATAGAGCTTGACCCTGGGCGCAACAAAATCGAAAGCTTGGGCAACGGCCAGCCGAATTCGTTCATCACCGGCCTCATCATATACCCGGCTGGTGAGACCGATGGAGACTCTGTTGGAGTCGCTGATGCGATCCAGACCGGCGTAGCGGCGGTCGCTGAACAGGCTGTAGTAGTCCTGACGCATGCTGGTGGAGTCATAGACGCCTATGTTGTCCTGGTTCTTGTAGGGCACATAGAGGTATTGGAACTCCGGCTCCAGGGTCTGGTTGGCATCGCCACCGAACCAGTTCTGGTTGCGCTCGAAGGTCATGCCGCCCTTGAGGCGGAAGGAGGGCAGGGTGCGGGTGATGATCCCTTCGTCCAGGGTGACCCCGTTGCCGTTTTCAGGAGTAAAGCGGCTGACAAAGGTCTGGCTCATATTGTCCGGCACTTCCTGATCGTAACGGGTGTACATCAGCTTGTACTGGCTGTCGAGGTAGTAGCCTGCCTCGTTGATGAGCGGCATGGTCAGGGTCGGGGCCGTGTAGACCCGGGTGCCGGTGTAGGCGCCGCCCTGGTTCTGGGCGATGGCCTGGGCGTTGTTGTAGCCGAACTTGGTGATCTCGGTGTTCCAGGCGAGATCGTACCAGCTGCCCTGCTGGTAATAGTTGTGGTCGATGCGCGGCATCAGCTCGTGCGGCTGCTGGGCGCTGGCCAGCAGGATCTGGTAGGTGCGCACCTCGGTGTTGATGTTCCAGTTGGGCTGGAAGTAACCGGCCATCAGGGATTGCTGCAACTGGTTCTCCACCTGGGTGCCCACCTTGGGGGAGAAGTCGTTGAAGTAGTTGTAATCTCGATCCCGCACCTTGGTGTAGTCGAGCGACACCCGCATGGCGTTGTCGGCAAACAGCGAGGTGTGGTTGGCGTTGAGCAGGTAACGGTGACCGTCGGACATGGCCTGGTTGAGACTCGGGGTCTCGTCGTACTGCTTGTCGTTGGCCAGGTTCTCGAAATAGAGGCTGCCGACGTGGGCCGGATCCGGCATGTAGCGGAACTGCACCTGCTCCATCAGGCCCCGTCTGTCCATAAAACGGGAGGTGATGGTGGCATCGTAGTTCGGGGCTATGTTCCAGTAGAACGGCTGGGTGATGTCCATGCCGTTCTTGGAGCTCTGGGTATAACCGGGGTAGAGCAGGCCCGTCTTGCGTTCATCCTTGATGGGGAAGTTGATGTACGGGAAGTAGAACACCGGGTAGTCGTAGAGCCAGAGACTGGCGTTCCAGGCCTCCCCGAACACCTCGGTCTGATCGATGTCGATGCTGCCCGCCTTCAGGGTCCACACTTCCTGACCCGGCGGGCAGGTGGTGTACTGGGCCCCTTCCAGGGTGATGTTCTGGTTGTTGTTGGTCATGGTGACCCGGTCGGCGGAGCCGCGCACCGGCGAGCCATGCACCTGATACTTGCCCTCTTCCAGCTCGGAGTTTTTGGTATCCAGGTTGGATTTCAGGGTCTTGTCGCTGGTGACCGTGATCTGGCCATCGTTGTAGTAGATGTTGCCGATGGCGATGACGTCCCGGCTCTTCTGATCGAGCTCGGCGTAGTCGGAATCGAACTTGCGCACGCCCTGGCGCACCTTGACGTCGCCCTGGTAGACGGCGGTGCCGCCCTGCTTGGCTTCGAGCCGATCGGCATCCACTTCCACGGGTTGGGCGTTGGCGTCCTTGCCGGGCGCCAGCTTCTCAATCTTGGGGACATAGTCATAGCAGAGCCCGTCCAGGATCCCGGTGGCGGGCGGCGGCGTCAGCGGCGCCGCCTGCACGATGGCCGGGGTCAGGGCTGGAACAAGGCTGATGGTCAGGGCGATGGGATAGGAGTATCCCAGTGTCCGTTTTGTCATGTGAAAGACTCGCGCAATCCGTGGTAGCTACGGCTGATTCAAGACATGCATTTTACGACAGGATTCATCGAGTTGACATTGCATGTCATTGCTTTATGTTAGCCGGCAATGATAAAGCATTATTGCGGCCAGGGCTAACAGCCAAGTGCTGCTTTCCAATTTGGTCCCCGACTTATGCACGATCGCGATTCCCTCTTGTTGCACTGGGCGCGCCGGATTTCCGGTGATGCCAGCCTGCAGTTGACCCTCATTTCTGGTGACGCCAGTTTTCGCCGCTACCACCGTGGCGGTGGCCTGATCTGGGTGGATGCCAATCCTAAAACCGAAAAGAATCATGAGTTTGTCCGCAATGCCTCGGCCCTGCATGCCGGTGGTCTGCTGGCCCCCGAGGTGCGGGCGGTGGACTATGAGCAGGGGCTGCTGGCGGTTACGGATCTGGGGGATACCCAGCTTATCGGCTGCCTGAACGCAGACAACGTGCTGGCCTGGTACGGCAAGGCCATCGCGCTGCTGCCCCGTCTCGGGGCTGTTGAACTGGACCTCGAGCCTTTTGATTCCGCCTTTATGGCGCGGGAGAACAGCATTTTCCCCGAGTGGCTGCTGGGTCACCATCTGCAACTGGCCCTGAGCGATGAAGAGCAGCAGTTGCTTGATGAGACCTTCGCCTGCCTCACCGAAAACAACCTGGCCCAGCCGCAGGGGGTGATGCACCGGGATTTTCACAGCCGCAACCTGATGGTGTGCGGTGGCGAGACCCCGGCCGACAGCCGGCTGGCGGTGATCGACTTCCAGGACATGGTCATAGGCCCGCTCAGCTATGACCTGGTCTCGCTGCTGAAAGACTGCTACGTGCGCTGGCCTGACACGGTGATCGAGCAGGGTATGCGGCTCGGGTTTGACACCCTGCAGCAGGCCAAGCTGCTGGGCGGGCTCGATTACGCCGCGTTTCGTCGCGCCGCTGATCTCACCGGCATGCAGCGCCACCTCAAGGCGGCGGGCATCTTCACCCGTCTCTACCACCGCGATGGCAAGTCCGGCTACCTCAAGGACATTCCCCGTACCCTCGGCTATGTGGTGGATGTCTGCCGCAGCCATGGCGCGAGCTACCCGGTGCTGGCCCGTTTCGGCCAGTGGCTGGAGCAGGTGGTGCTGCCCGGGCTGGCCCGCACCGGAGTGGCGTCATGAAGGCGATGATCCTGGCCGCCGGTCGCGGCGAGCGGATGCGCCCGCTCACCGACAGCCTGCCCAAGCCGCTGCTGGCGGTGGGGGGCAAGCCGCTCATCGTGCACCATATCGACAAGCTCAGGGATGCCGGTGTGACCGACCTGGTCATCAACCACGCCTGGCTCGGCCACAAGCTGGTAGAGGCCCTCGGCGACGGCCGTCAGTTCGGAGTCGACATTCAATGGTCGGCGGAGGAGAGCGCGCTGGAGACCGCCGGCGGCATCGTGCAGGCGCTGCCACTGCTGGGGGATGAGCCGTTTCTGGTGATCAACGGCGATACCTGGCTCGATCTGGACTATCGCACCCTGGTGACCCAGCCGCTGGGTACGGATCTGGCCCACCTCTGGCTGGTGCCCAACCCGCCGCAACATCCGGCAGGGGACTTTGCGCTGCAGGCGGGCAGGGTGGTCGATAGCCCGGCGCTGACCTTCAGCGGAGTCGGGCTCTATGATCCCGCCGCCTTTGCCGGACTCACACAGGGGGCGCGCAAGCTGGCGCCGCTGCTGCGAGAGTGGATGGCGCAGGGCCGGGTGGGCGGCAGCCTGCTGGCCGGCGAGTGGCGCGACATCGGCACGGTGGCGCGGCTGCAGGCGCTGGACGAACAGTTGCAAGGACGCACTCATTAATTTCACGAGGTCTTGAACCATGCGTATTTGGGGTAAGGTGCTTGGCGCCTTCTTCGGTTTTCTGCTCGGCAACATCTTCGGTGCCCTGCTTGGCCTCTGGATCGGCCACCGTTTCGACCGTGGCATGGGCTTGAATTTTCGCCGCGCGCCCACCCAGCAGCAACAGGCGGTCTTCTTCCACGCCACTTTCGCCGTCATGGGTCACATCGCCAAGGCGAGCGGCCAGGTGACCGAGCAGGAGATCCGGGTCGCCTCTAACCTGATGGATCGGATGCGGCTGGCAGGGGAGCCGCGGGCTCGCGCCCAGGAGTCGTTCCGTCAGGGCAAGGAGGCAGACTTCCCGCTGCGGGAGACCCTGGCCGAGTTTCGCCGTGCCAGCCAGGGCCAGCGCGATATCCTGCGCTTCTTCCTCGAGGTGCAGCTGCAGGCCGCCTTCGCCGATGGCAAGGTCGAGGCCAACGAGCGCGCCATCCTGCACACCATCGCCGACGAGCTGGGCTTCAGCCGCATCGAGCTGGCCCGCATTCTGGCGATGGCCGAGGCGCAGATGAACTTCTTCAACCGGGCGCACGGTGGCCAGTATCAGGATGGCGGGCACGGCGGGCAGCAGTACCGGCAGGAGGCGCCCTCCCGTGACCGGCTCAAGGATGCCTACCAGCTGCTGGGGGTGAGCGAGAGTTACAGCGATCAGGAGATCAAGCGTGCCTACCGCAAAGAGATGAGCAAGCATCACCCGGACAAGCTGGCCGCCAAGGGCTTGCCGCCGGAGATGATGGAGATGGCCAAGGAGAAGACCCAGGAGATCCAGCAGGCCTGGGAGTGGATCCGCGAGGCGCGCGGCATTCGCTGAGCGCCCCTTCGTCAGCCATAAAAAATGCCCGTCGTTGACGGGCATTTTTGTTTGCGCTGTGTTTGTGCGTCGCGGTTTAGTGGCTGTCGACCCAGACGAACTTGAGTACGAACAGCAGGGCCACCACCAGCACGCAGGGGTTGATCTCGCGCCAGCGGCCGGTGCCCGCCTTCATCACGCAGTAGGAGATGAAACCCACTGCGATTCCCTCGGTGATGGAGAAGCTGAACGGCATCATCACCGCGGTCATGAAGGCCGGCACCGCTTCGGTCAGATCTTCCCACTTCACCCGGGTCAGCTCGGAGCACATCAGCACGCCCACGTAGATGAGAGCGCCCGCCGCCGCGTAGGCCGGCACCATGGCGGCCACCGGAGAGAAGAAGATCGCCAGCAGGAACAGCAGGCCGACCACGATGGCGGTGAGGCCGGTACGGCCGCCGACGGCGACGCCGGAGCTGCTCTCGATGAAGGCGGTGACCGAGGAGGTACCCATGAAGGCGCCGCCGACGGAACTGGCGCTATCCACCAGCAGGGCCTGCTTCATGCGCGGGAAGTGCCCCTTGTCATCGGCCAGCTTGGCGCGGTTGGTGACGCCGATCAGGGTGCCGGAGGAGTCGAACAGGTTGACCAGCATGAAGGAGAAGATGATCCCGGCCAGGCTGATGTCGAGCGAACCCATCAGATCCAGCTGACCGAACACCGGCTCAATGCTGGGGGGCATGGAGACGAAGCCCTTGAAGGTGACGTCGCCAAACAGCCAGCCCAGGGTAGTGGTCACCACGATGGCGATCAGCACGGCGGAGTGGACACCGCGGGCGGAGAAGATGCAGATCAGGAAGAAACCGAGCAGTCCCAGCAGGCAGGGCAGGGAGGTCAGGTTACCCACCGTCACCATGGTAGCGGGGCTGGCGACCACGATGCCGGCGTTGTGCAGGCCGAGCAGGGCGATCAGTAGACCGATGCCGGCGGTGATGCCGACCCGCAGGGTGAGCGGAATGTTGGCGATGAGCCAGTAGCGCACCCGCAGCAGGGTAAGGATCAGCAGGCCCATGGCACCCCAGAAGATGGTGCCCATGCCCACTTGCCAGGAGTAGCCCATGCCGGCCACCACCACAAAGGCGAAGAAGGCGTTGAGGCCCATGGCGGGAGCCAGCGCGATGGGCAGGTTGGCGAGCAGACCCATCAGGATGCTGCCGATGCCGGCGATGAGGCAGGTGGTGACGAACACGGCCTGGGTGTCCATGCCTGCCGCAGAGAGGATCTGCGGGTTGACGAAGACGATGTAGACCATGGTCAGGAAGGTGGTGATGCCGGCGATCACTTCGGTGCGGGCGTTGGTGCCATGGTCCTTCAGGGCAAACAGACGCTCAAGCAATCCTTGCCCGGCGGCCTGTGCGGGGGCCTGGTGTGGTTGATTCATGTTGGATTCCAATAGGTGACGTGAAATAAGCAGCAGGCGAGGAGCCGGTCCCATCCATGCGGGCGTGATGCCCTGTTTCTGGTGGTTAAACAACCAGACTCGTCCTGATACCGTGACAGCGCGCACATTTTTACACAGGCGGCGCCGTTTACAAACCCCGGATCTGCGAGGCGGATCAATGAATAGAGCAAAAATTCAAACGTTTGCTTTTTCGCCAACAAAAAAGGTTCTCGTCGGAGAACCTTTTTGGAGCAGAGAGGGAAGAGCTCAGAGGGTTTTGAAGTAGCGCTCCACCAGTTGGGCCAGCACGGAGTCGAGGGTCTCCTGTACTTCCCCCAGCTCCCGCCCCAGGCGGCGCAGAAACAGGCTGGCCTGCTCCTCGGTCAGCTTGCGACCGTCGATGAAAAACTCCTGCTCCGGCAATTGCTTGTCATAGCGGGGCAGCAGGGTCCAGTTCACCAGCTCCGGCTCCACGGCGGCGAAGATCTTGGCGGCGGCGGTGCAGAAGGTCTCGATGTGCGCCTTGCCATCCGGCCCGAGGCAGCCGGGCTCGACCCGGATCTGGATGGTCAGTTTCTTCTCTGTGGGCTGGGTCGTCATCTTGCTACATCCATGCATAAGGTATCCGTCTTGGATTGTAAGCGATCGGGCACAAGAAAGGGGAGCCTGCGCTCCCCTTGTGGCATGTGCCGGTTGACTTGGCGATTCGCTTGTCGTGATGGGAGCGGTGCGGCTGATGCAGCAGCCGCACTTGTTTGCCCTGTTACTTGGCGATGCGCTTGTCGTGGTGGAAACGGTGCGGCTGATGTAGAAGCCGTACTTGTTTACCCTGTTACTTGGCGATGCGCTTGTACTTGGCGCGATGCGGCTGGATGGCCTCGGCGCCGTAGGTCTTCTTCTTCCACTCTTCGTATTCGGTGAAGTTGCCCTCGAAGAAGGCGATCTTGCCCTCGTCCTGGTAGTCCAGGATGTGGGTGGCGATGCGGTCGAGGAACCAGCGGTCGTGGGAGATGACCATGGCGCAACCCGGGAACTCCAGCAGGGCGTTCTCGAGGGCGCGCAGGGTTTCGATGTCCAGATCGTTGGTCGGTTCATCCAAGAGCAGCACGTTGCCGCCGGTCTGCAGCAGCTTGGCCAGGTGCAGACGGCCGCGTTCACCACCGGACAGCTCGCCGACCCGCTTCTGCTGATCGGCGCCCTTGAAGTTGAAGCGGCCGATGTAGGCCCGGCTCGGGAACTCGTAGTTGCCGATGCGCAGGATGTCCTGGCCGTCGGCGACTTCCTCGAACACCGTCTTCTTGTCGTTCATGCTGTCGCGGAACTGATCCACCGAGGCCAGCACCACGGTCTCACCCAGGGTGATGGAACCGGAGTCCGGCTGTTCCTGACCCGACATCATGCGGAACAGGGTCGATTTACCGGCACCGTTCGGACCGATGATGCCGACGATGGCCCCCTTCGGAATGGAGAAGGAGAGATCGTCGATCAGCTGGCGGTCACCGTAGGACTTGCAGAGGTTGGCCACCTCCACCACCTTGTCGCCGAGGCGCGGTCCGGGCGGAATGAACAGCTCGTTGGTCTCGTTGCGCTTCTGGTAGTCGTTGGTGTTGAGCTCCTCGAAGCGAGCCATACGGGCCTTGGATTTGGCCTGACGGCCTTTCGGGTTCTGGCGAACCCACTCCAGTTCTTTCTCGATGGACTTGCGACGAGCCGCTTCCGTACTGGCTTCTTGCGCCAGACGGGCATCTTTTTGCTCCAGCCAGGAGGAGTAGTTGCCCTCCCACGGGATACCTTCGCCGCGGTCCAGCTCCAGGATCCAGCCGGCCACGTTGTCGAGGAAGTAACGGTCGTGGGTGATGGCCACGACTGTGCCCTCGTAGTCGTGCAGGAAGCGCTCCAGCCAGGCCACGGATTCCGCATCCAGGTGGTTGGTCGGTTCGTCCAGCAGCAGCATGTCCGGTTTTTCCAGCAGCAGGCGGCACAGTGCCACCCGGCGGCGCTCACCACCGGAGAGGTGCTTGATTTGGGCATCCCAGGCCGGCAGGCGCAGGGCGTCGGCCGCGCGCTCCAGCTGGTTTTCCATGTTGTGGCCGCCCTGGGCCTGGATGATGGCTTCCAGCTCGCCCTGTTCGCGGGCCAGCTTGTCGAAATCCGCATCCGGGTCGGCGTAGGCCGCATAGACCTCGTCCAGCCGGGCCATGGCGCGTTTCACCTCGCCGACCGCCTCTTCGACCGCTTCGCGTACGGTCTGCTCTGGATCCAGCTTCGGCTCCTGCGGCAGGTAGCCGATCTTGATGCCGGGCTGCGGACGGGCTTCCCCTTCGATCTCGGTATCGATGCCTGCCATGATGCGCAGCAGGGTCGATTTACCGGCGCCGTTCAGACCCAACACGCCGATCTTGGCGCCCGGGAAGAAGGAGAGGGAGATGTTCTTGAGAATATGACGCTTGGGCGGCACTACCTTGCCGACCCTGTTCATGGTGTAAATAAATTGAGCCATTGGCTAATTCTCTTCCTTTTCAGCAGGTTAATGTCTTGGCACTAACAGACTGATGTCGTGGTGGGGCCAGGTCGACGCGGGTCAACCGGGTTCCAAAAAACCCGTCGATTGTAAACCAATGGGCGAGGGGGGGCAAAGGTGGCACCCGGCCGGCCATCCCCTTTGCCGGGGCCATCACAGCCTGCTGCAACGGGCCGCCAAACTTGGCATGATGAAGGCCCAGTTTGCCCCGGAGTTTGCATGACCAGCCAGCCCTCAGCCCCGCCTCTGGCGGCCACCCTCGCCGCCATGGGGCTGGCACCCGCCATCGGCGAGCCGCTTGCCGGTTGCCTGCCCCGTTTGACCCTGCAGCCCGGCCAGCCGCTGCTGGCTCAGGGGGCGATGCAGGAGTCGGCCTTCTACATCGAGCGGGGCATCGCCCGCGCCTGCCATTACAATCGGGACGGGCAGGAGCGCTGCAAGGAGTTCTACTTCGAAGGAGAGCTCTGTCTGCTCTACGACAGCTGGCTCAGCGGGGCGCCTGCCCGCTACCAGCTGGAGGCCGTGACGGCGCTGCAACTGGTGCGGGTGCCGCTGGCCCTGCTGGACGAGCCCGTCTGGCAACCGGTCTGCATGGCCCTGCTGCGCCAGCAGTTGTGCTACAAGGAGCGCAAGGAGGCCTTCTTGCTGCTCCGCTCCCCGGAAGAGCGCTACCGGGAGCTCTGTCGCACCTTCCCCCACTGGCCGGCGCGGCTCACTCAGGTGCAGCTCGCCAACTACATCGGCATCAGTCCGGTCACCCTGTCGCGGATCCGCCGGCGCATTAACACGGGTTAATGCCGCGCCTTGCCCATTCCCGCCATGCTGGGCCCTTCGAACAAGCCTGGAGTGGGGATGATGTCGCTGTTTTTGTGGTCACAACTGGTGGTGAGCCTGGCGCTGCTGCTGGATCTGCTGTCGTTTCAGTTGCGGACGCGCCGGACCATTCTGGCCTGCCTGGCGCTCTCCTGCGCCCTCAATGGCGCCCATTTCGCGCTGCTGGGACAAGCGTCGGCCGCACTGCTGCTCTGGCTGGCGAGCCTGCGCTTCGTGGTCAGCATGCTGGCCACGCGTCGCCTCTTGATGTGGCTTTTTATGGGGTTGTCCTGCCTTGCCGTGCTCGCCACCTATCAGGGACCGCTCGCCTTGCTGGGGTTGCTGGCCAGCCTGCTGCAGACCCGGGCTGCGTTTTGTCCGGATGATCGCCTGCTGCGGCGCTGGATGCTGCTGGGCACCCTCTGCTGGCTGGCCAACAACCTGCTGGTGGGATCGCCCGTGGCGGCGCTGATGGAGGGGCTGTTTCTGGTCAGCAATCTGGTGGGCTACTACCGCCACTATGGGCGCAGGGCGTGTCCGGGGAGTTGATATCGGCTGCGGAAGAGAGCGTGGGGCAAGTCCCGCCTGATAGGGATGACCAAGAAAAGAAGCCGCCATAGTGGCGGCCTCTCTGGCATGTCAGGCTTTGTTGAAGCCGTTGATGAGCGCCTTTGCGTAATCGATGACGAACTGCTGGCAGTGGATGGCGGTCTGCGGATCGAACTCCTCACCGTGCAGATCGGTGTTGGAGAGTACCCGGATACCGACGACAAATGCCGCCTTGTTGGCCCGGCTGCCACTGCGGTGTATCAGGCCTTGTTGAAGCCGTTGATGAGCGCCTTTGCATAATCGATGACGAACTGCTGGCAGTGGATGGCAGTCTGCGGATCGAACTCCTCGCCGTGCAGATCGGTGTTGGAGAGCACCCGGATACCCACGAAGGGCACCTTGTAGGCCTCGGCTACTAGCGCGGCGGAGGAGGTCTCCATCTCTTCTGCTGCCGTGTTGTAGGTCTGGTGCAGCCAGTTGATGCGGGCGACCTGGCGGTTCCACTCGTCGGCTGTGCCTATGATGCCGGGGACCACCCGACCGTGACGATAACGGTCGGCCATGCCGAGGGCGCGGCCGACCAGCTCGGGATCGCCGGCAAAGGAAGAGTGCTCCACCAGCTTGCCGTTGTCACGCAGGCGCATGGTGACCTCGAAGTTGTGCCATTTGCTCGGGTCGACACCCTGCTCGGCGGGCGTCAGGTCACTGCGGTAGGCCCCCATGTTGAAGCTCTTGGTGCCGATGACGATATCACCCCGGTGCAGCGCCGGATCGTGGCCGCCCGCCGTGCCCTGATTGATGACGAGGCGCGGCTGGAAGCGCTCCATGGCGAGGGTGGTGGCCGCGGCGGCATTGGCCAGTCCCACCTCGGTGCGGGAGACGACCACCGGATAACCCGAGAGGGTGCCCTGCCAGTAGGTCCAGGCGCCCACGGTCAGCTCCTGCTTGTCCTTGAGGGCGGCCACCAGGGTCTCGACTTCGACATCCATCGCCCCCTGGATCAGGATGGGGGCGGGAGCCGGGTTGGCCGCCACGACGGCGGAGGAGAAGAGGGCAAACAGGGTGAGCAGGCGCGAGCAGCGTTTGATGAGATTCATGGATTACCTGTAGAACGAGCGAGAAAGCGCCGGATCCTACCGAAAGGCAAACGATTGCGCAAATGCGGGTGTGATTTTTGTCAATAGCGGGCCGGCAGAGGCCTGGGCTCAGGGCTGCTTGTGGCCGGCGAAGTAGAGCACCCGCCGCACATATTGCTGGGTCTCCTGATAGGGGGGGATGCCGCCATACTGCTCCACCGATTTTTCGCCGGCGTTGTAGGCCGCTGACATCAGGGTCCAGTTGCCGTCGAAATGGGTGTGCAGCCACTTGAGGTAGGCCACGCCGCCCTTGATGTTCTGCTCCGGATCGAAGGGGCGAGTGACCCCGAAGCGCTGCTGGGTCTCGGGGATGAGCTGCATCAGCCCCTGGGCATTCTTGGGGGAGACGGCGCGGCTGTCGAGGTTGGATTCGGCGATGGCGATGGCCAGCACCAGCCGCTCGTCGATGCGGTGGCGCTTGGCGGCGTGGCGCAGCATGGTGGCCAGCTTCTGTTTGGCGGGTGACTGGCGGGCCAGATAGGCCTCCAGATTGAAGGGGGTGGTGGGGATGGCGGCGAAGTAACCGCCGGATCCACCGACGCCGCTGCCGCACTGATCCCCCATCACGGCATTGCCGACCCGGCTGTTGTAGTAGCGGGCGGCCTGCTGGTTGCCAAGGCGGATCGCCATGGCCAGGTAGGCGTTGGCCATGCGGGGGTTGCGAACCGAGCCCGGGCCGGTGGCGAGCAGGCGGCCGATACGAAAATACCCTTCCGGGTTACCCGTGGTGGCAGCGGCACAGTAGAAGTGGATGGCCTGGGTCAAATTGCCCTGACTCTGTGCCTGCTGACCTTTCTTCAGTGCGCTGAGCGCCTTGGGCGCCTGTCTGAAATCCCTGCTTTGCGCCGCTGCCTGCCCGGTGCCGGCCAGCAACAGCGATAAAAAAAGCAGCAAAAACAGCCTGTTTTCGCTGGAACTCGACATGGATTCTCTCCTGTTGGGGTACAGAAGATATAGGGGAACATGGCCTGTTCTGCCATTAATCCAGTGGATCCTGTTGTTATGGATCCGGGTATCCAGAGATCAAAACGGTATGGAACCAATGACCGAGGCTGATGCGGCAGGGGTTGGCGACGGGTCATAAGGGTCGCCGCCAACAAAGGGGTTGCTAGATAAGCTGCCCCTGGCCAGGCTCGGCACCATCGGCACCATCGGCACCATCGGCACCATCGGCACCATCGGCACCATCGGCACCATCGGCACCATCGGCACCATCGGCACCATCGGCACCATCGGCACCATCGGCACCATCGGCACCATCGGCACCATCGGCACCATCGGCACCATCGATACCATCAGCGCCATGAATACCATCAGCATCATCCATGCCGTCGGCACCGGCGCGGCCATCGCTGCCCGGTTCCGGGAGCCACTGGCCATTGTGCGCCGGCGGGCAGTCATCACCCGCTGGGCAGGGAGTGCGGGCCTGCAGCGGGGCGCCGTGCAGGCAGCCAAGCAGCAACAGCAGAGAGCAGAGGGGACGAGTCGGTTTCATGGAATTGACCAGGCATAAACAAGGAGAGAGGAAGGGAGGGGCCTTGCTGGCCCCTCAGACGTCGAGGTGATAGGGCTGCTCGTCCGGCTCGGCGGCGGGCAGCTGGCGATACATCAGGTGGATTTCGCTCGCCACCCAGAGCGAGAGCAGGCCGAGCAGGCTCAGCAGTGGCGCCAGGGTGTGGTTCTGTTGCAGTCCGTAGGCAGACAAGGCGGCGCCCAGCAACAGCAGAATACGGATCATGAGGTGACTCCTTCTCATCATGGTGAGGGGGCGGATGCGTGCCCGTGTGGCACCAAGTGTGGCCAGTATACCCCAGCCGGTGCCCGGCAAACCGCCATCCGCTTCACATCCCCATCCTAAGGGCGTGGGTAGTTAAGCGCCATCCGATTAACTCATCAATCCGCGGTCGGCCGGTTCATCTGCGCGCTCATGGTGTCGATGAAGTGGCGTATCGCCACCGCGGCCGGCTGGCCGTCGCCGGGCGGGGCGTAAAGCACGCAGAGATCGGCGGGGATCGCCTGCTCGAGCCGGATGAAGCGCACGTGGGGCCACTTCTGGCGGGCGTAGCTGGCCGGTACCAGCGCCACCTGCAGGCTGGTGGCCACCACTGCCATCAGGGTGTTGGGTTCGACCACCTCCTGATTGAGATGGGGGTAGAAGCCCTCCACCAGACAGGCGTTGATGATGAGGTCGGTAGAAGATGAGTTGGCGCGGCTCATCAGCACGAACGGCTCCCCCGCCAGCTCGGGCAGGGAGACCAGCTTGCGATCCCGCAGCGGATGCTCGTCCGACACCACCAGCACCATGGACTCGCGATAGATGGTTTCGGCCAGCAGCGGATGGATGTTGACTGTGTCGGCGAAGCGGGCGAGGCCGAGGTCTATCTCCTTGCGCGAAAGCGCCTGTTTCTGCCGCTCGGGGGAGAGCTCGGTGAAGGTTATTTCGAACTCGGGGTGGCGCTGGTGGCACTGGCGGATCACCTCGCCAAAGCCGGCCCAGAAGATGGAGCTGACCAGCCCGATGCGGATCTGGTTGCGTTCCATGCGCCCCGCCTGCACCACCCGGTTGAGGCCGCTTTCCAGCACGTCGAACAGCAGGGCGCACTCGGCCTGCAGCAGCCTCCCGGTGGCGGTGAGGCTCACCTGGCGGGTGTGGCGCTCGAACAGCGCTAGCCCCAGCAGGGACTCGAGTTCCTTGATCTGGGCGCTGAGCGGCGACTTGGAGACATTGAGCTGCAGGGCGGCCCGGCTGAAGTGTCCCTGGCTGGCCACCGCATGGAAGTAGCGCAGCATCTTGAGGGTGACGCGATCGCGCCAGTGACTGTCGAGGGCCAAGCGGCCTCCTTCGGTGGCTGATTGAGGGCCGGGTGCGATCCCCGTCAAAGTTTGCGCGACCGGTGCGGGCGGCAGCAGGGCCGCTGCGCGGCGGATGGTCGATCCGGCTCACACCTTTGCCGGTCCGTTTTGACCGTGGCGGGGCTGGTTGGCGGCAGAACGGGGCCAATCAGCGCCATTCATGCCAGTTCCTTTGGTTTTCAGCCATTTCCCGGCAGGAAATTGTGCTGAAAATCAGGATAGTCAGGCCGATTTTAGCGATTTTTATCGCCCAATACCTCCCCTAGAGTGAGCGCCATGTCCCATTTACAGCCTCAAGAGGTGCAGCTCATGCAACAAGATCCGGTACTCAACGCCGTCGCCACCATTCTCGCCCGCAAGCCGGGTTTCGCCCCCCGCGCCGCCATGATCCTGGGCTCCGGCCTCGGCGTGCTGGCCGATGCGCTGGAGGAGAAGGTCACCATTCCCTACGAGGAGCTGGACGGCTTCCCGGTCAGCACGGTGGCCGGCCACAGCGGCGAGCTGGTGCTCGGCAAGCTGCACGGGGTGGATGTGGTCTGCATGAAGGGGCGCGGCCACTACTACGAACACGAAACCATGAAGGTGATGACCACCCCGGTGCGCACCTTCAAGCGGCTGGGCTGCGAGCTGCTGCTGGTGACCAACGCGGCCGGCTCGCTGCGCCCGGAGCGGATCGGGGTCGGCTCCCTGGTCATCTTCAACGATCACATCAACACCATGCCTGGCACCCCCATGACGGGCGCCAATGACGAGGCCTACGGCCCGCGCTTCTTCAGTCTGGCCAATGCCTATGACAAGGAGCTGAGGGGCGAGGCGCTGGCGCTGGCCGAGCGGGAGGGGATCGCCGTCAATCAGGGGGTGTTCGTCTCCTACAGCGGCCCCTGTTTCGAGACCGCGGCCGAGATCCGCATGATGCAGATCATCGGTGGTGACGTGGTGGGGATGTCGGTGGTGCCAGAAGTGGTCAGCGCCGCCCACTGTGCGCTGCCGGTGCTGGCCATCTGCGCCATCACCAACATGGCGGAGGGGCTTGGCGACGTGCAGCTCTCCCACGAGCAGACCCTCAAGTGCGCCAAGCTGGCGGAAACGGACTTCATCCGCCTCATCAACGCCTTTATCAAGCACCACTTCCAGTAAGCAGGGAACGACCAGGAGGTCAGTTATGTTTGCAGCAGGATTTCTCGGTATGGCGGCGCTGATCCTCATCGCCGTGCTCGCATCGACCAACCGCAGGGCCATTCGCCTGCGCACCGTGGGGCTGGGGCTGGCCTTGCAGGTCGCCATCGGTGCCCTGGTGCTCTATGTACCGCTGGGGCGCCGGGCGCTGGAGGGGATGGCTCACGGGGTCGACGCCGTGCTGGCAAGCGGCAAGGCGGGCATCCACTTCCTGTTTGGCAACCTGGTCAACTTCTCGGTGGATGGCATCGGCTTCGTGTTTGCCCTCAACGTGCTGCCGCTGGTGGTGTTCTTCTCGGCGCTGATCGCCGTGCTCTACTATCTCGGCATCATGCAGCTGGTGATCCGCTTCATCGGCGGCGCCATGGCGCGCCTGCTCGGCACTTCCCAGACCGAATCCATGTCGGCGGTGGCCAACGTCTTCGTCGGCCAAAGCGAGGCGCCGCTGGTGGTCAAACCCTACATGCCCAAGATGAGCGACTCGGAGTTCTTCGCCGTCATGTGCGGCGGCATGGCCTCGGTCTCCGGCACCGTGCTGGCGGGCTACGCCATGATGGGGGTCGACATGCAGTACCTGCTGGCCGCCTCCTTCATGGCGGCGCCGGGCGGGATCCTGTTTGCCAAGCTGATCATTCCCGAAACCAGCCAGCCGGACTATGTGTTCGACAACAGCATCCAGTTTGACGGCAAGAAGCCGGAGAACGTGCTGGCGGCGGCAGGCGAGGGGGCCAGCAGCGGCCTCAAGCTGGCGGCGGCCATCGGCGCCATGCTGATCGCCATGATCGGGCTGGTGACCCTGGTCAACACCCTGCTGGGCGGGGTGGGGGAGATGGTGGGCATGCCGCTCTCCCTCGAGCTCATCCTGGGCTGGATCTTCTCGCCGCTCGCCTTCCTGCTCGGGGTGCCGCTGGCGGACATCGGCATCGCCGGCGCCATGATCGGCAAGAAGCTGGTGGTGAACGAGTTCGTGGCCTACAGCGACCTCTCCCCCTACCTGAGAGACGCCAGCACTGTGACCGCCGCCGGTCTGCAGGTGCTGGAGGAGAAGTCCAAGGTGATCATCAGCTTCGCCCTGTGCGGCTTTGCCAACCTGGCCTCCATGGGGATCCTGATCGGTGGCCTGGGCACCCTCTGCCCTTCCCGCACCGACTTCATCGCCCGCTACGGCCTGCGTACCGTGCTGGCTGCCACCTGTTCCAACCTGATGAGCGCCGCCATCGCCGGGATCTTCTTCTCCCTGGCCTGAGCGTCCCATCCCTTGTTCCGGGGCGCTGCGGCGCCCCTTTCTTATCCTGACAGGAGCCTTCCATGATTCCAGATACTGCTTTTTCACCAGCCTGCGCTGCCACCGAGGCCGCCAGCCGGGCCATCCGCCTGATGGATCTCACCAGCCTCAACGACGATGACCACGACGCGCGCATCATCGCCCTCTGTCACCAGGCGCAGACCCCGGTCGGCAACACGGCCGCGGTCTGCATCTATCCGCGCTTCGTGGGGCTGGCCAGGCTCACCCTGGCGGCGCAGGGCACCCCCGAAATCAAGGTCGCCACCGTGGTCAACTTCCCCCATGGAGACGATGAGCTGACCAGCGTGCTGGCCGAGACCCGCGCAGCCCTTCTCGCTGGTGCCGACGAGATCGATCTGGTGATCCCCTGGCGTGCGCTCAAGGCGGGGGACGAGGCACCCGCCCGGGCGCTGGTGCGCGGCTGCAAGGCGTTGTGTGGGACGCGGCTGCTCAAGGTGATCATCGAATCCGGCGAGCTGCAGGAGCCCGCGCTTATCCGCGCCGCCTCCCTGCTTGCCATCGAGGAGGGGGCCGACTTCATCAAGACCTCCACCGGCAAGGTGCCGGTCAATGCCACCCCAGCGGCGTGCCGCACCATGCTGGCGGCCATCGCCGAGTGCGGTGCGCAGCACCGGGTGGGCTTCAAGGCGGCAGGCGGGGTGAAAAGCGCGCAGGAGGCGGGGGAGTATCTGGCCATGGCGGCCGCACTCTTTGGCGATGAGTGGCTGGTTGCCGAGCGCTTTCGCTTTGGCGCCTCCAGCCTGCTTGGCCAGTTGCTGGCCACTATCGAGGGCAAGAAGCCGGTTGCTGCCGACGGCAGTTATTGAATCATTCCCATCCAGTGCGGCGCCCGGCGGGGCGCCCCTTTGCACAGGTGCATGCCATGTCCCATCCCCGTTTTCATTTTGTGCAGGCCCACGGCAAGGTGCTGCTGTTCACCCTGCTCATCAGCCTCTCCTTCCCCATCGGCAGTGCCCTCACCGCGGTGCTGGACCCGCTGGTGGTCACCTGGGCGCGCTACCTGCTGGCGGCGCTCACCTTCGTGATTCTGCTGGCTTGCCAGCGCCGTCTGGTGCTGCCTTCGCTGCGGGATCTGGGGCGTTATACCCTCATCTCGCTGCCTGCCCTCTGCTACTTCGTCGCCATGTTCGTGGCGCTGCAGGAGACCAGCGCCCTCGATGCCAGCGCACTCTACACCACGGTGCCCCTCATCAGCGCGCTGGCCAGCATGCTTGTGCTGCAGCGCCGCATCGGCTGGTCGATGGCGTTCGCCCTGCTGGGGGGCATGGTGGCGGCCGCTCTCATCATCTTTCGCGGTGAGCTGAGCCAGCTGGCGAGCCTGAGCCTCACCCCCAGCAACCGCATCTATCTGTTCGGCTGCGTGGGGATGGCGCTCAACCCCATACTGGTGAAGCGCTACTACCGGGGCGAGTCGTTTGCCCACCTCACCTGCTGGACCCTGATCTGCGCTACCCTGCTGCTCACCCTGGTGGCGGCGCCGCGGCTGCTGACAACCGACTGGCAGCAGGTGTCGCTGCCGCTCTGGCTCGGCCTTGCCTATCTGGCGCTGTTTGCCACGGCGCTCAGCTTCTTTTTGTTCCAGCAGGGGAGCGTGGTGCTGCAGCCGGAGCAGGTCTCGGCCTACACCTACCTGATCCCGGTACTGGTGCTGTTGACCGGCATGCTGAGCGGGGAGGAGGTGATCTGGCGGCAGGTGGGCTGGGGCGTGCTCGGCGTGCTGCTGACCATGGCGGTCATGGTGCTGGTGCCCGCTCGGCAGGCACGCCGTGCCTGAATGGGTCAGCGGGCGGGCTGGTAGTAGTCGAGATACCAGCGCACGAACGCGGCGACCCCTTCCTTGATGGAGGTGGCGGGGCGCAGGCCGGTGAGGGCGTGGAGGGGCTCGCTGTCGGCCCAGGTGGCGTGCATGTCGCCCGCCTGCATCGGCAGCATCCGCTTGATGGCGGGCTTGTCCAGCGCCTGTTCCAGCGCCTCGATGAAGTCGAGCAGCCGCACCGGCTGGCCATGACCGATGTTGAGGATGCGGTAGGGGGCGGCGCTCTCGGCAGGGCTCTGCTCGCCGGCGTGCCAGTGAGGGTTGGGGCGGGGCGGCAGCTCGGCGACGGCGAGGATCCCCTCGATGATGTCGTCGATAAAGGTAAAGTCGCGGCTGAGATCGCCCTGGTTGTAGACGTCGATGGGCTCGCCCGCCAGGATGGCGCGGGTGAACTTGGCGATGGCCATGTCGGGCCGGCCCCAGGGGCCGTAGACGGTGAAAAAGCGCAGCCCCGTGGTGGGCAGGCCGTAGAGCGCCGAGTAGGCGTGGGCCATCAGCTCGCCGCTCTTCTTGGTGGCGGCATAGAGGGAGACCGGGTGGTCAACCTGCTGATCGGCACTGAACGGCAACTGCTCGCCCATGCCGTAGACCGAGCTGGAGGAAGCGTAGATCAGATGCCGGATGCCGTGCTGGCGGCACCCCTCCAGCACCGTCAGCATGCCGGTGAGGTTGCTCTCGCTGTAGGCAAACGGGTTTTCCAGCGAGTGGCGCACCCCCGCCTGGGCGCCCAGGTGGATCACCCGCTCGAACTGCCCCTCGGCAAACAGGGCAGCCATCCCGGCCTGGTCCGCCAGCTCGCCCTGCACGAAGCGAAAATGGGGGAAGGGGGTCAGCATCGCCAGGCGGGCCTCCTTGAGGCTCACCTCGTAGTAGTCGTTGAGGTTGTCCAGCCCCACCACCTGATGACCCGCCTCGCACAGCCGTCTGGCCACGTGAAAACCGATAAAGCCGGCGGCGCCGGTGACCAGATACTTCATGGTTGGGGTCCTGTGCAGATCATGGGGCTCCTGACGGTGATGGGAAAAGGGGCTGCGCGCTTTGTAGCAGAGCCGGCGCGTCTGTGCCATGGCAAACCGCCCGTGTCGGCGCAGCGGGGGCGGCTCAGGCGCGGCATGCTGCATCTTGGTGCAGCGGCTGTCAATGGAGAATGACAGGCACCAAAACGGGGCGTGGGCGGCGACTATTGTGATCATGGTCGCAAAAAATAGACTGAACCCCATAACGAAGCCCTGCGGACAGGGCTCGCGCCCGCCAGACGGGCAACAGACACTCTTTCACTTCGCTATTGGATACCGGTTATGGACAACACCCCAGGTTCGGCGCACTCCGTTCGTACTGCGCACCCCCTCTATGAAGACGTCATCGCCCTGCTGACCGCGGCCGGCTTCGTCTCCCTCGGCATCTTTCTGTTTCATCAGGTCGGCCTGCTCACCGGCGGCACCGCCGGGCTGGCGCTGTTGCTGCAGCAGGTGACGGGGCTGAGCTTCGGCCTGCTGTTCTTCGGCATGAACCTGCCCTTCTATGCCCTGGCCTGGCTCAGGATGGGGCCGCGCTTCACCCTCAACACCTTCGTCTCGGTGGCGGCGGTCTCCTTCATGACGGATCACCTCAACGCCGTGCTGCAAATCGGCAAGATTGAGCCGGTTTACGCGGCGCTGATCGGCGGTACCCTGATCGGCATGGGGCTGCTCATCATGTTTCGCCACAAATCGAGCCTGGGCGGCTTCAACATCCTGGCGCTGTTTATCCAGGATCGGTTCGGCATCCGCGCCGGCAAGTTGCAAATGGGGCTGGATTGCACCATCGTCATCGCCTCCTGCTTCGTGGTGCAGCCCTGGATCCTGGCGCTCTCGGTGGTGGCGGCCATCATCTGTAACTTGGTGTTGACACTCAACCACAAGCCGGGCCGCTATCAGATCGCTTGACGAGTAAAGAACCATATGAGGCTGTCTGGTGGGTGATAAGCCTGCCCGCCTTGCAAACAAACAGAGCGCCTGATGGCGCTCTGTTGCTATCTACCGCACGGCCATCACCGCATCACACCACCATGGGCAGCCCGCTTTCGGGGTGGAGGATCACCTGGGCCGGGTAGTCGTAGAGCCGGTCGATGAGATCAGGCGTCAGCACTTCGCGCGGGGGGCCGTCTGCCATCACTCTGCCCTGCTCCAGCATCACCAGCCGGTCGGCGTAACGGGCCGCCAGATTGAGGTCGTGCAGCACCACCAGCACGGCGGTATGGCGGGCGGCGAGGGCGCGCGCCATGGTGAGCAGCTGGTGCTGGTATTTGAGATCGAGCGCTGAGGTGGGCTCGTCGAGCAGCAGCAGCCGCGCTTGCTGCGGTTCGTCCGGTGCCTGCCAGATCTGGGCCAGCACCCGGGCGAACTGCACCCGCTGGCGCTCCCCGCCGGAGAGGCCGGGATAGAGGCGGCCGGCCAGGTGATCGACCCCGGCATGGGTCATGGCGGCCCCGACTATCTGGTCGCGCCGGCTGGCCGGTTCGCTGTGGGGCAGCCGGCCCATGGCCACCACCTCCTCGCACAGGAAGGGGAAGTTCAGGGACGAGCTCTGCGGCAGCACCCCGATCCGATGGGCCAGCTCGGTGCCGGCCCACTCCTGCCGCTCCCGGCCAAACAGGCGGATCTCCCCCTGATGTGCCAGCTCGCCGGTAAGGCATTTGAGCAGCGAGCTCTTGCCGGCGCCGTTGGGGCCGAGCAGGGCGGTGAGGCTGCCCGCCTGCAGGCTGAGGTCGAGCCTGTCCAAAATGGGGCGGCCGCCCCGGCTGAGGCTGAGCTGGCGACAGTGCAGCAGGGTCGATGAAGCAGACAAGAGGAGTCCTCCGGTTAAAGCGTCCGGCGGCCCTTGACCAGCAGCCAGATGAAGAAGGGGGCGCCCAGCAGGGCGGTGATGATGCCGACCGGCATCTCGGCCGGCGCCAGCAGGGTACGGGCCAGCATGTCGGCGCCCAGCAGCAGGGCAGCCCCGAGCAGGGCGGAGAGCGGCAGCAGCCGGACGTGGTTGGGGCCGGCCAGCAGCCGCACCAGGTGGGGCACCACCAGGCCGACAAAACCGATCATGCCGGCCACTGCCACCGCCACGCCAACCCCGGCGGCGGTGAGCAGGATCAGCCGCCGCTTGAGGGACTGCACCTGGATGCCGAGGTGGCGCGCCTCCCCTTCACCCAGCAGCAGGGCGTTGAGGGGGTTGGCATCGCGCAAGAACAGAATGAGCAGAGCAACCAGGGTCAGCAGCGCCAGCGCCACGTCCACCGGCTTGCCCACCGCCAGCGACCCCATCTGCCACAGGCTCAGGTTGCGCAGCATCTGATCGTCGGCGAGATAGGTGAGCAGGCCGATGACGGCGCCGGACAGCGCGGTGACGGCCACCCCGGCCAACAGCATGACGGTGACCGAGGTGCCGCCTTCCCGGGTGCCGAGCAGATAGACGAGGGTGGTGGTCAGCGCCCCGCCGAGAAAGGCGAGCAGGGGCAGCAGGCCGATGCCGAGCAGGCTCTGCCACTGCTGGCCGAGGGGGGCCAGCAGCACGATGGCCAGCGCCGCGCCGAGCGCCGCCCCGCCGGAGACCCCGATGATGCCGGGGTCGGCCAGGGGGTTGCGAAACAGCCCCTGCATTACGGCGCCGCAGAGGCCGAGAATCCCCCCCACGGCGATGCAGAGCAGGGTGCGCGGCAGGCGGATCTCCTGCACGATCAGCAGCTTGTGGGCCTCAATCCCGCTCCCTTGGCCGGCGAACAGGGCGCGCAGGCTCTCGCCAAAGGAGAGGGCCATGGGGCCGGTGGCCAGCGACCCGACCAGCAGCAGCGCCAGTGCGCCGCCGGTGAGGCACAGCAGCCAGGGCAGTGGCAGACGCATCATGAACCCAGCTTGATCCACTTGGCGATCTGGCTGGCCTGCTGCAGCGAGGTAAGGCTGAGCCCCCCTTGCAGGGCGTGGCCGTCGATGGCGTGGATGGCCCTGTTCTTGCCGGCCGGGGTGGCGGAAAGGGCGGGCACCTGGCTCAGCACGGTTTCAGGATCCTGATACTGCTGCCAGTCGCGGCCGCTCACCAGCACCAGATCGGGCTGCAGCTCGATCAGGGATTCGGTGGAGACTGGCTTGTAGTCTTGCAGCTGGGCCACCGGGTTGATGCCGCCGGCCAGGGTGAGCAGGGCACTGGCGGTGGTGTTGCCGCCGGCGATGCTGGTGGGCTGGCCCTTGTGCAGCAGCAGGAAGACCACCTTGAGCGGTTTGTTCTGCTTGGCCTGGGCAGCCAGCTGCTCGCTCTGGGCCTGGATCTCGGCCTTCAGGCGGGAGCCGGCGGCCGGGTCCTTGAGCAGGGCGGCCAGGGTATCGATGCGCTGGTTGAGGTTGGCGAGGGTAGGGGCGGTGGGCAGCACGTCCACTTCGACCCCGGCCCGGCGCAACTGCTCCAGCGCCGGCGGTGGCCCCATCTCGTCGCTGCCGACCAGCCGGGTCGGCGCCAGGCTCAGGATCCCTTCGGCGGCAAGGGCGCGGTGATAGCCGACCCGTGGCAGGTTTTTCGGCTCCGGGCTGCTGATGTCGGTGGCGATGAGGCTCTGCTCACCGCCCAGCGCCAGAATGAGTTCCGTGGTGGCCGGGCCTATGCTGACGATACGTTCCTGCGCCAGAACGGGCAGGGACAGGGCTGAGCAGCCGAGCAGGCTGAGTGCGAGGGCAAAACGACGGCCCATGCTAACCTCCGAAGGGTGAATGAAGTTGGGTTGCCGCCGAGAATATCAAGCCGTCGAAAAAAATGCACTGAGAATGAAAGCGATTATCAATTGCATTGGTTTGGGGCCTTCATTACAGTATCCGCCATGACAGAACAGGGATGCCGCAGGCACCCCAAGGGAGAACCGATGAGCATTGCACAACGCATTCATGGGCTGCTGGAACAAGATCCCAGCGCTCACCCATCCACCATCGCCGCCGAGCTGGCCGTCAGCGAATGGGAGGTGGTACGCCACCTGCCGGCCGAGCTGGTCACCCTGGTGCCTGCCGAGCAGGCCGAAGCCCTGCTGGCGGATCTGGCCGACTGGGGCCAGGTGACCACCATCGTCGAGTCCGACGGCTCCATCTTCGAGGTGAAGGCCCCCTTCCCACGTGGCAAGAGCGCCCGTGGCTACTACAACCTGATGGGGCGTGACGGCGAGATGCACGGCCACCTCAAGCTCGACAACGTGGTCGGAATCGCCCTGGTCAGCAAGCTGTTCATGGGCAAGGAGGGGCACTCCTTCCAGTTCTTCGGCCACAGCGGTCGCTGCATTTTCAAGGTCTATCTGGGGCGTGACGAGCAGCGTCAGCTGCTGCCGGCCCAGGTGGAACGCTTCATGGCCCTGCGCCACCAGTATCAAGAGGAAGTCAAAGCATGAGTGAACGTCAGGAGCGTCTGCAGAACCGCCTGCAACCGGAGATCCGCGAGTTCCGCGACGGTTGCCGCACCCTGCAGCTGGCGACGGTGGACAGTGAAGGCAACCCCAATGCCAGCTATGCCCCCTTCGTGCTGCAGGAGGATGGCTACTATGTGCTCATCTCCGAGATCGCCCGCCACGCCCGCAACCTGCAACAGGTGCCCAAGGTGTCGCTGATGCTGATCGAGGACGAGAACGGGGCCCGCGAACTGTTTGCCCGCAAGCGCCTGACCTTCGATGCGGTGGCCGAAGTGGTGGCCCGCGACGACGTGCGCTGGGAAAAGGCCATCACCGCCCTGGAAGGGCGCTTCGGCGAGATAGTCAAAGGGCTCTCCAACCTCAAGGACTTCGTGCTGTTCCGGCTCAAGCCCGAGCAGGGGCTGTTCGTCAAGGGCTTCGGCCAGGCGTTCCGGGTCTCCGGTGACGAGCTGGTGGATTTCGTCCACCTGGTGGAAGGGCACAAGCGCGTCGACAATGGTGCCGAGCTGACCAGCCCGGCCGATGCGCCGGTCTGATCCATGCGATCACAAAGATGACAAAACGGGCAGCCCTGGGGCTGCCCGTTTTTTTATGGACGGTTTTCCCTCAATCCTGCCAGGAGGCCTTATTGGGGAAGGTGTCGCGGTCGGCCCGGGTGGCGGTCTCGTTGCACTCGCCCCGGATCTTCCAGGAGGTCTGGCTGAGCACTATGTAGCCTTCGCGGCAGTACTTGCGCTCGGCCAGCGCCTGGGTGAGCTGGGCATCCTGCAGCGCTTCACGCCGCTCCAGCAGGCTCTTGCTGCGACTCAGGCGGCTGCCGTCATCGTCCTGCAGGCGGGTGGGCAGGGTATCGAGCGGGGCGGCTTCGAAGGTGAAGCGCTTGCTCCCCTCCTCGTTGATGTGGGTCCTGAACAAGGGGGCCGGGCCATCCGGCTGGCGCCCCGGCAGGCCTGAGCAGGCGGTGATTGCCGGTAACAGCAGCGTGAAGGCAACGGCAGAGAGTAGACGCACACAAGACTCCAATCGGGTGATCGCTTCAGAGCGGGCAGATTAACATGCCGGCTCGGGTTGGGTGGCGCCGAGCAGCTCATCCGTCGTGAGCAGGGTCACGCTTCTGCCTTTTGGCAGGCTGAGGTGACGCCACATCCAGTGGTGGTGCTCGATGATCTGCTCCGCGCTCAGGTGGGGCCTGTCCGCCGTGGTATGGGCGTCGGTCACCGCCACCACCTCGAAGCCGCGAGCGGCGGCACTGCGCAAGGTAGTGTCGACGCAAAAGTCGGTGGCACAGCCGCAGATGAGCAGCCTGTCCACCGCCTGTTCCGCCAAGAGGAAACCGAGCTCGGTGTCGAGGAAGCTGTCGCAGGCGGTCTTGCGTACCCGGCTGTCATGCCCCTGTGGGGCGAGATCGGCGTGCAGCTGCCAGCCCGGGCTGGCGGGATCCACTTCGGAACCGGGGGCATCGTGCTGCACATAGATGACACGACCCTGTTCTGCCCGCACGCGCTCGGCCAATCGATTGATATTGGCGATGACCTGGGCGTCCTGATGGCGAGGCTGGGTGAACAGCCCCTGTTGCATGTCGATGACCAGTAACACATCCATATGAAATCCTTGGGCAAATGTTTGTCAGGGTGGCAGCCACTGGGCTCCTCAGACGCAAGGTCAGGGTTGCAGCCACTGGCTGCAGTCACGACTGCGGGATTGATGCAGTGCGCCCATATCTTGCTTCATTTCATCGGCATTTAGCCAGCGTTCCGGCAGGGGGGCGATGCCGACCCGCACGTCGGCAACCCGGCCGGCCGCTGCTTGACCGTCACCCGCTTGCGGCGCCGTCAGCTCCGGCACGACCAGCGCTACCTTGAGATCCGGGTTGCGGCTGGCGATACGGCTGGCGAGCCCCAGCCCGCCCTCTACGTGGAAGTTGCCGGCGATGTGCATGATGCGCTGGCCCGGGTGGCTGCGCAGGTAACCCACCATGCTCTCGGCCATGGTGTCGTCCCAGCTGGTCTGGGCGGCAAAGCGGCGGGCGTTGCTGTCGGCATCGCCATGATGGAGCGAGGCCATGAACTTCTGGCGATAGGGGTCATCGCCGAGGGTGAGGGTGCGGGCCAGCTGGCTGCGGCGGGGGGCGGGCAGCTGCTCCAGCCAGGCCGGCCCCTCTTGGCCGACACAGCTCACCAGCGGTTTGGGCGCATTGGCGGCGATGACCGGCAGGTGGTGCGCCTTGGCGAACTCCACCAGCGGGCGATAGTCGCTCTGGTAGTTGGGCCAGGCGTTGCCGTCACGAATGAGCGCCGCCTCGCCGATGCGACCGGCCAGGTAGGCATCCAGCACCGGCTGATCGGCGCGGCTGAACTGCTCCATGGAGAGCACCAGAGGGCGACCGTCTGCGGCCAGGCCCGCCAGCATTCTGGCCTGCAGCAGGTGCACCGCCGGATGGGTGTGCAGCTCGCCCACCAGCACTATGTCGGCGTCCGCCACCCGGGCCAGGGCCTGTTCGAGGCTCAGATCGTTCCCCTGGGTGGCCTTGAGCTGATAGTGATAAAGGGTGCCGGCATCGTTGACGGGGGCCGTCGTGGCACAGGCGGCCAGCAGCAGGGGCAGGGTGAACAGGGGCAGTAGTCGGGTCATGGATGTCTCGCAGCGATGAGGTGCCTGCACCATACAATGGCAGCATGGCGGGCGGGAAAACAGAGTGGCGTAGTGTAGAACCGAATTACGACAAAAGAAAATGAGAATGATTCCGTTTATTATTGATCTTTATTGAGAGGTGGGTAAGATGCCAGCTGTTTGATAACAGTTCTCAATAAGGATTTGCAGTGGCCCATAACAACACCCTATCGCTGGTCGCCCTTGCCGTGGCGGCCGGCCTCGCTTCCCCGGTTTTTGCGGCGGACAAGAAAGCAGATGAAGTCATGGTGGTCAGTGGCTCTCGGATGGAGCAGAAACTGGAGGATGTCTCCGGCCCCATCTCGGTCATCACCGCCGAACAGATTGAAGAGCAGGTGGTGAGCAACGTCGCCGACCTGTTCCGTTACGAGCCGGGCGTCACCGCCCTCGGCGGTGCCGGCGATGCCCAGACCTTCGTCATTCGCGGCATGGGTGAGAACCGGGTCAAGATAGTGCGCGACGGCGTGCGCCAGAACGATGCCTACAAGAACGGCGGCGTGGGTCAGAGCTATTTCGACACCGACATGATCAAGCAGGTCGAGGTGGTCAAGGGACCGGCCTCGGCAGCCTACGGCTCCGATGCACTGGGCGGCGTCATCGCCATCACCACCAAGGATGCGGCTGATTTCCTCAAGGGGCGCGACAGCTACCTGGATGCCACCACCGGCTATGCCTCCAGCAGCCACCAGAAGATGGCCGGCGTTACAGGGGCCCTGCGCGCCGGCGCGTTCGAGAACCTGCTGCGCTACACCTGGCGTGACGGCGGGGTGACCCAGAACTACGACGGCGACAAGAACGAGTTCGACATCGTCAGCCAGGCCGTGCTGTTCAAGAGCCAGTGGAACCTGAGCGATGCCCAGTTCCTCAAGCTGACCGTCGACTACTTCAACGAGGGGCAGGACCCCGATGCCGTCGACCTCACCAAGGCGGGCTCGGTCTTCAACCAGCCGATCACCGACAAGGAGACCGACAATCTGTCGCTGGTGCTGGATCACGGCATCGCCCTGAACGCGCCCTGGGTCGATCGCATCGACAGCAAGCTCTACTACGCCCGCACCAAGCAGACCATGGATCAATACGCCTCTTCCAAATACCCGGTGCGGCCGACCAACCCCTATGTGACCAAGAACTCGCTGGACAACAACGGTTTCGAGCAGAAGAGCCTGGGCGCCCAGCTGAAGTTCAGCAAGGCGCTGGCGAGCCAGCGGCTGGCCTGGGGTCTGGAGTATGAGCACACCGACAACGAGCGGACCCGCTTCAAGGCGCCGACCGTGCCGGGGGATTTCGTCGGCTACAACGAGTTGAGCTTCCCCTCCACCACCACCGAGCACGGCGCCCTGTGGGCGTTCGACGAGCTGAAATTCGGCGAGCGCTGGGTGCTGACGCCGGGAGCCCGCTATGACTACTACCGGATGAACCCGGATCAGGATCCCGCCTACACCGGCGAGAACCTCAAGCGCTTCTCCGAAGGGGAGTTTTCGCCCAAGCTGGGGCTGGTGTTCAAGGCGCACGAGGCAGCCAACCTGTTCGCCCAGTACAGCCACGGCTACAAGACCCCCATGTATGACAATGCCTTCTCCACCCTGAACCACCAGGCATACGGCTATCGCATCGAGCCCAACCCGAACCTCAAGCCCGAGAGCAGCGACGGCATCGATCTGGGGGTGCGCGGCAGCGCCGGCGGCTTCAGCTATGAAGTGGCCACCTTCTACAACAAGTTCGACGACTTCATCGAGTTGGCCGGGGTCGGCACCGAGGGCCGCACCGCGCTGTATCAGTATCAAAACCTGGACAAGGCAACCACCAAGGGGGCCGAGGCCAAGGCAGACTACTGGCTGAACGATCTGGTCAACGTCTGGGGCAACCTCTCCTACATCGAGGGCAAGGATGGCGACGGCAACTACATCAACAGCCTGAGCCCGCTCAAGGGGACCCTGGGTGTTCGACTGGAGCAGCCCAACTGGAACATCAACACCGCCCTGCGCTTTGCCGACGACATGAGCAAGGTGGGCAAGGATGCCAAGGGCAACAACAACATCAAGAGTGCGGGCTGGGGCGTGGTGGATATCTATGCCCAGTTCAAGCCGGTGCAGGATCTGCAGCTCAACGTGGGCGTCTTCAACTTGTTCGACAAGGAGTACGTCAACTACGAGAGCATCACCGGCCAGAGCGCCAGTGCCAGCACCAGCCGCCAGACCGAGCCGGGTCGCAACCTGAGTGCACGGGTCAAGTACGTGTTCTGATGAATGCACACCACGACAAGGGGCCTGCGGGCCCCTTTTTCATGGCGGGAACCGGGCCTCCGATGGCGGACAAAAAGGCGGCCAAAAAGAAACCCGCCGAAGGCGGGTGGAAGGATTGCAACACTAACCAGGAGGAGGTGTTACTCAATAGACACCAGCCTTGCGCCAATAGTTCAATTTTATTGATGTTTTTCATTATTATCTGCGCGGCGTCCCACCCGGGATCGCAGGATCCCCACCGACAAATCGGTTATCATTTGTGCCCCCGTTTCTCTGTGTCGAGGATCTATGCCCGCCTTCTCCTGGTTAGCCCTGTTTTTTGGCGCTTTCTACTTCGTCTACGGTGCCTATCTGCCGTTCTGGTCGCTCTGGCTGGAGGGGATCGGGGTCAGCGCCGAGATGATCGGCCTGCTGCTCGGCGCGGGCATGGCGATCCGCTTTGCCGGCAATCTGATGGTGATGGGACAGATCAAGGGGGCGGGGCACCTGCTGCCGGTCACCCGCCTGCTCTGCCTGCTCAGTCTGCTGGCCTTCCTCGGCTTTTACCTCAGCCACAACCTCTGGTGGCTGGTGGGGCTGACCCTGGTGGCGAACTTCATCTACCCGACCCTGATGCCGGTGGGGGAAGCGCTGGCCACCCGCATGGTGGTACAGGCGCACCTCGACTACGGCAAGGTGCGGCTGTGCGGCTCGTTCGCCTTCATCGTTGCCTCGACCCTGGTGGGGGCGCTGGTGGGGAATTTTGGCAGCGACTGGATACTGCATACCATGGTGGCCGGATTGCTGCTGATGCTGCTGCTGAGCTGGCTGCCGCTGCACCCGGCGCCGCAGGACATTCAGGGCGAACGGGCCAAGGCCTCCCTGCTCGATACCCTCAAGTCCCCCTCGGTGCGCCGCTTCCTGCTGATCTCGGCCCTGCTGCAGGGCAGCCACGCCGCCTACTACGGCTTTAGCGCCATGCACTGGAAGGCGGCGGGTTACAGCGGCATCACCATAGGTTATCTGTGGGCGTTGGGGGTGGTGGCGGAGATCGGCATGTTTGCCGCCGACAAGCGCTTTCTCAACCGCTTCGGCGCCCAGACCCTGTTTCTGGTGGGGGCGCTGGGCTGCGTGGTGCGCTGGATCCTGCTCGGTGCCTCCACCGAGCTGCTGGTGCTGGTGGCGGGTCAGCTGCTGCATGCAGTCACCTTCTGCGTCAGTCACCTCGGCGCCGTGCGCTTCATGACCCGCCAGCTGCCGGCCGAGCAGCTGATCCCGACCCAGGCGCTCTATGCGGCGTTGGGGCTCGGCATGACGGTGGCCGCCCTGATGACCCTGTGCGGCCTGCTGTTCGAACCGCTGGGGGGCGGCATCTTCTTCCTGATGGTGCTGGTGGTGCTGCCGGTGTTCGTGCTGCGCCTGCGGGAGGGCGAGCTGAAGGCCGCCTGAGTGGCCCTATCCGGTCAGCAACCACATTGATCAGCAACGGAAAAGGGGAGCCTCGGCTCCCCTTGTTGCATGGTGATGGCTGGCTCAGGACTCCTGCTCAAAGGCCAGCAGATCCCCGGGCTGGCAGCCCAGTTCGCGGCAGATCGCCTCCAGGGTGGAGAAGCGAACCGCCTTGGCATGGCCGTTTTTCAGGATGGAGAGGTTGGCCTCGGTGATGTTGACCCGCAGGGCCAGCTCGCGTGCAGTCATTTTGCGTTCGGCCAGCAGGGCATCGAGTCGGATGATGATGGGCATGGGTTCCTCACACCGTCAGTTGTTGTTCATCGGCCAGCCGCTTGGCCTCGCGCATCACCAGCGCCAGCGCCGACACGATCAGCCCGGCCAGCAGCAACTGGAAGTCCGATGAACCTATGTTGATCTGGCCGTGCAGCTCGGGGCCCGGCAGGGTGAGCACTAGGTCCAGCAGCGGGGTGGTGATGATTTTGGTGACGAAACTGACACAGAGCAGCAGGCCGATCAACTGGTAGCGGCGGATCTGGCTGAAGGTGAACAGCATGGCCTGCCGATAGCCGCGAAACAGCTGGAGCAGCTGCCACAGCATCAGCATGAACACCAGATCCGGCAGCAGCATCACCAGGGTGCCCAGCAGACGGGTGCCCAGGCTGAGGGGGTAGTCGGCAATCGAGGGAGCCGTGCTGGCCAGCGCCGGCTGTGCCATGGTCAGGGGGACATGGTTGAGCACCGAACTGTCTTGCACCGCCAGTGCCTCGATCAGCTCCTGCTGCAGGTAGTCGCTGCCGCCGAGCAGCTGGGACCAGACTCCCATGATCGTCATGAGCGGGGTGGCCAGCAGGGCGAACAGCAGGATCCATTCGATCAGATTGCTCATGCGTTCGAGCTTGTTGTGTTTCATCGCTTACCTCTTGGAGTGAAAGGGTGGGCCACGCGCAGCACCGAATTATTGTTTATCAATAAACACAGCTAGATGTTTATCGTTTTTCGATATTTATTCAACCGTTTTTTATTGAAAAACGATAAATTCTTGCTGCAATAAGAGGATGACATTTTTCGAGAGGCTCTCTAGACTGGCTGCTGCTGCGCTTGAATCTTCAACACGGACAAGAGGTTACAGATGCACCAGGGATGGTTGCTGATCGGATTGTCGCTCTCCTATCTGGGGCTGCTGTTTCTGATCGCCTACGTGGCGGACAAGAACAAACGTCGCCGTTTAAAGGGGCAGCCCCTGCTCTACAGCCTGTCGCTGGCGGTCTACTGCACCTCCTGGACCTTCTTTGGCACGGTGGGCCAGGCCAGCGAGTCGCCCTGGTCACCTGTGCCCATCTATCTGGGCCCCATGCTGGTGTTCCTGTTTGGCTGGCGCTTGCTGGCCCGCCTCATCCTGGTGGCCAAGCGCGAGCACATCACCTCCATCGCCGACTTCATCGCCGCCCGTTACGGCAAGTCCCAGCGCCTGGCCATGGTGATCGCGCTGATCGCCATCATGGGGATACTGCCGTACCTGGTGTTGCAGCTGAAAGCCATCGTCACCGGGCTGGATCTGCTGATGGCCAACTCTGTGCCTGCCGGCCCCACCGGCAATACCGCCGGGCTGGCCATCGGCGTGGCCCTGCTGCTGGCGCTGTTCAGCATTCTGTTCGGCACCCGCCATCTGGACGCCACCGAGCACCACCGCGGCATGGTGGTGGCCATCGCCTTCGAATCCGTAGTCAAGCTGCTCGCCTTCATGGCGGTGGGGGGCTTTGCGCTCTGGCTTATCCTCAGCAAGCCGAGCCAGGCCCGTACCCTGGTAGCCAGCGACTTTCTCGATGCGGTGGTGGCGGTGACGCCGGGCAGCCTGCTGGAGCTCGCTATCTATACCCTGGTTGCCATGTGCGCCGTCATCTGCCTGCCGCGCCAGTTTCACGTGACCGTGGTGGAGAACAACCAGGGCCAGGATCTGCACTGGGCGCGCTGGCTGTTTCCGCTCTACCTGTTCGTGATGGGGCTGTTCATCTGGCCGCTGGCGCTGGCGGGCAAGCAGTGGGTGGGGGCCGGCATGGCCTCGGATACCTATGTGATCAGCCTCCCCATGTCGCTCGGTTTCGACGGCATGGCGCTGCTGGCGTTTCTTGGCGGCACCTCGGCGGCCACCGGCATGGTGATCGTCTGCACCATAGCGCTGGCCATCATGGTCAGCAACGATCTGGTGCTGCCGGTGCTGCTGCGCCGCTTCTGGCAGCAGGGGCGCGACGAGCGGCTGGTGCGCCTGCTGCTGCAGGTGCGCCGCGGCGCCATCCTGCTGATCCTGCTGGCGGCCTGGGGGCTCTACCTCTGGCTCGGAGATCTCACCAGCCTGTCGCGCATCGGCTACCTGTCGTTCGGCGCGGTGGCCCAGTTCGCCCCGGCGCTGCTGCTCGGCCTCTATTGGCGGCACGGCAATCGCAAGGGGGTCTACCTCGGTCTCGCCCTCGGGGTCAGCCTCTGGTTCGCTACCCTGCTGGCGGAGAGCGGCCTGCTGGCCGGCTCGCCGCTGGCGGCCCTGCTGGCGCCGCCCGACTGGCCGGCGTTTCGCGATCTCAGTCTGGGGGCCTGGTGCATCTTTCTGAGCCTGTTGCTCAACCTCATCGGCTACGTGGCGGGCTCCCTGCTGTCGCAGGCGGCGGTGAGCGAGCGGCTGCAGGCGGCCAACTTCGTCGGCAAGCCGAGCCGCGACACCACGGCGCTCTATCAGGCGCGGGTCTCGGTCAAGGAGCTGGAGATGCTGGCGGCCCGTTTCGTCGGCTCGAGCCGGGTCAAGCGCGCCTTCGGCCGCTTCGCCGGCGAGCGGGGGGGCACCCTGGCGCCCCAGATGCAGGCCTCCGCCGAGCTGATCGCCCATACTGAGCGGCTGCTGGCCGGGGTGTTCGGCACCTCGTCCGCCCGCCTGGTGCTGGCTTCGGCCCTGCAGGGGCGCAACATGCAGCTCGAAGAGATCGCCACCATAGTGGACGAGGCCTCCGACGTGTTTCGCTTCAACCGCGGCCTGCTGCAGGGGGCCATCGAACACATGGGACAGGGGATCTCGGTGGTGGATAGGGAGCTCAAGCTGGTGGCCTGGAATCGGCGCTACATCGAGCTGTTCCACTATCCGCCCGGCCTCATTCAGGTGGGCCGCCCCATCGAGGAGATCATCCGCTACAACGCCGAGCAGGGGCTGTGCGGCCCGGGCGATGTCGAGGCCCACGTGGCGCGGCGGGTCGCCTTCATGCAGCGCGGCAGCCAGCATATCTCGGCGCGGGAACGCCCCGATGGCCGGGTGATCGAGATGCAGGGCAACCCCATGCCGGCGGGCGGTTTCGTGATGACCTTTACCGACATCACCCCGTTTCGCAACGCCGAGCGGGTGCTGCGCGAGGCCAACGAACACCTGGAGGCGCGGGTGGCCGAGCGCACCCACGAGCTCTCCGAGCTCAACCGCCAGCTGCTGCTGGTGAACCAGCAGGTGGAGCGGGCCAACCACTCAAAGAGCCGCTTCCTGGCGGCGGTGAGCCACGACCTGACCCAGCCGCTCAACGCCGCCAAGCTGTTTACCTCCTCCCTGCTGGAGATGCTGCCGCCGGCGGACGAGCCGGCCCGCATCGCTCGCCACATCGACGACGCGCTGGGGGCGACCGAGGATCTCATCACCGATCTGCTCGACATCTCGCGCCTCGAAGCGGGCAAGTTCAAGGCCAAGAAACTGGATTTTGCCCTGCGCGACGTGTTCGACAACCTCAAGGCGGAGTTCGGGGTGCTGGCGCAGGCGGGGGGGATCCAGTTCTCGGTGGTGGAGAGTGGTGTGGCGGTCTACAGCGACGTGCGCCTGCTGCGGCGGGTGCTGCAAAACTTCCTCACCAACGCCTTTCGCTACAACCCGGGCGGGCGGGTGCTGCTCGGTTGCCGCCGGCTTGGCGACAAGGTGCGCATCGAGGTGTGGGACAACGGCCCCGGCATTCCGGCCGACAAGCAGGAGGCGATCTTCGACGAGTTCTCCCGCCTCGATCACTCCCGCACCGCGCGGGAGCAGGGGCTGGGGCTCGGCCTTGCCATCGCTCGCGGCATCGCCCTGGTGCTCGGCCACAACCTGACCCTGCGCAGCTGGCCGGGGGCGGGCTCGGTGTTTGCCATCACCCTCAACCTGGCGACCCGTCCTGTCGCAACGACGCAGGTGGCGGCCCCCGCCCAGCGCGACAGCCAGCTGGAGGGGATCCGGGTGCTCTGCATCGACAACGAGAGCGACATCCTGATCGCCATGCACTCCCTGCTGGGACGCTGGGGCTGCGAGGTGGTCTGTGCCCAGAGCCTGGCCCAGGCGGAGGATCTCATCGCCGGCGGCTTCCTGCCGCAGCTGGTGCTCTCCGATTACCATCTGGACGACGGCAAGACCGGGCTGCAGGCGCTGCACATGCTGCGTCTCGCCCACGGCAGCGACATCGGCGGCATCATCATCAGTGCGGATCGCAAGAGCGAGCTGCAGGCGCAGATCCGCGAACATGGCTACGGCTACATCAGCAAACCGGTCAAGCCGCTCAAGCTGCGGGCGCTGATGAACAGCATATTGCGGCCGGCCAAACTTGATGATGATCACGAAACCGGGAATTCGTCCGATTTTTAATCGACGGCTCCCAGCCAGCAAGATCGGCACTTTCTGACACCAAAAAGTGCCTTTTCTTCTCGTTTGAGGCTCTTTTTCGATAAAAAGTGGTTTATTAATAACCGTTCGGGGGTTTGCCCTCCCTCCTTTGACTCCCTTATAGTCAGGTCGCGATTATTTTTGTCGCAAATCAAGTTGTGCAAAAGGCAAACCGGATGAAAGTCCGGGACGCAAAGCTTCCGGTCTAAGGGTCAGCAGTACCTAAGATAGCGGGGCCACCACAGGTTGTTTCGTCCATGGGCCAAGCCATGGTGCGATGTTGTCTGCGTTACCTGTCAGGTTGCGTTGCCTTTTTCGTTATCTATTCCAAGAACGAAATAAGGATATTCAACTATGTTAAGTCCAAAACCCTCCGTACTGGCGTTGTTGGTCGGGGGTCTGTGTGCCTCCTCCGCCTTCGCTGCCGCCCCCGGCAAACCCACCATCGGCTGGGGCGAAACCAAGTTCGCCATCGTCGAAGTGGATCAAGCCGCCACCTCCTACAACAAGCTGGTCAAGGTGCACGCCGATGGCGCGCCGGTCAGCGTGAGCTGGAACCTCTGGTCCGGTGATGTCGGCCAGACCGCCAAGGTACTGCTCGACGGCAAGGAGGTGTGGTCCGGTGCCGCGTCCGCTTCCGGCACCGCCAACTTCAAGGTCACCAAGGGGGGCCGCTACCAGATGCAGGTGGCGCTGTGCAACGCCGACGGCTGCACCCTCTCCGACAAGAAAGAGATCCTGGTGGCCGACACCGACGGCAGCCACCTGTTGCCGCTCAAGGCGCCGCTCAAGGAGAACAACAAGCCTTACGTCAACAAGACCGGCAAGGTGATGGGGGCCTACTACGTGGAGTGGGGTGTCTATGGTCGCAAGTTCACCGTGGACAAGATCCCGGCCCAGAACCTGACCCACATCCTCTACGGTTTCACCCCGATCTGCGGTGGCAACGGCATCAACGACAGCTTGAAAGAGATCTCCGGCAGCTTCGAGGCGCTACAGCGCTCCTGTGCCGGGCGCGAGGACTTCAAGGTCTCCATCCATGATCCCTGGGCCGCCATCCAGATGGGGCAGGGCAATCTCACCGCCTATGACGAACCCTACAAGGGCAACTTCGGCAACCTGATGGCGCTCAAGAAGGCCTATCCGGACCTGAAGATCCTCCCCTCCATCGGTGGCTGGACCCTCTCCGACCCCTTCTTCTTCTTCGGTGACAAGACCAAGCGCGACACCTTCGTCGCCTCGGTGAAGGAGTATCTGCAGACTTGGAAATTCTTCGACGGGGTGGACATCGACTGGGAATTCCCGGGTGGCCTCGGGGCCAACCCCAACCTCGGCAGCCCCTCCGACGGCGAAACCTACGTGCTGCTGATGAAGGAGCTGCGCGCCATGCTCGACGAGCTGAGCGCAGAGACCGGCCGCACCTACGAGCTCACCTCCGCTATCAGCGCCGGCGGTGACAAGATTGCCAAGGTGGACTATCGCGCCGCCCAGCAATACATGAATCACATCTTCCTGATGAGCTACGACTTCAACGGCGCTTGGACCAACACCGGGCTGGGCCATCAGACAGCGCTCTACGAGTCGAGCTGGGATCCCAACACCAAGTACACCACCGACAAGGGGGTCAAGGCGCTGCTGGGTCAGGGCGTCGAGCCGGGCAAGGTGGTGGTGGGGGCCGCCATGTATGGTCGCGGCTGGACCGGCGTCAGCGGGTATCAGGGCAACAACCCCTTCACCGGCACAGCCACCGGCCCGATTGCGGGGACCGAAGCGGAAGGGATCTGGGAGAAGGGGGTCATCGACTACCGCGGCATCGCCAAGGGCAAGATGGCCGGCGACTGGCAGTACAGCTATGACGAAGTGGCCGAGGCACCGTCCGTGTTCAAGGCTGCCACCGGCGAGCTCATCACCTTCGATGACGAGCGCTCGGTCAAGGCCAAGGGGCAGTACGTGCTGGCCAACCAGCTCGGCGGCATGTTCGCCTGGGAAATCGACGCCGACAACGGCGACATTCTCAACGCCATGCACGAGGGGCTGGGCCACGGCGATAGCACACCGCCGGTCAACAAGCCGCCGGTGGCCAACGCCGGCACCGATCTCGCGGTGACCGGGCCGGCCCAGCTGGTGCTGGACGGTTCCTCCTCCCGCGATCCGGAAGGAGCGGTGCTGAGCTACAGCTGGGCCCAGATCTCCGGTCCCAAGGCGACCCTGAGCGATGCCACCCAGGCCAAGGCCAAGGTGAGCGTCGATGCGGTGAGCCAGGACGTCAATCTGGTGTTCGAGCTGACCGTGACCGATGACCACAACCTCAGTGCCAAGGATCAGGTGGTGGTGACCAACAAGGCGCCGCAACCCAACCTGCCGCCGGTCGTCACGGTGCAGGACAAGGTCTCGGTGCAGGCCGGCAAGCAGGTGAGCATCACTGCCAGCGCCACCGACCCCAACGGCGACACCCTGAGCTATCAGTGGAGTGTGCCGGCCGGGCTCACCGCCAGCGGTCAGAACAGCAAGACCCTGGTGGTGACGGGTCCCAGCGTCACCGTGGAGACCGGTTATGACCTCACCGTCACCGTGACCGACGGCGCCCTGGATGCCCAGGGCAAGACCCGCCTCACCGTGACCCCGGTCAGCGGTGGCGGCGACTGCAACGCCACCGATCCGGATGCCGCCAACTGGCCGGCCTGGAAGGCCTCGACCACCTACAACGGTGGCGAGAAGGTGAGCCACAACCAGCTGGTGTGGCAGGCCAAGTACTGGACCCAGGGCAATGAACCGAGCCGCACCGCCGATCAGTGGAAGCTGATAAGCCAGGTGCAGCTGGGCTGGGATGCCAGTGTCGCCTACAACGCCGGTGACGTGACCACCCACAATGGTCGCCAGTGGAAGGCCCAGTACTGGACCCGCGGCAACGAGCCCGGCAAGCACGACGTCTGGCAGGACATCGGCGCCGCCAGCTGCAAATAACCTCACCATAAAATCCATCGGGGCATGCCAGGCATGCCCCCTTTTTTCCCCATAACAACAAAGAGCACCGCCATGACCACATGCACCACACGTCTTGCCTGCCTGATCGGCGCAGCCCTGGCAAGCGGCCCGCTGCTGGCCGCCGTTCAGCCACCCACGCCGCTGGTCTTTGACGCCACCCGGCCGCAGAACGATCTGCAGGGGTCGCTGCTGGCCGGCGTCCAGTTTGCTCAGAGCCAGATCCTGCCCGCCCACCCGCGGGAGGGGGACAACCAGCCCCGCCTCACCGCCCTGCGCAAGAGCTTGCTGCTGGTGCGCCCGCTGCAGGCCGGCAACCAGGCGCCGCTGGCGCTCGAGGCCCGCGACGGCGCCGGCAAGCTGCTCGGCAGCCTCACGCTGGATCCGCCCTCCCGCCTGCCCAAGACTGCCTACTACCTGGAAGGAACGCCGGAGGAGGGGGTCGACTTCACCCCGGGCCCCGGCACCAGTGCCGTCATCAACAGCAGCAGCGAGCTGGCCAGGCTGAGCGATCCGAGCGGCGCCTTCCTGCTCGGCAAGTTGCAGCCCCATGCCCTGGTCACCATCCAGACCGCCGACGGCCGCTGGGTGCGCGACATCCACCTGCCGCGCGACGCGAGCCTGGAGGGCAAGATGGTGCGCCTCGCCTCCAATGCCGGCTACAACTCCACCGTCTACTTCAGCGGCCGCCAGGTGACGATCTCCCGCGGCCAGAGCCAGCAGTTCAAGTTCGTGCGCGGCCAGTGGATCCGCGATGGCGAGCTGGAAAACAACGGCATCACCTATGCCAGCGATGCCTGGAGCGCCGTGCTGCCGGCCGAGTGGATCATGCCCGGTCTCACCCTGCGACTGAGCCAGGGGGATCTGAGCGGCGAGCTGAACGACCTCAAGGTGGGGGCGCCGGGGGAACTGCTGATTCACACCATCGACATCGGCATGCTGACCAGCCCGCGCGACCAGTTCGCCTTTGCCAAAGATAAAGAAGCCCAGCGGGAGTATTTCCAGACCATTCCCGCCAGCCGACTCATCGTCAGCCAGTATGCGCCGCTGTCGTTGCCGGAGGTGATGCTGCCGGATGGCACCCTGCTCACCGACGTTGATCCGAGCGAAGGGGGCTGGCACAGCGGCACCATGCGCCAGCGCATCGGCAAGGAGCTCATCTCCCTTGGCATCGACAATGCCAACTACGGCATCAACAGCACCGCCGGGGAGGGGGAGAACAGCCACCCCTACGTGGTGGCCCAGCTGGCGGCCCACAACAGCCGCGGCAAGTACGCCAACGGGGTGCAGGTGCACGGCGGATCCGGCGGGGGCGGCATCGTCACGCTCGACGCTTCCCTTGGCAACGAGTTCAGCCACGAGGTGGGCCACAACTACGGTCTCGGCCACTACGTGGGCGGCTTTGCCGGTTCGGTGCACCGCAGCGCCGATCAGATCAATGCCACCTGGGGTTGGGATGGCGACAAGAACCGCTTCATCCCCAATTTCTTTGCGAGCCGCAGCGGCCAGAGCGCCTGCCTCGACGGCCAGTGCCAGGCGCCGTTTGACGGCCGCAAGTTCGGCTTCGACGCCATGGCCGGCGGCGAGCCGCTCTCCGGCTTCAACCGCTTCACCCTCTACACCCCCAACTCGGCCGCCATCATCCAGCGCTTCCTCGAGAGCAAGGCGGTGTTCGACGCAGCGTCTCCCACCGGTTTCAGCAAGTGGAACGAAAGCCAGGCCAGAATGGAGCCCTACCGCCACCGGGTCGATCTCGCCGAGCAGATCACCGCGCCGGTGAGCGCTCTGGGAGAGGTCAAGCTGGCCGCCCTGCTGGCCGAGTACGATCTGGTCAAGGTGGCCATGTGGGATGGCAACTGGACCCGCAACATCCAGCTGCCGGCAGCCTCGGCGGTCAATCGCGGCCGCATCGTCAGCATCGACCACAACGCCGGCTACAACAGCACCCTCTTCATCAACGGTCAGCAGATCACCGTCTCGCGCGGCTTCAAGAAGAGCTACCGCTCCGACGGCAGCCGCTGGAACGAGGGCGCGCCGACGGATCTGGCGGCTGATCGCAAGCCCGCTGCCTTCGGTGTGCCGGTGACCACCCTGGTCGGTTACTACGATCCGCAGGGGCAGCTGCCGAGCTACCTCTATCCGGCCCTGCACGGCGCCTACGGCTTTGCCTATGGCGATGACGGCGAGCGGCTCGGCAACAGTGACTGCCAGCTGCAGGTGGAGACCCGTGACGGCCTGCTGCGCTTCAAGCTGGCCAATCACCGGCTGAGCGCCAGCATGATGAACAAGTTCCACGTCAACGTGCCGAGCGCGAGCGAACCGCGCAGCGCCAGCGTGCTGTGCCGCAACCAGTCACAGGCCGAGGCCCAGCTTGCCCCGGCCCCGGCCGGGCTCGGCTACACGGTTAACGGCATGCCGCTGGCGGCGCACTGAGTGTTTTTCTCCTTTCTCCTCGCGCAATGCGAGGTGCCACTGGCGGGGGCCAAGCCCCGCCTTTCATCAAGCAAGAGGTAAATATGATGACAAGAAAGTCCTCTGTGGCCACCCTGTTGGCCGGGCTCTGTCTGAGCGGTCAGCTGTGGGCCGCCAGCGCCTATGACATCAATCAGGGCTATGGCGGCGGCAGCCAGGTCAGTTTCAACGGCCAGATCTACGAGGCCAAATGGTATGCCAATCCGGGCCAGAGCCCGGGCGTGCAGGTCGCCAACGAGTGGGATTCTCCGTGGGCCCTGCTGGGGGCGGGCGAGGCGACGCCACCGGGTGACGGGGAGGGCATAGCCCCGCCCACGCAGGGAGGCAGCGGCGCCGCTGACGGCAGCACCGTCTACCTGAGCCAGAGCGAGCTGGATGCCAGGGAGCATGCGCTCACCGACTTCCCGGCCATGACGGCGGTCAAGGCCTCTATCGCCACCCGCGACAACGCCGTGGTCGAGGCGGTGGCCCCCGGCCTGCCGCTCAATCCCGCCAACGTCAAACGGGTGGAGGGGCTGCTCAGCGAGTCGCAGTTCAACTTCCTGTTCCCGCTGCGGGCGCCGGAGTACACCTATCGCGGCTTCCTGCAGGCGGTGGCCAAGTTCCCGGCCTTCTGTGGTGACTACAGCGACGGGCGCAACGCCGAGGCCATCTGCCGCAAGTCGCTGGCCACCATGTTCGCCCACTTCGCCCAGGAGACCGGCGGTCACGAGAGCTGGCGCCCCGAGCCCGAGTGGCGTCAGGGCCTGGTGTGGGTACGGGAGATGGGCTGGACCGAGCAGATGCGCGGCGGCTACAACGCCGAGTGCCGGCCGGATGTGTGGCAGGGTCAGCAGTGGCCGTGCGGCAAGTTCGACAACGGCGAGTTCAAGAGCTACTTCGGTCGCGGTGCCAAGCAGCTGTCGTACAACTACAACTACGGCCCCTTCTCCGAGGCCATGTTCGGTACTGTGCGCACCCTGCTGGACAGCCCGGAGAAAGTGGCGGACACCTGGCTCAACCTGGCCAGCGCCGTGTTCTTCTTCGTCTATCCGCAGCCGCCCAAGCCCTCCATGCTGCACGTGATCGACGGCACCTGGCAGCCCAACGCCCACGACAGGCAGAACGGCCTGGTACCGGGCTTCGGGGTGACCACCCAGATCATCAACGGCGGGGTGGAGTGCGGCGGTGCAGCCGAGCATGCCCAGTCCCAGAACCGGATCACCTACTACCAGGCCCAGGCCCAGTATCTGGGGGTGCCGGTGCCTGCCGACGAGGTGCTCGGTTGCAAGAACATGAAGGTCTTTGACGAGGCCGGCGCTGGCGCCCTGCCCATCTACTGGGAGAACGACTGGAGCTATGTGCCGGGCAACCCCAACGGTGGCAAGAGCTACGCCTGCAAGCTGGTGGGCTACCAGACCCGCTTCAGCGCCTTCAAGGAGCGTGACTACAGCCGCTGCGTGCAGCACTTCTTCCCCGAGGTGGTGATCGAGGACAACGGCGGTGGCACCAACCTGCCGCCGGTGGCCAGCATCAGCGGCCCGAGCGAGGCGCTGGGCGGCGCCACCGTGCTGCTCTCCGGCCAGGGCTCGAGCGATCCGGAAGGCAAGCCCCTCAGCTACGCCTGGACCCTGCCTGCCGGGGCCAGCGCCTCGGATCTGAGCCAGTCCACCCTGAGCGCTATCCTGCCGCCGACCCCGACCAGCGACACCCGCTACGGCTTCGTGCTCAAGGTGACCGACGACAAGGGGCTGAGCCGCAGCGCCACCCACGAGATCCTGATCAAGGGCAGCGGCGGTACCACGCCGCCGGATGGCAACCCGCCCTACAAGGAGGGCACCGCCTACAAAGCCGGTGACAAGGTGAGCAACCTGGGCGGCAACTACCAGTGCAAGCCCCATCCCTACACCGGCTGGTGTGCCGGTGCAGCCTGGGCCTATGAACCCGGCAAGGGCACGGCCTGGAGCGATGCCTGGATCAAGCTGTAACGGCATCTCCGCGCAATAAAAAAGGCCCGTCAGGGCCTTTTTTCATGGGGTGAGTGCGCTCACAGCGGCTTTTGCCACAGGCTCAGCAGCAGATCCTGCTCCAGCTCGTCCGGTCCCTGATGGCTGAAGGCGTGGCGCTGCTCGCCGCTGGCGCGCCAGCCGAGGCGGCTGGTCTCCAGGATGAAGCTGCGCAGGCCCAGGTCCATCTGCATGCTGAACTGGCAGCGCAGCTGACCCATGGGGTTGAGGCCGGCCAGGCTCGGCCAGCTCAGCGGGTGCTCCATGCTGACCGGGTTGAGGCTGACCCTCAGCTGCCACTGGTGGCGGGGGCCGGGTTGCAGGTAGAGCAGGTAGCCGCCCGGTGCCAGCCAGCTGACCAGCTGTTCGGTCTTGACCTTGAGATCGTTGACCAGCAGCAGCTGGGCCGTACCCGGCAGAATGGGGGCGCGGGCCGGATCGGCGATAACGAACTGAGCGTCCGGCTGCGCCTTGTTGGCGGCAAAGATGGTGTTCTTGGCGATGTCGACGCCGGCAAATTGCCAGCCCGGCAGGCGCTCGGCCAGGGTCCGGCAGTAGTAACCCTCGCCACAGCCCAGGTGGATCAGCTCGCGCGGCTCGAGGGGGGCAAGCAGGCTGGCCATCGCCTCGACCAGCGGCAGCTGGTGGCCCTGCTCGAGGAAGTGGCGTTTGGCGCGCATCAGGGCGCGGCTGTCGCTGTCCTTGGGATTCTTTTTGCCGGGGATGAGATCCAGATAGCCTTCCGGCGCGGGATCGAAATGGTGCTTGTTGGCGCAGTAGACCCCGCGGGAGGCTTCATGAAGTTGCAGCGGGCTGCGACAGATAGGGCATTGCAGGTGCATAGGATTTCTCTTGGCGAAGGCCATGACGGCAGGGGCGTTCGGGATTATAGGGGAGACGATCAGAAAAGGCTGCCGTGGCAGCCTTTTTTATCCGGCGACCCAGTGCGGGGCCGCCAGTCGCGAGGATCAGCGAGTGCCGAACACCACTATGGTCTTGCCGTGGGCGGAGATCAGCTCCTGCTCTTCGAGCATCTTGAGGATCCGGCCGACGGTTTCGCGGGAGCAGCCGACGATCTGGCCTATCTCCTGACGGGTGATCTTGATCTGCATGCCATCCGGGTGGGTCATGGCATCCGGCTGCTTGGCCAGGTTCAGCAGGGTCTGGGCGATCCGGCCGGTCACGTCCAGGAAGGCGAGGTTGCCGACTTTCTGGCTGGTGTGCTGCAGGCGGGCCGCCATCTGGCCGGAGAGGCGCATCAGGATTTCCGGGTTGACCTGGATCAGCTGGCGGAATTTCTTGTAGGAGATCTCGGCCACTTCACAGGAACCTTTGGCACGCACCCAGGCGGAACGCTCCGGGTTTTCGCTCTCCTCGAACATCCCCATCTCGCCCAGGAAATCGCCCTGGTTCAGATAGGAGAGGATCATCTCCTTGCCTTCATCGTCCTTGATCAAGACGGCCACAGTGCCCTTGACGATGTAGTAGAGGGTTTCCGCTTTCTCACCCGCGTGGATCAGGGTGCTCTTGGCGGGATACTTATGAATGTGGCAGTGCGACAAGAACCATTCCAGGGTGGGATCGCTTTGCGGTTTGCCAATGACCATGAGAATTCCTCTGTAGTGTCTTTTTATGGACTCGTGCGTCCGGGCAAGCTGCCAACCTTGCCATTCCTTGTATTAGTCGCAGTAGGATAAGAGCCTTTGTCTGTGCTGACAAGGCTTTGAGGGCTTTTGCCAGCTCCCCTTGCAACCCCTGCTGCGTTCCGTTCGCCATTGTAGGGAAGATGGGGGCATCAGATGTTGATTTTGATCTAGTTAGTCAGGAAGTTCGTGAAAATGGCGGATATGTGCCGCTGTCGCGTCGTCTGCGGTATGCTATGTCAGTCAGATCTGTCGTCATCAAGAGGAAATGTGAAATGAAAGCCAAGGTCAGCTGGGTGGAAGGCATGCAGTTTGTGGGCGAGAGTGAGTCCGGTCACAAGGTGATCCTGGACGGTGCCAACCCAGGCGAAGGTGCCAGCCCGATGGAGATGATCCTGCTGGCGGTGGGCGGTTGCAGCTCGATCGACGTGGTCTCCATCCTGGAGAAGGCGCGTCAATCCGTGACCGCCTGCCATGTGGAGCTGGCCGGTGAGCGGGCTGACTCGGTACCGCGGGTATTCGAGAAGATCCACCTCCACTTCGTCGTGACCGGCAAGGGGCTGGCCGAAAAGCAGGTGGCCCGCGCGGTGGATCTGTCGATGGAAAAATATTGTTCAGTTTCCCTGATGTTGGAAAAAGCGGTAGAAATTACCCATAGTTATCAAATTCTTGAAGCCTGATAGCAGTGGCTCTTCCGATCGAATAACACCATGACATAAGGAAAGTGCAATGAAAAAGATGATAGCGTTACTCCCCCTGCTGGGGCTGGCGGCCTGCAGCATGCCGCAACCGACCCAGTACCAGTACAGCCAGTATCAGTGCGGTGAGGAGTTGCTGGCCGTGACCTATGATGCCCAGGCCGACATGGTGCAGTTCCCCTATGCCGGGGTCTATCACAAGCTGGGCCGGGTCGAGGCGGAGTCCGGTGCCAAGTATTCCGACGGGGTGACCACCTTCTGGAATCAGGAGAAGCAGGCCATCCTCAGCCAGAAAGGGGTAACCCTGCTGACTTGCCAGCGCAAGTGATCGTCATGGTGTGATGACAACGGCCTGCTCAATACAGGCCGTTTTGCGTATTGGGGGTCAGTGTGGCAGGGCGTTGAGCATCTTGGCGGCCAGTTGCTGGCTCAGTTGCTGACGCTCCCCTTCGGCGATGGCCACGTCGCTGGCCAGGGAGATGGCGCTGCTCCACACCGCCTGCTGGGTGCGCCGGTCGAGCAGCACGATGGCCAGGGTGCCCTTGCGGGCATCGGCCTTGGCCTGCAGCCCAGGGGTCATGCCGAGGCGAGCGAAGATCTCGCCATCGCTCAGATCCTTGCTGCCGGCCACCCCGATGGCGACCCAGACATCGGCCTCGTCGAGGGGCACGCTCTGCCACCCCTTGCGCCCCAGCTCCTGATTGACCGCCTGTTGCACCGGCTCCAGCCACCCCTCGGCGCTGTCGCCGGCATACTGGAACTGCTCGGCCAGCGCATAGCGCGGCGTCGCCCCGAATGGCCAGCTGGCCGCCGGGCGCACCACCATGGTGCCCGCTTCCAGGGTCGGCGCGGCCGGGCCGCTGCTGCAGCCACCCAGCAGGGCGGCCAATCCCACAGAGATAAACGCTAACCGCATCATCAGCTCCTTGGCTCAGGTGATCTTGCCGGTTTCAATCAGTTGCTGGATCAACGGGCGCAGGATCAGCTCCATCGCGAAGCCCATCTTGCCGCCCGGCACTACGATGGTGTTCATCCGTGACATGAAGGATCCGTCGATCATCGACAGCAGGTAGGGGAAATCCACCTGCTTGATGCCGCGAAACCGTATCACCAGCATACTCTCGTCCAGACTCGGGATCACCTTGGCGCTGAAGGGGTTGGAGGTATCCACCGTCGGCACCCGCTGGAAGTTGATGTGGGTGCGGGAGAACTGGGGGGTGATGAAGTTGATGTAGTCGTCCATGGAGCGGACGATGGAGTCGGTGACCGCCTCACGCGAATGGCCGCGCTCCGAGGTGTCGCGAATGAGCTTCTGGATCCACTCCAGGTTGACGATGGGCACCACCCCGATGAGGAAGTCCACGTGGCGGGCCACGTTGTGCTCATCGGTGACCACGCCGCCGTGCAGCCCTTCGTAGAACAGCAGGTCGGTGTCGCTCGGCAGGTTCTGCCAGGGGGTGAAGGTGCCCGGCATCTGGTTGAAGGGCACCGCCTCGTCGAAGCTGTGCAGGTAGCGGCGATACTGGCCGCTGCCGTTCTGGCCGTACTCCTGAAAGAAGCTCTCCAGCAGGCCGAAGTCGTTGGCCTCGGGGCCGAAATAGCTGATGTGGCGCCCCTGTTCGCGCGCCTTGCGGATCGCCACGTCCATTTCCGGGCGGGTGTAGCGATGAAAACTGTCCCCTTCCACCACGGCCGCCTGATAACCGAGCTGATGAAACATGGAGCGAAAGGCGTTGGTGGAGGTGGAGGTGCCGGCTCCGGACGAACCGGTAACCGCAATGATGGGATGCTTTGCCGACATAGAATTCTCTCTTCCTTGGGAGTTCCGTTATAAAGGCATGTTCCGAGTGCGGTCAAGTGTGCGACCTGACAGTACCACCGCGCAACTGCTTCGCGGGCGTGCCAGTGTGCCTGCACCGGTCGCAGACGCAAAAAAGGGCTGCCGTGGCAGCCCTTGCGACAAGCAAAGAGAAAAACTAGCCGGCCTGCTTGGTGCCGGCCGCAGGCTTGATCCCTACCAGCACGGCCCCCAGCAGAATGAACAGCACCCCGAGTGCCTTGCCGGGCTCCAGCGGCTCGGCGAAGAGCGGGATGTTGACCGCCAGCAGGTAGACCAGCGCATAGCTGGTGCTGAGCAGGGGGTAGGCGATGTTGAGCGGAGTGGAGTGCAGCGCTGCCAGCCAGCAGAGCAGCGACAGGGCGTAGCAGCCCACCCCGGCCAGGATCACCAGCAGCGGCAGCGGATGGGCCAGCATCACGGCAAGATCCATCTGCCAGGTCGGCAGCTGGATCACCCCCCACTTCATGCCGAGCTGGGCGGCTGTCACCAGCAAGATGCTGCCGAGCACGTAGAGATACCCCTTCAGCGCCGCTCTTGCAGGGCTGGCCGGTCGTTGGCCCGCCTGCGGATGGTCATCGCTCATAGCAAGCCTCCCAGCAGCAGGGCGCCCACTATGATGGCCCCCACTCCCAGCCAGTTGTGGTAGCTGATCTGCTCGTGAAAGAACAGCCTGGAACCGACCAGCACCAGCACCAGATTGATGCTGAGCATGGGGTAGGCCATGCCGAGCGGCAGCCGTTGCAGCAGGTAGATCCAGAGCAGCATGCCGCAGCCGAGCGCCGCCACGCTGGCGATGAGCCAGGGTGAGCGCAGCTTCTGCCAGTGGTTGCAGGGCTGGCGCTGCCAGCTGACGACCGCCTGCTTTTGCAGCATCTGGCCGCTGCAGGTCAGCAGGCACACCAGCAACAGCAGCAGGATGTCCATCACTGGGCCCCGTGGTAGATGAGCAGGGTCAGCCGGTGGCTGACGATGGTCTCGTCGGCGGGAGGGACGGGCCCGGTGTTGCCGTCGCGATCGGTCTTCATCAGCAGAGCCACCTGCCCATTCTTGCGCGCCTGTGCCAGCCAGGCTGGGAAGTCTGCACGGGCCACGTAGCGCCCCGCCGCATCCGGGTAGCCGAGGCCGTAATGCACCTCGCCCTTGCTGTCGAACAGGTTGATCTCGCTGCGCTGGGTGCCCCAGGCGAGGGAGGAGGCCAGTCCGACGTCGTTGGCCAGCAGGGTTCCCGACTTCATCAGCACGGCCTGATTGGCTTCGATGAAGCGCTCCGGCAGCTTGGAGTCGATCAGCGATTGCGGCAGCGCCCAGGGCAGGCCGATGGCCAGCACCATGGGGCAGAGCGCGCTCAGGGTCCAGCGGCGGCTGACTTCCTTCAACTGGATGAAGCCGAGCAGACTCCAGCCGGCGAAGATGACCATGGCCACCGCCAGCGCACCGTGATCCTCCTCGCCATAGACGGCGTGGCTGGGGGCGAACGCCAGCACGGCCAGCACCACCAGGCAGATGAGGCCGAACAGGCCGTTGAGCCAGGCATTGACCCGCAAGGCCCGCTCTTTGCCCTCCTTGAGCAGGTCGACGGCGCTGGCGGCCATCAGCATGGCCAGCGGGGCGAAGCAGGGCAGGATGTAGGTGAGCAGCTTGCCCTTGGCAATGCTGAAGAACAGCAGGGGCAGGATCACCCAGGCCAGCAGGTAGAGGGTTTCCGGGCTTATCTTGCGCTCCTGCCAGCCCTTGCGCAGGGCGCCGGGCAGCAGGCCGAGCCAGGGCAGGGTGCCGAGCAGCCCCATGGGCAGGTAGTACCAGAACGGCGCCTTGTGCTGGGCGTTGTCGGCGGCGAAGCGCTGGATGTGTTCAACCCAGAAGAAGTAGTGCCAGTAGTCCGGTTCGCGCAGGTGCACGGCGATGGCCCAGGGGGCGGCCAGCAGGACCGCGCTCAGGATGGCCAGCGGCCCGAAGCGCACCAGCTCGAGCAGGCGGCGCTGATAGATGACGTAGGGCACGATGACCACCACGGGCACCGCCAGGGCGATGAAGCCCTTGGTGAGAAAACCCATGCCGCAGGCGAGGCCGAACAGCAGGTAGCCGCCGACCCGGCTGCCAAGGGAGCCCTCCTTGCGGATGATGTAGAAGCTCACCATAGCGGCGTTGAGCCAGAGGGTCACCATGGCGTCCAGCACGCTGTAGGTGCCGATGCCGTAGACAATCAACAGCGACAGATAGATGAGCCCGGTCAGGAAGGCCTTGCGCCGGCACTGCCACAACTGCAGGGCAAACCAGCAGATCAGCAGGGCGCTCAGACCGGTGGCGGCGGCCGAGGCGAAGCGCACGGCGAAGTTGGTATCACCGAACAGCTGCTGGCTGATGCTGTTGAACCAGTAGCCGGCGATGGGTTTCTCGAAGTAGCGCAAACCCAGGAAGTGGGGCACCACCCAGTCGCCGGTGCTCACCATCTCCCGGCTGATCTCGGCGTAGCGGTTTTCGTCCGGGCTCCAGAGCGGCCGCTGGTCGAGCGGCAGCAGGTAAAAGAAGAGAAAGAACAGGGGCAGGGCCCACTTGGTCAACGTCATGACATCCTCTGTTGCATGGTGTGATTAGCGCGATGGTTAGTCCTGCCACCCGAGGTGGCGTCATTCATCTCAGGCCTCGGCCTTGCAGCCGAGCCAGCCCTCCCGTCCGGGCAGGGTGCCGCGGACCAGCCGGCCGGTCGGCAGCGTGGTCGGGTCGGATGGTAACAGATCCCCGAGCGGCACGAAGCGGATGCCGCGCGCCCTGGCTTCGCCGAGCAGGGCATCGAACTGCTCGGCCATCACGATCCCTTCCACTTCGGCGTGGATGGTGTAGACGTGGGGGCCCTGCGCCGGCGGGGTCGCCAGCTGCTCCAGCAGGAAACGGTTGAAACCGTCGACCGTGACCTGATGGCCCACCACCTCGTCGAAGGTGGGCAGGTTGACCGGGATCTGCGGGGTGCCGGGGCGGCCATCCTGCAGCAGGGGCCGAAACAGGCCGCTGCCGCGACAGTCGCTGTTGTAGCGAAAGCCGAACGGCTCCTTGGCCTGGGTGGTGAGCGGGTCAGCCCGCCAGCCGGCGGCGGCGGAGCAGTCCACTTCGCGCCCCAGGATCTGGTTGAGCGCATCCACCCCGAGCCGGGTCTGACGTGTGAGCTCGGCTTCGTCCCAGCGGCCGGTGTTGGCCTGCCAGCCGTGGTGATCCCAGGCGTGCAGCCCCACCTCGTGACGGGCGCTGTCGGTGTCGCGCATCAGGGAGCCGAGCTGCTTGCCGATGGACTTGCCGGGCCAGGCGGTGCCGGCCAGCAGGATGTCCAGCCCATAGAGGGATGCTGCGTTGGAGCGCAGCATCTTGAGCAGAAAGCGGGGTTTTAGCAGGCGCCACAAGTGGCGCCCCATGTTGTCCGGTCCGACCGAGAAGAAGAAGCTCCCCTTGACCTGATGCTTGTCGAGCAGTTGCAGCAGGCGGGGCACCCCGTCACGGGTCCCCCTGAAGGTATCGACGTCGATCCGCAGACCTACCTCAGTCATGCTCGACTCCCGTCGTGACCGCCCCTTGCAGGAAGAAGTCGAGGGTGTTGCCGATGGTCTCTTCCATCTCGATGGTCGGTTCCCAGTCCAGCAGGCGGCGGGCATTGGCGATGCTCGGCCGACGGTGGGAGACGTCCTGATAGCCGTCGCCGTAGAAGGATTTGCTCTCCACCAGCTTGAAGCCGGCAAACGGCGGGAACTGGTCGCGCAGCGGGTGAGCCTCGAACTTGGCGAGCAGGATCTCGGCCATCTGCTGGATGCTGGCCTCGTTGTCCGGGTTGCCGATGTTGATGATCTGGCCGTCGCAGCGGTTCTCCTTGTTCTCGATGATGCGGAACAGGGCCTCGATGCCGTCCTCGATGTCGGTGAAGCAGCGTTTCTGGGCGCCGCCGTCCACCAGCTGGATCGGGGTGCCGTCCACCAGGTTGAGGATCAGCTGGGTGATGGCGCGGGAGCTGCCGATGCGGGCGGAGTCCAGGCTGTCCAGACGCGGCCCCATCCAGTTGAAGGGGCGGAACAGTGTGAAGTTGAGCCCCTCTTTCTTGCCGTAGGCCCAGATCACCCGATCCAGCAGCTGCTTGGAGACCGAGTAGATCCAGCGCTGCTTGTTGATGGGGCCGACGATGAGGCGGGAGCTGTCTTCATCGAAGCTGTGATCGTCGCACATCCCGTACACCTCGGAGGTGGAGGGGAAGATGATGCGCTTGTGGTATTTCACGCAGTAGCGGACGATCTTGAGGTTTTCCTCGAAGTCGAGCTCGAACACGCGCAGCGGGTTGCGGGTGTACTCGATGGGGGTGGCGATGGCCACCAGTGGCAGGATCACGTCGCACTTCTTGATGTGATACTCGATCCACTCGGTGTGGATGCTGATGTCCCCTTCCACGAAGTGGAAGTTGGGGTGACCGATGAAGCGGTCCACCGCGCTGGAGCCGATGTCGAGGCCATACACCTCGTAGCCGCCATCCTGGAGCAGGCGCTCGGTCAGGTGGTTGCCGATGAAGCCGTTGACGCCGAGGATCAGCACCCGGGTCAGCCGCGCCTTGCGCAGGGCATTGCTCGCCTTGGCGCCGATCTTCATCCCTTCGACCAGCCCCAGTTCGCGGGCCAGCTGGGCGCCGCGCACATAGAGTCCGCCTTCGGCCTGACCGGCCACGATCTCCAGCACCCCTTCACCGCAGGCGATGCGCAGCGGCTCCTGGCTCAGGATGGTGCCCGGCTGCTTGTCGCTCTGCTGGGCCAGCCAGTGGCTCTTCCACACCGTCAGCTTGCGATCGCCGGCGAAGCTGAAGGCGCCCGGGTAGGGCTGGGTGACGGCGCGCACCAGGTTGTGCAGTTCGCGGGCCGGGCGGTGCCAGTGCAGTTCGCCATCGGCCGGGGTGCGGCGGCCATAGTAGCTGGCCTTGCTCTCATCCTGCGGGGTGAGGCGGATGTCGCCGGCGCGCAACTTGGGCAGCTCCTGCTCCAGCAGTGCCCGGGCGGCGAGGCGCACCTTGCCGTGCAGGGTCAGCGCGGTGTCGTCGTCGGCAATGGTCACCGCCTGCTGGGCGACGATGGCGCCGGCATCGGGCTTGGCGGTCATCTGGTGCAGGGTGATGCCGGTCTCGGCCTCGCCGTTGACCAGGCACCAGTTGATGGGGGCGCGACCGCGGTAGGCGGGCAGCAGGGAGCCGTGCAGGTTGAAGGCGCCGACGGTCGGGATGTCGAGGATCGCCTGCTTGAGCATGTTGCGGTAGTAGAAGGAGAAGAGGGCCTGGGGTGCCAGCTCGCGAATGCGCTCAATCCAGAGCGGGTGGTTCACGTCCTCGGGGGAGTAGACCGGCAGGTTGTGCTCGGCGCAGAGCTGGGCGACCGAGCCGAAGAAGCGGTTCTCGCCCGGATCGTCGGCGTGGGTGAAGACGGCCTGGATCTCGTAGCCTGCCTCGAGCAGGGCCTCGATACCGGTGCAACCGATATCGTGATAAGCAAAGACGACGACTTTCATTGTTCAGCTTCCTGTTGCGAAGGGGTGGTGGCGCTGCGCACGATCTGGTGGATGAAGTAGCGGGGACGGGCGCGCACGTCGGTGTACATGCGGCCTATGTATTCTCCCAGCAGCCCCATGCCCAGCAGCTGCACGCCGACAAAGGTGAAGAGAATGGCAAAGAGGGTGAAGACGCCATCGGCGGCCCAGTCGGCGCCCAGAATGAGGCGCATCAGGATCAGCAGGATGGAGAAGGTAAAGCCGATGCCTGCCACCACGCTGCCGACGATGCTGAGCAGCCGCAGCGGGGTGGTGGTCATGCAGGTGACCAGGTCATACATCAGATTGATGAGGTGCATCAGCCCGTATTTGGACTCGCCGTGGGCCCGCTCGGCGTGGCCCACTTCCAGCTCTATGGTGCGGCGGGCGAAGCTGTTGGCCAGGATGGGGATGAAGGTGCTGCGCTCCTGGCAGCAGAGCATGGCGTCGATGATGTGACGGCGGTAGGCGCGCAGCATGCAGCCGTAGTCGCTCATGTGCACGCCGGTGGCCTTTTGCACCGACTTGTTGATGAGCTTGGAGGCGGTCTTGCGAAACCAGGAGTCCTGCCGATTGCGGCGCATGGTGCCCACCACGTCGTAGCCCTGCATGGCGGCTTCGACCAGGCGAGGGATCTCCTCGGGTGGGTTCTGCAGATCCGCATCCAGGGTGATCACCAGATCCCCCTTGGCGGTCTCGAAGCCGGCCATGATGGCGGCGTGCTGACCGTAGTTGCGGTTGAGCAGCACCCCGACCAGCTTGCTGCCCTCAACGGCGGCGGCGTCTCTGATGAGCTCGGTGGAGCCGTCGTGGCTGCCGTCATCGATCAGGATCACCTCGTAATCCTGTGACAGCTGATCGCAGGCGGCGGTGACCCGGCTCAGCAGCGCGGGCAGGCTGGCCTCCTCGTTGTAGACGGGGATGACCACCGAAACCAGCTTGATGTCAGTGTTGTTCACGTTGCATTACTCCAATATGTCGATAAGGGCCGCGACCACGCGGTCGACGTCGGCCAGCGTCATGTCCGGGAAGAGTGGCAGGGTGCACAGGCGTGACGAGTTCCACTCGGTATGAGGCAGGCTGAGGGTCGGGTAGCGTTCGCGGTAGTACTTCTGGGTATGGGCTGCCCGAAAGTGCAGACCGGTACCGATGCCGCGCTCCTGCAGTGCCTGCATCAGCTGATCCCGGTCGAGCCCGCAGCGATCCGGGTCGACCCGTACCATGAACAGGTGCCAGGCGTGCAGGTGGGGGTAGCCCGGCACGGCGAGGGGCGCCAGCGGCAGACCGGTCAGCCGCTCCTGGTAGCGGGCCACCAGTTCGGCTCGCTTGGCGTTGAGCTCGGGCAGGCGCGCCAGTTGCACCAGGGCGATGGCGGCGTTGATGTCGGCCAGGTTGTATTTGAAGCCCGGGGTGATCACCTCCGCCTGCGGCTTGCGGCCCAGGCTCATGCGATCAAAGGCATCCACCCCCAGGCCGTGGAATTTGAGCATCCGAACTTTGTCCGCCAGTGCCTTGTCGTCGGTCACCAGCATGCCCCCTTCGGCGCAGGTCAGGTTCTTGATGGCGTGGAAGGAGAAGATGGCGGTGCCGCTGGCGCCGATCCAGCGCTCCCGGTAGCGGGTGCCGACCGCGTGGGCGGCATCCTCGATGACCGGTATGCCGTGCTGGCCGGCCAGCGCCAGGATCGGATCCAGATCGACCGGGGCGCCGGCGTAGTGGACCGGGATGATGGCTTTGGTCCTGGCGGTGATGAGCGGCGCGATCAGCTCGGCGCTGGTCATCAGGGTATCCGGGTCCACGTCGACGAAGACCGGCTCGGCCCCCAGCAGGGTGATGATGTTGATGGTGGAGACCCAGGTCTGGGAGGGGGTGATCACCTCATCTCCCGGGCCTATGCCCAGCGCCAGCAGGGTGACGTGCATGCCGGCGGTGGCGGAGCAGAGTGCGACCGCGTGCTGGCAGCCGAATGTGTCGCAGAATTGCTGTTCCAGTTCATGATTCTTCGGGCCCGTGGTGATCCAGCCCGATTTCAATACGTCACAGACAGCACTTATCTCGGCATCACCGATGGCGGGCCTCGAAAATGGCAGAAAATCTTGCATAAGAGATCCAACGAAGAATATTAATCAGTGCCCGTAAAAGCGGGCCGCCCCAAAAATTGCACTCAACATAACGTATATAAAAGCGGGCCTGCAATGGTCCAGAAACAGCTGGTAACAATTAACTGGTGCGGTCATCTTAGGTAATGTGATAAATATTTATAACCCCCCCAACTCTTGTTTTTCCAAATTACATTTTCTCTGACATTTTGGTTGTATCAATATGAACATTACTGTATTTGGAAGTGGCTACGTGGGCCTGGTTCAGGCCACCGTACTGGCCGACGTCGGTCATCAGGTGATCTGTGTCGATGTCGATGAACAGAAGGTGGCAGCCCTGATGGATGGCCAGGTGCCCATCTATGAACCCGGTCTCGAATCCCTGCTGCAGCGCAACATCAAGAGCGGCGCCCTGGTGTTCACCACGGACGCCGTGCTGGCCGTCAAACACGGCGATGTGCAGTTTCTGGCAGTAGGCACGCCACCGGGGGAAGATGGTTCCGCCGATCTGAGCCACGTGCTGACGGTGGCCGAGACCATCGCCCAGTATCGCGATCGGCCTGTCATCATCGTCAACAAGTCGACCGTGCCGGTGGGCACCGCCGACAAGGTGACCGCCAGGGTCAACGCCATCCTGCAGCAGCGAGATCAGTCGTTCACCTTCGACGTGGTTTCCAACCCCGAATTTCTGAAAGAGGGCTCCGCCATCCAGGATTGCCTGCGGCCGGATCGCATCGTGGTGGGCACCGCCAACGAGGCCTCCCGCCAGCTGATGCGCGAGCTCTACGAGCCGTTCAACCGCAACCACGACCGCATCCTGTTCATGGATGTGCGCAGCGCCGAGCTGACCAAGTACGCCGCCAACTGCATGCTGGCCACCAAGATAAGCTTCATCAACGAGATAGCCGGGCTGGCCGAGCGGGTCGGCGCCGACATCGAGATGGTGCGCCAGGGGATAGGCTCGGATCAGCGCATCGGCTATCAGTTCATCTACCCGGGTTGTGGCTATGGCGGCTCCTGTTTTCCCAAGGATGTCAAAGCCTTGCTGGCCACGGCCCAGGAGCTGGAGTACGACACGCCGCTGATCCGGGCGGTGGAGCGAGTCAACGAATTGCAAAAATCGCGGCTGTTTCAGCTGTTGTCAGCGTTCTTCTGCGCCGAAGGGGAGAGCCTGGCCGGCAAGACCATCGCCCTGTGGGGGCTGGCGTTCAAGCCCAACACCGACGACATGCGCGAGGCGCCGAGCCGGGCCTTGATGGAGGCGTTGTGGCAGGCCGGGGCGACCGTGCAGGCCTACGATCCCGAGGCGATGCAAGAGGCCCAGCAGATCTACGGCAACTGTGACAAGCTACGGCTGATGGGCACCAAGGAGGCGGCGCTGTTTGGTGCGGATGCCCTGGTGATCTGCACCGAGTGGAACCATTTCAAGGCCCCCAATTTTGCCGCCATCAAGCAGGCGTTGCGTTATCCGCTGATCGTCGATGGCCGCAACCTGTTTGATCCGGGCCGGATGAAAGATCATGGTTTTCATTACTACGCCATCGGGCGGGGCGAATCGGTAATGAAATAAAAAGACCATGCCACGCTGCCACCATGTTTCAGTGCCATGGCAGTGCGGCATCTCTTCACGCTGAACAAGACTATTTTCGTCACTATTGTCGGTGAGCGTTGTTGTCATATTTATTTAATATTGTGAGCTGATTCACTTTATTAATTTTATATTGCCGCTATGGCCAGGTTCTCTGCATGGCTCGCCACTATTAATTAAACCGGTATTGATATGGCCTATTTTCCCGCAGCATATTGCCGCGGGGCACCAATCAATGCATAACATCCGGCAGAGCGCACTCTGCTCACAATAAAAATGGCCCTCCGCCAGTGCGGAGGGCCATTTTTATTTTCTGAAAAGGAGCCGCCAGCCCGGCGGGAACTGTCGGGTTGGTGCCGCCATCGTGTCTGCCCGGCTGGCAAGACCCAGATCGGGATGGCAATGGGCCGGCTATTCCGGTATATCGTCCACCTGAGCCCGGTCGAGGGTCGCCTTGGGCACTATGTTCACGCTTTCGTGCAGCTCGCTGTAAACGATCACGGCCAGCCCCTGCTGCAGCTGTGTCCTGACATCGGCGACCTTGTCGGCCAGACTGACATCATGTTCGCCGTACTCGGTGCCCTCTTGCAGCACGAAGTGCTCGAGCAGGTTGTTGAGGGTGTCTGCATCCAGCTCTTGCCAGGGGATAATCATGGTTTCATCTTCCGTTACCAGAGAGCGGGTATTGTCTATCTGTCGGCAGCAAGCGCAAGGGATTTATATGGCAGCAAGCAGGTATGAACATGCTCTCTGATGAACAACGTCGTCTCTCCAGCCACCTCGATCACCATCTGTACGAGTCTCGCCGCCACGCCCTGAGCAAGGGGTTGCGCTGGTTCTGGGCCGTCAACCAGCTGGCGATCCTATTCCTGCTGGCGCGCTTCTATGTCTATCAGGACGCCCATCTGGTGGTGGCCCGGGTATTGCCCTGGAGCTACGAGGTGCAGCTGGTGCTGATGACGCTGGCCTGCCTGTCGTTTCCGCTGTTCTGGCACTGGCTCTCCCGTCAGCCCCCCACCATCTGGCAACCCTGCCTGCGTGCCGGTGCCCTGCTGTGGGGGATCGGCTGGGCGCTGCTCGGTTACGCCATCGCCTTGGTGGAGCTGAGAGGTGGTTTCAGCCTGGCATTCGATCTCATCAGCATGCTGCTGATGACGGCGCTGGTGGCGCTCTATTGCGAGGTGCGGCTGTTCTACTGCTTCAGCACCCCGCCGCTGCTGTTTCTGCTGCTGGAGGCGCTGCTGGTCAAGGTGCCGTTTCCGGCGGTGCACTGGATGGCGGTGGGCTGTCTCATCATCATGCTGGAGACGGGCAGGCGGATGCTCAACGGCTGGTTCGAGCTGGCGGTATCCCGTGAGCACGAGAACCTGACCCTGGCCCGCCAGCTCGATGCCATGGCCAAGCGGGATCCGCTGACCGGGCTGGCCAACCGGCGCCACTTCGACAACGTCGGCGAGCAGATTCTGCAGGAGGCGAGAGAGCAGCACGGCGAGTTTGCCATCCTGCTGCTGGACGTGGACTTCTTCAAACGCTTCAACGATCACTACGGCCATCTGCAGGGGGACAACTGCCTGATCGCGGTGGCCGACTGCCTGCGCGAGGCCATTCGCCAGCCGGCCGACGTGGTGGCCCGCTATGGCGGGGAGGAGTTCGTGCTGTTGCTGCCCGGTGCCGATGCGCTGGCCGCCAGCGCCATCGCCAAACGCATTGCCGCCGCGCTGGCCGGACGAGGCATCCTTCATGCGCAGTCGGAGGTGTCGGATCGGGTCACCGTGAGCCAGGGCATCGCCCTGTGGCACGGGGGGCAGGATGGCATCGCCGACATGCTGGTGCGTGCCGACGAGGCGCTCTATCAGGTCAAGGAGGCTGGCCGCAACGGCTACCGGCTCGCCCCCTGAGTCTGCTCCCGCAGCCACTGGCTGATCCGCTCTTCCAGCCAGAACCGCGGTCGCCAGGGGGTACCGTGCAGGAAGCCCACGTGGCCACCCTGGCGGCTCAGCTCGTAGCGCACCATGGGGGAGAGCTGCTCGGCCTGCGGGATCACCGCCTCGGTCATGAAGGGATCGTCGGCGGCGTGGATCACCAGGGTGGGGATGGGGATCCGTGCCAGCATCCCCAGGCCCGAGCAGCGCTGATAGTAGTGATCGGCACTGTCAAAACCGTGCAGCGGCGCCGTGACCTGCTCATCGAAGTCGCGCAGGGTGGCGATGGCGCGCACCTGCTGCGGCTGCCAGCGGGCACCGGCCGCCGCCTGCCGCTGGATCTTCTGCTGCAGGTTGTGGCGCATGGTGCGCAGCAGATAGCTCTGATAGACCCGCGAGAAGCCCTGATTGACCCGATCGGCGCAGCTGTCCAGCCGCAGCGGCGCCGAGATCACCACCGCCGCCGTCAGCTCGCTCGGGCAGGCGCGCGCCAGCAGATTGACCAGCATGTTGCCCCCCAGTGAATAGCCGATGGCGATGAGCGGTTTGCCGGGAAAGCGGCGGCCCAGCTCGGCGATCAGTGCCTGGGCATCCTCGATGGCGCCGGAGTGATAAGCCTGCAGCAGCCGGTTCGGCTCGCCGCTGCAGCCGCGAAAGTGCATCAGCACCGCCTCGTTGCCCTGATGTTGCAGGTGGGCGAACAGTCCCTTGGCATAGTGGGAGTGAATGCTCCCCTCCAGCCCGTGAAACAGCACGATGAGCGGCCGCTCATCCCGGCTGATCTCGCCGCTCCAGGCGAGATCGACAAAATCGCCATCCGCCAGCTCGAAGCGCTCCGCCACGAAATGGGCCGGTTGCCGGCGCAGCCACTTGGGCAAAATGGTTTGCAGATGGGGATTGCGCGCCCACCAGGGGGCGTGGAAGTGGCTTTCGATCAGCATGCTGGGTCCGCGGGGTGACAGGGACAGAAAAGGCAATGGCGAGAAGCCGGGCTTCTCGCCGTCGGGATCAGGCCGGCAGGCTGTCGTGGTGCTCGGCACCGCGCAGCATGGCCTGGATCAGTTCGTTGGCTTCAAACTTGGTCAGCGCCTCGTGAGCACCCACCTGATGGGCCCGCTCTACGCTGATCTCGCTGGAGAGCGAGGTGTGCAGGATGATGTAGGCGCCCGCCAGTTTGGCGTCACTCTGCACCTCGAAGGCCAGCTCATAGCCGTCGAGCCCCGGCATCTCGATGTCGCTCACCAGAATGTCGATGGGGGTCTTCTGGCTGGCGCGGGTCTGCATCAGGGTCAGCGCATCCTTGCCGTTGGTGCACACCTCGTAGGGGATGTTGATATAGTCCAGTGCCGCCATCAGCTGGCGACGGGCGACCGAGGAGTCATCCACCAGCAGGATCCGCATCGGCTTGATCCGCTCCCGCTGCACGTCGGTCAGCACCGGATAGAGGTGGCTGGGATCGTCCGGATAGACCCGGGAGAGGATCAGCTCCACGTCCAGCAGCTGGATCAGCTGGTCATTGACCCGGGTCACACCGGTGACGAACACGTTGTGGCCGAGAGTGGCGGGCGGCGGCTCGATGTCGCGCCAGTTGCACTCGGTGATCTTGTCGATGCCGCGCACCAGAAAGCCCACCAGGGTACGGCGGCAGTCGGTGATGATGATGAAGCAGTGCGGCATCTCTTCCTTGCTGATCGGGCGATAACCCACCGCCATGGCCATGTCGATCACCGGGATGGTGGTGCCACGCATGCTGGCGGCGCCGAGCACGGTCGGGTGCGAGTGCGGCATGGCCGTCAGCTGGGTGTAGGGCACTATCTCTTTCACCTTGAGGGTGCCGATGGCGAAGGATTGCTTGGCCGAGAGATGAAACAGCAACATGCCCTGGGATTGGTTGGCCTTGCTTTTCATGGCAGATGTCCTGTGAGTCAAAACGGTATCAGTCAATTCAGGCCCCTAGCATAAAGGATTATAGAAGAAATGGCCTTGTGGTTATTAACGACCATTGGCCGCAAAACTGGACTCATTTCATCCATTTATTGCCGCAATCCGCGCTTGTGCGCACTGCCTGGGGCCCTCATGGGCGTGGTGTTCAGCGCGCCTGCAACGCCTCCAGCGGGGTGCCGAGCCACTGCTGGCAGGCGTGGGCGAGCGCGGCTTCATCCCCATAACCCAGCTTGCTCACCACCTGGGCGCGTTGGCTGCCGCTCTTGAGCAGCCGCACTGCCTGCAGCAGCTGCCACTGGGCGCGCAGCGCGTCGCCCGCCAGCGCCGGGTCGCTGAGGCCACGCTGCGCCAGACATTGCTGCCATGCCGCATCGCTGCCCTCCTGACCGTTTGCCAGCGCCAGCCAGGCGGCCTGCAGGGCATTGTCTGGCTGGGGGGCAATGGGGCAGGCCGGCAGCTCGTCGAGTATCACCTGCAAGCGGTGGCCATAGGCACCTTGCCAGTCGCGGGGGCGCTGCCACTGGGCCAGGCCGTCGAGCAGCGCCGCCAGCAGCGGGGTGGGCTGCAGCCAGCCCGCCCGCTCTGGCTGCTCCACGCGTACCGAGCAGGTCAGCAGATCATGCTGGCAGCCCGCCAACGGGGTGAATGCGGCCAGGGCATCGGCACAGAGCCAGAAGTGGCTTCCCGTCGGCATCAGCCACTCATGGGCGCCGAGTCGCAGCAGCGCCGCGCCCCGGGTGATCCGCAGCAGCTGGCCCACCGGCACGCGCTTGCGGGCACCGACTTGCAGATGCGAAGTGGAAAAATGCTGATATTCGATGGCGTGATGCATGTAAAAACCCTGATATGATGCTGCCTGGAGGTAACAAAAATGGAAACCAGACGTAAAAAACGCTTCATTGCCGGTGCGGTCTGTCCGGCGTGCGGCAAAATGGACACCATGATGCTGTATATGGAGCATGGAGTCGAGAAGGTGACCTGTGTCGAGTGCGGGGATACCCAGGTACAGACCCAGGCCGAGGTGGACAAGGTGACCCGGGAGACGGAACAGGTAATCGGCGTGTTTCGTCCCGAGTGAGTGCCGGCCTCAAGGTGATGGCACGCCGGTCAGGCTGGCCGCTGTTGATTGCTTTTTCATCACGCTGAAGCCGGACCGACCATATGCTTGTCTGCCTTTTTGAGGTATTCTGGGCCCGTTTTTTTCTATCCGCAGGATCCCTGACATGAAAGTAGCTCCCCTGAGCGTGGTTACGCTGGAATACACGGTCACCGACGAACACGGTGAAGTCATCGACACCACTGTCGGTAAAGAGCCTCTGGTGTATCTGCACGGTACCCGTTATCTGGTCTCCGGCCTCGAAGCCGAGCTGGAAGGTCGCAGCGTGGGCGAGGCATTCGACGTCACCCTGACGCCGGAGCAGGCCTATGGCCAGTACGACGAGAACCTGGTGCAGGAAGTGCCCGGCGAGCTGTTCGACGGCATGGAAGTGTCTGAAGGGGATACTTTTGTGGCCGAGACTGACGACGGCCACCGCCCGGTGACCGTGATCGAAGTGTCCGAAGAGTTCGTCAAGGTGGATGGCAACCATCCGCTAGCTGGCGTGACCCTGGGCTTCAAGGTCGAGATCAAGGACGTGCGCGCCGCCACTGCCGAAGAGCTGGCCCACGGCCACGTTCACGGTGCCGGTGGTTGCGGTCACGATCATGGCCACGACCATGATCACGACCACGGTCATGAGCACGGTGGTTGCTGCGGTGGTGGCCATCACGGCCACGATCACGGTCATGACCACGGCGACGACCACGGTCACGGTGGCTGCTGCGGTGGTGGCGGTTGCGGTGGCAAGGGCCATCAGCACTGATCACGGCATTGCCGATGATAAAAAAAACCCGCGCCTGGCGCTAATGCCAGTCAGTTAAGCCTGACTGGCATTGTTTTTACTAGGTTTTCTCGTCGCATACTTCTGTGGTTTGGCTTTGATGCACCTTGGGTAACTTCGTTCTCGGCGGGCGGGTAACTTGAACTGCTCTGCCTGTTTGTCCAACTCAGCGACACGCCCTGGAACCATGCCCGGTGACACAAACGGCAGGCAACTGAGTTCATGCAGCAGATACACCGATGCCATGTGAAAGCTCAACTGGCTGGCCGTATAGCCCTTTAAGCTCGCCGCCATCCTAACCATCTGATATCTCAGTAGGTTATAGGCCAATACCAAGCCCCATAGCTCCTGCCTTACTCCATCGGGTTTCTTGCTGCGCAGCGTCAGCCGGTGCTGTTGCAGGCTATGTTTCATCTCCCGATAGCCCAGCTCGATTTCCCAGCGATTCTGGTATAGCTCCATCAACTCGCTGGCCGGGAAGCGCAGCGGGTCGGTGAGCGAGGTCAGCACCTGCCGCTCCTTGCCGTTTACCGTCCGGGTCAGCAGCCGGGCTTCGAACTGCTCCGGCAACTCGCTCCACTTCTTCTTGGCCTGCGGACTGGCTCTGAGGCGTACCAGCACATCCTGCCGCCCCAGCTTGCGGATGACCTCGTATTGAGCCCCCTTTTTCAGCGGAATAAGCCAGTGACGCGCTACGCCCTGGCGTTGCCAGGCATGGAGTAACCCCAGTGAGTAGAAGCCCTTATCGAACAGGGTCAGGCTATTATCGGGTGTTTTTTCAATCAGTTGCTCTGCCAACACCATCTCGTTTACCGCACAGGAGTCCATCACTGTCTGGGTCAGCAGATGACTGGTCAGCTCCATCTGACACAACATGCGGACCTGGGGATATTGCGTCTCCCCCTGGACGGTTTTCGACTTGGCAAAGGCGCCGGCATTGTCCGGAGTATCGGGCGTGCGCCAGACCACCCCGTCCACGGCCAGCAGCTGCAAGCCGGCCCAGGTGGGGTGCTGACACTGCTGATGCCAGAGTGTGGCGGTCTGCTGGAACACCTGTCGAACGGCTTGGTCAGCCAGTTTTTGGCGCGCCTGGATGAAGGCGCTGGGGACGACAAACGGCCGGTCGCCGGGTAACAGGATATCGAGCTGGTTGGCCAGCTGGGCCATAGGGACATGACGAAACAAGGACATCCCGATAATGGCCCATAGCACCCGCTCCATGGGCATGCGCCGTCGGCGCAAGGAGACGGAGCCCGTCTCGGCCAAGCAAGCCTGCACCAGTTCAGGTGACAGCAGGTCAGACAGGGACTCAAACTTTCCGGGAGGACAGGCGTGAATGAAGTCGAGAGCTTGGTCGATACGCATAAAAAAATCCGAAACCCAACAAGGAGTTTCGGATTCTTACACAGCCTGAGGATCGGTCAATGGATCCTTAACTGATCGGCATTAGCGCCTGGCGCGGGTTTTTTTATGGCTGGCACTCATCAGTAGTGCGGTGGCGGGGTCTCTTCGGCCATGCTGGCGATCTGGCTCGGCTGCACGCTCTGCAGCTTGTCCACCAGCAGCTGGATCTGATGCTTGAGCCGATCCAGCTCGCGGCCCTGGGTGGTGACCTCGTCGTTGAGCTGCTCCACCGTGTATTCGGCGAAGGCGAGGCGGCTTTCCAGGGTTTCGAGGCGATCGTTTAATTGCTGACTCATGGGCCTTTTGGTCCTTACTTGATAGTCCAGATTTCGGCCAGGCCGCTGGAGCTGGCGCTGACAAGGTGGCTATTGTCGCGCAAAGCCACGCCGTAGACCACTGCGCTCGGCGGTTTCACCCTGGGATGGGGCGAGACGCGCCAGCTCTGCAGCAGTCTGCCGTCGCTCACCTGCCACAGGGAGAGCTGGCGGGAGGGGGCGCCGGTGATGAGCCACTTGCCGTCGTTGGCAAAGCGCGCCGCGGTGTAGACCTCGAAGCGGTGATCGAACTGCAACCGGCTCAGCTCCTTGCCGGTTGTCAGATCCCAGATGCTGGCCTGGCGGCTGTCGGCGGTGAAGGCGAGCCGTCCGCTCGGGTCGAGCCGGGCCAGCACCACCCGACCGGCGTGGTTGAAGCGCCACACTACCTGGCCTGAGCGGGTATCCCACAGGTAGGCGCTGTAGTCGTTGCCGCCGGTGAGGGCGTAACGGCCATTGGGGGAGAGATCCACCGTGTTGACCTGCTCGGTGTGGCCGAGAAACTGCAGCCGGCGGCCGCTGCGGGTATCCACCACTTCCGCCTTGCCGTCTTCCCGGCCGATCAGCACCTGGCGACCGTCGGCCGACAGGGCGATGTCCCTCAGCCTGGATTCAGGAAGCGAATAGTAGCCTTGCGACTGGCCATCCTGCAGGCGCCAGATCCCGAAACTGTCGGGGGTGGCCGTCACGGCGTGGCTGTCGTCCGCCGAGAAACGGGTGATGATGATGAAGTTGTCCGGATTGTCGGACTGGCGCCAGCGCCAGCGCTCCTTGCCCTGTTCCAGATCCCACACCACAGTGCCCTGGCTCAGGCTGGAGACGATGGCCTGCTTGCCGTTGCTGGCCAGATCGGCGCTCAGCAGCCCCTGGTTGGCGAGGGTCAGTTGTCGGTCCGGCGATGAGCTCTGTTCGCAGCCTGTCAGTATCAGGCAAATCGCGACGAGATAAATGGCACTTTTTATCATTTTTCCTGTCTCATGCTTTCGTTACCTGCGATCACGGCGTTAGTATAAGGCGCTTATCACGATAAACCTCTCATTTCACGAAGGAACCGAGAGCGGTATTTAGAGTTTTGGAGAAACTGATGAACAATTTTCTGAAGGTGTCCCTGTTGGCCGCGGCAGTTGCCGTGAGTCTGACTGCTTGCCAAAAAGACGAGAAGACTGCTGCGAATACCGCAGAGGTCAAGGCAGAAGCCAGCAAGCCGGCAGAGGCCCCCAAGGCTGAAGCCAAGAGCTTTGAAGAGCAATCCGGCTATGCAATTGGCCTCTCCATGGGTCGTTATATCGCCAATACCCTGGAACGTCAGCAGGAACTCGGCATCAAGCTGGACAACAGTGTCATCCTCAAGGGTGTGACCGACGGTCTGGGCAAAGAAGCCAAGATGACCGACGAGGAGATCCAGAAGGTTCTGCAGCAGTACGACGCCAAGATCAACGAGTTGACCAAGGCCAAGGCTGACAAGGATGCCGTGGAAAACCAGAAGAAGGGTGAAGAGTACCTGGCTGCCAACGCCAAGAAAGAGGGCGTGAAGAGCACCGAATCCGGCCTGCAATACCAGGTCGAGAAGATGGGTACCGGCGCCAAGCCGAAGGCCACCGACATCGTCAAGGTCCACTACACCGGTACCCTGACCGACGGCACCAAGTTCGACAGCTCCGTCGATCGCGGCGAGCCGGCCACCTTCCCGCTCAACCAGGTGATCCCGGGCTGGACCGAAGGCGTGCAGCTGATGCCGGTCGGTTCCAAGTTCAAGTTCTTCCTGCCGTCCAAGCTGGCCTATGGCGAACACGGTGCGGGTTCCATCCCGGCCAATGCCGTGCTGGTATTCGACGTTGAGCTGCTGGCTATCGAGAAGCCTGCTGCCGATGGCGACAACGCCAAGAAGTAAGCGGAAAACGTTGAAAAAACGGCTCCTTAGGGAGTAATGCCGATCAGTTAAGGATCCATTGACCGATCCTCAGGCTGTGTAAGAATCCGAAACTCCTTGTTGGGTTTCGGATTTTTTTATGCGTATCGACCAAGCTCTCGACTTCATTCACGCCTGTCCTCCCGGAAAGTTTGAGTCCCTGTCTGACCTGCTGTCACCTGAACTGGTGCAGGCTTGCTTGGCCGAGACGGGCTCCGTCTCCTTGCGCCGACGGCGCATGCCCATGGAGCGGGTGCTATGGGCCATTATCGGGATGTCCTTGTTTCGTCATGTCCCTATGGCCCAGCTGGCCAACCAGCTCGATATCCTGTTACCCGGCGACCGGCCGTTTGTCGTCCCCAGCGCCTTCATCCAGGCGCGCCAAAAACTGGCTGACCAAGCCGTTCGACAGGTGTTCCAGCAGACCGCCACACTCTGGCATCAGCAGTGTCAGCACCCCACCTGGGCCGGCTTGCAGCTGCTGGCCGTGGACGGGGTGGTCTGGCGCACGCCCGATACTCCGGACAATGCCGGCGCCTTTGCCAAGTCGAAAACCGTCCAGGGGGAGACGCAATATCCCCAGGTCCGCATGTTGTGTCAGATGGAGCTGACCAGTCATCTGCTGACCCAGACAGTGATGGACTCCTGTGCGGTAAACGAGATGGTGTTGGCAGAGCAACTGATTGAAAAAACACCCGATAATAGCCTGACCCTGTTCGATAAGGGCTTCTACTCACTGGGGTTACTCCATGCCTGGCAACGCCAGGGCGTAGCGCGTCACTGGCTTATTCCGCTGAAAAAGGGGGCTCAATACGAGGTCATCCGCAAGCTGGGGCGGCAGGATGTGCTGGTACGCCTCAGAGCCAGTCCGCAGGCCAAGAAGAAGTGGAGCGAGTTGCCGGAGCAGTTCGAAGCCCGGCTGCTGACCCGGACGGTAAACGGCAAGGAGCGGCAGGTGCTGACCTCGCTCACCGACCCGCTGCGCTTCCCGGCCAGCGAGTTGATGGAGCTATACCAGAATCGCTGGGAAATCGAGCTGGGCTATCGGGAGATGAAACATAGCCTGCAACAGCACCGGCTGACGCTGCGCAGCAAGAAACCCGATGGAGTAAGGCAGGAGCTATGGGGCTTGGTATTGGCCTATAACCTACTGAGATATCAGATGGTTAGGATGGCGGCGAGCTTAAAGGGCTATACGGCCAGCCAGTTGAGCTTTCACATGGCATCGGTGTATCTGCTGCATGAACTCAGTTGCCTGCCGTTTGTGTCACCGGGCATGGTTCCAGGGCGTGTCGCTGAGTTGGACAAACAGGCAGAGCAGTTCAAGTTACCCGCCCGCCGAGAACGAAGTTACCCAAGGTGCATCAAAGCCAAACCACAGAAGTATGCGACGAGAAAACCTAGTAAAAACAATGCCAGTCAGGCTTAACTGACTGGCATTAGCTCCTTAGGGAGCCGTTTTTACTTGTAACTCCGCCCGAATGGCGGGATAAAAGAGAGTATCGCCAACTGTGCTAACATGGCGAACGACACCCGAAATAGACAACAAAATCAATTGCAAGGATGGCTCCCGTGGCTGAAAGCAAACCTCGAGTCCTGTTGGTGGAAGATACCCGCAGTCTGGCGGTGGTCTATGAACAGTATCTGGCCCAGGATGGCTACGAGGTGCTGCGAGCCGATTGCGGCCAGCAGGCATTGGCGCAGCTGCTGAGCAGCCCGCCGCCGGTGGTGCTGCTGGATCTCGAGCTGCCCGACATGTCCGGCATGGACATCCTGCAGCAGATCACCGAACAGCAGCTGCCCTGCTCGGTGGTGGTGATCACCGCCCACGGCTCGGTGGACGTGGCGGTGGAGGCGATGCGGCTTGGCGCCTTCGACTTTCTGACCAAACCGTTCGACGGCAAGCGGCTGTGCGCCACCGCGCGCAATGCCCTCAAGCACCAGCAACTCAGCTCGCTGGTGGCCCAGTACCGGGAGAACTTCGAGCGCAGCTCGTTTGCCGGTTTCATCGGTGCCTCCATGCCGATGCAGGCGGTCTATCGCATCATCGAGAGTGCGGCACCGAGCAAGGCGACCGTGTTCATCACCGGCGAGAGCGGCACCGGCAAGGAGGTGTGCGCCGAGGCCATCCACCAGTGCAGCCCCCGTCGCGAGCAGCCCTTCATCGCCCTCAACTGTGCCGCCATTCCCCACGACCTGATGGAGAGCGAAATCTTCGGCCACGTGAAGGGGTCGTTCACCGGCGCGCAGGGGGATCGCAAGGGGGCGGCCAGCCTGGCGGATGGCGGCACCCTGTTTCTGGACGAGATCTGCGAGATGGATCTGGACCTGCAGAGCAAGCTGCTGCGCTTCATCCAGACCGGCACCCTGCAGCGGGTCGGCAGCGGCAAGCTGGAGACGGTCGACGTGCGCTTCGTTTGCGCCACCAACCGCGATCCCCTGCTGGAGGTGAAGGCGGGGCGTTTTCGCGAGGATCTCTACTACCGGTTGCACGTCATCCCCCTCAGCCTGCCGCCGCTGCGCGAGCGGGGCGAGGACATACTGCTGCTGGCGCGAACCCTGCTGCAAAGCTATGCCAAGGAAGAGAACAAGCGCTTCAAGGATTTCGATGCCGAGGCGGCGCGGGTGCTGCTCGATTACCCCTGGCCCGGCAACGTGCGCGAGCTGCAGAACGTGGTGCGCAACATAGTGGTGCTCAACGATCGCGAGCTGGTGAGCCCCGACATCTTGCCACCCCCGCTCAACGGCAGCCGTGCCAGCCTGCTGGCGGCGATCCCCGCTGCGGCCGCGACCGGCAGCGGTGCCGTGGTGGTGGCCAATGCCCCGATCCGCCCGCTCTGGCTGGTGGAAAAAGAGACCATAGAGCAGGCCATCGCCAGCTGTGACGGCAACATCCCCAAGGCGGCGGCGTTGCTGGAGATAAGCCCTTCCACCATCTATCGCAAGAAACAGGGCTGGGAAGAGGCGAGTCTGGCGTGAGGCCGGCGTCGGGAGGGGCTCACCTTCCCCGGGATAAATGTGCGGGGCGGCCAATGGGCCGCCCCGCTGCGTTTGTGGCGGTTGCTGGCTAGAGCTTGGCCAAGAGCTTGAGGCGGGCCAGCCGCTCGGCCTCGTTGGCCTTGAGCCAGCGATCCTGCGAGAGCAGGAACCAGGCGCGGGAGAAGTATTCGGCTGCAGCCGGATCATCCAGTACCAGCGCGTTCTCCCCCAGCTCCTCGAACAGATAGCCATCCTCAGCCACCCCGGCGGCCGCCATATCACCCTTCAGCTGCATCAGGTCGGCCAGCGCCTGTTCATGCTGCCCCTGGGCCCGCAGCAGACGGGCCAGACTCCAGCGGGCGATAAAGGCCTTGGCCTGGTTGTTGTGCTGCTCGTGCCAGGCCAGACATTTTTGCTGGAAGCCCCTGGCCTCATCGAAACGACCCAGCTCGAACAGGGTCCAGCCCTGGTTGTTGTAGAGGGTGGCGAGCCAGCCGCGCACCTTGTGATCGGTACTGCGTTCGGCCAGCTCCATCGCCAGCTGATGCCAGCGGCTCTGCTCTTCCAGCGGCGCGGCGATGGCGATCATGTGGGCGGCGTCGATGGCGAGATAGAGTTCCTTGTGCTTGAGCCCCAGCTGCCACGCCTGTTCAAACAGCGTCTTGGCGCTGGCCTTGTCGCCGGCGGAGTTGAAGGTACGGCCTCGCTCCAGCAGGGCGCGCAGGCGGGCTCGGGGGGTGGCGTCGGTGAGGCGGGGTTCTATCTCGTCGAGCAGCTGGTGCGCCTCGGCAAACTGGCGTTGCAGCGAATGGGTGCGGGCTATCTGGGTGAGCAGCTCCAGCTCGTACTGCAGATCGGCGGCGGCGCGCGCCTCGGGCAACAGGGCATGAAAACGCAGGGCGCTGGCGGCGGGATCCCGATAATCCCACTGCGCCATGAAATCGGGCGGATTGTCCATTTGGCCTCCTTGCTGGCTATCCTCCCCCCAAGATGCCTGCAGGCCATTGTTTGTACAAGGGGCCCCCGTCACAGAGTGCCCCTTGAGTCATGTTCGCATCAATGGCGAGCCGGTCAGTAGACCATGGCCAGGCTCATCAACATCAGGCCGAGGGCGGCGAAGGCTCCCTCCTTGATGGCCAGGCGCGGCACCAGCGCCTTGGGCAGGGCCGGGAACAGGCTGAGGGCGAAGCCGAGCCCCGGCATCAGCCAGTGAAAGGCCGGGTTGCGCAGGCTCGGGTCTGCCGCACCATTGATGATGATGAGCAGAATGAAGAGGGTGAAGGCCGGCAGAATAAACCAGCGAGCGCTGCCAGCCGCAACGGCGCGCAGCGGCGAGATGCGATAGAGCAGCAGGGTCACGATAAACAGCACCAGGGGTGCCAGCAGGTAGAGTGGAGCCGGGTTCATAACGGGTGTCCTGAAAAAAGGCGTGAGCAGCAGTGGCGGGATTTAATCAGCCCGAGGCGGGGATGACCAGCCACAAGGGCCCGGGCTGTGAAGCAGATCCCGGGCAAAGGTTTGTCGGCCTGGGCTTCAGCGCAGCCAGAACCAGGCGGCAAAGCCCAGCCAGCTGATGGCCAGCAGCAGCCATGGCAGCGGATGCTGGCGGGAGACTTCGACCAGCTCGACGATGTCGTCCGGTTCCTCATCCTGCGGCGCTGTGTGGGACTGTTTGGCCTTGGCCTGCAGTTTTTTCTGACGGCTGGCCTCGCGGGCCCGCACCTTCATCTGTTTCTTGTATTCGTCTATGCCTTTCTGGATCCCCTGCGCGATCAGCTGGGTTTGCTCCTTGGTCTGCCCCGGCTTCTGGTTGGCACGGGCAATTTTCATCGCCTCCTGCTGGGTCTCGGGGGAAATCTTGTCGTACTTCGCCATCAAAGGGTCTCCTCGGCATCGATTGGCGGGGAGTATGCCATAAAAACGGCGCCCTCAGGCGCCGTTGCAACAGCTTGTGAGCCGGATCAGGGCTTGTAGTAGGTCACGGTCGCGTAGGGCAGCGGGTTGAGGGTGCCTTGGGACTCGGCGTACTCCATGAACATTTCGTTCTCACCGACACCGGAGTCGACGTAGTCACCCTTGTTGGGCAGCTCTTCACGCTTGAGCAGGCCGTTGTAGCCATCCTTGCCGGAAGCGATGTAGGTGTTGGCACCGACCCGGTACACCTTCTCGTCATCCAGCGGCTGCCACTGACCGTTGGCGTCCAGCAGTTCCAGCTTGGTGATGCGGGAGCCCTTGGCCAGCTTGCCGTCGTAGGTGTAGCTCAGGTGGCCGACGTAGGGGAAGGCACCGCTGGAAGCGGCGATCCCGGTCTCCAGGCCGATGGAGTAGTCAACGGCGTACTCCAGGGTGGCACGAACGTCCTTGCCCTTGAGGTTGAAGGCGGCGATCTTGTTGCCAAACGGCAGCAGGGTACCCATCACGTAACCGACCGAGAGCGGGCCCGCGTTCACGTCGGCGCGCACGCCACCGGCGTTCTGGATGGTGAAGTCGACCTTGGTGTTGAGCTTGTTGAGTTTCCAGTAGAGCGACTCGGCCACCAGGGGATCGATGAGGCCGGCGCCGTCCGGGGTGGTCGGCACGCGCACGTGGGTCAGCTTGGTAGGCACGTCGGCGATGATCTTGGCTTCGAGCTCGGCCACGGCCGGCTTGTACTCGGTGTCGATCACATCGCGCATGGCGGTATTTTCCGGCACGATCTCGATGACCGGGGACTTGTTGATGAAGTCGACTACGTTGGTCTGCTCGGTGCCGCTGAGCGGCACTTTCTTCTTGGCCACTTCCTTGGTGAAGTTATCGCCGGTCATCAGGGTGTTGCGGCCCTCACACTTGGTGAGCTGGCCTTCCTTGCTGAGGGAGACGTTGACCAGGCCGTAGCCCTTGGCCCATTCGCCGGCCTGCACGATACAGGTCTTGCCACCGTCCGGGTTGCTGACGATCTGGGCGTAGGTATTGTCGTCGGCCGGGTTCTGGTTGTGGGCGGTATAGCCGATGCTGTTGAGCTCGGTGATGTCGCCGAGGAAGGTCTGGGAGTGACCGCCGACGATCAGGTCGATGCCGTTGACGGCCTTGGCGACCGCCTGGTCATTTTGCAGGCCGATATGGGTGACCATGATGATCTTGTTGGCACCCTTGGATTTGAGGGTATCGACCATTTTCTGGGCGGTCTCAATCATCGGCAGGAATTTGGTGTCGGTATCCGGCGAGGAGATGTCATGCATATTTTCCAGCACCAGCCCGAAAATACCCACGCTCTCGCCATTGACTTCCTTAATGACATATTCGTGAATATTTTCACTGTCCTTCAGGGTGGCGCTACTGGATTTCACCATATTGGAAGCCAATACCGGGAAATTCACCCGTGAGACAAAGTCTTTAATAGCCTGGTTGCCCAGATCGAATTCGTGGTTGCCGAGCACCATGGCATCGATACCCATGTCGGAGAGCAGCCGGGACTCCTCTTCACCCTTGAACTGGGTGAAATAGAGGGTGCCCTGGAAGGCGTCGCCACCGTTGAGCACCATGAAGTTGCGGCCCTCGTTGGCGGCCTGGCTGCGCAGCTCGTCCAGCTTGAACTTCAGGCGCGGATAGCCGCCCAGCTTGGCGTTGAACTTGAACAGCTCCTGGCCGGTGGGCTGGATCGCCAGCGCATTTTCGGTCGGGTCGAGGTGGGCGTGGGTATCATTGATGTGGGCAATGGTCAGATCCAGCGGAATATGTTCCTTGCTGCTGTTTTCTGAATTGCAGGCGGTCAGCCCGAACAGGGTAATAGAGACGGTGACGGCCAGTAGCGTCTTCTTCATCGGTAATATTCCTCTTGTTGTTATAGTCCTGTATATCGTTCCTGCATGACAGGAGTGTGGCGATTCTAGGCAAAAAGTAATAATTGGAAATAAACAGAGCTGATTCCTTTGAGCTACTGCACATTAATAAAGCAAATAAACGTTTGCTCTATTTGGCAGAGCAGAGGAAGGCGCGGCGGGGATTTTCCGCCAGCATGGGTGTCAATGCAACCCCATTGGCGTCAGAGGAGCTTCAAGGCGCAGGCGTGGGGCTCAGCTGCTGCAGAAATTGCTGCGGAGTGAGCGGGCGGCCATACAGGTAGCCCTGCAGGTAATCGACCTGCCGCTCGACCAGAAAGTCGGCCTGCTCCTGGGTCTCGACCCCTTCGGCGATGGTTTGCAGCCCCAGCCGGGTCGCCAGGCTGATGGTGCTGTCAAGAATATGGCGGGAGAGGGCGTTGGTGCCGATCATGGCGACGAAGCTCTGATCGATCTTGAGATAGTCCACGTGAAACTGCTGCAGATAGGTGAGGCTGGAGTGGCCGGTACCAAAGTCGTCCAGCCCGATCCTGACCCCCATCTGCCGCAACTCCTCAAACAGCCGCTCGGTGAGGTGGTTGGGGGTGATGAGCTCGCGCTCGGTCAGCTCCAGCACCAGGGTGATCGGGTTGGCGGTGAAGGCGGCGAGAAAGCTGCGGCAGTCATCCAGCAGGCTCAGCTGCTGGCAGTGGCGGGCACAGATGTTGAAGCTGAAGTGAAAGCGGGGCGGCAGCGCCGCCGCGTGGGGGGCAAACTGCAGCCGCACCTGCTGCATCAGGGTCTGGGTCATCAGGATGATGAGGCCGCTCTCCTCCGCCAGCGGAATGAAGAGATCCGGCCGGATCAGCCCCTGGCGGTGGTGCTGCCAGCGCATCAACACCTCGCAGCCATGCAGTTGGCCGTTCTGGCTGACGACGATGGGCTGCAGATAGGGCACGAACTCCTGCTTGATGATGGCGCGCCTGAGCTCCTGGGTCGGGGTTGAGATATGGCTCCACCAGCGGTAGGTGGCAAGGCCGGCCAGCCCCCCGAGGGCCAGGATCAGCAGCACCATGCTGCCCTGCTTTTGCAGGGTCATGGCCAGCACGGCACTCAGCGGGAACCCCTGGTTCAGGCTGTAGCCGAACGTAGTCGAGTCGAGCCGGTAGTTGAAGCCTCGAAGCCTGGGCGGTTGGCCATCGTGTACCTTGCCCTGCAGGTCGAGCCACTGCTCACCGATTTGCACCCAGCTGTGGGGCCCGGCGAGGTGCCACTGCAACGGCTTGCTCAGATGATAGGGGTTGATGGCGACCACCACCGCATGATCCCCCTCGCTCAGGTGGTAGAACAGCAGCGACGGTTTGCGTCCGAGCTGGGTGACCGCCTCCAGTCTGAGCAGCTCGTGCTGGCTGTTCTGCAGCCGGTCTTTCAGATCGATCTCGTCGAAGATGGAGGAGCAGTAGAGGCGCCCGTTGCGGGAGAGGTTGACCGAGCGCACATAGGGGGAGGTGGCGACCAGCACCCGCAGCTCGCGGGCCACCTCGCGGCAGGGACGGCTGGCCAGCGGCAGCGCCGCCTTGGCCGCCAAGGTCGAGTGGTGCAGCGCGCTGTCGATCTGCGTCATGGCGCGTTCGGCGGCGGTCTGGGCCTGCTGGCGCGTCATCGACCAGGTCTGCCAGTAGAGGGTGACGAGGGAGATGAGGATCAGGGTGGCGCAGCACAGCAGGCTGGCCAGGAGACGAGGCATGTTGCTGCGACGCAGAAAGGGAAGAGCCATGGGCCACGCCTCGATGAAGAGTCAATTGAACAAAAAAAGGTCGGTCATACTACACAATCACACCTCAATCTCATAGCCGGTACAAGGGGTGGCATGGGCGGGTGCAGGGGGTTGGAAATGCCAAAAAGCAAAGACGGCCCGCAGGCCGCCTTTGTTTGTCATCGCAGGGAAAGCGCGTTTACAGCTGCTCGATGCCGACGATATGCCAGGGGGCATTGTCCTTGGCGAGGTTGCGCTCGAGGTGCCACACCTCCTTGATGTCCTCCTCGACCTGCTCCTGGCGATCCATGTAGCGGCCGCTGAAGCGCACGCTGACCTGTGCCCAGTCGCTGCCGTAGTCGGCACGCACCAGCTGGGTGTCCACATACATCACTTCGGTATGCTGCTCACCAGTGAGCTCGGCCCGCTCGGCCTTGAGCTGTTCAAACAGCTCAGGACTCACGTACTCGCGTACCTTTTCCAGATCGTTTTTGTTCCAGGCTTCCTGCAGGGTGCGGTAGTGATCGCGGGCCCCGGCCAGGAAACCGTTCATGTCAAAACCTGGCGGCAGGCGGAACGGCACGTCGCTGTCGGCAAAACCGGTGGCCTGCGGGGCGCTGTGGTTCTGCTCGAACTGCTGGGGCGCCGCGCTCTGGGGCGGCTGATAGCCGGCATAGGCCGTCTGCTGCTGTGGCGCCGCCATCTTGCCCTTGCGCAGGGTGCGGATCAGGAACACGGCCCCCAGTGCCAGCAGGGCGATCAGCAGGAAGTCCATCCCTTGCAGACCTTCGAAGGCGCCGCTGCCCAGCAGGTAGGCGAACAGACCACCGGCCAGCAGGCCGCCGAGCAGGCCGCCCATCATGCCGCCCTTCTTGGGTGCCTGGGCGCCCACGGTGGGGTTCTTGGTGTCGACGGGTTTGGCGGCCGGTTGGGCCGGAGCCGTTTTATAGCTCTTGCCAAAGGATTTGCCGCCGCCAAATTTCTTGGCCTCGGCAATGGGTGCCCCCAGGCCAATGGCCAGGATCACGGCAAACAGGGTCAGCATCTTTTTCATTTTGACTCTTTTCACTCTCATCAGTGGGTGGGGCATGCTCTGCTTTGGCAAGCTCAGCGAGGCGCATGGCAGGCTGCCTGTCCCTCGTTGTATTGCAGCTTGCGACTATGATTAACATGGTTGGCATGAATTATTCATGAACAGATTGCCCCGATCGGGGGCGTTGCGAGGAGACAGGCCATGAAAAGTCGACGACCGAGCCGCAAGGAGCGCAAACTGCGCAACAAGGCGAGAGCCAAACCGCAGGATCAGACCCTGGTCTGGCCTTTCATGATTGTATGAATGCGAGACGGATTTCATCGACAGGCGGCGTCAACAACCATCAGGAGGGCGGTTGTGGCTGACAGAAGTGAATAGCGTGCATTTGCACTCGCGATGACGGGGTTTCTTTTGTAAAATTCCCGTCCCCTTCCCGCTGCGGTTTTTATGTGTATGGCAGAGCAAGTGACGGCGAAAAAAGACGCCAAGACACAACAGCTGAAAGTACCTCCCCACTCTTTTGAGGCCGAACAGTCCGTACTGGGCGGCCTGATGCTGGACAACGAGGCCTGGGATCGGGTCGCCGAACGGGTGATCGACAAGGATTTCTACAGCCGCCCGCACCGCCTGATCTTCCAGGCCATGACCCGCCTCTCCAATGCGGGCAACCCCATCGATCTCATCACCCTGCAGGAAGAGCTGGAGCGCTCCGAACAGCTGGAAGAGGCCGGTGGCTTCGCCTATCTGGTGGAGATCGCCAAGAACACCCCGAGTGCCGCCAACATCAGTGCCTACGCCGAGATCGTGCGTGAGCGGGCGGTCGTGCGGGAGATGATCTCGGTCGCCAACGAGATAGTCGGAGCAGGCTATGAGCCGCAGGGGCGCACCTCCGGTGATCTGCTGGACCTGGCCGAGAGCAAGGTATTCAAGATTGCCGAGCAGCGCAGCAGCGCCAACGAGGGGCCCCAGCCGCTCAAGCTGATTCTCGAGCAGACCGTCGACAAGATTGAAGAGCTGTTCAAGACGCCCCACAACGGGGTGACCGGGGTATCGAGCGGTTACGGTGATCTCGACAAGATGACCGCCGGCCTGCAGCGCTCGGATCTGGTGATCGTCGCGGCCCGTCCCTCCATGGGCAAGACGACGTTTGCCATGAACCTGTGCGAGCATGCGGCGCTCACCGCTGACAAGCCGGTACTGATCTTCTCGCTGGAGATGCCCTCCGAGCAGATCATCATGCGTATGCTCGCCTCGGTGGGGCGCATCGACCAGACCAAGGTGCGAACCGGTCAGCTCGACGACGAGGACTGGGCGCGGCTCTCCTCCACCATGGGATTGCTGCTCGAGAAGGGCAAGATGTACATCGATGACGCCTCCGGCCTCACCCCGACCGACGTACGTTCTCGCGCCCGTCGTATCGCCCGTGAGCACGGCGGCCTCTCGATGATCATGATTGACTACCTGCAGCTGATGCGGGTGCCGGCGCTGTCTGACAACCGGACCCTGGAGATCGGCGAGATCTCCCGCTCCCTCAAGGCCTTGGCGAAAGAGTTGCAGTGCCCGGTGGTGGCGCTCTCCCAGCTCAACCGAAGCCTGGAACAGCGGGCCGACAAGCGCCCGGTCAACTCGGATCTGCGGGAATCGGGCTCCATCGAGCAGGATGCGGACTTGATCATGTTCATCTACCGCGACGAGGTCTATCACGACGACAGCCCCGACAAGGGGATCGCCGAGATCATCATCGGCAAGCAGCGTAACGGCCCCATCGGGCGGGTTCGCCTCACCTTCCAGGGCCAGTTCTCGCGCTTTGACAACTACGCGGGTCCGGCGTTTGATGATGACTACTAAGTAAGCCGGGAGCCTGCTCCCGGTATCCAGAAACAGTTTTCCCGGTTCGACAATTCTGCCGGTCCGGCCTTAGACGATGACAATTAAGGGCTGACACCCCCCCGGTGCCTGGCGCGTTCGCGCGTTATCATGCCCTCGTAAGGGAAAACAGATGAAAGCGGCTATCGCCCAAATCAATACCGCGGCCCTGCGCCACAACCTCGCCGTGGTGAAACGCCACGCCCCCCAATGCAAGATCATTGCCGTGGTCAAGGCCAACGCCTATGGCCATGGGCTGCTGCCGGTCGCCCGCACCCTGGTGGATGCGGATGCCTATGCGGTGGCCCGCATCGAAGAGGCGCTGATGCTGCGCTCCTGCGCCGTGGTCAAGCCCATCGTGCTGCTGGAAGGCTTCTTCAGCGCGGCCGACCTGCCGGTGCTGGCGGCCAACAATCTGCAGACCGCGGTGCACACCTGGGAGCAGCTCGAAGCGCTGGAGCAGGCGGATCTGCCTGCCCCCGTGGTGGCCTGGCTCAAGCTCGACACCGGCATGCACCGCCTCGGCGTGCGGGCCGACGAGATGCCCGCCTTTATCGAGCGGCTCGCCAGGTGCAAGAACGTGGTTCAACCGTTCAACATCATGACCCACTTCAGCCGATCCGATGAGCTGGAGCAGCCCACCACCCGCGAGCAGATCGACTTGTTCAGCCAGCTGACCGCGCCGCTGTTGGGCGAGCGGGCCATGGCCAACTCGGCGGGCATCCTGGCCTGGCCGGATTCTCACTGCGACTGGATCCGCCCGGGCGTCATCCTCTACGGCGTCTCCCCCTTCCCCAATACGGTGGCGGCCGATTACGACCTGCAGCCGGTGATGACCCTCAAGACACAACTGATCGCGGTGCGGGATCACAAGGCGGGCGAGCCGGTGGGCTATGGCGCCAACTGGGTGTCGGATCGCGATACCCGGCTCGGTGTCATCGCCATCGGCTATGGCGACGGCTATCCACGCATGGCTCCCAACGGCACGCCGGTGCTGGTCAACGGCCGCATCGTGCCGCTGGTGGGTAGGGTCTCCATGGACATGACCACGGTGGACTTGGGCCCCGGCGCCACCGACAAGGCCGGTGACGAGGCGGTACTGTGGGGTGAAGGGCTGCCGGTAGAGCGGGTGGCCGACCAGATCGGCACCATCCCCTACGAGCTCATCACCAAGCTCACCTCCCGGGTCTTTATGGAATACATCTAGGTACCGTGAGCGCAAAACGTCAAAAAGCCCCGCATAGCGGGGCTTTTTTTATGTGTCGTCAGCGACCTACGGATTACCGATGTTTTACTACCTGTGCATCCGCACAAACTCTTCCATCAGCTGATCTTCGGTCTCCACCATATGGACGGGATCCCGGAGGATGCAGTCCATGTAGAGCAGACGCTGATGCCAGTGTTACTGCCTGTGCATCCGCACGAACTTTTCCATCAGTTGATCTTCGGTCTCCACGTGAGCGGGATCCCAGATGATGCAGTCGATGGGGCAGACGCTGATGCAGGTCGGCTTCTCGTAGTGACCGACGCACTCGGTGCAGCGACTGGGGTCGATCTCGTAGATCTCCTCGCCCAGGCTGATTGCCTGGTTCGGACACTCGGGATCGCACATGTCACAGTTGATGCACTTGTCGGTGATGAGCAGTGCCATCTCAGGCGGCCGAGTGCGGCTGACGGGTATCCTGGCGCTCACCGAGGTTGCGCAGCAGGATGCCGTAGTCAACGTCCACTTCCTTCGGCACCGGCACATAGACCACGTGGCCGTTGCCCGGCGCGGTGTCGATGAGCTCGCCCTTGCGATTTTGCATCTGCCCCAGATTGAAGCTGAGGTTGCCCTGCGGGGTCATCAGTTCCAGGCTGTTGCCCACCAGGAACTTGTTCTTCACCTCGACTTCTACCATGTCACCGTTGCGACCGGTGATCTCGCCAACGAACTGCTGGGTGTCGGAGACCGAGTAGCCGTAGTCGTAGTTCTGGTATTCGCTGTGGTTGTGACGGCGCAGGAAGCCCTCGGTATAGCCGCGGTGGGCCAGATTTTCGAGGGTGCCCATCAGACTGCGGTCAAACGGCCGGCCGGCTACCGCATCGTCGATCGCCTTGCGATAGACCTGGGCGGTGCGGGCACAGTAGTAGAAGGACTTGGTGCGGCCTTCGATTTTCAGCGAGTGCACGCCCATCTTGGTCAGTCGTTCGACGTGCTCGACCGCGCGCAAGTCCTTGGAGTTCATGATGTAGGTGCCGTGTTCGTCTTCGAACGCGCTCATGTACTCGCCCGGGCGGTTGGACTCTTCCAGCAGCACCAGCGCATCGGTCGGTTTGCCCAGGCCCAGGGTGTTGTCCGGGCGGATGGCGATGGGCTCCTGACGGTGGACGATCTGGCCCACGTCATCTTCCTTGCCTTCGTGCACCTTGTACTCCCAGCGGCAGGAGTTGGTGCAGGTGCCCTGGTTGGGGTCACGCTTGTTGATGTAGCCGGAGAGCAGGCAGCGGCCGGAGTAGGCCATGCACAGGGCGCCGTGGACGAACACTTCCAGCTCCATCTCCGGCACCTGCATGCGGATCTCCTCGATTTCGTCCAGCGACAGTTCGCGGGAGAGGATGACCCGGGTCAGGCCCATCTGATGCCAGAACTTCACCGTGGCCCAGTTGACCGCGTTGGCCTGCACCGACAGGTGAATAGGCATGTCAGGGAAGGCTTCGCGCATCATCATGATGAGACCAGGGTCGGACATGATCAGCGCATCCGGCTTCATCTCCACCACCGGACGCATGTCGCGGATGAAGGTCTTGAGCTTGGAGTTGTGGGGCTGGATGTTGGCCACCACGTAGAACTGTTTGCCGAGGGCATGGGCTTCGTTGATGCCGAGCTGCAGATTCTCGTGATCGAATTCGTTGTTGCGCACCCGCAGGCTGTAACGGGGCTGGCCGGCATAGACGGCATCGGCGCCATAGGCGTAGGCGTAACGCATGTTCTTGAGGGAACCTGCGGGGGAGAGCAATTCTGGTTTAAACATGGCGGACTCTTCGTATCTGATTGCAAATCAGGACGGCGCCACCTGATGGCGCCGTATGGGTTGAGCTGCGCCGGGAGTGGGTACTGGCTCGGCGCGACCCGATAACGGCATATCCGGGCTGCAGCAGCATGCACTGGATAAACGGGGTGCGAGATTGTACTCGCCCTCACCGCATCATGCAATTTGGCAGGGGAATGTCCCCGGCGCGAGTCGGCGGTCAAAAAAGGGCGTCAGGCCCAGCGAGAGAGGGGGGAGGGCATGGCGTAGGCGTAGCCTTGCTGATAGTCACAACCGAGCCGGTTGGCGATTTCGATGTGTTGCAAGGTCTCGACCCCTTCGCACACCACCTTCATGCCGAGCCGCTGCAGGTACTCCACCAGACCGGTCAGCATGCGCAGGGCATGGGGCGTCTTGCTGGCTTGCAGCAGCAGGGAGCGATCCAGCTTGATGACCTCGTAGGGCAGCGCCAGCATGCGCTGGAAGTTGCACTCCAGGGTACCGAAGTCATCGCAGGCAATATGGGCACCGTGGCTGCGCAGTACCTCGATCAGCGCCCTGTGCCGCCGCTGCAGCGGGGCCTGTTCCAGCACCTCGAACCAGACCTCGATCCCCAGCTTGCGCGCTTGCATCAGCACCAGCAGCAACAGGTTCTGATAGGTCGGGCTGCACAAGGCCGGATTGAGGTTGATGGAGAGCAGATAGGGGCCGGCCTGCGCCAGGGTCGGCAGATCCCGCATGATGGCCCGCAGCATGACGATGTCCAGATGCAGGGATTGCTCCTCACTGAGGGAAGCAAAGTCGATGCCCTGATAGCTCTGCTGGGCCGGCTCCCAGCGTCTGGCCAGCACCTCATAACCCTTGACCTGATGATCCTGACCGATGATCGGCTGATAAAACGGCACCGCAAGCTCGGCGGCCGCGATGCTTGCCATGTCACTTATTGGGTACTCTTCTTGAAATGCAAACATGGCACTCACCTGTTGACGGATATGGCTGCGGATAATACAGGAGAGATGGGATAATGCTCTGTAGGAATCCTCTGATAATACGGCTGAGTTTGCAAAGTCAATATAGGACTTTTCTGATTAACTTCCCCCTAGGTTCTAAATACACTGGCTTCAGTGATATGCAGCTAGTTCGTATTTTTTGATAAATAAATAAAGTCCTGCATTGTGAAGCCCAGTCTGGAACTGTCATGAAGAAAATGTTTTTTATCTTGTCGCTGATATGCAGTGGCAATGCGCTGGCATCAGCTGAAATCAGTATCGGTACGCTCTATGACTATATGTCTGGCCAGCAGAGTACTTATTTAAAACGTATTCGTAATCAGGGTGATGCTACCGCCTTTGTAAAGGTCGCCATTCACGAGATCACCTACGATGCTGCTGGCCAGCCGCAGGAGTCGGCAGAGTTAACCGAGGGGCGTAGAACACTGATTGCTAGCCCCTCCCGCATGATTATTCCGGCCAATGGAGTGCAGGCGACCCGGCTGCTGTTTATGGGAGAGCGGGACAAGGAGCGTTATTTCAGGGTCCGTTTTATTCCTGTGTTGCCAAGGCAGGAGGATGGCTTCGGTCTGGATGCCAATTCGGTCCAGAAGGAACAGCAGCAAGTCTCGGCCGGGGTAAATATATTGACTGGCTTTGGCGCCATTATTTTTGTAATGCCGAAAGAGAGTCGATTTGATACCAAGTTTATAAAGACGGACACCATGACGACAGTCGTGAATAAGGGCAACGCCACCATAGTACTGGATTTCTTTGAAGAGTGTGATGGGCGGAAGAAAAACTGTTCCCCCCCAAGCAAGACCCATCTGTTGCCAAACATGCAGAAGCAACTGATGAAAAAGAGCGATCACCTTTACCGGTTTGAACTGATTGAGGGTGACAAGAGCAGAAACATGGTGATTGGTCACTGATGTTTCTGATATCCGAGAGAGGAGAGAGTAATGAAAGTATGGATAGCTGCGCCCCTGGCCATGCTGGTGTCGGCCAATCTGATGGCTGCCGAACGTATTGAGCATCAGGTCACTGTGACCGCCCAGATCCCGACCGAAGCGTTCTATGTACAGCCGACCGGCGGGGACAACTGGATGAGCACGCCGCAGAAGCTGGCCTACAACCCTTATACCAAGAAGTTGGACAAGCTGAGCAAGCAGCTGGATGCCAAGAGCACCATTGGCGCCATCACCGGTTATCTGACCAACCCGGCGGTGATGGCCAGCGGCAATGACAACATCGCACTGACCGTCAAAATCGGTGGCGTCATCCTGGGCACCACCTCGGCTGAAGTAATGAAGGCTGATGATGCCAGGACTGGCAAGTTACTGGGGCTGGAAGTGATCCCGGCGGATGCCCCGATCGCTGGTTACAAGCCAGGTAACTACCAGGGGGTGGTCAACATGATTTTTGAATCGGAAGCCCCCAAGGGCGGTGCATAAGCCGATTGATGGAGGCTCCCTGTATCGGGGGAGCCTTTTTGTCTGCGCTTAGAAGAGTGAGATAGGTCGTGTCGTATTTCTCTTTCCTGTTGATCCTGGTTGTGCTGTGCGTACCGGCCTGGGCCACGGGGGGAGGCGTCGTACAACCCCTTGATTTGCTGCAACAAGCAGAAGAGTTGCCTGATGGTTTTGCCGATCACTTCTTCGGCGTCCCGCTGGCGGTGCGTATCTTGGTGGATGGGCAGTTGTTGGGAGAAGGCGAGATAGTGCTGAGCAAAGACACCAGCGTGCAACTGCTGGCTCTGACCGATGGCCACGAGAGTGAGCTGGATGAACGTACTCGCCAGCGCTGGAGCAAGGTGCTGGCGGCATCCCATCGACTGGGCCCATGTCAGAATCTGTGTGCGGACGAGGTGCTGGCGCTGGAGTACAGCCTGGAGAATTCCCAATTGTCGGTGCTGACGGCAGGTGCCGAGAAGGGGCAGGTGCTGACCCGTTATTACAACCTGCCCAGTGGGGGCAGTTATGGCGCCCTGTTGCGTAACCAATTGAACCTGACCCAGGGGGAAGGGGATCAGCGCAGTGGCCGTTACAACCTGATGGCACAGGGCAGCATAGGTCAGTGGACCCCACTGCTGGAGGGCGAAGTGAGCCAGTCCGGCAGCGGGCAGGCGGCGCAGCACCATGTGCAGCAACTTTATGCCGAACACGAAGGTACAGGACATTTCTATCGGCTGGGCTACTTCTCGCCCTATGCCCAGGGGCTGGTGCGTCAGCCCACCCTGTTTGGCGGCGGCACTCCGACCGTGCTGGGGGTCATGCTGGGTGACTCCGACACCCTGTTGATAGAGCAGGGCCAGGCCAGTACCACACCTGTCTATGTCACCCCGAGCCGACCCGGCATGGTCGAGATCTATCGAGATGGGCAGCTCATCAACTCGCAGCAGGTGCTCTCCGGCTTGCAGGCGCTGGATACCAAAGTGCTGCCCACCGGCATCTACGAGGTGGAGCTGCGTGTGCTGGAAGATGGTCAGGTGACCGAGCGGCGCAGAGAGATGATCTACAAGCCGATGAACTGGCAAAACCCGGATGAAAGCTGGCGCTTCAACCTGTTTGTGGGCCAGCAGACCCGCTTGTTCAGCAACTGGGAGGAGGACACGGCCCGGCCTCTGAGCAGCGGCGTCATGCTCAACCATCTGCTCACCCCTTCGGTGGTAGTCGGGGCCTCCAGCCAGTATATCGACCAGCGCTGGCAGCATGGTCTCTCTGCCGACTGGAGCTTGGATAAACAGTGGCGGTTGTTTGGCAACCTGATGGCGACCCAGGCGCTCGGCAGCGGCTTCGATCTGCAGGTCTTGTATCACTATGGCGAAGGCAGCCTGGTGCTGAGCCACCAGCAGCAGCGCCAGCAGGGGCAAATGGGGGAGGAGAGCCGTGACCTCAAGCAGAGCAACCTGTCGTTGCAGCAGCGGCTCGATGAGCGCCACTCCGCCAACTTTTATCTGGCACACCAGGTGGGGCGGGGGCTGGGGGCCGATCTGGGCTGGCGTTACAACGGAGAGTTGCTGGGTCAAACAGTGAGCTGGAACCTGACAGTGTTTGACCGGCCAGGTAGCATCAGTACCGATCATGCGAGGGATAGGGGTGGCATGCTCTCCCTAAGCATGAACCTGGGAGGAGAGCGTAGCCTACTGGCCATCGGTATCGGCAGTCGAACCTCTCGCTCCGGTGGGCAGGAGCGCAACGCCTCCCTCGGGTACCAGCAACAGTTGGAGTGGGGCGCACTGCAGAGCGTGGGGGCCAACTTGACTACCGACAGTTACGGCGTCGGCACGGCAGGCTACGCCAGGTTTCAGGGGGAGTTGGTCAGTGGTGATGCCCACCTGCAATCATCCTCCTATAACCGTGCGCTGAGCGGGGGGCTCAACCTCGACAGTACCCTGGCGTTTGGCGATGAGGGCAGCCTGACCATGACAGGTCAATCGCAAGGGTACGAGGCGGGCATGATAGTGGACCTGGAGTCCGATAAGCCCGAGCTGACCCTGCGCGCCGATGACGATCAAGGCAGCAATATCAAGTTGCGGCCCGGTCGCAACCTGATACCCGTTGCCGCCTATCGCAGTGGCGCCGTGCAGCTGGATCTGGCAGAGCACGATGCGCTCTCGGTGAGCATTCGCCCCAACGTGCTGCCCTATCATCTCAACAAGGGGGGGGTGGCCTATCACAAAGTCAGGGTCATGCAGACAGTCACCGTCATCGGTCGATTGTTGGATGAGAAGGGCGATCCCTTGAGAGGCGCCATGGTGGTCAACCACGCGGGCCGCACCGTCAGCGAGGCCGATGGCTTCTTTGCGGTGGAGATGAGCGAACGCAATCCCAGCTTGCAGGTGGAATATCAGGGAGCACAGCAGTGCGATCTGGCGCTGGACACGGCCCGAGCCGAACACCAACAGGCTGTGTTGTTACTGGGTGATCTAGTCTGCAGTGCCCAGGCCTGGGCCAGTCAATAAGTGCTTGAGCAGGAAGAGATAATGAGAGCTGGTGCGATGTACGGATATTGGTGGTTAATAGCAGGCTTGCTCTTTGGATTTCCATGTCAGGCCGCAGTCGTTAAAGTGACCGCTGAATATAAGCCAGCAGTCTATGAGGCTGATAATGGAACCTTTGTTAGCACTACAAAATGTGTAAAAACCAGTGAGGGAATGTGGCTTTCATCCTGTAGTGGCGGTGTAATGTCACTTGATAGCTTGTTATTTTCATTAAAAACTAAAGTAAAGCGAAATGTGAAAAGGGATTTTTCAAATACAAGAGATTCCTTTGTTTCTCTAAGTTCGTTGGGAAACAAAACCATGATTATTACATCTGATAAAGGGCAACAGTTCTCGGTTTTATTTAAGCCTGATAAGTTAGGAGTGCATTTTGATTCTGTTGTCAATCCAAATGATGGCTGGAAGATATACAACACATCCTTTACAAATCCTAGAGGTGGATGTCGCTATCTTGAGCGGCAGGTCGCAGGCTATATTAATCTAACATCTTGGATCGTATTATGGGGAGATGTTGGGGGGAAATCTTGTTATACAGGCCTGTCTGTGGATGGTACATCTGATATACAAGCGATGTTTTTTGGGTTTAAAATAACACCTCCTTCTCCGCTGAAAATGCCAAATGGAATTTATACCGGGTCAATAATTCTCTCTGTAGGCCAAAATAAAGATATCGATCTTGGTAATGGGGTATATGAAGATAATCAACTGATAATAGAATTGACATTAAAAGTTCAACATCAAATAAAGATAGAGTTTCCTCCTGGTGGTGACAAAGTCGTGTTGCAACCTCCTGGTGGATGGCATGACTGGATTTATCGTGGGAAATCACGTATTCCTCCCTATTTGATTGCGGAGTTACCATATCGACTATGGAGTAGTTCAGATTTTAATGTCTGGCTGAACTGCCAGTATGCCATTGGTGAAGTCTGTATGCTGAATAATGAAAGGCTCGGGATGCAAGTCAGACTTGATGTTATTTATGTAAATAAATCCAAAGAAGAGATTCCCTTGAAACATGGCGTCAAGAAATTATTCTCAGCAAGTTTACGAGGCCCATATTTCATAAATGAAGAGCGAAGCATCATATTTAAAGTTCAGGAACCAGTCCTGGCCTTGATGATGGAATATCCGGGCAGCACTTATAAAGGTAATGTAACCCTTATTTATGATGCCGCTATTTAAGGCTCGGGTGATTCACCAAGGTCAAGATTCAGGCCAGCCCTTGCTCTTTGGCATAGTGAAACAGGTCGCTATCGCTTTGCAGGCCGAGGCGTACCATGGCACTCTTTTTCTGGGTGCTGATGGTCTTGACGCTGCGGTGCAGGTACTCGGCCACCTGGGTGACAGACATTCCACTGGCTAATAAACGCACGACTTCGCTCTCCTTGGGGGTAAGTTGACCCAGGCTGGTCTGGTGATCCAGGCCCGCTTCGGCCAGCAGGGTTTTCACTGATCTGCCGATATAGTTGTGGCCAGATAATATTTGACGAATGGCTTCGGATAGTTCGCTGATCACAGCTTTTTTGAGCAGGACACCGCTTACCCCCAATTGGAGCAATGACTGCAAGATGCCGGCATTGTGGATCTGGGTCAGCACCAGAATAGGTAGGGTAGGATAATCTCGTTTCAATTGCTGGATCATGGTCAGCCCATCGCTGCGTTCATCCCCTGGCATACTGAAGTCAGTGATCAATAGATTACAGGGATGTTTCTTTAATGTATTTAAAAGTTCGGAGACTTGATGTGCTTCGGCAACAACTTCGCAACCAGGTTGATTGTGTGCAATAAGGCTGCGGATACCTGCCAGTATCAGTGGATGGTCGTCGGCAAGAATGATCTTGAAAGACATAGGTGAGCCCCATATAAAACAGCGAATAATATTTAAACTACCAAACATCTCATTTCTATACTACTTTGCGCACCGCATTTTTTCGAGCGTTTATATGATGTCATCTTTTTCAGGATTGGCACGATGAGGTGTTCTCATGTGGCTATATCCCGATGCATAATCGTTATACTGGTATTTAATATCAGTATATTCAGTCAACCACTCTTTGCGAAAAAAAACGCGTTATTACCAACAGTAAGTGTCGGGTTACTAGTGGGGGGGTGGGGGCCATTTCAGCAGTGGGATGGCCATAATGCCAGTGGTTTCAGCGTCGCCCTGATCAGCATATTGGCCAAGAACCTTGATTACCGGATTGAGTGGAAAGTATATCCGGACTGGACTCGCCTATATGCGGCCAGTTGTCGTGGTGAGGTCGATATTCTACTGGATGCTTTTCGCGCGGAAGAGCGGGAATGCATTTCATACACGCGCCCTTATTATTCGTCATCGACTGTGGTCGTGGTGCGCCATGACTCTCCTTTCTTCCGTGATGTCAGTGGTTTGAATCAATCTCGTATCGCTATCGAAGCTGGTTTTCTGACCGAAAAGCTGGTTAGGATCCATTATCCCGATGTGTCTCGTATTCTATTTCGGGACTCCAGTTCTGCTTTGCAGGCGGTGCTGGATAAACGAGCCGATGCCTATATTGGCAATTTGCATGTCACGAATCAGTTTATTGCCCAACATCCAGAACTGGCCGTGGTCGCTCAGGCCCCCTTGTTGATGGAGAGCCTTCACCTTGGTATCAGCAAACATAAATCCAGACTGGGAGTCCGGTTTGATACCGCGATTCAGGCGCTGACGGTAGAGGAGCGCAGCGCTCTGGAGCAAAGCTGGCTGGGTGACAGCAGTTTGAGTTTTCAGGGGCACAGCGGTTTTTTACTGCGCCCTGATGAGCGTGAGTGGCTCTCCCGTCTACCTCCCCTTAGGCTGGGTTTTATTCCTGGGTGGGTGCCGTTTTCCTATGCGGATCACGAGGGTAAATTGACGGGGTTGATAGGCGACTATCTGGATGTGTTCAAGGACAAGCTGGGCTTGGCCTATCAATACCGTGTTGATCAGAGTTGGCCAGAGTTGCTGCAGGCATTGCTCCATCAAGACGCTGATATTGCAGTCATTCCTATTCGAATCAGCCAGAGGGTTGCGGGTTGGCAGGTGAGCCAACCTATTGCGTCCTTTCCCGTGGTCATTGCCATGTCTCGTGGTAGCAACACGATCGGTGGTTTTGCCGAGCTGACTGGCAAGCACCTTATCGTGACCGACAGTATGCTGACCGCCGGGCTTAAGGCGCGTATCCCGGATATCCGGATCACGGTAGTACCTGGTCCGGAAGAGGGGCTGGCCATGGTGGCGGCTGGCAAGGGGGATGCTTACATGGGCAATCTGGCGGTGATATCACGGCTTATCAATGAGCGGTTTGATGACTCGCTGCACATAGTGGCGCCCACTCCTTTCAGAGATGAGCTGGCGGTCGCGGTGAGAGATGCCTATGCCCCGCTGCTACCGCTCATCAACCGCGTATTGGCCAGTATGAGTGACAAGGAAAAGCGGCAGATCCGCAATACCTGGTTGGCGGTGAACTACAACGAAGGGATCTCGTGGCACAAGCTGGTCAGCACTTTGATCCCTGTCGGCGCCGGTATCACCCTGTTTATTCTTTCACTCTCTATCGCGTACTTTCACCTGCGCCAGGAGATAACTCGCCGGCGTCAGGTGGAGGCCGATCTGGCCTTTGCGAAGGAGGAGGCTGAGCTAGCCGCCAGGCAGAAGGCTGACTTCCTCGCCACCATGAGCCACGAAATCCGGACCCCCATGAACGGCATCATCGGGATGGCGGAACAGCTGCGTTTTACCTCGCTCGATCCGGAGCAGCGCCAGATGGTGGGCATCATCAATCAGGGGGCGGAAGGACTGCTCCAGCTGATCGGCAATGTGCTGGATTACTCCAAGCTGGATGCCGGCAAGATGGAGTTAGCACCCACCAGCTTTCTGCTGCGTGAGCTCATCGACAGCGTGCTGACAATGACCAGTAGCGAATTGCAGCGCAAAGGGTTGCAACTCTATCTGCGTGTTGATGATGAAGTGGGGGCCCGTTTCTATGGTGATGTGCTGAGGCTCAAGCAGGTGCTGTTCAACCTGGCCAGCAATGCGATCAAGTTCACCGAGCGCGGCTTCATCGAACTGTCGATCAGAGTAGAGGGAGAAACGGATGAAGAGCAGTGGCTGTTGCTTGGGGTGCAGGATACCGGCATCGGCATGAGCGAAGATGTGCAGGCCCGTGTTTTCAATGCCTTCGAGCAGGCGGATGGTGCCACGACCCGCAGCTATGGGGGTACCGGACTTGGTCTCAGTATCAGTCAGACACTGGCGACCTTGATGGGGGGGAGATTGAGGCTAGAGAGTGCCCCAGGGCTGGGTACCCATATTGGCTTGTCTATCCCCCTGGCACTGGAAGCGCGCTATGAGCCGGATCCCAAGCTGGCGGGGCTGAACGTCTTTATGGCATTGCCGGATGGCAAACTGCACCACACGCTACGGTTGCATCTGCTGTCGCTGGGGTTGCGGCTGTGTGAGGCCCCACAGGGCGCGCACTTGTTGTTTGGCGACCTGAATGAGCCGACCGCCATCCGGGTCGCGCCGCTTGGCAACGTGCTGGGTTATCAGCTTCGTGATGATGGTCATTATTGCCTCAACAGTAATCCCCTGATCTGGCAGGCCGTGAGGGATGTCTGTTATCGCCAGCTGGGCCTGGCCGAGCAACTGTCGTCCGATTTTTCGTCAGTTGGAGCAGATGAACCATTGTTGCCACAGCGATTGCTGGTCGTCGAGGATCACCACCTGAATCAGGTTTTGGTGCAGCGCCAGCTCAAACAGCTCAATCTGCAGTGCGATCTGGCTGAGAATGGTCGACAGGCGCTCGCCATGCTGACTTTTCATCGCTATGACCTGATCCTGTGCGATTGCCAGATGCCGGTGATGGATGGTTATGAGTTTACCCGTCGGGTGCGGGCCACAGAGGGGCTGGCACAACTTCCCATCATTGCCATGACGGCCAATGTGTTGCCGGAGCAGGCGCAGCGTTGTCTGGCGGCCGGCATGAATGATGTGCTGGGCAAGCCCGTACTCATGGACGGACTGCGCCAGATGCTGATGAAGTGGCAGATATTGCCGGTACCCAGGTTGCTCGACATCAACCTGTTACAGGCAGCATTTGGTTCTTCCTTTGAGACAATGCTGGTGTCGTTTCGTCAGGAGCTGGAACAGTCCCTTGGCTTGAGCCATAAGGATGACAAGGCGCTTGCAAATTGGGTGCATCGACAGGCGGGAACGATAGCCATGATGAGGGTTGACGGAGTAGCAGAGCAGGCATGGCATCTGGAAGAGCAAATCCGCAAAGATGGGCGTGCAGGATGCGAGGGGGAGTTGATGAAATTTCGCGATGTTTTGCAACAACTTGTCGATGAGCTAGCGACTCTATCCCGAGACTGTCGTCAGCCTGCTGTGGCTCTCTGATGACAACGCAGGATGACCGGAGGAGGGGACGGGCTGTACGGCCTGTGCCAGCCAGGCCCAATCGAGCAGGGGGGTATCGGCCTTGAAGCGCTGATAGGCAAGGCCCTGGTTGACGGTCAGAAACAGGGTGGTCGGCAGGCCGATGCGGTTGATGTAGCGCACCATCACCTCGCCGTGATAGGAGCTCAGCCGTTGTTGCAACTGCGGCAGACTCAGCCCGGTTGCCTGTCCCTCTTCATCCCAGATCTCGAACATGGTCATGTCTCTTGATGTGATGGCAATACTGTTTCCAAAAGCGGGCCGGCAGGCAATTGTCAGATCTGACAGTGTCAAATGGATAGAAGCGTGAAAAGCGAAAACCCGGCACTGGGCCGGGTTTTCTTGAATGATGGTGGAGGGAGAAGGATTCGAACCTTCGAAGGCAGAGCCGTCAGATTTACAGTCTGATCCCTTTGGCCGCTCGGGAACCCCTCCACAGGGGCCTTGCATATTGTGTTCAGGAAGATGGTGGAGGGAGAAGGATTCGAACCTTCGAAGGCAGAGCCGTCAGATTTACAGTCTGATCCCTTTGGCCGCTCGGGAACCCCTCCACGGGGTATTTTCCTGATTGTTGCACTTGAATGGTGGAGGGAGAAGGATTCGAACCTTCGAAGGCAGAGCCGTCAGATTTACAGTCTGATCCCTTTGGCCGCTCGGGAACCCCTCCCCAAGTGCGAGGCGCATACTATCAGATCTTCGCTCTTTGTGAACCCCTGGTGGGCCTATCTGGCGATAAAAAAGTGCCATTCGGTCATTTTTTGATATTTGTCGCTCATTTTTCACGCTTATCAACGACTTCCCTGTCGCTGTCAGACCGGATCCAGGACTCATCGCGGGTGTGAAACATCATCAGACAACATGCACCGAGTAGCGTTTTGTACTGAAAAAATCACCTTCTCTTCTAAGTGTGATGGCTGACCGCTTCCTTGATGGACATTGCTGCTGCCGCATTTTACTCTCGCCATGTTATTCAACTGTTAACATGGATTGTGGACTCTCCCTATGCAGGCTCTCGATATCGCCGTGTTGCGCGGCCAGTTTCCCGCTCTCAATCAGCTGGTTGAGGGCAAAGCCCCCATCTTCTTCGATGGCCCCGGCGGCGCTCAGGTGCCACATGCCGTACTCACCGCCATGACCGATTACCTCGGTCACTTCAACGCCAATCTGGGCGGCCCCTTTTTCTCGGCCAGGGTGACCGAGCAGCAGGCGCTGCGGGCCAGGCAGGCGGTGGCTGCGTTGCTGGGGGCTGAGCGGGCAGAGGAGATAGTGTTCGGCGCCAACTTTACCACCCTGACCTTTGCGCTCAGCCGAGCGCTGGCGCGGGAGTGGCAGGCCGGTGACGAGATCATCGTCAGCGCGCTCGATCACTACTCCAACGTTTCCAGCTGGCAGCAAGCGGTGGCGGATCGTGGCGTGGTGGTGCATCAGGCAAGAGTGGACGTGGCCACCGGCGGGCTGGACTATGAGCATCTGTGCAGCCTGCTGGGGCCCAAGACCCGGTTGGTGGCGGTGACGGCGGCCTCCAATACTACCGGCACTCTGGTCGATATCCCTCGCATCGCCGATGCGGTGCACGGGGTAGGGGCTTTGCTTTATGTGGATGCGGTTCACTTTGCGCCCCACGAGCGTATCGATGTGCAAGCCTGGGATTGCGATTTTCTGGGGTGTTCCGCCTACAAGTTCTTCGGCCCGCACCTCGGCATTCTCTACGGCAAGCATCGCCACCTGACGCATTTCACCCCCTACAAGGTCGAACCGGCCAAAAACGTGGCGCCCTACAAGTGGGAGACCGGCACCCAGAGCTGGGAAGCACTGGCCGGGGTGGAGGCTACCGTCGAATACCTGGCCTCCTTGTCCGGGTTGGACGGCGCAGAGCATGAGCTGGAGGAGCGCCTCGATCTGGCGTTTGTCCGCAGCCAGGCCCATGAACGCCAGCTCAGCGAGCATCTGCTGGCCAAGCTGGCCGAGCGGCCCTGGTTCACCCTGCACGGCATTCACGACAGCCAGGGGCGCACCCCGACCTTCGCCCTGACGTCAAACCGCCATACCTCGGCCGAGATGGCCGAGTTTTTGGGGCAGCATCAGGTATGCAGCTGGGCCGGCCATTTCTATGCCTTGGCACTGGTTGAGCAACTGGGTGTGAGCGATGGGGTGCTGCGCATAGGCTGCATGCACTACAACACCTCGGCCGAGATTGACCGCCTGTTTGCCCTGCTCGACGATATGCCGCATTGACAGAAAACAGCCCGGTCATGCCGGGCTGTGTCGTCTCATCTTATCTCTCTGTTGCCTGCTAGCGGCCCACGATGGCGTGATGGATATCCTGCAGCGGCAAGACATGGCGGGCGGCGCCAAGCTTGATGGCCTCCTTGGGCATGCCGAAGACCACGCAGGAGGCCTCATCCTGAGCGAAGGTATTGGCGCCCGCCTCCAGCATTTCCCGCAAGCCGCGGGCGCCGTCATCCCCCATCCCGGTCATGATGATGCCGGTAGCATTGCCGCCGGCAAACTTGGCCACCGAGCGAAACAGCACGTCCACCGAAGGGCGGTGGCGGTTGATGAGGGGGCCGTCCATCACGTCGACGTGATAGTAGGCGCCGCTGCGTTTGAGCAGCATGTGCTTGCCGCCGGGGGCGATCAGCGCCAGCCCGGGGATCACCCTGTCATTGCTCTTGGCTTCCCGCACTTCTATCTGACACAGGCTGTTGAGCCGCTCGGCAAACGAAGCGGTGAACTTCTCCGGCATGTGCTGCACGATGACAATGCCGGGGCAGACTCGGGGCAGGGTGGTCAACACAGCTTCCAGCGCCTGGGTGCCGCCGGTGGAGGTACCGATTGCCACGATCCGCTCGGTGGTCTGGGCCATGGCATGCTGGCTGGCGGCGGGCATGATGGCGTCGGCGTTGAGCTTGGGGGCGACGCTGGGGGCGGGCACTTTGGCCAGTCGTCTGACATTGGCCTGGGCGGCGGCGCGTACCGCCATGGCCAGCTCTTGCGCCGACTCCTGCAGAAAGCTTTTCAGGCCGACGGTGGGCTTGGTGATGATGTCCACGGCGCCGGCGGCCATGGCCTGCAGCGTGGTCTCTGCTCCCTTCTCGGTCAGGGAGGAGCAGATGACCACAGGGGTAGGGTGTTCGGCCATGATCTTGGTGAGGAAGGTGATGCCATCCATGCGCGGCATCTCCACGTCCAGCACGATCACGTCCGGCCACTCCTTCTTCAGCTTCTCCAGTGCAAACAGCGGGTCAGACGCGGTGGCGATGACCTTGATATCCGGCTCCTGCTCGAGAATGGCCTGCAATACCTGCCTGACCACGGCGGAATCATCCACCAGCATGACCTTGATCTGTTTCATTCCCGTCCCCTTAGCGATGTGGCAAGCGGTGATGACGCACCCAGACATTGCCGTTGGCCAGCTCAAAAATCAGGCTTCTGTGTCCCGCATGGCCAAGATGGTGGGCCTTGATGGTGAGGCCCAGATGCTGGGTCAGTTGCCAGGCGGCCTTGATGTTTCTGATGGCCACATTCATGGTGTTGAGCGTTTGTTGTTCGATAAACATGTTGCCGCCGCCAAAGAGCTTGACCTCGTATTCGTGGATGGGGGCGGGATATTTGCTTATCTCATTGATAAATAGCTGAATTGCTTCATCGGCATAGCGACCGTCCAGACTCATGGTGTTGTGACCGCGGCTGGGCAGCATGTAGTGGCACATGCCGCCTCGCTTCTGTTCCGGGTGCCACATGGTAATGGCCACACAGGAACCAAGATGGGTGCGGATGATGGTGTCATCCTGCCCAAAATAGAATTCTCCGGGTTGCAGCGAGACCTCTCTCATATTGAAACCCTTATGGTTTCAGATAGATGGAAGGCGATACCAGTTGCAGGCCATGAGGCAGACCGTTCAGGCTCTCGGCATGACTGACGATGAGATAGCCCCCTTTGCGCAGGCGCGGCACCAACCGTTGCAGTACCTGGGCCTTGGTCTCCCGGTTGAAATAGATCATCACGTTGCGGATCAGGATGACGTCGAACTGCCCGATGTCGGGCAGTTCCTGATTCAGATTGATGTGATGAAACTGCACCTTCTCGCGCAGCTTGCGATCGATGATGAAGGTGCCCTCCTGAAAACCGACCCCTTTCAGGCAGTACTTCATCAAAAATGGCAGCGGGATGTTGTGGGCCCGCTCGATGGGATATTGCCCGGCTCTGGCCTGCTCCAGCACCCGGGTCGAGATATCCGAGGCGATGACCTCCCAACTGCCATGGTTCAGATTGTCGGCCAGGGTCATGGCCAGGCTGTAGGGCTCTTCACCGGAAGAGCTGGCCGCGCTCCAGATCCGCACCGCCCGTTCTTTTGGCAGTTGTGCCAATACCTTGTTGCCAAGAAATTCAAAGTGCTTGGGTTCGCGGAAAAAATAGGTCTCGTTGGTGGTGAGCAGATCGAGTGCGACCTGCAGCTCTGCCCCCCGGTTATTCATGATCAGGCTGAAATAGTCGCCGTAGCTCTCCAGCTCGTAGTGGCAGAGCCGCTTTGACAGGCGGCTGGCGACCAGGGCCTTCTTGGCCGGTGACAAGTCGATACCCGCCGTCTGGTGGATCCAGCGTTGAAACTGCGCAAATTCATCATCATGCAACTGGGTCTGATACACGCGCAAACTCCCTGCGGTGAGCGGGATGCGGGTGAGCTTGGCCCACCCGCATCAGGCTAGAAGCGGATAAAGTCGGCGTCATTGTGAGGGCGTGGCGTGGTGCCTACACCTTCCTGGCCATTGCCCTCGTGCATGAAACGCCCCCGTGGGCCACCACGGGCCGGTGCCTTCTGGTTGGCGCCGTGCTTGTGCTGTTCCAGCGTGAAGAACTCCATCGCCAATTGCAGCTGTTCGGCCTGGCTGCTCATCTCCTCGGCTGTGGCGGCAAGCTCCTCACTGCAGGAGGCATTTTGTTGAGTGACCTGGCTCAACTGATTCATGGCGATGTTGATCTGGCTGACGCCGGTGGACTGTTCGGCGGAGGCGGCGCTGATCTCCTGCACCAGATCCGAGGTCTTGTTGATGGAGGGCACCATCTGATCGAGCAGACGGCCCGCCTTCTCCGCCATGTCGACACTGCTAGAGGCCAGCTCGCCGATCTCCTGGGCCGCGACCTGACTGCGCTCCGCCAGTTTGCGCACTTCGGCAGCCACCACGGCGAAGCCCTTGCCGTGATCCCCGGCCCGGGCAGCTTCGATGGCGGCATTGAGGGCCAGCAGATTGGTCTGGTAGGCGATGTCGTCGATGATGCCGATCCGCTTGGCGATCTGCTTCATGGCATCGACCGTGAGCTTGACGGCCTCACCGCCTTCCACGGCCTCCTTGGCGGCCTTGCTGGCCATGCCATCGGTGACCTGGGCATTATCGGTGTTCTGGTTGATGCTGGCGCTCATCTGCTCGATGGAGGCGCTGGTCTCTTCCATGCTGGAAGCCTGTTCGCTGCTTGACTGGCTGATGGATTGGGCGGTGGCGCTGACCTGTTCGGCCGCGCTGGAGAGATTGTCAGATGCGCCCCGCACTTCGGTGACGATATTGGTCAGCGAGACGATGGTCTGGTTGAGGGAGTCCTTGGTGGTGCCAAATACACCGGGGTAGTCGGCCTCGACCTGCTGGGTCAAGTCGCCTCTGGCCAGGGATTGCACCACCCGGATCACGTCGTTGAGGCTGGTGTCGATCACCTCCGCGATGCGATTGATGCCCTCTCCCAGGGTCTGGAAGAAGCCATTCTTGCCGGTCAGATCCATGCGGCGGTGCAGTTCGCCGTTGATCACCGCCTGCACGATTTCCGACATCTCCCGCTCGATGGCGACTTCTTTGGTGCGATCCGACCACTCGACCACGGAGCCCAGTCGTTCGCCATCGTCACCAAATACCGGATTGGCGATGAGCGAGAAGGTGCGCCCGCCGAGCAGGATCTGGGTGCGATAGGTATTGTTCAGCTTGGCCAGCATGCTGCGCTGATGGCCCGGATTCTTGTGGAAGCTGTCGATGTTGGCCCCCATCAGGGTGGCTGAATTGAAGTTGTAGAGTTCTTTGCGAATATCCGCTTCAGCCAGGCTCAGCATCTCTTTGACGGATTCATTCATGTAGATGATGTTGAGATCGGTGTCGGCGATCATCACGTTGGTGCTGGCGCCATCAAGCGCCTTCTTGACGCGCAAACTCTCTGCGGCGGCGATCTTGGCCGCTGCGCTGGCTGCCTTCATCTCGTTCTCGATGGCGATCTCCTTGGTCCGATCGGCCCACTCGACAACGGAGCCAAGCCGTTCACCGCCATCGTTGAAGACCGGATTGGCGATCAGCGAGAAGATGCGCCCCCCGACGGTTATCTGGGCGCGATAGGTGCTGTTCAGCTTGGCCAGCATGCTGCGCTGATGGGAAGGATCTTTGTGGAAGGTATCAATGTTCTTGCCCATCAGCTGTCTGACATCAAAATTGGGCAGATCCTTGCGAATGTCCGATTCGGCCTGGCCCAGCATGGCGAGCACGGCTTCATTCATATAGACGATGTCGAGATTGGTATCGGCGATCATCACATTGGTCGAGGCCCCATCCAGCGCCTTGCGGACTCGCAGGTTTTCGTCATACAGGGTCTGGTTGGCACTGATGGTGGCGAGGGTGTTGCTAAGGCGCTCCCCCAGCAGTGACAGCACGGTATTGAACTCCTGACAGAGTTCCCGCAGCGGACCGCTGAGCGAACCCAGCTCCAGCTGGGCTGATTGGTCGCCTTGTTTGATCCCCTGCTGGAGCGATCGGGTTGCACCAATGAGCTGGAGCAGTTGTTCCTGCAGCAAGGCATGAGCGCTGCCGTTGCCGAACAGATTGCCAAAAAATGATTGAGTCATGAGCCTTATCCTTGTGCGACATGTCATTGCTGTGTGGTGTGGTGAGCGAGACTCTTGTTGCTTGTTACGCCTGAATCACGGTGTCTGTGGCTTCTGTTCCAGCAACCGCTCCTGCTGCTGGGTCAGTTCGCTGAGCTGTGCCATTTCGTCGATGGAGAGCACCTTCTCGGTATTGATGAGGATGACGAATTTGCCATTTACCTTGCCCATGCCGCTGATAAAGTCCGCCCGGATGCGCGCCCCGAAGCTCGGTGGCGGCTCTATCTCATTGCAGGGAATGGTCAGCACTTCGGAGACGGAATCCACCACCACGCCGATGTCCTGATTGCCGTGTTCCGGATCGTCCGGATGCACTCCCTCGATAATGACGATGCAGCTGCGGCGGGTGATGCTGGAAGGGGCATTGCCAAAGCGGGCATTGAGATCCACCACCGAGACCACGGCTCCCCTGAGGTTGATCACGCCGCGGATGAAGCTCGGCATCATGGGGATGGGGGTGATGTTGCCGTATTCGATGATCTCCTTGACCCCGAGAATGTTGATGGCAAACATCTCGCCGTTGATGAGAAAGGTCAGGTACTGGGCATCGCCCTGGTTATCAGGGGCCAGCGTGCCAGGCTGGACGGCCACTTCGGTAGACATGCTCATGGGGCTCTCCGGTTAAAAACGGACAAAATCGGCCTCGTCAACCTGAGGTTGCGCCGCCGTATTGCCGTGCAGTGGGTGCTGGGTCGGCATGACAAATTTGCCTCTGGGGGGCAATCCTTTATGTCCGCTCTCGTGAGTCCTTGCCGGTTTATTCAGGTTCTCCAGCGAGAAAAAATCCATGGTTTGCTGCAGCTCGTTGGCCTGAGAGCTCATCTCTTCGGCCGTGGCTGCCAGCTCCTCGCTGCTGGCGGCGTTTTGCTGGGTTACCTGATTGAGCTGGCTCATGGCGAGGCTTATCTGGTTGGCTGCGCTGGCCTGCTCACCGGAGGCGGCATTGATCTCCTGCACCAGATCGGAAGTCTTGCGAATGGAGGGCACTATCTTGTCGAGCAGGCTGCCCGCCTTCTCGGCTGTATCGACGCTGCTCGATGAGAGCTCGCCTATCTCCTGAGCCGCTATCTGGCTGCGTTCGGCCAGTTTGCGGACCTCGGCGGCCACCACCGCGAACCCCTTGCCGTGTTCACCGGCCCTTGCTGCTTCGATGGCGGCGTTGAGTGCCAGCAGATTGGTCTGGTAGGCAATGTCGTCGATGATGCTGACCTTGCGGGCGATCTGCTGCATCGCTGCCACCGTCTGCTGGACCGAGCGGCCACCTTCGGTGGCTTCAAGCACGGCACTGCTGGCCATGTTGTCGGTGACCTTGGCGTTGTCGGTGTTCTGGTTGATGCTGGCGCTCATCTGTTCGATGGAGGCGCTGGTCTCTTCCACGCTGGCGGCCTGTTCGCTGGTGGCCTGGCTCAGGGACTGGGCCGTGGTACTGACCTGATTGGAGGCATTGGTCAGGTTGTCGGCGGCGTTGCGCACTTCTTCGATGATGGCGGTCAGCGCCTCTATGGTGCTGTTGAGGCCATCCTTGGTCTGGCCAAAAATGCCCGGATAGGGTTGTTCTATCTTCTGGGTCAGATCACCTCGCGACAGGGCTGTGGCGATGCGCATCACATCGTTGAGGCTGGTGTCGGTGACGTTGGATAGGCGGTTGAGCAGTTCGGACAGCCGCTTGATGTAGCCTTGGCGTCCGTCCAGTTCGATCTTGTAACTGAAGTTTCCCTGCTCGACGGCGGCAGTCACCAGGGTCTCGATGTCGTTGATGAGTGCGGTCAGCTTGTTGACCATGTTCTGCATGGCCAGCAGCAGTTGTCCGGCTTCGTCGTGGGCTCCGATGTCGATGGTCACGTCGAGGTTGCCTTCGGCCAGGTGGTTGGCTACCTGCAGTGCCTGGTTGATGGGAGAGATGATGCTGCGGATAAGGACGATGCCAAACCAGGCGGCAGCCACCATGCCTGCGGCAACGACCGCCAGCATGGTGAGCAGCATGACGTCGTACCAGGCCTGCGCCTGCTCGTACTCGGATTTGGCGACGTCGAGCTGCAGGCTGACCAGCTCGGTTATCTTGCCGCCGATGGGGTCGATGGAGCTGTAAAGCTTGCCGTCAAATTCGTTGAGCATGCCGGTGACGACACCGCGCTGGGTCGAGAGAAACGCTTCCAGCCGGGTGATATCCCGGTCCGCTGCGCTGAACAGGCTGTTGGCCTCGGCTGACAGCTTCTGCTCGGCTTCGGTCAGCTTGGTGGCCTGGTAATGCTGCCACTCCAGCTTGATCTGCTGCTGGGCATGCTGGATCTGCTGCCGCGCCTCTTCGGCACTGATGAGGCCCGCATTGGCCTTGTTGACGTTGTCGATGATGGCGACGGCATAATTGTCTGAGATGGTCTTGAGCTGTTTGAGCGGTACCACCCGATCGTTGTAGACCCGCTGCAGACCCTTGTTGCTGCTCTGCATGTTGTAGAGCCCCAAGGCACCCACTCCCAGCAGCAGTGCGCAGAGCAGGCAGAGTAAAATGGTGAGTCGCAGCTTGATGGTGGAGTTTTTGAACATGACAGGCTCCTGGCGTTAATTGACTCTAGGTTGGGTTTGCAGACGTGGAATGGCGTACTGGCTCAGCTGGCCCAGCTCCTGCTCGATGGCGTGCTGAATGAGAGAGGGGATATCCAGAATGAGGGCAACTTCACCGCCTCCCAGGATGGTGGAGCCGCTGATCCCCTGCAGGCGCTGGAACAGCTTGCCAAGCGGCTTGATGACGGTCTGGAATTCACCCAGCAGCTCGTCGACCACCAGGCCGGATTTCTTGCCGCCGTGGCTGACGACCACGATGTTTTCCCGGCGGCCTCTGGTGCCCTCGACATCGAAATAGTGCTGCAGCCGGACAAAAGGCAGCACTTCCCCGCGCAGATTGATGTAGTTGCGACCCTGGGTATCGGCCAGCGCGCTCTGGGTCAGCTCCACACATTCGATCACCATGTCGAGAGGGATGACGTAGTGGGTCGTACTGACGCGCACCAGAAAACCATCGATGATGGCCAGAGTGAGCGGCAGCCGGATCTGGACCCGGGTGCCGAGGCCGGGTTTGCTGTCGAGTTCGACACTGCCGCGCAGGGCCTGGATGTTGCGTTTGACCACATCCATGCCCACCCCGCGGCCGGAGAGATTGGTGATGGCCTCTGCCGTGGAGAAGCCGGGTTCGAAGATGAGCTGGTAGATCTCCTGATCCGTCAGGGTGGTATTGGTGGTCACCAGGCCGCGTTCTTGCGCCTTTTGCAGGATCCTGGCCTTGTTGAGGCCGGCGCCATCGTCCTGGATTTCGATGACGATGCTGCCGGAGTCGTGATAGGCGTTGAGAGTCAGGGTGCCTCGTGCCGGCTTGCCGGCGGCCACTCTTCTTTCAGCCGATTCGATGCCGTGGTCCATGGCGTTGCGTACCAGGTGCATCAAGGGGTCGCCGATCTTCTCCACCACCGATTTGTCCAGTTCGGTATCGCCGCCGGTGATGACCAGGGCGATGTCTTTGTCCAGTTCATGGCTGACATCCCGCACTACCCGCTGGAAGCGGTTGAAGGTATCGCCGATGGGCACCATGCGCAGGCGCAGCGCCCCATCCCGGATCTCTTCGACCAGCATGGCAATGGTGGAGTTGGCCTCCTGTAGCTGGCTGTCCCGTGAACGCTGGGCCAGCAGGTTGGCTCCCGAGCTGGCGACTACCAGTTCGCCCACCAGATTGATCAGGTCATCCAGCTTGTCGGCATGGACCCGGACATAGCGTCCCTCCTTGTTTTTGCTCTCCTTGTTCTGGCTCTGCTTCTTGAGCGCGGCATCCACCACCACCTCGCTGACGGCACCTTGGGCAATCAGGATCTCTCCCAGTTTGCCGGCGTCGGTCTGCGGCTGTTCATGCTGGGCTTGCAGCCCGAGTACCAGCTCGCTGGCCGTCAGGGCGCCGGTCTTGACCAGCAGCTGCCCCAGCATCTCGTTGTCTTCCGGCAGGGCGTTGATGAGGTCGATGTACTCGGCCAGCTTGCTGTGGGGCGGGATAATGGTGATACGACAGTCATCGCGGACAAATTCGAACACATCGCTCAGGGCATTCTTGTCGGCCTGGGTATCCAGATCGAGTTCGTAGCCCAAGTAGCAGCTCTCCGGATCGAAATGTTCCCAGTCGGGCAGAGCATGGTGAATGGTCTCGATGGCGCAGAGGGTACCCATGGTGCCGAGGTAGCGCAGAAAAGAGGTGGGATCCATGCCGTTGCGCAGCACATCCGGGCCAAAGCGCAGGGAGATGTGCCACAGAGACGTGGCGCTGACATGACCCTCCTCCTTGCTGACCGGGCTGGTCTCGGCTGGCGGGTTGCGTTCCGGCAGGCCGGCTTGGCTGGTGGTTTGATGGCGTGCCAGGTTGCTTCTCAGTTGTACATCCTGAGCCTGCTCATCTGCACCGAGTGCTTCCCCTTGCTCGGCCACCAGGCTGACCAGGCGTTCGATGTGATCCCGGCTCTCCAGCAGATCCTTGATGAGTGCTTCACTGATCGCCAGCTGCTGGTTGCGCACCTGATCGAGCAGATCTTCGACGATGTGGGTAAAGCTGACGATGGGTTGCAGGCCAAACAGGCCGGCAGAGCCCTTGATGGTGTGGGCTGCCCGGAAGATGGCGCCGATGAGCTCGCTATTGTCCGGCTCGTTTTCCAGCGTCAGCAGTGCGGACTCCATCTCCTCGAGCAGCTCACGCGCCTCGGCGATGTAGGTTTGCAGGGCCTGATCAAGATTGATGCTCACGAATGACTCCTTGTCCGCGGAACCAGCTAGGCGTGATCGGGGTGGGGGATGAGGGTGGGATCGCCGAAGAAGGTTGCCAGTTGGCACAGCTCAAGGGCATCGAGTACCGCATGGCTGTGCATCACCAGATGCAGTGGATAGCCGCCCTGCAGCGCCGTCTTCTTGGCGGCCAGCAGCAGTTGCAGACCGGCACTGTCCATTTCGCTGACCTGGGAAAGATCCAGCTCCAGCTCTTGCTGGCGATAGAGCAGGGGAGTGAGCGCCTGTTTGAGCTCGGCTGCGGTATAGATGGTCATCTCACCCGCAATGGCCACAACTGTCTTCTCTTCGCCCGTTTCGATATGCAGCGGCATGAATGCCTCCTGACTCAGGGCATGATGAGCTTGGCGACGGCTGCCAGCATCTGGTCCGGCTGGAACGGCTTGACCACCCAGGCCTTGGCTCCCGCAGCCTGTCCTTCCTGCTTCTTGCTGTCCTGGGACTCGGTGGTCAGCATGATCACCGGGGTGAACTTGTAGCTGGCCAGCTTCTTGGCCTCCTTGACGAAGCTGATGCCGTCCATGTTCGGCATGTTGACGTCGCTGATGATGAGGTTGATCTTCTTGCCGTCGAGTTTCTTGAGGGCGTCCTTGCCGTCACAAGCCTCCATCACCTCGTAACCGGCGCCCTTGAGCGTCATGCCGACGACCTGGCGTATGGTTGCCGAGTCATCCACGATCAGGACTGTTTTGGCCATATCTCTCTCCTAGAAAAAAGTGACATCAGCGTTGCTGGATGGGGTTGCCGTCGGGGTTTTGCGACCGTGATGGATATTGCGCTGCTCATCGGTGGCATATGAGAGTTCCATGTCTGCCAGCCAGCTCTCTGCATCGATTTGGATGGGGCCGGACTGGTGCGTTCTGGTGCGCGACGAGATCAGGTGATCGTTGAGGCTGTCCATGTTTTGACGAACATGGCCAAGGATTTGACTGACTCTATCCTGGAACTGTAACGACACGATGACATCGGAAATCTCACGGTGGATCCCGGTACTCTCGCTCTGCAGCAGGGCAGCCGACTCGGCCAGGCTGGTGGTGGCCATCCGAAAGCGCTCCAGCACCTGTTCGATGGCGTGCTCGGCGTCGCTGACGGCGGCCTGATCCCGCCCTGCCGCGCTCTCGGCAATCTGGAAGGCCCGGCCGATGCCGGTGTTGATGGTATCGACCTTGTCGGTCATCTTCTGGGCGGTCTCGCTGGAGAGGCGCGACAGGGTGCGCACCTCGTCCGCTACCACCGCGAAGCCACGACCAGCTTCACCGGCCCTGGCCGCCTCGATGGCGGCGTTGAGGGCAAGCAGGTTGGTCTGGGAGGCTATCTTGGCCACGTCGAGCGCCATGGTGTTGAGTTCGATGGTGTAGGCGGTGAGGGTTTTTATCTCTGCCAGCATGGCGTCACGGTTGGCCTGGGTGGAGTGCATGATGGCGACGACCTGGTTGAGCTGGGCCTGGCTCTCGGCCAGCACGGCGGCCATGCCGGCGGATTTCTCGCCGCCCAGATCCCCGGCAGCGTTGTGGGAGGCGGCGACCGCCTCTTCCAGCTTGGTGGTCAGCCCGGCAAAACGCTGGGTGAGGTCAATCATGGCCCCTTCGGTTTGCTGGCGAGAGTTTTCAATCTGTTGCGACCAGATGGGCACGGCCTTTTCGCATACCTGCTCGAGCCCGATGATGGAGTGGTTGAGTCCGGCTGCGGACCATGACGGAGTCTTTTCTTGTTGATCGGGCTGACCGGCAGGTTTGGCGTGGTAGTGGCGGGCACTCCACAGGGCGGCAGCCACGGCCAGCACCAGGTTGGCCAGCAGATACGGCAAGGGGCTGCCTGCAAGTACCAGCAGCAGGGTGCTGAACAGCCCCAGGCCAAGGCCGCAGGCCCAGCTGACAGGCTCCCAGAAAGGGGAGGAGTGTGCCCTTGTGTTGTCTGTCATACGCGAACTTGCCCCTGCATATGGATGGAAGAAGGTGAACCGCCGTCCCCTCAGGTAGGGACCCAAGCGCCAACTTGCTAGTTATCAATAGCTCAGTAAGGTTAGCGCAAAAAAATGGGCTGGTTACAAATTGGTCCTATTCGGGGGGCGCTACTGAGAAAACTGGAATATGGCGACTGTCACAGGGCCATCGTCGGGAGTCACTGCGGTGAGAGGGGCGGAGCCTGGGAGGAAGGGAGAAGTGCTGGGCGCGGCAATAAAAAGAGCCTGCATTGGCAGGCTCTTGGTGCTGTATGTGTCGATTTACGCTTCGTCGGCATGGGCCTTCTTGCACCCTTCCACGGCATGGGCGATAAGCTCGAGCGCGCTCTTGTCGCACGGCGGCAGCTCGGCCTCGCACGCCTTGATGGGCGTCACGCGATCGCCCCACTTGATGATGGCTGCGCCCCAGGTCAGGCCGGCGCCGAAGGCGGCGGTCAGCAGATAGCTGTTCGGCTGGACGCGGCCCTGCTCCAGTGCCTCGCACAGGGCGATGGGCACGGTGGCGGCGGAGGTGTTGCCGTAGTGCTCGATGTTGACCATCACCTTCTCCATCGGCGCGTTCATGCGCTTGGCGAGGGTCTCGATGATGCGGATGTTGGCCTGGTGCGGCACGATCAGATCGATCTGCTCCGGAGCGATGCCGGCCTGTGCCAGTACCGTGTTGGTGGCTTCGCCCATGCCGCGTACGGCCCGCTTGAAGATCTCCTGGCCTTCAAAGTTGAAGGTAAAGAGGCCGTCGATGTCGGCAAAGCGTACCCGGTCGGTGCCGAAGTTCGGCACGTGCAGGATCTCGCGCGCCTCGCTGTCACAGCCCAGCTTGTTGGCGATCAGGCCGCTCTCCTGCTCGCTCGCCTCGATCACCACGGCGCCGGCGCCGTCGCCAAACAGCACGGCGGTATCGCGACGGGCCCAGTCCAGCAGATAGGTGAGGCGTTCGGCGCCGATCACCAGCACCTTTTTCATCATGCCGGTCTGTACCAGCGAGGTGGCGACCGAGAGGGAGTAGACGAAACCGGTGCAGGCGGCGTTGAGGTCGAACACGGCGGCATTGACGGCGCCCAGCTTCTTTTGCACCGCGGAGGCGGCGCTCGGCAGCAGGTTGTCCGGCGTGGCGGTGGCCAGGATGATGCCGTCGAGGTCGCTGGCTTCCAGCCCGGCGCAGGCCAGTGCACGACGCCCGGCCAGGGTGGCCAGATCGGACGTGCTGACGTGGGAGATGCGGCGAGCCTTGATGCCGGTGCGCGGGTAGATCCACTCATCCGACGTATCCATGATGGTGCTGAGGTCGTCGTTGGTCAGTACGGAGGGAGGCAGGCATTTGCCCCAGCCTGTGATATTGGCGTATTTCATCTTGTTACCGCTTCTCAAGTGGATCGCCCGCGGGCGGAAAATCGCGCAATTATGCCGCACGGGGCAACCACTGTCATCTTGTGGTCATGGTTATCTGGCAGCAGGGACACGCCAGGTTGCGGGGGGCGACGGGAAATTTCGCTTAAACCACAGGGCTTGGCTGCCCTAAGATAGGGCTTTCGCCACTGGATGGAACCACTCCTTGCACAAAGCCAATCTCAACCTGCTGCCCACCCTCAAGGTGCTGCTGGAGACCCGCAACATCAGCCGGGCGGCGGAGCTGCTGCACCTGAGCCAACCCTCCATCAGCAAGCAGCTCGGCCAGCTGCGCAGCGAGTTTGGCGACGAGTTGCTGGTGCGGGAGGGGCAGCGCTGGCTGCTGACGCCACGGGCCGAGGCGCTGGCTGCCCAGCTGGCGGACTCCCTCGGTGCGCTGGAGCGGCTCTACGAGGCCCCCGGTTTTGACCCGAGCCGCTGCGAGCGAGTGTTCCGGCTCGCCTCCTCCGATTACGTGGCCCAGCACATCCTGCCGGATATCTGCGCGGCGCTGGCCAGGGAGGCGCCACTGGCGGCACTGGAGTACAGCCTGTGGGACAAGCGCCTGCTGCCGCAGCTGTGGCAATCCGAGCTGGACATGGTCTCCACCATCACCGAACTGGTGCCGGATCAGATCCGCGGCCTGCATCAGGGGGAAGATCGGCTGGTGGTGTTGATGGGTAGCCACCATCCGTTGGCAGGGCGCTCGCTCAGTCTGGATGACTACCTCGCCTGGCCTCACCTGCAGGTGAGCGGCGGGGGTGACAAGGACAGCCCGGTAGAACAGGTATTGGCACCGCAGGGGCTGTCCCGGCGCTGGTTTGCCCGGGTGCCCTTCTTTCAGGCGGCGGTGGAGGTGTTGCTGCGCACCGACTGCCTGCTGACCACCCCGGCCCACATCGCCTGGCAGCTCTCCTGCGAGCACGCCCTGCACTTTTGTGATCTGCCGTTTGCCAGCCGCACCCAGCAGTATCATCTGCTGTGGCACCAGCGCCATCATCAGGATCCGGCCCACAAGTGGTTTCGCGAACTGGCCTATCCCTTCCTGCGCGAGCACCTGCAGCGCACGGTGGCTGCGAGTCGGAAGGTGTTGAACCCGCCCCGCTAGCAACAGACGCTTGTGTTGGCCTATAGCCATTGGCTATGGGTTCTATTCTCAACTTTCACTTCTGGCATAACCAGGGGCCCTTTACCCTGAGCGCAGACATTCATATTCCGCTTGAGATAAGGAACACCATGGAACTGACGAGTTGGCTGGCACTGGCCGCAATCTGCGTGATGGGGGCCATCAGCCCGGGGCCGAGCCTGGCACTGATCATCCGCAACACGGTGCAGGGAGGGCAGGGGCACGGTGTGGCCACTGCACTTGGCCACGGCTTCGGGGTTGGCATCTATGCGCTGATCACGGCTTTGGGCCTCGCCATCCTGATCACCCAGACCCCGCTGCTGTTTGACGTTATCCGCTACGGCGGCGCCGCGTTTCTCGCCTGGCTCGGAGTCAAGGCGCTGCTGGCCAAGCCCGCCAAGGGTGAGGCGAGCGAAGAGGTGCACCAGCTGCGCGGTCGGCAAGGCGCCTTTGAAGGCTTTATGGTGGCCTTTCTCAACCCCCAGCTCGCGGTCTTCTTTATCGCTCTGTTCAGCCAGTTTGTGCATGCCGACACCGGTTGGCGCGAAGGTGGCATCATGATGCTGACCGCCGGCGGGATCGACGTGGTCTGGTACGTGCTGGTGGCACTGGTGCTCTCTCGTGGCCCCGTATTGGCTTGGCTCAAGGCCAAGTCCTTCGTCATCGACAAGGTGAGCGGTCTGGTGCTGCTGGGGCTGGCCTTGAAGGTGGTGCTCTGATCCAATCCTGTATTTTGCGGTGATCTTAAGCGGGATCAAGGCGGGGAGGGTGGCAATGCCCTAGAGTGGCGCCCATTTGCTGTCGGCCCTGATCCCGAGACCATGTACCAGAACAAGCACCCGTTAAGCCACAACAACCGGTTGGAGCTGCTGGCTCCGGCCAAGAACCTCGCCTACGGCATCGAAGCCATCAACCACGGCGCCGATGCAGTCTACATGGGCGGCCCCGCCTTTGGCGCCCGCAGCGCGGCGGGCAACTCCCTCGAGGATATCGAAGCGCTGGCGCGCCATGCCCATCGCTTCGGTGCCCAGGTCTTTGTCGCCTTCAACACCCTGCTGCACGATCACGAACTGGAGCAGGCCCGGCGGCTGACTCACCAGATCTACGAAGCGGGGGCCGATGCGCTGATCGTGCAGGACATGGGGTTGCTGGCGCTCGACTTGCCCCCCATTGCGCTCCATGCCAGTACCCAGACCGACAACCGCACGCCGGAGAAGGTGAAATTTCTGCAGGATGTGGGCTTCTCTCAGGTCGTGCTGGCGCGCGAACTGTCGCTGGCGCAGATCCGCGAGATAAGCGCCGCGACCAACGTGCAGCTGGAGTTCTTTATCCACGGCGCGCTCTGCGTCTCCTACAGCGGTCAGTGCAACATCAGCCATGCCCGGACCGGCCGCAGCGCCAACCGTGGCGAATGTGCCCAGCTCTGTCGCCTGCCCTGCTCGCTGCAAAAGCCGGATGGCGAGGTGCTGGTGGCTGACAGCCACCTGCTCTCCCTCAAGGACATGGATCAGACCGACAACCTGGAGGCGCTGATCGAGGCGGGGATCCGCTCCTTCAAGATTGAAGGGCGCCTTAAGGGGCTCGATTACGTCAAGAACGTCACCGCCTGGTATCGGCAGAAACTCGATGCCATTCTGGATAGCCGCAGCGATCTGGTAGCCTCCTCGGCCGGCCGTTGCAGCTACAGCTTCACGCCTGATCCCAAAAAGAGCTTCAACCGTGGCAGCACCGATTACTTCCTCCATGGTCGCCAGCAGGGGATCGACTCCACCAAGAGCCCGAAATACGTGGGCGAGCCGCTGGGCCGGGTCACCAGAGTCACCAAGGATGGCATCGAGATCGACGGCAAGCCTGTGAGCCTCAACAACGGCGATGGCCTCGGCTTTTTCAAGCCGAGCAACGAGCTGGTGGGGATGCGTCTGAACAAGATGGAAGGTAAGCAGTTACTCCTGTCAGAGCGCATGCCGGGCTTGAAGGTAGGCACCGAAATCTACCGTAACCACGATCAGGCGTTCAGCAAGGTGCTGGAGAAGGCCAGCGCGGATCGCCGCATCCGGGTCGATATGGTGCTGGCAGAGTGCGATGAGGGCTTGCGCCTCACGCTTACCGACGAGCAGGGCATCAGCGCCGCCGTCGCACTCCCCTGCGACAAGCAGCCAGCCGACAACCCGGAGCGGGCGCTGCAACAGGCGCGCGACCAGCTTGGTAAACTCGGCAATACCCTGTTTGTGGCGCGCAAGGTTGAGTTGGCGTTTACTCACCCGCTATTCATCGCCGCATCCATGCTCAACGGCTTGCGCCGGGAGGGTATCGCCGCGCTGGAGGCGGCCCGTCTGGCCAGCTACCAGCGCCCCGAGCGACGCATCGCGCTGCGGGATATCCACTATCCCCTGCACCGTCTCTCCTACCTTGGCAACGTGCTGAACAGTGCGGCCGAACAGTTCTTCCGCGAGCACGGAGTGGAGCGCATCGCGCCCGCTTATGAGGCGAACAAGGAGGAGCGGGAAGTGGTGCTGATGATCACCAAACACTGCATCCGCTACAGCCAGAACCTCTGCCCGAACGAGGTGCCCGGCCTCAAGGCCGAGCCGCTGGAGCTCAAGATGGGCAAGGACACCTTCCGCCTGCGGTTTGATTGCCACCGCTGCGAAATGCATGTGATGGGGAGTTTGAAGCGCTAGCCGCTTCACATGTACAGGATCTTTAGCGGCAACCAATTGAAATAGATATAAAAAAGGCTTCGTTTGTGATCTGATTTTATCGCCAAACAAAATCAACACGCGCGAAGCCTATGACTATTATCAACGCTAATTACTATCTGGAGCAACTCTTGGCTCCCGCCGCACTCGAGCGCATTGCTCGGCTCTGCAAGTTTTGTCTGCGTCAGCGTGCCATTACCCCAGCCATGCTCGTACCTGCACTGCTGCGGGCCATGGGAGGCGACCAGGTCAATGACATTGCCGGTTTACACCGCCATTTCAATGCCTTGCAACTGGTAAACACCCATCAGGTTTCTTACAAACCGTTTCACAATCAGCTGCGCAAAGAGAGCTTTGCCCTGTTTATGAAAGCCCTGGTCGAGCGGGCCATCGCCTTGCGTATCGACCATCAACTCAAAGCAGCCTCCCTCGGCGCGTTCAAGCAGGTGTTACTGCACGATGGCACCTCCTTTGCGGTGCATCGGCGCCTTGCTGCTGATTTTCCCGGCCGGTTCAAGACCATCAGTCCGGCAGCTATCGAGTGCCATATGACCATGTCACTGTCGGAGCAGAGCCCGTTGTGCATGAGTGTGTCTGCCGATACCGCAGGGGAACGGCAATTTCTGCCTGAAGCCCACACGCTGACCAACTGCCTGCTGCTGGCTGACGCAGGTTACATTGACAGGGCTTGGTTTGAGCAGGTGAACGACGCTGGCGGATTTTATCTGGTGCGCGGCACGAAAAGCCTGAACCCCAAGATAATCCAAGCCTGGCGCGGTGATGGACGGGAAGTACCCAAGCTGGCGGGACTATCTCTGAGAGAGGCCGGACGGCGACGCTGTCGGGCCGAGGTACTGGATATGGTGGTGAAGTCCGGCCAGGTCGAGTACCGGTTGATCCGGCGCTGGTTTGCTGAGGAAAAGCGGTTCTGTCTGTGGATGACGAACCTACCGCGAGCAGCATGGTCAGCAGAGCAGGTGATGAGCCTGTATCGCTGCCGTTGGCAGGTGGAGTTGTTATTTAAAGAGTGGAAATCGCACAACCGGCTCAAGGGGTTTGTGACGGGCGAGAAAGCGATTGCCGAGGGGTTGGTGTGGACGAGCCTGCTGTCGCTGGTGATGAAGAGACGGGTCGCGCAGAGTGTGATGAGTGGGGCGCTATCGATGCTGAAAGCGTCGAAGAACAGTGCGACGTGGTGGCTACCGCTATTGGAAGCAGTGGCCCATAGGGCGCTGACAGAAATAAGGGAAAGATTGGAATGGGCTGCCGATTATTTGGCCAAGAACGCCTGCCGAACCAAGCAGAGAAAGTCGATACAGAACAGGACCTTGGAAGGCGTTTTAAATGGACTCGCCGCTTAAGGTCCTGTACATGAGCCGCTTCAGCTCCTTTGTTAACATGGTTTCGTAAAGGTGGTTAAGAAGAGGCTAATCTCAAAGAATCATATTTATGATTGGGTCACACCAACCATAAATATGGTTCTCTTTTAACAAGATAGGCTCTTTATATAATATTAGAATACTATGCAAGTGCTACAGGGGGTTATGATTTCTAATCGTGGTGTTTTTTATACAGGTCACTAAGAGAGTATTGGAATAACTCTTTTACTTGCACTTTTACATCTGGAATAGAAACGACATCAAAGTGTTTTGATAAGGCTTTACGGCCGAATAAGTTTAACAAACCTGATTTAAGCACAATGTCGAGATCCAGTACGCCACTATTGATGTCGATCGGAACATACTGGAAGCAGGCATAGGTGTGATCATCTCCTATAGAGAAGTGAAAGCCACCACCGACACCATATTGCTCGAACAAGGTGAGTGCTGATTGCCAAGGATAGCTATCGATAAGCTCGCACAGGGTTTCGTGAGAGGTGATGTACATTTCATGTATGCTCAGCTCGCCACCTTCAACAACATAGTCATAGACCACTTTTACTTGATTCAAGGGCGACTCCGCCTAACGATGATACAGAGCAGTCACAATATGGATCTTGTTGGTGGGGCGCAAGATCTTAGAATGATTATTTCGGTCTGTTTTGTACCGGCATAGACTTGGTGTGTATTTAATTCAGGATTTATTCACTTTATAAATTTACCCATAAAGGGTGTGAGTCTGGAACTATATATCCCCAGACGCGAAAATAGGATGACTCAAGCGAAAAGTGAATATTGTGTCGCTTTAGTATGGTGATAATATCTTCGCTTCTGTCGGTCTTATAGTCTGGCATTAGTCGTCCTCGTTTTTCTCGTATTATAGGATCAATATCGAGCCACTCTATCCAAGCGGATTGCTCGAGAAGCTGATCCCACCATACCGGGCTGAAACCAAACAACTCATCCGAGTCGATCTGTTTATAACGCACGCAGATTGTGAGCGAATGTAGTGCGGCCAATTCTTGGAATAACTTGGCCCATTTGGTCTGATTCATAACGGATGAGAGTTGGCGTGCGGCCATGATGGCACGGCGTTTTTCTTGGATCTCACGCATGTTATTGGTTTCCTTCCAGTTTAAGCAGCATCTTTTTAATTCCCAAGCCCCCCGCATAGCCGGTCAGGCTGCCGTTCTGGCCGATCACCCGATGGCAGGGGATGATGATCGAGAGCGGGTTGCGGCCGTTGGCGGCGCCCACCGCCCGCACCGCATTGGGCTTGCCGATGGCGCGGGCGATGTCGCTGTAGCTGCGGGTCTCGCCGTAGGGAATGTCGCACAGCGCCTGCCAGACCGCTTGCTGAAACGCCGTGCCTCTTGGTGCGAGCGGCAGGGTGAAGCGTTGCAGGCGGCCGGCAAAATAGGCCTCAAATTGCGCGAGAAAAGGGGCCAGCACCACCTTGTCTTGTAGCCAGCCACTCATGTCGGGCAGCGCGCGCAGTCCCGCCACGAAGTCCACGTGCAGCAGGCCGCGCTCGTTGATGGCTACCAGCAGATCGCCGCAGCAGCTGGGCAAGATATCGTAGCGGATCATGGGGTTGTCTCCTCTGCTTGGTTGTCGCTTGCTGCGCCGCCTGGTGTCGGCTTGGTCAGCAGTGCCGATTCGGTCAACAGTGCCGGCTCCTCGCTCATGGCATGCCACAGCCAGCTCGCCGCGTAGCCGCGCCAGGGCCGCCACCTTTCGCTGTGGGCCAATACCGCTTTTACCGGCAACTTGGTGCCGCCCCCCAGCGCCTTCAGTAGCACCAGATCCGAGGCGGGGAAGGCATCCGGGTCCAGTCCGCAGCGCAGCCGCCAGTAGGCGACCGTCCAGGGGCCGATGCCGGGCAGTGCCAGCAGCTGTTCATCGCTGACGCTGAGCAAGCTCAACTCGCCGCTGGCCAGCGCCTGTGCCAGCCCCTGCAGCGTTCTTATCCGGCTGCCGGGCATGCCGATACCGTCCAGATTGAGCTCGCACAGCTGGGCAGGGGTGGGCAACTGCGCTACCCCGAATTGCGCCTCGGTGCGTGCCACCAGCCGCCCGAGTATGGTGATGGCCCCCTTGACCGACACCTGCTGGCCGACGATGGCGCGCAGCATCACCTCGTACTCATCCCAGCCGGCGGGCAGCCGAACTCCCGGCCAGCGCGCCTGCAGGCACGCCAGCAGCGGATCCTGCCCGAGCCGCGCGCCGATGCGCTGCATGTCGGCATCGAGATCCCACATCCGGCGCACCCGATACAGCAGATCCGGCAGCGCGGCGGGCGGCAGATCATGGACGCTGAGCAGCAGGCTGTGCCCCTTGCCCTGGCTGATGCGCACCCGCGCGACCTGATCGCCGACCCGGTGCCAGCGTTCATAGACCTCGCCATCTACCCGCTCCAGCCCCGGAATGGCGCGCAGCCGGTAGAACGCCAGCATGGCCGCCACGTCGTAAGGGGGGCGGTAGGGCAGTTGCAGCGTGAGCATTGCCCCCTCCTCGGTCTGTGGTTCAGCCTGCGTCAGGGCGGCGTCGGCGCCGGTTGGCTCGCTCTGACGGCGCAGGGCCCGCGGCGCCAAGCCGTATGCCTGTTGCCAGGCATCGTTGAAGCGGCGAATGCTGGTAAAGCCGGCCGCAAACGCGATGTCGGTGATGGGCAGCCGGGTTTCGGTCAGCAGCCGCTTGGCGAGCAGCAGCCGGCGCGTCTGCTCTACCTGTTTCGGTGAGGCGCCGAGGTGCTGCTCGAACTGGCGGCGCAGCGTGCGCTCACTGATGCCGGCCTGTTCCGCCAGCGTGGTGAGCGAGCCTTCCGCCAGCTCGCCGCGATCGATCCGGGCCAGCAGGCGCGCCAGCGTCGGCGGCAGATCGCCGGGGGCGGCGGGCGCGAGTTCCGGCCGGCAGCGCAGGCAGGGGCGCAGGCCGTGCTGTTCCGCTGCGGCGGCGCTTTGGAAGTAGCGCACGTTGTGCTCGTGCGGTGGCCGCGCCGGACAGACAGGCCGGCAGTAGATGCCGGTAGAGAGCACGCCGGTAAAGAAGCGGCCGTCGAAGCGCGCATCGCGGGCCAGGCGGGCGGCATGGCACTGCTCGGGGCTGAGCGGCAGGCTTGGCTCATCCTCTGTGGCCGGCGGCATCGTCATGGCGTGATCTGTTGGCATCGGTGGCTCCTTGCGCCGAAAACGGGGTGGGCGCGGCGGCCCGGATGAGTGAGAGACTAAGCAGGAACGAAGGCGATGACTAGCCAGAAACGGACAGCAATTGAAATAAAACCGAGGCCGCGCCCGCGATCGCAGGGCGTGAAAAACAGATCGGTTTGGCGTGGCAAGTGTGCGAATCTGGGGTGACAACATCCAAGGAGGAGAGAGCCATGCCAGGACCCGCACGTGCCGGCGCCCTGATCTATGCCAGGGATCCCGGCCTGCTGAGCCACTTTTATCGCACCCTGCTGCAGATGGAGATCCGCAGCCAGAGTGACGAGCTGATCGTGCAGGAAAACGCTGACATCCAGCTGTTGCTGCACGCAATCCCCGCTCCCTATGCCGAGCAGGTGGTCATCACCACGCCGCCGCAGCTGCGCGAGCAGGGGGCCATCAAGCTGTTCTTTACCGTGCCGAGCCTCGCCTGGGCGGAGGCGAAGGCGGCCGATCTCGGTGGCGGCTTGCTGTCGCAGCAATGGTCCGGCCCCGGTTTCGTGGTGCGCAATGCGTTCGACCCCGAGGGCAACATCCTGCAGCTGCGCGAGTTTGTCGGTGTGCCGGACGGGCGCTGACGCGCTGCGTTACCATGAAAAACGGGGCCGCGAGGCCCCGTTTGTTATCTGCTGGCGGGCGCGCTGGCCCTACTTCAGATAGCGCTGTTCCAGATGGCGGCGCAGCCAGTGCGGGTTCAGCGCCTCGCCGGTGGCGCGGCTGACCAGCTCGTCGGTGCCGTAGCGACTGCCCTGGGACCAGATGTGGCGACCCAGCCAGGCGAAGATCTCCGGCAGGCGGCCCGCCGCGATCAGCTCGCCCATGTTGCCGAGCTCCCGCTCGAGCGCGAAGCGCAGCTGCGCCGCGTACATGGCGCCGAGCGTGTAGCTCGGGAAGTAGCCGAACGAGCCGTCGGTCCAGTGAATGTCCTGCATGCAGCCATTCTGGTAGTTGCCCTGGGTGGAGAGCCCCAGCCACTGCTGCATTTTGGCGTCCCACAGCGCGGGGATGTCCGCCACCTCGATGCGCCCCTCGATAAGGTCGCGCTCCAGCTCGTAGCGCAGGATGACGTGGGCCGGGTAGGTCACCTCGTCCGCATCGACCCGGATAAAGCCGGGCTCGACCCGATTGTAGAGCTTGACCAGGTTCGCCGGCGCCAACGCCGCCTGCTCGCCGAAGTGGGCGCGAATGTGCGGCGCCAGCAGTGTGAGGAAGGCGGGATCATGGCCGAGCTGCATCTCGCAGAACAGGCTCTGGCTCTCATGAATGCCCATGGAGCGCGCCTCGGCCACTGGCTGGCCCAGCAACTGACGTGGCAAGCCCTGCTCGTAACGGGCGTGACCGGTTTCGTGGACTATGCCCATCAGGCTGGAGACGAACTCCTGTTCGTTGTAGCGGGTGGTGATGCGCACGTCGGTCGGCACCCCGCCGCAGAATGGGTGGCTGCTCACATCGAGCCGGCCGTGGGCAAAATCGAAGCCGAGCAGCCCCATCACCTGCTGGCCGAGCGCCTGCTGGGCGGTGATGGGGAAGGGGCCTTGCGGGATCTGCACCGACTCGCGCTTTTGCTGCTCGCTCACGGTCTGGATCAGGTTTGGCAGCCAGCCGGTCAGATCGCCGAAAATCTCGTCGAGCCGGGCGCTGGTCATGCCCGGCTCATAGAGCGCCAGCATAGCATCGTAGGGGCGTACTCCCAGCGCATCGGCACGCAGGCGAGCCACCTCGCGCGAGAGTGTCACCACCTCGGTGAGGTTGGGTGCAAAGCCCGCCCAGTCGTTCTCCTTGCGCTGGCGGCGCCAGGCGTGCTCGCACTTGCTGCCGGCGAGCGACAGCGCCTCCACGAGATCCCCGGGCAGCAGGCTGGCATCCTGCCAGTGGCGCTTGATCTCGCGCAGGTTGGCGCGCTGGAGCTCATCCAGCGGCTCGCTCTCGGCCTTGGCAATCCAGTCGCCCAGCTCGGGGGCGGTGCGCTTGTGGTGGATCAGTAGCCCCAGTTCGGCCATGGCCTCGGCGCGGGCTTCGTTGCCTCCCTCCGGCATCATGGCTGCCTGATCCCAGCCACAGATGGCCGAGAGGTGGGAGAGCCGGTGCAGCTGTTGCTGATGTTGTTCAAGTTTTTGATATGACATGGGATTGTCCTTGTTATCGTCCCTGATGGCGTACACCCCGTACCTGGCATGCTCGGGGCCGATCGATGCTAGCACTGCCCTCGTGCGTTTTACCACCCTGGCTTAGGATGACTGACCAGATGACGGGCGCTGGCTAGCCGAGCCGTTTCTGATGGCGTTCGCGGTTTTCTGCCTTCTTGCGTTCGCTCTTGCGCAGCAGCACGTAGAGCGCCCCGCCGCCACCGTGGCGACGCTCGGCGCTGTGCATGGCCATTACCGCCGGCAGTTGCGGCAGCCAGGCGCTGACATAGCTTTTGAGCAGGGCGCGCGGCGTGCTGCGCTCCCCCTTGCCGTGCAGGATCAGCAGGCAGCGGATGTCGCGCAGTTCGCAATCCGCAATGAACTGCACCAGGCTCTGGCGCGCTTCGTTCAGGGTCTTCTGGTGCAGGTCCAGGCTCGCCTGCAGCTCGTATTTGCCGAGTCGCAGCTTCTTGTAGACCCCCTCCTGCACCCCGTCGCGCTTGAAGCCGACAATGGCGTGGGGGTCGAGCATCTCGACCGCTTCCATGCTGAGGTGATCCAGGGCGAGTTGTTCGGCGGTGGCGGCCTGGCGCCGCGCCAGCTGGGCGTCGGTCGGGCTGCTGCCCGCCGTCTGGAGGCGGATATGGTCGTTGCGAATGGGGCGCACATCGGCCACTTCATTGCGAAACAGTGAGAGTTCGTCGTTATGAGACACGGCAGGCTCCCCGCAGGTGGAATGAGCGGCCATTATAGCGGGCGGGGGCGGATCTGAAAGTGGCGGGCGCGCTGGTGGCGCTGGGTTGCTCAGCCCGTGAGCAAAGGGGAGGCGAGGGCGGGATCAGGCGATCGGGGATCGCCTGACGCAGGCTTATTGGCCCTCTTTCGGCGGCTTGGCGTTCATCACCTTGTAGATGAAATAGGCCGCGTAGGAACTGATCAGCAGGAAGGTACCGATAATCACCAACATGGACATCAGTCCCACGCTGTTGCCGAACATCAGGTTCATCCAAAATTCCATCTCATGCACTCCAGTCATCCCATTGATGACAGGCATGATAGATACCTCTTTGGGAGCAAAGAGATGATCTCGATCAAGTCCTCTTGTGGTTATTAAATCGGCAGTCGGATCTGTGAGCGCCCTCCCACATAAAGACCCTGACGGGGCCGATGTGGCCCCGCCTGCGCCCTACTGGCGGGCCTGCTTGCGCGGACCCGGCTCGGTGAGTGGGGTGATGTGCCAGCCCTGCTGCTCCAGCAACGCGAGCAAGCCCTGGTCGCCGTAAAGATGCAGCGCCCCTACCACGATGAAGCTCTCGTTTGGCAGGGTGGACCATTTCTTCAGCCAGTTGTGGTTGCGCTCCGCCAGCAGGGTCTGCTCCAGCCAGGCCTGCAGCTTGGGCGGCGCCATTTCCGATTTGAGCAGGTTGATGAGGGTCGCCTCGTCCCCCTCTTCCCAGGCCTTCATCACCTCGCGAAAGCCACGCTCGAGCTCGGGTAGCTCGTCCAGGGTGCTCTCCAGCATCAGGGTCTGGTTGTCACCTACGCTGGCGAGGTAGCCGAGCTGCTCGAGCAGGGTCTCGAAGCCGATGATGGGTTTGCCGCTGTCACCGGCCTGCTTGGCAAAGTGCTGATCCACCCCGAGCGCGCTGCGAAAATCGGTGCGCTCCAGCGCCGCCTGGGTGAGGGTGATGGCGGCGAACCAGGGGCGCAGCGGGGCCAGCATGTTCTCGGTCAGGCCGTTCTGGCCGGCGGCGATGATGGTGCGCCGGTAGAGATCGAGCGGCACGTGCTCCTTGAGGGTCTTGCCGTCCACCAGCCGGGTGATGGCCCCCATCTCCTGCCACTGCTGCTGGCTGATGTGGGTCAGGTCGACCTCCAGCACCAGGGCGCGGCTTTGCAGCCAGGCTCGCTCGATGGGGTCGGGCAGCGGATAGAGCGAGGGCTTGCCCGCGTGGATGGAGCCCAGCAGCCAGTGCTGCTGATCGCCCTTGCTGACCTTATAGAAGGCGGGGTCGGCAAAGGCGCTCAGCGGCAGCAGCAGGCAGAGCAGGAAGGGGAGCAGCAGGCGATGGAGTCTCATGGGGCACCTTATGTCAGCGGATGGCTTCTCTTCGTCACAATAACCCCTATGATAAGTCCTCATTTGTCACAGCCAAGAGGTTTTCCCATGCCCCACCTTCGTTTTCGGGCCGTCTCCGTCGACACCCTCAAGCAGATAAGCGCCCCCCTGCTGGCGGATCTCTGTGCCCTCACCGGGGGCAAACCGGAGTTCGTCACCCTGGAGATCATCGACAGCCACTGGGTGCGCGAGGGGGAGGTCGAGGCCGGTTTTCCGTTCGTCGAGCTGGTCTGGTTCGAACGCCCGCAGGAGCTGCAGGACGCGGCGGCGGCGTTGATCACCCGCCATCTGAAAGCGGTGCTGGGGGAGCAGACCTATGTGGTGGTGCAGGTGCTGCCCATCGTCAAGAGCTGCTATTACAGCAACGGCCAGCACTACTGAGCGGGGACTGCCAGGGATGGCGGCTTGGCAGATTCAAGCCACTCTGGTGCCGGTTGGTGGGGATGAGACGAAAGGCGACGATGCTCGTCGTCGCCCCTTGCAGCAGGCTACTTGCGGGCGTGCCGGGTGGCGAAGCGGTCGCCGTCAGGCCGACTTGGCGAGGATCCGGTCGAGCAGGCGACTGGGCAACAGGCGGCGCAGCACCCCGAACAGCCGGGTCGGGAAGGTGACCGGGTAGCGGTGTTTGGGGCGCGGGCTGCCGAGTGCGTGCAGCAGCGGCGCGATGCAGGCCTCGCTTGGCAGGGTAAAGCCGCGGGCCCCCCCTTCACGCTCCAGTCGGCTCAGGGTCTGCTGGTAGGCGGCCTGATGGCGGCTGGTGGCGGGCTCTATGTGGCGCAGGAAGGCGGCGCGGGCATTGGCCCGAAAGTGGGTGTCGATGGGGCCCGGCTCGATCAGGCTAACCTGCACGCCGCTGCCGGCCAGCTCCAGGCGCAGGGTATCGGTGTACCCTTCCAGCGCGAACTTGCTGGCGTTGTAGGCGCCGCGATACTTCATGGCCACCAGCCCCAGCACCGAGCTGTTCTGCACGATGCGCCCCTCGCCGGCCGCCAGCATGGCGGGCAGCAGCTGGCGGATCAGGTGGTGCCAGCCGAACAGATTAGTGTCGAACTGCTCGCGCAGCGCCTGGGTGGGCAAATCCTCCAGCGCGCCGGGCTGGCCGTAGGCGCCGTTGTTGAACAGGCCATAGAGGCGACCGCCGGCCAGTGTCTGCGCCTCGGCCGCGCCCCGTTCTATGCTGGCCTCGTTGGCCAGATCCAGCTCGACCGCCAGCAAACCCAGCTGACGCAGCTGCGCCACATCCTCGGCCTTGCGGGCGGAGGCGATGACGGTATAGCCGTGCTGGCCGAGCGCCTTGGCGGCGGCCAGGCCGATGCCGCTGGAGCAGCCGGTGATCAGAACGAAGCGGGACATGGGCGCATCCTTGTGTGACGAGGCAGGCAGCAGCGCCTGCGGCTTTGCATGTTAACCCGCTGATCAGAAAAAAGAAAACCGGGCCAATCGGCCCGGTTTGCTAACTTCAACCACCTGCTTACAGGATGGTGAACGGCATGATGATGTGGAACTTGACGTCTTTCTCGGAGGCGAAGATGTTGGGGTATTCGGTCCAACCGCCGCTCTGGCTGATGTCGTTGTTGTAATCGGTGTAGTGCAGCTTGAACAGGGTGCCCTTCAGCTTGCCATCCTGCACTGTGTACATGACGTCGAAGTTGGCTGCCCATTCGGTATCTTCACCGTTGGTGGCCTTGGTGCCGTCGCCTTTCTGGATATCCCAGCCGTAGGCACCGGAGACACCGACGGACCAGCCAGGTGCACCCACCAGGTCATCCAGGGAACGGGTCACGCCGAAGTACAGCGCTTTCTCGTTGTTGGCGTTCCAGTCGGAGCGGGAGTCCCACCAGATTTCGTTTGCGCCCTGGGAGTTGCCGTAGCCACGGGTCAGACGGGGCAGGTAGTTGCCTTCGTTACCCTCGGCCTTGGTCCACAGACCTTCCAGACGGAAGCCGTACGGGCCCATGCCCCAGGCGGCGGTCAGCGCTTGCTGCCATGCCAGACCATCGTAAGTCTCGATGTCGGCACCACCCTTCTGATAGGTCTTGGTGTCGGAACCGTAGAACTGGTAGCTGGTGGAGAGGCCGTTCAGCACGTCGAATTTATGGGCCAGCTTGAAGTGGTAGCTGTCCATGTAGTTTTCGGAGTTACCGTAGGAACCTGTGATGGCGGTGCCGTTCTCGAAGGTGTAACGGGCGGCGACACCCTGGATGTAGTCGATGACGTTTTCATCGGCGAACGGATCCATCCATGCTTTGGCACGGGAGAACTTCTGGGTCTCTTTGTACCAGGGAGATTTGTACTCGTCGGCGATGGCGTAGGTCAGGTAGAGGCCACCGAAATTACCCTCGATCTGGCCACCACGGTAGGTACCCGGCTGATAGGACCAGTTCACGCCGATCACGCCTGGTACGTAGAGCTGGGTCAGACCACCCTTGGCGGTGAGGGCACCGTCCAGCGCCTTGAATTTCAGCGAGGCGTTGGCCAGGCTGAAGCCGCCTTCCGGGGAGCCGTCCTTGTAGTTTTCGCCCCATTTGTTGCCGGCGAAGGAGAACTCGTTCTCCTGGTTGACCGGGTGGTTCTCGGTCACGGCCAGATCATAGGCACCGAAACCGCCCACATCGATACCCACCACGTCCCACGCGTAGCCGGAGTTGAAGTTCAGGGAGGCCTGGGTGGTGGCGTGGCTCAGGTTGGACTGGTACTTGCCTTCTTTGTTCTTGGCAGTGGGGTCGCCATCGATACGCTGACGGTCACGCTGGAAGTAGAAGAGGCCACCGTTGAGTTTGCCTTCTTCATAGAATTTGCTGGCGGCGGCTGCATAGGTGGGGCCGGCTTCGTCGGCAGCCAACACCATACCGGGGGCGAGCATGGCAGCAACGATGGCTGCGCTCAATGCGGCACGTTTGAAGATCACTTTTTCCATTTTGTATTGCTCCTGATTTTATGGACTTAGCTTTTTTGTCCGGCAGTCAGGCAAGCGCCCGCCGCTCGGTATTGGCATTGCAATCAAGACCCCGAAGGGCAAAAAGTTCGAGTATGTCGGCTGCGGCCGCGACGTCTTGGCACATCTGCGGTGGTGCAGTTCTGTTCATCACATAGTTTGTTTTTTTGTGTTCCGATCCTTGGCTATCGGACAATCCAAGAGTACGTTCGCGGTGCGAAATATCAATGGAAAGTTCCCACCAAGTTTCAAAAATATGACCGAGTGCAAATAATCATGACGCTTGCTGTGGACACTCCCAGCCCGCTGATATCGGTGATGACAACGTTTTCAGATGAAATTGCCGGCCGATCCGGACGGATCGCACACTGCAGAGGGATCTTTCTTCGTTAACCAGCGGATAACAGATAATTTTGTGCCACAAAAAAAGATAAACCCCTGCGCGATGGCAGGGGCCGGGTAGGGGACGCCGGCTAAACCGGCACGGCTCAGGCCTGGTGACCGAGGATGCGCGGGATCTGGCTGGCCTGGTGGTGGATGTGCTCCGACACCTGCACCGAGAGGCGGCTGCCCTGGCGGGCGTGCTGGCTGATGCGGCCGATGAGATCGGCAAAACTGGCCAGCTTGTGCTCCTGGCTCTTGGCGTTGTCGGCCCCCTGCAGGGCGATGACCGCCGTGCTGCGCGCCATCTCCCGCACCGCCTGGGTGGTCTGGCGCAGTTGCTCCGCCTGCTGGCGCTGGGCGGCGGCTTCTGCGGTGATCCGCGCCAGCACGGTGCCGAGCTGCTCCCCCGCCAGGGTCAGCCTGCTCAGGATCTCGGTGATCTGGCCGAGGGAGCGCTGGGTATCGGCGGAGAGGTGGCGCACCTCGTCGGCCACCACCGCAAAGCCGCGCCCCTGTTCCCCCGCCCGCGCTGCCTCGATGGCCGCGTTGAGCGCCAGCAGGTTGGTCTGCTGGGAGATGTGGCCGATCACGTCAACGATGGCGGTCACATCTTCCACCGAGCGCTTGAGCTGGTTCAGGGCGCCGCCACTCTCGTCGATGGCGAGCCCGGTCTGGGCGGTGGCCTGCAACATGCCACCCACCAGCTGCTCGCTCTGGCTCATGGAGTGCTCGTTGTGCTGGGCGTGCTGTGCTATCTCGGCGGCCACCTGATGTACCTCGCCGGCCAGCTGGTTCAGCTCGCTCATCATCAGATCGCTCTCGTCCACCGCCTGCTCCGTGGTGCGGGTGCTGTGATGGATCTCCTGCACCTGGTTGACCATTCCCTGCAGACTTTGCGACACCGCCGACAGCTGGCCCTCTTTCTGCTGCTGATCCTGCTGTAGCCGCAGGATGAGGCGGTTGTAGCTGGCAACGATGTCGGCCAGCTCGTTGCGCTCGCGCCCCTCTGGCAGGGTTTCGGCCTGCCCGGTCTCGTCGAGCTGCTGAAAGGCCGTGCGCAGGCGCAGCAGCGGCCTGACCAGCCAGCGGCGCTGCACCAGCGCAAACAGCAGGGCGACCAGCACCAGACAGAGCGCCAGACTGCCGAGGATGGCGGCCAGCCGCTGGTTGACCGCCTGGCGGGCATAGGCCAGTTCGCTGCCCATCTGGCCGGTGGCCTGCAGCATCTGGCCTATGTCTTGTTGCACCGCGAGACGGCCCGCCTGCTGCTGTTGCAGCGCCTTGCGGCTGTTCTCCAGCTCCTGCGGGTAGCGCTTGAGCAGCGAGAGCAGTTCGGCTTTGGGCAGATCCCCGAGCTCCTTGCGCTCCGGTTCACCCAGAGTGAATTCGTCGGCGGGGGGCGCCTCGAACAGGCCGAGCGGCGGCAGGGCCGCCAGCTGCTCAGCCTGTTTTTGCAGGGCTGCCAGCTCGAACTGCAACCCTTCCAGCAGCTTGGGGCTGGCCTGCTCCATGTAGTTCTGGCGCAGGTGAGCGAGCCCCGGCAGGGCCGCCAGCAGGTCGCCGGCCAGTTGGCGATAGCGCTCGGCGCTGGCCGGGTCGCTCCCCGTTGCCCCTTGCTGGCCGTAACGCAGCAGCGCCCTGGCCTGATCGGTCAGCTCGTTCTCGGCATTTTGCAGCAGCCACTGGCTGTTGCCGGAGAGCTTTCCGGCCGCCAGATAGTCGCTGTCGATGCGCGTTCCCATCTGTTCGAGCAGGGTGTGCAGCGGGGCCGTGAGCGCCACATCCTGCTGAGCGAGCTGGGCAAGCGCCTGCTTGCGCACCCCTTCGGCCTCGGTCAGCCGCAGCGGATCGCCGCTGGCGAGGTAGTCGCGCAGGGTGCCCTGCAGGGTGCCGGTGAGCCGCTGCTGCAGCCGTTCGTGCTGGTACTGGGCCTGCTCGGCCTGGTTCAGCTGTTGCCAGCCGTGCCAGAGGGCACCGACCTGCACGGCGGCGACCAGCAGCAGAGCGAGAGAAGAAAGGGAGGCGTAATGGGCAATTTTCACGGCAGCATTCCTGCTTGTTGAACCACGGCGATGGGCGTCGGCGTGAGCTTAAGCAGCAGAGATGGCGCTTTTATGACAGTCAGCCCGGCGGCCCGGACTGACTGTCGAGGGGGACTGGCTTACGGCTGCGGGGCAGGGGCTTCCTGCTGGTTGCGGGCAGGGGGCTTGCCCAGCATGCCGAGCAGGGCGCCACCCATGATGAGGGCGCCGGCCAGCAGGTGACGGGGGGTGAGCTGCTCGCCATTGAGCAGCACCAGCAGCAGCGTGCTCAGCAGCGGCGTCAGATAGGCCAGCGCCCCGATCCGGCGCGGATCCCCGTCTCGCAGCGCCAGATACCAGGTGACGAAAGCCGCCCCCATGGGGCCGAGCGCCAGCCCGATGATGAGGCCCCAGTCACCGGCCGGGATGCGGGCCACCGGCAGCGGTCCCTCCAGCAGCCAGGCCAGCAGCAGTGCCAGCAACCCGGCGGGCAGACAGGCCGCCGCCGTCATCACCGCCGGGGCCGGCGGCAGCCGGCGCGACAGCACCGAGTAGGCGCCCCAGACGATGGCGGCTCCAAGCGCCAGCAGATAGCCCGGCAGATAGGCCTGTTGCAGCTGCAGATCGCCGTTCACCATCACCAGCACCGAGCCGGCCAGACCCAGGGCGCCGGCCAGCAGATGACGACCGTGCAGCGGGTGACCCGGCAGCAGCAATGGGGTAAACAAGATGATGCACAGTGGCCACAGGTAGTTGATGAGGTTCGCTTCCAGCACAGGGGCGTGGCGAAAGCTCATGAACAGCAGCAGGTGGTAGAGCAGCAGGGCGCTGATGGTCACCAGCCAGTTGACCGGACGAGCCCGCCACTGACGCCAGAACGGCAGGGCTCCCACCCCGCAGAAAAACAGCACCAGCCCCACCAGTACCAGCGGTGACACGCTGGTCACCCGGGAGGTGAGCGCCGCCAGCGAGGCCCACAGCACTATGGTGAGCAGCGCCAGCCCGGTGGACTTGTCCCACCACGAAGCAGCAGACATCCAACACTCCTTTGCAGATGAATGAACAAAAGGAGGGCCAGTCTAGCAGACCGGCCCTCCCTGGGCATAAAGTGTTGCCCTTCATTTACCGGTGGCGGGGATGCCTGTTTTCATGCCACGGAGTATTGCAAGATTGCGGACCACCATGGTCATCAGGGACTCAGTTTGAGCAGGTGTCCCTGACCTGAGTCCGTCAGCAGATAAAGCACGCCGTCGGGTCCCTCCTTGATGGTGCGGATCCGCTCTCCCTGCTCGGTGAGCAGCCGCTCTTCCCCGATGATCTTGTTCCCCGCCAGCTGCAGTCGTACCAGAGCCTGGCCACGCAGGGCGCCGATCAGCAGATTGCCCTGCCAGCCTCGAAACAGCTCGCCCTGATAGAAGATCATGCCTGATGGGGCGATGGAGGGCACCCAGACCCACTTGGGGGGCGTCATCCCGGGAGCTTCGCTGCCAGAACCGATCTTGCCGCCGCCATAGTCCTCGCCGAAGGTCACTCTGGGCCAGCCATAGTTGTGACCGGGCAGGATGAGATTGACCTCGTCCCCGCCCTGGGGGCCGTGCTCGTGGGCCCAGAACTGCTGGCTGCCGGGGCGCAGGGCGGCCCCCTGCATGTTGCGATGGCCCAGGCTCCAGATCTCCGGCAGGGCGCCGGGTGTCTTGACGAAGGGGTTGTCGGCGGGGATCCGGCCATCCTTGTGCAGGCGTACCGTCTTGCCGAGGTGGTTGTCGAGGGACTGGGCCTGCTCCCGCTCGCTGAAGCGATCACCCAGGGTGATGAAGAGGTAGCCATCCTCCGTCAGCAGCAGCCTCGATCCGAAGTGAGCGCCCCCGGCGACCTTGGGCTGCTGACTAAACAGCCGTTGCCAGTCGACGAGCACATCCTTTTGCAGCCGTGCCCGGCCCACGGCGGTTCCGGCCCCTCCGTTGCCTGGCTCGCTGTAGCTGAGATAAACCCAGCCATCGTCATCCAGGGCGAGATCGAGCAGGCCACCCTGCCCTGTAGCGGCAATCGCCGGCAGTCCCCGGATAGGGTGGCGCTCGCCAGTTGCGTCTATGCGCAGCAGCCGGCCGGGCCGCTCGCCGACTAGCCATTCGCCATCGGGCAGGATAACCAGTCCCCAGGGGTGGCTCAGCCCCTCTGCCAGCGGGGTCAGGGTCAGAGCCCGCAGCGGAGTTACCAGACAGATCAGCAGCAGGGTGAGCAGTCGCAACATGGTGTCCCTCTCTCAAATCAGGCCAGTGTCCAAATCGGGTCGGTGCGTCGCCAAAACGCCGCTGAAGTATAGGGGCAAGAAAAACCTGAGGCACAACAAGCTGCTGCGTCATCGGTGTGCATACACTTCATGCTGTCTGCGCAGCATTGGCAGGGTTGGCAAACCACAGTCCAGGTCGGCGCACCGCGGCAATTCGCTCTCCCAGGGAGCATGGAGGAGTCACATGTCATCATTCGCATCGGCGCCCAGGCGCCTTCTTCCCGATTTGCTGGCCGGCATCACCGCGGCGGCGGTGGTGCTGCCCAAGGCCATGGCCTACGCCACAGTGGCCGGGCTGCCGGTGGCGATCGGTCTTTACACTGCGTTCGTGCCCATGCTGATCTACGCGCTGCTGGGCTCCTCCCGGGTGCTCAGCGTCAGCTCCACCAGCACCCTGGCGATCCTGACCGCTACCCAGCTCGGGCTGGTGGTGCCGGATGGCGATCCCGGCAGGTTGATCACGGTGACGGCCACCCTGACCCTGCTGGTCGGCGCCATGCTGCTGCTGGCGGCTGTGCTGCGGCTCGGCTTCGTGGCCAACTTCATCTCGCTGCCGGTGCTGGTGGGGTTCAAGAGCGGCATCGGGCTGGTCATCATCCTCGATCAGTTGCCCAAGCTGTTCGGGGTACATATCCAGAAGGAGAACTTCTTTCTGGATCTCTACCATCTGGGGCAGGCTCTGCCCCATACCTCCTGGCTGACGCTGGGGGTCGCCCTCGTTACCCTGGTGGTGCTGGTGGTCATGGAGTGGCGTTTTCCCCATTCGCCCGCACCCCTGCTGGGAGTGAGTCTCGGTATAGCGCTGGTATGGGGCTGGGGTCTGAACGAGGCTGGGGTTGCCATCGTCGGCGCCATTCCCACCGGCCTGCCCAGTGTGACCATGCCGGACTTGACCCTGGTACTGCAGCTGTTGCCGGGGGCGGCGGGCATTGCGCTGATGAGTTTCACCGAGACCATCGCCGCCGGCCGGGCCTTCGTCGGGAAGGAAGAGCCCGAGATCAACCCGAACCGCGAGCTGGTGGCCACCGGGTTGGCCAACCTGGGAGGCTCCCTGTGTGGCAGCATGCCGGCAGGGGGCGGCACCTCCCAGACGGCAGTGGTACGTTCCGTTGGCGGCATGAGCCAGCGGGCCTCCGTGGTCACCGCCGCGATGGCGCTGGCGACCATGATTTTTCTCGCTCCGCTGCTCTCCTGGCTGCCGAGCGCCACTTTGGCGGTGGTGGTCATCGTCTATTCGGTGGGGCTCATTCAGCCGGGAGAGTTTCGCAAGATAGGGCAGATCCGGATGATGGAGTTTCGCTGGGCCGTGATCGCCTGCTTGGGGGTGCTGCTGTTCGGTACCCTGGAAGGCATAGTGGTGGCGATCCTGGCCTCCTTGCTGGGGCTGGCCAGCCAGACGGCGCAGCCGCCGCTCCATGTGATTGGCCGCAAGCCCGGTGAGGATGTGCTGCGCCCGCTGGCGGCCCGCCACCCGGATGACGAGACCATTCCGGGCCTGCTGATCCTGCGACCAGAGGGGCGCCTCTTCTTCATCAATGTGCAGCATGTGGCGGCCGGGATGCGCGAATTGATCGCGCGTCATCAACCCCGGGTGGTGGTGCTCGATATGAGCCGGGTACAGGATGTGGAGTATTCGGCATTGATGATGCTGATGGAAGGGGAGCAACTGGCCAGATCCAAGGGGGTTACGCTATGGCTGGCCGGACTCAATCCCGGGGTGCTCGAGAATGTGCGCCGCAGTGGCTTGGCTGCCCAGCTGGGGGAGAGCCGCATGCTGTTCAATGCCAGGGCCGCCATCCGTCAATACCAGCAGAATCAGGGGTGAGCACAGACTCACCCCTGCCGCTGTCTAGAAGGGTTCCGGGATAAAGCGGAACGGGTGCTCAGAGGGTTTGACCTTGCCTATCTTGCGTTTGGGCAGCTTGATGGGCTCGGCCGGGAGATCCTGATAGGGAACGTGGGCCAGCAGGTGGGAGATGATGTTGAGCCGCACCTTCTTCTTGTCCTCGGAGCGGGCCACGAACCAGGGGGCCCAGGCGGTGTCGGTGGCGGTGAACATGGCGTCCCGCGCCCGGGTGTAGTCATCCCAGCGATCGAATGACTTGATGTCCATGGGGGAGAGCTTCCAGATCTTGCGGCCATCGTCGATGCGATCCCGTAGTCGCCGCTCCTGCTCGTCGGGGGTTACCTCCAGCCAGTACTTCAGCAAAATGATGCCGGAGTCGACCATGGCCTGCTCCACCATGGGAACCCCGGCCAGAAACTTGTCGCTCGCCTCCTCGCTGCAAAAGCCCATGACGCGCTCCACGCCGGCCCGGTTGTACCAGCTGCGATCGAAGATGACGATTTCGCCCGCTGCGGGCAGATGCGGGATATAGCGCTGGAAGTAGAGCTGGCTCTTCTCCCGCTCGGTGGGGGCCGGCAGCGCTATGACCCGGAACACCCGAGGACTGACCCGCTCGGTGATCGCCTTGATGGTGCCCCCCTTGCCGGCGCCGTCGCGCCCCTCGAACACGATGCAGACCTTGAGCCCCTTGTGCACCACCCACTGTTGCAGTTTCACCAGTTCCACGTGCAGGCGACGCAGCTCCTTCTCGTATGCTTTGTTGCCAAGGGGCTGCTGTGCGTCGGCCACGGCCGGCTGTTCTATTTTGCTTTTTTTGTTGTTACCCATGATGCCCTTCTTTTGTCCCAAACGGATTAGAGTGCGACCGTCATCCCGGACGGCGCATTTCAAGCGTAGATGAGGGTTTTTCGGGCATGGGGATAGAGAAGACAAAGGGAGGCCATCATCTGGCGCAGGGCGTAGGGGAAAGTCCGGCCGAATGGCGGCCTTGGCCTGAAACGAGCAAGGGGTTGGCATCGTGATGATGCCAACCCCTTGTTTTGTATGGCGCTCCCGACTGGAGTCGAACCAGTGGCCTGTCCCTTAGGAGCCAAGGTAGGTAGTGTTTCAGAAGGTTTTATAAAGTTGAGTTTCATATGATAACCTATTGTTTTTAATGTTTATTTTTCTTGTTGTGGGTTTCAGCTAGTTTCATGAAGTCTCACCCTATATCATGTTTGCTGTGGTACCCCAAGTGGTACCCCAAGTGGTACCCCAAACAGGGGGGAGAGAATGCTATGGCAAGAAAACCGGTAACGCAGGATCGAGAGATCCCCTCATTGATTTTGCAAGGGGAGGCTTCGATTACCCGCTATGCGGTGAAATCTCCCCATGGCGGTGGATTAGCCATTGAAGTTAGGGCTGGGAAGAGCAAGCGGTTTGTCTATCGTTATCGGATTGCTGGTACTCAGGCGACAGTTGTTCTGGGTAATTACCCTGCGTTGTCGTTGGCACGAGCCAGGCTTGAACATGCAGAGCTGGCTGCCCTGGTAAAGAAAGGGATTGATCCACGCAAGCATGTTGCTAGTGAAAAGGCTAAAAATGAAACGGCCCTGACGATGGATGAGCTACTTGGGCGATGGCTCGAAGCGCAGCATGTTGCTCAGGCCGTCAAGCCAAAGACTCTCCAGTGCCATCAGGAGCGTTGGAATCGTCACCTTAAGAAGAGCTTGGGTAATATTCGTCTAATCGATCTTACACGCGCCCATTTGGCGCAAGCGTTAGAGATCACTCGGCGTGCAACAAAAGACGAAACCCGTAAGGGGTTGGGAACGCTGAACCAGATGTTGGATTATGCGGTGGTTCACTGCCTGATCGAGGCCAACCCTGCGAGACTGTTGCGACCCAAGGATTTTGGTGCCAGTGCCGGTTCGCCAAGAGAGCGTTGGCTGACAGTCCCCGAATTGCGCAGGCTATGGAAGGCGATTGATGAGGATCTTGGAAGTGGTGGTAGCTTGGCGGCTGGAGGGCGTGGCGTTTCTCGCCATGCCACTATTTCTCTGCCTGCAGCGAATGCGATCAAGCTATTGATACTGACCGGATGTCGTAGAGGCGAAGTCGCTAATATGCGTTTTTCACATATTAGAGATGATATTTGGACAATCCCTGATACTAAGAATGGGAAGCCACATTCGGTATTCTTATCTCGACAGGCTAAAGCGTTGATTGATGAACAGGCACTATATGTAAACGGTGACTTTGTTTTTGAATCAGACAGACCTAAAAGTGATGTTATTGAGCCAATTTTAGTTGACTCGATAACTAGAGCTTTAAGGCGTTTCATTTCTCGTTCACTATCTGATATGGAGCCATTTACCGTACATGACTTACGACGTAGTGCTGCAACCAATTGGGCTGAGAGATTAGATGCAGAAGAGAGAGTGATCGAATTATGTTTGAATCATCTCCCACTCAATAAGTTGGTTAGAACCTATCATCGTTCGCGACATGATGATAAGAAAAAAATGCTATGGCAACGCTGGGGCGAATTGGTTGAACTTGAGATAGCAAATGAGCCGCAAAAAAATAACAATCATGGAAATGTTATTGAATTCATCAAAAAAGTAAAATAAAAAGGCGGACTAGTGTCCGCCTTTCTTTATTTTTTCGTATTCTTCTCGAATCAGTCTTGTGACTACCTCATTTTTTCTTCTATCTGTGTTTTCACATACAAAGTCTAGTTTTTTAATAATATCTTCAGATAGAACAATGCTTACCGCCTTTTTGCCATTGTTTTTATCACGATATGCCTTTTGTGACCAAGCTGATTTCATTTTTGCTAGCAATAACTCTCTTCTATCTTCAGAGTCGTTTAGTAAGTCGAAGGTTGTTATTATTCCATTTATGTGATTTTTTGGATGCCCATTTTCGACAAACCATATCGGATTGCTACCTTTGTAAAGGTAGTTCCAAGCCCACTCTTTATTATTTGAGTCTGCCCATTGGACAACATCACGTATCTTACTTACGAATATCCACTTTTCTTTTAAAGTATTAAGAATGGCGCTTTTTATTTTTGGTTCATGATCCAACAAATCAAAAAAACAAATAATAGATGCTTTCTTTGCTTTACTATCTTTTGGCAGGAGTGGAATTTTCATTATCTCAAAAAGATAGCCATCAGTTGAATTTTGACCTTTTCCTGTATTAAAAATATCTGCCTTATCTATATAGATATTGTTGTGTGGTGTTGATGATTTTAAAACTCTAATATAAGACCAAATATAATCGCATAGCCTTTCATTTTCTGTATCAATCCAGTCAAAGTTGTTTATTTCCATGCATTCAAAATTGATGTAATCAATCAATTTAACCTTGTTAATATCTTGTTCGAAACTAAAAATCTTATATGCAGAACGGTTTAATATAGCGCTGGCGTTTTTTTGAATTGCATTTAAAAAGGTATTTTCATCATAAATATGGTTGAAGTCTACATTAGGTATCACTTTTGACAGATAGTTTATTTGTCTATTTGTAAGGCCAATTGAATTTATTATTTGAGCCATCTTAATATCCCACCCTGTTATTACTTAGTAATTCAATGAACTTTTGTTGTCATTTTGTCGTTATTTTATGACTTTTTATTGCGTGATTTTCAATTTAATTGTGTCATATTTTTGAATCAGATCACTTAAGTTAGATGTTCTATCTATGCTGGATTTATGTTGTTTAAGGCTCAATACTACGTAAAGTGCTTATGGCTTTGTGCTGCAGTCATTGTGTCTACCTGGAACAAGAGTGCATCACTCATCCGCTTGGTCTTGTAACAGTAATGAAGGGGTTGAGCTGTTATCTAGATATCCATTTTGAATAATAAAGCGTTACTCTTATGTATGACCATAAATGTCATATGCTGTACAAGTAATGCTTTTATGTATGTTGCAGGAATTATAGTGCGGTGTGTCCTGTAGTTGTTTTTGCTGGTGCTCTGGTGAGGCATGTTTTTTACATGTGGGCATTCTCCTATGTACGACAAAGGAGCTCATCATGAAACTAATTAAATTGAAAGATGTCATGGCAATGACATCACTCTCTAAGGCATCTGTTTACCGTCAGATGAATGACGGGAAATTTCCCGCATCAGTCAAGATCGGCCCAAGATCTGTTGCTTGGGTTAGCTTTGAAATAGAGTCATGGATTGAAGAGAAAATAAATCTTCGCTAGGGCTAATTTCTGAATAATAATTTGAACAAATTAGCTTGTTGCTCATGCTACAAGTCTTGTCCTATCTGGGATAAGAGTTTTCAAGCTGGTTTGATATTCAATGCATTTGTGTAGGTAATAGTAATATATGTTTTAAGTTGAATGAATGTGTATATTTAAACTCAATGACATCTTCATTGGTGGTATATTGAAAGCTTATGAAGCTGCCTGCTTGAACCATGCTAAGCAATAGCCATCGTTTATCATGGTAGTTTAATTGCTCTATTCCGTATTCAAAGAAAGTGTTAATCGCATCTATACACAAACTATCCTGGTGATTACACCAGTTAATAGACCGTGTTTGAAACATACTACGGCACTATCCGCAAAATACATCCATCACGATTTAAACCTTCAATGTCTATCAACAATCTATTGGGAGAGTTCAAATGTCTATTTCTATAGAAGAGTATGTCCTGCTTGCTCAGCAGTTCTACGAAGGTCGGAACTATAGCTTTAATGTGGATAATTTAGAGAAAATCCTCTCTGTATTGGAGAACGCTCTTAAGCATTACTCCAGAGTATTTGCCTTTCGAGTTGATCTCCGTTTTCAACAGGACCCTGCTTTTGGAATGTATTTAGCATTAAAGCCTGAGTCGGGCTCAAGGATACTTAAGGAGTTCTTTTCAAGGCTTAAATGGCTCATTGAGTGCGATGAGTCAGAACGACGTTATGAAGGAAAGAGGGTTCATTCGACTGAGATTAGATACGTTTGGGCTAAGGAGCAAACAGCCGATGCTCCCTGTCCTCACTATCACATGATGTTTTTTTTAAATAGGGATGCTTACTACAAATTAGGGAACTATGAATCTGAAAGAATGAACCTTGCTAATAAAGTAAGAGTAGCGTGGCACAGCGCTGTGAGTGATGAAAATATCTCTCTGCAAGATTGTAAAAAAATGGGATTGGTGCATTTCCCCAAGAATGCTGAGTATCTCATTGAGCGGAATGATACCGAGTCACTCAAGAAGATGTTTGTGCGGGCAGCCTATTTGGCTAAAAACGAGACAAAGAGACGCGGAGAAGGATACCGCTGTTTCGGGGGGAGTAACATTTGAAGGCTTATTGGTGTTGATAAAAAGACTTTTACTGCAGTTTTAGATGGCATCAGATCCGGGAGTTTCTGCTCCCGGATCTGTTAAGCTAACCCTCATTTGTTATCGCATCAGTTGGAGTAACCCATGGCAGCTTATTCCCCTCCCTTCACCCTGACCCACGCCATGTTGAGTCGGGTGGCGGAGATCGCCGAGTTGGTGGGGCAGTGGCGGTTTGCTCAGAGCTCCCAGGTGCCGATGCTGCGTCGAGAGAACCGGATCCGCACTATCCAAGCCTCCTTGGCTATAGAGCACAATACCCTGAGTGTCGAGCAGGTGACGGCAGTGATTGAGGGGAAGACGGTGCTTGGGCTTCCACGGGAAATCCAAGAGGTCCATAATGCGTTTGCGGCCTATGAAGCAATGCCTGATTGGGATCCGGCTTCAGCGGAAGACTTACTTGGTGCTCATGGACTCCTGATGCGTGGACTCTGTGATGATGCGGGTCACTGGCGTAGCGGTGGCGTAGGTATCTATCGAGGCGAGCAGTTAGTGCATATGGCTCCCCCTGCGAACCAGGTCCCTCGTCTAATGGGACAGCTATTGACTTGGCTGGCTGAGACCGAGGCTCATCCGCTGATCGCTTCCTGTGCCTTGCATTATGAGTTGGAGTTTATTCATCCCTTTGCGGATGGAAATGGTCGGATGGGACGTTTATGGCAGACGGTGATATTGAGTCGCTGGCAGCCAGTAATGGCCTTCTTACCAGTGGAGACGGTGATCAAAGCTCGGCAAGATCACTACTATCAGCAGCTAAGTCAGGCTGATAGTCGCAGTGATTGTACCGAGTTTATCCTCTTTTTACTGGAAGCGCTGCGCGATGCGCTGGCCCAGGCGATTGCGATTCAACCAGCAGCAGTATCACCTCATCAGGAGAAAATGCGGGTAGAAATGAAGGTTGAAACGCAGGTAGAAAAGCGGGTCAAAACACCCCAGGCCATCTTGGCGGAACTGGCGGCTGAGCCGACCATAACGCTCAAGCAAGTTGCAGAGCGGATTGGCAAGTCGACCAGTACAGTGGAGAGAGCTGTTGCCGTGCTGGTCAAAGATGGACGATTACGCTTTGTTGGACCGCGTAAGAGCGGACGTTGGGAGGTACTGGATCCTGACGCGTAAACCATCCAGCCCCGCAACTAACCGACTCAGGACTACATCGCCACCGGCAGGTCCTCCCAGCGTGTAGTGTAACAGGGGCTCAGGTGATCTTGTCGCATCATCCACTCAGGCGACCCCGTGCCTTGGCTGGCAAAGCCTACGCGCCCCAATCCCTTGGCTTTGATCTGGTCCATCACTGTCATCAGCGCGTCCGATTGAGCGGAGGACGGGGCAAACAGGTCAGCCTGTTGCTGCCCCTTGGGGGTGAACTCACTCAGCATGACCCCGCCTTTCTGATAGCGGTAACCATCGCGCCAAATCTGCGCTAGCAGCACGTTCACTTGCTGCAGCAACAACCGGGTGTCATCGCTAGGGCAAACTAGCCGAACGCCAGCCTGCTCACTGTAGTAAGGCGCTCGTTCATCAAAGGGGCTGGTTCGCACGAACAGGTGCACCCGCTGGCAACACATCCCCTCGGCCCGCAGCTTCTCGGCTGCGCGAGCCATAAAGCCTGACAACGCTTGGGCCATTTCTCCACGGTCAGTCACGCGCTCACCAAAGGAACGGTCACTTTTCAATCGGCGAAATTAGCCAGAGTGGATCAGTTTTCGGTCAGCGTTGACAATTCGCTTCGTCATGCCGAGCGAACGACATCGGGTTGACGATAAAGGGCTGCTGGCGAAACGAGATACTGTGTATCAAGCAGCCAAAGCGAAGTATCCAGCTAGATGGGGTGGTAAGACGCGAGGTTGGACACCGAGTGGCGCAGTGATGCTGAATCCTGAGCGAGCGGAACCAGAACAAAAACAGGCGGCTTAATACTGGTTTACGCGACAACTATCTTGAAAAACGCAGCTCTCGGAAACCTGGCCATTTTTGCGCACTGTTCAGCACTCATATCGACCTTATTAGCAAAAAATCGGCTTAAATCGGCAAAGACCGTTTGACATCAGGTGATGGGTTTATATCATCACCAAATGATTTAATCGGGATAGATCCGTCTGTTTTCACTTACTTGCCTCTGACGAGCACATGGATGAACCCCACAGTCGCCCCTATGAGGAGCTTGATAAATGGCTGAGATGGAAGACCGTTGGTTATCGATAAGTGAGATCTGCAAGTACCTCGGGGTCAGCAATGACAGTGTGTACAAGTGGATTGATAAACACGAAATGCCCGCGCATCGTATGGGCCGCCTCTGGAAGTTCAAGAAGGATGAGGTGGACAAATGGGTAAAGGCCGGTGGCGCTGCAGACCAATATAAAAAGGAATCCTAACCAAGAATGAGTAACGATAGATACAGCATGTCATTTACAACGGGCAGTCTATTTCACCGTGAATCGGTGGAACTGACCGCGCTGTATCTTGATCTTGGCGATTGGAGCTCTGTTCGAGACAAGGTCATCGCAGAAAATCTACTACAGACCCGAACACTGAATACGCTCAAACGAGTCTGTCGTGAAATCATCTCTCGACTCAGAACGTTGAGCTCAGACGAACTTGAATTCCTTGTTGAGGGCAGTCACCAAGAGCAGGCTTATCTCCTGTGGCTCGCCGTTTGCCGTCGGTACAGATTTATTGCTGATTTTGCCGTCGAAGTGCTTCGAGAGCGCTACATCACACTGAAAAGCGACCTGACCCACGAGGATTTTGATTCCTTTTTCAACCGGAAATATGAGTGGCATTTGGAGCTTGGTGAGATCACCCCGGCGACACGAGGCAAATTGCGGCAGGTTTTGTTCAAGATGCTTCGCGAGGCAGATCTCTTAACGGCCAACAGCATGATACACACAGCAATGCTCAGTCCAAAACTGCTGAGTCTGATCCAACGAGGCAGCCACAGGGATATTTTGCACTTCCCTGTATTTGAATCCGATGTGAAGGGGATGAAACAGTGACAGCGGATATAGCCAGATTTCAGCATCTCTTTGCTGTGATCTCGGGCCAACGTTTTCTCAATAAGCAAGGGCTCGGCAACGAGGTCCCGTTCTTTATCTGTCCCTATAAGCCGGAAGAGTCTGTCGAAATGGAGCGGCTCCAACGTCAGCTGATCAATCGTCTTGAACAGGTCGGCATTCGGATTATGGAGATCAATTTGTATGATCTTTCGATAGAAATCCTCAAAGAACGCGACATCTGGGACCAGATTGTCGAGATGGAGGATTCCGTCTCTAAAGAGCAGCTCAAAGAACTGTTGCAGGGCGTACTGGACCCCGAAGCGCATCTCGTTCCGGCCATGGCAGCCAAGTTGGCAAGCACCGATTTCGAGGTTCTTTTTTTATCCGGCGTTGGCGAGGTGTTCCCTTACATCCGCTCGCACAACGTGTTGAACAATTTGCAGAGCACGGCGAAAGAAAAGCCAACTGTCATGTTTTTCCCGGGTGCCTACACCCACACCCTCGAGTCTGGCGCTTCGCTCGATCTCTTCGGAAGGCTGCATGACGACAAGTACTACCGGGCATTTAACATCTTTCACTGCGAAGCCTGATTTTAATAATGAGATACGAGGGAAGCGTGATGACTCTTAAGACAATTTTTAACAAGCCAGTTGACCGCCCGATTGAAGGAGTCATCAAAGCTGACGATGAAGCCAGCCTTCGCCTCGAGATTGAAGAATACGTTCTGACCAACGAAGTCGAGAAGCGGCTTGAGTCCTTTCTCGATGCCTACAACAACTATCAAGGTGCCAATGGCGTTTGGGTGTCCGGTTTCTTCGGGTCAGGTAAGTCCCACCTGTTGAAGATGCTGGCGCTCTTGCTCGAAAACCGTCAGATCGACGGTGCCTCGGCTCTTGATCTGTTTCTGCCCAAGTGTGGCGACAACGAAATCCTTCGCGGTGATCTTAAGCGAGCTGTTGCCATTCCATCGAAAAGCATTCTGTTCAACATCGACCAGAAAGCGGATGTCATTAGCAAGACCCAGATCGATGCGCTCCTCGCGGTCTTCGTCAAGGTCTTTGACGAGATGTGCGGTTATTACGGCAAACACGGACACATTGCCCAATTTGAGCGTGACCTCGACAGCCGTGGTCTCTATGACCAGTTCAAATCGGCCTATGAATCCATTGCGGGCAGAACGTGGCAACGGGGACGTGAACAGGCGTTACTCGAGGCAAAAAATATTGCTAAAGCGTATGCCCAGGTAAATGGTGGTGACGAGGTATCCGCCATGGGGATACTCGATAAATACCGTAGCCAATACCGTGTCTCAATCGAAGATTTTGCCGAACAGGTGAATGCGTATATCGAGCGGCAATTGCCTGATTTCCGTCTGAACTTCTTTGTTGATGAGGTCGGCCAGTACATTGCTGACAATGTTAAGCTGATGACCAACCTCCAGACTATCGCCGAGAGCATGGCCACCAAGTGCCGGGGCCGTGCATGGGTCATCGTGACCGCCCAGGAGGACATGGGCGCGGTTGTCGGCGAGATGGGCAAGCAGCAAGGCAACGACTTCTCGAAGATCCAGGCGCGGTTTGCCAACCGCATGAAACTGACCAGCGCCGACGTGGCAGAGGTTATCCAGAAGCGTCTGCTTATGAAAACCGAAGAAGGCATTGGCCTGCTCTCGGACATTTATCACGCACAGTCCAACAATTTTAAGACCCTGTTCGACTTTGCCGACGGCTCGCAAACTTACCGGAACTATCAGAATCGGGATCACTTCATCCACAGCTATCCATTCATTCCGTACCAGTTCGCACTTTTCCAGTCGGCCATTCAAAATCTTTCGCAGCATAACGCCTTTGAAGGTAAGCACCGCTCAGTGGGCGAGCGCTCGATGTTGGGCGTATTCCAACAGGTCGCGATCCAGATTGGTGACCACGAAATTGGCCAATTAGCGACCTTCGATCTGATGTTCGAAGGTATTCGTACCGCGCTGAAATCACAGATCCAGAAAGCGGTTATTCAGGCGGAGAGCCATCTCGACAATCTTTTTGCCGTCAAACTGCTCAAGACGTTGTTCTTGGTTAAGTACGTTAAGGAGTTCAAACCAACCGTCCGTAACCTCTGCGTCCTGATGCTGGACAGCTTTAATCAGGACCTGCCCGCTCTTCGCAAACGGATTGAAGAAGCTCTCAGTCTTCTCGAGCTGCAGACCTATGTGCAGCGCAATGGCGAGCTTTACGAATACCTGACCGACGAGGAAAAAGACGTCGAGCAGGAGATCAAGAACACCGAGGTAGAATCGTCAGACGTTGCCGCCGAACTTGAGAAGATCGTGTTCGACTACGTCATCAAACATCGAAAGATCCGTTACGACGCTTCTGACAATAAAACAGGGGGGCAGGACTACCCGTTTTCCAGGAAGCTCGATGATCGACTACATGGGCGAGAATACGAGCTAGCTATCCATGTCATCAGCTCATTCCATGAGCATGCAGAAAACGAGCAAATGCTGCGCACAAGCTCAACCTATAAATCTGACGAGTTGTTCATGGTTCTACCGACAGATGAGCGGTTGATGCGTGATCTCCTCATGTACAAGCGGACGGAGAAATACATTCGACAGAATATGTCGATCACCCAACATGAGGCGGTGAAGCGCATCCTGACCGACAAGGGCTTCCAGAACCGGGAACGGTATGCCGAATTGCAGCAGCGCGTTCAAATCCTGATGGGAAAGGCAAAGTTGTTTGTGGCGGGTGCTGACATCGAAATTGGTTCAGAAGATGCGCAAACCCGGGTGCTGCGTGGATTCCACGAACTCATCTCCCGTGCCTATCCGAACCTTCGCATGCTGCGCGGCATCACCTATACCGAGAACGATATTGCTCAATGTCTTAAAGCCTCACAGGAAGGGTTGTTCGGTAACGACGCTACCTCTCTGGCCGAGTCCGAACAGGAGCTGTTGGCGTTTATTCAGAGCAACAATCGAGGAGGGGTGCGTACCACACTGAAGAGCCTGCTGGAAAAATTCGAGCGCAAACCCTATGGCTGGTACTACGCGGCCGTGCTTTGTACCCTGGCCAACCTCTGCGCTCGCGGTAAGGTTGAAGTCCGTACCGACGGCAACTTGCTGGAAGAGGATGCGCTGGAACGGGCGCTACGTAATACTCATGGTCATAGCAATGTGGTGCTGGAACCCCAAGTCGAATTTACCCAGTCTCAGGTACGAGCCCTGAAAGCGTTCTATGAAGAGTTCTTTGATGCTCCGCCAGCAGCCAGCGAAGCCAAGGCCCTCGGCAAAGAGGTGGGCACAGCTTTTCAGGACTTGATCCATCAGCTTAACCCGTTGATTGCACAGCTCGCCCAATATCCTTTTCTCAATGCGTTGATGCCAGTGATAGAGAAGCTCAAAGAGCAGGTGGGGAAACCCTACACTTGGTACCTGACTGAACTTGGCCGGCAGGAAGATGGGTTGCTGGATATGAAGGACGACACCATCGACCCCATCCGCAAATTCATGAGCGGCCCACAGAAAGCGATCTTTGACCACGCGCGTCAGTTTGTGCAGGCCCAAGAAGCTAACTTTACCTACGTGCCAGGAGATGAGGTAGCGGAGATAACCGATAAGCTGAAAGATCAGCGTTGCTTTACAGGCAACCGTATTCAGCAGGTCAAGGCACTAGTCGATTCGCTGGCGGCGAAAATAGATCAAGCTGTACAGCAAACGCGCTCACATGCCATAGACACTCTGCACACTATGCAGACCCGTATGCAGAGTATGGAGGAATATCAGAAGCTCCCACAAGCGCGACAAGCCGAGCTGGACCAGCCCTATGGGGATTTGATCGCCGATATCAACCAACAGCGCTTGATTGCCGTTATCAACGACCGGTTAAGATGCTTTGAAGAGCAGGGTTACCAAAAGCTCCTCTCTCGGATGGTCGATCTTGCCACCCCGCGACCAGCGCCCACCCCAGCAGTGCCATCAGACGACCAAGATGACGATACTCCGCCGCCTCCACCGAAACCTAAGGTCGAATACGTCAATGTCCGCCAGGTGCGGGCAAGTTACGACAAAGCCTGGTTGGCTGATGAGGCCGACGTAATGCACTACCTGGAGTCCATGCGCAAGGCACTGTTGGATGAAATCCGTAAAGGGAAAAGGGTTCAGATATGATTACCAACCTGACGCTGAAGAACTTCACCCTCTTCAACGACCTGTCTATCGACTTTTCCGCCAAAATCAATGTGATTATTGGTGAAAACGGGACTGGCAAAAGCCATCTGCTTAAAGCGGCCTATGGGCTTTGCACCGGTGCGCCCCTGTTTAAGAACAAACCTGATATCGGCGACGATGAGCTCGAAATGGCGCTGACCGCTAAGCTGCTGCGTCTCCACATGCCTCTGGACGAAAAACTTGGCAAGATGCATCGCCAGGGCGCGACCGATCAGGCCTATTTGGCGGCGACGTTCGCTGGGGGGCAGAAAATCGCCGCAACCTTCTTCAACAACTCCAAGGCACTGGCTATCCAGGAACGAGCCAACTACGAGCAGTATCTGGCTGAGGCGGTATTCATCCCGACCAAAGAAGTCCTCTCATTCATGAAGGGGTTCAACAGCCTGTATGAAAAATACGGACTGTCCTTTGATCAGTCATATCAAGATGTTTGCCTATTGCTCGATCTGCCGGAGATCCGCACCGAAAATCTGCACGAAAAGTCGAAATGGGCGATGGAGCAGATTGAACAAGTATGTGGCGGGAAATTTATTTTCTATGGCGGCGGCAAGGTTACCTTCCGTACAACACATGCTGAGTATTCCTCGAATGCCATGGCAGAAGGATTTCGCAAGGCGGGCATGCTCGCACGCCTTCTAGAAACGGGCGCTATTCAACCCGGCACCAGTGGGCCTTTGTTTTGGGATGAACCTGAAACTAACTTGAATCCCAAGCTGATGAGGCTGTTGGTGGAGATCCTGCTGGAGCTGGCGCGCAATGGCCAACAAATCATTCTGGCAACCCACGACTATGCGCTGCTCAAGTGGTTTGATCTGCTGATGGATCAAGGTAAAGAAGACCACGTGCGTTTCCACGTGCTCTTTCGTGATGAGAAAGGCCATATCCAAGTAGATAGCGTCGACGATTACCGTGCAATCACCCCTAATGCTATTGCCGACACATTTAACGAAATAACCAAAGCGCAGGTAACTAAAAAAATGGGTAGCTTGGGCAAATGAGCGCAAGAATTAACACGAAACTCAGAGAACGCGACATCGAAATCGACTTCACCGATGCGATTGACACACTCGTATTCGATCAAATGAGGTCCGATCAGCCCAACTATCACGGTATTGGCGAAATGCATCGTGTGGATTTTATCGTCGAGCTTGATAGGGCCATTCTGTTTGTTGAAGTGAAAGACCCGGGTAATCCCAAAGCCCAGGAAAAGGGACTTCAAAAGTTCATGGAAGAGCTCAACAACGGAACGTTAAGCTCGACATTTGCTTCAAAATTTATTGACAGTTTTTTCTATCGCTGGGCCGAAGGCCGGCTTTCAAAAGACGTTTATTACCTCAGCTTGGTCACCCTTGAGGGTGAGGTATTGCCAAATTTATCAGATGAAATCGCCAAGAAGTTATCGCCGGTGGGCAAAGGTTCGCCTCGTTGGCAAAGACACCCAGTTCAGAATTGCCAAGTTTTTAATATCCAGACATGGAATGAAAATTTCCCCAAATGGCCGGTCACCCGCTTAGCAGCTGCAACCGGAGGAGCCTAAAGAGATGGAAACACAAAAATTAAAACGATTCGCGCAACATGCTAGGCGAGCTCTGATGGAACAGGTTTTCGCCAAGTTCACGCTAGTGCTGGATGCAGAAAGCGCAGCACGCCGTGAACATGCGGCTGCAGTGAGAAAGCTTGAAGAAGCGATCAAAGACCAAGGCAAAGACCAGGTTATCGACCGGGTGGCTTACATCTGGTTTAACCGCTTCTGCGCCCTGCGCTTCATGGATGTGAACCGCTACAACCGGGTCAGTATTGTCTCTCCAGCCGACCCCGGTCAGTTCCAGCCTGAGATCCTGGCCGAGGCTAAGATGGGTCATATCGACGACGAGATGGTTCCGGAAAAGACACGCCAGCAGATCTTCGCCCTGCTCGATGGCCGTGCGCCTAGCCGCGACCCGCAGGGGGAGGCCTACCGCCTACTTGTGGTGGCGGCCTGCAACTACTGGAACAAGGCCATGCCGTTCCTGTTCCAGCGCATCGACGACTACACCGAACTGCTGATGCCCGACGATCTGCTCTCGGGCAACTCCATCCTCGCCTATACCCGTGAGGCGATGACGCCGGATGCCTGCGAAGATGTCGAGGTAATCGGCTGGCTCTACCAGTTCTACATCTCCGAGAAGAAGGACGAGGTGTTCGACGGCCTGAAGAAGAACAAGAAGATCACCCCCGAGAACATTCCCGCCGCCACCCAGCTGTTCACCCCGCACTGGATTGTCCGCTATCTGGTGGAGAACTCTCTCGGCCGCCTGTGGCTGCTCAACCGTCCCGGCTCGAAGCTGGTTGAGAAGATGGACTACTACATCAAGCCAGAACAGGCGGAGACCGACTTTCTGCGCATCAGCAAGCCGGAGGAGATCAAGATCTGCGACCCAGCCTGCGGCTCCGGCCACATGCTCACCTATGCCTTTGACCTGCTCTACGCCATCTATGAGGAGGAAGGATATGAGCCAGCCGACATCCCTTCGATGATCCTCACCCATAACCTGTACGGCATCGAAATCGACGAACGCGCCGGGGAGTTGGCCGCCTTTGCCCTGACCATGAAGGCGCGCGCCAAGCAGCGGCGCTTCTTTAACAAAACCGTCAAGCCCAATATCTGCGTGCTGGTGAATGTCCACTTCGAGGAAGGGGAAATCGAAGAGTATATGGACTTTGTCGGGCGCGATCTGTTTACCGCTCCGCTGCAAACCACGTTGCGTCAGTTCGAAGAAGCCGACAACTTTGGCTCCTTGATCCGGCCAGAACTCGCCGATGTGGCGGGCATGATGCAAGCACTGCAGGCCAAGGATGTTTCGGGCCAGTTGTTCCTAAGAGCCACCCATGACAAGGTGTTGCAAGCCCTGCATCAGGCCGAGTTCTTAAGCCCCAAATACCATGTGGTGATTGCCAACCCTCCGTATATGGGCAGTGGTGGAATGAATGAACGGTTAAAAGCTTGGAGTAAAATGCAATTCCCTGATTGTTGGGGGAAAGGTCGATCTGATACCTTCGCTTTGTTCATTTCCAGAGCATTTTCAATGATTCATCGAAATGGGTTCTCGTCGATGGTAACAATGGAAAGCTGGATGTTTTTGGATACATATAGATCTCTTCGGGAAAACCTCCTTAATGACACGACTTTTTTGTCATTTGTACATATGCCTTACCTTGGAAAAGGTGGTACGAGCATGGGGATAAATTTCGGAACTGCTGCATTTGTTATTAAGAATTCGCCTGACTCACAGTTTAAAGGACATTTTTCATGCGTTCGATATTTCGAAACGGATGAGGCGGGCGTTCCGTATTCTTTCCCGGTAAATAACGAACGTCTTTCGAAAGTATCTTCAGAAGACTTTAAGAAGCTTCCATCAATGCCCATATCCTATTGGCTTAGTGATGCGGCAAAAAGTTGTTTCGATAAGTTTCCAAGTTTTTCAGATAAGGCCGTGGCGTGCCAAGGTTTGTCTACCACGGACAATGGTAGATTTGTCCGTGACTGGCATGAGGTTAGCTTTGAACAGTGTGGCTTTGAAATATCTGATTGTAAGGCAGCGGCTGCATCAGGGAAGAAATGGTTTCCAATGGATAAAGGCGGGGATTATCGGCGATGGTTTGGGAACAATTTTGCAGTTGTTAACTGGCAGTATGATGGAAAGGAAATACGGGACAACATAATTCGTAAATATCCATACTTAAAAGGAAACCCTGACTTTGTAGCAAAAAACCCCAGTAGATATTTCCAACCCGGCATCACGTGGGGAAAGATTACAAGTGGTTCTTTTAGTGCCAGATTTTCACCGCAAGGATCTATTTTTAGTGATGCTGGCATGAAGGCTTTCACTCTTAAAGAAAATGCTACACCCCTTCCTATTTTGGGACTTCTTAACTCTAAGATTGCGACATTTTTTCTATCAGCATTCTCAGAAACAATGAATTATGAGCAAGGAAATATTGCTCGACTACCGTTTGCTGAGCTGTCAACGGATCACTTGCATTCAATTGTTAATGTCTCAAAAGCAGATTGGGACGCTTATGAAATTTCTTGGAACTTCATTGGGCTACCGTTGTTAGATTTCGGTTTCCGCCAGCCAACCCTAAATGCCACCTACCAGACGCTCCGCTCTCACTGGCGGGAGATGACGTTGGAGATGAAGCGGTTGGAAGAAGAAAACAACCGTATTTTTATTGAGGCTTATGGACTGCAGGATGAGTTGACACCCGAAGTGCCGCTCAACGAAATCACCCTGACCTGCAACCCGCACTACCGCTACGGTGGCGACAAGAGCGAGGACGAGCTGGAGGCGTTGTTGCTGGCTGATACTCTACGCGAGCTGGTTTCTTACGCCGTGGGTTGCATGTTTGGCCGCTATGCGCTGGACAAGCCGGGGCTGATCCTAGCCAACCAGGGTGAGACCATCGAGGACTACCTGAAGCGGGTTCCTGAGCCGAGCTTCCCGGCCGATGGCGACAACGTCATCCCCATGCTCGATGGCGACTGGTTCACCGACGACATAGCCGAGCGCTTCCGCAAATTCCTGCGCGTGGCTTTTGGCGAGGAGCACTACGAGGACAACCTTCGGTTCGTCGAGCAGGGGCTGAATATCAAGGGCAAGCGTAACTACGGCATTCGCGACTACTTCCTCGGCGAGTTCTACACCGACCATGTAAAGCGCTACAAGAAGCGCCCTATCTACTGGCTGTTCAGTAGCCCCAAGGGGAGCTTCAACGCACTGATCTACCTGCACCGTTACCGCCCAGATACCGTCAGCGTGGTGCTCAACGACTATCTGCGTGAGTTCCGCACCAAACTCACCTCGCACAAGAATCATCTGGAGGCGGTCAGCATCAGCGCCAGCAGCAGCCAGGGCGAGAAGACCAAGGCCCTGAAGGAGATCGAGAAGATCACCAAGATGATCGCCGAGATGGAGGACTACGAGCGCGAGGTGCTGTACCCGCTGGCCACCGCGCAGGTGGAGATCAACCTCGACGACGGCGTCAAGGTCAACTACCCCAAACTCGGCGCGGCCTTGAAGAAGATAGTCGGCCTGGATGCGAAAGAGGACTGAGCATGGCTGGCGAATACGAAAAGGCGATTACTATCCAGGAGGCGATTGCGGCCATTAATGGTGGGGACTATCTGTTGCCCGCCATTCAGCGCAAGTTTGTCTGGAGCAGTCACCAGATCTGTGTGCTGTTCGATTCCATCATGCGGGGATATCCGATTAACTCCTTCATGATGTGGGAGGTGAACAGCGCTGAAATCAAGAACGACTACAAGTTTTATGAGTTCCTGAAGTGCTACTGCCAGCGCTTCAGTGAGGAGAATCCGCATAAGCCGACCACTGCCAGTTATAAAAACTTCAAGGCCATCATCGACGGCCAGCAGCGCCTTACCTCATTGTATATTGGCTTATGTGGCACTTATGCTTACAAGCAACCACGGGTGTGGTGGCCGACAACTCGGGATGACAAGCTGCTGCCGCCACGCAAGTTGTACCTCGACTTGGCACAGGCTGTCGACTCGCAAGACAACGAATCACTGATGCATTACAACTTTAAATTTCTGACCGACGCCCAGTACAAGAGCGCCTTGGCGGCATCGGATAGTAAGCATCACTGGTTTTGCCTGCATGACATCCTCAAGATGCCGCAGGTTGATGGTGGCAACCATATCTGGAACAAGGTGACCAAGCCTTACCTGGAAGCCCATAACTTGCAGGCGAATGAGTTTGCTGCTGACACCTTGGGTCAGTTGTATGACGTCATCCGTTCGCAGCGTATTGTTCATTACTTCAATGAGAGCAGTCAGGAAATAGACCACGTGCTGGATGTGTTTATCCGCACCAACAGTGGTGGTACCAAGCTGGACTTTTCTGATCTGTTGATGTCGATTGCGGTAGCAAACTGGGATGGTGACTTCCGTCAGGATGTGGATGGGCTGATTCGTCAGATTCATCAAAGCGCCGATATTGGTTTCTACATGGATCGCGACTGGGTGCTCAAAGCCTGCCTGGTGCTTATCGGTGCGGACGTGCGGTTTAAAGTGAAAAATTTCAGTGCCGAGCAGGTTCGCCAGATCCAGGACGCATGGTCTGAAATACGTGACTGCATACTGGAAACACTGCGGCTGATCCGCCGCATGGGCATTAACTCCCAATCGCTGACATCCAAAAATGCGGTGATCCCGATTTGTTACTACCTGTACAAAAAGCAGGTTGGCAATGGATCTCTCTTCAAGAGCATAAACAATCTTTCCAAGCATAATGAGCAGCGAGACCTGATCAGTCGCTGGTTTTATATGGCGCTGCTTAAAGGGGTATTTGGTGGGCAAGCAGATACCATCCTGAAATCGATGCGTGATGTGTTGGATCAGCATATGGACGAGCAGTACTTCCCATTGCAGCAGGTGGTGGAGCGATACACGGCAACCAACAAGGATTTGCGGTTTGATGATGAATACATGGAGAGCGTGCTGAATATTGAGCATGGCGAAGGGCGCTGCCGTGCACTGCTGCATTTGTTGTTCCCGGAAATGAATGCAACGGAAGTATTTCATATTGATCACTTGCACCCACGTAGTCACTTTGACAAGAAGCGTTTGGCTAAAGTTGATGCCCTTCTCAATAATTCTGAGCTAATGGAGTTTTATGCGGATTCCAGCCATTGGAACACTATTGCCAATCTTCATCTGCTGAATGACTCCCAGAACCTGAGTAAGTCTGATCGGCCACTGAAGGAGTGGCTTGAGGACTCTTCTGTTCATCTGACAGCTGCAAACCTGCTGGTAGAGGGTGTCGATCTGGGCTTTGAGGCTTTTCCGGAATTTTTTGCCGCGCGCAGGGCCGCGCTTAAAGAACGGCTGAAAAGTCGTGTGTATATTTCGCAGTCTATCCCGGCTGAGCCGGAGCCTGAAGATCAGGATGAGGAAGTGGTTGAGGATGTTTTGGCATGATTAGTCAGATTGAGCGTGCGCTGGTGAAGCTCTTCGACCGGCACAGGATCGTCTTTTGGTACGACGCCAAGCAGGAGTTGCGTGGTGACTTCGAGGCGCTGCAGCTACCGGGCGTCGAGAAGCTTACGCTTGCTAACAACGAATACGGCATCAAATACAAACTGCTCCGTGAGCAACCGGAACAGAAATTCCTGCTCTACCGTGAAGGCCCTCAGCCTGCCGATCTGGATAACTGGCTACTGGATGTGCAGCTGGCCCACGGCGAGTTCCGCACCGACCAGGTAGCCATCTGGCTGTCCGAACTTGAGCTTGGCCTAGAGTTCACAGACGTGGTGCAGGCCCACGCAGAGTTTTTCCTGGCGGCCAAGCGTAAGGATGCCCTCAAAAAGCAGCTTAAGCCTGACGATAGTGCCGGACAGATTCGCCTGAAGATGCTGGCGGTATGCACCGGCAGCGAACCGCGTATGGACGCGGTGGTAGAAAACCTGCTGCAGGAGCTGGCAGACGGCCGGGATGAAAAGATCAAGCTGGTCGGCCGCTGCAGCCTGGACGATTTCCTCTGGGAGCAGATGACCCGCTGCTATGGCTACAAGTCCGACGAGCCGGGCATCCGTGATTTTGCCATTGAGCTGTTTAAGTCCTGCTACGCGATGACCGTGGGTGGAGGGGGTACTGACGGCCGGGTGAAACTGACCGGCGATGCCCTGGTATTCCTCAAGCGCTGGAAGGACAGCCGCCAGTTCGAAGAGGGCTTTGAGATCCTCTCGGGGGAGTGCGCCGAGGTGCTCGGGATTGAGCAGGATTTGGCCAAACGGGATTTCCGCGAGTTGATCGAGTTGGATTATTTCCACCTGATCGACCAGAAGATCATCAGCGACCTGGTGCGGGCGGTGGCAGCTCGCACGGCCTCCAGCGGTGATGTGGCGATCTGGGTTCGCCAGCGGCGGCAAGGCCACTGGTATCGCGAATACCGGCATATGTACGAGGCGATCGATTACGCCGCCCGGTTCACCCACGCTCTGGGCGAGGCCAAGCTCGATATGGACAGCTTAGCTGACGGTGTGCAGCGCTACAGCCGCTTTTGGTATCAGCTCGATCAGCTCTACCGCAAGTTCACCTACCATGTACGTATGTCGGGACAGACGTCGCTGATGGGCAGCCTGACCGAGCAGATCGAAAACCTCTACTCCAACAACTACCTTCTGAAGCTGGGCGACCGTTTCCAGAGCTTCGTGGATTCAGCATCGAAGTGGGAAGCCTTTCCAGTGCGCCAGCAGAAGGCGTTTTTCGAGCACTGGGTCCGGCCATACCTGCGCAAGGACAACAAGGTCTGCGTTATCATCTCCGATGCCATGCGCTTTGAGATCGGCGATGAACTGCTGGGCCTGATCCGCCAGGAAGACCGCTACAAAGCCGAATTAGAACCGATGCTTTCGATGCTACCCAGCTACACCCAACTTGGCATGGCGGCGCTTCTGCCCAACAAGGCATTGGCGATTGCCGACAATGAAACCGGCACCGTGCTAGTGGATGGGCAAAGCTCTCTGGGAACGACCAACCGGACCAAGATTTTACGTGCAGCCTTGCATGACAGAGGTGAAGCGATCACGGCTGAAGACTTTATGCAGCTGGATCGCGATGGCAGCAGAGAGTTATTGAAAAATAATGATGTGCTCTACATCTATCACAACCGAATCGACCATACCGGCGACAAGATGCATTCCGAGGGACAAGCGTTTGAGGCAGTAGAAGAAACGCTGGGCGATATCGTCAGGCTGGTGAAGAAACTGACCGCGGCGAATGCGAACAATATTCTGGTCACCGCCGATCATGGTTTCATCTACCAGCATAGACCGCTGGACGAGAGCGATTTTGCCAGTGATGAGGTTAAGGGTGAGGTGATTCTGTACCGTGACAGGCGTTTCGTGCTCGGCAAGGGGCTTGCTGAGTCGCCCAGTCTGCACAGCTTTTCGTCTGAACAACTGGGACTTACCGGTGAGGTGGCGGTACAGACCCCCAAATCGATTAACCGTCTGCGCCTGAAGGGCTCCGGCAGCCGCTTTGTGCATGGCGGCGCGTCGTTGCAGGAGGTGGTAATCCCGGTGCTAAAAATCAACAAGAAGCGCCAGAGCGATGTTACCGCCGTCGAGGTGGACATTCTGCGCGGAGCCAGCTCGGTGATCACCTCCGGACAACTGGCGGTGACCCTGTACCAGGCCGGACCGGTGACGGACAAGATACAGCCACGTGTGCTGCGAGCGGGCATCTACACCGAGGCAGGCGAGCTGATCTCCGACAGGCACGACCTGATCTTTGATCTCCACTCGGACAATCCACGGGAGCGGGAGCTACAGGTGCGCTTTGTGCTGACCCGCAAGGCCGATGAGGCCAATGGCCAGGAGGTTATTCTTCGGCTGGAGGAAAAACACACCGGGACTTCACATTACAAAGAATACAAGTCGCTCCGGTACTTGATGCGGCGCTCATTTACCAGCGACTTCGACTTTTAAAGGACGGGTGATCGATGAACGAACTTGACCAAAAAATCAACACACACTTCCCGGGGCTCGTTGTCCGTAAGGATCTCGTCAAGACGGTCAAGGGTAACGCCATCGTTCCCTCCTATGTGCTGGAATACCTGCTGGGCCAGTATTGCGCCACCAGCGATGAGCCGACCATTCAGACCGGAATTGAGACGGTCAAGGAGATCCTTGCCAAGCACTATGTTCACCGGAATGAAGCCGGGTTGGTCCGCTCGAACATCAAGGAAAAGGGGCGATACAAGATCATCGACAAGATCAGTGTCGATCTGAACGACAAGAAGGATGTCTATCAGGCGCAGTTCTCCAATCTGGGCATCAAAGAGGTCCTTGTTGATTCCGTAACGGTGAAAAAGCACCCCAAGCTCCTGGTTGGTGGCGTGTGGTGTATTGCTGATCTGGAATATGAGTTTACCGATGACACAAGCATCAGCCCCTGGATTTTGTCGACTCTCAAGCCGATCCAGCTCTCCCATTTCGATTTCGACGGTTACGTTAAGGCCCGCAAACAATTTACTACTGATGAATGGATCGACCTGCTGGTGCAAAGTATCGGCTTTAACCCGCAGATGTTTGGCAAGCGCAGCAAGCTAACCCAATTGGTCCGTCTGATCCCGTTTTGTGAGCGCAACTACAACCTGATTGAACTTGGCCCCAAAGGGACCGGAAAATCGCACATCTACTCGGAGTTCTCGCCGCATGGCATCCTGATCTCGGGCGGTGAGGTCACGGTTCCCAAGCTGTTCGTGAACAACTCTTCCGGAAAGATTGGCTTGGTCGGCTACTGGGATTGCGTCGCCTTCGATGAGTTTGCCGGAAAGCAAAAGCGCGTGGACAAGGCCTTGGTTGACATCATGAAGAACTACATGGCCAACAAGTCTTTCTCGCGAGGCGTCGAGACCCTGGGCGCGGAGGCTTCCATGGTGTTCGTGGGCAACACCCAGCACACCGTGCCCTACATGCTCAAGCACTCTGATCTGTTTTGCGAGCTACCCGACAAGTTCTACGATTCCGCGTTTCTGGACCGCATCCACTTCTACATCCCTGGCTGGGAGGTCGACATCATCCGGGGTGAGATGTTCTCCAGTGGTTACGGCTTCGTGGTGGACTATCTGGCTGAAATCCTTCGCTCGCTGCGCAATCACGATTACTCGGACCGTTACAAGGAACACTTCTCTCTCTCTTCCGATATTTCGACGCGGGACCGCGATGGTATCAACAAGACATTTTCCGGCTTGATGAAGATTCTTTTCCCGCAGGGGGAGGCGACTGAAGAAGAGGTCGAAGAACTGCTGCGGTTTGCGATTGAAGGTCGCAAGCGCGTCAAAGACCAACTGATGCGCATCGACTCCACCTACGGCAAGGTCCGCTTTACCTATCACGACAGCGATGGCCAAGCCAAGCCTGTCACCACGCTCGAAGAGGAGGAATACCCCGGCTACTACCACAAGACCATCGCCGAGGGTAAAGACGGAGAAATCGTAGAGGCCGCGCAACCGGATTTGCCAAAAAGTCCATCTGAGCCCCTTGTTCTGACCGAGCCAGTTCTCAAGGAAAAACACCTCACATTCCAGGAGAACCAGAAGGGCCTCTCATTCGATACGCTGCTCGGCCCTTATCTCAAGTGCGCGACAGCAATCACTGTCACCGATCCGTATATCCGCTTGTTCTACCAGGTGCGTAACTTCATGGAGTTTCTGGAGACCGTGGTCAAGCACAAGGCTCCGGATGAGGAGGTCTCAGTGCATCTGGTGACGACGGAAGACGAGTTCAAAGGCGAACAGCAGAAGGAGAACTTCGAGAAGATGGAGGCGTCCGCCAGTGCGGTAGGTATCAACTTCACCTGGGCGTTCGACGGCACCGGCACGATCCATGCCCGCCACATCGTGACCGACCATGGCTGGAAAATCTCCCTGGATCGCGGCCTAGACATCTTCCAGCACTACGAGATGAACGATGCGTTCAGCTTCGTCAATCGTTTGCAGCAATTCAGGCCTTGTAAGGCGTTTGAAGTGACGTTTATTAAAGCCGGAGAACTTGACTATGGTCATTGAGTAGATAAACAACATTTAAAGCTTTTTTTTACAACCACCAAAAGCAATAAATTCGCGAAATTGAGACATTTTAGGTTTAATTTTGCTCAACTAAATCGGAAATCAAGTAGTCACAAGCTGCTTCTACTCATACCTATCAATCAGCATCAAAAAATGAACAGGGTTAGCTGGCTGATTTCATACTTTGTTTGAATCGGTAGGCATCGTTCATTTTGTCGATGATCTCGCCGGGATGGAGATACCACACCGCTGCTATCTTCTCATCAGTGTCGTTGTGCTTCCTTCCAACGGAAATAGCCCCTCATACCGAGGGGCTGGCTGTGGGGCATGCGCAGGTTATCATGGCTCAGGTATGGCTACCCGGTAATCCCCCCGAAAAACCAGGGTGCTCATAAGTAGAATTTTCCCGTACCTTGAACGCAGGAGGTTCTACATGAAAACATCACGCTTTAGCGATACCCAGATCATCGCCATCCTCAAACAAGCTGAGGCTGGAGCTCCCGTCCCGGAGCTCTGCCGCGAGCATGGCATAAGCACGACCACCTTCTACAAGTGGCGTTCCAAATTCGGGGGGATGGATGCCTCCCTCATGGCTCGACTCAAGGAGCTGGAGGACGAAAACCGCCGCCTCAAGAAGATGTACGCCGAGGAGCGCCTCAAGGCAGAGATCATCACCGAGGCCATGGCAAAAAAGTGGTAACGCCATCTGCCCGCCGGGAGATGGCGACCAAAGCCGTGACTCACTACGCCATATCCATCCGTCTGGCTTGCCGGATCTTCAAGGTCAGTGAAAGCTGCTATCGCTATCAGCCCGTGCTGGTCGATGAAAACCAGGAAATTGCCGATTGGCTGCTACGTATCACGGCCAGCCAGCGCAACTGGGGCTTCGGGTTATGCTTTTTGTACCTGCGCAACGTCCAAGGCTTTGGCTGGAATCACAAACGGGTATACCGGATCTATCGGGCGCTGGAGCTCAATCTGCGGATAAAACCCAGGAAACGGTTGGTTCGGGCTAAGCCAGAGCCGTTGGCGGTTCCCGACCAGCCTAATCAGTGCTGGTCGATGGACTTTATGCATGACCAGCTCAGCGATGGCCGCTCGGTGCGGCTGTTTAATGTGATCGATGACTTCAATCGTGAAGCGCTGTGCATCGAGGTGGATTTCTCCTTACCCGCCTCACGAGTCAAACGGGCGCTGGAGCAGGTGATCACGTGGCGAGGTAAGCCCGCCATTATCCGATGTGACAATGGCCCGGAATACATCAGCGAAGAGCTCAAGCGATGGGCGAAACAGGAGGGGATAACCCTGGGCTATATCCAGCCAGGAAATCCGCAGCAGAATGCCTACATCGAACGGTTTAACCGCACGGTGCGCTACGACTGGCTGGGCCATTACCTGTTTGAGTCACTGAATGAACTACAGGAGTTTGCCACGAACTGGCTGTGGGTTTATAACCATGAGCGGCCCAATATGGCGCTGGGTGGCTACACGCCGAAACAGCGTCTGGCACAGGCCGCATGACCTCTACTTTTGAATGCCCCTAAAAATGGGGGGATTACCACCCCAATCCGGTGCATTATTGCTGCCGTGGTTGACGTAGGCTCCGACAATCACCCGTTGCCACTCACCGACCGGTTGACCTGATGCATTACAGGCACTGCGAAAGCGGGCGAAGTTAATCTCACGTGGCAGGTGTTCACGCATATCGCGGGGACTGACAAAGAACGTTGTCTTGTGCAGCACCGGGTTGGGCGCTACCAGTGGCCCGCCAATACGTCGCCCCTCCACATCGTGGGCATAGGCAAAGCCCGGCAGCATTAACAGCTGACTGACCAGCTTGGCGAGTCCTGAGTGGGCACACATGGCCTCCGCTACGGCGGCCTGGCTAAAGCTGCATATTCCGGTCGAAAATGAACACCTATTCCGGTTTAAAATGAACGCTGATTCCGGCTTGCGTGTACACCGATTCCAGACACCGCAGAGCACGTACTCTGATGTCAGATGAACCGTCCTGTTCCAACGTCTTGGGTCCACAACTGCCGCGCTGCGCTTGGCTGCTGGCTTGTTCGGTGAGTCGAAAAGATGCCTCCCCTCAAAGCTCAGCTTCTGCTCGAAGAATCCCTGTCCGCATACTTTCCGGAAATGGTGTTCACAGATTCCGGAATCACTGTTCAACTTCACCGGAATACGCAAAAGCTGTCGGTGAACTCAATCATGGCGTTCTCCTTTGATTCTAAATGTGCGGAGGAAGGTGAGAGATTTACAGGTGTGACAGGGGTAAAGAGCGTTACAACACGCCCCGTTCGACCAGCGACACCACTCCCTCAGTACCGACCACCAGATGATCCAAAATCCGGATATCCACCAGTGCCAGGGCATCCTGTAGGCGCTGGATTATTTCTATATCTGCCCGGCTGGGTTCCGGGTATCCCGACGGGTGGTTATGCACCAGCATCAGGGCGGCAGCATTGTGGTGCAGTGCCCGCTTGACGACATCGCGGGGGTAGACGGTCGCAGCGGACAGGGTGCCAAGGAACAGCTCTTCGTAGGCCAGGATCCGGTGTTGGTTATCGAGGAACAGTGCCGCAAAAACTTCGCGATCCCGTGTTTGCAGCAGCCCTTGCAGGGCTTGATGGGCCACGTGTTTATCGGTAATAGCTTCTCCCTTGGCCAGTTTCTGCCGGGCAACAGCTTGGGCGATGGTGAGCAGGTCATCGTCGGTGACAAGGTCAGTCACCCGGTAGGTGCCGGGTTGCTCCCCGGCGGTGAGTTTTTGATGCAACATGATTAGGCTCCATACGCCATCGCCCCACCACGTTAGATGCGGCAGGGTAGGCGAAGTAGTTGGTTAATTGGTTACTGAATGGGGTGTGACCGCATGCTTGGTTGGCTGTGTTCAGGCCGCCAAGGTGTGCGGGGTGAAGTCGTGCAGCGGAATGTAGTCACTGGTGGCTAGTAGGATGCCGAACTGGGTTAGCCAGCAGTGATCCGGGTGATCGCACAGCCATTGCGCCAGTGCGTCGCCCCGTTCGTTTTCATAGCGCAGGTAGAGGGCGTAACCGGCCACCGGCAGGCCTTGGTCATGCACTGTTTCAATCTGACCATCGTGTTCAAGATAAGCCTCCAGCTCGATGGCGATCACGGAGTTAATCATCTTCGGTCTCCTTGTCAGGGATGGGGTCACTCTCCACGGCATAGCCGCGATGGATGCAGATGCGTTGCAGGTCAGCCAAGAAGCTTGCCAGCACCCGGGGTTGTTCGGTGAGCGGCACCGGCCCTGCTTGGCAACGCCAGAAACAGCGACGTTTGGGGTCAATGCAGATCTCATCCCTCGGCTGGCTCATGGTGCGCCAGTCGTCAGCATTGGTGAGGGAGAGCAGTTGCCACTGCACGCCAGACCAGCGCACTTGCAGGGTGACTGTGCGGGCTTGTGGGCTATCCGGTGTCAGGTGCAGCAGCCAACGCTGACCACTGCGAGTGGGGGTTAGCTTGGCGCTGGTGGCGACTCGTCCCAGCCACTGGCGTGAGTAGTGGGAGAGCGCTAATTCTTGGCTCATCGTAACCTCCTAATCTCCTGCGACCGTGACGCTGAAGCATTCCAACCGGCAGTAGGCAATAAAGTTGCTTTGCCAGATGTCGAACAATTCCCGCGCTTCGGCCAGCCGCAACGGTCCCCAGCCCAACATGGTGTGTTCCCCATCGAGGAAGTTGAAGTCGAGCTCCTTGCAGAGCTCGGCATCCTGGCCAAGCCCTTGGTAGCTAAAGTCGGTGACGTAATCGAATAGCCAACCATCAAGCCCACGGATCAAGCGGATCTCGACCGGGTGCACGCCGCCTTGCTCGGCGCTGTAGCCAGGGTTGCGAAAGTTGAAGGTCAGTTGGGTTAAGCACTCAAGATTGAGCTCGGTTTTAGCGATTTCCTGGTTGAGAAGAACCAGTAATGCTTGGGCTACGGGCAAGGCAAAGCCGTCCCGGAAAAAGGGAATGGTCATGGTGTTTCCTCATTGAGTTCCAGCAGGAGAGCACCCCTGCGTTTTGCTTTGAAGTGATGGATCAGTCGTTTAACCAATCCCATAGTTTGCTGACGCCATAGGCAGCGACAACGCCCACGGCAAGGGGGGCTAACAATGGGACTGTGGCAATACCGGTCACCGACGCTACCGTTGCAGAGGCGGCACTACCACCAGCAGTCGTGGCCAGAGTGCTGGCAGCAAGCCCAGCCGTTGCACTGGTGGCCGCCTTACCCAACGTGTGACGAGCCACTTCGGTAGCTACCACTGTTGCTACAGCGGTCTGCAGCAGCTTGGGAGGATGCCTAACCCCTTCTATGCACCAAGTAACAAAGGCTATTTGCATTCTAGGGTTGGAATTCGCCCATTCTGACCCTGGATTCTTGGTCAGGTCAAATGCAGCCTTTGGTTGGATTGCTCTGTTTTCATTGCCTCACCAGAATCTAACATTGGTTGGATTCTCTGATGCAACTCTCTCGCGCTAATCCAGCTCCCCGCTCTCTGCCTGCTTCAACAACGTCGGAATGTGCGGCCCATATTCCACCTTGCCGTGACCTGCTCGAATACCACTACCGACCTTTCGGGCTTCTTTGGAGTACAGCGTCTTTGCCCGAATGATGGGGTAGCTATAACCCCGACCTAACCGGTTGGACATCTTGATCAGACCGTTGAGCCCTTCGGTATAGCCATTGGTGATTGAGAACGGCGCATCCCAGTAGGCAAAGATGTCGTCGTAATGGTTGTGAACCGTTTTAGCCAGCTTCTTGAATGCCACTAGCCCTTGGTCTGGCAAGCTATTCTCCCAGGCTTCAAAGGCATTCTGAGCATTCTGCTTGTCGAGTTCATCGTAGATGCGGAAGAAGGCTTCCTTGAAATCATAGGCTACGGCAAGCTCAGGGATCGCCTGCTTCACGACTTCCAGCGCCTTTTGTTCTGCGGGCGTCAGGTTACCGGGCCGCTTCAGGGTGAGCCAGCGAATGGATTTTTTGACGTAAATCCGGTCTTCTTTGCTTAACTGAGCCTGATAGTTCTTGCGCTCAACTTCCAGCGCTTCGGAGGCCATTTTAACGACATGGAACTTGTCGATCACCAGTTTGGCGTTGGGCAGGTATTGAGCAAAAGAACGCTTGAAGGGCCGCCACATATCGGTACAGACCCATTCCACCTTGTCAGCGTCCGGCAGCGCCTTGAAGAATGGCTTCAGATGCTCCTGGGTCCGGTGCTCTAACATATCAAAGACGTTGTTGGTTGCCAGATTGGTGATTACACAGCGATACCCGCCGGCAAGGTTCACTTCGTCGATACCCATGATGACCGGGGTTTCGTAACGAACGGTTTGGGAGAGTTCCTCAATGAGATCGTGAGCGATGTTCTTGACGGTGTTCACCGCCACACCGGTTTGCTCGGCTAAAGCATGGAAGGTGGTTCCCAGGCACTGTTGCCGAATAACATCGACCAGCCGTTTGGTAGCTCGGCGTTTGTCATCCAGAAAACTCAACTCCGGCATGGACATTTTGCCGCACGACTCACAGCGAAAGCGCGGGCGCTGAACTTCAAGGCGGACGGGCTCCATGTACAGCGGCGTGTCCATGAACTTGTTTTTGCGCGTGCCGTGTTTGTGCATAGGGGTGTTGCAGTCACCACATAACGGCACTTCGACCGTTACCGACTCAGCAACTATCACAAGGCACTTACTTTCGTGGCGCATATCGACCGGCTTGATGCCTGGAAGATTCAGCAGATCAAGCATTGGCTTAATCCATATCCAGGTCGATGTCTTTGCCTTGGCGCAGCAAGTCATACACCATATCAACCAATACAGTCATGCCCTGACGGTCAGACTTGAGCACCTGGGTTGCCAGCTTCTGATGACTGGACAAAGCACGAACAACCGCTTGCTGAACAGCTCCGGGGAGGTTGCCTTTCATAGCCTGCTCACGGGTGTTGCTTTCCACCTGAGCCATGACGACATCGCTTTCACCGGTAATCGCTGAAATCTGATTCACGAAAGCCACCTGATCCTGGATCGGCGTCGCCTCACCAAACAGGCTGTTGAGCCTCGCGATAATCTCTTTGACGAATTTTGGCTTGTCGCCTGCGGCGCCACCACCGCCTGCACCGATCGGTTGCAGTACCGGGGTTTCGCCTTCGTCTTCCGCGTTATCTGGACGAGCATTGATGTCAAAGCCGGTGAGCACCAGGCCGGTCAAGTCCACAGTTTCCGGTGCTTCGTGCAATAGACGCTTTTGCAGCAGCTTGGCGAACGCGGCGAAGTTCTCCAGCTCCGGGTCGCCAAAATCAATCAGTTGGGCGATATAAGAGTAGGTACGACAAAAACGCCCCAAATCCGACTTGAAGCCAATCAGTGCCTTGATTTGCTCGGCGTACTCTTCCTGATGGTGATCAGCAGACTTCATGCCCGCCTCATCACCCTTGGCGCGGGCCTTCTCAAAAGCCGCCTCCCAGGTCGCCATGCCATCGCGCAGCATCTTCATCTTGTCGTTATACAAGGCCGACGCTCCAGCAGTGGCGGCATACAGCGCCTTGTGCTGTGGCGATTTGGTATGGGTGATGTCGCGGATGGTCTTGAAGCGTGCTTCCTTGAACGCAGCCAAGACCTTCTCGTCGTACAGGCCGTGCTCGTCCAAACGCTCCTTGATCTCGTAGACCACATTGAGGTCTTGCACTTCGTCGATGTGAGCACCCTTGTCATAGGTGGTAAAGGCCTGACGCACGTTCTCCGGGTCGTTCACAAAGTCGATGATAAAGACCTCATCCTTACCGGGGGCCGTCCGGTTGAGGCGGGCGAAGGTCTGCACAATCTCCACATGGTTGGCGATTTTCTTGTCCACATACATGGCGACCAGTTTGGGCTGGTCAAAGCCGGTCTGGAACTTGTCGGCCACCAACATCACCCGGTATTCAGGTCGGTCAAAGGCAAAGCGCAAATCCTGCCCTTGGACATCCGGGTTCATGCTCTGCTCGGTAAACTCCTCGCTCTCATCGACGATAAACACATCGTCCTTAAACTCACCGTCATCCTGATGCATCACCTGCTTGCCGGTCATCTTGCCGGAGAAGGCCACCAGTGAATGAATAAAGCCGTACTCGCTGTGCTGCTCGATATAGCGGTCAAACGCCTTCTTGTAGCGAATGGCGGCGGCACGGGAGCTAGTGACCACCATCGCCTTGGCCTTGCCATCGAGCCGGTGCGCGACGTTCTTGGTGAAGTGCTCAACGATAAACTGCACCTTTTGGGTCACATTGGTGGGGTGCAATGACATCCACTGTGCCAGGGCGCGTTTGGCAGCCTTGCCGCTCACCCGCTTGCTGTCTTCAAGCTGCTTGGAGAGGTTGAACGCCGTTTTGTAGGGCACATAGCCTTTCAGCACATCGAGAATGAACTTCTCCTCAATGGCCTGGCGCATGGTGTACAGGTGGAAGGCTTGTGGCGGATTATCGTCCGAGGCTGGTTGGCTTGGATCTGTTGGGCGACCGAACAGCATCAACGTGGAGTGCTTTGGCGTACCGGTAAAGGCGAAATAGCTGATATTGTCCGGGCGAGCGCGAGACTTTTGCAGTTGTTCCAGCAACTCATCCACCGTCATGGTGGACATCTTGCCTTGTCCGCTCATCCCCAGTGCGGCTTGCAGCTTGGCGGCGGTAGAGCCGGTCTGCGAGTTATGTGCCTCATCAATGATTACTGCAAAGTTTTTCCCTTTCAGGGCCTTGTCAGTGATGATGGCTTCCATCGCGTAGGGGAAGGTCTGGATCGTGACCACCACAATCGGCGTGCCAGACAACAAGGCCTCCGAGAGTTGCTTGCTCTTGGACTTGGATGACTTCTGCCGGTCAATGGCGGCGATCACCCCAAACTGATGGTCAATCTGCTTCACCGCGTCCTGAAGCTGGCCGTCCAGCACATTGCGGTCGGTGACAATGATCACGCTGTTAAATACCGAATCGCCGTTATCTTCGCGCAGTTTCACCAAGTCATGGGCCGTCCAGGAAATGGTGCTGGTCTTGCCGGAACCGGCGCTGTGGTCACACAGGTAGGTCATGCCTGCGCCGTTTTCGCGGGCATCGGCCAGCATCTGGTTCACTGCCGTCCATTGGTGAAAGCGCGGGAAAATCAGGGTTTCTTTCTTCGACCAGTTGCCCTGAATATCCACCACGTCCTTTTTCTCGACGTAGACAAAGCTATGGAAAATCCGCAGCCAGGCATCCGGCTGGCAGACCGCCTCCCAGAAGTAGGCTACCGGGTATTCCTGGGTGCCATCGGCCTTGATCTCACCGGGCGGGTTACCCGCATGTACCGCGCCGCTTTCATCCTTGCGACCCTTGTTGAACGGCAGGAAGAAGGTATTTTCCCCGTCCAGCTTGGTTGCCATCATGATTACGGAATCGGACATGGCGAAATGCACCACCGCGCCACGCTTGAAGGTCAGCAGTGGTTCTCTGCGCTTGGTCTTGGGATCGTAGGGCAAACGGTCATTTCGGTATTGATCCATCGCCGCTTCAGCCGACTGGGTGAAGTCGGTTTTAAGCTCCACCGTCGCCACGGGTAGGCCGTTGATAAACAGCACCAGATCAATGGCAAATTCACGGGCTGGGTGATACTTCAGCTCCGGCACCACGCGCAGGATATTGGCCTGGTAGCGCTCAATGACTGCTGCATTGCGCTTGTCTTCCGGTGCGGCCTCGGTCATCTCGATCAGGCCACAACCGGCAATGGAAAAGCCCTGGCGCAACACCTGCATGGTGCCTTGTTTCTCCAGTGCTTTATCCAGGCGATCCATCAGCACTTCAAGGGTTTTGGCCCCGTTGAGCCGTTCCAGCTTGTCCCATTTTTCCTGCTGGCCGCTGGTTTTAATCCAGCTTTCCAGGTCTTCTGGGTACACCGCTCGTTCGGTGTCGTAGAACTTGGAATCACCCAGCTTCCAGCCCTGTTCTACCAACCGGTCGATGATGTATTGCTGGAAGTGTTTTTCCTGATGTGCTGCTGATTGCATTTATTGTTTTCCTCGCAAATCAATCTGGCCGGTGACAGCGGCGGTGATAAAGGCAGCGCGGCGTTCTTTAAGTAGATCGATGCTATGTTTGACTTTTTCTTCAAGCGTTGCCTTTAGCTTGATTAAGCCCTTGATTTCCTCTTGAGTCTTTACAGATGGCATCCTTATCTTTTCGTTAAGGAGCAAATTGATGTTCAGAGGGCGGTTTCTTCCTGCTGAACCACGGGAAGACTCATTCAATAAGAAATCGCCGAAATTTGTCATCAGAAGTGCGAACAAATATTCTGTAGCGACCGCCCCCCCGCGCACAATAGGGTAACGATGAGACACAACACACCCACTTTCTGTGCTTGATGCCATGGTTACAGCACCCTCCCAAGCAAACTGCCCACTAAGGATTAGATCGCCTTCTTCCACATAGAAGAAGTCTGAATCACCAATATCCTTACCCAGCGTTGGAGGCTTGTGAAACAGGCCACGGCCCCTGTTGTATAGTCCCAAGGCAATATATTCATCTTCACTAATTAGCTGGACTGGCCTGGAAATTATCTGAACCAAATGCCTTAAACGTATATGCTCCCCATCCCCGTACATTTGCTCGGTCATTGCAGTTGCAATCACTTTTTCCTTCAGTAGCTCGATAAAGCGGGTTTTCTTCTCGATCAGCGCATCAATACGGGCAGTTTCGCGGTCGAGGGCGGTTGCGATGGTGGCTTGTTCGTCAAGAGAAGGAGCAGCGACACCCTCATCAAGATATTGCTCAGAATCCAGATTTTGAATCCCTGTAGATTGCTTAATGGAACGTAGATTTATCTTGAGCGCATACATAGATGCCATTAGATAATTTAGCCATGCGGACTCGGCCTTTTTTGACGGCTTTATAACTGCTACAAAGTTGGAGCAAACGGCAGGCTCTTCTCCCAGATAGCGCACATTTGCACCCACTAATGTTTGTACACCGCCTCCTGATTTCTCAAGGAGAATGTCTCCTTTGGAAACTAACCGGCTATCTTGGTGTTCCTTGGTAATCTGCCGATACGTTGAGGGGTTATAAATGACAACGTTGTTATCCCTATCGAAATCTGCAACCCGAATACATAATGTATCCGAGCCATCTTCCAGTGGGTCATCACCCCAAACGCCATTCTGGCATTGGGATATTAAGTGCTTCAGCCTTTTTACCTGCCAATGCTCCGGCACCTGCCCAATCCACTCAACGCCGGAATCCTTGTACGCGGGATACGCTTTGTACTGGCTCATTCGCTGGCCACCTCCGCCAGTAGCGCGGCAATCTCGGCTTCTACCTGATTCAGGTCTTCATCAATATCATGCAGCTTGCGCGGCGGCTGGTACTGGTAGAAGAAGCGGTTGAAGTTGATCTCGTAGCCAACGCGGCCCAATTGACCATCCCTTGCATCGGTAAAGCTCTCATCCAGCCAAGCATCCGGGACATGAGGAAGCACTTCGCGGGCAAAGTAGTCGTCGATGTCCTCCAGATAGGGGACGTTCTCGTAATCAGTTAAATCTGTGTCTGGCACCAGCTCGCCGTTGGAATCCGTGACTGGCTCGGCTTTCGGGTCTTTGTGACCAAAGGCGTTGATCAGCGCGGTGATCAATGTCTTGTTGGATTTGACCTTGAGCTGCTTGGCTTCGTCGGACTTGATCGCGTCCTTGGCAAAGTTTTCTGCCCAGCCATAGGTCTGCGCTTGCCCGATCAGCGGCTTGAGGGCGTCGCGCCAGAATGCCTGATGCGCGTCAGGGAGCTTTTCCCAAGCGGGGTCGGCTTCCAGGCGCTCCATGCCCGCCTTATCCAGTTCTAGGATCATGCGCAGCGGGCGCAGTACCTTGATACGGCGGTAGCCAAAGGTGCGGTAGTCGAGCATCCGGGAAAGCACATCGGTTTCCCCAGCGGCGTAGATGTCCAAAATCTGGCGGCGCTGATCATCGCTGACAATACGGCGTTTGTTGCCCTCGTTGCGGATTGAAGTCCACAGATCGGTGGCGTTGATCAACTGCACCTTGCCTTTGCGCTCCTGCGGCTTTTTGTTGGACAGAATCCACAGGTAGGTGGCGATATTGGTGCGGAAGAACAGATCCGTAGGCAGAGCTACAATGGCTTCAATCAGGTCGTCTTCCAGCAACCAACGGCGGATTTCCGATTCGCCAGACGCGGCACCACCGTTGAATAGTGGCGATCCGGACAGCACGATAGCGGCGCGGCCACCGCCATTGCTCGGCAGTTCTAGCTTGCTCGCCAGGTGCATCAAAAACAGCATGGAGCCATCGCTGATTTTCGGCAGGCCCGGCCCAAAGCGGCCCAATTCGCCTTTTTTGTGTTCCGCTTCGACGGCGTTTTTGTCCTTCTCCCATTTCTTGCCAAAAGGCGGATTGGACAGGCAGTAGTGGAAACGCTCACCGGCAAACTGGTCGTTGGACAGCGTACTGCCCTGACGAATGTTCTTCGACAGATCGCGGCCAGGGTCGGATTCCAGACGGCGGATCAGCATACCGGCCACACAAACCGCATGGGTTTCCGGCTCCAACTCCTGCCCGTACGGCACCAGAACCGGCGGTACCTTGTCGCGGCCACCGTAATCGCCCGCATGGTTCATGGCATCAGTGAGGAACCCACCCGTGCCGCAGGTCGGGTCATACAGGGTACGAATCAAACCGGGGCTGGCCTCAAACAGGGCGTCATCCGGGTCAAGCAAAAGCGCGGTCGCCAGGTGAACGATGTCACGCGGCGTCATGAAGTCCTCGGCTCCTTCATTGACCTCAGCACCAAAGCGGCGAATCAGATGTTCGTAGATGTTGCTCATCACCCGATCCGGCACCACTTCAGGGTGCAGGTCGATCTTGGCGAAGTTCTGGCATATCTTGTATAGCAAGCCAGCCTTCTCCAGTCGGATCACGGTATTGCCGAACTCGAACTCCTCGAAGATAGCGCGGGCGTTATCTGAAAACAGGGCGATGTAGTCTTCCAGATTGCGGCGCGTCTTGGTGCTACCCAAGGTGCCAAGGGAGTATTCGGAGGTGTTGTAAAATGGGTAATCAGCGGTTGAGCGCAGAATGGTGTCCAGCTCAACATCGGCATCCTTGAAAGCGGCGTATGCCTCTCTCACCGCCTCGCGGGTCGGCTCCAGAGCACACTCCAGGCGGCGCAGCAAGGTAAACGGCAAGATGATCTTGCCAAAGTCCGTATGTTTGAAGTCCCCCCAAAGGTCTTCCGCGTTCTTCCAAATAAAGTCAGCCTGTGAAGCTGCCGATCCCGTAAATTCGTTCATTCTGGCCTCCAACCACTTTTTGCACAAAACAGTACTATGGTCAAACAGCGAGTGTCAACCATGTTTTGCACAACAGGGGCCGAATTCCAATTCTGGGCTAAATCTGCGATCCTACCTCAGAATGCAAATAGCCGTAACAAATTGCTCGCCACTGGCAAATGGTTGACCTTGCTCACCTTCACTCAATCGGGCGTAAGCCCGTGTCAGGCTTTCCTCTCGACTGAACAGACGTTGGGCATGGGGCTGGACCTCAATGGTGCAGTGCTGACTGAATTGCGCCAGCGAGGCCAGCGCCAGTTGGCCTGAGTGCTCTCCGGAAGGGGATGGTCGACAGTGAATGACCTGGTCATGGCCAACAAAGAGGCCGTGATGGTGGCCTTCAGGCTGTGGTGTTACCAAGTGATCGCCGATAATGAAATGTCGTGACATGGGGTGATGATCCTCATCAAGGGTTGGAAATGAAAAAGGGCGTCACCGTGATGGTGACGCCCTTTGGCTTTGTTTTTCTTAAGTGGGCTACTTGCCGCCCACGGTGATCTTCAGTGGTTGATGAAACTCGGGGGTGAAGGTTGATATTGGTAGCCGGGTGACCTGATTGTGAGCAAACACCTCGGTTGCCTGAATAATGGCGATGGACTTGGCTTGCTCAACCTGTCCGCAATCAACCTCCGTAGAGCCGCCACCATAACGAGTAGCGGAGCTCCCGCCGAAGGGTTCAACCTCCAGAGTTGATTCGGCCAGTGCTTTGCCCTTCTTGTCATTAAACTGCAGCGTGATATACAAATGACCAAACTCGTCTGCACCACCACTATCTAAAGAGAAGTGATACGCACAGACGCCTTGGTTGGCGTAGACGGTGTCGGTGTGTTGGATCGCGAGGTAGCGTTGTTCTTGCGCATTGCAGGCTAGGGCCGAAAATATCAGAGTCGAGGCCAATAAATATCGATGTATGTCTTTCATAAAAATCCTCGTAGCATTTACTCATATCTTAAAAGCACCTGGTTATTTACGCCCCAGATATCTGAATATTTCTTTGCCATTGTAAAAACCAACTAGATCTTCCTCATTTTTATACTTCTTGTTTGGTTGAAATTTGACAACAGTGCCAGGTCGACACATATCTTTCAGTGAAATATTGAATTTTTCATCGGGTGTAATTGTGTAGCCTATGGCAATTTTCTGTGGGGAGCCTGCTGTGGCGATCCACCCCCACATACCAGCTTCACAGTCACCAAATGGTTGACTGCGCACAATGACCATAGAAAGATTACTTATTTCAGTTGCGATGCATTTTCTGTTTAAATTTAAATGTGCGTTGCACCAAAATGGCTTTCCTGTTTTGTCCTGCACTAGTGCAGGCAGAAAGCCTGTGAATGGCTCCGCCGCCTGTATTGATTGACTTCCAGACATAAGCGTTAGTAGTAAGCAGAATGTCAGCTTTTTCATTTTTTATCTCACTGAATAACTATGATAAAATAGATGTGTATGGCTATAGTCAGAAACGGTAAACCACACTATTTTTTCAGTTGCTCTGAGATCTGAGAATGCGTTGCACACTGGAGATACTGATCCCCGTGCGTTTGGCAATTTCAGCTCTGGGTAACCCCTTGGCAACCAATGCCAGAACTTCATTACCTTTTGCCATTGCGGTAGGCTTACGGCCTTTATAAACACCTCGTCGCTTGGCTAACTCAATTCCTTCAGCTTGCCGCTCCAACATCAACTCTCGTTCGAATGTTGCGATAGCACCGATCATGGTGAGCATTAACTTGCCAGTAGGTGTTGAGGTATCTATCCCCAGATTCAATATCCGTAATGCAACTTGCTTATGTTGTAGAAATTCTGATATTTCCAATAGGTGACGAGTATTACGAGCCAGACGATCCAGCTTGGTAACCATCACCACGTCTCCCTCCTTCACATAATCCAAGAGGAGAGCAAGCTGTGGCCTATCATCACTGGCACCGCTAACCTTCTCCTGGAAAACTTTATTGCATTCAGCCAGTGCTCGAAGCTGGACTTCAAGGCTCTGACCTCCCGTACTAACACGTGCGTAACCTACCAGTGCCATGGTCTCCTCCCGGTCAATAGGGCAAGGTACACTGACCCCCATGGTCAAAAGTCTCGAAGAGACCTTCTTGACCTGAAAATGGAGGGAAATAGATGAAATGAGTGCCGATTTCGTGAGTGTCACTAGGGCTTGATCTATTGACCCCAAACCAGCGATGGAGAGAAATAACGGGACGCTTTGTGATAAACGTCCCGTCGTGATGGGTAGCAGAATATTGTGCTACTGATTGATTTGATTGGATGTAACAAGATGCCAATGTAAGTTATTGGCTTTGTGGCTCAGGCGTAGGCGGTGAAGGGGCCGCGTTTTTACCCAGTTTACTGGTCAGGGGCGAGGAACGAGGGCTGAGGCGTTTTGGTGCTGTTACGGTTGCCAAAGGCTGTGAGGTGGAAGATGACGCTATCATTTCTGGCTCAGGATAGAACTCCTCCAGCAGCATCGGTACCTCTTCATCAATATCCTCAAACTGGCCATTACGCAGCAAGTCACGAGCAGCTTGCTCCATCTGCTCGATGGCCAAGCCTGCTTCTTGGTCACGTTGGGCCGCCTCCTGTGCCAGCCTAACTGCCTCAGTCAGGTTGGTCTCTTCCCGTAGCGTCAAATCCACGTAGTAGACCGGTGTGCGGTAGGACTGGGTGGTGCTCTTGGCCCGCAACCGCAGGGTGAGCGGCAGATAGCGTGTATGGCCCCCGCTCACAGCCTCCAGGTACTTCAGTCGCGCCGCCAGGGTGCGTACCGAGTTGTAGCCGGTGGTGCGGAAGATAAAGCTACCCAGCTCATCCCCTTGCCCCTCCACAAACAGGTTCAGTCGTCCGTACAGCTTGCAGCCCTGTTGCCCTGCAAAGGCGCAGCGCTCTGGTCCTGGGCAGCTGACCTCCTCCATGCCTTGCGCCCCCACACGTCTCGCCACCTCCCCATTCCCGACACAGAGCGGCCTGCCGGTTTGCCGGTCAAACGCGCTGTATTCCGCCCGCAGATTCAAGTCGCTATCGTTGAACAGCACCCTCACTGGAATGGCGCGGATCTTGGTTTGCTCTTGCCCTTGGCCACTTTTTTGCGATGAGTAGTGTTGATGCAGGGGATGGAGCAACCATCCCCCTTTTTGTTGTATCTGGGTGGTGAGGGTGAAACTGTCGTCCTTCTCCGGCACCCACTTATCCTGTTTTTGCACCAGCTTGCCGATGCAGATCCGCCCGATCACGGGCGGGGTGATCGCCAGTCCTTTGATCATGGTGTTTGCCTCAAGGGTTGAATGGTAAAACGGCGCACGCCGGGCACCGGTTTGACATAACGGGTGAGCAAGTCGGGATGATCCTGACCGAGCTTATCGAGATCCGGCGCTAGCCGGTCTTTACTGCGCTTCCAGGTGATCTTGCCATCGGCAAACAACCCGGCTGTCGCTTCACCCAAGGTGGCTTGCAGCCGCTGCTTGAGTTGTGACTCCTGCTGCTCGACAGCCTCCTTTTGCTGACGCAAGCGCAGTAGTTCGCCAAACAGCAGGTTGAACTCGGGGGAATCGGAGAGATCCAGCGTCTGACCATCGTCACGCGGGAACAGCCAGCTCAGGGCATTGGCTGCATCACTGGAGCCGTCAGGCTCTGGCTGGTGGTCTTGTTGCACCATCTGCCAGAACTGCGCTTCCCGCTCGGTGAGATCCTGGATCTTCTCCTCATCGCGCTCGATGCGGTAAATCCGAAAATCCTGGCCGCCGATCAGCACTGCCACCTCAGCCCAGGCATGGCCGGTGACGGCCAACTGATGGAGTACCTGACACTGGTACGCCACCGGCACCCCTTCCTCCCACTGGGGGGCGCTGTGATAGCTGGCGGTCTTGATCTCCAGAATGCCCGGCCCATCGGGATGGCCGACTACCTCTCGGTCGAGGTTGGCGAGCATGAAGGGTTGATCGGGGTGTTGCAGCACCGCATTGACCCGGCGCACCTTGTAGCCAGTGCGTTTGGCATAGACCTGCGCCAACACCGGCTCCAGCTCAATGCCCCACAGCACCGCTTCCTTGTGGGATATATCCTCCGGCTCCTTGCGACCGGTCTTCTCCAGCCAGAGGCTGAGCGGGCATTTGTAGGGGGAGAGCCCCACTGCGACGGCAGCATCGGAGGAACCAATGCCGAGTTTACGGATAGCGAGCCACTGCTCGCGGGTTAACTGGGGAGTGGAGGCCAGCCGCAGGGCTTGGCCATACTTGGCTTTTGCTTTCATGACGACTCCTTGTTGACGGCATAAATGGCGACGCCCGGATTGGCTTACGCCAGTCCGGGTGAGTTCGTTATGCGGTTTGAATGGGGAAGAGGAATTACTGCAGCAGAGTAAGTGCCTGATTCAGGGCTTGGGATTTGAGTTGGGCGCCCTGACCGAACCAGGCGGAATCAAGCCGGTGATCTTGGCTGCGGGCACGGCGGTGGTGATCCACGTATTCGGTGACCGCATTGACCAGCCCCCAGGCGGTATTGCGAGAGCTGGCAAGCTCTGAGCCCATCCCCGCGCCCTGATAGAGCTCATGCAGCCGTTGTACCGGCTTGGTGAGAATGATGCTCTCCTCATCCAGCGGTTGCGCCAGCAAGTCGCTGAAAAAGCGTAGCGCCTCTTCAGGGGCGACTAGCCGTTGTGCCAGCGCCTTGGTCTGTGCCTTGAACTCATCCCAATGGGAGAGCCCCAGTCCGAGCGACTCTTTGACGGTCGCCGCATCGAACTGAGTGGAGTGGGGCACCTTGATGGCGCCGGTAGAGCCACGCAGTGCCATCTGCAGGGTGTTATTGCAGACCACTCGCAGCGAGGTGAACTGCGCCGTGGTACAGAGCGTGCCATCGCAGCTAGTTGCCAGCAGCAGATAGGATTTTACCAAGTCATTGCCTTTGAGTTTTAGATCCTGGCCGGTCTTAGCCAGTGCCCACAGTTTGCGGCCACCTTTGAGCGAGCCTGCGGTTTCCAGCTCAAAGCCACCGGCTTCCACCAGGTCTTGATAGAAGTGCAGCACCTCGTGAGGCTGTACCACGTTGTAACGACTTGAGACCACCGATAGGGGGGCGAGGGTATCGGAGCGATAAAGCACCTTGCTATCGCTGTAGGGGCGAATATGCAGCGCATCGGAGGCGACGTTAAACATCACGTCGCTCTGCTCGATGGTCCAATCCATGCCGGCTGCCTGTAGCCAGATATCGAGGGATTGTTGCGGGGGCAAAACATTGCCAAGGCTATGCCAGGGCGTTTGACCGGTGTAGGCCATCGTATCGATCAGGTGAGCCATGAGAAATCTCCAATGAAAAAGGGACTGCACAGAGCAGTCCCTTGGGTAGGTTCATGGAGATAATATATATCTGAAATCAATTCAAATGAGACTTATTTGTCTCTCTGGTTTCTAGCTATGGAATGCACGCTGTGGTACCCCGTGTGGTACCCCAGGCCAAAAACGACCAAGGGGTTGGCATCGTGATGATGCCAACCCCTTGTTTTATATGGCGCTCCCGACTGGAGTCGAACCAGTGGCCTGTCCCTTAGGAGGGGACCGCTCTATCCTACTGAGCTACGGGAGCATTGTGGCGGGCATTATACAAGAAGCCGCTCCCTTTTAAACCCTTGATTCTTATTCCAATACTGCCAGATCCCCGATCTGGATGTTAAACGGCGAATATTTGTTCTGGCTGCTGATGATGGCGCCATCCTCGAACACCTGCACCACTTCGAACAAGCCGTCGGCGGGGTTGCGCATCATGCGCGACTTGCCGTAGGGGTCGATGAAATCGGCATCGTGCTGGATGCGGAACTGATCCCCGAGCCGGACGCCGTTGCGGCGGCCCAGATTGATGTGGGGGCCGCGCTCGTTCTGGCCGACCACCCGGGCGGTGACCGGGGCGCAGCTGAGCTGGGCCACCAGATCCTGCACCGCTTCCTGCAACAGGTAGTTGACCTCCTGGCCATAGCTCGACTGCCAGAACTGGCCGCTGCTGCTGCCCACCTGATCCCGCTTGGCGAAGGTCCAGTTGGCCCGGCCCTGGTACTCCTTGCGGCCGAGCAGGCTGCCGTTGATGCCGTCGAACAGATAGAGCTGCATGCGAAAGTTGCGGATGGGGTCTTCATACCAGCTGGTCAGCTGGTTGCCCTGCGGCTCGAGGGAGAGATCGTCGATGCTGCCGAGCACCAGATACTGGCTGTCGGTGCGCAGGCTGAGCGCCTTGATCTCCTCGAGGGCGCTGCGATCCCCCTGTTGCAGGTGGAGCGGGTCGATGCGCAGGTTCTCGTCCAGCCACTGGCGCACGGCCACCCCTTGCGGTGCGTTGGCCAGGGCCTCGAACATGCGGCGTGACAGGTTGGCGGGCATGTCGTCGAGGGCGCCGTAGCTCGCCTGCTCGGGGTAGCGCAGCCGCAGCCGCACCAGCGTCAAATCCTTGGCGTAGTGCTGGGTCTGGCAGATCTGGCGCTCGGCCTGGATGTCGGCCTGCACCGTGATGTACATGCGGCCGTTGCGCACCTCTTCCCGCTTGAGCCGATACTGGCGAATGTCGCCGCCGGAGCGGATCTGGATCTGCTCGGAGCGCAGGCTGCCGTTTTCCAGGCGCTGGATGCTGGAGACGGCGGCGCCGCTGGCCAGCAGAGCCTGCCGCAGGGCATCGCGGGTCGCCTGCTCGCGGGCGTAGACCTCGTCTCCGCCCAGGATGGCGGCACTGCCCTGCGCCTCGATGATCTCGGCCCGGGCCGACAGACTGGCCAGCAGCAGGGTTAACAGCAGCGGTAATTTCATGACAAGCACCTTGAATATGCGGGTCGGCGCGATTCACCCCTGTCGAAGCGAGGTCGCCGGCCGATACAGATCACAGAACCGTGCCGGTTGCACAGCACACGCGAATATTTAGCAAGATCCATGCCTCATTCCCGGCTCAAGCTTTGGCCGGTCGAACCGATAACAAATCAGGTGCAGATACAGGAAAGGTATCCATGAACAAACTCATCACGGCGTTGGCGCTCGCCCTGGCATTGGCCGGCTGCGGCTCCGACCCCATCAACCGGGAGCAGGGTGATCCTCGTCAGGCGGCGCAGGGGATGGAACTCAACTGGTTGGTGGCGCGCATGACCGATCAGCTGATGGAGCGCAAGTCGCTCTCCACCCTGACCGAACCCATCGCGGTCTCCTCTTTCGTCGATCTCGATACCCTGCAGGACACCAACTGGATGGGGCAGCAGATCGAGGAGAGCTTTATTTACGAGCTTAACCGGCGCGGGGAAGTGGTGGTGGATTTCAAGCTGACCGGCAGCATCAAGGTCACCCCGCAGGGGGACTTCGTGATGAGCCGCAACTATCGGGACCTCTCCCCCCGGTTGCCCATCTCCCGCATCCTGACCGGTACCTTCAGCCGCAACAAGCAGGGGATCCTGGTCAATGCCCGCATCATCGACCTGCGTACCAAGATGGTGGAGACCACGGCCCAGAGCCTGATCCCGCAACAATACCTGTTCGGTGCCAACAATTCGTTTGGCCGGGCCTCGATCAACCGCGGTTACCTGATGCGTGACAGCCAGGCGCGTCCCGGCGGCCATCTGGTCAATCTGACGCCCTGACAAGGAGTAGATGCAATGAAAATCCTGTTCGGATGCCTGCTGGCGCTGCTGTTGACGGCGTGCAGCGGCGGCAATCGGGTGGTCAACTATGGCGGCGGCAACAACAAGCCGGATGACTTCCCGGTGCTCAAGGCGGTCGGCTACGCGGTGATCGACATACAGCCGGGGCCGTCCCAGTCCGAGAAGATGCTGCAGGCCATTCGCGCCTCCAAGATGGATGCCTATCGCGAGCTGGCGGAACAGCTCAACGGCCAGCAGGTACGCGGCCAGAGCAGCTACAAGGACTTGACCCAGACCTCCAACTCGCTGGACGTGTCGGTAGCCGGCATGGTGCGCGGCGCCAGGGTGGTGGCCTCCTATCCCCGCGGCAACACCTATGCCACCGAGATGGAGCTCGATACCCGCGCCCTCTACAACATCAACCAGTTGATGGCGGGCCAGTTCTGACGGCATATCTCAGGCGAATGGACGACAAAAAGGCGACCCCGTAGGGTCGCCTTTTTCATTGGCGGTGTCGGCCGCCCAAGCCTGGCGGATTGCAGCGCTGGCTAGTTGCCCAGCAGCACCGGCGGCACGGCGGTCGGCTTGACGTCTTCGCTCGGGTAGCAGCCCAGCACCTTGATGTAGCGGGTGATCTTGGTCAGCTCCATCAGTGCGGCCTGCATGGCCGGGGTCTGCAGGTTGGCGGAGACATCCAGATAGAACATCTCCTCCCACGGGTTGCCCTGCACCGGGCGGGACTCGAGCTTGGTCATGTTGATCTCGTTGCTGCGCAGCACCAGCAGCGCCTCCACCAACGAGCCCGGTTTCTGGGAGGTGGACATGATGAGGGTGGTCTTGGCCGGGATCTGCGGTGCGACGTCGATGGGCTTGCGCGCCACCACGATGAAGCGGCTGTAGTTCTCCTTCTGGTTGGCCAGCTGCTCGGCCAGCACGTCCAGCCCGTACAGCTCGCCGCCGGCCGCGCTGCCGATGGCCGCCGCCTCCGGGCTTGCCAGTTCCTTCACCTTCATCATGGCGCTGGAGGAGGAGTCGCAGATCTCGTGGCGCGCCCCTTCCAGCTTGCTGAGGTAATGGGAGCACTGCTGGAACACCTGGGGGTGGGCGTAGAAGGTCTTGATGCGACCCAGCTCGGTCGGCACGGCGGTGAGGATGCAGTGCTCGATGGGGTAGGTCAGCTCACCGACGATGGAGAGGCTGGTGTGCTGCATCACATCGTACACCTCGTTGATGGAGCCCGAGCTGGTGTTCTCGATAGGCAGCACCCCGAAGGCGGCCCGGCCCGATTCCACCGCATCCAGCACCTCGCGGAAATTCTGACAGTTCACCTCGATCACCTGATCCTTGTAGCGGGCCAGGTACTTGCGGGCGGCGAGGCTGGAGTAGGAACCGCGCGGTCCCAGGTAGGCGACGCTGGTCATCGGCTCCTGCTGCTCCGGGTTGAGCAGGCTCTGCAGATAGGCCTGCTGGGAGAGCACCGAGTCTTCGATGATGGTGTGGTAGATGCGGGTGATGTACTGGGCGTCCAGCCCCAGCACACGCCCTTTCTGGATCAGGGCGACCAGCAGATCCTGCTCGCGCTGGGGATCGCGGATCGGGCGCGGGTTGGCCTGCTTGGCGCGGGCGACCTCGATGCTGAGGGTCTTGCGTTTGGCCAGCAGGGCGAGCAGCTCCTGATCCAACTGGGTGATGTCTTGTCTGATCTCGTCGAGCGTTGCCATGATGGTTCCCTATCCAAGTAATCGATTGTGGTGGCTGCAAAAAAAAACCTCCGCTAGGGGAGGCTCGATTCGTCTTTGCTTTCTGTTTACGCGAGTGCTTCACGTGACGACGGGCCTTCCCTCATGAGGGCCGGATAAACGAGAAAGCAAAAAAGAATGGTGCGTGCATGAGTGTGTCCTTGAGGTAACGCCATAACCATTAAGGGATTTGACCGTGCGATGCAAGTAAAACTTGTCCGGGGGAGGCGAACGGGGCAGGGTAGGGGCGTGAGCCTGCGGGGGCAAAACCGGGTAAAACGGACCCGCTTGCTGTCGTAATGATGCAGATAGCTGGAGGTGAAGATGGCGATTATTTTCGATCTGGGACGGGTGGTGGTGAGCTGGGATCCGGTCGGTATCGTGCGCTCGGTACGTGGGGAGCAGGGAGCGGAGCTGCTGGCGGAGCGGCTGTTCAACCACCCGGACTGGCTGGAGGTGGACCGTGGCACTCTCTCACTGCACACCATGGCCCGTCAGGCCGAGCATCGCACCGGGCTGAGCGCCGCCGAAAACCTGGCGATTTTGCAGGCGGTGCCCGCCTCGCTGGTGCCGGATCCCGCTATGCTGAGCCTGATAGAGAGCCTGCATGGGGCGGGTCATACCCTCTACGCACTCTCCAACATGGGTCATGCCAGTATCGACTGGCTGGAGCAGCATCAGCCCTTCTGGCGTTTCTTCAGTGGCAAGGTGGTGTCGGCAAGGGTACGGATGATGAAGCCGGAGCCGGATATCTACCGCTATCTGCTGGTGTCGTTCGACTTGCAGGCCGAGCAGTGCCTGTTCATCGATGACAGCCCGGCCAACGTGACTGCCGCACAGGCACTGGGGATCGGCGGCCTGGTGTTTACCGATGCATACAGTTGTCGCCAGCAACTGGTGGCGCAGGGTTACCTGCCCGCCTGAATGGCAGGATGTAGAGGGAGAGGGTATGGAGCATGGCCGGTTTCGCAATTGGCTCAGTCACTATCCGGACGCGGGGCTGCTGATCGCCTGTCTGGATGGCAGCGGGTATCAGCTCTGTGTCGAGGCCGACGGCGAGATGCAGTGTCTCACCGACAGCGGAGGGGGCCGGCTGACCTTTGCCTCCCTCGAACAGGCGGAGGGATTTCTGCGCATGCATCAGGTTCATCAGGCGAAACTTCGGATTTATGATGCCCAGTTGGATGAAAATGAAACTAATTGGCATGAAATTATCATTAAATTCTGATTTATCCCTGCCCTTTAAGGGTTTATTCAGGATTGTTGCAGCACAATGGCGCCCAATTCATCATCCGGTGCCGTCGTTATGGATGCCAATATCGTTGTGCTGAATCGGGGATACGATCAGACCTTTCAGACCAGGGAACAGTCACTTATCGAGACCCTGGCTGGCTATGGCGAACTGGCGGTCTCCTTCTCCGGTCGACTGGAATCCTGCTACAGCATGGATCTGTGCCGCGCCAGCGGTATCCGGATCCGGGCCATCACCCTGGACAGCCCGACCCGCAGCCGCAAGGAGGTGGCGCGCGCCAAGCGCTACTGCCAGCGTTACGGCATCGAGCAGCGGGTGATCAAGACCGATGAGATGATCTTCTGTGACCACCTGCGCCACCTCAACGAGGTGATCGACCCGGTGCGCTACATCTGCCACCTCACCGCGCTGGAAACCGACTGGAGCCACCTGCCCATGCTGCTGCCGGCGCCGGTGGAGGAGCTGCAGGAGTATCTGCGCCGTTTCGGCAGCCTGCCGACCAATACCCTCTGGCTGTTTGCCAAGCAGGGCATGACCCACAGGGACTTTCGCTACGGTTTCAACAAGCGCCAGCTTGGGCGCTGGGGCAAGAGTGCCCACGGCTGCCTGAGCTACCGTTTCTCCGACCCCGAGCTGGTGGAGCGCCGTCATCTGCGGATGGTGGACATGGCGGAGCAGATGCTGGCCGACATGGGGCTGGAGGAGGCCCAGGTGTTCTTTCATACCCTCGCCGATCGGGCCACCACCCTGGCCCGGGTGCGGGTGCCGGCGCGGCTGCGGGCCCAGGCCTTCGATCTGCAGCCGGATATCCTCACCGCCCTCAAGAGCACGGCCTTCGATCTGGTGACGCTGGACATGGCGGCGGAAGAGGAGCGGCAGGAGCTGGTGGTCTAGGCAACCGAGGGCAGGAACGTGAGTGCGGTCATAGGCAAGCCGGGACGGACTCTTTATACTGACGCCCTTTTCCATCGACGCCGAGTCATCACCCTATGAAACCCTTGTCCCGTCTGCTGGTTGCCCTCTGCCTCTCGCCCCTGCTGGTGCAGGCCGCTCCGCTCACCCAGGTGACCCTGCCGGATGGCCGCCAGGTGCAGCTCAACGATGACTTCACCTGGGAATACCTGCTGCTCAAACCCGCCGCCGACGGCAGCGCGGTGCAGGGCACGGTGGCCGTGCCGGTGCTGACCGAGCAGGCGATGAGCAACCCCGAGCTGCTGGCTCAGGCCGTCAAGGACGGGATCGGCGTCAAGCTGGCCAAGGTGGAGGGCTCGGATCCTCTGCAACTGCAATTCATGGTGAGCAACACCGGCAGCCGCAACGTGGTGCGGGTGCGTGGCAGCGTCACCCTGTTCAGCGAGCAGGGGGCCCAGCTGGTCAAGCAGGAGGCCCGCTTCTGGGTCGGCGAGAACCGCCTGTCGGAGTCCTATCTGCGCAAGGGACAGCAGCGCCCCTCCATGGTGCTGGAGGTGCCGCGCCCGGCCGGCCTCACCGGCAAGCCCCTGGTGCGGGTCGAGATTGAGGAAGTGGAGTTCCGCTGATCCCTCATGCAACAGGCTCCTTCGTGGAGCCTGTCTTGATTGTTAACCCGGTAACCACCAGCAACAGTTGCTTACATCTGACATGGTTTGGCAACAGCTTGCCGCTCGGCATTTCTCCCCGGCCTCTGCACAATGACCCCATTCCAGCTAGGTCCCAACTAGCTCAACGATGGAGTCATCAAAATGAAAAAAGCTGCACTTTCAGTTCTGGTTCTGGCCGGTTTCGCTTCAACTTCTGCTCTGGCTGAGGATGCCTTCAGCTACGCCAAAGGCGGCCTGACCTGGGCGCACACCAAGTCCGATTACATCGGCGGCAAGGATAGCAACAACCGCGATTTCGGCGGTCTGAACCTGGACCTCTCCAAGAGCTTCGGTTCCAACTTCTACGGTCGTCTGGGCAGCGAGTACACCTCCCGCAACGATGGCAACGACAGCATGGGCATCTCCAGCCTGGGTCTGGGTGTCTACACCCCGCTCAGCACAGGTCTGAACCTGTATGGGGAAGCAGGTCTGATGGGTTACACCATGGAGCGTCAGGTGGCTGCCAACGTCAAAGACAGCGGCTGGGATGTGATCACCCGCAAAAACAGCGGCAGCATGTACGGTGAGGCCGGCCTGCGCTACGACATCGGCGCGGTCGAGCTCTCCACCGGCTACCGCTACGCCAACATGACCGACGACATGCACGATTTCAAAGTGGGCGCCGCCTACAAGGTGAGCCAGAACCTGGCCCTCACCGCCGACTACACCTATCGCAAGTGGGACCTGCAACAGGGCTCCATCACCAGCCTGGGTGTGAAGTACAGCTTCTAATCATTCTTCCTGTAGTGTCTTCATTTTTACCCATGACTTCGGTCATGGGTTTTTTCATTTCCGGTTGATCCACCCTTCACCCTTGCGCCGTATCAGTCCGCAATAGTTATACAACTTCCAATTTTTTGTATAACTGCTATAACTGATTCAGACTTATACAAGGAGTGATGATATGTACAAGATCAAGGTTGGTATCAGCGCCTGCCTGCTGGGGCAGGAGGTACGGTTCGACGGGGGCCACAAGCGTTCCAGCTTCTGCGAGCGGGATCTCGGTGCCCACTTTGACTATCACCCCGTCTGTCCCGAGATGGCCATTGGCCTCGGGGCGCCCCGCGCCGCCATCCGGCTGGTCAAGCGCCACGGCGAGATCCGCGCCGAGGCGAGCAACGGCAGCTTCGATGTCACCGACCAGCTCATCGCCTTCAGCGAGCAGAAGGCGCGCCAGCTCGACTTCATCTCCGGCTACATCCTCTGCGCCAAATCCCCCAGCTGTGGCATGGAGCGGGTGCGGATCTATGGCGCCAACAACGAGGGGAGTGCCAAGGAGGGGGTTGGCCTGTTTGCCAAGGCGCTGATGGAGGCCAATCCCCTGCTGCCGGTGGAGGAAGATGGCCGCCTGTGCGATCCCATCCTGCGGGAAAACTTTGTGCTGCGGGTCTTTGCCTACCACGACTGGCAGCAGCTCTGCGCGCGCGGCATCACCGCCTCTGCGCTGATCCGTTTCCACTCCCGCTACAAGTATCTGGTGCTCTCCCACGCCACTACCCACTACCGGGCACTCGGCAAGCTGCTCGGCAACCTGGCCAAGGCCGACCTGCAGCAGGTGGCCGACAGCTACATCAAGGGGTTGATGGCGGCGCTGACCCTGCGGGCCAACCGGCGCAGTCACACCAATGTGCTGATGCACCTGCAGGGCTACTTCAAGCGGGTGCTGACCCCGGCCCAGAAGCAGGAACTGTGCGACACCATCGATAAGTACCGCACCGGTGTCTTCCCCTTGCTGGTGCCGCTCACCCTGATCCGTCACTACCTGCGCGAGTACCCCAACCCCTATCTCGCCGAGCAGGTGTACCTCAATCCCCATCCCGACACGCTGAAACTGCGCTACGGGCTCTGAATGTTCTGTGCAGGCCCCGGCGGATGGCCGGGCCTCTCCCTCAACCTTTACTGGATGCCGTTATGTCTGATCTACCGCACGCCGCTTCTCCTTCGCCGGAGGAGGGGATCTACCCCATTCGCGAGGTCTCCCGCCTCACCGGCGTCAACGCCGTGACCCTGCGCGCCTGGCAGCGCCGCTACGGGCTGGTGCAGCCGGCCCGCACCGAGAAGGGCCACCGCCTCTACAGCGAGCAGGACATTCGCCAGATCGGCGAGATCCTGAGCTGGCTGGAGCGGGGAGTGAGCATCGGACAGGTGAAGGGGCTCCTGAGTGAACCCCAGGCCCAGCCGGTGAGCGATCACTGGCAGCAGACCCTGGAGCAGTTCAGTCAGGCGCTGCTCGCCTTCAATCAGCGCAAGGCGGAGGCCGAGCTGAACGACCTGTTGGCGAGCTACCCGTTCGAGCTGGTGCGCAGCAGGGTGCTGCAGCCGCTGGTGGAACGGCTGCTGGGGCTGTGGCGCGAGCGACCCGATGGCGAGCTGCTGCAACAGGTGTGGCTGGGCTGGCTGCATACCCGCTTTGCCCGCCACCTCATCGAGCAGGAGAAGGGGGTGCCAGTCACCTTGGCGAGTTGGGGACAGGTGGGCCCGCTCGATCTGGTCTGGGCCGCTTACGAGCTGATCGGCCAGGGCCATGAGGTGCAGCTGCTGGGGGCGGTGGAGCCGCGCCATGCCAGCCTGTTGGAGGGGCGTGCCGTCACCCCTGAGGGGGGGATCTAGATATGAACCTATGAGATCAATATGGTGAACCTCTCTTGAAGCCCCGTTGAATAAGGGTTTAAGCGAGGTTTGAGAGGGGATGGATCCTTTTCTCGTGATCCATGAAATTCAGGTTGTGCATGGAACAGCTATGAACCTGAATCAGATAAAGATAATGGGGCCGAGCCCCACTTCTGCTACACCATTAGATTTCTGCCGCCATCGTTATCTCTCACCATTATATCCAGAGCACATCTTCACTGAACAGGCGGTGTAGGTTTGGCTGGTTGACCGAATACACGCACGACTTCACCTATAACGTACAGGCGCTGGGTCAGCTCTGCTGCCGGAACGAACTCTGGCGGGTACAGTTCGTTGTCGCTTTTCACTCTATATCCCGCAGGGAACAGAGTTGCCTCCAGACGTTTTACACGTAGGTTGCCATCCAGATTGATAACGAATACGCCGTCCAGTGCCTTCTCGCGGTCTATGTTGGTTTTAACGAGCAGACGGTCACCATGGTTGATATATGGTGTCATGCTGTCACCAATGGTGTTGATCATGCATAGCTCGGCGTGCTCCAGGCGTTCCTGACGCAGCCAGGTTCTTGGCACATACCAGTAATCACGGATGTTTTCGGCATTAATCCAAGTTCCTGCCCCCGCAGATGCCTCTACATCGAATGTAGGCACTTTGGTGAGGTGATCCATATCTCTGGTGCTACAGACGTTATGAACTCGGTCACCATAGTGGTGTGCCTCTGGAGCTTCATACATCTGCCCTTCTCCAGTAGCAAGCCACTCCAGGCTTATTCCTTCTGCTTTCGCTACTTTTGCGGCGGCTTCTAATGGTGGCTGCGATCCTCTAATGATCCAACCGTTTATGGTTGAGAGTGGAATACCCCAAAAATCCGCCAGCTCGCGCAATGTCCGTTTTCCTTTGAGCTCTTTCAGTCTGGTTTGAATCTTGTTTTCGGATCCGTTTCTCTCATTGAGAAAAAGATCTTCGGTGGCTTTTCCTTCCTCGTTCATCTTTTTTGCCTAAGTGAGTGATTTTACTGTGAAAGTTTTGTCTCACCCCGAAAAAACCTCAATCAGAGAAAAAGATCTCAATTTCCCTTTACTTGATGCTTTTTGCGATCAATAATTTCCTCAAGGTCTTAGGGTGAGAGTTTCCCCTAAAGGTTTACCGTAAAAATGTGCATTCGGGAGAGTACCGCAAAATGACTCAAATTGGATCACCCATTAAGGATTGGAGCAGCGATCAGGTCGTTGCCGCCGTCAAGGCCAAGGGCCTTTCTATGCAAGCGCTATCCGAGATTTATACCGAAGGAAGAAGTAAAGCTGCTCTCACTCGCGCATTGCACTCAGCTTCTTATCCTGCTCATGAAACGTACATCGCCCAATTTCTTAGTCTTCAGGCGGATGAAATATGGCCTGAGCGATGGGCAAAACGTCGTGCACGTGCGGAATTGAAAGCAAGAGCCAAACAGAGAGCCCAAGACATCAGAAATCAACGGGCAGCATGAATATGTTCCTTACCGTTAAAGAGCTTATTGGTTTACCCGGTATGCCTGGCACTGAACGGAACACGTTGACGAAACTCAACAAGTTATCCGAGCAAAAAGCCGAATGGCGCCAGAAGCGGGCAAAGGGCAAAGGCTTCGAGTACCACATTGATTGTCTGCCACCGGAGACCCGAGCCCACCTACTCCACCAGCAGGTGAAGGATCTTAAGAAAGGTGAAGTGAAGACCCGTATCGAGACCGGCAGTGAGGAGCTGTGGCTCACCTATCAGGAATCGAGCGAGAAGAAGCGTCAGGAAGCCAGTCGCCGGTTTGAGGTGTGCCTGATGGTGGCGGATCTGGTTGAACGTCATGGCATGGGTATCAAGAAGGCCATGGCCGATGTTGCCGAAAAGACAGGCGTTGCCGCCTCCAACCTGACCCGCTGGTTCTATGTCAAACCGGGTCTGAAGCGGATTGATAAAGGTGATTGGTTGGCTGCCTTGATTGATGAGAACGGCCTAAATACCAAGCGGCGTGCCGAATTAAGCCCGGAAGCCTGGTCCTTCTTTCAAGGGGATTGGCTGCGTAGTGATGCTCCCAGCGTTCAGGCCTGTTATGAGCGACTGACACGGGCGGCAGCCCTCAACGGTTGGGCTGTACCCAGTATCGACACCATCAAGAATCGCATTAAAACCCATATCCCGCTGGAGTTGCGGGTGGCGATGCGTGGCGGGGTGTTCAAGGCCAAGCAGACCCTGGCGCCTGCCCAGCGGCGGACCCGCGTTGGATTGCACGCCCTGGCTCACGTCAACGGCGACGGCTACACCCACAACCTGTGGGTGGCACTACCCAACGGCGAGATCGTGCGCCCCACCACCTGGTTCTTCCAGGACGTTTACAGCTCGATGCTGCTCTCTTACTGCGTCGATGTGAGTGAAAACACCGACATGCTGGGGCTCGCCCTGCACCAGATGGTCAGCCGTTACGGCGTACCTGATGCCTGCACCCTTGACCGAGGCAGTGCGGCACTGAGTCAAGCGATGACTGGACGGATGTGCCGCCCCAGTGGTCGGGATCGCAAGCACAAGAAGTTTGACTCGGCAGAGGTCGAAGGGGCGATGAAGGCGCTGGGGGTAGATGTGACCTGGACACGCGTGGAGGCGGATACCGCTGGTAACAAGGGTAACGCACGGGCCAAGCCGATTGAACGGGCCTTTAACGGCAAGAGCGGCCTGGGTGAATACGTGGACAAGCACCCGGCCTTCAACCTGGCGACCGTGGGCGACTCGGTAGAGAAGAAACCCGCCCACTATGCAGACTCACAGAAGAATGCCATCCCGCTGGAGACCTTTCTGGCGGTATTGGCAGAGGAGATCGAAGCCTGGAACAGCCGCACCGGTCGGCGCAGTGAAATGGCCAGGGCTCGCGGGCTCAGTTATCGCCAGGTGTTCGAAGAGAGTTACAGCCAGGTCAGCGTGCGCAAGGCCACCGAACAGCAGCTGTTGCTCTGCCTGATGCGCACCGAGCAGTGCCGGGTTAACGAAGGCGGGTTGATTGAGCTCAAAGCAGGTCAAACGCCCCTGGGCGAGCGCAACCGTTATCACAGCTCGCTGCTCTATCCATATATCGGCACCCAGGTGTCCTTGCGGTTTGACCCCTTCAACTTGCACTCGGGGGTATATGCCTACGACGAAAAGGGGTCGCTTATCGGCCTTATCCCCATCCTGGAGGACGTTGGCTACAACGACCAGCGCGGGGCCCGCCTGCAACGGCTGGCACAAGAAGAGGTGATGGGCAGAGTCGAGCTGATGCAAAGCACCGCCGAGATGATGACACCGGCAGAGGTTGCCGACCAACTGCGCAATGCCGCCTTGAAGCGGCAAAAAGATGAAGATGAGAGCGCCGCGCAAGGCGTGGCCCCTGGACTAGTGCAGATGATGCCAGGGCTGCCTAGGTTGCCAGAACAGATAGCCTTCAAGCGGGCCGTAGGGTGTGACAGCACACCGGCAAGCACCGCAGACAGCATCGATTTCACCGACACATTGATTGACCTATTTGGGAAGAAGGACTGACGCCATGACCACTGTGATTGACCGAGTAAATGCCGCATTGGCAACAGATAGCGAATTGACCCAGGTGCAGGTTTCCAAACAGGCCGGGATGAGCGAAGCGGTCCTGAGCGCCCTGATGACGGGCACTTACAAGGGCAATGTCGAGCGCAATCTCGCCAAGCTGGAGAAGTGGCTCAAGACCCGTGAAGAGAGCGCCAAAACCCAAGACCTGGCGCGTGGTCCCAAGGATGAATGGCTGCCGTTGCCAACGGCGGTGCGCATCCAGAATGTGATGAAGACCGCACAGGCCCTACGTGCATGGGGGCTGGTTTACAAAGGGGCCGGTGTCGGCAAGACCACTACCGCTCGCCACTACCAGTCCGAGAACAGCAATGTGTGGATCTTCACCGCAGACCCCTTTCGCAACAACGAGATGGCCGTGCTGCAAGGGCTGTGTGACCAGCTGAAGATCGCCAGCCACGGCATGACCCGCGCTCGGATGAGTGAAGCCATTGCCCAGCGCATCAGCGGCACCAACGGCCTGCTGCTTATCGATGAAGCGCAATACCTGTCAGAACGCATTCTCAACGGTATCCGGGTGTTGACCGATGACCGCATCGGGGTGGTGTTACTGGGCAATGACGTAGTGAAAACCCGGATGAGCGCCCCCCGCACTGCCGTGGACATGAACCCGGTGTGGTCACGGGTCATCAGTTGCCTGGAACTGCCCACCGTGAGCCGGGACGACATCGCCAGTTATATGAGTGTCTGGGGGATCGAGGACAAGGAGGTCATTCGCTTTGCCTACGACAAGATCCCGCAATCCGTGGGGGCGCTGCGCTCGCTTTATCGCTTGCTGCAAGTTGCCACCTCCATCGCCACCAGCGCCAGCCAGACGCTCTCACTGGAGCACATCAAGGCCGCCTGGAACCACATAGGAGTTGTTGCGAGATGAAGATGGAACTGAGTGACAAGGTGCGCCTGGCAGAGCAGGTCAGCCGCCAGATGGCCCGCAGCCAATGCAGGGTACTGAGCGCCAAGCTGGGGTTTGCCAGCCCGATGCTGGAAGTTGATAAACCACCGCCAGGCCTGCGGGACAAGGCCTTCGAGATCAAGGAGATCATCGGTAGCCAAGTGAACATGGCCTATGTGGCCAACGTGGATGGTTGCCGGGTTATCTGGCGCACCATCAGCCTGAACAAACAGTAACAAACGAGTAAGAGGACAACCCCATGACCGTACAACAAGAGATGATCATCCCCGCAGGCTACCTGAAAGACCGCAAGGGCCGTCTGGTGCCCCAAAGCATGGTCGATGCCTACGACCTGGAAATGGATGCCTTCGTGAAAGAGCAGTGCCAGGGAGCCCGCGAACTGCACGACCTGATGAAGCGCTTCAAGAAGACCACCTTTGGCAACTGCCACGCTTGGCTGGATCTGGTGGCCGAAAAGTATGACCGCCAGCCTGGTGGCCAGAAGGGCAACGTGACGTTTGGCACCTTTGACGGGTCTGAGCAGATCCGCATTCAGATGGCTGACCAGCTGCGTTTTGGCCCAGAGCTGCAAGTGGCCAAAGACATCATCGACGAGTGCCTGAAGGAGTGGTCTGCCGGGGCCAACCAGAATCTGGTGGCCATCATCCAGGACGCCTTTGAGGTAGACCGGGAGGGCAAGGTCAATACTGGCCGCATCCTCTCCCTGCGCAAGCTCAAGATCGATGACGAACGTTGGACCCGCGCCATGCAGGCCATTGCTGACTCGATCATCGTTTCTGGCACCAAGGCTTACGTCCGGTTCCTGGTCAAGGACGATGAAGGTCGGATGGCCTCTATCCCGCTGGACCTGGCTGCCCTGTAACCCATGCGAAACCGCGCTCCAGGGATGGAGCCGGTCTGCCCGATGTGGTGATCGGGTACTGATGAGCAGCCAGGAGAAGAAAATTGAGTATTCAAAACATCAAGTTCAACGGGGAACGCCCGAACGGGTACCAGGCACTTGCCAGCCGTGCCGCCGAGTTTGAACGGCAAGGGTTGTATACCCAGGCCAGTGACATGTGGGCAGTCGCCCACACTGCAGCCAAGAACAGTCAAAACAAGCATTGGGCGCAGTGCCGTATCGATTACTGCGTGATGGCTCTCCAGCGCAACTGGAAGGTGGCGGCATGAGCATAAGCAAGGAGCAGTGGAAGACCATTGAGGCCGAGCTGAAAGGTGGCTGGGTGCAGATGAAGTTCAAGCTGCATGGACATGAGATCGACATTACCCGCTGCCGCAAGAGCGAAAGCACCACGGTGTTGGGTGTGTATATCGATGGCGTCATGAAATCTGACTGGTTTAAAGAACTGAAAGACATCGACGCTTCCGACGAGTTTATGAGCAAGGTGGTCAAGCAGGTTTGCTTTCACAAGTTCAAGGCGATGTACAACAAAAAACAGCTGGAAGAGATCGCCAAGTACAAGCGCCGGTCCGGGGCCAAAAGAATGAAGGAGGTATTCGGAGATGCCCCTGAAAAAGCAGGCTGGACATACCTTGTCCCCTACTTCGGCAGCAGCGCATTACTGATTCGCCAGTTCAAGAAGATCGAAGGGCTAGAGCTGGTCAGCGAACTGAAAGAGGTGGGGGTGTTATGAAACGCATTAACGATCTGGTGTTTACCAGCGTCCAGGATACGAAATCAACGCTGGAATGCACGCTCATCCATGACCCCAAGCAAGCGCTTGAAGATGCAGAGGCGGTACTGAAGGCCATGGAGGCATTCGGATATAACCAACCGAGCCGCCGCAAGATGCTTAAAAGCATCATCAATAAGGCCAATAAGGCGCAGCAGGAGGTGAAATGAGCAAGGTATGGATGGCCGCCAACCTACTGGCTTTGGTGATTAGCATTGCGCTGCTGGCTGGATGAAGGGGGTTGTATGAGTGAAGAGCTGTACGGGGAAATCATGCGCTTCCAGGTCACTGCTCGTTGCCCTTATTGCGATGAGGAAACGGAAGTGCTGCAAGACGAATTGGACGGGGGTTATTGCCAATGCCAGCACTGTGACGAGTCATTCAATATTAGCCTGTAAGCGAAACCACCCCGCCACCTGGCGGGATGGTCTACCCGATGTGGTGATCGGGTACTGATGAGCAGCCTGGATCCCGGTTGTCATCTCCCACAACAAGGAGAGGACAATGACCAATCACAACCTGTCTATGCAGCTGACCAAGCTGTTTGAGGCCTACTGTATCGCCCTGTCCTTGCGGGACATGGTGCGGGTTCGCGTACGCCTGGTGCGTTTTGCCCATCGGGCCCACCGTTTCAACCAACACCAGCTGGCCAGTGAAGCACTGATGGCCGCTGGCCAACTGGGCCGCGACATTCAAAAGGTGCTGCCATGAGGGGAGAGCTGCTGGCCTGGATGGCAATGCGCCCACCGATGACCGCCAGCCAGATGATCGAGGAGTGTGTGCTTGACGAATTGGCCATCTCGGGCCGGGAGAACCTGGTGACCTGCCTGTGCGAGATGTGCAAAAGCGACACCTGCCCGGTGAGTGCCGTCAAAGCCCCTGAAACCCATCTGTATCAAGGCCGCAGCCCGCGTCGTGGTTGGGTCAATGTCTATCGTATTCGCGGAGTCCATCATGACTGAGCAAGAGAGAGAAGTGAGCGAGATCGTAACATGGCTGGGCAAGCGGGAGTTTCCTGCCCTGGCTGGCTATATCACCCCGCTAGGGCAGCAGCTGTATGAGGTGATCACCGATGTGCTGTCGTTCGCCTCGATGGCCGCTCGCAAGGCCAGCATTGCCGAGAACAAGCTGACCGACCTGGTGATGAGTCTGCCCAACAATGCCCACGCCTATCACGAACTGAAACGATTACTGGAGGAGATCCATGCGCAAGGCACCCCAGCGCAGAGCCCGCTTATGGTTCTGGTTAAACAGGCTATCGAGCATTCAGGCCGTCATGACATCGAGCAATGCTGCGGTAACAGCTGCAACAAGCAACGCAATCTCGAACACCTGACTGCACTGGAGGTCGGCACCGGACTGTTTTACCAGGAGATCGTCAATCTGGGGTCGCAGGTGGTGGCACTGGATCAGGAAAACCGCCAGTTAACATCCCGTTTGAATGCCCTTCAAGGAGGCGCCCAATGATGCACTATCGCTGTGATGATGTGCCGGTTTGGCAAGCATGGTGCCAGTACCAGAAGGAACTGAAGGCGATGCAGCAGGCAGCCCGTGCCTTTGCTGAATCGCTGGATGCTGAACCGGTCTATGGGGCCTCGGTTTATGGCCAGATTCTGGTGGGGGTTGCCCCCCGCCATTTTGATGACCGGGAAGATAAGGCGCTATGGACTGAGCCCGGTTATGGTGGGATCAGGGTGCCACGGCGATATGTGCCCAAGGGCCAGTTACGGGCCGGAGCCCAGCTGCGTGAGCGCTTCCCTGATGGTCGCCCCGCCGTGGAGGTTGACCGTGCCAGGCTCGCTCCCTTATGGGAAACCTTGGTCGTTGATATGCCAGCGGTGGCCAAAGCCGGTTCGACCTTCTTTGGCTATGATGGTCAGTTTTACTTCACCACCCTGCTGCGTGCCCCGAACGCGACGGTGATTGATGAGCAGGAGTTCAAGCAGGCGCTGCAACTGAGTCAAGCCACCGCCCCTTCCAGATAAACCACTTCCCTTTTTTCACCTTCAAATGAGGCGCCTTTCGGCGCCTTTTCTGTTCGTAAATTCGCCGCCACTTTTGTATAATTAATTTATGTGGCGGAGGAACGTAAATTGATTGAAGCAAAACGCCGACCTGGCCGCCCCCGTAAAGAGAAGACCCTGGACGGAGCCACCCGTAGCAAGCGCTTGCGAGCCAAGCGGGCGGAAGATGGCACCAAGGAACTGCGCCTGGTGGTCGATGCCAAGACTGCTGACCTTTTCCATGCCCTGCGCGAACAAAGCGGCTTTGGTCAACGGGAGCAGTCGGAGTTTTTTGCGGCCATGTTGCTCAAGGTGGCAGGCCGCGATTGGTTGGGGCCCGCGTTCACACTCCCTATCGAGAAGGATGAACCATGACTGCACGCAAGACCCTGTATGGCCTAGTGCACAAAGGTGCCGGGATGAAGTTCGGTTGCCTGCCCTAGGATGAGCGAGAAATCGCCTATCGTGATTGGTTGGCCATGCGCACCGGGCAACGGTCATGCAAGGGGTTGACCGAACTACAACTGGCCGCCCTGGTACGCGAGCTGAAACGGGATGGCAACCTAGCGGACTATCGCCCTGGTGGAAGCGCACCGGACCGGCCAACCGATGCCCAGTGGCGCAAGCTGGCAGCCCTTTGCAAGGAGCTGAACTGGCAAGGTGGACTGCATGATCCTGCACTGGATCGATTCTGCCAGCGTACCGCCCACGTCAGTAAAGCCAGGTTCCTGACCAAGGGCCTCATCAGCCAGATCATCACCGGATTGGAAAAATGGATTGCAGGAGGGGCCCCCAATGAGCCGTATTGACCCCCGTTATGAAGTGGTATCGCCCAACTCTCAAGAAGAGTTACAGGCGCTGCTTGAGGAGAAGTGGCCGGATCGTCGCGTTCCTGCCCATGAGTTCCACCAGCTTATCCAGATGAACACCCTGGATATGAGTATTTTGAAAAGCCATCTGGGCTGTAACCGAGCTTGGTACAACACCCACGAGCTGGCCGAATGGCTTTGGAAAAGGAGCAATTATTATGATGACGACGAATGATCCACATCTGCGCATCAAGCCGTGCCGAGAGGTACTGACCCTGAAAAAGCGGGCTACCCATGGGGCCATCAAAGGCACAGAGTTCTTTGCCTTTCGCCTCTCCGGTTGGTTTATGTTTGTGCGTGAGGTGCCGGATAATGGCCCTCGTTCTGGTGAGCAGTTGAGTCTTTTCTAAGGCCGACGTATGTTATTGCATTTCCGAATGAATATGAGGGCAATATGATCCGAGTTGTATTGGGGTTTCTGGCGCTATGTGCGGTGGCTTGGTTTGGAATACCTTTCTTCGTCAAAGAGGTGGCACGCCCCCAAGAGATGTTCACCAGAAACATACTATGTATGACCGATAGCCAAATAGGGTCGATCACTTATCAGATGCAAGAGCCGTGTAAGGAGATATTCACCAAGGATATAGTCTCTCGGGTCGAGCAAAGTGATTCGGCATATTTGGATTACTACCCCATGACCATGGAAAAATATGACCTAAATAAAATTTATACCGCGTTGCTTATTTCAGACCCCAGTTTCCGAAGCACGATCCCTGATTTTGAAGCATGGTGGAATGCGCGACCGATAAGACAAAAACGCAATAAACAAGGCCCGCAATAGCGGGCCTTGTTTCATCTGCCACACTTACAATTTTGCGTGGATCTTGACGGCAAACTGCCTGGCAGCGGCAGGGATATCATTCGGAGTCCCGAGCATGGCGGGCATATTTTCGGCTCGCTGAGTGATCACTTGCTCCAGTTCTTCGACGCTCGGGGTTACCGGGAGTTGTTTCAGTTGCCTCATGGCCAAGCTGAACTGCTTCTGATCGGAGGGGTGAGAGCTGAACCAGGTAGGCCTAGAGAGCCAGGGCTCCAGTGCTTCTTCAATCGTCATATCTGTCTCCAGTTGTGGCAACACAGTCTCAGTTGCACATCCATACTACCTCTGCACTTGGGTGCTGAACAATCTTGGTTGGCAAAAGCACTGTTTTTATATACAGTTAAATCTGTATAGATATACAGCAATGGGAGCCCCACACAATGATCCTTCGTATCATCATCGACAAGAAACAAAAGTTGCCCAATGGCACTCTGGAGGCTTTGCAGAAAGAGGCATCCCGCCGTCTACTTACACGTTGGCCCGCGCTGGCCATTGACGTGATACGTGGCCAGCGTAATGACGTTGAAGTCAAGCGCACCACTGATGAAGAGAAGAATGCCATTCTGGAGGTGGTGCAAGAGGTCTGGGAAGACCCTGATTCCTGGATGCCTGCCAGCTAATCTGGTGTGCTCAAAGAAAAGGCCCTCACGAGGGCCTTTTCTTATTGACGGGAAATGAGTAGGTTTTGGGTTCCCATCCAACCCTCTGCCCCCTGGCATTTTCCCTCCAATACTCTCACCCGCGCCATCTCAATCCCTGCAATCCCTAACGCGTTCGTTACTTCTCTATGCAGGATCACCACGCGTTCTCCCTTCAACGGTTGGCACTCAGCCCAAGTAACACCTTTATTATCGAAATGTGTCAGCAATACTCTGTTTTCTGTAACTGTGGCGACTTCGGTTCCGGCGTGAGTCAACGGTGCCCACATGCTCGTGAGACATACCAGCGATAGGATTATCTTCTTCATGATTACCTGCATTATCTGACATAAGGGACGCCTAGCTTACCGCTCTTTGTAACGCTATGAAATCGTACCCAATGGGTATCATTTGGCTAATGAAAAGGCCCGCGATTGCGGGCCTTTATTCACTTCGAATGGGTGGCGTCATGCCGCCATTTTTATCTTCTCAAGTGCTTGTGCGTACAACGCGTCCCAGGTGCTGCGATGCGGCTTACCAGGGCGCCACGTCCGGTAATAGAGAGCCCATGCGGCCTCGGCATCACCGACCTTTGGCATGGCTTGTCGGTCTGTCCACAGCAGAAGACGGGCAAACCCGGCTGCCAATACATCGTCATGCTCCAACGCATCATAAATAGCCTGGGCCTCGAACTTCACACCGCGCAACTCACACAGCTTAATGGCATGAGCATGAGACATATCGTGGTTCATCACCCCTTTGACGCCGCCCCCGCATTCGAATTGCCAGAACCCACGGGCGGGCCCCCCTATTTGACGGCGGTGCTCAAAACGGCTTTCTTGCAGACCGATAGCCAGCAGTATGGTCAATGCACCTGGCGAGTTCATACTTGCCGGCAGTACCTGTAATGCTGGCTGAATAGCGGTGTTTAATACGTCTTCTAATTTCATGGTTCACTCCTGTTGATGATCAGCCCACTGACGCAGCGCGGTCATGCGAATATCGCAGGCGCGCAGTGCCGCTATCAGGGCGGGCATGTCTTCTTCCACCGCCGCGCCCCAGGTAGCGAGGTTTAGCGGCGGTACTGGACAAGGGGCGGTCAGACTGGCCGGAGGGACCAGCCTGACCACCTCACTCTTTATCAAGGGCGGCGGTGGCGAGCTGGCGCAGGCGCACAGCAGCAGCGCCAGGCAACTCAGTAGTGCGGCACGGTTCATGGATGAGGGTTTCCTTGATGTCGGTCTGGGCCTGCCCCTGCTCGGTGAGCAGCTGGTTTGCCTGGCGTTGTACCTGCAAGGTGAGCTGGTTATTGCGGGTCAGCTCCTCCTGCAGACGGTTGATACTGGTGCCCTGGGCCGTCAGGGTCTCGTTTTGCTGGGACAGGGTGAGGGCCAGGCGCTCGGTGGCCGCAGCCTGGTTGACCCCCTGCTGGTGCCATAACCACACCAGCAGCAGGCACCCCATCCACGGCAGGGCCCGCCACAACAAAGCGCTCATGCGTGCCTCCGCTTACCCATCTCAAACCAGATGGCCGCCAGCATGGCCAGGTCATAAGCCAGCCAGAAGAAGAACGCCCGTTCAAACTCGGTTTGCCCGATGGTGTAAGGGGCCTTGAGCAGGACATAGGCCAACATCAAGCCCGCCACCCCCCAGTTGCGAAAGCGGACTGCCCGCCCCATCACCACCAGCCCGGCCACCACATCGAGGGCGGCAAACAACAGGTTCAAGTGCTCCATCATGATGGTTTCCTCCAAAGCGACTTGAGCTTCATCAAGGTGCCCAGCGGGTCTTCTGAAAACCCGCGCAGCACCGTGTTCATGCCGCGCAGGATCCACTGCGCCCCGAACGCGGCAACACCCGACCAAAACACCCGCATCGGCTCTGACAAGTCCCAGTAACTGAGGCCCAGCCAGGCCATCCAGATAACAAACCCGCTCATCGGGGCCCCAATCAGGAAGTCCCTGACCGAGAGGCGATCCGAGCTGGCGGCCTGCGCCAGGGCGGCAAACAGGGCGAGCCCCGCTAGGGCTGCCGTCATCCCCATGCCGTCCACGGCATCCTTGAAGGCGATAAACCACTCCCGCATCACCGCCCCCCTTCCGAGTTCTCTGCAACCACCACCACGTTGATGGCCGTGACGGTCACCACCGGGTTCTGGTGACGCTCCAAGGTCCGCCAGGGCAGCGTGGTGGTGCAGCGATAGACCCCCTGGAGCCTCTGACCGAGTCCCGTCAGTGCTTCCGGCACGATGTCGCGGCCCAGTAGCGCTTTCCAACGGGCCAGGGTACTGGTCAGGGCGGCATCAAACTGGGCTTCAATGGCGTTGGCTTGTGCCTTGTAGTCATTGAAAATCTCGAGGGTGAAGGTGCCCGTGCTGTGCACTTGCTCGGCATCTTCGACGGTGACGCGATCCCCCAGGGGGCGCACCTTGTCATCACTGACCACCTCTTCAATGGCGTCCTTGATGGCCTCGGTGGTGGATTCGCCCCCGGTCATCAGGGCGCAAATAGAGATGTCATTGGGGGTTGGGCTCCAGACCTTGACGCTGGAGATGGCGCCGTTCGCCGTCAGGGCAAAGTACTCATAGGCATCATAGGGACCGGCTACCGAAAACTTGCTGGGGGCTAAGTAGATGCGCTGGCGGTAACGGTCATTGCTTTCAATCTCGCTACCACCCTGGCTCACCTCGGTGTTGCTGGCCGTCACCACGTTGGGGTGTCCTACCACCACCTCCTGGATCTCACCAGGCAAGAAGCCATTGGCCGCAGCCCCTGGGGTCAGGCACGTGGCCACCACGGCAACGGTGCTCTGCAACGCGGTTACTGCCACGGCTTCTGTTGTTGCAAAGAGGCTCTGGCCATCCACGGCACGGACGGTGAACCCCGGCTCCAGCACAAAGGCGCCATGACCTGCTTTGAGCGTCAGGAGCAGGGTGGTCAGGGCTGCGCTGGCGGGCAGACGCGGGCAATCCACGCTGGCCCCCAGGTGATCGAGCATGGCGTCCCCAGCAAAGGCCAGCAGGTTCTGCCTGGCCTCCCGGTTGATGTCGTCCACCAGCAATTCCCGCTCGTAGGCGGTTTGCTCCAGGACAAAGGTCTCGGGATCGGAGACCAGCGGATAATGGCCTGTTTTGGCCTCGTAGTTTTTCTTGAGTCGGGTCAGGGTGCCGGTGTAGTCGTTCGGGATCACCTGCGGCTCGGGCAGATCAGATAACGGGATCTGGGTCATGATGCGCGCTCCAGTTTGGCATTGCAGATCCAGCGGCCCCCGAGGCTGGTGGTCTGGGTGACCACCTTCCACACGGGGGGTAACTTGCCTGCGTCGGTCAGTTCAATCAGCTGGCCAGCGGCCAGGGGAGTGTTAATCAGTTGCAGTTGGCCAAAGGCCGTTTGTTTGGTGCCGGTGGCCGAGAGTTGGCTGTCGGCGTAGCGCTTGGCCTCTTCGAGGCTGCGCACAGGCACGTCATAGAGGCGCATAGTGCGTCCCTCCGGTGCGTTGGGGTTGCCCGCCTGATAGGTGATCTGCTTACGCTGCTCGGCGTCGTAGTAGTCGATGATGACGGCCCCATAGGTGTCGCGCTTGGTGATCGGGAAATCGGCCTGTGCCACCACATCACGGCGTTTGAGGGACAGCGTGAGCTTGGGCAGCTCCGGCGCGCCGACATACAGGGTCTGGTTCTTGCTGGCCACGGGTAGTCCATAACGCCCCGCCAGGCGAGCCAAGAAATCCCGACTGCTCTCGGCCCGCTGCTCTACCCGATCCAGCAACATGTCTTCCCCGTTGAACACGCCCTGCATGTTGGCCTCGGCGGCCAACTGGGCGATCAGGGCTGATAGCCGGATGTTGTTGAAGGCGCGGGTTTGGGCCTTCTCCATGGCATCGCGCTTGGCCGTTGCCGCCAGGGCGCCAATCACCACCTCATCGGGGCTGAAACGAAACCGGATGCTGTCAATTTCAAACCGGCCCCAGGCCCAGCTGGCGGCCTGGCTACCCGGTGTGGCCTGTTTGTGTTCCCAGACCACACCAGGGTTCAGGATGTCACCCTCTTTGGGGAACCATTGCTCGGAGAAGAGCCCGTCCCGGTTGTTGAGCACCAGGCTCACCTGGTCGCGTTCGCTCTTGCCCTGGCGCAAGCTGTCGGTGTAGCTCAGTGATTTGACGTAAGGGGCCAGATCTTCACTGACCCGGCGATTTGCCCAGGTCAGTGAAGCGGCGTATGCAATGAGGCCTAGCGCTGCCATGGTGCCAACTCCACGGGGGTGATCGCCTCTTGCTCACTGATGGGCGGCACGTTGAGGATGAGGCCAGCAGGCAGGACGAAACCTGCCGAACGGCGGGCCGCATCGGGATTGGCTGCCCGTAGGCCATTGAGCGCCGGTTGGGTGAGTGAGCCATAGGCCCGCACGCACAGCGCATCCCAACGCTCGCCCTGCAGTGAGGTCAGCGTGTTCATCGCCCGGCCTCCTCGTTGCGTACTTCTACCAGGGTCAGCTGGTAGTTGACGGCGATGATGGTGCCGTTTGGCAGGGTCTCCAGGATAGTGCGGGGCATCTCGCGAACGGTGAACATCCCGAGCGTTTCGGTGCCCACCACCAGCCCTCTGGGGATCTGCTTCTCCGCTAGGTCAGTGAGATCGATGTGGGCACGAGTCAGGTCGGTGAACTCGTTGTGCAGCTCGATGGTCATGCGCACGATGCGTTCATCCTCCCCCGTTACCTGGTGCGAGGGGTAGCCCTGTACCAGCTGCTGGGGTTGCACCCGCCAACGGCGGCTGTCCTGGAAGTCTTTGGGGGCAAAAAAGGATTTGAACAACACTTCGCCCAGAGCCCCCCATTGGGCATGGCTCACCTGGCGCGCCTGGAATAGGCTGTCGCCCGAGAGGGCAAACAAGGTGCCGGCTGCGTGATTCAGGTCCATTACTCCTCCTCGGGAGGCACGATGATCTCCTCCCCGGTCATGTCGTTGGTCAAGATGATTTGGCGCAAGGGCGGGTTGGGGAAAACGCGATGAACGGTCATCACCAAACTGATCTGCCAATCCTCACGCCAGGTGTAGAGTTCATCCTTGCGCTGCTCGAATTCTTCTCCCTCCTGGTTGCCTGCAAACCCGCTGCGCAGGCGCTTGGCATTCACCAATTCGGCGTCACCCACCACCTTGAGCTGCCAGCCTGGGGCGGCATCGATGCGCATGTCAGTCAGCTCCTCATCCACCCCCTCCAGCACCACCAGACGTTGGGTCAGCAGCTCATTGAGGGCGATGGCATGAAGCAACGCATCCGCAGTAAGGCTCTTGTTGCTGTTACCGCCAGAGAGGCGTACCGAAAGCAGCAGGTCGAGCACCAGCTCATAAGGCACATAGGGGGTCCACTCACTCATCCGGTCCGCTTCATTCAGACGCTGATCAATCGGCATGAGGCGGATCTCGCGCCGCGACATCGCGTTGGAGGGCTCGGTGACCACGTGCATGGCATCGGGCCCCGCAAAGTGGGCCTCCAGCCGCTGTTCCAGCTTGTCCAGCACGATCATCGGGCACGCTCCAGGGCGTGCTGTGCCTCTTTGAGCAGCAGGGCTTGTTGCTCCTTGTGCAGCACCATGAATTCCCGTTTGGGCACGTCGATCTTCTCCAGTCGGTAAAACAGCAGGCACAGGCGGCGGGCTTTCTGCTTGCCGTCCTGCTTCTTGGGTTTGAGGGGCAGCCCTTGCACGCTGGCGCCGTCAGGTGGCACACCCAGCACCGCCTTGGGCCGCCAGACGATGCGCCATCCCGTGCTCTCCAGACTCCCGAGCAGCCCCTTGATGCCCATCGCCTTGGCCTTGCGCTTGAGGCCTCGGGTGGAGGGCACCATCAGGCTCTTGGCTTTTTTGGCCACCAGGGTGCCGCCGTTGTTGATAAGCGGGGTGTGGGGTAACGGAGAGCCCACCGTGAAGCGCCCCGGCTCGGTGGTATAGGTGAGCGAGGCGCGGGTTTCACCCGTGTCAAACAGCGGTTTGGCGCCCCGGTTCTTGAGTGATTGGGTCAAGGCAGCATTGGCGGTAAACGGGCCATCCATGTTGGTCTGCACACAGGTGACCGCCAGGGGTGCCAGCAATGCCGGGAGCTTGGCCAAGGTCTGGCTCATCTGCTGTAAGCGGGCATTGAAACGGTCTGTACTGGCTGCCATCGGCGCACCTCCTCTTGGAATGGCACCAGTATCCCCATCCCTTCCAGGCCTTGTTGCCCACGGGCATCGCACGCGCACGTATCTCGCCACAATGCCCTGAAAGACAACGTGAAGAGGTACACATGGCACGCCGGTCAAAGGTGGATTTATACGGGCTGCTGGAGCGCATCATCGAGATGTTCGAGCGCGAGAAGATGCCCATCCGTGACATCGAACTGGTGCTGCGCGAAGAGGGGTTCGATATTTCTCGGGCGGCAATCCAGCGGTCACTGAAAAAGAACGAAGAGGTGGCGCTGAATTACAAACGGGCACTGGATGAGTCGCGGATGCTGTTACAGGAAATCCAGGACAATCCGGGCACCGACATCCTGGAGCTGACCCAGCAGATGCTGGGCCAGAAGCTCTCGGAGTATGTCCGTTCGATTGATGAACTGGAGTTCAAGAACGCGGGCGAACTCATCGAATCCGTCGCCAGTATCTCCCGTGCCCAGGTCAACGTGGGCCGCCTTAAAATGGAGTTCCAGGCGGGGGTGAAGGCCGCCAAAAAGGCGTTGGAAGCCGAGCTAAAACGGATCCTGATGGAAGAAGATCCCGCCACCTTGCTGGCGGTGCTGGATGCCATTGAACGCATTGACGTGAAGGCTCCGAGGGGGCGTGCATGATTGGCAGCGCCGCCGAACGGGAGACACTGCGCCAGCAGGCCAAACAGCGGATTGCCGAGCAGGCCGCTGCGCCCGTCGTCGCCGAGAAGGCCAAGCTCGATGCCAAGGCGTTGGAGGCACGTCGGCAACGAGCCCGCAGTGATGACGGCTTTGCCTGGTTCTGTCAGACCTACATGCACCAAGCCTTCCCGGTGCCCTTCGCCGACTACCAGCTGGCGCTGACCCGCCTGGTCTCCCAGCGCACCCTGGCGCGCCGTGATGAGCAGCTGTTCAAGTCCCTCATCCCCGAGGCAGATCATCCCTACATCAACGGGGAGAGCGATTGCTATGAGGGGATCCTCGACATCGAGCCCCGCGACCACGGCAAGACCACCCGCAATACCCAGGCCCTGCCGTTGTGGCTGGCGCTCAACTTCCCCGGCAGTTTCATCGTGGTGTGCGCCGCCAGTAAAGAGAGCGCCATCGGCATGGTGGACGCCATCAAAACCACCCTGCAGGAGGACGAACAGATCCTGGCGGACTATGGCCGCCAGCAGAAAAAGGGATCTACCTGGTCCAAGACCAAGCTCCAGCTGGCCAATGGCAGTGCCATTGTGGCCGTGGGGGCCGGGCAGGCGCTGCGCGGGATCAAGAACAAGTTCCAGCGCCCGACCCACATCATCTGTGATGACCTGCTCAAGGATGATGAGGTGGAGTCGGCCACCGTGCGCAAGAAGCTCTATACCTGGTTCAAGCGGGTCATCCTGAACCTGGGTCAAGGTGCGCTCACCATCGTGGCCAACACCATCATGCACCCGGAAGACTTGCCCAGCCGCCTGCTCGGCGAGATCAAAGAGGGTCGCCTGACCAACTGGATTGGCTTGCGCTTTGGAGCCATCACCCCGGCGGGCGAGTCGCTGTGGCCAGACCGTTGGCCGTTGCCGTTGCTGGAGACCAAGCGCCGCCAACTAGGTGCGCTCTGGTACACCGAGTGGATGAACCAACCCATCTCGGATGAAGAACGTGTCTTCAACGAAGCCTGGTTTGAATACTTCCAACCACGGGACGTTGCCCTGCGCGATTGCACCATCGGGATGGCGGTAGATCCGGCGACAGGCAAGACCACGGGGGACTATTCGGCCATTGCTGTGGTGGCCAAGCACCGGCCCACCGGGCTCTATTACGTGCTCTATTGTCGGGGGTTCAAAGAGAGCGACTTGGCCTTGGCCAAACGTATCTGTGAGGTGTACCGGCTGTTTCGCCCGGACTTCATCGACTTTGAAACTGTCCAGTTCCAGGCCATCTACAAACGGGAGGTGGCCCGTGAAGGCAGCCGTCAGGGCCTGCGTCTGCCGCTGCGCCCCTTCAAGGGGGGCAACAAGCATGTACGGATCAAATCCTTGGCGCCGCTGTTTGAGAACGGCCTCCTGCTGCTACAAGAAGATCAGACCCTGCTCAAGGAGATGCTGGTGAACTACCCCAGAGGGCACGATGACTGCCCGGATGCGCTGGAGATGTGCATCAGCGGATTGGAGAGCACCTTCACTGCCGGGGTAGTGATTGGGAAGCGGCAAGTGGTCAGTGCGGCGCAGCGCCTAGCGGGGCTTGCTCAGCGGCTGGGAGGGCGGTTTAGATGATCGAGCAGTTGATGAAGGCCAAAGAGGTTGGGGCCGACCTGCTATCACGGTTGATGCGCGTCATCTGCGTGGGGGAAGTGACCGAGGTCGAAGGTGCTGGCCAGCGGGTCAAGGTGGTGTTGCCTTCCCACGACAAGATGGAAAGTGACTGGTTGCGGGTACTGGCCCGCCGCTCCCTTGGGGTGCGCACTAGCTGCAACCTGAAGGAGGGGGAGCAGGTGCTGTGCCTGTTTCCCCCGCTTGGGGACATGCGCACTGGCTACGTGCTGGGGGCGCTCTATAACGCCACCGATACGCCGTTCCAGGATAATCCGGAGGTGTTCGGGGTCGAGTTCGATGATGGGGCCCGGTGTACCTATGACCAAGAGAGCCACACATTCCGGTTTTCGATGCCCGGTGGTAGCCAGCTCTTTGAGATGACCCCCGAGGGGGCCCGCCTGGTCTCCAATCTGGACATCGATGGCGAGGTGACCATCAGCAAGAGCCTGAAGGTCACCGAAACCGTCCAGGCGAAGGCGGTCAATGACGAGACCGGCAGCATGGCCACCATACGTTCGCAGTACAACCAACATGGCCATCCCGATAACGGGGCTGGCAAGCCTAATGTGCCCATGTCGTGAGGCGGTCTGTATCGCGTTTTGAGCGAGGCTAAGCGGATACGGTGCGACGGCACACAAATTTTTTCTTGAATGAATTTGAACGCGATTTGAAGCGTTTTGAAGGGGGTGGAGATGTACGGGTTACACCTGAAGAGTTGGGGGCGGCGCAACCTGACCCTCAAGGAGGATGTGGAGCAGTCCCTCGGGGTCTTGCTGCGCACCCGCAAGGGGGAGAAGATTTGGGACCCGAACTACGGCTGCGATCTGGTCACGTACCTGGATCGCACCAACTGGCACTTGCAACTGGCCATCGTGGCGATCCTGGAGTCCGTCACCCGCTATGAGCCGAGGGTGCAGCTGCTGCGCGTCAACGTACACCGACAGGCCCAGACCGTGGAGCAATCCGCCGAGGGCGTGGTGACCTTGCAACTGGTCTATCGCCTGCGCAGTACGGGCACCCTGGAAAACATGCTGCTGGTTGCCTGAATACTGAATAGCGTTTCCCTGATGTGTTGGCCGCTGCCCTTGGGCACCGGCCATTTTTTTTGCGGCGTATTCTCCTCCTGACGCTATAAGGAGGAACCCATGGCGACATTTCTTCACGGAGTCGAGACGGTGGAAACCGTCAGTGGCCCGGTCCCTGTTAACGAGATTGCCAGCTCGATCATCGCAGTGTTTGGCACGAGCGACCTGGCGGCGCCCAAACAGATGGTCCTGACCCGTACCCTGGACGAGGCCAAGGTCGCCTATGGGGCAGGCTCCATCCTGGAGACCCTGCGCCGGGTACACACCTATTACACCCCGTACAACACGGTGATTGGCGTCCCCCTTGGCAAAGACGCTGATTTCCAGACCCCCGATGGTAAAGGCCCAAGTGGGGTCATCCTGGGCTCCAGCACGGTCAAGGCCTTCATTGATGACGGCGCAGGGCTGCCGGTGGTCATGCACAACCCCAATGGGTTGGGGCTGGCCTGGGCGGTCGATGACGAAGCTGTGGCCACCATTGATGCAGCTACCGGCGTGCTGACCCCCCTCACTGCAGGTGAGGTGGCCATTACCCTGACCGTCACCGGTAACGACTTCTTTGAAGGAGATACCCTGACCTGCACCGTTACCGTGGCGCAGACCAACCCGAATGCAGGCAAAACCGCCACCGGGGCCGCACTGACCAGCTCAGTCCAGACCGCCTATCTTGGCAGCGTGCTGGCCCTGATGGTAGTGGGCAGCCAGGGACTGCCGGTGGTCTGGCGCAGCAGCAACCCGGCCATTGCGACCGTGGATGCCACGGGCCTAGTCACCCCTGTCAAGGAGGGGACGGCCCAGCTCACTGCTGAACTGGCCGGGGATGCCACCTGGGCGCCCGTGACCTTGACCTGCACCCTGACCGTGGCCAAGCCGTCCGATGCGCTACTGGCCGCCTTTATCGAGGCGGTGCCGATGCTGCTCAAGGCCCGTACCAAGTTTGGGTTTAACCCCAAGATTGGCCTGGCCCCCGGCATCATGCACAAACCTGGTGCCAGCGGCGCGGTGTTGCCGGTGGCGCGCAAGCTGCGCATGACCTGGTTGGCGGACGTGCCTGCCGGGGTCAGCACCCCGGAGGCCGCTCGTCTGGCCAAACAAGCGATGAGTGATGAGCGGATCTTCTGCTTGTGGCCACGTCCCAAGGTGCTGGATGCCGATGCCGCCGCCACGGTCGCTTGGGCTGCCCCCTCCTGGGCAGGCCTGATTGCCCAGGTAGACAAAGACCTGGCCGGTATTCAAGGCGGCTCTGGTTACTGGTGTTCACCGTCCAACCTCAAACTCGGGGATGTGGTCGGCACCGAGCATGAGTTGGAGTTCATCATCAACGAGCGGGATACCCCGGTGAACTACCTCAACGCCAACGGCATTGCCACCCTCATCAACTATGGTGGCTGGCTCGCGTTCGGTAACCGTTCTACTGCGTTCCCGGACAAGACCGACCCGATGACCTTTCTGTGCTGGCGGCGTACCGCTGACGTGATTGAAGAGTCTATCGAGTATTTCGTGATGCAGTTCCTGGACCGTCCGATGTTCACCCGTCCTGACCAGTTGCAAAGCACGCTGCTGGGCCGGGTACAGGACAGCGTGAACGACTTCCTGCGCTCCAAGATTGGCAGCGCCCTTATCGATGGCAAGTGCTGGATTGAGGTAAGCGCCAACCCGCTGGCGAACCTGGCCCAGGGGATCATCCGCTTCAAATACCGCTTCACCCCGCCGATGGTCACCGAGCACATCATGATGGATGCCGAGATCTACGTGCAGGGGCTGGAAGAGGCCTTCAAGAAACTGGTAGGGGGTAACTGATGGCTACCGAAAAGTCCGTTGTCTGGCGTGACCAGTCGGTGTTCCTCAATAACACCATGTATATCGGGCGAGTCTCGCAGGCGTCCTGCGATATCCGCCGCAAGACCACCAACGTGGGCGGGCTCGGGGGCGTTGGCAACGTCGAGGTGCCCACCGGCAAGGTGGAGCCCATCAAGGCCCAGCTCAACTTCAACAGCCTGTCGGTGGCCGATATTCGCCAACTGACCCGCAACGATGGCTATGTGGAGCTGCGCATGACCGGCACGGTGCGGGTTCTCGATACCGACACCGGCACCCGCACCGTGGGTGGGGCCAGCACCCGTATCAAAGGATGGGTGCTCAACCCGCCCACCCCGACCTACAGCGATGACCCGCAGCCCTACAACATCGAGATCTCGGTGCTGTTTATCGAGGTGGCTGACCAAAGTGGCACCGCGCTGCTCATCGACATCCCGAACGGGATCATCGAGCCGAGCGGCGACAGCGGCAGCTATGGCGTCACCATCACGATTTAAGGAGCCCCCATGGCCCGAGTAAGAACGTTAAGCCTGGTCGGTGACGGGGTGCAGAAAAACGGCAAGACCGTCACCAAGGCCATGCTGGGGGACATCGTGAAACGCTGGTCCGGTGATGGCCGTCCCCCCATCACCCTGGGGCACCCTGCTCAAGGGGCGGACAAGGTGGCAGCACTCGGGCGGGTAGACAACCCCCGCACCGAGCCCAGTCGCCGGGTACCAGGGAAAACCGAATTGGTGGTGGAGCTCCATTACACCCCCGAACTCGAAAAGCTCGAAGACGCGGGCAAGTTTGAGGGCTTCAGCGCTGGAATTTACCCAACCGTGGATGGCAAGGGCTATTACCTGCACCACGTCGCCGCCCTGGGGCAACTGCCCCCGGCAGCTGAGACCGAAACGCGGGAGCTGGTGGAGCTCTCCTGCGATGGCATGGAACAGATGGTGGTGCTCTCGGGAGTGCTGACCTTTTCAGATAGTCAAACAGAGGACATTGAGATGACCAAAGAAGAGCTGGCCGCCGCCATGAAAGAGGTGCTGGCCGAACAGATGAAGCCCCTGACCGAACGCCTGGACAAGCTGGAGAAGGGCGGCAAAGACGATGGCAATAAAGATGACCAGACCGATGACCCGAACAAGGACAAAAAGCCGGGTGAGCAGGACAAGAACAAGCCGCTGGTGGACTCGCAAGCCCGTGACCAGCTCAAGACCATGCAAGAGACCGTGAAGTCGGATCGCATTGCCCAGGCCACCGAGCTGGCCAACGCCAAAGGCTGGGGTGAAGCCGAGTTCAAGCCGCTCTTGACCATGCTGCAAAAGGCCGAGCCGGTCGAGCTGTGCAACAACGCCGAAGATGGCCTGTTTGCCACGGTCAAGGCCACCATCAATGCCCGCACAGTGGCCCCGAACAAGCCATCGCCGCTGGGGCAGCCGCTGGAGTTTGCCGATGACAAGGGCAACAAACAGCAACTGAACCTCAATGATGTGGCTCGCGTCTCCAAGTTCTAAGGCTCGGCTAAGACCACGTAGTTATCGATTAAGGACATCATCATGACCCAGTTTTCCCGTAAGGCCGAGCTGCGCCTGAGCAGCATCGTGGCGGCAGGACACCCGCCGATCATTCACTCCATCGCCCTGAAGGCCGGATGGGCTGACATTGAAGCGGGCAAGCCGCTGCACATCACCACCGACGGGGCCGACCTGTGGGATGGTGAAGCCAGTGTGCCGGTCACCCCTGGCGCAGATCCTGCCCCCGCCACCGTGGCGCTGCCGATGATGGGCATTGCGCTCAACACCCCGCAGGCTGGGGATGGCAGTGTGCTGGCGTTGCTGCATGGCTGCTACCGCGCCGATGCCGTCACCGTCGGCGGCCAAGGGCTTACCCAGGCGCAAGCGCTGACCCTGATGGCCGCAGGCCTCTATCCCGAGGACAGCTGGGGGGGTTAACCCCCGGCTTGCCCACTCAACGCTTCATTACCTCTTTTTGATAGGAACACCATCATGGAAATTATCGACCTCATCCGCAGCTTTATGACCCCACAAGCCATTGCCGGGCAGATGGCCAAGCGCCAACCGGTGCCCCAGCGCATCCGCAAGCTGGTCTATGGCGAAGAGGGCAAGCAACACCCGTTTGCCGCCATCACCCTGGCCGACCTGCAACGTACCCTCACCAACGTACCGGTGGTGCGCCGTGGTAGCCAGGCGTTTGCCCTGGACCAGGGGCGCGGCACCCTGACCTCCATTGATGTGCAGGGTTTCGAGGTCTCGGACTTTTTCACCGCAAGCGAAATCAACAACCTCAAGATGGTCAGCAACCAGTCGGTGCAGGCCTTTATTGAAGGGCGCATCAACCAGATGCTGGACGCGATCCAACGCTCGACCGAGGCCCTGTGTGCCCAGGGGCTGACCGGGGAGATCAGCTACCCGATGAAGACTGACCAGGGCTTTGATGAATACGAAGTGGAGTTTGGTCAAACCCAGATCTACACCCCGGATACCCTGTGGGATGCGGCCAGTGCCAAGATCGTGCATGTGTACGATACCCTGACTGAAATGCACTCCCAACTTCAGGCCAAGGGTTACGGTGACAGCACGGTGTCGCTGGCGGGCCGCAAAGCATTTAGCAAGCTGGTGGCCCTGGCCGATGAATCCAAGTCCAACATCGTCCAGGTCAAGATCGTATCGGAGAACGAAGTCTCGGTCGGCGGCTATTCGGTACAGCTGGAAAGCAGCGTCTATCGCGGCAAAGGGCGCACCATGACCCGCACTGTGGATGAGCACAAGCTGTGCATGGTGGACAAGAACGCGGGGCACAGTCTCTACTACCTGGCGCTGGATGATATGGAAAACGGCCTGCTGCCGATGCCCTTCTATCCCTCTCAGGAAGTGAAAAAGAACCCGTCTGGGATGGAGGTGGTCGGTCGTTCCAAACCGCTGCCCGCCCCGGTGGTGCAGGCCATCTGCTGGTCCTCGGTGCTGGCCCCGGCCAAGTAAGGAGCCCCCATGCAACTGGCACAGCTGCGAGCACTGGTGAGCCCGGCCCTTATCCGGGATGCGCTGGACGATCAGATTTATCGTTCCCTGACCGGGGAGAACGGCAGCGCCAGCGGCGGTATTCAACCCCGCCCAGCCGGTAACGATAGCCAGAAGGCTGCCCTGACCGCCTGCCAGTCTGCTGCCCGCTGGGCCTTCATCACTCTCTCCAAGGCCGATGCACTAGCACGGCCTTATTCCACGGATGAGCAAGCGGTGTTGTCCGAGGCGATGGTGCAGCGCGCTATCTATGAGCTGGGCCGTCAGTCTGAGTTCGACGCGAATTTCTTCAAAAACAAGGAGGATGCGCAGGCGCTTATCAATGCCCTGCTCGGCCTCAACGGCTCGGGTGATAGCGCGAGCGCCAGCATCACCAGTGCCAGGAGTACCAAAGATGCAAAAGCGAGTTACATCATCCCTGGTTACCCCTTTAACCGCTTCCGGTAACCTGTTCACCGATTACTATCCTGCCCCCCTGTCCATGGGGGCACAGGCCTCCCACGCCTTCGACCCCTATTGGGGTGCCATTGATGCCATGCTCCTTGATGAGGAGGTGGATTCTGATGTCGAACTGCGCCACGCCGCCGCCATGACCCTGCCCTGGTATCTGGAAGGGTTGCCTGACGATGTGGCCTTTGCCGAGCAGCTCCTAGAGCGCCTGGATATGGAGACCCTGCTGGAAGATGCCCTGTGCGCTGCCGAGTGGGGTTTCAACCCGCTGGAGGTGGAGTGGGACCAGAGCACCGGCCCCTGGCGTCCGGTGCGCATCGAGCGCCGCCATTCCAGGCTGTTTCGTATTGATGATCGGGGTCAGGTCTATTACGCCCCTCGCGGTGGCAGCGGCTTTGCCCTGGTCGCTGAAGGGAAAGTGATCCCGGTGCGCCGTAAGGCCACCAAGGAGCGCCCCTATGGCATCTCTATCCTGGAGAGTGTTTGGCCTATCTGGCAGGTCAAGTGGACCCACGTCGCCCAGCTGGAGCGCTTGGGGCAGAAATATTCGGTGCCCTCGGTCATTGCGTTGGCCAAAGCTAACAACGTCACCGAGCTGGATGTTGTCAGCGCCGCCCTGGCGGGTCTCGAATCCGGCGAAGGGGTGGCTCTGTCTAACGTTGACCAGGTGATCCAGCTGACTGCCAGCGGCAAGGCCCAGGAGCTGCTGGAGGTCATTCGTCACTATGACACCAAGATGAGCAAGCGGATCACCGGCCAGACCCTGACCTCGAACACCCAGCAATATGGCTCCAGGTCTCTCGGGGAGGTGCACGAACGGGCGGCGCTGCGTATCGCCATCGGGGATCTCAAGATGGTGTTTGGCTGTCTCAATGCCACCCTGCTGCGCTGGATCTTCTCGCTTAACGGTAAGGATGGGCAGGTGCGCCTGGTGTTTGATGAAAAGGCCTTTGAAGAACGTGTGAAGGCACAGCAAAGCGGTGGGAACGGGGCAGGGATGACCCTCTCCAACCCTGGTGCAGGGCCCTTGCTATGTCTTTAAGCCAGCAGGAACGCAAGGAGCAACAGGCGCTCACTCGCCTGGAGAAGATTGAGCAGCAACTGCTGACGGTGACGGCCAGCGCACTCAGTGAAGAGATCACCACTCGCCTGACCAAGCCGGAGGTGGTGACCGACAAGAGCCAGCAGCGCTATGCCATGGCCTATACCGATGCGATGCGCTTTGCCTGGCTCTATGGCCATTGGCATGTGCAGCAGCTCATCAACGAGACGGTGGAACTGGCAGAGGCCCCCGCCCAGGTGCCGTTCAAAGAGGCGCTGGCCTATCTGGAGAGTAAGGTGCCGCTCACCAGCAAGGCATATCGGGATCTCGATGCCCAGATGCGCCTGCGGGCCTTTACCGTCGCCAGCGTCAGTTCGGAACAAGCGGTAGCTGATGTGCAGGCCCGTTATGCCACTGCCCTTGCCCAGGGGCAGTCGGCCAGCGAGACCATGCAGCAGGTCGGCCAGTACCTGGAGCAAGCCGGGGTGAGCCCGGTCAATCCCTGGTATCTGGAGCTGCACTATCGCAACAACATGATGGCGGCCTATAGCGCCGGACGTTGGTCACAGGTTGAGAACAACGATCTGGTGGAGTACCTGATTTACCTCTCGGTGATGGACAGCGGCACCACCAAGCTGTGTCGCCACCTGGACCGGACGGTGAAGCCAAAGGGCGATCCATTCTGGCGCAAATACTGGCCCCCCAACCATCACAAGTGCCGGGCCACGGTCAGCCCCCTGGGGCAAAGCCAATACCAACGCCTGCCTGAGCAGGTAAAACGCCGGTCAGCCCAGGTCACGGATGAACGGGTATCAGCCACCCCGACCATGGCCGCCGAGCATCAGTTCACCAGCTCACCGACCCAGACCCTGCACCGTCTGCCAGGCAGTCTGATGAGCCAGGCGCAAGCCTTTGACCTGGTGCCCGCCATCACCGCCTACTCGAAGGCGCAAAGCCAGGCGTTGCTGGTGGAGCGGTTGGGGGCCTTGAGTGCCCAGAAGGTATCGGCCTCGGTACTGACGGCAGCAGACCTTGGCAAGGCAGAACAGGCCGTGGCCACGACGCTCGCCCAGAGTAGCGATGTGGCGTTCGGCTTGGGGCAAGTGGGCGATGACTGGCAAGCGGAGGTGTGGTTTTTTGAGGCCGTGACAGGAGGGTGGCTCTGGGGCCGGGCACTGGCCTATGACAGCGGGAACGTGTTTGCGGTGAGCCGGATCACCGATGCAGAGCGAACGGCGTTACAGGCGGCCTCTCAAGCGTTGACGCGAGAATAAAGAAAGCCCCGATAATCGGGGTTTTCTTTATTATTCTTTGTCAGGGTTAATCTGCTTTAAATAATAGTCACTTCTAAAGTAAAGAGTGCCTGATATATCTCCATTATCCTGCGTTATTTTTCTTAGTGCTGCATGGTAATCATCAAAGATGAATTTTTCGTATTTGCCGCCATGTTCTTCGACCGTTTTTATTTTGTTCGGCTTACCATATTTCGTTACCAAATCTTGGTAAACATCATCAACGGTTACACCACTAGGGATAATGACACTAACGTAGTCCAATCCTACGCCCCCCTTGAGGAAGTACGTCTCTAGATTGGCCTTTTCGCCTTTGAGCCGGAAATCATTACACCTTAACGTTCTGAACTCTTTATCTCTAAAGTTACAGATGTTGGAGTCGATTAACTCTTGCTTGCTCATTCCGATTCGAAGAGAAGAGTTGTAACCATCAATAGCCATTGTCTGAAAGGCTATAGCGATACCAAACAGGCTGATAGCTATCTTACGCATCTCACGCTCCCATGATTCATTTGAATTCATGGATGGTAGCACGTCCGTGTGCTGCTCAGGAATCCATCACGAGGATGGTTGAGCGTAATCCATGCTTTGCATCACTCGCTCCAGCGTATCCTTCAACTCCTGTACCAGTTCCGGGGTACTGTTGCGCATCGCCTGGATGATGGCGGCCTCAATATCGGCGGCATTGGTAAAGTCGGGGGTGACCGAGATGGCCAACTGATGACTCAGGGCAATCTGCACCGGGGGCGGCGTGGTCGGGGTGCTGGTGGTCGCACTCTTGGCCATGGGTTGCAAGAGGCGCTCCATCTCCTTGTCTGCGTCGTTTTGGGTGCCGTTCTTACCGTCACTAAACCACCCCATCACTCCCTCGGTGATTGCCTTGACGCCTTCTTCCCCCAAGATGGCACCGAGGATGCCGCCACCGATGCTACCAATCCCGGTGCCGATCCCAGGCAAGATCATTGTGCCCAAGGCTGCCCCGCCATAAGCCCCCGCTGCACCACCCGCAAGTGATCCGCCGACTCCGGCAGTGGTGGTGATCAACTGGTCGCTGTCTCCGTTCTGGGCAGCATCGTAGATCTGTGCTCCACCAAACAGCAGGGCGGGCAACCACCCCAGCATCTTACCCCCCTTGCCACCCAGGGCTTTACCTGCTCCCTCTTTAAGGGATTGCAACCATCCCCCGCTGGTGGCCGGAGGTGGCACCGGGGCACCAGATAAGCGGTGATCCATCCAGCTTGGCATCTTATTACTGGTGGCGGTTGCGGCAGGGGCTCCTTTGGCCATTGCCTCTACAGCCTCTTTTGTGGCAGCGCCCTCTTTGCCCGAGAACCATCCTGTAATCGTGGTTCGAGCTTTACGGGATGCACCGACCACAAGGCCTTTGCCAAGCAGCATGGCGGCGGCAGTTCCGGCCAAGGTTGTACCAGGGTTCTCGGCAATAAAATTACCGCCCTTATCCAGCCCCTTTGCCAATAGACCGGTCAGTGGGCTAATGGCACTGGAGAAGTCTGCCACGCTTTCATAGAACCGGGTGGTGGATGCCTCCCAGCTCGATGTCAGATCTTCAAACGGGCTGAAGCTCTCTTTCAGGCCTTTATCCAACTGGCCATCATAGTTGCCCAGAGTGGCATCCGGGTTCTTTATCCCATTGATGACTCCTTGCACTGATTTTAGCGAGACATCTTCAGTAAACATGGTGCCAAAAAGAGCTTCTAAGATTGGTTTTGCTTTGTTTGGATCGCTCGAATATAGCTCTACGCCAGCTTGTAACGCATTCAAAAATGGCGTGACTTTATCACCGCCATTTTCATTCGCTTGACGATATTGACCAAGGAAAGACTTGAACTGTTGACGTACCTTTGGGTCATCTATCGTTTCAATCAAACCGGGGGTTTTTCCACTCCCTAAAACTTTGCTCAATTCACCTGCATCAGAGAAACGAGCTTTAATGGCCTCCTTTATACCGTCGGCAATTTTGTCGTAGTTGAACGCTCCCCCCTTCATCCCTTCGGCTAATAGTGCACTGAACTGTTTGGCACTGAGCCCCAGTTCTGCAACAAGGGGGGCGTATTCGTTGAAGGTATCAAGCAGGTCATTGGATCGATCACCCGCTTGGGTGTAGACCCCATAGATCAGATCAGAGGCCTCCTCCGGTTTTACTCCGAACGCTTGCTGTGTTTGATAGGTTGCACGAAGGATCTCCTGCACATCGGAGTTAGGCATGGCTCTGTTTAAGGCTAACGCTCTGCTGGCCATATCTCGCCCGGTCTTGTCATCGACACCCAGGCGGATGGTTTCCTCCCGAGCGGCCAGCGCTTCAGCTTCTGTGACCCCAATATTCCTGACGGCCTGATTCTTCCAATCACGCTCAGCACTGCTGGAAAAGAACCCGGCAGGTTTGCCGGTGCGAAAGTTTGCCTGATGCTCCAGCTGCGCCGTGCTGAGTCCTCGCTGGGCGGCGGCATAGGCGACACCTCCTGCCACCACATTGCCAACCAGTTGATCCATCCCTTCCCCCAGGGACTTGATGCTTTTGGCGGCCTCTTCGGTCTCTTTGAGCTGGGTGTTGAGTCGCCGTTGCTCCTGGGTCAAGTTGCTGATGTTGACCTCGGCCCGCCGCAAGGCCGAGGCGTATTGTTGAAGCTGCTGCTCCTGTTGTTGGAATTCCCGGCTGGTGGTGCCTGACTCACGTCCCAGCTGCTCCAACCCCTCCTGCATACGGCGGAACTCGGTCACGTCCCCTGCGGTTTTTTGAAGCCCCTTAAAATCCTGTTCGAGTTTCTTGGCCTCTTTCTCGATCCGCTTCTTGTGCTGGGTGAACAGGTCTTCAATGCCGACCGTCAGCGCAAGGGCAAAGTTATTTCCGTTCATCAAGCATTACCTCAAGGAGAAAGATGAGTTCAGGCCAAGTCATGTCGAGGACTTCGCGATAGGTGGCGCGACCTTGCCGCCCGTCCGTCAGGACTCGGATTGCGTTTTTGAGGTGTCGCTCGGTGATTCGGAGGAGGGGCGAGGCTTTCCCATCAAGTAGCTCAGGTTTTGGAAATCGCCATATTCGAGCTGGTCGATGAGTACATCCACCGGTACGGGCAGTTCATCTTCCAGCGTGACCTGATCGCCCTCATCCGTGGTGGTCTCCACCAGGGTGCCGAAAACCAGGACGCTGGCCGCCACCCCGGCAAGGACGGCATCGGATGCCTCAAACCCGAAGCTGTCTTTGGCGAAGCGGACGGCCTCGATGCGATCACGCACCTTGGGTATACGCAGGCGACGGGCGGCATTGAGCTTGCGACCCTGGTAGTTGATGTCGTAGGGCAACGGGCAGATGTCGTGCTTTTGAATCATTTTGGCAATTGTGATATCGGTCAGTGGTTGTTTCATGGTGCCTCCAGGCGTTGTTGTTGACTGGATGGTAATGCACTGCGCCGACGGCCCATGCCCTTGGGCATCGCACCCGCGAACAGATAGCCACAATGGCTCCATGTTATTGAGGAGACGATTGCTGATGTTGATCCCGTCTGTTTTGCGCCAGTCACTGGAGCTGCGCACCCTGAGCCAGCTGACCGCCGACGAACTGGGCTCCCTGCGCCAGGCACTGCCGGGGTTGCATGTTCGTGATATCGACAACTGTCACCCAAGCTTTTTACCCTGGCTTGCCTGGCAGTGGCGGGTGGACGTATGGGATGACGCCTGGCCGGAGTCCCAGAAACGGGCCGTGGTGAAAGAGGCGCTGTTGCTGTTTCGCTACAAAGGCACCCCTTGGGCAGTAAAAAGGGCGTTGGCCCTGACGGGTTACCAGGGAGATGTCAGGGAGTGGCACCAGCAAACGCCAGAGGGTCCACGCGGCACGTTTGTGGTCGATGTGGCCACCGACACCGGGCGAGCCATTGATGCCACGTTTTATAACCAGGTGTATGCGTTGGTTGAGAGTAACAAACGCGGTTCCCAGCACTGGACCTTGCGCCCGAAGATAGCGATGAAAGCAGGCATGTATCTGCCTGTTGTGGTGAATGTTTGCATGAAAATGATGGTCTTGGGTGAGGATGTATGACAACTAATTTGGCGGGAGTGCTGACGGATGTCGGCGCTCAACTTATCGAAGAGGCGTACCAGGCAGGCAAGACCGTCGTAATCACCAAAATGGCCTTGGGCGACGGAGGCGGCAACCCCGTTGAGATCAAGCCATCTGTGACCAAGCTGGTGCGGGAGTTCCATCGCCAACTGCTGGATAACGGGGTGGCCGAGGATGCCATTTTGGGCGGGAGTATCAACTACATCCCCCAGGCAGACCATCGTGGTAAATGGCTGCGCGAATTTGGTCTGCTGGATGCCAGCGGCAACCTGATCGTGTATGCGGCGTATAGCCCTTCTCAAATCCCCGAAAACCCGAACATGGCAGCCCAGTTCATTATTGGCATGATGGTGCCAGTCATGAACATTGAGGCGATTGAGGTCCAGGTTAACCCCGAAGGCACCGTCACTCAGGAAGAGTTCCACAATCACACCCACAAGCTCACTCTGTCTGGGGATGCAACCGGCTCGGTTACGCTCGGTAAGGACGGCGCGACGCTTGAAGTAACGGTGAAAGACGACAGCCACTCTCATACCATCGACAATGTGGACGGATTGCAGCAAGCGCTTGATAGTAAGTCGCCTTCAAACCACACCCACCCAGGCACGTTGACCAACCCGTTCTCGCTGGTCAAGGAGGACCTGAATACGATTACCAAGCCGGGAGCATACCGCCAGGACAATGATGGCAATGCGACGTTGGCTCTCAACTACCCAGAGGCGAAATCCGGTTCCCTCATTGTGACAGCTGGGGCCGGGGTGCAGCATCGTTATCACGTCTACAACACCAGCCGGGTCTATACCCGAGCCCAGTTCGACACCGGAGCGTTCACCCCTTGGGCCAGGGACTACAACACACTGAACAAGCCCACCCCCGATGAGCTTGGGGCATATCCTAAAACAGGCGGCCCCCTAGACGGTGGCGTCGATGCGCAAGGCGCCATCTACGGCCGAGTTGGGCTGATAGCGCGTTCACGCGCAGGCAGTAATGGCGGCACTTGGCTCGGTATGGAAGCGCCCGAGGATGTCGATCCGTATATCAGCGCCAAGGTGAGCGCCGAGAACGCCCCATCCAAGGTGATCAGCTTCGGCCGCCATGAGATCACCGCCCTCAAGCGCCTAGCTGCTGATTCTGTGCGAGTGGGGGCAAATGGCGGCCTGAAATTCAGCCCATATGAAGATTTCCGGGGCCGCACTTGGGGTGCTGGCATGGATCCTGCGAATGGGATGTGGGGCCTCCACCGCTATCAGGATGGGACTTGGGTAGGGCAAGATTTCGGGGTGAGCTCTGACGGCGTCGTCAAGATGAATAGCTTGGTGGTGGATGGCGGCAGTGAGAGTAAATACCACCAAGTGCGGAGCAGCACGAACCCGTCTCTTGAGCTGCACGAGCCCGGCAAACATGCGGTGATGATGTATAAACCCATGGGCACCGCAAACGTCCGTTTCTGCCAGAGTAATGGAGCTGGCGGTGAGGCTCAGGGTTACGCTGAGATTGGGGCGTTCGGCGTCAAGTCGCTGACCAAGTTTAAGGCGGAGCTGAACAATAACCGGACATGGCCCGCCAAGGGACATCTCTCGTATAACGCCCCCGGAATTGCCACGCATTCCGGCGCGCTGTTTGGTGTGCTGGGTCAGTCGTTCAACATGGCCGAGGCCTATGACATCGAGATGTTCTATGGCTACCAGACGCTTGGTAATGCATCTGATTGTGGTCACACCTTCGCGGCTATTGATGGCGGTAGCTACACCCAAGTGTGGACCCTGCGCAACGGCGGCCAGCTGGAGTCACCGGGCGGATGGCGGATCGCCCCCAATGGTGACCTGTTCAGCCCACGCCTTAGCGGCAAGAATGTGGTTGATTGGGCCATGGACAGCTTTGCCGTTAAGCAGGCCGCCAGCGGTAACGCTGATGTGGTGGCCGGCACATACCAAGCTATTGGCGCTTACGTGTTTGCCGCGCTGATCCATACCGCCGGAAAAACTAGCCACGGCCAGCGAGTGTCAGGCGCTAATCTACGACCTTGCTCCTGTTATGAGTATGGTTACGCCGGTTACAGCCTGCCGGGTACTTGGCAATGTATGGGCGACATCATGAATGCGAACGATGATGACCGCTATGATGACCGAGCGACCCTGTGGGTTCGGGTCGCCTGAGAAGATAGGAGAACCTGATGGAACGTATTGAAGTACTCAGCGCCGTGCATCCTCGCCATTATGCGGCGGATCCCGATAGCATTACCTTGGATGTGAGGTTTTCCCACCTACCTGAGCCAGTCCAGTTCACCGCCCGCAAGGATGACCCGATGGAGCACGGCCGAGAACTCTACAGCCGGGCAGCGTTCGGCGAGTTTGGCGACATAGAGGTGATCCCGTTGCCGCCGCCGACGGAGGCCGAGCAGCAGGCTCGCCTCAATACCCTTCTTAAGCAGGCCGCCACTGCCATGGCCCCGCTGGAAGATGCCGAGAAGCTTGGCATTCTCAGCGATGAGGAACGTGTTCAGCTGACCGCCTGGCAGCACTACCGGGTCACTCTCTATCGTTTGCCACAAAGCGACGGATGGCCAACCAAGGTGACTTGGCCTGATGTTCCATCAGCTTAGTCTGTCTCGTTACAGCACGATTAGGCACGGTTAGATTCGGTATTTTGGCGGGTTCAAATCAAATTCTCGATAGGTTCAAAACAGCCGCGCGCCGTCAACCCCCTGGCTGGTGTTGCTGGGAGCCGGCCTTGGCAAGCAGGAGCTGGCTGCCGACTGGCCGGCCGGTACCCGCTTCTTTGGTGAGCTGGGGCGCCTCTACGATGGTGAGTGGCTGCAAGCCCACGGCTGGCAGGCGAGCCTTGCCGAGGCGATGGCGGGTAGGCCTGCGGTGGCTGGCGCCGGCGGACGCGGGAGGAAAAAATCATGAAGCTGGTCTGGTTTCGCAATGATCTGCGCTTGGCCGACAACCCCGCCTTGCGCCATGCCTGCGCCGATGATGAGCCGGTGGCCGCGCTCTTTATCCTCTCCCCGACCCAGTGGCAGCAGCACAAGCTGGCCCCGGTTCGTCAACGCTTTATGTTGGCCCAGGTCGATGTGCTGGGCCGCGAGCTGGCGGCGCTCGGCATCCCGCTTCATCTGCTGCGGGTAGAGACTTTTAGCGAAGTGCCGGCGGCGCTGGCAGATCTTTGCCGCGAGCTGAGCGTGACCCAGCTCTACGCCAATCAGGCCATCGAGATCGACGAGCTGCGCCGGGATCAGGCCGTCACCGCCGCGCTGGCGGAGCAGGCGGTGGGTTGCCACTGGCTTAACGGCTGCTGCGTGCTGCCGCCGGGGCGGGTGCTGACCGGCTCTGGCGAGATGTTCAAGGTTTTCACTCCCTTCAGCCGCGCTTGGCTCAAGGCCCTCGATGAGGATGGTTTCGTCATTCATCGCGCGCCTACAGCCCGTGGCGAGCCGCTGCCGTGGCCGCCGCTGGCCGAGCGGAACTTCGTCGATGCCGCCCTTGGCGAACTGACGGCAGAGCCCCGCTGGCCGGTGGGGGAGGCCGAGGCCAGCCGCCGTCTGAATGACTTTCTGGAGCAGGCGGTGCTCGACTATGGCGAGGCCCGCGATTTCCCTGCCATCGCAGGCACCTCCGTGCTCTCCCCCTATCTGGCGGCCGGCATCATCAGCCCGCGCCAGTGCGTGGCGGCGCTCCAGCAGCGGCTCGGCTACCGGCCCCAGTCCAAGGCTCAGCCCGGCTTTGTCTGGCTCAATGAGCTCATCTGGCGCGAGTTCTATCGCCACCTGCTGGTGCTGATCCCGACTCTCTCCATGAATCGGCCCTTCAAGCCGGAGACGGCGGCACTGCCGTGGAGCTGGGATCCGGATGCCTTCGCCGCCTGGTGTGAGGGACGTACCGGCTACCCCATCGTCGATGCGGCGATGCGCTGTCTCAACGCCACCGGCTGGATGCACAACCGGCTGCGGATGATAGTGGCGAGCTTTCTCACCAAGGATCTGCACATCCATTGGCGGCTCGGGGAGGATTACTTCATGAGCCGACTCATCGACGGCGACCTGGCGGCCAATAACGGTGGCTGGCAATGGGCGGCGGGGACCGGGGCCGATGCGGCGCCCTATTTCCGGGTGTTCAACCCCACCACTCAGGGGCAACGATTTGATCCGCAAGGGGAGTTCATTCGTACCTGGGTCTCTGAGCTGGCTGATCTGCCTGCCGCCTATCTGCACCAGCCCCACGACTGGTTGCGGCTCAAGGGGAGACAGGATTATCCGGCCCCCATGGTGGACCACGCCGTTGCCCGGGTGAGAGCCATCGAGATGTTTCGCGCCCTGGAGAAATAGCATGGATGAGTCGCTGGCCCGCTTTGTGGCCCTCTATCAGCAGCTAAGCAGAGACGAGCTGCACCGTTTGCCCGAGGTCTACGCAAACGAGGTGGTCTTTACCGATCCTGCTCACCGCATCGAGGGGTTGGCGGCGCTCAGCGACTATTTTGCCGTCCTCTATCAGCGCCTGGCCTACTGCCGTTTCGTCATCACCAGCCAGCTGCTGCAGGGGCGCCAGGCCTGGCTCGGCTGGACCATGACCTTCTCCCATCCCAGATTGCGCGGCGGTGCGACGGTGACGGTGGAGGGGGCCACCCGCCTCGAATTCGACGAGGCGGGCAAGGTGTGCCTGCATCGCGACTACTTCGATCTGGGCGCCATGCTCTACGAGCAGTTGCCGCTGATAGGCCCCCTGGTGCGCACCATCAAGGGGAGGCTCGGCGCATGAACGGCGGCCGGGTGCTGATCACCGGTGCCACCTCCGGCATCGGCTTTCAGCTGGCGCTCGATTACCGGCAGGCGGGCTGGCGGGTGTGGGGCTGCGGTCGCGATGGCGATCGGCTGCTGGCACTGGGTCGCCACGGCATCACACCGCTGCAGTTTGACGGGCGCGATGCAAGCGCCGTGAGCGAGGCGGCCGCCTGCTTGCCGCGGGTCGATCTGGTGATCCTCAATGCCGGCAACTGCGAGTACATGGATGTCGCCGAGGGGTTTGACGGCGCCCTGTTTGCCCGGGTGATCGAGACCAACCTCATTGCCACCGGTCATGCCCTGGCCGCCTTTTTGCCGCTGCTCGGGGCAGGCGGACGCCTTGCCATCGTCAGCTCGTCGGTAAGCTGGTTGCCGCTGCCCAGGGCCGAAGCATATGGTGCCTCCAAGGCGGCCCTCGATTATCTGGCGGATACCCTGCGCCTCGATTTGGCCGGCAAAGGGATCGGCGTGACCCTGATCCGCCCCGGCTTTGTGCAGACCCCGCTCACCGCCAAAAATGATTTTCCCATGCCTTGTCTGGTGACGGTGGAAGAGGCTTCCCGCACCATCATGGCGGGGCTCACTGCCGGTCGTCACCAGATCCACTTTCCCCGCCGCTTCATCTGGCTGCTGCGCCTGCTTGGCGCGCTGCCGACGGGGCTCTGGCTGCGTCTTGGCCGCACACTCGTTTCGAAAGGACGCCCTTCATGAAGAAAAGGATCGCCATCGTCGGCTCCGGTATTTCAGGTCTGACCGCCGGTTTTCTGCTCCACAAGCTGCACGACATCACCCTGTTCGAGGCGGCGCCGACCCTGGGCGGCCACACCGCCACCGTCGACGTCCACCAGGCGGGGCGCAGCTATGCCATCGACACCGGCTTCATCGTTTTCAATGACCGCACCTACCCCAACTTCCTGCGGCTGCTCGAGCGGATCGGGGTGGCGCGGCAGCCGGCCGAGATGAGCTTCTCGGTGAAAAGCCCGCAGGGGCTGGAGTACAACGGCCACAACCTCGACACCCTGTTTGCCCAGCGCAGCAACCTGCTGAGTCCCCGTTTCTACGGTTTCGTTGCCGAGATCCTGCGCTTCAACCGGGAGGCGCGGGCCTGGCTGGCCGATGGGCAGCATCAGGGGGTCGGCCCCGAGCTGACCCTGGGGGATTTTCTGCAGGTAGGGGAGTTCAGCGACTACTTCGCCCGCCACTACATCTTGCCGATGGGGGCTGCCATCTGGTCATCGACGCTGGCCGATATGCGCGCCTTTCCGCTCGGCTTCTTCCTGCGTTTTTTTGCCAACCACGGGCTGCTCGAGGTGGCCAACCGGCCGCAGTGGTATGTGATCCCTGGCGGCTCGCGGGAATATATTGGCCCGCTGACGGCCGGCTGGCAGGCTCACATTCGCCTCGCCTGCCCGGTGCAGGGGATCCGGCGTCAGGCGGACGGGGTGCTGATCCAGAGCAGCTACGGCGAGGAGCGGTTTGACGAGGTGATCCTCGCCTGTCAAAGCGATCAGGCGCTGGCATTACTGGCGGATCCGGGCGAGCGGGAACTGGCCATTCTGGGCGCCATGCCTTATCAGGCCAACGATGTCTGGCTGCACACCGATGTGCGCTGCCTGCCGGTGCGCCGCAAGGCGTGGGCCAGCTGGAACTATCAGCTGGGCGAGGATGACGGGGCACGGCCGCTGGTGAGCTACAACATGAATATATTGCAGGGGGTGAGCTCGCCGCAGCCCTTCTGCGTGAGCCTCAATCCCGAGGGCAAGGTGGACGAGAGCAAGGTGCTGCGCCGTTTCGTCTATCACCATCCGGTGTTCAATCAGGCCTCCATCGCCGCCCAGCAGCGGCGGGCCGAGATCTGCGGCCAGCAGCACACCCACTTCTGCGGCGCCTACTGGTACAACGGTTTTCACGAAGACGGGGTGCGCAGCGCGCTGGACGTGGCCAGACGGTTCGGGGCCGAGCTATGAAGGGGGCAGTCCTGAGCGGCCAGGAGGCGAGTGCCGAGGCCATGACCGGCACCCTCAGCGCCATCTGGCAGGGCTCGGTGCGCCACCGCCGCTTCGCACCGCGCGCCCATGCCTTTTCCTACAACCTCTTCATGCTGGGGCTGGATCTCGACGAGTTGGCCACGCTCGGTAAGGGGCGCTGGTTCGGGGTGGAGCGGGCAGGGCTGCTCTCGTTTCGTCGTGACGACTACCTGCGCGGCAGCGAGGGGCCGCTCAAGCAGGCGGTGTGGCAGAAGGTGAGCGAACTGGGTGGCGATGCCGAGCCCGGGGGGCGGGTGCTGCTGCTCGGCAACGTGCGCTGTCTGGGCTTCTACTTCAGCCCGGTCAATTTCTACTTCTGCTACCGGCAGGGCGAGGCGCGCTATCTGCTGGCGGAGGTGTCGAACACTCCCTGGAACGAGCGCCACTACTACCTGCTGGATCTGGCGGCGCTGGCCCCCCACGACAAGGATTTTCACGTCTCTCCCTTCATGGGGCTGGCGATGCGCTACCACTGGCACATTCGTCCGCCCGCGCAGGAGACACTGATCCACATCGAAAGTCATCCCGTATCCGGAGAGGCCAAGCTGTTTGACGCCACCCTGGCACTGCGCCGGGCGCCGCTGTCGCGCAAGGGGCTGGTGGCCCTGCTGGCCCGCTGGCCCTGGATGACCATGAAGGTGCTGCTCGGGATCTACTGGCAGGCCCTGCGTCTTTATATCAAACGAACACCCATTTTTAGCCATCCGGAGAGCCGCTAATGGAACTTGTGCAATCAACCCTCTCTGCCTCTTTCATCGACAAGGGGGCCAGGCAACTGCTGCTCAATCTGCTGGGGCACCTCGAACACGGCCAGCTGCTGCTGCGGGATGGTGCTGAGCGTCACAGCTTTGGCGTGGCGGGCACCGATTTGCACGCCGAGCTGGTGGTGCAGGATCCGGCCTTCTACCGCCGCCTGCTGCTGGGGGGCAGCATAGCCGCCGGGGAAACCTGGGTGGAGGGGCTCTGGACCAGCCCGGATCCGGTGGCTCTGGTGCGGCTGCTGGCCCGCAATCTAACCCTGCTCGATTCCCTTGAGCGGCGCCTCGGCTGGCTCAGCTTCCCGTTCAACAAGGTGCGTCACTGGCTCAATCGCAATACCCTGACCGGCTCGCGCTCCAACATCGCCGCCCACTACGATCTCGGCAACACCCTCTATCAGGGTTTTCTCGACAGCCACATGCAGTACTCGAGTGCCATCTATCCCCATGCCGAGGCCAGCCTGGAAGAGGGGCAGCAGGCCAAGCTGCGCACCATCTGCGAGCGGCTGGCACTTGGCCCCGATGATCATCTGCTGGAGATCGGCACTGGTTGGGGCGGCCTCGCCGTCTATGCCGCCCGCCACTATGGCTGCCGGGTGACCACCACCACCATCTCCCGGGCCCAGCACGATTACGCCAAGGAGTGGATTGCGCGGGAGGGGCTGGGGGATCGCATCACCTTGCTGCTGGAGGACTACCGCAAGCTGGAGGGCAGTTACGACAAGCTGGTCTCCATCGAGATGATCGAAGCGGTGGGCCACGCCTTCCTGCCCGATTATTTCCGCCAGCTGTCGCGGCTGCTCAAACCCGGTGGTCGCCTGCTCATTCAGGCCATTACCATTGCCGATCAGCGCCATGCCCAGTATCTGCGCGGGGTTGATTTCATCCAGCGCTACATCTTCCCCGGTGGCTGCCTGCCGAGCGTCTCCAAGATGGCGGGGTTGCTGGCGCGCGAGACAGACATGCAGCTGGTGCGGCTGCACGATCACGGCCACCACTACGCCCGCACGCTGGCTGATTGGTGCGCGCGCTTCCTGGCGCTGGCGCCCGAGCTGCCCGCTCTCGGCTACAGCCAGGACTTCATCCGCTTGTGGCACTTCTATTTCGCCTACTGCGAAGGGGGCTTCTGGGAGCGCACCATCAGCCTGGTGCAGCTGGAAGCGGCCAAACCGGGCCCACTCGGCTGGAGTGGGGATCTGCCTGTCGGCGGGCACTGATCATGTGGCAGTGGGCCCATCTGCTGGGGTTCAACCTCTACTGGTTGCTGGCGGTGAAGTGGCAGCAGCCGGGCCCGCTGCTGGCACTGCTGCTTCATTTTCTCTTCTCTCCTCGCCGCTGGCACGACTGGCGGCTCATCCCGGTCGCCCTTGCCGGCAGCCTGCTCGATGCTTTGCTCTGGCAACTCGGGCTGTTTTATTTCAACACCGGTTTTCCGCTCTGGCTGGTGCTGCTCTGGTGCGGCTTTGCCCTGACCCTCTGCCACGGTCTGCGCTGGCTGCGGCCCTTGCCGCGCTGGCAGCAGGGGCTGTTCGGCATGGTTGGGGGGGCCTCCTTCTATGTGGCGGGAGCCGCCATGGGGGCAGTACACTTACCTTGGGGCATCGGGATCAGTGCGGCACTGCTGGCAGTGATCTGGATGTGGTGGTTACCCGTACTCCTGTGGGTAACGGTCAAGCTGGAGGGTGAAGCGAGATGAACACCTTTTCGACCGACACCTTGTTGTTTTCCAAATGGACCAAAGAGAGCCGGCACGAGCTGACTGAGCGTTTCTATCTGGTGGTGGCCTGTCAGCGCGATGCGCAGGGGCAGCTGCAGCAGGTGGTGATGCAGGATATCAACACGCTGCTGGAACAGGAGATGGACTGGCATGAACTCGAAGATCCCGCCCATTGGCACATGGGGTGGAATTAGTCTGCTGCTGGCAGGCTTGAGCCTACCGCTGACCCCTTTCGCCCAGACCGGGCAATCCTTGGTCACTCCCTGGCAGCAGCTGCAGCCGGTTGGGCGCGGCGAGATGAGCTGGCTCTGGTTCAAGCTCTATGACGCCACCCTCTACAGCGAGAACGGCCGCTATCGGCCGGGTCACTATCCTCAGGCACTGAGCCTCACCTACGCCAGAGCCATCGAGCGGGACGATCTGTTGAGTGCCACCGCCGCCGAGTGGCAGCGACTGGGGCTTGGCAGCGAGCAGCAGCGTCAGGGCTGGCTTGGTCAGCTCGCCGCGCTCTGGCCCGATGTCCAGGCGGGTGACCGGCTTACCTTCTATGTCGACAGGGGCGGCGCCGGCCATTTCTGGTGGCGGGACAAGCCGCTCGGCACCCTCGCCGATCCGCAATTTTCGGCGGCCTTTCTTGCCATCTGGCTGGCACAAGGGAGCCGCGATCCGGCGCTTACCCGCCGCTTGCGGGGAGAGCGCTGATGCAAAAGGGATTCATGAAATACACCCGCACCTGGCGCTACCTGCTGTTGTTGCCACTGCTGCTGCTGGCTGGTTGCGGCAGCAGTCTGGAGGATTATCGCGGCCAGGGCCCCGAGTGGGATCTCGCTCGCTTCTTCAGTGGCAAGCTGACGGCGCACGGTCTGGTGACCGATCGCAGCGGTGAGGTGACCAGCCGTTTTCGGGTGGAGATGCGCGGGCACTGGCAGGGTGACAAAGGGGAGATGTTCGAGCAGTTCTATTTTGATGACGGGCGCCAGCAGACCCGCACCTGGTTTTTGAGCAAGGGGGCGGATGGTCACTGGCGCGGCACGGCGGCGGATGTGGTGGGGGAGGCGGTAGGCAAGACGGCAGGCTTTGCCCTCAACTGGCGCTATCAGCTCGATCTGGCGCTGCCTGACGGCAGCGTGGTGCGGGTGAGTTTCGATGACTGGATGTATCTGCTGGATGAAAATCGCCTGCTCAACCGGGCTGCCATCAGCAAGTTCGGCATCCAGCTGGGGGAGGTGCTTCTCTACATCGAGCGGCAGCCTGAATGAGCTACCTCGCACGGCCGACTGCTGGGATGATAGCCGCACGCTATCAATCAGTTAGATCTTAACTATTACCTTTTGAGTCTGATGAGTTCTAAGATGACCAGGTCGTCAAATCTGGAGGTGAAACATGAAGAGTCCGATTGGCCTTGATACCGTTCAATCACAAGCGCTGGCCGCCGAGCTGAACAAGTTGCTGGCCAGCTACCAGATCCTTTACATGAACGTTCGCGGCTTCCACTGGAACATCCGCGGCAACCAGTTTTTCGAGCTGCACCTGAAGTTCGAAGAGATTTACAACGACCTGCTGCTGAAGGTCGATGCGCTGGCCGAGCGGATCCTGACCCTGGATGGCGTGCCGCTGCACAGCTTCAGCGACTACCTGAAAGTTTCCGCCATTCCCGAGCAGAAGGGGTTGCACGACGGTCGTGCCTGCGTCGAATCCCTGCTGGAGAGTTTCCGCGAACTGCTGGTAGCCCAGCGTCGTATCCTGGGGCAGGCCGCCGATGCCGGTGATGAAGGGACTGCGTCCATTCTCTCCGACTATGTGCAGCAGCAGGAGAAACTGGTCTGGATGCTGCGAGCTTATTTAGCCTGATAGCCAACCAAGCCGGACGCTGCGAAGTATGCCGGTTTGATGAAGTGAAGGGCTGGACCTGCCTAACCAGACGCCAGCCTAGCCAGTTCCATTATCGTGTTCTGTTGCAAACCTGAGTTGTCTCTCCTTTTATCCACCCGCTTGCCGCCCTGTTTGGGCGGCTTTTTTGTTTTTGATCTGCATCAATGAAAATTGAATTGGCAAATTGAATGCCTATTAAGTTCTGAGCTGTAGGAATAGAATCGCCACAAAACAAACAACTGAAATGTCCAATTAGGAGAGGCATGATGTTTTGTGTGCAATGTGAACAGACAATTCGTACCCCGGCAGGCAACGGCTGCGCCTATGCACAAGGTATGTGCGGCAAGACGGCTGAAACTTCTGATCTGCAGGATGTGCTGATCTATACCCTGCAGGGGCTCAGCGCCTGGGCGCTGGCCGCCCGCGAGCACGGCATCGTCGACAGCGAGATCGACGCCTTCGTGCCCAAGGCCTTCTTCGCCACCCTCACCAACGTCAACTTCGACTCCGCCCGCATCGTGGCCTATGTCAACCAGGCGCTGAGCTATCGTCAGCAACTGGCTGCCAAGCTGGCTCCGCTGGCGGTGCAGGCCGATCCACTGCCCGCTGCCGCCCGTTTCGAGCCGGGTGCCGATCTGCTGGCCCAGCTTGCCCAGGCGCCGCAGACCGCGGTCAACCGCGGCAAGAACGAGGTCAACGAAGACATCATGGGGCTGCGCCTGCTCTGCCTCTACGGCCTCAAGGGCGCCGCCGCCTACATGGAGCACGCCCGGGTGCTGGATCAGCAGGATGCCGGGGTTGCCGCCGAATTCCATCGCATCATGAGCTGGCTCGGCACGGATCCGAGCGATCTGGATCCGCTGTTCAAGTGCGCCATGGACATTGGCCTGCTCAACTTCAAGATCATGGAGATGCTGGATCTCGGTGAAACCACCGCCTTCGGCCACCCCGAGCCGACCCAGGTTCGCGTCACTCCGGTTCCGGGCAAGTGCATTCTGGTCTCCGGTCACGACATGGTGGATCTCAAGCTCATCCTGGAGCAGACCAAGGGCACCGACATCAAGGTCTACACCCATGGCGAGATGCTGCCGGCGCTGGCCTACCCCTTCTTCAAACAGTACCCGCACCTGGTGGGCAACTACGGCTCCGCCTGGCAGAACCAGCAGAAGGAGTTTGCCAACTTCCCGGGCGCCGTGGTGATGACTTCCAATTGCATCATCGACCCGAACGTGGGCAACTACTCGGATCGCATCTTCACCCGCTCCATCGTCGGCTGGCCGGGTGTGACCCACCTGGAAGGGGAAGATTTCTCCGCCGTGATCGCCAAGGCGCAAGCGCTGGAAGGCTTCAAGCACGTTGAGCTGGAACACTTCATCACCATCGGCTTTGCCCGCAACGCCCTGATGCAGGCCGCCCCGGCGGTGATCGACAAGGTCAAGGCCGGCGAAATCAGCCACTTCTTCCTGGTCGGTGGCTGTGACGGCGACCGTGCCGAGCGCGCCTACTACACCGAGTTTGCCAAGGCGATCCCGCAGGACAGCCTGCTGCTGACCCTGGGTTGCGGTAAGTACAAGTTCAACAAGCTCGACTTCGGCGACATCGGCGGCATTCCACGTCTGCTGGACGTGGGTCAGTGCAACGATGCCTACTCCGCCATCCAGCTGGCGCTGGCGCTCTCCGAGGCGTTCAAGTGCGGCGTCAACGATCTGCCGCTGACCCTGGTGCTCTCCTGGTTCGAGCAAAAGGCCATCGTCATCCTGCTCACCCTGCTGGCGCTGGGTGTGAAGGACATCCGTACCGGCCCGACTGCCCCGGCCTTCCTCACCCCGGCTCTACTCAAGGTGCTGGAAGAGCAATTTGGCCTGAAAGGAACCACCACGGCCGAAGCCGATCTCGCCGAGATCCTGGCGGCCTGAGCGGCGCCACATCCGCCTTACACGCTCAGCATGTTGTAAGCCTTTGGCGAGCCTGATGGCTCGCCTTTTTTAACGACCCCTTTCCAACATTTCTCAACAAGAGGAGCCTTGCGATGACCTCCACCTCTCTCACCCTCAGGTGCATCGGCCGCCGGGCGGATACCCACGACGTGGCGAGCTGGCAGTTCGTGCCGCAGACGGGCAGCCTGCCTGCCGTGCTGGCTGGCCAGTGCGTGACGCTGCACACCGAGATTGACGGCAAGCCCCAATGCCGTGCCTATACCCTCTCCTCCAGCCCGCAGGATGCCTACTGGCAGGTCACCATCAAGGATGTCGGACTGGTCTCCCACCATCTGCACCAGACCCTGCAAGTAGGGGATGAGATCCGGGTCGATGGCCCCTTCGGCGACTTCAACCTGACTGCCTTGCCCTGCGAGCGGCCGCTGCTCTTGAGTGCCGGCTCCGGCATCACCCCCATGTGGGCCATGCTGCGGGACGAGCTGGCCAAACGGCCGGATGCCGACATTCGCTTCATTCACAGCGCCCGCTCGCCGGAGGATGTGATCTTCGCAGACGACCTGGCTGCGCTGGCCGCTGCTCATTCCGGCGTGCGCCACGCGTTAGTGCTGGAGAAAGTACGGGAAGAGGCACCGACGGCTTATCCCTGGGTTGGCCGGCTCACGCCGGAGATGCTGAGGGAACTGGTGCCAGACCTGCTCGCGCGCCACGTCTATCTGTGCGGGCCTGCCCCCTACATGACCGCAGTCTGCACCATGCTGGCGGAGCTGGGACTGCCGGCAGCGCAGTTGCACCAGGAGTCATTCGGTCTGCCTGCAGCTACATCGAGTGCGGAGCCAGTTGCGGCCGGTAGCGACCACTTCTGGCTGACCCTGAAAAAGAGCGGCAAGAAGGTGAAGATCCTGCCGGGTCAGACCCTGCTGGCGGCGCTGGAGGGGGCGGGGGAGACCATGATGGCTGCCTGCCGTGCCGGTGTGTGTGGGGCCTGTCGCTGTACCACGGAAGGTGAAATCGAGCGCCAGAGCGTGATGACCCTGAGTGCACAGGATCTCGAGAGCGGGGTGGCACTGGCCTGTTCCTGCACAGCCAGCGGGGATGTCAGCGTCGACTATTGAGGGGGCCATGAGCATCCCGCTCTTTTCGCAGCGGGGCCGGGCGGGTAGACTCAGCTTCAGTTTCAGTCGAACGCGGGATACATAATGACAATTTTGGTCACAGGGGGCGCCGGCTATATCGGCTCCCATACCCTGGTTGAACTCTTGAACGTCGGGCAGCAGGTCGTGGTGCTGGACAACCTCTCCAACTCCTCCCCCGAATCGCTCAAACGGGTCGAGCGGATCACCGGCAAGCCGGTCATCTTCGTCGAAGGGGATGTGCTGGACCGGGTCTGCCTGCAGCAGCTGTTTGCCGCCCACCAGATCGAGTCGGTGATCCATTTTGCCGGGCTCAAGGCCGTCGGCGAGTCGAGCCAGATCCCGCTCACCTACTACCAGAACAACATCACCGGCACCCTGGTGCTGTGCGAAGAGATGGCTAGGGCCGGCGTGTTCCGGCTGGTATTCAGCTCCTCGGCCACCGTCTACGGCGATCCTGCCTCGGTACCGCTGCGGGAAGATTTCCCCACCAGCGCCACCAACCCTTATGGTCGCTCCAAGCTGATGGTCGAAGAGATCCTGCGCGATCTCGCCAAATCCGATCCCCGCTGGGCCATCGTGCTGTTGCGCTACTTCAACCCGGTCGGTGCCCACGAGAGCGGCCTCATCGGGGAAGATCCCAACGGCATTCCCAACAACCTGCTGCCCTATATCAGTCAGGTCGGTGTGGGCAAGCTCAAGGAGCTGGGGGTGTTTGGCAACGACTACCCGACGCCGGACGGTACCGGGGTGCGCGATTACATCCACGTGGTGGATCTCGCCATCGGTCACCTCAAAGCGCTGGCTCGCATCGCGTCGGATACCGGCGTCTTTACCTACAACCTGGGTACCGGTCAGGGCTATTCGGTGCTGGAGATGATCAAGGCATTTGAAGCGGCCAGCGGTCGCACCATTCCCTACCAGATCAAGCCCCGTCGCCCCGGCGACATCGCCGAGTGCTGGGCCGAACCGCACAAGGCCCGTGCCGAGCTGGGCTGGCAGGCCGAGCGCGGTCTGGAGCGGATGATGGTGGATACCTGGCGCTGGCAAAGCCAGAACCCGAACGGTTATGGCCCTGCTGCGAAGCCGTGATCAAGGGTCATGCACTGCTCGGGAACCTCATTTATTCATATAAACTCGGGTCCCTGCGCTGCTCTTCGCCTTGCTGACAGCTTCTCGCGACGGCCCATCAGGCCTGATGGTTTGCAGCATGAATAGCAAAACGCCCCGGCATGCCGGGGCGTTTTTTATGTGCCGGAGCGGGATTACTGAATGCTCTTGCCGGCGCGCACATCCTTGATGAAGCCTTTCAGGCTGGCCAGATCACGGGGGGCGCCGCGCAGGATCTGATCGCCGATGATGAAGGCCGGTGTGCCCGAGATACTCATGGCTTCGGCCAGCGCCCGGTTGGTGCCGAGATTCTGATCGATGCCGCCATCCTTGATCTTGGCTTCAACCTTGCTCCAGTTGACGCCGGCTGCTTCCGCCAGCTGCTTCACCTGTGCCTCGTCGGCCAGCGGGCCCTGATGGGCGTACAGCTTCTCGTGGAAGGCCTGGTACTTGTCGGGCTGACCCAGCTGTACCGCCAGGGCGGCGCGGGCGGCGAAGTAGGAGGTCTCGCTCAGGATCGGGAACTGCTTGTAGATGTAGCGAATGTCCTTGTCTTCTGCCAGCAGCTGCTTGATCAGCGGGTGGGCGCGTTTGCAGTAGCCGCAGTTGTAGTCGAAGAACTCGACCACGGTCAGGCTGCCCTTGGGATTGCCGCTCTCCGGATCCTGGTTGCTATAGAGCTGCTTGGCGTGTGCCTTGATCAAGGTCTTGTCGCTCTCGGCCTGCTGGCTCTCCTGCTTGGCGCGCAGGGCGTTGGACATTTCGACCAGGATTTCCGGGTTCTTGACCAGATAGTCGCGCACTATCTGTTCCACGTCGCTCTTGGTCAGTTCGCTCGCCTGAACCGGCGCCGCAAGCAGGGTGGCACCCGTCAGGGCGCAAAGCAGGGCATGTTTGATTTTCATAAGTCCATCTTGCTGGGGATTTCGTGATGCTGACTATAGTGGGTGAGTCTGTTTTCAAGTCAAGTTATCTGGTTGAAAAAGCGCTGGTTATGCTCAAATTGGCGGCTTTGTGCGTCATTTAGCCCAATAAATCGGCAAACGAGCGGCGAGGGGATTTACAAGGGCGATCGCCATGGGTAATATTCGCCGCACTGTCGCGGAGGGGTGGCAGAGCGGCTGAATGCACCGGTCTTGAAAACCGGCGATGGGCGACCATCCGTGGGTTCAAATCCCACCTCCTCCGCCATTTATTCAGTCAAGAAGGCCATCCGAAAGGGTGGCCTTTTTGCTATCTACACCCAGCCTCTTGTTTTTTCTGCATTGCCCACTGCTTTTCTCTTTATTTAGCCCTCTTGCTAACCGTCATCCAGCGCTGCTGGTTTTTCACGAGCGACCTAATGGCATCTTGAAGGTCTGATAAGACGCTTTATCGAAGAGCTAACCTCATCATTAATATGGAGATACGCCTATTCTCCGCGGTACAGCGCACATTTTTGCGACAATCTGTGTCGCATGCGAGGCCTTTGCTGTATAATTCGCGACCGTTCAGGTCTTGTCACCGCTGTTTAAGCTGCCCTGTAGGATGCAGTTGTTGGTCGGCAAGGTAGTAGTAAAAATAACTAAAAGATTCAATAACAATGGGTTGTCGCCTTCGTCTGCGTTGGTGCTTGCGCACTGCCGTCTCTTTTTTGCTATGCATCCAGTGCGCTAATGCCGCTGGACCACTGTCCTCACCGCTGGATCAGAATGATGTCGAGCAGCGCCAGCGTAGCTTGCTGGAAGAGGCTGCACGCCAGCGCGACGACGTCGCCCGGCAAACCCAGCTACCTGCGGCGGCAGCAACTCCCACTCCCGAAGCCGCAGGTCCCTGCTTTGTGGTGACTGCCATCCGCTTCGAGGGGGCAGGCCAGCTTGATGCGGATGCCCGCACCACGCTGACCAGCCCGTTCTTGCACACCTGTATGGGGTTGCCCCATATCAATGCCTTGATCCGCGATGTCAGCCAGTGGTACCTGGCACAGGGCTTTATCACCAGCCGAGCGTTCCTGCCCGAGCAAGACCTGGCCAGCGGTACGCTGACGATTGCCGTACTGGAAGGGCGGGTGGAGCGCATCGTCGTCGACGGCCAGCCTGACCGGATCACCCACACCCTTTTCCCGGGCCTGGTGGGGGAGGTGCTCAACCTGCGGGACCTTGAGCAAGGGGTGGATCAGCTCTCCCGCCTGCGCACCCTCTCTTATCAACTGGACATTCAGCCGGGGACGGCGGCAGGCCAATCCATCGTCAACCTGAAAGGGTCGCGCAGACTTCCCTTGCAGGGCAGCCTCGAGTTTGACAACAGCGGACAGCAGAGCACGGGAGAAGAGCAGGGGCGGATGTCGCTGAGTGCTGACAACCTGTGGTCACTGGCCGAGCAATGGAGCCTGGGAGGTTCACGCAGCACGGATGGGCGGGCTGCCCATGATACGACCAGCTGGCAGGCCGGCTTGAGCCTGCCGTATGGCTATTGGCTGTTTGATGCAGGCTATCAGTACAGCGACTATCGCAACGATCTGCTGTCGCGTGGCTATGTGTATGACAGTCGCGGCAACACACGCACCAGCACCGGTACGTTGTCGCACACCCTTTATCGTGATGGCCAGAGCAAGGTGTCCGCCGTGCTGGGGATCACCCACCGGCAAAGCCGCAACTTCATCATGGAGCAGTTGCTGGAGAGCAGCAGCTACCGCCTCTCTTCACTGCGCAGCGGGCTTAACCTGGCGACCCGAGTCGATCGTCATTTCTTCACGCTCAATCCAACGCTCACTCTGGGTACGGATTGGTTTGGCGCCGACAGTGACCGCGGCCGGCCAGTCGCAGCTCCTCGGGCCCAGTTTGAGAAGTGGGGGCTGTTTGGCAGTTACAGCACGGCCTGGCAGCAGCTGGGCTGGCTTTCCACCCTCTATGGCCAATGGAGCCCTGACACGCTTTACAGCGTGGAGCGGGTCTCGTTGGGGGGGGATGCCTCGGTGCGAGGTTTTAAAGAGCAGAGCCTCAGTGGCGATGTCGGTGGCTACCTGCGCAACGAGCTGAGCTGGCAGGCCCAGACGCCAGCCTGGCTCGGTCAGTGGCGAGGGTGGCTGGCTCTCGACATGGGGCGCGTTGACCTTGGCAACCAAGGTGACCGCTGGCGCGGGATGGTGGGCACGGCCCTTGGCTGGGAGCAGCGCTATCGCCATGTGGCCGGCAACCTCAGTGTGGGGTTCCCGATCAGTGCCCCGGCCTGGCTCAATGCCGATCCCTATGTTGTGAACTACCGCCTGAGCATCAATTTTTAACGGAAACACAGTGATGTCGACACCCAAGTTGCCCCTGACCCTTCGTCTGCTTGCTTACCACCTGAGTGCATTGCTGGCCTTGCAACCTGCACACCCTGCCTTCGCCGAGGGGATTGCGGTGGCAACGGGCAGCACCACGCTCAATCAGGCGGGCAATGGCGTACCGGTTGTCGACATAGCAACGCCCAACGGGGCCGGGGTATCACACAACCTCTACCAAGATTTCAATGTGGCGCAGCCTGGCGTCATCCTCAACAACGCCACTGGCCAGCTGACCCAAACCCAGCTTGGTGGGCTTATCCAGAACAACCCTCATCTTACCGGTGCGCCAGCCAACGTCATCATCAACGAAGTGGTGGGTGCTAATCCCTCTCAGTTACAAGGCTATCTGGAAGTGGCGGGTCAGCAGGCTGGCGTGGTGGTGGCCAACCCCAACGGCCTGACCTGTGATGGTTGTGGCTTTATCAATACCCCCAATGTCACGTTGTCCACCGGCAAGCCGGTGCTGGATGCCCATGGCCAGCTGCAGATGCTGGATGTGAAACAAGGGGCGTTGACGGTGGGGGGCAAGGGATTGGATGGCAGCCGTCAGGCGTCGGTCGACTTGATTGCCCGCGTGGTGCAGCTCAACGGCGCCTTGCATGGCAAGGAGGTCAACGTGATCGCCGGGGCAAACACGGTTAACCGGCAGACGGGGGAGATCCGTGCTCAGCAGGGTGACGGTGTTGTGCCGGAAGTGGCCATCGACACGGCAGCCATGGGAGGCATGTATGCCGGCAAGATCCGGCTGGTGTCGACCGAGCAAGGGGTAGGGGTCAATCTGGCCAATGCGGTGGCAACGCAGGGGGATTTGACCCTGGATGCCAACGGCAAGATCCGGCTGCGTGACAGCAGCAGTGCCGGCAACCTGCAAGTCAGCAGCCAGGGTGAGCTGGCGGTGGCGGGGGCTATCCACAGCGGTGGTGCAGTGAAGCTGGCCGCCGGCGGCGAGTTGACGGCGCAAGATGCAGATGTTGCGGCAAAAGGCGATGCCACGTTGCAGGCACGTGCACAGCAGTTGCAACGGACCAGGGTCAGCAGCGGTGGCACCTTGGCGCTGCAGGCGAGCGATGCGCTGGTGGTAAGAGAAGGCGAGTTGCAGGGTGAGACGCTCCATGCCACGGCACAACAGTTGGATACCCAGTCGGCACTGACGGCAAAGGACGTGACACTGCAGGCCGAACAGTTGCGTCAGGCGGGCCATGTGAAGGGCACCTCGGTGCGGTTGGCTGCGGGCGCGCTGCGCCATGAGGGCACGACCCAGGCAGCACAGAACCTGACTATCGATGCGACGACGCTGGATAACCAGGGAACGTTGAAGAGCGGGCAAGCGATGAGTATCGCGCTCGGAGAGCGAGGCCATAACGCTGGTGAGCTGAGTGCGGGCGACGACCTGGCAATACGTGCCGGTACGCGCTGGGAGCAAGGAGAGCAGGGCAAGAGCAACGCAGGTCAGCGCATGCAGCTGCAGGCGCAACAGGTGAGCTTGGCGGGCGACGTCGGTGCTCCGACGCTGGATATCAACGGCAATGAGCTGACCGTGGCGGGCAAGGTGAAGGGCAACGCGGTGCAGTTGCAGGCGGGTGTGCTGACCAACCGGGGCGAGGTGCAGGCAGGGCAGACCCTGAACTGGCAGGGTAGCCGACTGGCCAACAGCGGCACCCTGCAAGGGGACCTACAACTGGTGCTCAAGGGGGATGCCTTGCAGAACCGGGGCACTCTTGCAGGAGGCAACAGCCTGACGTTGCAGGCCGATACCCTCGACAACGAGGGGCGTATCGCCAGTCAGCTGGCGACGCTGACTGGTCGTCAGCTGCGCAGCAGTGGCACCTTGCTTGGGGTCTCCCGGCTGACTATCAAAGGGGATGAGCTGGCGCTGACAGGGCAGCAACTGACCGACGGTGAACTGGAACTGGGCAGCCGGTTGCTGCAGTTGAGCGGCCAAAGTCTGGTCGGTGGCCAGGCCCGGGTGACAGCCGAGAAAGGCAATTTCGATGGTGTGCTGAAGGCGCAGTCGTTGGTGCTGGCAGTCAAGGAGGCGACGAGCGAGGGCAAGCTGCACAGTCGGGAAGATATTGTGTGGGAAGGACAACGGCTTGCGACGGGGAGTGCGAGCGAGCTGCTGGCTAACCAGGGCGTGAGTCTGAACGGCGACCAGCTGGCACTGAGTGGTACGGTTGGTGCGGGCCAGGATATGGCCATCAAGGGCAAGCAGGTCACGCAACATGGTCAGCTTGCCAGTGGCCAGGTGATGAAGGTCGATGCCGATGAGCTGGCGTTGGCCGGGCTGGTGCAAGGGGGCTCGATTAACCTGACCAGTGAGCGTGCGACCCAGCAGGGGCGCATCTTGGCCACCGATACGCTGAACTGGCACAGCAAGCAGCTGGATGGTAATGGCTGGCTGCAGGCCGGCCAGGCCCTGAATTTGAACGGGGAGCGGCTGACCAACAGTGGTACGGCTGTGACGGCCGGTAAGCTGGCACTCACTTTTGCAGAACTGAACAGCACGGGTGGCCTGTTTGCCAATGAAGTGGCGGTAACGGGGTCCCGCCTTCTGTTGAAGGGGGCGCTGGAAAGCAAGTCATCCGCGCAGATAACGGCCGACGAGTTGCAACTGGGGGGGGAGCTGCGCACCGGGGCTGACTTGGCGCTGGGGGCGACCTTGTTGACGCTGTCCGGGAGTCAGCATGTTGGTGGCAACCTGCAACTGCAGGCCGAGCAGGCCGAGGTGAGCGGAGAGCTGGAAGTCGGCAAGCTGCTCAAGCTGGATGCCAAGACGCTGGCCAGCAGTGGCAAGCTACTGGCAAACCAGGCTGATATTGCGGCAGTCAACTGGCAACAGCGTGGCGAATTGAGCACCGACAATGCGCTGGTCTGGCGTGGCGACAAACTGACTCAAGAGGCTGGCGGCGCCTTGCGCGCCGGTGGCGTGCTGAAGCTGAGTGGTGATGACATCACCCTGGCCGGGGATGTGGCAGCCAAAGGGGATGTGGCAGTGGTGGCCAATGCGTACCAGCAACAGGGGACCATGAATGCGGCCCAGGGGCTGCGTATCGATGCGACCAGGCTACAACTGGATGGCACTACCCAGGCGAAGACGGCGCAGCTACATAGTCAGGTGGGAAGCAGCCGTGGCCAGCATTTGATAGGCCAGCAGCTCAACTGGCAGAGCGACACCCTGGCCAACCAGGGGTGGCTGCAAGCGGGGGAGAGTCTCGCGCTGACAGGACGTGTGCTTGATAACGAAGGCACGGTCATCGCCGGTGGCGACCATCGGCTCAATGCCACGGAGCGCCTCACCAATCAGGGCAACCTGGCAGGCAAAACACTTTCTCTGACGACCAAAGTGCTGCAAAACGGCGGGCTGTTGCAGGGTAAACAGGGTATTACGCTGCAGGCAGAAGAGGCCACTTTGACCGGGCGCTTGGTCAGCCAGGGGGCGGCCCAGCTAGGCGCAAAACTGCTGGCGCTGGGCGGCAATGCAAACATCGGTGGTGCTCTCACCCTGCAGGGGGATACGCAGCAGCTGGCCGGCGTCTGGCGGGTTGGCGGGTTGCTGCAAAGCACCGGTAAACAACTGACGTTGGCTGGTGACTGGCAGGCGGGTCAGTGGCAATTACAGGCTGATACGCTCACCAACAAGGGGCGACTAGCCAGCGAACAGGCGGCCAATTTTAAGGTAACTGAATGGCACAACGAGCAGGGCGCGACCCTGGTTGCCGCGGGACCGTTGAGCCTGACCGGCCAGCGCTTGCTGCAACAAGGGAGCTGGCTGGGTAATGGCAGCCAAACCCTGATGGTCGACGAGATAACCCAGCAAGGTCAGTGGCTGGGTGACGGTGCCTTGCAGGTGAAAGGGAGTAAGTTGGTCAACAGCGGCACGTTGCGGGCCGCCGGTCTTGACCTGACCGTGCATGAGCTTGAAAACCGAAGCCGGATGGAGAGCGGCGGGGAGCTTAACTGGCAGGGGACGCAGTGGCGCAATCTGGGCGCGCTGTTGGCAGGGCATGCCACGTTGACGGGCGATACCTTGCTCAACAGCGGGGATGTGGGTACCCGTCAACTGACCATGACGGCGGCCACCCGTCTGGACAACCGCGGTGTATTGGTTGGCAAGGAGGGGATAAACCTGACGGCGGCGACCCTGGACTCGCAGGGGGACATGCTGAGCAATGGTTCCATGCAGTTGGGGGCCTCACTCCTGAGTTTGAATGGTCTGACCCAGGCCAACGGTGAGCTGATTGTAACGGCGGAGCAGGCAACGCTGGCTGGCAACCTGGCAGCCGACCAACTGCAGTGGCGCGGCAAGACGCTGGTGATGTCTGGCACGGCGGCCGTGCGCGATACCACCTTGAATGGTGAACAAGTAACGTTGGATGGCACCCTCAAAGGGGACCATCAGCAGGTGACTGCGACCACCCTCACTACCGGTCAGCAGAGTCAATTATTGGCCAAAGCAGGGCAACAGCTGACGGCTGGCCAGATGACGCTACAGGGCAGTGCGGTAGCGGGAGGGGCTCAGCGCATCGAAGCTACCCAGTTGTCACAACAGGGGACATTGGCCAGCGGTGGCTCACTGTCACTGCAGGTCGCCGATACCCTGCGCAATGATGGCAAGGTGTCGGCGCAAGCGATAAAGCTGACGGCGGCACACATTGACAACGGTGGTGCGCTGGTCAGCAAGGACGCATTGAACCTGAAGACTGGCACCCTGACTAACCGGGGCCACTGGCAATCGGACCAGGGCATCGCCTTGACGGCCAACCGGCTGCTCAACAGCGGTCAGTGGATCAGCGGCCTGGGTCAGGCATTGACACTGGATGCACTGGATAACAGCGGAACGTTGCTTGCCGGCGCGGACCTCACCATCAACGCTCCCCAGCTGAGCAGCAGCGGCAAGCTGCTGGCCAATAAAGACCTTGTTTTGACCACCAACGAAGCCACGCTGGGCAGTGGTAGCACCACGGCCAGCAATGGCCAGTTGCAACTCCATGCGGACACATTGACCAGCCAGGGGACGCTGTCATCGGCGGGGGATCTGAGCTGGCAAGGTGCGAATTTAGCGCACAGCGGCAGTGCCGTGACCAATGGCGCACTGACGCTGCAGGGTGAGTCCGTCACCCTGGACGGTGACCTGCAAGGGGAGCGGGTGTTGCTGGATACCGGTACACTGACCAGTCACGGCAAGCTGACCAGCCGTGGCGACCTGGCTGTCAATGCCCGGGGGGCGGTGCAGCACCATGGCCAACTGCAAGGCAATCAGGTTGTGCTGCGCAGTGCCAGCTGGCAGGGAAGCGGTGGCGTCGGTAGTGGCGGCGCGCTTGAGCTGCGTACCGGCCAGCTGCAACTGGCCGGCCCGTGGCGTATTCGTGGCGAGACAGATATTCAGGCCGATACCATGACGCTGGGGGGCTCGCTGGTGAGTGGCGGCAACCTGACGCTTACCAGTCGGGGGGCATTGACCAGCCAGGCGGGCAGCCAACTGGTGTCGGGAGGAGCGCTGTCACTTGATGGCGGTACCCTGACGCAACAAGGGCTGTGGCAGTCGGCGCGCGGCATGAGCCTCAAGGGTTCGCGGTTCGAGCAGCAGGGTGACTTGCTGGCTGGCGGTGACCTGCTCTTGCGCAGTGGCTATTGGCAACAAGGTGGCAAGACCCGGGCAAACGGGGGACTGAACGCCGAGCTGACCGAAGGGGCGACCCTTGCAGGCACAGTGCAGACCGATGGCAATGCAACCCTCTCGGCGCCCGCGCTCACCCTCAAGGGGACCCTGGCCGCCAAAGGCAATGTTGCGCTTAGTGCCAATACCCTGATAAGCCAGCTCGGCAATCTGCTGAGCGGCGGCGAGCTGGCCATGAATGCTGCTCGCATCGAGCAGCTGGGCCGCGTTGAAACGACTCGCCTGCAAAGCGGCGGTGCGCTGCAAAATGATGGGGTGATGTTGGTTACTGGCCAAGGCAGCATCAGCGGTGCGCGGCTGGATAACCGGGGTACCCTGCAGGGGGATGGCCTCGCCATCAGCAGTCGCCAGCTCGACAATCGTGGTGCCTTGCTGGGCAATACCCTGACACTGACCCATGACACCCTGATCAACCGGGGGCGGGTACAGGGCGGTACGCTGAACCTGACGACCCAGCAACTGGATAACAGCCTGGGGGCCGTTCTGCGCGGCCAGCATGTGGGGGACATCACTGCCACAACGCTGACCAACGCCGGTGAGCTCTCCTCGGCCGGCCAACTTTTACTCAAGGGAAACCAGCTCGACAACAGTGGCCTCATCAGCGCCAATTTACTGGAGGCCTCGCCACTGGCTCGGCTGGCCAACAGCGGCACCCTGTTTGGGCAACAGCTGACCCTGCGCAGCGGCGAGGTGTATGCACCGGGCAAGATACTGGCGGGGCAGAAGGTGACGCTGGATGCGGGCCGGGTAACGGGTATCGGTGAATGGCTGTCGGGTGGTGACTTGGCACTCAAGACGGGGTCATCGCTGACCAGCCAGGGCACCCTCAGCGCCAAGGGTACGTTGGACCTGCAGGTGCAAGGGGACTGGCAACATCAGGGACAGTGGGGTGCAGGACAGCGTTTCAATGCGGGCGTCACCGGCCAGCTAATCAATAGCGGGGCTCTGGTGAGCAATGGTGTCATGCAGTTGGGAGCCCAGCGGCTGGAGAACAGCGGCAGTGTGCAGAGCGGGCAAGGGCTGACGCTCAATACGCAGGGTGAGCTTCGCAATACCGGTATGCTGGCGAGCCAGGGCGACCTGGGGTGGCAGGGTGAGTCGCTGTTGAACCAAGGATCATTCTATTCTGGGCAACGAATGATGCTTGGCACTCATGGAGTGTTGGAAAATAATAAAGGTATTTTATTCTCAGAGTCAGATCTGATTATTCGTGGGGGGCTGGATGGAACTAATGCTTCGGCTGTAGTAAATCGCTCTGGCCGTATAGAAAGCATGGGGGATATTTATCTCAATGCGCAGACATTTAAAAATGAAAGGGATGAGTTTTCTGTTATAGAGGAAACTATATATCATGCAGACGTACCTCCAACAATAGATGTATTGCCCACGAGGGTTGAAGTAGACCAAAACTGCAACTTCGGAAATAATGGAGGAGGGGGCAGTGCGTGTCGTCCAGTATATACGCCCATATATAATGGAAACCCCGCAGAACCTAAAACACGTTTAGTTGAGCATAAAAGGCTATCTGTTAAATCAACGAATGGTGTTGAGGCGGTTGTGTTAAGCGCAGGCAATATTTTTGTGTCTGCAAATAGCATAATAAACGATGCGTCATACATGAGTGCTGTCAATAATATTAACATGACGGGTAATGAGTTGATTAACAAGAGCTATCGGCTCGGGGATTCAATAGTCGAGGCCTTGTATACCTACCAAGGAAAACGAACTGATAGCCGGTATGGGTATCGGCTTGACTTAACTGAGCTCAAAACAAAATACGAAAATGAAAAAATATTCTCAGGCGTTATTTCTGCCAGAGGAAATATTACCGGCTCATTCAATAACATGATCGACAACGTTACGATCAAGGTCAATGCAGGTCCCGTTAGTTCCACTACTCAACGCCCTTCCCTCTCTCTGCCGCAGGCCCAGGGATCGGGAGCCGCTCCCGATTTACAGGGGGATGCCCAATACCTGGCCCAGCAGCTAAAACCAGTCGGTCCCGATAACGGCGTGCCGTTGCCTGACTTCCAGTTGCCCAGCGGTGACAAGGGGCTCTTTACCGTCAACGGTAATAGCGACAGTCCCTATCTGATCGAAGTAAACCCCTTGCTGGCCAATCTGGGTCAGGCCGGCAGCGGCATGCTGGATCGCATCGATGCTGCGCTCCAGCAGCAGTTGCAGGGCGCGGGACAACTCTCCTTCGATGCTGTCTCTGGCAATGGAGGCATTGCCCAGGTGGCAGGTCAACATGCTGACTGGGCACTGCCGGGACGAGCAAGCAGCGGGGGCAACTCCCCTGAGTTGCAGTCGTTAAGCGGTATGGCACTGTCAAACAGTGGCCATGTCGTCACATCAGGTCAGTGGCAACAGAGCCTGCAGCCGGGTTGGCAAGCCCCCGTGGTCACGGCCGTGGCGGTACCGGCGCCGGACTCGGTGCAGACCGGCTTGCAAGCCGTGCCGGCGCTGACGACCCAGCCACCGCTTGAAACCAGTCCGACCCTGACCCAGGTCAACCAGTTCCTCGGCTCCAGCTACTTCTTCTCGCAGATGAACTATGCGCCGGAGAAAGACATCAAGCTGCTGGGTGATGCCGCCTTCGATACCCGGGTCATCCGGGATGCGGTGTTGGCCCAGACCGGCCGCCGCTTTATCAATAACGAGATGGGCTCGGATCTGGCGCAGATGCGCACGCTCATCGACAGCGCGGTGCAAAACCAGCGCGAGCTGGGACTGACCGCCGGGGTGGCGCTGAGCGCCGATCAGGTAGCGCAGCTGGGCCGCAGCATGGTGTGGTGGGAGCCGGTCTGGTATCAGGGCAAGATTGTGCTGGCGCCCAAGCTCTACCTGACCGAGGCCGACAAACGCCACCTCTCTGGCAGCGTCATCACTGCCACCAACATCGATCTCACGGCTGGCGGTATCAATAACAGCGGCACCTTGCTGGCCGATGGCACCCTGTCGCTCAAGAGCGACAGTACGTTGGTCAACCAGGGGCAGATCCAGACGGGTGGGCGGCTTGAGCTGCTTGCCAAGGGGGATATTCTCAACCAGAACCTCATTAAAGGGGGAGACGTTGTTATTGCCTCGCGAGACGGCTCGGTACGCAATGAAACCCAGACGGCGCAGCGTCACGTGGATGTCAACGGTGTGCTGTCGAGCGAGCTGACCGAGCAGACCCGCTTCAGCCGCACCGATGTGGGTGATATCGCCCGCATCGAGTCGGCGGGCAACCTGCTGCTGCAGTCTGGGCAGGATATCTCTTTGTCTGCCAGCAACCTGCTGGCGGGGCTCGACATGTCATTGTCGGCGGGGGGGAATATCAACATCGGCAGTGTCGAAGACCGCCGTAAATGGGAGGAGGGCAACAGCCGCTTCGCCCGGGTTGAGCAGCTGATGAGCGAACTGAACGCTGGCGGTCGCGTTGCTATCCAGGCGGGCCAAGACCTGACGCTCAGCGCATCCCGGGTCGAGGGGAAGGGGGATATCAACCTGCTGGCGGGCAATAACCTGCTCTTGGCCAGTGAAGCCAATCAAAACAGCGATGATATTCGTCGTGGCAACAAACACACCATCGATCGCACCACTACCCAGCAGGGCGTCGAACTCAGTGGCAACAATCTGATGCTGGAGGCCGGCAACAACTTGTTAGCTCAGGCCAGTACACTGGATGCGAAAGGGAATGCTGCGTTGCAGGCCGGTGGTGAACTGCAGTTACTGACAGCAGACAACGAGGTCTATCACTTCGAGCAGAGCAAGAGCAAAGGCTTCCTGAAGTCGAAATCTACCGAAATAGAGCAGAAGGATGTGACGGCGCAGGGGACGACCATCACTGCCGGTGGCAACGTGAGCCTGGCCAGTCAGGGGGACATGACCCTCAAAGGCAGTGACATCCAGGCTGGCGAAACCCTGAGTGTGGATACGGACGGCATGCTCAAGTTATTGACCGCCACTGATGAGCATTTCTACCGCAAGGATGAGAAGAAGAGCGGTGTCATGGTGAAGATGTTTGGCAATGGTACCAACAGTACCGCCGAGCGTCAGAACCAGCTGGACGGTGCGGATATCAATATCAATGCGGGTCAGGGTGGGCTGTTGCAAGTGGGGCAGCAGGAAGGAGAAAGTCTGCAGGCACGGTTGGATACATTGGCGACGCAACCCGGCATGGCCTGGGTGGAGCAGGTCCGCAGTATGCCAAGTGTGAAGATGGAAGCTGTGCAAGAGGCTTATGAGCAGTGGAACTACAGCCAGCAGAGCTTGAGCCCTGTAGCGTCTTCTATTATTGCCATTGCCTTGGCGGTCGCCACCATGGGAGGGGGGGTGGCCGCGTTGGCTGCAGTACAAGGGGTCAGCGTGAGTGCCGTCGGTGCAACGTCAGCGGCCATGGCCAACGCTGCTTTTAGTACTTTGGTGAGTCAGGCAACAATCTCCACCATCAACAATGGCGGCAATTTGGGGGCGGTACTCAAAGAACTGGGCAGCAGTGCCAGCATTAAGCAACTGGCGACCTCGGTGGCAACGGCAGGGGCGCTGCAGGGCTTGGACAACGCGATGGGTTGGGCAAGTGCTGCGCCAGCGGCTAGCAATGCAGCCAGCCAGCCTGCGGCCTCCAATCTGTTCTCCTGGGACACCTTCAACCGGGTGACCAGTCACTCGGTCGTGACTGCAGGGATTAACACCACCATCAATGGCTCCCACTTTTCGGATGCCTTTAAAGCCAGCCTGTTATCCAATATTCAGGGGGAAGTGGGTAAAGCAACGGCCAACTGGATAGGGGATCAAGGCATTAAATTTGATGCTGCCAACAGCCCGTTGGCAGAGGCAGGGAAAATCGCTGCCCATGGGGTGACCAGCGGCGCCATTGCCGAGATCACTGGCGGCAAGTTTGCGGCAGGAGCGGCAGGCGGTGCCATGTCGGAACTCGCCAGTAACTGGAGCCTGGGGGCCTTTGGCGGCAATGAGGAGTATCAGGTTGCGCTCAACAAGGCGTTGGGTGGGTTGGCGGCAGTGGCCGTCACCGGGGATAAAAACGACTTCGATACTGGCGCAGACCGGGCTGAGACTGTGCATCGGTATAACTTTTCGCAACATCAGTTTGATGTCATGGTCGGTCAAGCCAAATATGACGAGGTGATGGCTGACCTTGGCAATATTGATGCTAAGGCTCGGATTGAAGCTCGTGCACAATTAGCAGAGACTCTTTTTAGCCTTGCCCTAGATTTAACGCCAGGAGTTGGGGATGTAAAAGGCTTTGTTGAAGCACAAGACACACTCGATTATGCTCTGGCTACGATAGCGGTGATCCCCGGTGGTGACCTGTTTAAGGGACCACTGAAGGTTGCCAAGGAAGCACTAAAGGCAGGGGATGTAGATACCGCCGGCAAGATCATTAGCACGGTTGGAAAAGAGGTTGAAAAGGTCAAAGCACTTGATGTTGGTTCTTATAAGGAGCTAAAAGCACGGGAAAAGGTTGGTGATGGACTGGAGCATGATCATATCCCATCATTTGCTGCAATTAAGAAAAATAAAGAAAATGAGTTAGGACGCCCACTAACAGATGCAGAAACTAAGAGCCTTTATCAAAATGCAACTGTGGTTGAGGTTCCTAAGGATGTTCACGCAGCTAGCCAAACCTATAAAGGTAAAAATACGGCTGCTCAGGTTCAGCAAGATGCGGCCAATCTTTGTGGGGCAGAGTGTCGTGATACCAACATTTTAAGAGTCAATATGGTAGCGCAGGGCTATGATCCTAAATTAGTCGAAGAGGCAATAAGTAAAATAATTGAACGAAATCGACAAACTGGAGTAATTAAGTAAATGATTGATTGGAGAGAGTTTACTAATGCTATTGGCATGACTGAAATGTCTAAAGAATTTTCTCAACTTAGTTTGTCTATAGGGGAAAAGGCAGCGATCTTGGATGAGCCCGCTGAATATAACGATCCTCTAGGTCATACTAAGCACTATAAGTACCTGCACTCGGGGCTTGAGATTGGTTTTAGGAAAAATGTATTAAACCATATCCATTTTTACTTCGATGGGTATGAGGGGTACTCTGCTTTTAAGGGGGAGCTCTTATCTGGTGTAAGCCCCGGTTGGAGTGAAGAGGCCGTAGTCCAAAAGTTAGGTAAGCCTACTGCAAGTGGTGGTGGAAAAGTAGATATGCTTCTTGGTTATATAAATCGGTGGATAAAGTATGAAAAAGAAGTATATGCATTACATCTGCAATTTGATCAAAGCAACCAACTATGTAGAGCTAGCCTTATGTTGATTTGATAGCGTGCCTCCTATGTGGACGTGTTTTTAACCAGTTTCAGAGTAATACCTGATATCCCCCTAGCCAGGGGGATTGCCAAAAAGTCACGTATAAATCTCGTTGGCAACGTTTCTCGCTCTCTAATCAGTTTAGAAATTTTTGGCCCATTTTGACAAGAATCAATTGTCTGGGACACCCACCTTTTTGTAGTTAGTTGTTCTTTCACAATTTGGGTATAGGGGCAGCTTATTGGCTTAAGAAAACGCTGGGCCAGCAACCTGCTGGCGGGGTTAGACCTGTCGTTGGTGGCAGTAAACACCCATTGATCGCACCACCACCCAGCAGGGAGTCGAGCTCAGCGGCCACAACCTGATGCTTGAGGCCGGCAATCACCTGATTGCCCAAGCCAGCACCCTGGATGCCAAGGGCAATGCTGCGTTGCAGGCCGGTGGTGAACTGCAACTGCTCACCGCAGACAACGAGGTCTATCACTTCGAGCAGAACAAGAGCAAAGGCCTCCTGAAGTCGAAATCTACCGAAATAGAGCAAAATCTGGGAGCGGTTCTCAAAGAACTGGGCAGCAGCGCCAATATCAAGCATTTGGCCACCTCGGTGGCCTTGACTGGTTTTAACGAATGGGCTGGCTTGTCAAGCGGTGCCCCCAATGCTCCCGCTCCCTATGCCCAGCCGGGGGCGATTAAAGTGTTCTCCTGGGATACCTTCAACCGGGTCACCAGCAACGCCGGGATTAGTGCCGGAACAGATAGCACACCATCAATGGTTCCAACTTTGCTGATAGCTTCAAAGCCAGCCTGTTATCCAATATTCAGAGGGAAGTGGGTAAAGCCACGGCCAACTGGATAGGGGATCAAGGCATTCAATTTGATGCCGCCAACAGCCCGTTGGCAGAGGCAGGGAAAATCGCTGCCCATGGGGTGACCAGCGGTGCCATTGCCGAGATCACTGGCGGCAAGTTTGCGGCGGGAGCGGCCGGCGGTGCCATGTCGGAACTGGCTAGTAACTGGAGCCTGGGGGCCTTTAGCGGCAACGAGGAGTATTAGGTTGCCCTCAACAAGGTGTTGGGTGGACTTGCGGCAGTGGCCGTCACCGGGGATGAAAACGACTTCGACACTGGCGCAGACCGGGCTGAGACGGTGCATCGGTACAATGCGATGGCACATACGTTAGCCGCGCTGAAAGCGCGCGATCCTGAACAATTTGCCAAGTTGATGGAGGCTAAAAGAAATCAATACAAGACTTGTGGTGAATCGGCAGAATGTAAAAAAATGATGATTGCTGGTTTGGGATTAGTGGGCTTGCCCCTGCTTCCATCAGAGTTGCTAGCTGCGGGGGGAATAGGGGGAGGGGCCAAATTTGGGTTTGAGCTGTGGGATAATAAAGGTGACTTAAGTAAAGTTGATGTGGGCGAGGTTGTATTTTCTACTTACTTAAGTGCAGGTACAGCAGGTTGGAGCTTCTGGCCAACTGTAGCTGTCAATGCTGCAGGTGGAGCTTATACGAGCCATTTGAAAGGAGAAGATCCACTTGTCGGTGGTTTCGCGAGTTCTTTGGGAGCTGGTACTGGATATTGGGCCGGTAAATTCGTTGAGCCATTGGCAAAAAATTTATTTAACGTGAACCAAAATGGTATAAAATATGAGTTCATTGACATAGGTTTGACTATACAAAAGAACAAGCCGGAAAGTATTATTTCGAGTTCTTTTGGAAATGCAGGTGGTTTCATTTCATCGGAACTATCAACCAAGTTTTTTGAAAGTGAATTAAAAGAGGCTGACTGGTGAGGTATTTTTCTGGAGCGTTTTTTTTCTATTTCCGCCAATTGTATTTTCCATTATTGGCGGTATTATTTATATTTCTGTAAATTTTTTTACATTCATCTTCTATGGACGTAAATTGAATCTGTCATGGTCGTTGTTAATTTCATTTGCAGAGAAAGGTGTAATGTATGGAGTATCGCTTAGTGGTGTCTTTCTTCTGATTTTAATATGTTCGATAGTTAGGTCGAAATTTTTATCATGGCGGCGTTAGAGCTCTCTTTTTCAAGTCGTTGGTGATGAGTTGAGAGGAATAAATAGTAGCTATTAGTAGTGGATATTTATTGGAGAAGATTGTTGTATATACATTTATCAGTGTCGTGACCCTTTATCTGGCTCAGTTGGTGCCCATCTTGGGTGATGGCCCATACCTAGAATAAGAACGCCATGGTCAGTGGTACCGGTGGCAAGTTTGCTGCGGGGGCAGTCAGGTTTTCTCTGATTCCGAGCACCAGGTTGCTTTGAACAAGGTATTGGGTGGTTTGGCTGCAGTAGCCATCACTGGGGATCGTCAATACCGGCGCAGACCGGGCGGAGACTGTGTATCGTTACAATAGTCTTCAGCATATGTTTAACTTAGCTGCTGAAGCGAAGATGGCCGATGTGAATAGAGGACTTGAAACCATAATTAAAAATGCTGATGAAGAGGCTAAGAAAGAAACGCTAAAGGAAACACTTAAAACAAGTGCCTATATTGTCGGTGCCGCATATTTTTGACCTGCAGCAGCAGTCGAGAGTGTTTTCGCAGGATCATCAATATCAACTATAGCTAATGCAGCATATCAGTGGTATGACCTTAGTCTGCCTGGCAATGAAAATAAATCTCGGGATTATTTGGGAAGTGCTAATGCAGTATTTGCAGGAGCGTTGGCTCCTGGTAGGGGTATAAAGGAAAATATAGGTGTAGCTATTGGGGTGTCTCTTATTTTAGATGATTTTAGTATTGATAAAGCTGGTGTTTCCGGGGTCGGAGCTGCCTTGGGGGGGCGCATATGGAAAGTATATGCCTGGGCTTTCTAATAAAATCCTAAAGAGAGACAAAATACCAGGTTTTTTTTGAAACAACAGGCAGTCTTGGTGGTGAGTTTTTTACTGGGCTCTCTAATAAGTTGCTTTTAGAGAGAGTTGAAAAAAAGAGGTCATGAAATGAAGTGTTATCTTGGGTTATGGCTTTACTCATGTTTTTTTTGTGTCCTTTTATGTTTTTTAATTGGAGGGGCAAGCTCCATTTCTTTTTATTTTAAAGAAGGCGAGTTTCTTGTTCCTAAAGGAGAGGTTGAACGGGCGGTTATATTTGGTTTTATAGCGGGAACATCGATATCAATATATGTTTTTGTTGTATCTCTCTTTAAAAAAAGTGAAAAAAAAGAGTGAGATAAAGTATATATGAATTTTGAAATCCCAGAAGGAAATCTGGGATGCCCACCTTTTTGTTAAATTTGAGATGGCCAACAGCCCGTTGGCAGAGGCAGGGAAAATCGCTGCCCATGGGGTGACTAGCTGTGCCATCGCCGAGATTACCGGCGGCAGTTTGCGGCGGGGGCGGTGACAGGCGATTAAAACCAGTTTGATACCGGGGCTGACAGGGCGGAGACAGCAGAACGTTACAATAATCATGCCTATGCATTGGCTGCACTCAAAGCTCGTTATCCAGAGAATATGCCAAGTTAATGGATGAGAAACAAAAGGAGTTTAAATCTTGTGGTGAATCACCAGAGTGTAAAAATGTAGCAATAGCGGGTTTTGGCCTCGTAGGCTTACCACGACTTTCATCAGAGCTGTTGCTCGCGGCAGGCATCGGTGGCTCAGCAAGTACAGGTTTCCAGTTGTGGGACAATAATTGGGATATCAGTAAAGTCGATGCAAGAGAAGATGTATTTTCTGCTTACCTGAGCGCGGGTACTGTTAGCTGGGGATTCTGGTCAACGGTCGGTGCGAACGGAGCCGGTGGCGCTTATATGAGTTACCTCAAAGGGGAAGATCCTTTAAATGGTGGAGTTTCAAGTGGGGTTGGTGCTGGATTAGGATATGGTTTAGGAAAGTTAATAGAGATACCGCTGGATATTAAGATGAACCCAAGTTATAAAAATTACGAGTGGATAGATATAGGGCTTGGAATAACCAAGCAACCTGCCAGCAATATTACTCCCAGCACTACAGGGAACGTTGTAAGCTCTGTTCCTTCAGAATGGACATCTAAGGTAGGAGAGGAAAAAATTAAAGATGAATTTAAAAAGTAGAATTTTCATTTTTGTTGCAAGATGTATAGGGGTGATTGCCACTTCGATGTTTTTTACACCTATATTGGCAGGGTTTGCTGGCATCCTTATTGATATTTATATCTATTTTAGATATGGTCACACTTTTAATGTTTTGAATGAGTATTTATTTTTTGCATCCAAGGGCGTTGCGCTCGGTGTGATTATTGGGATATCAGGTTGTATAATTCTTTTATTTAGGGGCAGTAGAGCCTAGACCCTTCTTACTGAAGGTGCGAAAAAGTCGCTCGCACCTTCATGCTAATTAATCAGCATGCTGTTAGTATGTTGTCGCTACAACTATACATGTTTTGTTAATGCTTTTTATAAAGTTAGTTGTTTAAGGGGGGGGAGTAAAATTGATGGATGCTCTAGATTTCTATAAGAACTTAAAAAGCACAGCCATTAATAAAGAATGACTAATGGTTGTGTTAGATATTCTATGCTAGAAGTTACTGCCAGAGCAGAGGTTGCTATCCGAAGAACCTATCTTTTTGCGGAGTTCAACCCTAAAACTGGTAATACGAGGCAATGGATGGAGAGTGATCATCATTCAGGAAGTGTAATTCGTGTCCACCCAAAGAGTATTAATGGACAGCCAGTTGACGCTCAGCATTACCCTCCAACGGGAGCTGAATTGAAGAGTCGGGGACAACAATGACTCTAGGATACATAGTGGTCGATAGGCTTGAAAAAACAGCTGTCGGTGGATTTGATGTTTTTAAAATATCAAAAGAGGCATTTAGTATTTATCAGGATCCAGAGCTCTCCCTCACAGAGAATTTAGATATGGTATTGTTATCGCTGATCGCGATGGAGGATGGGCCAGAGTTCGAAATGATAGAAAAAGAATTTTGGATCTTACTATCAGAGATTCGACAGATGTAGGGCCGGTTCGATTAAGATTCTGGGACACCCACCATTTTGACGGGGCGTAGTGGTTTGCTTGGCTTAAGCGACAACGCAGAGGGAACTCGCCATGACCATCGCCCGTTCACGCCAAATCAGCCTGCAGATACGCCTTACTACCACGTGGTGGGCCGCTGTGTGCGATGTCGGGGGACATGTTCAAGCCTGTAGCCAGGGTGGAACATGCGATAGTTATAATTTATTTCCTCAGGATAAGAATTTTAACAATTCTGAATATAAGGTTTTCTATGAAAATGAAATAAAACGAGCACTTGATGATCCAAGTAAAACTGTGGGCCAGACTAAGGTGGTTTTTGTGAGAGATAACCTGAGTCAGTTAGACCGACAGCTTTGACCGTGACATTTAAAATCGATGGTGTTGTTACTGAAAGAACCTTTTTAAATGAGGCCGGAAAATCGCCGGGGACATCAAAATGATAACTGAAGACTTTACTTTGGCTAACAAGCTGTTTGCAATTGTTGATGAAGGGATTGTTGATGGGTATGATTTTTTCTCTTATAAAATTGATATTGGTGATGGATATATAGATGCTGTTTTAACTGTGGAGAATGAAGGGGTGATAACTACTGATGCAAAGAGGGATATTAATAATGCTGAAGTGCTTGGCATAATGATGAAGCTTAAAGGGAACTCTATTTCTAGAGGTGATAATTGGAGAACATTAATCATATCCTATAGGCATGGTGAACAGGTGAAATTAAATTTCAATCAATAACGAATGTATTATGAGTGCTGGGATATAGGCTCGACTAGCAAAGCGTAATCGGGCGTTTTCAAAGAGGGTGTGGGATGCCACGTAATTGTTGGGCGATCAGGTCAGTGGTAACAAGGTTGATTCCGACATCGGCTACAACATGGCCCTGATCAGCCAACAGGATAACGATCACTACCAGAGCCAGCAGAGCAGCATTTCGGCGGGCGGCAGCTTTACCTTTGGCAGCATGACTGCTTCTGGTTACGTCAATGCCAGCCGTCAGAAGATCAACAGTGACTTTGAGAGCGTGGTAGAGCAGACCGGCGTCTTTGCCGGCAAACAGGGTTTTGATGTCCGGGTGGGCGAACATACCCAGCTCAATGGCGTCGTGCTGGCGGGTAGCGAGGATGCCGGCAAGAACCATCTGTCTACCGGTACGCTGGGCTGGAACGATCTGGTCAACCGTGCCGAATACAAGGTTGAAAGCCAGAGCGTGGGGATCAGTGGCAGTGGTGATAGCACCAAGGGTTTCTCCAGCATTGCGGCTATGACTTCGCTCGGTGGCAGCAACAGCAACAGCAACAGCAGCGGCAGCGCTAGCTCGACTACCTTCGCCTCAATCGGGGCGGGTGATATCGAGATCCGCAATACAGCTGGCCAGCAACAGGATCTGGTGAGTTTGCATCGTGATCCCACCCTGGCGGTCAACAGGCTTTCTCCCATTTTTGACAAGCAAAAAGAGCTGGCAAGGATGCAGGAGGCCCAGCTGATTGGTGAGGTCGGGAAGCAGGCGACCCAGATGGTGGTCAGCCACCATCTGGCTGCAGCCAATGAAAAGGCCAAGGATGATCCCGAGTACGCCAACAGCAAGGAGTACAAGGCGCTGCAGGAGAAATGGGGCGTGGGCAGCGACTTCCAGCGCGGTATGCAGGCAGCGACGGCGGCACTGCAAGGCTTGGCGGGGGGCGACCTGACTCAGGCCGCAGCTGGTGCCGCCGTCCCCTACCTGGCCCAGATGGTCAAGCAACAAACCGATGATGGTCCGTCCCGTGTGATGGCACACGCGTTGGTACAGGGGGCGCTGGCCGCCGCCCAGAACAAGAATGCCATGGTCAGTGCCACCGGCGCCGCGACTGGTGAGTTGGCCGGCATGATGGCGACCGAGCTTTACCACAAAGAAGCCAGCCAGCTGACAGAGGGAGAGAAGGAGACCGTCTCCACCTTGGCGACTTTGGCTGCTGGATTGGCGGGTGGTTTGACCGGCGATAGCACCGCCAGTGCTTTGGGTAGTGCCCAGACCGGCAAGACGGTGGTGGAGAACAATCTGCTGGCTAAAGAATTGGTTGAAGGTTGTGCTATCGCATCACCATGTCGTACAAAGGTTGCAGAGCAGATCATCGAGATTTCGATAAAGGCAGGGATTGTTGGTTTAGCCGGTGTCGCTATTAAAAATGTTGCCGACAAAATGTCGTCAGATGAGTTGGATCATCTTATTACTTTGTCTATGATGGGAAATGATGAGATCACAGAAAAATATATCATTTCCCTACAAGATAAGTACGGTTTACATACCGGAGGTAATCAGCTTGATGGGGAATTTAAATTACCTCAGCACACAGGACGGGATCCAAAAGTAGATTCAACTTTGGTGTTGACCCACACTGGTAATGATAAACCGAATGCAGATAGTATAACTAACACTGGAAATACCGATAGTAAACCAGATGTTGGTAGTAGTACGACTGTGACACCGCTCTCGGAAGCAACCAGCAAGGATGATCTTTTATATTTATCTGAGCGAGTAGATAATAGACTGCCGATTCCAGAACCAATCATTGCTAGTAATGGGTTCAAGGTTGAGTCTAACACTAAGCATACACCTGGAGCTCCAGGTTTTAGACCTAATGCAGGTATTGAGCTGAAAAATTACATGGATTTATTTGAGCATTCTATTGCAACGAAGGATCCGAAAGTAAGACTGTCTATTGATAACGATGGGAATATACATAGATTTTTTAATACAAGTAAAGATGGTACCGGCACTTACCACTGGAGTGGAAGCTCTGGTGATGGAAAAAATGCACTGGGGAATAGAGAGCTCGGCTCTTTCAATAAAGAAATTAAAGAGTTAAAGGGGAAGGAATGATTTTCGGTCAACCTTTTGAGTTTGCTGTTTTTTATGAGCTTTTGGAAAAGACAGATAATGGACACTGGGAATTTGGAATCTTCATTTTTTTTATCGAAGATGAAATTTATCCATCAAAAGGGTCTAATTATACATTATCTATGGCTGTGAATTATTTGAAGGATACTCATCAAGAAGTGATTGATAGTCAAGATGAAGGGTTAGATATATCAATAACTGATCATGCTTTATTAAAGTTATTAGCTCATTCACATGGAATCCTACTTGATTGCGATCCTGAGGATCTGGATTTACCTGATTCAAATAAGGTTGGGGTTTTTTGAGTCCCCCTGAGGTTGCTGATGCAGGATTTTATCTTTTTTATTATTTAGGAAGTAATGAAAGTGAATTTCTAATATATAGCTCTGATTATGGGAATACAGCTAAAAAAACAATTTTAAATAAGGGTACTGTGAGTCGTGTGTTGGATGAACTTCTATACAAATAATCAATGTTGGGCTGTAGACTCGACTAGCGAAGCGTAATCGGCGTTAGTAAAGAGGCGGCAGTTTCAGCGTGTTAGCCAATCTTAATGTCGCCAAAGGCAAGAATCTGGGTAACACTGAGTGCTACATCGAAACTAATAATACACCCGGTGATATCCTGACCCTCAAAGAGGGGCGGGATAGAACCATGCAGAGAGTATGGATAAAGGAGACAAGGTAGCAGAATAAAGATTGCTACCAGAGTCAGCAGAGTGGTATCTCGGCTGGCGGCAGCTTTACCTTTGACACTATGAATGCTTCTGACTACGTCAATACCAGCCGTCAGAAGAGCAACTGTGGCTATGAACGTGTAGTTCAACAGACCGGCGTCTTGCCAGCCAGCAGGGTCTTGATATCCGGGGTTGCACACCCAACTGGCCGGTAGCGAGGGGGAAGCAAGAACGGCCTCTCCACCGGTGCCTTAGGCTAGGATGCCACGAGACTTCTGACTTTTTTGTAGTGTTTTATTACAAATTTTTCTCTTCACTAGCATAAAGTGTGGGAGAGTTCTGATTTTTAGACCTGCCGGGGTGTGTCATCTATTGACGCTTGTTAACATTTAGCATGTTTCCATGTTTGGCTAGCTTACCTTGTGCACAATCCTCATACCCCAGAGATGAATACTCTGCATGCGCTGGATCTCATCGGCCAGTTCGAGACGGCCGCTGACGAGCGCACCATAGTGACCCTGCTGCGCGAGCTTAGCGGTCGCATGGGATTCGACTATTTTCGCTTGGCCTTGATCTTTCCCAGTACCATCCAGCGCCCGGATGTCATCATTTTCAACGGCTGTCCGCAGGCCTGGGTGGATACCTACACCAGCAGCGGCTTCTTTGCCATCGACCCCATCGTCAAGTGCGCCATGACCAGGAGCACCCCTATTCTGTGGGCCGATGTGGTGAAGAATGAGGAGCATTGTGATGAGCAGGGCCGGGAGGTGATGCAGCTGGCCAGCGAGTACGGCATTTGTGATGGCATCACCCTGCCCTGGCACGGTGCCAACGGTCATGTCGGCCTGCTCTCTTTTATTACCAGTACGCCTCGTAGCCGCCAGCAATGGCTCTCTGCAGTGCCTTTTATCAGCTGGCTCTCCATGCATATTTTCGAGGCGGTGGCCCGGGTCTGTCTGGCGGGTCTGTCACCGCACGATGCGTTGAGTTTGCGGGAGCTGGAGGTGTGTCGCTGGGCGGCGGAGGGCAAGCAGGTGAGCGATATTGCCCAGATCCTGGGGATCACTCCCCGTACCGTGACGTTTCATCTGAACAATGTGGTCAGCAAGCTGGGGGCCAGCAGCAAGAGCCAGGCCATTTCATGGGCATTGAAGCAGGGGATGGTCAGGTTGAACGTGGAGATGGCGTTGGTCGCCAATGTGGATGAAAAGCAGTGATTATGTTTGTTTCAAGCAACTTGTTGCGTAGGTGGCGAGATGTTCCACTGCGAGTGCAAGAACTAATGGTGCAATAGTCTGCTGGTTGCAACTTTTTGCGCCATGTATCCGGCAGGACTGCTTATTTTTTTCTTAAGTCTTTGAAAAATAAATATAAAAAAGAGTGGCATGGTCGCTGCTAACTGGTTCGGTCGAGTGTCATTACCGTGCAACCAATCAGGAGCAAACTCATGCCAACTCCATGTTATATCAGCATCGAAGGTAAAACCCAGGGCAATATCACCGCTGGTGCCTTCACTTCCGATTCCGTCGGCAACATTTTCGTGCAGGGTCACGAAGATGAGATGCTGGTACAAGAGTTTCAGCACGTCGTGACCGTGCCGACTGACCCGCAATCCGGTCAGCCTGCGGGTCAGCGTGTCCACAAACCGTTCAAGTTCACCGTTGCGCTGAACAAGGCCGTGCCGCTGATGTACAACTCGCTGGCGTCCGGCGAAATGCTGCCGAAAGTGACCCTGAAGTGGTACCGCACCTCTGTCGAGGGCAAGCAGGAGCACTTCTTCTCTACCGTGCTGACCGATGCCACCATCGTTGACATCGACTGCCAGATGCCGCACTGCCAGGATCCGGCGAAGTCTGACTTCACCCAGCTGATCCAGGTCTCCATGGCCTACCGCAAGATCGATTGGGAGCACACCGTTGCCGGTACTTCCGGTGCAGATGACTGGCGCGCACCGATCGAGGCCTAACTCTCGATCTCTTATTTGCCGTTATTCCTTGTAGTGCACCCCATGGCCTGACGATGGCAGTGTCAGCTGTCGTCAGGCCCGTGCAAGTTTTCTCCGACCTGTTCAACTGGATGCGGTCGGAGCTTTTGTGTTTTGCCATATGGCTGCGAGGCGACCTTATGGCAAAGCACAACAGAGGCCAGTCGTCATGTGTTCCACCATTGCATCGTCCGGTGACGTGCCCATCGAGCGCGATGGGCTTTTCCCATCTCCCGTGATTTCAGTCAGCTCTGAGCGTTTTCTCGGTAGCAAATTGGCGTCCCGGCAGGACGAGCCGCTGGCCCCTTACGATAAATCCGACAAACCCCTCCGCCCGCGCAGCAACTCTGGTCGCCAGCGTACTTTGCGGTGTGGCGGCCAACCCATCACTGTGACCGGTACCGCCGTCGGCTGCGGCGGCGTGGTGATTGGTTCAGGCAGCGGACAGGCAGGTTAAGGAGCGCTTCATGGCAGACAGCACAGGATTACAATTTACCGTCAAGGTAGGGGCCCTGCCCGAGAGCACCTTCGTGGTGGCCGAGTTTGCACTGGAGGAAGGGCTAAACCGGCCGTTCAACCTGCGCCTGGAGTTGGCGAGTCCCCAGCCCGACATCGACTTTGGCACCGTGCTGGACCAGCCCTGCGAGCTGCTGGTGTGGTACAACGGCGAGCTGCAGCGCCGGGTGTGCGGGGTGGTCAGTGACTTTGCGCAGGGTGATAGCGGCTTTCGCCGCACCCGCTATCAGCTGCTGGTGCAGCCGGCCCTGTGGCGGCTCTCTTTGCGCCAGAACTCCCGCATCTTCCAGGCGCAGAAGCCCGATGAAATCCTCAGTATCCTCTTGCAAGAACACGGCATCACCGACTACGCCTTTGCCCTGAAAAACGAGCATGCCAAGCGGGAATACTGCGTTCAGTATCGCGAGACCGACCTCGATTTCGTAAATCGCCTCGCCGCCGAAGAGGGGATGTTCTACTTCCACGAGTTTGAAGCGGGCAAGCACCGCATCGTGTTTGCTGACGATGCCGCAGCATTGACTCAAGGCCCCGAGCTCTTCTTCAACCTCGGCAACCGTTCCCTCGAGCAAGGCCCCTATGTGCGCCAGTTCCACTACCGCGAGGCGGTGCGCCCATCGGATGTGGAGCTCAAAGACTACAGCTTCAAGACGCCTGCCTACGGCCTCTCTCACAAAAAGCAGGGCGCTGAGCTCGAGCACCAGCGCGATACCTACCAGCACTTCGACTATCCGGGCCGCTACAAGCAGGACCCGAGCGGCAAGGCCTTTGCACAACATCGGCTCGATGCGCTGCGCAACGATGCCGTGGCGGGCCTGGCTAAGTCCAACTGCGCCGCCTTGCTGCCGGGGCAGAGCTTCTCGCTCACCGAACACCCCAACGGCAGCCTCAACACCGACTGGCAAATCGTGCGTATCCAGCACACCGGCTTGCAGCCGCAGGCCTTGGAAGAAGAAGGCGGCAGCGGCCCCACCGTCTATCACAATGAATTTGGCGTAGTGAAAGCGAGCACCACCTGGCGGGCCCGCATCGGCAGCCCGGAGGCACCCCATAAGCCCATGGTGGATGGCCCGCAAATCGCCATGGTGGTGGGTCCCGACGGGGAGGAGATTTACTGCGACGAGCACGGCCGGGTCAAGCTGCAGTTCCCGTGGGACCGCTACGGCTCGAGCAACGACCAGAGCTCCTGCTGGGTGCGAGTTTCGCAAGGCTGGGCCGGCGGTCAGTACGGCATGATGGCGATACCCCGTATCGGTCACGAGGTCATCGTGAGCTTCCTGGAGGGGGACCCCGACCAGCCCATCATCACCGGTCGCACCTACCACGCCACCAACCGGCCGCCGTATGAGCTGCCAGCCAACAAGACCCGCACCGTGCTGCGTACCGAGACTCATCAGGGGGAGGGTTTCAACGAGCTGCGCTTTGAAGACCAGGCGGGGCAGGAAGAGATTTACATCCACGGTCAGAAAGACCTGAACGTGCTTATCGAAAATGATGCAGCCTGGCACATCAAGCATGACGAACACAGAGACATCGACAATGAGCGGGTGACCCGCATCAAGGCCAATGACCACCTGACAGTGGAGGGCGAGAAGCGCGACCAGATAAAAGCCGACTACTCGCTGACGGTGGATGCCAGTTTGCACCAGAAGTTGGGGCAATCCCTGCTGGTGGAAGCGGGAAGCGAGGTACATCACAAGGCGGGCATGAAGATCGTGATGGAGGCCGGTGCCGAGCTGACCCTCAAGGTGGGCGGCAGCTTTGTGAAGCTCGACGCCGGTGGCGTTACCCTAAGCGGTGGCTCCATCAAGATGAATTCCGGCGGCAGCCCGGGTTCTGGTTCTGGCTGGGGTGGCCAGATGCCGATCCAACCGGAGGCGGTTGAGGTGGTGGCACCACCACCTCCCATGGACCCCGCACGTCAGATCGCGACGCTCAAGTCTGCCGAACCTGTGTGCGAGATCTGTGAGCAACTGGCCAGACAGGAGGGTGGTGGCTGATGGCCATGGCTTTCGTCGCAGAGCGTCCCGACATCGAGCTGAACAGCGGAGAGCAACTCTATCTGTTGCTCGATGGGGCGCGCATTCCCGCGCTGGAGCGCGCGTTGTTCGAGCAGGATCCATCGCCTTCCTATCAGCCCGTTTACCTTCACGCCCCCTGGGACAGCTTGCGAGAAGTGAGCCCCTGTCTGGTCTGTGCAACGCCCAATCTGCTGGATTGGTTTATGCAAAACCGCGATGCATCATGGGGTTACCTGTTATCGTCCCCTCTTTCTCTGTTGCCGTTGGCCGAGCGACTGCGTGGGCTTATCGAGGTGGAGAGTCCCTATGGCAGCAGGATTTTGCTCAAGCTGGCCATGCCGGAGACCATGTGGCGGCTGTTTATGGATGATGAAACCTGGCTTTGGCAGGGGGTGGCTCAAGTCTGGATCCCGACCCGGCAGGGGGAGGAGCAGGTGTGGCAGCACAAGGTTGCCGCGCCTGGAATGGGGTCCCCCACGGGGGATCGCCTGCGACTTTCCGACGTACAGTGGCGCCGTCTGGGAGAGGTGAGCTGGTTGCACACCCTCGATGGGGTAAGAGCACACATGCACACCTGGTTTGGGGCTCGCATGCAGACGCTGTCAGAACCCATTGCCTGGATTGCCCATTGGGCTGATTACGCCTATGCCCAGGGATTCGAGAGCGAGCGGGATCTGCTGCTGTTTTTCAATGTGATGGGGTATCTCGGCAATGACTGGTTTGATGAAGATGAGCATCCCCGGATCAAGGCGTTGATTACCCAGCGTTCGCCCCAGACCCCTTCGCAACGTATCGAGCAGGCCGCCGAGCTTGCTGCAGCATTGAGCAACAAGGATCAAGACGCATGAGTACGCCCAATCAAGCCGCCCAGTGTGCAAACACGACCGACAGCAAGAGCCCGGCAGGAGTCTGTCCGCTCAAGAACAAGAAGATTGCCATTATCCCGGTGCGTTATGCCCTGGATGAGCCGTTCTCCCCGCCACAAAAGCAGCCTCACCCAGTCCCCGCCGGAGCAGGCTTTGTGGTTCCTCTCAAGTTGAAAGAGAGCGGTTATGCCTTGCGCCAGTTGCGTGATGGCTGGCTCTATGTGTATGACGAAAAGACCAAGACATTTGATGAGTACGAGATAAAAGGATCGACCTTCATCAGCCAGAGCAAGGGAAGCAAGGGGCATCTGCTCTACCCGGCGAGCCATACCCTCTCCCTCGCTTATTCTCCCCAGCGCTGGACGGGGCGCATCAAGCATGAGATGGAAAAAAGCGGCGGTTTGCGCACCACCTGGATGCGGCAGGTGAAACTGGGCAGTTTTGCCAGCACCATGAAGGCCCCTCATTGCGGTCTGCCAGATGTGCTCGACAAGGTTGCGGACCTGGGGATGTCCAACAAGGGATTTGTGCTCTCTTCAACCCCTCTTGCCAAGCCTGCCGAAGAGGACAAGCAGGGGATCAAGTTGCTGGCTCACAAACCGGCGAGTTCACCGACTGCCTACAAAGCGGGCATACCGGATCCCAAGAGCGCCATGGTGGTCGCTCTGGAGGACCCGCTGGCCGACCTTGCCGACCTTTCCATGAAGGTCAATCAACTGCTCGCCAAGCGCGAAGCACTGCTGGGGAAAGATGATGCCACCATCAAGGTCAACAGCCACAAGCTGATGATGGCGGAAGTCACGCGCAACCTGGCCAGGGTGCGGCTCGACGAGAAGGAGTTACCCGCCTCCGTCAGGGGCAATGTCGCCAGGAGCCAGGCCTTTGAAGAGGCGCTGGATGATTATCTTGGGGATCGCTACCTCGCCGACATGGAGAGCATGACGGCAGAGCCCGGGATGGTGCGGATCAACTCCCCCATGGAGAAACGGGCTGATGAGAAGCTGAAAATCTTGCGGGAACAATATGGTTTCAATCCATCCCAAAAACAGGTTTCCCAATGGAAAGAGCGCGCCGCCTTCCAGGATGAGGTCAACTGGAGCGGGCTCAATGCCTTTATCAAGCAGTATCAGGTGCCACTCAATGAGCTGGAGCTGGCCCTGACGCGGGCTCATGAAGACCTGTTCAACGGTGTGACCCGCCTCAAGGCCGATCCGCTGCCCTTTGGTCTGGACAACAGAACACCCAAGGGACAAGCCTATCTGCAGACCCTGTTTGCCGAGGCCGGGCCGGTTCTCTCTCTTAGCTGCCGCACGGAGGAGAGGAAGAAAGCGCTGGAGAAACTGCTGGGCGAAAAGAGCCGCGACAACTTGCTGGCGCTAGCCCCTTATGGCTTTGATGCCGCGTTGCACAAGGGATTGAGCGAGCTGACGGTAGACAATGCCTGGCTCAGCACCTCCTCTGGCGATATGACAGCCCTCTTTGGCAGAACGGCTGATCTGGAGATGCTACTGGGGGATGAGAGATTCAAGCAAAAGTCCTGGTTCCAGATGATCGAAGCCGTCATTGAAGCCATGAAAGTGGCTGGAAAATCCATGGCCAAGGGGGCTCACGCCCAGATCATGGCGGCCATCTTGCCCCATGCCTGGAAGAACAGCCTGGCGGGCAACCTCAGGCTCGTATTGCTGGAGTCCCTGCTCGGCGACCAGCCGCTGCAGGTCAACCGAGACTATCGGATGCTCCACAACCGCTTCCAGCAGAAGGTCTGGATCATTGTGAAGGAGATGTCGGCCATCAGCTCCCCCCCTCCCGGGCGCAGCACCACGGTGAAGGCCATCAACGGTCAGCTAAAAACCTTGCAGCAACAGCTTGATACCCTGATTGCCAGCGAAATGCCCCTGCTGGTGAAACTGAAAGGCGATCTCTACCAGCAACAAGCCAGACAATATATTGGTGACTATCTGGCGAGCGTGCGTAGCGGCGTGAATCAACGCATCACGGCCATGAACGAGAGAATTCCCAATCTGGCGACCTTTGGCGGGCTGGTTGCCCTGCTCAACCTCTGGAATCTGACAGTGGTCATCGCAGGGACGGCGCAAAACGCCCAGTCCATCGGTCGGGAGCGGGCAAATATGCAGTTGGGCTCTGCCTTCGCCTGGACGGGCAATGCCATCGCCGCGCTCTATCAGGGGGCTGCATGGGAGAAGCTAAAACCTCTAGTAATTAACGGTAAAACACTGACATCATTGCCTATTAGTGATGTGCTGGGAAGTGAGAGTGGAGCTTTGATTAAGTCATTCTCTATGCGGATGTTAGCTTTTGCTGGATTGGGAATGGTGGCTGCCGGGGCAGAGATGTGGGACACCTTCCAGGCCAGCAAGGATCCCCTGATAAGTGATATGGAAAAGACGCTCTTGCAGATGAAAGCAGGAGTATTGCTGGGGCAAGGAATCATCTTTGGCGCACAGCTCTTCTATCTGCTGGGGAATGGATTGGGTTTCTCATCAATCGCAGCGATCTTTGCGCCCTGGATGCTGGTTGGACTCTTTGTGCTAGGTGCCGCTTATCTGGTGTTGACCGTGCTGCTCAATATTTTTAAACGCTCGGATCTGGAGAAGTGGTTATTACAATCTACTTGGGGTAAGCAGCCTGCCAATTGGTCCTCGGAAGACGAACTGGCTCGCTTTGAAATGCTGGTCAATAAGCCTGGAGCTAGCCTGACTGTAGTGCGCTCCAGGCCTCAGGGCTGGATGGATACCGGTCGCCCCCAGTGGCAGTTGCAACTCTCGCTCCCCGCCCATTTGCGAGGACACACAATAGGGTTAAATGTCACTTCTCAACCACTTGCCAGAGCTGGCCAGATGGTGCCGGTACGCTCCAAAGAGGATCTGGCGCGCTATCAGGCTGCGATGCAGCCCAAGACGCTGGAAACACAACGAGGCTGCTGGGATGACATGGTCTATACCCTACCTTTGGGTATCGCTACCAATAGTGCCATCAAGTTGGAACTGGGATATATGGGCGGTATGGTCCAGCGGGAAATTATCTTCAGGGGCAGTGGAAATAACAACGGCCCCATCACATTGGATACAAGTAGTGGTGAACTGGAAAAAATGCCGGCTTTGGTAGTTGGCAATCAAGGAAATAAATAATGAATAAGGTGAATGCAATGGCTGAGGTAAGTGAGCAGGAAACCCCTCTTCATCAACTATCGCAGGAAGAGCAGCATGAAATCAACACTAACAATCAGAAAAGAGTACGCGAGGCACCGACGATACATGAGTGGGAAATAAGGGTTAGAGAGTCTTTTGTTCCTGTTTTTATATTTTTGTTGATCGGTACACCTATACTTATCGGTGCGGGAATGTTATGGAATAGTTCATCCAATGGCTGGGTTTTTATTATAGTGGGGGTGATTATGTTTCCCTATTTGCGATATTTGGTTATGGCTGATAAGCATTACCATTATCGGCTAACGACAGAAGGTTTAATCACCACTTATCAAGATGCCATTCCCGAAATGGCCTACACCATAGTGCGTGGCTTGGCTTGGCTTGGGGTGGTGGTTTGCGTGATGGCTATGGCTGTATTGGGACCGTTAGCACTGGTTGGTGCAGGTGGTATGGCACTTTTTGCTGTTTTTTTTACTAACTTCGAAAAGAAAGTGTCAGTTGAATACACGGTTTTTAATAAAGATAAAAAATATGTTGTGAAAGTTGTGAAAAATAGAAGCCTTATTCGCTTTGATATCATTCCATTCAGTTGGTTCGAGTTCTCATATTTATATTGCAATGAAGGTGAACTATATAGGGTTTTATCAAGTTTAATGAAAGAACTTGGGTGTGATGAATATAGAGAGTTTAAAAGTGAATTATCTCTTCGCAGAGCTCCCGTTGGTGTATTGGATGTTGGCACGCCAAGAAGGCTGGATGAGATCAATAAGTAAATCCTTCGAGTAATACTTTTGTCAGATGTGACAGTTATAGAGAAATTATTGGTGTCAAAAAAGTGGTGATTTCAATCAACTCTGGTGCAATCAGTCTATCGTAGATGATCTGGTTCCTTTTGAAATGCTGGTCAATAAGCCAGGGGGCAGTTTGACTGTGGTACGCACCGCACCTTAGGGCTGGATGGACACAGGTCGTTCCTAGTGACAGTTGGAACTCTCACTCCCTGCCCATTTACGAGGACAACCCATAGGGTTAAATGTCACTTTGCAACCACTTGCCAGTGCTGACCAAATGATCTCCGCGCGCTCCAAACAGGAGCTGGGCCGTTATCTGGCTGCAATGAAACCCAAGGTGATAGAGACGCTACGAGGGCGTTGGGATGACATGGTCTATTCCCGGTCGCTGGGTGTGGATACCAATTCGGCCATCAAGCTGGAACTGGGCTATCTCGGGGGCATGATTCAGCGGGAGTATATTTTCAATGGTGGTAGTAGCAGTGGCGGTACTGTCATATTGAATAGTAGCAGCGGCGATCTGGGTTAAATGCCCGCGTTGGTGGTCGGTAAGTTGGGGAATAACTGATGGACAAGGTGAATGAGGCAATCGAGGTGAGCGAGCAGGAAATCCCCTTCCATCTGCTACCGCATCAGGAGCAACAACGCATTATCGATACCAATCAAAAAAGGGTGCGTGAGGCACCGACGCTCCACGAGTGGGATATCCGAGTGCCAGAGGCGTATGCCTGGATAATGATATCAATAGTAGTCGGTTCTATGGTGCTTCTCTTTGGGGGCGGGAGTGTATATTCAACAGGTGGTAATGACTGGAGTTTTTTTTATATAGCGCTTGGTGTTTCTATTGTGATGACATTTTATTTACGTTATTTGGTGATGGCGGATAAGGATTACCATTACCGACTAACGACAGAAGGCTTGATTGTAACTTATCAGGAGGCTATTCCGGAAATGGCTTACACCATAGTGCGTGGTCTTGCTTGGTTGGCAATGGCAATATGTGTGATGGCCGTTTCCATGTTGGGGCCATTAGCCTTGGTCGGTGCTGGCGGGATGGCTCTTTTTGCGATATTTTTTACTGACTTTAAACGTGAAGTGTCAGAGCATGAGACTATGTTTAAAAAAGATTGGGATTATATATTGCTTATCTCCAATAAAAAAAATGCACTGAGATTCGAATTGACGCCTTTTAAAATATCATATAGTGATAATGTGTATTGCAATAATACAGACTTTTATAAAGTTATCGAGTTAATCAAGGCGCAAATTAGGTGTGTCGAGATAAAACATATAAAAGGCCACCCGACCGCGTAACGTAAGTCGCTAACTATTTGTATATGATCGTTATAGCAATTAATCTGGGACAAGCTATCTATAAATTTGTCAGTGGAGGATGAACGTACTTGCCTTGAGATGCGGATCAATAAATCGGGTGTCAGCTTGACTGTGGTGCGCTCTGCCTTCAGCGCAGGCCGGATACTCAGCGTCTCATCGTGCCACTAAGTTCAATCTTTTCTGCTTTTAGCTATATCCCCCTTATCTACAAGTCTACAAGTCTACAAGTCTACAAGATTCACTCTGTCTTATTCTGGTGATTATTGGCGCGGGATCAGCCCAATCAGATGCTGCAGGCTTTTCTGGCGGGGATGGCGGCGGGTGGCGAGGCTGATGCGAGTGGTGAGCGGCTCATCTACGATGGGGTGATAGCTGACGCCGTGGGGATGCAGCTCGCTGACCGAGCGCGGGATGATGGCGACCCCGAAGCCGGCCTGCACCATGCCGACGGTGGAGATCACCTGCGGGCTCTGGCTGCCGAGACGGGGGCTGAAGCCGGCCCGCTGGCAGCGCTGGGTGATGGCGTCATGCAGCCCGGGCCCGAGCTCGCGGGGGAACAGGATGAAGGGATCCTGCGCCAGCGCCTCGATAGGAATGGCACCACTGCCGGCCAGCGGATGGTGCGGGGGCAGGGCGATCAGCATCTCCTCCTCGTCGATCAGGTGGTGGGCCAGCGCCGAGCTGCTGCTGCAGGGCAGGCGCAGAATGGCGGCATCCAGCTCCTCGCTCACCAGATCGCGCACCAGATTGGGCATGCTGTTCTCGATAAGGTGCAGGCTGACCTCCGGCCATGCCTGGCGAAAGTCGTGGATGAGCTGCAGCACGCTCGGGTGCAGCACGGTGGAGCCGGCAAAGCCGAGGCGCAGCGAACCCAGCTGGCCACGAGCGATACGCTTGGCCTTCTGCATGGCCTGCTCGGTCTGCGCCAGTATCCCCTTGGCATCCCGATAGAGGCTCAGCCCCGCCTCGGTCAGCTCCACACTGCGGGTCAGCCGGTGAAACAGCGGCGTGCCCACCTCCTGTTCGAATTTGCGGATCTGCTGGCTGAGCGGCGGCTGGGCCATGCCCAGCGCCTCGGCGGCGCGGGTAAAGCTCTGTTTGTCTGCCACGGCCACCAGGTAGCGCAGGTAACGGAATTCCATATCTGGTACGTCTCGAAGCTGATGGGTTTGGATATTGGTATCAAACTGTGATCTTGGTCACTATTGAATCCTGATTTGCCAACCTAACAGGATTGGAGGTGAAATCCAAATGGAAACCAATTCATCATGTGACTGCGCCATCGAGATAAGCCAGCAGTTTGCCCGCTGGCAGGCTCGCCAGGGGGGCGGCGAGGTCTACCAGAGCTCCCTGATGAGTGCCCTGCTGGCGGGGGTTTACGAGGGGGAGACCACCATGGCCGACCTGCTGCGCCACGGTGACTTCGGCCTCGGGACCTTCAACCGGCTCGACGGCGAGCTGATTGCCTTCGAGCGCCAGATCCACCAGCTCAAGGCTGACGGCTCGGCCCGCCCGGCCCGCGCCGAGCAGAAGACCCCGTTTGCGGTGATGACCCACTTTCGCCCCTGCCTGCAGCGGCGCTTCGAGCACCCCCTGAGCCGCGAGGAGATCCACCAGTGGGTGGATCGGTTGGTGGGCACCGACAACGTCTTCGTCGCCTTTCGACTCGACGGCCTGTTCGAGCAGGCGCAGGTGCGCACCGTCCCCTGTCAGAGTCCCCCCTACAAGCCCATGCTGGAGGCCATCGAGGCCCAGCCGCTGTTCTCGTTCAGCCAGCGGCGCGGCACCCTGGTCGGCTTTCGTTGTCCGCCCTTCGTGCAGGGGATCAACGTGGCCGGCTATCACGAGCACTTCATCACCGAGGATCGCCGGGGTGGCGGCCACATCCTTGACTACGCCATGGGCCACGGCCAGCTACAGCTGTCGGTGGTGCAACATCTCAACATCGAGCTGCCCCGTAATCCGGCCTTTCAGCAGGCCGACCTCAATCCCGTCGATCTGGACCGCGCCATCCGCGCCGCAGAAGGCTGAGCCCTTCGCTTAACAAGGAGTGACATCATGGAAAATCAACACTGGGCCTGTGGGGCCGAACTGGTGGTGCGCCATCTGGAGGCGCAAGGGGTCAAACAGGTATTCGGCATTCCCGGGGCCAAGATCGACAGGGTATTCGATGCGCTGGAAGACTCCCCCATCGAGACCATAGTGGTGCGTCACGAGGCGAATGCCGCCTTCATGGCCGCCGCCGTCGGCCGGCTGACCGGCAAGGCCGGGGTGGCGCTGGTGACCTCGGGGCCGGGCTGTGCCAACCTCATCACCGGCCTTGCCACCGCCACCTCGGAAGGGGATGCCATGGTGGCGCTAGGCGGTGCCGTGCGGCGGGCTGACGGCCTCAAGCTGACCCACCAGAGCCTGGATACCGTCAGCCTATGTCGGCCGGTCACCAAGTTCAGTGCCCAGGTGGGCACCGGCTCCGCCCTCTCCGAGGTGATGGCCAACGCCTTTCGCAGCGCCGAGCTGGGGCGGCCCGGGGCGGCTTTCGTCAGCCTGCCGATGGACATCATCAATGAGCCGGCCGACGGCGCCATTCTGGTGCCGAGCGCTATCCCGGAGCCGGGAGCGGCCGACGAGCGTGGCATCGATCGGGCGCTGAGTCTGCTGGCGCAGGCCCGCAAGCCGGTGGTGCTGCTCGGTCTGCTGGCCAGCCGGCCGGAGAACTCCCTCGCGGTGCGCGCCTTCCTCGACAAGAGCCGGTTACCGGTGACGGGGACCTATCAGGCGGCCGGGGTGGTGGATACCCACCATTTCGACGACTTTGCCGGGCGGGTGGGGTTGTTCAACAACCAGCCGGGGGACAAGCTGTTGCAGGATGCGGATCTGGTGGTCTGCATCGGTTACAGCCCCATCGAATACGACCCCGTGCTGTGGAATGGCACCGGCGAGCGCCAGCTGCTGCACATCGATGCGCTGCCGGCGGAGATCGACAGCAGCTACTGCCCGGCGGTGGAGCTGGTGGGTTCCATCAGCGCCAACCTGGCACGGCTGACCCGGATGCTGCACCAGCCGCTGGCGCGGGATCCGGCCATTACCGCGCTGCTCGGCGAGATCCGTGCCCAGCGCCATCAGCTCGCCGAACATGCCGGCCGGCTGGGGGGCACCCCCATCCATCCGCTGCGCATCGTCAAGGAGCTGCAGGACATCATCGGGCAGGACATGACCCTGTGCGTGGACATGGGCAGCTTCCACATCTGGATTGCCCGCTATCTGTACAGTTTCCGGGCCCGCCAGGTGCTCATCTCCAACGGCCAGCAGACCATGGGGGTGGCGCTGCCCTGGGCCATCGGGGCCGCCATGGTGCGGCCGGGGGAGAAGATCATCTCGGTGTCCGGTGACGGCAGCTTCATGCAGTCGAGCATGGAGCTGGAGACCGCGGTGCGGCTCAAGTCCAACATAGTGCACATCATCTGGGTCGATAACGGCTACAACATGGTGGCGATGCAGGAGGAGAAGAAGTACTGCCGCAGCTCCGGGGTGAGTTTCGGCCCCATCAACTTCAAGGCCTATGCCGAGTCGTTCGGGGCAGCCGGGTTTGCCGTCACCTGCGCCGAGGATCTGCGACCCACCCTGCGCGCCGCCATGGCGGTGAGCGGGCCGGCGGTGGTGGCCATCCCGGTGGATTACAGCGACAACCACCTGCTGATGGAGCAGCTCAGGCCCGAAATGCTCAGTTGAACCGGGTCTGAATCGGCGGTCTGCGAAGCGGTCCGCCCAACGCAGAGCGCCCCTTGCCAATCGGCAAGGGGCGCTCTGTCATTGCGAAAGGAAGAGTCACTCAGGGCATGAGCGAGGGGGGCAACACCATGGGGCCGGCCACCGCACGGGCGGCTTCGTCACCGCGTAGCACCCGCACCAGCTCGAGGGCGAACTCGATGGCGGTGCCCGGCCCCTGGCTGGTGATCAGGCGATGGGCCTGATCGGTCACTAACCGCGCGGTACTGAGCTGCGCCGTGGGCAGGCGGGCCTGAAAAGCGGGATGGCAGGTGGCGCTGGCATTCCCCAGCAGATTGTGGTGCTGCAGCACCACGGCGGGGGCGGCGCAGATGGCTGCCCGCCAGCGCTGCGCTGCCGCCTGCGCCTTGAGCAGGGCGATGGCGCGCGGCGTATCGCGGATAACCTCGCTGCCGGGCAGGCCGCCCGGCACGACGATGGCCTCGAACACCTGGTCAGCCAGCTCGTCGAGGTGGCAATCCGCCACCAGCTGTACGCCGCGGGAGGCGTGGATCTGGCGCTGCCCGGCCGGACAGCAGGAGGCGAGCACCACCTCGATGGCCCCGCGCACCAGGGTATCGACGATGGCGACCGTCTCGATCTCTTCCGACCCGGGGGCCACCAGTACCAGTACGCTCATCCGTTGCTCCTTGCGTTGGCGAGCCCGCCGGGCTCACTGCTTCTCTTTGATGGCCTGATAGAGACCCTGATTGACCGGCACCGCGATGCCGTGGCAGGCAGCCCGGGCCAGCAGGAAGCCGGTGATGGCCTCGATCTCGGTTTCGCGCCCCTGCTCCATGTCCTGATACATGGAAGAGTAATTGTCGGCGGTGAGCTCCACCACCGTCATGACTCGGCGCAGCAGTTCGTCGCTGCCGGTGGGCTGGCCTTCGGCCTGCATCACGTCCGCCACTTCCACGCAGATTTGCTGCAGGGCATCGGCAAAACGCGGACCGGCCAGCTCGCCATTTTTGAGCTTGTAGAGCGCGGTGAGCGGGTTGATGGCGCAGTTGACCGCCAGCTTCTGCCACTGGCGCGCCTGGATCTGTTCATCCCAGCCGGCTTGGCCTAGGGCCACCGCCAGATCGTCAGCCAGGGCGGCGTGGGCTCTGGCCGCCTCGTTGACCGGGCCGAGCCAGGTTTCGCCCTTGCCGGTGTGGCGGAACACGAAGTGGCCGCTCTGCATGGCGCCGTGGCTGGTGACGCCGGCGATGATCGGATTGTGCGGGAACAGGGTGACCACCTGCTCGGCGATCCCCATGCCGTTGTGCAGCAGCACGATGGGCACGTCGGTCGCCAGCTGGCCCACCAGCGGCGTCAGCGCCTCGATGACCTGGCCGGCCTTGGTCATCACCAGCAGCCGTTTGACTTGGCCGGGCTGGCTGATGAAACCGCGCTCGATGTTGATGAGCTGGGTGTGGCCCTCCAGCGAGGTGAAGTCGATGCCGGGGTGCAGGGTGGAACGGTGGCGCTCGCGCAGCAAGACGCGAGTGGCCTGGCCGCTTTGAGTCAACAGGGAGGCGAAGACGCCGCCCAGGGCGCCGCAGCCCAGCAGTGTCCATTGGGGGGAGGAGGTGTGTCGACTTTGTGTCAGGTTGTAATCGCGTGATCCGCTTGGCATGGAGAGACTCAATCAAGGTAGGGGCTGCATTCCAGTCAACCGCCTGCCGGGGATAAGTGAAGATGTCGCCTGGCGGACACCAGAAACGAGTTCATCATCTTGCTGCGAGGTCGTGATCAAGGCTTGTATGAGACTTGCTTATAGGGAACCGGTTGCTCACATATTCATATACATGCCGGCTCCTGCGCAGCGCCTTACCTTGCGGACGACCTCTTGCGGCAGATCATGAACAGGTTCTAACGGGTCTCGCCATTCCTGTGCGCAGGGGATTCTAGCAGAGCAGTCCCATCGAAATCAGCAAATTTGCCGTAATTCTGGTAGATTTGCCCCCTTATAGCGCAACATGAGGAGCCCACTATGCCGTCATTCGATATTGTCTCTGAAGTCAAAATGAACGAGGTGTTGAACGCCGTCGACAACGCCAATCGTGAACTGGCGACCCGTTTCGATTTTCGTGGTGTCGAAGCCAGCTTCGAATTGAACAAGGAAGAGGTCAAGCTGGAGGCCGATGCCGATTTCCAGCTCAAGCAGATGGTCGAGATCCTGCGCGCTGCCCTGCTCAAGCGCAACATCGAGAACAGCTCCATGGACGTGGGTGACAGCGTTCACTCCGGCAAGCGCTTCCACCTGACCGTGAAGTTCAAGCAGGGGATCGACAAAGAGATCGCCAAGAAGCTGGTGAAGCTGATCAAGGATTCCAAGATCAAGGTGCAGGCCGCCATTCAGGGTGACGAAGTGCGCGTCACTGGCAAGAAGCGTGACGATCTGCAGGAGACCATGGCCCTGGTGCGCGGCGCCGAGCTGGGTCAGCCGATGCAGTTCCAGAATTTCCGCGACTGATGATGGCCGGGGGAGGGTGCGGCTCTCCCCTGTTGCCGGCAGCAAGCCATAAAAAAACCGGAGCAGCTGCTCCGGTTTTTTGTATCCCTGATACCTGTTCTATTAGAACTTGTAGGTAACGGAGAAGTAGTGGCTGAAGCCAGAGCTCTTCCACGGGGTACCGTCGTAGGCAGTGGAGCCATCTTTGGTGCCGTAGGCATCCATGAAGTACTTCAGGCCGTAACCGACGGCGTAGCGATCGGAGTGCCAGTAGATACCGTGGAAGGTAGCCAGGTTGTCGCTGGTACGGTCAGCACGGTTGTGGGTGTCCAGATCGAAGGCGTAGTCCAGGTAGCCCTGGTAGGAGACGAAGCTGCCGTTGCTGAAGGTGTAGAAAGGCTTGAACCAGTTCATGGCGAACCAGTAACCGTTCCACTCACCCTCTTCTTCGGTGAAGAACTGGTTTTCGGTGGCGTGACGAGCATACAGGTTCATGCCCACTTTGCCGAACCAAGGCACTTGTACATCAGCACCCAGACCGATCATGTTCTCCATCTGGTTGTCGCCGATGTTGTTCAGGGAGGCGATGTAGACCTCTTGCACCGGACCAAAGGAGAGATCTTTACCAGTCAGCGCATCCAGAGACATACGCGGCGCAAACTTCATGAACAGGTTCTGACCCTTGTGCTTGTCGCTGTGACGGGAGTCGAAGATATCGAAGACGTCGACGTAACCGTACAGGTCAAACAGGCCGGAGCGACCACCGAATTCCATTTCGAAGTAGGTGTCGTTGTAATCTTCAGCACCGGTGGTGAAAGGACGTTGGTCGATGGTGTGCATAACGTTGAACTGCATCCACTTGTAGTCATTCTTGTGGATGTCACCGCTGTAGTCAGCAGCGAAGGCCGGGGTAGCGGCTGCAGCCAGCAGACCGGCAGCGATCAGAGTCTTGGTAAATTTGGCCATTTTATTGGTCTCTTGTGCGTTAGTTGAGGTTTTCCGTAGCCTGCCCACAAGGAGCGGAAGGGATTCTAGCCAAATAAATTCATCGGAGAAACCAGCACTGGGGAACTTTATTCGGAAGTGTGAATCTAATCACCCCCAATTTTACGCAAACGCTTGCTATTTATCCGATTGAGATAGCAAGGATCTTCCTCGTTTGGCAACCAGCACGATCAGGATCAGCACCGGAATACCGAGCAGGCTGGTGCTGATGAAGAAGCTGCTGTAGCCGAACTGTTCGACGAAACGGCCGGAAAAACCCGCCAGCAGCTTGGGCAGCAGCAGCATCACCGAGCTGAACAGGGCGTACTGGGTGGCGGAGAAGGCCACGTTGGTCAGGCTCGACAGATAGGTCACGAAGGCGGCCGTGGCAATACCGGCGCTGAGGTTGTCCAGCGAGATGATCAGGGTCAGCAGCTCCAGGTTGTGGCCCACCTCGTTGAGCAGGGCGAATAGCAGGTTGGTGCTGGCGGTGAGCAGGGCGCCGAGGAACAGAATGCGCAGGGTGCCAAAGCGCATCACCAGCACACCGCCCAATGCGGCCCCCACCAGAGTCATGATGACCCCGTACACCTTGGTGATGGTGGCTACCTCGGTCTTGCTGAACTGCATGTCCACGTAGAAGCTGTTGGACATCACCCCCATCACCACGTCCGAGATGCGATAACAGGCGATGAGCCCGAGGATCAGCAGGGCCGAGCCGCCGTAACGGCGGAAGAAGTCGGCAAACGGGCACCAGATGGCTTCGTGGCTCCAGGCGCCGAGCCCGGCCAGCGAAGCGGGCCAGCCACGGGCGAGCAACAAGGCCTTGTGGGCCGCCTGCTGCTCATTCTGGCTGGCAAGGTCGATCACCGGTTCATGACAACAGAGGGTGGTGATGACGCCGAGGGACATCAATCCCGCCATCAGCAGATAGGTGAGTCGCCAGCCGTTGTAGTCATAACCGCTGTTGCTGCCGAGCCAGGCGGCCAGCGCCAGTGCGCCGGCGCCGGCCATGATCATCGCCAGCCGGTAACCGGTCATGTAGGAGGCCGCCATGGCCGCCTGCAGCCGCTCGGGGGCCGACTCGATGCGATAGGCGTCGATGACGATGTCCTGGGTGGCGGAGGCAAACGCCACCAGCAGGGCGAACAGGGCTAGCTGGGCGAGCTGGGTCTTGGGATCGCAGAAGGCCATGCCCACCAGCGAGGCGGCGATCAGCAGCTGGGAGAACAGCATCCAGCTGCGGCGCCGGCCCAGCCAGCGAGAGAGCAGCGGGAGCGGCAGCCGATCCACCAGTGGTGACCACAGCCACTTGAAGCCGTAGGCCAGCGCCACCCAGCTCATATAGCCGATGTCGGTCAGGCTGACATCCGCTTCGCGCAGCCAGAACGACAGGGTGCCGAACACCAGCAGCAGCGGCAGGCCGGAAGAGAATCCCATGGCAAACAGGATGAGAACCCGAGTCTCAAGGTAGACGGCGAGCGAGTCTCGCCAGCTCGGTGTACGGACAGTGTTCAAATACCTGACTCCTCTGGGAAAATTGCGCCATTTTGTCAGGTTCGAGAGGGATAGCCAAGGCAAGCCGGGGGTGGCGTTGCGCGATTCAGGGGCGCAGGCCGATGCAGTGGCGCGGCAGCGGCCCGTCCGTGGTCAGGTAATTGGCGCACTCCATCAGCTGCAGGCGCAGCCAGACGTCGGCGATGATCTGCTGTTCATCCCATTGATGCAGGCTGTGCAGCAGGTGCCAGAATACCCCCTCCTGCTCGGAGGCCGGAGTCTTGTCGGCGGGAACCTGGGGCAGATCCTGCCAGTGGGACAACAGCTGCCAGCTCAGATCTTCCAGCTGTTGATAGGGGATCTCTCGTGCCAGAAAGTGACGAACCGTCTGGGCCAGCGGGATGGCGTGCTGGGCGATGTAATCATTGCAGGTCACCGGAACCTCCTTCTCCTCTTGTGGGCCTAGTCCCGAACAGCGGGGCAAGGCCAGAGTATAGAAAGGGGCGCCGGCGACCCAGCGCGCGGGGTGGCGGAATGTGATCTGCTCCGCGTTATTTGTCTGCCAGCAGCACCACTTTCTTGAGGATGATGGGGCTGGTGGGCACGTCATTGGCACGCAGGATCGGGCTGTAACCGGTCTGCACCTGGGCCAGCTTGTCCAGCACCTCCATGCCCTGCACCACCTGGCCAAACACGGTATAACCGGCGCCGGCATTGGCGTTGAGGTTGTTGTTGTCAACCAGGTTGAAGTAGAACTGGCGAGTGGCACTGTCGACCGCCTGGGTGCGGGCCATGGCGATGCTGCCGCGCTTGTTGGGCAGGCCGCCCTTGGACTCGTTGACCACGGGATCGAAGGTCGGCAGTTGCTGGAACTGCTGGTTGTAGCCGCCCCCCTGCACCACGAAGTCCTGGATCACCCGGTGGAAGATGCTGCCGTCATAGCTGCCATCCGCCACGTAGCGCAGGAAGTTCTTCACCGTCTGCGGCGCCTGTTTGGACGCCAGTTCCACCACGATATTGCCGTGGTTGGTCTCCATCCTGACCTTGGGGCCGGCGAATGCCAGCGGGGAGATCAGCATGGCCAGTAACCAGAGTTTTTTCATCTATCCGCTCCTCGCTCAGCTCGGCTGACCCTTGAGATACCCGCGCAGGGCGTTGTCCGCCATGATCTGCTGCAGCAGGCTGCCCAGCTGCTGGTTCAGGATGGATTCCAGCTCGGCCATGCTCGGCTCACCCGGGCCTTCCTTGCTGGAGGACATGTTGAACTGCTTGGTCAGCTTGCTGCCCTGGAAATCGGCGATCACCTGCAGGCTGACGCGGGACTTGGTGACATAGGTGAAGGTCTTCTCTTCCACCGTGACCGCAGCGCTGGAGATGGCCAGGGTCAGGTTGGTGGTACCGCTGTTGCCCACTTCCAGCCCCTGGCTGCGCAGCCCTTCCGCCAGCTTTTCGGCCAGCAGGTTGTTGAGCGGCTGTTCGCTGTTGACCAGCACGGCGGCCTTCTCTTTCTTCTTGATGGAGAAAACGTAGGCGGCTTCACGCTTGTCCACCCCTTCCAGGGTGATGCGGTTGCCGGAGTAGTACTGCTGATTGGAGGGGATCACCTGCGGGTTAAGCAGGGCGGTCTCCGGCCAGTGAGTCGCACAACCACCCAGCATCAGGGCGGCCAGCAGCAAGAGTGACTTTTTCATCATGGGTTTCCTTTAGCTTTCTGTTTAGCGTTTGATGGCTTTCAAAATAACGAATTTGCTGTTCGACGCAACGACTTGTGCGTTGGCAAACAGGCGCTTGAGCTTGTTGTGATAATCCAGGTGACGGTTGCCTACTATCCAGAGTTCGCCGCCCTTGGGCAACACCCGATGGGCATCGCTGAACATCTGCCAGGCGATATGGTCGGTGATCGCCTGCAACTGGTGGAACGGCGGGTTGCAGAGGATCCGGTCCACCGAGCCGACCGCCACGCCGTCGAGACAGTTGTTGACCAGGAAGTGGGCGCGGGGCAGGGCAGCCGGCAGATTGTGTTCGACGTTGAGCTGGGCCGAGGCGACCGCCATGTGGGACTCGTCGATGAAGGTCACCTCCACCTCGGCGTCCCGTGCCAGCAGGGAGAGCCCCAGCACGCCGTTGCCGCAACCCAGATCGATCACCTTGCGGGCACTGTGGATCGGCAGGTTGTCGAGCATGAAGCGGGCACCGATGTCCAGACTGGTGCGTGAAAACACGTTGGCGTGGTTGTGGATGAGCATGTCGGTGCCCTCCAGCGGCCAGATCGTGGGAAAGGGATTGGCCAGCGCGGGCCGTTCGGCAGGCGTAGCGGCCGGGGTGCAGTGGATGAGGCGGGCCTTCTTCCAGGCCAGCGAGGTGCGGGTCGGCCCCAGGTATTTTTCAAACAGCGCCAGAGTGGAGCTGTGGATGTCTTTGGCTTTGCCGGCGGCGATGACGCGGGTGGCGGGGGTGGCCACCTGGCGCAGGGCCAGCAGTTGTTGCTCCAGCAGCGCCTGATATTTGGAGACCTTGATCACTACCAGTGCGGGGGTATCGGGCAGGGAGGCCAGTGCATCCTGCAGGCGGATGGCATGGGGATCCAGGCCGTTCTCGGCCAGATTGGCCAGGGTGGCTCGTTCGCTGATATGGGAGTCGGTCACGCTGACGGGAGCATGGCCGTGCAGGTAGGCAGCCAGGGCGCCGAAGCCGTCATTCATGATGATGACCGGGCCGTCGCGCTCGAGAGGCTCCTCGGCCAGGGTGTTGATCAGGTACTCGTCTGCGGCGTCCCAGGCCTGCAACGGATCCTGGAGCTGGCGTGGATAGCGATACAGGGTCAGGCGACAATGGGCCGTGTCGAGAAGGGTTTGCATAGGCGAAGTGTCCAGCTGATTCATGTAACGGGCGCCGACGGGGCGCAAAGTGGCGCTATTCTAGCGGGGGCGGAGAATTTCACCAGTCCCGGCCGCCACGGCAGCGGGGGAAAAGCGTGTCATTTTCCCGTTCTGGACGATTTCGTCATCCGGCCAACCCTGGCTACAATGGCCGGACATCCATTTTGGGAGTTTTGCTCGTGACCATGCAACAACAGATCGAGGCCAAGCTGGCCGCCGCCTTGTCCCCCAGCCATCTGGAAGTGATCAACGAAAGCTACATGCACCGGGTGGCACCGGGCTCCGAGAGCCACTTCAAGGTGGTGGTGGTGAGCCAGGCGTTTGAAGGACAGCGGCTGCTGGGGCGTCATCGTCAGGTCAACGGAGTGCTGGCTGAAGAGTTGGCGGGAGCCATTCATGCATTGGCGCTGCATACCTATACCGAGCAGGAGTGGCAACAGCGGGAACAGGCACCAACCACCCCCAGCTGCGTCAGCAAAAACGGTCTCTCCTAAGGCTATTGACGAATTGATTACTCAATCTGCGACTAGTTAACAATTCATAAACGTTTTCCGGTGGCGTCCCTGGCTGTGGAACGGGACGCCAACCTCCCGCCCTGACATCAAGATTTCTAATCCTTTTTTGAACATAAAAACCATTACCCATTTTTGGGTAATAATGGCTAACTCGAAGCCGCGCCTGAGGTTTCGTGAAAAAAAGCCGCGTGATTAAATTTCGATGATTTTGTGATAGAGCGGGGATTTTCCCCATTTTGCATGGCAGGCAACTCGCCATAAGTGGTAAACTCAGGCGCTTTTGAATGACCCTGTATGTTGCTGATTTGTTTATTTCTTCGACATCATCCCGCAACATCAACGGGCTCATTCAACAACTCGTCGTGATGTATTTCTCGGCGCTAACCAACCTGTCTTCCCTTAACGGTAGTGCAAGTGAGTATGATTACAATTAAAAGAGGACTGGACATCCCCGTGCTGGGTGCTCCGGAGCAAGTAATCTACGATGGCCCGGCCATCACCCGTGTTGCTACACTCGGCGAAGAGTTCGTGGGGATGCGTCCTACTATGTTTGTCAAAGTAGGTGATCGCGTCATTAAAGGTCAGGAGCTCTTCGAAGATAAGAAGAATCCCGGCGTTAAATTCACGGCCCCCGCCACCGGTGTGGTTTCAGAGATCAACCGGGGTGCCAAGCGCATTCTGCAATCCGTTGTCATCGATATCGATGGGTCCGACGAGCAGGTGACCTTCGAGCACTTTGCGTCTGCCGAGCTGGCCAAGCTCGAGCGCAGCAAGGTGCAGGAGATCCTGGTCGCGTCCGGCCAATGGACCGCGTTGCGTACCCGCCCGTTCAGCAAGGTGCCGGCCGTGGGTTCCACCCCTCGCGCCATCTTCGTCACCGCCATGGACACCAACCCGCTGGCTGCCAGTGCGGAGCTGATCATCAAGGAACAGGCCCAGGCTTTCCTCGACGGTCTGGCCGTGCTGACTCGTCTGACCGATGGCACCGTCTACGTCTGCAAGGGCGAGGCGAGCCTGCCGCACGCTTCCCTGGCGCAAGTCAAGGAAGAGGTGTTCGTCGGCCCGCACCCTGCCGGTCTGCCCGGTACCCACATCCACTTCCTGGACCCGGTCGGTGCCAAGAAGGTGCAGTGGCACATCAACTATCAGGATGTGATCGCCTACGGCAAGCTGTTCACCACCGGTCAGATCTTTACCGACAAGGTGATCGCGCTGGCCGGCCCGAACGTGGTCAAGCCGCGTCTGCTGCGCACCCGCATGGGCGCCTGCATCAGCCAGTTGACCAACAACGAGCTGCGTGCGGACGAGAATCGCATCATCTCCGGTTCCCTGCTGAGCGGTGCCAAGGCCGAAGGGGTACATGACTACCTGGGTCGCTACCACAATCAGGTCAGCGTACTGGGTGAAGGTCGCGAGAAAGAGTTCCTGGGTTGGGTCAATCCCAGCGCCAGCAAGTTCTCCATCACCCGTACCACCCTCTCTCACCTGATGAAGGGCAAACTCATCAACTTCACTACCACCACCAACGGTAGTGATCGCTCCATGGTGCCTATCGGCAACTACGAGCGCGTGATGCCGCTCGACATCCTGCCGACCCTGCTGCTGCGGGATCTGGTCTCCGGCGACACCGACAATGCGCAAGCACTCGGCTGTCTGGAGCTGGATGAGGAAGATCTGGCGCTCTGTACCTTCGTCTGCCCCGGCAAGACCGAGTACGGCCCAGTCTTGCGTGAGTGCCTGACCAAGATCGAACTGGAAGGTTAAGCGATGAGTTTCAAGCAACTTCTTGAAAATATGGAACATCACTTCGAGCCGGGTGGCAAGTACGCCAAGTACTATGCCCTGTTCGAAGCGGCGTACACCCTGTTTTATACCCCGGGTTCCGTGACCCGCAATGCCGCCCACGTCCGTGATGCGATCGATCTGAAGCGCATGATGATCATGGTGTGGCTGGCCGTGTTCCCGGCCATGTTCTGGGGCATGTACAACGTCGGCAACCAATCCATCGCCGCCATCGCCCATCTGGGCACGGCTGCCGGTGCCGACACCTGGCAATACACCATAGCCACCCTGCTGGGTGCTTCGCTGGATCCGGCCGTCGCCGGCATCGGCAGCAAGATGCTGATCGGTGCTGCCCACTTCCTGCCCATCTACCTGACCGTGTTCCTGGTCGGTGGTTTCTGGGAAGTGCTGTTCGCCATGGTGCGCAAGCACGAGATCAACGAAGGTTTCTTCGTGACCTCCATCCTGTTCGCGCTGATCGTGCCGCCCGAGCTGCCCCTGTGGCAAGCTGCCCTGGGTATCACCTTCGGTGTGGTGCTGGCCAAGGAAGTGTTCGGTGGTACCGGCAAGAACTTCCTGAACCCGGCGCTGGCAGGTCGTGCCTTCCTGTTCTTCGCCTATCCGGGCCAGATCTCCGGTGATGCAGTCTGGGTTGCCGTCGACGGCTACTCGGGTGCCACCGCGCTGAGCCAGTGGGCCCAAGGCGGCCAGATGGCCCTGATCAACGGTGCCACCGGCCAGACCATCAGCTGGATGGATGCCTTCCTTGGCAACCTGCCCGGTTCCATCGGTGAAGTCTCCACCCTGATGATCCTCATCGGTGCGGCCATGATCGTCTACATGCGGATCGCCTCCTGGCGCATCATCGCCGGTGTGATGATCGGCATGGTAGCGACCTCCCTGCTGTTCAACGTCATCGGTTCCGATACCAACCCCATGTTCAACATGCCGTGGCACTGGCATCTGGTGCTGGGCGGCTTCGCCTTTGGTATGGCCTTCATGGCGACCGATCCGGTCTCCGCTGCCTTCACCAACAAGGGCAAGTGGTGGTATGGCGCCCTGATCGGGGTGATGGTGGTGCTGATCCGGGTGGTGAACCCCGCCTTCCCGGAAGGCATGATGCTGGCCATTCTGTTTGCCAACCTGTTTGCCCCCTTGTTTGACCATTTCGTGGCGCAGGCGAACATCAAGCGGAGGATCGCTCGTGGCGTTTAATAAAGACTCTACTGTCGGCACCCTCACCATAGTGACCGGTCTGTGCCTGGTCTGCTCCATCGTGGTCTCCGTGGCCGCCGTGGGACTGCGTCCGGCCCAGCTGGAAAACCGGGCGCTGGACAAGCAAAGCAACATTCTGTCCGTCGCCGGTGTCGATATCAGCAGCGTGGCCAAGCGCGATCTGGCCCAGCTGTACGGTGACAAGATTGAAGCGCGTCTGGTCGATTTGACTACCGGTGAGTTCGTTGACGGCGATGCCGACAACTTCGATACCAAGCTGGCGGCAAAAGACCCGGCCAAGAGCATTCGTCTGGCCCCGGCCGACGACAAGGCCGGCCTGCGTCAAATCTCCAAACTGATCCCGGTGTTCTTCGCGAAAGATGCCGAGGGCAAGGTCGACAACATCATCCTGCCGATCTACGGCCAGGGTCTGTGGTCCACCATGTACGCCTTCGTGGCGGTCGCGGCCGATGGCCAGACCATCAAGGGCATCACCTACTATGACCACGGTGAAACCCCGGGTCTGGGCGGCGAGATCGAAAATCCGGCCTGGCGCGAGCTGTTCGTCGGCAAGAAGCTGTTCGATCAGGATGGCATGCCGGCACTGCGGGTGATCAAGGGTCATGCTCCGGCTGGTTCCGAGCATGAGATCGACGGCCTGTCCGGCGCGACCCTGACCGGTAACGGCGTACAGCATACCTTCGACTTCTGGATGGGTCCCAAGGGCTTCGGTCCTTTCCTGGCCAAGGTTCGTGCAGGAGAAATCAACAATGGCTGACAAGAGCGAAATGAAAAAGTTGCTGTTGACGCCTGTGCTCGGCAACAACCCCATCGCACTGCAGGTGCTGGGGGTCTGTTCCGCGCTGGCCGTTACCAGCCAGATGAAGACGGCGTTCGTGATGACGCTGGCCGTTACCGCGGTCACCGCCTTCTCCAACCTGTTCATCTCCCTGATCCGCAACCAGATCCCGAACAGCGTGCGGATCATCGCCCAGATGGCGGTGATTGCCTCGCTGGTTATCGTGGTTGACCAGGTGCTTAAGGCGTATGCCTACGACATCTCCAAGCAGCTGTCGGTGTTCGTCGGCCTCATCATCACCAACTGTATCGTGATGGGTCGTGCCGAAGCCTACGCCATGAAGAGTGCCCCGCTGCCCTCCTTCCTGGACGGTATCGGCAACGGTCTGGGTTATGGCGCCGTGCTGCTGACCGTGGCCACCGTGCGCGAGATCCTGGGCTCCGGTACCTGGTTTGGCATCGAACTGCTGCCGCTGGTGAACAATGGCGGCTGGTATGTGCCCAACGGCCTGCTGCTGCTGCCGCCGAGTGCGTTCTTCATCATTGGTCTGATCATCTGGGGCGTACGCACCAAGGATCCCAAGCAGGTGGAGGCGAAGGATTAAGGTATGGAACACTATATCAGTCTGTTGATTCGCTCGATCTTCATCGAGAACCTGGCGCTCTCCTTCTTCCTGGGGATGTGTACCTTCCTGGCGGTGTCCAAGAAGGTCAAGACCGCCATGGGCCTGGGGATCGCCGTTATCGTGGTTCAGACCGTGGCCGTCCCGGCCAACAACCTGATCTACAACTACGTCCTCAAGGACGGTGCCCTGGTTTCCGGCCTGGATCTGAGCTTCCTGAGCTTCATCACCTTTATCGGGGTGATCGCGGCACTGGTGCAGATCCTGGAGATGGCGCTGGACAAGTACTTCCCGGCTCTCTACAACGCGCTCGGTATCTTCCTGCCGCTCATCACCGTGAACTGCGCCATCTTCGGTGGCGTCTCCTTCATGGTGCAGCGTGACTACAACTTCGTTGAGTCCGTGGTCTATGGCGTGGGTTCGGGTGCCGGCTGGATGCTTGCCATCGTCGCGATGGCGGGGATCCGCGAGAAGATGAAGTATTCCGATGTTCCAGAAGGCCTGCGCGGCCTCGGCATCACCTTCATCACCGCGGGTCTGATGGCGCTGGGCTTCATGTCCTTCTCTGGTATTTCCCTGTAATCGGAAAGGAAATATAGATGGAAATTATTCTGGGTGTGGTCATGTTCACCGTGATCCTGCTGGCCTTGGTGGCAGTCATTCTGTTCGCCAAGTCCAAGCTGGTGACCGCCGGTGACGTGACAATCAGCATCAACGGCGACCCGGCCAAGGCTGTGACCAGCCCGGCGGGTGGCAAGCTGCTCGGTGTGCTGGCCGGCAGCGGTATCTTCGTCTCCTCCGCCTGCGGCGGCGGCGGCTCCTGTGGTCAGTGCAAGGTACGGGTGAAATCCGGCGGCGGCGATATCCTGCCGACCGAGCTGGATCACATCAGCAAGGGCGAAGCCCGTCACGGCGAGCGTCTGGCCTGTCAGGTCACCGTTCGTTCCGACATGGACATCGAACTGCCGGAAGAGATCTTCGGGGTGAAGAAGTGGGACTGTACCGTCATCTCCAATGACAACAAGGCCACCTTCATCAAGGAGCTCAAGCTGCAGATCCCGGATGGCGAGAGCGTGCCGTTCCGCGCCGGTGGTTATATCCAGATCGAAGCGCCGGCTCACCACGTGCAGTACAAGAACTTCGATATTCCCGAGGAGTATCGCGGTGACTGGGATCGCTTCAAGATCTTCGAGCTGGAGTCCAAGGTCAACGAGCCGATCATCCGTGCCTACTCCATGGCCAACTATCCGGAAGAGTTCGGCATCATCATGCTGAACGTGCGGATCGCGACCCCGCCGCCGAGCAACTGGACTGCCCCTCCCGGCCAGATGTCCTCCTACATCTTCAGCCTGAAGGCTGGCGACAAGGTGACCATCTCCGGTCCGTTCGGCGAGTTCTTCGCCAAGGACACCGATGCCGAGATGGTGTTCATCGGTGGTGGTGCCGGTATGGCGCCGATGCGTTCCCACATCTTCGATCAGCTGCGCCGTCTGAAGACCAAGCGCAAGATGAGCTTCTGGTACGGTGCCCGTTCCAAGCGCGAGATGTTCTATGTCGAAGACTTCGACATGCTGCAGGCCGAGAACGACAACTTCCAGTGGCACGTCGCCCTGTCTGATCCGCAACCGGAAGACAACTGGGACGGCTACACCGGCTTCATCCACAACGTGCTGTTCGAGAACTATCTCAAGAACCACGAGGCGCCGGAAGATTGCGAGTTCTACATGTGCGGGCCTCCCGTGATGAACGCAGCCGTCATCAACATGCTGAAAAACCTCGGTGTTGAAGACGAAAACATCCTGCTGGATGACTTTGGTGGTTAATCAATGCACAGTGTTGTAAAGACCTGGCTAGCCTTCGGGCTAGCCTTTTTCTTGACTGGGTGCGGTCAGGAACAAACGGTCCAATCGAAGCCGGAGATCCACATCACCGGCAGCACCATGGGTACCTATTACTCCATCAAGGTGGCGGACAGCGTCATCACGGATCCCGCCAAGTTCCAGGCCGAAGTCGATGTGCTGCTGGAGCGGGTCAACGATCAGATGTCGACCTACCGCCCGGATTCCGAGCTGTCGCGCTTCAACCAGCATCGCGGCTCGACGCCGGTGGTGGTCTCCCGCGATACCGCGCGGGTGGTGACCGAGGCCATTCACATTGGCCGTGAGAGCCGCGGGGCGCTGGACGTCACCGTCGGCCCCTTGGTCAATCTGTGGGGCTTCGGGCCCGATGCCAGGCCGACCAAGATGCCCTCCGACGAGCTGATCACCCAGACCCGCCAGAAGACCGGGCTCGGCAATCTGCACGTGATCACCTCGGCCGATGCCGATACCCTGCAAAAGGACATCCCGGATCTCTACGTGGATCTCTCCGCCATCGCCAAGGGCTTTGGGGTCGACAAGGTGGCCGAGTATCTGGAGTCCATGGGCTCACGCAACTATCTGGTGGAGATCGGCGGCGAGCTGCGGATCAACGGCGTCAACGGCAAGGGGCACCCCTGGCGCGTCGCCATCGAGAAGCCGACCGCCAACGCCGGTTCGGTGCAGGAAGTGATCGTGGCCGGTGACAACGGGGTGGCTACCTCGGGCGAGTACCGCAACTATTACGAGCTGGACGGCAAGCGCTTCTCCCACACCATTGATCCCATGACCGGCAAGCCGATCCAGCATCGGATGGTGTCGGTGACCGTCATTCACCCCTCCTGCATGACCGCAGACGGGCTGGCGACCGTGTTCATGGTGCTCGGGCCCGAGAAGAGCCTGGCCTATGCCAAGGAGCGGGGCTTGGCTATCTTCGTGATCACCAAGACGGATGATGGTTTCGAGGAGTCCTACTCCGATGCCTTCAAACAGTATCTGGTTAGAAAATAAGGGGCGGTAACATGCAGATTTTTTTGATCACCTTCGGGGTATTTCTGGCGGTAGTGGTGGCCATGGCCATCGGTTACATCTTCCAGAAGAAGACCATCTCCGGCTCCTGCGGCGGGCTCGGCAGCATAGGTATCGAAAAAGAGTGTGATTGCCCGGAACCCTGTGACAACCGCAAGAAGAAGATGGCCAAGGAAGAGGCCCGTCGCAAGATGCTGGCGGAGAACCGGATCATCTGAGCGGACAGGGCGCCGAGTCGTACTCGACCCCGTGCCGGATAACCGACGGGCTGACCTGATGGTCAGCCCGTTATTTTTTGCAAAAGACTCAGTAGTCGTATTGCTGGCAGGCTTTCTTTTTGAACTCAGCCCGCCAGCGTGCCAGCTCCTCCCGGGTGCCCAGCTCGTCGCCCTGTTTGATGGCCTGCTCCAGCGCCGCGATGCGGTCATACAGCCAGCTGCATTCGGCGGTCGGGTTGTCCTTGCTGCTGCCCGGCTGTGCCAGCAGGCAGAGCCCCAATCCCAGCCAACTTATCTTCATCTCACCCTCCTTGCATGATGCGCTAACCAATGGTGCCTTAAGAGTCTATATCTGACCCTCATTTCATGCCGATGGCAGAAATGGCAGCACTGGGTTAGCATAGGCAGGTTACCTGTTTATTCGTACAGTGGTATGCGCAAGATCATTCACATCGACATGGACTGCTTCTATGCCGCGGTAGAGATGCGGGACAACCCGGCCCTGCGCGAGGTGCCGCTGGCCATCGGCGGCTCGGCTGACAGGCGCGGCGTCATCTCGACCTGCAACTATGTGGCGCGCCGCTTCGGGGTGCGCTCCGCCATGCCGAGCGCTCTGGCTCGCAAGCTCTGCCCGCCGCTGGTGCTCATTCCCGGTCGGATGGCGGTCTACAAGGAGGTTTCCCGCCAGCTGCGGGCCATCTTCCTGCGCTACACCGAGCAGGTGGAGCCGCTCTCCCTCGATGAGGCCTATCTCGATGTGACGATGAGCCCCTGCTGTGGTGGCAGTGCCACCCTGATGGCCCGCGAGATCCGCGCCGCGATCAACACCGAGCTGGGGTTGACCGCCTCGGCCGGGGTGGCGCCCAACAAGTTTCTGGCCAAGCTCGCCTCCGAGCAGCACAAGCCGGACGGCCTGTTCGTGATCCGCCCGCAGGAGGTGGATGAGTTCGTGCGCCAGCTGCCGCTTGGCAAGTTGCCTGGCATCGGCCGCAAAACCGCGGATCGGCTGGAGTCGCTCGGCCTTTACTCCTGCGAAGATGCCCGCCAGCTCGGCAATGAGGAGCTGATCGCCCGTTTCGGCAAGCTCGGGGAGATGCTGGCCGGGCGGATCTGGGGCCACGACGAGCAGCCGGTGCAGGCCCAGCGGGTGCGCAAGACCATAGGGGTGGAGACGACGCTCGCCAGCGACGTGCTGGATGAGGCCGCCTGCTGGCAGGTGCTCCGCCAGCTCATCCCCGAGCTGGAGCAACGTTTCTCGGTCAGCCACGGCAAGGAGCAACTGATGGGGCAGGGGATCAAGCTCAAGTTCGCCGATTTTCAGCAGACCACCGTCTACCGGCGCGGCGGTTACCAGCCGGAGCGGTTTCACGATCTGCTGCACGAAGGCTTGCTGCGGGCGCAGGGCAAACCCATTCGGCTACTGGGATTGGTGGTCGGCCTGCCTGCGGCCGGCGAAGTGAACCAACTTGCCCTGGATTTAGCGTGATAAGGTTAAGTTTTTGTTTCTAAAACCGATACACTGATCACATCTGTAAAAAGCTAGGAAATGGTGGCATGAGTTCTCTTTCTGTTCAGGGACGGATCACCCTGATCGCCGGTTGTTGTTTGTTGGCCAGTGCCGGAGCCTTGGTGGCCTCTTCCCTCTTCAGTGCTGCCAACATGCAGGATCAGGTGCTGACCTCCACCACGGCGGAAGCCCAGAGTGCGGCCGAAAACTGGATGAAGGCGATGGGTTCGGAGCAGGCGGCCAAAGTGACCAGCTATCTGGACGAGGCCTACTTCCGGGCCACTCTGCTGGGGCAGGGGATCCTGTTCCAGCGCAAGAATGCGGCCGACAACTTCGGCTCCTCCGAAACGCTGCGTACCGCCGTCAATCAGCAGTTGCACGACGCGGCCGCCTCCTCTGACAACCTGCTCGGCGTCTATGCGGTGTTCGAGCCGGATCAGCTCGACGGTGAAGACAGCAATTATCACGGTTCCAGCGCGCTGGGCTCCAACGATCAGGGCCGTTTCTCCACCTACTGGGCGCGGGTCGATGGCAAGATAGAACCCGAGGTACAAAACGAATCCGTGCTGGCTGACCAGAGCCCGACGGCGGCCGGCGGGGTGGAGAACGAGTGGTATCGCTGCAGCATCCGCAGCAAGGCGCTCTGCCTGCTGGAACCCTACCTCGATGATGTGGGCTCGCAGAAGGTGCTGATGACCTCGGTGACCGTGCCCCTGCTGGAGCAAGAGAAGCTGCTCGGCATGGTCGGCGTCGATATCTCGCTGACCGCGCTGCAAAGCCTGGTCAAGGAGATGGATCAGGAGCTCTACGAGGGGCAGGGCAAGGTGCTGCTGGTCAGCAGCCAGGGCCGTGTCGCCGGCGTGGACGGCTTCGATGTCACTTTGGGCAGCCCGCTCGGCCAGCAGTATCAGACTCTGGCCGGCGAGCTGCAGGGCTGGCTGGGTCAGGGGCAGGTCAGCAGCCGCTGGAGTCCTGACGGCACCCTGTTGCAGACCTTCGTGCCGGTCAAGATGCGGGGTACCGAACAGAAATGGGGCATCTACATCGAGCTGCCGCGCAGCGTGGTGCTGGCATCGGCTCTCCAGCTGCAGGACGATCTCTCCGGTCAGGCCAGCCGCAGCGTGATGACCCAGCTGCTCATCGGTGGCCTCATCTCGGCGGTCGCCCTGATCTGCATCTGGCTGATGGCCCACCAGATAGTGGCCCCCATTCGCGCCGTGGTCGCCCGCCTCAAGGACATTGCCAGCGGCGAGGGGGACCTCACCCAGCGCATCGAGCTGCGCCGTGACGACGAGATTGGCGAGCTGGCCAAGTGGTTCAACAGCTTCTTGAACAAACTGCAGAGCACCATCAGCCAGGTGATCGATACCGTCGCCGGGACTCGTGCCAGCGCCGAACAGGCCGCCAGCGTCGCCGAGCGCACCAGCGCCGGCATGCAGGCCCAGTATCAGGAGGTGGATCTGGTGGCGACCGCGTTCGAGGAGCTGAGCGCCACCGCCCTGCAGGTAGCGGGGAATGCCAACTCGGCGGTGGCCGCGGCCAACCAGGCCGATACGGCGGCGCAGGAGGGCAAGTACGTGGTGGCTGATACCCAGGAGGCGATGCGCAAGCTGATGGCGGTGATCAGCGACGCCAAGCCGGTGGTGGAGCACCTGTCGGCCAACAGTGAGAACATCAACGACATCCTGGTGGTGATCCAGGGGATCGCCGAGCAGACCAACCTGCTGGCGCTCAACGCCGCCATCGAGGCGGCGCGGGCAGGTGAGCAGGGCCGTGGCTTTGCGGTGGTGGCGGACGAGGTGCGCAATCTGGCGGGTCGCACCCAGAACGCCATCGTCGAGATCCAGACCCTCATCGGCCAGCTGCAGTCCGGCACCGAGGCCGTGGTGAAGGCGATCATGACCGGCCACAGCCAGGCGGATCTGACGCTCACCAAGGTGGACCTGTCGGTCAGCGTGCTGGAGCAGATCATCCACGCGGTGGCGACCATCCATCAGATGAACGAGCAGATTGCTAGGGCGGCGCAGGAGCAGAGCGGGGTGGCGGACGAGATCAATCGCAACGTCAGCAACATTCGCGACGTGAGCCACACCATCCGCGCCGAGGCGGCCAGCTCTGCCGAAAACGGTCGCGAGTTGTCGGCGCTGGCCGACAAGCAGCAGCAACTGGTGGGGCAGTTCAAGGTATAGGGATAAGAAAAAAGGCGCCGTCCAACCGGAGGCGCCAAACACATTCAGATGACAGACTGGGTTAAATCGGTCCGATTTAAACCCCTCTTCCCGCAGAGGAAGAAACACAACACCACAATCGCAGTCCAGTGACTCACAAAAATCACATGTAAACCAACATGGAAGAGAAAAAGTGAGCCATATGACAACGGATTGCGAAGCGAATTATGTTTATTCACTGGTCGACCCGCAACCGACAAATTATAATGCGGCCCATTAGAAAAACTCATCGTCGGCTGGTCTCATGTCTCGTCGTTTACCCCCGCTCAATGCACTGAAAGCATTCGAAGCCGCAGCTCGTCATTTAAGCTTCACCCGGGCTGCGGAAGAGCTTTTCGTGACCCAGGCTGCCATCAGTCACCAGATCAAGGCGCTGGAAGAGTACCTCGGCATCAAGCTGTTTCGCCGCAAGAACCGCTCCCTGCTGTTGACCGAGGAGGGGCAGGGCTACTTCCTCGACATCAAGGACATCTTCACCTCCATCTCGGAGGCGACCGACAAGCTGCTGGCGCGCAGCGCCAAGGGGGCGCTCACCGTCTCTTTGCAGCCGAGTTTCGCCATCCAGTGGCTGGTGCCCAGGCTGGTCAAGTTCAGCGAGCGCCACCCCGACATCGATGTGCGGATCAAGGCGGTGGACATGGACGAGGGTTCGCTCACCGACGATGTGGACGTGGCCATCTATTACGGTCGTGGCAACTGGCCTGGGCTGCGTGCCGACAAGCTGCACACCGAGTATCTGATCCCGGTCTGTTCACCGCTGCTGCTGACCGGTCCCAAGCCGCTGCGTACCCCGGACGATCTGACCCGTCACACCCTGCTGCACGACACCTCACGTCGCGACTGGAAGGCCTGGTTTCGCCAGCTCGACATCGATGCGCCCAACGTCAATCAGGGGCCCATCTTCAGCCACTCCACCATGGTGATCCAGGCGGCGATCCACGGCCAGGGGGTGGCGCTCGGTCACAGCGTGCTGGCCCAGCCCGAAATAGAGGCCGGCCGCCTCATCTGCCCGTTCGAGCAGGTGCTGGTGAGCAAGAACGCCTTCTATCTGGTGTGCCAGGAGCAGCAGTCCGATCAGGGCAAGATAGTGGCCTTCCGCGACTGGATGCTGGAGCTGGTGGAGCAGGAGGAGGCCCGTCGCCGGGCACGGCTGGCCGATGCATGAGGTGATCCGGGAGGGGGCTGTCGATGCCCCCGTCCGCATTCTGCTGGCCCACGGCGCCGGCGCGGGCATGGAGCACGCCTTTCTGGCCGAGCTGTCACGCCTGCTGGCCGGGCCGGACATCGAGGTGGTGCGCTTCAACTTCCCCTACATGAGCAAGCGCGTGCTGGATGGCAAACGCAGACCACCGGACAGGCAACCCGTGTTGCTGGCGCACTGGCGCCAGATGGCGAAGGAGTTTGCTCATCCCCGGCTGTTTCTGGCCGGCAAGTCGATGGGCGGGCGGATGGCGGCCGAACTCTATCAGGATGGCGAGGACGAGATGAATGCTGCAGGATTGCTCATTCTCGGGTATCCTTTCCACCCCCCGGCCAACCCCGACCGCTGGCGGGGTGACGTACTCAAGCAGATCAAGACGCCGACCCTGCTGTTGCAGGGGGAGCGCGATACTTTCGGCACCCGTGCCGAACTGGCTGATTTTCCCTTCTCACCCGCCGTATCGGTCCATTGGCTGACCGATGGTGATCATGGCTTCAAACCGCGCAAGAGCAGCGGGGTGAGCGAGCAGGAGAACCTGCGGCAGGCGGCCGGGCAGATCAAGAACTTCATCGCGACCATCCCGACGCGAACGTGAGGATGGGAAGCGAAACGACGAGGAGGCAAGGGATGCAATTCCATCGACATTGGCTGGTGCTGGCGGGCGTGTTCGGCCTGACGGCAACCCTGCTGGGAGCCTACGGCGCCCATGGTCTGGCGGCCAGCGGGATCGAGCCTTCACGTCTGGCGGCGTTCAATACCGCCGTGCAGTATCAGTTTTTCCACGCCCTGGCCCTGCTGGTGCTGGGGTGGTGCGGTGTGCGCAGCAAGGTCATCACCTTTGCCGGCACCGCCTTCGTGCTGGGGATCCTGGGATTCTCCGGCAGTATTTATGCCATGGTGCTGCTCGGCAGCAAGGGGCTGGGGCTGATTACCCCGGCCGGTGGCCTCTGTTTTATGTTGGGATGGGCGGCTCTGATATGGGCTGGCTGTCGTCTTGGAGGAAAAAATGAATAATCTGCTGCTTTATTGCCGCCCCGGTTTTGAGAAAGAGGCGGCGGCAGAGATCACCGAGCGTGCCAGTAACATGCAGTGCTACGGTTTCGCCCGGGTCAAGGACGACAGCGGTTACGTGATATTCGAGCTGTATGACGAGGAGCAGGCCGATCTGCTGGCGCGCAAGTTGCCGTTCAGAGAGCTGATCTTCATTCGTCAGATGCTGGTGGTGACCCATGAGCTGAAGGATCTGGATCTGTCGGATCGCATCACCCCCATCCTGGAGGCGACCCAGGGTTACGCCATCTGCGGCGATCTGCGGGTGGAAACTGCCGATACCAACGAGGCAAAAGAGCTGTCGGCCTTCTGCCGCAAGTTCACCGTGCCGCTGCGCCAGGCGCTGCGCGGCAACGAGTTGCTGACCAAGAAGGAGACCCCGCACCGGCCGGTGTTCCACGCCTTCTTCCTGGCCAATGATCACGTGTTGCTGGGTTACTCTTACTCCTTCAACAACTCCGAATTCCACATGGGCATCCCGCGTCTGCGCTGCCCGGCCGATGCCCCGAGCCGCTCCAGCCTCAAGCTGGAAGAGGCCTTCTACGTGTTCGTGCCGCGGGAAGAGTGGGACCTGCGCCTCACCTCCGGCATGAAGGCCGTCGATCTGGGCGCCTGCCCGGGTGGCTGGACCTATCAGCTGGTACGTCGCGGCATGATGGTGACGGCGGTGGACAACGGCATGATGGCCCAGTCCCTGATGGATACCGGTCAGGTCAAGCACATCCGCGACGATGGTTTCGTGTGGCGTCCGAGCAAGAAGAACACCTATTGGCTGGTGTGCGACATGGTGGACAAGCCGGCGCGGGTCACCCACATGATCGCCGACTGGTTCCGGGAGAGCGATTGCCAGGAGGCGATGTTCAACCTCAAGCTGCCGATGAAGAAGCGCTACGCCGAGGCGGTGCACAACATCGAGGTGCTGCGTGAGCTGCTCAAGGAGATCGACAACGCCTTCGTGATCCAGGCCAAGCAGCTCTATCACGATCGCGAAGAGATCACGGTGCACGTCTACAACAAGTACTGGGTTTCCAAGCTCTCCGCCAAGGAGTAATTGCTGGCGGTGAGCCACTGACCACAAGGCCGACAACCCACGGGTTGTCGGCCTTGTCATTTCTGCGCCATCAGAAACGGTAATCGAAGCGCAGCGAGGATTCGCCGTCGGTGAGCTTGAGTTCGATGTCGAGCGGGATGGTGCGATCGGTCGGGCTGAACTCCAGCTTCACCCCGTTGCCGCGCAGCTTGATGGAGGTATTCATGCCGGCGGTCTTGAACTTGATCCTGGGTTTGTGCTGCTCGAAGGAGAGGCTCACGCTCTTCTCGGCGGTCAGGTTCAGTTTCTGGTAGGGCGTGACCTGGCTGTTGCCATCGCTGTCGGTCACGACATCCATCCCGAAGGAGAGCGGTTTGGGTGCCTTGAGCAGGTCGTTGGTATCCACGTTGGAGCGCCAGACCTGGCTGGCCTGCTGGGAAGAGGGGGGCAATTGCGGCCAGGCATTCTCGACCGGTCTGTCTACTGCCATGGCGTTGCTGCTGATGAGCAGCAGGGTAACGATAGCGCGCATAATGGATCTCCTTATCCCTTATCTATTGAACATAGTAGCCAATCGACAAAGGGGGGAGAGCACCGCGAGATAAAACAAAGGGAGCCTAAGCTCCCTTTAAAAATCAATATCTTGAGTATGATTACAAACGGTCGATGATGGATTGGGTGAACTCGCTGGTGGAGGCGGTGCCCCCCAGATCCCGGGTCACCCGGTCGCCTGATTCGATGGTGGCGCGTACCGCCTCACGGATCCGTTCGGCCTTGTCCTGCATGCCCAGATACTCCAGCATCTGGATGGAGGCGAGGATCACCGAGGTCGGGTTGGCGATGTTCTTGCCGGCGATATCCGGCGCCGAGCCGTGCACCGCTTCGAAGATGGCGGCGCCATCGCCGATGTTGGCACCCGGTGCCATCCCTAAGCCCCCCACCAGACCGGCGCACAGATCCGACAGGATGTCGCCGAACAGGTTGGTGGTGACCATGACGTCGAAGCGCTCCGGGTACATCACCAGGTTCATGCAGGCGGCATCGACGATCATCTCTTCGCTCTGGATGTCCGGGTAGCGGCTGGCCACTTCACGGGCCACTTCCAGGAACAGGCCGGAGGTGGACTTGAGGATGTTGGCCTTGTGGATGATGGTGACTTTCTTGCGCCCTTCCTGGCGCGCCAGCTCGAAGGCGAACTTGACGATGCGTTCCGCCCCTTCGCGGGTGATGATGCTCATCGCCTCGGCGCTTTTGTTGTCGTCGCTGCGCTTCTGACCGGCACCCGAGTACATGCCTTCGGTGTTCTCGCGCACCGTGATGATGTCGATGTTGTCGTAACGGCTGCGGGTACCCTTGAAGGAGAGCACCGGGCGGACGTTGGCGTAGAGGTTGAATTTCTTGCGCAGGGAGACGTTGATGGAGGTGAAGCCACCGCCGACCGGGGTGGTGAGCGGGCCCTTCAGGCTGACCTTGTTCTTCTCGATGAGATCCAGCGTCGCCTGGGGCAGCAGCTCGCCGTGCTTCTCCAGCGCCACCAGGCCGGCGTCCGCGTATTCGTATTCGAAGTCACAACCGGCGTGGGTCAGGATCTGGATGGCGGATTCGATGATGCTGGGGCCGATGCCGTCGCCCGGGATGACGGTAATTTTTCTTTTTGACATGAGACGTATCCACTTCTAGGGAACAGAGGGGGAGGATTCGGCGGTTTTATACCATTTCTACACCTAACCCTCCATGTTTCTTTACATTCTATCTGTTTTTGTCAACAGCGAGAGTGAGTCCGGTCATGCTTGGCGGTTTCGCTTGCTCAGGCTTCGGGAGCCGGTGGATAGCGGATCTCCCGCAGGTTGAAGCCGAGCGGAATGTCCCGCTGCAGCCGCACCAGCCGTTGGGCCAGCAGGGCCTCATCCTGGTGCTGGCGCAGCTTGAGCAGCGCCTTGGCGGCGTCTTCCTGCTGGCAGGCCGCCAGCAGGCTGGCCAGATCACCGTATTGCTGCAGCAGCTGGGTGGCAGTCTTGGGGCCGATGCCGGGCACCCCCTTGATGTTGGAGCCGCTGATGCCGGTCAGAGCCCAGAAATCCACCAGTTGCGTCGGCGCCACCCCGTATTGCTGCTCGACGAAGGCGGCATCCAGCCAGCGCTTGTTGAAGTAGTCGCGGATCTGGATTTGCGGGCAGATGAGCTGGCAGAACCCCTTGTCGGTGGAGATGATGGTGGCTCTGGCACCGTGCTGGGCAATGCCGCTGGCCAGGGTGGCGATGAGATCATCCGCCTCGTCGGTCTGGGAGAGCAGGGCGTCCACGCCGCACTCCCAGAAGGCATCTTGCAGCTCGTTCAACCCTTCACGCAGCTCGGTCGGCATGGGGGGTCGCCCCTCCTTGTAGGCCGGGTAGACCTCCTTGCGCCAGCTGTGCACCTCGCCGTCAAACACCGCGATGACGTGGGTCGGCTCGCTGGCGGCCAGCAGCTTGCGGCAGGTGTTGATGAGGTTGGCACGGGTGGCGATCAGCGCCTGGGCCGGGGTCAGCGCCTGCTGGGCCTGAACCGCGTGCAGTCGGCGAATGAGATTGAGGGCATCGATGATGAGCAGGTGTGGCCTTGGGTTTGACATGGGGCACTCTTGGCAGTCGGGACGCCCCATTGTAACAAACCAGCGGGCTCGATGGGGGATTGATGGCCGCGGGCATCCCCTGCGACAAAAAAGGGGCGCCATGCGCCCCTCGTTTCAGCTGTGCTGCCCGTCAGCGCACGATTTCGTAGCAGGGCACATACTGGCTGCCCGGCAGCTTCATGCGCTGCTGCTTGACGAAGCTCTCCAGCAGCTTGTCCATCAGGTGCATCAGCTCCTTGTCGCCGTGCAGCTTGAAGGGTCCCTTCTTCTCGATGGCGCGGATGCCTCCTTCCTTGACGTTGCCGGCGACGATGCCGGAGAAGGCACGACGCAGGTTGGCCGCCAGCAGCTGGGGTGGCTGGTTGCGGTGCAGATCCAGGCTGGCCATGTTGGCGTGATCCGGCTCGAACGGCAGTTGGAACTCCGGCTCGATCTTGAGCGACCAGTTGAAGGAGTAGGCATCGCCGACCGATTTGCGGTATTCGCGGATCTTCGGCATCGCCTCTTTCATGACCCGGGCCACTTCCGGGGCATCGCCGACGATGATCCGGTAGAGGCTGGTGGCCGGTTCGCCCAGGGTCGCCTTGACGAAGTCGTCGATGGCGCGGAAGTAATCGGCGCTTTCCTTCGGGCCGGTTAGGATGATCGGCATGGGCTGCCGCTCGTTGGCCGGGTGCATCATGATGCCGAGCAGGTAGAGCAGCTCTTCGGCGGTACCGACCCCGCCCGGGAAAATGATGATGCCGTGGCCAAGGCGCACGAAGGCCTCCAGCCGCTTCTCGATGTCCGGCAGGATCACCAGCTCGTTGACGATGGGGTTGGGCGGCTCGGCGGCGATGATGGAAGGCTCGGTGAGGCCGATGTAGCGACCGTTGCGCACCCGCTGCTTGGCGTGGCCGACGGCGGCGCCCTTCATCGGGCCCTCCATGGCACCCGGGCCGCAGCCGGTGCAGATGTTGAGCTCACGCAGGCCCAGCTCGCTGCCTACCGCGCGGGTGTACTGGTACTCGATCTCGTTGATGGAGTGACCGCCCCAGCAGACCACCAGATTGGGATCGGCGCCCGGCAGAATCGCCTTGGCGTTGCGCAAGATGGCGAACACCACGTTGGAGATGTGGGTGGAGCTGGTCAGGTTGACCAGCCGGTTCGACTCCAGCTGGGTCGACACGTAGAGGATGTCGCGCAGGACGGAGAACAGGTGCTCCTGGATGCCGCGGATGATCTCGCCATCGACGAAGGCGTGCTCGGGGGCGTTGAACAGTTCGAGCTTGACCCCGCGCTCGCGCCGGATCACATGAATATCGAAGGATTTGAAGCGCTCCAGTATCTCTTTGGAGCTGTCGGTATGGCTGCCGGAGTTGAGTACCGCCAGCGAGCAGTTGCGAAACAGTTGATAGATATCGCTGGAGGCGGTTTGCTTAAGGCGGTCCACCTCGAGCTGGGACAGCAAGTCCATGCTGCCGACTGGATTGATGTGCGTAATCATAGGTTCCCCTTTCACTCGCTTGTTATCGTTGTGCTTTTCCCTGGGGAGAAAACGGGATGCCCTGTGGCATCCCTTGGATTTGATAGTAGATGTAAGCGGTGGGGCAGGGGAATAGGGGAAAAGTGCGTTTGCTGCTTTTTTAGTCGCCGATCAGGCCAGATTGACCTGATCCCGACCCGAGTTCTTGGAGCTGTAGAGGGCCTTGTCGGCCCGCTCGAACGCATCCGTGGTGTGATCTCCTTCCCTAAACAGGGTGGCACCGATGGAGATGGTGATCTCGACCCTGGCATCGCGAAAACGGAACGGAATGCTCTTGATGGTCTGGCGCAAGGTCTCCAGCGGCTTCTGGAACTTGTCCGGGTTGATGTTCGGCAGCAGCACCACGAACTCCTCGCCGCCGAAGCGGGCGATGAAGTCGGTGTCGCGCAGGGCACCCTGCAGCGCCTTGGCAACCACCTTCAACGCCTTGTCGCCGGCCATGTGGCCGTAGTTGTCGTTGATGTGCTTGAAGTGGTCGATGTCGATGATGGCCAGGCACAGCGGCGTGTTGTAACGCAGCCAGCGCTTGTATTCGAGCTCGAGCCGCTCGTCAAGGGCTGCCCGGTTGTGCACCTGGGTCAGGCTGTCGAGGAACAGCTTGTGCTTCTGGATGGTGAGCCGCTTCTTGTATTCGGCGGTCTCCTCCTTCATCAGCCGCAGCTTGGCCTCCATGGTGGAGAGGCGGGTCAGCAGGTGGCGCTCGCGGGCGGCCATGGCCTCCCTGTCCTGCAGCAGCAGGTTGATGGCCCCCATGTGACCGGAGATGGCCCCCTTGAGGTCATCAATGGTGTCATGGCTGGCCAGGGTATGGTCGATGGCTTTGAGCTCCCTGTCGATGGCCTTGCGGGTATCCAGGGTGGCGCTTTGCAGGGCGCGCCCCTCGTCGAGGGATTCGGTGAAGCTGAAGTGGACCGCCGAGAGGCTCTCGTTGAGGGTGCTGAGGAACGCCTGGGAGGCTTTGCGCTCCTCGCGGGTGCCCTCGATGATGAGCTCGATCACCTGCAGGCAGATCTCCGCCAGCAGGGGAGGAGTGATGCCATTGAGCAACTGACGGCGAATGTCCGCCAGGCTCTCGCCGACCGCGCCGGCAAAGTCGAGTTCGGTGATGAGCCGCTGCAGCTCGTCGGCGATGTGGGCGTGCACCTTGACGTCAAAGGGGGCGCCCGGCTCCGGCGCGGCAAGGTCGGTGACCGTTTCGGCCTGGTTGCCGGCGGGCGTGCTCTGGGCCAGCAGGGGCTGGGTGGGCAGCAGCTGGATCTTGATGGCCTGCTGATAGAACTCCAGCAGCCGGATCACCTTCTTCTGGTGATCGCCGATGCCATAGCCATCCGGGCTTGCCAGAAATTCCTTGAGGGATTTGCGGGTCTCCTCCGGAAAGCCCTTGAGAGCCTTGAGCTGTTTGCTGCCGAGCTCGATGGCGGACTTGGTCAGGGAGATGGACTCTTCCAGTGCATTGCCGTGCTGCTGCAGCAGCTTCTCGATGACGGCGAGGTCGGCATCGAGGGAGGAGAGCGGCGGGTTGCCATCGAGTTTCTGCTTGAGCTTGGCGAGCTTGTTGTCCAGCTCGCGATCGTGGCCGCGACAGGCCTGCATCAGCTTGGTGATGAACTGGATGCTGCGGGCGCGTTCGGTGTCGGAGAAAGAGACGACGCCGTCAAGCTCCAGCTGTTTTTGCTGAAGGGATTCCCTGAGTCTGGCCAATTGTCCGGCTACGGCAGCGATATCATTCATTATTCAGGTCGCCCTGTTGTCATTATCGTTGTTGTGTTGGATAGCAACAGCGGTCGAACCCAGTTCCAGACCCAGTTGATTATCTATTTGTCATTGATCAACCGGCGCTTTCGTCCGTGAAAGTCGAAGCCAATTAACCCATTGCTTTTCATGAGAAGAATTTACTTTTACCAGTCCCTTGTCAATTGCCATCAAGCAGCATTGCCACACATCCCCATTAAAAAATGCGGCCTGCTGGCAATCGATGGCGGCCAGCTCCAGCCAGACGCTTTGCTGGTGTTTTTCGCTGAGCTGAATGGCTCCTGCCAGGGCCAGATAACATAGGTCGAACAGGCCGTGATGATCGAGGGCGGTGGCCGCCTTGGGCAGGAAGGGGTGGCTGACGATGCCGAGGCTGATGTGGCGATCGAGCGGGTGCTGGCAAGGGAATTCGGCCAGTGCCGCAAGCAGTTCGCGGGCCAGTCGGTGCAGGTCTTCCACATGGCGCTGGGGCACCACATAGAGCAGATGCCCTTCGCGCAGGTCATAGATGCGGCCATCCTGCGGGGTGAGGCCGTTGACGTAGGCGCCGAAGGCCTGCTCTATCTCGCGGCTTACCTGATAACCGTGCTGTTCCAGGCTGTTGACCAGGAAGGGCACCCGAAACAGCAGGTAGTGCAGCTTGTCGTCGAACTCGCTGGTGGGCCGCTCGCTTAAGTACCAGCGCTCGGATTTTTGCTGGCGTTTGGCCATCTCCCGCGGCCAGCGGCTCATCAGTCGCTGCCAGTTGGCCAGCCCGGTGCGTGGCTCGAGCAGCAGCGCCTCGTCCAGCTGTTTGCCCTGCAGACGGGCGACCCGCAGCTTGAGCCAGAGGGTGAAGAACAGATAGATGAACAGGGTCAGCAACAGACCGGTCACCACGCTCGACCAGAGGTAGCGATCCTGCTGATGCTTGCTGGTGCTCAGCTGCTGCTGCAGCTCCTTGATCTGCTGCTCCCGCTCCACCTGGGCGTAGTTGTCGCGGATCGCCTCCTGCTCCAGATCGACCTGCTGCTGGCGGACCTGCTCGCTGCGCTGGTGGAAATTCTTGTAGCTGTCCAGCGCCTGCTGCAGATAGCCCTTCTGCTCGTAGGCCGCCGAGAGCAGGCGGAAGATCTCGAACTGGCGCTGGGCGTCGCCGATCTGGTTGGCCAGTGCCAGCGCGTTTTCCAGCTGCAGGATGGCGATGCCCGCCTCCTTCTGCTTGAGGTGCAGCTCACCCAGCAGCAGCAGGGTGTCGATCAGCGGCTCCTTGTCGTCCCCCAGCTCGTGGGACTGGCGGGCCGCGGTGAGGTAGTTGCGGGCCAGGGTCAGGTTGCCGGTTTCCAGATAGGTTTTGCCTATCTCGTACTTGAGGTGGGCGATGCGGGTGCGGTTGTTGCCCTCGTCCAGCAGATCCAGGGCATTGAAGAAGTAGACCAGCGCCATGTTCATCTCGCCCTGTTCCCGGTTGAGGCGGGCCAGCACGATGAGGGCGTCGCTCAGCAGGGAGGGATTGCCGAGGGCATGGAAGTAGTTGGCCGCCTCGTTGGCGTATTGCAGTGCCTTCTGCGGCTCCTGCTCCTCCTGATAGAGGTTCACTATCTGGTTCGACAGCAGGCCGAGGAACAGCGGATCCTGCAACCCTCTGGCCTGCTGCTGGGCATCGATGTAGTCGCCCAGCGAGAGCTGGGGCTGCTTGAGGGCGTGGTAGAGGTCGCCGCTCACCGCGCTGACCCAGGCGCTGGCCAGCGGATTCTTGGTCTGATCCGCCCAGCGGCGGGCTTCGGCCAGCTGACGCTTGGCCTCGTCGAACTGGTGCGCCTCTATGCTGGCGTTGGTGCGCAGTAGCCGGCTGTACACCTGCAGCTGGCTCTCTTTCAGGCTGGGGGTACTGAGCAGGGTCTCCAGCTGGCCGAGCAGGCCGCCGCTGGCGCCGTGGGAGCGCTCCTGCAGATTCTGGCTGCGGATCTTCAGATATAGGCCGTGGGCCTGCAGCTCCAGTTGCTGCTCTTTGGCCGCCATGGCGATGCCTTGATCGAGGGATTTCTGCGCCGCCTGGAACTGGCCAAGCTGCAGCAGGCACTCCCCCTTGAGCAGGTGGGCACCGGTGGCCTGGGCGGAGGTGCCATAGCTCAGCAGCGGCTCCCGATAGCCGTATTCCTGGCGATTGCTGATGATTTGCTTGGGATTATTGGCCGTGCGGGTGAGGAAGGCGGAGGTGATCTGCACGCATCTGGCGGGATCGGTCAGCACCAGGGTCTGGGCCTGTTGCAGATCGATGGACAACTGCTCCTTGGCCAGATCCAGATCAGGAGCCGACAGGGAGGACATCATCATTGCCAGAAAAAACAGTTGATTCATTGGATTAAGGGCAGCACGGGAGTGAGGGCATGTTATCCAAGCCCGCCCCCGTGCGTCCAGAGTTTACTGACAGATTGCGCGCCGACCCCGCGATCGGGGCCGTGGCAGTGCTGCAGGCCCGGTGGGGTGACGGGTTATTGCCGGATCAGGCGCAGGTTGGCCGGCACCACTTCCCAGTCGCTGCGAAACGGGTTGATGTCCAGGCCGCCGCGACGGGTGTAGCGGGCGTAGACGGTCAGCTGGCTCGGGCGGCAGAAGTGCTTGAGATCGGTGAAGATCCGCTCGATGCACTGCTCGTGGAACTCGTTGTGCTGGCGAAACGAGATGAGGTAGCGCAGCAGTTTTTCCCGGTCCAGCTGTGGGCCGCGATAGTGGATCACCACGGATCCCCAGTCCGGCTGGCTGGTCACCAGGCAGTTGGACTTGAGCAGGTGGCTGTGCAGGGTCTCCTCCACCTCCTGGTTGCCGGCCGCACCTTGCAGCAGGTCGGCATCGAACTCGTAACAGTCCACGGCGATGTCCTGCTCGTCGATGCACTCGCCCGGCAGGGCGGCAATGTGGTGGGGGGCCTGGGCCAGCGGGAACAGAGTGACGCTCACGTCGCTACCGGCGCAGGCGCTCAAGTCCTTGACCAGCATGGCCTGCACCGCTTCCAGTGAGTCACAGCGGGTCTGGTTGAAGGAGTTGAGATAGAGCTTGAACGACTTGGATTCGATGAGGTTCGCGCTGGTGGCGGGCACCGCGACCTCGCCGACGGCGACCATGGGCTTGCCCTTGGCATTGAGCCAGGAGAGCTCGTACAGGGTCCAGACGTCGCAGCCCTGGAACGGCAGCTCGCCGCCAAGGCCGAGGTCGTCGCGGTTCAGGCTGCGGGGCACCGGCTGCAGCAGGGTCGGGGTGTACTGGCTGATGTAGGCCGACTGTTGACCCAGGCTCAGCCCCTGCAGGGCGCTGGCCCCGGCGTATCTCTCTTGTTTGCTCATGTGTGCTGACTCGAACGTTGAATGGGCGATGGCAGAGCATGCGCCCGATGGGGGCGGCAAGGCGGGGAGCGCCGGCTGGCGATCCGCGCTGCACCTTGTCTGCTCATGGCTTTGATGGTGCAATAGCGAACTTTGGCAGCAATTGTGGGGAATTTCGATGTCGGATCAAGTCTTGTCTGCCCTGGAACACTTTTTTTTGCGCTGGCAGCGCGACGGCGAGGCGAGGCGAGGGCTGCCCCTGTGCGAGTGGGAGGCAGACTGGCGCTCCCCCTGCGAGCTGGATGAGCCCAAGGAGGGACGGGTGGCCTGGCGCCCGCATCGGCGCGCCGAGCCCGCCGATTTCACGGCGATGAACGAGGCGCTTGAGCTGACCCTGCATCCGGCCGCGCAGGCCCTGTTTGGTGGCTGGTTCAGCCGCCCTGTGCCCTGCCTCTACAAGGGGTTGCGGCTCGAGTTTGTGCTGCCCTGGAACGAGGCGGATCTCGACTTGCTCAAGGAGAACCTCATCGGCCACCTGTTGATGCTGCGCAAGTTGAAGCGCTCACCTTCCCTGTTCATCGCCACCACCCGCAACGAGATGACGCTGGTGTCGCTCGACAACGAGAGCGGGCAGGTGTGGCTGGAGTGGCTCGACTCGGGCCGTCGGTTGGTACTGGCCCCCTCACTGCCGGCGTTCCTCGAGCGGCTTGAGACTTTGCCGCAATAAACAGCGTCAGTTGCAATGAAAAACGCCTTGCCGACCGGCAAGGCGTTTTTGTTTGGTTCACCGCCGGGCTCAGTCCTTGAAATCCCAGGAGAGGTTGGCGACCAGCCGGCAGGGGTCGCACTTGAAGTCGAAGATCTCGTGCAGGGGCTCGGCCAGCGCCCACTCGCCGCCGCAGCTCGGACAGGGACGGGCTTTCTCCTCGGCCGCACTCCGGCCGCCCACCCGGTAGAGGTAGTAGTAGGTGGGGATGCCGGTGAGGGCTTCCAGCCGTTTGCCGAGATCGCTGCCACGGCGCTGGAGCCGGCTGCCCACCTCGCCGATTTCATGCAGCGCCGCATGCTCGGCGATGGAGCCGTTCATCTGCAGCTGGTCGCACGCCTCCCAATCCTCCTGCCACTTGATGATCTGCTTGTGGTCGCCGTTGGCGACGGCCGGCAGCCGATAGAGCGGGATGGGGGCAAAGTGGTCGCCGCAGCGCAGCGGCGAGCAGGTGTGCAGGAAGCTGGTGTAGAGCAGCATCCAGCTGGGGCGCTCGCCATCATAGCCGCAAGGATCGGTGCTGTCGGAGAGCAGATCCGCCCCCTGCAACTGGAGTTTGGGGGCGAGCAGGCCGGCCTGATTGAGCTGCTGCTCGGCCAGCTTGACCTGCTCGCTCTGGTTGTCCGGGTGCAGGCTGTCCTGCTCCGGGCAGACCACCCGGCTGACGAAATAGCCCTCGTGCATGCTGGTGGGGAATTCCCGGCCGAGGATCTGGCCCTGATAGCGCAGCATGTCGAGGTAGTTGACGATGGCCCGCTCGGCCTCGCCCAGCGAGGTGTCGCGATAGCACTCAAAGCAGAGTTCAAGGATGTACATGGCTCACTGCTTCCCCTGCTGGAGCAGCAGCTCGGTCAGCCGATCCACCTTCTGTTCGAGCCGCTCGAGCCGTTCGGCAAGCTGCAGCAGAGTGGGCTCGGCGGCGGGAGCGGGGGCCATCTGCGCTGTGCTTCCGGCTTCCGGGGCGCTGGCGGGCTGCTGCTTCCACTGGCTCAGCACTTTGAGCAGTTCGGCCATGGGGACGGGCTGGTTGAGGCGGGCCTTGACCATGGCGGTGGAGGGGGTGATCCCTTTGGCGGCCAGTTCATTGGCGATGCGGATGATCTCTTGGGCTGACATGGGACTCCTGCGCAGGATGAAAAGTGGTTCGGGCTGGACGGGCAGAGAGCTTAACCAAAGCGTGGGGCGCTGAACAGCGGGGCTGGGTCAGTCGGGCCGGCGCAGCAGCACGTCCAGTTCGTCGATGGCTTCCGACCAGTCCGCATCGTTCCACAGGGCATCGCGCAGAAAGTCGGCCTGGGCGCGGTTCCAGAAGGGGGCTTCCGGCAGCAGGGTCTGGTTGTCCAAGCGGTGCTCGTGAATGAAGCGGTGCAGGCTCAGCTCGTCGTTGGCCAGCCCCAGCTGGGCAAACAGGGCGGCCAGATCGTGGGTCAGGAATTCCATCTCATCTCTCCCAAGAGGCATTCCTGAACATTATAGGCCCGCCCTGTGGCGGCAGATTTACAGGGTGGGCACCCGGTGGGGTGGCAGCTCGACACCGACCACCTGCAGCCCCTGCATGCGCAGTTGCCCCAGATAGTGGCTCTCGCCATCGCTGGAGAATTCAAACTCGTAATAGGTGAGCAGCCGCAGCGGCTGGTGGGCCAGCGCACGGTGGCTGCGGGCCAGCGACAGCAGTTGCAGGTCGTGATGCTGGCAGTAGCGGCGCATGTATTGCCAAGCAAGCTCGGCCTGACGCCGCTGGTGCCAGAAGGCACCCGCACCGAGGATAAGCAGCAAGATTGCGAACATTTCACCCATCGCGGGCTCCTTCCGGGGTGTGATCCGTGGCGACAGGCGACCCGCCATGGTGGCGGGTCGCCGACATCATCAGGCCGAGGCGAACAGGCGACCGATGGCCTGGCCCAGGGCGTCGCTGCGCTCGGGGTCGCGCAGCCTGGCCAGCATATCATTGCGCAGGGCCGGCAGGGTCACCAGCTCGGCAAATACCTGATTGAAGAACTGGGTCGGCTGCAGGGCCAGCTGTTCCAGGAACAGGCTGAGCAGGCCGGCATCCTTCAGATCGGGCCAGAGCCGGCCGGCGATGGCCAGCAGCAGGGCCGGGCTAGGCTTGGTTTGCAACAGGGTCAGCAGCTTGTTGGTGCGCATGCTGCTGCCGTTGCAGGAGGCCAGTGCCCGGCACAGGTAGGCCAGGGTTTCGTCATTGGGTTCGGCACACTCCTGCTCCTTGCCGATGCGCTCGAACAGGGCGCCCTGCACGGCCGGCGGCAACGGGGCGTTTTCCAGGCTCTGACAGAGGGCGTAGAGCGGCTCTTGCGGCAGTTTTGGCAGCGCTTTGCACACCAGCGCCAGGTTGCGTTCATCCTGCAGCCGCTCAGCGAGATCGGCAAAACCCTGTACGCCGAGGGTCTGCCATCCCTCTGGCGTCGGGGCTGACAGATAGTGGCAGAGCCCCTCGAAGTAGGTCGAGGGGGCCTGTTCCAGCTGACGGGCCAGTTTGGCGTGCAGGCTGGCCATCTTGGCCTCGGCCGGGCGGAAGGTGTAGGGATTCTCCGCCAGACGCTGGGCTTTCTCTTCATCGAGCTCGCCGGTCAGTTTGTAGCCCAGGGTTTCCACCACCTGATCCATGAAATGTTTGGGGCCGCTGGCGATGAGCAGACCGCGCTCGTCGAGGGCAAACTTGAGAAACCACAGGTAGTGACGGGATTCGGCCGGCTGGAAGAAGTGGACGCCGAGCCAGGCGTGCTGCTGCAGGGGCCAGGGGTAGGGCTCCTGCTGCTGCTCGATGCGCTCGAAGGTGTCGCTTGCCAGTGGTCGCACCTGGCGGCCCATGTCGAACAGTTGAAACTGGGTGTCGGCCTGGGTCAAGAATTCGGTCAGCGTATTGATGGTGGACATGAGGTGATCCGGCTAAGGGTGATGCGGGCCGATTATAAGGAGGTTGCACAAGATAGCCAGTGGGGCGCGCCGCCCGGCATCTGGCCCGGTACGCAGGGGCGGGAGCCGCCGTGGTTCTTCGTCCGTGTTGTCGGCCGCAAGGGGCATGGCAGAGGATAGGGGGGAGGGTGTATAGTAACGCCCTTTTTTGCAAAGTTCGGCCTGCCGCCAGCGACACAGGATTGGCGGCGGACGGTGTGTGGTGATGAGGAAGAGAACGCAATGAATCAATATCTGCTGGTAGCCGGCCTGTTGGGTGAACTGACCGCCGAGCTGCAACGTCTGGAACGCTGGCAAGCGGCCCATCCGGGTGAAGAGGCCCTGGCCAGCGAGCTGCCATTTTGCGTCGATACCCTGAGCTTCGATCAGTGGCTGCAGTTCGTGCTGATCCCGCGCATGGAGCAGCTGGTGCTGCTGCAGGCGCCGCTGCCCAGCAGCGTCTCCCTCTACCCCATGGCCAGCGAAGTCTACAAGGAGGAGCTGGCGGAGGTCGAAGCCCTGCTGCGCCTGATCGCCCGCTTCGATCTGCTGCTCTCCGGCAAAGTGGTTGAGCAATGATGCGTGAGCAGGCACAGGAAGAGAACGCCTTGCAACTGACCCTGCTTTATCAGGATGACTGGCTGGTTGCGGTCAACAAGCCCTCCGGCCTGCTGGTGCACCGCAGCTGGCTCGACAAGGCCGAGACCCGTTTCGCCATGCAGATGACCCGGGATCTCATCGGCGGTCGCCACGTCTACCCGGTACACCGGCTCGACCGGCCCACCTCGGGAGTGCTGCTGTTTGCCCTCGATCCCGCCGTGGCCCGTACCCTGACCGAAGCCTTTGCCGCCCGTCAGGTGCACAAGGAGTATCTGGCGCTGGTGCGCGGCTGGGCCCCCGAGCAAGGGCTCATCGACTATCCGCTCAAGGAGCAGCTGGACAAGATCGCCGATGCCATGAGCGACCCGGATCGTCCGGCCCAGGAGGCGGTGACCGCGTTTCGTCGCCTGCATCAGGTCGAGCTGCCCCATGCGGTCTCCAAGAAACACCCCACCAGTCGCTACAGCCTGGTTCGGCTGTTCCCCAAGACAGGCCGCAAGCATCAGCTGCGCCGCCATCTCGATCATCTGTTCCACCCCATCGTCGGTGACACCACCCATGGCGATGGCCGCCACAACCGCTTCTTTCGCGAGCATTATGGTTGCGATCGCCTGCTGCTGGTGGCTCGCACCCTCAGCTTTGAGCACCCGGTGTTGAAGGTGCCGATGCGGATCCAGGCACCGCTGGGGCAGGAAGTGCTGCAGCTGTTTGCCGAACTGGGCTGGCCCGCCAGCGAGAGCGACTACTGAGGCTGACGATCGCGGGGTGTTGCCCAAGCTGTTGCTGTGGCATGCTGGGCATCCATGTTGGTCAAAGGGGTCCGTGATGGCGCAGATAGACATAGTGGTGGGTACCGTATACGGTGCGGCCATGCTGGTGGCCGAGACGCTGGCTGCACAGCTGGCGCAGGCGGGGCACGGCTGCCAGGTGTACGAGGAAGCCGAGCTGGCAGATCTGGATGCGAGTCGATTCTTGCTGGTCATCACGGCGACCACGGGGCAGGGCGATATTCCGCCCAATCTGCAGCCATTGGCCACCGCCCTGGCTGACCGGGCCCCCTACATGAAAGGGTGGCGTTATGCGCTGGTCGCCATGGGAGACAGCAGCTACGAGCATTTCTGCGGTGCCGGTCGTCACCTCGATGCGCTGTTGCAGGAGCTCGGTGCCAGCCCTCTGCTGCCCCGGCTGGAGATAGATGCCACCGTCGACGATGAGCCGGAAAAGGTGGCGCTAGCCTGGCTCAATGGCTGGCTAAATAAACTGTAGCGATCGCCCGTTTTTATCCTTTATTCATCCCCGCTCAGCCCGTCTGGCGGGGATGTTTATTTTACGGTAATCAGCAGTCTCAACTGACCATATTTGCCCGATATTTATCCGGTTATTTTCCACGCCATCCCCGCTTTGCTCAGCGATTTATTTCGGGGGCAGCCGACATGCCTCAAATTTAAAAGTTCCCCATTGAAAGCGATCTCAGTCATGTTTTTGTCATCAATTTGAATATTTATGACTTATTCATCGAAGCGAATTAATGGTTGGTAGCGGTTTCATGGTGGATCTTTTCGCTTTTACTCCTGTGTGGGTGGTGAGTTATTGCATAGTTCGGTTGATTATCATCGTACAAAACCCTCCACGGCCAATGCTGGGCGATTTGTCGCCATTTTGTGAATCAGCTCATGTTTGTCCCGAAATTGGCTACCTATAATCGGCCTCGGTTATCACCTAAACGTTTTTATGGTGATAAGAACTTGGATATTCAGGATCACACTCCTCTCAGCGGGAATAAGGAAAATGAAAATGAAAGCAAAGTGGCTCCCGATCGCTGCAGCAGTAACCGCAGCCCTGGCTTCCCAAGCCGCCTTCGCCGTTGATTTCCACGGCTACATGCGTTCCGGTGTCGGTACTTCCGATAACGGCAGCCTGCAAACTTACAGCAAACAAAAAGTCGGTCGTCTGGGCAACGAAGCCGAGACCTACGGCGAAGTTCAGCTGGGTCAAGAGGCTTACAACAAGGATGGCAAGTCCTTCTACGTAGACTCCATGTTTGCAATGGTTTCCGGTCAGCAAGGTCGTGACTGGGAAAGCACCAGCGGCAGCGATGCCGACTTTGCACTGCGCCAATTCAATGTGCAAGCCAAGGGTGTGCTGGGTTTCGCACCGGAAGCCACCCTGTGGGCTGGTAAGCGTTACTACCAACGTCACGACATCCACATCTCTGACTTCTACTACTGGGATGTGTCTGGTGCCGGTGCTGGTGTAGAAAACATCCAGGCTGGTCCGGGCAAGCTCTCCTTTGCATGGCTGCGTAACGACCCGTGGGAAGATTACGATCAGTTTGTAGGTGGTGTGGGTGTCGACAAACGTGTAGATACCGACGTACTTGACCTGCGTTATGCTGGTATCCCGCTGTGGAAAGACGGCTCCCTGGAGCTGGGCTATGACTACGCCCGTGGCAACCTGACTGATGAACAGAAAGCTGCTCTGGGCAGCAAAGATTACGAGAAAAACGGCCACATGCTGACCGCCGAGCTGACCCAATCCATGCTGGGTGGCTTCAACAAGACCGTGGTTCAGTATTTCGCCGATGGTTATGCCTCTCAGGCTGTTGACTACGGTAGCGGTTCTGGCAGCGGCCTGAGCCAATCTGCCGCCAAGGGCGATGGCTGGCGCTTCATCAACTGGGGCGTGCTGCCGGTTGGCGACAAGGTCGAGTTCGGTCACCAGCTGGTTTACGGTACTGCCAGTGACATCGACAATGACAGCGCTGACAAGGACACCTTCTCCGTTGTCGTTCGCCCGATGTACAAGTGGAATGACACCATGAAGACCATCGCCGAGCTTGGCTATCACCATGACAGCTACAAGCCGAACAATGGTACCGAAACCAGCACTATCGGTAAGAAATACACCCTGGCTCAGGCTTGGTCCGCCGGTTCCAGCTTCTGGGCCCGCCCGGAAATCCGCGTATATGCTTCCTACCTGGATTCTGACGGCCAGTTCCGCCCAGATGCCAATGGCGTGAAGCAGGACGACTCCTGGAACTTCGGTGTTCAAGCTGAAGCTTGGTGGTAATCTGTTGACGTCATGACTGCAAGTGCCCCCGCATGACGGGGGCTCTTTTTTTTACAACTCGTTTCTTAGGGTCACGCGATGAGATATTCCAGATTAGCCTTGACTGTATTCTGTTCTGTTGTGCTGGGTGGGTGCGCCACGTTGGAAACGACGGTAGCGCCGACTCAGGAGTTCAAGTCCATCATGGGAAATCGCGACGTTGCGATGAGCCAATTGGCTACGGTTGGCAGCTGCTGTCGCGATGTCTCCAGTCTGCCGTTCCAGGACATACAACCGGGCGCAACCAAGCTTATCCCCATTGATGGCAGCTCCCCCGTTTACGCTTTCAGCGAAGGGAAAAGCCACTTTGCCGCCTTCCGGTTGCCGGTCAACTCCGGTGACCTGCGCATCACGGTTGATGGCTTGATCGACAAATCGCTGTTCAACCCGACCGTCTTGATGCTGGATTCCAAATTCAATGTGACCCGCAAGTTGGGCAGCGACGTGTTCAAGTACGAGCCTGCACGCATGCTGCAAGGGGATCGCATGGAAGCCGTGTTTACCGTGGATCGCTCCTATGTTGGTAACCCCAATAACGAAAGTTACATGGTGATCTACACAGACCAGAGCGGTCTGGACAAAACAACCACCATCCTTAGCCCTTCCAAGCTGATGACCAAGTCGCTGGGGGTGGTTGATTATGGTGAAAAAGACCCCGTCATTCCGCACTCCCCCTGGGGCGTGGTCAGCCTCTCTGTGGAGGACTTGAGTGGTGTCAAAACCGAGAGTAACTATTACAAGCCTGTCTATCAGGATGTGATTGATGCCAACACCCCGGTAGTCAACACGGCACCAAACAAGCTTGTCGTGCCTCTGGCGACCGCCGGCGCAGTCAAGAGCAGTGCCCCCATGCTGAGCGAAACCGAGGCCTTCTATCAATCCCAGATCGAAAAAGCGGTGAAAGCCGGTGATATCGACAAGGCGATGCAACTGGTCAGCGAGGCGGAGCGGGCCGGTTCGACCAAGGCGAAATCGGTCTTTATTGATGCGGTCAAGCGTTCCCAAAAGGGCTGAATATTGCCCGGTCTTTAAAAGATAATATTTATTTGAGGCCTCCCTTGTTGGAGGCCTTTTTAATCGGTAGACTAAAATAGAAAAAACAGCAAATGGTTACATTAAGTTACAATGCGTTTCGTTGGGTATTAATTTGATTGGCTAAAATACAATACGAAACAGCACTTTTCATATTTATGGCTTAGCATGAAGATGCCGAAATATATCTGTAATTAGCTGAAAATTCCCGCCGAAATTATCTTGTGATCTCCCCTCCAAATTTTTTATTCGCTTACCCCTGATGGAAGATATTTGCGATCTGCTGGGTTATATTCAGCTGGTCAAAATAAACAAACCCGCGTCGAATTCATGCCGATGAGAGATGATGTTGATGATCGTCTATAAATTGGACTGAAGCGTCTACGGTAAGACATTCCATTCAGGAGCGCACACATGTTAAAAAATGCTTTCTCTAATCTGCAAAAGGTCGGTAAGGCGCTGATGCTGCCAGTATCGGTCTTGCCCGTTGCAGGTATTCTGCTGGGGGTGGGTGCTGCCCACTTCAGCTGGTTGCCGGAAATTGTCTCCCAATTGATGGAGCAGGCCGGTGGTTCCGTATTTGGTCAGATGGCCCTGCTGTTCGCAGTGGGCGTGGCCCTCGGCTTTACCAATAACGACGGCGTATCCGGTCTGTCAGCCATCGTTGGCTACGGCATCATGGTCGCCACCCTGAAGGTCATGGCGCCTGTGATGGGCGTTGAGACCATCGAAACCGGCGTCCTGGGCGGTATCCTCGCCGGTGGCGTGGCCGCATGGGCGTTCAACCGCTTCTACAAGATCCAGTTGCCCGAGTATCTGGGCTTCTTCGCCGGCAAACGCGCCGTGCCCATCATTACCGGTTTCGTCTCCATCGGCCTGGGCGTGATCCTGTCCGTCATTTGGCCGCCGGTGGGTGCTGCCATCGGTGCCTTCTCCGACTGGGCTGCCAACCAGAACCCGGTACTGGCCTTCGGCATCTACGGCGTGGTTGAGCGCTCCCTGATCCCGTTCGGTCTGCACCACATCTGGAACGTGCCTTTCTTCTATCAGGCTGGTACCTGTGTCAACGCTGCCGGTGAAACCGTACACGGCATCATGACCTGCTTCCTGACTGCTGACGACGCTTCCCGCGCTGCCGGCAACGGCTTCGGTCAGCTGGCCGGTGGCTACCTGTTCAAGATGTTCGGTCTGCCTGCCGCCGCGTTTGCCATCGCGCACTCCGCCAAGCCGGAAAACCGTGCCAAGATCGTAGGTATCATGGCCTCTGCCGCCCTGACCTCTTTCCTGACCGGTATCACCGAGCCGATCGAATTCTCCTTCCTGTTCATCGCGCCGGTACTGTACGCCATCCACGCCGTGCTGGCTGGTCTGGCCTACGTGCTGACCAACTCCCTGGGCGTGGTACACGGTCACACCTTCTCCAACGGCTTCATCGACTTCGTGGTGCAATCCCCGCGTGCCGATCACATGCTGCTGCTGGTGGGTCTGGGTCTGGTCTATGCCGTCATCTACTACGTGGTCTTCACCGTGGTCATCCGTGCCATGAACCTGAAAACCCCAGGTCGTGAAGACGAAGCGGCCGAAGAGAGCGTTGGCCAGAGCAAGGACGAGATGTCTGCCGCACTGGTCTCTGCCTTCGGTGGCAAAGAGAACATCGCTTCGCTGGACGCCTGCATCACCCGTCTGCGGGTCGGTGTGAAAGACGTGGCCAAGGTTGACCAGGCTGGTCTGAAGAAACTGGGCGCTGCCGGTGTGGTAGTGGCAGGTTCCGGCGTACAAGCCATCTTCGGTACCAAGTCCGACAACCTGAAAACCGACATGGACATCTGGATGAAGAGCAACTAATCCTGTTGCCTGAATACCAGAGTTGTCGAAAAGGGAGGCACAAGCCTCCCTTTTTGCTGGGCGTCATAGGGCAGCCGGATGCGGTGCTGCATGTTTCGACCGACGCGCTATCAATGTTGCCATCGGTCTTCAGCTCAAAGAAAAAGGCGCCCATGGGCGCCTTTGCTGCATCAGACCGGTTTAGAGCTTTTCCAGATCCCGCTCGATTTCGCTGATCTTGTTCTGCACCACTTTTTCCAGGTGGCGCAGGTCACGCAAGATCTTCTGCTTGATGTCCGGGTCGGCCTGTACGTGCACGCCCTGGGTCAGGTTGTCGAGCTCATCCACCACGTACTTGAGATTGGCGTTGATCTCGGTGACATCCTTGTACTCGTGGGTGCCCGAATCGACCAGCATGGTCTTGCGCTGGCGCGGATATTTGAACTTGACGCTCTTGGCGAAGAACTCGCCCTTCTGTTTCTTGAAGTAGATCTTGAGGATGTCGTGATTGGCTTCCTGGCGCAGGGTATAGCTGTCCACTGAGGTGGGTTCCTGGATCCCCAGGCTCTTCAGATTCTCGTACATCGGGCTTCCTCGGTTTGAAACGATCCTGACCAATCTATCTTAACCGAGTCGGTGTGGCTTGCCTGTGACAGGGGCGCCAAAATCAAAAGGGCGCCATCAGGCGCCCTTTTAAATCACCGCAAACTGTTTACTCGTCGATGGAGCGCAGCAGGGCGTTGATGCCGACCTTGGCGCGGGTCTTGGCATCCACCTTCTTGACGATGACGGCGGCGTACAGGCTGTACTTGCCGCACTTGGAGGGCAGGGAGCCAGAGACGACCACCGAGCCGGCCGGGACGCGGCCGTAGTGGATCTCGCCGGTTTCACGGTCATAGATGCGGGTGGACTGGCCGATGAAGACGCCCATGGAGATGACGGAGCCCTCTTCCACGATCACCCCTTCCACCACTTCGGAACGGGCACCGATGAAGCAGTTGTCTTCGATGATGGTCGGGTTGGCCTGCAGCGGCTCCAGTACGCCGCCGATGCCGACGCCGCCGGAGAGGTGCACGTTCTTGCCGATCTGGGCGCAGGAGCCCACGGTAGCCCAGGTGTCGACCATGGTGCCTTCATCGACGAAGGCGCCGATGTTGACGTAGGAGGGCATCAGCACGGTATTGGGGGCGATGAAGGAGCCTTTGCGGGCGGTGGCCGGCGGCACCACGCGCACACCGGCAGCCTTGAACTGCTCGGCGCTGTAGTCGGAGAACTTGAGGGGAACCTTGTCGTAGTACTGGGCGTCGTCACCCTTGATGATGCCGTTATCATTGATGCGGAAGTAGAGCAGTACCGCCTTCTTCAACCACTGATGTACCACCCACTCACCGGCAATTTTCTCGGCGACGCGAGCCTTGCCGGAGTCCAGCAGGTCGATGGCTTGCAGGATGGCGGCCTTGGTGGCGGCATCGACGGAGCCGGGAGTGATGGAATCACGGCGCTCGAAGGCCGCTTCGATGATCTGTTGCAACTCGGTCATGACAGGTTTCCTTTAAAAAATTCCGTTTGTTGTATCACACTTTTCCAATTGTTTTTAAGGGCTGGGGCCGATTTCTTCACGGGAACGCCGATTTATTGTGCTGGCGTGGTCCAACCATTTGTTCTGCTTGATAAATCAGGGGCAGACTCGGCGTCTTGTGAAGCCTTCACGGGCCCGGCCTGCCCTCATCATCGGCCGACTCTTGCGGGTTGAGCTGGTTGACCAGCCGCTCCTCCAGCGCCTGCTGCTCGGCCTGGGTCAACGGCTCGCCGACCAGGGTGGTGAGGCTGAAAAAGTCCTCCACCCGCTCGCCGATGGTGGTGATCTTGGCGGCATGGAGCGACAGGCCACACTGCTGAAACACGGCGCCGATGCGGGCCAGCAGCCCCGGGGTATCGAGCGCGGTCAGCTCCAGCAGGGTGTGGCGGGTCTCCCCTTTGTGGGGCAGAAAGACCACCCGGGTCGGCACGCTGAACTGGCGGTGGCGCCGTGACAGGGGCTTGCTGCGCAGCACCAGCTTGCCCGGCTCCTGCAGCGCCTTCTCCAGTGCCTTCTTGATGGTGGCGGTGCGGTTGGGGCTGATGGGCTCGCCGTTGGGCTCGAGCACCACGAAGGTATCGAGCACGTAGTCGCTGCGCGAATTCATGATCTGGGCGTCGTGGATGTTGAGGTTCTTCTGATCCAGCGCCGAGGCCACGGTGGCGAACAGATTCGGGGTGTCGCGACAATAGATGAACACCTCGCTGCCGCCGCGGGTCGGGTGCTTGCCGATGATCACCAACGGCGCCGGGTTGTCGCCGTGTTCGATGATCTTGCGGCAGTGCCAGGCGATCTGCTCCGGCGTGTGGCGCAGGAAGTAATCGGCCTTGAAGTCGCTCCAGAGCTGGTTGATGGCCTCCTCCGGCACGTCGCGCTGGGCCAGGATCTGCTTGGCCTGGCGCTGGTTCTCGCGGATCTTGAGGCGCATGTCGGGCGGGTTTTCCAGTCCCTGGCGCAACGCCTTCTGGGTGGCGAAGTAGAGCTCGCGCAGCAGGGTGCCTTTCCAGTCGTTCCAGAGGGTGTCGTTGGTGGCGCAGATATCGGCCACGGTCAGGCAGTAAAGCAGGTCGAGGTGCTGCTCGTCGCGCACCTTCTGGGCAAAGTCGGTGACCACCTCGGGGTCATAGATGTCGCGGCGCTGGGCGGTGACCGACATCAGCAGGTGATGGCGTACCAGCCAGGCGACCAGCCGGCTCTCGTAGCGATCTAGGCCGTGCAGCTGGCAGAACTCCAGCGCATCGACGGCGCCGAGCTCTGAGTGGTCACCACGCCGCCCCTTGGCGATGTCGTGGAACAGGGCGGCGATGCTGAGCAGCTCGGGTTTGCGCAGCCGGGTGAACACCTCGTGGCAGAGCGGGTGGGTCTGGCGGCTGGCCGGGTTGGGAAACTGGTGGATGTTCTTGAGCAGCCGGTGGGTGTGTTCATCCACCGTGTAGGCGTGGAACATGTCGAACTGCATCTGGCCGACGATGAGGTTCCACTGGGGCAGGTAGGCGGCCAGGATGCCGTACTTGTGCATCAGGGTGAGCGGCTGGCCGATGCCGTTGGGGTGGCGCAGCAGCGCCATGAACAGGCGGCGGCATTCCGGCAAGTCCTGCAGCCAGCAGTTGAGCTTGCGGCGCGCCTCGCGCAGCTGGCGCAGGGTGGCGGAGTGAATGCCGGCAATCTCCGGGTGCTGGGCTATCTGGTAGAAGAGGCGCAGGATGGCTGCGGGCTCGCGGCCGAACAGCTCGGAATCCACCGCATCGATGAGGCGGCCGCGCAGCTGGAACTCGTCGGAGAGGCGGCGCACGTCCATGGCGGTGTTGCCGAGGATCGCCTCGTCAAACAGCTGCAGCAGCATCTCGTTGAGCTCGGAGACCCGCCGCACCGTCTGGTAGAAGCGCTTCATCATCTGCTCGACCGGGGCATTGCCTTCCCCCTCGAAGCCCAGCATCTGGGCCACGGTACGCTGACGATCGAACAGCAGCCGGTTGTCGCCCTTGTTGATGGCCATGTGCAGGGCGAAGCGCACCTTCCACAAAAAATTCTGGCAGTCGAGCAGCTCGCGATACTCGGCCCGGTTGAGAAAGCCGTGGCTGGTCATCTCGAACAGGGTGGTGGCGCCGAAGTGGCGGCGAGCCACCCAGGCCAGGGTCTGGATGTCGCGCAGACCACCGGGATTGCTCTTGAGGTCCGGCTCCAGCTTGTAGGCGGTGCCGAGAAACTGCTGGTGGCGCTGGGCCTGCTCTTCGCGTTTGGCCTTGAAGAACTGCTCGCTCGGCCAGAAGTGCTGGGGGCCGGTGGCCTCCTTGAGCTGCTTGAAGCCCGCCTCGCGGCCGGTGATGTAGCGCGCCTCGATGAGGTTGGTGGCCACCGTGATGTCGCCGCGCCCCTGCTCGAGGCACTCGGCCACGTTGCGCACCGCCTGGCCCACCTCCAGCTTGAGATCCCACAGCAGGGTGATGAATTCGCCGATGCGCAGCCCCAGCACCTCGTCCAGTTCGTCCCCTTCATAGAGGATCAGCAGGTCGATGTCGGAGTGGGGGTGCAGTTCACCGCGGCCATAGCCACCCACCGCGATCAGGGTGAGCTCCGTCTTGTCGAAGCCGAACTTTTGCCACAACCGGGTCAGCAGCTCGTCCATGTATTCGGAGCGGGTGGCCACCAGTTCGATGATGTTGTCACCGGCATCAAAGCGGGCGTGCAGCCAGCCGAGAAAACGGCTCAGGTACTCCTTGCAGTTCTCGCGGGTGAGCTGAGCGTCGGGTAACAGGTGGGGGGAAAGCAGGCTGGCATCCATGGCGTCTCACACTCTACTGTCGCACGCAAGTGCGCTGTTCTCGCACGGGGTCGCGGCTGATAAAAACAAAACCCCGGCGGGAGGCCGGGGTTTGATGTTAACCGTGTTTGATGAGACGGTCGATAGTGTCATCCGGGCGCAGCGTCAGCACCTCGCAGCCATCCTCGGTCACCAGCAGGGTGTGTTCCCACTGGGCGGAGTCGCCGCCATCCTTGGTGGTCACGGTCCAGCCATCCTTCGGATTGACCTTGCAGTGGTACTTCTTGCTGTTGACCATGGGCTCGATGGTGAAGCACATGCCCGGCTTGAGCTCCTGCTTGCCGCCGTTGCGATAGTGCAGGATCTGCGGCTCTTCATGGAACTCGGCCCCGATGCCGTGGCCACAGTAGTCGCGTACCACGGAGAAACCGGCTTTCTCGACGATGGGCTGGATCACGGCGCCGATCTCGGTGATGCACATGCCCGGACGTACCTGCTTGATGGCGGCGTAGAGGCTCTCCTGGGCGACCTTGCACAGCTGACGGCGCAGCGGGGTGGTCTCACCCACGATGAACATGGCGGAGGTATCGCCGTGGTAGCCATCCTTGATGACGGTGATGTCCAGGTTGATGATGTCCCCTTCCCGCAATTTCTTGTGATTCGGGATGCCGTGACAGATCACATCGTTCACCGAGGTGCAGATGGACTTGGGGAAGCCGTGGTAGTTGAGCGGCGCAGGGATGGCCTGCTGCACGTCGACGATGTAGTCGTGGCAGAGGGTGTTCAGTTCGTCGGTGGTGACGCCCGCCTTGACGTGGGGGGCGATCATGACCAGCACATCGGCGGCCAGTTGGCCGGCAACGCGCATCTTTTCAATCTCTTCCGGTGTCTTGATTTTAATGGACATGGGATCTCTCTTGGGACCTGATCGCGCATCTATCGATGTCCGGCAATCAGGTAATGAAAAATAGATGCGTTTGCAATCAGGCCAAAATTTTATCCCCAACCCCCGTTTACTTCCAGTGTGATTGTCATCACAGCGTCAAATCGGCGCTTCAGCATGCTGCCCAGGGATCCATTTTTAGCGGTTCGGCTGGTGGTGTCCTGACCAAAGTTATGGTATAAAGCGCGCCGGAATGGGGAACTTGTGTCCTCATTCCATCACCCTTACTTAAACAACACACACACATCGACACATATGCCGGGGTGCCTTAACGGGTCGGTTATATGGGATGTGTGGAGGCCTAACCCCAATAGAGGTATAAAATGGCTAAAGTTTCTATGCGCGACATGCTGCAAGCCGGCGTTCACTTCGGTCACCAGACTCGTTACTGGAACCCGAAAATGAAATCCTACATCTTCGGTGCCCGCAGCAAGGTTCACATCATCAACTTGGAAAAAACCGTTCCGATGTTTGACGATGCCATGAACTTCATCAGCTCCGTAGCTGCCAAGAAGGGCAAGGTACTGTTCGTAGGTACCAAGCGTGCCGCGTCTGAAGCCGTAAAAGAAGCCGCTGAGCGTTGCGACCAGTTCTATGTTAACCACCGCTGGCTGGGCGGCATGCTGACCAACTGGAAAACCGTTCGTCAGTCCATCAAGCGCCTGAAAGATCTGGAAACCCAGAGCCAAGACGGTACCTTCGACAAGCTGACCAAGAAAGAGGCGCTGATGCGTACTCGCGAAATGGAAAAGCTGGAGAAGAGCCTGGGTGGTATCAAGAACATGGGCGGCCTGCCTGACGTTCTGTTCGTTGTCGATGCCGACCACGAGCACATCGCTATCAAAGAAGCCAACAACCTGGGTATCCCGGTAGTTTCCATCGTTGATACCAACTCCAACCCGGACGGCGTTGACTATGTCATCCCGGGTAACGACGACGCTATCCGTGCCGTTCAGCTGTACCTGAATGCTGCTGCTGACACCGTACTGGAAGCCCGCGCTCAGGACATCGTTGTTCAAGCCGAACAAGATGGCTTCGTTGAAGCTGAGTAATTGATAAGGACTGCAAAGCCCTTATTAACCAAGCTGATGTAATTGGTTAGCAGGGGCCCTTGTGGCCCCTGTTTCTTGTCAATTCAAGACCGAGGATACTGGACATGGCAAACATTTCTGCCGCCCTGGTAAAAGAACTGCGCGAGCGCACCGCCGCTGGCATGATGGATTGCAAAAAAGCACTGGAAGAAGCCAACGGTGATATCGAACTGGCTATCGAAAACATGCGCAAATCCGGTCAGGCCAAAGCCGCCAAGAAAGCTGGCCGTATCGCCGCTGAAGGTGTGATCTTCGCCCGTACCGAAGGCAACGTTGCCGTCATGATCGAGCTGAACTGCGAGACTGACTTCGTTTCCAAGGATGCCGGCTTCCTGGCCATGGGTCAGAAAATCGTTGAAATCGCCGCTACCCAGAAGATCGCTGACGTTGACGCGCTGAAAGCCGCCGACTTCGGCAACGGCGAGTCCGTTGAGCTGACCATCACCAACCTGATCGCCAAGATCGGTGAGAACATGAACCTGCGTCGCGTGATGCTGGTTGAAGGTGACAACCTGGGCACCTACGTTCACGGCTCCCGCATCGGTGTTATCACCAAGCTGGCCGGTGGTTCCGACGAGCTGGCCAAAGATCTGGCCATGCACGTTGCTGCCAACAGCCCGCAATTCGTCAAGCCGGAAGATGTATCTGCCGAAGTCGTTGCCAAAGAGCGCGAAATCCAGATCGACATCGCCATCAACTCTGGCAAGCCGAAAGAGATCGCCGAGAAAATGGTTGAAGGCCGCATGAAGAAGTTCACCGGTGAGGTTTCCCTGACTGGTCAACCGTTCGTGAAAGATCCTTCCATGACCGTTGCCGAGCTGCTGAAGAAAGAAGGCGCTGACGTTGTTTCCTTCACCCGTTTCGAAGTGGGCGAAGGCATCGAGAAGCAAGAGACCGATTTCGCTGCGGAAGTTGCAGCCCAAATCGCGGCCGCTCAAAAGGCCTAATCGAACCGGTTTTTCCGTTTCCCCAGACCGCGACTTATGTCGCGGTCTTTATATGACCAGGAATCAGTGACATGAGTACCAATCCCAAGCCTGCATACAGACGTGTTCTTCTGAAGTTGAGTGGTGAAGCCCTGCAAGGATCCGAGGGTTTTGGCATTGATCCGGCGGTGCTGGATCGGATGGCCCAAGAGATCAAAGAACTGGTTGAGCTGGGTGTTCAGGTCGGTCTGGTCATCGGTGGCGGCAACCTGTTCCGTGGTGCCGGTCTTGCCAAGGCGGGCATGAACCGCGTGGTGGGCGACCACATGGGTATGCTGGCTACCGTGATGAACGGTCTGGCCATGCGTGATGCCCTGCATCGTGCTTATGTGAATGCCCGTCTGATGTCTGCCATCTCCCTGCAAGGCATCTGTGACTCCTATGTCTGGGCCGAAGCCATCAGCCAGCTGCGCGCCGGCAAGGTGGTGATCTTCTCCGCCGGTACCGGCAACCCCTTCTTCACTACCGATTCTGCGGCCTGTCTGCGCGGGATCGAGATCGAAGCTGACGTCGTGCTCAAGGCCACCAAGGTCGATGGCGTGTTCACCGACGATCCGGTCAAGAACCCGGATGCCGTGCTGTGCCATGAACTGAGTTATGATGAAGTTCTTGAAAAAGAACTCAAAGTAATGGATCTTGCTGCTTTTACTCTGGCCCGCGACCACGATCTGCCGATCCGGGTGTTCAACATGAACAAGCCGGGTGCGCTGCGTCGGGTGATCATGGGCGAGCCGGAAGGTACCCTGATCCATCACGTCAGCAAGTGAGACAAGCGTGAGCTTCGGCTCGTTTGTCCATGACGCCAGCCAATAAGATAGATACGGGCCGGTTGACGGCTCGTTCGCCAAAAGGAAAACCACTGTGATCAACGAGATTAAAAACGACGCCAAGGACCGCATGGCCAAGAGCGTAGAGTCGCTCAAGACCCAGATGTCCAAGATCCGTACCGGCCGCGCTCACCCGAGCCTGCTCGACGGTATCCAGGTGGAGTATTACGGTGCGGCCACTCCTCTGAAACAGTTGGCCAACGTGGTGGCTGAAGATGCCCGCACCCTCTCCATCTCCATCTTTGACCGCTCCATGATCCAGGCGGTGGAAAAGGCCATCCTGACCTCCGATCTGGGCCTCAACCCGTCCAGCAACGGCCAGACCCTGCGCGTGCCGCTGCCGCCGCTGACCGAAGAACGTCGCCGCGACCTGACCAAGATCGTGCGTGCCGAAGCGGAAGGCGCCCGGGTTGCCGTGCGCAACATCCGTCGCGATGCCAACGCCGACCTGAAAGCGCTGCTCAAAGACAAAGAGATCTCCGAAGACGACGACCGTCGTGCTCAGGAAGAGATCCAGAAGCTGACCGATTCCTTCATCAAGCTGGTAGACGAAGCACTGGCCCTGAAGGAAAAGGAGCTAATGGAAATCTAAGCCTCTGACAGGTATATTACGAGCGCCGTGTAGTGCCCCTGCACGGCGCTTTTGTCTTTGTGGGAGAAATGAATGTCGCTTTTGGCAGCCGTAGGTGATTGCGCCAATTCGTCCTTGCCTCGTCACGTCGCCATCATCATGGACGGCAACGGACGCTGGGCCCAGAACCGTGGCAAGATGCGGGTCTATGGCCACAAGGCAGGCGTGAAGTCTGTTCGTGAAGCGGTAACCTTTGCTGCGCGAGCCAAAATAGAAGCTCTGACCCTGTTTGCGTTTTCCAGCGAGAACTGGCGTCGCCCGGAAGGGGAGGTCAGTGCCCTGATGGAGCTGTTCATGACGGTGCTGGGCCGTGAGGTCAAGAAGCTGCACAGCAACGGCATCCGGCTCAAGGTGATCGGCGATACCGCCCGTTTCAGCGAGCGTCTGCAGGCGAAAATTGCCAAGGCAGAGGCGCTGACCGCCAACAATCAGGGGCTGACCCTCAATATCGCCGCCAATTATGGTGGTCAGTGGGACATCGCCCAGGCGGCCCGCAAGCTGGCCCGTGCCGTGGCGAGCGGGGAACTGGCTGCCGACCAGATAGATGAAGCCATGCTTGGCCGCGAGGTATGCATGGCCGACCTGCCGCCGGTGGATCTGCTGATCCGCACCGGGGGCGATCATCGCATCAGCAATTTTGTGTTATGGCAGCTCGCCTATGCCGAGCTCTATTTTACCCCGGTGCTGTGGCCCGATTTCAACGAGGCCGAGTTCAGCGAGGCCGTTGCCTCCTTCGTGGCTCGTGAGCGTCGTTTCGGCTGCACGGGTGAACAGATCCGGGAATTGATCGCCGAGCAACAGACCGGCTAACCCCCCTCCCAAGAGAGAGGCTTCTTTTGCTAAAACAACGAATTATTACCGCATTGCTACTGGTTCCCCTGGTGTTGGGGGCGCTGTTTTTTCTGCCGTTGAAATTCTTTGCCCTGTTGGCATCCCTGGTATTTCTGTTGGCCAGCCGCGAGTGGAGCGGCTTCGTCTCTGCCAAGCCGCAGCAGTGGCTGCCGCTGGTGTACTGCCTGCTGCTCGGGGCCAGCCTGTTCTGGCTGCCGGTGGAGCAGCTGTGGACTCCTCATCTGCATCCGCTGGTGATGGGCGTGCTCTGGACCGCCGTCAGCTGGTGGCTGCTGGGGCTGCTGCTGGTGTTGCGCTATCCCCAGAGCGCCAAGCTGTGGAAGGAGTCCATCTGGCTCAAGTCCCTGTTTGGCCTGGTGACCCTGGTCCCCTTCTTCTGGTCCCTGGTGGCCATCCGTGGTTACAACTTCTATCACGACCCCATGATGGGGGCCTGGATCCTGCTGTTCGTGATGGGACTGGTCTGGGCGGCAGATTCTGGCGCGTATTTTTTCGGCAAGGCGTTCGGCAAGCACAAGCTGGCGCCGGCCGTGAGCCCCGGCAAAACCATCGAAGGCATGTGTGGCGGCCTGTTTACCGCCAGCCTGCTGGCGGTCGGGGTGACCTGGTTCATGGGCTTTGTGCCCGCCAAGATGGCCATCGTGCTGTTCTGCTCCTTGCTGGCGGTGCTGGCATCGGTGCTGGGCGATCTCACCGAGAGCATGTTCAAGCGCGAAGCCGGCATCAAGGATTCAGGCACCCTGTTGCCCGGCCACGGTGGCATCCTCGATCGGATCGACAGCCTGACCGCCGCGCTGCCGGTGTTCCTGCTCAGCTATCTGCTGCTCAGCCAGGAGTTTTGATGCTCAGCCTGATGCGTTTGCCTGCGGCGGGCGCCATCCATTCGTCATACAGCGGGAGTTTTGATGCATAACCTGGTGATTCTGGGAGCCTCCGGCTCCATCGGTCAGAGTACGCTCAAGGTACTGCGGCACAATCCGGGGCGCTGGCAGGTGCTGGCGCTGACCGCGGCCCGCAGCGTGGAGGCCATGCTGCGCGACTGTCTCGAATTCTCTCCCCGCTTCGCCGTCATGGTGGACGAGGCCGCCGCCAGCGAGCTGGCCGCTCAACTCAAGACCCACGGCAGCGCGACTCGCGTCATGGCTGGCCAGGCCGCCCTGTGCGAAGTGGCCGCTCACCCCGATGCCCACAGCGTGATGGCAGCCATCGTCGGCGCCGCCGGGCTTGCGCCCACCATGGCTGCGGTGCGTGCCGGCAAGCGCATCCTGCTGGCCAACAAGGAGGCCCTGGTGATGTCCGGCGCCTTCTTCATGGAGGCGGTGCGCGAGCACGGGGCCAAGCTGCTGCCCATCGACAGCGAACACAACGCCATTTTCCAGTGCCTGCCCGAGGCCATCCAGCGCCAGCCGGGCTTTTGCGACCTGGCGGGAGCGGGCATCAGCAAGATCCTGCTGACCGGCTCCGGCGGCCCGTTCCGTTATACCGACATCGCTGAGCTGGCCGGCGTCACCCCGGCTCAGGCCATCGCCCATCCCAATTGGTCCATGGGGGCCAAGATCTCGGTCGACTCCGCCACCATGATCAACAAGGGGCTGGAGTATATCGAGGCGCGCTGGCTGTTCAACGCGGCGCCCGAGCAGATCCAGGTGGTGATCCATCCCCAGTCGGTGATTCACTCTATGGTGCAGTACAAGGACGGCTCCGTGCTGGCCCAGCTCGGCAATCCGGACATGTGCACCCCCATCGCCCACGCGCTGGCCTATCCGGCTCGAATCGAGTCCGGTGTGGAACCTTTGGATTTCTTCAGTGTCGGAGAGTTCAGCTTTATCCGTCCCGACTATGAGCGCTATCCCTGCCTGCAGCTTGCCATGCATGCCTGTCAGCAGGGGCAGGCTGCAACCACGGCCCTCAATGCCGCCAACGAGGAGGCCGTGGCGGCTTTCCTTGCAGAGCGGATCGGTTTTATGGATATTGCCAGAGTCAATGAGGCCACCATGCTCGCCCTGGGCGGTACGGCGGCCGGTTCGCTGGACGATTTGATTGCGCTGGATGGGGCGGCCCGTGCCCGTGCTCACAATTTGATTGAGGAGCTTAGCTGATGAGAGCTGTTTCGTGGCATTGTGCTGCCTTCACCCTGATTGTCGGAGACAGGACCATGCATGAAAGCGAGGTGATGGGCTGATGGGCGGTGTGTTGTGGAACATCGGTGCCTTTATCGTCGCCCTCGGGCTGCTGGTTGCGGTACATGAATTCGGCCATTTCTGGGTGGCCCGTCGTTGCGGCGTCAAGGTCGAACGTTTCTCCATCGGTTTCGGCAAGGCCATCTGGCGTCGGCTCGGCAAGGATGGCACCGAGTACGTACTGGCCCTGATCCCCCTCGGCGGTTACGTCAAGATGCTGGACGGCCGGGTGGACGAGCTCAAACCCGGTGACGAGCAGCACGCTTTCAATCACAAGAGCGTCTGGGCGCGGATGGCCATCGTCGCTGCCGGTCCCATGGCCAACTTCGTGTTTGCCCTGTTCGCCCTCTGGCTGATGTTCATGATCGGCGTGCCCGCCGTCAAACCCGTGGTGGGGGAGGTGCGTCCCGCCTCCATCGTGGCGGCGGCCGGGGTGGAGCCCGGCATGGAGATCGTCGGCGTCGGCGGCGAGGAGACCGGTGACTGGGAGAGCGTGACCTATGCCCTCATCAGCCACCTTGGCGATGACTCGGTCCAGCTCAAGCTCAAGGCGGCCAACACCAGCTACGCGGTGGACAAGACCCTGCAGCTGGCCGGCTGGAAGTTTGACCCCGACAAGGAGTCTCCCATCGGCAGCCTGGGCATAGTGCCGCTTGGTGGCAAGGTGCTGCCGGTGGTCGATGCGGTGGTGGCCGCGAGCGCCAGCGAGAAGGCCGGCGTTCAGGCGGGCGATCGCATCAAGCGGGTAGGGGAGCAGGAGATCACCGAGTGGGCCCAGTTTGTCCACCAGGTGCAGCAGTCGCCCCAGCAGCCGCTTGAGGTGACCGTCGAACGGGCGGGCAGCGAGCTGACCCTGACCCTGACGCCGGATGCCAAGAAGGTGCGGGGCCAGCTGGTCGGTTTTGTCGGCCTGTCGCCGCAACTGGTTCCATTACCGGATGAGTATCGGATTCTGTTACAGTATGGGCCTTTGCAAGCCCTGTGGCAGGGCGCCCAGAAGACCTGGAGCCTGACCACCCTGACCTTCGACATGATCGGCAAGCTGATTGGTGGCATCGTCTCGCTGGACAACCTGAGCGGCCCCATCTCCATTGCCAAGGGCGCGGGCAGCAGTGCCGACTACGGTCTGGTCTACTTTCTCGGCTTTCTGGCGCTGATCAGCGTCAACCTGGGGATCATCAACCTGTTCCCCCTGCCGGTGCTGGACGGTGGCCATCTGGTCTACTTCCTCATCGAGGCGGTCACCGGCAAGCCGGTATCAGAAAAAATTCAGGAAGTGGGTTTCCGGATTGGCGCCGCCATTCTGATGTTACTGATGGGTATTGCGCTGTTTAATGATTTCGCTCGCCTCTGAGGCCAGAGCATCAACAAGGACACATAAGAACAAAATGGCTGTTAAAAAAGCATTGGTGTTGAGTTGCCTGCTGGGTGCCAGTTTCCTGGCCCAGGCGGCCCCTGCCTCTTTTGTGGTGCAAGATATTCAGGTTGAAGGTCTGCAGCGGGTGACCCTGGGGGCCGCCCTGCTGAACCTGCCGATCCGGGTGGGCGATTCCGTCGATTCCGTGACGCTGGCCAACGCCATCAAGAAGCTCTATGCCTCCGGCAACTTCGAGGACGTCAAGGTCTACCGCGACGGCCAGGTGCTGCAAGTGGCGGTCAAAGAGCGGCCGACCATCTCCAGCATCGAGTTCTCCGGCAACAAGGATATCAAGGAAGAGCAGCTGACCCAGAGCCTGGAGTCCTCCGGCATTCGGGTGGGTGATCCGCTGGATCGTACCGTGCTGAGCTCCCTCGAGAAGGGGCTGGAAGATTTCTACTACGGCGTGGGCAAGTACTCCGCCAAGGTCAAGGCCATCGTCACCCCGTTGCCGCGCAACCGGGTCGACCTCAAGTTCACCTTCGTGGAAGGGGAAGCGGCCAAGATCCAGCAGATCAACATCGTCGGCAACAACGTGTTCCCGGAAGAGAAGCTGCTGGCCCAGCTCTCCCTCAAGGACGACGTGCCCTGGTGGAACTTCACCGGTGACCAGCGCTACCAGAAGCAGAAGCTGGCCGGTGACATCGAAACCCTGCGCTCCTACTACATGGACCGCGGTTACATCCGCTTTACCCAGGAGTCGACCCAGGTCTCCATGACCCCGGACAAGAAGGGGGTCTACGTCACCCTCAACGTCAAGGAAGGGGATCAGTACAAGGTGTCCGGCATTCAGCTCAAGGGCGATCTGATCGACCGCGGCGGCGAGATGAAGGGGCTCATCCCCATCGAGACTGGCAGCATCTACTCCGCCAGCCAGGTGACTCACACCGAAGAGGTGCTCTCCAAGTTCCTCGGTCGTTACGGCTACGCCTACCCGAAAGTGGTCACCTTCCCGCAGGTCAACGATAAGACCAAGGAAGTGGAGCTCATCGTCAACATCGAGCCGGGCCCCCGCGTCTATGTGCGCAACATCAATTTCACCGGCAACGTCACCACCAAGGACGAAGTGCTGCGCCGCGAGATGCGTCAGATGGAAGGCACCTGGCTCTCTTCCGACAGCGTCGAGCAGTCCAAGACCCGTCTCAACCGCCTCGGCTTCTTCGAAACGGCCGAAGTGGACACCAAGCGGGTGCCAGGCAGCGATGACCAGGTCGATCTGGACTTCAAGGTCAAGGAGCAGCCGGCCGGTTCCATCAACGCCGGTGTGGGCTACGGTACCGAATCGGGCCTGAGCCTGCAGGCGGGCCTGCAGCAGGACAACTTCATGGGGACCGGCAAGAAGATCGGTATCTCCGCCAGTACCAACAAGTACTCCAAGAGCGTCGACCTCAGCTACAACGATCCCTACTTCACCGTGGACGGGGTCAGCCTCGGCGGTCGTCTCTACTACAACCAGTTCAGTGCGGCCGACGCCAACATCGTGGACTACGAGAACACCACCATCGGCTTCCGTCTCTCCAGTGGTTTCCCGGTCAACGAGAACAACCGTCTCGACTTCAGCCTCGGGGTCGAAAACAACAAACTGTCCCAGCCCAACCCCTATCTGCAGGTGGATGAGTTCTGGAAGGTGTACAGCGAGAACAAGGATGGCGACAACCGCATGGTGTTCAACACCGTCGACGTCACCGCCGGCTGGACCCGTTCCACCCTCAACAAGGGCCAGTTCCCGACCGCCGGTGACCGTCAGCGGGTCAACGCCAAGGTGACCGTGCCGGGCATGGATCTGCAGTACTTCAAGCTCAACGCCGAAGACGCGCACTACTTCCCGTTCGATGCGGATCACAAGTGGGTGCTGATGGCCAAGGCGCGTGCCTCCTACGGCAACGGCTACGGCAGCAACGGCAGCTATGACCACGTATTGCCGTTCTTCGAGAACTACTTCGCCGGTGGTTTCGATACCCTGCGCGGCTTCAAGAGCAATACCGTGGGTCCGAAGGCGCTCTACTACTACAACCTGAGCGGCAACGATGTCATCCAGGGCACCGACAGCTCGGTGGGCGGCAACGCCCTGGCGGTCGCCTCCCTCGAGATGATAGTGCCGACGCCGTTTGCGTCCGAGACCTATCAGCCGCAACTGCGGACCAGCTTCTTCATCGATGCCGGCTCCGTGTGGGATACCACCTTCGACTATGACCAGTACCGCAACCGTTGCTTCAGCGGCTGCAACTATCTGGCCGACTATTCGGATCCGACCAACTACCGCGCCTCGGCCGGTCTGTCGCTGCAGTGGCTCTCCCCGATGGGCCCGCTGGTGTTCGCGATTGCCCGTCCGCTCAAGCAGTACGAGGGCGACCGGACCGAGTTCTTCTCATTCAACATCGGCCGTACCTTCTAAGGACGGACTCTGCCCCCACCCAGCGGTGGGGGTATTCAATGATGGGACGCGCAGCTTGCGTGCCTCACCAGGTAACAAGTCGGTCCGGGTACCACTTGCATAATCAGGTAAATCAGGTAGCCCTCACATGAGGGAACAAGGAGTAAGTGTGAATAAAGCGTTGAAAGTAGCTGGTTTGAGTTTTGCACTGATGGCTGCCGGCATGGGCTCCGCCTTGGCCGAGACCAAGATCGCCGTGGTCGACATGGGCGAAGTATTCCAAAAGCTGCCCCAGCGTGAAGCAGTCTCCAAGAAGCTGAAAGGCGAATTCGAGCCGCGCATGCGTGAGCTGCAGAAGCTGGAATCCGACGGTCAGAAACTGGTCGAGAAGTTCAAGAAGGACGAAGCCTTCATGAGCGCCGAGCAGAAGAAGCAGAACCAGGAGAAGCTGGCCAAGCTGCAGATGGAGTTCAACCAGAAGCGTCAGGCGTTTGAACAGGACAACGGTCGCCGTCAGTCCGAAGAGCGCAACAAGATCCTGACCAAGGTGCAGGCTGCCATCGATTCCATCGCCAAGAGCAATGGTTACGATCTGGTGCTGGAGCGCAACGCCGCCCCGTATGCCGCCAGCAAGCTGGACATCTCTGCCCAGGTTATTTCCCAGGTAAGCAAGAGCAACTAATTGATGGCATTCACTCTCGCACAGCTGGCCCAGCAACTGGGGGCCCAGGTCCATGGCGACGGAACCCTGGAAATCCGCAAGGTAGCGACACTGGAAAAGGCCGGGGAGGGGGATATCACCTTCCTGTCCAATAAAAAGTACCGGCATTATCTGGAACAGAGCAAGGCGACCGCCGTGCTCATTACAGAAGCGGATCTGCCATTTTGTCCCACCAATGCCCTGGTGCTCAAAGACCCCTATGTGGGCTTTGCCCGGGTAGCCCAACTGCTGGACACCACCCCGCAGCCGGCCACGGATATCCATCCGAGCGCGGTCATCGCGGCAGACGTGCAACTGGGCGAGAGAGTGGCCATCGGGGCCAATGCGGTGATCGAATCCGGCGTGGTGCTGGGGGATGATGTGCGCATCGGTCCGGGCTGTTTCGTTGGCAAGAATACCCGACTGGGAGCTCGCTCCCGGTTGTGGGCCAACGTCACCCTGTATCACAACATCACCATGGGCACCGACTGTCTGGTTCAATCCGGCACAGTGATCGGCGCCGATGGGTTCGGTTATGCCAACGAGCGTGGCGAGTGGATCAAGATCCCCCAGCTCGGCGGCGTGACCATCGGCAACCGGGTCGAAATCGGTGCCTGCACCACCATCGACCGCGGCGCGCTGGAAGATACCCGCATCGCTGACAACGTCATCATCGACAACCAGTGCCAGATCGCCCACAACGTCGAGATCGGCTACGGCACCGCTGTGGCGGGCTCCACCGTGATGGCAGGTAGTCTCAAGGTCGGCAAATACTGTATCATTGGCGGCGCCTCCGTCTTTAACGGGCACATGGAGATCTGCGACCAGGCCACCGTTACCGGCATGGCCATGGTGATGCGACCCATTACCGAGCCCGGTGTCTACTCTTCCGGCATCCCCCTGCAAACCAATAAAGAGTGGCGCAAGACCGCCGCCCGGGTGATGCGTATCGAAGAGATGCACAAGCGGTTGAGCAAGCTTGAGAAGAAGCTGGACCAAGAATAATCACGATTGGTATAGGGTACTGTTTTGACTACTGAAAAGAAGAGCCTGGGTATCCAGGAAATAATGGATCTGCTGCCCCACCGTTATCCGTTCCTGATGGTGGACAAGGTGGAAAACTACGAGATCAGCGATGAGCGCAAGACCTTGCGTGCCATCAAGAACGTCTCGTTCAACGAGCCGATCTTTCAGGGCCACTTCCCGGCCAAGCCGGTGTTCCCCGGCGTGCTGATCCTGGAAGCCATGGCACAGGCCACCGGTATCCTGGCGTTTACCATGGTGGGCAAGCCGTCTCCCAACGAACTCTATTACTTTGCCTCAATCGACAACGCTCGTTTCAAGCGTCCGGTGGGCCCCGGCGATCAGCTGGTGCTCGACGTGGAATTCCTGAAAGAGCGTCGCGGTATCGCCAAGTTCACCGGTGTGGCCACGGTCAACGGTGAAGTGGTCTGTACCGCCGAGCTGATGTGCGCCAAACGCGAGGTTTAACACACGTGATCGACCAGACTGCCATCATTCACGATACTGCCGTCGTCCATGAGTCTGCCGTCATCGGTAAAGGGGTTGAAATCGGCCCCTTTTCTGTCATCGGTGCCGAGGTGGAAATCGGCGACAACACCTGGGTCAGCTCCCATGTGGTGATCAAGGGCCCGACCAAGATTGGTCGCGGCAACAAGATCTTCCAGCACACCTCCATCGGTGAGGATTGCCAGGACAAGAAGTACGCCGGCGAGCGCACCTTCCTCGAGATCGGCGACAACAACGTCTTTCGCGAGAACTGCACCGTGCACCGCGGTACCATCCAGGATCAGTCCCTGACCAGGATCGGCAGCGGCAACCTGTTCATGGTCAACGTCCACGTGGCCCACGACTGCATCATCGGTGACAACTGCATCTTCGCGAACAACGCGACCCTGGCGGGCCACGTGGTGATCGGCGATTTCGTGATCTTCGGCGGTCTCTCCGCGATCCACCAGTTCGGCCGCGTCGGCTCCCACGCCTTCGTCGGTGGCTGCGCCGCCCTCAACAAGGACGTGCCGCCCTACGTGATGGCCGCTGGCAACTACGCCAAGCCGTTCGGGGTCAACTCCGAGGGGCTGCGTCGCCGTGGTTATACGCCTGAGGCCATCTCCGCCGTCAAGCGCGCCTACAAAGAGATCTTCCGCTCCGGCAAGACCATCGAAGAGGTGCTGCCAGTGCTGACTGAGATGGCGGCCAGCGAGCCGGCCATCCAGCTCTACGTGGATTTCCTCAAAGACAACGAGCGCGGGATCATCCGTGCCTGATCCCGTTCGCATCGGTATCGTCGCCGGAGAGGTTTCCGGCGACATTCTGGCTGCCGGCCTGGTGCGCGAGCTGCAGGCCCGCTACCCGGACGCGCAGTTCGAAGGGATCGCCGGGCCGCGCATGCAGGCCCTCGGCGTGAAGGCGCTGTTCGAGATGGAAGAGCTTTCCGTCATGGGGATCACCGAGGTGCTGGGCCGTCTGCCGCGCATTCTCAAGGTCCGCCGCGAACTGCTGCGCCACTTCATCGCCAATCCGCCCGACATCTTCATCGGGGTGGATGCTCCGGATTTCAATATCGGGGTGGAGCTCAAACTGCGCCGCGCCGGTATCAAGACGGTTCACTACGTCAGCCCCTCGGTGTGGGCCTGGCGCCAGAACCGCATTCACAAGATCAAGGCCGCCACCGACATGGTGCTCGCCTTCCTGCCGTTCGAGAAAGCCTTCTACGACCGCTTCGATGCCCCTTGCCGTTTCGTCGGCCACACCATGGCGGACGACATCCCGCTGGTGCCGGATCAGGCCGCGGTACGCAGAACCCTCGGCATCGACGCCAACCGGCGCTGGCTGGCGGTGCTGCCGGGCAGCCGCAGTGCCGAGGTGGGCTTTATGTCGCCCCTGTTTCTCGATGCCTGCAAACACCTGACGGTGCGCTATCCGGATCTCGGTTTCATCGTGCCGCTGGTCAACCAGAAGCGGCGCGAGCAGTTCCTGGCCATCAAGGCCGAACTGGCGCCGGATCTCGACATGGTGCTGCTGGAAGGGCAGGGCCGTGAGGCGATGATCGCCGCCGACGTGGTGATGCTGGCCTCCGGCACCGCGGCGCTTGAAGCCATGCTGGTGAAAAAGCCGATGGTGGTGGGCTACAAGCTCAAGCCGTTCAGCTACTGGCTGGCCCAGCGGCTGGTGAAGACCGAATTCGTCTCCCTGCCCAACCTGCTGGCCGGTCGCATGCTGGTGCCCGAGCTCATCCAGCACGAGTGCACCCCGGAGAATCTGGTGATCGAGGTGAGCAAGTTCTTCGAGCACGACAACAGCGCGCTGGTGAACACCTTCACCGAGCTGCACCAACTCATCCGCTGCAATGCGGATCAGCAGGCGGCCGAAGCGGTGGCCGAGCTGCTCGGCAGATAACTTCAGGGCGGCCGCAGGGGCTGCGCCAACGTGACGCCAGGCCCTGCGGGGCCTGTTTTGATTCAAGGCTACAAGATGATGATCGATATTCCTGACGACAGGCTGGTTGCCGGTGTGGACGAGGTGGGCCGTGGCCCGCTGGTGGGTGACGTGGTCACCGCCGCGGTGATTCTTGACCCGGCCAATCCCATCATCGGGCTGAACGACTCCAAGAAGCTCTCCGAGAAGAAGCGCCTCGCCCTGTTTGACGAGATCAAAGAGAAGGCGCTGGCCTGGTCCGTCGGCCGTGCCAGCCCGGCGGAGATCGACGAGCTCAACATCCTGCACGCCACCATGCTGGCGATGCAGCGCGCCGTGGCGGGGCTCTCCATCGCGCCCGAGCTGGTCTTCATCGACGGCAACCGCTGCCCAAGTTTGCCGATGGAAGCACGCGCCGTGGTCAAGGGTGACAGCCTGGTGGCTGCCATCAGCGCCGCCTCGATTCTGGCCAAGGTGACTCGCGATGCGGAGATGACCGAGCTGGACAGCCGTCATCCCGAGTACGGTTTTGCCCGTCACAAGGGCTATCCGACCGCGGAACACCTCGCCATCCTGGCCGAGCGCGGCCCGCTGCCCGAATATCGCAAAAGTTTCAAACCGGTGCGTCGCGCACTGGGGATCGAATAGACCATGCAATTTAGTCCGAGCAACGAGAGGGGATGACGATGGCTGAACCCCGTTTTATCCACCTGCGGGTCCACTCCGACTTCTCCATGGTCGACGGCCTGCAGAAGATCAATCCCATCGTCGGCGCGGCGGCGGCCAACAACATGCCGGCGCTGGCGCTGACCGACCAGATGAACATGTGCGGCCTGGTGCGTTTCTACGGCGCCGCCCACGGCAAGGGCGTCAAGCCCATCGTCGGGGCCGACTTCTGGGTGCAGAGTGACGAGCTTGGCGACGAGCAGTTCCGCCTCACCCTGCTCGCCATGGACAATGACGGCTACCAGAACATCACATTGCTCATCTCCCGCGGCTATCAGCGCGGTCACGTGCAGGGGCGCCCGGTCATCGACAAGGCCTGGCTGGCCGAGCACGCCAAGGGAGTGATCGTGCTCTCCGGCGGGCGCGAGGGGGACGTGGGCAAGTTCCTGCTCAAGGGCAACCGGCAGATGACCGAGCAGTGTCTCGCCTTCTATCAGAGCCACTTCCCCGACGCCTATTACCTGGAGCTGCTGCGTACCGGCCGCCCCGATGAAGAGGTCTACCTGCACATGGCGGTGGCCATTGCCACCGAGTTCGCGCTGCCGGTGGTGGCCACCAACGAGGTGGTATTCCTCACCGCCGATGACTTCGATGCCCACGAGATCCGGGTTGCCATCCACGACGGCTATACCCTGATGGACAAGCGCCGGCCGCGTCGCTATAGCCCGCAGCAGTATCTGCGCAGCCAGGAGGAGATGGCGGAGCTGTTTGCCGACATCCCCGAGGCGCTGGAGAATACGGTGGAGATCGCCAAGCGCTGCAACGTGACGGTGCGCCTCGGCGAATACTTCCTGCCCAACTTCCCGACCGGTGACATGACCACCGAAGACTTCCTGGTCATGAAGTCGAAAGAGGGGTTGGAGGAGCGGCTGGAATTCCTGTTCCCGGATCCGGCGGTGCGGGCCGAGCGCCGTCCCGAGTATGACGATCGTCTCGACATCGAGCTCAAAGTGATCAACCAGATGGGCTTCCCGGGTTACTTCCTCATCGTGATGGAGTTTATCCAGTGGTCCAAGGACAACGGCATCCCCGTTGGCCCGGGCCGGGGCTCGGGGGCAGGTTCCCTGGTGGCCTACGCTCTCAAGATCACCGATCTGGATCCGCTGGAATTTGACCTGCTGTTCGAACGTTTCCTGAACCCCGAGCGGGTATCCATGCCCGACTTCGACGTGGACTTCTGCATGGACCGGCGCGACGAGGTGATCGACCACGTCTCCGAGATGTACGGCCGGGAGGCGGTATCGCAGATCATCACCTTCGGCAGCATGGCGGCCAAGGCGGTGGTGCGGGACGTGGGCCGGGTGCTGGGCCACGCCTATGGTTTTGTCGATCGCATCTCCAAGCTCATTCCGCCGGATCCGGGCATGACCCTGGCCAAGGCGTTCGAGGCCGAACCCAAGCTGCCCGAGCTCTACGAGCAGGACGAGGAGGTCAAGGACCTGATCGACATGGCGCGCCGCCTCGAAGGGGTGGTGCGCAACGCCGGTAAACACGCCGGTGGCGTGGTGATCGCGCCCACCAAGATCACCGACTTCGCGCCGCTCTACTGTGATGACGAAGGCCATCACCCGGTCACCCAGTTCGACAAGAACGACGTGGAGTACGCGGGGCTGGTGAAGTTCGACTTCCTCGGTCTGCGCACGCTCACCATCATCGACTGGGCGCTCGGCATGATAAACCCGCGCCTTGCCAAAGAGGGCAAGCCGCCGGTCGACATCGCCGCCATCCCCATCGACGACAAGCGCTCGTTCGACCTGCTGCAGCGCTACGAGACCACCGCGGTATTCCAGCTCGAATCCCGCGGCATGAAGGATCTCATCAAGCGGCTGCAGCCTGACTGCTTCGAAGACATGATCGCACTGGTGGCGCTGTTCCGCCCGGGCCCGCTGCAGTCGGGCATGGTGGACAACTTCATCGAGCGCAAGCACGGCAAGGAGGCCATCTCCTATCCGGACGAGAAGTGGCAGCACGAGAGTCTGCAGCCCATTCTGGAACCCACCTACGGCATCATCCTCTATCAGGAGCAGGTGATGCAGATTGCCCAGACCCTGGCGGGTTATACGCTGGGTGGCGCGGACATGCTGCGCCGGGCGATGGGCAAGAAAAAACCCGAAGAGATGGCCAAGCAACGGGCCGGCTTTGAGGAGGGCGCGGTCAAGAACGGCGTCGACGGCGAACTGGCGATGAAGATCTTCGATCTGGTGGAGAAGTTTGCGGGCTACGGCTTCAACAAATCCCACTCCGCCGCCTATGCGCTGGTCTCCTACCAGACCCTCTGGCTCAAGACCCACTTCCCGGCGGAGTTCATGGCGGCGGTGATGACCGCCGACATGGACAACACCGACAAGATAGTGACCCTGGTGGATGAGTGCCAGCGGATGGGGTTGACCGTGATCCCGCCGGACGTCAACACCGGTCGCTACCGCTTCAGCGTCAACGAAGATGGTCACATCGTCTACGGCATCGGTGCGGTGAAGGGGGTGGGGGAAGGCCCCATCGATGCGATCCTGGAAGCGCGGGATCGGGACGGGCCGTTTCGCGATCTGTTCGACTTCTGCAACCGGGTCGACATCAAGAAGCTCAACAAGCGGGTGATGGAGAAGCTGATCCTCTCCGGCGCCATGGACCGGCTCGGTCCCCACCGCGCCGCCCTGATGGCGACGCTCGAGGAGGCGATGCGCGCCGCCGAGCAGCACGCCAAGGCGCAGGCGGTGGGTCAGGTCGACATGTTCGGCGTGCTCACCGAAGAGATAGACGACGTCAAGAAGGCGTTCGCCAACGTACCGCACTGGCCTGACAAGGTGTGGCTGGAAGGGGAGCGCGAGACCCTCGGGCTCTACCTCACCGGTCACCCCATCAACCAGTACAGCGGCGAGCTGCGTCGTTATACCTCGGGCCGGCTGTGCGATCTGCACCCCACCTCCCGCGATACCGTGACCACGGCCGCCGGCTTGGTGATTGCGGCGCGCAGCATGGTGACCAAGCGTGGCAACAAGATGGGGATCTTCACCCTGGACGACCGTTCCGGTCGCCTCGATGTGACCCTGTTCAGTGAAGCGTTGGAAAAGTATGAAGAATTGATGCAAAAAGACCGTATTTTGGTGGTTTCTGGACAGGTCAGCTTTGATGACTTCTCCGGTGGCCTTAAAATGTCGGCCCGTGAATTACTGGATATCAACGATGCGAGAGAGCGTTTTGCCAGGGCGATCCGCATCTCTCTCGATGAACAGCAGATTGATGATCGTTTTTTCCCGCGTTTGTGCGAGATTTTGGAACCCGCCCGTGCCGGAGTTTGTCCGGTTCAGGTAAACTATCGTCGCCCCGACTCCCGGGTGCGATTGACGCTCGGTACCGAGTGGCGGGTGACGCCCACCGATCAACTGATAGATGACTTGCGCGTCCTGCTTGGACGAGAGCGGGTTGAATTGGTTTTTGATTAGAGGATCTATAGTCCCTATGAGTCTTTTTCTGGATTTTGAACAGCCGATCGCCGAGTTGCAGGCGCAGATTGACGAACTCCGTCATGTGAGTGAAGGCAATCACGCCGTGGATCTTAAAGAAGAGATCCGTCGGCTGGAGAAGAAAAACGAAGAGCTGACCAAGAAGATATTCGGCGATCTGGGGGCCTGGCAGGTATCCCAGATGGCGCGTCATCCCCAGCGCCCCTATACCCTCGACTACATCGAGCACATCTTCACCGACTTCGACGAGCTGGCCGGCGATCGCGCCTATGCCGATGACAAGGCCATCGTCGGCGGCATCGCCCGTCTCGACGGCGAGCCGGTGATGGTCATCGGTCACCAGAAGGGGCGCGAGACCAAGGAGAAGATCAAGCGCAACTTCGGCATGCCGCGCCCGGAAGGGTATCGCAAGGCCCTGCGCCTGATGGAGATGGCCGAGCGTTTCAAGATGCCGATCATCACCTTCATCGACACCCCGGGCGCCTATCCTGGCGTAGGTGCTGAAGAGCGCGGCCAGTCCGAGGCGATTGCCCGCAACCTGAAAGTGATGGCCGGTCTGACCGTGCCGGTAGTCTGCACCGTGATTGGTGAAGGTGGCTCCGGCGGCGCCCTGGCCATCGGTGTCGGCGATCGCGTCAACATGCTGCAGTACTCCACCTACTCGGTCATCTCGCCGGAAGGGTGCGCCTCCATCCTGTGGAAGAGCGCCGACAAGGCGCCGGTCGCGGCCGATGCCATGGGCATCACCGCCCAGCGTCTGAAGGAGCTGAAACTCATCGACAACATCGTCGAGGAGCCGCTCGGTGGCGCCCACCGCAATGTGGAAAAGATGGCCAAGCGCCTGAAAGACCGCATTCAGCAGGATCTGAACGCCCTGCGTCCGCTCGAGACCGAGCAGCTGCTGGAGCAGCGTTACCAGCGCCTGCTGGGCTACGGCTACTGCTAAGCGCTTCGGCGTCGCTCCATGCTGGAAGGCCCCCGCTCTGCGGGGGCCTTCTTTTTTTGGGCGAGCGTTTGGGCGAGAGCGGGGCAGTGAAAAATCCTGTTCATATGGATACCTATTGGCACGATGTTTGCCGAAAACCCCCCTGTTGGATCAATTCAACGGCGATTTGTGGCCAAAAAAAGTGGGATCCCGCTCCCGTTTTGCTTAAAGTGATTGTTTCCGATCGACCCGATCGGCATGCCCGCAAGGACGCTCTGCGGACGTAAACAGGCCAGCCCGGCCTGACTCACAGGAATGTTCACCTTCCCGGCGGCCCAGTCTTGTGCAGCACCCTGCTGCGTCCAGCCGCCCCGGTGTTACGTCACTCTCATCGTGCATCGTCTCCATCTGCAGCGAGTGAATCATGAGCGAATCGGTTTTTGAGATCCATGACTGGACCCTGAGCGTCGACGACAACATGCTGTGTCGTCCCGACCGCGAGGTCTACCTCGAGCCCCGGCTGGTCAATCTGTTGCGCTTCCTGGCCAGCAATGCCGGCACGGTATTTGGGCGCGACTGCTTGATCAACGAGGTGTGGGATGGCGCCGAAGTGACCGATCAGGTGGTGACCCAGTCCATCTTCGAGCTGCGCAAGATCCTTAAAGACGGTCGCAACGATGCCGCCGACTACATAGTCACCGTGCCCAAGCGCGGCTACAAGCTAGTGGCGCCGGTGCGGCCGCTGCAAGTTGTGTCGGTGGTGATGGCGCCAGCCGGCGACGAGATCCAGAGCGATCCGAGCCCGCCGCTGGCGGAGGAGGACGCGGAGGCTGTGGTCACCGCAGCCCCCTTCCCGGCCGGCCCGCTGACCCGGGCCATCTCGAGTCACGCCCAGGATGGCCGCAGCCGCTGGAAGATGATCGGCTTCGATGTCTTCGTGGCGGTGATCCTGGTCTCCATCGTCAGCCTGCTCAGCTATCAGCACGCCAGCCCCCAGGTGCACTCCATGCTGGATCCCGACCTGCTGGTATTTCGCTTTCACTCCGGCATGGATGGCAGCAACGAGAACGTGCGCCTGGCCGACGGCATCACCCGCGCCCTGATGGGGGAGGTGGCCGCCGCCACGCCGCTGCGGGTGCAGTATGGTGCCAACACTCTGATGGGGGGCATCCTGCCCGGCAAGGAGCTGAGCGTGCGGGTCTCCCGCCAGCCGGGGGGCACCTATCTCGATCTGGAGTACCGCAATATCAACACCAACCGGGTGCTGTTCAGCCACCAGTACCAGCTCAGCCGTCACAACGTGCACGGGGTGTTGCAGGCGAGCAGTCAGGATCTGCTGCGCGCCCTCGATCAGCCGGACGTGCTGCCCGGCATGGGCTGGCCGACGGATGACGGGGCGCTGATGGCCATGATGGAGGCGCACTACTACATCAACAGCCAGGATCCGGTGGCCCTCAGGCGCGGCGTCGAGCTGCTCGACAAGTCGCTGGCCAGTCAGCCGGATCAGCCGTTGCTGCTGGCGGAGCGCTATCTGGCCGGGGAGGCGCTGGCGACCCTGACGGGGACGCCCCAGAGCGAGCGCCTGCAGGGCATAGGGACCCATCTGGCCAGCGTGGTACGGGATCAGGCCGCCCTGCCGGCCCGGGTCTGGGAGGCCCTCACCTTGCAGGCGATCCTGAACGGACAGCAGCAGGAGGCTACCCGCCTGCTGGCCGAGGCCGCCAGCCGGGGCCGCTCCGTGCTCTATCACATTCTGCGCGGCAAGCTGGCCGAGCTGGATGGCCGCCCCGAGGCGGCGGGGGATGCCTACAGCCAGGCCTTCCTGATGGAGGCGACCGAGCAGACCTATCTGCTCTGCCAGCAGCTCGGTTTTTACAGCAATATGGAAACCCTCACCCCGGCCCTGTTCAATGCCCTTGGCCAGAGCAAGGTGAAGCTGTTCTGATTCCTGCCGGGGCCATCCAGGCCCTGTCGCCAAGGTGGCGATCCCTGCCGGTTGCCTGAGGGGCGCCGGCGGGTGCGCCGTCTGACATCATCTCTCAGCCGTCCCCATCCCAGGTCTGCCCTGTGCAGGCATGACCCATGGTTGCCGCCATCCTTGGCGCCAGCATCGAACTGTCTCTCTGTCTCCCCGCCGAACCTCTGAACCGCCGAACCAGCCGAGCTGGCGCCGGTGTTTACCGTGCTGCAGGCACTCAAGGTGCCCGACCTCAGCCTTGATATTGTCTTGAGCCTGGAGATCGGCGCGGTTGTGGTCGCCAGCCGGTGCCTGTTGCGGCGGCCCAGCACTACCGGCCGAAGGCGAGAGCGTGCCCACGGCAGAGGGAAGAGCAAAAACATCCAGCAGAAGGGACCGTGCGAACCCGTCTGCCGGGCATGGCCAGACACTATGGGGCATGAATGACGCGCTTTATGCCGCTGCGCCCCTCAGAAAAATATCAAGGCGTGCCGACTGGCACTTATCGGCCGCATCAAGGAGGGCGGCGGATATCAAGGTTTTATCAAGGTGCTCGATGACGCATTAGTCAGCTGCTTGTTTTTAAAGTGTTTTTATCGACTTCGGTCGCCCGGTCGAAAAAGTTCACTCATGTTTTTATCCCTTAGCTGGTCTTTATGTTTTCCGGGGCCGAGGAGCCTAGTCTGTGGCCATTGGTTGGCGGGAGGCTCCGCCAAGCGTGTGTTTGATGCCTTAATATCGACCCGGAGATTTTATGTCCCTAGATACGAGCAAGAAGATCGGCCTTGTCGCCTGTACAGGTGTGGTGGCCGGCAACATGATGGGGAGCGGTATTGCACTGCTGCCCTCGGCCCTGGCCACCATAGGTTCCATCTCTGTGTTCAGCTGGGCCATCTGCCTGGTCGGCGCCATGGGGTTGGCCTTCGTGTTTGCCCGCCTCGCCACCAAGAACCCGCAAGAGGGCGGCCCCATCGCCTACGCCGGCGAGATCTCTCCGGTGTTCGGTTTCCAGACCGGGGTGCTCTACTACCACGCCAACTGGATCGGCAACCTGGCCATCGCCATTACCGGCGTCTCCTACCTCTCCGTGTTCTTCCCCATTCTCAACAGCCCGATCCCGGCCGCCGCGGCCACCATCGCCGCCGTCTGGATCTTCACCTTCGTCAACCTGCTTGGCGGCAGCTGGGTGAGCCGGCTCTGTACTTTGGGTCTGGTGCTGATCCTGCTGCCGGTAGTGGGTACTGCCGTGATGGGCTGGGGTCACTTTGATGCCACCGTCTACAGCCAGAACTGGAACACCACCAGCGGCAGCGACCTGCATGCGGTCATCAGCGCCGTGCTGATCTGCCTCTGGTCCTTCGTGGGCGTGGAGTCCGCCGCCGTCTCTTCCGGCATGGTGAAGAACCCCAAGCGCACCGTACCGCTCGCCACCATGCTGGGCACCGGTATCGCTGGCGTCATCTACATCCTCTCTACCCAGGTGATCAGCGGCATGTTCCCGGCCGGTGAAGTGGCTGCCTCCGGTGCCCCGTTTGCCATGGCCTCTTCCGCCATCTTCGGCAGCTGGTCTGCACCGTTCGTCTCCGCCTTCACCGCCCTGGCCTGCTTCACCTCGCTGGGTTCCTGGATGATGCTGGTGGGCGAGGCGGGCAAGCGTGCCGCCCACGACGGCAACTTCCCGAAAATCTACGGCGAAGTGGACAAGAACGGCGTCGCCAAGAAGGGTCTGATCCTGGGCTCCCTCAAGATGACTGCGCTGATGGTCGGCCTGACCGCCTTCACCTCCCAGTCCGCCCACGCGGCCGATCTCTTCAACGTGCTGACCACAGATGCGGTGCTGCTGACCATGCTGCCTTACTTCTACTCCAGCATTAACCTGATCCGTTTTGAAGGCATGACCTCCCGCAGCATCGGCGCCATGATCTTCTCCGGTGTCGCCTGCGTGTTCTGCCTGGTGGCCCTGATGGGGGCCAAGGGTTCCAACCTCACCGCTACCTTCGTGGTGTCGCTCATCATCCTGATGTTCTACGCCAAGAAACAGGGTCTGCGTCAGCACGACGCCCTGCTCAAAGAGCAGACCAGCCACTAATTCCGTTTTCCTTTTCCGAGCGCTCTTCACTCACCATCCCTGATGGAGAGCGCCCCTTTACGTGTGGAGCATTACGATGAATATCATTGCCATCCTCAACCACCTGGGCGTTTTCTTTAAAGAAGAACCCATTCGCCAGCTGCAAGCCTCCCTCGAGCGCAAGGGTTTCGAGGTTGTTTATCCGGTCGACGTCGCCGACCTGCTGAAACTGATTGAGAAGAACCCCCGCGTCTGCGGCGCCATCTTCGACTGGGACAAATACTCGCTGGGTCTGTGCAAGGAGATCCACGATCGCAACGAGAAGCTGCCGATCTTCGCCTTTGCCAACGACCAGTCCACTCTGGACATTCACCTGACCGACCTGCGTCTGAACGTCCACTTCTTCGAGTATCGTCTCGGCATGGCCGACGACATCGCCCTCAAGATGGGTCAGGCCACCCAGGAGTACCAGGACGCCATCCTGCCGCCCTTCACCAAGGCGCTGTTCAAGTACGTGGAAGAGGGCAAGTACACCTTCTGTACCCCGGGCCACATGGGCGGTACCGCCTTCCAGATGAGCCCGGCCGGCAGCATCTTCTATGACTTCTATGGCCCGAACGCCTTCAAGGCCGACGTCTCCATCTCCATGCCGGAGCTGGGCTCCCTGCTGGATCACTCCGGTCCGCACAAGGAAGCCGAGGAGTACATCGCCCGTACCTTCAACGCCGATCGCTCCTACATCGTCACCAACGGCACCTCCACTGCCAACAAGATCGTCGGCATGTACTCGGCGCCGGCCGGCAGCACAGTGCTGGTGGATCGCAACTGCCACAAGTCGCTCACTCACCTGATGATGATGAACGACGTGACTCCGCTCTACTTCCGTCCGACCCGCAACGCCTACGGCATCCTGGGCGGCATCCCGCAGAGCGAATTCAGCCGCGAAACCATCGCCGCCAAGGTCGCCGCCACCCCGGGTGCCCAGGCGCCGCGCTACGCCGTGATCACCAACTCCACCTATGACGGCCTGCTCTACAACACCGGCTTCATCAAGGAGGCGCTGGACACCCCTTACATCCACTTCGACAGTGCCTGGGTGCCCTACACCAACTTCAGCCCGATCTACGAAGGCAAGTGCGGCATGAGCGGCGAAGCCATGCCGGGCAAGGTGTTCTATGAAACCCAGTCCACCCACAAGCTGCTGGCGGCCTTCTCCCAGGCCTCGATGATCCACATCAAGGGCGATGTGGAGGAAGAGACCTTCAACGAAGCCTTCATGATGCACACCTCCACCTCGCCGCAGTACGGCATCGTGGCCTCTACCGAGATCTCCGCCGCCATGATGCGTGGCAACACCGGCAAGCGGCTGATCAAGGACTCCATCGATCGCGCCATCTCCTTCCGCAAAGAGATCAAGCGTCTGCGCGAGCAGAGCGAAGGCTGGTTCTTCGACGTATGGCAGCCGGACGACATCGACACCGTCGAGTGCTGGAAGCTGGATCCGAAAGATGACTGGCACGGTTTCAAGGACATCGACGATGACCACATGTACCTGGATCCCATCAAGGTCACCCTGCTGACCCCGGGCATGGGCCGCAATGGTCAGCTGCTGGAGAACGGCATCCCGGCTTCGCTGGTCTCCAAGTTCCTGGACGAGCGCGGTATCGTGGTGGAGAAGACCGGCCCCTACAACCTGCTGTTCCTGTTCTCCATCGGTATCGATCAATCCAAGGCGATGCAGCTGCTGCGCGCCCTGACCGAGTTCAAGCGCGGTTACGATCTGAACCTGACCATCAAGAGCATACTGCCGAGCCTCTATCGCGAAGACCCGAGCTTCTACGAAGGGATGCGCATCCAGGAGCTGGCCCAGCGCATTCACGAGCTGACCAGCAAGTACCGTCTGCCGGAGCTGATGTTCAAGGCGTTCGACGTACTGCCGGAGATGAAGATGACCCCGCACGCCGCCTGGCAGCAGGAGCTGGCCGGCAACGTGGTGGAAGTGCCGCTGCGCGACATGGTGGACCGCATCAGCGCCAACATGATCCTGCCGTACCCGCCGGGAGTACCGCTGGTGCTGCCGGGCGAGATGGTGACCCAGGATTCCCTGCCGGTGCTCGAGTTCCTCGAGATGCTGTGCGAGATCGGGGCCCACTACCCGGGCTTCGAGACCGACATCCACGGCCTCTATCGTCAGGCCGATGGCAGCTACACCGTCAAGGTGCTGCGTTAAGCGAGAGTGACAACAACGGGCCGCAAGGCCCGTTTTTCCCATCTGGGTTCATCCATTTTTTTGCGAGTCAGCATGAAGCGAGTTCTCTCCATCCAGTCCCACGTGGTGTTCGGCTGTGCCGGCAACAGCGCCGCCGTGTTTCCCATGCGCCGCATGGGGCTGGAGGTGTGGCCCGTCAACACGGTGCAATTTTCCAACCATACCCAGTACAGCGCAGGCTGGCAGGGGATGGTGATGCCAAGCGGTCATATCCGCCAGCTGATGGCGGGGCTGGCCGACATCGGCGTACTGGGGCAGTGCGATGCGATCCTGAGCGGCTATCTCGGCTCGGCCGAGCAGGGGGAGGAGATCCTGGCGGCGGTGGCTCACCTCAAGGCGCTCAATCCGAACGCCCGCTATTTTTGCGACCCCGTGATGGGGCATCCCGACAAGGGGTGCATAGTCGCGCCCGGCGTAGCCGATTTTCTGAAAAACCGGGCGCTGGCCTGCGCCGACCTGCTGGCCCCCAATCTGCTGGAGCTGGAGCAGCTGACCGGCCGCGAGATCTGCAATCTGAGCGAGGCGCTGGCGGCTTGCCAGCAACTGCGTGAAGGGGGAGTGGAGCTGGTGATGGTCAAGCATCTGGGCCGCGCCGGCTTGAGCCTGGACCGGTTCGAGATGCTGCTGGTGTGTGAAGAGGGGGCGTTTCATATCTCGCGCCCCCTCTATGAGTTTCAGCGTCAGCCCATCGGGGTGGGGGATCTGCTGAGCGCCACCATGCTGGCCAACCTGCTGGCGGGCTTCACGCCGGTGGCGGCGTTCGAGCGCACCAATGCCAGTGTGGATGCGGTGCTGGCCCAGACCTGGCTGGCGGGCGCCTACGAGCTGCAGCTGGTGGCCGCCCAGCAGGCGATGGTCGAGCCCGAGATCCGCACCTGTGCCCGCCGGCTGCCGGCCTGATGGCGGCGCTTAGCCGGCGCGCCTGGCCAGTTGCACTTGTTGGCGCGCGCCAAGCGGTTTGCGACCGGGCCGGCTCAGCGGGGCACAGGCCAGCTTGAGGCGGCGCCACTCGCGCCACAGCAGCCAGCACAGCGGCAGGGTCAGCAACACCACAGTGGTGGGCTGGGCCAGCAGCACGCCGTCCCGGCCCCACCAGAGCGGCAGCATGAAGATCAGCGGCAGCAGCAGCAGGGTCTTGGCGGCCGAGATGAGCAGTGCCTGGCGGGTACGGGCCATGGACTGCAACAGCACGATGCCGAACATGATGATCCCCTCCAGCGGGATGGCGCCGAGGTTGAGGGTCAGGCTGCTGATGGCGGCCGCGAGCAGCTCGCCATCCTGATCGCCGGTGTAGAGCATGGCCACCTGGCGCGGCAGCAGCTGGATCAGCAGCCAGACCGCCAGACCGTAGACGAGCGTGATCTTGAGCCCCATCTCCATCAGGAACTTGAGGTCACGATGGCGTTTGGCGCCGGCCGCCTGGCTGACCAGCGGTTGAATGCCGAAGGCCAGCCCCTGCAGGATGACGATGAACACCGCCTCGGTGTAACCAGCCACGGTAAAGCCCGCCAGATCTTTGACCGAACCGTGCACCATCAGCTGGCTGTTGTGCAGCAGCAGCAGCAGACCGAGGTTGAACTGGGCGATCAGGCTCGGCAGGCCGGTGAACAGCAGGTTCGGCATGGCCGGGAAGTCGGGCACCAAGTGGCGCCACTCTATGCGCAGCTTGGCATGGCGGGTAAAGAAATAACCCAGCCCGAGCAGGCTGACGACCCCTTCCGAGATGAGGGTAGCCTGCGCCGTACCGATCAGTCCCAGCCCCAGCCGGCCCACCATGATGTAGTTGAGGATGATGTTGAGGATGGCGCCACTGCTCACCAGCAGCATGGCGAGACGGGGGCGGCCGTCGTTGCGCAGCAGATAGGGTACCGCCAGGTTGCAGGCCAGCAACAGGGTGCCGCCACCGATCCAGTAGAGGTAGTCACTGGCCTGTTGCCAGGTGTCGGTACCCTGTTTAATGCCCAGTGCCAGCAGGATGTCGACGTGCCAGTAGTGCAGCAGCAGCGGCGCCACGGCGCCCAGCAGCCCCAGCAGCCAGAGCGCATTGACCAGCGCCTGGCGGGCCAGACCGAAATTTCTGGCACCCTGCTGGAAGGAGATGGCGGTGGCCGCCCCCATGCTGATCATGGCGGCGAGACCGATCAGCACCATGATGACCGGGTAGACCAGGTTGATGCCGGCAAGGCCGGCGGCCCCCACGTAGTGACCGACGAAGATGCCATCGACCAGGTAGTAGGCGCCGGATACCAGCATGGCCATGATGGAGGGGAGGGCATAGCCCCAGAAACGGCGGGTCATCGCCCGCTGGCGCAGAGTGAAGTAGGCAGACATATCTGTTCTCTTGGGGAGTTCGATTATCGAGCAGATAGTCTAGATTAATATTTTTTTATCGATAATCCGGTTTCTACTTGATGAATTGATGAGTCATATTCATCAATCAGCGTGGCTGGTAGTGTCCCTTAAGCATGTCGATGAGGGCGCGCAGCCCGTTGCCCAGCTGATGGCGACTGGGATAGAAGAGCGAGAAACCGACGAAGGTGGGGCACCAGGGCTCCAGCACGCTCACCAGGGTACCCTCGGCCAGCTGCCTGCTCACCTCCTCTTCCAGACAGTAGGCCAGTCCCAGCCCCGCCTCGGCCGCTCCCAGGTAGAGGGCCGGCGTGCTGGTAGTGAGCGGCCCGGTCACTTCTATCTCCAGCATGGAGCCCTCCTCGCCGGCAAAGGCCCAGCGATAGTGATGGGAGGGGGTGAGCCGATAGCCGATGCAGGCGTGCCGGGTCAATTCGCGCGGGTGCTGCGGGGTGCCGTGCTCGGCCAGATAGGCGGGGGCGGCCACCACCAGATAGCGCTGGGGTGGGCCGAGCGGTACCCCGATCATCTCCTTGGGCAGCAGATCCCCATAAAAGAGGGCGGCGTCATAGCCATCTTCGATGAGGCGCGGCATCAACTCCTGCTCCACCACCTCCACCTGCATGCGCGGGTAACGCACCATGTAATCGATCAGCACCGGGGCCAGCAACTCATCGATGGCGCCGCGCGGTGCGCTGATCTTCAGCCTTCCTACCGGTTCGTCGCTGTGACGGGCCAGTTCACCCAGCGCACTCTCCAGATGGCTCAAGGTCGGCAGCAACTGGGTCAGAAGGCGCTGACCCGCATCTGTGGGTACCACGGCGCGGGTACTGCGATTGAGCAGCCGTACCCCCAAACGGGTCTCCAGCCCTTTCAGGCTGTGGCTTAGGGCGGAGGCAGACACGCCGAGTTCGAGGGCGGCCTTGCTGAAACTCTGGTGGCGGGCGACGGCGGCAAACACCGCCAGTTCGGCGAGATCGGTACGGGTGATGGCCATATTAATTCAGCGAAAAAATGTTGAGCAACAGGGTACGTCAGCGGACGGCGGGGCACAACCTGAGCAACAAATGAGCGAATGTAAGCAATTTGTTGTACCTACAAGGATATAGATACGGGTGAAACTACCTCTATTTGTTAACGGCTGTTCACAAAATTGGGCTCGTAACGTGATCTCTGACGCCAGAAAGGCGATTCCAGTCAAACTTTGGTTGATTAATTCAAAAAAACACTGTGATCGCTAAGGGGATTTAATTAGAGTCAGCGCATCGGAACAAAAGCGTGTTAGCGAGTTGTAAAGTCTGACGCGTTTGTGGCCCTCGGGCCTATGACCCGCCGGCTTGTTTGTTGCAATTTGGTTGTTACATGGAGTGATGACCAGCTTGCCGGGCCGACGGGATGAGAATAACAGGGATGGACTGCAGGAGTTCCAGGGAGATGGAACAGGGCATTGCGCCCGGTTGACTAGAAATTTTCTATTTTCCTTGATGACAGGAACACCCCTATGTCTGACATGAACATTGCAGTAGAAGGCAGCTTAGCCAGTAATGCGTCTTCCCGTGGCATCAACAAGGCCGATGTGGTCTGGATGCTGGGTCTGTACGGTACCGCCATCGGTGCCGGTGTACTCTTCCTGCCGATCAACGCCGGTGTAGGTGGTCTGTGGCCGCTGGTTGCCATGCTGGTCCTGGCCCTGCCGCTGACCTTCTTCGCACACCGTGGCCTGACCCGCTTCGTGCTGTCCGGCTCCACCCGTGATGGCGACATCACCGAGGTAGTAGAAGAGCACTTCGGCAAGACCGCAGGCAAGTTCATCACCCTGCTCTACTTCTTCGCCATCTACCCGATCCTGCTGATGTACTCGGTAGCCATCACCAACACCGTCGAGAGCCTGATGGTGCACCAGCTGGGCATGACTGCACCTCCCCGTGCCATCCTGTCTCTGGCGCTGATCTTGGGTCTGATGGCGATCGTTCGCCTCGGCGGCCAGGTTATCGTCAAAGCGATGAGCGTGCTGGTATTCCCGTTCGTGATCACCCTGATGGGCCTGGCGCTCTACCTGATCCCGCACTGGAACGGTGCCATCATCACTGAAGCTCCGGCGCTGGGTGATGCCTTCAACGGCGACTTCCTGAAGACCCTGTGGCTGGCCATCCCGGTCATGGTGTTCTCCTTCAACCACTCCCCGATCATCTCCTCCTTCGCGGTGGACAACAAAGGTCGTTACGGTGAAGGTGCCGAGAAGAAGTGCAGCAACATCCTGCTGGGCGCCCACGTCATGATGGTGATGACCGTTATGTTCTTCGTATTCAGCTGCGTACTGAGCCTCTCCCCGGCTGACCTGGCTGCTGCCAAGGAACAGAACATCTCCATCCTGTCCTACCTGGCCAACCACTTCGACAACCCGGTTATCGCCACCGTGGCTCCGCTGATCGCCATGGTTGCCATCAGCAAATCCTTCCTGGGTCACTACCTGGGTGCACAAGAGGGCATGAACGGTCTGATGGCCAAGTCCCTGCGTGAGAAAGGCAAGAACGTTGACGTCAAGCAACTGAACAAAGTGACCGCAGTGTTCATGATCCTGACCACCTGGGCCATCGCCACCATCAACCCGAGCATCCTCGGCATGATTGAAGACCTGGGCGGCCCCATCATCGCGATGCTGCTGTTCCTGATGCCGATGTACGCCATCACCAAGGTGCCGGCCATGCGCAAATACGCTGGCAACATCAGCAACGTGTTCGTGACCATCATCGGCCTGATCGCCATGTCCGGTATCATCTACAAGCTGATTGCCTGATAACACGGGTTACCCGCTTGAATGAAGAAGCCGCCTCGCAAGAGGCGGCTTTTTTTATGGCCGGGATTCAGGGCTGGGCGTTGTCGATGTTCTCCGCCTGCCAGAGGGCGTAGCCCTTGCCGGAGGCAGTGGTGGGCAGGTCAATCTGCATCAGGTCATTGCCGATGACGAAGGGGCCCGAGTGACTTGCGCTCAGGCTCTGCGCCAGATCCTTCACCCCGATCTGGCCGTTGAGGCCGATGTGGCTGAACACGGTCAGCGCCGGTTTGGCTTCATTCATTACCCGGGCGACCTGCTCGGGGGAGGCGAGGTGACCAGCGATCGCCCGGTAGCCCGGGTTGGCCTTCATGCGGACGGCGGAGGTCATGGAGACGCAGTGCACCAGCAGATCGGCCCCCTTGGCCTCTTTCACCACCTGCGGGCTGTAGCGGGTATCGCCGGATAGCACCACGCTGTGGCCGTGGTAGTCGATGCGATAGCCAAACGATGGCTTGATGTTGACCCCGTGGTCGTTGTCAAAGGCGGTCACCTTGACCCCATCCTGGTCGTAGACCACCCCGGCGGTCACCTCGTGGCTGTTGATCTTCACCCCGTCCAGCGGCGTCCCCTCATCCTTGACCCGGGTGGCGATATCGGTGGCGTAGGCCTGCTGCAGGCCGCTTGCGAGGGCATTGGTGCCTTTGGGCCCGTAAAGCTCCATCGGCGCGTGGCGCTGGCCATAGGCCGGTTGCAGCCAGCCGGTCAGCCAGAGATCCGCCAGCCCGTTGGTGTGATCCGAGTGGAAGTGGGTGAGGAAGAAGGCGTTGACCCGGCCGATGGGGATATGCAGCTGCCACAAGCGGGTGGCGGAGTTGCGGCCAAAGTCGAACACCAGCTTCTGGTTGCCCGCCTCGACCAGGGTGCTGTAACCGCCGCGGCTGATCTGGGGCACCGGGGTGCCGGTGCCAAGCAGGCTGACCCGGAAGATATCGGGCTGGGCTTGAGTCGCGGCCAGGGTCGCGCTGACGGGGGCGTTCTGCTGCGGGTTGATAAAGCTGCTCTCGGCAGCCTGGCTGACACCGGTGGCCAGCAGACCGACCAGCAGGGCGGCCAGATAGGTACTTTTCATGGATGTATGTCCTGATGGGTGAGGTCGCTGATCACTATATTGGCAACCAAAAGTGCGATAAATTGGCCAAAAACCATTTCTTACTAAACTTTTGATTGTGAATGTGGGCCGCTTGCTGCGGGCCAAATGGCCCCGGAACGGGGCAAAGGAGGGGTTGTGGACCGATTGACCAGCATGCGCATCTTCACCCGGGTGGTGGATCTCGGCTCCTACAGCGCGGTGGCAAGCGAAGAGGGGATCAGCGCCCAGATGGTGGGCAAGCATGTGCAGGGGCTGGAGCAGTGGTTGGGGGGCAAGCTGTTTCACAAGACCACCCGCCAGCAGACCCTGACCGAGCTGGGCCAGCTCTTTCTGGCCCGCTGCCAGCGGGTGCTGGAGGAGCTGGCGCTGACCGAGTCGCTGACCCAGCACCTGCTGGCCGAGCCCGCCGGGCGGCTGCGCATCGCCGCCCCCTTAAGCTTTGGCCACCATCGGCTGGTGCCGCTGCTGCCCGCCTTTCTCGACCGTTACCCCAGGCTGGAGGTGGATCTGCAGCTTACCCCGCGCTGGGTCGATCTGGTGGAGGAGGGGTTCGACGCCGCCATCCGCACCCTGCGCCCGCAGGATGAAGCGCTGGTCGCCCGCCCGCTGCTGGCCCAGCACTACCGCCTCTGCGCCGCGCCCGCCTACCTCGCTCGCCACGGTGTGCCCCGTGATCCGGCCGATCTCGCTCGCCACCAGTGTCTGCACGGCAACTGGGGCGAGCACGAACGCTGGCAGTTTGTCGGGGGCGATGGCCAGAGCGAGGAGGTGCGGGTGGCCTCGCGTCTTCGCATCAACCACTGGCCGGCGCTGCTGACGGCAGCACTCACGGGGGCTGGCATCAGCTTGCAGCCCGCCGATCAGGTGCAAGAGCATATCGCTGCAGGGCGGCTGCTGCCCCTGCTCGATACCTACCGCATTCCGGACAAGACCCTCCATTTCATCTACCCGGCGGCGCGCCGGCAGGTGCTCAAGATCACCCTGCTGGGGGATTTTCTTGCCGAGGCGCTAACCGGACGCAGTGCCTGAATAAAGCGCTGCATATTCTTGCCATCGTGCTTAACAAAGGGGCGGGGGAGGCCTAACATGGCGGGATGTTTTTCTAGTCGGGACAAAAGGATATGTCTGGGTTGAAAAAGGATCTCGGGCTCTGGCAGGGAATGGGGCTGCTCGCCACCTCGCTGCTGGGGACCGGGATCTTCGTGGTACCGGCGACAGCCGCCTCGCTGGCGGGTGGGGCCTCGCTGTGGGCCTGGCTGCTGCTGATTGCGCTGGTGCTGCCGATTGCCTTTACCTTCGCTCGCCTCGGCCGCCGCTACCCCCATGCCGGCGGGGCGCCACACCTCATCGGCCTTGCCTTTGGCAACGGCGCCGAGCGCTTCTCCGCCTTCCTGTTTCTGGCGGTGTTGCCGGTGGGCTTGCCCGCCGCCCTGATGATTGCCGCCGGCTTCTGGCACGCCCTGTTCGATCTGGGGGAGTGGACCCTGTGGGGCATCCAGCTGCTCACTCTGCTCGGGGTATTTTTGCTGGGGCTGCGCGGGGCGCGCTCTTCCGGCAACCTGCAGTTGCTGATCGCGCTCGCCATTTTGGGGCTCACCCTGCTCATCTGGTTCAAGGGGGATATCAGCTGGCGCGACGCCGCCCGGCCGCTGCCGACGACGGACGAGTGGCCCGCCATGGCCACCGCGCTGGCGGTGATGTTCTGGTGTTTCGTCGGGCTCGAGGCCTTCGCCCACATGGGGGAGGAGTTCAAGCGACCGGAGCGGGATTACCCCATCGCCCTGCTCGGCGGGGTGCTGCTGGCGGGGCTCATCTACTGGGTGCACTCGCTGGTGGTGCTCAAATATGGCCTCTACGGCGATGAGGCGACCAACGCCACCGCCATTCCGGCCCTGCTCTTGCTGCTGTTCGGCCCCACCGCCAAGTGGTTGGTGGCGGTGCTCGGCTATTTCTCCTGCTTTGCCAGCATCAACATCTACCTGCAGGGATTTGCCCGGCTGATCTGGAGCATGGCGCGCGAAGGCAAGCTGCCGGTCTCGCTGGCCCGCCTCACCGCCCGCGGCGCGCCGCTGCGGGCCTTGAGTCTGGTGCTCGCCATCTGTCTGGTCTGCATCACCCTGATCATCTGGCTGCGACTGCCCCTCGATGAGCTGATCCGCTACGCCAACGGCAATTTCGTGCTGGTCTACCTGCTCTGCATGGCGGCGGGCTGGCGCCTGCTTGGCGGGGTGGGCAAGGGGCTGGCGGGAGTGAGCGTGCTGCTCTGTGCCCTGGTGCTGGTGGCGCTCGCCTCCCAGGTGCTCTATGCCGTCGTGCTCAGTCTGGGGTACGGCTGTTTCTCGTTGTGGCGGCGCAGACGCCGCCGCTCGGCGTCCGATGAGGGTGTCTGCGCCATCAAGTAACCCGAAAAAAAGCCCCGCAGTGCGGGGCTTTTTGTTGCAGGTCACAGGCTGGCGGGCAGGTCGCTGCGCAAGATGGCGTAGTGGCGCAGGGAGATGAAGCCATCCCCCTTGCGTTCGCACTCCCGCGCAGTGCCCTCGTAGTGAAAGCCCGCCCGCTCCAGCAGGCGGGCGGAGGGGAGGTTGGGCTCCTCCACCACCGCCAGCAACCGGTGCAGCTCGCTGGTGCGATAAGTGAGCGGCAGCCACAGCCGCAGCGCCGCGCTCATCACCCCCTTGCCCCAGTGTTCGGGATAGAGCCAGTAGCCCAGCTCGGCGTGCCGGTGAGTCGGGTCGGCATCGTTGTAACCGATGGCGCCGAGCGGTTCGCCCGTGTGCCGGTCACGAATGAGGTGCCAGGCGCCACGGCCGGTGCGGGTCAGCTCGGCATACCAATCCATCTGGGCCTGGCACGCCGTCAGGCTGTCGTAGCTGACGCCGTAGTAGGCGACGACCCGCGGATCCGACAGGCCGCGAAAGATGTGGGGCAGGTCGGCGTCGCTGACCGGATCCAGCCTGATGTGAGGTTGTTGCGTTGCTGTCATGGTAGCTCCTTGCGGCCAACCGGAGTTGGCCGCGAGTGGTGAGTCAAACAGGGATGGCTGGCAAAGCCGGTTTATGGCTCTGCTCATGATCCGACCAGCCCGAGCTGGTCGGTGAGCCTGGCCAGCTCGTCACGCCACTGCTGCTGCAGACGCGGGGTCTGGTGCCTGGGCTTGCGGGCCAGATCGGCGGCGAGCAGGGAATCGAGTTCATACCAGCGTGCCAGCAGCGCCTCTTCGTCATCCGCCGGGCCGGCCGGGGCCAGCCCCATGGCGGGGGTAGCCAGGCTTGCCTCGTCTGCTGCCGGCGAGGGCGCATCGCCGAGCAGCTCGGCATAGGCCCGCTCGGCGCTGTGAGCCTCCTGGATGCGACCGTCCCTGATCAGCCAGAAGCGGTTGCAGCTGCGCTCGATCAGCTCCCGGTCGTGGGAGACCAGCAGCACGCCGCCCGGGAAGGCGGCAATGGCCTCGGCCAGCTCCTCCTTGCCCGCCAGATCCAGGTGGTTGGTGGGTTCGTCGAGCCAGAGCATGTGGTGGCTGCCGAGCGACAGGGCGAGAAACAGCAGCCGTGCCCGCTCGCCCCCGCTCAAGCTGTGCACCTGCTGGCCGTGGCGGGTATAGGGGAAGCCCGCCCGGATCAGCGCCTGTCGCCGCGTCACCTCAGGCAGAGGGGCCAACGGGTACAGCGCGTCGCTCAGGGTGGCGTCGTCAGCGAGCTGCTGCAGGGACTGATCGTAATAGGCGATGCTGGCACCGGGGTGGCAGTACCAGCCTGCCTGCGGGCTCTGCGCGGCCAGTTCGCGCCAGCACTGGCGCAACAGGGAGGACTTGCCGGTGCCGTTGGCACCGAGCAGGGCGACCCTGTCCCCCGCCCGCAGCCAGAGTCCTTCGGCCCGCAGCAGCGGCGGCAATGCGGGTGCTGGCGATACGTCGAGGGTCTCCAGCCGCAGCAGGGTGTCGGCAGGCAGGCTCACTCCGCGCAGCTCGAGCCGCCAGGGGGCCAGCGCTGCCACCTGGCTCTGCTCCTCCTGCAGGCGGGCGATGCGCTTCTCCATGGATTTGGCCTGGCGCACCAGCTTCTCGTTGTCATGCTCCCGCCCCCAGATGGCGAGGCGTTTGCTGCTGGCGCTCAGGCGGTCGATCTCCTTTTGCTCGTCGGCCCGGCGTAGACGGGCCTGCTCATCCTCGGCGGCCAGCGCCACCCGGGCCTGGCTGCAGGGCAGGGCGAAGCGGTGCAGCTGGCCATCGCGCAGGATCAGGGTCTGTTCGGTGACCCGGTCCAGCAGGCGACCGTCGTGGGAGACCAGCACGAAGGCGCCGCGCCAGCCCAGCAGAAACTGCTCGAGCCAGAGCAGGGCGGGCAGATCCAGGTGGTTGCTGGGCTCATCGAGCAGCAGCAGGTTGGGTTGGCGCAGCAGGGCACGGCCTATCTGCAGCCGGCTGTGCTGGCCGCCGCTCAGCGCACTGACCGGCAGCGCGGCCTGGGCCTCCAGCTGCAGCTCGGCCAGCAGCTTGTCCACCTGCCATTCGGCGCTCAGGTCGTTGCCCAGCGCATCCAGCAGCACGGCGCGGGTGCTGAGGGTTGAAAGCCTGGCTGGCAGTTGTTGGGCCACGAACTCGCAGCGGCAGGCGGCCGCCTGCACGACCCGGCCGGCCTGGGGCGTGCGCTCGCCCGCCAGCAGTGCCAGCAGGGTGCTCTTGCCGCAGCCGTTGGCACCGACAAGGCCGAGCCGGTCGCCTGCGCGGATGCCGAGTTCGAGGTGGTCAAATAACGGAAGGTGCCCCGCACTCATCTGCAGGGAATGGGTACTCATCAGGGTTGTCATGCTCTTGCTCTCTTAAATCGCGGGATCAGAAATCCCTGCCATCAGGAGCGCTGGCGACAACGGCAGAGTCGAGAAAGGTCTCGGTATGGAAGGGAGTCGGCTTTGCTCGAACCCGCTATCGCAGCGCGATGGTATGCAGGCAAGAGCACGCGAATGTGCCGAACAGGCGAGCCGAGAACATCGGACACGCTTGGATAACCATTTTTTACCTCCTTGTGTTTCGTGATGGCACGGTGCGGCGATTATAAGCGCAGAAAAAATAACCGTCTATCCATGGCGGTGCCCTGCGGGTGAGGCGGGAAGGCGCTTTGTCAGCGGCGGGACAAAAAAACGCCCCGCTGGGCGGGGCGTGGTGATGGGGATGTCAGTCGCGCGGGGTCTTGAGCGCCTGGATCACATCTTCATTGGGGGCCAGCCCCTCCACGTGGTTGAAGCTGTCCAGCCCCTCCTGCGGGTTGATGGTGAAGGCGTCGGCGCTCAGGTAGCTGCCGCTGCCGGCACTTTCGACCACGACGATGAGCTCGGGCTGCTTGTCGCCGTTGAGATCCAGCAGCTTGAGCTCCTTGATACTGCCATCGCGCGGCAGCACCTTGCCGTCGATGAACTGATCCAGCGGGAACTGGGGGTTGGCGCCTGAGTAGAGGCGCACGTCGTAGCTGCCGGTGGAGGCAGGTTCGCCGCGCCCTTCGCTGACAGTCACTACCTGGCCTGAGGGGAGCGTCAGCTGTTTGAAGAACCCGTCCGCCGCCTGGCTGGCGAGGGGCAGGGTGAGCAGGCCGAGTGTCATGAGCAAGGCTTTCATCGGTTTGACCCTTGTTACTGCGGCGGCGGTTGCCCGCCACCTGTGTCACTGTGCGAACCGGCCGGGCAATCCCCGCCGGTTCGCGTCATCCGCCCCTCATCGGGGCGGTCATTACCAGATCTTGACCCGTTTGGCCGGGTCCAGATAGAGCTTGTCCCCCGGCTGGATCTTGAACGCCTCGTAGAAGGCGGGGATGTTCGGTACCACGCCGTTGACCCGGTATTCCGGCGGCGAGTGGGGATCCGAGGCGAGCAGCATCTGCATCAGCTCGGGGCGATACATGCCTTTCCACACCTGGGCCCAGCCGAGGAAGAAGCGCTGCTCGCCGGTGAAGCCGTCCAGCACCGGGGCCTCCTTGCCATCCAGCGACAGCAGGTAGGCCTTGTGGGCGATGGTGAGGCCGCCCAGATCGCCGATGTTCTCCCCCAGGGTGAACTGGCCGTTGACGAACTGCCCCTTGATGGGCTCGAAGCGGTTGTACTGGGCCACCAGCCGGCTGGTGCGGAAGCGAAACTCCTTGAGATCCTGGGGCGTCCACCAGTCGCGCATCACGCCGTCACCGTCGGATTTGGCGCCCTGATCATCAAAACCGTGACCCATCTCGTGACCGATCACCCCGCCGATGGCGCCGTAGTTGACCGCGTCATCCGCCGTCATGTCGAAGAAGGGCGGTTGCAGGATAGCGGCCGGGAAGACGATCTCGTTGTTGCTCGGGTTGTAGTAGGCGTTTACCGTCTGCGGCGACATGTGCCACTCGTCTCTGTCTACCGGCTTGCCGAGGCGCGCCAGGTTGTCGGCGTATTCGAAGGCACGGGCCCGCTGCAGGTTGCCCATCAGATCGTCGGCACGGATCGCGATGGCGCTGTAATCCTTCCACTTGTCCGGGTAGCCGATCTTGGGGCGGAACTTGGCGAGCTTGGCCTGGGCCTGGGCCTTGGTGGCCGGCGACATCCAGTCCAGCTCCTCGATGCTCTGGCCGTAGGCGGTGCGCAGGTTCTCCACCAGCTGCTCCATGCGAGCCTTAGCCTCTGGCGGGAAGTAGCGCTCCACGTAGAGCTTGCCTACCGCCTCGCCCAGATGATCGTCCAGTACGCCGAGGGCCCGCTCCCAGGGGGCGCGCTGCTTGGGCGTGCCGCTCAGGGTGGTGCCGAAGAAGGCGAAGTTCTGTGCATCGGTCTGGCTGTCGAGGTAGGGGGCGTAATCGGTGATGAGATGCCACTTGAGGTAGGCCTGCCAGTCGCCGACCGGAGTCTGCTGCATCACCTCGTTGAGGGCCGCGAGATAGGTGGGCTGGCCGATGATGAGGCTGCTCTGGCCGGCGAGGCCGGCCTGGGTCAGGTAGGTATTCCAGTCGATGGCGGGGGCGAGGCGTTTGAGCTCGCTCTGGGGCCCCTTGTTGTAGTTCTTCTCCCGATCCCGCAGGGTGACGTTGTCCCACTGGATCCGGGCGAGTTTGCTCTCAAGCGCCAGGATGCGTTTGGCCTTGGCCCCCGCATCCGCCTCGCCGAAGCGGCCCAGCATGGTGGCGATGTGCTGCTCGTATTTCTGGCGCAGTGCCTGGCTGGCGGCATCCGTCTTGAGGTAGTAGTCCCGATCCGGCAGACCGAGCCCGGCCTGGTAGAGGTAGACCGCATAGCTGTCCGGCGCCTTGGCGTCGGCATCGACCCAGAAACCGAACGGGGCGCCGCCGCCGTTGCGACCGCTCTGGGCGAAGGCCCGGGCCAGATCCTGAGGGCTGCGGATCTGCTCGATCTCGCTCAGCATCGGCATCAGCGGCGCCGTGCCCTTGGCGTTGCGGGTCGTCTGATCCAGATAGCTCTGGTAAAGGTCGTGGATCTGCTGGGCCGGTGTGCCGGCGGCGGCCTTGCCGTCCAGCCCTTCCACCAGCACCCGCACGTCCGCCAGGGATTTGTCGCGCAGCATGTAGAAGGCGCCGTCGGCGGGCCTGTCGTCCGGGATCTTGGCGGTGGCGAGCCAGTGGCCGTTCACGTAGCGGAAGAAGTCGTCACCGGGTTTGACGCTGGTGTCCATGTTGGCCAGCGCGAGGCCGGAGTGTTTGTCTGCGCCGTCCGGGGCCTGACTGCAGCCGGCCAGCAGGGCCAGCCCGACGAGGGCGGCCAGTATGCTTTTTTTGTTGTTCATTATGTTGGATTCCAATTCGGGTTATGCGGCTTCCTTGCCCACGCAGGGAGCGTCTCACTCTAGCAGTCGGGTTAGCGCTTGATAAGCCCGAGTCTGCTAAGATCGGCCTGGTCGTATTGGGGAAGCCTATGATTTCTCGTATTTATTCTCGTTTTTCTCAGACTCTGCCCGCGCCGGAAGGTTCCCGTGGTCTGCTGGTGGCCTTCAGCGGTGGGCTCGACTCCACCGTGCTGCTGGTGTTGGCGGCACGCTTTGCCCACGCCCACGGCCTTGCCCTGCGCGCTCTGCACGTCCATCACGGCCTGAGCCCAAATGCCGACGAGTGGGTGGCTCACTGCGAAACGGTGTGTCAGCAACTGGCGGTGCCGCTGCTGGTCGAGCGGGTGCAACTGCAGCGGGATAGTGGCGACAGCCTGGAGGCGCAGGCGCGGGAGGCCCGCTATCTGCGCCTTGCCGCTCAGCTGGGGGAGGGGGAGTGGCTGCTCACCGCCCACCATCAGGACGATCAGCTGGAGACCCTGCTGCTGGCGCTCAAGCGCGGCGCCGGCCTGCGCGGGCTGGCGGGCATGGTGCCGAGCCAGCCCTTTGCCGGTGGCCTGTTGCTGCGCCCCTTGCTCGAGGTGAGTCGGGCCGAGCTGGCCGAGGCGGCGGCCAGCCTCCCCTATGGCTGGGTGGAGGATGAGAGCAATCAGGATGAGAGTTATGACCGCAACTTCCTGCGCCAACGGCTCATTCCCCAGCTCAAGGCCCGCTGGCCCGCCATGGCCCAGACGGCGGCGCGCAGCATGGCGCTGTGCGCCGAGCAGGAGGCGCTGCTGGAGGAGCTGGCAGAGGCCGACTGGCGGCTGGCAGCGGCAGGAGAGGCGCTGCAGATCGCGCCGCTGCTGGCTCTGTCAGGCACCCGGCGCAACAACCTGCTGCGTTACTGGATCCGCCGCCAGGGGGGCGAGATGCCCTCCCGCGAGCAGCTCGGTCTGCTCTGGCAGGAGGTGGCGCTGGCACGGGAAGACGCCAATCCCCAGCTCAACTGGGGCGGGCAGAGCTGCCGCCGCTTTCAGGGGCGGCTCCATCTGGTGCGACCCGGGCTGCAGCCTCGCCACGAACAGCTGACATTGGCCGTGGGGGAGACGCTGATCCTGCCGGACGGGCTGGGGGAGGTGCGCTTGCTGCCGCGAGTGGAAGGCGAGGGGCTGCGACAGCCAAGGGCGGACGAGCCGCTGTCGGTGCGCTTCGGGGTGGCTGCCGGCAGCATGCTCAAGCCGGTAGGGCGTGGCGGCAGCCGGCGCCTCAAGAAGTTGCTGCAGGAGTACGGGGTTCCCTCCTGGCAGCGTGGCCGCATTCCCATTCTCTATTACGGCGAGCAGGTGGCGGCGGTGGGTGAGCTGTTCCTCTGTGACGGATTCATGACGCAGGGCGCCGGTCTGGACTGGCACTGGCTGCCGGCGGCGGCCTGTCAGCCTCCTGCCTGATCCTATCCGTTGCAAATGACAAGGCCGGCATATGCCGGCCTTGTCATATTCAGCGGCTGGCCGGTTCAGTCCAGCAGGCCGGCCTTGCCCGCCTTCTTGCGGGCATAGAGGTGGGCATCGGCGGCCTCGTACAGGCTGTGCACGTCCACCCCGGACTGCCAGCTGGCGGCTCCCAGGCTGCAGCCGACCGAGAAGGTGCTGAGCTCCTTGTGGATCATCAGCATGTGCTGCAGGCGCAGCCAGACCGGGCGCCAGGCCTCGGGTTCGGCGGGTTGCAGCAGCAGGGCGAACTCGTCGCCGCCGAGGCGAAACGCCTGATCCGTGCTGCGGATGCAGTGGGTCAGCAGTTGGGCGAAGCGGCTCAGCACCAGATCGCCAACCGGGTGACCCCAGGTGTCGTTGATCTGTTTGAAATTGTCGAGATCCAGCAGCACCAGTACCAGGCCGTGGGATTCCCGGCTGTGCTGCTCTACCGCCCGGCCGATGGCTTCGTCGAAGTAGGAGCGGTTGCCGAGCCCGGTCAGGTGATCGAGCCTGACCTGCAGCTCCAGCTGTGACAGGCGCAGATAGAGAGGCAGGGGCAGGCAGAGCAGCTGGTGATACTGCTGCAGGATCCGCTGCTGGCTGCCGCTCAGGGCATGTTCCAGGGTGTAGTGCAACTGGCCGATCAGCTGGCCATGCTGGCCGCGCAGCTCGAACGGGTAGCTGTGCAGGGTCAGGCTGGCCTGGGGCGGATGCTGGATCAGGGTGTGAGACTGGCCGCAGTCGAAGTGCAGGCTGTGGATCCGGACAATTCTTGCCGCACGATCGGCAAAGGTTGCCAGCAGGCTGCCGAGGTCCATCTGCACCAACAACAACTCGAGCAACTGGTTGCGATCCTGACTGGCCAGCGGCGTGAGCCGCTCCATCTGGCGAACCCACTGCTCGATGCCATGTCCCAGACCATTCAATGATGATGTGTTTTCCACGGTACAGCCCTCAAACAACCTACTTCCTGACACTTACTTGCAATCCTTGTGCCCAAAATATGTTCGATGCGAACAAGAGTGGCTGGCTAGGCTTAAGTAGATAAAAAGGGAGGAAATATTGTACGCAGATGTGTTGATCCTGCTGCTTGCCGCCGTCTTGTTGGTGGCGATTTTCCGGCGCCTCGGCCAGCCGGTGATCCTCGCTTACCTGCTTGCCGGGGTACTGCTCGGCCCCTATGGCGTCGCCGTGATCACCGGCCAGGCGATCATGCAGACCATCGCCGAGCTCGGCATCGTCTTTCTGATGTTCTCGCTCGGCCTCGAATTCTCGCTGCCCCGGCTCATCGCCATGCGCCGGCTGGTGATCGGGGTGGGTGGCCTGCAGGTGCTGCTCACGTCATTGCTGTTTTTCGCTATCGCCTGGTGGTGGGGCCTGAGCTTGCCCCAGGCGCTGGTGGTGTCGGGCACCCTGGCGCTTTCGTCCACTGCCGTGGTGATCAAGCAGCTGGGGGAGCAGAAGCAGCTGCACACTCGCCGCGCCCAGCTCGGGGTGAGCGTGCTGCTGTTTCAGGATCTGGCGGTGGTGCCGCTGCTGGTGATGATCCCCATCCTGGCCAGGCCCGAGATCCAGGGCAGCGCCCTGCTGGTGGAGATCGCCTGGGCCACCCTCAAGGGACTGTTTGCCCTGCTGAGCCTGCTGGCGGTGGGCAAGTGGCTGCTGCCGCTGCTGTTTCACGAGGTGGCACGGGCCCGCTCCGACGAACTGTTCGTGCTGAGCGCCCTGCTGGTGGCGTTGCTGGCGGCCTCGCTGACCCAGTGGATGGGGCTCTCCATGGCGCTGGGGGCCTTTCTGGCGGGCATGATGCTGGGGGAGTCCCACTATCGCCATCAACTGGAAGTGGACATCCGGCCGTTTCGGGACGTGCTGATGGGGCTCTTCTTCATCACCATCGGCATGGCCATGGACTGGCAGCGGGTGGCGCAGGACTGGTGGCTGGTGGCCACCAGCGTGCTCTGCCTGATCATGTTCAAGTCCCTGTTGGTGCTGCTGGCCGGCCGGCTGATGGGGGAGCGCAAGCGCGATGCCATGGCGGCGGGGATCATGCTGAGCCAGGTGGGGGAGTTCGGCTTCGTGCTGCTGGCGCTGGCCAACCACCACGGTCTGCTCGACCATCGGCTGGTCTCCCTGCTCATCGGCATCGGCGTCACCTCCATCGCCATGACGCCCTGGCTGGTGTTGCAGGCCCATCATCTGGCCCGCTCCCTCACCGATCCGGCCCTGCTCACCCGCTCCGAGGTTGCCCAGTCGGGCCTGAGCAAGAGTCAGCACGTGATCATCGCGGGCTTTGGTCGGGCCGGCCAGACCTGCGCCCGTTTTCTCAAGCAGGAGGAGATCCCCTTCCTAGCGCTGGATCTCGATCCGGAGCGGGTGAGCGAGGCCAAGTCGGCGGGGGAGCAGGTGGCGTTTGGCGATGCCAGCCGGCGCGACATCCTGCTGGCCGCCGGCCTGCTGCGGGCCCGGCTGGTGATCATCACCTTTGACGATCACAAGCGGGTGGAGGCCATGCTGGCGCTGATCCGGGAGCTGGCGGGGGAGGTGAAGGTGCTGGTGCGCACTCGGGATGACAGTTTTCTGGAGGCGTTCAAGCGGGCGGGCGCCTTTGCGGTGATCCCCGAATCCCAGGAAGGGGCCCTGATGCTGGTCTCCCACCTGCTGCTCAACTGCGACATCCCCATCGGCCGGGTGATCCGGCGCATGGAGCACGAGCGCAGCAGCCAGTACCGCTTTCTGCACGGTTTCTACTGGGGGGATCAAAGCGCCGGCAATCTGGAGACGGATCAGCTGCTCGAGCGGCTGCACCCCGTGCTGCTGCACGAGCAGGCCTGGGCGGTGGGGCGCAGCGTGCAGACCCTGGCGCTGGAGACGGTGCGGATCAAGGAGGTACAGCGCGGCGAGTTGCGGCTGGAGCCCAAGCCTGAGCTGGTGCTGGCGGCAGGGGATCGGCTGGTGCTGTTCGGCAATGGGGTGGCGGTGGAGCAGGCAGAGCAGCGTCTGCTGGAGGGGCGTTAGCCCTCCCTCAAGGTGTATTAATCCTTGCCACAGGTGAGTGAGTCGCTTGCGGGCGGGCGTGTCGGCCCACCCTCAAGGGCCCATTTCAGGCTTCGACCGGTACCATCTCTTCTATCCCCAGAAACGCTTCGACCCGCCGGCGCTCGTTCAGGGTGTCCAGGTAGCCCAGCTTGATCAGCTGCTGGCAGTAGCCGGGATAGAACATCAGGAAACTGGCCAGGCTGCTGGTCTCGTCCCCCGTCACTCCCAGTACCCGCAGCAGGCGGCGCAGGTGCACCGGCAGCTTGCGCAGATAGGCCAGCGCCAGCAGGTCGAGATCCTGGCTCGGCTTGAGCACGCAGGTCTCCACCCGTTTGAGTTTCAACCGGTTGCGCTCCCGCTCCGGGATGAGATCCAGAGTCTGGTTGATGCGCCACAACCGCTCCAGATCCGAGTTGAGAGTGTCGGTGAAGACGGTATCCAGCAGGTGGCTGGCGATGTTGGAGCTGGTCAGGTGGCCATGGTGGAAGGTGGGGGCCGTGTGCGCCGGCGGATCCAAGGTGATCAGCAGGATCCGCTCCGCCCCCAGGTGGATGGCGGGGCTGAGTGGGCTCAACTGATGGATGGAGCCGTCGCCGTAGAACTTGTCGCCGATGTGGGTGGCCGGGAAGACGAACGGCAGCGCCGAGGAGGCGAGCAGGTGATCCGAGGTGAGCAGGGTGCGCAGCCCGCGCCGTCTGGCCCGCTCCCACGGCAGGTGCTCGGCTCGCCCCTGAAAGAAGGTGGTGGAGAGGCCATCGTCGTAGTCGGAGGCGGTGATGGCCAGTGCCTCCAGGCTGCCATAGAGGATGTTGTCGTCGATGCGGTGATAGTCGATGAGCTGATCCAGCAGGCGGCGCAGCGGCGCGTTGTCGAACAGGTGAAAGGCGTGGTTGGTGTGGGGGTTGATGAGCCCGGCCGAGCCCTCATACATCAGTCGCCACAACAGGCGCCCCGGGTGAAAGTCGAAGATGTGGTGGGTCTCGAAGCGGCGCCAGACCCACTCCAGCTTGCGTACCCCCAGATGAAAGCAGGAGGCGTAGCAGGCCAGCGCGGTGACATTGATGGCGCCGGCCGAGGTGCCGCACAGGATGGGAAACGGAATGCCGAGATTGCGGGGATAGAACTCGGCGATCGCCTTGAGGGCGCCGACCTGATAGGCGGCGCGGGCACCACCACCGGTCAACAGAAGAGCTGTGTTGGGTTTGGCCATGATACTGCGCCTTATGCATGCCACTGGGGGTGTTGCCACCGAGCAATTTAACTATAAGACGCTGTATCAAATATAAAAACAGGCCTGCCAACCATTTTTTGCAGGCCCTTTTTGAGGCTGTTCAGTTGGCGCGGCGGGCGGCGCTCAGCTGATCGAACGCGGCGAATGCGGGGGCACTGGCGAGGATGCGGCCGTGGCCGAGGCCGCGGGTGCTCACCAGCCGGGTGCGACCATCCTGGGTGGCGCGCAGGGAATCACCGTGCGGGGCGAAGCGGTCCTCCTCGTCGTGCACTATGATGGCGGGCCCGCTGCGGCCGGCGAGCCGCCCCAGCGGATCGACCGTGCTCAAGGGGTGCTGGTACTCCTGCTCAATCTCCTTGACCACTGCATCGAACAGCCGGATGGAGTAGCCGGAGCGCGCCACCATGCCGTAGAGCTGGGGCACGTAGTCGAGCACCGGCGAGATGAGCAGCAGCGGCAGGGCATCCAGCTCGCGTCGGCGGCTGGAGAGGGTGACGGCGCCCCCCATGCTGTGGGCGATGACGCCCTGCAGCGGGCCGTATTCAGCCATCATCTTCTCCACCAGTTCGTCGAAGGCGCGCACGAAGCGGGGCAGGTGGCCGGTATGGCCGGCGCTGTGGCCGTGCGCCGGGTGATCGTAGGCAATGGCGGTGAAGCCCTGGGCCGCGATGTGGCTCATCAGCGGGTAGAACTGGCCGGCGCTGCCTGACCAGCCGTGCATCAGCAGCCAGACCGGCCCCTGGCCGAGTCGGTAGCTCATCAGGGTACCTTCGCTGGTGTGTACGGCCTGTTTGACCAGTCCGGCCGGCGCTGTGTCATCCCGCTGGTTGCGCTGGGGGGTGAGCAGCAGCTTGCTGGCGGTGCGCTTGGCATGAGCGGGGGCCAGGGTGTGATGCAAGCGGGTGCCAAGGCCAAGCAGCCATTTGCTCGGGCTGAAGCGGCGGGTGTTGAAGTAGATCTTGCTGCTCATGGTCATCCTGTGGTTTTTATGTGCGAACGGTCGTGCTTTTTTGTCGGTTTTAAAAAAGAGAGGTCAATCCATCAGCGCCAGCCATCCAGCAGCGTCTCCACTTCGGGCCAGAAGTGGCGGGCCGGATCCTGACACAGATCGAGGGCATTGAACACCTGATCCGCCAGATAGAGGCCATAGAGGCGATAGACGGCGCGCCAGGGATCCATGTCGCTGCGCCACTCGCCCTCGCTCTGTCCCTGCACCACCTGACGGGCCAGGTAGTCGAGCCAGAAGCGTACCAGCTGGCGGGCGGCCTGCTGCACCTCCCCCTCCTGGGCCGAGGTCCAGGCGTCGAGGAACATACAGCGGCCGGCGAAGCACTGGTTCCAGGCCAGCCAGGCCTGCAGCAGGGCCGTCAGCTTCGCTCGCTGGCTGCCGTGCTGCTGCTGGCGCACCGGCTGGATCACCCGCTCCCGGAACACCTCGGCGGCGTACTCCAGCACGGCGATCTGCAGGTTGTCGCGGGACTGGAAGTGGGCGAACAGGCCGCTTTTCGACATCTCGCAGGCGCTGGCAAGGGAGCCGATGGTGAGGCTCTCCAGCCCCTGCTGGCTCGCCTGCTCGAACGCAGTCTGCAAAATGTTGTCGCGGGTCAGCCGGCCCTTGCTCATCACACTCTCCTTCATTGACCGGGGCAGCATAAAGTACGACCGTGCTATTTGTCGAGCGGCGAATCGGTCTGCAAGAGGGGATGAGGCGGGCTCAGTCGTCCTTGATATCCATTTGCTGCAGGGCGATGACCGCCTGGGTGCGGTTCTTGACGCCCAGTTTGCGGAAAATGGCAGTGATGTGGGCCTTGATGGTGGCCTCGGAGACGTTGAGCTCCCAGGCGATCTGCTTGTTGAGGCTGCCGTCGCGCAGCATCACCAGTACCTTGTACTGCTGGGGGGTGAGGCTGGCCAGCTTGCTGGCGAAATCGGCGCCCTCACAAGGCTCGGGGTGGAGCGAGATGCCGGCCGGCACCCAGTTGTCACCCCCGATCACAGTATTGAGGGCGTTGACCAGCTCCTTCATCGGCGCCGATTTGGGGATGAAGCCGAGCGCGCCGAGCCGCAGTACCTGCTGGATGATGGCGGGCTCTTCCGAAGCCGACACCACCACGATAGGCAGGTCGGGATACTGGCCGCGCAGGTGGGCGAGGCCGGAGAAGCCGTTGGCCCCCGGCATCTTGAGATCGAGCAGCAGCAGGTCGACTTCCGGGTGCTCACCCAGCAGGTGGGCCAGGCTGTCGATGGAGTCCGCTTCCAGCAGTTGGGCATCGTCGATGGCCATGTGCACCGCTTGATAGAGGGCGCCCCGAAACAGGGGGTGGTCATCTGCGATGACGATGGTAAATTGGCTGTCCATTGCTCACATTGTTGCTAACTGATTGTTTTGGAAAATCAAACTAGCACCGCTCCCGGAGAGGGTCAAACCTGCCGGCGCGCAAATGTGAAGCGACCGTCGGATGTCGTGCCATTGGGGCAGATGGGATGGTCATGAGCAACCCATGCAGGAGGCAATAGATGGGATCTCTGGTATTGACGGTGGGCACCGGCTCCACCTGGGCGATGCGGGCGGCGCTGGTGCTGGCCATGAGCGGGCTGGAGTGGCAGGAGCAGGTGTTTGACCTGGAGGATGCCAAGGAGCTGCAGCGGCTCAAGCGGCTGGCCCCCGCCGGCCTGGTGCCCTGGCTCGATCACGACGGCGTGCGGATACACGACTCGCTGGCCATCGCCGAGTACCTGCACGAGCTCTGCCCCGCGCGCCGGCTCTATCCCGAAGCGCCAGCCGAGCGGGCGCTGGCCCGCAGTCTCTGCGCCGAGCTGCACGCCGGTTTTCGCCAAATTCGTACCCTGCTGCCCTTCTTCCTCGGCGCTCCCACCCGCAGCGAACCGCCGGTGGAGGCCATCGGCGAGCTGGCCCGGCTGCAGACCATCTGGTCCCAGGCGCGGGGGCCCTTCTATTTTGGCGAGGCGGGGATCCTAGATGCCTTCTATGCAGTGATGGCCTACCGGCTGGCGAGCTACGGCATCCAGCTGCCGGGGCAGGCGGGCGCCTATCAGCAGGCGCTGCTGGCCTGGCCGCTGTGGCAACAGACCTTGGTCAAGGCGCGTTTGCAGTGGCCGGCGGCCGCCCGTCAGCCGCAGTGAACCTGCGGGCATAACCGCTGTAAACAGCTTGTCTGAACGGCTGGTGTAAACAGAGAGGGGAGCCACTGGCTCCCCTCTCTGTTTGGGTTTGATTCCTTAAGCTGGATTACGGCTGGCGGCCGGCGAACACCACCACCACCTTGTCATCTCCCTTCTCCCGCACAAAGGCATAGGGGCTGTCGGCCAGTTTCTTGTGGCTGCCCGCCGCTACGGCCGGGTGGGCGGCGCGGAACTGGCCGAGCCGCTGCCAGTGCTTGACCAGCTCGGCCTTCTCGCCGTCGGCCAGCTCCTGCCAGTTCATGTCGGAACGCAGCGCCTGATCGAACACGCCGCCATCCTTGGCGAGCCCGCGACCGGACTCATCGCCGTAGTAGATCTGGATGCCGCCCGGCAGCAGCATGAAGCTGCTGGCGACCCGGCGCTGCAGCGGCACGTCCTGATAGTCGCCGAAGAACAGCTTGGTGTCGTGGGAGCTGATGTAGCTCAGCACGTTGAACTCGGGATCCTGATTGATGCGGCTGGCGTAGCCGGCATAGGTGGGCTCGGCGCTGGCCAGACACTGGGCCTGGGGCAGAGCGAACTCGCGCTGATAGTCGAAGTTGATCAGGGAATCGAAGCCGTGTCGGTACCAGAAATCCTTGGCCACCCCGTGATCCCACACCTCGCCCACCATGTAGAAGGGCAGGTCGTCGAGCTTCTTGGCCGGGTTGGCGGCTTTCCACTCCTTGAGGGCGGCGGTGCCAGCCTGCTTGAGGCGGGCCCACACCTCGGGTTCCAGGTGTTTGACCGTGTCGGCTCTGAAGCCGTCGATGCCGAAGCGGCGCACCCAGTCGGTGTGCCAGGCAATGAGATAGTCGCTCACGGTGGCGTTGGCCAGCGCCTTGGCCCTGGTGTCCTGTTTGGCCGCCAGCAGCGGCGGCAGCCCCACCGGCTTGGTGGATTCGGTGAGGAAGTCCGGCAGTCCCGCCACCGAGCCGGTGACGTCGTCGGTGCCGGGTTGCGGGTAGCCGGGCAGGCCGGCCCGCACCCAGTCACCGCTCCACCACTGGTCCCACTTCGGCGACTGGTAATCGATGAACTGGTTGTAGCCATGCCAGTTGAGGCCGCCGCTCGGGCGCCACTGGTTCCAGCGGGCCGGCAGTTTGCCGGTGTTCTGGGTGAGATCGGTGAGCCCCAGATCTTGCAGGTCGGCGAGGGTGGCGTAGCCGGCGTGGTTCATCACCACGTCGAGGATGATGCGCATGCCGCGCTTGTGGGCCTCGTCCACCAGGGTCTTGAGGCTCTCCTCGTCGCCGTAGTTGGGGTCAATTTTGGTGAAGTCGAGCGCCCAGTAGCCGTGGTAGGCGTAGAAGGGGAAGTTGCCCTCCTCGCCGCCGCCGATGAAGCCGTGCACCTGCTCCACCATGGGGGTGATCCAGATGGCGTTGATGCCAAGCTGCTTGATGTAGTCGAGCTTGGCGGTCAACCCCTTGAAGTCGCCGCCGTGCCAGGTGGCCACTTCATCCTGACCGTCTTTTTGGCGCCCGAAGCTGTGGTCGTTGGCGGGATCGCCGTTGTTGAAGCGGTCGGTCAGCAGGAAATAGACGCTCGCCTGATCCCAGCTGAAGGGGGCCGCCGTGGCCACCTTGACCGGCTCGAGCAGCAGCAGGCCGCCGCTCTCTTTACTCGGCGTCAGGGTCAGCTTGCCGCCCTTGACCACCCCTTGCTGGCCGGAGTAGGCGTCCCGCAGCTGGGTGCCGTCGGGCCAGACTCCTTTCAGGGATACGGTAACCGGGCCGCCATCCCAGCTGATGCAGGGCTCCGCTGGCGGCTGGCGTTTGAACTCGCTCTTCTTGGTGGCTCGCAGCACCTTGAGGCTGGGAGTATCCGGGTTGAAGGTGAACTGATAATCCCCCGCCAGCATCACCCGCAGGTTGAAGTGCTGCCCCTTGCTGCACTTGTCCATGGGCTGGGCGGTGCCGAAGGGGAGCGGTTTGACCTCGCTCGGGCCGAAGCTGGTGCCGCAGCTGTTGCCTGCGTCGCCGATGCGGATCTGGTGGCTCCCCTTGGTGAGCGGATGGGTCATCTGCACCGCCCCCTTGTCCAGCGTCAGCGGCGCGCCGACCGGCTGGTCATCCACGTAGAGGCGTACCTCGGCGGCCATGGCCTGATGGAGGAAGAGGGGGCTGGCCAGCAGGGCGAGCCAGAGGGAAGAAACCGAGGGAGTGCGACGCATAAGCCATTCCTTGCTGGGGTTAAGCGGACCAGATTGCCGTCAATGGCGCTCATTCTAGGAGGCATGAGGGCGGGCTTGGACAGGCAAACCGTCGATTTGTGACATCAGTTCAAATGGTTACGTTTTCAAGAATGGAAAAGTGTGAGCGGGGTGTCGCGCCCATAAAAAAAGGTTCTTCGCGGGATCTTGGGGAAGTGGAAGTTGACAGACAGGGTGCTGGTAAACTGGCTGTCTCCAAACACACCACCACCATCACCCTGCTGTCGCCGTGCATCATATTGATATTGCCTCCTTCTGGCCAGGTTATACCGTCATCGCCCAAGCGCTTTCTGCCAACCATCACACCCTGTTTACCCTTGAGCCTCGCGCCGACTTCTTGCCCCGTTGTCGCCGATGCCTGCAACCCACGCCATTGATCCACGACCAACGTATCCGCCGGGTGCGTGAGCGAGACCTATTTGACCGACAAGTCTGGTTACAACTGCCTGTTCGCCGCGTCGACTGTCTGCGCTGTGGTCGCGTCAGTGAACATATCGACTGGCTCCCCTCTGGCTCCCGCCTCACCCGGCGCATGCAGTGCTGGATTGAAGCGCTCGTTCAGTACCTCCCCATCCGCCATGTCAGCCAGCTCACCGGGGTCGGTTGGCACACCATCAAGGAGATCGACAAGCGCCGTTTGCAGACCAGTGTGGGCACCATCGAACTTGGGGAGGTGCGGCGGCTGGTGATGGATGAGTTTGCCCTGCACAAGGGACACCGCTATGCCACCGTGATCATGGATGCCGAGCGAACCCGCGTCCTGTGGGTGGGGCACGGCAACAGCCGGGCCGCTATCCGTCCCTTCTTCGAGCAGCTCGGCGAGCGATGCCAGCAGATTGAAGCGGTGGCGATGGACATGAACACGGCGTTCGACCTGGAGGTGAAGCAACACTGCCCGCAGGCGGAGGTGGTCTACGACCTGTTCCACGTGGTGGCTCGCTATGGCCGAGAGGTGGTGGACCGGGTGCGAGTGGAGCAGGCGAATGCACTGAAAAGCGATAAACCGGCGCGAAAAGTGGTCAAAAGTGCGCGTTGGTTGCTGCTACGTAATCGGGCGAAGTTGAGTGAAAAACAGGATGTGAAGTTGCAGGAGCTGTTGGCGGCGAATCAACCGCTGGCGATGGTGTACGTGCTGAAAGAGGGGTTGAAGGGCATCTGGTATGCGCCGAGCGTGTGGGAAGGATGGCGACGATGGCGGAGCTGGATGCGGCAGGTGAAGGAAAGCGGGCTAGCGCCGCTGCAACGATTTGGTCGAAATTTATCGAAATATATGCGGGGGATCCTGGCGAGTGCAAACTACCCGATGCACACGAGTGTGCTGGAAGGGGTGAACAACAAGATCAAAGTGATAAAGCGTATGGCATATGGATTTAGGGACTCAGAATACTTTTTTCTGAAAATCAAGGCGGCCTTCCCCGGAAAGCCGCGATGAACCTAAAAAAAGCCGGTCGATAGACCGGCTTGTTGCATTGCCACTTTCGTCACACGGTGAAGAACTTGAAGTTGACGAAGGCCACCGCGATGAAGGAGGCCACCATGCCGCTCAGGCAGAGCACGGCCGGGCGAATGGCCGGCCAGCGATGGGTCAGCAGGATGATCGCCAGCATGGTCGGATAGAGGCCGAACATGTAGCGCGGCATGGCGTTGAGCCCTGTCATCAGCGGAATGGTGCAGCAGATGAACATCAGGGTCGCCTCGGCCCAGCGCTTCTGGCTGAACAGATAGAGGTTCAGAGCCCAGCCAAACATCACCATGATGGAGAGGTAGGATTTGCGTCCGCCCAGCTCGAAGCCGCTCAGCCACCAGTCCAGCGGGCTGTCCATGTAACGGCCCCAGGCCACCTGGATATGCTTGAAGGCCAGTGCGTCACCGGTGAGGTGATAGAGATAGAACATGTAGGCGAACAGGCCGAGCGGGATCATCCAGAGGGTGAACACCACCTTGAAGGCGCGCTCGGTGAAGCGGAAGAACTCGCGCCAGCCGTAGGCCTGCAGCGCCAGGATCAGCACCGGGAACACCATCATCACCCCCAGGTTGCGGGTGGCGGAGATGAACACGCCGAGCAGCGCCACCATCAGCCACTGCTGGCGATAGGCGAACAGGAACATGCCCAGCATCAGCGCCATGAACATCGACTCGGTATAGCCGGAGACGAAGTAGGCGGAGAAGGGGGAGAAGGCGAGCAGCCAGACACCGAAGCGGGCGGTGTCGTCACCCAGCTTGAGCTGACGCAGCACCAGCAGCATCAGCGGCAGGCTGATGAAAAACGCCAGGTTGGCCACCAGCATCAGGCCGATCAGACTCTCGACGTTGAGCAGGTTGGAGATGGTGCCGGAGATCATCGGGTAGAGCGGCATGAAGGCCCAGTTGGCCGCGTTGCCCTTGCTCAGCCAGCGCGGGTAGAGATCGTAGCCGTTCTCGATGATGCGCTGGAACCAGACGCAGTCGAACTGGCAATAGGCCTGCAGCGGGCCTATGTCGGGGGAGCCGTAGAGCTGGACGCCGAAATAGCCCATGCCGTAGAGGGCGGCCCGGCTCAGCACGAAGGCGGCGATGATCATCAGCCAGTCACGGCTGCTGATGGCCAGTGACGGGCGATAGGGGCCCGCATTGTCAGGGGTGATGGAGGTAGTCATGTCATTCATCAGGCAAATACCCAGATCCTGGAGAGGAGGTAGGTGAGCACGGTGACCGTCAGGGTGGCGATCACCACCGGCAACAGACCGGAAAGACCCGCAAACAGCAGACCGCTCAATATCAGGTTACGCACCGCCAGCGAGAAGAGGGCGACCAGCAAGAACTTGCTGGCGGCACCCTGCTTCTGGAAGGTGATGTAACGGTGACCGAAGAAGGAGAACCAGAAGGCGATGGCAAAGGCCAGCGTCGTCACCAGGTGCTCCGAGATGGTGGGCCAGGTGTGAAACAGGGCGATGGAGGTGCCCAGATCGACGAGGGTGGCCCCCCCGCCGACAAACCCGAAACGTACCAGCCGCCAGAATTCCTCGCGGGAGATCATTGAGAAGCCTGCTCCTGCTGGTCATCAGCGGCTTTCGCGGCAGCAGCCTTCTTGCCGGCGCTCTTCTTGCTGCCGGTGGCGGCATCCTGCTTCGGCTCTTCATCCTGCTTGGCATACTGGCCGTACACCCCTTCGATGAGGTAGACGGGGCGCTGCTTCACTTCCACGAACATGCGACCGATGTACTCGCCGATGATGCCGAGCGACAGCAGCTGGATGCCGCCGAGGAACAGCACCACCGACATCAGGGAGGCGTAACCCGGCACGTCGATGCCGAAGAAGACCACCTGAGTGACGATCTTGAGGATGTAGAGGAAGGCGACGAAGGAGACGCCGACGCCGACGTAGCTCCATACTCGCAGCGGCCAGCTGGAGAAGCTCATCAGACCGTCGAGGGCGAAGTTCCACAGCTTCCAGTAGTTGAACTTGGTCTCGCCGGCGTGGCGGGCGGGGCGCTCGTAGGGCACGCCGACGGCACGGAAACCGGCCCAGGCGAACAGGCCCTTCATGAAGCGGTTGCGCTCCGGCAGCTGCTTGATCGCCTCGACCACCTTGCGGTCGATCAGGCGGAAGTCACCGGCGTTCTCCGGCAGCTTGGTGCTGGTGGAGAGGGCGTTGAAGAAGCGGTAGAAGCCGCCGGCGGTGAGGCGCTTCATCGGGGTGTCGGCACTGCGATCCACCCGGATGCCGTAGACGGTGTCGTAGTCGCCGGTCTGCCACAGCTTGACGAATTCGAGAATGAGTGCGGGCGGATCCTGCAGATCCACGTCCATCGGCACCACGGCATCCCCCTTGGCGTGATGCAGGCCGGCGGTCATGGCCGCTTCCTTGCCGAAGTTGCGGGCCAGGTTGACCAGGGTGACGCGCGGGTCGCGGGCGATGGCCTGTTCGACGACCTCACGGGTGCGGTCGCGGCTGCCGTCGTTGACGAATACAATTTCCAGCTGATCCTTGAGCGGCGCCAGTTCGTTATCTATCGCGTTGATGAAGGCATCTATGCTCTCTTCCTCGTTGTAAACGGGAACGATCAGAGAGAGTCGAAAATCGGCATGCGACATGAAAACTTCCTTATTTGGAAAATTATTTTATAAAACAGCGTATTGGAGAATACGTCTTATTGGGCGACGGTCAAGCGCACCGACTGGACATTGAGCGGAGTCGGGGCGGAGAGCGCCAGAAAGTTGGGACGTTTGGGGTCCGAGGTCAGCGACTCGCCCGGCAGGCTGAGACGGATCTCGTTGATGCCGGCCTTGGCCAGCTTGACGGTGGTGGTGAAATCGTGACCCAGTGCCACCTTGAGCAGAGCACCGGCCTGCGGGCTGTTGACCCGGGCCTGGATGGTCAGCTGTTCCGGCTGCGCCTGCTGCTTGGGCAGCACGAAGTAGAGGCCGCCCTGGCCGCTCAGTTCGGTGCCGTCCGCACTCGGTTTCTTGGCCCAGCCTTCGCTGGAGAGGAAACGGCTCGGCTTGGTCAGATTGAGCTCGTTGCCAGGCTGGTAGGTCATGCTGGAGTTGTGCTCCCAGAAGCGGGTCTTACCTTCCAGGTAATAGAGCTTGTAGGCCAGGCTCACGTTGGGGTGGGCGGCCAGGTAGAGGGTATAAAGGTAGAAACCACTCAGCGCCATGATGGCGGTCAGAAAACCAAACTTTTTGTACGTCATATCACTCTCTGCGCCTCACGGTTTGTAGGCTGATTTCGCGCATATGCTAATCCAATTGCAAAAAAAGCATAGTGGATCACAAAAATATATTTGGTCACATATTAACCCCTTTCCGGCCGGTGTTCCAAATGTTGCTGTTCCCGTATTTTACCTGCCCTGGCGAGCCGGAGATCCGGCGCCGGCCGGGGGCATTTCAGGCCCGGCTTCGACAAGCATAAACGAGGGCGCTGCTCACACGGTCGGGAGCCTGCATCGCTGTGGCAGGATCTGTCGCCATTTTGCCTAGGCCGATTTATGATGGCGTATCACGCAGTCAAGGATGACCCATGAAGCTGAAACTCTGCTGTTGGATGCTCTGCTTGCTGGCGCCGCTGGCCTCGGCAAACAGTCTGTGTCCCTCGCCCTTGCGGGTCGGTTTTGACAACTGGCCGCCTTATCACTATTACGCTGGCACGGCGGCCGGGCAGAAGGAGCTGCGCGGCTTTGCCGTCGAGGCGCTCACCGCCATGCTCAAGCGGCTCGACTGCAAGGCCAGCTATGTGGAGATGCCCTGGAAGCGGGTGCTGCACGGTCTGTCGCTGGGCTCGGTCGACATCGCCATGGAAGCTTATTTCAACGAGGATCGTGCCCGCTATGCCTGGTTCTCCGATGCCTACAATCCGGGCCGCAGCGCGCTCTGGATCCGCAAGTCATCCTCCTACTCCGAAACCGATCTGGCCAGCTGGCTGGCCAGCGGCCATACCCTGGGCATCACCAAGGACTACTACTATGGGGCCGAGATCAGCGAGTTGCTGCGCCGTTATGCCGCTCAGGTGAGCGTGGTCAATGACGAGCAAAATTATGGCAAGCTGGTACTGGGGCGCATCGACGGCTTTCTCGGCGATGTGCTGGCCACCCCCTGGGGCCTGAAGGAGGAGGGGCTGAGCGATCTGATCGTCCCCCACACCATGGCCGTATATGAAGCGCCGACCTTCTTCATGTTCAGCAAGAAGCGGCTGTCACCCGAATTTGTCAGCGCGTTCAATCGCGAGCTGGCTGAATTTAAAGCAACAAATGAGTATGACATTATCTGGCGGCGCTACGCGCCCGCCAGCTAGTAAAGTCGCGGGCATTCACGCATCATGAGCGCCTTGACCGCCGGGTCTGACAGGCTGAAGTGAACCGATCTTGAGGTAAGCATGGGGAAGAAGTATTGGCTGGCATTGGCAAACCTGATCTGGCTGGGCTGCTGGCCGGCGGCCATGGTACAGGCCAGCGAGGGCCAGGTGGTGGTGAGCAATGCTGCGATGCAGCACGACTGGTATCAGAACAGCACGGCGGAGCAGGCCAGGCGTGAGCTGGAGCTGCAGCTGCAGGAGGCCGTGCTGGCCCAGTTGCACCCGGATTTTTACACGCTCTGGAAGAAGCTGCAGGCCAAGCCGGCGGATCAGCGTGGCGCCCTCTATGACGAGGCGTTTGGCAAGCTGGCCCGGTTCCAGCAGGCGTGGCGGGCCATGGATCTGGTCTCCCGCGAGCAGATGCAGACCCTCAAGCTCAACCTCAGCAAGCCGCTGACACACGAGCCGGCCGGTGACAACCTGCTGGAGCAGGTCAGGCAGCTCAGACCCCAGGTCGCGGAATATGACGCGGTGCGGGAGGAAGTGCGCAAGCTGCTGGCGCTGCCCATGGCCAAGAAGTGGCCGACCCTGACCATGCCGACCCTGCGGGCCGGTGAGGTCTCCCCGGAGCTGGGTCAGATCCGCTCCATCCTCAACGAGCTGGGCGACACGGCCCCGCGCCATGATGACGCTACCTACGACGCCGAGACTCTGCAGGCCGTCAAGCAGTTCCAGCGCCGCCACGGCCTGACCGCCGATGGCATCATAGGCCGGCAGACCCGCAGCTGGCTCAATACCGGGCCCGAGGTGCGCGCCAGCCTGCTGCTGCGCAACCTGTGGCGACGTGACCTGGTGGATCAGCTCTCCGGCGCCCGCTACGTGCTGGTCAACATCCCCGACTATCGGCTGAGCGTGGTGGAATCCGGTAACGAGGTATTCACCAGCCGGGTGATCGTGGGCAAGGAGCAGCGGGCGACCCCGATCCTTGCCAGCGAGATCCGCTCCATCGTGCTGAACCCGGCCTGGCACGTGCCGCGCTCCATCCTGAGCAAGGACATTCTGCCCAAGCTGGGACGGGATCCCGCCTACCTCAATCGCGAGCAGTTCGAGGTGATCGACGGCGAGGGCAATCCGGTACAGTTCACCGAAGAGGGCTGGCAGCAGGCGCTGGCGTCCGGCTTCCCCTACCGGCTGCGGCAAAAGCCGGGCGATCACAACGCACTGGGCCGCTACAAGTTCTATCTGCCCAACAACGAGGCCATCTACCTGCACTCCACCCCGCGCAAGGCGCTGTTCGAGCAGGGCGCGCGTGCCTTCAGCTCAGGTTGCATCCGGGTGGAGCATGCCGACGATCTGGCCGAGCTGCTGCTGGCGGACTCCCGCTATCAACCGGACAAGGTGGCCAGCATCCTGAAAGAGACCCAGACCAAGTGGCTGCCGCTGACCACCCCGATCCCGGTGTTCACCGTCTACTGGAGCAGCTGGATCGACGAGGATGGACGTCAGCAACTGCGCAACGACATCTATGGATTTGATCGAGTCAGCTACCAGAGTCGCTTGCTGTGATCCTCGCCACAGAGTGAAAAGCCCGGCCTGCGCCGGGCTTTTTCATGACCCCTTGCGGTTTGACAGCGGCTGGCTCGGCGGGTAGTTTCAAGCGCCTGTATCAAATTCATTCAACGGTTTCACCTCAACATAGCGATGGACGGACAAGGGATGCTTGATCAAGAGATAAGCCGACGTCGCCTGCTGCTGGGTGCCGGTTGCCTGCTGGGGGGCTCGCTGCTGTCCTTCCCCGCCATGGCGAGCCGCAGTACGGCAGGACGTGAACTCAGCTTCTTCAATCTCAATACCGGCGAGCGGGTGCGCGCCAGCTATTGGGAAGACGGCCGCTACCTGAAAGACGGGCTGGCCGAGCTCAACCACATCTTTCGCGACTACCGTCGCAACGAAGTGTTCAACATCGACCGCAAGCTGTTCGACCAGCTCTACCTGCTGCAGCACAAGCTGGGTCGCCACGGTGAAATCCAGCTCATCTCGGGCTATCGCTCGCCGGTGACCAATCGCCAGAAGCGCAGCCGCAGCCGCGCCGTGGCCAAGCACAGCTACCATACCCTGGGGCAGGCGGTGGATGTGCGCATTCCCGGAGTACAGCTGGCGCACCTGCGCAAGGCGGCGCTCCATCTCAAGGTGGGCGGCGTCGGTTACTACCCGAGCGACAACTTCGTGCACCTCGACACCGGGCCGGTGCGCAGCTGGTAACGGCCGGCTGCCGGCTGCACCTTTCCGGCGGGTGACTGGTCAGCGGGGTGGCCGAGCTGGTAGGCTCTGGACACCATGCAGAGGAGAACCAGATGAAACATATTTTGCTTGGCGGGCTGATTGCCCTGCTGCTGACCGGTTGCGGCAAGCTCAACCGTGAAAACTACGACAAGCTTAAGATGGGGATCAGCTACGCCGAGGCGAGCAGCATCCTCGGCAAGGCCGAGCGTTGTGACGATGCGCTGGGGACCACCAGCTGCATCTGGGGTGACGAGGGCAAGAACATCAAGATCCGTTTCATCGCCGACAAGGCGACCTTCTTCAGCTCGGAAGGGATCAACTGAGGCAGTCACAGCCCCGTTGCCCATATAAAAAAGCGCCTGACCGGCGCTTTTTTATTGGCTGCAATCCGTACCGGCTTGTCAGAAGCTGGCGCGCTCAGTGCGTGGCGTACTGGTAGTGGAAGGTAGGCAGTCCCCACTTGAAGCGCACCGCCAGGAGGCGAAGCACGAAACCGATGCCGATGGCGCCGAAGGCGGCCCAGTCGTTGGGCAGGCCCTGATCCAGCGCCAGGCAGTAGATGGCGGCCGTCACCAGCGAGATGGCGGCATAGAGCTCGCGGCGAAACACCAGCGGAATGCGCTGGCAGAGCAGGTCTCTGAGCACGCCGCCGAAGGCCCCCGTCACCACCGCCATGATGCAGGCGATGCCGGCGCCGTGACCCATCTCCAGCGCCCTTGCCGCGCCGAAGATGGAGAAGACCACCAGCCCCAGGGCATCGAGCGCCATGAACAGCTTGCCGAGGTAGCGCATCAGCGGCGCCGAGATGACGCCGGCCATGGCCGCGCCGGCGACCAGCAGCACATACTCCGGGTGTTCGACCCAGAGCAGGGGGTAATGGCCCAGCAGCACGTCGCGAATGGTGCCACCCCCGATGGCGGTCGCCGATGCGATGATCACCACGCCAAACAGATCCATCCGTCGCCGGCCCGCGGCCAGCGCGCCTGTCATCCCTTCGGCCACCAGGCCCAGCAAGAAGAGTGCATGTAACATGAGATATCCCAGGGTGCGAGAAAGCCCCGCATCCTATCAACTCGCGCTATAGGGGACAAGCAATGAAGGCTATGCATTATTTTTTATAATGCAAAAATGAAACGGGGCCCCCAAGGGAGCCCCGTTGTCACCAGCAACCGGCTCAGCGTCTGAGCTGTTCGGCGCGGTAGTGATCGACCCACATGGCGGTGGCGCCGCAGATGGCCACCGGCATCACGAACAGGTTCACCACCGGGATGGCGGAGAAGAGGGTGACCAGGGCACCGAAACTCAGGCACTTGCCGCGCCGCTGCTTGAGGGCATCGCGCATGGTGATGAAGTCGATCTTGTGGTTGTCGAACGGATAGTCGACGTACTGGATCGCCATCATCCAGGCGCTGAACAGGAACCAGAGCACCGGCGCCAGGGTCTGGCCCACCACCGGAATGAGGAACAGGATCAGGCAGCCGATGGCCTTGGGCAGGTAGTATTTGAGCTTGGTCCACTCGCGGCCGAAGGTGCGCGGCACGTCCTTGACGATGTCCAGCATGCCGGTATCGCTGACGGTCTCGCCGGTGAGGGCCTGTTCCACCTTCTCCGCCAGCAGGCCGTTGAAGGGGGCCGCTATCCAGTTGGCCACCGAGCTGAACAGGAAGGAGAAGACCACCAGTATGGTGATGAGGGCGATGGGCCAGAGCAGATAATCCAGCCAGTCGAGCCAGCTCGGGATCTGCTGGTGCAGCCAGCCGAACAGGCCGTCCAGCTGCAGCAGCAGGGCGTAGAAGGCCCCGGCAAACAGCACGAAGTTGACCAGCAGGGGGATCAGCACGAAGGTGCGGATGCCGGGCTGGCGAATGAGCGAGAAGCCGCGCAGGAAGTAGTCTGCGCCGCTGATCGAGTCTTTTACCATACGGGGTGAGTGGCTCATCTGAGCTCCATCTGTTCATGGGAAACTGCCTGCATATTACAAACAAGCTTTTGATTTGGTAAAGTCGCCTGCCCGCCTCCTCTTTATTTCGTTACCCACATAGGCCGCCATGCGTCTGAAATTGATCAAACTCGCCGGTTTCAAGTCGTTTGTCGAGCCGACCCGCATCGAGCTCAACGCCGACATGACCGCTGTGGTGGGCCCCAACGGCTGCGGCAAATCCAACGTCATCGACGCCGTGCGCTGGGTGCTGGGGGAGAGCTCCGCCCGCCATCTGCGCGGCGAAAACATGACCGACGTCATCTTCAACGGCTCCGTCAACCGCAGCGCCCACGGCCGTGCCTCGGTGGAGCTGGTGTTCGACAATCCCCACAACCGGGTACCCGGCGAGTTCGGCCGCTTTACCGAGATCTCGGTGCGCCGCGAAGTGCTGCGCGACGGTTCCAACCACTACCAGATCAACGGTCAGAAGTGCCGCCGCAAGGACGTGACCGACCTCTTCCTCGGCACCGGCCTCGGGCCTCGCAGCTACGCCATCATCGAACAGGGCACCGTCAGCCGGCTGGTGGAGTCCCGCCCCGCCGATCTCAAGCTGTTCATGGAAGAGGCAGCCGGGGTCTCCCGCTACAAGGAGCGGCGCCGCGAGACCGAGCAGCGCATTCGCCATACCCAGGAGAACCTGGAGCGCCTCGGCGACATCCGTGGCGAACTGGGTTCACGCCTCGAGCATCTCAAGGTCCAGGCCGAGACCGCCGAGCGCTACAAGCAGCTCAAGAGCCGTTCGCGCGCCGCCCGCGCCGAGCTGATCGGCTCCGAATTGTGGGCGCTGGAGACGCGCCTCGGCGAGGCCAAGACCGAACTGGCCCAGACCGAGCAGGCGCTGGCGGCGCTCGATGCCAAGCGCACCGCTGACGAGGGGCGTCACGTCACTCTGTCGGTGGCCCGCCAGGAGGCGCAGGCCGAGCAGGCCAGCCGCCAGCAACAGATTTTTCTCGGCGGGCAGGCCATCGCCCGTCTCGAGCAGCAGCAACTGCACCAGAGCGAGCTTGGCCGCGACTGGCAGGCAAGGCGGCAAGCCCTCGGCGAGCGTATCGAGGGGCTCAAGGCCCAGCTGGCCGGCCAGCTGGAACAGCTGAGCGAAAGCACGTTGCAGGGCGAGGTGGCGTCGGCGCGTCTGGAGCAGTGTGAGCAGTGGCTTACCGACCAGCAGAGCGTGCGTGCGGCGGCGACCGAGCGGCTCGAGCAGGCGCGCCAGCGTCAGCAGCAGTGGCAGCAGCAGCTGGGGCAGTTACAGGGGCGGCTCAACCAGACCCGCGCCGAGGTGAACGGTCTGCAGGAGCTGCAGGCCAAGACCCGGCTGGCCCGTCTCAAGCTGGAAGATGAACAGGCCGGGCCCCTTGGCGGGGAAGGGGAGAACCTGCAACCGGCGCTCGATGCGCTGGCGGCGGAGCTCGCGCTTTCCCGCGCACGCCATGAGGAGTCCGAAGCGGCGTGGCAGGCCGCCGTGACCCGCCACGAAGCCCTCAAGACAGAGCTGAGTCACCAGCAGGGCTTGCTGCGCGAGCAGGAGGCTCGCCTCGCCACCCTGGATCAGATCCTGGGAGAGCAGATGGCGGGCGCCACCCTGGCGGATCGGCTGCAGGTGCCCCCCGAGTGGGCCCGAGGGCTGGACAAGGTGCTCGGCCGCTGGCTCACCGCCACCCCGGCGGATGAGTGCAATCTGACGCAATCCGGGCTCTGGATCGGCCTGGCCCAGCCGGCGGTTGCCGGTACCCTGGCGGCGCAGCTGGGCGGCGAGCACATTCCTTCTTTCCTCAATGCCATCTGGCTGGTGGAGAGCCGGGAGGCGGCATTGACCCGCCAGCCGAGCCTGGCGGCCGGTGAGTCGCTGCTCACTCCTGCTGGCGACTGGTTTGGTCCCAACTGGGCGGATCTGGGGGAGGGCATGGCCCTCGGTACCCTGGCGCTGCTTGGCGAACGTGAGCGGTTGCACACCGAGCAGGTCGCAGGCCGGGAGGCGCTGCGCCGGCGCGATGAGCAGCTTGCCGCCGCCGATGCGACGCGGGCCCAGCTGCACGGCGCCCATGAACTGGCTCAGCGTACCCTGCGCGAGCAGGAGCAGCAGTGGCAGCAACTGCGCGAAGCCTGGAGCCTGCGCGAGGGGCAACGGCAGGAGCGGTTGCAGCGCCTCGGCCAGCTGGGGGAAGAGCTGACCCGACTGGCGCAAGAGCAGGCCGAGGAGGCCGAGCGGCTGGCGTCGGCCGGGGAGCGGCTTGAGCAAGGTGAGGCGGCTCTTGGCGAGCTGCAGGAGCAGGGCGAGGCGCTTGCCGAGGCGCTGCTGCTCGCCCAGGAGCAGGCGAGCGGGGCGGAGCGGGCGCTGGAGGAGGCGCGCCTGCGCCGGGAGCAGCAGCAGGCCGCCTGCCAGCGGCTGCAACTGGAGCAGCAGAACCTGCGCCAGCTCATCGCCCTGCGCGAACAGGAGCTGGCCCGCCTCGGGTTGGAGCTGGCCGAGCTCAAGGAGCCGGGGGCTGCGCCGGGTCAGGATCTGTCGCCCCTACTAGCCGAGCAGCGCAATCTTGAGGCGCAGCAGCTTGCCTGTCATCAGCGGCTCGCGGAGCTGGAGCGTCAGCTGACCGAGCTGGAGCAGGCCAGAAGCGCCGATCACAAGCAGCTGGTGCAAATTCAGGAGAAGCTGGCGACCCTGCGGCTGGAGCGTGAACGCAATCTGACGCGCCGGCAGGGGCTGCACGAGCAGTTCGAAGAGCTGGGCGTGCGGCTGGTGGATCTCGATCAGGCAGTGCTGATTGCCGCTGATCGCGGCAAGCTGCGCCAGGAGATCCAGACCCTGGAGGCACAGGTGGAGGCGCTTGGCGCCATCAACCTGGCGGCCCTCGAGGAGTATGAAGAGGCGAAAACCCGCTCAAGCTACCTGGAAAACCAGTGTCAGGATCTGGAACAGGCGCTGGAAACCTTGAGCCAAGCCATTAAAAGAATTGATAAAGAGACACAAATACGGTTCCGGGATACTTTCGATAAGGTCAACGAAGATTTAAAATCCCTCTTTCCGAAAGTGTTCGGGGGGGGCAGTGCCTGGCTTGAGCTCACCTCCGACGATCTTTTGGAGGCCGGAGTGAGCATCATGGCGAGACCTCCGGGTAAGAAGAATGCTACCATTGCCCTGCTTTCCGGGGGGGAGAAGGCGTTAACCGCACTTGCGCTGGTTTTTGCCATCTTCAGACTCAACCCAGCACCATTTTGTCTGCTGGATGAGGTGGATGCACCGCTCGATGAAGTGAACGTCGGTCGCTTCTGTTCTCTTGTCAAAGAGATGTCGAGCACAGTACAGTTCGTTTACATCAGTCATAATAAGGTCTCCATGGAGATGGCTGAGCAGCTGGTTGGCGTCACGATGCAAGAGCCCGGGGTTTCGCGCATAGTGTCGGTCGATATCGGTGAAGCCGTCGCTTTGGCTGAGCAAAACTAGAAAGAGAAGCAGCTAATGCAGGAATTGCGTTACATCTTGGTTGCCCTGGGCGGTATTGCCATCGCGGCATTGCTCATTCACGGGTTGTGGAGCAACAGAAAGAATCGTCAGGCACCGATCAAAGAGAAACCTCTGGGCCGGATGGAATCCAAATCACGGGATCGTGACAACGACGCCTTCGACAGCGATGGCATCGGTCAGGTGCGAGTGGTCAGCGGTGGCCGTCGTGCCGAGCCCAAACTCCACCATGATGAGCCACGCCAGCCGGAAGTCAGCCGTCGTGCGCCTGCGCCCGCCTTCGATGATGAAGATGACGACGCCGATCTGCCGCCGCCCGTGGTACGCAAGCCTGCCGCCCGCCCCGTGCCGCCGCCCCCCGTCTATGAAGAAGACGAGGAGGAGTTCGAGGAGCCGGTTGCCGCAGCCGTCGAGGAAGTGCCTGCCGCGCCGGTGCGCAAGCCCGCCCAGGTCATTCGCCGTACCCCGGTCCACCGTTCCCGTCCCCAGCGCGAGCCGCTGCTGCAACCGCTGGACGAAGAGCCACTGGTCGAGCCCGCCTACGCGACCGCACCCACTTTCGGTGCCCGCGAGCCGGCCCCGGTTGCCGCTCCCGAATACCAGGCGCAGCCCCGTCATGCAGCCCCCGAGCCTGCCTACGAGGAGCCCGTCTATGAAGAGCCGGTGCGTGCCGCGCCGGTCGAGAAGATCTGGCAGGATGTCTATGTCATCAACCTGATGGGCCGTCCGGGTCACGATCTGCAAGGGGCTACCCTGCTCTCTTCCCTGCTGGCGCTGGGCTTCAAGTTTGGCGAGATGGATATTTTCCACCGTCACGAAGACCCGAACGGCAAGGGAGAAGTGCTCTTCTCCATGATCAACATGGTCAAGCCGGGCACCTTCAACCCGTACCGGATGGAACAGTTCGCCACCCCGGGCGTGTCGCTCTTCATGCAGCTGCCGCTGCGCAGCAACGCTGCGTTTGCCTTCGAGGACATGCTGCAGGCCGCCGATCAGCTGGCCAGCGATCTCGATGCCATGCTGACGGATATGGATCGCAGCCCGCTGAGCGACGAAACCATCGCCCGTTACCGGCATGAGCTGGCCGCCTACGAGGCCAGTCGCGACTAATACGCCATGCGGGTCGAATGAATAAAAAGTGCGGTACCCAGGTGCCGCATTTTTATTGGTCCGCTGGCCGGTTTTTCCATCACACTTCGAGACTTTTTCATGAGCGATATCCTCTCCCGCCACCGTCAACTGTGTGAGCTGCTGATCGAGTACGGTCATCAGTACTATGTGCTGGACAACCCCACGGTGCCGGACGCCGAATACGATCGCCTGATGCGCGAGCTGATCGCGCTGGAAGCCGAGCATCCCGAGCTGAAGACGCCGGCCTCGCCGAGCGTGCGGGTGGGCGGCCAGCCGCTGACCGCCTTCAAACAGGTGCGCCACGAGATCCCCATGCTGAGCCTGGACAACGTGTTCAGCGGTGAGGAGCTGCAGGCCTTCGAGCAGCGCATGCGCGATCGCCTAAAGCGGGAGGTGAGCTTTACCTTCTGCTGCGAGCCCAAGCTGGACGGTCTGGCGGTGAGCCTGCTCTATGTGGATGGTCAGCTGGTGCAGGCCGCCACCCGGGGCGATGGCACCACGGGTGAGGAGATCACCGAGAACGTGCGCACCATCAAGGCCATTCCCTTGTCCCTGCGTGGCGAGGGCTGGCCGGCCCGGCTGGAGGTGCGTGGCGAGGTGTTCATGCCCAAGGCGGGGTTCGAGGCGATGAACGCCAAGGCGCTGGCCGCCGGCGAGAAGGTGTTCGTCAACCCGCGCAATGCCGCCGCCGGCAGCCTGCGCCAGCTCGACTCGCGCATCACCGCCAGCCGCCCGCTGGCCTTCTACGCCTATGGCGTGGGGGTGGGTGGCGAGCAGCTCGGTGGCTCTCACTTCGGTCGCCTCAATCAGCTCAAAGAGTGGGGGCTGCCACTTAGTCCCGAGGTGAAGCTCAAGGAGGGGGCCGCCGGTTGCCAGGCGTTCCACGACGACATCCTGGCGCGCCGTGGCGAGCTCCCCTACGAGATCGACGGTGTGGTCTACAAGGTGGATGCCATTCCCCTGCAGGAGGAGCTCGGCTTTGTGGCCCGCGCACCGCGCTGGGCCACTGCCCACAAGTTCCCGGCCCAGGAAGAGATGACGGAGCTTGAGAACGTCGAGTTCCAGGTCGGCCGCACCGGCGCCGTGACCCCGGTGGCCAAGCTCAAGCCGGTGTTCGTCGGCGGTGTCACCGTCTCCAACGCCACCTTGCACAATGCCGACGAGATTGAGCGCCTTGGCGTGATGATCGGCGACACCGTGATCGTGCGCCGGGCCGGGGACGTGATCCCGCAGATCGTGGCGGTGGTGGAGGCGCAGCGCCCGGCGGATGCCCGCGCGATCCTGTTCCCGACCGAGTGCCCGGTGTGCGGTTCGGCGGTGGAGCGGCTGGAGGGAGAGGCGGTGACCCGCTGCTCCGGCGGCCTGTTCTGCGAGGCGCAGCGCAAGGAGGCGATCAAGCACTTCGCCGCCCGCCGTGCCATGGATGTGGACGGCCTTGGCGACAAGATAGTGGAGCAGCTGGTGGACAAGGGGCTGGTGAAGACCCCGGCGGACTTGTTTAGCCTCAACGCCATTCAGCTGGCCGGGCTCGAGCGGATGGGGCAAAAGTCGGCCCTCAATCTGGTGGCGGCCATCGATGCGGCTCGCAGCACCACGCTGCCCCGCTTCCTGTTTGCGCTGGGGATCCGCGAAGTGGGGGAGGCGACTGCCTTGAACCTCGCCAACCACTTCCTGACTCTGGACGCCCTGCGCGCCGCCTCGGTGGAGCAGTTGCTGGAAGTGGCCGACGTGGGGGACATAGTGGCCAAGCACGTCTACTACTTCCTGCGCCAGCCCCACAACATCGAGGTGCTGGAGGCCCTGCTGGCGGCCGGCATCCACTGGCCGGCCATCGAGAAGATGGAGGCAAGCGAGCAGCCCTTTGCCGGCAAGACCTTCGTGCTGACCGGCACCCTCACCACCTTGTCGCGCAACGACGCCAAGGCGGCGCTGCAGGCGCTGGGGGCCAAGGTGGCGGGCTCGGTGTCGGCCAAGACCGATGTGCTGGTGGCGGGGGAGGCGGCAGGCTCCAAACTGGTCAAGGCCCAGGAGCTCGGCATCACCGTCTGGAGTGAAGAAGAGCTGCAACAGGCGTTGCAGGGCTGAGTCGCAGCTTCAATCAGATAAACAAAGAACCCGGCATGGCCGGGTTCTTTGTTATGGGGGCGCTGAGCAGCGCTCAATCACGCCAGAGGATCTTGTAGCGCCACTTGTCCGGCAGGGTGAGCTGCCAGCGGGCCAGCTCGCTCTTGCTGAATACATACTCGCCACGCAGGGCGGCGCGCGGTGCCAGGGTTTTGGGCTGGGCGCCCGCCAGGATGGCGTTGACCAGCTCGGCCGCCTTGGCCCCCTGATCGCGGCCATCCAGCACCAGGCCACCGATGGCCTTGCCCTTGCCCACCGAAAACTCCCAGAAACAGAACAGCGGCACCGGGCTGTGGGCGCTGGTCCACTCCAGCAACTTGTTCTCATCCACATGGCGGCCCTGTTCGTCGCTGAGGGTGTGGTAGAGGCCGATGAAGATGGCTTCATAACCACTCTGCTTGGCATTGAGCACGGCCTCCTGCCACAGGCTGTAGTCGCCAATGAGCTGGCTGTTGACCCGGGTTTGGCCGACTCGCAATTCGGTCTGGGTCTTGAACTCATCCTCGATGGCGGTGAGCGCCACGTTGCTCGAGTCAAACAGCACCAGTGCCTTCTTGATCCCCCCCATCAGCTGGCTCATCTCGCTGATGTTGCGTTTGAGCAGGGGGCGCTCCAGCACGCCGGTGATCTTGGGGTGGCCGACCAGCCCCTTGTGGCGCGGGTTCTCATTCATGCCGAGAAATACTACCGGAGTGCCGAGGGAGGCGATGTCGCTGGCCAGGTAGTTGATGGCGTTGTCATCGCCGAGCACCACCAGATCCGGTTTCACCTGGCGATAGTAGGCGAGCGCCTGCTCGGCTATCTGATCGAACTCCTCGGCGGGGCGGCGTTTGGTATCCATGTAGAAGTGGCTGATGTGGTGGTTGCCCTTGAGGTTGGCGGCTAGGCTGGCGTTGTAGCTCTGATCCCACAGGTATTCGGGGTGGTAGCTGCTGATCACCAGAATCTCGGCCGCCCACAACCGCAACGGGAGGGCACACAGCAGCAGTAGCAGCAATAGCGGGTTGGTCATGTCGCTTCCCATCGAACAAGAGGAGTTGTCATTCATTATGTCCATCTTGGTGCAAACCTGTCCCGGTCAATTACTGTCGGAAGGGAAATCTTTTTCCCTCTGGCCGGTATCGGGCGCCAGCCCGCATCAGGCTTGAATTGGGTCTTGTATGGGGCCGTTTGTGACTGGTCGGGAACTGCGCCACTCACCTCAAAACCTGTTCTGGATCAAGAAATACGGTCACGCTTTGGTGCCTAATAGACACCACATATAGGGCTGCATTCGTTTTTAATCCCTATATGTTGTGTTATTAAGCTGTGTACAAGCTGTTCCCTTCTCATCGTCAGCCCTGGCTTGTCAAGCCTCGGCTGAATTTATTTGCGCCGAGGACGAGGCGTGGAGGAGGGGGCCAAACAAGGGTAAGCCGAGGGCGAGAGCCTGGCCTTTTTAACGGGGAAAATCCATGAAACCGGTTGTGATCAAACGTGATGGATGTCGCGCACCATTCAATGCCCAGCTGATTGCCGAGGCGGTGGGCCGAGCGGCAGAGGCGGTCAATCAGGCCAGTCCGGCGCTGGCCGAGCGCATTGCCGCCGCCGTCACCCAGGAGCTGGAAGGACGGGGGGAAGTGGACATCCACGAGATCCAGAACCGGGTCGAGAACCACCTGATGGCCTCCGACGACAAGGCCATCGCCCGTGCCTACATCGAATACCGTCACGACCGGGATCAGGCTCGCGAGGCCCGCGGCCGGCTGGCCCAGGAGATCCGCGGCCTGGTGGAGCAGACCAACGCGGCCCTGCTCAACGAGAACGCCAACAAGGATTCCAAGGTGATCCCGACCCAGCGTGACCTGCTGGCGGGCATCGTTGCCAAGCATTACGCCACCAGTCACATGCTGCCCCGCGATGTGGTACAGGCGCACGAGAGCGGCGATCTGCACTTCCACGATCTCGACTACTCCCCCTTCTTCCCCATGTTCAACTGCATGTTGATCGACCTGAAGGGGATGCTGACCCACGGCTTCAAGATGGGGAATGCGGAGATCGACACTCCCAAGTCCATCAGTACCGCCACCGCGGTCACGGCCCAGATCATCGCCCAGGTGGCGAGCCACATCTATGGCGGCACCACCATCAATCGCATCGACGAAGTGCTGGCTCCCTATGTGACCATCAGCTGGGAGAAGCACCGGGAAGTGGCGCTGGAGTGGGGCATCAGCGATGTGGATGCCTACGCCATGGCCCGCACCGAGAAGGAGTGTTACGACGCCTTCCAGTCGCTGGAGTACGAGGTCAACACCCTGCACACCGCCAACGGTCAGACCCCGTTCGTCACCTTCGGCTTTGGCCTCGGCGACAGCTGGCAGTCACGCCTGATCCAGCGCGCGATCTTGAGCAACCGCATCGCCGGCCTTGGCAAGAACAAGAAGACCGCCGTGTTCCCGAAACTGGTGTTCGCCATCAAGGATGGCCTCAACCACAAGCAGGGCGATCCCAACTACGACATCAAGCAGCTGGCGCTGGAGTGCGCCTCCAAGCGGATGTACCCGGACATCCTCAACTACGACCAGGTGGTCAAGGTGACCGGCTCCTTCAAGACCCCCATGGGTTGCCGCTCCTTCCTCGGTGCCTACGAGGAGCACGGCGAGCTGGTCCACGAAGGGCGCAACAACTTAGGGGTGGTAAGCCTCAACCTGCCGCGCATCGCCCTGAAATCCCGCGATGAAGCGGACTTCTGGGACAAGCTGGACGCCGCCTTGCGGGTAGCCAAGACAGCACTGATGTACCGCATCAAGCGCCTCGACGGGGTCAAGGCCCGGGTCGCGCCCATCCTCTACATGGAAGGGGCCTGCGGGGTGCGTCTGAAGGCGGACGACAATGTCAGCGAGATCTTCAAGAACGGTCGCGCCTCCATCTCCCTTGGCTACATCGGGGTACACGAGACCATCAATGCCCTGTTTGGCGATCAGGTGCACCTGTTTGACAGTGCCGAGCTGCAGCAGAAGGCCATCGCCATCATTGCGCGGCTCAAGGCGGCCACCGACGAGTGGAAGGAGGAGACCGGCTACGGCTTCAGCCTCTACTCCACCCCGAGCGAGAACCTCTGCTCGCGCTTCTGCCGCATCGACGCCAAGGAGTTTGGCGTGGTGGCGGGGGTGACCGACAAGGGCTACTACACCAACAGCTTCCACCTCGACGTGGAGAAGCAGGTCAATCCGTACGACAAGCTGGACTTCGAGGCGCCCTATCCGCCCATCGCCAGCGGCGGCTTCATCTGCTACGGCGAGTACCCCAACATCCAGCACAACCTGGAAGCGCTGGAGAACGTCTGGGACTACAGCTATGACAAGGTGCCCTACTACGGTACCAACACCCCCATCGACGAGTGCTACGACTGCGGCTTCACCGGCGAGTTTGAGTGCACCTCCAAGGGCTTTACCTGCCCGCGCTGCGGCAACCACGACCCGGCCAAGGTGTCGGTGACCCGCCGTGTCTGCGGCTACCTCGGCAGCCCGGATGCGCGCCCCTTCAATGCGGGCAAGCAGGAAGAGGTGAAGCGTCGCGTCAAACATATGTAAGTGCGGTAACGATGAAACGCTGGCCCCTGTTGCAAGGGGCCATTTTCATGGGGTGGCGACCGTTTGCACACCCGTGAAGGAGGCAGGAAACAAGCGATGCACTACCACCAATACTACCCGGTCGATGTGATCAACGGCCCCGGTACCCGCGCCACCCTGTTCGTCTCGGGCTGCGAACATCAGTGCCCAGGCTGCTACAACCAGAGCACCTGGCGGCTCGATGGCGGCAAGCCATTCGATGAGGCGATGAGCGATCGCGTCATCGCGGATCTCAACGACACGCGTATCAAGCGGCGCGGACTGTCGCTCTCCGGCGGCGATCCGCTCCACCCCACCAACGTGCCCCACGTGCTGGCGCTGGTGAAACGGGTGCGCGCCGAGTGCCCCGGCAAGGATATCTGGTGCTGGACCGGCTATCTGCTTGGCGAGCTCAGCCCGGCCCAGCGCGAGCTGGTGGCCTTGCTGGACGTGCTGGTGGATGGCAAGTTCGAGAAGGCCCTGGCGGATCCCGGCCTGCTCTGGCGCGGCAGCAGCAATCAGGTCATCCACGACCTCAACGCCTGGCGGGAAGGGGGTGAGCGCATTCCCTGTCTGGTTTGCAGTTGAAGCCAGGGATGTTTATGGTTAGCCCATTGCTATCCCTGTGACATCGTTGACGAGGAAATCCGAGATGAACAATCTGCTCAAGATCCTGCTGGCCATCTTTCTGCCCCCGGTCTGTGCCTTTCTTCAGGTGGGCTTCAGCCTGCATTTTCTGATCAACATAGTGCTGACCCTGCTCGGCGGCCTGCCCGGCATGGTGCATGCGCTCTGGCTGGTGGTCAGCGACAAGCGCGGTTGACGTTGAGCCGCTTTGCCAAAAGCCAACCCGATGGGGTTGGCTTTTTTTATGCTGCTCAAACGGGTTCCGATTGTTACAGTAATGGGCCGGCAACCCTGCCGGGGAGGGGCGATCCCTCTGATCTGACTCAACAAGGAGTGTTGAATGGGTTTGAAGGTCTTGCTGCTGGGCACCGTGCTCGGTCTGCTGGGGGGCTGTGCCAGCCCCAGTCCCACCGTGAAACTGAACCAGCCGCCGCTGGAGGTGACCATGGCGGAGCTTGGCAAATACTGGGTGCAGGATGGCGAGGTGCCCCCGTTTGAACCGGTGGGTGGCGCGCCAGCCAAGCTGCCCGTCAAGGGCTATGTGGAGATCCGTTATCTCATCGACTCCAACGGCAATCTGTTCAGCCCAGAGATTGTGGCCTCGGAGCCGCCCGGCGTGCTGGACCTGATCGCCCTGTCGGGGCTGGCCAAGACCCGCTATCGAGTGTCGGAGCAGAACCCGCAGGCCATTCCGGTGCGAGTGGTGGGTCGCTACGAGATTGAAGTGGAGTAATGAACAACCCCGGCCTGGCCGGGGTTGCTGTTTACTGCTGCTTGCAGTCGTTGTAGACGCTCTGCCACTCGCCATCCTTGTCGCGCATCTCGACAAAGCCTTCATCTCCCTTGTTCCACCAGACGGCCTCATGGTCGTCGGTGTAGCGGGCGCCGGAGGCGGAAACGCTCTGCGGCAGGGTGTAATCCTTGCCATCTGGCAGCGCCAGCTTGACGAAGTTGAGGCTCTGATCGGAGAGGGCGAAGTAGCGTACCTGCACCCGTTGGCCCTGTTCACACAGATAGGTGACGGGGTCGCCACCGGTCACGCTCAGGGTGCCGGCGCCGCGTTCGCAGCCGCTCAGCAGGGTCAGGCTCGCGATACCCAGCAGCAGAAGGTTGGCGTGCTTCATGTTGATTCTCCATCGGTGTCATCCGGGCGTGATCCTAACAGCTTGCCAAAGGGGCGCAATGTGCCTCGACCCGGCTTGCGTCGATATGCGTCCATGGGCGTCAAAAGAAGCGCTAATGAGCAGTGGCTCAATGCAGACCGAGTCTGGCCTCGAAGGCGCGCACCAGCGCCTCGTAGGTGCCGTTGTTGCGGATCTTCTGCAGCCCTTCCTCGAAGCGTTTGGCCATTGCCTCGCCCTGGGGATGGGCGCGGGAGAAGGCAAGCCAGAAACCGTCGGTGGAGATCTTGCCCACCTTGACCACCTTCCCGCTCAGCTGCTTTTGCTGGATCTTGAGGTAGCCCGGCATCTCGTTCATCAGGATGTAGTCGACCCGGCCGCGCACCAGCATCTCGATGATCTGGGCGTCGGACTTGGCCTGGAAGCGGGTGATCCTGGGGTTTTCCATGAAGTCGGTGGGGTAGGTGTAGCCAAGGGTGATGCCCACCGTCTTCTGTTCCAGCGAGGTGAGCTTGAGATCCCGGCGTGGTTCGCGGGCCAGGGCGAAGATGGCGAGATCCTCCTCGAACATGGGGGTCTCGTGCCAGAAGTACTGGTAGCGGTTCTCCTCGGTGATGGTGGCATCGAAGCAGCCGAGCACCTTGTCGCTGCGCGCCTCGTACATGCAGCGGGCGAAGGGGATGGTGCGAAACTCGACATCGACTCCCTCGGCGGCAAAGGCCGCCTTCACCAGCTCGGGGGCCAACCCCTGGGGCTGGCCGCTCTGCTTGTCGAGGGCGCAGTAGGGGGCCCAGTCATCCTCGGCGGCAATGAGCACCTGCTCTGCCCGGGCACAGGTCATCCCCAGCAGCAGAGTGATTGCCAACCAGTGGATGTATGCTGCTCGTGCCATGGTCTCTCTCCTGTTGCCGACTGCCCTAGCAAGCATAGTTGCTGGGGCTGGCCGCAGGTGCCGCCAAACGGAAGGCAAAAAAACGCCCCGGTAGGCATAGCGGGGCGAAAGGCAGCACATCCTTGAGCTAACAACAGGGGGTCAATAACCGAACCGAGTGGCCTCGAAGCGGTTAAGCAGTCGGTGGATGAGGTAACAGGCCAGCAGGGTGGCGACGATGGCAAACAAGATGCTGCTGACCCGGTAGAGGGCGCTGAACACCAGATCGTTGCCCGGCGTCAGGTATTGGCCGAACAGGATGCCGAGGGTGGTGAGGGCACCGAAGCCGACCCCGGAACCGCTCGCCTCCTTCACGTGGGCATGGCTGAACAGCATGGCGCCGAGCCAGAGCATGGGGGCGACCAGCAACAGCAGTCCCGACCAGTCGTAGAGCACCAGCTGGCTGACCAGGCCGAAGCTCACCCCGAGCAGGGTGCCCATGGCCCGTTTGCGGGCATAGCTCAGGGCGCCGTCCCAATGCATGGGGAAGAGCACCAGCAGGGTCGTGGCCTGGGCCGACATGGAGTCCCGCAGATCGAAGATCTGGAACACCATGAAGGAGAGGGTGGCGATGCTGGCGCCAAGCAGCGCCTCGTGCCGCATCCGGTGTGGTGCCTTGGGGGAGGGAGCCGGTTTGGGGCGCTCCTCCACGTCCGGGATCAATGCCGTCATCAGGTAGGCGATGAGCACTGACAGCACGCTGGCCCACAGGTTGCTGAAGATAAGGTCGTTGAGATCGGTCTGCGGGTAACTGGCAAAGTGCAGCATGATGCTGAGACTCAACACCCCGTTGGCACCGAACAGGAACAGGCTGCCCCGCGACATGGCGGCGAAGCGGTAGAGAAACAGCAGGAAGGCGATGGGAACCATCAGGCCGGGATGGCCGCCAAACAGCCCCCCCAGCAGCCCCACTTCCAGCCCGCAGACCACGGCGGCGGCGATCAGCTGGCGGGCGGCATGGCCGTTCATCACCGGCACCATGCCCAGCAGCAGCACCGGCGTGACGGTGTAGAAGACACCGTAGTTCCAGCCAAACAGCTTGCAGAGCAGAAAGCCGGTGGTGCTGCCAAAGGCGATGCGCAGGCATTGGCGCAGTTCGTTGGCGGTGAGGGGCCTGTGCCATAACGTCATTGCCGTCACCTCAGTAGATGTAGTGCAGCAGGCTGAGCAGGCGGATCTGGGCGCGGGCCAGCAGTCCGGTCAGGGCGTTGTCGGGCAGCAGCTGCACGGTGGCGCGGGCACCGGCCGGCAGATGGGCGGGCAGCTGTTCCAGCGCCAGGTGCAGGCGCAGACGCTGGGCGTCGCGCACCCAGCGATCCGACTCGGTGGGGCTGGCCAGGAGGCCGTTGGCATCGAACTGGCCGGCGCTGACCCCGGCATCCAGGCTGGTGACCCGGGCCGGATAGAGGCGACCCGGCTCGCCATCGAAGGCGACCAGTGCCTGGCTGTCCTGATTGACGTGGCGCAGGCTCTTCTCGCGAAAATCGGCGATCACGTCCACCTGCTCGGAGACCAGCGCCAGCAGCGGTGCACCGGCCGCGGCGAAGCTGCCCGGCTTGAGCTGCAGGTTGGTGATGATGCCGTCCTGGCTGGCGTGGACCCGGCTGTAGGCGAGGTTGAGCTCGGCCTGGGCGAGGCGGTTGCGGGCCTGGCGCAGCAGCAGGTTGTCGTCGCCGGGCAGACCACGGTTGACCCTGGCCTGGGTCATGCGGGCCTTGCTGGCCAGCAGGTTGGCCTGGGCGGTGCGAAACGCACTGTCGGCGTCATCCTTCTGCTGCTCGGAGACCATGTGGCGGCGATAGAGGGCATCGATGCGCTCCGCTTCCCGCAGCTTGAGGGCGGCCTGGGTCTGCAGCGAACTGAAGTCGGCGCTGGCGGCATTGAGGGTGGCATCAAGCTGACGATTCTGCTGCTCGGCCTGGGCCAGGGCGAGGCGGGCCTGCTCCACCGCCAGCTCAAAGGGGGCGGGATCGAGCACGAACAGCAGGTCGCCCTGTTTGACGTGCTGGTTGTTGCCGACGGCCACCTCGACCACCTTGCCGCTGACCTGGGGCGCCATCTTGGTCACGACGCGGGTCGCCATGGCTTGCGGGGTGAGCGGCATCTTGAGGTCGGCCAGCAGGAAGTAGGCAAAGACCAGTACGAAGGCGCCCATGGCCCATTTTATCCAGCGCTTGAATTGTTGATCCGGGGTCATTTCACTCTCTCTCTTCACTCTGTGCACCTATCTTGCCGAGGGCATTGGCGCAGATGCGATGCACGATATCTTCAAACTGTTCCAGCTCCCGCTGGCTGATGCCGGCGAGCAGCTCCCGGCGTATCTCCATGATGCGATCTTCAATCTGGTCGAGCAGCGTCTTGCCGGCCGGGGTCAGGGTGACGATGCGGGCCCGCTTGTCCTGACTGCAGCAGTGGCGCTCCACCAGCCCCTGCTCTTCCAGCTGGCCCAGGGTGCGCATCAGGGAGGGCAGTTCGATCTCCAGCGCTTCGGCCAGGGTCTTCTGGCTGAGGTGGCCACCGAGCCGGCTCAGCTTCCACAGCGCCGTCCAGCGGGGATGGGTGAGGCCGAGGGGGGCCAGTTCGAGATCGGCCACGGTGCGCCACAGCCGATGCAGTCGGCCGACCCGCTCGGCGAGGGACAGCTCGCGCAGCATTTCCAGATCCTTCATCATGAGGCTCTCCATTTACTTAGCTTGCTAAGCATTGTAGTTGTTTAGCAGGCTAAGTAAATAGTGTGATCGCGATCTTGTTTATGAAAATTGGAGGTAGGTTTCTTGTGGAGCTTGCTTGCTGGGTTTGAACGTCCTGTTGGCAGCAACCCGTGTCTGCCGCGAGCCTATTTGGGTGAATCATTCCCGCCATGGGCCGGTGAAATAACCAAATCATGTCACCAATCGTGCTGAAAATAGCCTTGGAATAGCCATGGCCGAGAATGTTGTCAGCAGAAAAATATTATCTGAATTCGGCAGGCTGTTTTTTATCCACTAATATTGATGGGTCAGCTAAACAGGGAGACGATAGCTGTGGAACGATATGAATCGGGTGACCCCCATTTCTCCATCGAGAGCCTGTTGGTGGAGGCGGAATATGTTGCCGATGGCCATTATGGGCTCAGCCTGGAAAGTACCGAAACCTGTCATGAATTTGACCCTGCCAATATTCCACTGTTATTAGCCGAATAGTTTTTCGGTTGGTGTCATGAGGCCGTCATCATCATCTGACGGTCTGTTGCAGGGCCCGTTTGTATCGGCTCAAACGCTCCCCTGAGGCAGGCACGACCTGCCATGGGCAGCTCCTCTTTGCGGGCCTCGGCGTGATCGCCTGTCCGTAATCCTTCTGGTGTCTCTTCCAGTCTGCGGCAGTTTGTTCGATTGGGATTTACTGATCTTGAGATCGCCACTCAATCCTTGCCGGTGATCAATCAAAATAGCATCGAGCGGGGCAAGCATGGTTTCCCATTATTGAGAAGCATGCCGACTGTTATTTAATCGTTATTTGATAATGGCCCCATCAAGAGCCTGATGGCATTGAGAGATGAGTGCCCACCGGTTTGATTGGCACGGCACAATAGTGCGCCTGAATAATACCAATGACAGGCTGGGCGACATCCTCTGCCAGCCATAACGTTTAAGAATTTAATGTTTTTATATGCCTTTGCAGACAGGCTAACCGACAGGGGCGAGAGAGATGGCTAGAGTGGCGCCACACCACACGCTGGAGCATAACAATGAAAAACCTCTCTACCCCACAGACCCGGATCGCGTTGTTTGGCGACCGACAGATTGCCGGCATGCCCATGATGATCTTCCTCGGGCTTGCCACCTGCGTACTCTTCTCGGGCTGGAACGGCTCTCTGCCACTCGGCATGGTCGGCGCGCTGGCCTTGATGTTCGTGCTCGGCACCCTGCTGACCGAGCTGGGCGAGCGCATCACTCCCATCCGCGAATACCTGGGTGGTGGCACCATCCTCGCCATCTTCGGTGGCGCCGCCCTGTTTGAATACCGGATCCTGCCTGTCGAGGCGGGCCAGGTGATCATCGGCTTCATGAAGGAGGGGGGCTTTCTCAACTTCTTCATCGCCAGCCTGGTGACCGGCTCGGTGTTCGGCATGAGCGGCGCCCTGCTGAAAAACGCCGCCATGCGCTACCTGCCGGTGATCCTGGGGGGCGTCGCGCTGGCGCTGCTCAGCGTCGGTCTGGTGGGCGCCCTGATGGGGTATGGCTTCAAGAATGCGGTGCTGCTGATCGGCCTGCCCATCATGGGGGGCGGCATGGGGGCCGGCGCCGTGCCGCTGGTGGAGATCCTCTCCGGACCGCTGCAGATGTCGAGCGCCGATCTGCTCTCGCGGATGGTGCCGGCGGTGGTGATCGCCAACACCCTGGCCATCCTGGTGGGGACCTTGCTGGCCCGCCTCGGTCGCCGCTACCCCTCCCTGACCGGCAACGGCAAGCTGATGATAAAAGAGAGTGCCGCTGACGTGGCCGAAGAGAAGGTGCAGGCGCCGACGCTGGAGAGCCTTGGCCTTGGGCTCTTCATCAGCTCCAGCATGTTCGTGCTGGGCTCATTGCTCGGCAACTTCATCCCCATGCACCCTTTCGCCCTGATGATCCTGGCGGTGGCCGTCATCAAGGTGAGCGGCCTGCTGCCCCGTCGCTACGAGCAGGCGGCGGCCGACTGGTACCAGTTCGTGGTCAGCAACCTGACTCCCTCCCTGCTGGTGGGAATCGGTGTCGCCTACACCAGCATTCCCGAGCTCATCAGCGCCTTCTCCGTCAGCTACTTCGTGCTGGTGCTGGTGACCGTGGTTGGCGGTGCCCTGGGGGCGGCGCTGGTGGGGCGAATGATCGGCTTCTACCCCATCGAGGCGGCCATCACCGGCGGCCTGTGCATGGCCAACATGGGGGGCACCGGCGATGTGGCCGTGCTCTCGGCGGCCCAGCGCATGACCCTGATGCCGTTTGCCCAGATCTCTTCTCGTCTCGGGGGCGCCGTCATGTTGATCCTGGCCACCCTGCTCATCTCGCTGCTGGCATAAGGAACAAGATAATGAACGACATCATGATGGGCACCAGCCTGCCCTATGCCGAACGCAAGCGACAGGGATTGATGGGGCGCATGCCCCACAAGGAGGAGTCGCTGGCCCAGCAGCGGCGCCGCATCTACCGGCTGGTTTCGGCCATGCAGAGCCCGTTTGATCAGCACCTGCTGCTGCGCCAGCTGCAGGAGGACAACCCGGTACTGTTTTACGAGCTGGTGCGCCACCATCTGCCCGAGCTGTTGCCCATCATCTACACCCCGGTGGTGGGGGAGGCGTGCCAGCGCCACAGCGACCTTTATCTGCGCAGCCACGGCCTCTACCTCTCCTGGCACGACCGGGACGAGCTGGATGACATCTTCGCGGCGGTGGAGCAGGAGGTGGACGTCATCGTCATCTCCGATGGCGAGCGGGTGCTGGGGCTAGGCGATCTCGGCATCGGCGGCATGGGGATCTGCATCGGCAAGCTGGCGCTCTACTCCGCCGCCGGCGGCATCAACCCGGCGCGCACCCTGCCGCTGTGTGTCGATGTGGGCACCAACAACTCCGAGCTGCTGGAAGATGACTCCTACCTCGGCTGGCAGGCGCCGCGGGTGGATGGCGAGCCCTATTACCAGTTCATGGACAAGGTGGTGGCCGCCATTCGCAAACGCTGGCCAGAGGTGGTGCTGCAGTTTGAAGACTTTGCCGGCAAGCATGCCGCCAATCTGCTGGCCCGCTACCGCGATGAGCTGTGCATGTTCAACGACGACATCCAGGGCACGGCGGCGGTGGCATCGGCCTGCGTGCTGGCGGGACTGCAGCAGGCGGGCAGTACACTGGCCGATACCCCGGTGCTGATCGTCGGGGCCGGCTCGGCCGGCTGTGGCATTGCCGCCATGCTGGCCCAGCTGGCAGGCGGCACGGAGCGGGTGCAGCTGTTCGATCAGGATGGCCTGGTCTGCCAGGACCGCGCCGGGCTCACCCCGGCCCAGCAGCCGTTTGCCCGCCCGGCGGCGGAGGCGTGCCACTCCCTGGCCGCGCTCATCGAGCGGCTGCGCCCCGGGGTGTTGATCGGGGTAAGCGGTCAGGGCGGCCTGTTTGACGAGGCGGAGCTGACGGCCATGGGGGAGGTGTGCGAGCGGCCGGTGATCCTGCCGCTCTCCAACCCCACCCGCAGCGCCGAGGCGACCCCAACCCTGGTGTGGCAGGCGACCGGCGGGCGCGCCTTGCTCGCCACCGGCAGCCCCTTCCCGCCGGTGACGGTGGACGGGGCGGCGCGGGTGGTCTCCCAGTGCAACAACGTCTATGTGTTTCCGGGCATTGGCCTCGGGGCCTGCGCGGTCAAGGCGCGGCGCATCAGCGACGGCATGCTGCGGGCGGCGGTGCAGGCGGTGGGCGCCTATCCGCTGGCCGAAGGGCGGCTGCTGCCCCCCATCGAGCAGGTGGGGGAGGTGGCCCGCGCCGTGGCGAGGGCGGTGGCACTCTGTGCCCGTGCCGAGGGGCTGGCCGATTTTGCCGGCGATCCCGCACCTTTGATTGACCAGACCTGGTGGCGCCCGCACTATTGGTCCGCGTCCTGATGTTGCAAGGCTAATCGATGAAACTGCGTCACCAACTGGTCACCCTCTCCCTGGGCCTGTCACTGCTCCTGATCGTCATCCTGGGCAGCCTGCTGGCGCTCTTTATCCGCCACCTGCTGGAAGTGAACCTGGAGGAGAAGGGGGGGGATCTGGCGCGGGTGCTGGCAGCAGACCAGCGGGTGGTGCAGGCGCTGGAGTGGGGCAGCGATCCGGGTCTGCGTGACTATGTGCAGGGGATCTGCAGCCGCACCGACGCCGCCTACATGGTGGTGACCGACGAGCACGCCCGCCGGCTGAGCCACCCCTCCCCGGAGCTGGTGGGCGGCCTGTTTCGCGGCGAGGATATCTGGCCCTCCCTCAACGAGCGCAGCAGCTACTGCTCCAAGGACGTGGGCACCCTGGGGCCGGCCATTCGCTGCTTCGCCCCGGTGATCGGGGCGGACGGGCGCGCCATCGGCGCCGTGGTGGTGGGCTATCTGATGCAGACGGTAGAGGGCATCTATCTGGATCGGATCGCCCTGCTCATCAGCGCCATCGGCGCCGTGCTGGGTTGCGGCCTGCTGCTGGCGCTCTGGATCCAGCATCGGCTGCGGCGCACCCTGCTGGATCTGGAGCCGGAGACCATCGTCAACCGCTTCGTGCTGCAGGAGCTGGTGCTGGAGCACATCTCGGAGGGGGTGATCGCCCTCGACAGCCAGGGCCACATCCGCATGCTCAACAGCGCCGCCTTTTACCAGCTGCGCCTGCCCGGCACCGGCCGCCACTCCCTGCTCGGCCAGCCACTGGCGGAGTTGTCGCCGCCGCTCGCCCCCGCCCTGACCCAGCTAGAGACCGAGCTCGGCTTCACCGTGCACGGCGAGTCGTTCATCGGGCGCTGGCAGGCGGTGGAGGGCAAGATCCCCGGTCGGCTGCTGATCTTCAGCCGCCCCGAGGTGACCGGCAGCCTCGGCATGCAGGTGACTCACCTGCGCCAGTATGCCGAGATGCTGCGGATGCAGACCCATGAGTTCGCCAACAAGCTCAGCAGCCTCTCCGGCCTGCTGCAGCTGGGTCACGTGGAGCAGGCGGTGGAGCTGATCCAGCAGGAGAGCGAAGCGTGCCAGACCATGCTGCACGATCTGCTACGGGCCATCGAGGACAAGCCGGTGGCCGGGCTCATCCTCGGCAAGTTCAGCCGGGCCCGCGAGCTCGGGGTGGAGCTGGTGCTGGATCCCGATTCGGCGCTGGGCGAGTACCCGGCGGCGGTGTCGGCGGATCTCATCACCCTCATCGGCAACCTGCTGGACAACGGCATCCGCGCCGCCTGGGCCCGGCGCAAGCAGTGTCCGCCACGGGTGCTCATCTCCCTCAATGACTTCGGGCGCCGGCTGGTGATCGAGGTGGAGGACAGCGGTGAGGGGGTGGACGAGGCGCTGGCGGATCATCTGTTTGATTACGGCATCAGTCGCCAGACCGGCGATCACGGTGTCGGTCTGTTCCTGGTCAAGGAGACGGTGGCCAGGCGAGGGGGTGTGATAGAATGGCGCCGCACCGCCGAACAGACGACGCTGTTCGGTATCTACTTGAATAAAAACCAATTGGTGTGATCTATGGAGCCCATTTTCACTCTGGTGATCGAGGATGACGAACGGATAGGATCCATTCTGGCCGAGCTGGTCTCCTCCACCCCCGGATTTTCCCTGCTGGGTCGGGCCGAGAGCCTGACCCAGGCCGATCTCATGATGCGCGCGGCCCAGCCGCAACTGCTGCTGGTGGACATCTCGCTGCCCGATGGCTCAGGCCTGGAGTGGGTGAACCGGCTGCGCAGCCACAACCGCGAAGCCTACGTCATCATGGTGACCGCCTCCTGCGACGTGGAAACTATCCAGCAGGCCCTCAATCAGGGGGTACAGGATTACATCATCAAGCCGCTGCGGCTGTTTCGCATCCAGCAGAGCCTGGACGAGATCCTCACCCTGCACCGGCGCATCTGCGAGCGCGGCTCCCTCGAGCAGAGCGACCTGGACCGGTTGATGGGCAAGGTGAGACCCCAGGGGCGCGAGGTACGTGATACCCCCAAGGGGATCGACGCCATCACCCTGCGCCAGGTGCTGGAGCTGCTGGCGGGCGAGCCGGACAGCGCCTTCTCCACCGACACGGTGGCGCTGCGCCTGTCCCTCAGCCGCACCACGGCGCGCCGCTATCTGGAGTATCTGGAGTCGGAGGACAGGGTGGACGTGGATCTCAACTACGGCCAGCGCGGCCGGCCCGAGCGCCGCTACCACTGGCGGCGGGGCAGTTGAGCCGCATCTGTCATCATGGCTCTTCCAAAAAGCTCCGTTGAAGGCGCTTTTTGTGTCTGAATTTGCAACTCAATCCTAAACAGGATCGTTGTTGGAACCGATTTGTTCGTCGGCCTGGCAACCTGTGGCAATACCAGGTTGCCACAGGTTGATTTTTGCCGAGGCTAATTCACCGTGTGTCATTAAACGATGTAACTATATCAATAAGTTATCTGCATCTTTCTCATGGATAAACAGTGGCAAGGTATATGCACTATGGTCAAAGTGGCAATGAGTGCCACTGGGTTTATTCAACCTTGAAAGGAACATCGTATGTCATCGGATGTCAGTTCAATCGGTAGCTCTTCTCTCTCTGCCTCGTACAATAACGCAGCGTCTTCCGCCAGTGCTCAACCAGCAAAACACCACCATCACCATGATCGAGAGGGTGGGGGTGATAAAATGATGGGGGATGTAAAGTCTGCATTGTCATCGCTAGGAGTGAACGTCGATACCTCTAATAGCGATACAAAGTCAGCGTTATCATCTTTCATGCACAATTTGATGGGGGCTGTACGAGGTGCCTCTGGAAAAGAGGACGGTAATGATAATGACGGCGACGAAAGTGGCCAAGCACAAGCAGTCTCTTTGCAATCGAGTAGTGGCAGTAATTCTATGAAGCAGGGGCTTGATACACTGATATCAACATTGAGCAACGGCAACAGCTCTGACCCTGTTTTAAATACACTGCAGGATCAATTCAATTCGATTGTTGGCAGTGGTGCAGGCCAAAATGGTAACAAGGTATCACTTCAGGATTTTTTGAGTTCACTGGAAAGCAAGTTGCCTCAAGAATCCCCTGGTAGCGGATACATGGTTGATACGACGGCATAAGACAGGTCATTTATGACCTTGTTCGATATTGGAGGCTTCGGCCTCCAATTTTATGGGTTGATTTTGTTTTTGCCTATATGGAATCAACAGTCTTTTTTATTATCAGCTCTTTTTTCCAAAGAGCTAAAACCACATCCATCTGGCCATTGTGCACAATCTCTTTTCCAACTTTCCTCATTACCACATCCCAAAGTTGTACTGCGCTAAGTAATTCAGTATGTTGAGCTTCATAGTGTTGAAGAACACGTATTGCTTTGACAGCATAGCTTCCACTTTGAATCGCACGTGAATAACGCTGTCTCGATATGCCTCTTACCAGGCCTTCACTGCACAATCCCAAGAATGCCCCTTTTGGACACCCCTTTAACTGAGCTGACTGGCTTGAGGGATAGTGCTCTTGTGCCGCAAGTACCCAGGCGTCACAGGGATTATATTGGTCATCTGATTTACACATCAACACAGCCTTAATTGCCACGTCCCCATACCCCATCCAATCCTCCTATCAAGATGAAGGGGCCAAAGGCCCCTGGTAGTGATGTGCTGATGGCATCCTAAAATATATTATTGATGAACTGGGTTATGGCATGAATTTATTCACATCGCATCTTTCAACCACCTTTAGGCATTCGCTGCGGCAGTGACTGATAAATAACCAGCATGATGATGCAGGCAAAAAAAACCAAACTGGTACTAGTGACACCAAATCCCAGGCCTCCATGCTTTTCAGATTGTGATAGCCAGTCACCTATTGAAGCACCAAGTGGACGAGTCAGTACATAAACGATCCAAAATGCTAACACGGTATTCATTCTGAACCAATAATGAGCGATTGCGATGACTGCGATCAGCGATCCGAAAAGCAATGTGGCATTCATATACCCCATGTTCAGTCCCTCTGATACCCAGTCGCCTGCAGCTGTGCCCAATGCGAAGGTTACGAGAATGGCTGCCCAGTAAAATAGTTCGCGTTTGCGGGTATCGATAGAACGGATGGACAAGGTTTTTTCTTGTGCATACCAAACCCGGAAGGTGGCCAATAGCACAACCGTAAACACACTGGTTGAGATCGCCAACGGTACTCCAACTTGGTCGGTCAGATTATCCGTCACCAAGGTGCCGAAAATACTCACGAGCACAACAGCTAGCCAATATTTCCAGGGGGTATAGCTAGTTGCTCGAACTTGTATCAAGAGTGTCGCGATGAGGAGGACCCCCATCAGCAAGGAGGTAACCGTTAAACCCAGATGCAGGTTAAAGATCAAGAAGTCTGCAGCTGTTTCCCCAACAGTCGTCGACATCATTTTGATCAACCAGAATGTCAAGGTGACCTCTGGCACTTTGTTGAGCAAGTTGACGGTGTTTGTACCCATAAAGCACCTGCTGATGGTTAAGTGTCCGTTTATTGTTCTTGAATCTACTTCGGTATCCTTAAGATACAGTTAAGGGAGCTTGCGCTCCCTTTTTGTTGCCATTTGAGTGCAAAAAACGGTGCTGCCGGCCGCTCAGGCCTCTTCCAGCAGGGCCGGGCGGGCCTTCGGCTTGAACTGGGAGAGCATGACCCCCGCCAGGATGAGACCACCCCCCAGCAGGTGGTAGCCGTGTATCGGCTCCCCCAGGCTGATGACGGCGATCAGCGCCGTGCACAGCGGCATCAGGTTCATGAACACCGAGGTGCGCTCGGCCCCCATGCAGGCGAGGCCGCGCATCCAGCAGTAGGCGGCGAAGAGGGAGGAGGCGATGCCGGCAAACAGCACCAGGCCCCAGCCTTCGGCCGGCACCGCCAGCGACTCGGCGCAGAGGGCCACCGGGATCAGCAGCAAGACCGCCAGCAGGATCTGCAGGTAGAGGTTGAGCCAGGGGCCGAACGGCAGTTGCCAGCGGCGGATCAGCAGGCCATAGAGGGCGTAGCTGGCGGAGCCGAGCAGCATCAGGCCGTCGCCTTGATTGATGCCGTCGTGCAGCAGCGCCAGCGGCTGACCCAGGCTCAGCAGCCAGAACACCCCGAACAGGGAGATACTCATGCCGATCAGCGCCTGTTTGCCCGGCCGCTGGCCGAAGAAGAGGGCACTCTGCAGCAGGGTTAGCAGCGGGATAAGGGAGCCGATGACCCCCATGTTGGTGGCCGAGGTGGTGTGGGCGGCGTAGTAGGCGAGGCACTGGTAGAGCACCATACCAAGGGCCGCCAGTAACAGCAGCTTGCCGAGCCAGGGGCGGATCTCGCCACGACGGCGCCACAGTTGCGGCAGGCAGAAGGGGGTCAGTGCCAGAGCGGCGATCACCCAGCGGTAGAAGGAGATGGCCGCGGGATCCAGCACGTCGGCGGCGGCCTTGGACACCACGGTATTGGTGGCCCAGATCAGCACGGCGAGCAGCGGAAACATCAGCGGGTAGAAGATACGCATCAAAGACTCCTTATTATCGAGGTGATCAGTCTACCCTTGTCTTTCTGTTATCAAGTAACGTAAAACTGACAAATCATCCCGCGCAAAGGACAATCCGCCCGCCATGGCCATACGTCACTACCATCCGACGGACCTGCATCTGCCAGAGCCCAATCCGCTCTATCTGCGCTACCAGCAGATCCAGGCCGAGAGCGCATGTGCGCCCCACAGCCACCCCTGGGGCCAGCTCAGCCTCATCAGCCTGGGGGTGATGGAGATAGTGCTGGACGATCACCGGCTGGTGGCGCCGGCTGACTACCTCATCTGGGTGCCGGCGGATCTGGAGCACGCCTCCTACAACCAGCAGGCCCTCGACTACACCTCCATCTACGTCAATCACGCCCTGGCGGCGCGGCTGCCGGCCGAACCCAGGCTGCTGCAGATGACCCCGCTGATCCGCGCCATCCTGGCCGATTTTTGCGATCGCAAGCTGGGCCACATGGCGGATGAGTGGGACGTGCGCCAGGCCGAGCTGCTGGTGGAGAAGCTGACCCGCACCCGCTGCCAGGACAGCTACCTGCCCATGAGCCAGGACAAGCTGCTGGCCCCCATGCTGGCGGCGCTCTACAGCGACCCCGCCGACCCGCGCACCCTGGCCCAGTGGGCCGAGCAGTTGCACACCACCGAGCGCACCCTGGCCCGGCGCTGCGTACGGGAATTGGGGATGAACTTCGGCCAGTGGCGGGCCCGGCTCAAGCTGCTCAAGGCGCTGGCCTGGCTCAAGGGGGAGCTGCCGGTGCAGGAGATTGGCTGGCGGCTCGGTTACGGCTCCACCTCGGCCTTCATCGCCATGTTCAACCGGGAGCTGGGCTGTTCGCCCCAGCGCTATCGCCAGCAGCTGGGCATAGGTGCCGGGCAGGCAGCGCTCTAGCTGCGACCACTCTAAGCAATGAAAAGGGCGCCCGCAGGCGCCCTTGTTGATCACGGGAGGGGTTTAGAAGAAGCCGAGGGGATTGATGTCGTGACTCACCAGCAGGTTCTTGGTGTTCTGGTAGTGGTCCAGCATCATCTTGTGGGTCTCGCGGCCGATCCCTGACTTCTTGTAGCCGCCAAAGGCCGCGTGCGCCGGGTAGGCGTGGTAGCAGTTGACCCAGACCCGGCCGGCCTGGATACCGCGCCCCATGCGCCAGGCCAGGTTGCTGTCGCGGGTCCACAGGCCCGCCCCCAGCCCGTACTGGGTGTCGTTGGCAATCGCCAGCGCCTCCGCCTCGTCCTTGAAGGTGGTGACCCCGAGCGCCGGCCCGAAGATCTCCTCCTGGAACACCCGCATCTTGTTCTGACCCGAGAAGATGGTGGGCTGGATGTAGAAGCCCCCCTCCAGCCCGCTCACCCTGGCCGGGCCGCCGCCGATCAGCATCTTGGCCCCTTCGCCGCGACCGATCTCCATGTAGCTCAGGATCTTGTCGAACTGCTCGCGCGACGCCTGGGCACCGACCTGGGTGGCGGTGTCGAGGGGGTTGCCCTGGACGATAGTGCGGGCGCGGGCCAGCACCTTGTCCATGAAGTCGTCATAGATGCTGGCCTGCACCAGGGCGCGGGAGGGGCAGGTGCACACCTCGCCCTGGTTGAAGAAGGTCATCAGCATCCCTTCCACCGCCTTGTCGATGTAGCTGCTCTCGTGCTGCATCACGTCGGCGAAGTAGATGTTGGGGGACTTGCCGCCCAGCTCCACGGTGGAGGGGATCAGCTTGTCGGCGGCGCAGCGCAGGATATGGGCGCCCACCTCGGTGGAGCCGGTGAAGGCGAGCTTCTGGATCCGGTTGCTGGTGGCGAGCGCCTGGCCCGCCTCGGCGCCGAAGCCGTTGACCACGTTGACCACCCCGGCAGGCAGGATGTCCTTGATGAGATCCATCATCAGCATGATGGTGACCGGGGTCTGCTCGGCGGGCTTGAGCACGCTGCAGCAGCCGGCCGCCAGCACCGGGGCCAGCTTCCAGGCCGCCATCAGCAGCGGGAAGTTCCACGGGATGATCTGGCCGACCACCCCGATGGGCTCCTTGAAGTGGTAGCTGACGGTGTTCTGATCCAGCTCGGCGGCCGAGCCCTCCTGGGCGCGGATGCAGCCGGCGAAGTAGCGGAAGTGATCCACCACCAGCGGCAGGTCGGCGGCCAGGGTCTCGCGCACCGCCTTGCCGTTCTCCCAGGTCTCGGCGATGGCGAGCACCTCGATGTTCTGTTCGATGCGATCGGCGATGCGCAGCAGCAGGTTGCTGCGCTCGGTGACGCTGGTCTTGCTCCAGCTGGCGAATGCCTTGTGGGCGGCGTCCAGCGCCAGCTCGATGTCGGCGGCGTCGGAGCGGGCCACCTCGCAGAACACCTTGCCATCCACCGGCGAGATGTTCTCAAAGTAGCGGCCGGCGCGCGGCGCCACCCACTCACCACCGATGAAGTTGTCGTAACGGGACTTGAAGCTGACCAGGGCACCTGCCTGACCGGGAGCGGTATAAATCATCTCATCATCCTTTATGTGTGTGGTCCTGACCGGGCTGGCGGGCAACCCGGTTGCTGCTGTGTATCGCAAGGGACGTGCCAGAGGGTCCGACCAGCACAGTAAAAGTTACAAAAACGTTATCAAACGGGGTGCGGCAGCGTATCTTGGTTAACCAATGACCAGGGCGAAGGTGAGGAAGCTGTGCCGATTCTGGACAGTGACCGTGACAGTCGTGCTGTTTGTGAACAGGAGGCGTGATGAGCGAATTATCTCAATCGAGTGCCAGCCCGATCGAGCGTTCCTGGCAGCGCTGTCTGCATCAGGGGCTGAGCCGCCGGCAGAGCGCCGAGCTGGACTTGCTGCCCCAGGGGGAGCTGTCGGCCCGTCAGGAGCAGCACAGGGTGCTGATCGCCAGCTTCCAGCGCTTCGTGTTGCCGCTGTTTGGCCAGTTGCTGGCAGGGCGCCCCTGTCGGTTGCTGCTGTGCGACGGTGAGGGCGCCATCCTGGCCGCCAGCGGTGACGACGGCTTCGCCCGCCACGCCGAGCGCATTTTTTTGCGCAGCGGCGCCCGCTGGGGGGAGGCGAGCAAGGGCACCAACGCCATCGGCACCGCGCTGGCCGAGCAGAGCGAGGTGCAGGTGCTCGGCAATCAGCACTTCTTCGCCCAGCACAGCTTTCTCAGCTGCAGCGCCTGCCCGCTGCTCGGGCCAGACGGGCAACTGCTCGGGGTGCTCGACATCTCCACCGACGCGGCCCATCACGATGGCGACATGCTGGGCACGGTGCGGCTGTTGGCCATGACCCTGGAAAACGCGCTGCTGGCGCGCCAGCCGGGCTGGCTGGTGGATCTCGAGCCCCAGAGTCTCTGGTCCGCCCGTCTGCTGCTGGGGGAGGAGGGCGAGCTGCTCGGGGCCAACCGGGCCGGTCGGCTCTGGCTTGGCCAGCACCCCTTCGACGGCAAGCAGCTGCTGCGGGATCGGCGCGGACTGCGGCTGGTGCCGGAGGTTCTTCCCGTGGCGACCCAGCCCAGTCTGCCGACCGATGCTGGCGGCTCGCTCGGCCAGCAGGTGCCGCTCAAGATGCTGGAGCGTGGCATCTCGCTGCTCATCGAGGGGGAGACCGGCAGCGGCAAGGAGTACCTGGTGCGCGAACTGCACGGGCAGTCGAACCGGCGAGCGCAACCGCTGGTGTGCGTCAACTGCGGCGCCCTGCCGGCGGAGCTGGTGGAGGCCGAGCTGTTTGGCTATGTCGGCGGGGCCTTCAGCGGTGCCCGCAGCCAGGGCAGCCAGGGGTATGTGCGCGCCGCCCACGGCGGCATCCTGATGCTGGACGAGATCGGTGAGCTGCCGCTGCTGGCCCAGACCCGTTTGCTGCGGGTGTTGCAGGAGCGCGCCGTTACCCCGGTCGGCAGCCACAAGCCTGAGGCGGTGGATTTCTGGCTGGTCAGCGCCAGCCACCGGGATCTGGCGGCCATGGTGGCGGCTGGCACCTTTCGCGAGGATCTCTACTACCGTATCTGCGGCTGGCGGCAACTGCTGGCGCCGCTGCGCGACTGGCCGACCCGCGAGCGGCAGGCGCTGGTCCGGCTGCTGCTGGCCGAGATGGATCCTGCCCTGCGCCTGACCGATGAGGCCGAGCGCCACTTGCTGGCCCACCCGCTGCCCGGCAACGTGCGCCAGCTCAAGCAGGCACTGGAAGTGGCCTGCGTGCTGGCGGAGGGGCAGGGCTGGATTGAGCCTGCCCACCTGCATCTGCCGACCGTGGCCGTGGCGCCGGCCGCCACCACGGCGGTGGCGGGCAGTACATTGCGCGAGCAGAACCGGCAACGGGTACAGCAGACCCTGACAGAGTGCGATGGCAACGTGAGCGAGGCGGCGCGCCGGCTCGGCATCAGCCGCACCACCCTCTATCGGGCGCTGCGGGAGGCAGGCTGAGGGGTTTGTTGCCTGAGCTTTTTCGTGGTTAAGATGGGTCCACAAGAGACCCTTTGATGATTCTTTTGCATGGCATGGAGTGCTTTATGACGCGTACCCGATTTGATTGGCAAGACCCCTTCTTTCTCGACGGCCAGCTCGGCGAAGAGGAGCGGCTCATCCGCGACGCCGCCCGCGATTACTGCCAGGCACGGCTGATGCCCAGGGTGCTGGAGGCGAACCGCCGCGAGCAGTTTGACCGCACCATCATGAACGAGCTGGGGGAGCTGGGGCTGCTCGGCGCCACCCTGCCGGAGCAGTACGGCTGCGCCGGGGTCAATCACGTGGCCTACGGCCTCATCGCCCGGGAGGTGGAGCGGGTCGACAGTGGCTACCGCTCGGCCATGAGCGTGCAGTCGTCCCTGGTGATGCACCCGATCCACGCCTATGGCGACGAGGCTCAGCGCCAACGCTGGTTGCCGGGGCTGGCCCGGGGCGAGCTGGTGGGCTGCTTCGGCCTCACCGAGCCGGATGCGGGCTCCGATCCTGGCTCCATGAAGAGCCGGGCCGAGCGGGTTGACGGCGGCTATCTGCTGAGCGGCAACAAGATGTGGATCACCAACTCCCCCATCGCCGATCTGTTCGTGGTGTGGGCCAAGCTGGATGGCGAGATCACCGGCTTCGTGCTGGAGAAGGGGATGGCCGGGCTCTCTGCCCCCAAGATCGAGGGCAAGTTCTCCCTGCGCGCCTCCATCACCGGCGAGATAGTGATGGAGCGGGTCTTCGTGCCAGAAGCGAACCGGCTGGCGGGGGTGAGCGGCCTCAAGGGGCCGTTCGGCTGCCTCAACAAGGCGCGCTACGGCATCGCCTGGGGGGCGCTCGGCGCCGCCGAGTTCTGCTGGCACGCCGCCCGCCAGTACGGGCTGGATCGCCAGCAGTTCGGCCGCCCGCTGGCCGCCACCCAGCTGTTTCAGCTCAAGCTGGCCAACATGCAGACCGAAATTGCCCTCGGCCTGCAGGGCTGCCTGCAGGCCGGGCGCCTGATGGACGAAGGGCGCTGCCCGGTGGAGCTGGTGTCGCTCATCAAGCGCAACAGCTGTGGCAAGGCGCTGGAGATAGCCCGTGTCGCCCGCGACATGCACGGCGGCAACGGCATCAGCGACGAGTTTCACGTCATTCGCCACGTGATGAACCTGGAGGCGGTCAATACCTACGAGGGGACCCACGACATCCACGCCCTGATCCTGGGGCGGGCCCAGACCGACCTGCAGGCGTTTGAGTGATGGGGCCCCTTGCCGGCGTGCGCGTGCTGGATCTCAGCCGCGTGCTGGCCGGCCCCTGGGCCAGCCAGCTGCTTGCCGATCTCGGCGCCGACGTGGTCAAGGTGGAGGCCCCCGGGCGCGGTGACGACACCCGCCACTGGGGCCCGCCCGAGCTGGTGGCGGGGGAGGCGGCCTACTTTCATGCCGCCAACCGGGGCAAGCGCTCCATCGCCCTGGATCTAGCGCGCGACAGAGACACCCTGCTGGCATTGGTGGACTGTGCCGACGTGGTGATCGAGAACTTCAAGGTGGGGGGACTGGCGCGCTACGGCCTCGATTACCCAAGCCTCAAGGCCCGCCGCCCGGGGCTCATCTACTGCTCCATCACAGGTTTTGGCCAGGACGGTCCCTGGGCCCAGCGACCCGGTTACGATCTGCTGATCCAGGGGCTGGGCGGCTTGATGAGCATCACCGGCCAGCCGGACGAGGCCCCCGGCGGCGGGCCGGTCAAGGTGGGGGTGGCGCTCGTCGACATCCTCACCGGCCTCTATGCCACCATCGGCATCCAGGCGGCCCTGCGCCACCGGGAGCGAACCGGGGAGGGGCAGCAGATCGATCTGGCCCTGCTCGACGTGTCGGTGGCGGTGCTGGCCAACCAGGCGATGAACTATCTCGCCACTGGTCAGGCGCCAGGACGCCTTGGCAACGGCCACCCCAATATCGTCCCCTACGACGTCTACCCCACCCGGGATGGCCATCTGATCCTCGCGGTGGGCAACGATGGCCAGTTTGCCGCGCTGGCGGCCCTGCTGGGGGAACCCGGCTGGGTGACGGACCCGGACTTTGCCAGCAACAGCGCCCGGGTGCGCCAGCGCCATCGGCTCAATGCCCTGATTGCCGAGCGGCTGCTGGCGCGCAGCAGCGCCGAGTGGAGTGCCATGCTGGAGGCGGCCGGGGTGCCGGGCGGCCCCATCCTTACTCTGGATGCCCTGTTTGCCCTCGAGCAGGGGGCGGTGCGCGGCTGGGTGCAGCAGGTGCAGCGCGGCGAGCAGCCCTTGCCCACCCTGGCCAATCCGCTGCATCTGTCGGCCACCCCGGTGCGCTACGGGCGCGCCTCGCCGGCGCTGGACGGGGACCGGGATAGCGTGCTGCGCGACTGGCTCGGGCAGGGCTGAACCGGTTGCTTTAGGCGGGGAAGTCGCGCCTGTCCGGTAGGATGCTCCCCCCTTCTACCCTTATGTCCTCTCATCTGCCCCGGTGCTGGAGCCCGGGGCCGTCCCCCGCTATGATGCGCCCCGTCCATTCATCTGTTGAGGAACTTCCCATGGCACAACACATTGGCGCCCTGGCCCTGCTGGTGGCCGATTACGACCAGGCCATCGCCTTCTTTACCCAGGGACTGGGGTTCGAGTTGCTGGAAGACACGCCCCTCGACGAGCCGGGCAAACCGGGCAAGCGCTGGGTGCGGGTTGCCCCCAAGGGGGTCCCGGGTTCCGCGCTGTTGCTGGCGCGGGCCGCCACTCCGGAGCAGCGGGCCGCCATCGGCCAGCAGGGGGGCGGCCGGGTCTTCCTGTTCCTCGAGACCGACGACTTCTGGGATGATTACCAGCGCATGCAGGCGTACGGTGTCCACTTTTGTGAACAGCCGCGTATCGAGGCTTACGGCACCGTGGTGGTGTTCGAGGACATCAGTGGCAACCGCTGGGATCTGCTGCAACTCGCTGCTGCCAACTGAATCTGAAAACGTTTATCATCCCGCCTGTCATAAAGTCATAAAAGTGTCACAGAAAGTTCTAATAATTGGCGCACCCATCTTCACAGAGGAGAGAGAAGGGATATGGCTAAGCGAATTCTGGTGGTCGAGGACGAAGCACCGATCCGCGAAATGCTCTGCTTCGTGCTCGAGCAGAAGGGATATGAAACAGTAGAAGCTGAAGATTTTGCCGACGGATTGGCGAAGGTGCGCGAACCCTACCCTGAACTCATCGTGCTGGACTGGATGATGCCAGGCGGCAGCGGCATCCAGTTCATCAAGCAGCTCAAGCAGGATGAGGTGACCCGCCAGATCCCGGTGGTGATGCTGACCGCCCGCGGCGAGGAAGAGGACAAGGTGCGCGGGCTGGAGGCGGGGGCCGATGACTACATCACCAAGCCGTTCTCGCCCAAGGAGCTCACCGCCCGCCTGCATGCGGTGATGCGTCGCGTCTCCCCTACCTCGGTGGACGAGGTGATCGAGGTGCAGGGGCTCAAGCTGGACCCCGTCTCCCACCGGGTCAGCGCCGAGGAGAAGGCGCTCGACATGGGGCCGACCGAATTCAAGCTGCTGCACTTCTTCATGACCCACCCGGAGCGGGTCTACAGCCGCGAGCAGCTGCTCAACAATGTCTGGGGTACCAATGTGTACGTCGAGGACAGAACCGTGGATGTGCACATCCGTCGCCTGCGCAAGGCCATTGAAGAGACGGGGCACGATCGCTTGATCCAGACGGTGCGCGGCGCAGGCTATCGCTTCTCAACCCGTCTGTAGAGGAAGTTATGTTGCAACCTTATGCCTGGCGGCGCCAGTTGTGGCGAATGGCGTTCTTCTATGCGCCCTTCGCCTTGGTCGGCTGGTTGACGAATACCCTCGCCCTCTGCCTGCTGGCGGCCACCGTGCTGCACCTGGGCTGGCACTATCGCTTCCAGAAGCGGCTGTCGGACTGGCTGTGGCACGATCGCAGCCTGGTGCCCCCCAACGGCAGCGGCAGCTGGGAGTACATCTTCAACGGCATCTACAAGTTGCAGCAGCGCCACCGGGCCCGCCGCCGCGAGCTGGCGGGGCTGATCCGCCGCTTTCGGGAAGGGGCGGAGGCACTGCCCGACGCGGCCGTGGTGTTTCGCACCGACGGCAGCATCCTCTGGTGCAACCGGCTGGCCGAGCAGCTGCTCGGTTTTCGCTGGCCGGAAGATGCCGGTCAGCATATCGGCAACCTCATTCGCAATCCCGCCTTCGGCGCCTACCTCGGCAAGGGGCAGTATGACGAACCGTTCGAGATGACCTCGCCCATCAACGAGGAGAAGTTTCTCGAGTTTCGCATCATGCCCTACGCCGAGGATCAGGCCATGCTGGTGGTGCGGGACGTGACCCGGCTGCGCAGCCTGGAGAAGACCCGCAAGCACTTCGTCTCCAATGTCTCCCACGAGCTGCGCACCCCGCTCACCGTGCTCAAGGGCTATCTGGAGATGACCGAGGAGCCGCCGCCGCCCGCCATGTGGGCCAAGGCGCACAAGGTGATGATGGAGCAGACCATCCGCATGGACAATCTGGTCAATCAGCTGCTCACCCTGTCGCGCATCGAGGCGGCGCCGAGCGTGGATCTCTCCCACCTGGTGGACATGCCCGCCATGCTGGGGTTGCTGGAGCAGGAGGCGCGGGCGCTCTCCGGTGAGCGGGCCCACCAGATCGAGTTCATGGTGCAGCCCAATCTGTTGGTGCGTGGCGATCAGGATCAGCTGCGCAGCGCCGTCTCCAACCTGGTCTACAACGCCATCCACTACACTCCGGCGGGGCGCAAGATCACGGTGGAGTGGCGCAAGCAGGGGGCGATGGCATTGTTTGCGGTGCAGGATGAGGGGGAGGGGATCCCGCCCGAGCACCTGGCGCGGCTCACCGAGCGCTTCTATCGGGTCGACAAGGCCCGCTCCCGCCATACCGGCGGCTCGGGGCTGGGGCTTGCTATCGTCAAGCATGCCCTGAGTCACCACGACTGCCAGCTCGACATCGAGAGCCGGGTTGGCCTCGGCAGCCGCTTCAGCTTTCTCATCCCCGGCCGCATGGTGGTGGTGAAATAGTCTTTTCCGGCAAGGGGTTGGCATCAAAAGAGGGCGGCGATGGCGGCCCTTTTTTCATTTGTTAAACAAGCCCGCCATGTCATTAAAGTGTCACATTAAATCCATAAATTTGTCACTGCCAGGTCAGATACTGGCGCCGTCTTGAGAACGGACCTGTCGCCGGTTTGGCGCAGGGAGAGTACGAAACGCGACCAGCCGATCGCAGTGCTCGGGATGTGACCACTTTCGGCCTCAGATTGACGCTTGCCTTCTGCCACCACAGGACTGGGGGAAGAGGGCAGGAAATGACACTCAGCGCATCGTCCGGCGTGGCCGGCGGTGAGCCAAGTTAACCCGTGTTTTGATGGACTGCGTTCTGCAACCTTGGAGAGATTGGATGAAACTCAACAAACTGGCTGGTGTAATCGGATTCACCGCAGCTACCCTGTTTTCCGTCAGCACCTTGGCTGCCGGTGTGGATAAAAACCTGCCGGATTACACTCCGACCAGCGGCATCTCGGGCAACCTGTCCTCTGTCGGCTCGGACACCCTGGCCAACATGATGACCCTGTGGGCCGAAGAATTTAAGCGCATGTACCCCAACGTCAACGTGCAGATCCAGGCCGCCGGTTCCTCCACCGCGCCGACCGCACTGACCGAAGGCGTTGCCCAGTTCGGCCCCATGAGCCGCGCCATGAAATCCGGCGAGGAAGAGGCCTTCGAGAAGCGCTACGGTTACAAGCCGACCGCCATCCGCGTCGCGGTCGATGCCCTGGCGGTGTTCGTCAACAAGGACAACCCCATCAAGGGGCTGACCATGCCGCAACTGGACGCCATCTTCTCCAGCACCCTCAAGTGCGGCGAAGCCAAGGCCGCCACCAAGTGGGCTGATCTGGGTCTGGACGGCAACTGGTCTTCCAAGGATCTGCAACTGTTCGGTCGCAACTCGGTGTCCGGTACCTACGGTTACTTCAAGGAACACGCCCTGTGCAACGGTGACTTCAAGAGCGGCGTGAACGAGCAGCCGGGTTCTGCCTCCGTGGTGCAGTCCGTCTCCTCCTCCCTGAACGGCATCGGCTACTCCGGTATCGGTTACGTCACCTCCGGCGTGCGCGCCGTACCGCTCTCCAAGGATGGCAAGACCTTCATCGAAGCGACCTCTGACAACGCCATCACCGGCAAATACCCGCTGTCGCGCTTCCTGTACGTCTACGTGAACAAGCACCCGAACAAGCCGCTCTCTCCGATGGAGCAAGAGTTCCTGAAGATGGTGCTCTCCAAGGCGGGCCAGAACATCGTTGCCAAAGATGGCTACGTACCGGTACCGGCCAAGGTGGTCGAAGCCGACCTGAAGAAACTGGGCATCATGTAAGCCGGTTTCCTTTGCCAGACGGGCCCTGCGGGGCCCGTTTTGTTTTTTGGTTGCAGTCCGATTGCGGTATGTGACCGCTTTCGCCAGACCGGGTGATTTGTCGACTTGCACCGGACGCCCGCATTTCCGAAAATAGGGCATCTTTATGGTGAAGGACACCTCCATGACATCTCCCCTGTTCAAGCTTGGCCTGGCGGCACTCTGTTCCACCCTGCTCGCCAGCTGTGCCCAGTCTCCCACCGGCCGCAGCCAGATGCTGCTGTTCTCGCCCCAGCAGATGAGCAAGCTGGGGGCCGACTCCTTCGAAGAGATGAAGAAGCAGGAGAAGGTGAGCACGGATGCGAAGATGAACGCCTATGTCTCCTGCGTGGCCAAGGCGGTGACCGCCCAGGTGCCGAGCCAGTACGGCATCACCAGCTGGGAAGTGGTGGTGTTTGACTCCAAGCAGGTCAACGCCTTCGCCCTGCCCGGCGGCAAGATCGGGGTCTACAGCGGCCTGCTCAAGGTAGCCAAGAACCAGGATCAGCTCGCCACCGTCATCGGCCACGAGCTGACCCACGTGCTGGCCCAGCACTCCAACGAGCGGCTCTCCCGCAGCCAGCTGACCGGCCTTGGCCTGGCGGCGGCCGACATCGCCATGGGCAGCAGCGAATACCGCGGTGCCACCATGGCGGCGCTGGGGCTCGGGGTGGAGGTCGGCGTCATGCTGCCCTATGGCCGCGAGCAGGAGAGCGAGGCGGACAGGCTGGGGCTGGATCTGATGGCCCGCGCCGGTTTCAATCCCGCCGAAGCCATTCCCCTGTGGCAGAACATGAGCGCGGCCGCGGGCGGCAATGCACCGCCCCAGCTGCTCTCCACCCACCCCAGCAACGAGAACCGGATCGCCGAGCTGCAGACCCAGCAGGCTGAAGCCGTGCCGCTCTACGAGCAGGCCCGCGCCTCCGGGCTGGTACCCCAATGCAAGGCATAAGCCTGCGCATGGCGTGGCCCGATGACGCCGCCGCCATGACGGTGATGCAGCGGGCCAGCTGGCTCGCCGCATACGGCGGCGTGCTCGGTGCCGACATGCTGGCCCAGCTGGCGGTGACCGAGCATCTACAGATCTGGCAGCGCCGGCTGGCGGAGACAGGCCCAAGGCCCATGCTGCTGTGTCAGGACGAAGTGGTGATCGGCCTGCTCTACTGGCAGCCGGAGACGACGGGGGAGTACCCCACCGCCTGGATCCGCGCTTTTTACCTGCACCCCGACCACTGGCGTCAGGGCCACGGCAAGCGGCTATGGCAGGCGGTGGCGATGCAGATGCGGCGCGCCGGCTGTGAAGGCGTCAGATTGTGGCTGCTCGATGGCAACCACATCGGCGAGGGGTTCTACCTGCGCCGCGGCTTCATGTTCGATGGTCAGGAGCGCACCCTGATGAGCCTCGGCCAGCCCTGCCTGCAGCGACAAATGTTTCGTTTGCTTTGATCTCTCTCCCGTTTTTCGCCTCTGGTCACTTTATTTTTTTTGCGAATTAATACAATGTCCCCCTCTGGACAGGCTGAGGTGAGGCGACTCATCGACAAGGGAGTGTGGCATGTATTACGGCTTTGATATTGGTGGCACCAAGATAGCGTTCGCTGTGTATGACGGCGCCTTGAATCTCTGTCACGAGGAGCGCATGAGCACTCCCGGCAATGATTACGAAGGGCTGCAGCAGCTGATCCGCGCGCGGGTCGAACAGGCGGATGCCCGTTTCGGCGCCCGTGGTGCGGTGGGTATCGGCTTCCCCGGCATTCTCAACCGGCACGATCACAGCATAGTGGCGGCCAATCTGCCTTCCATCAATGGTCGCCACCTGGGCGCCGATCTGGCCGAACTGCTGGAGCGCCCGGTCAAGGTGGACAACGATGCCAACTGCTTCCTCTGGTCCGAGGTACATCAGGGGGCGGCGGCAGGGGCCGACAGCGCCCTCGGCGTTACCATCGGCACCGGCATCGGTGGCGCCGTCTATCTGGCGGGCAAGCTCATCCAGGGCCGCAACTGGCTGGCGGGGGAGATAGGCCACTACCCGCTGCCGGCCACCATGCTGATGAAGTACCCCGACCTGCCTCGTCCCCGTTGCGGCTGCGGCCGTCTGGTCTGTTTTGAAACCTATGCCTCCGGCACCGGGCTGGAGCGGCTCTACCATCACTTCCACGGTCAGCGTGCCAGCGGCCACCAGATAGTGGGGCGCTTCGAGGCGCATGAGCCCCATGCGGTGGCCACGGTCGACTGCTGGCTCGAGATCATGGCTGCCGGGCTGGCCACCGCCATCTCGGTGGTCGACCCCGACGTGGTGGTGCTGGGGGGCGGCCTGAGCGGCCTGCCGGCGCTCTACGAACAGCTGCCGCTGCGCCTGCCTGGCCATCTGCTGCCCGGGGTCGCCCTGCCCGAGATCCGCGAGGCCCGTTTCGGCGGCGCCGGCGGGGTGCGCGGGGCCGCCTTGCTCAATTTATGAGATCAGATCCGGGGTCTGATCTCCCCAATAAAGGAGTCCATCATGACCTCTCTTGAAATCTGTATCGACAATCTGGAATCCCTGTTTACCGCCCAGGAGGCTGGCGCGAATCGCATCGAGCTCTGCTCTGCGCTGGGGCTGGGCGGCCTGACTCCCTCCTATGGCTTCATGCAGCTGGCGGCGCGCCATGCCACCGTTCCCGTCTACGCCATGATCCGGCCCCGGGCCGGCGACTTCTGCTTTGGCGACGGGGAGTTCGAGATGATGCTGCAGGATATCGCGGCGGCCCGCGCCGCCGGCCTGCAAGGGGTGGTGGTCGGTCTGCTGGACGAGCAGGGACGGGTACCTGCCGCCAAACTCATCCAGCTGGTGGAGGCGGCAGGGCCTCTTGGCGTTACCTTCCACCGCGCCATCGACCTCTCCTCCGACTGGCGCCTCGACTTGGAGACCATAGTCGCCGCCGGCTGCGAGCGCATTCTGAGCTCGGGCCATGCGCCGACCGCGCTGGCGGGGCTGGAGACCCTGCAGGCGATGCAGCAGGCGCTGGCGGGGCGGGCCAGCCTGATGCCGGGCGCCGGGGTCAATACCGACAACGTGCGCACCATAGTGGAGTTCACCGGGGTGAACGAGGTACACATGTCCGGTATGGGCTGGCGCGGCGGCATGGTGCCCCATGGCGTCAACATGGGCACCTCGGACGATGGCCGGGTCAATATTACCGACGGCGCCAAGGTGGCGGCGGTGCGGGCTCTGCTGGACAAGGCCTGATACGGACCGAGCGGCGACAGGATGTCTCGTCATGGGGCATCAACATGGGCACTTCGGACGATGGCCGGGTCAATATTACCGACGGCGCCAAAGTTGCCGCGGTACGGGCTCTGCTGGACAGGGCCTGATACCGGCTCGGCGAAGGAGATAATCCTACGAAACAGAAGGGCGCCGCGTGTCGGCGCCCCTCTGCCGGCTAGTGTGAACTCTCTCCCACGGTGGGGGAAATCAGGCGCCAGGCCGGCAGCACCCGGCGCAAAAGTCTGATATTATCCCGTCTCTTTTACCCTCAGGACCCGGAGCAACTTCTCAATGTCCCAATACGACTCTATCGAACAGAAGGCCAGCTATGGCATCGGCCGCAACATGGGTGATCAACTGGCGCAGCAAGCCTTCGCCGGTCTGGATATCCCGGCCCTGCAGCAAGGTCTGGCAGATGCCCTGAATGGTCTGGAGTTCGCGGTCAGCCGTGACGATATCAACGATGCCTTCCAGGTCATCACTGCCCGTATGCAGGAAGAGCAGGAAGCCGTTGCCAAGGCTGCCGCCGCCGAAGGCGAAGCCTTCCTGGCCGACAACGCCAAGCGCGCCGAAGTGAAGACCACCGAGTCCGGTCTGCAGTACGAAGTGCTGGTGGAAGGCAACGGTGCCGTACCGGTAGCCGGTCAGTCCGTCCGTGTGCACTACCACGGTACTTTCACCCACGGTGGTGTGTTCGACAGCTCCGTCGCCCGCGGCCAGCCGGCCGAATTCCCGGTAACTGGCGTGATCGCCGGCTGGGTAGAAGCGCTGCAACTGATGCCGGTTGGTTCCAAGTGGAAGCTCTACATTCCGCAGGATCTGGCCTACGGCGCACGCGGTGCCGGTTCCATCCCGCCGTACTCCGCGCTGGTATTCGAAGTGGAGCTGCTGGACATCCTGTGATCCGGCTGGCTTGATTGATACGGACGGCGACCCTCGGGTCGCCGTCTGTTTTTTTGGTTCATCGCGGCTTTCCGGGGAAGGCCGCCTTGATTTTCAGAAAAAAGTATTCTGAGTCCCTAAATCCATATGCCATACGCTTTATCACTTTGATCTTGTTGTTCACCCCTTCCAGCACACTCGTGTGCATCGGGTAGTTTGCACTCGCCAGGATCCCCCGCATATATTTCGATAAATTTCGACCAAATCGTTGCAGCGGCGCTAGCCCGCTTTCCTTCACCTGCCGCATCCAGCTCCGCCATCGTCGCCATCCTTCCCACACGCTCGGCGCATACCAGATGCCCTTCAACCCCTCTTTCAGCACGTACACCATCGCCAGCGGTTGATTCGCCGCCAACAGCTCCTGCAACTTCACATCCTGTTTTTCACTCAACTTCGCCCGATTACGTAGCAGCAACCAACGCGCACTTTTGACCACTTTTCGCGCCGGTTTATCGCTTTTCAGTGCATTCGCCTGCTCCACTCGCACCCGGTCCACCACCTCTCGGCCATAGCGAGCCACCACGTGGAACAGGTCGTAGACCACCTCCGCCTGCGGGCAGTGTTGCTTCACCTCCAGGTCGAACGCCGTGTTCATGTCCATCGCCACCGCTTCAATCTGCTGGCATCGCTCGCCGAGCTGCTCGAAGAAGGGACGGATAGCGGCCCGGCTGTTGCCGTGCCCCACCCACAGGACGCGGGTTCGCTCGGCATCCATGATCACGGTGGCATAGCGGTGTCCCTTGTGCAGGGCAAACTCATCCATCACCAGCCGCCGCACCTCCCCAAGTTCGATGGTGCCCACACTGGTCTGCAAACGGCGCTTGTCGATCTCCTTGATGGTGTGCCAACCGACCCCGGTGAGCTGGCTGACATGGCGGATGGGGAGGTACTGAACGAGCGCTTCAATCCAGCACTGCATGCGCCGGGTGAGGCGGGAGCCAGAGGGGAGCCAGTCGATATGTTCACTGACGCGACCACAGCGCAGACAGTCGACGCGGCGAACAGGCAGTTGTAACCAGACTTGTCGGTCAAATAGGTCTCGCTCACGCACCCGGCGGATACGTTGGTCGTGGATCAATGGCGTGGGTTGCAGGCATCGGCGACAACGGGGCAAGAAGTCGGCGCGAGGCTCAAGGGTAAACAGGGTGTGATGGTTGGCAGAAAGCGCTTGGGCGATGACGGTATAACCTGGCCAGAAGGAGGCAATATCAATATGATGCACGGCGACAGCAGGGTGATGGTGGTGGTGTGTTTGGAGACAGCCAGTTTACCAGCACCCTGTCTGTCAACTTCCACTTCCCCAAGATCCCGCGAAGAACCGTTTTTTTGCGCCGCGCACGGCGGGGCATGGGCAGCGCCTGCGCTTTTGGATATAGTCATGGCTCCTGCTGGGAGAGCGCCCATGGCTGCCATCATTGAAGTCGTCGATCTCGTCAAGCACTTCCCCGGCGTGAAAGCGGTGGATGGGCTCAGCTTTGCCATTCCTGCCGGCAGCTGTTTCGGCCTGCTCGGCCCGAACGGGGCAGGCAAGACCACCACCATCGAACTGCTGGAGGGGATCCTCACCCCGGACAGCGGCCAGATCCTGTTCCACGGTGCCCCCCGCGGCCCCGACTATCGCTCCCGCATCGGCATCCAGTTCCAGCACACGGCGCTGCAGGATTTCCTGACGGTGCGCGATACCCTGCGCCTGTTTGCCAGCCTCTACCCGGCCCCCTTGCCCCAGGCCCAGCTCATCGAGCTGTGTGCCTTGGGGGAATTTATCGATCGGGACAGTCGCAAGCTCTCCGGCGGTCAGCGGCAACGGCTGCTGCTGGCGCTGGCGCTGCTCGGCGACCCAGAGCTTTTGTTTCTGGACGAGCCCACCACGGGGCTCGATCCCCAGGCCCGCCATCACTTCTGGCAGCGCATCGAGGCGATCAAGGCGCAGGGCAAGACGGTGGTGCTCACCACCCACTACATGGACGAGGCCCAGCAGCTGTGCGATCAGATTGCCATCGTCGATCACGGCCATCTGCTCAGCCTGGATACCCCGGTCGCCCTGCTGGCCCAGCATTTTGACGGCGTGCTGGTGCGCCTTGCGGCTCATCCGGCCCTCGCCAGTCTCGGCTATCCCCTGCGCCCGCTTGGCGAGCAGGTGGAGCTGAGCTGTCCTGACGTGGCGGACTTGCTGCCACGGCTGCTGAGCCTGGGCGTGCCACTGACCGGCATGCAGGTGCGCTCCCCCAATCTGGAGGATCTCTTCCTCCACCTGACCGGCCACAGCCTGCGGAGCGGCGCATGAAGGCGGCCCCGTGGTACCCCGCAGCGGTATCTGCCGGCATGTCGCCCCAGCCTGCCAGCCCAAGGAGCACCAGATGACCGGATCCCTCAAGCGCATCGGGGCGCTCTTCTATGCCCGCAACCTGGAGTTCGTGCGGGATCGGGCGGCGCTTGTCTGGAACCTGGCCTTTCCGCTGTTGCTGGTGCTGGGGTTCACCCTCATCTTCTCCGGCCCGCCCAAGCCGCTGGTGCAGATGGGGGTGGTGGGGGAGCTGCCCGCAGCCTATGCCCCGCTGCGCGCCGTGCCGCTGCTCAAGCTCATCCCTTATGACGAGGAGGAGAAGGGCCGACTCAAGGTGCGCCACCATCAGCTGGATCTGCTGCTCTCGCCCGGCACGGGCCGTTACTGGATCAACCCGGACGCCCCCCAGGGAGCCATGGCCGAGTATCTGCTGCGCCAGGCCGTGCCGGCGCAGCTCACACGAGAGACCCTGAGCGGGCGGGCCATTCGCTACGGCGACTGGCTGCTGCCCGGGGTGATCGGCATGAACCTGATGTTCTCCGGCCTGTTCGGGGTGGGCTTCGTCATCGTTCGTTACCGCAAGAACGGGGTGCTCAAGCGGCTGCGGGCCACCCCGCTCTCGGCCGCCGAGTTTCTCTGTGCCCAGCTGCTGTCGCGCATCCTGATCACCCTGGTGGTGAGCCTGCTGGTGTTTTTGGTGGCTTACTTCTTGCTCGGAGTGCCGCTGCTGGGCTCGGGCTGGCTGCTGCTGTTGATCGCCCTGCTGGGCGGGGCGTCCATGGCGTCTCTCGGCCTGCTGGTGGCGGCCCGCATCCAGAACGAGGAGCTGGCGAGCGGGCTGCTCAACGTCATCAGCATGCCGATGATGTTTCTCTCCGGCGTCTGGTTCTCGCTGGAAGGGGCCCCCGCCTGGCTGCAGCAGCTGGCGGCCTGGCTGCCGCTCAGCCAGATCATCGCGGCGGCCCGCGCCGTCATGCTGGAAGGAGCAGGCTGGGCCGAGGTGGCGGCGCCACTGGGCTGGGTCCTGCTGTTTACGCTCTGCTGCATCACCCTGGGCAGTGCCCTGTTCAAATGGAGCCACCGATGAAGTCACTACAGCTGGTTGGCGGGGCCCTGCTGGCCCTGCTGTTGAGTCTGCCGGCCAGTGCCGGCGCCATGCGCTGCAAGAATGCGCTGATCACCGAAGGGGACAGCACCGCCGAGATGCTGCTCAAGTGCGGCGAACCCATGCTGCGCGAGGAGCTGACCCGCAACGAGGAGAATCAATTCGGCAACCTGATGCAGGTGAAGTATGGGGAGCGCTGGACCTACAACTTCGGCAAGAACGAGTTCATGCGCTTCGTCACCGTGCGCAACGGGGTGATCACCGACATCGAAAACGGCCCGCGCGGCGAGTAGCCGGCGGGCAAAGACGTGCATGGACGCAGACTACAAAACAGAAAGGACTATGGAAGTTACCCCAACAGCAGGGTGGTGTGACGCAGGCCGCGAACCTCCAGATTGATCTGCCGGGCCAGACTCAGGGTCTGACGGCAGGTCAGGCTCTCCAGATTGATCTCACCGCCGCTGAACTCGAACCGCCCGTGGGCCTCCACCATGAAGCTGCCGTGATGGAAGCTCTTGATGTAGCGGGCAATCTGGCGGGGAGACAAGTTCTTGAACACCTTCATCACAAAACACCTGTTGCGTGGACAGGGCACACTATGGCGTTGCCAGGTGACACGGATGTGACAGTTTGTAGAGGTTTGTATGAATCCGGCTTGTCCTCTACCCGCATTGGCCGTCCATGTGGAGTGGGAGTGAAAAAAGGCTGCCATGACAAGCCGTTACCCCGATATACTGCGGGCAGTTTAACGCCATGAACAAGAAGGGTCTGCGTGTGGAATGGGTGGATGTGGTGGATGGAAACAATCAGGTGGTCGGGGTTGCCGAGCGTGCCAAGGTGCGGCGGGAGAACCTCTGCCACCGCGCCAGCTATATCTTGGTGCTCGACGAGGCTGACCGCATCCTGGTGCAGCGCCGCACCCTCAGCAAGGACTTCTGCCCCGGTATGCTGGATGCCTGCGCCGGTGGCGTGGTCACCACGGGCGAGCAGATGGAGCCCTCCGCCCGCCGCGAACTGGCCGAGGAGCTGGGGATCTGCGATGTGCCGCTCGAGGCATTCGGTGACTTCTATGCCGAAGGGGAGGGGTATCGGGTCTGGGGCGGTCTCTTCAGCTGCCGCTATCAGGGACCGCTGCAACTGCAGGTCGAAGAGGTGAGCGAGGTGTGCTGGATGAGCCAGGCGGAGATCGCCGCGCGGGCCGCCGAATTTACCCCCGACTCCCTGCTCGCCATCGCCACCTGGCAGGCGCGGCGCTGACGCACACCCAGCATGCAAAACGGGCAGCCACTGGCTGCCCGTTTTGTTTCGGGGCGGGGGATGTTAGACCAGCCTGAGCCGGCGGTTGGTGCGCCCGCACGGACTGGCGCCGGCGAGCCAGTGGCCCTGCCACTCGGTGACCAGACGCAGCAGCGGGTATTCCAGATCGAGCCGGGTCACCACCAGCTGACCAACGCCATCGCCGATGACCGGCTCGCCGCTGGCCAGATCGATGATCTCGATGAGGCAGCTTTCGTTGACGATGAAGCCGTGGCCGGGCTGGCTCTCATAGGCGATCACCCCCGCATCCTGCAGCAGCAGGCAGTTGAGCGCCCGGATGCCGTGCACCGCCTGCAGCGGCCGGGTATCGGGGTGGGAGGATTCGCACAGCAGGGCGCAGCGCAGGCTGTCGCTAGGCACGTCGGCCCGTTCCGCCGCCTCCAGCAGATCCAGCAGCACCGCCAGCGGCCCGACGAACCCGGTCGGTTCATAGCGCTGCAGTGCCTCCAGCTGGCGCCCGGTATCGTGGGGGCCGCAGGGCACCACGGGCGCACCCAGCTGGCGGGCGCCGTTGTCGAAGATGAAGGCGGTGGGGCTGATGTGGTAGTCGTGACCGTTGAGCAATACCTCCCCGGCCTTGAAACCGGCGGCGAACAGGGCGCGCGCCGCCCCCCACCAGTCGGCACCGGCGTACTCGGGAATAGCCAGCTGGCCCGGGCAGGCGAAGACCCGCAGCGCCTGGCTGGCGGGGCGGCCGGTGAGGCCGGCAAAGGGCGGATGAGCCTGCTGGGCGGCGAACAATTCGCTGGCGTTGAGCAGGGGCAGGCTGGTCAGCTCGCCCAGATCCTGCAGGCGGCGCTGGCGGTAGGCACTGGAATAACCGGCGCAGTACTGGCCGACATGGGTAAGCAGGTGATTGAGTTGATCCAGTTGTTGCTGCTCTCGCAAGGCGGAGGGGCGAATTTCCAGTCCATCGTAATAGTGCTGCATGAGGCCTCCTTGGTCGGCTGATCCTGCTCAAGGTTAGCCCAAAAGGTGAACGGGATCGGGGTCTGTGTCACATGACGGGAGTGGGGTAGACTGGAGCCCCTGCCATCCAGTTGAGGACGAGAGATCATGATAGCGATTGGCCAAGCCCTGCCCGCGGGCGAATTCACCTTCATCACCGCCGAGGGCAAGCAGCAGCGGGATAGCCAAAGCCTGTTTGGCGGCAAGCGGGTGGTGCTGTTTGCGGTGCCCGGCGCCTTTACCCCCACCTGTTCCAACGCCCACCTGCCGGGTTATGTGGTGTTGGCGGACGAGTTCAAGGCCAAGGACGTCGATGCCATCTGCTGTCTGTCGGTCAACGACGCCTTCGTGATGAAGGCGTGGCAGGATGCCCAGAACGCCGAGGCCATCACCATGCTGGCCGACGGCGACGGCAGCTGGACTCGGGCACTGGGTCTGGCGAAGGAGACCGGAGCCTTTGGTGGCGTGCGCGCCCAGCGCTTTGCACTCATCGCCAACGATGGCGTGGTCGAGCAGCTGTTCGTGGAGGCGCCCGGCAAGTTCGAGGTGTCGGATGCCCAGAGCCTGCTGGCGGCGCTGTAAAATATCAATCGTCGTTTGATTTTCCCTTGAAATGGAAAGTCGGCCCGCTACACTGGGCCCACTTCTGCAAAGAGCCGGGCCATCGCCTGGCTCTTGCGTTTGCTGGCGATGGAATGGAGATGTTATGACCCTGGCTTTTGTTGCCCTGATTGCCGGACTGGCACTGCTGGTCTGGAGTGCGGACAAGTTTGTCGATGGCGCCGCCGCCACTGCCCGTTACGCCGGCATGCCGCCGCTGCTGATCGGCATGGTGATCATCGGCTTTGGCACCTCGGTCCCCGAGATGGTGGTCTCCGCGCTGGCGGCCTCCCAGGGCAACCCCGGCCTTGCGCTCGGCAACGCCTATGGCTCCAACATCACCAATATCGCCCTGATCCTGGGGTTGACCGCCCTGATCAGCCCCATCGCGGTGGCCTCTCAGGTGGTGCGCAAGGAGATCCCCATCCTGCTCGGCATCACCCTGCTCTCCGGCGCCCTGCTGCTGGACGGTCATCTGGACCGCACGGATGCCGTCATCCTCGGCGTGGTGTTCGTTGGCCTGATGGGCTGGTCGATCCGGGCCGGCATGCGCGGCAAGGGGGATGCGCTGGATGCGGAAACCGAGGAGAGCATCGACAGCGAGGGGATGTCCCTCAAGGCGGCCATCGGCTGGCTCATCGTCGGGCTGGTGCTGCTGATTGCGGCCTCCCGCCTGCTGGTGTGGGGGGCGGTGACCATCGCCCAGGCGCTTGGCATCAGCGATCTGGTGATTGGCCTCACCATCGTCGCCGTCGGCACCTCGTTGCCGGAGCTCGCCTCATCCCTCATCGCCATTCGCAAGAACGAGCACGATCTGGCCCTTGGCAACGTGCTCGGCTCCAACCTGTTCAACACCCTGGCGGTGGTGGGGATCGCGGCGGGGATCCACCCGCTCGAGGTGGCACCGGAAGTGCTCTCCCGCGACTGGAGCGTGATGATGGGGCTGACCCTGTTGCTGCTGTTGATGTGCCTGGGCCGCAAGGGGCAGGGGCGGATCAACCGGCTGGAGGGGGGCCTGCTGCTCGCCTGCTTCGTCGGCTACACCGGCTGGTTGCTGGCCAGCCAGTTCATCTAGCCGTTTGTGCTGGATGAAACGAAAGAGGGGAAGCCGCGGCTTCCCCTCTTTGCATCCGGCCTGTTGTCAGGCGACCGCCACCAGCTTCTGCCCTTTCTGGCTGCTGTCCAGAATCAGGATGCTCGCCTTGGGGAAGAAGTTGAAGGTGGAGGCCGAGGCCCAGGTGTAGGCCCCCATCACCCGGCCCACCACCAGCTCGCCGATGGCCAGGTCCGGCAGCATGATGCCGTCACGGATCACGTCCACGCTGTCGCAGGTGGGGCCTGAGAGCACCGAGTTGTGCAGCTCGCCGCGAACCAGCGGGGTGCTCACCGGGTAGGTGACGTGATCGTAGAGCTGACCGTTGTAGCTGCCGTAGAGACCGTCATCCAGGTAGTACCAGATCTTGTCGCCGCGATGGGCCTTGCCCATCACGCTGGAGACCGAGGTCATGGCCGGCGCGCTGATGAAGCGGCCCGGCTCGGCAATCTTCTGCACCGTGGCCGGCAGCTTGGCCAGCGCCTCGCGGATCGGCGCGCAGAAGCCGTCGATGTCGAACTCACCGCCCTCATAATCCACCGGGAAGCCACCGCCGATATCCAGTACCCAGGGCTTGAGGCCGAGCTCCCAGGCCTGCTCCATGATCTCGCGGCAGGCGTCGATGGCCTGCACGTGGCGGCGGGCGTGGGGCACCTGGGAGCCGACGTGGAATGACAGCCCCATCACCTTGATCCCCTTGGCGTGGGCCAGTTGCAGCAGCGGCAGCGCCTGCTCCGGGGTACAGCCGAACTTCTTGGAAAGGTCGACTTTGGTCTCGGGGTTGGGGAAGCTGACCCGCAGCAGCAATTTCACTTCATCCTTGTAGGGGATGAACTTCTCCAGCTCCAGCGGGTTGTCGTAGACAAACACGGTGCAGCCGTACTCCAGCGCATAGCGAATGTCGCTGTCGCGCTTGATGGGATGGGTATGAATGCAGCGTCCCGGGCGGACACCCTGACTGCGCACCAGATCCACTTCGCCATTGGTGGCCAGGTCGAAACAGGCCCCCTCTTCCTTCAAGACAGAGACCACAGCCTCGTGGGGCAGGGGCTTGAGTGCATAGTGCAATCGTACATCGGGCAGGGCGGCCGCCAGGGCCCGATACTGTTTGCGGACGGCTGCCTTGTCGAGCAGCAGCAGGGGGGAGCCGAACTGTTCAACCAGCTGACGGTAATCTTGTGCTACCAGGGTCTCGTTCATTCTCTTTTGGTCATCCTTAGGGGGCGTGATATGCCCAAGCCATATGGGGTTGAACCGGCGACGGCCGGCTCAGGCGAGCGGTCCGGAGGGACCAACCAGGCACATTGCATAACTCCATTGCAAAGTGCTTAGTTATGCGCGGAATTATCGGCTTATTGCGTTTGTGTGCAACCCTTTTGATTGGATATGTCGGCAAGTTTTTCTGGTCGAGACGAAATATCATCTTGATATGGCGGCCGTATCGGCTAGTGAAGCTGGGTCATCTGTGGCAAGTGGGAATAACTTATTGATAGTTAACGAACAAATAACAGATGGTTCGGTGCGAAAAAAAACGGCGGCCGGGGTGGCTGAGTGGGAGACAGCTCACACTTTTTGGATTACCATGCCCGCTTCCTAATCCAAACTAGTTCGGATGAAGGTAGCAGGAGAGCGATGGGCAACCATCCACCGAAGAAGTGAATCTTTCAGGTACCGGGCAACCGGTGTGGACTGCTACTGGACGATACTCTGGAGAGACCCGTTGAATCGGGCGCCGAAGGAGCAAGGCACCGTGATTGCATCGCAATCTGGCGCCGGAAACTCTCAGGCAAAAGGACAGAGGGGATGGGATGGTTGTACCTGAGCTTGGAACTGTTCACGATCGGTAACGAGAGGTCGTCAGCAAGGTAAAGAGCAGCGCAGGAACCGGAGTGTATGTAAATACATGAGGCTTCCGAGCCGCGCATGAGCCTTGATCACGACCTCGCAGCAAGAGTGTGAACAGGTTCTTGGCCCGCATCCGATCGCCTTTGGCCGATCGCGACACCTATGGGAAGATCATCCTTCTCCTCCTTAATTTCTGTTTCTTAAGGAGGATGCATGTCATCAATTCAATCGGCGCTCGCCGCCATCGATAGCTTTATCTGGGGTCCACCCCTGTTGATCCTGCTGGTCGGGACCGGTATCTATCTTACCCTGCGTCTGGGTCTGCTTCAGGTGGTGCGCTTGCCGCTTGCCCTGCGGCTGGTCTTTGGCCGCGATCAGGGTCAGGGCAAGCAGGGGGATGTCTCCAGCTTCGGCGCGCTCTGCACCGCCCTCTCCGCCACCATAGGTACCGGCAACATCGTCGGTGTGGCCACCGCCATCAAGCTGGGGGGCCCCGGCGCCCTGTTCTGGATGTGGATGGCCGCCCTGTTCGGCATGGCCACCAAGTACGCCGAGTGCCTGCTGGCGGTGAAATATCGCCAGCAGGACGCCAACGGACAGATGGCCGGCGGCCCCATGTACTATCTGGAGAAGGGGCTCGGCTCCAGGCCGCTGGCCAAGCTGTTTGCCCTGTTCGGCATCGGCGTGGCGTTTTTTGGCATCGGCACCTTCCCGCAGGTCAACGCCATCAGTGACGCCATGAGCCTCTCCTTCTCGGTACCCCGTGAAGTGACCGCCGTGGTGCTGACCCTGATCGTGGCGCTGGTGACCCTGGGGGGCATCCAGTCCATCTCCAGCGTGTCGAGCAAGGTGGTGCCCTTCATGGCCATCTTCTACATCGTCGCCTGCCTCGGTGTGCTGGTGAACAATGCCAGTGCCCTGCCGGAGGCGATCGCCCTGGTGATCGGGAGCGCCTTCACCGGCCATGCTGCCACCGGTGGCTTCGTCGGCGCCGGCATCATGCTGGCGATCCAGTCCGGGGTGGCGCGCGGGGTCTTCTCCAACGAGTCGGGACTGGGTTCTGCGCCCATCGCGGCGGCGGCGGCCAAGACCGACTCCTGTGTGGAGCAGGGGCTGGTCTCCATGACCGGTACCTTCATCGACACCATCATCATCTGCACCATGACCGGCCTGACCCTGGTGGTCACCGGGGTGTGGAGCGGCGATGTGAGCGGCGCGGCCATGACCAGTCTGGCCTTTGCCCAGGGGCTCGATGCCCATGTCGGCCAGTACCTGGTGAGCATCGGCCTGTTGTTCTTCGCCTTTACCACCATCCTTGGTTGGAACTACTACGGCGAGCGCTGCACCGAGTACCTGTTCGGGGTGAAGGCGATCAAACCCTACCGCCTCATCTATCTGGTGCTGGTGGCGAGCGGTGCCTTCCTGCATCTGGACCTGATCTGGCTGCTGGCCGACATCGTCAACGGCCTGATGGCGGTGCCCAACCTCATCGGTCTCATCGGCCTGCGCCACGTGGTGATCGCCGAGACCCGTGCCTACTTCAGCCGGGACCGGGATACGGAGTCCGAGCCCGAGCCGCAGACGGCCTGACGCTGCGATCATCCATTCCAACGAAAAGCCACGACCCGGGTCGTGGCTTTTTTTGTGGGCGTTTTTGATGAGGGGCAGGTTGTGGTGCCCGGCAGCAGGGCGCTGGGCTCACTCCTGGGTCAGCAGCGCGGTGAGCCGAGTTCGCACCCTCTCCACCAGTTCGTCCTCGCTCCCTTGCCAGTTTATGGCTTGCGCCAGGGTGGTGGAGGTACCCGGGAGAAAGCGCAGCTCGCCGCCCGCCAGCTCGTAGAAGCGACTCGCCATCCGGGTGCCTTGGTCCACATTGCCGGCCACCAGCAGCATGGCCTGGGCCAGCACGGCACCACCGTGATCCTGACCCGGCGCCAGCCAGCGCTGGGCGGTGCCGGTTACCTTGCGACCCCCGATCACCAGATTGTACTGGCCATCGCAAAACGAGCCGGGCACGAAGTCATAGCTGCCCGGGAGACCGTACTCCCCCAGCAGGGCGAGCAGCGGAGCCCCCAGCAGCCGGTAGTAGTGAGCCAGATCCGTGGTGGTGCGAGGCAGCATGAGCGACAAATTGAGGATGCCGGCGCCATGGGGCACGGCGGTGCCGCCGCTGTCGCGCACATGCACGGGCCAGCCCTCGGCGGCAAGCTGATCGCAGGCGACCTGGAAGCGGGGCAAATGGGTATCCTTGCGGGTGACGATGAGGCATTGGGGCGCCTGCCAGAGGTGGGCGCGGGGCTGGCGGTCATGGGCACACTCTCGCAGCCAGCGCTGCTCCTCGGCCAGGATCTGGTCGGGTGTCTGGTGGGCGGCTGGCGGGGGCAGCAGGGTATAAGGCATGAAAGGCATCCTTTGGCAGAGGCTGCCAAGCACAGTACGCGCGGGGGCAAACAAGGTAAAGCCCCGCATGGCGGGGCTTTGGTACAAGGATGGCGGAGTGTCAGGCCTGTGCAGCGGCGCGCTTGGGCAGCAGCAGGTTCATGATGATGGCGGTAAGACCGCCGGTGGCGACGCCGTAGGAGAGCACGCTCTTGGCCAGATCCGGCAGGTGCTGCAGCACTTCCGGCACCTGTGCCACCCCGAGGCCCATGGCTAGCGATACCGCCAGGATCATCAGGGCGCGGCGGTCGAGCTCCTCACGGGAGATGATGCGCACGCCGGCGGCGGCGATGGTGCCAAACATGACGATGGTGGCGCCCCCCAGCACGGGCTCGGGGATCTGCTGCACCAGGCTCGCCACCGCCGGGAATAGGCCGAGCAGCGCGAGCATGGCGGCGATGAACAGGCCGACGTGACGGCTGGCCACCCCGGTCAGCTGGATGACGCCGTTGTTCTGGGCGAAGGTGGACATGGGGAAGGTGGAGAAGACCGCCGCCAGCATGGAGTTGGCACCATCGGCCAGCACGCCGCCCTTGATCCGCTCCATGTAGACGGGCCCTTCCAGCGGCTCGCCGGAGATGTCGGAGGTGGCGGTCATGTCGCCGATGGCCTCGAGCGCCGTCACCACGAAGATTATGGCGAGCGGCACGAACAGCTGCCAGTCAAAGCCGAGCCCGTAGTGGAGCGGAATAGGCACCATCAGCAGCGGGCCGTCGAAGGTGGGGGCGTTGACCTTGCCCAGCAGCAGCGCCACCGCATAGCCCACCAGCATGGCGATCATGATGGCGGAGAGGCGCAGCCAGGGGTTGCGGCTACGCTGCAGCAGCACGATGAGGCCGAGCACCAGCAGGGAGAGGAAGAGGTTGGTGTGGCTGGCGAAGCTGCCGTCCGCCAGGGCGCCGTAGCCCCCCCCCATGCTGATGAGGCCCACCTTGATGAGGGTCAGGCCGATCAGCAGCACCACGATGCCGGTCACCAGCGGGGTGATGATCCGTTTGACCAGGTGCAGGAAGCGGCTCATCACCACTATGGTGAGAGCTGCCGCCAGCATGGTGCCGAACAGGGCGCCCAGCAGATCCTCGGTGGGCATGGCCGCCTGCTTGAGGGCGAGACCGGAGGCGATGATGGGGCCGAGGAAGTTGAAGCTGGTGCCCTGTACCGAGAGCAGGCCGGAACCGAGGGGGCCGAAGCGGCGGGTCTGGATGAAGGAGGCGATGCCGGACATGACCAGCGACATGGAGACGATATAGCGGGTGTCGGCGGCAGGGAGGCCGAGGGCGTTGGCGATGATGAGGGGCGGAGTGATGATGGCGACAAACATGGCGAGCATATGCTGCAGGGCGGCGAACAGGGTCTGGGGCAGGGGCGGGACATCCTCTATGCCATAGACCAGTTCGCTATGGGCTCGCCTGGGGGGATGGGCCTCTCGGGTTGCGCGTACGGCGGCAGCCTGTTCCATAAATACCTCGAATGTGTGGGGGAGGGGGCAGAAAATTGGGCGCTATTTTAGTGATTGAGAACGGGCTGACCAGCGCTAATTCGGGTTGCAACGGGTTTATTTTTTGATGGGTTGAAACGTTTGCGCATGGCGATTATGATCCGCCGGTTTGTGTGACGGCGCTCGCCCGGAAATGGCGCCGGTTGCATAGGATTTTGCCGCCGCACGGCGTAGAATGAGCCCTCTGTTGCGATTTGGAGGCTCTGGATGCTGAAGCTGTCGGAGTTCTGGAGTGCCCGTGCCCACTCCGAAGATTTTACCCTGACCCGCATGGGCTTTATGACGGTGCGTCTTCGGCTGCTCACCTGTCTGTTGATGGTAGGCTTGCCTGCCTGGGCGGTGGTGGACTGGTTGACCTTGCCCTCCGCCCAGTTCGATGAACTGTTTCAGGCCCGGATCTTCTGCCTGCTCGCCCTCTCCCCGCTCATCCCCTTCTCCTACCTCATCCATTTCAGACGTGAACGCATGAAGCTGGCGCTCGGCTACCTGATGGCGGTGATGATGCTCTTCTCCCTCATTTGCCTGCACAGCTTCGGCGCGGATCAGGAGCTGCAGGCGGGATACATGGCCTTCCCCTACCTGCTCATCAGCCTGTTCGCCATCTTCCCCATTCCGCTCTCCCTCGGCCTGCAACTGGCGGGGGGCATTCTGGTCACCATGCTGGCCGGCAACTGGCTGCTGGTGGGGCAGCCACTCTGGAGCGTGCAGACCCTCAACCAGATCTGGCTGCTGGGGCTGTTCGCCCTGGCCAGCAGCTGGGTGCAGTGCGGCCAGCTCAACATGTTGCTGCAGCTCTACCGGGAGTCCACCACCGACGAGCTGACCGGCATGATGAACCGCCGCCTGCTGATGAAACAGCTGGAGAAGGCGAGAATGAGCATGATCCGCAAGCAGGCGCCGTTCGCGGTGCTGCTGCTGGATCTGGACCGCTTCAAGCGCATCAACGACACCTTCGGCCATCTGGCGGGGGATGCGGTGCTCAAGGAGGTGGCGGCTACCCTGGCGGAGCAGCTGGAGCCCGGCATGGTGCTGGGCCGCTACGGCGGCGAGGAGTTTGCCATCCTGCTGCCCAACTGCGCCGAGCTGGCCCAGGCCAAGCGGGTGGCCGAGCGGCTGCGGGTGGCGGTGGAGGCGCGGCTGGTGAAGAGCCCCACCTCCGACGAATTGCTGGAAGTGACGGTGAGTATCGGCCTGACTCTGGCCCTGCGCGGCGAGGGGGTGGAGGATCTGCTCAATCGGGCCGACGAGTGCCTCTACATGGCCAAGATGGCCGGGCGCAACTGCGTGGTGGGGGAGCTGGGTGGCAAGCAGGCTCTGCCTGCCGCCATACAGACAGATGCCGCCTGAGGGCGGCATCTTGCTTGAGCGGGATTGAGCGGGCTCAGCCCAGCTGGTACTTGCCGGAGAGCTGCTGGGCCAGCAGCTTGAACATGTTGAACACCGCCATGGTCTTGCCGGTCGGAGTGCCATCTTCGGCCAGGAAGAACTCCCCCTTGAACACCAGGATCTCCCCCTTCTGCTCCACCGAATCGGCACGCATGCCGTGGATGAAGTCTTCGTGTTCCTTGATGATCTTGTTGGCCATCTCCAGCAGGGCAGTCTCGGTGATCAGCTCTTTTTGTGGTTGCATGCTCGTCTCCTTAAACGACTACTGGGCAGGGGCATAATGTCGGTGCACGCGGTGCGCCCTGCCTCTGATTGAAGAGGGGGCCAGCATACTGCAAACAGGGATTTTCTGTCATTGATATGACCCCGCATTTTCCCGCTTTGCTCTCTTCCCTTATCCCAGCACCAGATTTCTGAGCCAGCGGCGCTGGCGAATGCGGCGTTGCACCAGCAACACCTTGCTGAGCTCTTCCAGCAACACCACCGCCACCACCCAGGAGAGGGGCCAGCCGAGCAGGTTGACTGCGCCCCAGGCGAGCGGCAGGCCGATGCACCACATGCCGACGATGTCGATGAAGATGCTGTAGTTCACATCCCCGCCCGAGCGCAGCACCCCTATGATGCCCACCATGTTGAACACCTTGAGCAGCATGCCCAGACACATGATGGCGAGCACCTGGCCGGCCTCCGTCATCAGCTCGCCCGGCAGGTTGCCGACCCACTGCAGCAGGTGGGTCTGCAGCAGCCAGACCGCGATCCCCACCAGCAGGGCACCGATGGGGGCGAGCAGCAGGAAGAGCTGGGAGTGCTGCCAGGCAACCTCGTACTCTTCCGCCCCGAGTCGGTGGCCGAGCAGGGTGGAGCAGGCCACCGCCAGCCCGAAGAAGAGGGAGATGAGGATGCTTTCCAGTGTGCCGAGGGTGGTCATGATGGCCAGCGAATCGGTGCCAAGGTGGGCGTAAAGAAAGCCGTAGAGCAGCATGCCGAAGGCCCAGAGCCCGTCGTGGAACAAGAGCGGCAGGGCGATCAGGGTGAAGCGCACCACCTCCTTGCGCTTGAAGGCGGCCAGCCAGTCATCTTTTCGCGGGATCAGGCGCGCCTCGTAGCGTCTCACGTAGAGCAGCAGCAGGGTCGTTTGCAGCAGCCGTGAAAGGGTGGTGCCCCAGGCCGAGCCGGCCACCCCCATCGCCTCGAAACCGAAATGGCCGAAGATGAGGGCGTAGTTGAGGATGACGTTGGCGATGATGGCGATGATGCCGATGCGGGTGGGGGCGGCGGCATTGCCGACCGAGCGCAGCGCCGACTCCAGCGGCACCACCACGGCGGTGCAGAGGATGGTGGCGCCGGTGATCATCAGAAACTGATCGGCGAGGGCGCGCAGCGCGGGCTCCTGGCTGGCAAAGCCGAGCACGCTGCCCGGTGAGAGCACGTAGACGAGGGCAAACGGCAGGCTCACCAGCAGGGCCCCCACCAGCGCCAGCGCCAGCGAGCGGCGCACCCCGGCCATCTCGCCACGACCGTAATACTGTGCCGCCAACACCGAGACCCCGCCCGAGAGTCCCGCTATCACCAGCAGATTGAAGAAGAAGACCCGGTTACCCAAGCCGACCGCCGCCACAGCCGTGGTGCCAAGCTGGCTCACCATCATGATGTCGATGAGGCCGAGCAGGGAGAACATCATGGATTGCAGCGAGACCGGCAGGGCCAGCCGCCACAATCGGGTCATGAACTCACGATCGGTGGTTTGTTTTAAAATCGCTTGCCAATAATTCATTTATGTTAACCGGGTAGATAAAAAGCAAGGTTTGTCATGGGTATGATAGGAGGAGTGGCGGGCGGCTTCACTGTGAGCCTCTCTCGGCTTTCTTGTGTAAAACTATCCTGTTGAGGTGTTATGCCGTTTGTCAGCGAGTGTCTGGAAATCGCCCCGGCCTGTGAGGAGCGGATGCTGGGGCGTGAAGGGTTGCCGCTGCTCGGCGAGGCGGGCATCTTCCTGACCGGGCTCTCGAGCATCCGCGATCACTACCTGATCCGTCGCAACCGGCCGGAGTTCCACATCCTGATGGTGAGTCACGACGAGGGGGGCGCCCTGCTCACCGATGGCGGCGAGCAGCTCATCCCGGCCGGTTCGCTCATCTTCCTGCCGGCGGCAGTGCCCGGTGGTCTCAAGCTGGTGGGGGCGCAGTGGCGCACCAGCTGGATCCTGCTGGATGACGTGCCGCGCTGGCAGCACCTGCACCGGCTCGGCCACCGCATCTGGCAGGGGGAGGAGGGGGAGCAGCTCTACTACCTGCTCAGCCTGATGCAGGGGGAGGGCACGCGTTCACCGCTGCAGCCCCAGTTGCTGAGCCTGCTGCTGGCGCTCTTGGAGCGCCCCCTGCAAGGAGAGGTGCGTGGCACCCCGGAGCTCAGGTTGCAGGCGCTGTTTCGGCGGGTGGAGGCACGCCTCGACGAGCCATGGAGCGTGGCGTTGCTGGCCGATCAGATGGCCTGCTCGGTGCCCCATCTGCATCGGCTCTGCCAGCAGGCGTTCGGCATGGGGCCCATGGCGAAGGTGACCGAACTCAGAATGAACAAGGCGCGCCAGCTGCTGCTCTACACCAACTGGCCCCTCGGCGAGCTGGCCAGCCGGGTCGGTTACAGCGACGGCGCCAACTTTGCCAACCGCTTTCGCCGGCTCACTGGTCTGACCCCCGGCGCCTTTCGTCGCCTGGGTCGCAAACCTTTTGCAACGGATGTGCAAACTCTTTGAAATTAATGGCGCAAGCCCATAGGATCGGCGGACTCCTTCGTCCAGGTCATCGTTTAGGTACCCGATCCATGTTTGAAGATAATAACCAGAAACGTCCCCTCTACATCCCCTATGCCGGTCCGGCCCTGCTGGAGACCCCGCTGCTCAACAAGGGCAGCGCCTTCACCAGCGAAGAGCGCAGCAACTTCAACCTCGAAGGTTTGCTGCCCCAGAATATCGAGACCATCGAAGAGCAGGCCGAGCGGGCCTACCGTCAGTTCATGGCGTTCGGCAACGACATGGACAAGCACATCTACCTGCGCAACATCCAGGACACCAACGAGACGCTGTTCTACCGGCTGCTGACCAACCACCTGACCGAGATGCTGCCGGTCATCTACACCCCGACCGTCGGCAAGGCGTGCGAGGAGTTTTCCAACATCTACCGCCGCGCCCGTGGCCTGTTCATCTCCTATCCGGACAAGGACAGGATCGATGACATGCTGCAGAACGCCACCAAGCAGAACGTCAAGGTGATCGTGGTCACCGACGGTGAGCGGATCCTGGGCCTCGGCGATCAAGGCATCGGCGGCATGGGCATTCCCATCGGCAAACTGTCGCTCTACACCGCCTGTGGTGGCATCTCGCCGGCCTACTGCCTGCCGGTGGTGCTGGACGTGGGCACCAACAACCAGCAGCTGCTGAATGACCCCTTCTACATGGGTTGGCGCAATCCGCGCATCTCGGGTGAAGAGTATGCCGAGTTCGTCGACGCCTTCATTCAGGCGGTCAAGCGCCGCTGGCCCGACATCCTGCTGCAGTTCGAGGACTTCGCCCAGAACAACGCCATGCCGCTGCTCAATCGCTACAAGAACGAGCTCTGCTGCTTCAATGACGACATTCAGGGTACCGCCGCCGTGACCCTGGGCAGCCTCATCGCCGCCTGCAAGGCCTCCGGCACCAAGCTCTCCGAGAAGCGGGTCGCCTTCCTCGGCGCGGGCAGCGCCGGTTGTGGCATCGCCGAGCAGATCGTGGCGCAGATGAAAGCCGAGGGGCTGACCGATGCCCAGGCCCGCAGCCGGGTCTTCATGGTGGACAGATTCGGCCTCATCACCGACAAGATCCCCAACCAGCTCGACTTCCAGCGCCGTCTCTCCCAGCCGGTGGAGCGCATTGCCGACTGGCCGGTGGGGGACAACATCTCCCTGCTGGAGGTGATGGAGCACGGTCGCCCGGACATCCTGATCGGGGTCTCCGGCCAGCCGGGGCTGTTCACCGAAGAGGTGGTCAAGACCATGCACAAGCACTGTGCCCGTCCCATCATCTTCCCGCTCTCCAACCCCACCTCCCGGGTAGAGGCGACGCCGGCAGATCTGATCCGCTGGACCGACGGCCAGGCGCTGGTGGCAACCGGCAGCCCGTTTGCACCGGTGGAGTACAAGGGCAAGCGCTACGTCATCGCCCAGTGCAACAACTCCTTCATCTTCCCGGGGATCGGCCTTGGCGTCATCGCCGCCGGTGCCACCCGGGTGACCGATGCCATGCTGATGTCGGCCAGCCGCGCGCTGGCAGAGTGCTCGCCGCTGGTGAAAGGGGAGGAGGGCTCCTTGCTGCCGGATCTGGCGGACATTCACCAGGTCTCCCGCTACATCGCCAAGATGGTGGCCAAGACCGCCATGCTGCAGGGCAAGGCGGTACAGACCCCGGACGAGGTGATCGATCAATCCATCGAGGCCAACTTCTGGCGCCCCGAGTATCGTCGCTATCGCCGCACCTCCTTCTGATTTCTGCAGGAAGGCGCAAAGCAAAAGGGATGCCTCGGCATCCCTTTTTTGTGCATCGCGTTGTGGGTGGGCTTGCTCACCACCTGTTGTTATCTGCACCTCTTCACACGTCTGGCGCTGTGCTCTCTTCGTAGCTGGAATTACTGCTCGGCCGGGGCGGCGGCTGCCTCAGGGGTACCCTGAGTGCCGGTGACCCTGACTTCTACCCGGCGATCCGGTGCCAGGCAGTCGATGAGGGCGGCCCTGGCCTTGATGGCATCACACTGGCTGCCGGTGACCGGGTTGCTCTCGCCATTGCCCTGGATGCTCACCTTGTCGGCGGGCAGCCCCTTGCCGATCAGGAAGTTGGCGACCGTGCTGGCGCGGGCCTCCGACAGCGCCTGGTTGTTGGCATCCGACCCGATGCGGTCGGTGTAGCCCATCACCACGGCATTGCCATCCTTGGGCTTGACGTCGGCTATCTGCTGATAGAGCGACTCCAGCGCCTGCATCCCCTCCGGTTTCAGCTCCGCCTTGCCAAACGCAAACAGCACGTCCGAACTCAGGTTGAAGGTCTGATCCACCGGCTCGGGAGCGGGCGGTGGCGGGGGAACGACCATGGGGGCGGGGGCCGGTTCGACCGGTTTGCTGCGGTTGGGGTGGATCACCAGCTCCAGGGTGGCGGTGCTGATGTCGCTGACCCAGCGCTGGGTGCCGCTGCCCACCTTGTCATTGTCGGGATCGTCGCCGACCCGGACCATGTAGCGGTAGCGGGCCTGGATATCGACCCAGTCGTGCAGCTTGGCGGTGAGGCCGAGACCGGCCAGCGGAGCCAGGTTGTTGTCGCCGCCGTTGATGGACTTGACGTGGTAGACATAACCGCCGCCCTCGGCGAACACCGAGAAGATATCCCCCAGTGGCAACCGACCAATCACCGACAGGGTGGCGCCCTGGCTGCTGAAGTCGTTGCCCTGCACGTCCCAGTCACCGGTGGACAGGTAGCCGAGCTCAGCCCCCAGATTCTCGGTGAAGTTGTAGCCGCCGAACAGGGAGAGCGCGGTGGCGTCCTTGCTCGCATCCTTGCCAAAGTCACCCAGATCGTGAGCGATGGCCCAGCCACCTCCCACCCCGGCGTACCAGTCGTTGTCCGGCGCCGCCTGTACGCCCGTGGCTGCCAGTGCCAATGCAATCCAAACAGGTTTTACTCTTATGTTCATCGCGTATCCTCGTCGATGTCTGGTGTAGTAGGGCGCAAGCCCTGTTGTGTACAACCACCACTATTTATAGGCGATGCAGGGTTTTTAACCACTTAGGTGGTATCGAGGATGGCAATGAGCGGGGATCTGCTGGTTAGCCGAGGTACTCAGGGTGAGCGCCAGGCAATAAAAAAGGAGGCCGGATGGCCTCCTTTTCGGTCACCAAGGTGACTTACTGGGTGACTTGTTGTACGCCAGTGACGCGCACTTCTACGCGACGATCCGGGGCCAGGCAGGCGATCAGCTGGGCCTTGGCCTTGATGCCGTTGCACTGGGTGCCGGTGACCGGGTTGGCTTCGCCACGACCTTCGATGGCTACCTTGCCGGCAGGCAGACCCTTGCCGACCAGGAAGTCTGCCACGGTGCGGGCGCGGGCTTCAGACAGCTTCAGGTTGTAGGCATCGGAGCCGATGCGGTCGGTGTAACCGACGACCACGGCGCTGCCATCTTTCGGCTGTACGTCGACGATCTGCTGATACAGGGTGTTCAGGGCAGCCACGCCTTCCGGTTTCAGGGTGGATTTGCCGAAGGCAAACAGCACGTCTGAACTCAGGGCGAAGTTCTTGTCGACCACGACCGGCTCAGGAACCGGCTCGGGAGCCGGGGCTGCTACCGGTGCCACGTAAGTGGAGCGGTTCGGGTGCATCACCAGTTCCAGGGTGGCCACGCTCATGTTGGTTTCCCAGGTCTTCTGCTCGTCACCCAGGTTCCACATGTAGCGGTAACGGGCCTGCAGATCGATGAGATCAGAGAGCTTGGCGGTCACGCCCAGACCGGCCAGCGGCGCGGTACCGTTGTCGCTGCTGCCGTTGCCGTTGACGTGGTTGAAGTAGGCGCCGCCTTCTGCAAACACGGAGAAGATGTCGCCGAGCGGCAGACGAGCCAGACCGGACAGGGTTGCGCCCTGGGTCTTGAAGTCAACGCCATCGACGCCACCCTTGCCGGCGTAGAGATAACCCAGCTCGGCGCCGAAGTTATCGTTGAAGTTGTAGCCGCCAAACAGGGAGAGCGCGGTGGCATCCTTGTCGGCATCTTTGCCAAAGTCGTTCAGGTCGTGGCCATAAGCCCAACCAGCACCGATACCTGTGTACCAGTCGTTGGCAGCCTGAGCGGTGGAAGTCCCCATGGCCGCGATGGCCAGAGCAATCAGGGCGGGTGCCATTTTCATTTTCATCGTTTTATCCTCGTTGAGTTTGCCGTGCTAGGGCGTACTGCGCACTCTTCAGTTATACCGGTCACAAGTGACAATTCAGCTGTGACCTCCATGGTGAACCACGGTTGGCCTGAATGAAAAAAGAGATGGATCCTGGATACTCACGAAGCCTTGGCTCCATGGACAACTAACCGGGCCGGAAGCACTTTTAATAGTTCATCCAATGCCTTACAAGCGGAGTTACTGTATTCTTTTGACTCGTGTTGATCAAGTTTCTGTACAGATATCCAGCGCTGGCGCGGCTCTGCACGAAGTAGCAGAAAGCCGGAAGAGGGAAATGATTTGACAGAAAGTGACGCGCCTTGCTCTGTTTTTGGTCAGTTGGTGGCGGGGAGACAAACAAAAGGGGATGCCGTGGCATCCCCTTTTCGCATTATCTGAACGGAGTCAGATTACTTCTGAACTTCTTGTACGCCGGATACGCGAACTTCAACGCGACGGTCCGGAGCCAGGCAGGAGATCAGCTGAGCTTTGGCTTTCACGCCGTTGCACTTGGTGCCGGTAACCGGGTTGGCTTCACCACGACCTTCAACAGCAACTTTGCTGGCGGCCATGCCTTTGCTGACCAGGAAGTTGGCAACAGTGCGAGCGCGGGCTTCGGACAGCTTCTGGTTGTAAGCGTCGGAACCGATGCGGTCGGTGTAACCAACGACAACAGCGTTGCCATCTTTCGGCTGGAATTCAACGATTTGCTGGTACAGACCGTTCAGGGCAGCAACGCCTTCCGGCTTCAGGCTGTCTTTGCCGAAGGCAAACAGCACGTCGGAGTTCAGGGCGAAGCTCTTCTCGACAACTTGCGGAGCCGGAGCCGGCGCTTCTTCAACAACCGGGGCCGGAGCCGGGGCTACATAGGAAGTGCGGAACGGGTGGTAAACGGCTTCCAGGGTCGCAACGCTCTGGTTGGACTTGTAGCGTACGTCGTCCGGGGCATCGCCTGCGTGCAGGTCAGCCACGTCCCACATGTAGCGGTAACGAGCTTGCAGATCCAGCGCGTCGTTAACCTTGTAGGTCACGCCCAGGCCGGCCAGCGGGGATACTTTGGTGTCGCTGGTGCCCAGACCATCGGTGTGAGCCCAGTAGGCGCCGCCTTCAGCGAAGGCAGAGAAGTCGCCGCCCAGCGGCAGACGAGCGATACCGGACAGGGTGGCACCCTGGTTCTCGTAACGCAGACCGTCGGTGTTGCCGCGACCAGCGTACTGGTAGCCGAACTCGGTACCGAAGTTTTCGGTGAAGTTGTAACCGACGAAGGCGTTGGCAGCAGCAGCGTCTTCAGTACCAGCGTAACCGCCACCACCGATCTTGTTCAGACCGTTGAAGTGGGCAGCACCTGCACCGGCACCGAAGTAGATGTCGTCAGCGGCGTGAGCTGCAGTTGCACCCATGGCAGCCATGGCGATGGCGATCAGGGAAGGAGCCATTTTCATCATAAAAAAATCCTCGTTGAGATGGCACGTTGTTCACGTGCTTCGCACTTTTTAATTTATGTAAGCTGCAGGCTCTGCCGAACAACAGCGTTGAGTCTGGCAGGGATCCCGGATCCATCCGGGAGGCACACATTCCTGGTGCACAAGCGAGCGGGTGGCAGCGTAAGCAATGCCTTCAACCCTTCACGAACAGCCGATGTCATTCCGATGACGTGGCGCACTCTATGCCGATTTCAAAACATGATCAAGCTCACACATAATCCATATGGCAAATTGTGTCGTGTGGATAACTGGCTGTTTATCCAAATTAATTAGTGATCCAAATAGGCTCGGTGCAGTCTCTTCTCGAGTTTCATATAGGCCTGAACCCAGTCAGATTGCGCCATGGCGGGAAATTCCCTCGCCTGGAACACGGCCAGGTAATCGGCCTCGGTTGCTTCGCACAGTAAGGGTGTAAAACTGCACAAAAAATGACGGGCCAGGTAGGGATCGAGCGGCCAGATGTTGAGGATGGCCCGCGCCACAGGCTGTACTGCAGCTGAACAGCAGAAATGCAGGTGGCCTGCTTCGAGCCAGTCGGCCATCTCGGCCAGCCCGTTGACGGGGACCAGGCCGCCATCGCCCGGCTCTTTGGCCAGTGCCAGGTGCTGACCATTGCCAAGCAGCAGGGTGCCATCTTCCTGCATGACGCCGTCGTGAGTGCGCAATGGCAGCCCGGTTGCGAGCCGCTCAAGAAACAGGCTGCTTTTGTCATCGAGCGCAGCCAAAACTGCTGTCGCCTGATCGTGCAGCGCTGTGGGCAACCAGAAGGCTTCGGCACGAGTCTGCTGGCCTTGCTGCAGTTGACGAGCGAGTTCTGCGGGGGAGGTGACTGGGTGTAAACAGGAGATTATGCCGGGAAGCGCCATGAGTTCTTACTCCTAAGGGATAGCCGGCGAATTATACGAGTTATTCCTGTGGCAACAATAAAGGTTTCTTTTCGAGACTGTTTACCTGAGGCGGTTGAGCGATTACCATCCCCGATGTTTGCAAGGGTTGTCGTCGAAAGACGCTGATTAAAGATAGAGGCTCGACCATAACGAGTCCGTTCAAAACTGATACACTTGACTACGAGTCGTCGCGAAAAATAAAGGTGGAGTCAATCCGCCGTACGGAGTATGGAACACATGAATTCAAATATCGTAACTGTTGGCAAGAAGATCCGTCAGATCCGTGAAGCGGTCGGCCTGAGCCGTCCCAAGTTTGCAGATCTGCTGGGCGTTCCCCCGACCACCCTGAAGAACTACGAACTGGGTTATCGTGAAGTTGGTGGCGCCTTCCTGGTGGCACTGGCTCATCACCCGGAACTGCACAAGTTCACCCTCTGGCTGCTGGCTGACAAAAAAGTCGCCGAAATCGGTCAGATCGGCCCGGACGATATTGCCAAGGCTTGATTTGATTGAGCTTTGACAAAAATGCCGCCATCGAGGCGGCATTTTTTTAGGTTCATCGCGTCTTTCCGGGGAAGGCGGCCTTGATTTTCAGGAAAAAGTATTCTGAGTCCCGAAACCCATAGGCCATGCGTTTTATCACCTTGATTCGATTATTCACCCCCTCCAACTGGCTGGTGTGCATTGGAAAGAGGGCGCTCGCTAAGATGCCTCGGATGTAACGCCGGAGGTTTCTGGCAAAATCCTTCAAGGGTGCCAGACCACTTTCCCTGGCGTGCCGCGTCCAGCCCCTCCACCGTCGCCAGCCTTCCCGGATGTCGGGGGCGTACCAAATTTCCTTCAAGGCATCCTTGAGTACATAGGCTGTGGCCAAGGGCTGATTGGCGGCCAGTAGTTCCTGCAATTGCACCTCTTGCCCTTCCTTGAGGTTCTCCCGATTGCGCAGCAGCAGCCAACGCGCTTGCTTGACCACCTTGCGAGCTGGCTTGTCATGCTGCAATGCGTTGGCCTGATCCACCCGGATACGGTCTATCACCTTCCGACCGTAGCCCGCCACGACATGGAACAAGTCATAAACCACCTCGGCTTGCGGACAGTGCTCTTTCACCTCCAGATCGAAGGCGGAGTTCATGTCCATGGCAACGGCTTCAATCTGTTGGCATTGTTCGCCCAACAGCTTGAAAAAGGGGCGAATGGCCTCCCGGCTATTACCGTGGCCCACCCACAACACACGAGTCCGTTCAGCATCCATGATCACAGTGGCATAACGATGGCCTTTATGCAGGGCGAACTCGTCCATCACCAGCCGTCGCACAGCGCCAGGTTCAAAGGTGCCAACACTGGCTTGGAGTCGGCGTATGTCGATGGTCTTGATGGTATGCCAATGCAGTCCGGTGAGCAGGTTGACATGACTGATGGGCATCAACTCAAGCAAGGCCTCAACCCAGCTCTGCAATCGTTGTGTGATGCGTGAACTGGGAGGCAACCACGCGATATGTTCAGACACCCGGCCGCAGTGCAGGCAGTCAACGCGACGGATGGGGACTTGCAGGCGAACCCGCAGTTCAAACAGATCGCGGTCACGGACTAGGCGGGTGCGACGATCGTGGACCAATGGGCAGGGCTGATGACACTTGCCACAAAGAGGCAGGTGGTTAGAACGAGGTTCAAGAGCGAAAGTAATTTGTGTGGCACAGCGGCTATGGACAGAAACGTCGTAGCCTGGCCAGAACGAGGCAAAATTAATATCATGCATAGTGACAGCAGGGTGAAGGAACCGGTTTGTTTGGCGACTACCAGTTTACCCGATCCCTGTCTGTCAACTTACCTTTCCCCACGCTTGCGCGAAGAACCTTTTTTTATCCATCAAATAACCCACGAAATTAATTAAATTTGGCTAATTGTGCTCTCACCAAGGCTTTTCACGAAAATACCTTGGCAAGCCGGATTAATCCTCAGAAAATTCTGACCGCTAAAATTAGCGGTATCCCTCGCATGATGCGCACAGTGAGACAAGCATGAGTCAAATCACCCCCAAGGCCAGAGATGGCTTTACCAGCAAATTCGGCGTCCTTGCCGCCACCCTGGGCTCAGCCGTCGGGCTGGGAAATATCTGGAAGTTTCCCTACCTGACGGGCGAAAACGGCGGCGCCGGTTTCCTGCTGGTCTATGTCATCGCGACGCTGCTGGTCGGGCTGCCGGTGATGATCTCCGAGATCATGCTGGGGCGCAAAGGCAAGTCCGATGCCGTCACCACCCTCAGCAAGCTGGCTCCCAAGGGGCAGCCCTGGTGGTTGATCGCGGCCATGGGGGTGCTGGCCGCCTTCCTTATCATGTCCTTCTATTCCGAAGTGGCGGCCTGGGTCTTTGCCTACATCTTCAAGGCCGTTGACGGCTCCATCCTGTCGACCGATCCCAAGGTGACCGGGGCGGCCTTCGGGGCGCTGATAAGCGACCCGCTGCAGAGCCTGCTCTGGCAGTGGCTGGTGCTGGCTCTGATGGGCGGCATCCTGCTGATGGGGGTCTCCAAGGGGATCGAGGCGGTGACCAAGAAGCTGATGCCGGTACTCTTCATCCTGCTGCTCGTTATCGGCATCCGCAGTCTGACCCTGCCGGGTGCGAGCCAGGGGCTGCATTTTCTGTTCTCACCGGATTTTTCCAAGATAACGGCCGGGGTGGTGCTGACCGCCATGGGGTTGGCCTTCTTCAAGCTCTCCATCGGCATGGGCTGCATGATGACCTATGGCAGCTACTTTCGGGATGATCAGAACATCCCGCTGACCACTTTCCGGGTGATGTGCGCCGACCTGTTCGTCTCCATGCTGGCCGGCATCGCCATCTTCCCGGCGGTATTCGCCTTCGGTTTTGAGCCCACTGCCGGTCCCTCCCTGCTGTTCATCACCATTCCGGCGGTCTTCGCCAGCATTCCGTTCGGCCACCTGTTCATGGTGCTGTTCTTCGTGCTCTCCGCCATCGCCGCCACCGGCGCCATGCTCTCCATTCTGGAAGTGCCGGTCTCGGTGGTGTCAGAGCGATTTGGCATGAGCCGCCCCAAAGCGACCCTGCTCAACCTGCTGGTGCTGGGTGCGGTGGGGTCGACCTGTGCGCTCTCCAACAGCTCGCTGGCGGACGTTCATATCGCCGGCAAGACTTTCTTCGACTTGTTCGATTTCGTCTCCTCCAACGTATTGATGCCTCTTGGCGGCATCTTCCTCTGCCTGTTCGTGGGCTGGGTGTGGGGCTTCGAGCGGATGAAGGAGGCGCTGACCAACGGCGGTGAGCTGGAGCTGGCGATCCTCAAGCCGCTGTTCTTCATCATCCGTTACGTGTCGCCGCTGCTGATCCTGATCGTGATGCTCAAAGGGTTGGGGCTGTTCTAGCCAGCCGTGCTGGGCCCACAGTTCCCACAGCAAAAGAGCGCCGCAAGGCGCTCTTTTTATTGGGGATGTCCCGTCTTGCAGATGGTGAACCGCGCTAGAGCACACCGAGGCGGCCGAGTTCATCCTTGAGCTGGTCGAGGTTGCGCTCGACGCAGGCCTCGCCCTCGTTGATGGCGTCGCTGGCGCGGTGGAAATCCATGATGGAGAAGCTGCCAAGGCGCGGGCAGAGCTGGATCTCGGGCGGGTCGCCGGCCATCCGGGCGCGGGTAATGCGTTCCTGCATGATGTTGATGGAGCCGGTCATCACGCTCCACATGCCCGGCGTGTTGGGGCTGTCGCCCCGGTTGAACCACTGGCTGAAGCGGTTGCCGCCGCTCGGTTCATCCGGCTCGTCAGTCCAGGGCTGGTGCATGTCGGCGTTGAGGTTGACGGCGAGCACCACCTCGGCGCCCATGGCGCGGGCCAGCGAGATGGGCACCGGGTTGACCACGGCGCCGTCCACCAGCCAGCGATCCTCGACCCGGGTCGGGGTCAGGATGCCGGGCATGCCGCAGGAGGCGCGCACGCACTGGCGCAGCGGCCCCTGCTGCAGCCAGATCTCGCGGCCGGTGTCGAGCTCGGTAGCGACGCAGGCAAAGGGCAGCGGCAGCGTTTCGATGGCGGGATCGCCTAGGTGGTTGGCGGCGATGCCGAACACCTTCTCGCCGCGAAACAGGCCGCCGGAGAGGGCAGGATCGAGCAGGCTGACCACCTGCAAGCGGCTGAAGCCGCGTACCCAGCTCTCCAGCTTGTCCAGTTCACCGGCGGCATAGGCGGCGCCGACAAAGCTGCCGATGGAGCAACCCGCCACCAGATCCGGTTTGACGCCGAGCCGCTCCAGCGCCCGTATGATGCCGATGTGTGCCCATCCACGGGCCGCGCCGCTGCCAAGAGCCAGTCCCACACGGGGTTTTCGTGCCACTTTGTCTCTCCAGGAGTGAGTGAGAAAGCCAGCTTACCCGCAGTTGCCGGCGCCGTCATCCTGCCAGCGTTCGCTGCGATTGCGGCCGTTGGCCTTGGCCTGATAGAGCGCCACGTCGGCCCGCCGAATGGCCTCCTGCAACTGGGTATCGGTGGTGCTGTGGTGGTAACCCAGGCTGACGGTCACCGCCAGGGCCGGCGCCAGCTCCTGCCAGGGGTGGCGGGCGATGCGCAGACGCAGCTGTTCGGCCAGCTGGTCGAGTGGTTCGCCCCCTTTGGCCGCCAGCAGCAGAAACTCCTCGCCGCCCCAGCGGATCAGGGCGTCTTCCCGCCGCAGGTGCTGTTGGCACAGGCGCACCAGCTGGATCAGCACCTGATCGCCCACCTCGTGGCCAAAGCGGTCGTTGACCTGCTTGAAGTGATCGCAGTCGAACATGATCACCCCGAGGCTGCCCCCGCGCTGCTGATGGCGGCGCTCAAACTCGTCGAAGTAGTGGCGGTTGAAGGCGCCGGTCAGGGCATCGTGGCGAGAGAGATAGTCCAGCTGCCGGTTCAGGCGACGGGACTTGAGATTGGCAAGCACGGCCCAGGCCATGAAGAACAGGGCGATCAGGGTCGGGGCGGACTGACAGAGCAGGGCCCACAGCAGGGAGGGCAGGGGGATGCGGTGGAGCAGGGTGAGCTCGGTGTCAGGAATGGCGTACTGGAACTGAAACGCCCCCTGCTGCCAGCGGTAGCCATCCCGAGTCTTTGACGGCTTTGGGACGAAGTCGACCTCCTGATTGCTGCTGGCGAGGATCTGCTGATGCTGGTTGACCAGAAACAGGGTGCCTATGCCGGGGGTGGACTCGCGCAGCAGCTGCTCCAGCCGGGAGAGCAGCACATCGATGCTGATGACGCCCACCAGCACCTGATCCTTCACGATGGGCTGTGACAGGGTGATCATCTGGCCCGCGCCGGCAAAGTCCTCGTAGGGGCGCGAGACGGTGGCGTGCAGGCTCTTCTCCTTCTGCTTGAGGGCATCCTGCCAGTAGGACTTGAGATAGATGTTGCGCCGAAAGTGAAACTGGCTGGCGGGGACCCAGGGGTAGAGATAGACGAAATCATCGACTCCGGTAAAGTAGAGCCAGCCGACCTTGTCCCCCAGCAGCTTGCTGGCGGTGGAGAGCAGGGGGGAGAGGCTCAGCGCCAGGTGCAGCCTGGCGGCGCGTGGGCTGCCGGGGGCCGGCAGTGGCCCCAGTCCGGTCAGGTTGCCGCTCAGCCCCTTGGGCAGGTTGGCGGGCACCCGATCCAGCGCAAAGCCCTGGTCGCCATTCTCCCGCAGGGCGCCGTAGAGCTGCTGGGTGAGGGCGGATTGCGGGTTGCTGCGCAGCCGCTCCTCTGCCTGACCGCGCATGGCCTCGAGAAAGGTTTCCATCTGCTGAAACTGGGATTTCAGACGGGAGGCAGTGCTGAGGGTGTCGCTCTGATAATGGTCGGTGACCTGGGTCAGGGTCAGCTTGAGAGTGATGGCCAGCAGCAGGGCGACGAAGGCGCAGAGCAGCCATTGCAGACGACAGGTAACAAAATGAGATCTGGGTTCAGGCATAGGCGTTAGGCGGGATCCGGACAGGTTCGGAGCATCAGTTTAGGGCACAATCGTGAAGCCCGTCTTCTGCTACTGCTATTTCAATCAAATATCGCCGTTTCTGTTACGTTTTGTCACATTTATACATAGTCACGGCATAGTCAGGGGGTAACATGGTGACCATCATTGATGAAGTGCCCTCTTTTCTCTTAATTTCATGGATTGCTTGATGAAAATGCGTATATGGCTGGTGCTTGCCTGCCTCTCTCTGCTGATTTCCGCCGGCTGGTATTACCGCCACTCCGCCCCTGCCGGCAAACCCCAGCCACGTCAGGTCAACATCAGGGCGCAGACGGTCAGCCAGAGCCTGGCCGAGCCCTCCATCAAGCTGGTGAGCAAGCTGGCCGCCAACCGCTCCGTGGTGATAAGCCCGGAGGTAACCGGCCGCATCGTCAAGATCGCGGTGCGCTCCGGCCAGCAGGTCAAGCAGGGGGATGTGCTGATCGCCCTCGACGCCGGCAAGCAGCAGGCGGAGCTGGCCGAGCAGAGCGCCAGCGTGCGCGACGAGAGCCGCAAGCTGCGGGACATGCGCCGGCTGGTGGCGCGCGGTGCCATCACCACCTCGGAGCTGGAGGGGCAGGAGGCCACGGTCGCCCAGGCTCAGGCCCGCGCCGATGCCGCCAAGTACGAGCTCTCCCTGCGCACCCTGCTGGCGCCGTTCGACGGCTCGGTCAGCCTCATCGATCTGAGCGAAGGGGCCCTGGTCAACAGCGGCGATACCCTGCTCCACCTGGACGAACTGGCCAAGCTGCGGCTCGATCTGGCGGTGCCTGAGCGCTACCTCTCGCTGCTGCGCCCCGGCATGGCGGTGACGGCGACCAGTTCGGCCTGGCCGGATCAATCTTTCCGCGGTGTGCTGGAGACGCTGGACAGCCGCGTCTCCAACGATACCCAGAACATCAAGGCGCGGGTGATCATCCCCAATCCTGACGGCCAGCTGCGCCCCGGCATGCTGCTCAACGTCGAGCTCTCCCTGCCGCCACAGAAGATGACCCTGATCCCGGCCCAGTCGGTGGAGTATGCCGGCGAGCAGCGCTTCGTCTATCGTCTCGAACCCAATGGCAAGGTCAAGCGGGTGCCGGTGGTGCTGGGGGATACCCATGGCGAAGAGGTGTGGGTGACCGAAGGGCTCAAGGTAGGCGATCGCATCGTGGTCGAGGGGCTGGTCAACCTGCGTGATGGCGTCAGCGTGCACGATCTGGCGGAGGTCAAAGGCTGATGTGGCTCTCCGATATTTCCGTGCGCCGCCCGCTGGTGGCGGTGGTACTGAGCGCGCTGCTCACCGTGTTCGGTCTGGTGGCGTTTTCCAAGCTGACGGTGCGGGAGATGCCGGACGTGCAGACGCCGTCCGTCTCCATCACCACCATGTACGAGGGGGCCGCCCCCGCCGTCATGGAGAGCCAGGTCACCAAGCCCATCGAGGATCAGCTCTCCGGCATCAGCGGCATCAAGAACATCAACTCGGTGACCCGCAAGGGGCGCTCTGTCATCACGGTGGAGTTCAAGCTCGGCTGGAACATGGTGGAGGGGATCTCCGATGTGCGCGACGCCATCTCCCGCGCCCGCCCCAAGCTGCCGGACGAGGTGGATGAACCCCTGGTCACCAAGGACAACGGCAACGGTGACGTGGCGGTCTGGCTCAACTTCAGCAGCACCCAGATGGACCGCACCGCCATGACCGACTACGCCAACCGGGTACTGGTGGATCCCTTGAGCCTGGTGGACGGGGTGAGCGAGGTGTCGCTCTCCGGCGATCTGACCCAGGTCATGTACGTGCGACTGCGCCCAGCCGACATGGCGGCGCGCGGCGTCACGGTGGCGGATGTGCAGGATGCCCTCAAGCGCGAGAACATCGAGCTGCCGGGCGGCGAGATCCGCAACAACAGCATGACCATGGCGGTGCAGATTGCCCGGCTCTATCACACCGCCGCCGATTTCCAGGCGCTGCAGGTGCGCACCGCCGCCAACGGCCAGAGCATCTATCTGGCCGACATCGCCGACGTCGAGGTGGGGGCCAAGAACGAAGACAGCGCCTACCAGCGCAACGGCCGCGAGAGCCTGGGGATCGGCATCGTTGCCCAGTCCACCGCCAACCCGCTGGCGGTGGCGCAGGGGGTCGAGCAGAAGATGGCCGAGATGCAGCGCTTCCTGCCGGAGGGGGCAACGCTGGAGGTCGACTACGACTCCACCATCTTCATCAAGCAGGCCATCGACGAGGTGTACGAAACGCTCGCCATCTGCGCCGTGCTGGTAGTGGCCGTGCTCTACCTGTTTCTGGGGCAGGGGCGTACCACCCTCATTCCGGCCATCACGGTGCCGGTCTCCCTCATCTCCGCCTTTATCGGGGCCTGGTATCTCGGTTTTTCCATCAACCTCATTACCCTGTTGGCGCTCATTCTCGCCATCGGTCTGGTGGTGGATGACGCCATCGTGGTGGTGGAGAACATTCACCACCATCTGCAACGGGGTGAACCCCCCCTGCTGGCGGCCTGGCACGGCACTCGCGAGGTGGGCTTTGCGGTGATCGCCACCACCGCCGTGCTGGTGATGGTGTTCGTGCCCATCGCCTTTATGGATGGCATGGTGGGCCGGCTCTTTACCGAGTTCGCTATCCTGCTGTCGCTGGCGGTGCTCTTCTCGTCACTGATCGCGCTCACCCTGACCCCGGCCATGGGCTCCTGGTTGATGCGCTCGGTGGATCGGCCCAATCGGTTGACGGCGGCGCTCGATCGCGGCCTCGGCTGGGTGGAGGCCCACTACCGCCGGCTGCTCGGCTGGATGCTGCACCACTCGCGCTGGACCCCGCTGGTGCTGGTGCTCTGCCTTGGCGGCATCGGCGCCCTGTTTGCCCAGCTGCCCACCAGCCTGACCCCGACCGAGGACCGGGGCGTGCTCTACGTGTTCGTCAAGGGGGCCGAGGGCACCAGCATCGAGCGGATGAAGCGCAACATGCAGCAGGTGGAGGCGGCCATCATGCCGCTGCTCGGCAAGGGGGTGGTGCAGGCCATGAGCTTCAGCACCCCGGCCTTCGGCCGCGGCGGCGATCAGACCGGCATGGCGATCATCCAGCTCACCGACTGGGCCGAGCGGGATGAGACCGCCACCGAGTTCGCCAAATCCCTGAGCGGGCGGCTGGCCGGCATTCCGGACGTGATGATCCGCACCTTCCAGCCGGGCTTTCGCGGCGGCTCCACCGCGTCGGTGCAGTTCGTGCTGCAGGGCTCCGATTACGCCGAGCTCTATCAGCAAGGGCTGGCCCTGAAAGAGGCGGCAGCCCAGAGTGGCCTGATGGAAACGCCGGATCTCGACTATGCCGAGAAGACCCCGGAGCTGCAGGTGACCATAGAGCGGGATCGGGCCAACCAGCTCGGCATCCCGGTCTCCACCGTCGCGAGCTCCCTGCAGGCCCTGCTCGGCGGCATCAGCCAGACCACCTATGTCGACAGAGGGGAGGAGTACGACGTCTACCTGCGCGCCAACCAGCGCGACTTCAACGGCGTCTCCGACTTGAGCCGCATCTACCTCAAGGCGGCCAACGGCGAGATGGTGACCCTCTCGACCCTGGCTACCGTCAAGCAGGTGGCGAGCCCGCAGCGGCTCAACCACTACCAGCGTCAGAAGGCAGTGACCCTAACCGCGGATCTGGCGCCGGGCCACACCCTGGGCGAGGCGCTGGATTACCTCGACGGCTGGGCCAGCGCCAACCTGCCAAGCGGCATGACGGTGGATTATGCCGGCGAGTCCAAGGATTATCGCGACAACCAGGGCGAGATGGTGATGGTGTTCGCTCTGGCCCTGCTGGTGGTCTATCTGGTGCTGGTGGCCCAGTTCGAGAGCATGCTGACCCCGGCGGTGGTGATGGTGACGGTGCCGCTCGGCATCTTTGGCGGTCTGCTCGGCCTCTGGCTGACGGGGCAGGAGATGAGCATCTACAGCCAGATCGGCATGATCATGCTGATCGGCATGGTGACCAAGAACGGCATCCTCATCGTCGAGTTCATCAACCAGTTGCGCCAGCGCGGCGAGGGGTTCGACGAGGCGATCATCGCAGGCTCGGTGCGCCGCTTGCGCCCGATCCTGATGACCTCGCTCACCGCCATCATAGGGGCCGTGCCGCTGATGCTCTCCATGGGGGCGGGCTATGAGAGCCGGATGTCGGTGGGCACCGTGGTCTTCTTCGGCCTCTCTTTGGCGACTCTGGTGACCCTGCTGCTGGTGCCCGCCATCTACCATCTGCTGGCCAAGCGGGCCGGCATGACCGGGGCACGGGATCAGCTGGTGGACGAGGCGCTGGCGGCCAGCGAGGCCGCCTCGCAGCAGGACAAACCGGCGGCCTGATGCCTACACCCATATAGGTGAAAAGCACTGCAAGCTGATGGCATCCTCGGGTAAGCGGGTTAATATATAGCCAGTTTAATGTTGAGGTGAGCTATGTTGCCATCAGCCATTTATGAACCGCTGCCCTTTGCCTACATGGGCAGCGGTTTGCTGTTGTTGGGGATTGCCGATCAGCCGGGGCTGTTGCTGGCTGGGTTGGCATTCTATCTGGCCGGTTCGCTGGCCTGGTTTCGACGCGGCGCCTATCGCCGGCCCGACAAGCAGCAACTGCGAAAGCAGGGCTGGCCGCTGTGGCTCTACGAGAGCCGGCCGTTCGCGCTGATCCTGCTGGGCCTGCTGATGCTGCGCCTGGCCACCCACCCGGTCTTCCTGGCGCCCGCCCTGGTCTGGTGCCTGCTGGGCGGCTATCAGTTGCTGCAGCGCCACTACAATCGCATCGTGCTGGCCCGCGTCCTGGCCTGAGCCAACAATTGACCCGCACTTTTCAGGCGAGCCCCGATGGCTCGCCTTTTCCGCATCTATCGTAGGGGCAAAAAGCCGTCGCCCCCGCCTTGCTCTGCCGGTATAATGCGCGACCCGAATTGTTCCAGGTGGTCAAAATGCAGCCGGTTACCAACCTCTTCTCCTATCCCCGTTACTGGGCCGAGTGCTACGGCACTGCGCCCTTCCTGCCCATGTCCCGCGCGGAGATGGACAAGCTCGGCTGGGACAGCTGCGACATCGTGCTGGTGACAGGCGACGCCTACGTGGATCACCCGAGCTTCGGCATGGCGGTCATTGGCCGCATGCTCGAATCCCAGGGCTTTCGGATCGGCATCATCGCCCAGCCGGACTGGTCATCGAAAGATGACTTCATGCGCCTGGGCAAGCCGAACCTCTTCTACGGGGTGACGGCGGGCAACATGGACTCCATGATCAACCGCTACACCGCCGACAAAAAATTGCGCCACGACGACGCCTATACCCCGGGGGATGTGGGTGGCAAGCGGCCGGACCGCGCCACCCTGGTCTATACCCAGCGCTGCAAAGAGGCCTATAAAGAGGTCCCGGTGGTCATCGGTGGCATCGAGGCATCCCTGCGCCGCATCGCCCACTACGACTACTGGTCCGAGACCATCCGTCGCTCGATCCTGATCGACGCCAAGGCCGACATCCTCATCTACGGCAACGCCGAGCGGCCGCTGATCGAGGTAGCGCACCGCATCGCAGGTGGCGAGACCATCGACACCATGCAGGACATTCGCGGCACTGCGGTGATCCGCAAGGAGCCGCTGCCGGGCTGGCGCGGGGTGGATTCGAGCAAGCTCGACCAGATTGGCCGCATCGATCCCATTCCCAACCCCTATATGGAAGGGGCGCCCTGCAGCGATGACGAAGGCACCGCGCCGGTGGAGCAGGAGGCCAAGCCCATCCTGGTACAGCCGGCCAAGCAAAAGCCGTGGGAGCAGACCTACGTCAAGCTGCCGGCCTTCGAGCGGGTGAAGGAAGACAAGGTGCTCTACGCCCATGCGTCCCGCATCCTGCACCACGAGACCAACCCGGGCTGCGCCCGCGCCCTGTCGCAGGCGCACGGCGATCGCATCATCTGGGTCAACCCGCCCGCCTTCCCGCTCGAAACCGACGAGATGGACGGGGTATTCGGCCTGCCTTACCAGCGGGTGCCGCACCCGGCCTATGGCAACGAGAAGATCCCGGCCTACGACATGATCAAGACCTCGGTTAACATCATGCGCGGCTGCTTCGGCGGCTGCTCCTTCTGCTCCATCACCGAGCACGAGGGGCGCATCATCCAGAGCCGCTCGGAAGAGTCGATCTTGAAAGAAATCGAAGAGATCCGCGACAAGGTACCGGGCTTTACCGGCGTCATCTCGGATCTGGGCGGCCCCACCGCCAACATGTACAAGTTGCGCTGCAAGAGCCCCAAGGCCGAGCAGACCTGTCGGCGCGCCTCCTGCGTCTGGCCGACCATCTGCCCGCACATGGACACCGACCACAGCCCGACCATCAACCTCTATCGCAAGGCGCGCGACCTCAAGGGCATCAAGAAGATCCTGATCGCCTCCGGCGTGCGCTACGACATCGCGGTGGAAGATCCGCGCTACATCAAGGAGCTGGCCAAGTACCACGTCGGCGGTTACCTCAAGATCGCGCCGGAGCACACCGAAGAGGGCCCGCTCTCCAAGATGATGAAGCCGGGCATGGGCAGCTACTACAGCTTCAAGGAGCTGTTTGACAAGTATTCCAAAGAGGCGGGCAAGCAGCAGTACTTGATCCCCTACTTCATCTCGGCCCACCCGGGCACCACGGATGAAGACATGGTGAACATGGCGCTCTGGATCAAGTCCAACCGCTTCAAGCTCGATCAGGTGCAGAACTTCTACCCGTCGCCGCTCGCCAACGCCACCACCATGTATTACACCGAGAAAAACCCGCTCAACAAGGTGAGCCGCCAGGGCGGGGACGTGTTCGTGGTGAAAGGGGAGCGTCGCCGTCGCCTGCACAAGGCGCTGCTGCGCTATCACGATCCGGCCGGTTGGCCGATGATCCGCGAGGCCCTGCTGGAGATGGGCAAGGGTCACCTGATTGGCAACGGCCCTGACTGCCTGGTGCCGCCGGAAGGCCGTGGCGAAGCCAAGGCCGAACGCAGCCGCAGCAAGGGCCTCAAGCCCGCGTTGACCCGCCACAGTGCCATCACCCATCAGCGCAGCAACGGGACGGGCAACAAGGCCGCCCGCAGCGAGGCTGGTGCAGCCAATGCTCCGGCGGCCAGCAGAAACGGCGGCAAGGCGGGCAATGGCAAACCGGTGGGCTCTCAGCTCCAGAAAGGGGTTGGCAACGGCAAGTCTGCCGCACAGGGTGCTGGACAGGGCGCAAGTCAGGGTAAACCGGCAGGGCAGGGGAAACCCGCTCACAAAGGCAAGGCGCCGACCCGCGCCGGCTCCGCCAAGCCGGGGGCTAAACCTGCCACTCAGGGCGGCAAGCCTGCGGCCAAAGGCAATGGAGCCAAGCGACCGGCGCGGTAATATTTTCTGATTGGAAGACGATAGAAATAGAAAAGGCGACCGGATGGTCGCCTTTTTTATGAGAAGTTTAGATAATAATATTTTAGCATGTCATCAATAGGATATTTCATAGTTAGGACATAGTGCTATACCATCTTTTATCGCACTTTTTAATTCCTGATGTATTTCTCCAGAAATAACTATTCTGAGCCATCTAGATGCTCTACTTGCTGCTACATAAAGTGCAGTCAACTCTCTAATTTTAGCAAAAGCACTAGAAGCTGTAGTCCCCTCAGGTGCAACAATCAAGACATGTGTGAACTGTGTTCCTCCTAAATACTGCCATTCACCTACAACTATAGTTCTCTTTGAGTAAGTTAACTTTTCTACATCATCAAGCCCTGAAATTCTAGTTATGTTCTGTATACCTTTATTCTTCATTTTTAGGATAACTTCATCTAATGAATTATTCAGGGTTATAACGGCTAGACGCGACTCTGGATCTAGCTGACCACTAAGTTCACTCACTATTGAACAAGATTTTTCTATGGCTGCTTCTGGCGAGGCTTCCAATGCAATGAAGGGCTTATCTGTGTTGGGATTAATTTCTTCATCTATTTCTAGTTTTTCTGCGTTTAATGGGAATGCGGAATACAATTTATATATAAGTTGCAATATGCTGGGGGTGAATCGAACAGACTTATTTAGTCTGATGCTTTTTCTATCACTACGATATGATGGTATGCCATTTCTCCAATTAGGCATTATGTTAGAGAATAATCCTTGGCTAGGATCCTCAGCAGTTATAAATGTGGTAGTATCCAAAGAGGATGATAACAGAGATAAAGAGAACCGTTCTTGTGCATCGAATAATTGAAGTTCATCAACAACGATTATGTCATAACCCTCACTCTCTCGCTTTAGTCCCCAAGAGAAGGTCTCAAGAATTTTTGTTGCATCACTAACAAGTTGATCTGTTGTTATATATTGCCTTTCAATCAAACGGTACAGGAATTTTTTGTAAATAAGTAAAACTAAGCACCGATCACCTCTGAATTCAAAGGGGGGTAAATCATCGCCTCTATATCTTGATAAATACTCGTCTTCTTTTCTTCTGTCCCCTGGCATTATATTTTCTGCCAACAATATGCCATTTATTTCTTCATATATGTTCTCAATGAGCTCATTTTTTTCTGCAGTTTCTCCCTGAAGCGCTTTCTCAATATATGAGGAGATTTTTTGCGTTCTAATAATTTCTTTGTCTATCTCACTTATTGAATGCAATGACTCTTCTAAATATGAAACCTGTAAGTTCCGTCCTTCTGTTGAATCAGCACCGAGCAGTTTTAATCCTTGGAGCATGGATCCACCAAGGATATCATTTAATATCTGCAATAATGGATATACTGTAATTCCATTAACGGGTTGACCCGCATTTAATGCAATTATTGTGTCATCAATTCTCTCTGCCATAGCCCAACTGTGAGTAGCAAATAATACTCTTACACTTCGGCCTTCTTTTTCTGCAGACTTAATCTCTTGCAGTGCTCTCAAGCACAGGGTCAGTGTTTTCCCACTACCGGCGGGCCCAACAATACTTACACTGGTATTTTGGGGGAGTTCTAACACATCATTCTGTCTGCTGTGGAGGAGAGGCAGCCATTCCTCATAGGTTTTCATCGCTGAAATAGCTACCGAACCTATTGAGTCAAAATCAACTACTCCTTTAAAATCATTGATGCTCACATTATATTTACTTTGATGAGAGGTTATTATTTCATCGAAGCAAGTTCTGAAGTTAGGTGTTTTTGGCGTTTTGAAGGTTTCTAAAGTTAATATTTTTTCAGATGATGTTAGCTCATGAAAAATAAGTGCTCTCTGTTGCGCATTTACTTCCACAATCCATCTGTAATATACAGTAGAATCCTTAACTGCAAAAAATGAAAGCAGTGACTTATAATGATATTCACACCATGAAACTGGGAGTCTAATGGGGAATTTTTCAGAGGCCTTAATTGCCCTGAAAATACGTGCAAAAACCTCAGACATTTCAATGCCATCATTAAAGAGACTCAATGAGCTGGCAGATAGTATAGCAAATCTAGAGTTTATATCATCTTTGAGTGAACAGATGTATCTTATGTTTTCCTTTGTGTGGCTGTATATTTCAGCGGGGGGGGGGACACATAGAGTCTCTACCAAAAGACTATTTGCACATAAAGCTAATTTCTCTGCTGCATTTTCTGAAACAAGATAATACTTAATCATGACTCCCCCACCAATATAACTTGCTTGCTCTCTTTTGCTTTATCTATGAACATCTTACTCTCTTTTTTTAATAAATCTTCATATTCTTCTGGTAATCCAATGTCAGAGAATACCTGAGCCAGCATCTGTGTTAGGCGATATTTTATTTCTGGCATGAGGCGGCCTATTCGCTGGCCTTTTTCGGTGGATGAATCACTATTTTTTAATGCTATGTTTGTCTCATCGATTTCGCGTAGCATTCTAATATATGCCACATGTGGGACTGATTCTAGACCAGAAAAAGGAGGGAGTATCATGCAATCTCCAGGAGGGGAATTTAAGAAAGAAGATATTCTATCAATTGAACTGGCATTTGGGTTTGAGTTTTTCAGTGCCTTTTCATAAGTTTTCATAATATCATTGCATTTAGATAGATCTTGAGATTCTCTTATTACCTCGTGTAGTTCCTGAAGCTTTCCATTACCCTTGGTCAGGATTTTTTCTGGCAGGGCATCTAATCCTATTAATGATGATATAAGGCTCTCGTCTGGCTCTTCACCATTTTCATTAATTGCATGTTTTATATGCTCTTTGAACTTTTCAATTAACTTTCTTTCTAAAATTCCCAGTTGGTTTGGAATGAACAAATCTGAGAAGTATTTATCTATTGAGAGAACTGGCACGACACTTACCCGTCCCCAATGCTTATTCCTAACCAAATCACAATCTGCGGTTACAACAATACCTAATTTTTCAAAAGATGCGCTACTATCACGCCATAAAATTATATCTCCTTGAGATAATGGCTCTTCTGATGAAGGTTCTTGAATGAAATTCATTGAATAAACTCGCTCAAATAATTAAGGGATACATCTAAGTAATAAAATTAATTGGGGAAACTGGGACACCCACCTTTCGGTGTGAGACGTCAGACCACAAAATCCCACGCTACCGCCCGTGGATTACAGCTTCCAATATGCTCCATTGACCGACGAGGGCAGCAACCCATCGCAGCTCAACAGGTTCTGATGGTCATGGTAAGCCAAACGAGACTGCTAAGGCGAGCATCAGCACTGACACAAGCATCAGAAAGTTATCGTTTTTTGAGCTACATCATCAAAGCGCTTGGGAGTAGGCGAGCAAAGCAGTCAGGCGGGGATGGTTTTGCTATCTTGGCGGCTGGTAACAGAGTAGGGGAGGCATAGCGGTCTCTCCCTATAGATATTGCAGCGTCCCCGAATCAGGAGTAATCAGATGGCGGTGAAAGTCCGATCCAGAAGAGAGAAGATTGGCAGCGGCCTTGGGCTGCTGCTCGGGATCATCGGCTTCAATCTGCTGGTGCCTTTCTTGTTTGAAAAGCAGGCGGGCTTTGATGGCAACCAGATGCTCTGGGCCGCCGTGACGGCGCTGGTCTGCTCCGAGCTGGGGGCCAGAGTGGGCAAGTGGCTGGATCGCAGAGAGCAGACTTGACGGGATCTCCCGAGTCATCAGGTAAACGGCTGTCACCTGGCCAGGGGGCAGCAAAGCGTTCCACTTTATTGCCCCTTATTGCCACACTTCCTGCCCCTTGGCATTGAGCAGGGTGTGGAACAGATAGTGATCGTCCCGGTTGTAATAGACGGTGAGGGTGTGGCGCTGGGTGTAATCCGCCGCCACGCCGGCCACTGTCATGGGTATCAGGATCAGCTCCCCTAGCCCCATAGTCACGGCGCTCGCCGTAGCCTGGCCATTGCCGTCAGCGCGCTTGTGGATCTTGCCGAGCACGGTAAAGCGATCGCAGCCCTGCACCTTGTCCTCGGTCAGAAAGGCGGCCTGCTGGCAAAGCTGGGGATCGCCCAGCTCGGCGCGAATGGTCGTGCGGGTCTCCCCCGCTGCCAGGGTGTTGCGAAAGCGCCCCGAGTAGTGATCGATGGCGGCGGCGCAGCCGCTTAGCAGCCCGATCAGCAGCAGCGGTATGAGCCGCAGACAGGCGCGCTTCATGGGCGGGCCTTGTCATCTGCAAGGGTGGCATCGCCCCGCCGCCCGGGTTCGCTGCGATGCAAAAAGGTGGTCAGGGTATCGCGCGGCGGCGTGATGCCGCACTGCACCAGGATCCGCCCAATCGCCCCCCTGTGATAGCCGCCGTGGGTCACCAGGTGCAGCAGCATCTCGGCGCGGCTCATCTGTCCCTTGTCGCCATCCACGAAGTTGAACGAGAGCACGGCCTCGCCATCTGCCTGGCTCAGGTCGGCAACGTAATCCAGATACCAGGCATCCAGCTTGCCAATGGCGCTGCGCAGCATCGCCAGGGTCGGCGTCTCCGGGGTATTGGTGGCGCTAAAGCCGTGGCTTTCCCCCAGCAGATTGGCCTTGAAGATGGCATCGACCACATGGATATGGTTGAAGATGCGCAGGGCCGTGTGGTGGGCCTCGCCATCTTGCGCGGCATCCAGGGTGGCGAGGGCGTCGAGCAGTTCGCCATCGGCCCAGGCCTTGTAGCGAAACAGCGAGAGCAGGGTTGAGCTTGGCATGGCACTCCTTGGCGTTTCTTATGTCCAAAAGCGGGCATCTTAGCCAGATGGAGCCAAAAAGAACACTCCCCGGGAAGAGGGAGGGGCTGGGCCAGCCACCGGCTGTGTCCGGGTCGGCGGGGATGCTACCCTGTCAGCCGTTGCCGGATAAAACGGCGCCCATAACCCGCCGCCACAAGGAGTCCCCATGCGCATTGCCCTCGTAGGTCTTGGTGATATCGCCCAGAAAGCCTATCTGCCGCTGCTTGCCAGTGATGAGCGAGTCACCCCGCTGCTCTGTACCCGCAATCCAGCGGTATTGGATAAGCTGGCCCGCCAGTACCGGATCGCCGAGAGCTTCACCGAGCTGGGCGACTTGCTGGCAAGCCACCCGGATGCGGTGATGATACACGCCGCCACCGCGGTGCACCTTGAGCTTGCTGCCCAGTGCCTGCGCGCCGGCATCCCCACCTTTGTCGACAAGCCGCTGTGTGACACTTTTGCCGGGGTAGAGGAGCTCGCCAACCTGGCGCTGGCGCAGAACCGTCCGCTGTTTGTTGGCTTCAACCGCCGCTATCTGCCCGCCATGAGCGCGGCCCGCGGCCAGCTGCTTACCGAGCTCAACTGGCAAAAGCACCGCCACGCCCTGCCGGGGGCGCCGCGCTCGTTTCTGTTTGACGACTTCATCCATGTGCTCGACAGCCTCTGCTACTACGGCGGCGCGCCTGATGGAGATCTGCATGCGGTGTTGCGGCGCTGTACCCGCCAGCCGGCGCTGCTGGCCGGGGTGAGCGTGGCCTGGCAGAGCGGGCAGGTGGCGGTGAGCGGCAGCATGAACCGCAGCGCCGGCCTCACCGAGGAGCGTATCGATGCTTATGGCGACAACCTCTCCCTGCATATCGAAAACTGCACCCGGGGCACGATGGCCCGCGATAAAACCGTGCAGACCCTGGCGCCGGGCGACTGGCAGTCGGTGCTGGCGAGCCGGGGCTTCGTTGCCATGCTGGCCCACTGGTATCAGCAGATTGAGACGGGACGGGCCGACGGGGCGCTGATTGAGAGTTACCTGCACGGCCACCGGCTGGCAGAGCAACTGGTGGCCCTGGCGGGGGAGTGAGGGTGATCACCGCGCCGGTTTGCCCGGGCCATGGGCGGAGCCGCGGGCGAAAAAATCGCCGGACCACTGTATGAGATGGCGCATCCCTGCGCAGTTGATTGGCGGGGGCGCTGCCGGGCAAGCCAAGCGGGCGCTTGTTTGCTATCTTGGCGGCCATGAACTGCCAGCAGAGCGACAGAGTGTGATGAACCAGCTATTGAAACGGGGTGGCCGGCTGGCTGCCTTTGCCAAACGGGAGCAGATCCCCGCCATGATGGCCAGGGTGGCCCGTCCATGAGCATCATTTTGGGGATAGACCCGGGTTCGCGCATCACAGGTTACGGGGTCATTCGCATCGTGGCGGGCAAGGCGGAGTACCTGGGCTCGGGCTGCATCCGCACCGACTTGGGCGAGCTGCCGTCGCGCCTCAAGCAGGTCTATGACGGGGTGAGCGAGATCATCACCCAGTTCAAGCCGGACGAGTTCGCCATCGAGCGGGTCTTTATGGCACGCAATGCCGATTCTGCCTTGAAGCTGGGTCAGGCTCGCGGCAGCGCCATCGTGGCGGCGGTCAATGCCCTGCTGCCGGTGAGCGAATACTCGGCCACCCAGATCAAGCAGGCGGTGGTGGGTACCGGCGGCGCCGCCAAGGAGCAGGTGCAGCACATGGTGACCCATCTGCTCAAGCTCTCGGCCACCCCCCAGGCGGATGCGGCAGATGCCCTCGGGGTGGCGCTCTGTCACTTCCATACCCGCCAGATCCTGATCAAGATGGCCGGGCGCAGCACGGGATCGGTGCGCGGTCGTTACCGCTGAGCTGAGATTGCCGGTCTGATACCGGCAATCTCAGGCAAGCGGCCATGTGCCGGCTGGTTGCCCCTCTGGCAGCGGCGGCTGTCGGCAAAAGCCTCAACAGAGTCACAAGCTGTCGCACTGCCTGCCTGCCGCAAGGTGCAGCTCGTCCGGGCGCTAACGATAATCTTCTCAGTTAATCAACAGCTTGTGATGCAAGTCACGTTTTTAGGCCTTCATCGCTTCCCTTCGTTTGCCCGATCGGGACTCCCATAATGTGCGCCGGCCGCGTGGTGCGGCCCGGTGAGCCGCAGGCTCCCGCTTCATCCATCATTGGGAGAGTTGAGAAGTGAAACCTTTTGCAGCTGAATTCATGGGCACCTTCTGGCTGGTGCTGGGGGGCTGCGGCAGCGCCGTGCTGGCCGCCGCCTTTCCGAACGTCGGCATCGGCCTGCTCGGCGTGGCGCTGGCGTTCGGCCTGACCGTGCTGACCATGGCCTACGCCATCGGCCATATTTCGGGTTGTCACCTGAACCCGGCCGTGACCGTTGGTCTGTGGGCCGGCGGTCGTTTCCCGGCCTCCGGCGTGCTGCCCTACATGGTCGCTCAGGTATTGGGCGGGATTGCGGCAGCGGCGGTGCTCTATGTGATTGCCAGCGGTCAGGCCGGTTTCGATCTGGCGGCGGGTTTTGCCTCCAACGGCTATGGCGAGCACTCCCCGGGCGGCTACAGCATGCTGGCAGCGCTGGTGTGTGAAGTGGTGATGACCGGTTTCTTCCTGTTCGTCATCATGGGCGCCACCGACAGCCGGGCCCCGGCCGGTTTTGCCCCCATCGCCATCGGCCTGTGCCTGACCCTCATTCACCTCATCAGCATTCCGGTGACCAACACCTCGGTCAACCCGGCGCGCAGTACGGGCGTGGCCTTCTTCGTAGGGGACTGGGCACTGGGCCAGCTGTGGCTGTTCTGGGTTGCGCCCATCGTCGGTGCCATTCTGGGTGCATTGGCCTATCGCGCGATCGCGACCAAAGCCTGATCCGTCAGGGCAACAAAGTGTGGTATCGACACGCCCCCGGGCGTGTTTTTTTGTTTCTGGCGGGCACGAAAACGGGCCGCAAGGGCCCGCAGGGTAACTTGGTCGCCGGCAAGAGGGGAGAGGCTTACAACCCCTTGGCGCTCAGCATGTCTTTGTAGCGCTGGCGCAGCAGCTGCACCCGCTCCACATAGGCACGAGTCTCAGCATAAGGGGGAATACCCCCATGCTTTTGCACCGCGCCGGCACCGGCGTTGTAGGCCGCGGTGGCCAGCGCCACGTTGCCACCATACTGCTTGAGCAGCCCCGCCAGGTATTTCACCCCGCCGAAGATGTTCTGCTCCGCCAGCAGGGCGTTGCCCACCCCCAGCTCCCGCGCCGTGGCCGGCATCAACTGGGTCAGCCCCATGGCCCCCTTGCGGGACACAGCCAGCGGGTTGAAGGCGGACTCGGCGTGGATCAGCGCCCGGATGAGGGCCGGCTCCACCTGATAGGCCTTGGCCGCCGCCTGGATGGTGCTGGCGTAGTCATAGAGAAACAGCCCCGTGGTGTGCCAGTTGACCTTGGAGTCGGGGTCGCAGGCGTAGCAGTCGTTGAACAGCAGCAGCTCGTAGTGACCCTGCTCCGGCATCATGTCGGAGTAGCGCACCACGCCGTTTTTCTGCACTGACTTGTAGACCTGGATCTGGCGGGTGCCGGGTGGCAGCGGGGGGCTGGCCGGCTCGGGGGGAGGCAGCACGCCCGGGGTGTGCAGGGTGACGGGGGGCGCCGCGGGGGGCGGTGCCGGTGGCTCGGCGGTGAGGATCACCACCTCGGCCGGGACGGGTGTCTGGCTCCAGCCGGGTGAGGAGAACAGCGGGATCAATCCCATCAACATCCATGCTTTCAACGGCTTGCTCCTTCAGCCTCGTTAGCCTTGTTGAGTAAAGCATCACGGCGCGGGCAGAACAAGCCCGCCCTGACCGACCCGTGCACTCGGCCGAGAAAATAGCAGCAGCAGACCAAATAGAGAGGCCGTCCGGTGGCGGCCTCGCGCGGCGACTGCCGGTTTACTCCTGCAGCCAGAGGCGGGCACTGCGGGCGGGAATGGCGACCCGCACCCACTGGCTCTGCACGTTGACCACGGCGTTTTGGTCGAGCACGTCCCGGTAGTTGCGATACCAGTTCATCTCGAACTTGGCGGTATCGAGCCAGTACTCCTGCTCGTAGTCGCACTTGTTGATGCCGACCAGCCCCTGCTTGCCGCGCTTGAACAGCACGAAGCAGTCGCCGCTGCCGACCAGCTGCATGGGTTGGCCCTGCACCGCGTTGTGGAAGCGGATCATCCCCTTGAGGTCGCTGCGCAGGTAGTAATCTTGCCAGCGCAGCCCGTCCTTGGCCTGGGTCTCGCCGTGATCCGAATAGACCAGCGGCGAGCCACCGTCGCGGCCGAGCAGGTAGGCATAGGCCAGCTTCTCGTCGGTCGGGTTCAGGATCTGGTAGCGAAAGCCGTCGTTGGTAGGAATGTCGTGGGTGATGGCGAAGGTGACCGCCCGGCTGCCCGGCAGCGCCTGGCCGTAGGCCCCCGGATCCGCCAGCTGGTTCATGCTGCCGCCATAGCCGAGCGCCCCGCGCAGGGAGGCAAACAGCGGGAAGTCATAGGCCCCCTGACCGCTGCTGTCGAGATAGGGCTTGAGGAAGCGCTCGTAATCGTTGCTGCCGGCGCCGCCGGTGGTGATCACCTCGCCGAACACGTGCATCCCCTGCTTTATCTCGGGGGTGAACACGGCGTTGATCTGGTAATCGCTCATGTGCTTGACCGCATCGACCCGAAAGCCCTTGATCCCCATCCCCTTGAGCGCCTTGAGGTAGGCCTGCTGCTGGCTCACCACCCAGTTGTTGGGGTCAAGGTCCGGCAGCCCCTTGTCGCCCGCGCCGCCGCACAGCCGCCAGTACTGCACGTTGCCCGGATCGTTCCAGTCGCTGATGCACCCTTCCGGGTGGAAGTCTTGGCCGGCGAGCAAGTTCTGGCCCAGATCGCCAAACAGCTTCTGCCGCTCGAAGTAGCCGGGGTTGGCGGCATAGCTTTGCAGCAGCTCGCTGCCGGGGTAGTTGAGATCGCTGCGCTTCCAGCTCTCGTTGGCCATGTGGTTGAGCACCACGTCCGCATAGACGGCGATGCCCCGCGCCTGCAGGGCGGTGATCAGCTGCTCCAGATCCTGCTTGTTGCCAAGGGGGGTGTCGATGAGGCGCAGATCCTGCGGCTGGTAGCGTGCCCACCACTCGTTGCCCGATGACTTGAGGGGCGGCGAGATGAGCACCTGTTTGTAGCCGGCGGCCTTGATGAGATCGGCCTTGGCGGTGACTTCACTGTATTTCCAGTTGAAGGCGTGCAGTATGACGTCGGCATGTGCCAAAGGAGCGATCAGCATGCCTGCGATCGCCCAGATTCCCGCTGTGTGTTTCATTATTGTCAGTCCTTGTTTTGGGTGCCCAGATGGGCACCCAGAGCCTCACACCGGCCTGTCTTGCCAGCAATCACCGGGCGGCGATTTTGTGAGCACTTTCAAAGCGGACTGTGCGGATCTGTGACGGCTTGCAAAAAACCGCGCAGGCCGCGCCATTACTGACTTTTCAATCACTTCACCGGGCTGTTTTCGGCTCAGTCAATCCCGTTGTTGTAGAGTGGCTGCCAGGCGCAGTAGCGCTGGCCACTGCGCTGGTTGTAGAGCCAGAAGCGGTTGCAGTTGTCGTCGTAGTTGCTGGCGCCGACGTTGACGGCATAGCTGCTCAGCCGCTGCCCCTGCAGGGACTGGAACACCCCGTTGTAGAGCAGGGAAAAGTGCAGGTGCGGGCCGGTGGAGGAGCCGCCCTCGCACAGCGCCTCGTTGCGGTTGCCGGCATAGGTGCCGATGGGAGTGTCGGCGGCCACGTAGTCGCCGCTTCGCACCGAGATCCCGCTCATGTGGTAGTAGTTGGTGGCCCAGCCGTTGGGGGCGGTGACGCGCACCTGGCAGCGGGAGAAGACGGTGACGGTGCCGCTGTTGGCGGCGGTGACCGTGTAGGTGGCGCCGCCCCAGCCCGGCCAGTCGTAGGAGACATCGATGGAGGAGTAGGGGTAGCCGGAGCCGGTATGGGAGTGGGCGCCATTGGCCTTCCAGCTGTAGCCCTGGCGCCACGGCAGCTGGAACTGACCGCCAGCCAGCGGTGCGGCGGGGGCGATTGCGCCGCCCCTGGGGGATGTCATGGCGTCCTGGCCGAACAGGGTCCGCCACTGCTCACCGAGCTGGCGCTGCACTGACACGCTCAGCAGACTGGCGAGGGCAGCCTGGTGCGCAGCCTGCGGTGCCAGGGCGGGGGCGCTGCGCTGCATGAGTTGTTGCTGGGCGCGGGCCTGATAGAAGCGCTCGGAGAGCTGGCGCGCCATCAGCTCCAGCTGGTTGTCAAAGCCCCTGGCCTTGACCAGCCTGGCGAACGGCGCCGCCATGGCCTGCTCGGAGGGAGCCGAGATGAGCTGGCTGCTCGCCTCCATCAGGACCAGCAGCAACTGGGGGTTGAGGCTGGTGATACCGCTCCAGTGCAGGATCACCTCCTCCTTGGGCAGCAGGTGGGGCGCCTGTTGCTGCAAAAAGTCGTGCAGATCGAAGGCCATGGCCGCCTCGCCGAACACGAAGTGGGCCTCATCCAGTGGGAGGACAGGGGCTTGACTGGCGACAAGCTGCTGCGCCGTGAAGTGATAGGGGGCAAGCGGGGCATGGATGTCGCCGGCCCAGCCGGCGGCGGGAAGCAGGGCCAGCATCAGCAGGGAGGGGATCGGTCTGGACATGATAACTCCTTGGCAAAGTGGTGAGGTGTCGGTGTGGGGATGGACCCACGCGGGCAACAACAGCGCGAGGCTATGCCAAGGCTTCACCATAGGGGCAAATGCCAAAGTTGCTATTCAAATGGGGCTTTTTATGCGGAAGGATAGCGGCATTTGTTTGTTAACAAATGTTTACGAAAAGGGTTTGTAGAGCCAAATCAGTGAGTTGCGGGCCATGAAATGGCGGGCTGCCGTAAAGGGCGGGGAAGAGGCGCAAACAGTGTCTGCCACTGGCTTGCCGTGATAGGATCGCCGCTGGCCAGACCGGCTGACGGCATGTTAAAAATTATGCAACCCGGTGTGGTTATTGGCTTTTTTGTTATTAAAAGCCGTGATATCGTCAATCTGGTCGGATCTCTGCGACCGACATCAATGTATGAGGACCGGGCCGAATGGCCATGGATGGAACGGGTGTGATAGGCAAGCGGGCGATGGAACTCACGTTCGAAGAGTACTGTGATGCAGACCTTTCCCTGATCAGGGATTACTACGAAACCACTTTCTCCCACTATGTGCCGGATCTGGCCGAGCGGATCTTCGTGGTACGCGACGCCCACTGGCTGGTGGGAGCCGTGCGCCTGCGCGACGAACAAGATTACTACCACCTGTGCGGTTTTCGTCTGCTGCCCCACTACCAGTCGCTGGGGCTGGGTTCGCGCCTGTTGCAGCACGCCTGCAACGATCTGCAGGACAAACCTGTGGTGTGTCAGGCCTTGCCGTTTGAAAAGCCGTTCTACCTCAAGGCCGGCTTCGCCGACCTGCCCCTGCATGAACTGGAGGGGCCGCTCTTCTCGCTGTATGACCAGCAGCGCGAACAGGGTTACCAGATCGAGCTGCTGGTGCGCCAGGCCAAGGCCCCGGTCTACAACTGACGACTCACTGGGGCTTGGTCAACAGGTGGATCTTGCCCGGTGACAGCTCCAGCCCCAACAGATTCTCCTTCAGCCATGCCTGGTTCGGATCCTTGTCGTTGAGTCGATAGACCGGCTGGGTCTCCAGCCGCTTCTCCATGCTCTGCAGCAGCATGCCGAGCATGAAGCCGAACTTCTGCTGCGCCGCCTCCGGCTCCAGCTTGTATTCAATCAACTTCATGTTGTCGAGGAACAGCGCGCTCTGCGCCTTGTCGTAGCGCGGTCTCGCCTCATAGGTCATGTTCAACCGCGCGTCGTACTCGGTCTGATCCGGCAGGGCGATCTTGAGCTTGCCCTTGCCATAGACCCGGGCGGTGTCCGGGCTCTGGCGCCCGATCTGGACATCGCTCTGTTCGAGCTGCACATGGGCCTTGATGATGCCGGGCAGCTCCAGCTGTTTGTTCACTTGCACCTGGGATTGCAGGTACTGGTTTATCTGTTGCTCATTGATGTCATATGAGCCTTGACCTAGCATGGCCAGACTGAGCAGCATAGATTGCAGGATCATGCTAACGACCTGATAGAATGGGTGTGTTTTACAGCATACCATCCTGGCTTCGCGGGATCTGCCCACCGCATTTCACTCGTCTGTAAAAGGAGTTCTCGTGATCAACGGTCTGGAGCACGACATCCAACTGCTGTTTTCCCAGTTCCTCGGCTGGTTGCTGCTGCTGTTTCACACCGTGATCGTGGCGGGGGTCTCATTTCGAGTGGTGATGAAGCGGCGCCCCATCGGGGTCTCGCTGGCCTGGCTGGCCCTCATCTATGCCATCCCGTTTGCCGGGGTCGGTTTCTATGTGTTGTTCGGCGAGATCCGCCTCGGCCGGCGCCGCGCCGAGCGGGCGCAGGCCATGTACCGCCCTTATGCCATCTGGATCCGCCAGCTGGCCCGGCTCTTCCCCCAGCACTGCTGCGAGGTGGGGGAGAAGGCCCAGCCGCTGCACGATCTGATCCAGGGCCGGCTGGCCATGCCCATGCTCTCCGGCAACCGGATGACGCTGCTGAGCAAGCCGGAAGCCATCCTGCGCGAGATAGTGCGCGACATCCGCCAATCCTCCCAGTCCTGCTACCTGGAGTTCTACATCTGGCATCCGGGCGGTGACACCGACGAGGTGTGTGAAGCCTTGATGGAAGTGGCGGCGCGCGGCGTGGATTGTCGCTTGCTGCTCGATTCCATGGGCAGCAAGACCTTCTTCCGCTCGTCCTGGCCGAAAAAGCTGCGCAAGGCCGGGGTCAAGCTGGTGGAGGTGCTGCCGGTCGGGGCCTGGCGCATCCCGTTCCAGCGCCAGGACCTGCGCATGCACCGCAAGCTGGTGGTGATCGACGACCGGGTCGGTTACACCGGCTCCATGAACATGGTGGATCCCCGCTTCTTCAAGCAGAACGCCGGGGTCGGCCAGTGGGTCGACATCATGATCCGGGTGCAGGGGCCCATGGTGCCGCTGATGTGGTCCATCTTCGTCTGGGACTGGGAGATGGAGACCGGCGAGCGGCTGCTCGACAGCCTGCAGCACGAGCCGGAGGCCTGGCCCCAGAGCAACTACCGGGCCCAGCTCATTCCATCCGGTCCCTTCGTCGGCGGCGACTGCATCCAGCAGAGCCTGCTGCTGGCCATCTACCAGGCTCGCCACCATCTGGTGCTGACCACCCCCTACTTCGTGCCGGACGATCCGCTGGCGGCGGCGCTCTCCTCGGCGGCGGCCCGCGGCGTGCAGGTGCAGCTGGTGCTGCCGGCGCGCAACGACTCCCTGATGGCCAATTACGCCTGCAACGCCTTCATGGAGGAGCTGCTGGAGGCGGGGGTGGAGGTCTATCGCTACGACGCCGGCCTGCTGCACACCAAGAGCGTGCTGGTGGATGACGACTTCGCCCTGGTGGGCACGGTCAACCTGGACCGGCGCAGCCTCTGGCTCAACTTCGAGGTGACCCTGCTCATCGACAACCCGGTGTTCGTCGCCGAGATGACCCAGCTGGTGCAGGGCTACATGATAGAGGCGACCCCCATGTCGCTGGCCAAGTGGCGGGCACGCCCCTGGTACAAGAAGGTGATGGAGAACATGTTCTACCTGTTCAGCCCCTTGTTGTGACATCACTTAATTGCGGCAGGCGCCGAATTGCGCTTGCCTAGCCCCAAGCTGGCCCCGTAGAGTGCGGCAATCACTCCCTGGAGAAACAGAAGAAGATGAAGAAGCGAGTAGCGCTGGCCGTCACGGCGGCCTTGGTGGTGGGTGGGCTGGGTGCCTGCTGGTACACGGGCAACACGTTCGATCGCATCATGGCCGAGCAGATCGCCAAGGTGAAACAGGAGAGCGGCGTCGAACTGAGCTGGCAGCCGAGCTCGAGCCACCTGTTCGCCCGCGATGGCGTGCTGAAGGTGGTCGTCACCCCGCAGACCCTGGCCAGCCTGGATGGTCAGCTGGAGGGGAGCGAGCCGGTCGAGGCGCAGTTCATCGTCAACAGCCGCATCCTGCCGCTCTACATCAAGAGCCACATGCTGCTCGACACCAAGCAGGGTTCGCTGGCGCCGGTGTTCAACGCCTTCAAGATGGAGCAGTGGCAGTTCGGCATCGAGTCGGTCAGCAGCCTGTGGACCGCCAGCAACAGCAGCCGCTTCTGGGCCAACGAGTTCAAGATCAAGCAGGGGCTCGACGAGTTCAACTTCCTGCCGATGAAGGGCGACTATCACGGCGATCTGGAAGGCAACGGTCACGTCACCTTCCACTGGCAGGGCATGACGGTGCACGAAGAGCAGAACAAGATGGACATGGTGCTGGCCGAGCTCAAGGGCAGTGCCGACATGGCCGAGATCAGCGGCATCTGGCTCTCTCCCCGCAGCGACATGACCCTCTCCGCACTGTCGGTACAGCTGCCTGACAGCGTCAAGGTCTCCCTGCAGGGGCTGACCACCGAAACCCAGCTGGCGGGGGATGATGCCCAGACCCTCTCCAGCAGCTACCAGATGAAGGTGGACACCCTCAATCTGGAGAACGAGACCGACAACCTGGCGCTGACCCAGAGCAAGCTGGCCCTCAATCTGAAGGGGCTGGATCTGGAAGGCTATCAGGCGCTGCAGGCCTCCAGCGGCCAGGGCGTGGAAGAGGAGGCGATCCAGCAGGCGCTGGACAAGATGCTCAAGCGTGGCGCCACGCTGGAGCTGGTGGACTTGAGCTCCCACCTCAATGGCGAGCCGGTGGCCATGAAGGGCGACATCAAGCTGGCGGCCACCTCGCTCGAGCAGCTGTTCAACAGCGAAGAGGGGATGCACGCCCTCTCCGGCCTGCTGCACGCCAACCTGAGCGGCAAGCTGGGCAAGGCGGTGCCGCAGCTGGCGCCCATGCTGGATCAGTTCGCCGCCATGGGTTACCTCAAGGCGGACAAGGAGCAGCTGACGGCCGAGCTGAAGCTCGACAAGGGTGCCATGACCGTCAATGGTCTGCCGCTCTGATTGACGTTGCTTTCGTGCACATACAACAAAGGCTCCCGCGGGAGCCTTTGTTGTTTTCAGTGGCCGGGATTACTTGAATACCACCGTCTTGTTGCCGTAGACGAACACCCGCTCGTTCAGCACCAGCTCCAGTGCCCGGCTCAGCACCGATTTCTCCACGTCGCGGCCAGCCTTGGCCATGTCGTCGGCGCTGAAGGTGTGATCGACGTGGATCACGTCCTGCTCGACGATGGGGCCCTCATCCAGATCGTCGGTGACGAAGTGGGCGGTGGCGCCGATCAGCTTGACCCCGCGATCGAAGGCCTGGCGATAGGGGCGGGCACCGATGAAGGCGGGCAGGAAGGAGTGGTGGATGTTGATGATCTTGCGCGGATAGGCCTCGACGAAACTCGGGGTCAGCACCCGCATGTACTTGGCCAGCACCACGTAGTCGGGCTGGTAGCCGTCGATGATGGCGCGCACCTGCTCTTCGTGCTCGGTGCGGCTCAGATCCTCATGGCTGACGGTGTGGAACGGAATGTCGAACTTGCCGGTCAGCTCGGCGAGGGTGTCGTAGTTGCCGATCACCGCGACTATGTCCATGTCCAGCGCACCGGCGTAGTTCTTCATCAGGATGTCGCCGAGGCAGTGGGTCTCCTTGGTTACCAGGATGACGATGCGCTTCTTGCCGGCCTTGACCAGGCGGCGCTGGGCACCGGCGGGCAGGGCATCATCGAGGTCGGCCAGCAGGGTCTCGTCGTTGAAGCGTCCCTCCAGCTCGGTGCGCATGAAGAAGCGGCCGTTTTCGTGATCCACGAACTCGTCGTTCTTGTTGATGTTGAGCTGGTGCTTGTAGCAGATGTTGGTGATCTTGGCGATGAGGCCCTTGGCGTCCGGACAGTCCGTCAGCAGTATTTTCTTTTCCATCTCTGTCATGATTCCGTTTGTGTTGTTGGCGCCTGAGTCTGCGCAGGCTGCGCGTTTTTTCAGGCACTATGCCACAAACAAAATCAGAAAAGACAGTGCGCCGTGCGCCCTGATGCAATGCGGCCACAAGCGGTACGCTATTCATCTTTGATGGGTTTTGGGCTGGTATCCGGCGTTTTTTTTCTTTACGCTGTCTGCGCTTATTCTCAGGGCGGGGTGAAATTCCCCACCGGCGGTATCCCGATGTGACTCGGGGAGCCCGCGAGCGCCCGACCCGGTATTGCACCGGGACGGGGTCAGCAGATCCGGTGAGATGCCGGAGCCGACGGTAATAGTCCGGATGAAAGAGGATAAGACAGATATTGCAGGCAAGCCCCATGGGCCGGCCGCTGCATACCTATCTCTGTCTGCCTTTCCATGCCCTGATTCTGGTCCTTGTCTTGTTTAGGAGTCTTACCATGAATCAGTCTCTTCTCAGTGAATTTGGTGATCCCATTGCCCGTGTCGAAGCGGCGCTGGCAGCTCTGCGTGCCGGTCGCGGCGTGCTGGTGGCCGACGATGAAGATCGGGAGAACGAAGGGGATCTCATCTTCGCCGCCGAATCCATGACCAACGAACAGATGGCGATGATGATCCGCGAGTGTTCCGGCATCGTCTGCCTCTGCCTGACCGACGAGCGGGTACGCCAGCTCGAACTGCCGATGATGGTGGAGGCCAACTCCAGCCATTATCAGACCGCCTTCACCGTGACCATCGAAGCGGCGCAGGGGGTGACCACCGGCGTGTCGGCGGCCGATCGCATCACCACCATTCGGGCCGCCATCGCCGACGGCGCCAGACCGTCCGACCTGCACCGCCCGGGCCACGTCTTCCCGCTGCGGGCCCGCACCGGCGGGGTGTTGACCCGTCGTGGCCACACCGAAGCCACGGTCGATCTGATGCAGCTGGCCGGACTCAAACCGTTCGGGGTGTTGTGCGAACTGACCAAGGAAGATGGTTCCATGGCGCGGCTGCCGGATCTGGTGGCATTCGGTCGCCAGCATCAGATGCCGGTGCTGACCATCGAGGATCTGGTGCAATATCGTCAATTGCTGTCAGAACGTTCAGCCTGAGCCTCATACGAAATTGTAATAAGCCCAAAATTTGGTTACGCTTTGTGCGAACCTCATCCAGAGACCCTCATTTTTGGCTTAACTTTGCACAAAAAGTGTACGTTTAAAAAAAAATGAGGGTTTTAATGCATTTATCTGTGATGGGGCCTATCCAAACTATGATTTTTTTGTGCCATAATCACGCCGCTTGCTAAACGTCTGGCGAGTTAAAGGGAGCTTTTAAAATGAAAAAAATGTTGTTGGTAGGTGTTGTTGGTCTGTCCGCTCTGCTGGGCGGTTGTGCAAACACCAGCGAACTGGAAACTTCCGTTCAGAATCTGTCTAACAAAGTTGACCAACTGGCTCAAGATGTTAGCGCTGTTCGTGCTGATCAATCCAAGATCGCTGCTGATGTTGCAGAAGCCAAGCAAGAAGCTATGCGTGCTAACCAGCGCATCGACAACATGGCTACTTCCTACAAGAAGTAATCCATGCGAAAAAAATGGCGCAGTTATGCGCCATTTTTTTTTGCCTGAAATTCGTCAAATTCCCGCGTTTTCCCCTCTGATACCCGCCTGACAAGGCAATGCCGAACACTCGGCATCACCCCGTTTTTCATTTCCGCATCGATCAGTAGAGCAGGCTGTAGAGCTTGCGACGGTAGCTCTGCGCCGCCGGGTTGCTGCCCATGGTGGTCAGGATGTCGAGGTAGGTCTTCTTGGCATCGCCGAAGGCGAGATCCCGCTTGAGGATGGTAAACAGCAGGGTGAGCGCCTCTTCCTGCCGGCCAGCCTGGCTGTATTGCACCGCCAGCTCCTGGGCCAGAGCAAAGTTGTCCGGCTCCTGCTGGTGACGGGCTTCCAGCGCCCGCAGCTCCGGGCTGTCGGCGGCCTGCTGGGCCAGTGCCAGCCGGGATGTCAGGGTCTGGTAGTGATCGTCCTGGGCGATCATCGGGATTTTGCCCAGTCGTTCCTGTGCTTCGTCCAGCAGATTGAGATCGAGCGCCGCCTGAATGAGCCACAGGCTGATGTCGTGGCGCTCCGGTGCCAGCTGATGGGCCTTGCCGAGATGGGCATAGGCAAGGTCAGCCTGACCCTCCGCCAGCGCCTGCTGTCCCTGTTCGAACAGCAACTCCTCCTCCTTGGGGGCGAAGGCGGCAAAGTAGTGGCGCAGGGTGGCTTCGTCCTGCGGGCCTTCCAGAATGGCCTGCTCGTCAGGGCGGCCCTGGTGGAACAGCACCAGCGCCGGCAGGGCGCGCAGGCCGAGCTGGCCAGCCAGCGGTTGCAGCTGCGGATCGTTCATGTCCACCCTGGCCAGGGTCACCTGGGGATTGGCCGGGCCGACCAGCGCTTCCACCTGCGGGGTCATGGTTTGACACTCCGGCATCTGGGGGGCGTGGAAATAGATGACGATCGGCTTTTTCATGGAAGCATCGATCAGGGCGCTTTGGAAATTCTGGGGATGGATGTCGACGATCATGAGGCTGACTCTTGGAAAATGGTGTGAGTTAACATGGGGTTGATGGGCACAGAATTCAAGCTGCTGTCGAGCTGCCAGCCGTTGACGGCGAGGGTCGGTGCGGCCAGGCTGAGCCAGCCCCGGCCGATGGGCCAATCCTGTATCTGGTAATCCTGTTCATCGAGTTGGTTGTCGAGCCGCCACGCTGCCTCTGGCACGAAGCGCACCTTGTCGAGGCCGGCGGCGATGCCGGCGCCGTGGGCCTTCAATACCGCCTCCTTGCGCGACCAGAACCGATAGAAGGCCGATTCTTGCTCCGCCTCGGGCAGGGCGAGCAGCCACTCATATTCACTCTGCGCATAAAAACGGCGGGCCAGTGGCAGAATCTGGCGGCGCCGCTGACCCATCTCTATATCCACTCCGAGCGGGCCGGCGGCACAGAGGGCGATCGCCAGCCAGTCACCGCTGTGGCTGAGGTTGAACTGCCAGCGCCCGTCGCTCAGCGCCGGCTTGCCATGCGGGTTGCTGCAAAACTGCAGCGCATCGGGCCGGCACTGCAGGCGCTCGGCCAGCAGCCGTCGCAGCAAGCCACGGCTGAGCAGGTACTCCTGGCGGCGTGCCGGCTGACCGATGGCCTGCCATGTCTGCCGTTCTTCGGGGGAGAGCAGAGTTTGCAGCAGGCTCAGCTGGTCGGCGTCCGTGTTTGCCGGTTTTAACAAATAGAGATCCACAGAGATCATAATTTTTCACTTAAAAAGCATGCTGAAACAGCGATAAAAGTCAGTTTGATCCGGCCTGGGTGGCCCCTTTCGAGATTGTATATTGTTTGGCCACGATCACATTAATCAGGAAAAATAATGCATTTCCTTGCAAAAATGTGATGTCGATAGGGATTTTCGCTTGCCTCGATAGAATTCTTGGATATAGTCGGGTGCTGTTGCCTTATAAATTGCCCGTTCGGGCCGTATTTTAACAAGTTTTACTATTTTGCGGGGATAAAGGATTGCGCCACCTGATGCTACTGCTGGTCGCGCTCGGAATGGTGGGTTGTGCCTCGGCACCCCAGCCCGAGGTCGCGAGCAAGATCGAAGTTTCCATGATGGAACCCGTTATTGAACCGGAAGCTTCGCAAACCCCAGATGTAAACGAAATCCTGACAGTATACAAAGAGTGGCGCGGTGTTCCTTACCGCATGGGTGGCAGCAGCCAGCGCGGCATCGATTGTTCCGCCTTCGCCCGTGAAGTGTTCCGCAACGCCGTCGGCATCGAACTTCCCCGTGATACCCGCTCCCAAGTCCATGAAGGCACCCGTGTTTCCAAGCAGGATCTGGTCGAAGGTGACCTGGTCTTCTTCAAGATCAATCGCCGTCTCAATCATGTCGGCATCTATGTGGGCAATGGTGAATTCATTCACGCCTCCACCCGCGCCGGGGTGACGCGCTCCAAGCTCGACAGCTCCTACTGGCGCAGCAAATTCTGGCAGGCACGCCGGATCGACATCTGAGTCAGGCTGGACAAACGGCTCGCAGTACGGACTGTTTTTCCAACCTCACTTAAACCGGGCTCGACAGCCCGGTTTTTTATGGCCGTCATTTAGACTTTCCGGGGCCAAGTCACTATAGTGTGGGCCCGTTTTCCTCGGCAGGCTCAGCATGAAGACCCATTCCGACCGCAAACCCGGATTGCATCCACGCAATCGCCATCAGGCTCCCTATGATTTCGATGCGCTCTGCCAGCGTACCCCCGAGCTGCAACCCTTCGTGTTCGTCAACGAGCACGGCACCCAGACCCTGGACTTTGCCGATCCGGCCGCCGTCAAGGCGCTGAACAAGGCGTTGCTGGCGCTGCACTATGGCATTGCGCATTGGGATCTGCCGGCCGACTATCTCTGCCCACCCATTCCGGGACGGGTGGACTATCTGCATCGGGTGGCCGATCTGCTGGCCGAGAGTGCCGGCAAGGTGCCGACCGGCAAGAGCGTGCGGGTGCTGGATATCGGGGTCGGTGCGAACTGCATCTATCCGCTGCTGGGGGCCCGCGAATATGGCTGGCGCTTCGTCGGCTCCGACATCGATCCGGTGTCGATCAAGGCCGCTACCCTGCTGGCCAAGAGCAACGGGCTGGGCAGCCAGATCGAATGCCGTCTGCAGGGCAAGGCTGGCGACATCTTTCAGGGGATTGTGGCGCCGCGCGAGCGTTTTGCGCTAACCCTCTGCAATCCTCCCTTTCATGCTTCACTGGCAGAGGCAAGCAAGGGAACGGAGCGCAAGCTACGCAACCTGGGCAAGGCGGCGACGGCCAAGCCGGTGCTCAATTTCGGCGGTCAGAAGGCCGAGCTCTGGTGCGAAGGGGGGGAGGCCGCCTTTCTGGCCAACATGATCACTCAGAGCAAAGCATTCGCCAGCCAGTGCCTCTGGTTCAGCTCGTTGGTCTCAAAAAAAGAGAACTTGCCGGCGGCGAAGCAGGGGCTGAGCCGGGTCGGGGCCCGTCAGGTGCGGGTGCTCGAAATGACCCAGGGCAACAAGATCAGCCGGGTCCTGGCCTGGTCTTTCCAAGACGATGCTGCCAGCAGGCAGTGGTGGTCGCCAATGGCGCACGATAACACCTGAGCCGGCTGAAGCGGGACAACGACAAGGGGCATGCCGATGGTATGCCCCTTGTTTTTTGGGGAGCGCCAGTGGCCAGTCTGGGTCGATACCCGGCACCCATGACAATCGTTTTTCCCCTTGTGGCATATGGGCTGGCGCCTGCATGTTAGTGATCACTTTCATCCTCGGTACAGTTGTACGCTGAGATTTTTTTGCACTTGCAGTTGAAACTTTCATAAAATAGGACTGGTTAGACCTCTTTACATGCTTTGAATCGAATAGGGATCGGTACATGAAAGTTGTCGATTTTCTGAAGCGCAAGCGCGAAATACTGGCGCAGCACCCCTTTGAGCTCAAGGATTGGCTCTCTCCGGCGATCCGCGACTACTGGCGTGAGTTTCAGCAAAAGGCACACCTCCACCCTCTGCTGGGCCGGGTGCTGGATTTGCAGAGCGATAGCCAGTCCACGCAGCAACAGCAGGGCGCGGCGCAAGCCGTCAACGGCCAGCCTATGCTGCTGGATACTCCTGCCGTCGAACTCAGCGGCGAGGCTGCAGCCTTGTTTGCCACCTTGCAGGAGCGCATCGGCGAAGAGACCCATGTCGGTGAGTGGCTGCTGGTCAACCAGCAGATGATCAACGAGTTTGCCGCCGTGACCGGTGACAACCAGTGGATCCACACCGATCCGGAGCGCGCAGCGGCCGAGTCACCGTTCAAGACCACCATTGCCCATGGCTTCCTGACCCTGGCGTTGTTGCCGCGGTTGACGGGTAGCATCAACGAGGCCGCCCCCGAGTTTCCGACCGCCCGCATGGTGGTGAACTTCGGCCTGGATCAGGTGCGTTTCCCGTATCCCATCAAGGTGGACAGCAACATCCGCGCCCGCACCAAGCTGGCTCGGGTTACCCCGATCAAGGGCGGGCTGGAGCTGCTCAAGGAGATCAAGGTCGAGATCGAAGGCATTCGTCGCCCAGGCTGCGTCATTGAATCGGTCACCCGTATCTACTTCTGACGGGGTGACGGTGTCACCCGCTGGCATGAACCGTATTGAAAAAAACAGGCTCACCTCGGTGAGCCTGTTTTGTTGATGGCGTTTGTTGCACTTGCCTATGTTGCCTCTATGTAGGCGCCACTCACGGATCCATGGCTTGCCCTGAGTGCTAGAAGCTGGCCCCCAGGCTTATCAGGTGGCGCCACTCTTTGTCTGATAAGGGTGTCTGCACACCTTGATAGTCCAATCTGGCATCTTCCCAGTCGAGTTCGCTCGTCCAGGAGAGGCGCAGGTGGTCATTGAAGTAGTAGCGCATCCCCAGGCTGCCTTTTACGGCCTGCGCCCGGGTGATGTAGGGGGATGGCTGGTCCAGATAGCGCTTGTAGGTGCCCTTGCTGAACAGCTCCAGTTGCTCCGACCAGAGCTCGATGGGTTGGCGGTAGTCCCAGCCAAGGCCCATCAAGGGATAGCTGATGATCCTGTCGTTGAAAATATCGGGGATGATGAAGTCGTCCCAATAACCCGGCCTGACGTAGGAACGCTCCAGTCCGGCCTGGCTGATCAGCTCCAGCCGTCGCCGCTTGTCGTTCCAGAACCGGTAACCGGGTCCTGCCACATAACCCACATCCATGTATTCGGGGCTCAGCATCTGGTATTCAAAGTCGACGGCGGAGCGTAGAAACCAGCGCTGATCGAAGAAGAAGTCCAGCATGGGCTTGAGTCGGTACTCATGGCTGTTGGTGACGTTGTTGGCGGTCTCGTAGATGTACTCCCCATCCAGCGTATAGCGCCAGTCGAGGTTGGCCACCTCGGTGGAGGCTTTCAGGTTGACGTTGTTGGTCTGCTTGTCGCTGTGTTTGAGCTTGACGTTCAGATCGCTGCTGCCGCTCCACAACCAGGCTTTCTGGTCATCCGGCGTCAGGGCCAGCAGGGTAATGCCAGTCTTGACGGTCGGTTTGGGTTTGTCTTGCTTCTCGATGCGCCAGCGCTTGACCGCCTCGCGCTTGACGGTGACGGGGGCGCTGTAAGGGAGTGCGATGCGCACCTGCTGGTCACCTATCTCCTCTATGGTGCCGGTCAGCCGGTCCCCGTTGTCCATCCAGAGGATGTCGGCCGATACCGCCGGGCTCAGCAGCAGGGCCAGCAGACAAAAAATGCGGTAGCTCATGAAGATCCTCGTGAACATGGTTGGCCATCAGCCGCTGACGGGACGGGGGATACCGTTCTTGCTGTTTAGCACGCTGGCGGCTTTGTCACCATCGACTTCCGGTTTGGCGATGAAGGCTTCCACCTCAGGGGAGAGGATCAGCGGGGCGCCCTGCTCCAGCTCCAGTTCGGTGCGAGATAGCGGTGAGTGCACCTCCAGCCAGTGGCGGCCATCAGGCTCGATGGCGGTTTTGACCGGCTGGTTGATGACCCGCACCTGAGTGCCGATGGGGACAATCTTGAACAGGGCCTCGATGTCGTCGGGGCGCAGCCGAATGCAGCCGGCGCTGACCCGCAGACCGACGCCAAAGTCCTTGTTGGTGCCGTGGATGAGGTAGTCCTGCTTGCCATACCCGAGGCGCATGGCGAACTTGCCGAGGGGATTGTCGGGACCGGGCGGCACCACCGCCGGCAGGGTGATCCCCTTTTGCTCGAGCCAGGACTTGCGCACCATGGGGCCGGGCACCCAGGTCGGATTGGGATTCTTGGCGATCACCGTGGTGGTCATCTCCGGCGTCTCTCGCCCTATGTCACCGATCCCGATGGGCAGCACCATCACCTCGTTTTTGCCTTTCGGGAAGTAGTAGAGGCGCAGTTCCGGCAGATTGATGACGATGCCCTCGCGAGGCACGTCCGGCAGCAGCATCTGGGTCGGCAGGGTCAGCCGGGTGCCCGGCTTGGGCAAATAGGGATCGACCCCTGGATTGGCTTCGAGCAGCGCCAGAAAACCAATCTGGGTGTGCTTGCCGATGAGCTCAAGATGTTCATCTGGCTGGACTATGTAGTCCTCCAGCTCGCCGATCAGGCGGCTGCCTGCCGGAGGCAGCGGATAGGTGGTGGCGAGGACCGGAGCCGTCAGCAGGCTGGCGGCCAGCGCCAGCAATGAGAGGGTTCGTGCTATTAACATGTACTTCCTGTCTGATTGAGATGAGGGGGCCGCGAGGCGACCGCCCTGGGTAAAAGGGGGAAATTGTCAGTCAAACGGGTGACGATTGCCAGCTTGGTCAGCCAGGGTTACAGCCGGGTCCCGACATGGCAATCCATCATTTTGACCGTTTCTTGCCCGTTTTTAATGCAAGGCAGCATAACCTGCAATGAACAGCATGCCTGGCGGGTGGTGGGAGAGGGGATGAGTGGTGAGTAGCGCCGGCGGCACCCATGCAGGGGCGTGTCTCGGCGTCGGTAGTGTATCGACAGCAGGCACGATAGCAGAGAACATCTCGCCACCGGGCGCGCTCATCTGCTGGTTTTATGTGCAGTCGTTTGATCTTTAAAGAGATTCAAGTTGATTTCCAGAGGCGGCTCCGGTAACAATGATGCCCCGTGGAGAGATGCCGGAGTGGCCGAACGGGATTGACTCGAAATCAATTGTGGCAGCAATGCCACCCAGGGTTCGAATCCCTGTCTCTCCGCCATCTTCAAGGCCAAAGCTGCCAGCCAGCTTGGGCCTCTTGCATTATAGGGATACCTAGCGCAGCTTGCTCCTCATCTCCTCAACACGGTCAGCATCCTAACTTTGGATTGGATTTGTGTGAGCCGTTTTAAATAGACAATGGTGGATAAATCCCAGCGGCATTTGCGTTCGCCAGTGCTCAGCCCCATGTACTGATTTGCTCACTTTCCCTCACCAGCTCGAGGAAGGCGCGCATGACGGGGGTGACGCTGTGCTGGCGGGTGATGAAGGCGGTATGGCCGATGTCGCGTTGCGGCGCCAGCGGCAGGCAGACCAGATCCGAGAGCTTGCTGGCGGAGCGGGCGAGGCCGGCACTGACGATGGCCCAGCCCAGCCGGTGGCGCACGGCGCTCACCAGGTGAAACAGGGAGTCGGTTTCCAGCACCACGTCAAGCCGGATGCCGGCCCGCTCGGCGGCGCGGTCCAGGTACTTGCGAAACTGCATGGTGCGGCTGGGCAGTACCAGCGGCCGCTGCTGCAGTGCCGTCAGGGTCAGCTCGTCGCCGGAGAGGAGCTGATCCGCCTCGTCGCGGTTCATCAGCACCGCCATCTGGTTGTGCCCCTGGGGATAGAGGTGGAAGGTCTGTCTGGCGGCGCCGGTGAGCGGCTCGTCAAACCCCAGCCCGATATCGCACTGGTGCAGCTCCAGCTGTGACAGCAGGGCTTCGTTGCTGAGCACCGAGAGACGGATGACGATGTCGGGGTAGCGCTGCTTGCAGCGGGCGATGAGCGGCATGATGTCGACATTGGACTGGGGCACGATGCCGATGCGCAGGGTGCCGGAGAGCTCGCCATGAAACAGCGCCAGCTCCTGCTTGAGTGCCTCCTGCTCCAGCAGCATCCGCTCGGCATACTGGCGCACCAGCTCGCCCGCTTCGGTGAGGGCGACGAACTGGCTGGTACGCACCACCAGATCGGTGCCGAGGTTCTTCTCCAGTGCCGTGATGCTGGCCGAGAGGGTCGGCTGGGTGATGTGACAGGCCTTGGCCGCCCTGGCAAAATGCTGGTGTTTGGCCAGTTCGTGGAAATAGTGCAGCTGCTTGATGTTCATGATCATTCGGGAGGCGAGGATGAACCTAAAAATTAATCAATTGAAAAAACGCCGTCAATAGAACAACTCTATTGCCATATAGATTTATTTCATTGGTTTTGCGTCTGCCGCCTCTCTAAACTTGAATGCAGTTTGCATTTTTAGGCCAACCTGCATGCCTGCCTACACGCCCGTCGACATCCCCGTCAATTTGCCTGCCTCGCCCGCACTGGATCATCTGGTGGAGGAGGTAGCCGTCGCCATCAACATCAATGGCATCAACCATGCGGTGATGATGGCGACCCCGGACGATCTCGACGACTTTGCCGTCGGCTTTCTGTTTGGCGAGGGGATCATCCGGCACAACCACGAGGTCCACGACATCCAGATTGCGCCGGCCGAGCAGGGGATGGTGCTGGACATCACCATCGCCAACCGTTCCCTGGCTGCTCTGGCCCAGCTCAAACGCCGGCTGACCGGGGCGACCGGTTGCGGCATCTGCGGCGTGGCGGCGGTGGAGCAGGCGCTGCCCGCACTGCCGGTGTTGCCACTGACGCCGCCGCTGGATGGGGCCTTGCTGGCGGGGCTGCGTGCGCAGATTGCCCAGTGGCAGCTCAAGGGGCAGCAGCATGGCGCCCTGCATGCGGCGCTGGCGCTGGATGCCGAGGGCCGGATCCTGCACTGCCGGGAAGATATCGGGCGCCACAATGCCCTCGACAAGCTGATTGGCCTGCTGCTGCGCCGGCACAGTGCGTGTGACACCCTGGTGGTGACCAGCCGCTGCGGCAGCGAGCTGGTGCAAAAAGCCGCCCGTTTCGGTGCCCGTCACCTCATCTGTCTGGCATCGCCCAGTCAGCTGGCGGTCAGGTTGGCCCTCAAATACAACCTCAACGTCGTTCATATTCCCAAGTTTGATGCCCCGGTCAGCTATTCGAGCTATCGCCCGGCGGATCCCATCGGAGAGTGCCATGAGTCATATTGAAAAGCCCGCCAAAGCCGGCGGTTTTTCGTCCCTGCAATCCACCATGAAACAGGTGCTGCGCAGCCAGAAGACCCGTCAGAACATCAAGAACCTGCTGCGGGTCAACCAGACCGACGGCTTCGACTGCCCGGGCTGTGCCTGGGGTGACAACGACCACGGCACCTTCCAGTTCTGTGAGAACGGCGCCAAGGCGGTGGCCTGGGAATCCACCGGCAAGACGGTGGGGGCCGAGTTCTTCGCCGCCCACTCGGTGCGCCAGCTGGCCACCCAGAGTGACTACTGGCTCGAGTATCAGGGGCGGCTGACCGAGCCGATGCGCTACAACCCGGCGACCGATCACTATGAGCCGATAAGCTGGGACGACGCCTTCGCCCTGATTGCCGACACCCTCAAGGGGCTGAATAGCCCGGACGAGGTGGAGTTCTACACCTCGGGGCGTGCCAGCAACGAAGCGTCTTACCTTTATCAGCTGTTTGGCCGCCTGTTTGGCACCAACAACTTCCCCGACTGCTCCAACATGTGCCATGAGGCGAGCGGGGTAGCGCTGATCCAGTCGGTCGGCATCGGCAAGGGGACTGTGGTGCTGGATGACTTCGACCAGGCCGATGCGGTGTTTGTCTATGGCCAGAATCCGGGCACCAACCACCCACGCATGATGAATGCCCTGCGCCAGGCGGCGCGCGGCGGCTGCAAGATCGTCAGCTTCAACAACTTGAAAGAGGTGGCGCTGGAGCGTTTTGCCAGCCCGCAGAGCCCGCTGGAGCTGCTGACCCCGGCGGCCACCACCATCAGCCACCAGTACCTGACGCCGAAACTGGGTGGCGACATGGCCGCCATGCGTGGCATGGCCAAGTACATTTTGGAAGAGGCGCCAGAGGCGGTGGATCGCGACTTCATCGCCCGCCACACCCGCCACTTTGCCGAGTACGAGGTGCAGGTGCATGCCACCGACTGGGCGGCGATCGAGCAGCAATCCGGCCTGACCCGCGCCGACATCGTGCAGGCTGCCCGGGTGTTTACCGCAAGCCAGCGCATCATCAGCTGCTGGGCCATGGGGGTGACCCAGCATCTGCACTCGGTCGATACCATTCGCGAAATCGTCAACCTGCACCTGATGCGCGGCCAGATTGGCAAGCCGGGGGCGGGGCTTTGCCCGGTGCGGGGCCACAGCAACGTGCAGGGCAACCGCACCATGGGGATCAACGAAAAGCCGACCGCCGCCTTTATCGAGCGGTTTGAGCGTCACCTGCAGGTGAGCCTGCCACGGGCCCGTGGTCACAATGTTTACGAAGCGCTCAAGGCGCTGGACGAGGGCAAGAGCAAGGTGCTCATCTGCCTGGGTGGCAACCTGGCGGCAGCGGCACCCGATACCGACTTCACCTACGGGGCGATGAAAAAAGCCGAGCTCAACGTGCAGATCAGCACCAAGCTCAACCGCAGCCATCTGCAGGTGGGCAAGGCGGCGCTGATCCTGCCCTGTCTCGGCCGCACCGAGCTCGATATCCAGCGCAGCGGCAACCAGAAGATCACGGTGGAGGACACCTTCAGCATGGTGCACGCCTCGACCGGTGCGGCCGAGCCGGTATCGCCCCTCTGCCTCTCCGAGACCGACATAGTTGCGCGGATGGCTCATGCCACCGTGGGCAGCGAGCGGGTCGATTGGCTGGCCCTGCGCGATGACTATGGCCGCATCCGCGATCTCATCGAACAGACCATTGCCGGCTTTGCCGATTTCAATGCCCGCATCCAACAGCCGTGCGGCTTTCATCTCGATAACTCCGCGGCGCTGCTGACCTGGAATACCGCCAGCGGCCAGGCCGAGTTTCGTGCCAGCACCCTGCCGCAATCAGTGTTGCCGGAGTGTACCCGCCATGCCGAGCAGATGAGCGATCAGCCGGTGTTGTTGCTGCAGAGCCTGCGCTCTCACGATCAGTACAACACCACCATCTACGGCATGGATGACCGCTATCGCGGCATCAAGGGCCAGCGCAACGTGGTGTTCATGAACGAGGCGGATGCCCGCCAGCTTGGCTTTGCCGAAGGGGATCGGGTCGACATGGCGGCCATCTGCAACGATGGGCGCGAGCGTAGCGTGACCGGTTTTGTGGTGGTGATCTACGAGATCCCGCGTGGCAACATCGCGGCCTACTATCCGGAAACCAACCCGCTGGTGCCCATCGACAGCATAGGGGCAGGCTCGTTCACCCCCACCTCCAAGTCCATCCCGGTGCTGGTGACCGCCTCCCGTCAACAGGAGAATCTGTTGCTGCTATGAACCGAGAGGTTGGCAGGCTTGAGCCGGTTCAAGCCTGCCAGCCCAATGCAGCAGAGCCCGGAGATCCTATAAACAACAACGCTGCATAAGACATGCGGCGTTGTTGTTTATAGGATTGGTGTGTAATGCTCAACTAAATCCGGACACTTGGTTAGGCCGATCCTCGGCTTTTGCTGGCGGTATCCCGTCATTGTGTTGATGCGGACGCCGCCAGTTGTAGTAATTCATCAGGTAGTAGCTGATATCCCGCTTCGCTTCTCGAAGGCTCATGTAACCCGTTGCCGGAAGCCACTCCGTCTTCAAGCTCCTGAACAACCGCTCCATCGGCGCGTTATCCCAGCAGTTGCCACGCCGGCTCATGCTCTGGGTCATACAATAGCACCACAGCAGCTGCCGAAATACCCGACTTATTGGCTGCCCTGGTCGGAGTGAAACAGTCCGGGATAACTAGACCACTACAAATTGTAACCCACCATTATAATGCAGAGGCGTTCATTCATACGGTGTAACACAGTTTACTTCACTAACAAGCTTGGTCCTATCCATCTAGGAATTTGATCATACTCAAGTTTTTCGTTTGTCAAAGCTGAATTGAGGTGTGTTGGAAAGTGTGCAGCTGTAGTAGTATTGAGCTCCTATAGAATCTGGTGCCAAACGGAGTTAGTACTGGGTTTCAGAAGCGTAGATTCATTTTTTTGTACAACTTTTCGGGGTTCTGAAGATGATAATCACTGCTAGACGCACTGCTATTTGTTTAATGGTTTCCATCAGTTTTACTCTCTCTGGTTGTGCTAGTACTGGGAGCTCGGCGATAGGGAATCAACCGGTAACAGATTCAAGGCTCACTAATGGCCAAGAGGCTGAATTTTTTAGTGCGTCTGGATTTCAGGCATGTGCTGTTGCGGCAGGTATGGGGGTTGCGGCTTGCATGCTTTTGAAGTCAGAAGAAAAAACTCAGTGTGCGATTAAAGCGGGCATAGCTGCATGTGGTGTGGCGATGGGGGCTAACTACTATCTTGATACTCGTCGTGCCGAATATGCGAATACCACAGAACGCTTGCAAGCGATGAATAATGACATTCAAAAAGACACCGAGGTTGTGGTCGCTCGCACGAATACTGCCAAGCAGGTCATTGCTGATAATAGTAAAACGTTGACCAAAATTGCTCAGGATAAAGACAAAGCGGGCTTTGACAAGGCGGTAGCACAGCGCCAGCTTGGCAAAGTCGATGCTGATCTGGCTCAACTCAACAAAGAGTTGACAAATATGCGTAAGAAGGCGACTGAGTATCAGCAAGTGGCCAAAAGCGAGCAGAGTGAGGCAACCGAGACTGAGTTGGCAATGGTCAATACTAAAGTGCTTGAGCTGAACAAGCAGATTGCCGTATTAGAGAAAGAGGTTAATGGCCTTTATGACCAGCGCAGCGCCATCACAGTTGGTTAAGTATCAATCATTACATCATTGTCGTTAAGGGAATCGTCAATATCTCGGGTCTATCTGGATGTTGATAGGAAAATATTATGAAATTTAGAGCCGTCTATCTGAGTAGCTTGCTGGTATTAACTGGTTGTGCCACAACTCCCGCGGATTGTGATCCTTCCAACCGTAGCGCTAGCATCTTCACAAAAATGAGTTGTGATTCCTCTGGAGGATACCGCCAAAAGGTCAACGACCAAGAGCAACAGCTGCAACGAAACCAGGAACTCAATGCACTATCGCATCAAGTTTTGACCGACATGGAAAGCCGTAAGCTGCGTTCAAACACAACATTGGCACAAGAGCAGGCTGATCAGCAGGCATTGAAAGCCTCATTGAGTCAACTGGTTGCCCAACTAAAAGTTAAAGGTGGTAACCAAGTCGGGCTGCAGCAGCAAATCAGTGCTCTGACCCAGGCCGAACAGCAGTTCACTCCTTCCTCAAATGATAATGCAGCTCAAGTTGCAGCAAGACGGGAAGAGGCTGCGCTCCTTGAAGCCAAGGTTAAAGAGCTGAATCAAAGTCTGGGTTATTAGAGCTGATTTTTTCGACCTAGCTTAAGGCCATCTTGGTAGCAGAGTGTTTGTTAGCAAGCACTCTTTAGCGCGCTTTTGGATATGAAGTCTCTTTATGCAGCGAATAATATCGGATTTTCCGATTGACGAAAAAGCACTCGAAAATTATGAGCAGAGCCTTGCAGTACTCTGTCGTTATTTTCCTCCCCTTATTACCAGCCTGTTTGCGACGGCGCGTCGTAGCCGCGATGGTAATCTGGAGTGGTGGAGCGAGCGTGAAGGGCAACCCGTACTGCTGAATGCGCTCCCTGCTACAGAACAAGCCATGCTGCAGGAGAAATGTCTGCTTCGCCAAGAGGCGATCCGTCAACTGGCAGAAGAGCTTGTTCGCCGTGGTGAGCCAGTTCCTGCCGAGCGACTGCATAACTTGCTCAAGCAGACACCACAACTCGCGTGCTACGGCATCAATGGTGAGCCGGTGTTGGTTCACTGGGGGATCCCGCAACAGCCTGCAGACCCAATTCTGCCAGAAGAACCCACCCCGAGGCTTCACAAGGGGCACCGGATTACCGCCAGGCATTATGGCTGTCTGGCTGCGATATTATTGGCGCTGCTACTAGGGAGCCTGCTGCTGAGTTGCTGGCCTGCGTTATTCCCCGTTGATCTCCCCTCTGGCGGCAAGCCGCTAACCGAGTTGACCAAAGAACAGCCCAACGTCAGCCTAGTCAAGCAACACGATTATGGCCGTATTCGGGTCAATCTCAATTGGACTAACCCTAACCCAGACAATGCGATCGATCTGGATGTCGCTGCGTTTGTTCGGCTGAAAAATCAGAAAAAAACCGGGGTTGAAGCGCTCAGTCGTCTGTTTGGTGATTATGACAACGTGCCTTATGTGGCGTTGGAGGGAGATGATCGTAGTGGGGACAACAGTCATGGGGAGTGGTTGCTAATTAACGGCTCTCATTGGCAGCAGATCGATGAGGTGCTGATTTATGCCTTCATTTATAGCGGTGCCTCCAATTGGCAAAATACTCAGGCCACCATCACCATACATATTCCCGGTCAGTCACCCATTACGACGCACTTGACCGAAGGGGATGAAGACATGCCTGTGAGTGTCATCGCTCGGTTAATTAATGTTGATGGCGCCATCAAAGTTGAACGGATAAACCAGTATTTTGACGATCGAAAGAACATCGATAAGGCGTTTGGATGGGGGTTGGAGTGGCATTCAACCAAGGGTAAAGGTTAAGCCGTCCTGCTGTCACAAGGGCTGAGTCTCGCAATAACATAATTAGATTTTTTGAGGGTTTACAGATGCAGGATTCCATCCAGGGTCCATTACTGCGCAGTGGTCATAATTCTGCGTTTAAGGCGCTCGGTGAGACCGGTTTCCCTGTCTACCGTATGGCCATTCAATTACGGGAGACCATCCGTCGTCTGGATACGGGGCAGGAGCTTGCACGCCATTTGGCCATTCCGCAAAACCATCAAGGGGGGGATAAAACCGATTGGTACAGTAGTTTTGCGGGAGATGTGATCCCATGGAGCAGTGCTACGGAGTCTGAGCGAGCGGCTGCTTATTCGCAGCTTGAATCCTTCAAGTTAGCTGTGCTGGCACTGAGCGAGCAACTGCTGACCACTGATAACAAGGATAGGGGGGGTGATAAACGGGTCTTTGCAAGTTTGCTCAAACAGGTAGTCAATTTTCCGGATCAGGATTTTGTCTATCTGGTTGATGGGGTATTGGTAATCACGTTTTGGGGGTTTGTGCACGATAACGACGAACAACGTGACCCGATGCACTGGCTAAAGCCTGTGAGCCCGAGCTTGACTACGCCGGGAGTAGCCGCGAGTGCCCCCGTCGCAGAGCTTGCACCTGCGTGTGAGATAGTGCCAACAACAGGCGCGGTGCCGGCAATCCCCATGTATGCCCAGCCGGTAACACCGACAATCCAGAGCGCGAGTTGGTGGAGTCGCTGGCGTTGGAGCTGGTTGCTCTGGCCGCTGTTGTTGCTGGCTCTGTTGGCATTATTGCTGTTTGGTTTGCGATCCTGTGCCCCCAGCTTTTCGCTGCCTGGCGTATCATCGATGGGCTTGCCAATACTCAGGGATAGTGCAGTAGCTGTTCCCGCATCAGGGCAAGCGCTGCCCGCTGCGCATGGTCCTGCTGATGTGGCAGCGACAGTACCTAGTCGAGCATCAGAGTCGCATACCACGGTGGACAGCGCCGCTTTAGCGTCAGACGATCCGCCTACGCCTCCACCAGCCCCCTTGGCTAGCGGTGAGGAGCCTGTGTCAGCAAGCTCCCCGCAAGCTTCGATGCCTAGCGCAGCTGCAGACCTAGAGCCGCCCACATTACCGCCAGCAAGTCCCCCTAGCACTGATGTCGCACATCAGGTATCTCAAGGTAAGGAGCTGACGATACCGCCGACCATTGCCAATGGACCCGCCCAGTTTTTAGACGGTGACTGGAAAGTTAACGGGGGTATTCAGGACACCCAGACCGGCAAGCCTTTGCAACTGCAATACAGCTTCAAAGAGGGTAAAGGTCAAGTTAGCTTGCGCCAGTCCAATGGGGTTGTGTGTCGGGGCGCGGCTAGCGGCGTAATTACAGACGGCCAATTGAGTATTAATAATCTGGGGCAAGCGCGGTGTGCAGATGGATCCAGCTATATGATCCCTCAAATCGAATGTAAGCCAGGAACGGACAATGGTACCGATTGTGTGGGCCGCAATGAGGGTGAGCAGCAGTTCCCCATTAAGATGCGCCAGCAAAATCCCTAAGGGCAGGAAGAGATAATCATGTTGCCAGAAATAAAATCATTTGATCGTCAGGTCACCCTGGTGGGTGATTCCGGAATCCAGTTTATGGATTTCGGTCTGACGCTGGGGCGCGAGCAGGCAGGTGAGTTTGTTGAGCTGGCCAACGGCGTGCTCACTCGTCTGCTGTACAACGAAGAGAAGGATTTCCATTTCTTCCAGCCAGGGCCCGACGCCATCGAAAAGGCGCGCGCGAAGTATGATATCGCACTCAAGAGCAGCCTCGAGTTGCTAGACGGGACCTGGCTACCGCTGCCGCTGTTCCGGTTTAATTCTCCCCATTTCTACAACGAGGGACCCATCAACTGGGCACGTTTTCGGTTGGTCAAACTGCAAGAGCCGGACTTGGATGGTCATACCCATCGTCTGACTCTGGCTTTTGATACCCGGATCATGGCCAAGTTGCACGGCTCAGCTGATCTGGGGCCCAATCAAGAAGATGTCAGTGCAGGGGCCACCTTCCAACTTGCCACCTCGACCTATGCCCTTGGTTGGTATTTGACCCAGCCTTGGCTAAAAGAGTGGCTGCTTGAGGTCTTTAATGATGCAAGCCAAGGACGTGATAGAGAGGAACGGGATAGCGAGATACAGCAACAATACCCAGTTGCACATTACCTTAATCTGCTCTCCTTGTTGGCGAAGCCGGTCGCTGATCAGCAAAGCAAAGAGCCGCCAAGGGTCGAGATCCCGCAATTTCGGATCATCGCTAACGGCGAGACCAATGCCATCAAGCCGATCCCGGTAGATCTGGTACTCGATGTGGGTAACTCTCGTACCTGCGGCATTTTGATTGAGGATCATGGTCAGTCCGGTTCTGGCCTGATGCACAACTATGTGTTGCAACTGCGGGATCTAAACGCCCCTGAACAGGTATATAGCCAGCCTTTCGAGAGTCGCATCGAATTTTCTCAGGCCTTCTTTGGCAAGGATCACTGCTCGGTTCGCAGTGGTCGCCATGATGCGTTTCAATGGCCGACCATCGCCCGGATCGGCAACGAGGCGGGTCGCTTGGCCAGCCGCCGTCGCGGCAGTGAAGGTTCAACGGGTCTTTCTAGTCCAAAGCGCTACCTGTGGGATGAAAAATTTTATGGTCAGGGCTGGCGCTTCAACTCGGCGTATCAGCAGCATGATACCCATGCGCTGGCAACGGCGGCCCCTTTTGCAAACCTTATCAATGAAAAAGGGGAAGCGCTGCACACCATAGAGGATGAGATGGATCGCATCCCGGTGTTTACACCCCGCTACTCGCGCAGCGCCCTGATGACCTTTATGCTGGCAGAGGTATTGACCCAGGCGCTGACCCAGATCAACAGCCCGGCGCAACGCACTCGCCAGGGGCATTCCGGTATTCCGCGTCAGTTGCGCAACATCATTCTCACCGTGCCGCCCGGCATGCCGATGGCCGAACGTTGTATTCTTGATGAGCGGATGCACCAGGCTGTGGGGTTGGTGTGGAAGGCGCTGCGCTGGCATCAGGGGGAACAGGATCCTTATCGTCGTCAGGAAGATGGGGAGGTGCGGGATCACCTCCAAGTGCCGCTGCCCCGGGTCCGGGTGGAATGGGACGAGGCTTCCTGTGCTCAGCTGGTCTACCTCTATACCGAGATAAACCAGAACTTCGCCGGTCATCCGGAGGAGTTTTTTGCCGCGTTGGGCCGTCCCGATAGAAAGGATCGGGAAAGTATTACTCTTGCTTCCATCGATATTGGCGGCGGTACCACGGATCTGGTGATCACCGATTATGCCCTCGATCGTAGCGGGCAACAGGGGGCCGGAGTCAATGCCCATATCGTGCCACAGCAGCGCTTTCGGGACAGCTTCAAGATAGCGGGGGACGATGTCCTGCTCGATGTTATCCAGCTGTGGGTACTGCCCGCGCTGGAGAGCGCGTTCAAGTTGTGCGGTGTTGGTTCGGTTGATACCCTGATGTCGCAGCTTTGTGGCGCTAATAATGTGAGTGCGGCGGAAGCGGTGCTGCGCCAGCAGCTCAACTTGCAGGTATTTGTTCCGATAGCCCTTGCTTTACTCGGCCGGTATGAACATTACGATCCGCAAGGCCTGGGCGCGAACATGAGTGAGAGCCTGCGTTATGGCGACTTGGTGCCAGCCAATAACATCAGTGCGGCGGTCGAGGCGTTTGTACAGCGGGAGGTGCAAAAAGCGGGTGGCGGCAGTGACTTCACGCTGCGCGAGGTGCCCATTACCTTCAATTTGGCGCGCGTGCATCAGGCGTTGCTGTCGGGTCGTTTCAACATCTGCAAGGTGTTGGCCGCATTGTGTGAGGTGATGGCCCATTACCATTGCGACATGCTACTGCTAACCGGGCGCCCCTCCTTGCTACCGGGTATTCAGGCCTTCATTCGGACGTGTCTGCCATTACCACCAGGACGCATTTTACCGTTACATGGTTATCACACCGGCACGTGGTATCCGTTCCACAAGAATGGTCAAATTGATGATCCGAAGAGCACCGCTTCGGTGGGGGCCATGATCACCTTGTTGTGTGCCAATCACCGTATTCCTAACTTCCATTTTCGCACTGCAGCGCTCAAGCCTTACTCCACCATTCGCCATATGGGGATCATCGATCTGCAAAATATCATCCGCGATCACGATGTGACCTACCGCGACATTCAGTCGTATGAGGGCCAGATCAGATTGCCCAGGGTGGGGAGTGAAGAGACGGATACCCCAGTCTGGATCATGCGCGGTGATTTGCGCTTGGGCTATCGTCAGCTCGATGCTGAACGCTGGACTGCGGCCCCCTTCTATACCTTGCATTTCAGTGATGAGGGGCGAGCCAAGTATACTCAGGCCAAGTCCTTGGATGGCAGTTCACCCTATCTGGAGGTCAAGTTGGCCATCGGCAAGGATAACCGTGCCAGGGCATTGGGGCTTATCAGTGACAAGCTGATCGTCAGCGAGGTGAGCAGTAATACCGACAAAACATTCAATAAACGGGATCTCGAGCTGGAGCTCAACACCATGCCAGATGCCGGACTCATTGATAGCAGACACTGGTTGGATAGCGGGAGTGTAAAACAACAATGAAGCCTCAACAGGAGATCTTAAGTCAGGGCTGGGCGACCATCGAGCACAGTGCCCTGGATGCACTTGGCTGGGTCGATGCCGTGCGCCATGACTCCCACCGTCTCGATAATGAGGCGGATAAGCTTAACCTCAGTTTGCATCGGGCTCGCAATATGGCCTGCAGCCTCAAGCGGGTGGCCGGTACGCCCATGACGGTGGGTTTTTTTGGCATTTCCCAAGCGGGTAAATCCTATCTGATCTCAGCCTTGGCCGCTGGCGGTAATGGTGCGCTGGAGGGGTGTTATGGGGCGCGTCAGGTTGACTTTATCAAAGAGGTTAACCCAGTGGGCGGCGGCAAAGAGGCTACCGGTTTGGTCACTAGGTTTACCCGTGCCAAGAGCGCTGCGCCGGCGAATTACCCGGTGCCCTTGCAACTGTTTAGCGAGATCGATTTGGCCAAGATCTTGGCCAACACCTGGTTCAACGATTTTGACCATGAGCGACTGAGCTATCAGCTTGATGAGACTTGTATCGCAGCGCGGCTGCAGCCATTTGAACAGTGCCCTATCACCCCGGTGGCCAACAACGGCGTCAGCCGTGATGATGTGGTGGCCTTGTGGGACTATTTGAACGGCAGTTTTAAAAAGTCGGTGGAAAAGCTTGAACATAGCTACTGGCCGCGGGTATTGCAACTGGCCCCCACGCTGACGCCCGTTGAGCGGGCCGAGTTGTTCTCCCTGTTGTGGGGTGAACAAGCGGAGCTCACCGAGCTCTATTGCAATCTGGCGAGCAGCCTTGCCCGGCTGGGCCACGCCAAGACTGTCTATGCTCCTCTGGATTGTCTGCTGAATCAAGGTAATGGCAGTGTCAGCATTATGAACGTGGATAGCCTCGGCTTGCTGGGGTCAGCCAAGGACAGAACCGTCGAGATCTGTTACTTGGACGCTGATGGTCGGCACTCACCGGCCTCGATTGCCCAGGCCCAGCTGGCAGCCCTGACCACCGAGTTGATCTTTCCGATGATCGAGGGGCCTGCGCAGAGTTTGGTGGAGCAGGTGGATTTGCTTGATTTCCCCGGCTACCGCGGTCGTCTTGCGATTAGCAAACTGGAAGAGGCCGCCAGCGCAGGCGGTAGTCCGATTTCTCAGCTGTTGCTGCGTGGCAAGGTCGCGTATCTGTTCGAGCGTTATACCGACAATCAGGAGATGAATGCCTTGGTGGTGTGTGCCAGCGCCGCCAAACAGAGTGACGTGACCAGTGTGGGGCCCGTGCTGACTCGCTGGGTCGAAAAGACCCAGGGCAAGAGTGCCAGTGAGCGACAGAGTCGTAAACCGGGTCTGTTTTGGGCGCTGACCATGTTCGATAAGCGGATTCAGGATGGACTTGGGTTTACGCCGAACCAGCTCAAGGAGGGGGCGGATGGCTTGATGCAACAAACCCTGCTGGAGCGTTTTGGCCAGTATGACTGGATCCAGGAATGGACACCTGGACATCCATTTAACAACTGTTTCTTGGTGCGCAAACCCGGCATGCCGGTCCCTTTTTTGAGCATGGAAGGTGAAAGAGAAGTGGCTGTTGCACCTCAATATGCTGAGATGTTGCAACAGATGGCGAGCTCTTTTGCGGCAGGAAAAGGTGTGGCACAACATGTTGCTGATCCCCACGCAGCATGGACCGCCATGATGTCGCTCAACGATGGTGGTATGGCCCGGCTTGGACACGCGCTGAGGGGCGTGGCAAATCTTGAATTCAAACTTGATCGACTCCAGCAGCAACTGGATGCCAAGCGCAAAGAGCTGGCGGAGCACCTGCTGGGGCGTTGGTATGAACAAGATGGTGATGGGCAGTTGGCGAAAAAGCGGGAGATAGCTAATCAGCTTTGGAATGGGCTGGGTGCTCGAGTTGGCTCTCTGGGTGAGCTGATCGGTCAATTGGAACTGCCCGCAGCAGAACTGGGCAATATCTACCTCAGCATCCGCGAGGATGCCCCCAAGGATGAGGGGGGGGACGCAGCCACTATCTCGCCTTATGGCAGTAGCCCTGCCAACCCATTTGGGCAGATGCCCTTTGGTGCCAGTCCCTTTGGTAACAGCCCATTTGCGAGCACGTCTTGCGATCAGGCAGATATCGCCGTGGCGGAGACCGCCATCAAGGCTAAAGAGCGGGTAGGCCAGGATGATGGTTTCGCCCGTGAGGTATTCAAGGCTTGGGTCGCACATTTGCGTGATCTGTCCACTCAAAAAAACCTGGCGGCTCAACTCGGTATCGAGAGCGAATTGATCGATTTGCTCACCGAAGAGGTGATCACGGCCGCTAACCGTTTAGATCTGGAGGGGACGTTGAAGCGAGCCCTGGCGGGGCAGGAGCAGGCGGGGGTACGGCGAGAACAACAGCTGGCACGGCAAGTGATGAAGGCGCAGTTCACCTTGCGTGACTTTGTGGCCTGGTTTGGTTATTTGGCCATGCCACCCGAGAAGGTGCCACACAGCTATACGGGCGCTAAGGGCAAGCTATTTGCCCGTGGCGCAGAAATAGGCCAGAACGCGTTGCCTTGTCTGCCTGCGATGCCGCTCAATCCTGCCATGGCATATTTGGGGGACTGGCTCTCTTCCCTGGTTCTGATCACCCAAGATAACGCGGGTCATAGTGCCACGCGGGATATTTCTCACGATCAGAATCAGCGTTTGGGCCAAATCATCCATCAATTAAAACAAGAGTAAGCACCATGCTAGCCAAAATAATTGCAACCGACCCCGCCGTGCCGGGTGAAGCCCAACTACTGATCCGGTTGCGGGGCATTGCCGAACTGGTCGAGGGGCTCGAATTTTCTCTACTCAATAATCAACAGAACTATTTGCAAGAGGGGGGGCAGTGGAGCCCTGCACCCCACTGGTTCGGTATCCGCGGCGGTTATCCGCTACAAAGCGGCAGTGGTTTTCGGGTGGGGGCTGCGATCGTGGATCCCTTACTGGCCAACGCCAGCCCCACGCAGATCAACGTCAAGCTGGCTTCTGGTGAAATCCGTCATACCACGTTGCAAATGGCGCGCGAGGCGCTATTTCCCTCCAGCGCCCGAGGAGAAGTGGGTGAATATGGTGGTAGCAGCGTCATTCACTCACCCGTGGTTGATGTGTCCCCAGTGCCAGAACCTGCTCCCATCGAGCAGCCGGTTGAGATTGAATTGCTAACCTTCAGTGCCGAACCTGAGGTCGAACCAGAACCAGTACTGGTGGTGACCCCCTCACCGGTAGCCACTACGGCTGCGCCTAAATCGAAGATGCCGCTGATCCTGGGTGGGGTGGTGCTGTTGCTGCTGATTGGCGCCCTTATCTTCTGGTTTAGTCGCTCAGCAGCGGTACCCGTGGCCGATCCTATTGCTGAAACGGCTGCCGAACCGGTGGCGGCAGAACCCGTGGTTAATGAAGCCAGCGGCGAGGCACCGGAGGATGGTTGCAGTGCGGCTAACTTGGCAACGAATAGCGAATTGGAGTTTGTACAGGCCTGTATTGCACAGCAGCCGCCAACCGATACCTTATTGGCAGTGATCCAGCGTGCCAAGTCTGCTCAACAGTGTGGTGTAGCGCAGCGTCTTTATGCCAACCGTGCACAGGGGGGGGATAGTAAGGTGGCCTTGGCCTATGCCCGTGAATATGATCCCAAGTTTCACCAGCCGAACGACTGTTTCAAAGAGGCTGACAACGCCACGGCCGCTTATTGGTATGACACGGTACTGCAGGTTGAACCCGACAATGACGAGGCCAAACAGCGCTATGAGGAGTTAAGCAAGTGATGGCAACAACCAGGTTATTGCGTTACTCGACAACACTCCTGCTGCTGTTGGGGAGCGCAGGTGTGGCGGCGACCGAGACGACATCGGGGCCTCGCCCGTTGTTACAGGAAGGGAAAAAAAGCCTCTATCAGCGAGTTTTGACCACCCCTGGCTGCGAACTGGTGGCCGAGGCAGGTCAGACATCTGGGGTGCTGCAACCCGCCTTCAGCAGCTTCTATGTCTATGAGCAGGTCAATGCCAAGGGGGCAGGTTGGGTCAAGGTCGGTCCCGATAGCTATGGTCAAAGCATCGGTTGGCTACCCAAGTCGTGTACCGTGGATTGGAAGATGCAGTTGACTCTGGCGTTTACCAATCCGGCTAACCGGGATCGCCTGCTCTTTTTCAAGGAGCGAGATCAACTCAACCAGATCCTGGAAGCGGCAGATCCGGTCGCCAAGGTGGCTCCGCTGCGCGCTGCGCTGAAGAAGCAGGGCAATGCTGGCGGGGTGCTGGCGCAAGAACCCGAGTACTTTGTTGATCTGCAGCAACAGTTCTATCTGTTACCCATCCTCAGTGGTGAGGAGGTCATGACCGAGGATGGTTTCTACACCCGTTTGCTCAATGTAGCCTCGGTTAGCAAGGCCGATGCGGCCAGTGTTGAACCCAGTGCCAAGGTAAGCCAGCTCAAGGAGTTCAATGCCGCTGTGGTGTTTGTGGTGGATTCAACCATCTCGATGGGGCCTTATATCGAGCGTACCCGCGAGGCCGTGCGTAAGGTCTATGAACGGATCAACAAGGAAAATCTGGGTCAGCAGGTAAAATTTGGCATGATCTCCTTTCGTTCCAACGCCAAGGCGGTGCCAGGTCTGGAGTACACCACCCGCATGTATGCCGATCCTAATGAAATCAAAGACGGTGCCGACTTTTTGAAAAAAGTGGCCGACCTCAAACAGGCGACTGTGTCGAGCAAGCTGTTCAATGAGGATGCGTATGCAGGAGTGATGCAGGCGATAGATCAGGTCGACTGGAGCCATTTTGGAGCCCGTTATGTGGTGCTGATCACCGATGCAGGTGCGATAGAGGGGGATAACAAGCTATCTACAACAGGATTGGATGCCAAGCAAATCCGCTTGGAAGCTGCCAACCCTGGTGTGGCAATATATACCCTGCACCTGAAAACGGCGGCGGGCAAGAAAGATCACGCCAAAGCTGCGAGCCAATATCAGGAGTTATCGACTTACAGTGGTACCAATACCTCGCTTTACTATCCGGTGAATGCTGGCGATGTGAACGAGTTTGGTGGCAAGGTTGATGCATTGGCGACCGCCATCACCGAGCAGGTAAAAGCCTCCTATTTTGGCGAACCTGCCATCGGCAGTGCCAGTAACGCCAAGGAGGATGATTCGCTCACCCCGGAGCAAAAATTGCTGCAAGATACCGCGCTAATCGGTCATGCCATGCAGCTTTCCTACCTCGGCAAGAAGAGCGGAACGCAGGCTCCCTTGGTGTTCGAGGCCTGGATCAGCGACCGGGATCTGATCAAGCAGAATCTCCCGACCACCGAGGTCAGGGTGTTGCTCACCAAGGGCCAGCTTAGTGATCTTAGCGATGTGGTGAAACAGATTTTGGATGCGGCTAATGAAGGAATGATCTCACCGGCCAAGATGTTCGAGCGCTTGCGCTCGGTAGCTGCGACCATGGGGGCTGATCCCAATCAGCTCAAGCAGTTGGATAACACCAGCATCACGGATCTGGGGATGATGGGGGAATACCTTGCCGATCTGCCTTATCGCAGTGATGTGCTCAATCTGGATGAGGAGACCTGGAAGAGTTGGGATGGGTTGGCACAGGAGAAGTTTATCCGCACCCTAGCGATCAAGTTGCGCCATTACCAGCGATACAATGCGGATGTCAGTCGCTGGGTGGCGCTGGCCAAGGATAGCGATCCCCGTGATCATGTCTATCCGGTACCTCTGGAAATGATGCCCTGATGCTTTGTATCGAAACGATGAGCATAGTGCGGGGCAGCGGTGAACTGGCCCACAGGGTCTGTTTGCCCTCACTGAACTTGCCTCTGGGGCAGGTAGTCGCAGTGACAGGGGAAAGTGGCTGCGGCAAGAGTACCCTGCTTGAGGTGATAGGGCTCTTACTCACCCCCAACCGTGTAGGCCGATTCGAGATGGACTTTACTGACTCTACCCCAGCTGTGGTCGATATTGCCCGTTTACTGGCGAACAACGATCAACCCGCATTAGCCGCTATTCGCGCAGCCAAAATAGGCTTTATGTTGCAAAGTGGCGGCTTGCTGCCCTTTTTGACGGTGAGAGACAATATCCGCTTGCCCTGCCAACTGCTAGGCATCGCAGAAGATGAACGGTTACTCACGCGGTCCGTCCAGACCCTCAAGTTAGCTGAATTGCTGCACAAGAAACCGGCACAGCTTTCTATCGGGGAGCGCCAGCGAGTTGCTTTTGTACGGGCGATAGCGCATCGACCTAAGCTGCTACTGGCCGATGAGCCTACGGCGTCGCTTGATCCCCATACTGCTAGGTTGCTTTTTGCGCTCTTTATCGAGTTAGTTCAAGAGTGGGGCATCGCGGCGCTGGTGGCCTCCCATGATTGGGGGCTGGTCAAGACGTTTGGCTTGCCCTGTCTCAAAGCTAATTTGACGCGGGGAGAAACTCATTTTGCGCTCTCCTAATCGCGGACTACTGCTGCGCTTGGCCATGCAGGATCTTTGGCATGATCGCTCGGTATCGTTTTGTATTATCTCCTCGCTGGTGGCCGTCATCGCCCCTTTACTCCTGATGTTTGGGCTGCGTTATGGGGTAGTAAGCCAGTTGCAGCAGGAGCTTGCGAGAGATCCACGTAATCTGGAGATCCGCATGGTGAGCAGTGGCCACTATTCAGCAGAATGGATCGCTGCCCTGCAGCAAAAATCGGAGGTAGGTTTTGCCATCGGCCAAACCCGATCTCTCAATACTCAAGCCGATTTGCTGAAAGATATGAGCCATTTCATTGAAAATGCAGAGGTGATCCCGACCGATTTTGGTGACCCGCTGCTTGGGGCATTGCAGTTGGGGGGGGAGGATGAGGTGATCCTCAGTGCTGAGGCTTCGCGCCGCTTGGCCGTTCGTGAGGGTGATACTATCCGCTTGCGCGTCATGCGCCAGCTAGATACTCGGCGCGAATGGGGAGAGCGAACCCTGACCGTGGGGGCGATTCTGGCACCCACTTATTTCAACCGTCCCGCCCTGTTCGTGCAGCAGCCCTTGCTCTTGGCGCTGGAGTCATTTCGTGATGGCTATCGTATCCCTATGCTGGGGATCAGCACAGGTCAGCCGTTAACGGGTAAACCCCCGATGTTTGCCCGCGCCCGCCTTTATGCAAACAGCATTGACCAGGTGGCGGCGCTTGATCTTTGGCTCAAGCAGCAACGCATCGAGACAGTGAGCCGGCTGGCAGAGATCGAGAACATAAAGAGTATCAACAGGGTACTTAGCCTCATCTTCAACGTCATCGCTGGCACCGCGCTGATCGGCTGTATTGCCTCCTTGATCGGCGCTTTCCTCGCGAACGTGGATCGCAAACGCAAGCACATTGCAGTATTGCGCCTACTCGGTTTCACCAGCCCGGCGGTGGGCCTCTACATCATCTTTCAGGGGGTGATCCTGACGCTGCTTGCCTATGGGGGCGGCATTTTGCTCTATCTGAGCGGCAGTGCATTGTTTAATCGGACGCTGGCTAGCAGCCAGAGTACCGAACAGATGATCTGCCGGATCACCCCATTTCATAGCTTATTGGCCCTAATTCTGGCCCTGACAGTGGCCATTCTGGTGACCATGATTGGCGCGCGACGAGCCATTGCCATTCAACCTGCGGAGAGTCTGCGTGAACTCTAAGAAGACCTTATCCCGGCTCATCGTCATGGGATGTGCCCTGTCCAGCGGTAGTACATTTGCTGAGCCATGGCCAGAGAAACATTACAATCCCAAACCCGATGCAGAAGATGTGATCCTGCCGATGCCATGCGAGGGATCCATGGCCTTTCGGCGAGTGCAGGTGCCAGTCAGCGGCCCGCTGGAAGACTTACCCATTCAGGTAGGTCAAGACGGCGGCGACTGGGGCTTTGTCGAGCACACTCATCCTGCTTTCATTGCCGGTAGTTTCACTCAGTCAGCTAAGGAGCAGGGCCGCTATTACCTGATGGCTAAATATGAGCTGAGCCAGCTGCAATATCAGGCACTTACCGCAGATACCTGCCCTACACCATCGAAGAAGCTTAGCCTGCCGGCGAGCGGCATAAGCTGGTTTGATGGGGTCGCGGCAACCGATAAATACAATCTTTGGTTGCGACAGCATGCCGCTGACCTGATCCCTAAAGAAGATGGTAAAGCGGGGTTTGTACGCTTGCCGACCGAAATCGAGTGGGAATTTGCCGCTCGTGGCGGGCTCAAGGTCAACAGCGCTGAGTTTCGTGATATTCGTTATCCAATGAATGACCTTAAAGAGCATGAATGGTTTGCCGGGGCTCAGTCAGCCAATGGTCGTTTGCAACTAGTGGGGCTGCTTGCTCCTAACCCGTTGGGCTTGCACGACATGTTGGGCAACGTGGACGAGATGATGTTTGAACCTTTCTACCTCAACAAGCTCGATCGTCAGCATGGTCAGGCAGGTGGTTATGTGGTACGAGGTGGAAATTACCTTACCGAGCAGGCCGCCTTGCGCAGTGCGGCCCGCAAAGAGGTGAGTTACTACGATGACGATCGTCACTTTACCAGCAAGAGTACCGGACTACGACTGGTGCTAGTTTCTCCCACCATGACCTCGACCAAGCGGGTCAAGAGCATCGAGAGCAGCTGGCGGCAACTGGGAGCAAACAAACCGGCAGGGGAGGCCAGTGATAAGAAGGATGCGGTCAGCGAGCTGAACACACTGGCCTCCGGGGTTGACGATAAGGCGCTCAAGCAGAAACTGAAAAACCTGGAAGGCCAGCTCAGGGCTAGCAACCAAAAGCAGCAGGAAGAGCGTGCACAGTCGATTCGCGCCAGCCTTAACCTCGGTGCCTTTCTTTGCACCAAGTTACAAGATGATGGCAAATTCTTGGATTTTCTTAGCTCCAACTATGAGCTGCTCTGCAGTGATAAAGCAGATCAAAACTGCGCAGCTCGCAAGACCAAACTGGATGAGCAAAAAGAACGACTGAGCCAGCTTACGGGCTATTACGCCAGTGGTTTGGTTGAGTCTGCATCCATGTATGGTGAGGGCCCAATTAAAGAGCAAGTATCAGTTTTTAATCAAATGCTGACAATTAACAAAAAGCTGAATGGACTTAGACCATTTCTTGCAACTCATTGGGCAAGCCAGCAGCGTTATCTGCAAAATGGAAAAATTGATGCGGCGATGTGGTTGGAAAACTGTAAGAAGTCTCAGTGATTTAATGGAGTTTAAAAAAACTGAGCCTATTTGACCAATGGTGAGGTTATGTTCTGAATTCCAATATCTATGAGTCTCTATGCGAAGGGGCTATCACGCCCCTAACTTTTTCAGGATATCCCGCTCTTCTTGGGTGTGTTTTAGCTGCGCCCGTAGCTTCAGTTTCACTTTTGGCTTCCAGTAAATCGCGGGTATGCTGCTCGCTATTATCCGGTTTAATGGACCTCAACCATTTATAGAGACTGTGTGCAGAAACATCCGGCCGGTCAGATATTTCTGCCACTGAATAACCACGTTCAGTGATCTGACGTACCGCTTCCTCTTTAAATTCAGGTGTAAATCGCGGTGTGCCCATACGCTCCTCCTATGCTCAAACTCTAGGGCAGAATCGTCTATTGGGATGGGGTCAGTCTAGGGTAATCAGCTGAGACATGTCTCAGTTACTATTTTCGTCCATCTGATGCATACGGCTGAGGGTGTCGAGAACAACAAGGCGATATCCATCTACCTTATGCACCAGAGCCTGAAAACAGTCCGGATTCATGAGATCTCAACTCACACCCATCATCGGTTCCAATGCGAGGTTTGTGGCAATAGAGGCCCTCGCTTTGGGCGATAGATGTTTGCCAAGCGCATGGACGCGATGACTAAGCACTGCAGCCGGATCTTCACCAGCCATATAGATTACTCGGCCCGAACGGGTCGGGCGTAGTTGCAACAGATCGCCATCAGACTCTTTGCAAGCCACAGCCATTGCGGCCTGCAATGCCCACAAACTTTTACCTGTTGCTCCTGGTGCGATCAGTGCTCCCACGGTACCGGCCAAAAATCCAGACCATATGAAGTCAAGAGCCGGCGGCTCCTGTTCAAACGCAGCTAGTAGGTCAAGAGCCATGGCTTACCTCTTAGCGTTTGAATTCTGTGACTTTTGTCGTGCTAGCTGCTCGGCTTTGGTTGGCCGGCCATGCCGAGGCATATCTGCCGATTTAACAGCTCGGTCATCCAAACTTTGGCTAATGACATGTTCAGCAAGCCAAAGCTCAACATCTTCAGCACGCCAGAGCAAACGCTTGGTTCCTGGTAAACGGCAGATAGGGGGAAGTGAACAAGGGTTGCGAGTCGCGTCACTACGGATGCTAGCAACGGATTTATGCAGACAGAGAGCCAATTGCTCAACAGTCAAAAGCACCACGCTGGAGGTGGTAACATAGAGGTTTGTTTCATGGTCATAACCCATCAAGGCGGCAAGGGTCATCCAATAGCTGTGCCGGTTAGCTAATCGGTAATTGACCTGAGCGGCACCGTACCCAGCCTTGAGGGTATAAAGAATTAGTGCCTGTCGTCCGATGTTACGTGACGAAACGAAATGAAGTCTACCAGCAGTGTTTTGCTATGTCATGCACTGGCAAGCGCCATTCGCCGCTATGAGGCCAGTGTGGCATGCCACAATTTTGCCACACTGGACAAGCTAAATGCTGCATTCCAACGCTCAGTAACGCATCAAATTGCAACAACCAACCCACAGTTTTAGTTGATAAAATCTGGTGCCGGTAAGAGGAGTCGAACCCCCGACCTTCGCATTACGAAGCCCTGTTTTTGCAATCCAATGCAGTCCAGTTTCGTCCGATTTTCTGCGTGTAAGATGTTGATGTTTATATTGTTTGTCGATCGAGCTCATCCAATGTTGTCCGATGCGATTTGCCCCTATACAATGCTTTTTAAGTACGCGAGCAAGTACGCGAGAATGGCATGATCAAGACAGATAGAGAGTGTAGCTCCTTGGCGCCCCCAGAAGGAAAGCTCCGGGTTGTGATGGCTGTTTCCAGTGGAGGCAATAAGGGACTCTGTTTGGAGGCTAGAGCTGGGGCCGCGTCCAAAAGCTGGTTGTATCGCTACTACATTGCGCAGAAACAGCACAAGATGACTCTCGGTAGTTATCCATCAATGGGGTTGGCGCAAGCCAGAGAAGCCCATTCTCAAGCTGCGCTTCTGGTTAAACAGGGTATTGACCCTCGCCAGGTGGTGGCTGATACCAAGAAAAAGAATGAGCAAATGCTGATCCTGGATGAGCTGTTCGAGCAATGGCTAACCCATAAATCCACGGTTAAACGCCGTAATGGCGTACAAACCGAGATCAGTCCTAGAACGGCATCAGATTATCGTCGTATCTACCAGGCTCATTTGGAAAAAGCTCTTGGTAAACAGCGGGTCTGTGATATCTCCATGGCGGTCTTGCATCGCCATTACCAGAAACTGCAAAGAGTAAGCCTGGAAGGGTTGCGTAAAGCGATGGGGATCATGAACCAGGTGATGGAGGAGGCCATGCGACGCCAGTTGGTGGAGATGAGCCCAACTCTGGCCCTCAAGCCCAAGATTTATAATGCAACTCCTAACCCGCCGAGAGAGCGATGGCTGCCGATTGGGGAGCTACAAGCCTTGTGGTCAGCTCTGGAGGAGGGCGTTACAGGAGGCGGTGCCTTGGCTGCTGGGGGGCGCGGTGTTGCCGCCAGTACCGTTCTTTCTGGCAGTGTTGCCAATGCCATCAAGATGATTATCCTGACCGCCGTTCGACGGGGTGAAGTGATATCGATGCAGTGGGCACATCTGGATGGCGATCGCTGGACTATCCCCGAGACCAAGAGTGGACGTCCTCATGTGGTGACGCTGTCTCCCTTGGCCCAAGCCATTATTGAGGAGCAGAGGATGATCTGTTCACCAATCAGCCCCTACGTATTTGAATCGAGCACGAAGCTTGGTCATTCCATCACTGGGGATGCGTTAATGCGAGCGCTTGACCGGCTACAAAAGCGAAAAATGGCTGAATTTGAATCCTTCAGTGTGCATGACCTTCGGCGCAGCGTTGCCAACTGTTGTGGTATTGAGCTGGGTGCTGGTCCGCTCGAAATCGAACATATGTTAAATCACCAGATCAGCGATAAGTTGCTGAGGACCTACCAAGCTGGGGCTCTGCGTAATCCTGAAAAGTTACGAGCGCTGTTTTTACGTTGGGGAGAGTTTGTGGCGCAAAATATTGCGGCTAATCCCAATGCGGTTGCTCAACATCCGTCAAATGTTGTGACAGTCCAGTTCGGGAAGCGATAGCCACCCGTATAGGTTCGAGGGGAAGTCATAGTGAACAAGTATTGGGTAGGCGGTGAGCAGACAGAGTACCAGCCCGGTTCGAATGAGCTGGTTCTTGCTAATCTGCTCGATATTGTTGATCCAGATGAAATCAATGATGTCGAGTTACTGCTTCTATCAAAGCTGTATGACGAAGTCCTGACCAGTCGTTTACCGATGGGGGCAATTCTTAGTTCAACGCTGATGGCGTGGCATAGACGCTGGCTGGGAAAGGTTTATAAGTGGGCAGGGGAACTTCGGACCGTCAATATGAGCAAAGGAGGGTTTAACTTTGCCGCAGCACCACGAATCCCCAAGCTGCTTAGCGAACTGGATGCTAACCAGATGTCACGATTGACACCTTGCTTTGGCATGAGTCGCGCTGAGCTCATTGCTGCGATTGCCGAGGTGCATGTTGAATTGATCCTGATCCACCCATTTCGGGAGGGGAATGGCCGCCTAGCTCGATTACTGGCTGATGTCATGGCGGTGCAGGCAGGGTATGAACCGCTGGATTACTCAGGCTGGGAACAACAAAAACAGAACTATATTGCCGCTATTCATGCCGGTTTAGCATGCGATTATCGCCCGATGCAGACGTTTGTGGATCTGGCGCTAGTTTAAGCGAGCTCAAGCGATTTGAACTTGGGGTTGGGTTGTTTGAGCTTCAGCTCCAACATGTTGATGGACTGGCCTGTTTCAATAGCGGTAGAGCTGGCAATTGCTCTGAGCAATCGCGCTTTGGTAGGCGCAGATGGTTTTACTTTTTGTTTGTTCATCGTGCTCTCCAGCATGCGTTGATTGCACAAAATCATATCATCGGAAGTCGTAAAATACAGCCCAACACAGCCTCTGAAACCCAGGCTGCAAAATCATCCGCTTGAGTTTACACCGATTCATGATCTTGAAGACAGCATGGTAAACGTCGCAATGAAACGATTAAACAGACGCAAGTTTAGAGCTGAGCTGCAAATCCATGGCTAGGGCTCAGTTGATAGATAAATTTTGGTTCATCGCGTCTTTCCGGGGAAGGCGGCCTTGATTTTCAGGAAAAAGTATTCTGAGTCCCGAAACCCATAGGCCATGCGTTTTATCACCTTGATTCGATTATTCACCCCCTCCAACTGGCTGGTGTGCATTGGAAAGAGGGCGCTCGCTAAGATGCCTCGGATGTAACGCCGGAGGTTTCTGGCAAAATCCTTCAAGGGTGCCAGACCACTTTCCCTGGCGTGCCGCGTCCAGCCCCTCCACCGTCGCCAGCCTTCCCGGATGTCGGGGGCGTACCAAATTTCCTTCAAGGCATCCTTGAGTACATAGGCTGTGGCCAAGGGCTGATTGGCGGCCAGTAGTTCCTGCAATTGCACCTCTTGCCCTTCCTTGAGGTTCTCCCGATTGCGCAGCAGCAGCCAACGCGCTTGCTTGACCACCTTGCGAGCTGGCTTGTCATGCTGCAATGCGTTGGCCTGATCCACCCGGATACGGTCTATCACCTTCCGACCGTAGCCCGCCACGACATGGAACAAGTCATAAACCACCTCGGCTTGCGGACAGTGCTCTTTCACCTCCAGATCGAAGGCGGAGTTCATGTCCATGGCAACGGCTTCAATCTGTTGGCATTGTTCGCCCAACAGCTTGAAAAAGGGGCGAATGGCCTCCCGGCTATTACCGTGGCCCACCCACAACACACGAGTCCGTTCAGCATCCATGATCACAGTGGCATAACGATGGCCTTTATGCAGGGCGAACTCGTCCATCACCAGCCGTCGCACAGCGCCAGGTTCAAAGGTGCCAACACTGGCTTGGAGTCGGCGTATGTCGATGGTCTTGATGGTATGCCAATGCAGTCCGGTGAGCAGGTTGACATGGTAATCCCCCCATTTTTAGGGGCATTCAAAAGTAGAGGTCATGCGGCCTGTGCCAGACGCTGTTTCGGCGTGTAGCCACCCAGCGCCATATTGGGCCGCTCATGGTTATAAACCCACAGCCAGTTCGTGGCAAACTCCTGTAGTTCATTCAGTGACTCAAACAGGTAATGGCCCAGCCAGTCGTAGCGCACCGTGCGGTTAAACCGTTCGATGTAGGCATTCTGCTGCGGATTTCCTGGCTGGATATAGCCCAGGGTTATCCCCTCCTGTTTCGCCCATCGCTTGAGCTCTTCGCTGATGTATTCCGGGCCATTGTCACATCGGATAATGGCGGGCTTACCTCGCCACGTGATCACCTGCTCCAGCGCCCGTTTGACTCGTGAGGCGGGTAAGGAGAAATCCACCTCGATGCACAGCGCTTCACGATTGAAGTCATCGATCACATTAAACAGCCGCACCGAGCGGCCATCGCTGAGCTGGTCATGCATAAAGTCCATCGACCAGCACTGATTAGGCTGGTCGGGAACCGCCAACGGCTCTGGCTTAGCCCGAACCAACCGTTTCCTGGGTTTTATCCGCAGATTGAGCTCCAGCGCCCGATAGATCCGGTATACCCGTTTGTGATTCCAGCCAAAGCCTTGGACGTTGCGCAGGTACAAAAAGCATAACCCGAAGCCCCAGTTGCGCTGGCTGGCCGTGATACGTAGCAGCCAATCGGCAATTTCCTGGTTTTCATCGACCAGCACGGGCTGATAGCGATAGCAGCTTTCACTGACCTTGAAGATCCGGCAAGCCAGACGGATGGATATGGCGTAGTGAGTCACGGCTTTGGTCGCCATCTCCCGGCGGGCAGATGGCGTTACCACTTTTTTGCCATGGCCTCGGTGATGATCTCTGCCTTGAGGCGCTCCTCGGCGTACATCTTCTTGAGGCGGCGGTTTTCGTCCTCCAGCTCCTTGAGTCGAGCCATGAGGGAGGCATCCATCCCCCCGAATTTGGAACGCCACTTGTAGAAGGTGGTCGTGCTTATGCCATGCTCGCGGCAGAGCTCCGGGACGGGAGCTCCAGCCTCAGCTTGTTTGAGGATGGCGATGATCTGGGTATCGCTAAAGCGTGATGTTTTCATGTAGAACCTCCTGCGTTCAAGGTACGGGAAAATTCTACTTATGAGCACCCTGGTTTTTCGGGGGGATTACCACATGACTGATGGGCATCAACTCAAGCAAGGCCTCAACCCAGCTCTGCAATCGTTGTGTGATGCGTGAACTGGGAGGCAACCACGCGATATGTTCAGACACCCGGCCGCAGTGCAGGCAGTCAACGCGACGGATGGGGACTTGCAGGCGAACCCGCAGTTCAAACAGATCGCGGTCACGGACTAGGCGGGTGCGACGATCGTGGACCAATGGGCAGGGCTGATGACACTTGCCACAAAGAGGCAGGTGGTTAGAACGAGGTTCAAGAGCGAAAGTAATTTGTGTGGCACAGCGGCTATGGACAGAAACGTCGTAGCCTGGCCAGAACGAGGCAAAATTAATATCATGCATAGTGACAGCAGGGTGAAGGAACCGGTTTGTTTGGCGACTACCAGTTTACCCGATCCCTGTCTGTCAACTTACCTTTCCCCACGCTTGCGCGAAGAACCTAAATTTTTGGTATGGTGCGTTATCTACCGTTGATGGAATCAGTCAGAGGCTGGCATGAAAAAACCGTCTATTACCTTTGCCCTGACTCATCGGATGGCCAGCCAAGTTTGCAACATTGCCGAGTTGGTCGGATCATTGCAACTGCACACGGTCGGTCGGCAGATCGTCTCGCCTGATTCCGATGGTCATATCCGCAGCATCCAATCGCTCCTGACACTTGAGCATACAACGCTGGAGTCTGAGCAAATCCGATCGATGTGTCAGGGGATATCGTTACCTGAACTAGAGCGGGTGAGTCAGCTTGTGCGTAACCTTGCGATGTTATTCAGCCAATTGCCGACCATAGATACCACGTCTGTCGATGGGCTGCTTTCAGCTCACGCTCATCTGTCGGCAGGGATCAGTCAGGCACCTGGAGAGTTCAGACGTTCCAATGAGGTCTCCAATAATGGCTCATTGCAGTGCCAAGTTCCTAGCTATCATGATGTATCGACTCGGATGTATCGGTTGTTTTCCTGGTTTCAGGAATCAAAGATTCATCCCCTGATCGCCTCCTGTGTGGTCCATTTCGAGATCCGACGGTTATCTCCCTTCCTTGAGGGCAACGAAATTCTCGCGTTGCTTTGGCAAAAACAGGTGCTGGGTCTGTGGTATCCGAATTTGGCTTATTTGCCTCTCGAATCAATGTTATGCGCTGACATTCCCGGATATGAACGTGAATTGAACAAGGCTATCTTGCGAAAGGATGACGCCAGCTTTGTTGAGTTCTTGTTGGATGCCATCTTCGAAGCATTAACAACGTGGAGAACTCAGCTGCAGCAGGGCTCACCGTCGGATATGCTGGTAGAAACGCGGGTAAAAACGCAGGTTGAAACGAGTGTGAAAACTCCAGTTAAACGGCGCACAAACACGCAGGAGAAGGTTTTGCAGTTATTGAACGCGGCTCCCAATCTCACGCTGAAGGAAGTGGCTGAGCAGCTTGGAGTCGCTAAATCCACGGTTGAGCGAGCAGTCTCCGACATGAAGAAGGCCAACAAGCTGAGTTTCAACGGTCCACGTAAAAATGGCTGCTGGGAAGTGTTGCCGGATTAAGTTCTCCTGTGTTGCTGATATGGATCTGCGTTCGATCCTTATCACTCAATTGATAAACGATAGGAATGCCGATGTCGCCGAGGGCGATGGCCATCTCTTGCGCCAGTTGCAGTCCACTGGTATCAATTTTCTCCCAAGGGATCTTTTCGCCTAGGAATTCACAGTGTTCAATCCAGTCGGCAACTTTCAAAAGACCCCATTCGATCTCAGTAATCCTTTCAATATTGGGATGTTCTTCAAACACCAAAGTTAACCGAGTTACCCCACCATCTTCATCAAAGACGTATTCGCCACCATAGTCGGGCATGATCCGGATCAGCTGGGGCATGTAGTCGTCCATTTCTTCCTCGACTTGTTGAGTGGTTCAGCATCGAATGCCATATTTTCGTCGTGCAATGAAGCACTGGCGGTTACGGCAGCAACCGGAAGAAGTGGGTGGGTCCACCGGTGCTCCGCAAATGCGGCAGCGGCGGACGCAGTTCCCCTTACTTACTGTCTCACCCGACAACGGCGCCCATTCTTGATTGGAGCCGTAGGGGCGGTGCTCCAGGTCATGGTAGGCCAGCTGTAAGCGGGTTTTGGCTTGTAATACTTGCTCTGCCTGTTGTGCTTGCAGTATTGGATACTGCTGTAATCGAGCCTGCCGTTCATTGTGTTGTTGCTGGCGCTTCTCTTCTTCTTGCTGCTGGCGTTGTTTCACCCGCTCCTGATAGCGTGGATGGTAAAGCCAGCTCAGCGCTTTGGTCTCGGTTTGAACAATGCTGATCAGCTTGGCGACATATTCGTTGTTGTGACCGCCCTGTAGCTGCTCGGCAATCGCTCTGTAGTTGAGCTGCAATAGTCCGATTTTTGGCTTTGCTGTGGTGAACTCCTCCAACCAAAGCGGTGGCGTGTTTTGTCCGGCGGCAGGCAGGTAGAGACCCACTCGGTAGTCATCGTTTTGCGGCGTTCTATAGATGAAATGCGGGCTTTGATTACCCTGTGACAAGTCGAGATCGAATGTCAGTGCCACATTTTCTCGTCCGCGAATGATGGTCTCCTTTCCCCACAAAAAAACCGGCGTACTGATCGACTGGATCTGTCCTAACGTCTCCAGCAGCATTAAGCGAATGCTGGTTTCAAGCGCAAACTCACACAACTCTGCACTGCTATCGTGATGAGCAAAATGGTGCTCGTTAACGTCTCCCTTCCTTGCCTGCAGCCGCGCATCGCAGCTGGGGCAACGACATGTGCGTAATCGCACTTGCTTGACCATCCAGTCGCATTGAGTTTGACCACTTAATCGCATTAACCTGACCAATGTGTAACGTACCGCTGTATCTTTTGCTTTTGGAGGCGTACTGAGAACCCCCAAGATGAGGTTTATCGGCAGCAACATGGGAACTGACTACTAATAGCAAGTGAATGCTGAATTTGGCCAATGAGTTGCATAAAGTCATAGGGCTGGGTTACCCACAACGCAACGGTGCAACGACCCAATGAGCCATGACGTCATCCGCATTCGCAACATGAAGTGATCCCGAGGACAGATTTTTTCTGTATTCCTCTCATCTCACCCAATCTTGGTATTGTGCGCGTTTGATTCTTTTAGCCTTTCGCAGCGCGATATTTCTCTTCAGTGGAGAAAGATGATCGATAAATAGCACACCATTCAGATGATCAATCTCGTGTTGTAAGGCAATAGCCAGAAAGCCATCAGCCTCTAGCTGAATGCTTCTACTCTCTCGATCTAACGCGGAAACCGTTATTGCGGAATAACGCTCCACATCGGCGTAGTAATCAGGAATGGAAAGGCACCCCTCAGTTCCACAAACCATCTCCTCACTGGTTGTCGTGATGTGCGGATTTAGCAAAATCAGTGGTTGGTCCCGCGTTTCTGAATAGTCGATGACGATGATGGCTTCCTGTCGCCCGACTGCATATTCCGGCCGATCATGAACACCGATTCTGGTTCAACGTGAACACCATTTCCGGACCAACGTGAACGCTCATTCCGGTTCAACCTGAACACTTTGCACCTCCTTTCCGGAAACAGTGTTCAACATCCCGGAATCACTGTTCACATTCACCAGAATCATCCTTAACGCATTGATTTAACAACCTTTGATACGCTCTCCCTTTTGCCAGGGAAGAGCCTATGTCTGCCAAGAGGATTGCAATGCGTAAAATTCGTGAAGTGCTGCGACTGCGGCTGGAAGCTGACCTCTCTGTTCGCCAGATAAGTTGCTGCACCAAGGTCAGCGTTGGCTCCATCCAGAAACTCCTCAAAAGTGCCCAGACGCTCGGCCTGACCTGGCCTTTACCTATCGAGCTTGATGATGGCCAACTGGCGGCCCTGTTCTATCCGCAGGCCGATACCACCATCTCGGCCCGCCATGTTGTACCGGATTGGCCCTCTGTCCATCAGGAGCTCAAGCGCAAGGGGGTCTCCAAACAGCTGCTCTGGGAGGAGTACACCCAGCGCTATCCCAATAGCTGTTACAGCTACTCCCAGTTCTGTGACCGTTACAAGTCCTGGTGTCAGTTGCAAAAGCGCTCCATGCGCCAGATCCATAAGGCGGGGGAAAAGCTCTTTATCGACTACTGCGGGCCCACGGTGCCCATCGTCTCGCCGACTACGGGTGAGGTCCGTCAGGCCCAGATCTTTGTCGCCGTGCTTGGTGCGTCCAACTACACCTTTGCCGAGGCCACCTGGTCCCAGTCACTGCCGGACTGGCTGCAAAGCCATGTCCGTGCCTTTGAGTTTTTCGGTGGTACACCGGCACTACTGATCCCCGACAACCTCAAGAGCGGTGTCAGCAAGGCTTGCCGATACGATCCCGAGCTCAACCCCAGCTACCAGCAGTTGGCCGAGCATTATCAGGTGGCGGTGATGCCAGCTCGTCCTTACAAGCCCAAGGACAAAGCCAAGGCCGAGGTGGGTGTGCAGATCGTCGAGCGCTGGATCCTGGCCCGTCTACGCCATCAGACCTTCTTCTCGCTTGCCGAGCTCAACCAGTGCATCCGGGCTTTGTTAAATGAGCTCAACGAGCGCCCGTTCAAGCAACTGCCCGGTAACCGACGTGACGCATTTGAGCAGTTGGACCGCCCGGCACTGGGGTCACTACCGGTGCATCCCTATCGCTATGTCGCCATCAAAACGGTCAAGGTCAACATCGACTATCACGTCAGCTATGAGCAGCACCATTACTCGGTGCCGCACCAGTATGTGGGTCAGCAACTGGAGCTCCATGCGGGCGATACCCTGCTTCAGGTTTATCACCAGCAACAGCTGGTCGCGAGCCATCCGCGTAAAACCATCCCGGGAATGAGCACACTCCCTGAGCACATGCCGGAACGTCACAGCAAGCAGCAACGCTGGACGCCAGGGCGTCTTAAGCAGTGGGCTGCCGACATCGGACCGGGCACCTTGTGCTGGGTTAGCGAACGGCTGGCAGAGAAAGCCCATGCCGAGCAGGCATACCGACTCTGCCTGGGACTGCTGAGTCTTAGCCGGGAGTATCCGCCATCACGAGTCGAAGCCTGTTGCCAGCTGGCCAACCGGGAAGGACTGGTGCGGCTCAAGCAGCTCAAGCCGGTGCTGACCAGTGGCCGCGACCAACTGCCCGCAAGTCCGCTCAGTTATCCAGAACTGCCGCAAGAGCACGAGAACATCCGCGGCCCCCAGAGCTTCCACTAGAGAGGATACGTCCCATGACCCAACAAACGCTGACCCGCTTGAGACACCTGAAACTGACTGGCATGGCGGATGCCGTGCAACAACAACTGGAACAGGCAAGTACCTACGAAGGGCTGCCCTTCATCGAGCGGCTAAGCCTGCTGGTCGAACACGAACAACTGAGCCGGGAGCAGCGTAAACAAGCTCGGCTGGTCAAGCAGGCGAGGCTCAAACTCCAGGCCACGGTGCAAGAGGTGGACTACCAGTCTGCACGCAACCTGGAGCGGTCACAGGTGGCAAACCTGGCCCAAGGAGAGTGGCTGCGCCGGGGCCAGAACCTGCTCATTACCGGCCCCTGTGGCTGCGGAAAAACCTACCTAGCCTGTGCGCTGGGCTACCAAGCCTGTCAGCAGGGGCACAGCACTCGTTACTACCGGCTGCCGCGTCTGCTACTTGAGCTGAGCCAGGCCAAGGTAGATGGCAGTTACGCCAGACTGCTGGGTCAACTGGCAAGGATAGAGCTGCTGATCCTGGATGACTGGGGACTGGAAGCGGTGAATGCCGAGCAGCGCAACGCCCTGCTGGAGATCATGGATGATCGGTACGGGAAATACTCGACGGTCGTGGTCAGTCAGCTGCCAACGGAAGAGTGGTACGCGAGCTTGGGGGACAACACTCTGGCAGATGCGATCCTGGACCGGCTGATGCACAACGCTCACCGGCTGTCACTGAAGGGAGAATCGATGAGAAAGAGGAGAAGTGAGTTGACCCAATCTGAACACTCGAGTTAGAAACGGGGTGACGTGAGCGCGTTAAGGATCAGGGTGTTCACGTTGGCCGGAATGGCTGTTCAACTTCGCCGGAATACGCACCGACCTGCGTCGAGGCTAAACCCACACCATCGGGAGAGTGATACATGGTTTCTAGCATGTCCTCAATTAGCGGCTGAATAGCATCGACCTCAGTCACAGGTCTGGCTTTTTTGGACAAGCGGGGATCAGGGAGCGTCAGAATTTCTAAAATGGCCATACAGTCTCACATCGATTCATTGGATTGGCATAGTCGATCAGGAACGGCTACCGCACTGTCTCGTTACGGGCTGATCGCTTACCCTGGCGGAACTACTGAGTGCGTGCAGCTGTGATGTTCCGATGTTCTGCGAACTTTGCCGCCACCATGCGCCTGAGCGATCAAATTCATGGATTACTTGGTTGCTACTTCCTCGCCAGACCAAACTTGGATCCGCAATTTCGGCTATATATTTTCCATCAATCAAAACATCCACGAGATCAACGATGGAGCGTTGATCCGGTGTTAGTTCATCCAGTCGGTAGCCGGTCCAGCACCAGATGTCTTTATCGGGACATTCATTTCTTACTCGAGTCACAAGCGCATATATCTCGACAAGATTAGCTGGATGAAGAGGATCGCCACCTGAGAGGCTGAGGCCTCTTCTTCGAACTTTGGTGTCCTTGAGGTCAGCGATGATTCGATCGCTCATTTCTTGGGTAAAGAGATAACCGGAGTCCAACCGCCACGTTGATTGGTTGTAACAACCTTTACACTGATGTTCGCAACCGGAAACAAACAGCGAACAACGAGTCCCAAGTCCATTCACCACATCAATGGGGTAGTATTGGTGGTAATGCATAATTTTCCTCAAACTTCATTATGATAGGCCTGATTTTATCGGCAGGTCGTGAATGCCTTTTGATGACTCAATTTAACCATCTGAAAGTTATGGTTAATTTCTCAAAAAGGTTGAAGCAACCGTGCTTTTAACAGATTAGGCAGATCACTGCATTTTCGCAATCAATTATTGCATATGCCACATACGAGGTGTATATATAGCATATGCCAACAAGGAGCCCCCATGGCTAGACCCAAGATCCCACGCAACATCTGCGGCCGCCCAGCGGATAGTTGCTTCAAGCCGAATGCTCGCCCCATGAGTCAATTGGAGCAAGTGCGCTTGAAAGATGATGAATTTGAAGCCTTGCGATTGGTTGATTTACTCGGCATGCAGCAGCAAGAAGCGGCTGTTGAAATGGGGGTTTCCCGGCAGACACTCGCCAATGTCCTGAAAGCAGCTCGTTTCAAGGTTGTGGACTGTTTGACTCAGGGCAAGGCGCTCATGATGCACCTTGAGGACGAAGGAGATACAAAACATGATCACTGCCATTCCAATGAATGATGATCGGGTCGCAAGCCATTTCACCAAAGCTGATTGCCTGGTGTTTCTGGATGAACGAGGCGTTGAAATAAATCGCATTGATAACCCTGCACTGGCAGCCAATTGTGCAGGAAAACAGAAAATGGTCGATCTGTTGGCGGAACAACAGGTTAACCGAGTCGTGGTGCGCAATATTGGCGAACAGATGTTGGGTAAGTTGTTAGCTCGACAGTTTGCCGTCTACCAGACTAACTGCGGGCGTCGTTTAGCCAGCGACCTTGGTAATCCTGTCGCCAGCGGGTTGGTGCAACTCAATCAGGCCAGCCAAGGCCGTCAATCCTTGAATCACGAGACGAAGAAGAAGTCAGGAGGTTGCGGCTGTGGGCACGAAGGACACGAGGGGAGCGACCCCGCAGGACATTGTTGCCAGTCGAGTGAACAACATCACCCCAAAAAAGCAAACTGCCGTCAGGGACAAATGCAAGGTCGAGGCCATGGGCGTTGCTGTCACTCCTAAGTGGATATCGTTGAGTTTAGGTAACGAACAACAATAACGGTAATAAAACTGGCTTTATTGTCATCAGGCGATGCTGACAAGAATAGTTAATTTGACTGTATATCTACTCGATATACAGTCAGGACTTTTATTGCCCGAATAAAAATTTTATGTCGAATATTAACAGTTTTAATGCTAACCGGCTATTTTAGGTGTTTTTCTAGTTTTAATCGCCGGATAATCAAAAGCTTATGCATGCTTGTATCGTCATGATGATGCTTTGTGGTGAAAGAATCGTTGCATTAGAGATGTCTAATGTAGTAATTTTAAATCACCTCCCTAATTGTGGTGACTAAAATGAATCCAAATGAAATATTGAATGAGTCAGGCCAAGACACACCGAGAGTTGCATATTTCCCTGTTTCTTTCTTTTCTGTAATCATGGGGTTATCTGGTTTTACATTGGCATGGAAAGGTGCTGATAATCTGTTTTTTCATAATTCTGCAATATGGCTGTGTTTGGCTTATGTTACATCAATTAGCATGGCAGTCATTTCTATCATTTATGCTATCAAAATATGGCGCTATCCGGGGGCTGTCCTTGAGGAAGTTAGGCATCCAGTCCGTATAAACTTCTTCCCTGCATTTTCTATTAGCCTGCTGTTGCTGTCAGTCGTCTGGCAACAGGAAATTATGGTTGCAACCACCTTGTGGGGGATAGGCTCCGCCTTGCAAATTGCGCTCACCTTATATGTGATGAGCAGCTGGATACACCATACTCACTACACATTATCACATGCGAACCCAAGTTGGTTTATTCCTGTGGTGGGTAATATTATTGTTCCCATTACGGGCAGCCAATTGGGTTATACCGAGCTGAGCTGGTTTTGTTTCAGCATCGGGATCGTTTTTTGGATCGTATTACTCACGATCATTATGTACCGACTGTTCTTTCATGAGCCTTTACCTGCTCGTATGACACCCATGTTGTTTATTCTTTTGGCCCCACCCTCTGTAGGATTTGTTTCCTATATCGGCATGGTGGGTGAGCTAGACGTTTTTGCGCGGATTATTTATTACATGGCGCTGTTTCTGGGCCTATTGCTTGCGATGAATATATTTAGATTTCTCAAAGTGCCATTTTTTATCTCTTCCTGGGCCTATTCCTTCCCTTTAGCCGCTTTAACTATTGCCACCATAAAAATGACACATCTAACATCATCTCTATTTTTCCAAGCGTTATCGGGCGTGCTGTTGTGTTTATTGACTGTTTTATTGTCCTGGTTGGTAGTCCGCACCGTAAAAGCTGTATTTGCTGCTGAATTGTGTCGACCTGAATAAAAGTTGTTAATTGATCGTACCGTAAGGAATTTTTATGACGAAGATTGTAATTGTCGGTGGTGTCGCCGGTGGGGCATCAGCCGCTGCACGGGCAAGAAGAGTGGAAGAAGATGCTGAAATCATAGTTCTCGAGCGTGGGGAGTTTGTTTCTTTTGCCAACTGTGGTTTGCCGTACCATATCAGCGGTGAAATAGAGTCACGGGATGCCTTGCTACTTCAAACGCCTGATAGTTTCAAAAACAGATTCAATGTTGACGTTCGTGTATTTAATGACGTTATAGACATTGATGCCAAGAATAAAACCGTAACGGTTCGGCAGACGTTGACGGGGGAAACCTATCTGGAGTCGTATGATAAGTTGTTATTAAGCCCTGGCGCGTCACCGATCAAACCGCCAATACCGGGCATTAATAGTCATCATGTTTACAGTCTGCGCAATATACCGGATATGGATAAGATCCTGGTCGCACTGGCCGCAGAGAAGCCTAAGCACGCCACTGTTGTCGGGGGTGGTTTTTTTGGGTTGGAGATGGTTGAAGCACTGCACCATAGAGGGATTGACGTAACCCTTTTGGAGCTCTCCGATCAAGTTATGGCCCCGGTTGATCGTGAAATGGCCAATATGTTACACCGCCATATGTGTGAAAAAGGCATCGATTTGCGTCTTAAAACCGGTTTGGCGGCCATTTCTGTGGCTGACTTCCATCCTGCCGAGCCTGAAGCGACCGCTGTATATGACAAACCCGTCACACATACCCATGATCTGGATTTGATGCTGAGTTCCGGCGATATGTTGCAGACAGGCATGGTCATCCTTGCCATTGGGGTAAAACCTGAAACGACACTGGCCGCAAAAGCTGGTCTGGAATTAGGTGCTCTGGGCGGTATCAAGGTTAATAGCGCCATGCAAACGTCTGAACCGGATATTTATGCGGTTGGCGATGTGGTGGAGACGGAGAATTTCGTTACCGGCGACGCGGCACTGGTGCCGTTGGCAGGGCCAGCTAATCGGCAAGGACGTATTGCTGCGGACAATATGCTCGGTCGCCATGAGCATTATCGCCGGACACAAGGCACAGCGATCTGCAAATTGTTTGACATGGCAATTGGCAGTACAGGCTTGAATGAAAAAACACTCAAGCGCTTGAATATGACCTATGAAAAGATTTACGTGCATACCGCTAGCCACGCCAGTTACTACCCCGGTGCTCACCCGGTGACCTTGAAATTACTGTTTGATCCAACGGATGGCCAGATCCTGGGGGCCCAGGCTGCTGGTTTGGATGGTATCGACAAACGAATTGATGTTTTAGCTGTTGCACAACGTGCCCGCATGACCGTTCAGCAGTTGGCAGACCTGGAACTGACGTATGCGCCCCCTTTTGGCTCTGCGCGAGATGTGGTGAACCAGGCAGGCATGGTCGCCAGTAATGTGATGAATGGTGATGAGGCGATTTGTCACACCGAAGAACTACTGCTGGGAGCTTCCGATCAAGTTGTGCTGGATGTTCGAAATCCGCCAGAGCTGGAGGTATCAGGTTCCTTTCCGAATGCGTTGAATATTCCACTCGATGAGTTACGGGATCGTTTATATACGCTGCCCGTCGATAAAGAAATTTTGGTGGCTTGCCAAGTCGGTTTGCGCGGACATGTTGCCTATCGCATGTTGGTACAAAACGGGTTTCAAGCTCGCAATCTGACTGGGGGCTATAAGACCTATCAGATGGTTATCGATTCGTTTTGATCTGCAACAACAACTAGTCGAGGTATTTATGGCTAAGAACTACACAGAGATTAATCAGGAACAACGTCAATTTGGATCGGCTTATCGCAAGGCCAGTCCAGATACCATGAATGCATTTCTAGCTTTGCACAAAGCAGCGATGTACGAAGGTGAACTCAGCATTAAACATAAAGAGTTGATGGCAACGGCAATTGCGATTGCTGCCCGCTGTGATGGGTGCATCGCGGCCCATGTGGCAGCGGCGCTGAAGGCTGGGGCGAGTAAGCAGGAACTGGTTGAAACTATTGATGTTGCCATCCTGATGGGCGGCGGTCCTGCGGTGATCTATGGCACACAGGCGCTGGCAGCCGTAGACGAGTTAGCCAGTTAATTGATGATCCGATGCGGCAGTCTGGTTATCGGCCTGCCGCTAAGAAGGAATGGATGACACCCTATCTCAATGCCAAACCAAGTCATGCCCATTGCATGGTTTGTGGCTCCCGTGACAACAATCCGGACTCCTTGGAACTAGCGTTCTCGCAACAACCGGATGGTTCCGTGCGAGCTCCCTTTGTGGTGAGCCCGAAACATCAGGGCTACACCGGACTGTTGCACGGTGGCATGACCAGCACCTTACTCGATGCTGCGATGACACACTGTTTATTCATGCAGGGAATCAAGGCGCTGACCGCGGAGTTGACGGTTCGATTCGTTGCACCGATCTGCGTGGGTCAGACTATTACGATCTGTGCCCAGCTACTTGGGCAGCGGCGGGGCATCTATCAGCTCGAAGCATGGCTACTCTCTGGGTTGCATATTGCCGGACAGTGCATCGCCGGAGAGCAGCGCCTGGCTCGTGCCTCTGCCAAGTTTATCGCACCACCTGATGGGAGTATGGCCCATGATTGCTGAAATCCAGATCACGGTGCTTTGTGACAATCATGGTCAAGGTGAGTTACAGACTGAACATGGCTTTGCGCTCTGGTTGCATTCACCCGAGCTGAATTTGCTGTTTGATACCGGCTCGGGTCAAACACTGCTTGCCAATGCCGAACGGCTAGACATCCGGTTAAACGACTGTCAGATGGTGGTGCTCAGTCATGGCCATTATGATCATTCCGGTGGCTTGGACACTCTCTGGCAAATGGGTGTCCAGTGTCCGGTCATGGCCCATCCGAGTGTGATTTTGCCGCGTTATAGTCGTCACCCCCAGAAGCCGGTACGTAGTATTGGAATGCGCTGCTCTACCAACTGAGCTATACCGGCGTGCCACTAGATTCCCGAAAACAGCGGGGCAAGTCAATGAGCTGTACTCAGTTTTATGAGTGGGCTCATGGAGTTACGGTCAATGTCAGAGGTCGGCGAACTCCGGAATATGGGCCCGGCCACGGCTTTCGAGAAAATCGAGCAGCGCACGGGGGGAGCGCGCCAGGATCCGCTCTGCCGGGAAGCCGGCCTCGGTGACCAGTCGGTGGCAGTGCTCGAAATCCCCGAGGCTGAAGGCCACGTGGGAGTCGGAGCCGAAGGTGAGGTAGGCACCCATGTCCCGCGCCGCCTCGACGATGGCGCGGCAGTTGCCTTCACTGCCCGGGCGGGAGTGGCTGAAGGAGGAGTTGTTGAGCTCCAGCGCTACTCGATACTCTGCCGCCGCCTTGACCACGGCCTGGATATCGATGGGGAAGGCGGGATTGCCGGGGTGGCTTATCATGTCGACCCGGCCGCTCTTGATTGCGTTGATCATGGCCTGGGTGTGGGTGGCCTGGTCGCAGGGGGGGAACACCGGCTCGTGAAAGCCCGCCATGATCATGTCGAGCCGCGACTCGTAGCGCTCGGGGAAGTCGATCTCGCCGTCGATGTTCTTGATGTTGGCTTCGATGCCGCGCAGGATGCCGACCCCGTCGACCACCCGTGGCAGCACGTGCAGATTGACGAAGTGCCAGAAGTGGGGGGCGTCCGCCATGTCGGGGCCATGATCCGTGGTGGCGAACAGCTTGATCCCCTTTGCCTTGGCGATGGGCAGGTAGTCGTGAATGGTGCTGTAGGCGTGGGTGCTGGCGACGGTGTGGGTGTGGGTATCGACCGTGTACTTCATCTTATCTTCCCCTCTGGCGTGAGGCGCCAGCATAGCAAAGGCGGCGGGTCGAGACCATGTCGTGGCTTGTCATACTTTGTCACAAATTGGGCTCTGGCTGACAAAGTTTGAACACGCTTGGCGGTCATGATGGCGTCATCGATGAAAGCCTGAACTCGCATCGATGGGTTGGATCAGGATGGTGCAACCTCATTTCCCCGCCGTCGCGCCCTGCGACGGTTTTTTTTTGCCTGTTTGCCAGCGCGCTGAACGGTTACCGGGCAAAAAAATGCCCAACTAGCATGAAGCAGGTTGGGCGAGACTTAATGTTTAATTGCAGTGGCATAGATATAGAGTCCGATTCGTCCGTGAAGTTCCCGCCTTGTTCCCCATTTTCAACAAAAACATTTCACTAACACCCGTTCACATTCTCTTGACACAAAAGGTTGTGAAACGTACTTTTTAAACATTCGTTTAAGTGAGGTGTCCTGTGAGTAAAATCGATACCAAAAACCGTATTCTCGATGCCGCTGAGGTGTTGTTTGCCGAACGGGGGTTCGCCGATACCTCTTTGCGTCTGATCACCAGCGAGGCCGATGTCAACCTGGCGTCGGTGAACTACCACTTCGGCTCCAAGAAGGAGCTGATCCAAGCGGTGCTCGATCGCTATCTGAGCCTGTTCATGCCCGAGCTGGATGCACGCCTGCATACCCTGATGGCGCAGGAGCAGCTGACCCTGCTGCAGGTGTTCGAGAGCTTCGTCGACCCGCTGATGAAGCTGGTGGCAGTGCGCACCAACGGCCCGGCCATCTTCATGCAGCTGCTGGGTCGTGGCTACATCGACAGCCAGGGCCACCTGCGCCGCTTCATCACCGCCCACTACGGCCCCATTTTGCAACGGATCACCCAGGCCATCTCCAAGGCCAACCCGGCCTTGTCGCCGGCGGATCTGTTCTGGCGGCTGCACTTCACCCTGGGCACCGTCGTGTTCACCATGGCCTCGGCCGATGCGCTGCGCGACATCGCCCAGGCCGATTTCGGCCAGCAGCTCGATGTGGAGGGGCTGGTACGCAACGTCATTCCTTATCTGGCGTCCGGTGTCGGGGCGCCCGTGGAGTCGACCAGGCTCTCCCTGGCCGTGTAACAACCAACAATAAATCAACGGAAACAGTGAAATAGAAGGAACTTGAGTATGATCACATTGCTTATCCTGCTGGTGCTGGCGATAGCCGTCGTGCTCGGCGTGCCCTCCATCCGTAAAAAGGTGGTCACCCGCCCGGTGTTCGGCATCTTCAAGAAGATACTGCCGCCCTTGTCGGCCACCGAGCGGGAGGCCATGGAAGCCGGCTCCGTCTGGTGGGATGGGGAGCTGTTTCGCGGCAACCCCGACTGGAAAAAACTACACGGCTACGGCAAGGCCGAGCTGACCGCCGAGGAGCAGGCCTTCATCGACAACCAGGTCGAAACCCTGCTCGCCATGGTCGACGACTTCAAGATCGTCAACGAGACCAAAGACCTGCCGGAGCCGGTCTGGGACTATCTGAAGAACGAAGGCTTCTTCTCCCTGATCATCCCGAAATCCTACGGCGGCCGTGAGTTCTCGGCGATTGCCAACTCCACCATCGTCACCCGCATTGCGACCAAGAGCCTGAGCGTGGCGGTCACCGTCATGGTGCCGAACTCCCTTGGCCCGGGCGAGCTACTGATGCACTACGGCACCCAGGCCCAGAAGGACTTCTGGCTGCCGGGGCTGGCCAACGGCAAGGAAGTGCCCTGCTTCGCCCTGACCGGGCCGGAAGCGGGCTCCGATGCGGGCGCCATCCCTGACAAGGGGATCGTCTGCAAGGGGATGCACAAGGGCGAAGAGGTGCTGGGTATTCGCCTCAACTGGAACAAGCGCTACATCACCCTGGCCCCTCGTGCCACCGTGCTGGGGCTGGCGTTCAAACTCTATGACCCGGAAAAACTGCTGGGTGACAAGGAAGAGCTTGGCATCACCTGCGCGCTCATCCCGACCAGCCACCCCGGCGTGCGCGTCGGTGATCGCCATTACCCCATGGGTCTGGCGTTCCTGAACGGCCCGACCTTCGGCAAGGATGTGTTCATTCCGCTCGACTGGATCATCGGTGGCCCGGATTACGCCGGTCGCGGCTGGCGCATGCTGGTGGAGTGCCTCTCCGCCGGTCGCGGCATCTCGCTGCCTGCTCTGGGCACCGCTTGTGGTCACATGGCGAGCCGCACCGTGGGCGCCTACTCCTACGTGCGCAAGCAGTTCGGCATGTCCATCGGCAAGTTTGAAGGTGTGCAAGAGGCACTGGCCCGCATCGGCGGCCTCACCTATCAGCTGGAAGGGGCCCGCCGCATGACCGCCGGCTCCCTGGACTTGGGTCAGGCTCCGGCCATCGTCACCGCGATTTCCAAGTACCACATGACCGAGATGGCGCGCCAGATCATGGATGACTCCATGGACATCCACGCCGGCCGTGCCATCCAGCTGGGCCCGAAAAACTACACCGGCTACGCCTACATGGGTATTCCGGTGGCCATCACGGTGGAAGGGGCCAACATCCTGACCCGCAACCTGATGATCTTCGGGCAGGGTGCCACCCGCTGCCACCCGTACGTGTTTGCCGAGCTGGAAGCGGCGGCCGATACCGATGTGGAGCGCGGTCTCGAGAAGTTTGACGCCCTGCTGCTGAAGCACATCGCCTTTGGTGCCGGCAACTTCTTTGGTTCCCTGTTCCAGGGGCTGACCCTGGGCCAGTTCAACGGCTCCCCGGTGAGCGGTGAGACCGCACGCTACTACAAGCAGTTGTCCCGCATGAGTAAAGGGCTGGCGCTGTGCGCCGACGTCTCCATGCTGATGCTGGGTGGCGATCTCAAGCGCAAGGAGATGATCTCCGCTCGTCTGGGTGATGTGCTGAGCCACCTCTACCTGGCCTCCGCCACCCTCAAGCACTACGAGGATCAGGGCCGCATGGTCTCCGATCTGCCGTTCGTGCAGTACGCGGTGGAGCGCAACCTCTACCTGATTGGCAAGGCGTTCGAGGGCTTCTTCCAGAACTTCCCGAACAAGGTGGTGGGTGCCGTGCTCAAGCGCGTGGTGTTCCCGTTCGGCGTCGGTTACCAGATGCCGGCCGACGATCGCTGCCACGCCATCTGTCTGGCCATGATGAAGCCGGGTGAGTTCCGCGACCGTCTGACGGCGCTGTGCTACGTAGGCAAGGACGAGGCGGATCCGGTCGGTCTGATGGAGCGGGCCTTCCTGGCTATGGTCGCAGTGCAGCCCTACGAGAAGAAACTGGTGCAGGCCCAGAAAGAGGGCAAACTGCCCCGCAAACTGGCGCTGCCGGAGCTGGTTGCCGCTGCCCTGTCCCAATCCATCCTGAGCAAGGACGAGGCGGACAAGCTGCTGGCCGCCGATGCCCTGCGCTACGAGGCGATCCAGGTGGACAACTTCGCCCCGGGCGAGCTGGAGGGATTATCCCAGCAAAATCCGGTGGTGCACGCCGCCTGAGAGAGCGCTCACTCCTGAACCTGAAACCGGCCGTCATGGCCGGTTTTTTTGTTTGTTAACCCTGCATTTACAACCTCGATTAATTCCAGTTTAATGCAATGGCCCCCCACCCTTGGGGCAGGAAGCAAGGCCAGCGGAATGGCCGACAACAACAAACTCAGGAAGAGTGAATGAATCTCGCCAAAACGGCGATCGAACGCCCCATCTGGGTGGCGGTCTCGATCGTGCTGATTTTTCTGCTGGGCCTGCTCAGCATCCGGGGGCTGCCGATCCAGCTGTTTCCCGACATCGATCGCCCGCACCTCAACATCTCGGTGGACTGGCGCTCGGCCTCGCCCCAGGAGATGGAGTCGGAGATAACCGACCCCATCGAGCAGGAGATGCAGGGGGTGCAGGGGCTCAAGAACCTCACCAGCAACAGCTTCCCGGGTTTTACCGAAATCGACCTGGAGTTTGCCCTCGGCACCGACATGCAGCGGGCCCAGCTCGACGTCATCTCCCGTCTGAACCGGGTTTCCGGCCTGCCGGACAAGATTGGCGGCCCCTACGTCAACAACTACAGCAGCAACGACACCCTCACCTTCTTCTTCATCCAGCAGTTGCCCGGTGCCAAGGGGCAGATCGACGATCATCAGGCGCTGATCGAGGCGCGGGTCAAGCCGGAGCTGGAGCGCATCCCCGGGGTGTCGACGGTCGACATCGAGGGGATCAACGAGCGCCAGATCCAGATCCGTTTCGATCCTTACCGCGCCGCCGAGCTGGGGGTGGAGATCCCGGTACTGGCCAGCCGGGCCAGCACCGGCTGGGATGTCTCCGCCGGCACCCTCGACATTGGCCGCTGGGAGTACAAGCTGCGCTTTGCCGGCCGCTACGACGTGGCGACCCTGGGGGACAAGGTGGTGGACTGGCGCGACGGCCTGCCCATCTACCTGCGTGATGTGGCCGAGGTCAGGTTGGCCCGGGAGGAGAACCCGGTGCTGCGCATCCAGAACGGCAACACCGCCATCGCGGCCCAGATCTTCAAGGAGAGCGGTGCCAACGCCCTGGCTGCGCTGGAGGCGATCAAGCTCAAGGTGGGCGAGCTCAACCGCGAGGTGCTGGAGCCGGTCGGCCTGCACATGGAGCAGTCGTTCGACGCCTCCCTCTACATCAACCGGGCGGTGGGCATGGTGACTGCCAACCTGGGGCTCGGCGTGCTGCTCTCCTGCGCCATCCTCTGGGTCTTTCTGCGCCAGCTCAAGGCGACCCTGATGATCGCGATCGCCATTCCCATCAGCATCATGCTCACCTTCTGCCTGCTCAAGGTGCTGGGGCGGACCCTCAACGTCATCTCGCTGGCAGGGATCGCCTTTGCGGTGGGCATGGTGCTTGATGCCGCCATTGTGGTGCTGGAGAGCATCTACCGGCGCCACGAGCGGGGGGATCTGAGCAAGGCGGAGGCGGCGCTGGACGGCACCAGCCGGGTGTGGACCGCCCTGGTGGCTTCCACCCTGACCACAGTCGCCATCTTCCTGCCGGTGCTGCTGCTCAACGACGTGGAGGGTCAGCTGTTTGCCGATCTGGCGCTGACCATCGCCTGCGCGGTGACCGTCTCCATGCTGGTGGCGGTGACCGTGCTGCCGGCAGTGGCGGCGTGCTGGATGGGACGTGAGCGGCTGATCGATCCCTATGAGGGGCTGTGGCAGGGCACCACCCGACGGGTGATCCGCTGGACCGGCACCTCCCGCCAGCGCTGGACCGTCATCACCCTGATGATGAGCCTGCCGGCGCTGGCCACCTGGGCCCTGTTGCCGAAGATGGACTATCTGCCGGACGTGAAACGCGACGCGGTGGATGTCTGGATGAACTTCACCCCGGGCTTTAACCTCCAGGCCCAGCGGGAGGAGGTGATCGACACCCTGATCGCCCGTCTCGCCCCTTACATGAAGGGGGAGCGGGAGCCGGCCCTCAAGAACTACTACATCCTGCGCTACCCGGGCGGCGCCCAGATCGGGGTGCGGCCGAAAGAGGAGGAGCAGATCAAGGTGCTGGAGCAGCTGTTGATGAAGCAGCTGCTGGTGGGGATCCCCGACACCCAGGTGTTTGGCGGCCAGGGGTCGCTGTTCGGCGGTTTTGACAGCGAGAATGGCATCTCCCTGCTGCTGCAGGGGGGGGATCTGGCCGAGCTCTACCAAGCGGCGCGGGCCGCCATGGCCATCGTCAAGCAGGATCTGCCTGGCGCCCAAGTGAGGCCGCAGCCGGATCTCGATTTTACCGCCCCCGAGCTGCGGCTGGTGCCGCAGGACAGACGTCTGGCCGAGGTGGGCTGGGATCGCACCCCCATGCCCGCCATCATCCAGACCTTCGGCGACGGGCTGCGGGTTGGCGAGTATTTCGACGGGGAGGAGCGGCTCGACATCATGCTGATGGGGCAGACCTCGGCCAACCCGGACGAGCTCAAGGCGGTGCCGCTGGCGACCCCGTCCGGGCGCATCGTGCCGCTCGGCGAGCTGCTGCGGGTGGAGCACGACATGGGGCCGGCCAGCATCTTCCGGGCCGACGGCCGGCGCAGCATCAGCCTGCAGATCTCGCCCCCGGCGGGGATGAGCATGGAGCAGGTGCTCGATACCCTGCAGAGCAAAAGCTTTGCCGCCATCCGGCCACTGCTGCCCGCCGGCGGCGAGCTGCGCGTCTCCGGCAATGCCGACAGCCTGCAGCAGGCGCTCGGCAACCTGGGGGCCATCTTCCTGTTTGCCGTGATGATCCTGCTGATCCTGTTGTGGGGGGTGTTTGCCTCCCTCAAGGATGCCGTGCTGGTGCTGCTGACCCTGCCGCTTGCCACCGTCGGCGGCGTGCTGGCGCTGCACCTGAGCGGCCTCCTGGTGCCGCTGCCGATGGATCTGCTGACCATCATCGGCTTCGTCATTTTGCTGGGGTTGGTGGTCAACAACGCCATCCTGCTGGTGCATCAGACCCGCACCGCGGAGCGGGAGGGGATGAGCCGCCAGCTGGCGGTGGCCGATGCCCTGCAAAGCCGGATGCGGCCCATCGCCATGACCAGCCTCACCAGCATCTTCGGCATGCTGCCGCTGATGTTGAGCCCGAGCGAGGGCAGTGAAATCTACCGGGGGCTGGCTACCGTCATCGTCGGCGGCATGAGCTGCAGCACCCTGTTTACCCTGATCCTGTTGCCCGCCTTCCTGCGACTGGGAGAGCGGGTCGAATCACCGCTCGCCCTGCGCCAGCGGGCCTGAGCAAGGAGCTCATCGATGACACTCGGTTTTACAAGGATGGTAGTGGGCGCGGCGCTGCTGGCGGGGGGCGTGTTCCCCGCGCTGGCGCAGGGCAAGATGGTGACCCTGGCGGACGTGACCCGGGGGGAGGCGGCAGCCAGCATCTGGGTCAGCGGCACGGTGGCGAGTCGCCAGCAGGCGGCGCTCAGCGCCGAGGTGAGCGGCCGGGTGGAGTGGATCGCCGAGTTCGGCAGCCGGGTCAGCAAGGGGGATGAGCTGCTGCGCCTCGACAGTGCGGCGCTGCGGCTCTCGCTGGAGCAGGCCCAGGCCGAACAGGCCAAGTGGGAGAGCAACGTGCGCTTCGCCCGCGCCGAGTTTGGCCGGCTGGCGACGCTGCACCGCCAGAAGAGCACCTCCCAGAGCCAGTATGACAAGGCCCGCTACGACGTGGAGCAGGCTGAACTGGCCGAGCGGCTGGCGCGGGTACAGGTACGCCAGATTGAGGAGCAGCTGCGCAGAAGCCACATCTTCGCGCCGTTCGACGGGGTGGTGAACAACCACTTCATCCAGCCGGGAGAGCACGTGGATGCCGGCGAGCAGGCACTGGAGCTGGTCAATCCCGATCAGCCCGACATCCGGCTGCAGGCCCCCATCGTCTGGGCCGGCCAGCTGGCGCCCCAGACCCGGCTGCGGGTGGAAGGGGAGCAGCTCAGCGGCCACGGGGTCTATTACCAGCGGGCGGCGAGCGCCGATCCCAAGTCGCGCCTCATCGAGCTGCGCCTCAAGCCCGAAGCGGGCCGCTTCATCATCGGCTCGCCGGTGCGGGTGGCGCTGCCGCTGGCGGAGCAGCAGACCATGCTGCTGCCGCGCGATGCCCTGGTGCTCAACACCGAGGGGAGCGTGGTCTATCAGGTGGAGCAGCGCGGCGAGGAGCTGACGGTGAACCGGGTGCCGGTGACCGTGCTGTTTGGCGACAGCCGGCAGGTGGCGGTGAGCGGGGCGCTCAAGCAGGGTGACAGGGTGGTGGTACGCGGTGCAGGCAGCCTGCAGGACGGCGACAAGGTCGAACTGTTTCGCGGCTGAGGCGGCGGTTTCGCCATAAAAAAAGGTTCATCGCGGCTTTCCGGGGAAGGCCGCCTTGATTTTCAGAAAAAAGTATTCTGAGTCCCTAAATCCATATGCCATACGCTTTATCACTTTGATCTTGTTGTTCACCCCTTCCAGCACACTCGTGTGCATCGGGTAGTTTGCACTCGCCAGGATCCCCCGCATATATTTCGATAAATTTCGACCAAATCGTTGCAGCGGCGCTAGCCCGCTTTCCTTCACCTGCCGCATCCAGCTCCGCCATCGTCGCCATCCTTCCCACACGCTCGGCGCATACCAGATGCCCTTCAACCCCTCTTTCAGCACGTACACCATCGCCAGCGGTTGATTCGCCGCCAACAGCTCCTGCAACTTCACATCCTGTTTTTCACTCAACTTCGCCCGATTACGTAGCAGCAACCAACGCGCACTTTTGACCACTTTTCGCGCCGGTTTATCGCTTTTCAGTGCATTCGCCTGCTCCACTCGCACCCGGTCCACCACCTCTCGGCCATAGCGAGCCACCACGTGGAACAGGTCGTAGACCACCTCCGCCTGCGGGCAGTGTTGCTTCACCTCCAGGTCGAACGCCGTGTTCATGTCCATCGCCACCGCTTCAATCTGCTGGCATCGCTCGCCGAGCTGCTCGAAGAAGGGACGGATAGCGGCCCGGCTGTTGCCGTGCCCCACCCACAGGACGCGGGTTCGCTCGGCATCCATGATCACGGTGGCATAGCGGTGTCCCTTGTGCAGGGCAAACTCATCCATCACCAGCCGCCGCACCTCCCCAAGTTCGATGGTGCCCACACTGGTCTGCAAACGGCGCTTGTCGATCTCCTTGATGGTGTGCCAACCGACCCCGGTGAGCTGGCTGACATGGCGGATGGGGAGGTACTGAACGAGCGCTTCAATCCAGCACTGCATGCGCCGGGTGAGGCGGGAGCCAGAGGGGAGCCAGTCGATATGTTCACTGACGCGACCACAGCGCAGACAGTCGACGCGGCGAACAGGCAGTTGTAACCAGACTTGTCGGTCAAATAGGTCTCGCTCACGCACCCGGCGGATACGTTGGTCGTGGATCAATGGCGTGGGTTGCAGGCATCGGCGACAACGGGGCAAGAAGTCGGCGCGAGGCTCAAGGGTAAACAGGGTGTGATGGTTGGCAGAAAGCGCTTGGGCGATGACGGTATAACCTGGCCAGAAGGAGGCAATATCAATATGATGCACGGCGACAGCAGGGTGATGGTGGTGGTGTGTTTGGAGACAGCCAGTTTACCAGCACCCTGTCTGTCAACTTCCACTTCCCCAAGATCCCGCGAAGAACCTAAAAAAACGGCTCCTGCGGGAGCCGTTTTTGGTGCCGGTGAAGGGCGATTACTCGACCATCATCACCTTGCAGGTGTTGGTACTGCCGACGGTTTCCATCTTGTCGCCGTGGGTCAGCAACACCATGTCACCGCTTTGCAGCAGCCCCTTGGCCTTGAGCACGTCCAGCGCGTCGCGGCACACCTCGTAGACCGGCTTGGTTTCGTCGCCGTCGAACAGCACAGGAGTGACGCCGCGGTAGAGGTTGGTCCAGGCCAGGGTCTTGTTGTGCGGTGACATGGCGAAGATCGGCAGGCCGGAGCTGATGCGGGACATCAGCAGCGGGGTGGTGCCCGATTCGGTCAGCGCCACGATCGCCTTGACCCCTTCCAGGTGGTTGGCCGCATACATGGTGGACATGGCGACGGCCTCTTCCACCGAGGTGAAGGTGTAGCTCATGCGGTGGTTGGAGACGTTCAGGCTCGGGTGCTTCTCGGCACCGACGCAGACGCTGGCCATGGAGGTGACGGTCTCGATGGGGAACTGACCGGCGGCGGTCTCGGCGGAGAGCATCACCGCATCGGTACCGTCCAGCACGGCGTTGGCCACGTCCATCACTTCGGCACGGGTCGGCAGCGGCGCGTTGATCATCGACTCCATCATCTGGGTGGCGGTGATGACGACACGGTTCAGACGGCGGGAGTGGCGAATGAGCTTCTTCTGCACGCCGACCAGCTCGGGATCGCCGATTTCGACACCCAAGTCACCACGCGCCACCATGACGGCATCGGAGCCGAGGATGATGTCTTCCATCGCCTCGTCGGTGGCGACGGTTTCGGCGCGCTCGACCTTGGCCACTATCTTGGCGTTGGAGCCGGCTTCGCGGGCCAGCTCGCGGGCGTAACGCAGGTCATCGCCGCAACGGGGGAAGGAGACGGCCAGGTAGTCCACGTTCATACGGGCGGCGGTCTTGATGTCTTCCTTGTCCTTCTCGGTCAGGGCCGGGGCGGAGAGACCGCCACCCTTCTTGTTGATGCCCTTGTTGTTGGAGAGCGGACCGGCCACGGTGACCGTGGTGTGGATGCGGGGGCCTTCGACCTGTTCCACCTTCAGCTGCACGCGACCGTCGTCCAGCAGCAGGATGTCGCCGGCGATCACGTCGCCCGGCAGGCTCTTGTAGTCGATGCCGACCTGCTCCTGGCAGCCTTCACCCTTGCCGAGGGCGGCATCGAGGATGAACTTGTCGCCGACGGCCAGATAGATCTTGCCGTCCTTGAAGGTGGAAACGCGGATCTTGGGGCCCTGCAGGTCGCCCATGATGGCGACGTGACGACCCAGCTTGGCGGCGATGTCACGCACCTGGTTGGCGCGCAGGATGTGGTCTTCAGCAGTGCCGTGGGAGAAGTTCATCCGCACCATGTCGGCACCGGCACGGATGATCCCCTCGAGGATCCCTTCGCGATCGGTGGCCGGACCGAGTGTGGTTACAATCTTTGTACGTCTTGGCATGAAAGACTCCAGTTTTGAAGTTGATATGACTTGAGATACTGCCCCGTCAAGCGCATGACCCATTGCACCCGCTTGCAAGCCATCTGGGTGGCTTTTGTTACTAAATTACAATACTACACCAAGGAAGGTGGCAGAGACAGCCGGGGGCCGAAGCCCCCGCTGCTTACGAAGAGTGGGGTGTATCAAAGCGGGATTCGCGCAAACCTTCTTTGACTTTCTTCAGGTTTTCGCGAAATTTCATGCCACGGCGCAGGGTAAAACCGGTCGCCAGCACGTCTACCAGGGCGAGCTGGGCGATGCGCGATGCCATCGGCATGTAGACGTCGGTGTCTTCCGGCACGTCCATGGAGAGCACCAGGTTGCACTCGCGCGCCAGCGGGGAGTCCTTGGCGGTCATGCCGATGACGGTGGCGTCGTTCTCGCGGGCCAGCGCGGCAATCTCCACCAGCGCCTTGGTGCGGCCGGTGTGGGAGATGAGCACCACCAAGTCCCCTTCGCTGCTGTTGATGCAGCTCATGCGCATCATGACGATGTCATCGAAGCTCACCACCGGGATGTTGAAGCGGAAGAACTTGTTCTGGGCATCGCGGGCGACGGCGGAGGAGGCGCCGAGGCCAAAGAAGCTGATCTTCTTGGACTGGGTCAGGATATCGACGCAGCGATTGATGGCGGAGATGTCCAGGCTGTTCTTGGCGGCATCGAGGCAGGCCATGGTGGATTCGAAGATCTTGGCGGTATAGGTATCGGGCCCGTCTTCCGCTTCCACGTGGCGGTTCACATAGGGCGTGCCGTTGGCCAGGCTCTGGGCCAGATGCAGTTTGAAATCGGGAAAGCCTTTGGTATCGAGACGGCGGCAGAAACGGTTGACGGTCGGCTCGCTGACGTCAGCCATCTTGGCGAGGGTGGCGATACTGGAGTGGATGGCCGTCTGCGAGGAGGCCAGGATGACCTCGGCGACTTTACGCTCTGATTTACTGAAACTTTCCAAATTATTAGTAATTTTATCAAGGGTATTCATCATCACCACCAGGCGTTTTTGTAATTTAGCTTCAGTGTCTTTGCACTAAATTCATGGCTAAGCAGGTTTCCAATCAACTTGATGACTATACAAGACAAGCTCTTATCGAAACTAATCTCGGCCCTGCAAAGTATGACTCATGTCTAATTATTTCGTTGTTTTGGTTACAAACTTCCAGTCATTCCGTGAAAGCGCTTACAAATGTTGCAAAGCAACAACACTGTGAGCGGGCGCACAGTTGCACCCATCAAACGCGCCGCAAGGGGAGGGGCTCGGGTAGAATTGGCACCAAATAATAAGTGCGGGACGGTAACGGCCGCCCCGACCCCAGTAACGAAGGAGTTGTTTTATGCAGCATACCCATGCGCTGGTCGGCGACGTAGGCGGTACCAATGCCCGGTTGGCCCTGTGCGAGCTGGCAACCGGCACCATTTCCCAGGCCAAGACCTATTCCGGGCTGGCTCATCCCAGTCTGGAAGCCGTGGTTCGCCTCTATCTGGATGAACACAAGGTGCAGGTGGGCGAAGCCTGCATCGCCATCGCCTGCCCCATCAACGGCGACTGGGTCGCCATGACCAACCACAGCTGGGAGTTTTCCATCAGCGAGATGCAGGCCAATCTGGGCCTGAGCCGGTTGCAGGTGATCAACGATTTTACCGCCGTCTCCATGGCGGTGCCGGTGCTGGACGCGGCTGACTGCATCCAGCTGGGGGGCGCGGCGCCCGCGGCCGGCAAGCCCATCGCCATCTACGGGGCCGGTACCGGTCTTGGCGTGGCCCACCTGGTGCACACCGGCGAGCAGTGGCTGAGTCTGCCGGGCGAGGGTGGCCACGTGGACTTTGCCGCCAACAGCGAAGAAGAGGATGCGGTACTGCAGGTGATGCGCGCCGAACTGGGCCATGTCTCGGCCGAGCGGCTGCTCTCCGGCCCCGGCCTCGTCAACATCTACCGTGGTCTGGTGAAATCCGACGGCCGCGAGCCGCAGGCGTTCGAACCCAAGGACATCACCGAGCGCGCGCTGGCGGGCGAGTGCCTGGACTGCCGCCGTACCTTGAGCCTGTTCTGCGTGCTGATGGGCCGCTTTGCCGGCAACCTGGCGCTCAACATGGGCACCTTCGGCGGCGTCTACATCGCCGGTGGCATAGTGCCGCGCTTTCAGGAGTTCTTCATCGGCTCGGGCTTTCGGGTGGCCTTCGAAGACAAGGGGCGTTTCAAATCCTACCTCAAGGATATCCCCGTCTTCCTCATCACCCACGAGGGGCCGGGTCTGCTCGGCGCCGGCGCCTATCTGCGCCAGTCGCTCGGCATCAAGCTATAAGCAGGCGGCTTGCCAGGGGACGGATCGGCCATGGTTCAGCCTTGATTCAGTGACCATGGCGTAGAGTGTCAGCACGTACTCAAGAAGGCAGGGCTCCATAAGGAGTTGGGACTTGTCTTCATCCGCTGGGTGCGTTTGTCACCTGACAAGCCTGAACTGTTTCACCGGCCCTCGCGGCCGGTTTTTTTATGCCTGCGGGTTGCCGGCTGGATGGGGATGTCGTCATCTACAACAAGGATGGGCCTGCGCCGCAAGGCACTGTGCCTGCCGGGTGGCAGGTGCAGTGTGTGGGCCGGGATGGGCTCAGGGCAGGTCGAGGGTGAAGCGGGCGCCCCCGAGCGGGGACTCATCCACCATGATCTGGCCGCCGTAGCTGTGTACGATCTCGGTGACCACCGCCAGCCCGATACCCTGGCCGGGGGAGCTGTCGGCGCGTACCCCGCGCTGGAAGATCTGCTGCGACTTGCCGGGGTCGATGCCGGGGCCGTCGTCCTCGATCTCGATCCGCAGCCGGTCGAGCCGGCGGCTCACAGTCACCTTGATCTCGCTGATGGCGAACTTGAAGGCGTTGTCGAGCAGGTTGCCCATCAGCTCCATCAAGTCCCCCTGCTCGCCGGCGAAGAAGACGTCATCATCGAACTTGAAGCGGGTCTGCAGCTTCTTGTGGCGATAGACCTTGGCGAGGCTGGCCAGCAGCTTCTCGATGAGGGGCACCGGCTCGGTGCCCTTGCTGGCGAGGCGCTTGCGGCCGGTGACGGCGCAGCGCAGCTGGTACTGGATGATCTGATCCATGGTCAGGATCTGCTCATTGATGTTGTCGTGGATGTCGCGCCCCAGCTTGACCTCCTGCGCCGTCATCTGGATCAGCGCCAGCCGGGTTTTCAGACTGTGGGCCAGATCGTTGAGGGCGTGCTGGTAGCGCTGGGTCTGCTGGCGTTCGTTCTCCAGCAGCTGGTTGACCGACTCGGTCAGCGGCGTCAGTTCCCGCTCATAGTCGTTGGAGAGTGCCTCCCGCTTGCCGGCCCGGATCTCGTCCATCTGGCGCGCCATGGTGCGCAGGGAGCCCAGGCTCCAGAAGCTGGTGAGCAGCAGCAGGGCGCCGAGCAGGGAGTAGGCGAGCAGGGCCTGGCGAATGCACTGGTAGAGGTAAGCGCGGGTCTGGGCCAGGTAGCGCTTGGCCGAATCGACCATCACCACGTAATAGGTGGTGGGGCCGTCGCCGTGATTGCGCAAAAAGCGCAGGCTGTAGATGAAGTAGCTCTCGCCGTTCTTGATGGTGTGGCGTTTGAAGAAGTAGTCCTGATCCAGTCCGCCCAGATACTTCATCAGATCCTGGCAGATGGTGTCCCTGGCCTGGATCACCTCCGGCATGTGCATGCTGGACCAGCTCAGCTGGCCGTCGGCCCGGCAGATCAGGGTATCCAGATTGGGGTCGACGGCATCCGGGGTGATCCGGCCCAGATCCGTGGTGGCATGGGCGTCCGGCAGCTTGGAGGAGAACAGCTTGGAGAGGTTCTCCTGCATGCGGGTGCTGGCCTTCTGAGCCTGCTCCTCGGTGTGACCCAGATAGAGGATGTAAACCGAGAAGGCCATGATGAGCGCGATGACCAGCATGGCGCTCAGCATCAGCTTGATGTGCAGCGAGCGGCGGATGAAGCGCATGGGGCGCAGCAGACGAGAGCCCATCAGTTGCACGAGAGGTTGAAGATGTAACCCTGGCGGCGGATGGTGGAGATGGGCTGGATGGTCCCCTCCGGATCCAGCTTCTTGCGCAGCCGGCTCACCATCACCTCAATGGTGTTGGGGTCTCCTTCACCGTCGCCGTAGAGCTGGTCCAGCAGCTGCTGCTTGGAGACCACCTGGCGGGCGTTGCGCATCAGGTATTCGAGGATCAGGTATTCAAAGCTGGTGAGCACCACCGGGGTGCCGGCGATGGTCAGCTCCTTGCGGGAGAGATCCAGCTCGTAGTCGCCGGCCTTGACCCTGGGGGAGATGAAGCCGGCGCTGCGGCGCACCAGGGCGTTGAGACGGGCCAGCAGCTCGTCCTTCTGGAACGGCTTGACCAGGTAGTCGTCCGCCCCGGCTTCCAGTCCCTCCACCTTGTCCTGCCAGTTGCCGCGGGCGGTCAATACGATGATGGGGAAGGGGATCTGCTGCTCGCGCAGCTGGCGGATGAGTTGCAAACCGTCCATGTCCGGCAGGCCCAGATCGATGATGGCCACGTCGATGGGATAGTCGGCGGCGTAATGCAGTGCCACCTGGGCGCTGTCGGTGCTGTGTACCTGATTCTGGGCTTCGGTCAGCAGGGTGCTGAGGTGGTGATTGAGCAGCTTGTCGTCTTCGACCAACAATATTTTCATAAGGTGCGCGATCATGGGGATCCAGGCTGTCAATTAGAGGGCTTATGACGGGGAGAGTCAATCCGGATCCTAACAGCCCTGGCTGTATCGGGACTGAATCAGCACCCTATTGGTTAATTCCCTCTAACCCATTGCGGTAACGGTATTTATCCGCTAAGTGGCGCCAACAAAAAAGCCAGTCAGGGTCACTGACTGGCTTTTTTGTTGGCGCTTGTCGCGGGTCAGTTGATGAGACTGGCCCACAGGTCGTACTCGTCCGCTTCATCGATGCGGACCTTGACCATGTCGCCGGGCTTGAGGCCGGTTTCACCGTTCAGGTAGACCAGGCCGTCGATTTCGGGGGCATCGGCGGCGGAGCGGCCGGTGGCGCCCTCTTCGTCCACCTCGTCGATCAGCACCAGCATCTCCTTGCCGACCTTGCGGGCGAGCTTGCGGATGGAGACCTGCTGCTGCAGCTCCATGAAGCGCTGGAAACGCTCTTCCTGCACCTCTTCCGGCACCGGATCCGGCAGCTCGTTGGCCTTGGCGCCTTCGACCGGGCTGTATTTGAAGCAGCCGACCCGATCCAGCTCCGCCTTGTCGATGAAGTCCAGCAGCATCTGGAACTCTTCTTCGGTTTCGCCGGGGAAGCCGACGATGAAGGTGGAGCGCAGGGTGATCTCGGGGCAGATCTCGCGCCACTTCTGGATCCGCTCCAGGGTGCGCTCGACGGTGCCCGGACGCTTCATCAGCTTGAGGATGCGCGGGCTGGCGTGTTGCAACGGGATGTCGAGGTAGGGCAGTACCTTGCCGTCGCGCATCAGCGGGATGACATCATCCACGTGCGGGTACGGGTAGACGTAGTGCAGGCGCACCCACATGCCGAGCTTGGCGAGCTCTTCGCACAGGGCCACCATGCTGGTCTTGACCGGCATGCCGTCGTAGAAACCGGTGCGGTGCTTGACGTCCACGCCGTAGGCGGAGGTGTCTTGAGAGATCACCAGAATCTCCTTCACGCCGGCCTCTTTCAGGCGCTTGGCTTCGGCCAGCACTTCGCCGATGGGACGGCTCACCAGATCCCCGCGCATGGAGGGGATGATGCAGAAGGTGCAGCGGTGGTTGCAGCCTTCGGAAATCTTCAGATAGGCGTAGTGACGGGGGGTCAGCTTGACGCCCTGGGCCGGCACCAGGCTGGTGAAGGGGTTGTGGGTCGGTTTTTCCACGTATTTGTGGACGTGGCCCAGCACCTCTTCATAGGCGTGGGGACCGGTGATCTCGAGCACCTTGGGGTGGATCTCGCGGATCTGGTTCTCTTTGGCACCGAGGCAGCCGGTGACGATCACCTTGCCGTTTTCGGCCAGGGCCTCGCCGATGGCTTCCAGGGACTCCTGTACCGCGCTGTCGATGAAGCCGCAGGTGTTGACCACCACCACTTCCGCATCGTCATAGCTGGGCACCACGTCGTACCCTTCGGTACGCAGCTGGGTCAGGATGCGCTCGGAATCGACCAGATTTTTGGGGCAACCCAAGGAGACGAATCCTACTTTGGGGGCCTGTTTTGTGTTGGACATCGCTCAATCACTCTTAGGTGGCTCTAGTTTTAGGGCGCGGATTTTACCGGAATGGCTAACCAAAAACTATACAGCCGGCACGGCGGAATCGAACAATATCTCCGGCGAGGCAGGATTGTGCCAAGGCAGGCCCGTTTTGAACCGATACGGGCCGATGACGGCACCCTTGCTCCGTCAGTTTGCTGGCTGTTGAGTTTCAACTCAATTTTGCGAGAGCAGGAAGACGGGTGTCACTATACTCCCTGCAGGCAGACTGGAAGGAAGGATGGGATGGACAGCTCATTTGGCGAGAGAATGCAGAACGTGCACGCCACGCTCAGGCAGCGGTTTGACAAGTTGAGCCGGGTGGCCATCGCGATTTATGACCAGCACACGGACAGGCTCAAGACCTTCGCCCACAGCACCGAGGGAAGTTCCCCGCTGGTGCAGTACGAGGTCAAGCTGAGCGACGTCCCCTCCCTGCGCTATCTGGCCGAACACCGGCAAGCAAGGGTGCTCGACACGCTGGATTCGCTGCTGGGCTCCCCCTCCGAGCACAGCCGCAAGCTGCTGGCGGCCGGTTATGAATCCAGCTACACCGAGCCGCTGTTGTTCAACAGCAAGCTGTTCGGTTTTCTGTTTTGCGATGCCAGGGAGCCTGGCTACTTCGACCCCGCCATCCGTGGCGAACTGGCGGCATACGCTCAGATCCTGGCGGCCATCATCGCAGTGGAATTTTTCTCGATTCAGACCCTGAGCGGCGCGCTCACCACGGCGCGGGAGTTCAGCCGCTACCGGGATGAAGAGACCGCCAATCACCTGCACCGGATGTCGGCCTATTCACGGCTCATCGCCCGCGCCGTGGCCACCCGTTATCCCTTGAGCGACGAGGAGGTGGAGTTCATCTATCTCTTCTCCGAGCTGCACGACATCGGCAAGATTGCGGTGCCCGACGCCATCTTGCTCAAACCCGGCAAGCTGACGCCAGAGGAGTACGGGGTGATGAAGATCCACCCGCTCAAGGGGCGGGAGATGATCGCCCTGATGATCAGCGAGTTTGGTCTCGACGGCATTCATCACACCGACATGCTCAAGAACATCATCGCCTATCACCACGAGCGCTTCGACGGGCGGGGTTATCCGGAGGGGCTGGCGGGGGAGGCGATCCCGCTGGAGGCCCGCATCGTCGCGGTGGCCGACGTGTTCGATGCGCTCACCAGCGAGCGACCCTACAAGCAGGCCTGGACGTTCGAAGCGGCCTTTGCCTACCTCGAAACCCACGCCGGCAGTCAGTTCGACCCCGCCTGCGTCGCGGCGGCGCTGGGCAACAAGGAGGCGTTTCGCGCCATCCATCAGCAATACCGAGAGCCTGCCGCCAGCTAGGCGGCGGGCCTGGTGTCATGACTTGCGCTACCTCGTTTTGCCCTGTTGCGGCTCTGCCCGAGATAGCGTGAGAGCGGCGGCGGGCTCTACTCCATTGAGGTCGCCAATCGGATGGAGCCCATCATGATGAGCGTCACTGATTGACCCGCCTCGTGCCTTTGGGCTTATCCGGCTTAGGCCAGATCTGCTACTGTGACCATCAACTCATCACAAAGGGTGGAGCACAGCATGAAGATTCGATTCCTGGTGATAGCAACGGCCATGGCGCTGGCGTCGGCTCCCAGCCTGGCTGACTGGGCCAAGGTGAAGGCGGCCGCGAGCGAGCTCGGCAGCGCGGTGAGCGACACCAGCAAGGAGGCGTGGCAGAGCGTCACGGATTTCTCCAAGGCGACCTGGACATCGGTTTCCCAGTGGGGCTCGGAGGCGTTCAACACCGCCGGCGCCTGGACCGACAAGAGCGTGGCGACCGGCAAGGAGTGGCTGACGGTGGCCGACAAGAAGCTCGACGAGATGCTCGAGCCCAAGACGGCCGACGAGGCGCGGCTTGCCCTCGATACCATGGCTGACACCGCCCTGGTGCGGCTATTCAACCAGCAACCCTCGGCCAAGCTGTTGTTTGACAAGGCTTATGGCTATGCGGTGTTCGACTCGCGCAAGTTCTCCCTGATGCTGCACACCAACCAGGGGGCCGGGGTGGCGGTCAATCGTACCAGCGGCAAGCACACTTACATGAAGATGTTCGGTGCCGGGCTCGCGGCCGGGCTCGGTGGCAAGTTCTACCAGCAGGTGATCCTGTTTGAAGACAAGGCCAGGTTCGATGCCTTCGTCAGTCAGGGCTGGGAGGCCACCTCCGAGATGGGGGCCGTGGCGGGCAAGGAGAGCGCCGAGCTCAGCGCCAAGTACAACGGCGGCATGGCCATCTACCAGATCGGCGAGAAAGGCTTGCTGCTCGATGCTAACATCTCTGGCTCAAAATATTGGGTGGACAAGGATCTGACCCGCTAGTCACCCGCTTTCCGGTCTTTTCCGTCGGCCCGCATCTTGCTGGCTGACGGGAAGGCCTGTCACCTGACGAAGAATCTGCCCTCGCATCGCCTGTTACGGGCTGCTTGCCCCCTCTCATCCCGCTTGCCTGGTGGTTTTCTACTTGTTGGCACCCTAATTGCTTACACCCTGACAGCGTCAATGATTTGTCTGGGGATGGAATATGGAAATTAGTGCAAGCAGCCTGATGCAAGAGATGCAGGCACTCAAGGTCGAAGCCGGCGCCACGCCGCTGACCCAGCCCGGCCGCCAGGTCACGTCCGACTTTGGCCAGTTGCTGCAACAGGCTCTTGGCAACGTCAACGAGTTGCAGGGGGCCGCCAACGATCTGCGTACCCGTTTCGACATGGGCGACAACTCGGTCGACTTGTCCCAGGTGATGATCGCCGGGCAGAAATCCTCCATCGCCTTCGAGGCGACGGTACAGGTACGCAACAAGATGGTCGATGCCTACAAGACCATCATGAACATGCCGGTATAAGCGCGCTCACCATGACAACTGAACATCATGAACATGTCAGCAATAAGGACATAAATCGTGGCTAATGACCAAAACGGCGAACTGCTGATGAACGATGAGGGCAGTGCCGCCCTCGATGAGAATGAGCAGAAGAGTTCAGCGCTCGGCTTTCTGTCCAACACGGATGTGCTGCGTCAGATCACCCTGATCCTGGGGTTGGCCATCTGTCTGGCGATCGCCGTTTTCATCCTGCTGTGGGGCAAGGAGCCGGACATGCGGCCCCTTGGCACCTACACCACCCAGGAGCTGGTCAAGACCCTCGACTACCTCGATCAGCAGAAGATCCCCTATCAGGTGGATGGCAAAAGCGTGCTGGTCAGTGCCGAGAACTACTCCAGCATCCGGCTGGCACTGACTCGTGCCGGCTTGGCCAACGCCACCGACACCACCAGTGACGGGGAAGACATCCTGCTCAAGGACTCCAGCTTCGGCGTCAGCCAGCGGATGGAGAGCGAGCGCCTCAAGCTGAGCCGCGAGCGCCAGCTGGCCAGCGCCATCGAGCAGTTCCAGAACGTGGCCAAGGCCCAGGTGCTGCTGGCCATCCCGAAAGACAACGTGTTTGCCCGCAACGAACGCAAACCCAGCGCGACTGTGGTGCTGAGCCTCAAGGGCAATGCCCTCGGCCAGGGGGAAGTGGACTCCATCGTCGACATGGTTGCCTCCGCCGTGCACGGTCTGGAGCCGACCCGCGTTACCGTGACCGACCAGAACGGCCGCCTGCTCAACTCGGGCTCCCAGGATCCCCTCTCTGCCCAGACTCGCAAGGAGTTTGCGATGCAGCAGAAGCAGGAGCTGGAATACAAACAAAAAATTGACGCCATCCTGATCCCGGTGCTCGGCGCCGACAATTATACGGCGGAGGTCGATCTCTCCCTCGACTTCTCCCAGCAGGAGCAGACCCGCAAGACCTACAACCCGGACTTGCCGGCGGTGCGCTCCGAAATGACCATGGAAGAGAACAGCGCTAACGGCAGCAACGGTGGCGTGCCCGGCGCCCTCTCCAACCAGCCGCCTGCCGCCTCCAACATTCCGCAGCAGGCGACCGGCCCCAATGCCGAAACGACCGCCTCCTCTTCCGGCCGCTCCCGCAAGGAGGCGACCCGCAACTTCGAACTGGATACCACCGTCAGCCATATCCGGCGCCAGATGGGTGGCATTCGCCGCATGACCGTCTCGGTGGCGGTGGATTACAAGGCGTCTACCGCTGCCGATGGCAAGGTGACCCGCGAGCCCCGTACCCAGCCCGAACTTGATACCCTGCGCCGTCTGCTGAGCGGTGGCCTTGGCTTTGATGTGACCCGTGGTGATACTCTGGAGGTGGTCGCCATCCCGTTCAACCGGCCCGAGCTCGAAAGCGTGGCCGAAGCGCCGCTCTACGAGCAGCCCTGGTTCTGGCGTGCGGTGCGCATTGCCGCCTCCGTGCTGGTCATCATAGTGTTGATCGTCACCGTGGTGCGGCCCATGCTCAAGCGCCTGCTCTATCCGGATGCCAAGCCGGAAGGGGAACTGGACTTCGACAACCACACCGTCTTGGGTGGGGATGACGAGCTCAGTCTGCTGGCGGCTCAGGCTGAATCCGAGCCGGTGTTCGGGGTACGTGACGGCCATCTGAAACTGCCGGATCTGCACCGTGACGAGGACTTGCTCAAGGCGGTACGTGCGCTGGTGGCGAACGAACCGGATCTGGCCGCACAGGTCATTAAAGAATGGGTAGCGAACAAAGATGGCTGACGAAAACAAGACACAGGTCACCGGCAATGACATCACCGACAGTCAGCGCCAGATCCTGGATCAGATGAGCGGGATGGAGATGGCGGCGGTATTGATGCTGAGCCTCAACGAAGAGGATGCCGCCCAGATCTTCCGCCATCTCGAGCCCAAGCAGGTGCAGCGGCTCGGCATGTCGATGGCCTCCATGTCGGATTTCAGCCACGACCGGGTGGCGGCGGTCCACCGCCAATTCATCGACGACATCCAGAAGTACACCAACATCGGTATCGGCAGCGAAGATTTCGTGCGCAAGGCGCTGGTGGCGGCCCTTGGCGAAGACAAGGCCAGCAACCTGGTGGACCAGATCATCCTGGGTTCAGGTGCCCGCGGCCTCGACTCGCTCAAGTGGATGGATGCCCGCCAGGTGGCCAGCATCATCCAGAACGAACACCCGCAGATCCAGACCATCGTTCTCTCCTATCTGGAGCCGGAACAGTCGGCCGAGATCCTGAGCCAGTTCCCGGAACAGGTGCGCCTCGACCTGGTGATGCGTATCGCCAATCTGGAAGAGGTGCAACCGGCGGCGCTGCAAGAGCTCAACGACATCATGGAGAAACAGTTCGCCGGTGCGGCGGGTGCCCAGGCAGCCAAGATGGGCGGCCTGAAGGCGGCAGCCAACATCATGAACTACCTCGACACCAACATCGAAGGCCAGCTGATGGACTCCATCCGCGAGTCGGACGAGGAGATGAGCCAGCAGATCCAGGATCTGATGTTCGTGTTCGAAAACCTCATCGATGTGGACGATCGCGGCATCCAGACCATGCTGCGGGAAGTGCCGGGCGATCTGCTGCAACGGGCGCTCAAGGGCTCCGACGATCAGATGCGCGAGAAGGTATTCAAGAACATGTCCAAGCGGGCCGCCGAGATGCTGGCGGACGATCTGGAGGCCATGGGGCCGATCCGGGTCTCCGAAGTGGAAGCCGCCCAGAAAGAGATCCTCTCCATCGCCCGCCGTCTGGCGGATGCCGGCGAGATCATGCTGGGTGCCGGTGGCGGCGAGGAGTTCCTCTGATGAGCGGTCACGTCGACGGGAATAGCAGACCGGGCAGCATTATGGCGAGGAGTGCGGCAGACAGATGAACAACAACAAGCTGCGCGGTTATGTCAGACCCGACGGGGATGAGAGCCAGATCCAGACCTGGGGCTGGCCCGAGATGGAGGTCGAGGCCGAAGTCGAGACCAATGCCCTCGGGCTGACGCCGGACTGGTATCGGCAGGAAGAAGAGGTCCCGGTCGAAGAGCCGGTGGAGGAACCGGCCCCCAGCATCACTGCCGAGGAGCTCGAAGCAATTCGCCAGGCCGCCTGGGAAGAGGGCATGGCCGAGGGGCGTGAAGCCGGTTACGCCAAGGGGCTCGAAGAGGGCAAGCTGGAAGGTCTGCAGCAGGGTCATGCCGCCGGGCTGGAGCAGGGCAAGGAGGAGGGGCTGGCCCTCGGCCGCGAGCTGGTGGATCAGCAGATGAGCCACTGGCAGGGGCTCATCGATCGCCTCGCCAACCCGCTCAAGGAGCTGGACGGTGCGGTGGAGCAACAGCTCATCGCCCTGGTGATGCAGCTGGCCCGCGCCCTCATTCGTCACGAGGCTGAAACCTCGCCCCGGCTGTTGCTCGAAGCGCTCAAGCAGGGGCTGGCGCTGTTGCCGGCCGCCGAACTGGGGGTCACCCTGATGCTGCACCCGGACGATCTGGCCCGGGTCGAGCAGGCGTTCGGCGCCGAGGAGTGCGCGAAGCGCCACTGGCGGCTGCAAAGCGATCCCACCCTCTCTCCCGGCGATCTGCAACTGGCCACCGAACTCTCCAGCATCGATCTGACCCTCGCAGGGCGCATCGATCAGCTGCTGCGCAACTTCCTGCGCGACAATGCATCGCAGGATGCCCGCGGCTAAGGGCGTGCGGGCCGCCAGGGTGCGGCCCGTCTGCTTTTTCTACCCATTCAACGTCATATCTCAGGAGGCCGGATGAGCGGCTCGTTACTCAATCGGTTGCAAGGGTATCGGGTACGCGATATCGCCCCCAAACCGCCGGTGGCCGGCAAGCTGACCCGGGTGGTGGGGCTGACCCTCGAAGCCATCGGCTGCCGCGCCGCCATCGGGGCACTCTGTCGCATCGATACCCAGGACGGCTCGCTGGAGGCTGAAGTGGTCGGCTTCTCCGGCGATCGGCTGTTTCTGATGCCGAGCGAGCAGCTCAAGGGGGTCATTCCGGGCGCCCGGGTGGTGCCCATCACCGAGGAGCACGGCATCCCGGTCGGCATGAACCTGCTGGGGCGGGTCATCGACGGCATTGGCCAGCCGCTGGACGGGCTCGGCCCCATCCTCTCTTCCCAGACGGTGCAGTTTGCCCAGCACCGCATCAACCCGCTCTCCCGCCGCCCGATCCATCAACCGATGGACGTGGGGGTGCGCGCCATCAACGCCGTGCTGACCGTGGGGCAGGGCCAGCGGATGGGGCTGTTCGCCGGCTCCGGCGTCGGTAAATCCGTGCTGCTCGGCATGATGACCCGCGGCTCGGTGGCCGACGTGGTGGTGGTGGGGCTCATCGGCGAACGGGGCCGCGAGGTGAAGGAGTTCATCGAGGAGATCCTGGGGGAGGAGGGGCGTGCCCGCTCCGTGGTGGTGGCGGCGCCGGCCGATGCCTCGCCGCTGATGCGGCTCAAGGGGTGTGAGACGGCGCTGGCCATCGCCGAGTATTTCCGCGATCAGGGGCTCAACGTGCTGCTGCTGATGGACTCGCTCACCCGTTACGCCCAGGCCCAGCGCGAGATCGCCCTGGCGGTGGGCGAACCGCCGGCCACCAAGGGCTATCCGCCCTCGGTGTTCGCCAAATTGCCGGCACTGGTGGAGCGGGCCGGCAACGGCAGCGACGGCCAGGGCTCGATTACGGCTTTCTTCACTGTCTTGACCGAGGGGGATGACCTGCAGGACCCCATCGCCGATGCGGCGCGGGCCATTCTCGACGGCCACATCGTGCTGTCGCGCGAGCTGGCCGATGCGGGCCACTACCCGGCCATCGACATCGAAAAGTCCATCAGCCGGGTAATGCCCATGGTGACCTCGCCGGAACACATGGAGCTGGCGCGCACCCTCAAGCAGTTCTACTCCCTCTACCAGCAGAACCGCGATCTCATCACCATCGGTGCCTACAGCCAGGGCTCCGACCCCCGCATCGACCGCGCCATCATCCAGAAACCCTATCTGGATCAGTTCTTGCAACAAGGCATGCGCGAGGTCATTCACTACGATGCAGGCCTGCAGGCCCTGCAGCTGGTGGCCATGCCGCTGATGCGTTGACGAGAAGATAAGAGGGAGGCGTGCCCATGAGTAAAGGCTTGGTAATGTTGTCGGAGCGGCTGGTGGAGGCCGAACAGCAGGCGGCGCTGGCGCTGGCCAAGGCCCAGCAGGATCTGAAGATCTTCATGGAGCAGCAGGACGCGCTCAACCAGTACCGCCAGATCTACCACCAGCAGTGGACCGACCGCGGCCTGCAGGGCATAGGTGCCCAGCAGAACAGCCAGTATCACGCCTTCATCAACAAGCTCGAGCAGGCAGCCACCCAGCAGTACGAAGGAGTGCTGCAGGTACGCCAGGCGCTGGAGCTGCGCCGCGAGGAGTGGCTGGCCGCCCAGCAGCGGCGCAAGGCGGTGGAGTTGCTGCTGGCCAAACAGGCGGGACGCGAGCAGCAGAAAGCCCAGCGTCAGGAGCAGAAGATGCTGGACGAGTATGCCATGCTGCGCCGTTTCCACCATTCTGGCCTGTAACTTGCTTTCTTCTTGTCATCCCGTGTGCGCCTCACTTCCCCCGGGGAGCTGAGGATAAACCCGAAGCCGAATGTCGCCAGGAATCTTCACCATGATGCAGACACTGTTAACCAATTCTCCCGCCGCGCCGACCGCTGCCGCTGCCGATAAGAGCGCTGTGCTGACGGCGAGCCAGGATGGCGGTGAAGGGGCCCTGCAGAGCGACGGCAAGGTCGGCTTTTCCGAGGTGATGAACCGGGTGCAGCAGGCAGACAAGGTCAATGCCAAAGCCGATGGCAAGGCCCCCAACGCTGATAGCAAGGCTCCGGTGCGGTCCGGCGCCGAGCAGGGGAATGTTGGTGCAGCGGACAGCAACAAGCCGGTGCCGACCGCCAAGGGCGAGGCTGCCAAATCTTTGGCGAATGAGGCCGAAGAGGCCGCTGGCGCCGACGACAAACCACAGAAGGGGAGTGAGCCCGACCCCGCTCTCGTCCCCAACGATTTCTTGCAGCGTCTGCAGGATGCTCTCAAACAGGACACCTCCCTGGTCGCCCCGCCGGCCATCAATCTGGTCGCTACCGCCCCCGTCGTCGAAACAGACGGCAAGATGTTGCCGCACAAAGACGCGGACGCCGAGTCGGCCGAGGCATCGGCCACCCTCACCCAGCCGCTCGCCGGCAGCGGCGACAAGCAGGGGGCGACGACCAGTGCCGCTGCGCTGGCCCGCCAGGCTGCCAGCTTGCTCACGGGAGACACCAGTGTGCCAGTTGATGCGAAAGCCGCGCAGCCGGATGCCGTCGTGACGGATGACGCCGCCCTGGCGGCTCAGCTGCAGGGAGCCGGGAAAGAGAGCGGTGGCAAGGAGAGCGGTGCCGGCGCCAATGCCGACCCACAGGCCGATAACAGTGGCAAAGAGACCAAGGGGAGCAAAAGCGAGCTCTCCGCCGCCGAGCGGGTGGCCTTGTTGAGCAAGGTGCCCGCCGCCGCGTTAAGCGAACAGGGTGAGAATGACACCAAGATCCAGCTGGAGGGCGCCGACAAGGGGGCCAAGCCTGTGGTGCCGCCCATGGCGGGCAAGGAAGAACCGGTAAAAACCGCTCCGCTGCAGGCCACCCACCAGGCCGTGGCCACTCAGCCCGGCGCCGCCAGAGCGTTTGAAGAGGGGATGACCCGCACCGATGTTGGGTCGAGCAGCGTCGCCACCGACAAGGCGCCGACGCAGACCGCCGCCGAGGGGGATGGGCAGTCCAAGCCGGTAGCCGCCAAGGCCGAGGGCCAGCCTGCTCCTGCCGCCAGCAGCGGCGCACCGGCGCCGGCCACCGCCCCCGCCAGCGAACCCGTGCTGGTGGCGCCGCAACAAGTGCTGGCCAGCAGCGAGCCGCAGGGTCCGCAAGCGTCCCTGGCCAGCCTGTCAGCCGGGCTCAAGCAGATGGAAGCCACCGAGCGCAGCGACGCCCCCAGGGCTCGCAGCGAGGTGAAAGTCGACGTGAAGCAGAAGGTGGCAGAGCTGGCTCGCGGCGGCGCCCAGGAGAGCAGCGAGACGACCACCACCCCGGAGAGCAGCCGCAGCCAGCAGGTCCAGCAGAACAGCCAGCCCCAGGCGGTGGGTCATGACAACCGACCGGCGGCCACCGAAGCGGCCGCGCGGCGCGAGCCCGCCAACCTGCCCCACCTCAAGCTGGCCGATCCGGAGGCGCCGGCCCAGTTGCACCAGAAGGTCAACCTGATGCTGGTGGACAAACTGCAACAGGCGGAGATCCAGCTCGATCCCCTCGGCCTTGGCAAGATGAAGATCCAGATCCAGATGGGGGCGGACAGCCAGGCCAACGTCCATTTCGTGGTGCAGCATGGCCAGACCCGGGAAATGCTGGAGCAGGCCATGCCCCGGCTGCGTGATATGCTGGCCGGGCAGGGCATCCAGCTGGGCCAGACTCTGGTGCAACAACAGCCGCAGCAGCAATCACAGGGCCAGTCGGCGTTTGCCGGTCAGGGCCAGCAAGGCCAAAAAGGCAGCGGATCTTTTGCCGAAACAGGCCAAACTGAGGCAGAGGTCACGGGCGCCGGTATGCGTTTGTCGACGGAATCGACAAACGACAGCGGAATTGATTTCTATGCTTGATGCCAGCCCGAGTAAGTTTATGATATCGAACAAGTTTGAGACTAGGGTGGACAAGGGATGGCAGACGATAACGAACTGACGCTGAAAGACCCGGCGGCAGGCAAGAAAAAAAAGCTGATCATGATTATCGCCCTGGCCGTGATTGTGCTGGGCGGTGGTGGGGCCGGCGCCTGGTTCATGCTGTCCGGCGGCGATAAACCGGCGGCCGAGGCCGCGGGAGAAGGCAAGGATGCCAAGCCCAAAGAGGCGGCACCCCAGCCTTCGCTCTACGTGGGCATGCCGCGCCCCTTCGTGTTCAACGTCTCCGGTGGTCAGCGCGACCGGCTGGTGCAGATCAAGATCCAGCTGATGGTGCGCGGCACCGCCGACGAGACGCTGGCCAAGCAGAATATCCCCCTCATTGAAGGCACCCTGCTGCGGGTCTTCAGTGCGGCCACCAGCGAGCAGCTGATGACCTTCGAGGGCAAGGAGAAGCTGCGCAAGGATTCACTGGAAGAGTGCCGTCGGGTGCTCAATGACCTGGTCTCTTCCCCCGTTATCGAACAAGTGCTGTTTACCGGCTTTGTCATGCAATAAGGGTGAAGCGTGAGCGATCTGTTAAGTCAGGACGAAATTGATGCCCTCTTGCACGGGGTCGATGATGTCGAAGAGGAAGAGATAGGCGCGGCGGGAGATCCCGGCGTCGCCCAGTTCGACTTCTCCTCCCAGGACCGCATCGTCCGTGGTCGCATGCCGACCCTGGAGCTGGTGAACGAGCGTTTCGCCCGCCATATGCGGATCAGCCTGTTCAACATGATGCGCCGCACCGCCGAGGTCTCCATCAACGGCGTGCAGATGCTCAAGTTCGGCGAGTATGTGCACACCCTGTTCGTGCCGACCAGCCTGAACATGGTGCGTTTCCGTCCGCTCAAGGGGACGGCGCTCATCACCATGGAGGCGCGGCTGGTCTTCATCCTGGTGGAGAACTTCTTCGGTGGCGATGGTCGCTACCACGCCAAGATCGAGGGGCGCGAGTTCACCCCCACCGAGCGGCGCATCATCCAGATGCTGCTCAAGCTTGTGTTCGAGGATTACAAAGACGCCTGGGCGCCGGTGATGGACGTGGGCTTCGAGTACCTCGACTCCGAGGTGAACCCGGCCATGGCCAACATCGTCAGCCCCACCGAGGTGATCGTGGTCAGCTCGTTCCATATCGAGCTGGATGGCGGTGGCGGTGACTTTCACGTGGCCATGCCTTACTCCATGCTGGAGCCCATCCGCGAGTTGCTGGATGCCGGCGTGCAGAGCGACAAGGGTGATACCGACGTGCGCTGGAGCAAGGCGCTGCGCGACGAGATCATGGACGTCAAGGTGGAGCTGCGAGCCAAGTTGCTGGAAACCGAGCTCACCCTGCGCGAGCTGATGGAGCTGCAACCCGGCGACATCATCCCGGTGGAGATGCCGGAGAACCTGCTGGTGTTCGTGGAGGACTTGCCCACCTTCCATGCCAAGATGGGGCGGACCAAGGACAATGTGGCGCTCAAGATCACCGATAAACTCAAGCGCCCGGAAGGGGTCAAGACCGAGATGCATCTGGTGACCCGGGGCGGTGTACGCATCGATGGTGAGGCCGAGCTGGAAGAGCTCGAGCGCAGCATCGAAGATCAACAACGATAAACGGCGTTCTGCGCTGGCAGGCCGTCAAGAAAGCAGCATAAGGAATTCAAGATGAGCGGAACTGATGAAGAGGATCTGATGGCGGACGCTTGGGCAGCCGCGCTGGAAGAGCAGGTGACTGCCGAAGCCAAGCCCGCTCCCCTCGAAGAGCTCAAGGATGATGCCCCCATCAGTGCCGAGGAGCGGCGCAAGCTGGACACCATTCTGGATATTCCGGTGACCATCGCCATGGAAGTGGGCCGCAGCCAGATAAGCATCCGCAACCTGCTGCAGCTCAACCAGGGCTCGGTGGTGGAGCTGGATCGGGTGGCGGGCGAGCCTCTCGACGTACTGGTCAACGGTACCCTGATCGCCCACGGCGAGGTGGTGGTGGTGAACGACAAGTTCGGCATCCGGTTGACTGACGTCATCAGTCAGATCGAAAGGATCAAGAAACTCAAATGATCCGCGCGTTCCCGTTACTGCTGTTGTCCCTCCCCGCACAGGCCGAACCCGGTGCGGGCGCCAATCCGCCCAGCCTCACCTCCTGGCTGCTCTCCAGCCTGATGGTCATCGGCCTCATCCTGGTGCTCGGTTTCCTGCTCAAGAAGAGCAAGATTGCCACCGCCATGGGGGGCGGCCAGATGCGGGTCATCGCCAGCCTGCCGGTGGGCTACAAGGAGAAGCTGCTGGTGGTCAAGGTGGGCGAACAGCAGCTGCTGCTCGGGGTGACGCCGCAGCAGGTCAACTTTCTCTATCGCCTGGAAGAGCCGCTGGACGAGAGCCAGCCCCAAGCGTTTTCCCAGCAGCTTGGCAAATTGATGGGCAAGCATGAAAAAAGCTAACGGCTCACGGCCGCACGGTGGGCTGCTGGTCGGCCTGTTATCCCTCCTGATCCTCTGCTCGCCGCTGGCGCTGGCCCAGGACGGCATGTCGGCAGTCACCATCAAGACCATGGCGGACGGCAGCCAGGAATACAGCCTAACCCTGCAGGTGCTGGCGCTGATGACGGCGCTCTCCTTTCTGCCGGCCATGGTCATCATGATGACCTCCTTTACCCGCATCATCATAGTGCTCGGCATCCTGCGCCAGGCCATCGGCCTGCAGCAGAGCCCCTCCAACCAGGTGTTGATCGGGATCGCCCTGTTCATGTCGTTCTTCATCATGTCGCCGGTGCTGGATCGCATCAACAACGAGGCGCTGCAACCCTATCTGGCCGAGACCATCCAGGCCAAGGAAGCGCTGGAGAAGGCCGAGCTGCCCATCCACCAGTTCATGCTGGCCCAGACCCGGATCAAGGATCTCAACACCTTCATGGAGATAGCGAACGTGCAGGTGGACAAGCCCGCCGACGTGCCGCTGCGGGTGCTGATCCCGGCGTTTGTCACCAGCGAGCTCAAGACCGCGTTCCAGATAGGCTTCATGCTGTTTCTGCCGTTCCTGGTGATAGATCTGGTGGTGGCCAGTATCCTGATGGCGATGGGGATGATGATGTTGTCGCCGATGCTGGTCTCCCTGCCATTCAAGCTGATGCTGTTCGTCATGGTGGATGGCTGGAACCTGATCCTGGGATCCCTGGCCAACAGCTTCGGGCTGGGCGCCGGTGGTTAAGGGCGAGCAACGCAAGGAGCGAACGGCATGAGTCCTGAAACCTTTATCGACGTGTTTCGCGAGGCGCTCTGGCTGGTCACCATCATGGTGTGTGCCGTGATCCTGCCGAGCCTCTGCGTCGGCCTGCTGGTGGCCATCTTCCAGGCGGCCACCTCCATCAACGAACAGACCTTGAGCTTTCTGCCCCGTCTCATCGTCACCCTGTTTGCACTGGGGGCAGGGGCGCACTGGGGCTTGCAGAGTCTGATGGACTTCTTCCTGCTGATGGTGAGCCAAATTCCGGAGGTGGTGGGATGAGGGGCCCGCTCGAGCAGAGCGGCCTTCTGCGCCTGTTGCCGGCCTCGCTGGCCCGCAAGGTGCCGGGATGACCTACACAACCGCTCTCATCATGGAGTGGTTGTCTTCCATCGTCTGGCCGTTGGCGCGGGTGAGCGGGCTGCTGATGGTGATGGCGGTGTTTGGCAGCCGGCTGACACCGGCTCGCGTGCGCATCAGCCTGGCGTTGGCACTGACCCTGATGATTGCCCCTTTGCTCCCCCCCATGCCCAAGATCGAGCTGTTCTCGGTCGGCAGTTTTCTGGTGCTGGGCCAGCAGTTGCTCATCGGGGTCGCGCTCGGCCTCATGACCCAGTTCCTGATGGAAAGCTTCGTGATGGCCGGTCAGATCATCGCCATGCAGACCAGCCTGGGTTTCGCCACCCTGGTGGATCCCATGAACGGCCAGTCGGCGCCGGTGGTGGGCCAGTTCTACCTGATGCTGGCGACCCTGGTGTTTCTGGCGGTGGATGGTCACCTCATCATGCTGCGCATGGTGGTGCTGAGTTTTGATACCCTGCCGGTGTCGGACAGCGGCCTCAGCCTGCCCTCCATTCGCGATCTGATCGGTTTTCTCGGGGTTATGTATCAAGCCTCGCTGGTGATGGCGCTCTCCGCCATCGTCGCCCTGCTGCTCATCAACTTTGCCTTCGGCGTCATGACTCGCGCCGCCCCCCAGCTCAACATCTTCAGTATCGGCTTTGCGGTCAGCATGATGTCGGGCCTGCTGATCCTCTGGCTCACCATCGGTGGCTTCCTCGGCCATTTCGACAGCATGTGGGAGCGGGTGCAGGAGACCAGTTGCACCCTCATCGGCACCCAGTGCCTGGGGGGGCAGTAAGATGCCGGCGGCAGGCTGGGGGCTCCACTACCTGGGATGGATCTCCTGGATCTGCACAGTTGGCATGGTGCTACTGAACAACGGCGCTCCGGCGGGTTGGATGCCGGATTGCCTCGACCTGTGCGGGGGTCAGCATGGCTGATACCGATCAGGAACGTACCGAACAACCCACGGGCAAACGACTGCAACAAGCCCGGGAAAAAGGGCAGATTGCACGATCCAAGGAGCTGGGGACCGCCAGCGTCCTGCTGGCGGCCGTGTTTGGCCTGCTGATGGTCAAGGAGAGCCTGGCCGGCGCTATGGTCAAGGTGCTCACCATGGGCTTCACCCTGGATCGGGAGCAGGCGTTCGATCCCAATGCCATGATGACCATGTTGCCGGCCCTGCTGCGCGAGTTGTTGCAGCCACTCGGTCTGCTGTTCATGCTGGTGGCCATCGCCGCCTTCGTCGGCAACATCCTGATGGGGGGCATGAACTTCTCCTCCGAGGCCATGCTGCCCAAGTGGAGCAAGCTGAGCCCGCTCAACGGCATCAAGCGGATGTTCGGGGTGCAATCCCTGGTCGAGCTGGTCAAGTCCATCGCCAAGGTGGTGTTCATCTCCCTGTTCGCCTGGTGGATGCTCTCCAGCCAGTTCAATCACCTGCTCAATCTCTCCCTCGAGGGCTACCCGGGCGGCATCATAGACGCGCTGGATCTGCTGCTGTGGATGCTGATCATCCTCTGCTGCGCCCTCATTCCCATCGTGGCCATCGACGTGCCGTTCCAGCAGTGGAACCACATGCGCCAGCTCAAGATGACCAAGCAGGAGGTCAAGGACGAGTTCAAGGACAGCGAAGGCAAACCCGAGGTGAAGGGGCGGATCCGCCGCTTGCAGATGGAGATGGCGATGCGCCGCATGATGGGGGATGTGCCCAAGGCGGACGTGGTGATCACCAACCCGACCCACTACTCGGTGGCGCTCAAGTACGATACTGCCAAGCCGGGTAGCGCGCCCAAGGTAGTGGCCAAGGGCACCGATGAAATCGCGATGAAGATCAGAGAGATAGCCAGGGAGTACGAGATCCCGGTGATGCCGTCCCCGGCGTTGACCCGCGCCATCTACCACGCCACCGAGATTGGTCACGAGATCCCGGAAGGGCTATTCGCCGCCGTGGCCCAGGTGCTGGCCTATGTCTATCAGCTCAAGAAGTTCCGTCGTGGCCGTGGTCGCCGTCCCAATCCGCTGGCCAAGGATCTGCCCATTCCAACCGAATTCCGCAAATGACAAACTTCTGACACAGTCAAAATAAAATCATTGTATTTCAATGTCTTGTATTATTGGCTTGATGTTTGCTTTAATCTGGCATCAGCGGTTTGAGATTGAGAAAAACGATGAAACTCCAGGCATCATTGGGCCGAATCAAAGAGTACAAGTGGCTGTTGACCAAGGGCCTGGGGACGCCGCTGCTGGTGCTGGCCTCTCTTGGCATGGTGGTGCTGCCCATTCCGCCGCTGATGCTGGATATCCTGTTTTCCTTCAACATCGCGCTCTCCATCGTGGTGCTGCTGGTGGCCGTCTACACCCGCCGTCCGCTCGAATTTGCCGCCTTCCCGACCGTGCTGCTGATAGCGACCCTGCTGCGGCTGGCGCTCAACGTCGCCTCCACCCGGGTGGTGCTGCTGGAAGGCCACAACGGCAGTGCGGCGGCCGGCCACGTGATCGAAGCCTTCGGCAACGTGGTGATCGGCGGCAACTACACGGTCGGCATCATCGTCTTCATGATCCTGATGATCATCAACTTCGTGGTGGTCACCAAGGGTGCGGGCCGGATCTCAGAAGTTAGCGCCCGCTTCACTCTGGATGCCATGCCCGGCAAACAGATGGCCATCGATGCGGACTTGAACGCCGGTCTCATCAATCAGGAAGAGGCCAAGAAGCGCCGCCAGGACGTGACCCAGGAAGCCGACTTCTACGGTTCCATGGACGGTGCCTCGAAATTCGTGAAAGGGGATGCGGTGGCGGGGATCATGATCCTTTTCATCAACATCCTGGGCGGCTTCATCATCGGGATGGTGCAGCACCAGCTCACTTTCAGCGAAGCGGCCCAGATCTATACCCTGCTCGCCATCGGTGACGGTCTGGTGGCCCAGATCCCGTCGCTGCTGCTCTCCATCGCTGCCGCCATCATAGTGACCCGCCAGAACACGGATCAGGACATGGGCACCGCGGTGCTGGGGCAGTTGTTCGACAATCCCAAAGCCCTGATCATCTCAGCCGGTATCCTGCTGATGATGGGCAGCGTGCCCGGCATGCCCCATCTGGCGTTCTTGAGTCTGGGGGCCATCGCCGCTGCCGGTGCCTGGTGGCTGCTGCGCCGCGAAAAACAGCTGGCGGCCAAGGTGGCCAAGGGCGAGCTGATGCCGGCGAGCACGGAGCAGACCCACGAGCAGAAAGACCTGAGCTGGGACGACGTGATGCCGGTGGACATCATCGGGCTGGAGGTGGGCTATCAACTCATCCCGCTGGTGGATCGCAACCAGGGCGGCGAGCTGCTCAACCGGATCAAGGGGGTGCGCAAGAAGCTCTCCCAGGAGCTGGGTTTTCTGGTGCCTGCGGTGCATATCCGCGACAACCTGGATCTCGCCCCGAACCAATATCGCATCACCTTGATGGGAGTCAGTACCGGCGAGGCCAATGTTTACCATGATAAGGAAATGGCCATCAATCCGGGCCAGGTGTTCGGCCAGATCCAGGGGGTTGCGACTCGGGATCCCGCTTTCGGACTGGAGGCGGTGTGGGTTGCCAAGGAGCAGGTCTCCCAGGCGCAGACCCTTGGCTACACAGTGGTGGATACCGCGACCGTGGTGGCCACTCACCTGAGCCAGATCCTCTCCAACCATGCCGCCCTGTTGCTGGGCCATGACGAAGTACAACAGTTGCTCGACATGATTGGGAAGCACCAGAACAAGCTGGTGGAAGGGCTGGTTCCTGAAGTTATCACCATGGGTAACCTGGTGAAGGTATTGCAGAATTTGCTTAATGAAGGCGTGCCAATCCGCGATATGCGCACTATCCTGCAGACCCTGGTGGAATATGCCCCGCGCAGCCAGGATCCGGAAGTGCTGACGGCGGCCTGCCGTATCGCCCTGCGCCGGCTGATCGTGCAGGAGATTGCCGGCCCGGATCCCGAATTGCCGGTGATCACTTTGGCACCGGAATTGGAACGTATATTGCATCAATCCCTGCAGGCAGGGGGTGGTGATGGCGCCGGCATCGAGCCGGGTCTGGCGGAGCGGATGCAACGCTCGCTGGTAGAAGCCACTCAACGACAAGAACTGGAAGGCCAACCGGCCGTGCTTCTGACATCAGGGATACTGCGCAATACCCTGGCGAAATTTGTCAAGAATGCCATTCCTGGATTGCGCGTTCTGTCTTATCAGGAAGTGCCTGATGATAAGCAAATCCGCATCGTCAGTGCGGTAGGACAGAACTAGTTAGCGGAGATGACGGGTGAAGATTAAGCGGTTTTTTGCCAAGGACATGCGAACGGCTCTGGCCGAGGTCAAGGAGACTCTCGGGCCCGATGCCGTCATCATGTCCAACAAGAAGGTCACCGGTGGGGTGGAGATAGTCGCCGCTGTCGATTATCAATCCCAGGTTCCGGGACCCAAAGATGCGCCGGTTCGCCGTCAGTTGAACGATGAGAGCGTCAATATCTCGTCTGCCGGACGGCAGATGGCCCGCCCTGCACCGAGTCCGGCCCAGGAGCAGAACGAACATTATGCCGACACCCTGGCCGCCTTGCTGGCCCGCCAGCAGAAGCTGAACCCGGCCCAGAACGGTCAGGGGGGCCAGAGCGGCGCTCCGTCGGCCGCTACCAGCGGCGCGCCCCGAACTCTGGCCGAACAGGGACAATGGGGAGCAGCTCCCGAGCCCGCCAAACCGAAGGCGAGAGCCGCCACGCCCGGCCGTGCTCCTCAATCCCCCCAGCGGGATCAGGAGATGGAGGGGATGCGCAAGGAGATGGCCAGCATCCGCAAGCTGCTGGAGCACCAGATCTCCGGCCTGATGTGGCAGGAGGTTGAGCGTCGCGAGCCGATGCGTGCCCTGCTCATCAAGGAGCTCAAGAAGATAGGGTTTGACGATGCCTTTGCCGATCAGCTGGCTGGCCTTATCCCCGAGGATATGTCGATCCATCAGGCCATGGCCCAGTTGGCCGAGGTGTTGACGGCCCAGCTCAAGATCAGCGAAGACGAAATTCTGCGGCAGGGTGGGGCGGTTGCCCTGCTCGGGCCGACCGGGGTGGGCAAGACCACCACCATTGCCAAGCTGGCGGCGCGGTTTGCCATGAAGTATGGCGCCGAGCAGGTGGCGCTCATCACCACCGACAACTACCGGATCGGTGCCCATGAACAGCTGCAGACCTATGGTCGCATCATGGGCTGCCCGGTACGGCAGGTGCGGGATGCCGAGGAGCTGGCCAATGCGCTTTATCAGTTCCGTCACCGCCGGCTGGTGCTCATCGATACCGCCGGGGTGGGGCAGCGCGATATCCGGCTGACCGAGCAGCTCGATACCCTGGTCAAGAATGCCAAGGTACGCATCCGCAGCTACCTGGTGATGTCGGCCACTTCCCAGCGTCGGGTGATGCAGGAAGCGGTGGACCATTTCCGGCGTATTCCATTGAGCGGCTGCATACTTACCAAATTGGATGAGAGTCTGAATCTGGGCGAAGTGATTAACGTGTGTATCCAGAATGCGCTGCCTATCAGCTATATCACTGATGGACAAAGGGTTCCGGAAGATATTCAGGTCGCCAATGCGGCACAGCTCGTCGGAGCTGCCATGGGCTCGCTGGAGCGGGAAACAGAAGAACCCTATTTCTGGGGCACAGGCTTTGGCGAGGCCGAAGATTCGGAGTTTTATGAGTAACATGTATATGGATCAGGCGAGTGGTCTGCGCAAAATGCGTCAAAACAATCGAGTAAAAGTGATCGCCGTGTCTGGTGGCAAGGGTGGCGTCGGCAAGACCAACGTGACCCTGAACGTGGCGGGAGCCATGGCCGCCCAGGGCAAACGGGTGATGGTACTGGACGCCGACCTTGGCCTGGCCAACGTGGACGTCATGCTGGGGCTGCGGGTGCATCGCAACCTGTCCCACGTGCTGGCCGGCGAGTGCACCATCGACGACATCATCGTCGAGGGCCCTTACGGCATGATGATAGTGCCGGCCACCTCGGGCACCCAGTCCATGGTCGAGCTCTCGCCGGTGCAACATGCCGAGCTTATTCGCGCTTTCAGCGAGATGAAGACCCAGGTCGACATCCTGCTGGTGGATACGGCGGCCGGCATCTCCGACATGGTGCTGAGCTTCACCCGTGCGGCCCAGGACATCATGGTGGTGGTGTGCGATGAACCGACCTCCATCACGGATGCCTACGCCCTCATCAAGATCCTTTCCAAGGAGCACGGCGTCTTCCGCTTCAAGGTGGTGGCCAACATGGTTCGCTCCTTGCGCGAAGGGCAGGAACTTTACGCCAAGCTGACCCGGGTCACCGACCGTTTCCTGGATACCTCGCTGGAGCTGGTTGCCTGCGTCCCCTATGACACCAATTTGCGAGCCGCCGTGCGCAAGCAGAAGCTGATTGTCGAAGCCTTCCCCAAGTCCCCGGCCGCGCTGGCGTTCAGAGCGCTGGCCAACAAGGCGGCAAGCTGGCCCATTCCTAACCAACCCGGTGGTCATCTCGAATTTTTCCTGGAAAATTTGCTGCAAAAGCCGGTCATAGCACAGGAAGGTTCCCGTGAATAAAGCCCAAGCGTACTTGCGTCATCAGGATTCCTATGTGCTGGTCGAGCGTCATGCTCCGCTGGTGAAACGGATCGCCCAGCATTTGTTGGCTCGCCTGCCAAGCAGTGTCTTGCTGGATGACCTGATCCAGGCAGGTATGATTGGATTGCTCGAAGCCTCCCGCAATTTTGACGGCAGCAAGGGGGCGAGCTTTGAAACCTACGCCGGGATCCGCATCCGCGGTTCCATGCTCGACGAGATCCGGCGGGGGGACTGGGTGCCGCGCTCGGTGCACCGCAACAGCCGCACCATCGCCGAAGCCATCGAAAATGTTGAACAAGCCCATGGCCGTGATGCTCGCGATAGCGAAGTCGCCGCCCAGATGGGAGTCAGCCTCGGTGAGTATCACGCCATGCTGCAGGATGTCTCCTGCGGCAAGATCATCGGCATCGAAGATCTTGGCGTCAGCGAGGATGTCATTGGCCACCCCGATGACGAGCCGGGCAGCAACGGGTTTGATGAACTGGCCGCCGAGCGTTTTCAAGGAGCGCTGGCCGAACACATCGGCCGCCTGCCGGAGCGGGAAGCGCTGGTGCTCTCCCTTTACTACGATGAAGAACTGAACTTGCGTGAAATAGGCGAGATATTGAACGTCAGCGAGTCTCGCGTGAGCCAGATACACAGTCAGGCGATGCACAGATTACGCGCGCGTTTAAGAGATTGGCATGTATAAGTGTTTGTACTGGCTACACTGAAACAAAACTCTAAGGCATAATCCGCAAAACAAAACCTGCGATCTGCATCATGTAAGTGAGCCGCTCTGGCGGCTATTTAGGAGGGAATTTTGGACAAGAACATGAAAATCCTCATTGTTGACGATTTTTCAACGATGCGCCGGATTATCAAGAACTTGCTGCGTGACTTGGGATTCAACAACACCCACGAAGCAGACGATGGCAACACGGCCTTGCCAATGTTGAAAAACGGTGATTTTCAATTTGTCGTGACCGACTGGAACATGCCTGGCATGCAAGGCATCGACCTGCTCAAGGCTATTCGTGTCGATGACAAACTCAAACACCTGCCGGTGCTGATGGTGACTGCCGAAGCGAAACGCGAGCAGATCATTGAAGCTGCCCAGGCCGGCGTCAATGGCTATATCGTCAAGCCTTTCACTGCTGCAACGCTCAAAGAGAAACTCGACAAAATCTTTGAACGAATCGGCTAAGGAGCAGCAGGGATGAAGGCCAAAACGAGTGCAATGATTTCGCTCGATCAGGCAAGGATGCTTGTTGCCCATCTTGAGCAAGGTGAATTTGAACAGGCCGACACGCTCATCGCCGATGCGTGTGCTCCCAATGCGGCGGCCCTGTTTGACAAAGTGGGTCAGTTGACCCGACAACTGCATGATTCCCTACAAGATTTTCGGCTAGATCCCCGGATCCCCGATCTGGCCACCCATGAAATTCCCGATGCGCGGGAGCGACTCAGTTATGTCATCGACATGACGGACAAGGCTGCCAATCGCACCATGGATGCCGTGGAAGCCAGTCTACCGATTGCCGATCGACTAAATGACAATATTCAGCTTGTTCTGCCCAACTGGAATGCCCTGATGAGCAGAGAGATGAGTGTTGGGCAGTTCAAGTCTTTATGTCACCAACTGGATGATTTCATTAAGGCTTCTGAATCTGATGCCGATAAATTACGGCAACTGCTGACAGAAATCCTGATGGCGCAAGATTTTCAGGATTTGACCGGCCAGATGATCCGCAAGGTCATCAAGTTGGTTCAGGAAGTTGAAACTAAATTAATAGAAATGCTGACTATGTTTGGTGAGGCATCTGCTGAGCATTCTTCTCGCAGCCTTCCTGTAAGCGGGATTGAAGCTGAAGGCCCCATCATGAACCCTGAGACTCGTTCCGATGTGGTCAATGGTCAGGATGATGTGGACGATCTGCTGTCTAGCCTGGGATTTTAATGGAGTGACGCATGGCCTTCGAAGTTGATGAAGACATACTGCAAGACTTTTTGGTCGAAGCATCCGAAATATTGGAACAGTTGTCTGAACAACTGGTCGACTTGGAAAAGCGACCCGATGACAAGAATCTGTTGAATGCCATATTTCGCGGCTTCCATACCGTCAAAGGCGGTGCCGGCTTTCTCTCGCTGACCGAGTTGGTGGATGTTTGTCACGGTGCCGAAAACGTGTTCGATATCTTGCGCAATGGCAAGCGGACCGTTACCGCCGAGTTGATGGATGTCATTTTGCAGGCGCTGGATGCCATCAATGTGATGTTTGCCCAGGTGCAGAATCGCGAGCCACCAAGCCCGGCTTCCGCTGAAATCCTGCACGACCTGCATGAGCTCTGCAAGCCTGAAGGGGAAGAGCAGCTGTTGACCGCTTCTGCGGGTGGCAATGTGGCGTCCGAAGAGATGGCTCCTGCCGTTGAAGAGGTCGTCGAGGTGGCCGCAGCTATCCCGGAACCTGTCGCCGATCCCGTCCCCGCGTCTTCCGTCGTCAGCGGTGGGGGATCCATCGACGAGATCTCCGCCGATGAGTTCGAACGCCTGCTCGATGAACTGCATGGGGTGGGAGGCGCACCGACTGCTGCCACTAGCCCGGTGGTGGCAAGCTCTGGTGATATTACCGATGATGAATTCGAGGCTCTGCTCGATCAGTTGCATGGTCAGGGCCAACATGGCGGTGCCCCCGAAAGCAATCCATTGAAATCAGTACAAAAAGAAGTCGATGAACTGATCGATGACGATGAATTCGAGCGTCTGCTGGATGAACTGCACGGTCGTGGCCAAGGGCCGCAAACCAGTATTACGCCGCCAGCAGCGCCTGTGCAGACCGCGGTAGCTCCCGCAGCCGCTACGCCAGCTCCGGCAGCCAAGCCGGCCCCAGCCCCCGTTGCCGCCAAACCGGCTGCAGCACCGGCAAAACCTGCACCAGCCCCTGCGCCAGCCAAGCAACCGTCTCCCGCTCCTGCAGACAACGCAGTGCAAAGCGATACCACTGTTCGGGTGGATACCAAGACGCTGGACGTCATCATGAACATGGTGGGTGAGCTGGTATTGGTGCGTAACCGTCTGGTCAGCCTTGGTATTGCCAGCAACGATGAAGACATGTCAAAAGCGGTTGCCAACCTGGATGTGGTGACGGCAGATCTGCAGGGTGCGGTCATGAAAACCCGCATGCAGCCCATCAAGAAAGTGTTTGGTCGCTTCCCGCGCGTCGTTCGTGATCTGGCTCGTACCCTCAAGAAAGAAATTGAGCTGGTGATGGTCGGGGAAGAGACGGATCTGGACAAGAACCTGGTTGAAGCGCTGGCGGATCCGCTGGTTCACTTGGTGCGCAACTCCTGTGACCATGGGGTTGAAATGCCGGATGTCCGTGAAAAAGCAGGCAAACCACGGCAGGGTACCATTACCCTGAGTGCTTCCCAGCAGGGCGATCATATCTTGCTGTGCATCGAAGATGATGGGGCAGGTATGGATCCCGAGAAGCTCAAGTCCATCGCCATCAGCCGTGGCGTGCTGGATGCCGATACGGCGGCGCGGATGAGCGATAACGATGCCTACAATCTGATCTTTGCTCCCGGTTTTTCTACCAAGTCCGAGATCTCGGATATCTCCGGCCGTGGTGTCGGGATGGACGTGGTGAAGACCAGTATCGTCAGCCTCAATGGCTCGGTGCATATCGATTCGACCTGGGGTAAGGGCACCCGTCTTGAAATCAAGGTGCCGCTGACCCTGGCCATTCTGCCGACCCTGATGGTGGAAGTGGGTGAGCAGACCTTCGCGCTGCCGCTGGGCTGCGTGAACGAGATTTTCCACTTGGACCTCAAGAAGGCCAACATGGTGGATGGCCAGCTCACCATCATAGTGCGCGAAAAAGCCATCCCGCTCTTCTATCTGTACAACTGGCTGGTCAGGGGCAAGCACAAGAAGTCACGGCAAGATACGGGTCATGTGGTCATCGTGCAGATTGGCACGCAGCAGATCGGTTTTGTCGTGGATAACCTGATTGGCCAGGAAGAAGTGGTGATCAAGCCGCTGGACAGCCTGTTGCAAGGTACCCCAGGCATGGCGGGAGCCACCATCACCAGCGATGGCGGTATTGCACTCATTCTGGATGTGCCGAGTCTGCTCAAGGCGTATGCCCGTAGACATTGATAGCCCAGGCCCAAGGAGTTAGAAAAATAACAATGGCAGTCAAGGTATTAGTTGTCGACGATTCGAGCTTCTTCCGTCGTCGGGTCAGCGAGATCATTACTCAGGATCCCATGCTGACGGTGATCGATACGGCTCAAAATGGACGTGAGGCCGTGGACAAGGCGATCCAGCTGCGCCCGGATGTGATCACCATGGACATCGAGATGCCTGTGATGGATGGCATCAGCGCCGTACGCGAGATCATGGCCAAGTGTCCGACTCCGATCCTGATGTTCTCCTCTTTGACTCATGAAGGGGCCAAGGCGACGCTGGATGCGCTGGATGCCGGGGCGCTCGATTTCCTGCCCAAGAAATTTGAAGATATTGCCCGTGACAAGGATGAGGCCGTTCGCCTGTTGCAGCAGCGAGTCAAGGAGATTTCTCGCAAGCGTTTCCTGATGGCAGCACCTGCTCGTCCCAAAGCGCCTGAGCCTGCCGCCCGTTCCCCGCTAGGCAGCCCAATCGCCCGGCCAGCAGAGCGTCAGGCCGAGCCGCCGCGAGCCATGCCTGCGGCAGCCTTCAAACGCAGTGGCAAGAGCTATCAGCTGGTGGCCATCGGTACCTCGACGGGTGGCCCGGTTGCGCTGCAGAACGTGTTGACCAAATTACCCGGTGATTTCCCTCATCCCATCTTGTTGATCCAGCATATGCCGGCAACCTTTACCGCTGCGTTTGCCGCTCGCCTCAACGGTCTGTGCCAGATCGGGGTCAAGGAAGCGGAAGATGGCGATGTGCTCAAACCTGGTCATGCTTACCTGGCTCCGGGCGGCAAGCAGATGCTGCTGGAAGGGCGTGGTGCGGGTGCCCGTATCCGGATTGTCGATGGCAATGACAAGGTGAATTACAAGCCATGTGTCGACATCACCTTTGCCTCTGCCGCCAAAACCTATGCCGACAAGGTGCTCGCCATCGTGTTGACCGGAATGGGGGCAGATGGTCGGGATGGTGCGCGTCTGCTCAAGGAGCAGGGCTCTACTATCTGGGCACAGGATGAAGCCTCCTGCGTGGTATATGGCATGCCGCAAGCGGTTGCCAAAGCCGGCATCGCCACGGAATCACTGCCGCTGGATCGGGTTGCACAACGAATCCTGGTTGAGCTGGGCCGCTAACGATGGGCATGTTCGGCCTTATCCTGGCACTGGGAGCCATCGCCATTGCCCAGTTATGGCATGGCGGCAACCTGCTCACCCTGCTTGATGGGCCTGCTTTCGTCATTGTGGTGGGGGGAACCTGGGGGGCGGTCATTTTGCAGACGCCACGCAAGTTTCTGCTGGAAGCGATAAGACAGACCCGTTGGATGCTGTTGCCTCCCGCCTGGGATCTGGTCGCCCAAGCTGAACGATTGCAAGCCTGGGCCGTGTTTGCACGCCAACAGGGGTTGCTGGCACTGGAAAATCAGGCCGATCAGGAGAGCGACGAATTTACCCGGCAGGGGCTCACCATGATAGTGGACGGGGTGTCGATAGATGATATTCGCATGTTGCTGGAAGCGGATATCGACATCGAGCAGGAGCGAAACGAACACTCCGCCAGAGTCTTTGAAGCCATGGGGGGTTACAGTCCGACCATAGGTATCATCGGTGCCGTGATTGGACTTATCCAGGCCATGTTTCATCTGGAAGAGCCCGCCTCGCTGGGTGCCGGTATCGCCGTTGCGTTTGTCGCCACTATTTACGGGGTTGGCTTTGCCAACCTGTTATACCTGCCGATTGCCAACCGGTTGCGGGCTTTTCACTATCATTACGCCCTGTTTCAGGAGATGACACTGGAAGGCTTGATGGCAATCGCCCATGGCGAAAATGGTCCTCAGGTTGAACGGCGGTTGAAGGCTTATCTGAAGGGAGAATAGCCATGCGCAAGCGCTACCGTTTGCATCTGCAAGGTCGGGAACATCTCGATCGCTGGCTGGTTTCCTACGCCGATTACATGACGCTGATCTTTGCCCTGTTCGTGGTGCTCTATTCGGTGGCACTGGTCAACAAGGACAAGTATCGCGCGGTCATCGATGGCATGACCCAGGCATTCAACGTCATGCAGCCACGCAGCGACGGTTTGCTGGAAGGGCAGGGAAAGTCGTTGTTGAACAACGAGGTATCTGCCGCCTCCTCGGTTCTGGAGAGCGCCACAGCCCGCTCACCCTCTTTGGCTCCCATCTCAGGTGTTCCCATCGCGCAAGATGGTATGACTCTTGCGAAGATCGATACGCAATTGCAGGAGAGCATGGGTTCTCTGGTCGATGCCGGGGTAGTTAAGTTAACGCTCAATGACAACTGGTTGACCGTCGAGCTGAGCTCAGGTCTGTTGTTCGGCAGTGGCAGCGCCTTCATGAGTACCAATGCCGATCCCGTGCTAAATACTCTTTCAAGTATTCTGAAGCAGGTCGATAACTATGTAAGAGTGCGCGGTTATACCGATAACCAGCAGATAAATAATGAAATTTTTCGTTCCAACTGGACGTTGTCTGCGGCAAGGGCGGAAGCCGTGCTCACCGCGCTCATCGCCAAAGGGATAGCGCCGCAGCGGTTGGCCTATGAAGCTTACGGGGAGTTTTCTCCCTTCACGGATAACAGTACCGAGCAGGGGCGCTTACAGAATCGTAAGGTGGTGGTCGCTATTTCCAAGTTCGCCTGGGTGCCACCTGCTCCGGTATCAACTCCCCCGGTGCAGCCTGTAACGGAGACGCAAGTGCCGGCAGTGCAACAGGCGGTCGAGGCAGGAGAGGTCAAGGTGATCACGCTGCCAGGTGGTGGCATACGCATAACAACGAGGCAGGATTGATACAGTGATTGTTTGGACGGTTGCCAACCAAAAGGGTGGGGTCGGTAAAACCACCACAGTGGTCTCGCTGGCCGGTATTCTGGCCCAGCGCGGCCAGCGGGTGCTGTTGATTGACACCGACCCTCATGCCTCCCTGACCTCTTATCTCGATTTTGATTCCGACCGGCTGGATGGCACTCTTTATGAGCTGTTTCAGGCGGTCAAACCAACGGCAGAGCTCGTCAATAAACTGACGCTGCGCACCAAGTTTGACAACATTCATCTGCTGCCCGCGTCAATCACCTTGGCGACCCTGGATCGGGTAATGGGCAACCGTGAGGGGATGGGGCTGGTGCTCAAACGAGCGTTGCTGCGCATTCAGGATCAGTACGATTACGTGCTGATCGACTGCCCGCCCGTCTTGGGGGTCATGATGGTCAATGCGCTGGCGGCGTGTGACCGGATCCTGGTGCCGGTGCAGACCGAGTTTCTGGCGCTCAAAGGGCTGGAGCGGATGATGAAGACGTTTGAAATCATGCAGCGCTCCAAGCGGGAGAAGTTCCGCTATACCGTCATTCCCACCATGTTTGACAAGCGAACCCGTGCCTCGTTGATGACTCTGCAGTCCATCAAGGAGCAGCACGGCAATGCGGTATGGAATGCCGTCATACCCATAGATACCAAGTTCCGGGATGCCAGTTTGCTTCACATTCCCCCCTCCATCTATTCGCCGAGCAGCCGTGGCACCTATGCCTATGAGACCCTGCTCAACTATCTTGATGCGCAAGAGCGTCAGCGTGCTCATGAGGTGACATCATGAGAGATACCACCCAAGTTCGGGCCATGGATGATTACTTCCACTCCCTGTTGCTGGATGATGCGCTGTTGCTGGATTCGTCTGACGAGCCGGACTCTGCCCCCGTCATCCAATTGCAGCGTCAGCCCCAGCCGGTTGCCGATAAGGTGGCGCAACCTTATCTGGAAGCGGATCAACGGTTGGAGCAGTTGAGTGAATTGCTGGCTCAGGTCGGTCAGGTGCAGTTTGAAATCGACGCGCTGAGTCATGAAGAGGTCGTCAGCGAGCCGCTCCAGATTGAGGCAGAAGATGCCCTGCTGCCCGTCGAGCCAGTCTGGCCCGAGGTGATGCCCGAGCCCGCAGCTGCGGATCCTGCCACGCTGGTGGTGACGGAGACCGAAGTTGCATTTGCGCCACAGGAGGAGGTTGCCCCCTCCACCTGGGAGAATATCGATACCGGCAAGGAGTTCCAGGCGCTGTTCTTTGAGGTTGCCGGTGTCACCTTTGCGGTGCCGTTGACCGAGCTTGGCGGCATTCATCAACTGGGAGAGGTGAGCACCCTGTTTGGTCAGCCAGGCTGGTACAAGGGGATCATGACTTCCCGCGAACAGAAGATGAACGTGGTGGACACGGCGCAGTGGGTCATGCCCGGCCAGCATCTGGAAGTGCCTGATTATAAGTATTTGATCATGTTGGGTGAATCTCCCTGGGGACTTGCCTGCCATCATCTTAAGGGAACGGAGTTATTGCATCGTGACCAGGTCAAATGGCGCCATCAGGAGGGCAAACGCCCCTGGCTGGCGGGCATGGTCAAGGAGAAGATGTGTGCCCTGCTGCACGTGAAGGAATTGCTCCTGTTGCTGGAGCGCGGGGTCAACATAGAAGGTCGCTGATAACTTCTGCACTCGGGCTGTTTTATTGCTAGTTTTACCAGTAGACGTTTTCATAAAAGGAATAAAAACATGACAGAAAAGCGCAATATTGCACAGAATCTGGCCGAAGATGAAGTGCTGCAATGGGTCACCTTCCAGCTGGAAAATGAAACCTACGGCATCAACGTGATGCAGGTGCAGGAGGTGCTGCGCTACACCGAGATCGCCCCTGTGCCCGGTGCACCCGAGTATGTACTGGGCATCATCAACCTGCGCGGCAATGTGGTGACCGTCATCGATACCCGTTCCCGTTTCGGCCTGCCCTCCGGCGATGTGAGTGAGAACTCGCGTATCGTCATCATCGAGGCGGAGAAGCAGGTGATCGGCATCATGGTCGACAGCGTGGCCGAGGTGGTTTATCTGCGCTCCTCCGAGATCGACGCGGCTCCGGCGGTGGGTACCGAAGAGAGTGCCAAGTTCATTCAGGGTGTCAGCAACCGCGATGGTCAGCTGTTGATCCTGGTCGATCTGAACAAGCTGCTCTCCGATGAAGAGTGGGAAGATATCGGTTCCCTCTGATAGGAAGATAATGTGTTGATGATTGAAATTGCCGCCTTGGGGTTGTCCTTGCTGGCGTTGGTGCTGGCCCTGTATGGGGTGATCGGCAGCCGACGTGGCCAGCGAGAGTCCGAGGCCAGGGTGGAGACGCTGCAAGGGCAGCTCGAGAGCCTGCGCAAGCAGATGATGGAGCTGCATACCGGGGCCATCGGCATGGGCCAGCGTCTGCAGTCCGTCGAAGGGGCTATGCAGCAGATCAACGATCGCCAGCAGGAGCTGACCCTGCAGGATCCGGAACGTCGCTTGTACAGCCGCGCCGCCAAGATGGTGGAACTCGGTGCCGACCTCGATGAGGTCATGAACGAATGTGAATTGCCTAAGGCCGAGGCTGAATTGTTGATTTCATTGCGAAAAGGCCGCTCATGAATGCTCGGGAAGGCATCCGCCTTCCTGATTTTCCTCCCCTCTCTTCAAGGCGGGATCTCCCCCACAAATCCTGCTGATAATTGGCATCTTTGAAAAGACGCTTCCCGATACTGTGTTAATATGCAGGCCGCTTCTTTTCACTGATTACATCCTCATGCTGCTTCAAATTCACAATCTGAGCTGCGTGCGTGAAGATCGCACTCTGTTTGAACATCTCTCCTTTGCGGTGGCTCCCGGTGATCTGGTGCAAATTGAAGGCCCCAACGGGGTAGGGAAGACCAGCCTGCTGCGCTTGCTGACCGGCTTGTCCCAACCATTCGCCGGTGAAGTGTGCTGGAATGGCGAAAATATCCGCAGTTGCCGCGATGAATATCACGCCAATCTGCTCTATCTCGGTCATCAGCCTGGCGTCAAGGCTGCCCTGACACCGCTCGAAAACCTCGCTTTCTACCAGAAACTGCATCATGCGGCCGATACCAGCGTGGATCTGTGGCGGGTACTGGCCCAGGTCGGTCTGGCCGGGTTTGAAGACAACCTAACCGGCCAGCTCTCTGCCGGCCAGCAGCGCCGTGTCGCGCTGGCCCGCCTGTGGCTCAGCGACAAGCCGGCGCTCTGGATCTTGGATGAGCCGTTTACCGCCATCGACAAGCAGGGGGTGAAGGTGCTGGAGCGGCTGTTCCTGACCCACGCCGAACGAGGGGGCATGGTGATCCTCACCACCCATCAGGACATGACCCTGATGCAGGGACGGTTGAAGACCCTCTCTCTCACACCCTTGCTGCAGGAGTAGTTCTGATGTTGCGCGCCGTAATGCACCTGATCCACCGCGAGTTGTTGATGGCCTTGCGCCAGCGCTCCGACATCCTCAATCCGCTCTGGTTTTTCCTCATCGTCATCACTTTGTTTCCGTTAGGGATCGGCCCCGAGCCCAAGCTGCTGGCCCGCATCGCTCCCGGCATCATCTGGGTTGCTGCCCTGCTGGCGGCCATGCTGTCGCTGGAGCGGCTGTTTCGCGACGATTTTGGCGACGGTGCGCTGGAGCAGATGATGTTGATGCCCCATCCGCTGGGCTTGCTGGCGCTGGCCAAAGTGATCGCTCACTGGTTGCTGACCGGGCTGCCGCTGCTGCTCATCTCCCCGCTGCTCGCCATTCTGCTGTCACTGGACATGAACACCTATCTGGCGGTGGTCGCCACCTTGGCGCTGGGAACGCCCGTGCTGAGCTTGCTCGGGGCGGTCGGCGTTGCCCTGACGGTCGGTTTGCGCAAGGGGGGGGTACTGCTCAGCCTGCTGATCCTGCCGCTCTATATTCCGGTACTGATTTTTGCCACCTCTGCCATCGATGCGGCGGGGATGGGGCTGCCCTATTCGGGGCAGCTGGCGATTCTGGGGGCCATGCTGGCCGGTGCGTTGACCCTGACCCCGCTGGCGGTCTCGGCGGCGCTGCGAGTCAGCGTGAATTGACGAAAGCGTCTGAAAAAGTGGCCATGGAAGGGCCGTTATAAAAAATATAATTGAGATAGATCAAGAGGATGGCTGCTTATTGCTTTCGGGGGATGTGATGTTTTCCGGCAGTGGGTATGGTAGGCCTCGCCACGATATTAATAACAGAAAGGTTTTGTGAGCTATGTGGAAATGGTTGCACCCTTACGCTAAACCCGAGCGCGCGTACCAGCTGGCAGGGACCCTGCTGCCCTGGTTTGCCGTGACAAGCCTGCTGGCATTCATCATCGGCACCCTCTGGGGGCTGGCCTTTGCACCTGCGGATTATCAGCAGGGCGACTCCTTCCGGATCATCTACATCCATGTTCCGGCCGCCATTCTCTCCATGGGGGCCTACTCCACCATGGCGGTGGCTGCCTTCATCGGTCTGGTGTGGCAGTTGCGGATGGCGGACATGACGGTGGCCGCGGTCGCGCCGGTCGGCGCCGTGTTCACCTTCATCGCACTGTTTACCGGCGCCGCCTGGGGCAAACCCATGTGGGGCACCTGGTGGGTGTGGGATGCGCGGCTCACGTCCGAGCTGATCCTGCTGTTCCTCTACCTCGGTGTCATCGCTCTCTACAACGCCTTCAGCGACAAGGTGCTGGCCGGTCGCGCCGCCGGCATCCTGGCGCTGGTGGGGGTGATCAACCTGCCCATCATCCATTACTCAGTGGAGTGGTGGAACACCCTGCACCAGGGCGCCAGCATCACCAAGTTTGACAAGCCTTCCATCTCCCCCGAGATGCTGTGGCCGCTGCTCATCATGATCCTGGCCTTTGCCGCTTTCCTCGGGGCCCTCTCCCTGATGCGTTTTCGAAACGAGCTCTTGATGCGGGAGTGGCACCGCCCCTGGGTCAAAGAGATAGCCGAGCAGGAGAAGTAAGCATGCACTTTGCCTCATTCAGTGACTTTCTGGCGATGGGCGGTTACGCCTTCTACGTCTGGCTCTCTTTCGGTCTGACCCTGCTCTGCCTGGTCGGCATCGTCATTTCCACCCGTATGAAAACCCGCGCCCTGCTCGGTGAACTACGCAACAAGCAGGCGCGCGAGGCCCGCCGCAAGGCGGCCCAGCAGATGGAGAACACCCTATGAACCCGAGACGCAAGAAACGCCTCACCATCATCCTGGCGATCAGTGCCGGGCTTGCCGCGGTGATCGGCCTGGTGCTCTATGCCCTCAGCCAGAACATCGATCTCTTCTACACCCCGAGCGAGCTGGTGGAGGGCAAGGGCCCGGACAAGATCAAGCCGGAAGAAGGACAGCGCCTGCGTATCGGCGGTCTGGTGGTACCTGGCTCGGTACAGCGGGATCCCCAGAGCCTCAAGGTGGCCTTCAAGCTGGTGGACAACGGCGGGCATCTGGTGACCGTCGAGTTTGACGGCATCCTGCCGGACCTGTTCCGCGAGGGGCAGGGCATCGTCGCCCAGGGCACCCTCAAGGATGCCACCACGGTCGCCGCCTTCGAGGTGCTGGCCAAGCACGATGAGAACTACATGCCGCCGGAAGTGGCCGATGCCACCAACGGCATGCACTTCAAGCCGGAATATACCGAGGCGCAGCTGAAGGGGAGCAAGCAATGATCCCGGCAGCATTCGCACTGTTTTCACCTTTTCAAGCCGGTTTACAGGTTCGTGCTGCGGCTCATTTGAAAGGAGTTCAGCCATGATCCCTGAATTGGGACAGTTTTCACTGATCCTGGCCTTTGCCACCGCCCTGCTGCTGGGCAGCTATCCGCTGCTCGGGGCCAAATGGGGGCGCCTTGGCATGATGTCGGCGGCCCGCCCGCTGGCCTATGCCCAGTTCCTGCTGCTGTTGCTGTCGTTCCTGTGCCTGACCTGGGCCTTTATCGACAACGACTTTACCGTGCAGTACGTGGCCACCAACTCCAACAGCCTGCTGCCGCTGGCCTATCGCATCTCCGCGGTGTGGGGCGCCCACGAGGGTTCCCTGCTGCTGTGGGTGCTGACCCTGGGAGGCTGGACTGCGGCCGTCGCCATGTTCAGCCGTCGCCTGCCGCTCGACGCGGTGGCGCGGGTGCTCGGCGTGCTCGGCCTCATCTCGGTCGGTTTTACCGCCTTCGTGCTGTTTACCTCCGACCCCTTCATCCGCACCTTGCCCTACTTCCCGGTGGATGGGCGCGACCTCAACCCGCTGTTGCAGGATCCCGGCCTCATTTTCCACCCGCCGATGCTCTACATGGGCTATGTGGGCTTCTCGGTGGCCTTTGCCTTTGCCATCGCGTCCTTGATGACCGGTCGGCTCGATGCCACCTGGGCGCGCTGGTCGCGTCCCTGGACCATGGCGGCCTGGGTCTTCCTCACCCTGGGTATCGTGCTGGGCTCCTGGTGGGCTTATTACGAGCTCGGCTGGGGCGGCTGGTGGTTCTGGGATCCGGTAGAAAACGCCTCCTTCATGCCCTGGCTGGCGGGTACCGCCCTGCTGCACTCGCTGGCGGTGAGTGAAAAACGTGCCACCTTCAAGGCCTGGACCGTGCTGCTGGCGCTCTCCGCCTTCTCCCTGAGCCTGCTGGGTACCTTCCTGGTGCGCTCCGGCGTGCTGGTGTCGGTGCATGCGTTTGCCTCCGACCCGACCCGCGGTCTGTTCATTCTGGGCTTCCTGCTGGCGGTAATCGGTTCATCCTTGCTGCTGTTTGCCTTCAAGGGCTCCCAGGTGAGAAGCCACGGCAAGCACGAGTTGTGGAGCCGCGAGACCCTGCTGCTGTGCAACAACATCATGCTGGTGGCGGGTCTGCTGACCGTGCTGCTCGGCACCCTGCTGCCGCTGGTGCACAAGGAGCTGGGGCTGGGCAGCATCTCCATCGGTACTCCCTTCTTCAACCACATCTACAGCTGGCTGATCATTCCGTTCGCCCTGTTGCTGGGGGTCGGCCCGCTGTTTCGCTGGCGCCGCCAGGAGCTGGGCGAGCTCAAGGGCAAGGTGGTGCTGGCGCTGGTATTGAGCCTGGCCGCCGCCATCTTGCTGCCGCTGCTGCTGGCCGAGGAGTTCAAGCCCTGGGCTGCGCTCGGTATCGGGCTTGGTGCCTGGATCATAGTGACCAGCGTGCAGGAGACCTGGGTGCGTGCCACCCACAAGCACAGCTTCGCCGTCGGCGTGCGCCGCCTTGGCAACAGCCACTGGGCGATGATCCTGGGTCACGTGGGCCTTGCGGTGAGCATCATCGGCATCGCCTGTACCCAGAACTACAGCATCGAGAAGGATCTGCGGATGCAGGCCGGCGATCGGGTCCAGTTTGCCGACTACGAGTTTGTCTTCACCGGTATCAAGGAGAAGAACGGCCCCAACTACGACGGCTTCAAGGGCGTGCTGGAAGTGCACAAGGACGGCAAGCAGGTCGCCCTGCTCAAGCCGGAGAAACGCATGTACAAGGTGACCCGGATGCCGATGACCGAGGCGGCCATCGATGCCGGCTTCACCCGGGATCTCTACGCGGCGCTCGGCGAGCAGCTCGACAGCGGCGCCTGGGCGGTGCGGATCTACTACAAACCCTTCGTGCGCTGGATCTGGTTCGGCGGCGTCTTCATGGCCATCGGCGGCGTGCTGGCGATGCTGGACAAGCGCTACCGTTTCGGTCGCCGTGACGAGGAGGCCAAGGCATGAGCAAGAAGACCTGGTTGTTTCTGATCCCCTTCATCGTGTTTCTGCTGGGGGCCGTGTTTTTGTTCAAGGGGCTCTACTCCGATCCCACCAAGCTCGAGTCCGTGATGGTGGGCAAGGAAGTGCCCGTGTTCACCCTGCAGGACATCTACGACCTCAATAAGCAGCATGACAGGAGCATCCTCAAGGGGCGCCCCATGCTGCTCAACGTCTGGGCCACCTGGTGCCCGACCTGCTATGGGGAGCACACCTACCTCAAGCAGCTGGCGGGGCAGGGGATCTACATCGTCGGCATGAACTACAAGGATGAGCGGGCCAAGGCCATCAACTGGCTGGCGGAGCTCGGCAATCCCTACCAGATCAATCTTTATGATCCCGACGGCATGTTGGGGCTGGATCTGGGGGTCTACGGCGCGCCGGAGACCTTCTTCATCGACAGTCAGGGCATCATTCGCTATCGCCACGTGGGGGACGTCAACCCCGAGGTGTGGGCCAGCACCCTCAAACCCATCTATGACGCCATGAAGTGAGGGAGAGCCTGATGAGAATGTTTATTGCGTCCCTGCTGCTGCTGGCAGGACTGGGCGGGGCGGGCCAGGCGCTGGCCGCCATCGATGTCTACACCTTCGACAGCGACGCCCAGGAGCAGACCTTTCGCGAGCTGACCAAGGAGCTGCGCTGTCCCAAGTGCCAGAACCAGGATATCGCCGACTCCAACGCGGGCCTGGCCAAGGACTTGCGGGACAAGACCTACCAGATGGTGCGCGAGGGCAAGGACAAGCAGGAAGTGGTGGATTACATGGTCGCCCGCTACGGCAACTTCATCCTGTACAACCCGCCGCTGATGGCGTCGACCCTGATCCTCTGGCTCGGGCCCCTGCTGGTGATCGTCATCGGTGTCGTCATGGTGGTGGTGCGCAGTCGCCGTCGTCCCGCGGCTGCCACGCCGGCGGATAGCGCCCTGAGCGCGGAGGAGCAGCGTCGTCTGGCTGCCCTGCTCAAAGAGGAAGAGAAACAATGACCGCATTTTGGATAGTGATCGCGGCCCTGCTGGTGCTGGTGAGTCTGGCACTGGTGCTGCCGTTGTGGCGGGGTGAGGGCAAGCAGAGCATCAGCCGCTCGGCCCTCAACAAACAGCTCTATCGCCAGCGTCTGCTGGAGATCGGGGAAGAGCGCGAGCAAGGGGTGCTGGCAGAAGAACAGGACTCCCTGATCGAGCTGCAACGCAGCCTGCTGGACGACATCCCCGACGTGGAGCAGACCGCCCGCGGCGGCAAGAGCATGATCTGGATCCCGGGTGTGCTGGTGCTGCTGGTGGTGAGCCTGGGGCTCTACTACAAGCTCGGCTCCTGGCAGGAGGTCAGCCGCTGGCAGGATGCCAATAGCCGGCTGGGCGAGCTCAGCAACCGCATCCTGGTGGAGCGGGACGCCGAGGTCACCGAGCAGGATCTGCTGGACTTCACCTTAGGCCTGCGTACCCGCCTGAAGGACGAGCCGAACGATTATCGCGGCTGGCTGCTGCTGGGGCGGCTGTCACTGGATGGCAATGATCCCGAGATGGCCCGCGAGGCGCTGGAGCGGGCCTACGGACTGGCCCCGCAGAAGGCGATGGTGGCGGTGCCCTACGCCCAGGCGCTGATGATGACAGGGGATGACGCGCAGGCCGATCAGCTGCTGCGGGTGGCCATTGCCCAGGATCCTGCCAATATCGAGGCGCGCTCCGTCTACGCCTTCATGGCGCTGCAAAAAGAGGACTTCAAGACCGCTCTGCAACGCTGGCGCGAGATGCTGCCGCTGATGGAGAAGGGCTCGACCCGTTACACCATGGTGGAGCGCTCCATCGACTATGCCGAGCAGCAGTTGAAGAAACGCGGCATGGCCAGTGCGACCGGGCCGGCTGAGGCGAGCGGGCAGAACGCGGCCTCTGACCAGGTGCTGGAGGTGAAGGCTGGCGAGTTCCCGCTCAAGGTGACGCTGGCCGATGGCATTGCATTGCCGGAAGATGCCCATTTGTTCGTGTTTGCGGTGATCCCCAACGGACCGCCCATGCCCATCGCGGTCAAGCGTATCCCGGGGCCGCACTTCCCGCTGACCCTGTCGCTGGGTGACGGTGACGCCATGATGGAAGGCAATAAGCTGGCTGCCTACCCCGAGCTGCAGTTCAAGGCGCGCCTCTCCCGTGGCGGCAACGTCATGAACAAGGAAGGGGCGTTTGAAGGTGTCTCCGTTCCGGTCGCCACCGGTTCGATTCCTTCAGCGCCGATTGACATCCGCATCGATCACGCCCTCTAATACGCCTTTGGCCCGGCCCCTCGATGGGGCCGGGCTGCCTATAATTCAGATTAATCACAATAAAAAGCTAGGACTTCCATATGTATGTGCGTGTAGGGGCATTGATGGTGGCCTTGTTGCTGGGCGGCTGTGCTGGCGGCCCGCCCAAGCAGGGGCCCGAGAGCCTTGACCTCAAGGAGACACCGAGCCGGCCCGGTGCGACTAGCACGGCCAGCGATGGGCGTGACCCGTTCCAGGGCGCCAACCGGGCCATGTGGGCCGTCAACTATGATGTGCTGGAGCCCTATGTGGCCCGTCCCGTGGTGCACGGCTATGCCCGTTATATCCCGCAGGGAATGAAGGACGGCATCGAAAATCTGGTGGAAAACTTCAACGAGCCGAGCAGCATGGTCAACCATCTCATCACCGGCGATTTGAAGGGGGCGGGTACCAACCTGGGTCGCTTCACCCTCAACACCACCGTGGGTCTGCTGGGGATCTTCGACGTGGCCAAGCATGCCGGTCTGGCGCGCAACAAGCTGGAGCTCAATACCGTGCTGGGTCGCGCCGATATCGGCGATGGCGCCTATCTGATGGTGCCGGTCTACGGCCCGACCACCACCCGCAAGCTGGTGGGGGATACCATCGATACCATCTACTTCCCCTATGCCTTGCTGACCCTGCCCCTGCGCATCACCCACTGGGCGCTGGATGGTCTGGGTACCCGTTCCAAGCTGATCGATCAGGAGCGGATCATCGACAACGCGCTCGATCCTTACGCCCTGACCAAGGACTTTTATCTGCAGTACAACCAGAACAAGGTGACCGGTCGTCAGACCGAGCTCAAGCAAGAGCAGCAGGAGAAGCAAGACGACAGCAATCTGGACGACTATCTGGATGAAATCGACCAGTGATGCCAGCGCATCCTGCTCGAGTAACGTAGCAAAGGCGCCTGCGGGCGCCTTTTTCGTCTCTGCTGTTGCACAGGCATAAAAAACGCCCCGCAAGAGCGGGGCGTTTTGGCAAGAACGGGGGCTATCAGGCAGCCAGATTCTTGGCCACGAATTCCCAGTTGACCAGGGTCCAGAAGGTTTCCATGTACTTCGGACGCAGGTTGCGGAAATCGATGTAGTAGGCGTGTTCCCACAGGTCGACGGTCAGCAGCGGAGTGGTACCGGCTTCGGTCAGCGGGCAACCGGCGTTGGAGGTGTTGACGATGGCCAGGGAGCCGTCAGCCTTTTTCACCAGCCAGGTCCAGCTGGAACCGAAGTTGCCGATGGCAGACTTGGTGAACGCATCCTTGAACTCGGCGAAGGAGCCGAACGCCTTGGTGATGGCATCAGCCAGGGCGCCAGTGGGCTCGCCACCGCCGTTCGGGGAGAGGCAGTGCCAGTAGAAGGTGTGGTTCCAGATCTGGGCGGCGTTGTTGAAGATGCCGCCAGTGGAGGTCTTGATGATCTCTTCCAGAGACTTGCCTTCAAACTCGGTACCCGGCACCAGGTTGTTCAGGTTGACCACATAGGTGTTGTGGTGCTTGCCGTGGTGGTATTCCAGAGTTTCCTGGGAGATGTGCGGTTCCAGAGCATTGATTGCATAGGGCAGAGCGGGAAGTTCGAATGCCATTTTCTACTCTCCATTGGCTGGCCGTGCGAAGGCGACGGTTGCAAGACATTGCGTACTCTTTTCTATCTTGAAAAGAATTGTTCTTGAAATAAGGGGGCCAGATGGCCCAAAGCCCATCGATTGTACCAGCATCAAAGATGGGCTAACAACTCTTGATTCTCGCCATGATCCGGATCAAGCTGCGGCGTATTGATTCATCACTTCTTGCATCCGAGGTGGTTTGCCAGTTTGTGGTCTGCCCGGATTGCAGTAGAATGGCCGCCGAAATCGCTCTAGTGAGGCACCTATGGAAACTATTGAAAAGATCAAACAGCAGCTGGCTGAAAACCCCATCATCCTGTACATGAAGGGCTCCCCCAAGCTACCCAGCTGCGGTTTCTCTGCCCAGGCCTCCCAGGCCCTGATGTCCTGTGGCGAGCCGTTTGCTTACGTCGACATCCTGCAAAACCCGGATATCCGCGCCGAATTGCCGAAGTTTGCCAACTGGCCGACCTTCCCCCAGCTGTGGGTGGAAGGTGAGCTGGTCGGTGGCTGCGACATCATGATCGAGATGTTCCAGGCCGGCGAGCTGCAGACCCTGATCAAGGAAACTGCCGCCAAACACAAGCAGGATGACGCCGCCGCCGAATAAGGCAGCAGCTGCATCATGCAAAAAGGGGAGCCACTGGCTCCCCTTTTTTATTTCACAACTTTATGTCACGACAAGCATCAGGCGATGCGTTCGATGCGTGCCATGTAGAAGCCATCGAAGCCGGTGGCGGCCGGGCTGACGGTGTGGTCATCCCGCAGGCGGTAGTTTTCATTGGCGGCGAGGAACTTGTCCACCTGCTGACGGTTCTCTTCCGGCAGGATGGAACAGGTTGCATAGACCAGCAGACCACCCACCTTCACCATCTGGCTGTAGCGCTGCAGGATCTCCGCCTGCAAGGCAACCAGTACCGGCAACCGCTCGGCGGTGTCGCGCCACTTGGCATCCGGATTGCGCTTGAGCACGCCGAGGCCGGAGCAGGGCACGTCCAGCAGCACGCGATCCGCACTCTCTTTGAGGCGCTTGACGGTTTTGCTGCTGGTGATCACCCGGGTCTCCACGTTGTGGGCCCCGGCGCGGCGGGCGCGCTGCTTGAGGTTTTCGAGCTTCCACTCTTCCACATCCATCGCCAGCAGGCGGCCCTTGCCCTCCATCATGGCGGCCAGATGCAGGGTCTTGCCACCGGCACCGGCGCAGGCATCGATGACGCGCATGCCGGGGCTCACTTCCAGCGCGGCCGCAACCTGCTGGGAGCCGGCATCCTGCTGCTCGAACCAGCCATCGGCAAAGGCCTTGGTACGAAACAGGGCGGCATCCGAGGTCACTTGCAGGGCTGAGTCGACCCCTTCCACTGGAATGGTGGTGACCTGTTCTTTGGCCAGTGCGGCCTGCAGCTCTTCACGGGTGCACTTGAGGCTGTTGACCCGCAGATAACGCTTGGGCATCCAGGCCAGCGCGGCACGCTCGGCAGGCCAGGCTTCGCCCAGTTGCTCGCTGCCGAGTTTTTCCAGCCAGGTCGGGCAACCATCCATCAGCACCGGGTTCTTCTTGGCTTCGGTCAGACGACGACGAAACGCCTCTTCATTGAAGCGATCCAGCGTCGGATGGTTGGGTTGGGCTATCTTGTGAAAAGCGTGCCAGCTGTGCAGCAGCGGCCAGACGTTCTTCTCGGCCTGACGGACCTGGATGCCGGTCAGGGCGCAATAGAGGCTGAGGCGACGCAGCAGATCGCCGGTGACCAGGGCAATCCTTGCCTGTTCTTGCGGTTTGAGTTCGATGCCGGAGAAGTGACGGGCATAGGCGCGGTCCAGGGTGAGACCCTGGCCCAGCACATCGTCAACAATGGCAACGACCAGGTCCCCGAAACGGGGCAACAGTGGGGATTTGAGCATGAGATTAACCTTGGTCAGATAAAGACGAACCGTCGTCATGGTGACGCGGCTCAAAAACTGATAAATCCGCGCAATGATAGGGGCTAGACAGGGTTGGTGCAACACTCCCCATTCGGGGAATATCCGCCAGGTGGTGCTGGACTAAGCAGGGCGGCAGGCGAATGATGCCAGTTGCAGTTTGGGTGAGTGCATTTAAAAGGACTAAAAAGATGCAGTTGATGAAATTTTCTCCCTTGGCGCTGGTGGTAGCCAGCCTGATGAGCTCGGGTGGCCTCGCGGCCAAGGAGTGGGACACGGTGGCGGCGCGCGCCAGCGCCGCCGACGGCTATGAAGTGCGGGCCAACCAGTTTCGGGTCGCCAAGGTGCCCATCGATTATTTTGCCGGCCTGCAGGCCGGGGCCCGTTCGCTGACCCTGCCGTTGCCCGACGGGGGAGAGGTGACCTTCACCCTGCAAGCCTATGATCTGCTGCCGGCCGATCAGGCGGCCAAATTCCCCGAGATCCTGACCTTCAAGGGCCATAACCCGGCAGCACCGGTAGAGACGGGACGTTTTGACCTGGGGCCGCTGGGCTTTCACGCCATGTTCACCCATCAGGGCAAGACGGTGTTCGTCGACCCGCTGCGCAATGCCGACGGTTATGCCGTCTATTACCAGCAGGATGCCTACAGCCGGCTGGAGGAGGACGCGGACAAGGTTATCGGCAGCGAGGCCAGCAGGGCGCTGGCGCACAAGGTGCAGGTGGATGGCAACGTGCGCAAGCGTTACGTCATCGCCATCTCGGCGGCGGGGGAGTACACCCAGTTCCACGGGGGCTCCAAGGTGCTGGCCACCGCGGCTATCGCCACCCTGCTCAACCGGGTCAACGAGGTGTACCAGCGCGACGTAGGGGCCGAGTTTCAGCTGGCCAGCGGCAACGACAACATCATCTTTATCGATCCGGCCAGCGATCCCTTCACCAATGGTGATGCCGACGTCGACATCAACAGCGTGGTGCAGGCCAATGCCCAGACCCTGCCCAGTGCGCCGCTTGGACAGTTCGACATCGGCCATGTGGTCAATACCGGGGGCGGCGGGCTGGCCAATCTCGGTGCGCTCTGTACCGCCACCCGTTCGCAGGGCATGACCGGCTCGGCCACCCCGGTGGGGGATGCCTTCTTTATCGACTACGTGGCCCATGAGATTGGCCACCAGTTCGGCGCCGACCACACCTTCAACGGTACCACCAACAGTTGTGGCAGCGGCAATCGGGAGGCGACCCAAGCCTGGGAGCCGGGCAGCGGCACCTCCATCATGGCCTATGCCGGGATCTGCGGGGACGAAAACATCCAGCCCCACAGCGACCCCTATTTCCACAGCAAGTCCATCGAGCAGATGCGAGCGCACATGGCGACCGTGCCGGCCTGCGGCACTACCCTCAACCTCGTCAACAATGCGCCCCAGGCGGCGGCCGGGGCCAGCCGCATCATTCCGGCCAACACGCCGTTCGTGCTCAAGGGGGCCGGCGCCGATCTGGACGGGGATCCCCTGACCTACACCTGGGAGCAGATTGATTTGGGCACGGAGTCGAGCAGCCCGGCCACCATGGTGGACGATGGCAGCCGGCCGCTGTTCCGTTTCGTGTCCCCCATCAGCTCGCCGGAGCGGATCCTGCCGAGCCTGCCCTCTCTGCTCTCGGGCACGCTCGCCAAGGGCGAGGCCTGGCCCACCACCAACCGGGATCTCAACTTCCGGTTGACGGTGCGTGATGGCAAGGGCGGTGTCGCCAGCGACGACATGAAGGTTCAGGTGGTCAACACCGGCAGCGCCTTCCGGCTGACCGCCCCGCTTGGGGTGGCGTTGACGCCGGGGGCAAGCCAGGTGGTCGGCTGGGATGTGGCCGGCACCACGCTGGCGCCGATCAGCTGCAGCAAGGTGGATCTGTTCATCACCCAGAACGAGGGGACCAGCTGGAGCAATCTGGCGGTCAGTCAGCCCAACAGCGGCGCAGCCACCGTCACCCTGCCGGCGGATCTGGCCAGCGCCGCCCGCCTGAAGGTGGCCTGCAGCGACAACATCTTCTTCGCCATCAGTCCGGCCAAGCTGCCGGTCGTCCAAAGTGGTGGCAGTTCGGGTGGTGGCGGCGGTGGTGGTGGCGCCCTCGGTCTCTGGACTCTGGCGCTGGCCCTGCTGGGTTGGCAACGGAGGCGCGGATGAGGGCTGGCTGGCTGGTGCTGGTGTCCCTGCTTGGCGGCTGTCAGGCCGATGCGGATACCCTGGAGCAGGCGGTCAGCGCCAGTCTGGCCAAGCAGGATTACCGGTTGATCGTGCGGGCCGGGCGCGGCGAGGTGGCGCCCGGCATCGCACCGGAGCAGCAGGCCTCGGCCAAGACCCGCTGTGGCGTGCGCTACCTCGATGGATTGGGGGATGTCATCAAGCCCGGGCAGGAAGAGGCCCAAGCCAAGCTGGCGGCCTACGCGGCCGATTACAACCGGCGCATGCTGGCGCATTGTCCTGCTGCCTCTGGCAAGCAATAAGCCTGCGCGTACCAAGAGCGTGCGAAGGGTATACCAAGGGAGGGAGGCGTGAGCCTCCCTCTTTTTTGCAGCCGCCATTTGCCGGTCACAAGGCTTGTACCCATGGCGTGCTCGTCGCACAATGCCAGCACGCATGGCCGCATGGGCGGCAAAGAGAGAAGGAAAATCAAGATGATGGATGTAGCCGATCTGCGCCGCGAATACACCCGGGGTGGATTGCACCGGGCCGATCTGCCGGCCGAGCCCCTCGCCCTGTTCGAGAAGTGGTTGGCGCAGGCGTGCGAGGCCAAGCTGACCGATCCCACCGCCATGGTGGTGGGCACCGTCGATGCCGACGGTCAGCCCTGGCAGCGCACCGTGCTGCTCAAGCACTACGATGCCGAGGGCATGGTGTTCTACACCAACATGGGCAGCCGCAAGGCGCATCAGCTGGAGGGCAACCCCCGCATCAGCCTGCTGTTTCCCTGGCACACGCTGGATAGACAAGTGCATGTGACCGGCCGGGTGGAGAAAATGAGCACCTTCGAGGTGATGAAGTACTTCCACAGCCGCCCCAAGGACAGCCAGATCGCCGCCTGGGTTTCCCAGCAGTCGACCCGGATCTCGGCGCGCGGCGTGCTGGAGGCCAAATTCCTCGAGCTCAAGCAGAAGTTTGCCAATGGCGAAGTGCCGCTGCCAAGCTTCTGGGGCGGTTTTCGGGTGCGGATCGACACGGTCGAATTCTGGCAGGGGGGCGAGCATCGCCTGCACGACCGTTTCTACTACACCCGTGAGGGGGAAGGCTGGCACATCGAGCGGCTGGCGCCCTGAGTGCCCGCTGCCGCTGACAAGGAGTCTGTATGCGTCTGTATGGCGATCTGAAGTCCGGCAACTGCTACAAGCCCTGGTTGCTGGCTCGCTGGCTTGAACTGCCCCTCGACTGGGTGCCGGTGGATGTGCTGGCGGGGGAGACTCGTACTCCCGATTTTCTGGCCATCAACCCCAACGGCAAGATCCCGGTGCTGGAGCTGGCCCACGGCGATACCCTGGCGGAATCCAACGCCATCCTCTTCTATCTGGCGCAGGGCTCGCCCCTGTGGCCGACCGAGCCGCGTCAGCAGGCTGAAGTGCTCAAGTGGCTGTTCTTCGAGCAGTACAGCCATGAGCCCTATATCGCGGTAGCCCGTTTCATCGTGCACTATCTGGGGCGGCCGGAGTCCCAAGAGGCGCGCCTCGACGGGCTCAAAGCCGGCGGCGAGAAGGCGCTGGCGGTGCTGGAGCAGCAGCTCAAACAGAGTCCCTACCTGTGCGGTGACTCCCTGACCATCGCCGACATCACGCTTTACGCTTACACCCATGTGGCGGAGGAGGGGATCTTCTCGCTGCAGGGCTGGCCAGCAATTCGCGACTGGATCGCCCGTATCGAAGCCCATCCCCGTCACCTGAGCCTGCCGGCTGCCTGCCAGGCCGGCTGATGGAGCTGCTGATCGAGCGGGCCCTGTGGCAGCCCCACTGGGCGCCGGTGCTGCAGGCCTGGCAACGGCAGGGGGGGCGCTGGCTGCTGCTGCAGAGCAAGGCCGATGAGTGTTTGCCGAGCGATACCGGCGGACTCTGGTCCTGTTGTCCGCCCGATGGCGTGCGTTCGGCCAGCTCGCTGCTGGCCGCCTGGCTGGATGGTGACTTGCCTGCCCAGCCCGCGAGGGATCCGAGCCGCCAGATCCTCATCAGCGGCTCGGCCTCCCTGCTGACCCTGGCCCGGGAGGAGGGGCTGCTGACGCTGGGGCCACAGGGCGCCGATCTGACGTTGACGGCGCAAGACGATCTGGGCGCCGTGCTCAACCGCCTGCTAGCCCGCCGCCTGACGGTGCCGGTGCTGGCCGAGCTCGCCTCGCAGTCGGGGCCTGCCCTGCAACTGCGTCCCCTGCTGGCGCGCGATGAGGCCGATGTAGTGCGCTATTGCAGCGATGCGGCGCTCGCCCGCTACACCCTCAACATCCCCCATCCCTACCCGCCGGAGGCGGCTCGCGACTGGCTGGCCGGCTGCTGGCGCAAGGCGGCGCTCGGGCTGGGCTGGAGCTGGGCGCTGACCCTGCCGGCGGGGGAGGGCCAGACGCCGCTGGTGGGGGTGATCTCGCTGCACTGGAACGGCGAGCTCGCCTGGTGGGTGGGCGTGCCCTGGCAAAATCGCGGGCTGGCGACCCGGGCCGCCCGGCTGGTCAAGGCCTTTACGTTCGAGCGGCTGCAACTGCCGGTGCTGACCGCCCGCCATATGCCAGGCAATCTGGCCTCCGGCCGGGTGATGGCCAAGCTGGGCATGCGCTATTGCGGTCGGCGCGAGCTGAGTGGTCAGCCGCCGTGCGAGGTGAGCTACTGGCAACTGGAGCGAAGCCAGACGCTCGCGGCGCCGCTGATACGGCAGTTGGCCCCCTTGCTGGCCGACGAACGGGTGGTGGCGGCCATCCTGCAAGCAGGCGCCGAGGAGAGTGAGCCGAGGCGGCTGGCCCTCTTCCTGGCGCAGTCGGAGCCAGAAAGTGAACTGGCTGTCGACACCCTGCCCGAGCAGGAGAGTGATGGGCCGCTGGCGGTGGAGTATCACGATCAGGCGGCGCTGGCGCAGGCCGAGCCGGACCAGCTCTATCTGTACCGGGGGTTGCTGCTCAAGGACTGTGAAGAGCAAGGGTTGGCCTATCTGCAGCAGTTGGCCAGCCTGCAGCGTCAGGGGCCGGCACCGCTCACGCTGGTGGAGCGGCGTCAGCGGCTCGACTGGCTGGGCACCTTGGCCCGCCGGGCGAGCGGCGAGAACACACAGGGGGAGGCTGTCAGTCGCCGTTATCACCAGCTCTGGCTGCTGGTGGAGTTGCCCGCCCTCATCGACGAGTTGGCTGGACGTTGGCATCGCGGACCAGACCAGACGCTGAGCTGGCTGGAGCTGGGGGATGCCGAGCTGTTTGCGGCCTATCGGGCGGCCATCACCACCCTGCAACCGAGCGATCTGCAAGCACTGCTGCGCCTGCTGACCGTGCGGTTTCCTGAGTCCACCCTCCCATTTCTCGACAAAGGTGCTCAGGGCGGCGGTCAGTTTGTGGAATAATGCCCGCTCTGCTGTACGAGGAGTAACGCTGTATGCTGAGAACCGAGCGCCCCGGCGACATGCTGCCGGTCTATGACCTGGTGAGCGCCGCCTTTGGCCGTTCCGACGAGGCCGAATTGGTCAACCGCCTGCGCGAATGTGGCGCCGCCGTGGTGACCATGGTCGAGGAGGAGGAGTACGAGTTCATGGGGCACCTGATGCTGAGCCCGATCACCATTAACGGCATGGAAGGGCCCTGGCTCGGTCTTGCGCCCGTGGCGGTCCATCCCGATTGGCAGGGGCAGGGCATAGGGTCGGATCTGGTACGCGAGGGGCTGGATACGGCGCTGGAGATGGACTGGAAGGCGGTGGTGGTGCTGGGTGACCCGACCTATTACAGCCGCTTCGGTTTTCGCCCCGCCAGCGAGTTCGGCCTGCACTGCATCTACGAGGTGCCCGCCGACTGCTTCATGGCGATGGAGCTGCAGGAAGGCGGCCTGAGCGGGATGCAGGGCGAAGTGCTCTACCACCCGCTGTTTGACGAGCTTCCCGAAGAACAATGAGCAACGCAAACGGCAGCCTGCGGGCTGCCGTTTTGTTATCTGCATGAGCATTAGGTGCTGCGCCTTTCCCCTTGAATAAGCGATGAGTCGTTGTGCTCCTCCGCTCCATCATCCTGGGCAGTATCCACGCCCATGCCATTGAGCAAACACCTCTTGAATCCGTGTCGGGATATATGGAGCGCGCCACCATATTCTCTGAATATGGGGTCTGCTGCCTGAGGGCTGGCCGTTACTTTTTCCGGAGGTATATTGTTGCAATGTCTTGTTACAATTTTTTTTATCGGAAAGATCTGCTTTTGTCTAACGGGTAACATTTTTTGGTTTGACCTCATTATTGATGCTTGACTCAAATGAGGATGTAAAGGTAGGTTGTTGAATATATAAACAAGGGGGCCAGGTGCGATTGCCATGGCTTTAATTATTCATGCCCGCCCTTGTCTTATATATCGATAGCGTTGCTCTCGTTTGCATATCAATAATGCTGACGCGGTAACCTGTCTTCATCTTACACCCAAGAACAACCACCATATGCTCGGTCATGATGATATGGCCTGCCCAGCTATTGTCTGAAAATATCGGGCAATCTGGAAGAAATTGAGCACTGATAGGGATATATTATATGAAAAAACTTTCAGCAATAATCCATCGTGAGGTTTCACAAGGACGTCGTGATTTTCTGACGTTTTCCTCCATGTCGCTGATTGGTCTGGCAGCTGGCAGCGTTTTTCCTGCCCCGGTGAAGGCTGCCATTGCTGTTTTGAATAGTGGCAATTTTGCTGAGCTGGATGCGATCAATTTTTACGTGATGGCGTCTAACCAGCCCGCCGTTGATTCAAATCGGGTCAACTTTGTACAAGAAACCGATGAAGCGCAATATCTTGCCCAGGTGATGTTTCAAGAGTTGATGAAGTACGAATTCCAGTATCAGAACAGCTCATTAAGCGAAGCATTGGGCCCTGGCATGAAGCCTAATAATAATGTGCTGACAATGAGTGATGGCATCAGCTCGGTCAATGCTATTTACAGCAGCAATCGACGCTATTTTACCGATAATATGGTTGAGTACGTGAGTGGCCTGTTACAGAACTCATATAGCAAGCAAACCAATGTCACAGTAGCTGACCGGAAGCTGTATAACTCTTGGGATATGGTGAAGGTAAATGCGAATATCAAGCAAGCAGAAAAGGGGGCGCAGTTTAAGGAGATTATCGATCAGCTATACTCTGTTGCCACCCATTATTGTCAAAATGGAAAGTTAACCGCCTACAAAGCAGGGGGGGAAAGCTGGGCTCGTCAACTTATCGAACACTACTCCAAGAATGAGGTATTAGACGAACTTATCAGTTCTTTTAAAGTTCAGGAGTATCTGGGGTCAGGCTCATCGTTTGAAAAGGCGATGTGGCAAGTGTACAACACCATCAATAAAGTAAGAGCGCTCAATATTTCATCCGGTCGTCGCATCACCGAAGATGAGCTGAAAAAATTTGAACGTACCATGGCGGGATCTGTTTACAGCGGGTTTGCCATGAACATGAGCTGGGGTCAGCAAAGCGAGAAATACACAGTCCTGGCCAACAGGAGGAATTTCGATGATGTGGTGACCTTGCTGAGAAATGAAAGCGGTACGCAGCGCATCTTCTGGAACAATTTCTTCAACCAGAATAGTCCGGATAGCTTCTGGCATGAACTGAATAATCTGAACCTGAGAACGAGCACCTTGCAGGATGAGGGGGCTCGGCAGCGTATTCTTCAACGATATCCTGCTCTGGCAGGGACGGCGGGCAGTATGGCTCCCACAGCCTTCTCCGGTGTGGCTCCCGCGGCCTTCCCCATAGATTCATTCCTTTCCGTGTTCACCTTGTTGCTGGGGGTGGGCAATTTTACCTGGTTGACGGCCACCGATCGGGAGGAATGGAGCAACCCTGTTCCTTTGATGGAGTTGGGGGCAGCCCTGTTTGATGTGACCTTGAATCTGATCCAGCTCGGTCGGTTCCTTGATAAAGTGACCATGTTTATTTATGGCAATGGTGAAGGCATCATCAATAGCATTGCCATCAATATGGGAAAATTCAGTCAATTCTTGAGCAACCTTACCGCCAAAGGCCAGCATCTCACGAATGTGCTGGAGCGGCAGATCGCCAGCAAGATGTTTCTCGCCACGCAAAATATCACTCGGGTTATCAATATATGTTTTGTTGGCTTGGCGGCACTGGGGGCGGCCCTGGCCGCGTATAACCTGTATCAGGCTGTTGAGGGCGGCGATATTGGGGATATTATATTTGCGGCAATCAATATGTTGGTCGCCACGGTGGCGTTGGGTGTCGCCATTGCCTCTTTTATGGGGTTTGCCATTGCCGGCCCCTTGGGCATCATTGTCGCGGTGATAGGCATAGTGGTGGCCATTGCCCAGTGGATCTACACCTTACTCAAAAAAGAAGAGGTCAAACCTACCCCGATCGCGAGATATACCAACGAATATATTAAGCCACGAGGGCTTGAGTATGAAGATCTTGGTGCATATATTTGCCGGGTGTCCAGTTACTGGAAGCGTACTCTGGTGTGCGCATTCGATGCAAGGACCATGAATACCGATTGGGATTATGTCCCAAGTATCGCTGATCATGATAATCCGATTTATACTCAGCCAGGGGCTCTGGTAACCTCGCCGAGAAATGGCAGGATTTATAACTTTGCCAATATTCAGAAGCCAGGTTACGGAAATATATCGAATTTCTTCACTGCGGGAGCCACCACACCGATCAGTAACTGGCGGCCAGGGAGTGATTTGCAGACCTGCTTGCATGCCGTTGAGAGTCAGGCAAGCAATAATAGTCGCTCTGCTATATTTGTGGCACTGGGAAACAACTCAAGCTTTTCACGCGCTTTCTTGACGTCTCATCTGGAAGATGCCCCGACAAACAGCAATGAGCTGACGAGTCAATTAAATCTGGAGTGGCAAGAATATCCGCTGGATGTGGTTGCCATCAATGGCCTTGATGAGACCATGTTCCTTATCTTCACTACCCGACATATCTATCAAGTGAAAGCTGGTGTAGCGCGCAGGATAATCTCTGACTTTGTCGGTCAGCGTGATGCACCGATAACCTATGGCCTGAATGCACTGGCACTCGGTACCAACGTGAATTTGATCTATCGGTTAAATGGTCTGCAGGCTCCCGAGACCCGCTACCATTATCTGCTGACCCGGGATGACAATGGTGACTATACCCGTATGAAATTACTGCGGACCATCAATAATCCCCTGTCCTCAGACTCGCCGATTGTTGGCAGGTTGTTCAAGAAAACCAGCGATCTGGTTTCGCGGATGGACTTTATGTATCACGATGGCAAAAGTGGTTATGCCCGCTATGGCGCAATTATGAACAAGACTGATGATGCCTCATTGTCATTGTACAACGGGGTTGAGTTTCAGGTACCGGACAATGGATTCCGATCCTTCTACAAGAATGCGTTTATTCCGAAATAGCGGAGGTGACTCCCTTGTCCATCGCTTGGCCATGAGTCGTCACTATTGAACCGGCCCATGTACGAAAACCAGATGTATCCAAATCGGTTGCAAATAACAAAAAAGGCGCCCTCGGGCGCCTTTTTTACCTCTGTCCGTCAGCTCAGCTGAAGAACCAGTAGCCGCGGTTGACCAGCCGGGTCAACAGTTGCAGGAAGCCGGCCTGATCGGCAAGCTCCACCATGTCGGCCTGGGTGACCATGTCCTTGTCGCATAAGAGCGAAATGGCTGCCGCATCTTCGCTCTGCAGCGTCCAGGCTTCGCCGTCGATGTAGCACTGCTGGCTCTCGCCGCTGAACCAGACGGTGCGCAGGCCCGGCACCTTGATGGCGGGCTCGCCCTGGGTCAGCAGATCGGCCACTTCCTCGGCGCTGTAGTCCGGCTCCACCGGATTAACGTCCAGATCGTGCTTGGCCTCGGAGATCATGGTGCCGAACCACTCCTTGAACAGGGTCTCGTCATCGAGGGCCTGCTGCATCAGCTCGCGCAGACGGTGCAGCTCGTGGGGCTGGATCTCGCCGTGGCGGGCACGGGGCTTGAGGTCGGCATCGCCGTAACGCTCGGTGCGCACCTCGTTGTCGATCAGGTGATCGGCAAAGGAGGAGATAAGCGCCTTGGCATCCGGTGCGCGGAAGCCCACCGAGAAGTTCAGGGACGGCTCGATGGCGTAGCCCTCGTGGGGGAATCCAGGCGGGATGTAGAGGATATCGCCCGGCTCCATGATGACGTCGATGATCGCCTCGAACGGCTCGCAGTGCAGCAGGGCCGCGTGGGCGGCGAACTCGTTCAAGGGCTTGGCATCGCCGACGCGCCAGTGGCGCTTGCCCTGGCCCTGGGTAATGAAGACGTCGTAGTTGTCGATGTGGGGACCGACCCCGCCGTGAGGGGTGGAGAAGCTCACCATCACATCGTCAAAGCGCCAGCCGGGGATGAACTGGAACGGCAGCGCCAGTTCGTTCACCTCGGGGGCCCAGTGGTTGCAGGCCTGCACCAGCACGGTCCAGTTCTCTTCACCCAGGTGATCGTAGGATTCGAAGGGGCCGTGAGCCGCCTCCCACTTGTTGTTGAAGCGGGTGACCAGGCGCGATTCAATCACCTCTTCCATGGCAAGACCCGCCAGCTCGTCCGGGCTGATGGGATCCTGAAAGTCGGTGAAGCCGCCCTTGATGAGCAGTGGGCGCTTCTGCCAGTAGTGCTCGAGGAAGTGAGCGATATCCAGATTGAGTTGGTACATAGATCTTCTCGTCAAAGGGTTCGACAAAGGTCAAGAGAGGTCTTGCCGGAAGCGGTGGCTGGCCTCGGGCAAGACCTCTTGCAAAGGGTGTATAGGGTGCCACATAAAATAACCGGGGCCCTGTTGCAGATCATGCACAGGGCCCCGGTGGTGTCATTTATCCGTTTATTTCAGTAGATCGACCAGACGCTGGGCGTCGCCGATATAGTTGGCCGGGGTCAGCTTCTTCAGCTCAACCTTGACCGCTTCCGGCAACGCCAGGGTGTCGATAAAGGTACGCATCCCTTCGGCATCGACGCGGCGACCACGAGTCAGCTCTTTGAGCTTCTCGTAGGGCTTCTCGATGCCGTAACGGCGCATCACGGTCTGGATCGGCTCGGCCAGCACTTCCCAGTTGGCATCCAGATCGGCAGCCATGGCGGCGTCGTTGGCTTCCAGCTTGGAGATACCCTTGAGGGTCGCCTGATAGGCAATCAGGGAGTAACCCACCGCCACACCCAGGTTGCGCAGCACGGTCGAGTCGGTCAGATCACGCTGCCAGCGGGAGATGGGCAGCTTGGAGGCCAGATGCTGGAACACAGCGTTGGCCAGACCCAGATTGCCTTCGGAGTTCTCGAAGTCGATGGGGTTGACCTTGTGCGGCATGGTGGAGGAGCCGATTTCGCCGGCGATGGTGCGCTGCTTGAAGTGGCCCAGGGAGATGTAGCCCCATACGTCGCGGTCGAAGTCGATCAGGATGGTGTTGAAGCGGGCCATGGCGTCGAACAGCTCGGCGATGTAGTCGTGCGGCTCGATCTGGGTGGTGTAGGGGTTCCAGGAAAGGCCGAGGGAAGTGACGAATTCCTCGGAGAACTGGTGCCAGTCCACATCCGGGTAGGCGCTGATGTGGGCGTTGTAGTTGCCGACCGCGCCGTTGATCTTGCCGAGGATCTCCACCGCCATGATCTGCTTGTACTGGCGCTCCAGACGGTAGGCGACGTTGGCCATCTCCTTGCCCATGGTGCTCGGGGTCGCCGGCTGACCGTGGGTACGGGACAGCAGCGGCATGTCGCGGTACTCAACGGCCAGACGCTTGAGTTCGGAAATCAGCTTCTCGCAGTAAGGCTTGATGACCTCTTCGCGGGCGGTTTTCAGCATCAGGCCGTGGGAGTTGTTGTTGATGTCTTCCGAGGTGCAGGCGAAGTGGATGAACTCAGCGATGGCGGCCAGCTCCGGGTTCACTTCGACTTTTTCTTTCAGGAAGTACTCCACCGCTTTCACATCATGGTTGGTGGTGCGCTCGATCTGTTTGATGCGGGCGGCATCCTGCTCGTTGAAGCTCTGTACTATGCCGTCGAGCAGGGCACTGGCGGCCGCGCTCAGGGCTGGGACTTCCGGGATCCCGGCGTGGCTGGCCAGTTTTTGCAACCAGCGCACCTCGACTTCGACGCGAAAACGCAGCAGGCCGAATTCGGAGAAGATAGGGCGCAGGGCATCGGCCTTGTCGCCATAACGACCGTCAATCGGGGAAACAGCAGTCAGCGCGGACAGCTCCATGGGGTGAACTCCTGATGATTGGTGTGGGGGATCCGTATCCACTCACGCGTGGGCCCTGGGTGTCAGCAAGGGGATATGCGGCTGACCGCCTTGCTGTCGTCCCTCGGCCCGCGCGCGAGCCGATTATTTAGTAACGTTTGGCCAGCTCCACCATCTTCTTGCGAGCGAAGATGATCTGGGTGCGGCTGCCGCCGAGCTGACGCCACAGCACGCAGGCCCGGATGCCGGCCAGCAGCAGGGCGCGCACCTTGTGCTGCACCAACGGCTGCTGCAGGAACAGCGGGGTACCCGCCACCTGGATTCTGGGCCCGATCGGGCTGATGAGGTCGCTGTAGATGCTCGCCATGTTGGCCAGGATCTGCTCGTCGAGCAGATCGAAGTGCTGTTGCTGGCGGCCAATCTGGCTGATCCGCTCACCCAGCATGTTGAGGATGTCCTTGCGCTTGGCCAGCTTGCGCTCCAGCGCGATCAGGCTCACCACGTAGCGGGTCAGCTCGGCATTCTTCTGGCTGCCGTCGGCACCCAGCTGCTCGACCAGCGCGCGGTAGCCGTCGCGAATGGCCAGGTGGGTGTTGTTGAACACCTCGAGCGGCTGGCTCGGGTTGGTCACCAGAATGCTGGAGAGGCTCTCGCGCAGGGCCGCTTCGTCGCAGCTGCCGTCACGGGCCACCTTCTGCACCAGATAGGCGGCCTGGCAGATGCCGGCAAAGGCCATGGTTCTGTCTTGGAATTTGTCGCTCATATCTTCACAGCCCTGTTCTGTTCATTCACCGGCCGACGCCATGATCCGGCCTGGAAGTTGCCAATCATGTATCGCTGCCTTGTGCTGTTTTATCTTTGTCCCCTCTCCCTCAGGGAGAGGGTCAGGGTGAGGGTGGTTACCCCCTCATCCCCAACCCTTCTCCCTCGAGGGGAGAAGGGAGTTCAGCGCAGACGCTCGTGAGCGCCCCAGCCCTTAGACCGGATGGCTGAAACGTTGTTCGATGATGCCGCCGCCCAGACACACTTCCCCGTCGTAGAAGACGGCGGACTGACCCGGGGTGACCGCAGCCTGTTTCTCGCCGAAGATGACCCGGATGGTCTCATCGTCGATGGGCTGGATCAGGCAGGGGATATCTTCCTGCCGATAGCGGGTCTTGACGGTGCAGCGGCGCGGCGCGCGAATGGGGGTGCGATCCACCCAGTGCAGCTGGCTGGCGATCAGGCCATCGGAGTAGAGACGGGGATGTTCGCCCTGCGCCACCACCAGGGTGTTGCGTTCCACCTCTTTGTCGACCACGTACCAGGCCTCCTCGGTGGCATCTTTGCGACCACCGATGCCAAGCCCCTTGCGCTGGCCCAGGGTGTGGTACATCAGGCCCTGATGCTCGCCGATCACCTTGCCATCGACGGTTTCGATGGGGCCGGGCTGGGCGGGCAGGAACTTGGCCAGGAAGTCCTTGAATTTGCGCTCACCGATAAAGCAGATGCCGGTAGAGTCTTTCTTCTTGGCGGTGATGAGATCGAGCTGCTCGGCGATGCGGCGCACCTCGGGTTTTTCAAGATCGCCGACCGGGAACAGGCTCTGACCCACCTGAGCTTCGCTCAAGGTGTAGAGGAAGTAGCTCTGATCCTTGTTGGTATCGAGACCGCGCAGCAGGCGCGGGCGGCCTGTGCTGTCGTCACGGCGCACATAGTGGCCGGTGGCGATGTAGGTGGCCCCCAGCTCTTCGGCGGCAAACTCCAGGAACGCCTTGAACTTGATCTCCTTGTTGCACAGGATATCGGGGTTCGGCGTACGGCCAGCCTTGTACTCTTCGAGGAAGTGCTCGAACACGTTATCCCAGTACTCGGCGGCGAAGTTTATAGTGTGGAGTTTCATCCCCAGCTTGTCGCAGACGGCCTTGGCATCAGCCAAATCCTGGGCGGCAGAGCAGTACTCGTCCGTGTCGTCTTCTTCCCAGTTCTTCATGAACAAGCCTTCGACCTGATAGCCCTGCTGCTGGAGCAGGTAGGCCGAGACGGAAGAATCCACGCCGCCGGACATGCCGACGATCACCTTGATTTGGCTGTTGTCTGTCATTAGTCGAAGTTACCAGTTCGTTTAAACGGGGCGTATTCTACCAGAATTTCGCGCCCCCGGTCACATATCCATGCCGCCGTTCCCATCAGGAACCCGGCAGCAGGAAATCGTTTTTCTTATCTCGGCCCGAACGCGTCAAAAAGAGCTTCCAACGGCTCTTATATAAAGGCCTTGAGGGCCGACAGCGGCAAGCGGGTGCCGGCCAGATAGTCCTGAATGCACTGCCACACCAGGGGGCTGCGCAGGGCTGGTTTGCACTCGGCGATCTCCGCCAGGGTGAGCCAGTGGCAGGCCAGCACGTCGCCGTCAGGATCCTCTGGATGGTGCTGACCCGGCGCCTTTTCAAGGTCGAAGATGACGGCGGTGCGCACAAAGGTGGCCTCGCTGTCCGCCGGCTTGTAGAGATAGACCCCGAGCCAGGCGGTGGGAGCGGCGGTGAGCCCGGTCTCCTCCTTCAGCTCGCGGCAGGCCGCCTGGATGAGATCTTCCCCCGGCTCCACATGGCCGGCGGGCTGGTTGAAGCGGCGCTGGCCCTTGATCTCCTCTTCCACCAGCAGGAAGCGGCCCTGCCAGTGGACCAGGGCGGCCACGGTGAGGCGGGTGGGCAGCGGCGGGTGATCGCTCATAGGGACTCCTTGTCTGGTTGGCTGTGCCCCGGCGGGGCGCTGTATTCAAGTGTGCTGTTCAGGTGACGGCATGCTGGCCAAATGGCTTACTCGTGTTATTCCGACGGCTTGCTGCGGGCCGGGCGACGGGCGGTGGTGCGCCCGCCGCTGCGATGGCCGGGGCGCGGCTCGGCCTCACGGTTGCCCCGCCCTTGGCCGGGTGCCTGCTCTTGGCCCTGATGCTGGGGGCGGCGAGCCGCTCGCGGTGCGCTGTGGCTGCCTGTCCCTTGCGGCTTGGCGGATGTCCGCGCTTTCCCTTGTGTGGCAGTTGGCCGTGGCGCCGGGGCCAGTTCGGGGGCGGGCAGGGCGCGGCTCTCCCCCGGTGCCAGCCCATCGAGGGTCCACTCGCCGATGGCGTAGCGGATAAGGCGTAAGGTGGGGTGACCGATGTGGGCGGTCATCCGCCGCACCTGGCGGTTGCGCCCCTCCACTATCTTGATCTCCAGCCAGCAGGCGGGGATCTCCTTGCGCATCCGTATGGGCGGGTTGCGCGGCCACACGGCCGGTTCCTCCATGATGCGCGCCCCGGCGGGCAGGGTCATGCCGTCGTTGAGCTCCACGCCGGCACGCAGGGCCGCCAGTTTCTCCTCGCTCGGCACTCCTTCCACCTGCACCCAGTAGGTCTTGGGGGTCTTCTCTCCGGGCTGGGTGAGGCGCGCCTGCAGCTTGCCGTCGTTGGTGAGCAGCAACAGCCCCTCGCTGTCGCGGTCGAGCCGGCCCGCGGCATAGATGTCGGGCTCGGTGATGTAATCCTTGAGGGTCTCGCGGCCTGCCTCGTCGGTGAACTGACAGAGCACCATGTAGGGCTTGTTCAACAGCAGCAGCTTGCGATCGGCCGGGGTGGGGGCCGGTTTGCGCTCGCCCTCCTTGTCTCTCATGACGTGTTGCGCTTTCCGGCGTTGGGATGGGCGTGCAGTGGCGGGCCCTTTGGCCGTGCGGCCTGCGTCGGGACGGGCGGAGAGGGAGAGACGGGGGCGGGCTGATTTCATCGCATGCATACCAAAAACAGAGGAAGGGCGAGTGTACCACAGGGGGCTGTCGCGGGCATGAACGACGGGGACGGGAGGCCAGCCGCTCAGCCGAGCAGGCCGTCGATGACGATGGCCTGACGGGCGGGGGGGGAGCTCGCGTGCAGCAATGCGGTGCCCACCTGCTCGTCCATCAGTGCGCGGGCCAGCCGGGTGAGGGGGCGCAACTGTTCGGGAGCCAGACCGGTGGGCACCGCCAGCAAAATCAGGGTTTGCACCGGCCCGAGTGCGGAGCCCCACTCGATGGGCTCGCTGCTGCTGAGCAGCGAGAGCGCGGGGCGGCGGATGGCGGGGCAGATGACATGGGGCATGGCGAGTCCGGGCCAGATGATGGTGGCGGCCAGCTGCTCGCGGGCGGCGATGGCCTGCTCCAGCGCTGGCCTGTCGCTTATCAGCGCGGCGGGCAGCAGATCCACCAGCACCGCCAGTGCCTGGGCCTTGTCGAGGGGCGCCGTGGCATGGCCAAGCTGGGCCAGGGTGAAGCAATAGTCGGGCAGGGCCTGGCCCAGGCGCTGCTCGGCCAGGGCGGCGCTGCCGGGGCGCCCCAGCGGCTGGCCCAGCTCCACGCACCAGCAGGTGAAGGCCATGTGGGCGAGCTCGGCATCCAGCCCCTCGATCAGCAGCAGACAGAGATCGCCGGGCTGGGTGGCCAGGGTGAGCAGGGAGAGCTGGTTGGTCGCCTCTACCGCCTGACGGCGGGTGACGTTGATGAACTGGATATGGGACTTGAACAGCCCGGCCAGCCGACTCAACTGCTTGGCCTGGGTGATGGTGAGCCCCAGCCGGCAGTGAAAGGAGATCTCGCGGATCAGCATTCAGACGCCGGGGGCGGCGGCTTTGAGCACGGCCACCGCATCGAGCAGCACCGCCTCCAGCTTGACCTGGTGGATGGGGCAGCCGAGGAAGCGATCTTTCTGCTCAATCTCGATATCGGAGGCGATCAGCACCAGATCGGCGCCGGCGATGTCGCGGGCGGTGAGGATGTTCTCCAGCCCCATGGCCCCCTGGGTTTCGACCTTGATCTTGAGCCCCAGCTTGTCGGCGGCTTTTTGCAGCGCCTCGGCGGCCATGTAGGTATGGGCGATGCCGGTGGGGCAGGCGGTGACGGCGAGGATCTTCATGGGCTCTCACGGCAAGTTCGGGTGGGGCAACAAGATAGCGCCAAGGGGCGGCCTTGCCAAAGGGGCGGAGGCAAAAATGGGATCCCGACTGCGCTCTGCTGAAGGGATGGGCAAGGGGTGAGCATTTTCACGGCCCCAAAAGGGACAAGTGGGGAAAAGAGGGGATAAAAAACGGCCCGCCAGAGGGCGGGCCGAATGCACACTACGGAGTGAAACCGTGCGACCGGGCGGATGCCGGGGCTCAGGCGGACTGGGTCGCCAGGGTGGCGGCTTTCAGTTTGCGCTGGATCAGGCGGACTGGGTGGCCAGTGTGGCAGCTTTCAGCTCCCGCTTGATTCGGCGGATCTTGCGCTCTTCGGCAACCGCGACGCAGGCCATCAGCACCAGACAGGCGGCGGCGGCCATGTCCAGCGCCGCGAAGGTACCGGTCCAGCCGGTCAGGCCGAAGATGGGGGTGCCGTCGGCAATCATGCCCAGACCCAGTTTGGCGAAGCTGTCACCGATGAGGTAGGCGAAGGTGCCCTTGACGCCATCGGCCACGCTGATGCCCTGCTTGGGCACGAAGCCCACGGCAGCCACGCCGATCAGCAGCTGCGGACCGAACACCAGGAAGCCCAGCAGGAACAGGGAGCCCAGGAACATGAACTGGGTGGTGGCGTGCTGATAGAGCCCCAGGGTGGCGATGATCAGTGCCAGTGCCACGCAGGCCACCAGACCACGGCGACCGTTGGCCAGGTCAGAGAGGTAACCCCACATCAGGGTACCGACCAGGGCGCCCACTTCGAAGAAGGTAAAGCCCTGGATGGCTACTTCCTTGGAGAAACCGAGCTCCTGGTGGGCATAGACGGTGGACCACTGGTCGATACCGATGCGCACCACGTAGAGGAAGATGTTGGCAAAGCAGAGCAGCCAGATCACCTTGTTCATCAGCACGTACTTGACGAAGATCTGCCACTTGGTCAGCTGCTGCTCTTCGGTGGCGATATCCTCTTCGCTGGCCACTTCGTCAAACAGCTCTTCCACCTTGCCCAGACCATAGGCTTCCGGCGAATCGCTACCAAAGCGCAGGCCGATGAAGCCGACGATCAGCGCGATGATGGAGGGGAAGATGAACATGCCGAGCACGTTGCCATCGAACAGGTAGTTGGCACCGAACAGCGCCACCCCGGCCGCACCGGCCCCGCCCACGTTGTGGGAGAGGTTCCACATGCCGAGGTAGGTGCCGCGCTTGTTGCGGGGCGTCCACTTGGTGATGGTGGAGTAGCTGCAGGAGCCGCCACAGCTCTGGAAGAAACCGCTGGCCGCGTAGAAGAAGATCATCAGGTAGAGGCTGAAACCCGTGCCGCCCATGCTGGCACTGAAGCCCAGCATGCAGAGGGAGGAGAGGATCAGCATCAGCGGCAGGAACTGCTTGGTGTTCTTGCCATCGGCATAGTAGGAGACGATGGTCTTGCCCACCCCGTAGGTGATGGAGAAGCCAAGGCCGATCATGCCGAGCTCGGTCATGGAGAGACCGTACTCCTGGATCATGTCGTTCTGCGCAATGTTGAAGTTCTTGCGGATCAGATACATGGTCAGGTAACCGATGAACACAACCAGATAGGATTGCATAAACGGTTTGAACCAGAGCTTGCGCCGGGCTTCGACCGGCAGGTTCAGGGTGGGGACCCGGACCTGTTCGAGCAGTTTAAACATCTTCGTTCATCCTCTGCGAGATAGACGCTGTTTCCGCCGCGTTCCTCCCTTTTTGATTGGAGTTGGAGGTCACGCCACGGAAAGAACAACAGGAAGCGGGCGCGGTGCGCGGCGAGCCCCTGTCGATTGAACCCATGCCCGTCCCTTGCGCCATGGCGCGGGTCGGGTAACGACATCAGGTAGCGTGACTTTAATGAGGCGCGCTGCAAATGGCGTGAGAGCCATCCCTAGGGGGGGTAGGAAAATTTCCTAGTTTGGCGGGATCCGGCCGCGAAGCGTGAAGAGGATCACAAGCCGGCGTCGTACAGCAGAGGTGAACGGGCTCTCTCGAACCCGACAAAAGACGAGGCCACCCGCAGGTGGCCTCGTCCGGTTAGGTCGCCGCCCCACGGGGGATGGCGGGTGGCAGCTTTTGGTGCTGGCAAGCGGACACCATCACCGGGCTTGCTAGTCACAGGGCAAGGCACCCGTGCCACCTTGGCGACTGGTCATACCCTCAGACTTGGCGGGATGCTGGTAGACGAGGGGGCATCCATTTCTCCGGTTAGCGCCACCGCACGTGCCACCAGTTGCCCCAAGGCCTGATGGAGCTGCTCGGCATTGGTCGACTCGAGGCGTTGTTGAGACCAGAGGATCAGGTGATCGTCCTGCCCCAGAGCCACCCGTATGATGGCGTGCTCGGCACTGAAGAGGTTGCCTCGCAGCAGCGCCCGGGCCTGCACCTCGCCAGCAAGGGTGCCAGCGCGCAGGAACATGACCATGCTCTCCTCACCGAGCGGGGCCAGATGGATGGCCCAGAGCTTGTCCTGTGTCAGACAGGCATGGCCCGTTTCATCCTGCTCTATGGCCCCGATGTCGAGGTGTGCCGCCAGTTCGCCGAGTCGAGTGGTATAAAGGTTCATGGCGTGACTCATCCCAGATAGTTGTTGCTGACGTTGAAGCGGCCCTTGTTCTCATCCTGCGGGCGGCAGAAGTGGCAGACCAGCTGATCGGGCAGCCACCCCAGCGTGTCCTTGAACCCTTGTAGCAGGTCGGCAAAGTGAACGCCCTTGGCCTCACGGTTGAGCAGCACGAAGTCAAAAGGCTGATCGGCGCCGTTGCGATTCATTCTGCCGATCAGCTCGGCCGCCTGCTCCGGCTGGGTGCGAATGCCGCCATCCAGCCGGTAGTTGGTTGCCTCCCGGCTAAGGGTGTCGTAGATCTGGCTCTCTTCCTTGAATGCTACCAGCCCGTCTTTGAGCTTCTCGGCGAAGGCCATGGTGTTGGAGACCAGCACATTGTTGCGGGTCGAGGCAAAGTCAAATTCGATCCCCTCCGGCTTGGTAAAGGTGCCCTCATTGACGCCACTGCCGTGGGAGGAGAACAGCACATTCCGGTTGAGCTGCTGTTGACCGCTGAACAGATAGGCGATCTCCTTGCCATTGATGGTGATGGGGGTGATGGCGATCTGATGTTGCCGCTCAAGGGAAACACGTGCTGCTTCAGGCAGATTGGTACCATTGACCTTGATGTGTTGGCCATCGCTCAGGCGAACGGCAACACCATTTTTGGCAAACAGGCTGTCGGCCTTGGCAAGATCTTCTGCCCGCATGGCACTCTTGCCCGGCAGGTGGATACCGTAACTGCCTGGTTTGCTGGCACTTGGCCAGATCGCCGGACGGTCAAAGCTGGCCGCCGGCTTTTCAGCGAGCACGCTGACGGCACCGCCCCAACGCGCTTCCAGCTGTTTGGTGAGCTGGCTGGCGTTGTAGGCACTCAGCTGACTCTTGGCATCGGCCAGGGTCGGTGCATGTTTCATCCCCTCGCCGGGAAGAAAGATGCCAAATTGCCCAGGTTTGCTGGCACTGGGCCAGATGGCGACTGTATTGGTGCCTGGAGCGGGTTTGTTGGCCAATACCTGCACATCCTGTCCCGCGAAGTGGTGACACAGATCCACTGTGTTGTTCTGGGTGCGTGCCGGGATAGCCGGAGCAGGCTTGGCGGCCCGATCCGGCACTGGTGGCGGCAGCTGACGAGCGGCGGCATCCAGCAGCAGTTTGGCATCGGCGAGGGAGAGCTGGTCTGAACGCAGCCCGGCGAGAACGGCATTGCCGCCCGTCTCTTGTTGCAGCTTGAAGTTGGCGATATGGGGCAGCAAGCCCGCCACCTCCTGCTGATTGAGGGAGATGTTGCGCACCTGTTCGAGGACCGTCTGGGCAAATGTCCGTTCCTGGGAGGAGATGCCCGCCCCTGTATTGGTATGGCCCTGGTTGCCGAGGCGGCCTGCCTGATCGGCATGGCCGAGCTGATTGATCTGCTGATTGACGAGTGATTGTAGAGCGTGGATCTGCATTGGACCTCCGAGCGAGTGTATGGAGGGGATTCTATGAAGATGACGGCAGGTGCTCCGTCACTAAACGGTGTTCAATTTGTAGAAAATGGTTGTTGTTCAAAGCGGTGCTGATTGCAGACAATAAGTCGAGAAACAACAAGAGAGGCCATGGGGCCTCTCTTGTTCCTTTGCCGTATCAATGCGGTTGGGTCGTTCAGGCGGCCTTGGCCAGGGTCACCTCGTCACTCTTCTTGACCCGCAGCTTTTTCAGGGCAACCGCTACCACGCCGGTGACGATGGCGCCGCAGATCATGCAGAGCAGGGCCAGCAGCGGCTTGTTGACGGCGCCGAGCAGGGCCACGATGGGACCACCGTGGGCGACGCTGTTGGTGATGCCAAACAGGAAGGCCATCACCGCGGCAGTCATGCTGCCCAGCACGTTGGCCGGGATGACGGCGAGCGGGTCACGGGCGGCGAACGGGATGGCGCCCTCGGAGATCCCCACCAGACCCATGGCACCGGCAGCCTTGCCCGCTTCAATTTCGGTGGCGTCGAAGATGCCGAGCTTGCGACCGAGCACGGTGGCCAGCGACATGCCAAGGGGGGCGGCCGGGATGGCGCAGGCCATGGCACCCATGAACTGGGTCTGGCCGGAGGCGATCATGCCCACCGAGAACAGGAAGGCCACCTTGTTGACCGGGCCGCCCATGTCAAAGCCGGCCATGCCGCCCAGGACGATACCCAGCAGTACCAGACTGCCGCCGCTCATGGAGAGCAGCATGGCGTTTAGACCCGTCATCATGTCGGCAATCGGGGCGCCGATGATGAAGATGAAGACCGCAGCGATAAAGAGCGACCCGACGATGGGGGCGATCAGGATCGGCACCAGCGGTTGCACCATCTTGTGGTACTGGCGGGTCGCTATCCAGCGCACCAGATAACCGACCAAGAGGCCTGCGATGATGGCACCGATAAAGCCGGTACCGGCGTCGGCGCCGTAGAAGCTGCCGTTGTTGGCAATCCAGCCGCCGATAAAGCCCGGCGCCAGGGCCGGTCTGTCACCGATGGCGTAGGCGATGTAGCCTGCCAGTATGGGGATCATCAGGGTGAAGGCGGCCACGCCCACATTGAGGATCTGGTTCCACATGCTCCCTGCCGGGATCTGCATGCCGCTTGGGGTCGGATCACCGCCGATGGCCAGTGCCAGGGCGATCAGCAGACCCCCCGTGACCACAAACGGGATCATGTGGGAGACGCCGTTCATCAGATAACGGTAGAGATCCGAGCTGCCGCCTGAGCTCTTCTCCTCGCTTTTGCGATCATCCTTGTCCGCCACGTAGGCGGGGGCCTTCAGCGCCTGCTCGATCAGACCCTTGCCATCCTTGATGGGGGCCTTCACGCCGGTCTTGATGAGCGGCTTGCCGTTGAAGCGGGCCATGTCCACCTGCTTGTCGCAGGCCACCACGATGGCGCTGGCGCGGGCGATCTCGGCCGCAGTCGGGCTGTTCTTGACGCCGATGGAGCCGTTGGTCTCCACCTTCACCTCAAAGCCCAGCTCCTTGGCGGCGCGCTCCAGGGATTCCGCCGCCAGATAGGTGTGGGCGATGCCGGCCGGGCAGCCGGTGACGCCGATGATCAGCCCCTTGTCGGCGGCCGGGGTAGCCACTTGCAGCTCTTTCTTTTCGAGCAGCAGCGCCAGCGCATCGGTAGGCGTCTTGGCTGCCAGCAGGGCATCGATAAAGCCCTCTTCAATCAGCTTGGCGGAGAGCTCGGCCAGCACCTCGATATGGTGGTTGGCGCCACCGGCCGGGGAGGCAATCATGAAAAACAGCCGGGACGGCTTGCCATCCTCGGCGCCGTACTCGATACCGGCGCGGCTGATGCCGATGGCCACCGCCGGGATGCTCACTGCCGCACTCTTGGCGTGGGGCAGGGCGACGCCTTCTTCAAAGCCGGTGTTGTCCAGCTCTTCCCGAGCCCACAAGTCCTTGATGAACTGCTGCTCGTCGCTGACCTTGCCTTGCGCCGCGAGCAGACGGGTCATCTCGGTGAAGACCTCCTCCTTGCGCGTGGCCTTTAAATCGAGCGCGATCAGCTGCTCGTTGATAAGGGTGGTGATCATGGCGTTCTCCCTGCTCCTGGCCGGAGCCTGTTGGCATCTTTTCCTGGGCTACCGCCCAGGAGATACAGACAAAAGTGACCCCACTATTATCCCGCCCGCAGGGCCGCGCACCTATCGGACAAAACTGCGAAATACTGGATTTTTGTGCGATATGACCTTGAGTGTGATCCTTATCGCATAGCAGACCAGCTGACAAAATGGGTCTGGATTGAATCGATAAGTTATTTTTTATTTTTAAAAATCAGCATCTTGATGTTGATTCTTTCAACATATTTTTATGATGGAGAGTGATATTATCCGGCCTAGAATCGGTGAGGAACTGTAAATTTGTGAGGTGAAAAGAGCGGGCGGGGTGTGAGCTGGTGCACATAAATGGCGGTGACGGGGCGCTTGGTAAGGGGAGGCCGGCGAGGGGAAAGGTGGAGAAATGGGTTGAGCCATGGGAGCCAGACAGCCCACCACAACGCGCGAGTGAAAGCACAGGCATTGGCCCCGTAGGGTGCAATGAACGAAGTGAATTGCACCGTTTGTTTGGAGGCAGAAAAGGTAGAGGTGCAATGCGCTGCTCTTATTGCACCCTACCGAATTGATGACGTGAATGTCTAAGTACGCTTGGGTATTAAAAGTTCTAGGTTAACTTTTGGCTATTGCTTCTGGAAGATAGAGCCAACGGACAAGGGGGCCTTTTCTGGAGGCAAATCGGATCTTAATCCAGTCATCTTTCTGCTCGAGAATTTCTACTTTGTCGTTATGAATAAGATAGGCTTTGGTCTTTGATTTTTTTTCAGGTGATGAGTAGAGAAAGGCTTTCTCGGATGTGACTGACCAGAGAATTTTCTTGCCATCAAAATCAATCGCAACGGTGTCCAGTTTCTCTCCCTTCTGATTAAATGTGTGCTCGTAAAGAGGGAAGGTATCAATTTCGGAGTTTTGGATCTGATACTCTGTTGTTTTATATAGCCAGAGTTCACCTTGGGCGTTATATCGGTAAGAGTCGTAATACCAGACGGGGCCAGAACGGCAAGAGCTAACTAAAGAAAGAGAATCTAATTTAACTGCAAGGTTGTAGAGATCGCCACAGGCAGATGTTGGCGTCTTCGAGTCTGCAATTTTTAGCTCTTTAAATGCTGTGTTTACATGGTCATATAAGAATACATAAAAAGCATTGTTTACCATTCCAAGATAATTGGTAATGGCAATGTCCTTATAACCATCAAAGTTGAAATCCTTTATGATAATGTCAGATTGCAGTTCATCATCTACACATATCAGCTTTTCTTTCTCTTTCCCTATCGCCAACAGATAATAACAGGCATTCTCTTTTTGTATTTCAATTTTTAATCCGTCAATAACATAAGATGAGTTTGTCTCTGCAGAGATGGAGAAACACAACAATAAAGATGTAATGATGACAATATATTTCATGATGATGTATTTTTCTGCGTGAGTTTTTGTAAGGTGTTGCTTTGTAGCTTATTTACTGTCTTGGACAGTTTTTATAAGCGTAAGCTTGTTTTTCTCAACGATATAGTAATTGGTGTAATAAATAAATGACTCTCCATCTTGGCTACTTTCCACTTTGGTTGTAGTAAGAAGGTTGCTATCAAATTTGGGAGACTCTATCCATTCTCCCACACGGGTATCAGCATCATCACTTACATCATATGAGCTATACGCATTAAATACCGTATCCAGTACCTGACCCGTGCGCTTGTTGACAAGGACCTGATTATAACAACCTGATGAACCGCATCCCCAACCTGTTAGTACATATTCACCAGCATATACTGGCTTTTGCGACAATGCTGCGGTAAGTCGGGTACGGAATGTTCTGGCCAATTCAGAGTCTAGTGAAAGTTTGGCTGGTTTACCTTTATATACAGGTGGTGCCGGATAGTCCTCTGCCCGAGGTGACACTTGAGATCCAGCTTCGCTACCAAATGTGCTTTGGCTGGATAGTCCGAGGAAGGATAAGAAGTAAATAACACATATTTTCATAATAATTTGTCTTTGTTTTTAAATTTTTATTTACACTAAGTTTTTAAAATTCATTCAGCTCTTGTACTTCTCAGCTCTTTATGTGGATTGTGTGGCAAGCAATTAACATATGCCTTAGCCGTATGAATATTACCCATATCATCAACAATAGTGCAAGTCAAATTACAAGGCTTACCAAGGTCACGACGCCAGAAATGGTGGTGTTGATATTTTGCCTCAAATTCAGATGTTATTGTGGCAGACATTATCCAGTTGATAGGTATTTTCTTATTGTATACTAATTTAGTAAGCATTTCTGAATATGATAGAGACATGATCTTCAATTCATATATATCTGGAGTTACGACCTTGGTGGTCAACTCTATAGTAACGATTTTTGACTCTTCAGATTCAAGGGATTTGTACAGCTTCCCTAATCCCCAGTATCCATCTATATCATTGTTTCTACTGGCAAAAGAATTGATAATTCCTGATGCTACACATATTAACTCTGTTCTGTGTCCCATATTTTCCCCCGACAGAGACTAATCACTGTAGTTGTGACTAGCGCTCACACTCTAATGGTTAGTTACTAGTTGGTTAAGATAGAGATTTACCTCTGCCCGAGTCGTGAAACGGTGCTTGGCGTTTGGGAGTCGATCAAACAGCTCGCGATGGTATTGGCGGGAGCTTTTGCTGGCTCGCTGCCCATATTCCGATGCCCACACCAGCAGTTGTTGAAAGCTCTCTTCGGCTGCCACGGCATCCCGTTGTCTGGCGCTTTGTGATCCACACGATAGCAGTGAATCACGGCATACAGACCAGTCGAGATCCAGAAAGAGCAGGGTATCGGCGGCATCAAGCAGTTGCTCGGCTAGGGCACCAAATACCCCTTCGACCACCCATGAGGGCTCTTGAGCAAGTGTTTGAATGGCCTGGTCAATCTTATGCTGGGGCCGTTTTTGGTTAAAGCAGCCCGGCTGCCAGACAATGGGGTCCAGATTGACCTCGCGGATAGTTAACTGTTCAGCCAATCGAGCCGCCAACCAGCTCTTGCCCGATCCCGAGTTGCCAATAATCAGAATACGTTTCATCTATGAGTGCTCTTTTCTGGAACATATATCTGGAGGCTGACAAGTAGAGGTGATGACGCTGAGAGTGGATTAAAAGTAGGTTGGCGGTTCGCCGACATAGCGTGGCCGCCTATGAGAAAAATGCATGCAATCACCCCCCGGAATGCGCCTAGACCCCAGCCTCTCGTAGAAGTGATGGTCGATATCTGCATGGAGGAAGGTGGCGACGGCATCGGGACTATCCAGCAGCATGCCTGTCACCCCACGCAGCAGATGAGTGCCAAATCCTTGCCCCCTCATCGCAGGTATCGTTGCCAGTGAACCTATGCCAAAACAGCCCTGGCCAAGGCCAAATCGGTCCCGATAGACGATGAGGGAAGAGACAGGCTGATTGTCCACAATAAGGACATACCACACACCGGAGTGGTATTTTTGACTGGCGTGGCAGCTCGCCAGATATTCAGTCGGTGACAGTCCTTCGCCCCAAGCATCAAAGCCCATCCAGAAGATGGCATTCAGTTCATCTGGGCTGGCTTTTCTTGTCTGCATCCTGCATTCATCCCTTTACCAGTGTCATGGCGATCGATATGGCTCTCGTTGCTTTCGATGAGATGTGGCGACGCTGAATTGATCCCCCCACCATTTATCCCCAGGGCGCTACAGGCTGCTGAGGGTAGGGATAGCCTAGCCCAGCTCAAGGTAGAGTCGCAGCATGTCCTTGTGCTGGATGCCGTGCTCCATCAGGGGCTCCGGGTAGTGGATAAGGAAGTGATCCTTGATGACGTCATCCACGCGAAAGCCGTGGCGCAGGTAGTAGGTGAGCTGGTGGCCGAAGCTGCCGGTACCGAGTTCGACGCGGTGTACCCCTTTCCCGGCCAGGCTGGTCAGTACGAAGCGCAGCAGGCCGGAGCCGATGCCTTGCTGCTGGCGGTTGGGGGCAACGGCGATATTGAAGATCTCGGCCGTTTGCTCCCCCACCAGACCGGCCACACAGGCGCCCACTACCTCGTTGCCCGCCAGGGCGGCAAAGCCCCAGGCGCCGGTCAGATAGGCGGCAATGCGCTGCTCTGCGGGATCTGCCTCCAGCAGCAGCGCCAGCGGCAGTTGACCGGGATCCATATCGACAAATTTCATCTTTATTTCTCTTTTATCTCACTGTCACTGCCCGGGGCGTGCCGCCCTCTGGGCCTCAATATTCCAGAAACTTCTCCCCGCAGCGCTCGCAGATCAGGTGCTTTACATGGGTGGTCTGGTAAGCCAATGTTTCACCAAACGCCCAGTTGGTGATGCTGCTGGAAGTAAAGGCTTGCCAGAAGGCTTTGCGCGGATCCTTGGGCATGATGTCCTGAGTGTGATCGCGGGCGACCAGCACCACGATATGGCGGGTGCGCTCCCTGCATTTGTCACAGCGATGGATTTCACTCGGTGGATTCTGGTCGTGCGGGTTGCTCATCAAGGGGCTCGTGAAGAGAGTGGGCGCCCATCATATTCCTCTCCACTTGGCTCTCAATCTCTCCTTGCCAACGCAGTGAGCAGGCTCACATTTTTGCGCTCGCGCTTTTCTGCTTGAGCACAACAACCCCTTGCCTAGCGCCGCAACCGAGCGTCTCAGACTGATACCCGCTTTTACGGTTTGCTGGTGAGCGGTGATGTGGTGGCGGGTGGGGCAAATTCGGTCTGCTGCAGACGGGCCAGCCTTGCCAACTCAGGCCGATGCCCGCTTTTGTAGGCTGGGGATGATGAGATGGCGGGTGGGGGCGAGCTCGGGTTGCTGCAATCGGGTCAGCAGGCGCAGGGCGGCCTGGCGGCCGATGTCGCGGGCCGGCGAGCTGACGAAAGTGAGGGCGGGGAAGGTGAGTTCGGCCTCCGCCACGTCGTCAAAGCCGAGCAGGGCCACCTGCTGGCCGACGTAGTTGTCCTTGCCCACGCTGCGCCCGCTCGCCTCGACGCCGTAGATGGCGCCGAGGGCTACCTCCGGGTAGTGGCAAAGCACGGCGGTCACCTTGGGGTGTCGGTGCAGCAGTTGGGCGATGGTGTCGGCGGCGCTGCGCTGGGTGCGCTCGCACTCCAGTACCCACTCCGGTTTGAAGGGCAGCCCGTATTGCAGCAGGCTGGCACAGTAGCCGCCGATGCGCTCGGCGCGGGTGAGGGAATCGGCCCGCCCGCCGACGTAGGCGATATGGCGGTGGCCCTGCTCGATGAGATAGGTGGTGGCCTGCTGGGCTGCGTGGGTGTTGTCCGGGCCGATAAAGTCCATGTCGTCCCGATAGTAGGAGCGGGCGGCGCACACCAGCGGCAGCGCCGAGCCAAGCAGATTCTCCAGCGGCTTGGCGGCGGCGCCGCGCACCGGGTTGAAGATGATGCCCGCCACCCCCTGGCGCGACAGGGACTGGATGCTCTGCTGCAACCGCTCCGGGCTGTGGCCGCACTGGGTCAGAAACAGCAGATAGCCCTGCTGCTCCAGCACCTCGCTCACCCCGGCGGTCACCTCGGTATAGAAGGGGTCGGTGATGTCGCGCAGGATCAGCCCCACCAGGTTGGACTGTTGGCTGCGCAGGTTGGCGGCGGCGCTGTTGGGCACGTAGTCGAGCTCTTTTATCGCCTGCTGCACCCGCTCGGCGGTGGCCGGCGAGATGCGCCCCTTGCCGCGCAGCACCATGGAGACGGTGGTGACCGAGACCCCGGCCAGCCGGGCCACGTCGGTGATCTTGGGGTTGTTGGCGAGCAGCGGTTTGGGCGACATAGGCAGGCGGTGGCGATCAAGGCGAAGAGAGGAGGTGCACAGCATACCCGCTTGGGTTGCCGAGTGAAACGTTACATCCCGCACCCATGGATCTGCCTCACAAATTTGAGGAACAGCGGCCAGCAGGGCGGTTGAACTGTGATCCTGTCGGCACTTGTGAGTTGATAAAACGTTTTATCATCCAGCAAAACCAGATACGGCTCACCGTCGCCATCCGTCAGGAACGGTACCGGGCAGGCGTATCGAATGACCCTCACCTCACAAGGATCTGACACATGGCCAAGTCCCCCGCCAAATCCACCGTATGGGAGTTCCTGCAGAGCCTCGGCAAGACCTTTATGTTGCCGGTCGCCCTGCTGGCCTTCTCGGGCATCCTGCTCGGTGTCGGCAGCTCGCTCACCAGCGATGCGGTCAAGCAGAGCATGCCCTTTCTCGACAATACCGTGCTGCAACTGTTGTTCCTCTGGATGACCAAGGTGGGGCTGGTGGCCTTTATCTACCTGCCGGTGATGTTCGCGGTGGCCATTCCGCTGGGGCTGGCGCGCGAAGAGAAGGGGGTGGCGGCCTTTGCCGGTTTCGTCGGCTATGCGGCGCTCAACCTCTCCATCAACTTCTACCTCACGGTGGTCAACGTCATTGGTGACGCGACAGCGGAGAAGGCCTACGGGGTGAAATCCATCCTCGGCATCAGCTCCATCGACACCGGCATTCTGGGGGCCATCATCGTCGGGGTGATCGTCGCCAAGCTGCATGCCCGTTTCTACACCTGCCAGATGCCCGATGCACTCGCCTTCTTCGGCGGCGCCCGCTTCGTGCCCATCATTACCGCCATCGTGCTGGGGGTGGTCGGTCTGGTGGTGCCTCTGGTCTGGCCCTGGTTTGCCGCCGGCATCAACGGCATCGGGACGCTGATCTCCCACGCCGGTCCCTTCGGTCCCTTCCTGTTCGGTACCGGCGAGCGGCTGCTGCTGCCGCTCGGCCTGCACCACATTCTGGTGGCGCTGATCCGCTTTACCGAGGCGGGCGGCACATCGCTGGTGTGCGGCAACGAGGTGAGCGGCGCGCTCAACATCTTCTACGCCGAGCTCTCCTGCGCCGACACCACCCAGTTCTCGGTGTCGGCCACCTCCTTCCTCTCTCAGGGCAAGATGCCGGCCTTCCTCGGTGGCCTGCCGGGAGCGGCGCTCGCCATGTATCACTGCGCTCGCCCGGAAAATCGCGGCAAGATCAAGGCGCTGCTGGTCTCCGGTGTGGTCGCCTGCGTCATCGGTGGCATCACAGAGCCGCTGGAGTTCCTGTTCCTGTTCGTGGCGCCGGTGCTCTACGTCATTCACGCCATCCTGACCGGGCTCGGCTTTATGACCATGGGGCTGCTCGGCGTCACCATCGGCAACACCGACGGCAACCTCATCGATTTTCTGGTGTTTGGCGTGCTGCAGGGCACCGCCACCAAGTGGTATCTGGTGCCGGTGGCGGCGGCCATCTGGTTTGCCATCTACTACGGGGTGTTTCGCTTCGCCATCGTGCGCTTCAACCTCAAAACCCCTGGCCGTGAAAAAGAGAGCCGCGAGATTGAGGCCAGCGAGGCTGCCCAGCCCGCGGGCAAGAAGGCAGGCAACAGCGGTTACAACGGCGAGGTGATCCTGAACGCCTTGGGCGGCGCCGACAATATCCTGGCGCTCGATAACTGCATCACTCGCCTGCGGATGTCGGTGCAGGACATGAGCCGGGTCGATGACAAGGTATTGAAGGCGAACGGCGCCATCGGGGTGATCAAGCTCGACGAACACAACCTGCAGGTGGTGATCGGGCCCCAGGTGCATCTGGTGAAAAACCAGCTGCAGAGCCTGATGGGGGCCTGAGTCGGCCCTCTGTTACCCTACCTCGGGGGGCGCCATGCCCCCTTGTTCATTGCTGTTTTACTGGTGAGAAAGAGATGCCCAATACCGAATCCTTTGATTTTGATCGCCTGGTCGATCGCCAAGGCACCTACTGCACCCAGTGGGACTATGTGGCCGACCGCTTCGGCCACGCCGACCTGCTCCCCTTTACCATCTCCGACATGGATGTCGAGACAGCCCCCTGCATTCGCGCGGCCCTGGCCAAGCGCCTTGAGCACGGGGTCTTTGGCTACAGCCGCTGGAATCACGACGACTTCAAGGGGGCGGTGAGCGACTGGTTTGCCTGCCGTTACGGGGCGCAACTTGACCCTGACACCCTGGTCTATGGCCCTTCGGTCATCTACATCATCGCCCAGCTGGTGAGCCTCTGGTCAGCGCCGGGCGAAGGCGTGCTGGTGCATACCCCCGCCTACGACGCCTTCGGCAATATGCTGGCCGCCAACGACAGGGTGCTGCTGCCTTGCCCGCTGATAAAGGGGGAGGGGAGCTATCACATCGACTGGGCCTGCTTCGAGCAACAGGCGGCCCGCCCCGATTGCCGGATTTTGCTGCTGTGCAGCCCCCACAACCCCACCGGCCGGGTCTGGACGCGGGATGAACTGGGCCGGATGGCCGCCATCTGCCAGCGCTACGGGGTCAAGGTCATCTCGGACGACATCCATATGGATGTGAGCTTTGCCCGCTACCTGCCGTGGAGCGAGGTGGCAGAGGACGAGAGCTGGGCGCTGGTGAGCTCTGGCTCCAAATCCTTCAATATTCCGGCCCTTGGCGGCGCCTACGCCTTTATTGCCAACGCCGAGGCGCGGGCCGGCTATCTGCAGCGGCTCAAGGCGGCCCACGGCCTCTCATCGCCCCCCATTCTCGGGGTGCTGGCCCATATCAGCGCCTATCGGGACGGCGGTGCCTGGCTCGATGCCCTGAAAAGCTATCTGCACGGCAACCTCACCCAGGTGGCGGTGCGGCTCAACGCCGCCTTTCCCGCCATCGACTATCAGGTGCCCGAGGGGACCTATCTCGCCTGGATTGACTTGAGCGGCCTTGGCATCGACAACACCGAACGGATGGATGCGCTGCAAACCTTGCTGGTGGAAAAATACCGGGTCGCCATCATGCGCGGCGACACCTATGGCCCCGAAGGCACAGGCTATCTTCGCCTCAACGTCGGCTGCCCTCGCTCGAAAGTAGATAAAGGCCTCGATGCCTTGATCAGTGCGCTGCAAGAGCTGCTGGCCAGATAGCGCACCGCCGCCTGAGGGCGGCGGTTGCTATTTTGAGGCGGCCTTGTCAGGCCTATAGCGGGTCTCTTCTATCTGATCGAAGCGCAGGATCAGGGTATCACCCCCCTTGAGGCGATAGGCGCAGTGGGAAGCGTTGCAGGCGATGCGAATATGGGGCTCATCCCCCAGCAGGAGCGACTGACTATGGGCCTCTCTCTGCGGCCACTTGTCTTGCTCGAGGCGGGTGATCTGTGTTTGTGCCTCTTCAACACCTTTCACAAAGAACCAGAGCGCACCCATGACGGGGATCAATACGGATAACGACAAGAAGGCAAATTTGTAATAGTTATTCCCCATCCAAACAAATGCTCTGAAAAGAGAGGGGGCGGGGTAGCGTCCAATCTTTTTCGCTCTTTTGATCAGCCAACGATAGAACATTGAGCTTTGCCACAGCCATGTGAGATGAATTCGCCAGCGAGCGCAGATGATTAGGGTGAACGCCACTGAAAAAATCGTGAATATGCTACCCAATACAGGCCACATCCAGGGTTTGAGCATATTGAGAGTCGTGAGAAGGCCAAGGGCCAGCAGATAATCCGCCGGTGGAGAAAATTCGGCATAGTCGAGGTTAAACGCCAGGGTATAGCCATAGTGATAGGCCATCCCCAGGAGGTAGGTCGCTGCTGTCAGGGCTGGAATGGCCGCCACGACCAATCCAGCAAATTGCCAAGTCGTCCCCTTTTCTTCGGGTTCCAGCTCAGAATTGCGCAATGTTTTTATATGTTGGCGAAGCCAGCGCCAACGGGCGGCGGCTGTTCGGTCACTCACTGGGCGTCCCTTCACTCATCTAGTTGATATATGAATCTGTCAGAGAATGGCGCGGCTGCGAAACAGCACCTTGCCGCAGGCCAGGCAGGTGTGGCGTAGGCGGTAATCGCCGGCGCCGGTCAGCGGGCTGAACAGCACCTTGTGCGAACCGCAGGCACAGCAACTGGCGTTTTCACTATCGTCGGTGGCGCATTCGGGATGGCGGGCGAGGTACTCGGGCAGGGTGGGTAGTTTGTCCCAGTCGGGTTGGGTCACCGCGCGGTTCTTGAGAATGATGCCGGCGGTCACCAGACCCGCCAGGGTGAGCAGTACGTCCGTCAATTCCATGTTTTGCAAGGCTCCGTCCAGGTGCGGTCGCCAGGCCGGCTGGCAGGCGAAGGCACAATATGGCTCCTATCTTATCGATCCTGAGGGGGAGGGCGCTATCCCCGTTCGGGCGGCTGACGAGCAGGGTTTGCTGTTGCCTGATACCGGGATAAAAGAAGGGGCCCTTGGCCCCCTCTGTCGTAGGTACTCTCAATTCCGTTATCAGGCCACCTGGCGCCCCGGCTGGGTGCGGGCCAGCAGCCCTTCCGGGTTATGGATGGCCTCCCGGGTCTTGACGTCGATGACCTCGATATTAGCGAAGCGCTCCTTGTTCTTGATGGCCACATCGTGGGCAAAGATCACGCAGCGGGCGTTGGCCACGTCCTTGGCGCTGATACGGTTGATGATGCCGTTGGCGCCCTGGGTTTCCACTTTCAGCTTGATGCCAGCCTTGGTGGCCGCTTTTTGCAGGCTCTTGGCGGCCAGGAAGGTGTGGGCCACGCCGGAGGGGCAGGCGGTGATGGCCAGCACTTCGGCTTCTCCTTCCGCCTCGATGATCTGGTACTCCTCCTGGTGCTCGTTGCTCTCCTCGATGTCGCTGACCGGCTTTTTCAGCAGGTTGACGATAAGGGCCGTGGTGAGGGCGCCGAGCAGGGTGCCGAGGATATAGCCCATCTTGCCCTCCACCACCGGCAACACGATCCAGCCGCCCCAGGGGGCGTGGTTGATGCTGTGCATCATGAAACCGGTGATGTTGCCGACGATGCCGCCTGCGACGATGGCCGGGATGACGCGCACCGGGTCGGCGGCGGCAAACGGAATGGCCCCCTCGCTGATGCCGATCATGCCCATGATGGCGGCTGCCTTGCCCGCTTCACGCTCCTCTTTCTTATAACGCTTGGGCGAGAGCAGGGTGGCCAGCGCCATGCCGAGCGGCGGCACGCAGATGGCGATGCCGACCCCGCCCATCAGCCAGGGCTGGGTGTTGACCTGGGTCTGGGCGAACAGGGTAGCCACCTTGTTGATGGGGCCGCCCATGTCAAAGGCGGTCATGCCACCGAGGATGGCCCCCAGCATCACCTTGCCCGAGCCCGCCATGCCGGAGAGCCAGTGGTTCATCCCTTCCATCATGGCGGCAATGGGCGCCCCGATGACCCACATGACGATGCCGCACACCAGGAAGGTGCCGATGAGCGGATAGATGAAGATGGAGCCGAGCGAACTCATGGAGTCCGGTAGTTTTATGCGTTTGAGCTGGTTGACGATAAGGCCGGCGATAAAGCCCACCAGGATGGCGCCGAGAAAACCGGTGTGAAACTGCTGCACTGCAATCCAGGAGCCGATCATGCCAGGGGCCAGGCCCGGTTTGTCCGCCATGGAGTAGGCGATGTAGCCGCCCAGCACGGCGGTAAACAGGGTGAGCCCGGCAATCCCCATGTCGGCCATGTCCTTGAGCACGCCCGCCTCGGGTACGGCGCCCTTGCCGCTGATCATCACCGACAGCGAGAGCAGCACGCCCCCCGCGACGATGAAGGGGATCATGTGGGAGGTACCGAACAGCAAATGCTGCTTGAGGGTGTTGAGCTGGGCCTTGATGCCGCGCTCCTGCGGCTCCGCCGGCTGGGCGGGTTGCGCCCGGGCGGGGGCGACAGGGGCAGCGGACGGCCCTGGTGCGGCCAGCAAGGCGAGTACCTCGGCGCGGCTGTTGGCAGCCTGCATGCTGGCGATGAAACCGGGTTCCAGCAGCTTGGTGGAGAGCTCGGCCAGCACTTCGATATGGTGGTTGGCGCCGCCCGCCGGGGAGGCAATCATGAAGAACAGCTTGGAGGGTTCGCCATCTTCGGCGCCGTAGTCGATGCCCTGGCGGCTGATACCGACCACGATGGCCGGCTCTCGCACCGCCTCGCTCTTGGCGTGGGGCAGGGCGACCCCCTGCTCGAAGCCGGTGTTGTCGAGCTCCTCTCGCGCCCAGAGGTCGCGGACAAACTGCTCCTGACTGGCTATCTTGCCGCTGGCCTTAAGCCTGGCGGCCAGTTCGACAAACAGCGCCTGTTTGTCGCGGGCTGCAAGGTCGAGGCAGATCAATCCTTCATCTATCAGGGTGGTGAGCATGGTTCTCTCCTGGCTGGTGCCGTCCGAATGGAAGTGGTCCTGTTGAAAACGGTGGTGCAACGGGTTGACCTGCCTATTGTTTCTCCCTAGTGCCTCGGCCGAAATCGGAGATATGTGCCCTTTACTGGATTTTTGTGTTGATGGCGCCTGCCTGTGACCCTGCTCGCATTTTGTCCTGCCTATGTGGGTGAACTGGTTTTTATAAAAATGTATTTTAAAACAGATGGTTATTTTTAATCTTCGTACAGCTGATGACCAATAAGTGGTGAGCCTGAATGCTGTCGGCAGGCGGCGGTATGGAGATTTGTGCGCTCGAGCTGGCGGGAAAATTGTGAGCCGGTCGGCAAAAGCGGTGGCCTGGCTTTGGGGGATGCTCACTGTGGCGGGGTGGCAGGAAACGCAAGAAGGGGGTGTGAAAAATCAGTGCATAATTAGCCGATTGAAAAGGGTATGCGGATTTGTAGTGGTGTGGATTTAACTATTTGATAATTAATATATTGTATTTTCTTGGTCGGAGCAGAAAGAGGTGGTTTTGACCATCCTTTTGATGGCCTGGATGGAGACGTTTAATCATTTTTTAGATTGCTTTTTGCATATCCAATCGTTTATTTAGTTGGACAGTTTTGGCAAACCGGAAGTCAAACCTGATGAACCGACAGGCCAACGCCCTTGATGCGGAGTGTGCCGTCAACCCGTTTTACTTGTCATGTTCACCCAGATGTAAGGAGACATCCCGATGGAAAAACTGGTCCAAGAGATCGACACCATGCGCGAAGAGTTCAAGCAACAGGAGCGCAAACAGGCCCACGACAAATGGCAGGCCAGGGTCGAAGAGCTGCAGCAGATCCGCGCTGAAGAGCCTCAGCCGGAGGCCGTGGAGGAGTGACCCCGTGGCCAGCCCGGCGCTGAGGCGCACGCGGCCCGGCAGAATGCAAAACCCCCGCCAGCACGGCGGGGGTTTTTTATTGCGGTTCGATGGCGTTGTGACTCTGCCACTGGCGCAGGCGCTGCTTGAGCGAGCCGTCGCCGGGCGGGATGAAGTCATCCATCAGGTAGCAGCGGTTGTCGCCGCTCTTTTGAAAGTGGAGGTTGACCGTCTGCGGCTCTTTCTGGGTGTCGGAGAGGGCGAACAGATACTGCATCCTGACCGTTACCCCTTGCTCTTGCTGGTTGGCCAGGGTGAAGCTGACGGGTTCGCTCACCTCGCCATCCTGGGAGTTGATCCAGGGATCGGCATCGATGGCGCACACCTCGCCGTCGGCGTTGCAGGCGGCCTCGCTGCTCAGCACGGCGAAAAAGTCGGGGGTGAGCAGTGCCTTGAGCGGCGCCGGGTCGGCGTAATAGAAATCCTTGTGCTCGTTCCAGAACGCCTTGGCCAGCCTGAGCGCCACCCCCTTGTTACAGGCGGCATGTATCGGGCTGCCCAGCAGCGCCAGCAATAAAACGGATAGTCCGCAGTAGCCTTTCATGATGTTCTTCCTGAACGGGTGCCGGGTGACTGTGGTGGCCTCGGCGAGGGTCAAGGCACAGTGATAGCCAGACGGGCATGATAGCCAACCCGGCAGAGGACGACAGCAGGATCTGATGAATTTATGCCGCACATCAAGAAATTTGTCGGTAAAGGGGAGGGCGCGCGGTGGCTGAGACCGCCAAAAAACAAGGGCCATCCTAGATGGCCCTTGTGGTCATGGGTCGATGCAGACCGGTTTATCAGCGGTTGCCGGCGCGGGCGACCCGGCCCTCGGCCAGCAGCTGGTAGCGGCCGGTGGCGGCCGGGATGAAGGTGGACTGACCCTTCTCGAGGCGCAGGGTGTCGTCACCGCGCTTGAGGATCACGGCCTCGTCGATGGCAAACAGGATCTCGGCGCTGGTGGTGGTGAGCTGGTGCTCGCCCGCCGGGTAGACGCTGAAGGTGAAGTCCGGCACCGGCACCTCGAAGTGCTGCACCGCCCCTTCCACGCGGGGGGCAAGCAGGATCTGATCGTCCGGCTTAGGCAAGCAGCGGGTGCAGGCCAACAGCTCGGCCACGTCTATGTACTTGGGAGTGAGTCCGGCGCGCAGCACGTTGTCGGAGTTGGCCATGATCTCGAGGCCAGTGCCGCGTACATAGGCGTGCGGGGTGCAGGCGTCCAGATACATCGCCTGACCGGGCTGCAGGGTCACCACGTTGAGCAAGAGCGGCGAGAACAGCCCCACATCTCCCGGGTACTGGGCGGCCAGGCTGGTGACGAGAGCGAAGGTCTCTTCATCCTGATGGGCGGCGGCAAAGGCCAGCAAGCCCGCCAGTGCCTCCTCCTTGCGCGCCCCTTCCAGCACCAGCAGCTGGTGGAAGAAGTGCTGCAGACCCGCTTCATTCTGGCTGGCGGCGAGGGCGGCAACCAGCTCGGCAAGGGCGGACAGCTTGACCCGCTCGAACAGCGCCAGGATGGCCGGGATGGCGCGAAAGCCGTTCATCGCCTGATAGGGGGTGAGGGCAAACACCAGCTCTGGCTTGTGGTTGGGATCTTTGTAGTTGCGATTGGCGGCCTTGGGCGAGATGCCGGCGGCCTCTTCCTTGGCAAAGCCGGCTTCGGCCTGCGCCTTGCTCGGGTGCACCTGAATGGAGAGGGCCTTCTCGGCGCACAGCACCTTGAACAGGAACGGCAGGCTGCCGAAGCGGGCCTGGGTGGCCTCTCCCAGCACGGCGACGGGGGCGTGCTCTATCAGTGTCGAGAGCTTTTGTGCCTGCCCGGCCAGCACTACCTCGGAGCAGCCATTGGGGTGGGCACCCATCCACAGTTCGGCTTGGGGCTTGCCTGCCGGATTGGGGATGCTGAACAGGGTGGTGAGGGCGTCATGGCTGCCCCAGTCGTAGCCTTGAATCGGATTTTGCATTGACAAAAAAGAGGGCAGATCGCGACTGCTCATAAGGGATGCCTCATTTGGTGTGCAGAAAATCGGGTGCAGAAAAGGGTGGCATTGCTGCCGTGGACCGGACTATAACATGGGCGGTCGCGGGCACCGCAACCGCTTGCCTCTCTCTTGATCAGGATCAGCATGTCTCTTGTCTTCAGCCAATTGCTCGATGGCGCCCTCCACGAGCAGGCCCCCTTCGACCAGATCTGGTTTGCCCAGGATCAGGGGGTGCCGCCCGGTTTCAGTTATCAGGTCAACTTTCCCCGCCTCGAGCTGGTGTTCAGCGGCGAGTATCGCAACCAGATCTGGGACAGGGAGCAGGGCTGCCAGGAGATCTGCATCGCCCCGGGGCAGGCGCTCTACATCCCCCCCAACGGCTGGAACAAGCCGCTCTGGACTACCGACTGCTCGGTGCTGAGCCTGCTGTTTGGCAAGCGCCAGCTGGGTTTCAGCCTGGTGAGCAAGCGGCGGGAAGACCCCGATTTTTTCGACGTGCAAAAGCACAGCATCATGGCCCGCGCCGGCCATGTGAATGAACACATACTGGCGGCGCTCAACGTACTGACCGAGGATCCCGCTCGCTCCCCCACCGACAATCACCTGCTGCAGGCGCTGCTCACCAGCGTGCGCCAGCTGCTGGCCGAGTCCACCTTCGAGCGGCCGCGGGGGGCTGAGCTGTTTCACGGGATCTGCATCTATATCCAGGAGAACTTTCACCGCCCCATCAGCCGGGATTCGATCGCCCATCGCTTCAACGTCTCGGTCAGCCACCTGTCGCATCTGTTTCGCGAGCAGGGGCACATGCGCCTGGCCGATTACATCAGCTGGGTGCGCATCGATCGGGCCAAGTTCATGCTCAAGAAATACCGCTTTCGCCTCGAAGAGGTGGCCAGCCGCTGTGGTTACAGCGATGTGAACTATTTTTGCCGGGTGTTCAAGCAGAAGACCGGGCTGACCCCCTCCCAGTACCGGGCACTCAGCCAGCCGCAGGGGCAGGCCGAGGGGCTGACGGGATAAGCAGGGATGCTGCTGGAGCCTGTCCGAGTCAGGCGCCGGCGGGGCTGCTTCGGATCCGGAGCAGGCAGAAGGGACGCATTGTGATCCAGTGCGCGACTATGGTCTGACATGCGTGCTCGCCATTTGATTCTGCAAATGGATGGGCTTAAGATGGCCGCGCGCAACTTACAGATTGATAACAAACGGAAGTTAGGAGATGCCGATGGAAAGCAAAGTAGTTATCCCGACCCAGGGCCAGAAAATCACAGTCGATGCCAACGGCAAGCTGCAGGTTCCCAACCATCCGATCATTCCGTTTATTGAAGGGGATGGCATCGGTGTGGACGTGACTCCAGCCATGTTGAATGTGGTCAATGCCGCGGTCGAGAAAGCCTACAAAGGCGAGCGCAAGATCGCCTGGATGGAGATCTACACCGGCGAGAAGTCGACTCATGTCTATGGCGAAGGTGCCTGGCTGCCGGCCGAAACCCTGGATTTCATCCGTGAATACTGTGTGGCCATCAAGGGCCCGCTGACCACCCCGGTCGGCGGCGGTATTCGCTCCCTCAACGTGGCCCTGCGCCAGGAGCTGGATCTCTACATCTGCCTGCGTCCGGTCCGTTATTACGAGGGTACCCCGAGCCCGGTCAAGCGTCCTGATCTGACCGACATGGTGATCTTCCGCGAGAACGCCGAAGACATCTATGCCGGCATCGAGTGGAAAGCCGACAGCGACGAAGCCAAGAAGGTGATCGCCTTCCTGCAAAACGAGATGGGCGTGAAGAAAATTCGCTTCCCCGAGACCTGCGGCATTGGCATCAAGCCCATGTCCAAGGCCGGTACCGAGCGTCTGGTCCGTGCCGCCATCGAGTATGCCATCGACAACGATCGCGACTCCGTGACCCTGGTGCACAAGGGCAACATCATGAAGTTCACCGAAGGTGCCTTCAAGGATTGGGGCTACGCCCTGGCCCAGAAAGAGTACGATGCCCAGCTCATCGACGGCGGCCCCTGGTGCTCCTTCAAGAACCCGAAAACCGGCAAGACCATCGTGGTCAAGGACGTCATCGCCGATGCCTTCCTGCAACAGATCCTGCTGCGCCCGGCCGAGTATGACGTCATCGCCTGCATGAACTTGAACGGCGACTACATCTCCGACGCGCTGGCGGCCCAGGTGGGCGGCATCGGCATCGCACCGGGTGCCAACATCGGCGACGGTGTGGCACTGTTCGAAGCAACCCACGGCACCGCACCGAAATACGCCGGTCAGGACAAGGTCAACCCGGGCTCCCTCATCCTCTCTGCCGAGATGATGTTGCGCCACATGGGCTGGACCGAAGCGGCCGACCTCATCATCAAGGGGATGGAAGCGGCGATCCGCAACAAGACCGTCACCTATGACTTCGAGCGTCTGATGGAAGGCGCCACCCTGCGCTCCTGCTCCCAGTTCGCCCAGGACATGGTCGACCAGATGTAATTTGGTCCCTGAAATGCAAAACCGGCGCCATGAGCGCCGGTTTTTTTAGGTTCATCGCGGCTTTCCGGGGAAGGCCGCCTTGATTTTCAGAAAAAAGTATTCTGAGTCCCTAAATCCATATGCCATACGCTTTATCACTTTGATCTTGTTGTTCACCCCTTCCAGCACACTCGTGTGCATCGGGTAGTTTGCACTCGCCAGGATCCCCCGCATATATTTCGATAAATTTCGACCAAATCGTTGCAGCGGCGCTAGCCCGCTTTCCTTCACCTGCCGCATCCAGCTCCGCCATCGTCGCCATCCTTCCCACACGCTCGGCGCATACCAGATGCCCTTCAACCCCTCTTTCAGCACGTACACCATCGCCAGCGGTTGATTCGCCGCCAACAGCTCCTGCAACTTCACATCCTGTTTTTCACTCAACTTCGCCCGATTACGTAGCAGCAACCAACGCGCACTTTTGACCACTTTTCGCGCCGGTTTATCGCTTTTCAGTGCATTCGCCTGCTCCACTCGCACCCGGTCCACCACCTCTCGGCCATAGCGAGCCACCACGTGGAACAGGTCGTAGACCACCTCCGCCTGCGGGCAGTGTTGCTTCACCTCCAGGTCGAACGCCGTGTTCATGTCCATCGCCACCGCTTCAATCTGCTGGCATCGCTCGCCGAGCTGCTCGAAGAAGGGACGGATAGCGGCCCGGCTGTTGCCGTGCCCCACCCACAGGACGCGGGTTCGCTCGGCATCCATGATCACGGTGGCATAGCGGTGTCCCTTGTGCAGGGCAAACTCATCCATCACCAGCCGCCGCACCTCCCCAAGTTCGATGGTGCCCACACTGGTCTGCAAACGGCGCTTGTCGATCTCCTTGATGGTGTGCCAACCGACCCCGGTGAGCTGGCTGACATGGCGGATGGGGAGGTACTGAACGAGCGCTTCAATCCAGCACTGCATGCGCCGGGTGAGGCGGGAGCCAGAGGGGAGCCAGTCGATATGTTCACTGACGCGACCACAGCGCAGACAGTCGACGCGGCGAACAGGCAGTTGTAACCAGACTTGTCGGTCAAATAGGTCTCGCTCACGCACCCGGCGGATACGTTGGTCGTGGATCAATGGCGTGGGTTGCAGGCATCGGCGACAACGGGGCAAGAAGTCGGCGCGAGGCTCAAGGGTAAACAGGGTGTGATGGTTGGCAGAAAGCGCTTGGGCGATGACGGTATAACCTGGCCAGAAGGAGGCAATATCAATATGATGCACGGCGACAGCAGGGTGATGGTGGTGGTGTGTTTGGAGACAGCCAGTTTACCAGCACCCTGTCTGTCAACTTCCACTTCCCCAAGATCCCGCGAAGAACCTTTTTTTATGGGTGATGGGCGGGTGCCGATGGGGGCACCCAATGGGTCAGGTGGTCTTTTCCACGTGCTGCTGGTAGATCTGCTGCCACTTGCTGAACTCGGCCTCGTCTCCCTGGGCCTGCCAGAACTCGCAGATGGAGCTGGCGAGTTCGGATGCCATGGCGTGATCCCCATCGCGGCGACTCATCAGATATTGTCCCAGCCAGCTTTGATATTGTTTCATTGCCCGATCTCCTTATCTCGTGTGTCTTGCTGACCGCCGCCAGGCTTTGTGCCAGACGGGGCCATCAGGCCACGGTTTTTCTGCATGCCCGTGATGGTTGTGATCGACGGATTGGGTCGCGATCTCGCCGGATCAGGGCGCCAACGTGGGTGCAGATGTCAAAAAACGGCCACTATCGTATCACAAAATAACCAGCTTGGGGGGATTGTCGGCAATTCAGGGTGTCCAGCTGTCTGGCCGTCTGATGTGTGGGATGGTGAGCAGGGGTGCCATCTTGCTGATCCCACACGAGAAAAACCCGCCAGTCTGGCGGGTTTTATGGCTGAAAAAAAGATCAGCGGCGGGCGCTGGCCAGGTACTTTTCCATCTCTTCGGCGGGCACCATGCCGCCGCCGGTGGCCCACACCAGGTGGGTGGCCCGGGCCATCTTGGCTGCATCCAGCCCTTGGCCAGCCTGCCACTCAAGGTTGGCCGCGACGCGCCACGGACCTGCCATGCCGGCCAGGGCAGAAGGTTCGAGCTTGATCTGCTCAGCGCGGGCCAAGAGTCCGAGCAGGTCGTACATCTCCTGATCGCTAAGGGTGTAGAAACCGGCCAGCAGCCGCTCCATGGCGCGGCCGACAAAGCCGGAAGGGCGCCCCACGGCGAGGCCGTCGGCCGCAGTGAGGTTGTCGATGCCAAGGTCTTGCACCGCAATGGCATCGTGCAAGCCGGTGTGCACCCCAAGCAGCATGCAGGGGGAGTGGGTCGGCTCGGCAAACAGGCAGTGAACGTGGTCACCGAACGCGAGCTTGAGGCCAAAGGACACCCCGCCTGGGCCGCCACCGACCCCGCAAGGCAGGTAGACAAACAGCGGATGGTCGGCGTCCACCACAATCCCCATTTCATCAAACTGCTTTTTCACCCGTCCACCGGCCACCGCGTAGCCGAGGAACAGGGTGCGGGAGTTCTCGTCATCGATGAAGAAACAGTTGGGGTCACGTTCGGCCTCCTTGCGTCCCTGCTCCACCGCCACCCCGTAATCCTCGGCGTATTCCACCACGATGGCGCCATGTTCGCGCAACTTGCGCTTCTTCCACTCCCGCGCATCGGCCGACATGTGGACGGTGACATGAAAGCCGAGGCGGGCGCTCATGATGCCGATGGACATGCCAAGGTTGCCAGTGGAACCCACCGCGATGCTGTACTGGCTGAAGAAGTGGCGGAACTCGTCCGTGAACAGCTTGCGATAGTCGTCCTCTTCGCAGAGCAGACCGGCCTTGATCGCCAGCTGCTCGGCGTGGGCCAGCACCTCGTAGATGCCGCCGCGCGCCTTGATGGAGCCGGAGATGGGCAGATGGCTGTCTTTTTTGAGCAGCAGCCGGCCGCTCACCTCGACCCCGTAACGGGCATTCAGCGCGCGCTGCATGGTCGGGATGGCGGCGATGTCGGATTCGAGAATGCCCTTGCTGGCGCGGGTCTCGGGGAAGGCTTCACACAGGTAGGGGGCGAAGCGGGCCAGGCGGGCGGAGGCATCCGCCACATCGCTGCCATCGAGCCCCACATAGGGCAGACCTTCCACCAGGGTCGTGGCCTTGGGGTTGAACCAGCTGACCGGTTCCAGCGCGATCAGGGATTGCAGTAGCGGAAACTGCTGGGTGAGTTGTGATACGTCGAGGTTTTTCATGGTGTTCTCGGTTTGGTCATGGAATACGGGCGTGCCGGCCAGTCATGACCGATGCCGCCTCAAGGCTGGGATAGCCGCGGCGCGCCCCGGCATGGGAATAAGCTTGGCGTTATTCAATGCCAATGAGGTGGTCGTGACAAATGATGAAATGGACGTCTTGGGTGAGCTGGGTTGATGCAAGAGAGCACTTTTTCGGTATCATCGGCGCATGTGTTGAAGGGGGCAATGGGAGCGTCATGTACCAGCAGGATCATCAGGTGGCGAGAAGCCGCATCGCAGGAAACAAGCTGCTCAACGGCTATCAGCTGGCCAGGCTGCACACCTTCGAGGCGGCGGCCAGGCTCGGCTCCTTTGCGCTGGCGGCCGACGAGCTGGCGCTCAGCCCGAGTGCGGTGAGCCACCGGATAAGCGCCCTGGAGGAGGATCTCGGCTTCAAGCTGTTCCAGCGCTTTCACCGCAAGGTTGCGCTGACGGCAGACGGGCAGCGGGTGTTCTGGGCGCTCAAGTCATCGCTGGAGTTCATCAACCAGGAGATCCTGGAGATCCGCCATCAGGAGCTGTCGGGCACCCTGACCGTCTACTCGCGCCCCTCCATCGCCCAGTGCTGGCTGGTGCCTCGGCTAGCGGATTTTTCCCGCCTGCATCCCCAGATCGAGCTCAACATCATGACCGGCAACGAGAACATCAACCTGCACGGTTACGGCATCGATCTCACCCTCTATTTCGACGACAAGACCCCGGAGCGGCTCGCCATCCATCCGCTGATGGACGAGTACATGGTGCCGGTGTGCAGCCCGGAGTATGCCGAACAGCACGGGCTGCTCGGCAACCCGGCCAACCTGGCGCACTGCCGCCTGCTCCATGATCGGCAAGCCTGGGGCCATGACTCCGACGGCGACGAGTGGTCCAGCTGGGCCGAGCAGTCCGGCGTGTCGCTTTCGGCATGCAGGGCCAGCATGGGGTTTGATCGCTCCGATCTCGCCATCATCGCCGCCATGAACCACGCCGGGATCGCCATGGGGCGGCAGAACCTGGTGAGCAAGCGGCTGGCACGGCGCGAGCTGGTGGCCCCTTTCCCGGACATGGCGGTGCGCTGCGCCCAGCGCTACTACATTGCCACCCTGCCCAATTGCCAGAACCCCAAGGCACAAGCCTTCATCGACTGGGCCTGCCAGCAGGCGCGGGTCTGAGCCAGCCCTTGCGCAAACAGGCTAGCGAGGCTGTACCAGGGCACTTTCCACATAGAGATAGCCAATCCCCATCACCTGCTGGGCGCGGTTGAGCTGGCCAAAACGGATGTGGGTGGCGTTGACGGCATCGCTGCAGTCAAACGGGTTGGCACCGGTCTGGTGAATGATAGTTTGCAGCCACTCGTCGCCAAAACCACAGCTGCGGCCATAGAGCCAGATACGGTTGATATTGAGGATGTTGAGGAAGTTGTAGAGGCTCAGGCCAATGGCGTGGGCACCCTCATCCACCATGGCCCGGATCATGGGATCCTCCTGCTGGTAGCGTGCCAGCAGCTGGGCTGTGCCAACGCGCCCCTCCGCCAGTGCTGCGGGATCCGCTCCCTGCTGTTTGAGAAAGACCCGGGCCCGCTTCTTGATGGCCGAGAGGGAGGCGACCGTTTCCAAGCAGCCGTAACGGCCGCAGGCACAGGCGCTGCCATCCGGGTTGATGATGGTGTGGCCGATCTGGCCGCTGCCAAACAGGGCACCCCGGTAGATCTGGCCGTTGATGATGAAGGCCGAACCGATGCCGTAATCGACGTTGATGACGCAAAAGTCGCCGACGTTTTCTGCCCCCTGCCACTTCTGGGCCAGCGCCAGCATGATGCAGTCGTTGTCCACCATCACCTCGCAGCCGAGGCGCTCCTCCAGCAGATACTTGAGCTCTACCGGCGCGTGCCAGGGGGCCTGTGGCATGGTCTGCGACACCCCGCTGGCCGGGTTGACCTGACCGTGTACCGCGATGGCCAGCCGGATCGCCAGCCCCTTGTGGCGGCGCTTGTGCTGGTAGTAGCAGGCCTCGATCAGGCGCAGCAGTTCGTCCGGGGTTTGTGGCGCAATTTTCTGGCCGGCGTAGTCATCGAGCGGGGTGATCAGGTTGTCCACCAGAATGCTCTCCAGACTGGTGGGGCTGATATTGAGACAGAGGATTGCCCCTTGACCGCTGGCGATGCGGTAGCTGCCGCCATTGATGCCGCGCTGGGAGAGGTTCTGCTCGCTGTGGTTGATGGCGCCCTCGGCCACCAGCTCGTCGAGGATCTTGCTGACCGCCGGAATGGAGAGCTCGCAATGGCGTGCCAGGGTGGACTTGCTCGCCTCCTTGAGCTGGTAGAGCAAGGCCAGCAGCACCTGCTTGTTGTGGTGGCGTACCTTCTGGTTGTTCAACCCTGTGCTCATCACTTCACTAAACTCCGCTTACTGTATTGCGTGATCTTTAGGCAATTAATGGTGGTTTAACCATTCTAATCTGGTCTCACTGAAATTTTTACTAACAAGTATTAAGTGAGGCGAGATTGATGAGAGCTGATGTCAAGGTCTGGGTCGAAACCATCACCCTGCCGACCTACGAGGTGGGCGCCGAAGATCCCAACCCCATGTTTCTCGAGAAGCGGGTCTATCAGGGCTCCTCGGGGGCCGTCTATCCCTATGGCGTGATCGATACTCTTACCGGCCAGAAGCAGATGAAGCCCTATCGGGCTGTCTGGCTGGAGAACGACTTCATCAAGGTGATGTTGTTACCGGAGCTGGGCGGTCGCATCCACCGTGCTTACGACAAGGTGATGCAGCGGGATTTCGTCTATTACAACGAAGTGATCAAGCCCGCGCTGGTGGGGCTGGTGGGGCCCTGGATCTCCGGCGGCATCGAGTTCAACTGGCCGCAGCACCACAGACCCACCACCTTCATGCCGGTGGACTTCACCATCGCGGAGCAGGAGGGTGGCGCCAAGACAGTCTGGCTGGGCGAGGTGGAGCCGATGCGTGGTTTGCAGGTGATGGCGGGCTTCACCCTCTATCCCGACAAGGCGCTCATCGAGATCACCGGCAAGGTGTTCAACGGCAACGATACGCCGCGCCATTTCCTCTGGTGGTCCAACCCGGCAGTGAAAGGGGGCGATGCCCACCAGAGCGTATTCCCGCCCGATGTCACCGCCGTCTACGACCACGGCAAGCGCGACGTCAGCGCCTTCCCCATCGCCCGTGGCACCTACTACAAGGTGGACTACTCCGCCGGGGTCGATATCTCCCGCTACCGCAACATTCCGGTACCTACCTCTTACATGGCGGACAAGTCTGACTACGACTTCGTTGGTGCCTACTGTCATGACGAGCAGGGCGGCCTGTTGCACGTGGCGGATCACCACGTCTCGCCGGGCAAGAAGCAGTGGAGCTGGGGCAACTGTGACTTTGGTCAGGCCTGGGATCGCAACCTGACCGACGACAACGGCCCCTACATCGAGCTGATGACCGGGGTCTATACCGACAACCAGCCCGATTTCACCTGGCTGGATGCGGGGGAGGAGAAGGTGTTTGTGCAGAACTTCCTGCCCTACAACACCCTGGGCACTCTGCAAAACGCCAACACCCGCGCCGCTATCAAGCTGGAGCGCAGCGATGACGGCCTCGTCTGCGGGGTCTATGCGGTGGCGCCACTTCGCGGGGCCAGCTTCGAGGTAAGCGACGAGGGGGGCGTGCTGTTTACGCAACCTCTGGATCTGCAGCCGGGTCAGGCCTGGCTGGAGTCGCTCGCCATTACCAGCGAGGGGCGTTTGCAGGCCCGTCTGCTGGATGAGCAGGGTCAGTGCGTGCTGAGCTATCTGGAGCATCAGCCCGCAGGCGAGGCTCTGCCGGATCCGGCCACCGCACCAGAGCCCGCCGTCAACCTCGACTCGGTCGACGAGCTCTACTTCATCGGCCAGCATCTGGAGCAGTATCTGCACGCTAGCCGCTCACCCTTTGATTACTACCTGCGGGGGCTGGAGCTGGATAGCGGCGACTATCGCTGCAACCTGGCACTGGCGACCCTGGAGTACAACCGTGCCAACTATGAGCAGGCGCTGGTCTACGTCAATCAGGCGCTGACCCGGGCCCATCGCCTCAACAAGAACCCCCAGTGCGGCAAGGCCAGCTTGCTGCGCTGCCATATCGAGGAGCGACTCGGCCAGTTCGATGCCGCCTTCGATGACTTCTACAAGGCGACCTGGAGTGGCAACTGTCGCGATGGCGGCTTCCTCGGGCTGGCCCGTATCGCCATGGTGCGCCGCGACGCCTCGCAGGCGCTGCAATTTGTCGAGCGCAGCCTCGCCGTCAACGGCACTCACTACGGTGCCATCGCTCTCAAGGGGTTGGCCCTGCTGGAGTCTGGTGAGCCGGAGGCAGCTATTACCTATATCGACGAGCAGCGAGTCCGCTATCCGCTTCACTATCAGCTGGCCTTCCTGCGCTGGCTGGCGAGCGAGCAGACCGCCGATCGCGACGCGCTGGTCCGTCTTTGCAACGGGCGTGGCACCAACCTCTGCTTCCTCACCAGCGAACTGCTGAGCTGGCGGCGCCCCGAACTGGCCAGCAAGCTGCTGGCAGCCCTGCCGATGGAGGAGACCCTGCCGCTGCTGTTCGAGGCGAGCTTGCTGGCAGCGGGGCCGGAGCAGGAGGCGCTGCTGATGCGGGCCGAGCAGGCGTTTGGCCGCAAGGTACGTTTCCCCAACACCTTGGGCGAGGTGGCCATGCTGGCGCAGCTTTCCCACAGCTGGTTTGCCAGCTATCTGCTGGCCTGCTTTCACTACAGCAAGCGCAACTACGAGCAGGCGATTGCCCTGTGGCAGCGGGTGTGCGAGCAGGCACCGGACTTTGCCCCGGTCTGGCGTAACCTCGGTATCCACCACTTCAACAAGGCGGGTGATATGGCGGCGGCCGAGCAGTGCCTCCGTCGGGCCTTTGCTCTCAAGCCGAACGATGCGCGGCTGCTGTTCGAGCTGGATCAATTGCACAAGCGTTGTGCCATGGCCCCCGCAGAGCGGCTGGCCCTGCTGGAGTCGCACCGGGCGGTCGCCCTCAAGCGTGACGATCTGACCGCCGAGCTGCTCAGCCTCTATCACATCACCGGTCAGTTGGAGGCTGCGGCCGAGATCTTGCGGCTGCGCGAATTCCACCCCTGGGAGGGGGGCGAGGGCAAGGTGACCGGCCAGTACCTCATCAACCAGCAGCGCCGTGCCTTGGTGTTGATGACTCAGGGACGCCACGAGCAGGCTATTCCGTTGCTGCAACAGGCGCTGCACTACCCCCTCAATCTGGGAGAGGGGCGCCTTGTAGGACAAACCGACAACGACATTCACTACCTGCTGGCGCTCTGCCATCTGGCCTGTGACAACCAGAGTCTGGCGGCCCAGTGCCTGCAATCGGCTTGTCTTGGTCAGGGGTCGCTGGGGGCCAGCCGCTACTACAACGATCAGCCGGTGGATTACCTCTTCTATCAGGGTATGGCGCTGACGCGTCTTGGTCGGGTTGCCGAGGCGCAGCGTCTGTTTGAAGGGATGGTCGGCTGGGCCGAGCAGGCAATGGGCGAGTCGGTCGAGGCGGACTTCTTCGCCGTTTCGCTGCCGGATCTCATCGTGCTGGATGACGACCCGCAGCATAAACACCGCCAGCACTGTCTGCTGGTGAGGGCCCTCGGTCAGCTGGGGCTGGATCAGCGCGACGCGTGTGCCCAGACCCTGCGCGAGCTGCTCATCTTGAACCCGGCTCACGACAAGGGGCAGCTGTTCGCCCTGATCTGCCGCGAGCTGTCACTCAATCCATCACAGCCATAACAACAACGGGCGCCCCGCCACGGTACGGGGCGCCACTGCACCCTACAATCGACAAGATAATAAGGATGAGTCATGGAACACACTCAACATCGCTCGGATACGCACCGGCTCAACATGGGCTACGTCTGGATGATCTGCCTGGTAGCCGCCTGCGGTGGCCTGCTGTTTGGTTACGACTGGGTGGTCATCGGCGGGGCCAAGCCCTTTTATGAGGCCTATTTTTCCATCACCGATCCGGCCCAGTCCGGCTGGGCAATGAGCTCGGCGCTGGTGGGCTGTGTGCTGGGGGCCGCCATCTCCGGCTGGTCGGCGGATCGCTTCGGCCGCAAGAAGCCGCTGATCCTGGCCGCCATTCTGTTTACCATTTCGGCATGGGGTACGGCTGCGGCCAGCAACTTCGATCTGTTCGTTATCTATCGCATCGTGGGGGGGATCGGCATCGGTCTGGCCTCCGCCCTCTCTCCCATGTACATCGCCGAGATCAGTCCGGCCGACAAGCGGGGCAAGTTTGTTGCCATCAACCAGCTCACCATTGTCATCGGTGTGCTGGCGGCCCAGCTGGTCAACCTGATGATCGCCGATCCGGTCGCGAGCAACGCCACCCAGGCCGATATTCTGGCCACCTGGAACGGCCAGTCCGGCTGGCGCTGGATGTTCGGGGCCGAACTGGTGCCGGCGCTGGCGTTTCTGGTGCTGATGTTCTTCGTGCCGGAGTCACCGCGCTGGCTGGCCAAAGATGGCCAGTATGAGCAGGCAGCCCGCATGCTCGGCAAGATTGGTGGCGATGGCTATGCCAAGCAGACGCTGGCCGAGATCCGCCAGACGCTGGTGGGGGAGTCGGCGCACAAGGTATCGCTGGCGGAGCTGGGCAAGCCCTCGGTGCGCCCCATCCTCATCATCGGCATGGTGTTGGCGGTATTCCAGCAGTGGTGCGGCATCAACGTCATCTTCAACTACGCGCAGGAGATCTTTGCCTCCGCCGGGTTTGACATCAACAGCACCCTCAAATCCATTGTCGCCACCGGCCTTATCAACCTGCTGTTTACCCTGATTGCACTGCCCATGGTGGACAAGCTCGGCCGCCGCAAGCTGATGCTGATTGGCTCGGCCGGTCTCACCATCATCTACGGCATGATGGCGGCGGCCTATGCCAGCGGCGTGCTGGGCTTGCCGGTGCTGTTGCTGGTGCTGGCGGCCATCGCCATCTATGCCCTGACCCTGGCGCCGGTCACCTGGGTGCTGCTCTCCGAAATCTTTCCCAACCGGGTGCGTGGGCTGGCGATGTCGGCCGGAACCCTGGCGCTCTGGATCGCCTGCTTCGTGCTGACCTACACCTTCCCGCTGCTCAACGCCGGGCTGGGGGCCGCAGGCAGCTTCCTGCTCTACGGCATCATCTGTTTCGCCGGGCTCATCTTTATCTATCGCAAGGTGCCCGAGACCAAGGGGGTGACGCTGGAGGCGCTGGAAGCCCAGCTGGCCCAGGGCAAGGTGGAGTTGACGCCGACCAAGGCGAGCGCCTCGGCATGACGGTATACACATTGAGCAACCCGCATCTTAGGATGCGGGTTTCAACACAAGGGGCCTGTCTGCAGGGTCTTGAGGATGACAAAGGGCGCCCGTTGCTGCGCGATAGTGACCCCAGTACATCTTGTTATCCCGGCGAAAGCGCCCTCTTTCCTATGGTGCCGCTGGCCAACCGGGTGGCAGGCAATTGTTTTGAGTTGTGGGAGGAGGAGCATCGCTTGCCAGAAAGTCTGGTTGATCCCGACTTCTTCCTGCATGGCGATGGTTGGTTGCTGCCATGGCAGCGGGTGGCAGGCTCTGCCAGTTCGGTGACGCTGCAGCTCAACAGCCAATGCGGCCCTTTTCACTATCTGGCCGAGATTGACTATCGGCTACAGGGGGTGAGCCTGCTGGCACGCATCAGTCTGACCCATCTGGGGGAGGTGCCCTGTCTCTACGGCGCCGGTTTTCATCCCTTCTTCTGGCGCGACGAGCAGACAAAGATTCGCTTTCTAGCGAGCGGCGTCTGGCAGGAGGGGCCGGATCATCTGCCGACCGACTGGTCGAGCAGGCTGGCGCCCCACCTCGACTTTCGCCAGTGGCAGCGCCCGCAAGGGTGGCTCAACCACTGTTACGGTGGCTGGCATGGCACGGCCGAGCTGGTGCACCCCACCCGCCGGCAGCGGTTGAAGGTGGTCAGCGACGCTTCTTTCCTGATGCTCTATCAGCCGGATGAAGCGAGCGGTTTTGTTTGTCTTGAGCCCCAGAGCCACGCCGCCAATGCTCACCATATGGCCGGCCACCCCGGCCTGCGGCTGCTGCAGCGCGGTGACACCATGAGCATCGCCATGACCATCACCCTGATGCCAGCGTTGATAGATGGTTGCCAGGCGTAACGGGATTGGCGGCGAGATTGTGCGGATTGGGTGTTTGTTGAAAATAGAGGAATAAAAAAGGGCCACCTCTTGCGAGGTGGCCCTTTCCAAACGTTTGGGCTGGGGGATGTTGAACCTAATGACTAACTAATTGATCTTAAATTAAAATCGCCAATTCAGAAAATTAATGTATGCCTAACCGTATGCCTAACATCAGAACTTCTGCAATAACATAGTGTCATCTGGGCTGGAATGGTCATATGTGGTTAATTGGCCGTGGAGGAAATTTTAACTCTCACCTTTCTCAAAAGGTAACTGACTCTTGCGAAAGTTGGCGCTCTCTGTTGTATCAGTTCCTCGTTTGGAAAAAAATTTCCCGTCCAAAATTTACCTGTCCAGCGAGCTTTGAATAGACTGTTTCAACCTTCTGTGGCTTTTACCTCGCCAGCGGCAGGTCCTCCCAGCGGGTGGTGTAACAGGGGCTCAGGTGCTCTTGTCGCATCATCCACTCAGGCGACCCCGAGCCTTGGCTGGCAAAGCCTACGCGCCCCAATCCCTTGGCTTTGATCTGGTCCATCACTGCCATCAGCGCATCCGATTGAGCGGATGACGGGGCAAACAGATCGGCCTGTTGTTGCCCCTTGGGGGTGAACTCACTCAGCATGACGCCCCCCTTCTGATAACGGTAACCGTCGCGCCAAATCTGCGGTAGCAGCACGTTCACTTGCTGCAGCAGCAACCGGGTATCATCGCTAGGGCAGACCAGCCGGACGCCAGCCTGCTCACTGTAGTAAGGGGCTCGTTCATCAAAGGGGCTGGTTCGCACGAACAGGTGCACCCGCTGGCAACACATCCCCTCGGCCCGCAGCTTCTCGGCTGCGCGAGCCATAAAGCCTGACAACGCTTGGGCCATTTCTCCACGGTCAGTCACGCGCTCACCAAAGGAACGGCTCGAGAGGATCTGCTGCTTCGCCGCCGGTTCAACGGTCAGCTCTGCGCAAGGCAGGCCACGCAGCTCCTGTACGATCCGCTCGACTACCACGCCGTATTGGGCGCGTAACCCTTTGGCGTCGCTAGCCACCAGGTCAGCAACGGTATTGATACCTTGTGCCACCAACTTGGCCCCCAAGCGCCGTCCTATGCCCCACACCTCATCCACCGGGGTGATAGCCATCAGCCGGGCACGGCGCAGCTCGTCACGCAAGTCCACAACGCCGCCCGTGGCAGGCCACTTCTTGGCTGCATAATTGGCCAGCTTGGCGAGGGTTTTGGTGGGGCCGATCCCAACCCCTACCGTTAGGCCGGTCCATTGCCACACTCGCTGCCGGATCTGTTGTCCATAGGCTGTCAGGTCCCCGGCAAACGACTCCGACAGTGACAGGAATGCTTCATCGATGGAGTAGACCTCCAGCTCGGGGGCCATGGTCTCCAACGTGCTCATCACCCTGCCAGACATATCGCCATACAGCGCGTAGTTGGAGCTGAATGCCACACCGCCATGCGCCTCGAACTGCTCGCGGATCTTGAAGTAGGGCCCGGCCATCTTGATACCCATCGCCTTGGCTTCGGGGCTGCGCGACACCACGCATCCATCGTTGTTGGAGAGCACAACGATCGGGCGGCCACGCAGCTCAGGGCGAAACAGCCGCTCACAGCTGGCGTAGAAGTTGTTTACATCAACGAGCGCTATAGCCATCACGCTGCCTCAGATTGCCGATCACATGGGTGACCACTCCGAACAGCTCCAGGGAGAGGCTCATGCAAGGGTCGATAGGCGCGAACGCCGGATTGGCTGGCAGCAGCCGCAACCTCGGCTTGAGCTGCAAGGTCTTTACCGTGAAGCCGCCGTCAAGCAGTGCAATTACCACATCACCATGGCGCGGGGTCAGGCTCTTATCGACCACCAGCAAGTCACCGGGAAAGATGCCGACCCCGGTCATGCTCTCCCCCTCGGCACGCAGATAGAAGGTTGCTGCAGGGTGCGACACGCAGTGGGTGTTAAGGTCCAACTTCCCTTCCAGATAGTCGCTGGCTGGGCTGGGAAAGCCGCAAGAGGCGCGGTGTAAGAACAGCGGGATGGTCACCTCGGCGGGTGATGGGTCTGGGGTTAACAGCTTCATGGCAAAACACCTGTATTTATATACAGCCATTATAGCGCGCCACCTTTGAACCAGCGCAAGTCCCGCATGCCACTGATGGCGTACCATGGCGCCAACAAATAACAAAGAGATCAGTATGAGTCACAATCTGTGTGCCCTACCGAAAGAGCAGCAAGAACGGGTCGAGGTCGAGAAGGCTGCCGCATATGCCGTATGGAAAGAGCGCAACGGTCACTTGGCCAGCGCAGAAAGCGAAGCAAGCCAGCATAAGGGTGAGCTGGGCAGCTACTTTCTTGAGCAAGTGGGTAAATACAAACGAGGTTAATTATCTCAAGCTGGACTGAACGCGCCTCAGTGGACGTCTTGCCATCACGCATCCGCCTGAAAACACGACATGTTAAAAACCTCAGTATCGAAGCTGAGCGGCTGGCCCGGTATAGTCAATCGAGTTCACGTCAGAGGAGAGATGCAATGAGTCACCAACCCGGCTTTTGGCTAGCGACACGCCAGTGGTCGCTGGCCGCACTGCTGCTGAGCCTAACGCCGCAAGTCGTGTTTGCAGCCGACTGCACCTATCGAAAAGATGCATTGGGCCATACCCGCTATCAATGTGACGATGGCAAGCAGGGCACCTTACGTGAGGATGCGCTTGGCAACATCAAAGACTCGGGAACCGGAACGACCTGGCGTAAGGATGCGCCCGGCAATCTTAAGGGGAGCGATGGTACTACCTATCGGCAAGACGCGCTGGGCAATATTCGCGGCAGCAATGCCAAAACCGGTGAACGGGTGACATGGCGTGAAGATGCGCTTGGTCAGTTGCGTGCATCTGATGGCACCGTTTGTCGAACCAACGCGCTGGGGCAACTCAAATGCCGTGGCGAGAGCACACCGCCGGCCTTGCTGGAAGGCAAATGATGGCTTTTGCAGCAAACGATCTGCCTATCCGTCACTGATGTGATATCCACCATGGTTGCCACGGGGTCAAGTGGGTAAACTCGTTGGCAATCTCTGGCGTGCTCACCCGTATGGGTGCAAACAATCGCCTCTTTTCGTTTTCCATGCGCCCTTGGCGCAAACTGACTCTTATTGGAACCCTTTCCATGGCTATCAAGAAAAACGAACTCTACTCCTCCCTGTGGGCCAGTTGCGATGAACTGCGCGGCGGCATGGACGCCTCCCAGTACAAGGACTATGTGCTGACCCTGCTGTTTGTGAAGTACGTTTCCGACAAGGCCAAGGGCAACCCCTACGCCATGATTGAGGTGCCGCAAGGGGCCAGCTTTGACGACATGGTGGCGCTCAAGGGCGACAAGAATATCGGCGAGGCGATCAACCTCACCATCTCGGCGCTGGCCGAAGCCAATGATCTCAAAGGCGTGATCGACATCGCCGACTTCAACGATGAAGACAAGCTAGGCAAGGGCAAGGAGATGATCGACCGCCTGACCAAGCTGATCGGCATCTTCGAGGGGCTGGATCTCTCCGCCAACCGCACCGAGGGCGATGATCTGTTAGGCGATGCCTACGAATACCTGATGCGCCACTTCGCCACCGAATCGGGCAAGTCCAAGGGCCAGTTCTATACCCCGGCCGAGGTGTCGCGCATTCTGGCCAAGGTGATCGGCATCAGCCGCCAGACGCCGCAAGATGCCACCGTCTACGACCCTACCTGCGGCTCCGGCTCCTTGCTGCTCAAGGCCAGTGACGAGGCGGGACCCAAGGGGCTCACCATCTACGGTCAGGAGATGGATAACGCCACCAGCGCCTTGGCGCGCATGAACATGATCCTGCACGACAATCCGACCGCCAAGATCTGGAAGGGCAATACCCTGGCCGCGCCCCAGTGGAAGGAGGGCAACAACCAGCTCAAGTGCTTCGACTTTGCCGTGGCCAACCCGCCCTTTTCCAACAAGAACTGGACCAGCGGCCTGGATGCTGAGCACGATGAGTTTGGCCGCTTTGTCTGGGGCGTACCGCCGGAGAAAAATGGCGATTACGCCTTCTTGCTGCACATCATCAAGAGCCTCAACAGTCGCGGCAAGGGGGCGGTGATCCTGCCCCACGGCGTGCTGTTTCGTGGCAATGCCGAGGCGCGCATTCGCGAGAATCTGCTCAAACAAGGCTTTATCAAGGGCATTATCGGCCTGCCTGCCAACCTCTTCTACGGCACCGGCATTCCGGCCTGCATCATCGTCATCGACAAAGAGACGGCACACCAGCGCGCCATCCAGACCAGCGGCTACAGCAGCCAGAGCCTGTTTATGATCGATGCCAGCAAAGGCTTTATCAAAGATGGCAACAAGAACCGGCTGCGTGAGCAGGACATCCACAAGATCGTCGATACCTTTACCCGCGAGCAGCTTATCCCCCGTTACAGCCGCGCCGTGCCGCTCTCCGAGATCGCCGCCAACGACTACAACCTGAATATTCCGCGCTATATCGATGCCAGCGAGGCCGAAGATCTGCACGATCTGGCCGCCCACCTCAAAGGCGGCATTCCCCATCGCGATATCGACGCCCTGGGCGCTTACTGGCAGGTGTTTCCGACCCTGCGGGCCGATCTGTTTGCTCCGGCCCATGCCGGTTATAGCCATGGCTTGGTGGAGGCCGCCAAGGTCAAGGGCACCATACTGGCGCACCCCGAATTTGTCCGTTTTGCCACGGCGTCGCTTGAACCCTTCTCGCGCTGGTTTACCGAGTGCCATCTGGCCGAGATAACACCGGGCGAATCCCCAAAAGCCTTGATCGACGAGATCAGCGAATCGCTGCTCGCCGCTTATGCGCCGCTGCCACTGCTGGATAACTACGATATCTACCAGCTGCTGCTGGACTACTGGCACGCCGTGATGCAGGACGATGTCTATGTGCTCTCCCAGGATGGCTGGGCGGCGGGCAAGGTGCTGCGCGAGCTTAAAGTCGAGCGGGGCGAAAAGCTTAAAGAAACGCCGGATCTGGTGCTGGGCAAGAGCAAGTACAAGGCCGAGCTGCTGCCACCGGCGCTGCTGGTGGCCCGTTTCTTTAGCGATGAGCAGGCCGCCATCGACGCCCTGCAGGCCGCTGCGGATGAGGCAAGCCAATCCTTGGAAAGCTATCTGGAAGAGCAAGGGGGCGAGGAGGGGCTGCTGAGTGACGCGGCCAACGACGCGGGCAAGATCAACGCCGCCAGCCTGAAGGCGCGGCTAAAGCTGGCCAGCGATGCCGATGAAAAGTCGGCACTAAAAACCGCCATCAAGCTGTTCGAAGCCGAAAGTCAGGCTAAAAAGGCGGTAAAAGAAGCGCAAGAGGCGCTGGATCGGACGGTGGTTGCCCGTTACCCCAAGCTTACGGAGAGTGAGATCAAGCAACTGCTGGTGGAGGATAAGTGGCGCGCCAGCTTGCAAGCCGCCATCGAGGCGGAGATTGAGCGTATCACCCAGCAGCTGGCCAATCGTGTCAAAGAGTTGGAGGAGCGCTACCGCGCCACCCTGCTGCAACTGACCCAACAGGTAAGCACCCTGGAGGCCAAGGTGGCCGCCCATTTGAAGAGCATGGGGCTGGAGTGGGCATAATGGCAGAGCAGATGAAGCAAGAGGCAGCAGGCAAGACTATTCCGGCGGGCTACAAGCAGACCGAGGTGGGGGTTATTCCGGAGGATTGGGAGGTTGCTCCAATTGGTAGCGTGCTTTCAATTACTACTGGTGCGCGAAATACACAAGATAAAGTTGATGATGGTCGCTACCCGTTTTTTGTCCGTTCTCAGACTGTTGAACGGATCAATACATATTCGTTCGATGGTGAGGCGGTATTAACTGCCGGTGATGGTGTTGGCACAGGGAAAATATTCCATTACGTCAATGGTAAATTCGACTTTCATCAGCGTGTTTACCTTATGTATAACTTTGGTGAAAGGGTTTCTGGTTACTTTTTTTATTTATATTTTAGCAATAACTTTTTCGAAAGAATCATGTCTATGACGGCAAAGTCGTCTGTTGACTCAGTCCGTCGAGAAATGATTGCCGATATGAAAATGGTATTGCCATCCAAGGTCGAACAAACCGCCATTGCCAATGTGCTGTCGGATAGTGATGCGCTGATTGGTGCGCTGGAGCAGCTGATCGCCAAAAAGCAGGCCATCAAGAGCGCCACCATGCAGCAACTGCTGACTGGCCGCACCCGTCTGCCCACCTTCGCCCTGCACCCCGATGGTACCCCAAAAGGCTATAAACCCAGCGAACTGGGAGAAATCCCGGAGGATTGGGAGGTATCTGCTTTATCTGCAATATGTGATGTTAGGGATGGCACTCATGACTCTCCAAGATATAAGGACAATGGGATTCCTTTAGTAACATCTAAAAATATCGTTGGTGATGTTTTGGATTTAACAAATGTTTCCCTAATTTCACCGGAGGATGCGTTTGAAATAAACAAACGCTCAAAGGTGGATAAAGGGGACATCATAATGTCAATGATTGGAACAGTAGGAAGTGCGGTTTTATTGAATGATGAGCCTGATTTCTGCATAAAGAATGTAGCGTTATTCAAGCCCAAACGCGCGATTGGAGAATTTCTCGTTCAACTTATTCACTCTAAGCACTTTCAAGACTATCTAGAGGATTGTATGGATGGTGGAATTCAAAAGTTTGTTTCATTGGGGACATTGCGAAATATGGAAATCGTATTGCCATCAATAGAAGAACAAACTGCCATTGCCACTATTTTATCCGATATGGATAACGAGCTGCAGGCATTGACCCAGAAGCTGGAGAAGGCCCGCGCCTTGAAGCAAGGCATGATGCAGCAACTGCTGACCGGCAAAACCCGCCTGCCGCTGGCGGCGGGGGCATAGACGGGGGCATAAGTGCAGCCCAGCCAGATGACCGCCTCTGCCGCTGTCTCTTATACACCTCTCTGGTCGATTGGTGAGATAAATGCCGAAAAGCTTCGAACAGCTCCTCCCCCTGCAAAGGGGGAGGTTGGGAGGGGGTGGCTTTTGATGTTTCACAAGCTAAAAAGCAAACCCCACCCCAACCCTCCCCTTGAAAAAAGGGGAGGGAGCCTCAGCTTCCCTGGATATCTCATTAAAGGGATGGGAGTTGTGTATAAGAGTTAGCCTCTGCCGCGAGCCTGGCCACCGAGCCCACCCCGCAGCAGATTTGCTTGACCGTTGCGTGACTGGGGCGGTTGTTAATTGGCGCGATAGATGTTTATCTATCTGAAAAGAAAGAGATACTTTTATTGTGAGTTGCTTGATGGCGTGCACAGCGGCCACCCGCATACGAAAAGCGAGTGGGGTCATCGTTGGCGTGTTTATCAAGCGTTGGGTATCGCAGGAGCTAGCCACCCATGGCCTATGACTATAGCCAGAGCCTGAATCCGGAGAAGGCGCTGATATTCCGGATCGTGCATCGGGATAACCTGGAATGGATCCTGACCCATGGCCTGTGGGCGGGGAATGGTCTGCAGCAAAGCCCGCACTGGGTGCATATCGGGTTGCCGGAGCTGATTGCCAAGCGCGCGCGTCATCCGGTGCCGCTGGTGCCTTACGGCGTGTTGAATGACTATGTACCCTTCTACTTCACGCCGTTTTCTCCCATGCTCAGCAATATTCACTCAGGGCGAGGTGTTCCCCAGCGTGACAATGATGAAATCTTGATCCTGGTTTCCAGCCTGCATCGCATGGCTGAACTGGGGTTGCCGTTTGTGTTTACCGATAGCCATGCCTATTACCAGTGGGCCAATTTCTATGCCGACCTTGGCGATCTGGGGCGGATTGACTGGCCACTGTTGCAGCGCCGTGATTTCAAGCGTGATGCGGAAGATTTGAGCAAGCTGGAACGCTATCAGGCCGAGGCCTTGATCCATCAACATTGCCCCATCGAGGCGTTGCTGGGCGTGGTGTGTTACAACGAAGAGATAAAGAACAGCGTGGAACAGTGCATGAATCGGGTCGGGGTCGCGCGCCCCGTCTATGTCCGTGATGGGTGGTATTTCAGATGATTCGATATACAACAGGCAATCTGCTGGATGCTCCGGTTGAAGCGCTGGTGAATACCGTCAACACCGTCGGTGTCATGGGCAAGGGGATCGCCTTGATGTTCAAGGAGCGGTTCCCGGCCAATATGCGCGCCTATGCCGAGGCGTGCAAACAGGGTGATGTCGTCACCGGCAAGATGTTTATTACCCAGACGGGTGAGCTGCTGGGGCCGCGCTGGATCGTGAATTTTCCGACCAAACAGCACTGGCGCAATCCGGCACAGATGGCGTGGATCCAGGATGGTTTGCAGGATCTGCGGGCCTGGTTACAGGCGCAGCAGGTCTCTTCGATTGCCATTCCGCCGCTGGGGGCTGGCAACGGTGGTCTGCCTTGGCCAGAGGTCAAACAGGCGATTGAAACGGCACTGGGCGATCTGGATATCGATATCCTGCTCTATGAGCCCAGTAGCCAATACCAAAATGTGGCCAAGCGGGGCGGGGTGGCGGAGCTGACTCCGGCTCGGGCCCTGATTGCTGAACTGGTACGTCGCTACTGGTTTTTAGGGATGGAGTGCAGCTTGCTGGAGATCCAGAAACTAGCCTGGTTTCTGGCGCGGGTCATTGGCCGCAACCCGCTGGGGGATCCGTTGCAGTTGCAGTTTAAGGCCCATCGTTATGGCCCTTATGCCAACAATCTGACCCATCTGCTCAATGCGATGGACGGCAGTTATCTGCAGTCCGACAAGCGCATCCCGGATAGCAAGCCGTTTGATGTCATCTGGTTTAATGAGGCCAAAAAACAAGAGCTTGCCGTTTATCTCCATACCGAGGCCAAAGCATTTTTACCGATACTGGAGCAGACGACCGCGTTAATCGACGGTTTTGAGTCGCCCTATGGCATGGAGTTATTGGCCACGGTCGATTGGTTGATAGCCGAAGAGGGCTGTGCGCCGACGCTGAGCGCGCTGCGAGAGGGGTTGCATCGCTGGCCAGCGGGAACCCCGTGGGGTGAGCGCAAGGCGCGGCTGTTTGATGATCGTAGTCTGCAGATCGCCTTGACCCGTTTGCAGCAGGGATTGGTGTAACGAAGTGGGTGTAACAAATAAGAGCGGCTGCGCGGTTGTCGCGGCGGCTTGAGAGAATAACAGGGATAGAGAGCATGATTTCAGTCGGCCAACGGGAGCGGGCAACCCAGAACCGCGTCATCAAGTTATTTCAAGCGGAGCTGGGCTATCGCTATCTGGGGGATTGGCATACACGGGAGAACAACCGCAATGTCGAGCCGGAACTGCTGACCGCCTGGCTGGCGGGGCGTGGTGTGGACGCGGCGCTTATCCCCAAGGTGCTAAGGCAACTGGATCGGGCGGCAAGCCTGGGCGAAGGGCGCATCCTCTATGACGCCAACAAGGAGGTCTATCGCCTGCTGCGTTATGGCGTGAAGGAAAAAGTAGGGGCAGGCGAGCAAAACCAGACCGTCTGGCTTGTTGACTGGACTAATCCGCAGGCCAACGACTTTGCCATTGCCGAAGAGGTCACGGTCAAGGGCGAGCATAAGAAACGGCCGGATCTGGTGCTCTATGTCAACGGCATTGCCCTTGGCGTCATTGAACTCAAGCGATCTACCGTCTCTGTCTCCGAAGGTATCCACCAGAACCTGGATAACCAGAAGAAGGATTTTATCCGTAACTTCTTCACCACCATGCAGCTGGTGATGGCGGGCAACGACACCCAAGGGGTGCGCTACGGCACTATCGAAACCCACGAGAAATACTATCTGGAGTGGAAAGAGCCAGCCGATCCAATCCATTCCGACCATGTCGATCTGCCGAGTGCCAATCTGCTGGACCAGCATCTGGCACAGTTGTGCAGTAAGGCGCGCTTTCTGGAGCTGATCCACGACTTTATCGTGTTTGATGCGGGCACCAAGAAAACCTGCCGCCATAACCAGTATTTCGGCATCCGTGCCGCCAAGGCATATATCCGCCGCCGGGATGGCGGCATCATCTGGCACACCCAAGGCAGCGGCAAGAGCCTGACCATGGTCTGGCTGGCCAAGTGGATCCGCGAAAATGTGACCGACAGCCGGGTGCTCATCATCACCGACCGCACTGAACTCGATGAGCAGATTGAGAAGGTATTCAGCGGGGTGGAGGAGGAGATCCTGCGCACCAAAAGCGGTGCCGATCTGGTGACCCGTTTGCATGCCCATAATCCCTGGCTGATCTGCTCCCTAGTGCATAAGTTCGGTCGCACGCCAGAAGGCGAGTCGGATGACGAAGATGATGGCAGCTCGGATGACTTTATTGCCGATATGCGCCGCAGCTTGCCCTCGGACTTCAGCCCCAAGGGCCAGCTGTTTGTGTTTGTCGATGAGTGTCACCGCACCCAGTCTGGCAAGTTGCATGGGGCTATGAAGAGCCTGTTGCCGGAGGCTCTGTTTATCGGTTTTACCGGCACGCCGCTGATGAAGCAGGACAAAAAAAAGTCCATCGAGGTCTTTGGCCCCTACATTCACACCTACAAGTTCAACGAGGCGGTGAGTGACGGCGTGGTGCTGGATCTGCGCTACGAGGCGCGGGACATCGATCAGCGGGTCAAATCCCAGAAAAAAGTGGATGAGTGGTTCGATACCAAGACCAAGGATCTCTCGCGGCTGGGCAAGCAGCAGCTTAAACAGAAGTGGGCCTCAATGCAGAAGCTGCTCTCCAGTCGTTCGCGGCTGGAGCAGATAGTGGCCGATATTCTGCTCGACTTCGAGCGCAAGCCCCGGCTGGCCGATGGTCGTGGCAATGCCATGCTGGTCTGCGCCAGCGTCTATCAAGCCTGCAAAAGTTACGAGATGTTCAGCCAGGCCGGTTTTGCTGGCAAGTGCGCCATCGTCACCAGTTACCAACCCAATGCCAGCGAGATCAAGGGCGAGGAGACGGGCGAGGGGCTGACGGAGAAGCTGGCCAAGTACAACATCTATCGCAAGATGCTGGCCGACTATTTCGAGCAGCCGGAGGATGAGGCGGCTAAGCGGGTCGAAGAGTTTGAAAAACTGGTCAAGCAGCGTTTTATCAAAGAGCCGGGCCAGATGCGGCTGCTCATTGTCGTGGATAAGCTGCTGACCGGTTTTGATGCCCCCTCTGCCACCTACCTCTATATCGACAAGAAGATGGCTGATCACAACCTGTTCCAAGCCATCTGTCGGGTGAATCGGCTGGATGGTGACGACAAGGAGTACGGCTACATCATCGATTACAAAGACCTGTTCAAGTCGCTGGAGAAGACGGTCAACGACTATACGGCCGAGGCCTTCGCGGGTTATGACAAGGAGGATGTGGCCGGGCTGCTCAAGGATCGACTGGCCCAGGCCAAAGAGGATCTGGATAACGCTCTGGAAGCCGTCCGTGCCTTGTGTGAGCCGGTGAAGGCGCCCAAGTCGCAACTCGATTATCAGCATTATTTCTGTTGTGAGCCGGGAGCCGATGAAGAGACGTTGAGCGAGAAAGAGGCATTGCGGCTGACCCTCTATCAGTTGGTGGCCAAGTTGATCCGCGCCTTTACCAATCTGGCGGGTGAGCTGGAGGAGGCGGGTTACAGCGCCTCGCAGGCCGCCTCGATCAAGCAGGAGGTCGAACACTTCGCCAAGGTCCGGGATGAGATCAAGCTGGCCAGTGGTGATCTGGTGGATATGAAGCAGTTCGAGCCGGGCATGCGCCAGATGCTGGATCTGTGGGTGGATGCCGACCCCAGCGAGACGCTGATGGACTTTGAGGAGCTGGGGCTGCTGGAGCTCATTATCCAGCGCGGCCCCGAGGCGCTGGATGGGTTGCCCAAGGAGATGCGCGACAATCAGGAGTCGATGGCCGAGGCGATTGAAAACAACGTGCGCCGGACCATCGTCGATGAGAACCCGGTCAACCCCAAATACTACGAGAGGATGTCGGTGCTGCTCGATGAGCTGATCGATCTGCGCCGCCAGCAGGCCATCTCCTATCAGGAGTATCTGGAAAAGGTCCGCGAGCTGGCCAAGCAGGTGAAATATCCACAGAGCCATAGCCAGAGCGCCTACCCAGAGAGCATAGACACGGCAGCCAAACGGGCACTCTATGACAATCTGGGCAAGGATGAGCTGCTGGTGGCCAGAATTGATACCGCCGTGCGTTATACCAAGAAGGCCGATTGGTATGGCGATCGCTTCAAGGAGCGGGAGATCGCGTTTGCCATTGCCGAAGAAACCAAGGGATACGATGTGACCGTTGCCGAGGTGATGGAGCTGGTGAAAGCGCAGCAGGAGTACCACTGATGCCCCTGATCACCATTGGTGAGCTCACGCTGGAGTTGCAGCATAAGGGGATCAAGAACCTGCACATCAATGTGCTGCCCCCTGATGGTCGCGTGCGCGTCTCGGCCCCGGCGTCGCTGTCGGAGACGGCCATCAGAATGGCAGTGGTCAGACGCTTGCCCTGGATCCGCCAACAACAGGCCCACTTTCAGGCGCAGCCACGTCAGAGCGAGCGCCAGATGTGCAGTGGCGAGACGCACTACCTTTGGGGACGGGGCTATCGATTGGAGGTGATCCTGGTTGAGGGTGCGCACAGCGTCAAGCTACAAGGGGGGTGGATCCGGATGCGGGTTCCCGCTCATTATGACGCCGCGAAGCGAGAAGCCTTGCTACTGGGCTGGTATCGCCAATTGCTGCGCCAGCGGTTGCCGATATTGATTGCCAAGTGGCAGGCCTTGCTCAACGTCACCCCTTCGTTTGTCGGTATCAAACGGATGAAGACCATGTGGGGGAGCTGCAAAACGGATACGGCCCGCATCTGGATTAACCTCGAACTAGTCAAGAAGCCCCCTGAATGCCTGGAATTTATTGTGGTTCATGAACTGGTGCATCTGTTAGAACGCAAACATAACCAGCGATTTATCACACTGATGGATACCCATCTGCCCAACTGGCGCGAGCATCGCGAGAAGCTCAACAAGATGCCGCTGGCGTTTAACCGGTGGGGGTATTAGGGAAAAGTAGTTAGGTAAGTTTGTGGTATGGTGCCGGCAAAACCAGATTGACGCGGCTCATCTGTTGAGCGGATTACTTTGTTTTTGTTCATTCGTTATCTCGACCTGGTCAAAACACTAGGTTAAAGACTGCCGGTTTTTTTCAAGAATCAGTTGAACATTTGGGATTAGACATGTGGGATTTACTTAAACACCTATGGCCTGACTTTAGCCAGATGCTGAATGGCACTACCAATGGGATCAGTGCGTGGTTCTGGTCATTCACATGCTTCATCTTTTTACTATCCCTGTTTTTTTTGATTAAGCACTACCTCAATTTCATTGAAAGAAACAAAGCATTGAGATCTTTGTTGGATGGGCAAAGTAGAGAAACATTGGCTTACTCTCGCCGTGAAATACTTCAGAGGGCTCAAAAGCTGAATGCCAACAATATTGGTCATCTCTGGCAGGAATTTGATGAAAGCCTTGTCTTATCTTCTGACAAGAAACAACTTTTCAACAGCATTGACGCGGAGCATTTTTTCAATGCAAAAACCTTGGCAACGGGCCTAACCGCCAGCCGTTTACTAGCAGCGACCCCCAGCTTTTTAGTGGCGATCGGGGTGCTCGGAACCTTTGTTGGATTAACCATTGGTCTAGAGGGGCTAGTGGGCAATACGGCAGAAATCGAGACCCTCAAGAGTGGTATCAATAAGCTCATCTCTGGCGCAGCAGTTGCATTTATGACCTCGGTCTGGGGGGTTGCTTTCAGTCTCCTGCTCAATCTGTGTGAAAAGCTGTTTGAACGCAAAGCGCTGAACGATATCCAAGACCTGCAAAACAGGATTGATTTCCTCTATCCAAGACTCCCTGCGGAACAATCTCTGGTGCATATCGCCGAGTACAGCAAAGAAAGTAAAGAAGCACTGCAGGAGCTGCACGAGCGGATCGGAGACCGACTGCAAGAAAGCATCAATGGCATGAGCGAAGCTATGCAAAATGCCCTCACTGACACACTTAATAATATCATGGGGCCGGCCATCCAAACCCTAGTTCATTCCACTAATCAACAATCAAGCCAGGTGATGGAAAACCTGGTAAGCAGCTTTATGGAGGGTATGAGCTCGGCAGGCAGAGTACAGGGTGAACAGCTCGAAAAAGTGGCCGCGGATGTCAATATCGCCGTCAGCAGCATGGGCGAACGTCTTGAACAGCTGTTTAGTAAATTAAGCTCTCAACAGACTAGCAGCCTGGATGCTCAGGATGAGCAGTCCAAACGTTTCCAGGAGCAGTTGCAACAACTGGCCAATTCGGCAGACGAACGACAAGGCCAGTTGGAGAGTCGATTTGGTAAGATGATGGGTGACTTGGCCCAGCAACATGAGCAACAGCAAACCACGTTACTGGAGCAGCAACAAAAAATGCTGGGCAGTCTGGGCACCGCGAGCCAACAGCAAATCGAGGCTATGACCTCGGCCGTACAGCAACAACAGAACACATTGCAGGATGCCGTTGGCAAACTGCTGGATAACTTAAGTCAACAAGGTGCTCAGGCGGATGTTCGCGAACAGATTCGTCAGGATAAATTCCAACAGCAGCTGACTGACGTAACACAACAGCAGCAAGCGTTGTTGACCGCCTTAGCCGACTCAGTGCAAGCCGGTCAACAACAAAGCCGCCAAATGGCGGAACAGCACCAGCAATTGCTGACTCGCTTGCAGCAAGTGACCGATTCCGCAGCCCAGAGCAGCAAGCATATGGACAGCAGTGCCAATCAGCTAGGCCTGCTCTCCACCAATGTCCGTTCTGCCGCCGATCTACTGGGGCAGCGCTTGGAACAAGTGACACAACAAATTGAGCAAGCCGGTAGCCAAAATGCTGCACTTACTGATCAACTCAAGCAACAAGCCGAAATGCTGGCCAGATTGCAAGATGGCTTGCTGATGGGAGCAGAACGTTTCGAACAGGCTGCCAGTGAGGCTCGCCATGGCTTTGTTGAGATGAAGCAAACGCAGCAACAATTCCTGACAGGGGTGAGAACCGAATTCAATGCCTTAGGCGAGACGTTGCGTTCCCAAGTTGAAGCCATCGAAAAACAGGCTGAACAGTGGCTGCAAAAATACGCCAGCGAAGTCAGCACCCAGGTTCATGAGCGTATGGATCAGTGGAACAAGGTTTCTCTGGAATATGCCACCAAGATGTATCACACGGCCGAAGCCATGAGCAGTGTGCTGGATGAGCTGGAGCAACGCTGATGCAATTTCGTAAAGCTCAAACCACCAACGTTGACGAAGAAAATCCCTACTGGATGTCCTTTTCCGACATCATGTCCGCCCTGCTCGTCATCTTTATTATGGCCTCGGTGATCCTGATCCTGCAGCTGATGGAGATCCAAAAAGAGCTGGAGCATAAACAAGCCAAGTTTGAAGAAGAGATTGTCGCGCTAAAACAAGCCGAGCAAGTACGCCGCACAATTCTTGACGAAGCAGTAGAGACCCTGCGCAAGCGCGGCATCAAGGTAGAGGTCAGCCAGAATCACACCGTCTTGAGCATTCCCAACGAACTGCTCGGCTTTGAAACTGGCGCCTTTGATATAAGTCCGACCTATCAATCTCGGGCCAGGGAAATAGGCGAAGTGCTTAACATGGTAATCTCTCGTGACAATCGAGTGGAGTTCCTAGATACCATCTTCATCGAAGGACATACCGACAACCGTCCCCTGCAGGGCTTTATGGGCAAGGGTAACTGGGGGCTGTCAACCTTCCGCGCCATTTCCCTCTGGCAGTTTTGGGAAAAATCACTCATCGGTGATGAACAACTATCCCGGCTGAAAAATAGAGATGGCCATCCCCTCTTTTCGGTCAGTGGCTATGGAGAAACACGGCCAGCGGTGTCTAATCAAGTGACGGAGACAGATTTTAAGCGTAATCGTCGCATCGACATTCGTTTTACCATCCGCAGACCAGACAGCGCACAGTACGAACAAGTGAAGGAACGGCTGCAGGAGGAACTTCAGCAATGAAGTTGCCCGAGGCCAAATCCATGGCAACCTCTTGGGGCCTACCCACGGTAAACGCCTGGACCGAACTCCAGACGAAGGCTTCCAGGATGGAAGGGACAGCAGGGCACAACGACGCCTTCAGCCAGATGCTGACCTTGCTGCGCAACATGGCCATATCAGGCCGGTTTGAGGCATTACCTGGATTGCTGAAGCGCCGACTCACTGCTCGTGCACTCAGTTGGTTTTGGCTTAGTGGCGACCAGTATGCCGAACGGCTGCTCAGCCCCCAACTCCTCTCCGCGCTGTTGCATGCCCAACAACCCAGGCTGACTCGAATAACACTTCAGCAACTGGTACAGCTCTACTTTCGCCAATTCGACTTGCTAGACCAACATGATGGCTTTCGTGCTCTGCTGGAACAGGCACTGCTGTCACAACTGGAGCAACTGCCAGAACCTCGTATTGCCACCCTGCGGCCGAACCCGCTCATTAGCCTAAAACAAGAAGGGCACAAACTCCTTGGACTGAACGGCCCACGTCAGCTCGCCGAACAGACGCTACAAGCAGGACGCGAGCTTGGTGCGACATTTAGCGAACTAGGCCTGCAAGGCCTAGATGATGGCCGCTATGGCGATATCTGTCGGGCTCACTTCTATCTCGAGACCTTGCGCACTTTGTCACTGGACGAATGGTCACCTGTGATGGATGAGCTACTTAAACCCTCGGTCAGCAAGGCTCCCTTTGAGGGGGACCGCTGTATCGGCCATGCCGCGCTGGAGATCCTGATCGACCGTACAGGCCAGGAGCCCAGCGATGCCTGGCAAACCTTCATCCTCAACCTGGCAGGCGATCCCCGCATATCCAGCGCCGCCACAAATTACCGTCAATGGTGGCAACCACTGGGCGAGGCACGGATTCAAAAGGTCAGAGGCTGGCTATCCAAAGAGGATCTTCGCCTCTTTTTGCAGGCCGTTGAGCAATATGGGATCCAGAGTCATAACGACGAATTACAGCGGATGTTTCCCGCCAGAAAGCTGTTTCTGGAGGGCTTGTTCAAACTCAAACTGATCCGTAATACCCGTCTGCTACTCGGTAACCGGGCCCAGCAAATCGTTAAAGGGATTTTGGGTAAGGAAGTAAAAACCAGCTTCGCTCCCATGGATGGGGCTATGAGCGATAAAGCGGTGATCTATCTGGACTGTGGCGATTTCTACCTGATTGAAGGTTCCCACAGTTTCAAAATTTGGGTCTATTTGGCGCCCCCAAGTGACATACTGACCACTTATGAGAAACGGATATTCAGCCACGCCGCACTGACATCCACCATTCCTGCTGGCTACCAAAAACGATATGGCAATCTTCCTCTCGCCAGCATCGTCCACACACCACACACTTGGCAGCACAAGGTCTTCACCTTCTTGGCAGACAACGGCATCGGTCTGGATATGGAGCAACTACTGAGCCGCCAGGACTACCAATACCAGCTTCGCCGCTTTGGCATCCCTGCAGTCAATCCCAAACGGACACCGGTGCCAACTCCCAGCCAGCCGACAGCCAAGTCATTTGTCGACACGATAACTCACCAGTCAGCTCTAACTAGTCTCAGTCCATCACCAGTAGATCAAGTCAGGGAGGCATCCCATCAGGCCAAGCTTTATGAAGAACCCCAGCAGCTCCCAGCGAATGCGTCACGTGCAGTGAACAAGTTATCAGCTGAGCAGCTTTCAAAGCTGAATGGCAGGTTCAAATACAAGAACAAACCCACTCCAGCAACACCCCATTCGGATGAAATAACCAGCGCTAACACTGTTGCGGAGCCTTCGCTCTCCGAACTCTGCCCCCGGGTTAGCCAGCTCAAACCGCTAGAGCTTAAGGTACTGCAATATTTTGCCAGCAATGCCGGTGACAGAGCTCGTCATGGCGCCAACGTCTTGGGCATGACAGTTCAAGAGATCAATCAACAGCTTTATGGGCCCCTTGGTACGCTCTGCTGGCAAAACAGCCAATATGGCTGGCACCTCACATCCGTAGCAGCCGCGGAATTAACCGCTTATGAAGAGCATCATAAAGGCCACTAAATGCGCTTAGTCGAATTCTTGCGATCTTTTATTGGCGACACGGACAGCGCCATCAACAACCAGTTAGGTTTTCACAGCCAACCTGACTCCAGCGGGTTGAATTTTTTCCTGCCAGCAAGTGAGCTCAAATCACTGCAAGTAGGACAGGGGAACACCCGGCAAAAGGTGCAACTCATCTGCCTCAACATGTTGGCCGAGCAGGGTGTGGCCGAGACCACTGCTAATGGTTTTCATATTGAGGCAGAAGACATCACTGGTATGGATGGCGAACAAGCCGAGATCCTGGACCTGCCGCCCCGCTTCCCCGGGCAATTTGTCTCCACGATTCACGGCCGAACCGGTAACAGCGGCTTTCGGGTAGCCATTACCGCCAGTATGCCTGAAGGGGAAACCCCCTTTACCCGCAAAGGGCCCTTTCTGTACTTGGGTAGCCAAGAATGCTATTGGCTGACGCCAGCAGAATTAATGGGACTGATGGCTTGGGAGCAACACGAGACCCTGACAGCCGAGCTGCGAGGCGAAACCGCTAACCTGCGACTGATGGCCGAGCTGCAAACGGCGGCACGAAGTGGTATGCGCATCGACCTTAGTCATTTTGAGCGCCTTGACGTAGTGGTGCCGGACAACATAGGTATCATAGCCACCCGCATGCCGGATGGTAGCCTGCAGCTTTGCCCCTGTCTGGGAGAGGGATCCACGCCAGATCAATTGCAGAAGCGATGGGCGCAGATAGATATGAGCGCTAATGGCGGCGTGTTGCGAATAGATAATCGCGTAGTACTGCTGGACGAACCCCGGTTGGCCGGGATCCGCAACGTACTGGCCAATACACGCATTCCTGCCGACAAGGTCAATGAGTTTATTGCCACCCCTACCGCTTTTTTGGATGCCGCCTTGGTTAATCTCGAGGTTGGTTTCTCCATTAGGGTCGCAGGTGTAGGCCGACTACAGTACATGGACTTTGGCGGGCTGGATACCAACCAAAACAATTGGTTTGCTCTTGACTCCCGTCCATCACCCCCGGAGGTACTCAGCGGACTTATTCAGTCGCCTGAGGAATTGCAACGTTTTGAAGATCTATTGCAAGCGGCACGAGCCCAAGGCGCCAGCACTCTGACTTTTGGTGAACAGACGATCGACATCACCAACGTCGATGTAGTGGAAAAACAAGTTACCGCCATCAAGCAACGTCTTGCCGGCCATTCTGGCCTCGACGATGAACCAGCAGATGAATCAGTCACACTTGAGACACCAGTAGACGAAGAAAAAGTCAAAGAGCGCGTTGCCGTCATTCTCAAGGAGGCGGATGCCATCCATACCACCTTGTTGAACAAGACCAATTTCGCCACCCTGCCAGCCTCACCTGACTGGTCACGCTATGCGCGCACGCCCTTCTCTCACCAGCAAGAAGGCATCGAATGGATGCTAAAACTGCTGAATGTGGCCTTGCATGAAGATCCCGAGGATCTCTACCGACTGCAAGGCGGCCTGCTGGCCGATGACATGGGGTTGGGCAAAACCTATATGACCTTGGTGACCATCGGTGAATACCTGCATCGTCAACGCAGCCTGGGCCAGGCAGAAAAGCCCATTCTGGTGGTGGCGCCACTGAGTCTGCTGGAGAACTGGGAAGATGAGGTCGCCAAGACCTATAACAGCGTGCCGTTTCGCGACCAGGTGGTGTTGCAAGCAGGTCGTGATCTAGGGAGGTTTCGGATCCGAGGTGCAGAAAGAGAGTCGGTACAGTTGGCCTCGCTGGCAGATGAAAGCGGCATGCTAGATGAACAAAGCATCCGCTATGCCCTGGCCATAGGCCCAGAGGCCGGGATCCATCGGCTGGACATGGACAGACGGCTAGTACTCACCACTTATCAAACCTTGCGGGACTACCAGTTTTCACTCTGCCGCATCGACTGGGGTATGGTGATCTTCGATGAAGCGCAAAACATCAAGAACCCCAATGCCTTACAGACCCGTGCAGCCAAAGGCCTCAAGGCTGACTTCAAGCTGCTGGCAACCGGAACCCCAGTGGAGAACAGCCTGGGAGATTTTTGGTGTTTGCTGGATACCGCCCAACCCGGGCTGCTCGGTAGCTGGCAACACTACCGGGACAGCTGGATAAAACCCATTCTGAATGCCGAAGAGCAAGAACGCGACCTGATCCGTATCCAAATCGGCGAGCAATTACGCCGCACCGTAGGTACCTTCATGTTACGCCGAGTCAAAGAGGAGCAGCTCAAGGGACTACCCAGCAAGACCATATGTAGTGGCGTACAGCAAGCAGATAGCCAGCTGCAACGCTATCACCCCGAATTGAGCCGCGTCATGAGCGGCTTACAGTTGCAGGCCTATGATGCCGTACTCGATGAGTATCGCAGTCGCCGGGCTAGTGACGAAAACATGCAAGGAGCGGCCCTGGCTGCACTCTCCCGGCTCAGAAGCATCTCATTGCATCCAAGGCTGGATGACGAAGCTGCGCTCTACAGTCAGGATGCCAAGCAGGCCCGTCAGTACATGCAGGAATCCGGCAAGCTCACCATTGTTCTGCAGCTACTGGAGCAGATCCGTAGCCAGAACGAAAAAGTCATTCTGTTTATGATGACCAAGCGGTTGCAGCGAGTACTCAAGCTCTGGCTGGATCAGATCTACGGCCTGGATATCGCCATCATCAATGGCGACACCAAGGCGGTGGCCAGTAAAGTCGAGGATCTGACGCGCAAGAAGCTGATCAGCCAGTTCGAGGCTCAAGCCGGTTTCAATGTGATAATCATGTCCCCTGTGGCTGCAGGGGTCGGTCTGACCGTGGTCAGTGCCAACCATGTGATCCACTTGGAGCGTCACTGGAACCCAGCCAAAGAGGCCCAGGCCTCAGACCGGGTCTACCGCATCGGCCAGCAAAAACCAGTGTTTATCCACTTGCCGACCCTGACTCACCCGCGATTTGATGCGTTCGATGTCCATCTGGATCGCCTGTTGCGCGGCAAGCTGATGCTGAAAGATGCAGTGGTCACCCCCGAAGCCGTCAGCGAAAGAGAAATGACAAGTGCCATGGGTCTGTAGTAATGGAGTGGGCCATCGCCATAGACGCCGCAGCGATCCAAAAATAGGGAGACCCTGTTTCGTTCGACAATTGCACGTGCGCCAAAACGTGGTTGAACTTGGGTGTGTAATCCCCAACTCCCTATGGTTCCCATTTTCTGTGTACTCCTAATGATGGTAAGTCGTAGTAGAGCTCACTGCTGACCATGCCTTCCTCCATGTGCTCCCTGACCGGCGTGGTAGTTACAAATTCCCTCGTTCTGCCAGCGACACCACACCCTCAGTACCGACGACCAGATGATCCAAAATCCGGATATCCACCAGTGCCAGGGCATTCTGTAGGCGCAGGGTGATCTCGATATCTGCCCGGCTGGGTTCCGGGTATCCCGACGGGTGGTTATGCACCAATATCAGGGCGGCAGCATTGTAGTGCAGTGCCCGCTTGACCACATCGCGGGCTCAGAGATCCCCTCATTTTTAGAGACTCAAATAATTCCAAGTGTGCGGGTATATAAGCGGTGTTGCTTCAGGTAGTAGATAAATTTATCCATCAACAAGACCGCATTGGCTTCTTTCATTTTAGGGAAGGTGCGAATAAGCGGGGAAATTCTTCTCGGCTGACTCAGTCATTTCATTTCTTCATGTTTGAGCCGATTTTTTCTCCCGTAAATGCCTTGAATCAGCCTATTTAGACCGTTTCTTCGCCATTTAAGGCGTTATTCCCAGTTTTTAGTGAGATCTCTCCCACTGACGTATCATCTGGTTCACCCGAAACAGGTTGGCCAGGGTGAATAACATCGCCAGTTGGTTATCGTTTTTCAGCAACCCCTTGTATCTGGCTTTCACGAAGCCGAACTGTCGCTTGATGATGCGAAACGGGTGCTCCACCTTGGCCCGGATGCTGGCTTTCATGTATTCGATGTTGATGGCCGTTTTGTTCTTGCGTGGATGCTGTTTCAAGGTTCTTACCTTGCTGGGGCGCTCGGCGATCAGCCAGTCCACATCCACCTCGGCCAGCTCCTCGCGCTGTGGCGCCCCTTGGTAGCCGGCATCGGCTGAGACAAATTGCTCCTCTCCATGCAGCAGATTACCCAGCTGATTGAGGTCATGCTCGTTGGCCGCGGTGGTGACTAGGCTGTGGGTCAGGCCACTCTTGGCATCGACACCAATGTGGGCCTTCATGCCAAAGTGCCACTGATTGCCTTTCTTGGTCTGATGCATCTGCGGATCGCGTTGCTGCTCTTTGTTCTTGGTCGAGCTGGGAGCCTCAATGATGGTGGCATCGACCAAGGTGCCTTGAGTCATCATGACGCCTGCTTCGGCCAGCCAGCGATTGATGGTCTTGAACAATTGGCGGGCCAGTTGATGCTGCTCCAGCAGGTGGCGGAAATTCATGATGGTGGTGCGGTCCGGCAAGGCGCTATCCAGGGATAACTGGGCAAACAGACGCATGGAGGCGATTTCGTACAGAGCATCTTCCATCGCGCCATCGCTCAGGTTGTACCAATGCTGCATGCAGTGAATGCGTAGCATGGTTTCCAGCGGATAGGGCCGTCGGCCATTGCCCGCCTTGGGATAAAACGGCTCGATGACAGCGGTCATATTCTGCCATGGCAGAATCTGCTCCATGCGGGAGAGGAAAATCTCTTTTCGGGTCTGACGGCGCTTAGTGCTGAATTCACTATCGGCGAAGGTGAGTTGATGGCTCATGATGTCCCTCTGGGATGCGCTCCGGATGAACATGATGATCTCATATCAGGAACTTGTTCGCACCTTCCCTGTCTATCGCACATTTTTGCAAATCCCGTCGATTATTTATTTCCATATGAAACTGAAATCCGTAGCATAGTTTGACGAAAAGAACAGGCCATCAGGATGAAAATGGCCCGGGTAACAAGCCACCACCTGAAACGGATGTCAGCCTCTAGGAGCTGTAACCTAAGGGCGGTAGCGTGCCTGCGTCAGGCCACTCGTTCTGAAAAACCGAGCGTCCCGCCCCCCAACCATTACAGATCAGACAAAGGGCTACGTACCCCATTGGCGCCGTTTTGCAGCACATGGGTATAAATTTGTGTGGTTCGAACATCAGAATGGCCCAGTTGCTCCTGCACGGTTCGAATATCCGCCCCCCGCGCCAGCAAATGGGTGGCAAAGGAATGGCGCAAGGTATGACAGGTGACCGGTTTTCCCAGCTGCAACTGACGCGCCGTGGCACGAACCGCTTTTTGCAGGGTGGTTGGATCCAGATGATGTCGACGCAAGGCCCCATCGACAGGATCGCGACTCAGATGGGATGCCGGAAACAGGTAGTGCCAACCCAGCTCTTTGCTGGCGGCCGGATACTTGCGCGCCAATGCCGTCGGCAAGGCCACCCCGGCATACGCGTCGTTTAAGCAGTCCGTCATATAAAAGCGCTGGACGTAGGCAATTTGCTCCCGCAGGGCCGGAATGAGTTCCGAGGCCAGAGTCACACGCCTGTGCTTGCCCCCTTTGCCATTCCAGACCATCAGGCAGAGGTAGTTGAAGTCGATATCCTGCACCCGCAGGCGCATCACCTCCATCAGCCTGAGTCCGCTGCCATACATCAGTTGCGCCAAGAGACGAAGATGAACTGGCATAGCCAGCAACAAGGCTCGGACTTCACTTTGCGTCAAAACAGTTGGCAGTTTGGGAGGGCGCTGGCTGCGCGTAAATTTCATCTCGAGCTGCAGAGGCCGTAACAAGACAGTGCGATACAAGAAGACCAGCGCATTCAACGCCTGGGCCTGAGTCTTGACAGCCACATGGCGCTCGGTGACCAGATAGGACAAAAATTGCTGAACCTCCGCCTCACCCAGCTCGACCGGATGCTTCATCCGGGAAAAACGGATAAATGCCTTGATCCAGTGCAGATAGGCTTCAACGGTTGCCATCGCGTAACGCAGCATCAACATCTGCTCATAGATGCTTGCCAAAAACGGCGAATGAGGCTTGCGCATGAGTCACCTCCACATGTATATATAAACAGTATATACACGAGCAAGTCCCATTGCTGACTATGAAGAAACTTTCCGCATTTTTGCATAATCTATGCGGTACAAAAACATTGCCAAAGCGGGCTTTATCCGGGATTTTCAAGCTTCCGGTACATAGTCTCACACCAGACTATGACGACCCGATCCACCCCAAAATCACGGATAGATTCCGTACAATAAATTGTTAGAGTGCAAATATGGATAGTGCCTACTTGAAAGTGAAACGTGCAGAAAAGCATTATGCGGAACTTGCACAAATGTTTAAAAAGAAAAAGCCGTTCGGTTATTTCTTAGAAACTAATTGCAAAACTGGTGAAAGAGCAACATTTGCAAAGCGAAACGAAGATGTTGCTAATGAAGCTACCGTAATAATTGGCGATATTCTCCATAATCTTAGAGCTGCTATTGATCATGCATATTGGAATTGTACTGAGAGGCATGCAAAATCTGATGGAGAAAGAAAAAGCATTCAATTTCCAATCACCTCTACAGAGACTGCCCTGAAAGACTCTGTTTTGACCGGTATACCTTCGAGAGTTTCGACAGATTTTGCTCACGCACTAGCGAGTTTAAAGCCATATAGAGATGGTGGGAATGCGCTTCTTTGTGCCATTCACGACTTGGATGTTATGGATAAACACAAGTTATTAGTCCCAACAGGTAACTTCACGAAAATTAGTAGCTCAATGATTCAAAAACTGGTTCCTGATTTTCCATCTGGTTTAATGAATTGTGGCTTTGGTAATAATTATCGCGATGTTGCTTGGCAAGTACAGCCAATGACTTGGACGCAGAGAAGAAAAGCCAAAGTGCCGCCGTCAAACATAATTGAGCAGGAATTAGATGTGCCCGTGGAAATTGTAATTGGTAACATAGACCCAACAAAACCAGCACTTCAAGTGCTACAAGAGTTAATAGCACTGGCGAAAAGTACAATACAAACCTTGTATTCTGCAGCAGGCATAAAAGTTGAAGAAGCACTCTAACAAGCCAATTAAACCGACCTCAATACGCTGCGCTCCTTTCGGCGGCTTATTGGGGCGTTAGCCTCCACGGACAGCCATGAACCGCCTACTTCAAATTGGATTCCAACCCGCCGGTCACTGGCTACTCGTCAACGGGAAGCTCAAGTTCGACCTCACGCGGCATGCCACACAAACGAACATCCTTTATGCTTTCGTCTGCGATGCGGAGGTCATGTACGTGGGGAAAACGGTTCGAACCCTCGCAGTCCGCATGTCGGGCTACAGGACGCCGACTAGAACACAAACGACCAACGTGAATAACAACCGCCGCATACTCGATTTGCTTGCGCGCGGAGCAGCTATCGAGATATTAGCGTTGCCCGACAACGGCCTCCTTCACTATGGAATGTTCCATCTCAATCTCGCCGCAGCGCTGGAGGACGACATCATTCGGAAGCTTAATCCTCCGTGGAACGGCGGAAAGCCTGAAAAGCCTCTTGAGCCCGAGACTGAGTCCGCGGAGTCGCTCCCAGAGCTGACACCAACCGCAACCGAGAGATTTCACTTCACGCTGCAGCCGACATACTTTCGTTCGGGCTTCTTCAATGTGGGTGTATCTTCACAGAAGCACATTGCCTCGGATGGAGAAACGATCGAGTTGTTCTTGGGAGATGCGGCACAGCCGGTTCTGGGCACCATAAACCGTAGAGCTAATAGCAACGGAACGCCGAGAATTATGGGTGGCACAGCGCTGCGCGACTGGTTTCAAGAGAGTGCAAGCGCAATGGACACAATCTCTGTGCAAGTCCTCTCTCCAGCATCCATTCGTCTCTCCGCAGGTGGCGGCTAACCCTTCCATCGAGCGGACGTGCCCCGGCAAGCCGGGTCGCGCCGCTCATGTCAAACGTTATGCATCATTGGCTCAATTACGCGAGGACTGAATGACTGAGCAATCAAAGGTTCAGGCTTACATAAACAATTTCCGGAGACGGCTGGCACCATTTCTTCGTCCAGGAATTGGCCTAGATTGCAACGTCTATCCCGCAGTTGATGGTGGCGCGGTCTTGGTCTTTCGAATCGGGCCAAACGTCGAAAACGACGACAAGTATCATCCGGCATACCCGTCTCTCGGGCGCGCGCTATCTCAGATTGAACAGCGTGCGTTTGGTGGAAATCTCGACGGCTTCACTTTCGGAGGTACGAACGTAATCCTTGAGCAAGATCGCATCATCTTTATCAAGGAAGGTTCTAGCCAAGAGTGGTCCGATACGGCAGCCGAGAAAGACGTGGCATCAGTGCTTGCTCCCCATAGAAGGGGGCAAAAATGAAGCTCGGGCCAATTGAAGGTACAAAGGAAGAAATTACCGGGTTCTTCCAGGACAACGGCTTGAAGGCCAGCGACTATTTCCAAATACCAGAGGCTCCGATTGGAACGTTATGGCTCGTCGTTCCAGCTTTTTGTGTTGTCGCGTCCCTTGGTGCTCTGACATTGCTGGAGTCTCTGAAGCAAGGCCATCAGACATTCATATTTCTCATCGGCTGCACGGCCATTGTATGGTTGGCAACGGTGGTTCAGCTACGTTTTAAGCACGCATGGGCAACGGGCATTGTAGTCATTGGTGGCTTGCTACTTATGCTCGTGGCGTTGGGTGCTATTTCACCAACCCAAATGCTTAACGAAGTGAAGTCGCTACGAAAATGATGCATAACCCTTCAGTCGAGCGGACCTGCGCAAAAACCGCGCAGGCCGCTCACTTCCACGTTAGGCCATAGCAGAATTCTTTTCGAGGCAATCTTCCACTGACCGAAAGTCGAAGACGGCCTGTGGATATGGTCCTGTTTCGACCCATTGCGACCATTGGAGTTCCGGTTTATTTTACCTGCTTACCGGCGCTGAAGTTATAGGTGAGACTTTTCTAAAGATTCAAGAGTGATTTTATGACTTATTCCCAGCGCGGCCTTTTGGCCGCTGTATTGATAGTCATTGGTTTTTTCTTCTGGCCACTGCTCGTGGTGGGCGGTCTAATTGCCTGGTCGGTCTACAGCGACATTCGAGATGAGCCGGAACGAAAGAGGCAGGAGGCGGAAATCGCCGCCCGCCTCAACGAACCGGTTACCGTTGAAGACATGCGCTTCACTTGCGAGTCTCCTGCGGAAGAAGCATTCTTCGATACCATGGTCTCAGCGTACAAGATGACGACGGGACCAGGTTGCATCGCTGGTAAAGGTGTCAAGTTGCGTACCCAGATCGGGCTTGGCAGACTGCACATCGGACGGGGCTCTGCATGGAGTCAATTCCGGGGAGACTTTCTAGTCGACGAGAAACTCGTGGTCGAAATCGATGGGGAAACCTGGCACGGCAGCCCCGAAGCCAAGGCCAGGGACGCCGCACGCGACGAGGTAATTCGCGCTGAGGGCTACACGGTCTTGCGCATTCCAGCAAACGTTGTTTTTAGCTCGCCTACCGAGACAGTGAGACGGGTCGAGGAGGCTCGCCACCGACTGCGCGCCACAGCTTGATACGGAAAATGAATGCGCGAGGCTGGGCAGGCCGCTGGCATCAATTGCCGGGGGCCTAACAATTCATTCAAGCCGACGCCACTTCGTGGCGCGGCTTAATTCAGGCGTTAGGCTGCACAGGTGAATGGCATGACGGCACAAGTTCATGAGGGGTTGATACTGGATGGGGTTAAAACGTCAATGGCGTTCTGTCCACCGTTGCCTAAAGACAACCCAAGACTAATCGAACTCAATGGAAATCAAGGATTAAGCACTGCGTGTTGGCGCGGCTATCGGGGGTCATGGGAAATAAAGGGTGGAAAGTTTTTCCTTACGGGAATCAGCGGAAAGTACCAGCTCAGCGACGGCCCATCGATTTTTGCCAACTGGTTTACCGGAACAATTAAAATCCCTGCAGGGGATATTCTTAAATATGTGCATGGTGGATTTTCCACCGTTTATGAACAAGAAATTCATATTACGATCCAAGAGGGAATCGTCAAAAAAAATATAACGGTAGACAACCGCCCTCCGTCACCGAAAGCGACTAATGTCGACTATGGTGTAGTTAATAGGTATTTTCCGGATAAAGGTTTTGGATTTGTTCGCGGCTTACTGCTCGGAAACAATTCGGAAATCTTCTTCCACATCAAAACCATAAAAAAAACAGATCCGCAATTGGCAGAGTCGCTTTCCCGCGACCTATTTGGCGAAAAACTCCATTTTTGGTTTGATACGGAAACAACCTCAAAGGGAATACAGATTTGCACCGTTTTTTCGCCTAGACAAATCAGGCAAGGGGCAGCTTCCGATACCAGCCATCTTATCGATAGGATTGAATCTTATTGGCGAAATTTGGGACGCCAAAAGCCTTCATGGCTTGACGACGTAACCTCTGACCTTCTTGGTCAAGATCGTACCAATGAGCTTAACCTAGAGCGTAGGCACCTTGAATCTGAGGAACAAAAGAAACGTGAACTAGAACGCAAAGAACTTGAGGCGAAAACAGAAATCGAGCGAGAGAGGAGACAGCGACAGCATGATGCAGAGAGAGCACAAGAGCAGCTCGAAGAGGACGAATTTCAGAATTTGGTAGCTGAAATGATGAAATTTGGATTTACGCACAGCAGCCAAGTTTCAAATTATATTGTCTCCAATCGCCTTGGCTACAAATATAAAAACATCTCTGGAATCCTGCAAATGGAGCTTGATGGAACAACTTGGAACTTCAAGGGCGGATTCCCGCCAAAGATATACGCCAGATTGTGCGATGAGTTGGGTTTATCAAATAACGGAACGAGGGCAAGGGCAGTCGCGTTTGAGTCGTTCGGTAACATCGAAGAGCGATCCAACAGGAAGTAGGTGTCACAATCAGCGCCTAACCAATCATTCAAGCCGACGCCGCTTCGCGGCGCGGCTTAATTCAGGCGTTAGAGGAATGTATGAGCCAGATGGAAATAATGAAATACGCTGAAAAAATGACTAACGCGATTAATTGTCTGCGGAAAGACGGGCATCACATCCCTGCAATTATTCTCATGCACATCACAATTGATCATTTTGCTTGGGCTTCAATATCTACAGAGAAATCAACTCCAAAGGATTTTCAGGATTGGGTTACGAAGTACATGCTGTCTAAAAACCCTACCTGATTACCCATGACCCTCAGCCAGCTTCAAGAGCCGATATGGCATCGGCGGGCTTGCCACGACTGCATGCCCCAATTCAACAAACATACTCTTGAGGTCAAAACGATGATTAAACCGGAAGCAGTATTCAGCAAGATGCCTTGGTAAATGCTTCGCTCCGAGCGTATGGCAACTGCCCCGCAGCGAGTTTTTCACATTTCCTATCATCGTGTTTACCCAGTTGAATGCCGGATGATCCAGCCAGTCCAGGTTGCCCCGGTGACAGTCGGGATATCCGGATCATGGTGTTGGCGCTGATGATCCGGGTTTGGGGATGCTGGCGTTATTGGGTGGAAACGTGATCGGCATGCATGTTATTCGGCGATCGGTATACATGTTATTGCTGTGCCTGCGCTGCGTCTGGGTGAGCGGCATCGAACAGGATGGCGTAGAGCGCACAATCAATGCCGTTAACGGCATCGTGGTGCGGGTAATAGGGCGGTGCGTCTCGGGATCGTTCGAAGTAGTCGCCAAAGCAGCTGAGACAGTCGCGTATCTCGATGGTGGAGCCTTGCAAGGTCTCTTCAAACTGCTTGGCATAACTCCGGTCATCACTAGCCTTGGCGATGGCCTTCTCCAGCAACGTCAGCGCATCTTCGTTGCTGACGGCTGTCAGGCCATGGCGCAGCTTCTCGAGGGTTTCCTCAAGGGAATAGGGATTGGGTAATCGCATGGCGTTTATTCCTTCTTGGCGTGACTAATGGCGTAGCTGGTGGAGCAGTGTGTCAATGGCCTCGATGCAGTCGGCTTGGGTGAGCAAATAACCGTTGGGGAGGTGAGCCACGATGGCGGGCTCAGCCTGCATCTGAACGTTATCTTCAAGCCAGCAGCGCAGCTCGAGGAGGATGTCGAGGGCGGTGAGGTGTGTTTTGTCTGGAGTAAGGCTCATAGCAGACCTCGCTCGGCCAGTGATACGACGCCTTCCGCCCCGACCACCAGATGATCCAGGGTGCGGATATCGACTAACGCCAACGCGCGCTGCAATCTGTGGGTGATGTCGATATCTGCCCGGCTGGGTTCCGGGTATCCCGACGGGTGGTTGTGGACCAGCATCAGCGCGGCGGCATTGTGATGCAAAGCTCGCTTGACCACATCGCGGGGGTAGACGGTTGCAGCGGACAGGGTGCCAAGGAACAGCTCTTCATAGGCCAAGATCCGATGCTGGTTATCAAGGAACAGTGCAGCAAACACTTCGCGATCTCGTGTTTGCAGCAGTCCTTGCAGGGCTTGATGGGCCAAGTGTTTATCGGTAATAGCTTCTCCCTTGGCCAGTTTCTGCCGGGCAACAGCTTGGGCGATGGTGAGCAGGTCATCGTCGGTGACAAGGTCAGTCACCCGGTAGGTGCCGGGGATCTCCCCGGCGGTGAGTTTTTGATGCAACATGATTAGGCTCCATACGCCATCGCCCCACCGCGTTGGAGGCGGCAGGGTCGGCGAGGTGTTTGGTTAATAGGTTACTCAATGGGATGTAACAACAGGATTGGCTGGCGGCGTTCAGGCCGCCAAGGTGTGCGGGGTGTAGTCGTGCAGTGGAATGTGGTAACTGGTCGCGATCAGGTTGCCTAAGTGGGCTAGCCAGCGGCGATCCGGGTGATCGCACAGCCATTGCGCCAGTGCATCGCCCCGTTCGTTTTCATAGCGCAGATAGAGGGCATAACCGTCCACCGCCTGGCCTTGGTCATGCACCACTTCAATCTGACCATCGTGTTCAAGATAAGCCTCCAGCTCGATAGCGATCATGGTATTAATCATCCTTATTCTCCTGTTGCTCAATGGGGTCACTCTCTACCCGATAGCCGCGGTGGATGCAGATGCGCTGCAGGTCAGTCAGGAAGCTTGCAAGCACGCGAGGCTGATCGGTGAGTGAGACTGGCCCTGCTTGGCAACGCCAGAAACAACTGCGCTTGGGGTCAATGCAGATCTCATCCCTCGGCTGGCTCATGGTGTGCCAGTCCTCAGCATTGGTGAGGGAGAGCAGTTGCCACTGCACGCCAGACCAACGGACCTGCAGGGTGACTGTGCGGATGTGTGGACTATCCGGGGTCAGGTGTAGCAGCCAAAGCTGACCACTGCGAGTGGGGGTTAGCTTGGCGCTTGTGGCGACTCGTCCCAGCCATTGGCGTGAGTAGTGGGAGAGCGCTAATTCTTGGCTCATCGTGTCCTCCTAATCCCCTGCGACCGTGATGCTGAAACATTCCAACCGACAGTAGGCAATGAAGTTGCTTTGCCAGATATCGAACAACTCCCGCGCTTCGGCCAGTCGCAGTGGCCCCCAGCCCAACATGATGTGTTCCCCATCGAGGAAGTTGAAATCGAGCTCCTTGCAGAGCTCAGCATCTTGGCCCTGCCCCTGGTAGCTGAAGTCGGTGACGTAATCGAACAGCCAGCCATCGAGCCCACGGATCAGGCGGATCTCGACCGGGTGCACGCCGCCTTGCTCGGCACTGTAGCCGGGGTTGCGAAAGTTGAAGGTCAGTTGGGTTAAGCGTTCGATATTGAGCTCGGTTTTAGCGACTTCCTGGTTGAGCAGAATCAGCAATGCTTGGTCAACGGGCAGGGCAAAGCCGTCCCGGAAAAAGGGAATGGTCATGGAGTTCTCCGAATAAAGGGTTGGGACTAGCGCAGTCGCCAGGGTATTAGCCAGGTTGTCAGCTTGTTCGTCAGCGGTGTGAGTAGTGCGGGGAACGTAGGCACGGTGGTGCGGATCGGCGGCAGGGGCGTTTGTGCAAGCGTGATGGCTAGCAAGACGGTACTCCACGCCTGGTCTACCTGCTCACTGTGGTGCACACCCTGGATACACCAGGTCACGAAGTGCTCGCAGTTGTTGAACTGCAGGTTGTAGGCCCGCTCTCCCAGCCGTTGATGCGCTCGCGCCAGACTTTCGCTGGGGCTGTAGTAACGGTGGCTGTATTCACGCAGGTAACAGTCGCCATTGCCTGTAAATATCTCCAACGATGAGACAATAATCCGCCCTGTCACTGGGCCTTCACTCGAGAAAGGACCGGTATAGTGGATGACTTGGTTATTGCCCGCGTAGAGGCCGTGATGGTCGTAGCCCCATCGGCTTACGACCAGATGGTCACCAGGTTGCATGTCTACTCCTTTTAGAAAACAAAAAGCCCGGTACGAGACCCAATGCTGTTCACTTAAGAGAATTTGAGTTCCAGTCCACGTAGTATCAGGACAAAAAGCGAGGGAGGCATGATGCCTCCCTCTTTCTATTGCAAGCCTCGCTGGATAAAGGCTGGAGGAAGAGCGACTGGACACAGCCTTGTCCCCCCAACTCAAATCTAATTTATGAATAATCAGTCAATAAAGTGCTTATCTGAACAGCATTGCGGTACGAGACCGGGCATAGCGAAGTGGAGTGGGCTCACTCGAAGGTGTAACCGGCATCTCCCCGGTCGGTATGAATAACCACCTCCAATACTCGGCACAGCGGTGTTGACTTGAGGGTGAACCGAGCTTGCTGTCCAAAGTTCATCGCAACAGGGAACACTTGCTTGATGTACTCTGGTTTTAACCGGTCTTTACTGGCGAGACAGGTGCTCCATTTCACACGACCGCTGACACAATCATCACTCGGCACTTCCCGAACCAGCTGACACTGGCCACGGTTGATGGTGATGTCTTTAATCGTGACAGGGTCATTACGAGACACAATCTGCAGTACGCCCTGTTGTGCGCGCAGTTCAAAGTTCAAGGGGGCGGCGGCTGGCTCAGGCTCTGGAGCCGGAAAGGCACAACCAAAGGCCGCGTCCGTAGCGGCAGTTAGCGTCTCTTGTACACCCGCGACCGGCAGCTCAACGGTGCGGCCATCCTGGGTGATGGCTTGCAGCGACTTGGCTGAGCGCAGCGCGGCCCACATGTCATAGAACGCCTTACTGTCATTCCCTGCCACCATGCCGGATAGCGGGGGATAGGTATGGCCATCGATGCGTAGCCAAACGGTTTCAGTCGGTGCTTGGCCTGCTTGGTTGAGTTCGATGCGGCTAAGCTGGCCCATCCGGCACGATAGATAGAGATAGGTCGCGTCATCGACCGTTGCTGAGTACTCCGTTACCCCCTGACCCCAGCCATCGTTCCAGCGGCCATGGTCTCCAAACGCCAGCACGGCGGGCGTTAGCAGCAAGCCCAGTAGAGCTATTATCCATTGATGCATCCCACACTCCTTACACGGCATAGCCGAGGATATTGTTCATAAAGCCCTGAAAGGCGAAAAAGCCAATCAGTGCCCCGATGGCCTGCGGCCCCATAAGCCAAAACACTTTGGCCTTGAAGGTCTCGACTGCGCCGCTGGTCGAGATCCAGTCCGGGTGGGTAAAGCGGCGAAACCACTCCCCGATACACATGCCAACACCGGTAAAAAGCGTGCCGAACACGAAGGTGGCGGTCAGCCCCCAAAATCCAAGCCAGGGAGCTTTGCCGGTCCAGGCGATGTTGATGGTCAGGGCCAGAAAAAGCAGGCCCGCGATAGCAAAGTAACGTTTCATGATGTCTCCTTATGGATAAAAATGACTTTTCATTTCCCGTTGTCATGCGGTGGTTGCACAGCGGGAAATGAGGGTTGTGGAGTATTGGGTGATGGATTTCCTTTCGTTCTGAAATTCCCTGCCAAAGCACCAATGTCAACCTGATCGGTTGATCCTCACCCTTCAGGGTTCTTCATGTCAATGGGTCTATATCCAACCATAGAGGTTGGTTGGAGGACTTATGACAGATATCAACTTTGAGCAGTTAGCCAAGAACGTGGGCAAGGCTATTGGGCGTCAGCGTAACCAGGCCGGGTTTACCCAGGAGCAGGTGGCTGAACACCTCAATATCGGGATGGAGGCCGTCTCTCGAATGGAGCGGGGAATTGTGGTGCCGACCGTGGTGCGGCTGGCGGAGCTCGCTCAACTGTTTGGTTGTGAGCTAGCCGACTTTCTGCGTGAGACCAGTAACCGCCCGACCGAGCAGGGCATTGTGCTGAGCCAGCAATTGGCCCGGCTTGATGATGCCGACCGAACCCTGTTGCTGGAAACAGTGGAGCGGTTGGTAGATCGGTTGGCTCGTCCCCGCTGATCACCCGCCAGTTACTGGAGGAGGGGATGGGGTCCCTTTTCCCAATTTGTTGGTGAGCGGACTCCTTCTTGGTTGCGGCCTCTGTGACGTTTTGGTTGCTTGGCTTTGCGGTGCGTTAAGCGAGGTAGTCGCCACTGCATCAGCGTTACCATTCGCTGTCTCGTCGCTGTTAGCTTCGGGATAGAACTCCTCCAGCAGCATCGGCACCTCTTCATCGATATCCTCAAACTGGCCGTTACGCAGCAACTCGCGCGCGGCCTGCTCCATCTGGTCGATGGCGAGTCCCGCCTCTTGGTCACGCTGGGCGGCCTCGTGTGCCTGTCTGATTGCCTCGGTCAGGTTGGTCTCTTCCCGCAAGGTCAAATCCACGTAGTAGACCGGTGTGCGGTAGGACTGGGTGGTGCTTTTGGCTCGCAACCGCAGGGTGAGCGGCAAATAACGGGTGTGACCACCGCTCACGGCCTCCAGGTATTTCAGTCGAGCCGACAGAGTGCGCACCGAGTTGTAGCCGGTGGTTCGGAAGATAAAGCTGCCCAGCTCATCCCCTTGCCCCTCCACAAACAGGTTCAGTCGCCCGTACAGCTTGCAGCCCTGTTGCCCGGCAAAGGCGCAGCGCTCTGGTCCAGAGCAGCTGACCTCCTCCATGCCTTGTCCCCCCACACGTCTTGCCACCTCCCCATTCCCGACACAGAGCGGCCTGCCGGTTTGTCGGTCAAACGCGCTGTATTCCGCCCGCAGATTCAGGTCGCTATCGTTGAACAGCACCCGCACCGGAATGGCGCGGATCTTGGTCTGCTCCTGTCCTTGGCCACTCTTTTGCGATGAGTAGTGTTGGTGCAGGGGATGGAGCAACCATCCCCCCTTTTGTTGTACCTGGGTGGTGAGGGTGAAGCTGTCGTCCTTCTCCGGCACCCACTTATCCTGTTTTTGCACCAGCTTGCCGATACAGATCCGTCCGATCACGGGCGGAGTAATCGCCAGTCCTTTGATCATGGTGTTTGCCTCAAGGGTTGAATGGTGAAACGGCGCACGCCGGGCACCGGTTTGACGTAACGGGTGAGCAAGTCGGGATGATCCTGCCCGAGCTTTTCGAGATCCGGTGCCAGCCGGTCTTTGCTGCGCTTCCAGGTGATCTTGCCATCGGCAAACAGCCCGGCTGTCGCTTCACCCAAGGTCGCTTGCAGCCGCTGTTTGAGTTGAGACTCTTGTTGCTCGACAGCTTCCTTTTGCTGACGCAAGCGCAGTAGCTCCCCAAACAGCTGGTTGAACTCGGAAGAATCGGAGAGATCCACCGTCTGGCCATCGTCACGGGGGAAGAGCCAGCTCAGAGCATTGGCAGCATCACTGGAGCCGTCAGGTTCAGGCTGCTGATCTTGTTGCACCATCTGCCAGAACTGCGCTTCCCGCTCGGTGAGATCCTGGATCTTCTCCTCATCGCGCTCGATGCGGTAAATCCGAAAATCCTGGCCGCCGATCAGCACTGCCACTTCGGCCCAGGCATGGCCGGTGACGGCCAGTTGATGCAGCACCTGGCACTGGTAGGCGACAGGCACACCTTCCTCCCACTGGGGGGCGCTGTGATAGCTGGCGGTTTTGATCTCCAGAATGCCCGGCCCATCGGGATGGCCGACTACCTCTCGATCGAGGTTGGCGAGCATGAAGGGATGCACGGGGTGTTGCAGCACCGCATTGACCCGGCGCACCTTGTAGCCAGTGCGTTTGGCGTAGACCTGCGCCAAGACCGGCTCCAGCTCAATGCCCCACAGTACAGCTTCCTTGTGGGAGATATCCTCCGGCTCCTTGCGACCGGTCTTTTCCAGCCACAGGCTGAGCGGACATTTGTAGGGGGATAGCCCCACTGCCACGGCGGCATCGGAGGAGCCAATGCCGAGTTTGCGGATAGCGAGCCACTGCTCGCGGGTTAATTGGGTAGTGGAGGCCAGCCGCAGGGCTTGGCCGTATTTGGCTTTTGCTTTCATGACTATTCCTTGTTGACGGCATAAATGGCTACGCCCGGATTGGCTTACGCCAGTCCGGGTGAGGTCGTTATGCAGTTGGAAGAGGGAAGAGGAACTACTGCAGCAGGGTGAGTGCTTGGTTCAGGGCTTGGGTTTTGAGTTGGGCGCCCTGACCAAACCAGGCGGAATCGAGGCGATGGTCCTGGCTGCGAGCACGGCGATGGTGATCCACGTATTCGGTGACTGCATTGACCAGCCCCCAGGCGGTATGGCGGGAGCTGGCAAGCTCTGAGCCCATACCCGCGCCCTGATAGAGCTCATGCAGCCGTTGTACCGGCTTGGTGAGAATGATGCTCTCCTCATCCAGCGGTTGCGCCAGCAAGTCGCTGAAAAAGCGCAGCGCCTCTTCAGGGGCGACTGGCCGCTGTGCCAGTGCCTTGGTCTGTGCCTTGAACTCATCCCAATGAGAGAGCCCGAGCCCAAGCGACTCTTTGACTGTTGCTGCATCGAACTGAGTGGAGTGGGGCACCTTGATGGCGCCGGAAGCACCGCGCAGTGCCATCTGCAGGGTGTTGTTGCAGACCACTCGCAGCGAGGTGAACTGCGCCGTGGTGCAGAGCGTGCCGTCGCAACTGGTCGCCAGCAGCAGATAGGACTTTACCAAGTCATTGCCTTTGAGTTTTAGGTCCTGGCCTGTCTTAGCCAGTGCCCACAGCTTGCGGCCGCCTTTGAGCGAGCCTGCCGTTTCCAGCTCAAAGCCACCGGCTTCCACCAAGTCTTGATAGAAGTGCAGCACCTCGTGAGGTTGTACTACGTTGTAGCGGCTTGAGACCACCGACAGGGGGGCAAGGGTATCGGAGCGATAAAGCACCTTGCTGTCGCTGTAGGGGCGAATATGCAACGCATCGGAGGCGACGTTAAACATCACGTCGCTCTGCTTGATGGTCCAATCCATCCCGGCTGCCTGCAGCCAGATATCGAGGGATTGTTGTGGGGGCAAGACATTACCAAGGCCATGCCAAGGGGTTTGGCCGGTGTAGGCCATGGTGTCAATTAGGTGCGCCATTAATATCTCCTGAGTTGGATGGACATATATCCCAGTGTGTCAGGAAGTAATATAGATTTGAAAGAATGACGAAATGGCATTGTGAAAATAGCTATTCCTGCTACTAGTAGCAGGAATAGCAGCGTTGGCGTATAGGCACTAGTTTAATGCTCTACAACGAGACTCCTCTTCGAACAGTGTGGGATTTAATGTTTTAAGCAAGGTTAATCTATACTGCGTATCACTAAGCATTTTTGAGGTGCATGGGTGGTCGGTATCTGAAATATGTAAATAAGCTCGCAACCCCAAGCACTCCCTTACGCAATTGTACAAAGTAGAGCTAGGCAGGTAAGTGATAAGTGGTTTTTCCTTTTCAGCTTTGGTTAGGATGTTGTGAATCGATGGTTCTATATTTTCTCCTGTCAAACAATCAAGTTTTTTGTCGATTTTAGAAAGGGCATATTCTACCTGGCACCATGTGTCTAAGATCGCCTGTTGGGGGCGTTCTTCTGATATACATAAGCGTTTACATACCAAATCATTGTAATATCTAATGCTGCGAAGAATTGAATGCGAGTAATGATGTGTGATGAAAGACTCATAGTGCAACTGTAGTAGGAAACTATCATCAATACGAGCATCAGCATAAAGTGACTGCGAGTTGATTATGTTTTGTACTAACGATGTGAACCGCCCATTTTTAATTTCACTTGGTGTAAGTTTGATTGCTAATGCAATTTGTAACATGGATGCATGAAATGGTAATGAACCTACGGTGTCATTATATATGGTTGTAATATTATCCGCCAATAGTTGGCTAGCTTTTTCAAGTTCATTGTTCTTAATTAAATGTAGTGTATGGAATATTGCCGCGTATGGTTTCAAATAGCCAAGCTTAGCATCTGTCATAGCTTGGTTGATAAATTTTTCAGCCTTTTCCTGAGTTTTTATCGGTAGAGAATTAAAATCAGGTTCATTGAGTAGGTAAAATAATGATTGGATACTCTGGTTATGATATTTGTTTTTGACAGCGGGTAATTCCTTAACTGCGAAACACCACAGTTTCTCAATATGTTCTTTAGCCTCATGGGACAGCGCTAAGCCTAATGTATTTTTAGCATAAATGTAGGTCGTTATCATACCGCTGAGTGATTTTATCCGGACATCAAGAAGATGAATGAATTTATCTGATGCTTCTTGATAGTGGCGAGCGAGATACTGACCTAGCCCAGTTTTATTATCGAAGTATATTGCTGCGATACAGGCCGAGTATGCATCTTGCAAAATAATCAATTGGTTCAAACATTTGTTTCGTATTTTCACATCGCGAATTGAATTGCACTCTATTGTAGCGCTCTGTATATATCCCCTGATTGTTGCTCTACGTTGGTTTCGGCCCGGCTTTATATTTCCTATTAAGTTTGTCAATTCACCCAGATATACTTTGCATTCGGGGATGTCGATAATGTCAAGCAGCATTCTACGTGCTGCATGTGCTAACCCATGTTCATTTGTTCTTTTTAATAGGTCATCTAGGTGTCTCACAAAAGGCGAGTGTTCTCTGAACTCCATCATTAGCTCGATGCAGCTAACAAGAATAGGGCAAAGAATATGCTTGGTATATTGATGATATATTTTTTCTTTAGCTATCGGCGAAATAACAGTTTTAGATAGAACCACAGTGGTAGCTGCTTCACTGAAATCAAGTAATCCATTTACCAAGACTGAAACAGCCGGTGTTTGATCACATAAGGCTTGGATCAGTCTGTCTTGGAGTGTCTCAATGTAGATGCTCTGCTTCTGGTCGTAACTACGCATTTCATTCAATCTTGAGCTGCGATCTTTCGTATCGTAAAGGTCTAGTGCCCAAAGCAGATGGCTTAGGACATGGTGATGACCGATAGTTTCAGCTTGTTTTATTGACATTGCTGTCTTGCCTCCGCAAATTTGCCGACCAATTCAGGCTGTGGTTTTTATACCTTAGTTGTGTCTTCAACACACATGACAGAGGTCACAAGATGCAGGATAAAATCCAAGGCGTCATACCTACCCCTCCTGCCAACTGGTCAGGGCGGGTAATCCGAATGAAAGAGTTGGTAGCGTTGATCGGTCTTAGCCGCTCGACGATTTACGATCGTCTTAACCCTAAGTCGAGGCGCTATGACAAGCATTTCCCGAAGCCACTTCAGTTAGGCGAGAACAGTATTGGTTGGTTTGAACACCAGATTTACTCCTGGTGCCAACAACAGGTTAAGGGGGAATGATGAGGCGGCCTCCAAAGACATATTCGCTTACTGATGGCTTTCCAATAGGTGTATTGCCTGCGCAACTACGTGAAGTGGTTCTGTCCGTACACGAAGATACGCAAGCACCAGTAAGTTTGATCTTTGCTTCGGTCTTGAGTGCAATGAGCTTAGGATGCCAAGATCTCGTCGATATCACTCGACCTGATGGGAAACGACATCCCATCAATTTATATCTGCTGACACTTGCTGATTCTGGTGAGCGGAAGAGTACAGTCGATAGCATTATTATGGCCTCAATACATCGCTATCAGGTAAAGCTATCTGCCAGTTACAACCAAGAGATGGCTGATTATCAAATAGCGAGTCAACTCTGGGAAACTGAATATGCGGCTACAAATGGGTTATGGAAGACTTCCCTGAAAAATGGAGGTGCAGAAGCGGCCCAACGAAAGACAGAGGTTGCATTGTTGTTGCAAATGCGCCCTGTAAAACCGATTCGTATTGAATGGCTTGTTAATGATGCAACTCCTGCTGCAGTGAAGTCGCGATTAGTTGAACAAGGTACATTAGGGCTTTTTTCAGATGAGGGAGGTAGTATGCTGAAAAGCAGCCTGTTATCAGACACCTCATTTTTGAACTCATTATGGAGTGCAAGTGATATATTAGTAGAACGAAAGACGACTGAACCCCAACGGATCAGTGATACGAGAGTTACATTGGCATTGATGGTTCAACCAAAACTATTTGATGCTTTTTTAGAAAAGCATGGTGAAAAAACCAGAGGTTCTGGATTTTTAGCCAGATGTTTGTTTTCAAAACCTAAATCTACTCAGGGACAGCGTTTGGCGAATAGTATTCCTTATAAGGCTTACTGCGGAAGCCCATTACAGGAATTTTTTGATAATCGATTGCAGACATTGCTAGAGACAACGCTAGCACGCAGGCGAACTAATACAGCACGTCAAGTAGTTCAATTATCTCCAGAGGCAAAAGTGTTATGGTTTCGAGAATACAACAATTTAGAACAAAGAATAAACCAAGGGCAGGATCTGTACCCTTATCGTGATGTTGTATCTAAATTGATGGAACAGATGCTAAGGATATCAGCTGTTATCACTTTTTTTAATCATGATTCTCTGGAGGTTAATGAGCAGGTGTTGAGTGCAGCGATACAGCTTGGCAGATGGTATTTGTATCAGTTTATCAACCTAACCAATACAAGTGGTGCAGTGACGAAAGAAGAAGAGGATGCAAACGCCATATATACATGGTTAGAGCAGCGACTTGATTTTTTTCGTATGCCAGGCGTAAGAAAAAACCATGTGCGTCAATATGGTCCTAATTGTGCTAGAAGCAAAGTTCGATTAGACCAAGCTGTTGAAACTCTAGCGAGACAAGGACGCCTTGTTGTTATTCATGGGCGTACAACTTACCTGCGAAATTATACTAATGACCCACATAATATTGCGGGTAATGGTGCCTCGCTATAATGCATGAAAAGTGACATTAGATAACTTTAGAGTAAATTGTTTTTAGTCTTAAGAGGCATGTATAGTAATTTTCGAGTCGCAGTGAAACTATTTCCCATGATTTACTAAGAGTAATGAAGTGGTTGATGTCCGGTATATGTATTATACACATTGACACATGCCAATAATTAAAATTTGTCATTGTAGATAGCTGCCATCTTTTATGTAAAAAGCAAAGAGGTACATAACGAATTTAAATATCACACCATCCATTAATTGGATGAGTGAAATGCAACGGCCACTTCTGAATCATCTATAAATTGCACATGCATTTGGGTCAACTATGCCTGATCAAAAGGAGGCGAGATGAATTCATCATTGGGCTACCAGCTTAGCCCAGAGGAGCTTTATAAGCTGCTTGCTGAAGCTGAGCTGCGTTATGGGGGTGTTTCACCCTATTACTTAACCAAGTTAACACAGGTCATTACAAACTGCTTGGATATATATCCCCGTGTGTTTGCCGTGCGTGTGGACTTGCGTTTACCACAAACTAATTGGCCGGAGGAGCCTGACATACCACTGTGCTTTCCTCGGCAAGACCCAGCGGTAATTACACGTTTCTTTGCATCACTGAAAAGCCAATTACTGGCGGACCATGCCCGTAAGGGAAGGCGAGGACAACCAGCCTTCCCTGCATATATCTGGGTGCGCGAGCAGGACTCTAGTGCCAACCCGCATTACCACTTGGTGCTGCTTTTTAATAAAGACATTTATGCGTACTTGGGAGATTACCGTAACGCCGAGGCCGACAACATGGCCCTTAGGATACAGCGTGCTTGGTGTCGTGCCCTTGGGCTTACCTACCCGGACTATGCGTCTTTAGTGCATTTTCCAACGAACCCAGCATACGTATTTGACCGCCGTGCTGCGATGGTACATTCCCCAGCGTATCGCGAGTTCTTATTGCGAGTTGCGTATTTAGCGAAGACCCGAACCAAGGTGTCAGGTCAGCGTAATTTTGGTTGTAGTCAACTCTTTGTAAAGTAGGGAGAGCAAGATGACGGAAATTAACAAGAGTGAAGTAGTAGGCGAAAACGTGCAGCCAGAGTGTGAACAGTATGTGCATACACCTACAGTTTGTGGTTATTCGGCGCATTATGATCTAAAGCCTGTCCTGACGAAGGAGCTTCTAAGGCAATTGTGGTGGGGGGCGACTGACCCTGTATCGACGCGTTATGCGGTTAGTTTGGAAATCTATTTCGGTGCCCGGCATTTTAATGATGTTTGCATTGCGTCAGAGTGGTTAGCCACCTCTCTGGCATCGAGTACTGAGACTCGAGCTTTATTTAAAGAGTTGGAATGTGTGGTCTGCCGTGTGAGTCGCTCTCACGACATGACGTTGGTGCGCATGGTCTTCTTATTCAGTGACTGTAAACAAGCGACAAGGCCTGAGTGGTTTGCCTATCGAGTGGCAGAATACTGGCGTGAGTGCATCTTGCGGCGCTTTCGTTTCTGCAAAGAAGTAGAACGACTTCCAATGGAACCAGGCTTGGGGCGTGTGGCATACCACTGTATAGACCAAGAGGAGACTGCGCTAACCGTGTTCGAATGGCTAATGAGTGGGCACCGGCTTTACGGTGATAACGCTACACAGGCGGAGTATTTCTGCGGTCGTCACATTAAAAGGCAGGAGGCGGGATCTTTATAGGTTCTTGTCGCAGGAGAGAGCCAAGGCTCTCCCCTGTATCTAATGTTGTATCAGGCAAACCTCAACGAGTAGTGATCACATCCAACAGGATCATCTGATACTTGTTTTTGTGGGGCCCAAAGGAGTCTTGGTGTCTTCTGCTTTATTGATAATCAGTTTGGGGCCAGTAAATAACTTAACCAGCCATTGTTGGTGGTATCCATGTCAGCGCTGAGCCGATCTTGGATGCGGCATCTATATGCTCTGACCACCAGACCATCATTTCTCTGCGACGTTCCAGATAATCCGTGCGGTTATAGGCGCTACGGACCTCGTCCTTGTCAGAATGTGACAAGGCGGACTCGATAACGTCTCGATCAAATCCTCTCTCGTTAAGGGTTGTGCTGCCCAAGGCTCGCAGGCCATGAGCGACCAAGGTCCCTTCATATCCCATTCGTTTTAAGGCCGCATTGGCTGTTTGCTCGTTGGTGTGCGTTTTAGGGTTACGGATACCAGGGAAGATAAATTCACGATGGCCGCTGATCGGTCGCATGAGTTCCAGATAGGCAAGGGTCTGTGGTGTTAATGGCACATCATGACCTCTGCGCTTCTTCATTCTCTCTGGTGGGATCCGCCAGAGTTTCTTTTCCATATCGATCTCTGCCCACCGGGCTCCGGCTGCTTCGCTGGGGCGAGCCAAGGTATGCAGGCTCCATTCGATAAGGCAGCGGGTCTGCAAATTGATACTGGCTTTCGATAGCCGATTCATCAGTTCCGGCAGCTGGTTTGGATTAATGCTGGGCATGTGCTGTTTGGCTGGACGTTGAAATACCTTGCTGATCCCCGAGCAAGGGTTGGCATCGATCAGACCAGAGTTGACGGCAAAGGTCATGATCTCGTTCACCCGCTGGGTGAGACGACGCACAGTTTCGAGTTTTCCAGCAGCGGCGATGGGTTCGATGATCTTGATGGCTCTCTGCGCTTTTATCTCCATCACGGGCACAGTGCCAATTTCGGGGAAGAGGTACATTTCGAGCGAACGCCAGAGATCCTCAGCATATGCTGGGGTGACGGAAGGACGCTTAACATCAAGCCAGCGCTTGGCGACGGCTTCAAAGGTGTGCTCGCTCAGCGATAACGCAGCGGATACCTGCTCGTCACGATGGTGTTGGGGATCGATGTTTTGTTGCAGCAACGTTTTGGCTTCGGAGCGCTTCTCTCTCGCGTCAGCCAATGACATCGTAGGGTATGAGCCGAAGCTGATCATGTTTCTCTGTTTAGTGAGAGGGCGGTAGTAACGAAGGCGCCACAACTTGGAACCATTGGGCTTGATGACGAGCTCCAGGCCCGCGCCGTCGCAGAGGGTGTATTCCTTCTCCTTGGGCTTGGCTGCTTTGATCTCGGTTGGGGACAAGGGGCGGGTGATACGAGGCATAGGCATACGCTCCTGAAGGTATACAGAACCATATACCTAACGATATGCCTAAAAGGGCTGGATGGCAACGCATCCCATTGGACAGCGTAAGACAACAAAAAACCCGCAAAGCCTTACGCTCTGCGGGTTTCTTGGACTTCGTTGGTCACTGTTGGACCGGTATTTGGTGGAGCTGGGGGGATTTGAACCCCCGTCCAAAATTACTACATCCTTGGCACTACATGCTTAGTCACTCTTTACATTCGCCAACCCGCTGCGGAGAGACACGCCACGAATTGACTAGCTCGATTGGTTTTAATGCTTCCGCCCCGAGCAGGACTTCCACACGATCCTGTGAAGGATGACCTTCCGATTCCCTAGGACACAGGCAAGCTAGGGTAGAAGGGCTCAGCGCAGGTTATTAAGCTGCGAGTGCGTAGTTTTCGTCGTTTGCGACTATTTTTTTGCGGTTTATTAACGAGGCCTACCGCACCTCGGCATGCACCTTGGGTTTCGTGAATCTTGTCGAATCCAGAATCAGCCCCAAGTTGTTAAGAGCGATTGTACGCAAAAATCCTGTCATGGCAAGGCGTTGATGGTCATTCCCGCAGGGAGCCGCTTCGTTTGCCGATTTATTGTGCGCTCGCCTGGCGGGGGCGGGTAAGCGGCGGGCCGGAAAAGAAAAAGTCCGGGCAGGAGCCCGGACCTTGCAGCATCAAGCGGATTAACCGCGGTGCTTGTTCTTCATGATGCGCGCTTTTTCCCGATCCCATTCGCGGGCCTTGGTGTCTTCACGCTTGTCGTGCTCTTTCTTGCCTTTCACCAGGCCGATCTCGACCTTGACCCAGCACTGTTTCCAGTAGAGGGCGAGGGGAACGACGGTGTAGCCCTGGCGGGCGATCAGGCTCTCGAGCTTGTCGAGTTCACGACGGCTCAGCAGCAGTTTGCGGGTCCGGGTCGGGTCGCACACCACATGGCTGGAGGCTGCTTGCAGTGGCAGGAAGCTGGAGCCGAACAGGTAAGCCTCACCATCGCGGAAGATGACATAGGCTTCGCTGATGTTGGCCTTGCCCGCCCGCAGAGATTTGACTTCCCACCCTTGCAGGGACAGACCCGCCTCGATCTTCTCTTCGATGAAGTATTCGTGGCGCGCGCTTCTGTTGAGTGCAATGGTGTTGGACCCGGCTTTGTTTTTACTGTTTTTTTTGCTCATGACGGGCGATTTCCGGCAATGACTGGGAGGAGGGCATTATACGTGGGCAAGGGCGGCTGTAAAACGCGCAGCGGGTCAACTGATGGCTTTATGAGCAGTTTGACCGAGGTTTTACCTCCACAAGATGAAACATGATGATAAAATCGCGGCGATTGGATGAGGAAAAGCCATGCCCCGTATTACTCGCAGTGCCCTGGTGATGTTCAGCGCCGAACAGATGTTCAGGCTGGTCAATGATGTTCACGCTTATCCGGAGTTCCTGCCCGGTTGTGTCGGCAGCCGTGTCCACGAAACCGGCGATGACTATATGACTGCCTCGGTCGATGTGGCCAAGGCCGGGATTGCCAAGACCTTTACCACCCGCAATCTGCTCGATGCCAACCGGCAGATCAAGATGGAGCTGGTGGAGGGGCCCTTCAGCAAGCTGGCGGGCTGGTGGACCTTCACGCCGCTGGACGTGGATGCCTGCAAGGTGGAGTTTGATCTCGACTTCGAGTTCACCTCCAAACTCATCGAGCTGGCCTTCGGCCAGATCTTCCGCGATCTGGTGAGCTCCATGGTGCTCGCTTTCTCCAACCGCGCCAAGGTGGTGTACGGTGCCTGATCAACTCAACATCGAAGTGGTCTACGCCCTGCCCGAACGGCAGACGGTGCTGCGCCTGCGGGTGCCTGCACAAACCTCGGTGCTGGCCGCCCTCGAGCAATCCGGCATAGTGCAAAAACACCCCGAGATCGATCTGGCGGTCAACAAGTTCGGCATCTACAGCCGACCGGTCAAGGGCTCCGAGTTGCTGCAAGATGGCGATCGCATCGAGATCTACCGTCCGCTCATCGCCGATCCCAAGGAGATGCGCAAGAAGCGCGCGGAAAAGGCCAAGGAAGAGGGACGTGCCGACGTGGTCACGGGTGGCCGTCCCAATGCCAATCGCAAACAGTCTGACTAAATACCTGCATTGGCAGGCAGGATACTTCGTATAAAAAGTGTCAGCACTGGCACGACACCGCATATAAAAAAGGCGCCTTGGCGCCTTTTTTGATCCCGTCATCCACCTGCCAAGTCGAGGCGCTTGGCTACAGCTGGAGCAGTCGCTCGTTCTCGACCACTTCGCAGCCGGCGGGCTGACGGGAGAGGGAGATCATGGCGCGGGCCACCTGGCCGGCCTCGATGGCGCGCCAGCGGCGCAACCTGCCAACCAGGAGCGGCTTCAGCAACGGGTAGATGGCTTGGAAAAACTGCTCCGAGCGGCGTGGCGGCTGGCGATCTCCCAGCAACATGGCGGGGCGCACGATGGCGAGTCGCGGCCAGGATTGGGTCAGCAATGCCTGCTCCATCTCCCCCTTGGTGCGCGGATAAAGGGCAGGGGAGTGCGGGTTGGCTCCCAGGCTCGAGACCACCACCAGCCGCTGGCAGCCGTGGTGGCGGGCCAGTTCGGCAAAGGCCAGCACATAGTCTAGATCGACCCGGCGAAAGGCCTCGGCCGAGCCAGCTTCCTTGCGGGTGGTGCCAAGGCAGCAGAAGGCGAGATCCACCGGTTCGGGCAGATTCACCTCGGCCAGCATATCGAAATTGACCGGCAGCCAGTGGTGGGCGGGTTGCGGCTGCCCGGGCTTGCGACAGAGCAGGGTTAGCTCGTGCTCTGCTGGCAGTTGTCGTACCAGCTCGCGGCCGATGAGGCCGCTGGCTCCGGCGATCAGGATCCGGCTCATGCTGCTCTCCCTGTGTGATGAAATTGACGCCCGCAATCCGCTGAGGCGGGACTCTCTGCCAGCGGGTCGTCCGTGGCTGGCTGCGCTAAAACAAAACCGGCGCGAGGCCGGTTTTGTGGATGGGATCAGAGCGGGGTATGGAAGGCCGCTGGCAGCGGGAAGTCGCCGGTGACCGTGGCCAATCTGTCGTTGGCAAAGGTCAGGGTGAGTTCCTTGCGCTCTTTCTCGCCGCGCCCCGGCTGGAATTCATAGAGGTAATACCAAGTGTTCGGGTCAAAGCCATCGCGCAGCATGGCGGAACCCAGCACGAACTCGACCTGCTCGCGGGTCATGCCCTGGCGCAGTTTGTCGACCTGTTTTTGTTCCACATAGTTGCCCTGAGGAATATCGATGCGATAGACCAGGCTGCAACCAGACAGGGTGAGGGCGGTCAGGGCCGCGGCAATCAGGTGTTTCATCCGCATATCGAGTTCAGATCATCCATTCAAGTCTTTTTAAGCTCGGCAAATCATACCGGCTCCCTCTACGGAAGTAAAAAGCCATTGATCCATCAGCCAATAAAAAGGGCCGCCATGCGACCCTTTCTGCCGATTGCGCCCTTACATGGCGGCGCGGAAGATGGCGACGATCTCGGCGTGGCTCGCCTGTTTCGGGTTGGTGAAGCCGCAGGCATCTTTCAGGGCGTTCTCGGCCAGCAGGTTGAAATCGTCGGCCTTGACGCCCAGCTGCTCCAGCCCGGCCGGGATCTTGACATCGCGAGCCAGCTGCTGGATGGCGGCAATGGCGGCGGCGGCCCCTTGCTCGTCATTCATGGCGCTCACGTCCACCCCCATATGACGGGCTACATCCTTGAGCCGGCCGGCGCACACCTGGGCGTTATAGGCCTGTACGTGGGGCAGCAGCACGGCGTTGCACACCCCGTGCGGCAGGTCGTAGAAGCCGCCCAGCTGGTGGGCCATGGCGTGCACGTAGCCGAGGCTTGCGTTGTTGAAGGCCATGCCGGCCAGGAACTGGGCGTAGGCCATCTGCTCGCGGGCGTGCAGATCGTCGCCCTGATTGACCGCGGTGCGCAGGTGTTTGGCGATGAGCTGGATGGCCATGATGGCGTTGGCATCGGTCACCGGGGTGGCGATGGTGGAGACATACGCCTCGATGGAGTGGGTCAGCGCATCCATGCCGGTAGCGGCGGTGAGGCCGGCGGGTTTCGCCAGCATCAGCTCGGGGTCGTTGACCGACATCAGCGGGGTGACGTGCTTGTCGACGATGGCCATCTTCACGTGGCGGGCCTCGTCGGTGATGATGCAAAAGCGGGTCATCTCGGAAGCGGTGCCGGCGGTGGTGTTGATGGCGATGAGCGGCAACTGCGGCTTGGCGGAGCGATCCACCCCTTCATAATCCTTGATGCTGCCACCGTTGGCGGCCACCAGGGCGATGCCCTTGGCGCAGTCGTGAGGCGAGCCGCCGCCCAATGAGATGACGCAGTCGCAGCCATTGGCCTTGAGCATGGCCAGGCCCGCTTCCACGTTGGTCATGGTCGGGTTGGGCTTGGTCTCGTCGAAAACTGCGCTTTCAATGCCATGTTCTGCCAGCAGGCCGGCGACCTTGGCGACCACGCCGATCTGGTTGAGGATCTTGTCGGTGACGATCAGCGCCTTGCGATGGCCATAACCCTTGATATCGGCTGCCGCCTCTTGCAGACAGCCTGCTCCCATCAGGTTGATTGCGGGAATGTAGAACTTGAATGTCGCCATGATGGACTCCGTTTTATTAGCCATTAAGTGGTATGCGGGCGCCAACATAACATCGTCAGAGGGGATGAAAAGGGGTCAATGGTATCTGCTTTGCAACTTTATGGACTCGATCACGTACCGGAAACATGGGTCGCGACAGGGATTGACAAGGGCCCTTGCCCGTTCGCGGGAAGAAAAACGTTTTTCAATTAATTCATCAGGTTAGCAAACGTTTTGCGCCGAATTTGTCACTGTCAATGCAAGGAAGTGTGAGATGCTTCAAGGAATTGGAAAGCGCTTTCGACCATAGTTGGCGCCTCCCCGACGAGGGGAGTGAAGGCTTGAAAGTACCATAAAGAATCATCTTAACTTGCGCCCTGACCATGCTGGTGGGGAGCAACCAGGAGTCCACTATGTCTGATGTATTTCACTTGGGTTTGAAGAAAGCGGATCTGCAAGGCGCCACCCTGGCGATCGTCCCTGGTGATCCCGAGCGCGTGAAGCGCATCGCAGAGCTGTTGGATAACCCGGTGCACCTGGCCAGCCATCGTGAATTCACTACCTGGCGCGGCGAGATGGACGGCAAGGCCGTGATCATCTGCTCCACCGGTATCGGCGGCCCGTCCACTTCCATCGCGGTGGAAGAGCTGGCTCAGCTGGGCATCCGTACCTTCCTGCGCATCGGCACCACCGGCGCCATCCAGCCGCACCTGAACGTGGGCGACGTGATCGTCACTACCGGTTCCGTGCGCCTCGACGGTGCCAGCCTGCACTTCGCGCCGATGGAATTCCCGGCCGTGGCCGACTTCGACTGCACCACCGCGCTGGTCAACACCGCCAAAGAGCTGGGTTCCAAGCTGCACATCGGTGTGACTGCCTCCTCCGATACCTTCTACCCGGGTCAGGAGCGTTACGACACCGTATCCGGCCGCGTCGTGAGCCGTTTCCAGGGTTCCATGAAAGAGTGGCAAGCCATGGGCGTGCTGAACTACGAGATGGAATCTGCCACCCTGCTGACCATGTGCACCAGCCAGGGCCTGCGCGCCGGTATGGTGGCTGGCGTCATCGTCAACCGTACCCAGCAGGAAATTCCGAACGCCGAGACCATGGCGAAAACCGAATCTGATGCCATCAAGATCGTGCTGGGCGCTGCCCGCAAGCTGATCTGATAGCACCACACCGAGTGGGGGGTGGGGGCCGTTGCGAAAGCACGGCCCCTATCTTTATCCGCCGTTTACCGCTTTGCCCCTCTTCTGCTTGCCTGCCCCTTGTTTCCCTGCTCCAGGTTACCCCGGTTGCCCCGTCATGGCGGCCAGCGCCTGCGCAAAGGGCGCCTCACAGCGGATCTGCATCGGCTCGCCGCTGACCGGATGGACAAAATCGAGTTCACTGGCGTGCAGCATCAGCCGCGGCGCCTGCTCGCAGCCGGGCGGCAGCAGGCCGCCATAGAGATCGCAGCCGAGAATGGGATGGCCCAGCTGCTGGCTGTGGATGCGCAGCTGGTGGGTGCGGCCGGTCTCCGGCACCAGCTGCACCCGGGTCAGCGGCACTGTCTGTCCCTGCATCTGCTGCTCCAGCCGCTCAATCACTTGATAGCGGGAGCGGGCGGGTTTGCCGTTGACGGCGCAGATGCTCATCAGCGGAAACAGCGCTGGATCCTTGGCGATGGGGGCGTCGATCACCCCTGCGTCTTTGGCCAGGTGACCGCACAGCAGGGCGCTGTAGGCCTTGCTCACCGCGCGCTGGCTGAACTGGCGGCAGAGCAGGGCGTTGATGGCCTTGTTCCTGGCCACCAGCATGATGCCAGAGGTGCCAAAATCGAGGCGATGGACCAGGGCGCAGCCGGGGTAAGCCTGCACCAGCCGATGGTGCACCGAGTCGAGGTTCTGCGGATTCTTGCCCGACAAGCTCAGCAGGCCGCTCGGCTTGTTGATGAGCAGCAGGTGCTCATCCTCGAACAGGATCTCTATGGTGGCCGCACAGGGCGGGGCGATGAAGGTGTCGACGATGACGGACATGGGGCGCACGGTCTGAAAAGGGAGGGGGATCATACCCGAACCGGCGAAGCGCGGCGAATCGGCGTGAGTGCCGCTGGCAAGTGATTGATCTGTTTGGCCAAGGCGTTTTGTGACTCCCTCCAGAGTTAATCCTGCCGCCGCTTGCTAAGGTATGGCTCCCTGTCATGTTGTAAGGAGTCTGTCCATGGCGTTGCCCGTTATTCTCGATTGCGATCCCGGCCACGATGATGCCATTGCCCTCATCCTGGCGCTGGCCAGCCCCGAACTCAAGGTGCTGGCGGTCACCACCAGCGCCGGCAACCAGACGCCGGACAAGACCCTCAACAATGCCCTGCGCATCCTCACCCTGCTGGGACGTGACGACATTCCGGTGGCGGCGGGGGCTCCCAAGCCGCTGGCCCGGGAGCTTATCATTGCCGACAACGTCCACGGTGAATCGGGCCTCGATGGCCCCAAACTGCCTGACCCAGCCTTTGCCCCCGTGGCCATGACCGCCCTTGAACTGATGGCCAAGTGCCTGCGCGAGAGCCCTGAGCCTGTGACCCTGGTGCCGACCGGCCCGCTCACCAATATCGCCCTGCTGCTGGCGGCCCACCCCGAGCTGAAAGCCAAGATCGCCCGCATCGTGCTGATGGGCGGCGCAGCGGGAGCCGGCAACTGGACCCCGGCGGCGGAATTCAATATTTATGTGGACCCGGAAGCGGCCGATATGGTGTTCAAGTCGGGGCTCCCCATCACCATGTGCGGGCTGGATGTGACCCATGAGGCGCAGGTGATGGACGAGGACATAGCGCGGGTGCGCGCCATCACCAATCCGGTGGCCCAGTGCGTGGCCGGTCTGCTCGACTTTTTCATGATCTACCACCGGGATCCCAAGTGGGGATTTGCTGGCGCGCCGCTGCACGACCCCTGTACCATTGCCTGGTTGCTGGCCCCCGCGCTGTTTCACGGGGTCGAGTGCCGGGTCGATATCGAGACCGGCGGCACCCATACTAGCGGCATGACGGTGGTGGATCGTTACGGTCTGACCGGCAAAGCGGCCAATGCGCTGGTGTTGCTGGGGCTGGATCGGGCCGGTTTTATCGATCTGCTGGTCACGCGGCTGCGGGCCTTTGACTGAACGCAGTTCCACTCTTGCAAGAAGGGGCGAAGCGATGTGGAAGACAGGGCTGGCACTGCTGGCCGGGTTGCAACTGACGGGGTGTGCCACGCCGTTCGAATCGATGTGGCAGGGACTGGCGACCTGCGAGCTGGACGATCTTTATCTCGACAGCGAGACCGGCCAGCCGGTGCACCCGCAGCTCAAACAGTTCACCCCCTACAAGGTGACGGACGGCTTTGCCTGGTACAAGACCCGCCAGGATCTGCACGGTCTGCCCATCAGCGGCTTTCTCATCCCCTCGTCCACCTTCGAGGTGCACGCCCTGTTCGTGGATACCCCCATCGCCAATGCGCGGCGTCTGACCCACAACGCCTATGGCAGCGAGTTTTCCGACGAGCAGCAGCACGACGCCGGGCTGGCGCCCCTGCTGCTGCGCGACCCCAACAACCCCAAGCGCTCCATCATCGACTGCACCAAGGGGGAGACCCAGGATCCATTGCCGGAGGAGCCTTTCCCCGAGTGAGGGCTCTGTCGGCCGGGCCACTCCTGGCTGACAAGATACAATAAGGGCCAGCCTTGTCGGCTGGCCCTTCTTTATTTGGCGGATTGGCTTGCCCCAGTCACAGATGATCAAGTCCGTGGCTTCAGGGGTAACCCAATGTCTCCTTGATGGCCGGCAGCTGCGCCGCGATCCAGGCAGGATTGATGGGCCCCCAGTCACTGATGCGATAGTGCCCCTGCAGATGACGAGCCCCCTCGGTCTGCTGGAAGCCGCAGCTGATGTCCAGCTCGGCCAGGGCGCTGAGCGTATCCTGCGCGGTGCGGCGCGGCATGCCGGTCGCCTCCATGATGGCCGGCACCGTATCCGTGCCCTGGCTGATGAGCCAGGCCACGTAGAGACGGCGATAGAAGCTGGTGCGCGTCTTGCTCGGCTCACTCATTGTCCGTTCCTCCGGCCAGCTGCTTCGCTCATATCTCGTCCTCGAGCCGATCGAAGTAGCGCCAGGTGGCGATGGCAGCCTTGCCCATCACCAGGGCCCAGATGCCGAACCAGAACCAGCGGAAGAAGCTCCAGGTGGAGGCGTCGGGCTCGGTGCTCTCAATCTTGGTGACGTTGGGGAACATGGAGAACATGTTGATGCGCCAGCCGTAGGAGGTAATGATGGCCAGCCGCTTTTCGAACTCCATCGACTTGGCCTTGGCCTGCACGTCGGCGGCGTTGAACTTGAAGTAGAAGGGCCAGCCCCACTCGGTGTCTTCGTTGCGGAACACGCGGATCTTCTCGCCGGGCCGCTCGGTGTAGATGTAGTAGACGTCGGTGGTGGGGCCGTCGGCCGGGTTCTTCTGGCTGATGGGGCCATCCTTGTCGGTGCGTTTCACCTCGACCCCGGTGATGGTGGCGATGGTGTGCTCCGGCAGATAGAAATCGAGCCAGATGGCGGAGACGAGGGCGATGAGCCCGAGGCCGATGAAGGCCGGTTTCTTGAAGGACAGCTTCATGATGATCTCGCATGAGGGGGAGTGACGTGCCTCTACCATACCCACATTTGGTGAGGTAGCCCAGCCCCCAATGAAGCCATGTTATAAAAAAGAGCGTTTAAAACAATAACAAGCCGTCAGCTTCATTAACAGCAAGGCCCCGGATCCGGGGCCTTGGTCTGCACTCATGAGGGCGTGGTTACAGCTGGAACTGGGCCAGTTGCTTGCGCTGCTGCTCGGCGAGCTGTGACAGTTCGTGACTGGCGGCGGCACTCTGGCTGATGCCGGCCGCGTTCTGGTTGACGATCTCGTGGATGTTGGTGATGTTGCGGTTGATGTCGGCGGTGACGCAGGACTGCTCCTCGGCGGCGGTGGCCACCTGGGCGTTGGCGCCGTTGATCTGGTTGACCGCTTCGGTGATGCCGCCCAGCAGCGCCTGCACCTCGCCGGAGAGCTGCTGGTTGTGGGCCAGGATGGCGAGGGTCTCCTGCACGCCGCTATTGGCCGACTGGGACTGGCTCTGCAACTGCTCGATGATGGCCTGGATCTCCTTGGTGGAGTCCTGGGTGCGGGCCGCCAGCATGCGTACCTCGTCGGCCACCACCGCAAAGCCGCGGCCGGTTTCGCCGGCGCGGGCGGCCTCGATGGCGGCGTTGAGCGCCAACAGATTGGTCTGCTCCGAAATCCCCTGAATAACCTCGATCACCTTGCCGATCTGCTCGGACTGGGACTTGAGTTGGGCCACCTGCGCGGCGGCGCTCTCGAGGCTGCCCGCCATGCGGCTGTTGGCCTGGATGCTCTCGGCAAACAGCGTCAGCCCCTGCTCGACCCTGTCGTTGGCATCGCGTGCCAGTTCATCGGCCAGGGCGGCGTTGTGGTTGACGTTGTCAGCGGTGCTGGCCAGCTCGGTGACGGCGGAGGCCACCTGCTCGGTCTCGCTGCGCTGCTGCTGGGCGTTGGCTTCGGACTGGGTCATCACGGCGGCGAGCTCGGTGGCGGCGGAGGCCACGTTGCCGCTGATGCCGGTCAGAGTCTGGATGGTGTTGCCAAGCTGGGTCAGGGTCTGGTTGATGTCGGCGGCCAGCTGGCTCAGCTCGTTGTCGCCGTCGGCGGTGGCACGCACGTTGAAGCGGCCCTGGGCCACGGCGCGCATCACCTGCTGCAGCTGGCCGATGGGGCGCACTATCCGGCCGGAGAGCCACCAGCCACCAAACAGGGCTGCCAGCAGTGCAGCCCCCATCAGCAGCAGGGTGCGCAGCAGGGTGGCGTGGTAGTGGGCCTGCTCCTGGGCGATCTCATCCTGGATCAGCTGGTTGATATGGGCCGACATGGCATCGATCTGCTTGATGAGATCTTCCCCCAGCTCGCGAAAGCGCAGACGGGCCTGCTCATAGGCGGCGGGATCGCCGCTGCCCTGGTGCTTGGCGGCCAGCTGCGGCAGCATGTTGTTGCGGGTGTGGCCGAGGTAAGCCTGCAGGGCGGCCGCCACCCGGCTGTTGTCCTGCTCGGCGCCGGTGATGACCAGTCTGGCCAGGATGGTACCGATCTCCTGCTCGGCGGCGGTCAGATCACCGGGCAGCGTGGCAAAGCGTTCGGAGTCGTAGAGGCCATAGATGGCGGTGGTGCGCAGCCGGTAGGTGGCGTGGATCAGGGTGGCGATGTCGTCCTTGTGACGGGTCACGCTGACGGTGGTGTCGTTCATGTCGCCGATGGCGCTGTCGATGTCCTGCTTGCCGATCCCGATCATCAGGATCATCAGCAGGCTGGCGAGCAGGAGAGGAATGAGTACTTGCAGACGGATAGAGAGATTATTCAATGACATGAAAGATCCTGGCCCAGAAGAGGAACAAGGCGGCATCTTACACAGGCGCGACAAACCTTGTCACAGGTTTTTATGGCTGAAATCATGCTGAACGAAAAGGTTTTTTCTTGTGTTAAATGAATGTGATAGGCAAGATCGTCGGTCTGTTACCATGGAGGTGTAGTGTGTCCGACTGGATCGATCCCGCCATTCTGGCGCTGTTTATTCCCACGTTCTTTTTTGTCTCCGTGACCCCCGGCATGTGCATGACCCTGGCGATGACCCTCGGCATGAGTCTGGGGGTACGCCGCACCCTGCACATGATGTGGGGGGAGCTCATCGGGGTCGGCCTGGTGTCGGTACTGTCGGTGATCGGGGTGGCGGCCGTCATGCTCAACTACCCGGCGCTGTTTGCCGCCTTCAAATACGTGGGCGGCGCCTATCTCATCTGGCTCGGCATCCAGATGTGGCAGGCCAAAGGCAAGCTGGCCATCCCGGCGGATCTGTCGGCGGCCCAGGAGACCCGTCCCCTGGCGCTGGCCATGCAGGGTTTCGTCACCGCTATCGCCAACCCCAAGGGGTGGGCCTTCATGGTCTCCCTACTGCCCCCTTTCATCAACGCGGCCAAGCCGATGGCACCGCAGATCAGTGCCCTGGTGGCCCTGATCCTGGTCATCGAGTTCTCCTGCCTGCTGCTCTACGCCAGCGGTGGCCGCACCTTGCGCCACTTCCTTGCCAAGAGCGGCAACGTCACCCTGATGAACCGGATTGCCGGCTCCCTGATGTTCGGTGTCGGGGTCTGGCTGGCGCTGGGTTGATGCCATCGCTTGCCAGCTGGCCTGACTCTGCCGAAAAGCCCCGCCCAGCGGGGCTTTTTCGTGATGTCTGCGGATACAAGGACCGACCATGAATACGGTCGCCAAGGCGGGATGGGGAAGGTCGGCCACATTTGCTTACATTTATCCGGTTTGCAAACGGCCGGGATGCCGTCAGTCTCGAATGGCATTCTCTTGCGCCTGCGAGAGAGTGCACAGGGTCCGTTTATTAACATTCCGAGCAAGGAGATTTAAGGATGATGAGGCTGACCAGTATTGCATTGCTGCTGTTTGCCGGCGCGGCAGTCGCCGGCAAAGAGAGAAACCTCGATTTTTACAACATCAAGGAGCCGCAGCTTATCGAGCTGTTTGCCCGTCAGCAGGGGGCGCCGGGTCAGTCGATCAGGGATTTCTCCGGACTCTTTCTGGGCAACCCCTACGTCGCCAACCGGCTGATCGGCTCGAGCGATACCCAGGAGCAGCTGGTGGTGGATTTTGGCGGGCTCGATTGCTTCACCTATCTGGATTATGTCGAGTCGCTGCGTCGCGCAACGAGTGTGCATCACTTCATCGAGAACCTGATGCACACTCGTTACGTGAACGGTGAGGTCAACTACCTGACCAGAAAGCACTTCTTCTCCGACTGGGTGCATGGCGACAACAAGGTGAACGACGTGACCCATCTGGTGGGGGGCGCCGCGGTGACCACCGCCAAGCTGCTCAACCAGAAGGCCGACGGCGGCCACTACATTCCGGGGCTGGGGGTGACGGCGCGGGACATCACCTACATTCCCTCCGCCAGCATCGACGAGAACACCCTGAGTCTGCTGGAAGAGGGGGACTACATCGGCATCTACACCGATCTCGCCGGGCTCGACGTGACCCATACCGGCATCTTCATCCGTGGCGAGAACGGCCCCGTGCTGCGCAATGCCTCCTCCCTCTCGAGCAAGATGCAGGTGGTGGACTCCCCCTTCCTGGAGTACGTGCAGAACAAGCCGGGGATCCTGGTCTATCGGCCTCAGGCCGAGGACTCGAGCTCCTAGGGAGGGCCCTGGCCGAGATGGACGCCTTGCGTCCGATAAAAGAAAGCCCCGGACAGTGCCCGGGGCTTCTCTTTTGTTGGCGGTGCTTCCTCAACGGGGTTTGAAGCGGGCGACCCAGGGATTGGCGGTGAGACCGTGCAGGATGACGCTCAGTATGATGGTGCAGAGCACGGTGGCGATGATGGGGCGCTGGCCGAGGAGGGCCGGCTCATTTTGCAGCACCATCACCGCAAAGACGATGCTAGCCAGCCCCCGTGGCCCAAACCAGCCGATGAAGAGCTTGAGTTCAAGCTTGAGGCCGGTGCCGAACAGGCTCAGCCAGACCGGCAGCATGCGCAGCAGGGTGAGGCTGGCGGCGGCATAGAGCCAGTATTGCCAGTGCAGCAGCTCCGTCAGCATGGGCATCAGGGTGGCGCCGAACACCATCCAGATCACCACCGAGAGCAGATCGCCGTACCCCTCGCAGCTGTCCAGATAGGCGTGCTTGTGCTCCCCCAGTTTGCGGCCGATCAGCAGGCCGCCGACGAAGGCGGCGATGAAGCCGCTGCCGCCCAGGGTCTGGGCCAGCGCGAAGCAGAGCAGGGCCAGCCCCGGCATGGTGAGCTGGCGCCATAGCGGCAGCTGCCAGCCGTTGAGATAGGAGATCTTGAGCAGGCGCAGGGTGAGGCTGGTCAGCCCCCAGGCCACCAGCAGGCCGATGCCGATCTCCTCCAGCAGCAAGGTGAGTGCCAGCAGGCCGGTACCGCTGTGCTGCTCGGTGGGGGCGATGAGGGCGAGCAGCAGGCGCAGCACAGGCACGCAGATGCCGTCGTTGAGGCCGCTCTCCTGGTTGAGCCCCTCCCGGATGGGGGCGGGCACTGCCGGGTTGCTCACCACCGCCTTGCCGAGTGCCGCATCGGTGGGGGCGAGTATGGTGGAGAGGATCGCCATCTCCAGCAGCGGCAAATCGGGGAAGAGCCAGTGACCGAACAGGGCGCCGGCCGCCAGGGTGAGCGGCAGGCCGATCAGCAGCAGCCGGATGGGCAGGGCGCGGTTGGCCAGCAGCACCTGCCAGTTGGTGTTGGCCGCGTCGCTGAACAGCACGATGACCAGGGTCAGCTCCGCCAACAGCTTGATGCCGTCGCTGTCGATGGAGAGGGAGAGCAGCTCGATGCCGCCCGGCCCCAGCAGCCAGCCCATCAGCAGAAACAGCAGGGGGCCGTTGACGAGGCGCGATTCAAAGCGCCCGGCGATCAGGCTGTAGACCAGCAGAAAGGCGGCGATCACCGCCAGGTTCTGGTAAATCAGGGACGCATCCATGCAGCCTCCTGTGGCAGGGTCTCTGTGGTGAGGGTCAGTCGGTCAGGCAGTCCGGGTCGAATACGTATTCGCCATCCAGCCAGCGCAGGATCTCGCCGACGCAGGCTTGGTCGCGAAACGGCAGGTAGCGGGCCTTGAGATGGGCCACCTGCTCAGGGGTCAGCTGGGCCAGCCCTATGTCCTGAAACAGCGGCAGATCGGCCTGGATCATGGCGGAGATCTGCGGGCCGCAGGTGGCATTGAGGGAGGCGTGCAGCGCCTTGTCCGGATCGTACTGCTTGCCGAGCTTGTAGCTCATCGGCAGGGTGGCCAGCGGCAGCACCGACAGCGCCGCCTGCTTCATGGGGTTGACCGCGTGGCCCGAGGTCAGCTCGGCGAGTTCCGCCGGACGGTTCTCGAAGGCGCGCAGGTGCAGGAAGCTGCTGGCCTTGCTGCCGTCGTTGACCGGGTAGTTGTCCCACAGGAACGGCTTGCGATGCAGCCACTCGGCCACCTGCTTGAGGTGGGCCGCCGGATAGTCGCTGGAGCAGACTTTGGGGCCGGTCCAGAAGATCTCAAAACGCTTGTCCAGCCCCTGCCCCAGATCCTGCAGATAGTGGGGCGGCATGGCGCCGAACACCTTCTCCAGCACGGGGTCCGTCGAGTAGTAGCTGGGGCAGAAGAGCAAGCGGCCTGCGCGGGTGTGGGCCGCGATGTCGTGGGCGATGGTGAGCTGCCAGTGGGCGAGATCCGGGGTATCCCCCTTCATGTCGTCAAACAGCACGGCCAGGATGTCGGGTTTGAGCTCCTCCTCGATGAGCCGCACCTTTTCCAGCAGGGCCGGCCGCTGGCGGGCATAGTCGTGGTGCGCGCCCATGGGGCTCAGGCCCACCCCGAAGGCGAGGCCGTTGTCGCGGCACTGGCGGGCGAGCTGGCGCAGCGCCTCGAGCTGGGCGGCAGGCCAAGGCTTGGCCCAGTGCTTGCGCAGGTAGCCATCTTCCTTGGGGGCATAGAGATAGAAGCCGTAACCGTGGCGGGGCAGCCACTGGGCATAGCGGGCGCGGGCTTCCCAGCTCCAGCCCTTGCCAAAGAAGCCCTCGATCACCCCCAGCTGGGGCGAAGGGGGTTGCAAGCCGGACAACAGGGTTTGGTAAGGCATAGGTAACTCCCTTCTCGCAGAGGACGAGGCAGACAACGACGATCAGACCGGATCTTCTTCCAGAAAGCGCACCCCGATCTTGCGGGGCTCACCCTCGTCCATTTCGGCCACGGTCCAGATCAGTCCCTGCCATTCGACGTGGTCGCCGACCACCAGATTATCGCCCAACTGGTGGGCAATGAAATGGCCAAGGGTCTGATCCGCCACCTCGCTCACATCCAGCCCGTACAGGGGGGCGAGATCCACCAGGTTGGCGGCCGCCTCCAGCAGGAAGTCACCGAAGAAGCGCGGGCCCAGATCCTGCTCCGGCGCCTGGCTGAACAGCTGGCCGAGGGCGGGCAGGTCGCGCTCGTGGCCGATGACGCAGAGGATGTCATCGGATTGCAGGCAGGTACTGCCCGAGGGGTGCAGCAGTTCCTGATCCCGGAACAGGGCGCAGATGCGGGTGCCCTTGGGCATGCGCAGATCCCGCAGCGGCGAGCCGATGCACCACTTCTCGTCGCTCAGGCGATAGACGAAGGTCTCCCACTGGCTGTCGAGATCGATCTCGAGCCCGGAGCGGTTGATGGGCGAGGGGGGGGCCGGCACTTCCACCCGCGCCAGCCTGGAGGCCAGCGGCAGCGAGCTGCCCTGCAAGATGAGTGAAACCAGCACCACGAAGAAGGCGACATTGAAGTAGAGCTGGGCGTTGGGCAGCCCCGCCATCATGGGGAACACCGCCAGAATGATCGGCACGGCGCCACGCAGGCCGACCCAGGAGATGAACCAGCGCTCGCGTGGAGCGAAGTTCTTGAACGGCAGCAGCCCGATCCAGACCGAGATGGGGCGGGCGAACAGGATCATCCACATGGCCAGCGCCAGCGCCGGCAGGGCGATGGGCAGCAGCTTGTGGGGGGAGGCGAGCAGCCCCAGCACCAGGAACATGCCGATCTGGCTGAGCCAGGTCAGGCCGTCCAGCACCGACAAGGTGGTGCTGCGGCTGCGCAGGGAGAGGTTGCCGAGCAAGAGACCGGTGAGATAGATGGCGAGGATGCCGCTGCCGCCCACCGCCGTGGTGAGGGCGAAGATGAGCAGGCCGCCGCTGACGGTGAGCAGCGGGTAGAGGCCGGGGGCCAGCTTGGCGCTGTTGATGAGTTTCCACAGCAGCCAGCCGCCGCCAAGGCCGATGCCGGCGCCCAGCCCGAACTGCTTGAGCAGCTGCAGCAGCAGAAAGCCGGCGTTGAGGTCCTGCTGGGCGCTGGCTAGCACCTCGATCAGGGTGACGGTGAGAAACACCGCCATAGGGTCGTTGCTGCCCGATTCTATCTCCAGGGTGGCGCTGACCCGCTCGTTGAGGCTGCGCCCGCCGAGCAGGGAGAAGACCGCCGCCGCATCGGTGGAGCCGACAATGGCGCCGATCAGCATCCCCTGCATCAGGTTGAGGTCAAACAGCCAGGCGGCGGCGAGGCCCGTGAGGCCGGTGGTGATGGCCACCCCGACCGTGGCCAGCGACAGCGCGGGCCAGAGCGCCACCCGAAACGAGGAGACCCGGGTGCGCATGCCGCCATCGAGCAGGATGATGGCGAGCGCCAGGTTGCCCACCAGATAGGCGATGGAGTAGTCGGCGAAGTGGATGCCGCCGGGGCCATCTTCACCGGCCAGCATGCCGACGGCGAGGAAGATCACCAAGATGGGGATACCGAGACGGGAGGAGAGCGCGCTCAACAGGACACTGGCGCCCACCAACAAGGCCGCGACGAGGAAAAAACTGTTGATGGTGACGGCATCCAATGGCGAACTCCTTCTGTCAAAATGCAAATCAGGCACATTATATGCAGTTTGTTGGGCTCGGTGTGGCTTAATTGTGCATTTATTTGCAGTTTTTTACATTTTCGGTGTCATGGCTGCGAAGGGTTCTGGCCATCAAAAGGGGGTCGCCGGCGTCGCCAGCGCGATGAGCAACGTGACCATGTTCACAAAGTGGGCAGATAGCGACAGGGGCACCCGTGGGTGCCCCTGTCGGCGGACTCGAGTCAGTCGTCCTCGTCGTCCTTCACTTCCCGGATCTTGTCCTTGTAGCGGGGCAGCTCTTTCTCCAGTCGCTTCATGTCCTTGATGGCGTTGAGAAACAGGCCGAGCAGGAAGAGCAGTGGCAAGCCTATCCAGAGCCAGAGGTTCATGTGCTACTCCTTTCGTCGGTGGCCAGGGTGACATAGCGGGCCAGGATCTCGTCGAGGTTGGCCAGTATGGTCGCCTTGCCTTCAATATCCGCCTGTTGCAGGCAAAGTGCCAGCGCCGCCGGGTCGAGCCGCTGCTCACGGGACTCAGGCGCAAAGCTGATGTGCCAGGGCTCGTAGGCGACACCGCTGCCGGCACCGACCGGTTTGGCATAGGGCAGGAAGAAGCCGAAGTCGTTCATGCGATCCTCAAGCCACTCGCTCAAGTCGGCGAACCAGCCCCCGGCTTCATACTCCCAGGGCTCCAGCGCCAGCCTAGTGCCGGCGGGCAGGCAGTCCGGGTCGTAGATGTCGAGATCGGTGCCCCAGTGGTGGCGACTGGTGCCGGGCAGGGCGCTCCAGTGCAGGATGGCGTGGAGGCGCTCCTCGTCGCTCAGTTGCAGGGCGTCGATGGGCTGGCTGTGGGCATCGAGCAGCGGCCGCTCGCCGCGCCACTTGCCGTTCCAGATGGCGAGCTGGCGATCAAAGCCCCGCCAGCTGGAGGCGGGCTGCAGGTTGAAACCGGCGTGGGCGGCGGCCACCTGCATGTCGTTGAAGGCCGCCGCGGTGGCGGCCGTCAGCCGGTGCGGGCCTTGCCCCACCAGGATGAGGTGACCTTCATCCAACCCCAGCAGTTGCTCCTGGGTCATGCCAGCAACCTCGCGAGCACCCCTTGGTACATGTCTGCCAGCAGATCGAGATCGTCCGCCTTCACGCACTCGTTCACCTTGTGGATGGTGGCGTTGACCGGGCCCAGCTCGATCACTTCGGCGCCGGTGGGGGCGATAAAGCGCCCATCGGACGTTCCCCCCGTGGTGAGCAGGGCCGGCTGCTGGCCGTTCACCGCCTCGATGGCGGAGACCGCCGCCACCAGCAGCTTGCCGGTGTCGGTGAGGAAGGGCTGGCCGGAGAGGGTCCAGTCGAGCTGGTAATCCAGACCGTGCCTGTCCAGCAGGGCTTCGACCCGCTCACGGATCATGGCATCGGTGAGCTCGGTGCTGAAGCGGAAGTTGAACTGGACGTGCAATTCGCCGGGAATGACGTTGGAGGCGCCGGTGCCCGCCGAGATGTTGGCGATCTGGAAGCTGGTGGGGGGGAAGTAGGCGTTGCCCTCATCCCACACGGTCGCGGCGAGCTCCGCCAGCGCTGGCGCGGCTTTGTGAATGGGGTTGTCCGCTAGATGGGGGTAGGCGACATGGCCCTGCACCCCGCGTACCAGCAGATCGCCGGTGATGGAGCCGCGTCGGCCGTTCTTCACCACGTCCCCGACCACGGCAGTGGAGGAGGGCTCGCCGACGATGCACCAGGTGATCTTCTCGTGGCGCGCTTCCAGGGTGTCGATCACCCGGGTGGTGCCGTTGATGAAGGGCCCCTCTTCATCGGAGGTGATAAGGAAGGCGATGGAACCGGAGTGATCCGGATGCTCGGCGACAAAGCGCTCGACCGCCACCACCATGGCGGCCAGCGAGCCCTTCATGTCGGCGGCGCCACGGCCGTAGAGCACGCCATCCTGGATGGTCGGCTCGAACGGCGGGGTGTGCCATTTGTCCAGCGGGCCGGCGGGCACCACGTCGGTGTGGCCGGCGAAGCAGAACAATGGCCCCTCGCTGCCGCGGCGGGCCCAGAGGTTGGTGGTGTCTTCGAACACCATGGGCTCGATGACGAAGCCGAGCTTGGCGAGGCGCTCCGCCATCAGGGTCTGGCACCCTTCATCCAGCGGGGTAACGGAGGGGCGGCGGATCAGATCCTTGGCCAGTGCGATGACATCCGACATCAGCGTTCCTTAGCAAAAAAGTTTAACGAGAGAAGAGGGATTGGTAGTGATCGGCCTTGAAGCCCAGGGTCAGCTCACCGTCTCGGTCCAGCAGCGGGCGCTTGATCATGGCCGGGTGCTCCAGCAACAGGGCACGCGCCTTGGCGGTGTCGAGCCCCTGTTTGGCCTCGTCCGGCAGGGTGCGAAAAGTGGTGCCGCGGCTGTTGAGCAGTGCCTCCCAGCCGAGCTGGCTCAGCCAGCGGTCGAGGTCGGCCGGGTTCAGGCCGTCGGCACGGTGGTCGTGAAAGCGGTAGTCGATGCCGGCCTGCTCCAGCCACTTGCGGGCTTTCTTGATGGTGTCGCAGTTTTTGGGGGAAATGCCGTAGAGCACAACTTTGCATTCGGTCTTGTTTTCCATGGAGTTCACCGTGTTCCGTTCAATGGGCCATAGCATACAGGCGATCACTATGCAGGGAAATCCGGCGGCCTTGGGCTGGTCGTCTGGCTGTGGGCTGGTTTTTCTACAACGTGGCATTTTCGGCAAAAATAACTTTGATCGAATGTTGTGTAAAGTGCCGATTTACTGGTAGGCTCATCCCATCCTAATTTTCAGCCATGCTCACTTGCTTCCGATGTGAGCCAACAGCAAAGGAGTTGCCATGAGTCACCCCGTGAAAGCCTATTCCTATATTCGATTCAGTACCCCCAAGCAGGCGCAAGGAGATAGTTATCGCCGCCAGCTTCAGCAGGCAATGGATTACTGTGCTGAGCACAATCTCCAGCTTGATGACAAGACGATTGATGATTTCGGCACGAGTGCATTTCGTGGTGCCAACATGACTGAAGGGGCGTTAGGCCGCTTCGTTGATGCTGTGAAGCACGGTGAGATTGAGCAGGGGTCTTACTTGCTGGTTGAGTCAGTAGACCGTCTGAGCAGGCAGGCAGTAGAAGAGGCCCTTGAACAGTTCCTAGCTATTGTGAGGGCAGGGATCGTCATTGTAACCCTCTCCGATAAGCAGGTCTTTCGTAGAGGTCAGGTGGACTTCACCAAGTTGATAGTCTCAATCGTCTACATGGCCCGTGCTAATGATGAGTCAGAGATGAAAAGCCGTCGGAGCCGTGCAGCATGGTCAAATGGCCGTGAGCAGGCAAGAAAGAACAACAAAGTGATAGCTAACTCCCGTTTACCTTCGTGGCTCACTAGGGATGGGGAGCAGATCGTCCCTATCCCCGAACGAGTGGCCATAGTGAACGAGATGTTTGAAATGGCGAAGTCAGGTTGTGGCTATGAGCAGATTGCTAAGGTTTTCCTAGAAAAGGGCTACAAAACATTCGGTAAAGAGGCTGACTGGCGCCCGGCAGGCATTCAAGCGGTTATCAAGAGTCAAGCCGTGATCGGTGTTTTCCAGCCACATGTCATAGAGAACGGCCATCGGGTGCCTGCTGATGAGCCAATCTTGGGGTACTACCCCACGATAGTCTCCCCAGCCCTGTTTGAAGAGGTGCAACACCTTATCAGCAAGAGAAACAAGCATAGTGGTTCCTATCGCAAGGGAACCTTTAACAATCTCTTCAGTGGTGTACTTCGCTGTCAGTGTGGCGAGTCGTTACGTTATCAAAACAAAGGGCGAGCAGGCAGCCCAAGAAACTATCTGGTTTGTCCCAAGCAAAACACCGCTGGGTGCAAATTACCGAACATGCTTTACGACAAGGTTGAACCACAACTTTTGCAAGCAGTGTTCTTGCTGAACAGGGTAATGAAGCAACGGGTTGAGGGGGAGGATAAAACAATCGCTCTTAGAACCATGCTAGCCGAATTACGAGTTCAGCTAGAGGTTGAGACCCAAAAGAGAAAGAAGGCAGCTCAACTTGTGCTGGATAACGATAATGATGCGGATTATCGAGTCTTGTTCGAGCAGTGCAAGAAGAAGACGCAAGCCTTAGAAAAGCAGATTCAACGAGCTGAAAGTGACCTTATGAGCCGGGAGCTATCAGTGAAAACGCTCAAATACATCGTAGATCCTGAAGACCTTAGCAGTACGGAGCAACGCCAACGATTCAACGGCCAGCTAAAAACAGCGTTGAAGGAAATTCGATTCCGCTTTGATGGCGGCTATCTGTGGGCTGAGTATATGGACATTGATGGTAGTCGCGTATTGACGCAGATCTTTGAAGACAGGTTGGCGGGGAGTTCGATTTATGACGGGTCTAGCTACCTAGTAAGAAAGACTCAAACTGAAGCGCCTTATGGTGTTGACCCTTCTGTTATGCAGCAGGAGATGAGCGATTACATTCGAAATCTCCAGAAGAATGATGATGGTACAGATCCAGATTTCGAAGATTTGAGCTCGGAATATTCCAAGTAAAAAGCTGTCAGGAGGCGTCATTGAACACGACAGCAATTTTCATTGGCCAACCTGCCCGAGGAATCATCGACCCAGAAGCATTGCTATCTCAGATACCTGGGTTCAGCCAACGAAGCACTCGGCGATTCAGTCAGTATGTCAGGCGGGCAATAGACAACATCCGGCAGGTGCGGGGACTCGACCTGCCGGAGGTTCCCGAACCGGATAATGGATTGGGGACGTGGACTCCCTTACAAGCCTTAGCCGTGCTGACCTATGGCCCCAGTTCTCACCTGAACGCTGAGTTGATAGCGGAAATCGAACGGTTGACCGGACAATCGATACCACGAGCGGAAGGCCAGAGTCGCCATGAGGCTGCATTTTATGTGGAATACTTGGCCCCGCTGGTTACTTACTTTCAAATGCAGCAACCGGGTTTGCGAATGGAGGTGATCCCGCAGTTCGATTGCGACCCTTACCGGGTGGATTTTCGGGTAGATTTGCAGTGGTTCGACCCAGACGGAAAGTATTTTGACAAACCGACCCGGCAGGAAACCTACTTGCTGGAGTTTGACGAAAAAGAGCATCTGGAGCCAGTGAACCGTAAAGCAGACCAGCAGCGTGATACTTACATCGAGCAGCAGACGGGCCTCAGACCGCTCAGGATTCGCCATGAGGAGCAAGAGTTGTGGGTTACCATTTGCCGGACTCAGGGACGCATATTGAGCGTTGAGGAGTACCTACAAGGGCTGTTGGTGGCTATGGCAAAGCCGGGCGATGGCCGACATCTTGATATCACGCGAGAGTCTGCCCAGAGTGCTTATACCTGCGATCCAGCCGGGTATCTGCGATATCCAGCTCAGCCGGGACGAGACCTTAAAGCGATTGCAGAGCGGCTTGGCTGGCGGTTGAGTCAGAGGCATAGCGGCAATCTGGCCTATCACCGTCTGACCCCGCCGCGAGTGACTGTCGATCGACACATTTCGGGGTGATGTGTCTGGCCGATTTGAGTCTCACCGACACATCCGACAACGTGTTCATAGGCTTTTCGGGCGGTTGTGTGCGATGTGTGTGCTGTGCCACCCCGATTTATATATCCACTTATGGACACACCACCTATTCACTACTCATTTACTGCACCGAGGGGGGAACCTACCAGCCACCCGAAGGAGAGAAATCAAGAAGATAGCAACGATCCCGCCCCGTTGGCTGCTCTGAAAAAACAATCCCAAACCCCACCAGCTTAAGGAAATCGAGCAGGCAACATTGAGACCCTACGCCGGTATAAGCGAGATGAGACCAACCCCATCGGAGAACCGCATGGAATACATCACATCTGGCCCCTTGTCGGGAGCCACTCAGCAAGGAGAAGGCGTATGAATGAGCAGCAAGGAAACCCGTTACTGAAAGCGTTGGAGGCGGCACTGCTGGCAGCTTTGGGCGTCCTCATCAAGGAGGCCGTCAACTCGATGCAGACACCGCCGCCCCCGCCGAAGGAGCCGGACGCTCAATAGACCATGCCCGTGTGACAGACCGGAAGCCCCCCGGCAACCCCTGTCACACGGGTTGGATTTCGAGTTTTGACACGTTTTTCTTGCAGGGTCTTGAGCCTATTGGGAGGCCATCATGGCAATCATCGGGTATGCCCGTGTCTCGACCACGGGGCAATCGCTGGAGCAGCAACTGATAGCTCTGGCGGAGTGTGAAAAAGTTTTTCATGAGCAGGTCAGCGGTAGCAAGACGGATAGGCCGCAACTACAGGCAATGCTCGAATTCGTCCGCTCTGGAGACGTACTCAAAGTGACCAAGCTGGATCGACTCGCTCGAAACACCCGGCACTTGCTGGAGATCACAGACCAGCTACACGCTAAAGGGGTAACGTTACAGATTCAGAATTTGGGCATCGACACGGCTACCCCGACAGGTAAGCTAATGCTGACTATGATCGGAGCCATCGCCACGTTCGAGCGGGAAATCATGCTGGAGCGTCAAGCGGAAGGGATCGCCTTGGCGAAGGCAAAAGGGGTCTATAAAGGCCGCAAGCCGACAGCGATGGAGAAGCGGGAGGAGGTGCTACATCTTCTATCACAGGGTATCGCTAAGGCATCAGTGGCAAAGCGGTTAGGGATCAGTGTGTCGAGTATCCATCGGATTGCTGTTACAAAACCGACTCAATAGTTTGACTTGGTTGAACAGCATGTCACTTCTTAGTCGTATAGCTGATAAGGCGGTTGGTTTTGAAAGAACAAACAAAAGACATTGGATTTTCAAAGGTTTATCAAAAAATAAAATCCCTTGGTGCTAAAGACATTCGTGCAATCAAAACTGGTAATAGGCGAACTATAGTCTTTACCTCTGATAATGGCAGAGTATACCGTGTTACGACTAGAGCTAAGATGAGTGGAACATGGCAAACTTCGATTGCTTATGGCGAAAAATGTTGTGAAAATAAAAATGAGAATGAGTATTGGGTTTTTGTTGATATATCAAAGGATGACTCTGACTTCTATGTTGTACCAATGTGGTGGATGAAAAACGACATCGCCTGTCATCATGAAAAATATTTAAATGAGCATGATGGTAGGCGACGTGACAATGACTTTTCAAAACACCATGCAATCGCTAAGAAAAGAATTGTACAGTGGGAGAATAAATGGCAGCAAATTGGATTGTAAATAGCCGAACTATATCGGCAATATTGTGTGCACTGTTTACTCAAGGGTGTGCATCTGGGTTTGTTGATTCATATGTAAAGGGGGCTACGGAAGGTATCCTTGGTAAGGATTATATTTCTTCTCCTGAATCAGCAGCTGCATTGGGGCAATATGCAAAAACGTTGGAGATATGCAAAGAATACTTATCGCCACAACAGTTCGGATTATACACATCAGATATATCTTGGTATGTGAACTATATTGATAACTCTTTGGAACGGGAGGCATATACAAAAGCTTTTAATACAACCGAACCTAAAAAAGATGAATGTAAAAAAATATTGTATGATGCTGAAGCTATTCACAATATTCGCCTAGATCAACAAAGGGAGAGTGTAGAAGCTCAGAAAAACCGACGTACAACTCAAACTAATTGTGTTGAGAGGAACGGGGGGGTTAGTTGCACCACCTCAGAATGATTAGCTGAACTAAATAGTTCCGAAAAATATTGTTTGTGAAGCTCAAGGGTAACTTGTCTTTTTCGGTTCTTTTGCAAAGAACTGCTCGCAGTTCTTGATGCCATAGAGGGTGGTGGCCATGGGGAGTCCTTGTCTGCGGGCATGGGCCCGGAAAGCCGAAACTTGAGTCCTGAAACGGGAAATCAAGAAGAGGACCGATTCTGGCATTGTGGCGATCTCAAGGCAACGCCGATGCGCATGGGGGAGGTGGGGCGAGGCGCTGGTCGGGCCTGGGGGGAGGGGAAAAGTGCCCGGCGCGGGACGCGCCGGCGGGCATCAGAGTTCGCTCTGGGTGCGACACCAGAGGTGCAATTCGGATTCGAACCAGTTGAGCATGGCGTTGTTGTCGTCGCGACGATGGCGAATGAGGCTCACTTCGAAGGTGGGCAGGGCGAAGCGGGTCTCGTACTCCACCAGATCCAGCAGCGGCATCAGCGGGCGCAGCACCCGGGCGGGGGAGGTGAGCAGCAGAGGCGCGCACGGCAGGATGAAGGGGGCCGCCAGAAAGCTTTGCACTATTAAGGGGGTGTGTCGGGTCATGCCGTGGGCGGCCAGCAGATCATCGACGATGCCCCCTTCGCTGCCGCGGGGAGCGACCAGCAGGTGCTGGGCCTGGGCGAAGGACTCGATGCACAGCACTTGGCCTTGCAGCGGGTGGCTGCGGTGGGCGGCGCAGATCAGCTTGTCCTCGAACAGCGGGATGCGGCGAAAACGACCGGGCACCTCGTCCTGCTTGCTGATCACCATGCTGATGACCCCTTCGTCGAGCTGGCTCTCATAGTCCGCATTGAGCGGTACCATGTGGATGCGCAGGTTGGGCGCCTGCTGCTGCAGCCGGGCCAGCAGGCTCGGCATCATCACGTACTCCACATAGGTGTGGGCCCCGATGCGCAGCACCCCCTCGAACTGGGCGGGGTCGAGCTGCTCGGGCGGGCTGAAGGTCTGCTCGATGTCGTGCAGGATCTCCCGCAGCGGCAGCAGCAAGGCCTCCGCCCGGGCGGTGGGTTCCATGCCCTGGGGAGTGCGGATCAGCAGGGGATCGTCATAGAGCAGACGCAAGCGGGCCAGTGCCCGGCTGACGGCCGGCTGGCTCATGGCGAGCCGTTCGGCGGCCTTGGTGGTGTTGCGCTCCTCCAGCAGTGCCTTGAGCACCACCAGCAGGTTGAGGTCGACGCCTCGTAAATTCATTCTGTGCATAATGGAATACTAATAAATCATTTCCTTAAGCAGGGCCTTCACTTTAGTCTCATTTCCCGTCGATGGTCAGCATGAAGCTTGGATAAATCAGCGATTTATGCAAACCCATATTGTCCTGTTACCTCTTTCGCGTGGTGCCGGAGGTGGCAAGATTCGACAGCCTGAACTCTTTACTCTGGTCATCCAGAGCGTTGCTTGCTTAGTACCCGCCGTCTCGGCGGGTTTTTTTTGCCTGCGGTTCAGGAAAAGGGGGCCCAAAGAAGTACAAAACGCGCCGGCGGGCGCGTTATTGTGAGGGGTGGATGACTCAGGGCGCAACCGGCCACTGGTAGTCAAACACCTTGGCACGCTCCCAGGGGGCGTCCGGCAGACTGGAGGAGAGGCCGGTATATTTGCCCACATCGTCCACCACGATGGCGGAGAGGATCGGCAACTGGTGCTCGGTGCAGTACATGCGGATGCGTTGCAGCAGCGTGCGCAGCTCATCCTGGCAATTCTCCAGCCCGGCCTGCCTGGCCAGCTTGGAGTAACGAATGGTGGTGCGTTCCTTTGCAGACTCGACGAGGATGTCCCATAGCTTGTAGTCGCAGGTCGTCATGCCTGCGTTGGCTCGGTCTGTCATAACTCTCTCCGGCGCGAAACGGTCGCTGTGTGTCGATGCGCATCTTGGCCAGTTCACTGGCCCCTGACGTTGATCCAAAGCAAAAAAGCCTGAGGTTATTCGCCAGAACGCGTGGCAAAGGGATTCTAAAGGTTTGCCTTTAGTTTAAATTGCTGTTTTTTGTTAAGTGTGTAGCGTTTTATTTCATTGGAGTGTGATCAAGCCATCTTTCTTGACGGGGATCAATGGGAAAGCGCGGTCAGACCACTAGATTCCGCTCCTCGATAACTTTATCAGGAGTGAATATTTGGAACTCGTCTTCGTCTTGCTCGTACTGCTGGCCGTGGTCTACGGCATCGTCAAGGATTACAACCCGCAGGCGGTGCTGGCGCTGGCCGGCATGGCCATCTTCACCGTCGCCTACTGGCTGGGACTGCACCCCATTCTGCCCGCTGACAAGAGCACCGGCTTCGCCCTGTTCGACCTGTTCGAGGTGTTCAAGGGGATCTTCTCCTACCGGGCGGCGGGGCTCGGCCTCACCATCATGGCGGTGGCCGGCTTTGCCACCTACATGTCCCATATCGGTGCCTCCCAGGCACTGGTGCGGGTGGCGGTCAAACCGGTGGCGGGCATCCAGTCCAGCTACCTGATGCTGGCCATCTGCTACCTGGTGGCGGTCTTTGTCTCCCTGTTCGTCACCTCCGCCACCGGCCTTGGCCTGCTGTTGATGGTCACCATGTACCCGGTGATGCGCAACCTCGGCATCAGCCCGGCCTCCGCCTGCGGCGTCATCGCCACCTCCCAGGCGTTCGAAATCGGCCCGACCCAGACCAACGCCATCTTCTCCGCCGGCCAATCCGGCATGGATCCCACCAGTTATTTCGTCGACTACCAGATCTGGCTGGTGGCCCCCATGCTGCTGGTGACTATGGTGCTGCACTTCTTCTGGCAGCGGCACTGTGACCGCCAGGATGGCTGGGATCCGGCCCAGCATCGCGGCGAGCACGCCGAGCTGGACGAGCAGGGCACCGAGGCGGTAGCTGCGCCCACCTGGTACGCCCTGCTGCCCATCATCCCCTTCGTGCTGATGATGACTTTCTCCAAGCTGCTGGTGACCACCATCAGCGTCAGCGTGGAGGTGGCCATGCTGCTGTCGGTCTTTATCGGCATGCTCTGCGAGCTGCTGCGCACCCGCTCGGTGCGCACCGCCTTCGCGGGGCTCTCCAGCTTCCTCGACGGCATGGGCAAGGTGTTTGGCCCTGTGGTGGCGCTCATCGTCTGTGCCGAGCTGTTTGCCGAATCTCTCAAGGCCATCGGTGCCATCGACACCCTGCTGCATTCTGCCAGCAATGCCGGTATCGGCAGCGGCCTGATGACGCTGGTGATGGTAGGTCTCATCATGGTGGCGGCGGTCATCATGGGCTCGGGCAACGCGGCATTCCTGAGCTTCTCCACCCTGGCGCCTGCCGTGGCGGCCAAGTTCGGCGTACCGGCGGTGACCATGCTGCTGCCGATGCAGCTCGCCTCCAGTATCGGCCGCACCGTCTCCCCCATCGCGGCGGTGCTGATCGCCTGCGCGGGCATCGCCAAAGTCTCCCCCTTCGTGGTGGTCAAGCGTACCTGCGTGCCGATGGCGGGGGCGCTGGTGACGGCGCTCACCCTCAACTATCTACTGTTTATGTAACCGGACGGCGGACGGCACGGTCCGTCCGCCCCTTTCATTCGGCCATCGGGCGGGAGGTGTGTCCTCCCGTCCCAGGAGATGACAATGACAGAATCTCGCAACGCTTTTTCTCTGGACGCCTACCTGGCGGATCTGGCCCCCCTCATCAATCTCGATTGCGGCACCCGTACCCCGGCCGGGGTGGCTCGGGTGGCCGACATCATGACCGAGAAATATGAGGCTATCGGCTGGCAGGTGACCCGCCACCAGTTTGCCGCCGAGTGCGGCCCCTGCCTCGAGGCAACCAATGTCCCCGGCGCCAGCCACTACGACGTGATGCTGGTGGGCCACATGGACACCGTCTTCCCGGAGGGAACAGCCGCCAAGCGCCCATTGAAAATCGAAGGCAATCAGGCCTTTGGCCCCGGTGTGTCGGACATGAAGAGCGGTCTGCTCTCCACCTGGTATGCCCTCAAAGAGATGGACCCGGCCGTGCTGGCCAAGCTCAAGGTGCTGGTCTGCTGCAACTGCGACGAGGAGATTGGCTCCCCCTGGTCCAAAGAGTGGCTGGTGGAAAAAGCCAAACAGAGCGGCTGCGTGCTGGTGGCCGAGGCGGCCCGCCCCAACGGGGATCTCATCAGCGCCCGCAAGGGCAATGCCAAGTACCGCATCACCTTCCACGGCAAGGCCTCCCACGCCGGCTCGGCGCTGAGCGAGGGGATCTCCGCCATTACCGAGCTGGCCCACTGGGTGCTGGCCATCAACGAGCAAGTCAACCTCGATACCGGCACCACCATGAACGTGGGGGTGGTGCAGGGCGGCACCGGCGTCAACGTGGTGCCGGACTTTGCCGAGGCGATCGTCGACTTGCGCTTCTGGAGCAATGACGAAGCGGCCGCCGTGCACGCGCGACTCACCTTCATGGCCAACAACCCCTTCCTTGCCGGTTGCCGGGTCGAGGTGGATCGCCAGAGCTTCAAGCCGGCGATGCGCCCGAGTGGCGACACCGAGGCGCTGATGGCGTTGGTGGAGGCGGCGGCGAAAGAGGAGGGGATCTCCTTCAACTGGCTGGAGGCCGGTGGCGGCTCGGATGCCAACTTCACCGCCGCCGCAGGCGTGCCGTCGCTTGATGGCTTCGGCCCCATGGGGGGCGGTTTCCACTCGGAGGCGGAATTCCTGCTGCTGGAGAGCATAGCGCCGCGCATCCGCCTGCTGCAGCGGGTGCTGGGCAAGCTGGCCAACTAGGTCAGCGTCAAAGAAAAGCAAAACGGGAGGCCATCGCCTCCCGTTTTTTATCTGTCCTGCCGGTGCAGACGAGCTGTCCTGCTACCCCTCATCCTCCAGCAGGTAGGCAAGCTGCTCCTGACGGGCAACCTGCCAGTGGCCGAGCGCCAGCGGCGCCGCAAAGCCCGGGCCGTCGGTCACCATGGTGTGGTACTCCCCCTGCTCGCCGCAGGCGTCGAAGCCCTGGCTTGCCGCCAGTTGCTGCAACTCGGCCAGGGTGGCGGTATCGAGCGAGCGTCCCACCCACTCGGGGGCCAGCACCCGGGTGTCGACGCAGGAGAGGTGGGCGACGATGCCGCGGGTCAGCAGGTCTGCCAGCAGCGCCTCGCGGCTTTGCTGCCAGAGCGGGGTGTGGACGGTGAGGTCGAGCGGGCGGCAGCGCTCGCGGATCCAGTTCGGCGCGCCCCCCACGCTGTCGATATCGCCGGTGACCACCCCATCCAGGCGCCACTCCTCTTTCAATGCCGCCAGCGCCGTTTCATAACCGAGATCGAACGGCGCCTCTATGGTGATCAGCAAATGGGGCAGCCCGAGGGCCGCCGCCTGCCGACGCACCTGTGACAGGGGATGGGCCAGAAAGCGGGGGTCGGGCGGGGCAAAGGTAGCCAGTGCCACCACCTGATGGCCCGCTTCACGGGCATGGCAGAGGGCCTGCATGGCATCCTTGCCGCCGCTCCAGAGCACGATGACGCGAGACATGGGGGAGATTCCGCAAAGAAAAGAGGGGCCATGCTACCCAGAGTGCGGGCGGTTGGCAAAACGGGATGGGGCAGGGCGCAAAACAGCAGGCCCCCGGGTGGGGCCTGCTGGACTGACTGAATGGTGCCTGTTGCTTAGAGCAGTATGCTAGTCAGCAGATAACCCAGGGTACAGGAGGTGGCGACCCCGATCAGACCCGGAATGATGAAGCTGTGGTTGATGATGAACTTGCCGATGCGGGTGGTGCCGGAGCGGTCGAAACCGATACAGGCCAGATCGCTCGGGTAGGTCGGCAGCACGAAGTAGCCGTAGCTCGCCGGCAGGAAGGCGATCAGTAGCTTGGGCTCCACACCCAGCGCCAGCCCCATGGGAGCGATGGCGGTCAGGGCTGCTGCCTGGCTGTTCACCAGCTTGGAGATGAGGAACAGCACCAGGGCATAGGTCCAGGGCTGGGCCTGCACCACGTGGGCCAGGGTTTCTTTCAGCAGCGGCATGTGGGCCTGGAAGAAGGTTTCGCTCATCCAGGCGACCCCGAATACCGAGAAGATCGCCACCATGCCGGCCTTGAACACGGCGCCGTTGGAGATGTCACCCGGTTTGACCTTGCAGTGCATCAGGATGATGGCGCCGGCGATCAGCATCATCATCTGGATCACCAGGTTCATGGAGAGCGGGCCTGTCTTGCCACCCATTTCGAACACAGGGCGCAGGGAGGCGTCGGCCCCCAGCACCACCACGGCGGCGATGGCGGCGAAGAAGATCCAGGTCGACCAGTAGGCCTCTTTCGGGAACTTGGTGTTGAGCAGGGTCTCACCGCCGCCGTAGACGAAGGCACGCTGCTGCGGATCCTTGATCTTGGCCTGGAACTCTTCGTCCTTGTCCAGATCCTTGCCGCGACGCAGGCTCCACAGGGCCGCGACTATGACCCCGGTGAGCGAGGAGGGGATGGCGATCATCAGAATGTCGAGCAGACTGTAGGCCTGACCGATGCCGTGACCGGCCGCCAGGATGGAGACCATGGAGACCACGGCCACCGACACTGGCGAGGCGCAGATCGCCATCTGGGAGGCGACGGAGGCGACCGCCATCGGGCGTTCCGGGCGGATGTTCTTCTGCAGCGCGATGTCGGCGATGATGGGGAACATGGTGTAGACCACGTGGCCGGTACCGCACAGGAAGGTGAGGGTCCAGGTGGTGAGCGGCGCCAGCAGGGTGATGTACTGGGGGTGGCGGCGCAGCAGGCGCTCGGCCACCTGCATCATCAGGTTGAGGCCGCCGGCGGTCTGCAGGGTCGCGGCGCAGCCGATCACCGCCAGTATGGTCAGCATCACCTGCACCGGCGGTTCGCCCGGGGTGAGACCGAACACGAAGGTCAGCAGGAACAGACCGATGCCGCTGATGAGACCCAGCCCCATGCCCCCAAACCGGGTACCCAGCAGCAAGCAGCCGAGTACCACCAAAAATTCCATCAAGATCATTCCATTACCTCGCGTTATTTAATCCATGTCTGTGCTGTGTTGGGCTCATGGACCGGGATTGTCTGTTTTTTATTTAGCCCTAAAGGGTTAGTGGTTATTGTGCCTGCCAAAAAAGGGCAAAAATTTGAGGTACTTCAATAACTCATCGCTTTTTGATTTAACGTCATAAAAACCACGTATTAACGTTTTTGTTATTTTGCGGGCAGTAAGTGGCAGCGTATGGGGCTCAACGGCTGGCGCGGGGCGGGTGTGTCAGCAAGGGGGCATGACGGAGGGCGGCAAGAGTGATTAATTGTGGTGCTGGCAAGGCCGTCCGGCCGCCGGACGGGCAACAAAAAGCCGACCCTGAGGTCGGCTTTTAAGGCAAAGTACTGTAATCAGAACTCGGCGGTGCGCGGGGTGCGCGGGAAGGGGATCACGTCGCGGACGTTGCCCATGCCGGTCACGTAAACCACCAGGCGCTCGAAGCCCAGACCGAAGCCGGAGTGGGGCACGGTACCGTAGCGGCGCAGGTCGCGATACCACCAGTAGTCTTCCTTGTTCAGACCCATTTCGGCCAGACGGGCATCCAGCACGTCCAGACGCTCTTCACGCTGGGAGCCGCCGATGATCTCGCCGATGCCCGGGGCCAGTACGTCCATGGCGGCGACGGTCTTGCCGTCGTCGTTGAGACGCATGTAGAAGGCCTTGATGTCTTTCGGATAGTTCTTCACTACCACCGGGGACTTGAAGTGCTCTTCGGCCAGGTAGCGCTCGTGCTCGGAGGAGAGGTCGATACCCCAGGAGACCGGGAACTCGAAGCTCTTGCCGCAGTTTTTCAGCACTTCGATGGCATCGGTGTAGTCAATCTGGGCGAAGTCGGAGGCGACGAAGCGCTCCAGACGACCGATGGCGTCCTTGTCCACGTGCTGGGCGAAGAACTCCAGATCGTCGCGGCGCTCGGCCAGTACGGCGTTGAAGACATACTTCAGCATGGCTTCGGCCAGGGCGGCGTTGTCTTCCAGATCGGCGAAGGCCACTTCCGGCTCAACCATCCAGAACTCGGCCAGGTGGCGGCTGGTGTTGGAGTTTTCGGCGCGGAAGGTCGGCCCGAAGGTGTAGACCTTGGACAGCGCACAGGCGTAGGTTTCGACGTTGAGCTGGCCGGATACGGTCAGGAAGGTCTCTTTGCCGAAGAAGTCCTTGTCATAGTCCACCTTGCCTTGCGGGGTGCGCGGCAGGTTTTCCATATCCAGGGTGGAGACGCGGAACATCTCGCCGGCGCCTTCGGTGTCGGAGGCGGTGATGAGCGGCGCGGCGATCCACAGATAGCCCTGCTCGTGGAAGAAGCGGTGAATGGCCTGGGAGAGACAGTTGCGTACCCGGGTCACGGCGCCGACCACGTTGGTACGAGCGCGCAGGTGGCCCTGCTCGCGCAGGTATTCGATGCTGTGACGCTTGGCGGACATGGGGTAGGTATCCGGATCTTCGACCCAGCCCACCACCTTGACGTCGGTGGCCTGCAGTTCGAACGCCTGGCCGCTGCCCTGAGACTCGACCACCAGGCCGGTCACTTCCACCGAGCAAGCCGTGGTCAGACGCAGCACTTCATTCTCGTAATTGGCCAGGGTATTGGGGACGACTGCCTGTACCGGATGGAAACAGGAGCCATCGGAGATGGCCAAAAATGAGATCCCCGCCTTGGAATCGCGGCGGGTCCGGATCCACCCTTTGACTGTCTGGGTGGTGCCGACCGCATACTTACCGGTCAGCACATCTACTACGGATGCGTGCGTCATCGAAATATTGTCTCCAGCTTGTTCTTGCAGCGCTATTTGCAACACTTGGGGTCTGGCCCGGGCAATCTTGGCCCATCATGGCAGACTAAGCCGTCAATCTTACCCGCGCAGGTTTGATAAACAAGCAAAAATGTCGGACTCTGGGGGGGATTTCGGCGCCTGTCGGCGGATTGGCAGGCCAGTTGGACAGGGGATAAGCGTGAAAGAGCGGCGACGGGGGCCGGACCGGCTGACACGGGTGTTGCAGGGGCTGGTGATGCTCTGCTGGGGCGGCTTCATCGGCCTGCTCTCCCTCTACCACTTCGCCAGACCTCAGACGGCCTACGGTTTTCTGGTCTATGGCGGGGTCAGGGTACGCCAGAGCTGGGATCCCCTGTTCACCCCCTGGTTGCTGCACGGGCTCTGGGGTTGCTGCCTGCTGACCCTGGCGGTGCTGCTGGCGGAGCGCCGACGCTGCCGGCGGCAGGAGGACACGGGGCGGGTGCACCTGACCATCTTGCTGCTGATCCTGATGGCCAGTCTGCTGTTCTACTACCTGGGCTAGCCCTCTTTTCTTCTCTCTGTCGCCTTCTGCTCGCTCCCCTCCATCGGCGCGGCGGGTCGTTTGCCGAGCTGACGCTCCACGCTGTCGAGCATCTGGTTGTAGGCGAGCGCCACCCGGCCAATCTCGTCCCCTTCATCCCCTTCCAGCCGGTGACCGAAGTCGTGCAGGTCGGTGGCCTCCTCCATGGAGCGGGTCAGCTGGTTGAGGGGGCGGACGATCCAGGTGCGAATGACCCAGAGGGTCAACAACAGCCCCAGACCGAAGATGACGGTGAGGCTCAGCGCCGAGGTGAGGATGTTCTGCTCGACCCGGGTAAACAGGGTATCGAGGGAGTAGTCAAAGCGCACCGCCCCCAGCACGGTATTCTCCGGCACCAGGTGGCAGCTGGTGCAGTCGGTGCCGCGAAAATCCTTCTTGGCCAGCAGCGGGCGGGTCACCACCAGCTTGCTGTGCATGCCGTCGTGCACCACCTCCAGGCTGCCCTTGCCGGCCAGTGCCAGCTCATCGAACCTGTCTTTGGGCTGCTCGCTCTGGTGGCCGACCCCGTACTGCTTGCTCACCGCCTCGCTGCGCACGATGCGGGCATCCTCCACGTGGGCGTGCTCGAGAAACTTGCCGCGCAGGGTGTCGCGGGCATCCATCTTGCCGGTCAGCATCAGCATGTTGAGGCCGTCGAAGTAGGCCTCGGTCTGCTCGCGGCTCTGCTCCTTGATGAGAGTCAGGATCAGGTCGCGCTCGCGCACCGCCTGATAGGCGGCGGAGAACACCAGCACCATGGAGAAGATGAACAGCAGGAAGAAGTTGATTTTGGCAGCAATGGAGAGGCGCATGGGAACGGTACATCTGTTGGGTAAAACCCGCGCAGTCTACGCGTCTTGGTCGCCCGGGTCTGGTGTCTCGCTCACATTCTGATGAAAAAGAGTCAAAAGACCCTGCCTGGTCGGGCAGGGCCTGCCACGTCTGACTCAGAACTCGCCGCTGTGGATGGCGGCGGTGATGGCGTTGGTCAGCACGGTTAATTGTGCCGGGCTGATGACGAAGGGGGGCATCAGATAGACCAGCTTGCCAAACGGCCGGATCCAGGCTCCCAGTTCGACGAATTTGCGCTGGATGCGCGCCACGTCCACCCGCTCCTTCATCTCTACCACCCCGATGGCGCCAAGCACCCGCACATCCGCCACCGCCGGGTGCAGGGTTAGCTCCACCAGTTCGGTTTTGAGTTGGTGTTCGATGGCGCGGACCCGCTCCTGCCACGGCGAGGCGAGCAGCAATTCGATGGAGGCGTTGGCCACGGCGCAGGCCAAGGGGTTGCCCATGAAGGTCGGCCCATGCATGAAGACGCCGGCTTTCCCATCACACACGGTGCGAGCCACATGCTCGGTCGTGAGCGTGGCCGACAGCGTCAGATAGCCGCCGGTGAGCGCCTTGCCCAGACACATGATGTCGGGGCTGATGCCGGCCCAGTCGCAGGCAAACAGCTGGCCGGTGCGGCCAAAGCCGGTGGCGATCTCGTCGGCAATCAGCAGCAGGCCGAACTCGTCGCACAGGGCGCGTACCCACTGCAGGTAGCGGGGATGGTAGAAGCGCATGCCGCCGGCGCCCTGCACTATGGGTTCGAGCACGATGGCGGCGATTTCCTCGTGATGATCGGCTACCTGGGTGGCGAGCTCCACCACGCACTGCTCGTCCCACTCGGCGTGGAAGCGGCAGCTGGGCGCTTCGACAAAATGGTGCTCGGGCAGGAAGCCCTTGTAGATCTCGTGCATGCCGCCATCCGGATCGCAGACGCTCATGGCGCCGAAGGTGTCACCGTGATAGCCGCCGCGCAGGGCGACAAACTTGGCCCTGGGCGTCCCCTTGGCGTGCCAGTACTGCTGCGCCATCTTGAGTGCCACCTCTACCGCCACCGAACCGGAGTCCGCCAGAAATACCCGATCCAGCCCAGCCGGGGTGATCTCCACCAGCTTGCGGCAGAGATCGACGGCGGGGGCGTGGGTGAGGCCGCCAAACATCACGTGGGACATCTTGCCGAGCTGGGCGGTGGCGGCCGCATCGAGCTCCGGCACCTGATAGCCGTGCACGCAGGCCCACCAGGAGCTCATGCCATCCACCAGCTCGCGGCCGTCGCTGAGGGTGAGGGTCACTCCCCTGGCACTGGCCACTTCATAGCAGGGCAGGGGATGGGTGAGGGAGGTATAGGGGTGCCAGACGTGGTGCAGGTCGAATTCTTGATTGGTCATTTTGCGTTCTGTTGTCAATTGGTTTGATCTGGTCGGTGTTGACAGTCTACGCGCGCTCTCTACACTAGCCAACAATTTCAGCCACTTGGCTGCGTGCAACCCGACTCGGGTGCCGGCCGGGTGGCGGCTTCTGTGTTTGCCCATGCAAGCTGGCGGCGCAGGATCCCACTTATAACAATTGGAAGCCATGTATGAATGTTGTCACCGCGGGCGCTCACGCCCTTCGTCACGACTGGACCCTCGCCGAGGTTCAGGCCCTGTTTGCCCTGCCATTCAACGATCTGCTGTTCCGGGCCCAGACCGTCCACCGCGCCCATTTCGACCCGAACGAAGTACAGGTGAGCACCTTGCTCTCCATCAAGACCGGTGCCTGCCCGGAGGATTGCAAGTACTGCCCCCAGAGCGCCCGCTATCACACCGGCCTCGAGGCCGAGCGGCTGATGGAGGTGGAGAAAGTGCTGGAGCGGGCCCGCGAAGCTAAGGCCAACGGCTCGTCCCGCTTCTGCATGGGGGCCGCCTGGCGCAACCCCAAAGAGAAGGACATGCCCTATATCCTGCGGATGATCGAGGAGGTGCGCGGGCTCGGCATGGAGACCTGCATGACGCTCGGGATGCTCACCGCCGATCAGGCGGCGCGTCTGGGCGCCGCCGGCCTTGACTACTACAACCACAACCTCGACACCTCGCCGGAGTTTTACGGCGACATCATCACCACCCGCACCTATCAGGACCGGCTCGATACCCTGGAGCATGTGCGCGGCGCCGGCATGAAGGTCTGCTCAGGCGGCATCGTCGGCATGGGTGAGCAGGCGAAAGATCGGGCGGGCCTCTTGATGGTGCTGGCCAACCTGCCGCGCCACCCCGAAAGTGTGCCCATCAACATGTTGGTCAAGGTGAAGGGGACGCCGCTGGAGGATCAGGAGAACCTCGATCCGTTCGAATTTATCCGCACCATCGCCGTGGCGCGGATCATGATGCCGGCCTCCCATGTACGCCTCTCCGCCGGGCGGGAGAAGATGAACGAGCAGATGCAGGCCATGTGCTTTATGGCGGGGGCCAACTCCATCTTCTACGGCTGCAAGCTGCTAACCACCCCGAACCCGGACGAGAACAGCGACATGCAGCTGTTCAAGCGGCTCGGCATTCGCCCCGCCCAGCGGGCCCAGAAGCCGGATCAGGTTCAAGAGGAGGAGCTGCTGGCAGAGGTGAGCCGCCAGAGCGAGCCCACCGAGATGTTTTATGACGCCACCCGCCCCCGTGCAGGAGCTGCGCGGTCATGAACGGCCCTGCAGTCACGGGCCCCTTTGGGTTGAGCGCGGCGCTGGCCGAGCGCGAGCAGGCAGGCCTGCTGCGCAGCCGCATCGCGACCGACGGCGCAAGTGGCGGACGGCTCAGGGTGTCGGGGCGCGATTACCTCAACTTTTCCGCCAACGACTATCTGGGGCTTGCCGATCACCCCGCCATCAAAAGCGCCTTCCAGGAGGGGATTGACCGCTATGGCGCCGGTGCCGGCGCCTCGCCGCTGGTGACCGGTTACAGCCGGGCCCACCAACAGCTGGAAGAGACGCTGGCTGACTGGTTGGGGGTGGAGGCGGTGCTGCTGTTCAACTGCGGCTTTTCCGCCAACCAGGCGGTGCTCAAGGCCTTGCTCGGCAAGGCGCACCTGTTGTGGCAGGACAAACTCAACCACGCCTCCCTACAGGAGATGGGCAGCCAGCTGCCCTGCAAGATGAAGCGCTTCGGCCACAACGACATGGCGGCCCTTGAGCGGCAGCTTGAGCCAAATCGCGGGCTTATCGTCTCGGAGGGGGTGTTCAGCATGGACGGGGATCAGGGCCCCTGGCGCGAGCTCGCAGCCCTGGCCGCCCAGAGCGGCAACTGGCTGATGATCGACGATGCCCACGGTCTCGGCGTATTGGGGCCACAAGGGCGCGGCACCCTGGCGGCGCAGGGGGTTGCTCCTGCCAGCGTGCACATCCAGATGGGCACCTTTGGCAAGGCGCTCGGGGTGGCTGGCGCCTTTGTGGGCGGCAGCCGCGAGCTGGTGGCGTATCTGGTGAACTTCGCCCGCCACTATGTCTACAGCACCCATATGCCGGCTGCCCAGACCTGCGCGGTGCGCCAGAGCATCGAACTGGTGCGCGCCGCCGACGAGGCCCGCGCCCAGCTTGGTAAGCTGATCGCCCGTTTCCGACAAGGGGCACAGGCGCTGGGTTGGCAACTCGGTGCCAGCACTACCTCCATCCAGCCGCTGCTGGTGGGGGAGAGCATCGCTGCCCTGCAACTGGCCGAGCGGCTGCGCGAACGCGGTGTCTGGGCTGGCGCCATCCGTCCGCCCACGGTGCCGGTCGGTACGGCGCGGCTGCGCATCACCCTCTGCGCGGCCCACAGTGAACAGGATGTGGATCGGCTGCTCGATGCCCTCGGCCCCTGCCCGGCGGGCGACGAGAGAGGAGGCAGTCATGCTCCATGAGCGTTTTCAGGCGGTCGACAAGGCCCAGCTTGCCCGCCGTTTCGGCGCCGCCGCCCGTCACTACGACGCCCACGCCCGCTTCCAGCAGGAGGTGGGGCTGGCGCTGCTGGAGCGGATGCCGGACAGGCAGGTTGGCACAGATCTGACAGTGAGTGGGCTGGATCTGGGCTGTGGCACCGGCTTCTTCCTGCCGGCGTTGGCCGGGCGTTGCAGCGAGCTGACCGGGCTGGATCTGGCTCCCGGCATGCTGGCGCAGGCCGCCCTTCGCGGCAGCGGCGCCCGCCTGCTGTGCGGCGATGCCGAGCAGCTTCCCTTTGCCGATGAGACGTTTGACTGGGTCTTCTCCAGCCTAGCGCTGCAGTGGTGTGAGCGACCGGCCCAGGCCTTTGCCGAGCTGCACCGGGTGCTCAAACCCGGCGGCCGGCTGCTGTTCTCCACCCTGCTGGCCGAGTCGCTTTGGCAATTGCGTGAGGCCTGGCGCACGGTTGACGAGTGTGATCATGTAAATCGCTTCCTCAGCCTGCCACAATTGCAGCATGCCATCGCCGCCGGCGGTTTTGCCGCCCCGACGTTGGAGAGCCTGACCTGGTCGCTCGGCTACCCCGAGCTCAACGGCTTGCTGCGCGATCTCAAGGGGATCGGCGCCAGCCAGGTCAATGACGAGCGTCATACCGGACTCAGCAGTCGCCAGCGTCTGCAGCGCCTGAGCCAGGCCTATGAAGCCCATCGCCAACCGGACGGCCTGCTGGCCGCCAGTTATCAGGTGTGCCTCGGCCAGCTGATCCGCCGCTAACCGGTCTCATGGGCCGAGAGAATTGAGAAGCCGCTGCCCGCCATCGCGAGCCCGGGCAGCGGCCCCGTATTGAGGAGTCATCATGGTCAAATCCTTCTTCGTCACCGGCACCGATACCGATGTGGGCAAGACGCTGGTCGCCCGTACCCTGTTGCTGGAGTTCGCCGCCCACGGTCTGCGCTGCGCCGGTTACAAACCCATCTCCGCCGGCTGTGCCCGCACCCCGGACGGGCTGCGCAATCTTGATGCCGTGCTGCTGCAGGAGGCGGCGAGCCTGCCGCTGCCCTACGATCTGGTCAATCCCTACGCCTACGAGCCGCCCATCGCGCCCCATATCGCCGCCAGCGAAGCGCGCGATGCCATTACCCTGAAGGGGTTATCTGACGGGCTGCGCCAGATTGAACAGGCGGGGGCCGAGCTGGTGGTGGTGGAGGGAGCGGGGGGCTGGTTCCTGCCGCTTGATCGCAAACATCTGCTGTCGGACTGGGTCAAGCAGGAGAACATGCCGGTCATCATGGTAGTGGGGGCCAAACTGGGCTGTCTCAACCATGCCCTGCTCACCTTCGCCGCCATTCGCAACAACAACCTGCCGGTGGCGGGTTGGGTCATCAACCGGCTGCACGGCTCCATGAGCCACTATCAGGAAAATCTGGACACCCTGCGGGGCTTGCTGCCGGCTCCGTTTTTGGGTGAAATACCCTTTGTAAACAATCCGCTCGAGGCTGATCTGCGCGGGCGACTCGACATTTCGCCCCTGCTCTGAATCCGACATTCAGCGAACATTCATAGAAACTGTCTATTATGCGTGACAGGTGTGGCCCGACCGGCAGCGAACTGGTGACGGGCCACGCGTCCATATCTCACAAGGAGTCAATATGAAGCGAATTATGCTATTCCTGGTGACCAACCTGGCCGTCATGCTGGTGCTGGGGGTGGTACTCAATATCCTGTTCTCGGTTCTGGGGATCAACAAGTCCAGCATTTCCGGTCTGTTGGTGTTCTGTGCCGTGTTCGGTTTTGGGGGTTCCTTTATCTCCTTGCTGATGTCCAAGTGGATGGCCAAGCGCAGCTATGGCGTCCAGGTCATCGAGCAACCCCGTAACGAGACCGAGCACTGGCTGGTCAGTACCGTGGCCCGTCAGGCCCGTGAAGCGGGCATCAAGATGCCGGAAGTGGGGATCTACGACTCCCCCGAGATGAACGCCTTCGCCACCGGCGCCCGCCGTGACGACTCGCTGGTCGCCGTGTCGTCCGGTCTGCTCTACAGCATGAGCCGTGACGAGGCGGAAGCCGTGCTGGCCCACGAGGTGAGCCACGTGGCCAACGGCGACATGGTGACCCTGACCCTGATCCAGGGGGTGGTGAACACCTTCGTGATGTTCTTCGCCCGCATCGTGGCCGGCGTCATCAGCAACTTCTTCAGCTCCAACAACGACGAAGAGAGCAGCAGCACCGGCGGTTTTGCCTACATGATCACCGTGTTCGTGCTGGAGATGCTGTTCGGTGTGCTGGCCTCCATCATCGTCATGTGGTTCAGCCGTCAGCGTGAATTCCGCGCCGACGCCGGCGCCGCTAAGCTGGCCGGCCGTGACAAGATGATCGCCGCGCTCCAGCGCCTCTCCCGCGGTGCCGAGCCGCAGCTGGAAGGCTCCATGATGGCGTTCGGCATCAACGGCAAGCGCTCCATGAGCGAGCTGTTCATGAGCCACCCGCCCATCGAGCAGCGCATCGCCGCCCTGCGCGGTTAAGCGTACCGTACCAATGAGAACGGCTGCCCTCGGGCAGCCGTTTTGCTTTGTGCGCGTGGCTACAGCTTGAAGTGGGCCATCTCCTGGCGCAGCAGCCGCGACAGTTGCTTGAGCTTGGCCGCCTCCTGCGAGACGTGGCGGGCAGCGTCCCCCGACTGCTCGGAGAGAGAGGTGATGTTGCCGACGGTGGAGACCACCTCGTTGGCGGCGGTGGACTGCTCGCGCAGGGTGTGGCTGATCTCCCCCATCAGGCCGGTCAGGTTGGATGCGTGGTTCTGGATGCTGGCGATGGCCTCGCCGGTCTGGCTGGCCAGGCTCACCCCGCGGGAGACGTTGTTGACCGTGTTCTCCATGCTGCGGATGGAGGCATCCGCCCCGCTCTGGATCTTGCCGATCATGCCGGTGATCTGCTGGGTGGAGGCGGCCGAGCGGCTGGCGAGGTTGCGCACCTCGTCGGCCACCACCGCAAAGCCGCGCCCCTGCTCGCCGGCCCGCGCCGCCTCGATGGCGGCGTTGAGCGCAAGCAGGTTGGTCTGATCGGCGATGCCACGGATCACCTCGATGATCTCCGAGATCTGCTGGGTGTGGCTGTTGAGATCCGCGATGCTGCTGGCGGCGTTGGAGACGGTATCCGAGATGCTCTGGATGCTGTCGAGGGTCTGCTTGATGACCCCGGAGCCTTCCGCCAGGGTGTTGGCGGAGACCTTGCTCAGCTCGTCGGCGTGAGTGGCGTTGTCTGAGAGGTGGCTGATGCTCACCACCAGCTCCTCGATGGCGGCCGCCATGGTCTGGGTGCTGGTCTGCTGGGAGGTGGCGAACTGGGCGGTCTGCTCCGCTATCTGGGCGATGCTGTCGGCCGAGCCGGAGAGCTCTTCGCTGGAGTGGGAGACCTGGGCGATGATCCCCTTGAGGGTACCCTGCATGGTAGCGAGCAGGCCGATCAGGCTCTCCTTGGCACCGGCCGGCACCTTGATGGGCTGGGAGAAGTCCCCCTCGGCCAGGTGATTGAGATCGCTTCTGAGCTGGCTGACCGAGGTGCCGACCAGGTCGAGCAGCGCCTTGTAGGTGCGCCAGAGGAAGAACATCAACACCAGGCCCAGCGCGATGAACAGGTAGCGCAGCATGGCGGACTGGCTGGTGGCATCGTCCACCGCCTGCTGGGTGCGGTGCTCCATCAGGACGTAGAAGTCGTCGATGGGGGACATGATGCGCCCCTTGTTCTGGTGATAGGCCTTGTCATGCATCATGGCGATGGCCTTTTGCTGGTTGGCGGCCAGATCGCCGTCCGTCTGCTGCACCAGCTTGAAGGCGGCCACCTCGGTGTTGACCAGGGCATCCGAGTTGTTCTTGGCCTCGTTGAGCTTGGCCAGCTCCTCTTCGGTAAAGCCGGTCTCCTTCATCAGGTCGATGAGGCCACGGCGCACCTGGCTGTCGGGCCGCGGGTTCTGGCCGTTGGCGGCGACGAAGTCCCAGTAGATGCGGTTGTAGCCCTGCGGCCGGTTTTGCTCCCCGTTGCGAATGGCCAGGATCCGCATGTACTGCTGTTCGTAAGCCGGATCCTTGGTGATCACGTAGGTGCGGCCGAGGCGGGTCAGGTCGTCGGAGGATTGCCGCAGTTCATCGGCCAGCAGATAGGATTGATAGCGTTGCTGATAGCTCTGCTCGAGTTGCGTTCCTGACCAGCTGTAGGCAAAAAATACCAGCGACAGCAGGATCAGGGTGACGACGGAGAGCAGCAGGTTGAGCTGAAAGGCGGGTCTGTTCTGTTCCATGGTTTGAGCGTCCTTATTCTCACCGGATAACCCCCTTGGTCAGACGGCAAAGGCCGCTACGTCGGAGGGGTTTTGTTGTGGTTCATCGCGGCTTTCCGGGGAAGGCCGCCTTGATTTTCAGAAAAAAGTATTCTGAGTCCCTAAATCCATATGCCATACGCTTTATCACTTTGATCTTGTTGTTCACCCCTTCCAGCACACTCGTGTGCATCGGGTAGTTTGCACTCGCCAGGATCCCCCGCATATATTTCGATAAATTTCGACCAAATCGTTGCAGCGGCGCTAGCCCGCTTTCCTTCACCTGCCGCATCCAGCTCCGCCATCGTCGCCATCCTTCCCACACGCTCGGCGCATACCAGATGCCCTTCAACCCCTCTTTCAGCACGTACACCATCGCCAGCGGTTGATTCGCCGCCAACAGCTCCTGCAACTTCACATCCTGTTTTTCACTCAACTTCGCCCGATTACGTAGCAGCAACCAACGCGCACTTTTGACCACTTTTCGCGCCGGTTTATCGCTTTTCAGTGCATTCGCCTGCTCCACTCGCACCCGGTCCACCACCTCTCGGCCATAGCGAGCCACCACGTGGAACAGGTCGTAGACCACCTCCGCCTGCGGGCAGTGTTGCTTCACCTCCAGGTCGAACGCCGTGTTCATGTCCATCGCCACCGCTTCAATCTGCTGGCATCGCTCGCCGAGCTGCTCGAAGAAGGGACGGATAGCGGCCCGGCTGTTGCCGTGCCCCACCCACAGGACGCGGGTTCGCTCGGCATCCATGATCACGGTGGCATAGCGGTGTCCCTTGTGCAGGGCAAACTCATCCATCACCAGCCGCCGCACCTCCCCAAGTTCGATGGTGCCCACACTGGTCTGCAAACGGCGCTTGTCGATCTCCTTGATGGTGTGCCAACCGACCCCGGTGAGCTGGCTGACATGGCGGATGGGGAGGTACTGAACGAGCGCTTCAATCCAGCACTGCATGCGCCGGGTGAGGCGGGAGCCAGAGGGGAGCCAGTCGATATGTTCACTGACGCGACCACAGCGCAGACAGTCGACGCGGCGAACAGGCAGTTGTAACCAGACTTGTCGGTCAAATAGGTCTCGCTCACGCACCCGGCGGATACGTTGGTCGTGGATCAATGGCGTGGGTTGCAGGCATCGGCGACAACGGGGCAAGAAGTCGGCGCGAGGCTCAAGGGTAAACAGGGTGTGATGGTTGGCAGAAAGCGCTTGGGCGATGACGGTATAACCTGGCCAGAAGGAGGCAATATCAATATGATGCACGGCGACAGCAGGGTGATGGTGGTGGTGTGTTTGGAGACAGCCAGTTTACCAGCACCCTGTCTGTCAACTTCCACTTCCCCAAGATCCCGCGAAGAACCTTTGTTGTTGCTGTGAGTATAGGAGCGGGGCCCGGCAAGGTTGCGGGGGTTTGGAGAAAAGGTGGAGGCGAGGGAAAGGGTACCGATGCGGGGAGAAAACGGCCGGGAGCGGGCCCCCGGCCGGTGGGGTTATCGCTGCTCGATCACCTTATTTGATGACAAGGTCGGTGAGCGGCACGGCGCAGCAGGTGAGGATCTTGCCCTCGGCCCGTTCGGCGGCGGTGATGGCCGGGGCATCGGGGTGATCCACCTCGCCCTCGAGCAGGGTCTGCTTGCAGCTGCCGCAGATGCCGGCGCGGCAGCTCCAGGGCAGATCCACCCCTTGCTTGTGGGCCTGATCCAGCACGGTACCCTGATTGTTGCCGGCAAAACTCTGCTTGCCGATGCGCAGTTGCACCGCCTGGTGGGGGCGTGCCACCGAGAGGATGGCGCCGCCAAAACTCTCCTGGCGGATCCGCTCGGCGGGCACGCCAAGGGCGGCCAGTCTGGCGGCCGCATCGGTCATAAAGCCGTGGGGGCCGCAGATAAACACCTCCCGTCCGGCAAGCTGCTTGACTTGTTTGAGGTGCTCATTGTCCAGCCGTCCCTTGAGCCCCTGCCAGTGCGTATCGGGTTGGCTGAGGATCAGGGTGAGGGTCATCCCCTGCTGTGCCAGGGCGTGCAGTTCGGCGGCGGCGGGAATGTCCGCCTCGCTGCGGCACAGGTGCATGAAGTGCACGTCGCCAAGCTCCCCGCGCAAGGCCAGAGTGCGGGCAATGGAGAGCATGGGAGTGACCCCCGAGCCTGCCGAGAGCAGCAGTAGGGTGCGCCCGGAGCCTAGGTGAAACTCACCGGCCGGCGCCGCGGCCAGCAACCGGTCACCGGGTTGCAACTGCTGGTGCAGCCAGTGGGAGATGCGACCGCCCCCCACCTTCTTGACGCTGATGCTGTAACGCTCGGGCCGCTCCGGGGTGGAGCTCAGGGTATAGCGGCGCTGCAGGCGCTCGCGCCGCAGGCCGAGGCCAATGTCCAGGCTGATGGGCAGATGCTGGCCCGGCAGATAGTCGGGCAGGGGCTCGCCATCGGCCGCCTCGAACCAGAAGGTCTCCAGATCCCGCGCCAGCGGCTCGCGGGCCACGCACACCAGCTCCCGTTTTTTCGGGGCGGCGTTGGGGTAGACGGGGGCGCGGGCGCGCTCCAGCACCTCTATCTCGCTGCCCGCCTCAATCCAGCCCTCGTTGAGGGCCACCAGGTTCTGGCCGAAGTAGACCTCGCCATCCTCGCCGCGCCGATAGCGGGTGAGGGTAGCCAGCGGCTCCTTGAGGGCATTGAAGCGATCCGTGCCCGGCTCCACCGTGGTCATGATGCAGCGGCTGCAGGGCTTGGCGACCCGAAACTCCACCTCGCCGATGCGGATCCGTTTCCAGCTGTCCTCCTCGAAGGGGAGGGTGCCGCTCGCCACCAGGTTGGTGCGAAACTGGCTCATCTGGTGCAGCGCGTCGGATCTCAGGTTGAGATCCTCCAAAGAGGCCTGGCTTATCAGCAGCAGCGGATAGCCGTCGGCAAAGCTGACCCGGGTGCCGGTTTTCTCCCGAAAGCGGGCGGACTCTTCACCAAGCCAGAGCAGCTGAACCGGCTCCCCCGCCACCTGACTCAGCCACTGATCGGCCTGAGGCTGGGTCTGCAGGGCGCTGAAGCTGTCGCTCCAGACTCCGGTGGCCTGGGGCGTGCGGGAAAACTCCCGCTCTTGCAGGATGAGGGGCTCAAGGCCCGGATAGCGCAGCTGCAGACCGCCCTCGAGGGGGGTGGCGACTACCTGCTGCAACTGGGGATGGGTGCGGGCGGTGATGAAGCTGCCGTCCGGCTTGACCACCATGTAGCGGCGATCCCCCTGCAGCCCCTCTTCGGTGACCAGGGCGCGGGTCAGTGGCATGCCTGCCGTCGACTTGATGGGGTAAAGATGAATGCTGGCGAGCTTGGGCATGGCCGGGTCCTTGTGCTGTGGTGGTTCCAGTGCAGGAGACAAGATAATGGGAGCTGTTCCGTGCAGCAATCGTTGCAGGGGGACGGCCTGATGCGCCCGGCTCACGGGGTCCGACAACGGCGTGGCGTTGCTTGCGGGGCGCGAGCCCGAGCGGTGACTCCTGCAGACGGGCAAGATGTTACACGGGTCACGTTGTGCACTCCATACCTCATAAAGTGCAACATTTTTTGATCCTGATCCGTCATTCGGTACACAAATCAGTCCATTATCGAGTCAGCTTCCAGTTTCTAACGCTTTCGCTTCTTCCCCCTCCGGCCACCGTCTGCCCAGGCAAAACGGTATCAAGCGCATTCGGATGGGGCCTGTCACACAAAAAGAAGAAAGCAATGTATGAGCAAACAACTGGATATGACCCCACAGCCGGATCTCTCCCAGAAAACGGGAACAGGCCCGGTCCGTACTCGGCTACCCGTTTGGCGGCCGGCCCTGCCACCTTGCAACCATGCCTGCCCGGCTGGTGAGAACATCCAGGCCTGGCTTGCCCTGGCCGAAGCGGGCCGCTTTGAGGCGGCCTGGCAACGACTGATCGAAGAAAATCCCCTGCCTGCAGTCCACGGGCGGGTCTGTTATCACCCCTGCGAAACGGCCTGCAACCGCGCTCAGGTGGATGATGCCGTCTCCATTCACGCCATCGAGCGCTTCCTCGGCGACGAGGCGCTGGCCCGTGGCTGGCAGCCTGCGCCGCCTGCACCCGCCAGCGGCAAGAAGGTGCTGGTGATCGGTGCCGGCCCCTCCGGCCTCTCTTGTGCCTGGCACCTCAACCGGCTCGGCCATCAGGTGGAGATCCGCGAGGCGGGCCCGCTCGCCGGCGGCATGCTGCGCTTTGGCATTCCCGCCTACCGTCTGCCCCGCGAGATGCTGGACAGGGAGGTGGCCCGCATCGTCGCTGCCGGGGTGACGCTGACCCTCAACCACAAGGTGGAAGACGTGCTCAAGGCGCGCGACGAGGGGGGCTTTGACGCCGTCTTCATGGCCATCGGCGCCCATCTGGCCAAGCGGGTCGACATTCCGGCCCGCGAGGCGGGCAAGATCCTCGATGCGGTGAGCTTCCTCGAGCAGGCGAGCCTGGCCGAGGAGCAGGGCTTGCCGCCGCCCAAGCTGGGACGACGAGTAGCCATCTACGGCGGCGGCAACACCGCCATGGATGCGGCCCGCACCGCCCGCCGCCTCGGGGTCGAGGAGGCGATGATCATCTATCGCCGCGACCGGGACCATATGCCGGCCCACGCCTTCGAAGCCGACGAGGCCGAGGAGGAGGGGATCAAGATCAACTGGCTGCGCACCATCCGCCAGCTCGACAGCACCAGTATTGAAGTGGAGGTGATGGCGCTGGATGCCGAGGGCAAGCCGGTGCCCACCGGCCAGTTTGAAACCCTCGAAGCGGACTCCCTCATTCTGGCGCTGGGTCAGGAGGTGGACTTGAGCGTGCTGGAGAGCATCCCCGGCGTGCGGGTCAACAAGGAGGGGGTGGTACAGGTTGGCGAGAATCTGATGACGGACGTGCCGGGTCTGTTTGCCGGCGGTGACATGGTGCCCTCCGAGCGTACCGTCACCATCGCCACCGGCCACGGCAAGAAGGCGGCGCGCCATATGGATGCCTGGCTGCGCGGTCGCCTCTATCACAAGCCGCTCTCCTATCCGCTGGTGGGGCCCGAGCAGTTGCAGCTCTGGTTCCAGACCCATGCTCCCGCCAGCAGCCAGCCGGTCAAACCGCCCTCGGCGCGGGACGACTTTGGCGAAATCATCGGTGGACTGGACGAGACGGCGGCCCGCTACGAGGCGGCGCGCTGCTACTCCTGCGGCAACTGCTTCGAGTGTGACGGCTGTTATGGCAGCTGCCCCGAGCAGGCCATCGCCAAGCTGGGGCCGGGTCTGGGGTATCAGGTGGATGCCGAACTCTGTACCGGCTGCGGTGCCTGCCATGACCAGTGTCCCTGCCACGCCATCGAGCTGTGCCAACCGGAGGAGTCCCAATGAAACATGAATTGATCATGGTCGACGGCAACGAAGCCGCGGCCCGGGTGGCGTATCAGCTGAGCGAAGTGTGTGCCATCTACCCCATCACCCCGAGCTCGACCATGGCCGAACTGGCCGACGCCTGGGCCGCGGAGGGGCAGACCAATCTGTGGGGCAACATCCCCACGGTGGTGGAGATGCAGAGTGAAGGGGGGGCGGCCGGCACGGTGCACGGCGCCCTGCAGGCGGGGGCGCTCGCCACCACTTTCACCGCCAGCCAGGGGCTGATGCTGATGCTGCCCAACATGTACAAGATCGCAGGCGAATTGACCTCGGCGGTGTTCCATGTGGCGGCCCGATCCTTGGCGGCGCAGGGGCTGTCGATTTTTGGCGACCATCAGGACGTGATGGCGGCGCGCAGCACCGGCTTTGCCATGCTCTCCTCCGGCTCGGTGCAGGAGGCGCAGGACCTGGCCTTGGTCGCCCACAGCGTCACCCTGCAGTGCCGGGTGCCCTTCATCCACTTCTTCGACGGCTTTCGCACCTCCCACGAGGTGAACAAGATAGTCGCGCTGCACAAAGATGAAATTCGAGCGCTTATTGACAACGACTGGGTGCGCGCCCACCGCGCGCGGGCCCTCAACCCGGATCATCCGGTGATGCGCGGCACCGCCCAGAACCCCGACACTTATTTCCAGTCCCGCGAGAGCGTCAACCCCTTCTACGAGGCGGTGCCGGCGCGGGTGCAGCAGTGCATGGAGAGCCTCGGCGAGCTGACCGGCCGCCACTACCGGCTGGTGGAGTATCACGGCGCCACCGATGCCACCGACGTCATCGTGCTGATGGGGTCGGGGGCCGCCACCGCCCGCACGACGGTGGATTGGCTCAACCAGCAGGATCGCAAGACCGGGGTGCTGGTCATTCGCCTCTATCGCCCCTTCCCGGTGCAGGCGCTGCTCGATGCGCTGCCGGCGAGCGTGCGGCGCATGGCGGTGCTGGATCGCACCAAGGAGCCGGGCGCCGGCGGCGAGCCGCTGCTGCTGGATGTGCAGAGCGCCCTCATCGACGGTTTGCAGCGCGGCCTTATCAAGCGGCTGCCCTGGCTCAGTGGCGGCCGCTACGGCCTCTCCTCCAAGGAGTTCACCCCCGCCATGTGCGCGGCGGTGTTCGAGGAGCTGGCCTGTGACGCGCCGCGCCCGCGCTTTACCGTGGGGATAGTGGATGACGTGTCGGGCCTCAGTCTGGCCTGGCACCCCATCGGCGATCTGGAACCCGCCAGCCGGGTGCGGGCGCTGTTCTTCGGCCTCGGTGCCGATGGCACGGTGGGCGCCAACAAGAACAGCATCAAGATCATCGGCGAGCTGGAGGGCTTCCACGCCCAGGGCTACTTCGTCTACGACTCCAAGAAGTCGGGCTCGCGCACCGTCTCCCACCTGCGCTTTGGCCCCGAGCCCATCGACGCCCCCTGGCTTATCGAGCGGGCGAGCTTTATCGGTTGCCACCAGTGGGGCTTTGTCGAATCTGTGGATCTGCTGGAGTTCGCCGCCGAGGGGGCGACCCTGCTGCTCAATGCTCCCCATGAGCCCGAGCGGGTCTGGGCCGAGCTGCCCGAGCGGCTGCGCGCCCGCATTCGTGCCCTCGATATCCGCCTCTACTGCATCGATGGCGATCGGGTCGCCGAGCGCAACGGCATGGGCAATCGCATCAACACCATCATGCAGACCTGCTTCTTCGCCCTGGCCGGCATCTTGCCGCGGGACGAGGCGATCGCCCTTATCAAGGAGAGCATCGAGAAAAGTTATGCCCGCAAGGGGCCGGAGGTGGTGGCGCGCAACTTCGCGGCGGTGGATGACACCCTGGCCCATCTGCACCGGGTGGCGATCCCGGCCGGTGACGAGCAGATCAGCGATTATCCGCTGCCATTGGCACCGGGTGGCAGCGAGTTTGTCCAGCGCGTCACCGGCGAGATGCTGGCGGGGCGTGGCGATCGCATCCCGGTCTCCATGCTGCCGGTGGACGGCACTTACCCCACCGCCACCAGCCGCTTCGAGAAGCGGGATATCGCCCGCGAGATCCCGATCTGGCACTCGGATATCTGCATCCAGTGCGGCAACTGCGTCTTCGTCTGCCCCCACGCGGCGCTGCGAGCCAAGTTCTACCATCAGGACTGGCTGGCGAGCGCCCCCGAGGCAGCCCAGTCGGTGCCCGTCACCGCCAAGGGCTTCCCCGACAGCCGCTACACCTTGCAGCTCTATCCGGAAGATTGCACCGGCTGCGGCCAGTGCGTGCAGGCCTGTCCGGTGCGGGTCGGAGCGGATGCCCGCCATCAAGGCGAGAGTGCAGAAGGAGAAAGCCATGAAGGTGAGCGCGCCATCGCCATGATGGACAAGGCACCGCATCTGGCTGGCCAGAAACAGGCGCTGCGCTGGTTCGAGAGCCTGCCGTGGCCGGCCCGCGAGCGGGTGGATTTCTCCACGGTGCGCGGCACCCAGTTCCTCGAGCCCCTGTTCGAGTTCTCCGGTGCCTGCGCCGGCTGTGGCGAGACCCCCTATCTCAAGCTGCTGACCCAGCTGTTTGGCGATCGCATGCTGGTGGCCAATGCCACCGGTTGCTCCTCCATCTACGGCGGCAATCTGCCGACCACGCCGTGGGCCAAGAATGGCGAAGGGAAGGGGCCGGCCTGGTCCAACTCATTGTTCGAGGACAACGCCGAGTTCGGCTTTGGTTTTCGCCTCACCGCCGATCAGCATCACGGTCAGGCGGTGGCAGCCTTGCAGGCGATGAAGGGGGAGATCGGGGTCGAGCTGGTGGAGTCGCTTGTCAGCGCCCCGCAGCGGCTGGAGTCGGAGATCCGTGCCCAGCGCACCCGGGTCGCGCAAGTGCGGGAACGGTTGGAGGAGGTGAAATCCGGCAAGGCTCGCGAGCTGCTCTCCTTGATTGATCAGCTGGTGCGCCGCTCCGTCTGGATCATCGGCGGCGATGGCTGGGCCTATGACATTGGCTCATCGGGGCTCGATCATGTGCTCGCCTCCGGCCGCGATGTGAACGTGCTGGTGATGGATACCGAGGTCTACTCCAACACCGGCGGTCAGATGTCGAAATCGACCCCGCTCGGTGCCGTCGCCAAATTCGCGGCGGGGGGCAAGACGCTGGCCAAGAAGGATGTGGCGTTGCAGGCCATCTCCTACGGCAACGTCTATGTTGCCCGCATCGCCTTTGGTGCCAACCCGCAGCAGGCGCTGCAAGCCTTGCGTGAGGCGGAGGCCTATCCGGGCCCGTCGCTCATCATCGCCTACAGCCACTGCATCGCCCATGGTATCGATATGGAGTTTGGCCTGACCCAGCAAAAACGGGCCGTGGCCTCCGGTCACTGGCCGCTGATGCGCTACAACCCGGTACTGCGCAGCGCGGGGCAGAACCCCTTCAGCCTCGACAGCCTGCGCCCCTCCATTCCGCTTGCCGAATACCGGCAGGAGGAGACCCGTTATCGGATATTGGCCCAGAGTCATCCACAGGAGGCCGAGCGGCTGATGCAGGTGGCGCAACAAGTGGCGTGGCAGAAGTGGGCCACCTACGAGGAGATGGCCACCCGCGAGGCCAGCCATTTCCATCCACCGGTGTGAGGATGGGGTTAACTCTGCATAAAACGAAGCGGGCCACTGGCCCGCTTTTTTGGCATTTGGGTAGTGACAGGCTCGGTATAGAGTAAAAACATCCATATTTCCGACTTTAATGGAGGTTTCTTTTGAAAGCGATTGGCTCTAGGGCATTGAAAGTTTTTAATAAACATGTCTGTGTTAGAGTGAGTCACTTCACAGAATAAATTTGTTAGGTGCTTATGACTAACCGCCTTTTAAGTCTCTTGGGTTCATATCCAAAGTGCGACGAATTTCAAAGTGGGCGATTGCTTATTTGGGTCGAGTACCCTTCAGGCAAAAACCGTGTAGCTTGTTTGCGTAATGCAGAAGAAATTCTTCCTGAGCTAGAGTCTGATATTTCCAGCGTGGAAAAACTTGCTGCGATGAGCATTGGAAGTTCAGTGCCCGCAACAGTAGCTGGCATAAGGATTGAAGCAGATCGATCCGCCTCGTATGAGTGCACCTTTTTTGACGGGGAACATGAAGATGAATTCATAACCATCCGCAGAGATTCTGGTGGTTACCTTTTTGCAGAGGCTCAGGGCAAGAGTGCAGGATGAAAGATCTGTAGAAGAAGTCTTTATAAGAAACAGACACAGAAATAGAAATAAAAATAAAATGCCGCCACTTTGGCTGCATTTTATTTCTGTAGGCTGTAGGGGGAGGCTAAGGGTTTGTTTTCCTTCCAAGGTAGGTAAGCTGTGCAGGGCAAATAGCGTCAAGCAAGTGAAGGGGCAATGACAGAACAATACATAGCCTGGACGATTGGTATTCTGGGGACCGTGCTGCTCGGGTTACCGCTGACTGCTTGATATGGCCTGCTCAGTGTTGTCGTTAGCAGCCAACAAAAAGCCCGGCGTCGGGCCGGGCTGGCAGGATAAGTTGCTTATCCAGGTATTCGTCGAGGCGTCTATTGTGGATGTTGTTTGAGGATGTCGTAGATCTCCTCTTTCAGTTTAAGTTTCTGTTTTTTCAGATCCTTCACCTCGGAGCTGTAGTCGCTGGCGTGATGCTTTTCCAACTTTCTAATCTCCACATCCAGGTCGTTGTGCAAGTCAAACTTCTTTTGGAAATGGACATCACTGCTCTTCAGTTGCGAGATGAGCTCTCTGTACTCTGGGAACATGTAATGCGGCCTCCTTGGTTTCGTTTGATTGTGCCTGCAAGACCAAACTACCGCGCCCCCCGCGAGATAAATGTGATCCGGCTCCAATTCGGGACCAATGATTTGCTGCATGGGATGGGCGATTTTTAACTGTTTGAATCACAAGCTGATAAGGCTTTTATCGGTAAGCAGAGAGTCTGAAAAGTGCCGGATGGATCACAATTGTGACGGCCGGATGACAGCTTGTGGCCGCCAGGCGGGCAGCAAAAAGGGGCGCAGGGCCCCTTCTTGGTAACAGGTGCAGCATTTACTCTTTTTTCTTTTTCTTCTCGGGCAGCGGCTTGCCGTCGCGGGCGATCACCTTGCCCACCTCGAAGCCGATCTGCGCCGCCAGCTCTTCCAGATCCGCTGCCTTGGCTTCGTTGCCGATGGCGTACTGGTAGTTGGCGATGGTGAGCTTCTCGGCCACCGGAGTACCCGGGACGATGGGCTCGCGCCAGCCCTGACCCACATGGGCCACCAGGGTGCCGTTCATGATGAGCTCGCCGACGATCTCCTGGGTGGGGATGCCCTTGCCGTAGGTAAGGCCCTGCGGGTGCTTCTTGCCGACCAGCGGCTCGGTGCTGGCGGGCATCAGCTTGGTGCGGATCAGCCACTTGGGCGATTTGCTCTTGCCCACCGCCTTGCCGGTCTGGTACTCGTTGATCTTGATGGTCTTGATCATCTGGGCCATGAAATCCTTGGTCAGCGCTTTTTGCGCTTCGCTGGTTTCATCGATGGTGATGGGGGCCACGTACCAGGTCTGGGCCGCCTGTGCCTTGGGGGCGGCGGGGGCGGTTTGCGCCATGGCGAGCGGGCTGAGCAGGATGGCCGCCAACAAGAGTCCTATCTTCTTCATTGTGATTCCGCTTATGTTTCAACAAGAATTTTGTTTTGCCAGCGACGACTGCGCCAGCGCCAGAACATGGCCAGACCGCGCACCCACTCGTCGCAGGCGAGCGCCAACCAGATACCGACCAGTCCATAACCCTGCATGATACCAAGGAAATAGGCCAGTGGAACGGCAATCCCCCACATGGAGACGAGCGCCATGTAGAGCGGGAAACGGGCGTCCCCGGTGGCGCGCAGGGCGTTGATCACCACCAGATTGAAGGTACGGCCGGGTTCCAGAATGAGGCTTATCAAGAACAGCTGCGCCACCTGGGTGATGATGTCGGCATCATCGGTGAACAGGCTGATGATGGTGCGGCCGTTGAGGGCGGCCAGCAAGGCGATGAAGGCGGTGACGACGAGCCCCAGCTTCAGGCTTTTGAGCAACTGGTTGTAGGCCTGCTCGAAGCGGCGAGCCCCTGCCAGGTGGCCGATGATGATCTCGTTGCCAAGGCCGATGGAGAGGCCGAACAGCAGGATGAACAGGCAGATCTGGAAGAAGTAGGACTGGGTCGCCAGCGCCTTGTCGCCGAGCAGGCCGACAAAGGCGGTCACTACCATGAACTGCAGCATCCAGGAGAGGTTCTCGCCGGCGGCCGGCAGGCCGATGTGCAGTACCTTGCCCAGCATCAGCCGGCTGGGTTTGACGATCTCCGGCAGGCGCAGCCGGATGCCGGTCTTGCGCGCCACCAGCCACACCAGCAGCACTACTCCGACGATGCGACCCGCCACCGTGCTGATGGCGACCCCGGCCACCCCGAGCTGGGGCAGGCCGAACCAGCCGTAGAGCAGCAGCAGGTTGCCAACGAAGGTGATGAGGTTGACGATGAGGGTCACGTACATCGCCTGACGGGTGTGGCCGTGGGCGCGCAGGGTGGCGGCCAGGCAGAGGGCCGCCGCTTCCGGCAGCAGGCACAGGCCGATGATCTGCAGGTAGAGGGTGGCATCGCTCATCAGGTTGGCGGGCAGGTTCATCAGCGCCAGCATGGTACTTGCCCCGGCGATGACGCCGACGGCGGCCACCAGCCCCACCAGCAGGTTGAAACCGATGGCGGTGTGGATGACGACGCGCGCCTTCTCCTTGTCGCCGGCCCCCAGATACTGGGTGATCACCACGCTGGTGCCGATGCTAACAAAGCTGAACAAGGTGATGGCGAGATCGAACACCTGGTTGCCGACCGCGAGCGCCGCTACCCCCTGATAGGAGACGTGACCCACCATGAAGGTGTTGAGGGCCCCGGTCAGAAAGTGCAGGGCAAGATCGATAAACAGTGGCCAGGTCAGGGAGAAGAGGGTGCCCGGACCTGCGTGGGATTGAGTTTGCATGGGGTGTCCAAATACTGGGGATGGCCCTCGTCAGCGCCATCTGGACGGGCATTTAACACCAAGCGGGTGCGAGGTGCAATCGTGGCGGGCACCAAGTAGGGGAAGAGAGCGCGGGCCCTGCCGCCATGGGCAGGGCCAGCACTGGATCAGGCCGGGGTGGCACCCGCCTCCTGTTCGCTGGGCAGGGTGAGGCGCGCCGAATCGGGCAGGGCATCATCCTGGGGCCAGCGCGAGAGGATGGCCTCGGTAGTGCTCTCCACCACCTCGTCATCCTTGAACACCGGCTCGCGGTAGCAGCGGGTCATGCGCAGTGCCTGATACATGTCGGGGCAGAGGATGATCCCCTCGTCGCCGACCCGGATCCCGGCCTGCTTGAGCCACAGGCTCATCTGGCCGTGGCGGCCGGCCATCACCATGTGGATGCCGCGCCGTTTCAGATCCTTGTGCAGCTCCCCCAGCATGCTCATCACGCTGATGTCCTGATGGGTGAAGCAGGCCACCGCATCCACCACCAGGCATTTGGGGCTGTGGGGATCCTGCACCAGCAGCGCCAGCACCCGCCGTTTGAAGTAGGGGGCGTTGAAGTAGGTAAGCGGCGAGTTGAAGCGATAGACCAGGATGCCGGGAATGGCCTTGGCCTGCTCGTTGTCCCCCAGGGTACGCACCACCCCCTCGTCGTCCATGCCGAGTAGCTGGTCGGTGGGGCGCATCACGTTGCGCAGGAACTGGAACAGCCCCAGCAGCACCGCGAGGGTGATGCCCGGAATGACCCCCATGGCCAGCACGCTGATGAAGGTGATGAGCGCCAGCCAGAAGGCGGAGCGATCGGAGTGGCGCAGGGCCCACAGGCCGCGAAAGTCGGTGAGCGACAAAGATGCCATCACCAGCACCACGCCGAGGGCGGCGGTGGGGATGTATTGCAGCGGCGCTGTCAGATAGAAGGTGACCAGGGCGATGACGGCGGCGGCGATGATGGAGACCAGCTGGCTCTTGCCGCCGTTGGCATCGTTGACCGCGGTGCGCGAATCCGCGCCGCTGATGGCAAAGCCCTGGGAGGCAGCCGCCGCCAGGTTGGCCATGCCGAGGGCACGAAACTCCTTGTCCGCATCGATCTCGTAGCCGTTCTTGGCGGCGAAGCTGCGGGCGGTCAGCATCATGGAGACGAAGCTCACCATGGCCAGGTTGAGCGCCGGCAGCACCAGTTCCCGCATCAGGCCGGGGGGAAACTCCGGTAGCTGGAAGGCGGGCAGGCCGGAGCCGATGGCGCCCAGGGTGGCGATGCCGAACTGGCCGAGATCGAGCGCCCACACCAGTCCCGCCGTCACCACCATGGCCACCATGGAGGAGGGCCAGGCCGGCTTGAAGCGCTTGGCCAGCAGCAGGGTGAGCAGGGCGGTCAGGCTCATGGCCAGGGTCGGCAGATGGGTCTGGGTGATGTAGCTGGCGCCGCCGGCGATCCGCTCGATGAGGTAGCGTTCGCTGAAGGTGAAGCCGAAGATCTTGGAAAGCTGGCCCACCATGATGGTGATGGCCACCCCGTTGAGCAGCCCCATCAGGATTGGGCGGGAGAGAAAGTCCGCCAGCACCCCCAGCTTGAAGCGGCTGGCGATGAGGCACCAGAAGCCGGTCATGGCGGTCATGGTCATCACCAGCTGCCAGTGGCGGGTGGCATCCCCGGCGGCGAGGGGGGTCACCACGGCGGCGATCACCGCGCAGGTGGCGGCGTCCGGGCCGACGATGAGCTGGCGGGAGGTGCCGAACAGGGCATACACCAGCATGGGCAGGATGCAGGAGTAGAGGCCGACCAGCGGCCCCACCCCAGCCAGCTCCGCATAGGCGATGGCCACGGGCAGGGCCACGGCGGCCACCGACAATCCAGCGCGCATATCCGGCATCAGCCAGGCCCGCTGGTATTGCAGCAGGGCGGCGAGGCCCGGTAGCCAGCGTTCGAGTGAGAAGAAGTCGCGCATTATTTAACCCATTGAGTTACAAACAGCTTTTCCTTAGTGTGCCCAAGGTTATCGAAACATTGCAATCAGGTTATGGCCAGTTCACCACCAGGTCAGGCCACAGCCGTTGCCACCCCTTGGCCTTGACCCGCTCGGTAAAGACCCGGCGCTCCTGGCGGCAGCGCGGGTTGGGATCCACCTGCAGGGACCAGTTGGGGGCAAAGCCGTAGGGGGCCAGCCACTCGAATGAATCGTCTGCCAGCAGCCGGACCCCGATGCAGGTGGGCACCTCCACCCAGTGGCTGAGGGCCGAGAGCGAGCTGGTGAACGGGGGCACACGCTGGCGCACATGCATGCGGGCCTGGTTGCGCACCTCCCACTGCTGGCCCGGCACCCTGGCGGCGAGCCAGGCTTCGTGTTCGGCCTCCTGCAATCCAGTGAGATCAGCACTGTCCAGATAGATAAGATCGATGTCGTTGAGGGCGGTCGGCACCGATTTATGGTGCAGGTGATCCCAGATGAGGTTGCGGATAAAACCGGCTCCCAGCGTCCAGTCGGGCAGTGCCAGTTCACGGGCTGCCCGCAGGCAATCCATGCGCTGATCATCGGCCCGCAGCAGGGCTTCGGTCTGCGCCTGCAGGTCGGCTTCCAGGGCGCTCTGGCGAGCGTGCGAGGCTGGCGTGCTGTGACGCGTCTGGGTGTCAGCCGGCATTGCGGCGCAACCAGACGTCGATGTAGCTGCAGCTCGGCACTATGGTGAGCCCTTCTGCCTGGGTCCAGCTGTAGAAGGTGCGCGCCAGCTGATCGGCGATCCCCTGCACCCTGAGCTCGGGCGGGACGAAGGTGCTGTAGGCGTCGATGGTCTTGGCGTCGAGGCGCCGGTAACGCAGCCTGGACTCCTTGCCATCCACCACACAGATGAATTGCTGCTGGTTGGCCTGATGAATGATCTCGCTCATGCTTGCTCCTCGGTACGGGGGATGGGGTTATCTGACCATGTTGGCGCCCCTTTGCCAACTGTTCGGGGTCGCTTACACTGCGAGCCCGGCCGGGTACATACCCGCTAGCCAAGGTATAGAACAGTTCACGAAGGATGGATCCCATTATGGCTTTTGCCACGCTGGAAGAGTTGATCGGCAATACCCCCCTGCTGGCGCTGCGTCGCATCAATCCCCACCCCGGTGTCACCCTGCTGGTCAAGCTGGAGGGCAACAACCCGGCCGGCTCGGTCAAGGACAGGCCGGCGCTGAACCTCATCAAGTGCGCGGAGGCGAGCGGTCACTTAGCGCCTGGGGCCCGCCTCATCGAGGCTACCTCCGGCAACACCGGCATCGCGCTGGCCATGGTGGCGGCGGCGCGAGGCTACCGGATGCGACTCATTATGCCAAATACCATGAGCCAGGAGCGGCGCGATGCCATGCAGGCCTACGGCGCCGAGCTGGTGCTGGTGGAGGGCGGCATGGAGGCCGCGCGAGACCTCGCCCTGGCGATGCAGGCGCGGGGTGAGGGGCTGGTGCTCGATCAGTTCAACAACCCGGCCAACCCGGATGCTCATTACCTCTCCACCGGCCCCGAGATCTGGCGCCAGAGCGAGGGGGCGGTCACTCACTTCGTCTCGGCCATGGGCACCACGGGCACCATCATGGGGGTCTCCCGCTACCTCAAGGAGCAGAACCCGGCGGTGCAGGTGATCGGCCTGCAACCGGCCGAGGGGAGCCAGATCCCGGGGATCCGGCGCTGGCCTGCAGCCTACCTGCCGGCCATTTTCGAGCCTGCCCGGGTCGATCGGGTGCTGGACGTGACCCAGCAGGAGGCGCTCGCCATGATGCGCCGGCTGGCGCGGGAGGAGGGGATCTGCTGCGGGGTCAGCTCGGGGGGCGCCGTGGCCGGCGCCTTGCAGGTGGCGGCAGAGATCAAACAGGGGGTGGTGGTGGCCATCATCTGCGATCGGGGGGATCGCTACCTCTCCACCGGGGTGTTTAGCGACGAGCAAGGCTGAGTGCTTGCGTCAGCGCGATGATTAACATGATATGTATCAACAGCTTGCTGATACATTGCACTGTGTACCCCTTGTAACAATCAACCCTGCTGGCAGGGTTGATTCCATTTGCCTCCTGTTTGACACTCGGCGCCCTTGGTTGACCGATGCAAACAGGAGCGTCCCATGATCTTGCCTTCCTCCCTTCGTCTTTCTCTGTTTGGCCTGTGTCTGGCCACGGCGGGTTGTACCGTCGAGCCCTATGCCTATCAGTGCGGCGACAAACAGTGCTCGGTGATTGATCACCTGGGGCAGAAACACGAGCGGCCGCTGGATGAGGTGAAGCCCGTCTGGGAACGCAATCAGGAACGGGAAGAGGCCGTGCGCCGCAACAAGGAGTCCATCTGGCGTGAAAAAGCGCCCGAGGAGCGCGGCAACTACGGCGCCGGCGCCACCATCAGCTGGTAACAGGAGGCCCCGCGATGCGGGGCCTCTGTCCGATTACTCCCAGGCGAGCTCGAGCAGGCCGAGCAGCTGGGTGCGGTCGGCATCCTTGCGGTTGTAGAGCAGGGCGCCGTCGTTGATGGCGAGATCGCGGATCTCGGGCAGCAGCGCCTTGTCGGTGACGCCAGCCTCGCGCAAGGTGCGCGGCAGCTTGACCGCCTGCCACAGGGTATCGCGCAGCGCCTGCAGCGCCTCGATGGCGGCCTGGGCCCGCGCGGCGGCCGGGGTTGCGGCAAAGCGCTCGGCCCCCACCAGCGGCAGCAGCAGACGGGCCAGCTCGGGATCGATGCCCGGCCGGTTGTAGTCGAGCACGGTGGGCAGGAAGAGGTTCATGCACAGGCCGTGGGGCAGGTGGCAGCGGGCCCCCAGACTGTGGCCGAGGGCGTGCACCAGCCCCACCATGGAGTTGGAGAAGGCCATGCCCGCCAGGGTGGAGCCTTCCGCCAGCTGCAGCCGCAGCCGCTTGTCCTGCGGGTTGTTCAGTACCTGGGGCAGGGCGTTGGCGATCTTCTCCACCGCCATCAGGGCCAGGGCGTCGCTGACCGGGTTCTTGGCGTTGCCGATGAAGGCCTCGATGGCGTGGGTCATGGCATCCATGGCGGTGGCAGCGGTGATGTTGAGCGGCAGCCCCTGGGTGAGGCGGGGATCCAGCACCGCCAGCTGGGGCAGCAGGAAGGGGGAGGTAAAGGGCACCTTGCGCCCGCTCGCCTCGTCCTTGATCACCGCTACCAGGGTCACTTCCGAGCCGGTGCCCGCCGTGGTGGGTACCACCGCCAGCGGTTGCAGCGGCCGGGTCAGACAGCCTGCGCCGGCGTAATCCAGCAGCCGCGTCCCCCCCATGGAGGCGAGAATGTTGACCGCCTTGGCGGTGTCGATGACGGAGCCGCCGCCCAGCGCCACCAGGCTGTCACAGCCGAGCTCCCGGTGACGGGCCGCAATCCGCTCCACCACGGCGGTGGAGGAGTCGGCCGGGATCTCGTCCCAGATGGCGGCCACCGGCAGCTCCCCTTCGGCCAGTACCCCGGCCAGCAGGGTGGCCAGGCCAGTGCCGCTGACCCCTTTATCAGTGAGCAGCAGCGGCCTGCGCGCCCCCAATCCCGCCAGTTCGCCGGCCAGTTGCTCCAGCGCCTGCTCGCCCGCCATCAGTTTGACCGGACAGAAAAAATCGTAATAGCGACTCATGGTGCTCATCCTCTCGTTCAGCCGGTCAACAGACCCAGGTAGATGTGGCAGGCCCGGCTCAGCTTGTGGCGCGGGTCAGGATAGTGGCGCAGCAGTGGCCGCGCGATGAAGGCCGGCAGGATCAGCGCCTGCAACTGCTCCAGCGCCCGCACCAGGTGCATGGCGACGGTGAGATCCCCCTCCACCAGCAGACGGTTTTCGCTGAACGCCTGATTGACCCCGAGCCGAAAGCTGAGGGCGCGAAAGGCGATGGCGGGATGCTTGAAGCGCACCCGCAGCGGATGCAGCCCACCGGTGTCGGGCGTGGGGCCGCTCTGCCAGCGGCCGGCCGCCTTGTGAATGGTCAGGCCGTGGGCCATGCCGCTCACCTCCAGCCGGATGGTGAGCCCATCCGGCAGGGGGGCGAGCTCCTGGCGTACCGCCTCGTCGATGCGGGCGGCGCGGCACAGGGTGCGGCCGATGATCCAGAGCAGGCAGCTGATCCAGAGGCGGCGACCCTGCGCCGCCAGGGTATCAAGATGTCGGTTGTGCATAGGCGTGAACTCCCGAGATGGCGGACCAGAACAGGGCGAAGGCGCTGGCTTGCCAGTGGCCGTCCCGTCCCAGTTCAGGTTGGTCGACAAACAGCGAGGCGCAGGCTAGGAACTGGCCCTGGCACACCTCCAGCATCAGGGCCGGTGGAGCTTGCATCAATTCGCCGCTGGTCTGGCCCTGGGCCAGCAGGCGGGGTAGAAAACGCAGGGTGTCGCTCAGGATCTGGCTGCGCAGCGGGCGAGCCAGCAGGGGGGAGTGAAAGAAGCCCAGCACGAACTTGAGCTCGTGGGGGTGGGCCTGCATCCAGGCCATCGCCTGGCTCCAGTAGTGGCGCGCCTGCTCCTGAAGGGGCAGGGCGGCGTCAGCCTCGGTGATGGCGGCGCCGAGGCGCAGCTTGATGTCCTGGTAGAGGCTCTGGATCAGCACCTCCTTGCTGGGAAAGTGGTGAAACAGGGTGCCGTTGGCCACTCCGGCCGCCTTGGCGATGCGGGCGGTGGCGGCGCCCTGCAAGCCATCTTCGGCACACAGGGCAAGGGCGGCATCCAGGATCTGGCGGCGCTTGTCGGTCACGGGTGTGTTCATGCTGGTCTCGTTAGCGCAAAAACAGGGCCATCATCAGCCGCTGGTGCCAGCGCCGATAGGGAGGGTGCACCATGGTGCCGGTGCTGAAGCGTCCCCGGCTCAGCACGGTCTTGGCCTTGGAGAAGGTGAGAAACCCCTCGTGGCCGTGGTAGTGGCCCATGCCGGAGGCGCCGATGCCGCCAAAGGGCACGTCGTCGGCCGCCACCTGGAACAGGCTGTCGTTGATGGCCATGCCGCCGGAGTGGGTCTCCCGGATCACCTTGTGCTGCAGGGCGGGATCCAGGCTCATCAGGTAGAAGGCGAGCGGACGGGGCCGCGCGGCTATGTAGGCGAGCGCCTCGTCCAGCGAATCATAGGGCACGATCGGCAGCAGCGGGCCGAAAATCTCCTGTTGCATCAGCTGGCAGTGGCTGGGCACCTCGGTCAGCAGATGGGGCAGCAGGCGGTGGGCGCCATCGTCCCGGGCCGGGCTGCCACAGGGGTGTATCTGGGCGCCTGCCCGCTCGGCTTCGGCCAGCCAGCTGGTGAGCCGTTCATATTGGCGGCCATTGATGATGGAGCCGTAATCCTGGCTCCCCAGCCCCTGGGGATAGAGGCGGGCGAAGTGATCGCGATAGGCCTCGACAAAGGCCTGCTCCTGACCGCGCGGCAACAGCACATAGTCGGGGGCGACGCAGATCTGGCCGGCGTTGAGGCTCTTGCCGAAGATCATCCGCTCCACCGCCAGCGCCAGCGGCATGTCGGGGGCGATGAGGCAGGGGCTCTTGCCACCGAGTTCCAGGGTGAGCGGGGTGAGCTGGGGGGCCGCCGCGGCCATCACCAGCCGGCCCACGGCGGTGGAGCCGGTAAACAGCAGGTGATCGAAGGGCAGGGCGCTGAAGGCGGCCGCCACCTGGGCATCACCTTCAATCACCATCACCTCGCGCTCGTCGAAGACGCCGTCCAGCAGCTCGCGCAGCACCCGGTTGGTGTGCGGGGTGAACTCGGAGAGCTTCAGCATGGCGCGGTTGCCGGCGGCGATGGCGCTGATGAGGGGGCCGAGGCTCAGCATCACCGGGAAGTTCCAGGGCACTATGATGCCGACCACCCCGAGCGGCTGATAGAACACCTCGACCCTGGCCGGGGCCAGCAGCAGGCCGGTGTGGCGGCGGTGCGGGCGCATCCAGCGCTTGATCCGTTTCTGGGTGTAGTTGATCTGCATGACGCAGGGGAGGATGTCGGCAATCATGCTGTCGTAGTCGCTGCGCTGGCCATAGTCTTTGGCCAGGGCATCGCACAGCGGCTGCTTGTGGGCGATCAGGGCGTGCTTGAGCTGGCTGAGGTGGGCTCTGCGCTCGCTCAGACTCGGCATGGGATGTTGCTGACAGGCGTCTCTGAGTCTGGCCAGTCTGGCCGGGAGCGACAGCTTGTCGGTGGCCTCCTGCAACTGCATCGCTTCCATGGCATACCCCGCTGGTTAGGGACCGACTGATTGGTCGGTCTAAATCTAGCGTCTTGTTAACTGGCTGTAAAGTTTTGCCCGTTGGCTTAGGATGGGGCGCGGATGACTCACCCGGCGACTGTGCTGGCCTCCACACTTTCGTGGATTTGGGGTTGGTGAATTATCCAATAAGGGGTAGTTTTTGGCTATCAACCGACAAGGAGAGAGTGTTATGACCAGGGAACTGAACAGCTTGTTGGCCCGCCTGGAAGATGTGGTCGAGCGGATGCCGGATTGCTTCAACACCTATGAATTTGCCCAGAAGCTGGCGTTGCAGCATCAACGCGAGTTTTTTGCCGCGGGTCACTCCCTGGCCGAACAGGAGGGGCGCCTGCTGCGGGTGCTGCACGAGAAGATTGCCGAGGCCCTGGCCGGCAGTGACAAGGTGATCGAAGGGGCGCTGTTGCCCTGCGTGACCCCCTGGGGCGAGCGAGCCACCTCGCCGCGCTGGCATCGCAAGCACTGAGCCATCCGTTGAATCAACAACAACAGGGCCCGTCGCGGGCCCTGTTGTTTTGTGGTGGTCACTGGGTGAGGCGGCGCGCCTGCCAGTAGCGGCTGTTCCAGTAGACGTTGTCGAGGCGCGAGCGTATCACCCCCTTGCTGGTGGAGGCGTGGATGAACTCCCCACCGCCGGTGTAGACGCCGACGTGGTATTGCTGCCAGCCGGTTTTGAAGAAGACCAGATCGCCGTGCTGCAGCCGGTAGCGATCGACCGGCCGGCCCAGGTTGGCCTGGGATTCGGTGGTTCTGGGCAGGTTGAAGCCCATCACCTGCTGGTAGGCGAGCTGGGTGAAGGCGGAGCAGTCGAGCCCGGCCCGATCCGAACCCCCCATGCGATAGGGCACGCCGCGCCACTGCTGATAGAAGCCTTCAAAGGCGCTGCTCTGCTGGCGCGGCGGGGCAGGCTCGGGTGTGCTGGAACAGGCGGCCAGCAACAGGGCCAGCAGGGGTAGCAGCCATTTGCAATCCATGGGGGCTCCTTCGAGACGACAACGTCTCCATCATAAACGGGGTTCGGGGCTCGAACATAGCCTTGCTTGCAAGAAACAGCCTCCGGCTACCTCAAAAGAGGCGCAAATGCAGAGGGTCATAATATTGTTTGTATTCATTTGAATAATATTTGGCGATTATCTTGAATGAGTATTTCAATATTAAAGTAGTTATTCCAATCAGCCTTGGCATGAAATGATAATTAACCTTGTTGACGCCGCCCCGTGATCTGTGTCACGTTCTGTCTCAGGGTTAATTCGTTATGATGGCGCCATCAAATAAATGGCAAGGGACCCCGCCATTTTCACCGCCAATATGATGGCAGCACCACAAGATATCTCTGGGTATATTCCCGCAACTGGTTCACATAATAATATTCGGCCAATGACTGGCGTCGGCTGACAATATCACCAGACAGAGGAGGGCCATCCCATGATATCCGGTCCATAGCAGTGAGTGTTCCCTCGCACCAGGAAGCCTGCGGCATCAGGCTGTCGCACCATCGTTCAGGCCGATGGACGCTACCGCCAAGCCAATGGGCACGGTGCGAGATGCAAGGCGCAGTCAGGCGACCTTGAGGGAAGATTGCCGTCAGAGCGCGACTCCCGTGTAATAGCATCGGCGCATGCCGAATCATCCACCTTAGATCGTATCGCGATCCTTGTTCTGTCAACAATAAATGCATTCGCCGCCACGCTGTTAATTCACGGCGAGAATAATGAATGTCATGACAGGCAAGCAGAATAACGCCCCGAAATATAACCGTGAATAATATGGTTATGCCGTATTCGTTCATTGTTTAAATAGCTTGGCGTGATTCGACAAGGAGATAACAATGAAAAACAAAAAACCACGCAAATTCATCACGCAAGCCCCCACTCTCAGTCTGCTCGCGCTGGCCTTGTTGGCAGGCAGCGTGCAAGCCGAAGATATTGGCGAACGTACCGACCAGGGCACCGCCATGCTGGCCAGCCTGCAATCCGAACAGGGTCTGATTTATCTCAATGCCGATGTCTGGCTGAAGGGGCAGGGGGCGACGCCGCTCATGACTCGGGATCAGCTGCGCGAGCGAGTGCTGGCACGGGGCGAGCGTCTGTTCATCGATTTCAGCGCCGTCACCGACAAGAATGAGCGACAGCAGGCCAGAAAGGCCATGGAGCAGCTGGCCGGCATCTCTTTTGATGCGGACTGGGTGCTGGTGTCCGGCTACAAGGGAGAGTTGCTGTTCACCCTGCTGGGAGGCGTCGATGATCCGGCCTTCTATCAGGTGATGGATCGGGTCGAGAGCCTGGAAGGGCAGGGCAAGCGCCGCAAGCGCTCGCTGACCCAGCCGCCCGCCGCCGAGGCCGGTCTGCCCCACGTGGCCTTCTACCTCAACGTCAACCGCAAGATCAGCGATGCCGAGTGTACCTTCCCGCGCTCGCGCACCTGGAGCCGGGGCGATCGGCTGTTCTGCGATTCGCCGAACATCTCGCTGGTCTACCGGGTCAACCTGGAGCGCTCCCTGCAATTTGGCAACACCGGCTCCGCCACGCCGGATGCCAAGATAGTGCGGATCTCGCTGGACGAAGAGTCGGCCGGTGCCGGCATCCAGCTCAACGAGGATCTCAGCTGGAGCGAGAACATCGCGGACTACCTGCTGCTGGATGGCTGGGCCCGCGACTATGCCACCGATGCCATCGCCCAGGATTATCGCTTCAGCATCGAGGCGTCCAACACCAAGGCGGCGGTGCTCAAGAGCCTGCCGACCAACCTCAACAGCAAGTACGAGCATCGCGAGATCTCGGGTTTCGAGGTGGGGGTCACCGGCGGGGTCGAGGTGAACAAGGATGGGCCCAAGGCCAAGCTGGAGGCGTCGGCCAAGTTCAGCCAGCAGCGCCAGCTCGCCTACAATACCCAGGATTACCGGGTCGAACGCTCGGCGCCGAGCGCCCAGAAGGTGAGTTTCAGCTGGGTGCGCGATCAGTACGCGACTGCGGAGTCCCTGCTCTCCTCCAAGACGGCCACCGTCTGGGGCATGGGGTACGACGTGGATCACAATCGTATCCAGCCGCTCAGCTACAAGGGGTTCGTGCCGAATCTGGACGTCATCTACAAGGCGGCGCCGGACGAGAAGGGCAGCACCGAGTTCAAGATCGACTCCTCGGTCAACATCCGCCCCATCTACACCGGCATCTACAAGCACTACTACGTGGTGGGGGCCCATGTCTCCTTCCAGGGCTTTGAAGATACCGACCAGCGCAGACGGGTGACGGCGTCCACCAGCTTCAAGGTGGACTGGAACCACCCGGTGTTTACCGGCGGTCGCCCGGTCAACCTGCAGCTGGGGGGCTTTGACAACCGCTGCCTGAGCGCAGATGCCAACCATGGTCTGAGCGCGGTAACCTGTGACGAGACCTCGGCCGCCCAGTCCTTCATCTATGACCAGTACGGCCGCTATGTCAGCGCGCAGGATACCCGCCGCTGCCTGGATGGCAACAACCTCGGCCAGCTGCAGAGTTGCAGCCTGAGCCTGGGTCAGCGCTGGGAGTGGAAAGCGGACAGCGATGCGCTCAGCAATCTGAGTGCCCACCAGCTGCTGGGTCATGACAAGCAGAGCGGGGCGCTAGGGCTCTACGACGAGAACGGCAACCCGCAGAATGTGAGCGTACGGACCCTGACCTCCTACACCCGTATCTTCGGGCCACCGGCCAGTCACTGACAGAGCTGGGCCTTGCGCCCAACACAACAACGCCGGCAAGTGCCGGCGTTTTTTATGGATGACGGATCAGGCCTTGTTTTCGATGAGCGGGGCGAGCAGCTCCGCCAGCTTGTAGAAGGTCTGCACCCGGGTGGTGCTGGGGCGCCACACCAGCCCGATCTCGCGATAGGGATGTTCTCCCGGCAGCGGAATGGCCACCAGATCCGTGTTGTCGAGGATGCCGGCATCGATGGCCATCTGCGGCAGGAAGGTGGTGCCGAGCCCAGCGCCGACCATCTGCACCAGGGTGTGCAGGCTGGTGGCGGCAAACGGGTTGATCTTGCTCTTGTCCCGCAGCCGGCAGGCGCTCACCGCGTGTTCGGTGAGGCAGTGCTCCCGCTCCAGCAGGAAGATGCTCTGGTTGGGCAGCTCCTTGTAGTCGAACGGGGTGTGCAGGCTGGCCGCCATGCTGGCGGGCATCACCATGTGGAAGGGATCCTGGCCGACCGTTTTGCAGTGAAAGCCGCCGATCTCCACCGGCAGCGCCAGGATCAGCAGGTCGAGCTGCCCCTGCTCCAGCTGCTTGAGCAGGTTGGTGGTGGTGTCTTCACGCAGCAACAATTCCAGCTCAGGATAGGTCTTGCCGCACACCTGCAGCAGCTTGCTGAGCAGGAAGGGGGCTATGGTGGGAATACAGCCCAGGCGTACCGTGCCGTGCATGACGCCCCCCTGATGCTGGCCGAGCTCCATCAGATCCCGCGCATCGGAGAGCAAATTGCGAGCTCGCTCGACGATTTCCATGCCGACCGGGGTCATAATGAAGCTCTTGTGGTCCCGTTCCACCAGTTGCAGGTTCATCATGTCCTCCAGCGTCTGGATCCCGGTACTCAGGGTCGACTGGCTGACATGACAGGCCTTGGCGGCGCGGTTGAAGTTCTTGTGCTCGTCGAGAGCAACCAGATATTGCAGCTGTTTCAGGCTGGGCCAACGTTGCATAGGAAAACCCGATTAATACTATCTATTTAATTTGATTTAACTAATCTACCATCGGGGCTATAGTTTGTCGCTTTAATTAGACGGACTTGGCTCTAGGTAGCCTGATCCTGACAGGATTGTTCACTTCACATAAAGAGGAATTGAATATGGTATTGGTAGGCCGTCCCGCACCCGATTTCACCGCTGCTGCCGTTCTGGGCAATGGCCAGATCGTTGACTCCTTCAACCTGGCATCCCACATCAAGGGCAAGGCAGCCGTCCTGTTCTTCTATCCGCTCGATTTCACCTTCGTCTGCCCGTCCGAGCTGATTGCCTTCGATCACCGTCTGGAAGAGTTCAACAAGCGTGGCGTGGAAGTGATCGGTGTTTCCATCGACTCCGAGTTCTCCCACAACGCCTGGCGCAACACCAAGATCGAAGACGGCGGCATCGGCCCGGTCAAGTACCCGCTGGTTGCCGACATCAAGCACGAGATCTGCAAAGCCTATGACGTCGAGCACCCGGAAGCCGGCGTTGCATTCCGTGGCTCCTTCCTGATCGACAAGAATGGTGTCGTTCGTCACCAGGTTGTCAACGATCTGCCGCTGGGCCGCAACATCGACGAGATGCTGCGTATGGTTGACGCCCTGCAGTTCCACGAAGAGCACGGCGAAGTGTGTCCGGCTCAGTGGGAGAAAGGCAAAAAAGGCATGACCGCCTCTCCGGACGGCGTTGCCAAGTACTTGTCCGAGAACGCTGCTTCCCTGTAATCGGGTCGGCAAACCGGATAGTGAAAAACCGATGCCCAGGCATCGGTTTTTTTATGGCCGTTATTCAGCAGTCATAAAAAAGCGCGCCCTGTGGCGCGCTTTTGTCATGAGTGTCCGGACTACTCGTCAAAGATGCCGAAGTGATCCTTGGCGAAGTTGACCCGCTGCTCCACGTTCATCTTCACCTGACCCAGCTTCTCGATGGTCTTGAGGTTGGGCACCAGACCGCGGCCGTTGGCGATCTGGATGGCGAGGCCCGGCCGAGCGTTGAGCTCCAGCAGCATGGGGCCGCGGAACTTGTCCAGCACCATGTCGGTCCCGATGTAGCCCAGGCCAGACATCTCGTAGCAGGAGGCCGCCAGGGTCAGCAGGGTGTCCCAGTGGGGCACCTTGAGCTCATAGAGATCGAGGCCGGTGTCCGGGTGGTGGCGCAGCGGATTGCCGAACTGCACTGCCCGCAGCGCACGGCCGGTGCGCAGGCACAGACCCACCCCCACTGCGCCCTGGTGCAGGTTCGCCTTGCCGTCGGACGCCGCGGTGGAGAGGCGCATCATGGCCATCACCGGGAAGCCCTTGAAGATGATCACCCGGGCATCGGGAACCCCTTCGAACGAGTAGCCGTCGAACACGTCATCGAAGTTGATGAGGCCTTCCACCAGCGCCACGTCGGGCTTGCCGCCCAGCGAATAGAGCCCGGCCAGGATGTTGGAGACATGGCGCTCCAGATCCTGCCCGTTGGAGGCGCTGCCATTGGGCTTGTAGAACAGGCCCTCTTCCTGGCGCAGGATCACCAGGATCCCCTTGCCGCCGGAGCCACGCGCCGGCTTGATGCAGAAGCCCGGCCAATCCTTCACCAGCTCGGTGATGCGGCTCACGTCGTGCTGGGCACGAATGGTACCGATCAGTTCCGGTACCGTGACGCCGGCATCCAGCGCAATGCGCTTGGTCTGCAGCTTGTCATCCACCAGCGGGTAGAGGCTGCGCGGATTGTAGCGGCTGATGTAGGAGTGGTTGCGCTTGTTCATGCCGAGGATGCCTGATTGGGACAGGCTCCACGGGGTGGTGTACTTTTCCCAGAACCACATCTGTTACTTGTCCTTACCCGGAGTGGCACCCGATTTGATCTCGTCCACCAGCGGCTTGAAGCGCTTGAGCTCGCTCAGCTTGTAGCCGGTGTAGTTACCCATCAACAGCACGGTCGCCATCAGCACCAGCTGCAGGCCGAGGAAGTTGAAGGTGAGGTGACGGATCAGTTCGTTATCCATGGCCAGATAGGCGATGACGGCCACCAGCAGAGAGCCGCCACCCTGGCGGAACACCTCTTTCGGACCCTCTTCTTCCCACAGGATGGACATCCGCTCGATGGTCCAGGAAAGGATGATCATCGGGAAGAAGGTGATCTTCATGCCATCGGTCAGTCCCAGCTTGAAGGCGAACGCGGAGAAGATGCCGATCATCGAGATCACCATGATGATGATGGCCGATATTCGGGCGACCAGCAGCAGGTTGAGCCGCGACAGGTAGGAGCGGATCACCAGTCCGGTGCCGACGATCAGCAGGAAACCGATGAGACCGGTGACCAGCGAGGTCTGGATGAAGGCGACCGCGATCAGCACCGGCATGAAGGTGCCCGAGGTCTTGATCCCCACCAGTACCCGCAGGAACACCACCATCAGCACGCCGATCGGGATCAGCAGCAAGCCCTTGAACAGGGTCTGCTCTTCCAGCGGCAGGCTGTGGATGGAGAAGTTCATCATCTCCGATTTTTCAAACTTCTGGGCCAGCGCCACGCTGACCGGCTGTTCCTGCTCGATCATCGAGAAGCTGACGCGGGAGTTGTGACCACCGGTCACGTCCAGCAGGGCGCCGGAGTTGTATTCCCACAGCAGCAGGTTGGCAGGGCGGCCCTGTTCACCGGTCTGCGGGTTGAACAGCTTGTAGTCGGTCGGGCTGTTGAACACCTGCAGGTAATCCACCAGCTCCTGACGACGGCGACCATCTTCCAGGCTCAGTGCGTGCACGACACGGGTCGGTACGTCGGCGTTGTTGAGCAGCTCGGCGATCAGGTTGGCGCGGCTCTTGTGCTTCTTCAGCAGCTCGGCGTTCTGCTCCTGCTTCTCGATTTCCTTGATGATCTCGCGGGTGAGGGTGTAGCCGTCGGCGGAGCGCTCCTGGGCACGTTCCAGGATCTGCTTCATGGCGGTGGCGTAGGGCTCGCTCTCGATCTGCTTCTCGATGGCCGGCGGCAGCGGGTTGGCAGCCGGTTTGGCATGGGCATCAGCCATCATGTCGACGCGGTAGTAGAGCTCCTGACGGCCGGAGGCGCTGCGGATGGACCACTCGGCGCGGGCATCGCCATCCTTCTCGACGAAGGAGAGGCCGTAGCCTGGGCTCGCGGCGTTCTCGTTCATCAGGGTGAAACCGGGCTGGGTGCCCGGAATGGCCAGGGAGGCGATCACCGGCTCGCCGGTGGCCTCGAATTCCAGCTTGGCTTCGATGGACCAGATCTGGCGTTTTTCACCCGGCGTGAGCGGTACGTCCAGCGCGATGTGGTGATAGAACGTCATCCCCAGGCCGACAATGTACAGCAGGGCTACCAGCAAATAGAACGGCTTACGGGAAACCATGGATTATTTCACATCCTTGAGCTTGGGTTTGGGTTGGATATATTCGCGGGCCACATCAACCACGGCGATGTCTTTCAAAAACTCACGGCCCAGCAGCACGGGGAAGGCCATGTCGCTGCGGTCCTTCAGGGTAAATTCGGCCTTCTCGGTCATGTCGCCGATGCGTACCGCAAGTCGCACCACCGGACGGCGGTCGAGATCGTCGGCGGAAGCCTGACGCACCCGCACGTGGCGCACCAGCGGCGCTTCAATCTGGATCTTGTCGTCCATCTCCTGATGGCTCAGGAAGAAGCGCACCCAGTTCTTGCCGTTGCGCTCGAAGATGGTGATGTCCTGGGCGCTGATGGAGGAGGTGGTGGCACCGGTATCGACCCGCGCCTGGAAGGCGTCGTTGGCCGCGTCAACCCAGATCCACTCCGCCTCGCCGACCAGCAGCTTGCCGTCGACGGTGTGACCCTGGCTCGGGGCCTGGCACTTCTCGGTCGGGATCGCCATGGGCTTGGGCGGCTCGGGCGGCAGGGATTCGAGCTTGCTGCCGACTTTGTTCACGGACTCTTTCATGTTGTTGACATCAGTGTTGAGCTGAACCAGCAGGTGCTGTTGCTGCACATACTGCTTCTGTTGCTGTTCCATGGATGTTTGCAGGCGCTGCTCGCTCAGATTGATCTCGTTGCGAAGCTCGGCCAGCGTCAAGGTAGGTACCGGGGGCGCTTTCTCCATACTGACACACCCGCCGAGACTGAGCAGGGAGAGCAGGGTCATTCCTTTTAATTTGCTTTTCATGTCATTCATTTAACTGTGCTTCCTGGAATTGGGTCAGTGTAACTTCCACAGCCGCCATCGGCTAGTCTTTGGCCTTTCTGGCAATCAGTACGGCACGTTTCGGTGCCGGGTGTCCTTCTACCGTGAGTGCGGGATTGGTTGGATCCAGATAATCACTCAGGGATTCATTAATCATCCAGTCGGTACGACGCTGTTCGTCGGTGCTGGTCATATTCTCGTCGACAATCCGCACATCGGTAAATCCGCAGCGCTCGACCCACAACTTGAGGGCCGCGCTGGAGGGGATGAACCAGACGTTGCGCATCTTGCCGTAGCGATCGGTGGGCACCAGCACGTCGTTGACGCCGCCGTCGATCACCAGCGTCTCCAGCACCAGCTCGCCGTCGTCTTTCAACTGGTTGCGCAGTTGTTCGATGTGTTCGATGGGAGACTTGCGGTGATAGAGCACTCCCATGGAGAAGACAGTGTCAAACGCCCGCAGCTCCGGCAGCTCCTGAATGCCGAGTGGCAGCAGGTGGGCACGCTGGTCGTTGCCGGCAAAGTGGCGAATAGCCTCGAACTGGCAGAGGAACAGCGGGCTCGGATCGATGCCGACCGCGAGTTTCGCCCCTTCGCCCACCATGCGCCAGAGGTGGTAGCCACTGCCGCAGCCCACGTCCAGCACGTAGCGACCGGCAAGCGGGCTGATGTGGGGCAGTACCCGATCCCACTTCCAGTCGGAGCGCCATTCGGTATCGATGTGGATGCCGTGCACCGTGAACGGCCCCTTGCGCCAGGGCATGAAGTGGCGCAGCAGGCTCTCCACCTTCTTGCGTTCCCCTTCGCCGAGGCTCTCGGCCGAGCCAATTTCGACCCGGCTGTGCAGCTCGATGTGGCCGGGGGCCACCTGCGGCAGCTTGTTGAGGGCGCGGTTCCAGCGCGGCAGATCACCGTGCTGGTTGTCGTGCTGCCAGGCGTGTAGCTGGGCGGGCAGGGTATGCAGCCAGTGGTTCAGCCGATTCTTGGCGATCAGCTGATAGAAGTTGGCAAAGTCGATCATGGCTGGGCAGGCTCGCTCGATTTGATGGCAATCATGGAGCCGAAGTTGAAGCACTGGAACCAGAGATCCTGATGGGCGAAGCCGGCATCCCGCAGGCGGGCCTGATGCACCGGCAGGCTGTCGGTGCGCATCACGTTCTCAAGGGCGGTACGCTTCTGGCTGATCTCCAGCTCGCTGTAACCGTTGGCGCGCTTGAAGTCGAGGTGCAGGTCGATGAGCAGCTCGTTGACCGGCGCACCTTCGAAGCGGAATTTTTCGCTCAAGATCAGGATCCCGCCCGGGCGCAGCCCATCAAAGATGCGCTGGATCAGGGCGGCCCGCTTTTCGGGCTCGACGAACTGCAGGGTGAAGTTGAGCACCACCACGGAGGCGTTCTCGATGGCGATGTCGCAGATGTCCGCCTCCACCAGCTCCACCGGTACCTCGGACTTGAAGCCGGAGAGGTGGGCGCGGGCACGCTCGATCATGGGGTGGGAGAGATCCACCGCCGTGATGTGGCAGCCGGGCTGGGTGACGTGGCGACGCATCGCCTGGGTGGCGGCGCCGAGCGAACAGCCGAGGTCGTAGAGCCGGCTCTGTGGCTGGGCGTAACGGGCGGCCATCATGCCGATGGCGGAGATGATGTTGCTGTAACCCGGCACCGAGCGCTGGATCATGTCGGGGAAGACATCGACGACCTGTTCGTCAAAGCAAAAATCCCCCAATCGAGCGATAGGGGCGGCAAAAATCTGATCTTTGGTATGCATGCTGGCGCAACCTGACAGCCGGTGCGCGAACCGACTGTTTTGTTCAATTGAATCGTTGGGTGACACCGGTCCGGGCCGGGTCGTCACCGGTTCACGAACGGGGTGGCGGGCCTTGAGATCCATCGGGCCGGTTCCGTTCGCAATGGACCATCATCCTGGTCCTTTCTGAGGGCGGCACCATCTGCGGCAACGAGTTGCAGCGCACTGGCGTCAGGGCCCTGTTTATGGCGCCGGACGCCTGCCTGCATCGGATTGTGCTGGGCTGGCGGTCCGGGTCCTTACTTGGGGCGCTAGTGTAGAGGAAAGGTCGGCGTTTGTCTTGACGCCAAGCCCCGTCCAGCCACAAAAAAACGGCTTTTTTTCGCGGCGGGGAAGACGGGATAAGGCGGCTGACTAAAAGGGCAGCACGCCCTGCTGCGCGCGATCGTTTTCCCCCGGCCAGGGGGCCATCTCTTCCCCCAGCAGGCGGGCAACCTGACGGGCCAGCTCGGGGGACTGAGCGTTGTCGGCCGTATGTATAAAGAGGTAGAGATCTTTGCCCTCCGCCAGCCACTGGCGCCAGTGAGGGAGCCAGCCTGGCAGAAAGGGGTGGTTGGCGGCCGGATCCGGCAGGCCGATGAGCCGCACCACGGGGGCATTGGCAGTAGCAAGCAGGTGCACCGGCAGCCTCGGCTTCTTGCCCTGGGCATCGATCATGGCTGCCGTGGTGGCCGGCACCGAGAACAGCGGCCGGCTGTCGAGCATGATGCGGTTGATGCCTCTCTCCATCAGCAGCCGGTTCAACTGCCGCTCCGCCTCGCCCTTGGCGAAGAAATCGGGGTGGCGCACCTCGAGGGCATAGCGAAACGCCGGTGGCAGCCGTTCGAAAAAGGCCGCCAGCCGGGGCAGCCCCTGTGGGCCGAAGCGGGCGGGCAGCTGCAGCTTGAGCAGTCCCAGCTTGTCATGCAAGGGCTCCAGCAGGCGGATGAAGTCGCTCACTTGCTTGTCGGCGCTCACCAGATCGCTCTGGTGGCTGATGGTTTGCGGAAACTTGAAGCTGAACCGAAAGTGGGCGGGCACCGCATCGGCCCAGCGCCGGACCGTGTCGGGGGTCGGCGAGGCGTAGAAGGTGGTATTGCCTTCCACCGTGTTGAATACCCGGGCATAGTGGGCGAGGTGCTCGGCGGGCTTGGCGCCCACGCCCAGCAAGTGACCTGGCCAGGCCGGGTGAGACCATTGTGGCAGGCCCAAAAAGAGGCTCATGAGGGATCCTGTCTGCGGGTTTATCTCGTTTTACCCCCCTTTTTTGCCCCGGGATGTAAAAAACAGGGCAAAGGAGGCTGCTGGCCATTTTACCCAAATGGGGGTTTTCCTCTATAATGCCAGCCCTTTTGTTTGCCAATTTGTTGTGACTCACGCCGCTGTACGCATATTGTGACGACGGCAGCGGCCATGATGCGGCCAAACAACAATCGCTTGCCGATGCCCTCCGCCCGACACCCCGGCCGCTTGCCAGCCGCCTCTGGTCGAGCCGATATCGGCGGCAGGTGTCCGATCCCGGCGGTCGGACAGTACGAGACAGATTTCAAACCGGGCAAGAACAGGATCTGGCCAGCTGTGAGACAGACGGTGCTTGCCAGTCGTGCCCGGCGACCCAGGTTAACCGTCTCTCTACAAATTCGAAGGAAGAAGTCCATGCGCTCTATCTATTGCGGACAGGTCAATGAGGCCCATGCAGGGCAGACCATTACATTGTGCGGTTGGGTCCATCGTCGTCGCGATCTGGGCGGCCTCATCTTTATCGACATGCGCGACCGGGAAGGGATCGTGCAGGTGTTCTTCGATCCGGATAAGCCGGACGCCTTTGCCCTGGCCTCCGAACTGCGCGGCGAATTCTGCATTCAGGTCTCCGGCGTGGTACGCACCCGTCCCGGCTCCCAGCGCAACAGCGACATGGCCACCGGTGCCATCGAGGTGTTTGCCCACGAGCTGACCATCATCAACCGTGCCGAGCCGCTGCCGCTGGACTTCAACCAGGTCAACAGCGAAGAGGTGAGCCTCAAGTATCGCTACCTGGACCTGCGTCGCCCCGAGATGGCCAAGTACCTGAAGACCCGCGCCAAGGCCAGTGCCTTCGTGCGCCGCTTCATGGACGAGCACGGCTTCCTCGACATCGAGACCCCGATGCTGACCAAGGCCACCCCGGAAGGGGCCCGTGACTACCTGGTGCCGAGCCGCGTGCACAAGGGCAAGTTCTACGCTCTGCCGCAATCCCCGCAGCTGTTCAAGCAGTTGCTGATGATGTCCGGGTTCGATCGCTACTACCAGATCGTCAAGTGCTTCCGCGACGAAGACCTGCGTGCCGACCGCCAGCCGGAATTCACCCAGATCGACGTGGAGACCTCCTTCATGACCGCGCCGCAGGTGCGTGAAATCATGGAAGAGATGATCCGCAAACTGTGGCTGCACATCCTGAACGTGGATCTGGGCGACTTCCCGATCATGACCTTTGACGAAGCCATGCGTCGCTACGGCTCCGACAAGCCGGACCTGCGTCTGCCGATGGAGCTGGTCGATGTGGCAGATCTGCTGACCGCGGTCGAGTTCGCCGTGTTCGCCGGCCCCGCCAACGATCCGAAAGGCCGCGTGGCTGCCCTGAAAGTACCGGGCGGAGCCGAGCTCTCTCGCAAGCAGATCGACGAGTACACCAAGTTTGTCGGCATCTATGGTGCCAAGGGCCTGGCCTGGATGAAGGTCAACGAAGCGGCCAACGGCATCGAAGGGGTACAGTCCCCGGTGGCCAAGTTCCTCTCCGACGCCATCGTGCGCGAGATCCTGGCCCGTACCGGCGCGGCCGATGGCGACATCATCTTCTTTGGTGCCGACTCCAAGAAAGTGGTGTGCGATGCCATGGGCGCCCTGCGTCTGAAAGTGGGCCGGGATCTGGGTCTGCTGGAGAACAGCTGGAAGCCGCTGTGGGTCATCGACTTCCCGATGTTCGAAGAGGATGGTGAAGGCGGTCTGGCGGCCATGCATCACCCGTTCACCGCGCCGAGCGGCCTGAGCCCGGAGCAGCTGAAAGCCAACCCGGTAGGCGCTTACGCCAACGCCTACGACATGGTGATCAACGGCTACGAAGTGGGTGGCGGTTCTGTCCGTATCCACAACAGCGAGATGCAGGCCACCGTGTTCGACATCCTGGGGATTACCCCGGCCGAGCAGCGTCTGAAGTTCGGCTTCCTGCTGGATGCCCTGAAGTACGGTACCCCGCCGCACGCCGGCCTGGCCTTCGGCCTGGACCGTCTGAGCATGCTGCTGACCGGTACTGAAAACATCCGGGATGTGATTGCCTTCCCGAAAACCACGGCGGCCGCCTGTCTGATGACGGACGCCCCCAGCTTTGCCAACGCCGCCCAACTGGGCGAGCTGGCGATTGCGACCACCGTCAAGGGTGATGAATAAGCCGTTACCGGCAGCAAAGGCCGCAGCAATGCGGCCTTTCCCTTGCATTAGTCATGACCAGTGTTACTGAAATTCAAAAATAACGGAGAGTCCCTATGGCAGGTCACAGTAAATGGGCCAACATCAAACACCGCAAGGCGGCGCAAGACGCCAAGCGCGGCAAGATCTTCACCAAGCTGATCCGCGAAATCACCACCTCCGCGCGTCTGGGTGATGCCGATCCTGCCAACAACCCGCGCCTGCGTGCGGCGGTGGCGGCTGCCCTGACCGGCAACATGACCCGCGACACCATCAACCGTGCCATCCAGCGTGGCGCCGGCGGTGGTGATGGCGAACAGCTCGAGACCATCGTGTATGAAGGTTACGGCCCGGCCGGCTCTGCCGTCATGGTGGAGTGCCTGACCGACAACCGCAACCGTACCGTTGCCGAAGTGCGTCACGCCTTCAGCAAGTGCGGTGGCAACCTGGGTACCGATGGCTCCGTTGCCTACCTGTTCAGCAAGAAAGGGCTGCTGACCTTCGTGGGTGTCGATGAAGATGCTCTGATGGATGCCGCCCTGGAAGCCGGTGCCGACGACGTGGTGACCGAAGAGGATGGCTCCATCGAGGTGTATACCACCCCGAACGATTTCGGCACCGTGCTCGATGGTCTGGAAGCCGCCGGCTTCAAGCCCCAGAGCGCCGAAGTGACCATGATCCCGTCCACCGAAGCCGAGCTGGATGCCGAGACCGCGCCCAAGCTGATGCGCCTCATCGACATGCTGGAAGATCTGGACGACGTGCAGGAGGTGTACCACAACGGCTCCATCTCCGACGAAGTCGCCGCGACCCTGTAACCCGGTTCGTGAACACTCCGGTGGCGACGCTCTGTTCGCCCCCGTTAAAACGGCAGCCTCAGCTGCCGTTTTTCTTGTGATGGCCTGACGCCTGAAGGCCGTGCCGGCCATGACATTGCCCGCCTTAATTTTCCCTTAAGTTTGGCTTTTTAAGCTGCCTGCCGTGTCCGGGCCTCGCTGCCCCTTGCCGCCATCACCTCGGGAGGAGGGATCGGCAAGCGAGACTGCAACAAGAGGTGCCCTGTGTGGCCCCTGTCCTGCCTGGTTTGTCGGAGTATCGTTATGCGCATCACCCTGGGTGTGATGAAGGTGAATCTGTTGCTGGTGCTGTTGTTTGCACTGGTATTCAACTGGCCCATTTTCCTGCACTTTTACACCATTCTCACCAAGCTGGAACACGTCAAGACGGGCTTCGCCCTCTCGATCCCCTTCGTGCTGCTGGCCGCGCTCAACGCGGTGTTCCTGCCCTTTACCTTCCGTTATCTGCTCAAGCCCTTCTTCGTGCTGCTGATCCTGATGGGATCCGTGGTCAGCTACGCCATGCTCAAGTACGGCGTCATCTTCGACGTGAGCATGGTGCAGAACATCGTCGAAACCAACACGGGGGAGGCGACCTCTTACTTCAATGCCTCCATCCTGCTCTGGTTCGTGCTGACCGGCCTGCTGCCTGCGCTGGTTCTGCTATGGGTGAAGATAGAGTATCCCCGTCCCTGGTATAAGGGGCTGGGCCTGCGGCTTGGCTCCATCGCCCTGTCCCTGCTGTTTCTGGTGGGAGTGGCGGCGCTCTATTACCAGGATTACGCCTCGGTCGGGCGCAACAACAAGTCCCTTGGCAAGGAGATAGTGCCGGCCAACTATGTGCACGGCCTCTATCGCTACGCCACCGACATCCTGTTTGCCACTCCGATCCCGTATCAGCCGTTGGGGACGGATGCCAGGGTGGTGGGGCAGGGTGGCAAGCCGACCCTGATGTTTCTGGTGGTGGGGGAGACGGCGCGCAGCCAGAACTACTCCCTCAACGGTTACGGCAAGGCCACCAACAGCTTCACCGCGCGGGAATCGGGCATGGTCTCGTTTCGCAACGTGCGCTCCTGCGGCACCGCCACCGCGGTCTCGGTGCCCTGCATGTTCTCCAACCTGACGCGGCGTGGCTATGACGATACCCTGGCCCAGTCCCGCGACGGCATGCTGGATGTGCTGCAGCACGCCGGCGTCTCCGTACTGTGGAAGGAGAACGATGGCGGCTGCAAGGGGGTGTGCAAGAACGTGCCTACCATCGAGATCGAGGCCAAGGATTTTCCCCAGTACTGCCAGAAGGGTTCCTGCTACGACGAGGTGATGCTGGAGGGGCTGGATCGGCAGATCGCGCAGATGAAGGGCAACAAGCTGGTGGCCTTCCACCTGATGGGCAGCCACGGTCCGACCTACTATCGCCGCTATCCCGCCAGTGAGCGGACCTTCGTGCCGGACTGCCCGCGCAGCGACATCGAAAACTGCACCAATGAAGAGCTGGTCAACACCTATGACAACACCATCCGTTACACCGACAAGGTAGTGGCCCGTCTCATCGACAAGCTCAAGACGCTGGAGAAGGATTACAACGTGGGGCTGGTCTATCTGTCGGATCACGGCGAATCTTTGGGCGCCATGGGGCTCTACCTGCACGGCACGCCCTACAAGTTCGCCCCGGACGATCAGACCCGGGTGCCGCTGATGACCTGGTTCTCACCCCAGTTGCAGGCCGATCGCCAGCTGGATATGACCTGTCTGCAGCAGGAGGCGGCCAGCAAGCGCTTCTCCCACGACAACTTGTTCCACTCCATGCTCGGCATCATGGATGTGCAGACCCAGGTGTATGACGGTGCGCTGGATCTGTTCAAGCCTTGTCGGGCTGGGTGAATGGGTAAAGGTGAAGCGGCGCGACAATCTGTTGCCCCGCACCATGCTCGGCATCATGGATGTGAAGACCCAGGTGTATGACGGAGCGCTGGATCTGTTCAAACCGTGCCGGGCGGGGTGAGTCACCGCGTCCGATTACGCCGCTACGCGGCTAATCGAACCTACGCTCGAAGAATCTATCAATAAAAACGGCAGCCACTGGCTGCCGTTGTTGTTTCGCAAGGCCGGGACCTTACTTCTGCTCCATGATGATCTGCAGCAGGTCTCCTTCCAGCAGGGCCCGCTTCACCAGCGCGAAACCGCCGACGGTGGGTTGATTCTGGAAGCGTGCCTTCACGATGGGCAGGCCGCGATGGAAGCTTGGCAGCGACTGGTGCTCCACGCAGCGGCGGATGGCCGGGAACAGGATCTCTTCGGCGGCGGTGATTTCGCCCGCGATCAGCACCTTCTGCGGGTTGAACAGGTTGACCGTGATGGCCACCGCTCGTCCCAGATGCTCACCCACGTTCTCGATCACGCTGCGGGCCAGCTCGTCACCGGCCATGGCCGCCTTGCACACCTCCTGGATGGTGATGTGCTTCTCCTGCAGCGAGCTCAGGTGGCCGCGGCTGATGAGCTCCTTCACCTTGTCGACGATGGCCTCGTTGGAGGCGATGGTCTCCAGGCAGCCGAAGTTGCCGCAGTGGCAGCGCTTGCCGAGCGGTTCGACCTGGATGTGGCCGATTTCGCCGACGTTGCGGTTCTGGCCGAGGAACACCTTGCCCTTGGTGATGATGCCAGAACCCGCCCCCTGATGGACGCTCACCAGGATGGAGTCCATGCAGTCGCGGGACTCGCCGAAGAAGTGTTCGGCCAGTGCCAGCGAGCGGGTGTCGTTACCCACATAGCAAGGCAGGTTGAAGTGGTTTTCCAGCAGTTTGGCCAGCGCCAGATTGCGGATCTGGTACTTGGGGGTGTAGATGACCATGCCCGATTCCGGATTGACCAGACCCGGCATGGTCAGCGCGATGCTGATGAGGTTGCGGCTGCGATCCTGCTGGGAGTCGATGAAGGCACCGATCTCCCGCAGCAGCATGTTGACCACCGGCTGTTGCTCGATCTCGGTCACCTGGGTGATGTGCTGATCGAGCTCCTTGCCGTCGAGGTCATACAGGGCGAGCTGCAGGTAGCCGCGGCCGAGCTTGGCGGACACAAACTGGAAGCGATGCTTGATGGTGGTCAGGGAGATGGCGCGCCGTCCGCCGGTGGAGGCTTGCGGCGAGGTCTCCTTGATCAGGCCATGCTCGATCAGTTGCCGGGTTATCTTGGTCACGCTGGCCGGGGCCAGCTGACTCAACTCGGCAATTTTGACCCGCGAGATGGGCCCCTGCAGATCGATGAGCCGATACACGGCTGCACTGTTGACCTGCTTGATAAGATCTACGTTTGCTATTTGTCCGCCAGTCATAGTGTCACTGTGTTGTGTAGTGTCCGTTAACCACGGTCCCGCAGACCGTGAAGGCCTGATCAAAGACAGTCAGGTTGGCTATTTTTCCGACCTGGATACTACCGAGACGTGAGTCCCATCCAATGGCGCGAGCAGGGTAAAGGGTGGCCATTCTCAGTGCTTCATCGAGCGGTAATCCGACCTGTTTGACCAGATTCTCCACCCCCTCAATCATGGTGAGGGCAGAGCCGCCGAGTGTACCATTCTCGTCGACGCACTGACCATCGCGGAAATAGACGGTTGCGCCACAAAAATCAAACTTCTCAAAGCCTTCCGGTGCCCCTGCCGGTGCGGTCGCGTCGGTGACCAGCACCAGTCGCTCTCCCAGCATCTTGTGCGCGAGGCGCACGTTGGCCCAGTGCACGTGATGACCGTCGACGATGACGCCGGCGTAGACATCCTTGCGATCGTAGATGGCACCGACCACGCCCGGCTCGCGGCCGTTCACGGTCGGGGTCATGGCGTTGTAGAGGTGGGTGGCAAAGCGCATGCCGTTGTCGAACCCGGCCATGGCCTGGTCATAGTTGGCGGCGGTATGGCCTGCGGAGACCAGAATGCCAGCCTCCACCAGCCGGCGGATGTGCTCCGGCTTGTTGCGCTCCGGCGCCAGGGTGATCTTGGCGATGGCATCCGCGTTGGCGCAGAAGAAGTCGATCATCTCGTCGGCGGGCTGGCGGATCTGCTCGGCCGGGTGGATCCCCTTGCGCTTGAGGTTGGTGTAGGGCCCTTCCAGATGGACGCCCAGTACTTCGTTGGGGTGCGCAGCCATGTAGTCGCGGGTGACGGCGACGGCCTGCTTCATGTCTGCGTCCGGACTGGTGATCAGGGTCGGCAGGAAGCTGGTGGTACCGGATTTCAGGTTGGCGGCCTGCATGGTCGCCAGGGTCTGGGTGGTGATGTGGCCGTTGAACATGACGCCGCCACAGCCGTTGAGCTGGACGTCAATGAAACCGGCGCTCAGGTTGGCACCCTTGAGATCAATGCGTTCGATGCCTGCCGGCAGTTCGGCCAGGCGGGAGATGGCGACAATCTTGTCGCCCTCGATGACCACCCCGTAACCGGTCAGCACGCAGCTGCCGGTGTAGAGGGTGCAGTTGGTCAATGCGTACATGGTGACTCCTTACAGACGGCCGATGTTGGCGGCTTCGAGCTGCTGGAAGTAACGCACCGTCTTGACCTTGAGCTCCATGGTGGAGGGCTCGTCACACACCATCATTCCCTTCGGATGCAGCTGCAGGGTGGAGATGGTCCACATGTGATTGACGCTGCCTTCCACCGCGGCCTGCAGGGCCTGGGCCTTGCCGTGGCCGGTGACCAGGATCATGATCTCTTCCGCATCCATCAGGGTGCCGACACCCACGGTCAGCGCCAGCTTGGGCACCTGCTCCATGTCGCCGCCAAAGAAGCGGGAGTTGGCGATGCGGGTGTCTTCGGTCAGGGTCTTGACCCGGGTGCGGGAGGAGAGGGATGAGGCCGGTTCGTTGAACGCGATGTGGCCGTCATTGCCGACCCCGCCCATGAACAGGTGGATCTTGCCGTAGGACTTGATTTTGTCTTCGTAGCGCTTGCACTCGGCCACCAGATCCGGCGCGTTGCCGTTGAGGATGTTGATGTTCTCGGGGCGAATGTCGATGTGGCTGAAGAAGTTGTTGTGCATGAAGCTGTGGTAGCTCTCCGGGTGATCTTCCGGCAGGCCGACGTACTCGTCCATGTTGAAGGTAACCACGTTCTGGAAGCTCACTTCACCGGCTTTATGCAGTTCAATCAGGCGCTTGTAAGTGTTGAGCGGGGTGCCGCCAGTGGGCAGGCCCAGTACGAAGGGGCGCTCGGGAGTGGGTTTGAACCCATTGATACGGTCAACGATGTAACGGGCAGACCACAGGCCCACTTGGCTGGCAGATTTCAACGGGATCAGGCGCATTGTAGATACCTCTGTACGGGTTGCTGCCGGGATGTCGGCGGCAAATAGACTGGGACGGATTCAAGTTGTTTTATAGCGTAAATAAAGATTGCGAACTAAGCCACATCTATCCGCCACCTTTATCTCGTTTGGGTGATAATGATCACGATTATAGGTTTATTAATTTGCGCAGCGAAATAAAAGCCCTAGACTGCCAATCAAGCCTTGATGGCTTATGCGTCAAACGTGATAAGCACTTAATTTCTAGAAAAACATTAACTAAGGAGAGGAACCGTGAACATTCTCGGTTATTTGCAAAAGATCGGCCGTGCCCTGATGGTGCCGGTAGCGGTATTGCCTGCCGCCGCGATCCTGATGGGGATTGGCTACTGGATTGACCCGAATGGTTGGGGTGGTGGCAGTCCTGTCGCCGCGTTCCTGATCAAGGCCGGCGCAGCCATCATCGACAGCATGCCCGTGCTGTTCGCTGTCGGTGTTGCCTATGGTATGTCCAAAGACAAAGACGGTTCTGCCGCGCTGGCCGGTCTGGTCGGTTTCCTGGTGGTGACCACTCTGCTGAGCCCGGGCGCCGTTGCCCAGATCAAGGGTATCCCGGCCGATCAAGTTCCGGCTGCCTTTGCCAAGATCAGCAACCAGTTCGTCGGTATCCTGTGTGGTGTCATCGCCGCTGAGCTCTACAACCGCTTCAGCAGCGTGGAACTGCACAAGGCGCTGGCCTTCTTCTCCGGCCGCCGTCTGGTGCCGATCGTAACCTCCGTGGTGATGATCGTCGTCTCCTTCATCCTGATGGCCGTTTGGCCGGTCATTTACGGTGGTCTGGTGAGCTTTGGTGAATCCATCGTCAGCCTGGGCTCCACTGGCGCCGGTATCTACGCCTTCTTCAACCGCCTGCTGATCCCTGTCGGTCTGCACCACGCCCTGAACTCCGTGTTCTGGTTCGACGTGGCCGGTATCAACGACATCCCGAACTTCCTGGGCGGCCAGTCCTCCATCGATGCCGGCAAGGGCATCGTGGGTGTGACCGGCATGTATCAGGCTGGCTTCTTCCCGATCATGATGTTCGGTCTGCCGGGTGCCGCGCTGGCCATCTACCACTCCGCCAAGAAAGAGAACAAAGAGAAAGTTGCGTCCATCATGATCGCAGCCGCCTTTGCCGCCTTCTTCACCGGGGTGACCGAGCCGCTCGAGTTCTCCTTCATGTTCGTGGCACCTGTGCTGTACGTCATCCACGCCCTGCTGACCGGTCTGTCCGTGTTCATCGCTGCCTCCATGCAGTGGATTGCCGGCTTCGGTTTCAGTGCCGGTCTGGTGGATATGGTGCTCTCCAGCCGCAACCCGCTGGCGACCCACTGGTACATGCTGCTGGTGCAAGGCCTGGTGTTCTTCGGTCTCTACTACGTGGTGTTCCGCGCCGTCATCGTCAAGTTCAACCTGAAAACCCCGGGTCGTGAAGATGACGAAGCGGTACCGGCACAGGCTCAGACCACAGACCGCACCGAACTGGCGCGTCAGTATCTGGAAGTACTGGGCGGTCAGGAGAACCTGGTGACCATCGATGCCTGCATCACCCGTCTGCGTTTGACCCTGAAAGACCGCAGCATCGTTGACGAGCGCAAGCTCAAAGCCCTGGGCGCGGCCGGTGTGGTCAAGCTCGGTGAGCAGAACCTGCAGGTGATTCTGGGCCCATTGGCCGAAATCATCGCCGGTGAGATGAAGGCCCTGCGTTAATCGGGCGCCAAGCTCGCCTCAAGTCTAAGTCCATTGTTGACATAACTAAGGGCCCCGCCTCGGGGCCCCATATAAAAAAAGCCAAGAAAATCCAACCTTTACTTCAAATGAGAGCAGCAGTTATGAACTTGAAACATTCTCTGTTAGCCATTGCCATGTCTACCGTTTTCGTCAGCCAGGTCCAGGCAGCCGATGCCGCCAAGCAAGCCGTGGTCGACGCCCTCGCCAGCAACCTCGTCGTCAAGTACGAAGTCGTCACCAACGACGGTGCCGGCGCCGGCCTCGACTGCCAGGCGCTGGGCTCCGAGTGGGCGAGCTGCGGCGTTGCCAAGCTGCACCTGACCAATACCGGTGCTGACGTTACCTCCAAAGACTGGAGCATCTATGTCTCCTCCATCCGCCGCATCCAGCGGGTGGACAACGACCAGTTCACCATCACCCACCTGACCGGCGACCTTTATCGTTTGACGCCGACCGAGAAGTTCCAGGGCTTTGCCAAGGATGCCACGGTCGAAGTGCCGCTGGTGGTGGAGTACTGGGTATTGTTCGAATCTGACATCATGCCGAACTGGTATGTCGCCAGCGAAGGGGCCGAGCCGAAAGTGCTGACCAGCATGAGTAACATCGACGATGCCACCACCTACGAGAAGCCGATGCCGGCCGATGGCTGGAAGCGCACCAAGGATGACAACAACATCCTGATGAACAGCGAAACCCGTTTCGCCGCCAACCAGACCAGCACCTTGCTGCCGGCTGGCAAGGTCGACAACCAGATCCTGCCGACCCCGATGAAGCAGGTGGTCAAGGCCGGCCCGCAGGTCGACTTCTCCACCATCAAGCTCAATGCCCTGGACCTGCCGAGCGATCGCGCCGAAGCCCTGAAGGCTCAACTGACCAAGCTGGGTGTTACCCTCTCCGACACCGGCTACCCAGTGACCATCAAGCTCGGCAGCAAGCTCAAGCAGGCCGAAGGCTACGACATGACCATCGGCCAGAAAGGCACAGTGGTGCAGGGTCATGACATCGAAGGCGCCTTCTGGGGGGCCCAGTCCCTGATCTCCCTCTTGGGGGTCAACGACAAGCTGGTTAGCCAGATGCATGTCGAGGATGCGCCGCGCTTTGAATACCGTGGCATGCAGACCGACGTGGCCCGTCACTTCAGAAGCCCTGAGACCCTGAAGAAGCTGGTTGACCAGATGTCCGCCATGAAGCTCAACGTGCTGCACTTGGGGCTGACCAACGATGAAGGCTGGCGTCTGGAGATCCCGGGTCTGCCGGAGCTGACCGACGTCGGTAGCCAGCGTTGCCACGACGAGTCTGAAACCAAGTGCCTGATGCCGCAGCTGGGCTCCGGCCCGACCAGCGACAACCAGGGTTCCGGTTTCTACAGCAAGGCCGACTACATCGACCTGGTACGCTATGCCAAGGCCCGCGGCGTGACCGTGATCCCCGAGATCAACATGCCGGCCCACGCCCGTGCCGCCGTGGTTTCCATGGAAGCGCGTTACAAGCGCCTGATGGCGGAAGGTAAAGAGACCGAAGCCAACCAGTTCCGTCTGACTGACCCGGCTGATACCTCCAACGTCACTTCAGTGCAGTTCTACGACAAGATGTCCTTCATCAACCCCTGCCAGCCGGGCGCCGCTACCTTCGTGGCCAAGGTGATGGACGAAGTGGCCCAGATGCATCAGGCCGCCGGCCAGCCGCTGACCGCCTGGCACTACGGTGGTGATGAGGCGAAGAACATCATGCAGGGCGGTGGTTACCAGGATCCGGCCGTCACCAAGAAAGAAGAGCTGGTCGCCTGGAAGGGCAACGTCGACTCCAGCAAGCAGGACAAGCCGTTCGGCAAGTCGCCGATGTGCCAGAAGATGATCGACGACGGCAAGATCAAGGACGTGGCCGAGCTGCCGGTCTACTTCGCCAAGGAAGTGAGCGAAATGGTCAAGGGCCACGGCTTCTCCACCCTGCAGGCGTGGGAAGATGGTCTGAAGTACGCCACGGATGCCAGCGTGTTCGCCACTGACAAGACCCGGGTCAACTTCTGGGAAACCCTCTACTGGGGTGGCTTCAACGAAGCGATGAAGTGGTCGCACAAGGGTTATGACGTGGTGCTCTCCAACCCGGATTACCTCTACTTCGACTTCCCGAACGAGGTACACCCGGCCGAGCGCGGCTACTACTGGGCCACCCGCTTCAACGACACCCGCAAGGTGTTCGCCTTCGCCCCGGAAAACCTGCCGCAGAACGCCGAGACCTCGGTTGACCGCGACGGCAACGCCTTCGTGGCCAAGGGTGACCAGGACCCGGTCAAGTTCAAGGGGATCTCCGGTCAGCAGTGGAGTGAAACCGTGCGTACCGACGCGCAATACGAGTACATGGTCTACCCGCGTATCTTCTCCATGGCCGAGCGTGCCTGGCACAAGGGCGGCTTCGAGCTGGACTACGTGAAGAATCGCGAGTTCTCCGGTACCACCAAGTTCGTCAACAAGGCCACCCTGAACAAGGAGTGGAACCAGTTCGCCAACGTGCTGGGTCAGCGCGTGCTGCCGAAACTGGACCAGGCCGGGGTGGAATACCGCCTCTCCGTACCGGGCGCCAAGGTGGTGAACGGCGTGCTGGAAGCGAACGTTGATCTGCCGGGTCTGCCCATCCAGTACAGCCTGGATGGCAAGAGCTGGAGCGCCTACGACGCTGCCGCCAAGCCGACCGTGGATGGCAAGGTCTACCTGCGTACCACCAGCTTCGATGGCAAGCGCACCAGCCGTGTCACCGAGCTGAACTGATAGCCCTCAATCCATAACGCAAGGTGGGTCGCAAGACCCGCCTTTCCCAAGGACGATGGCCATCGGGCTTGGGAAAGGTTGACTGTGCGTGTGAGCCTTTGTTGTGTGTGTATTGTCTGTTTTTGTTTTTCATCACCTTGAACCCCGCCTCGTGCGGGGTCTTTTTTTTCGCCAGTCAGTCAAACCGGCCACCAGTGCAGGGCGTTTTGCGGCGCCAGTACCCCGAAACGGGCAAATTCAGGTTGAGACAGGGCGCGTAATGAGGGATCATATCCGGCTTGACGGCGGGGGTATGAGGGTGCCAGCCGGCACAACTTCCGCCAGTGACGCATTTTTGAGGTGAGCCATGAGTCAGGCGAACAGCCCAACTAACTTTATTCGTCAGATCATTGATGAAGATCTGGCCAGCGGTAAGCACAGCAGCGTGCATACCCGTTTTCCGCCCGAGCCGAACGGTTATCTCCATATCGGTCACGCCAAGTCCATCTGCCTGAACTTCGGCATCGCCCGCGACTACCAGGGCCAGTGCAACCTGCGCTTCGACGACACCAACCCGGTGAAGGAAGATATCGAGTACGTTGAGTCCATCAAGCAGGACGTGCAGTGGCTCGGCTTCCAGTGGAACGGCGAGATCTGCTACTCCTCCGACTATTTCGACAAGCTGCACGGCTATGCCATCGAGCTCATCGAGAAGGGCCTGGCCTACGTGGACGAGCTCTCTGCCGAGCAGATGCGCGAATACCGTGGCACCCTGACCGCGCCGGGCAAGAACAGCCCGTTCCGCGATCGTTCGGTGGCCGAGAACCTGGCCCTGTTCGAGAAGATGAAGAACGGCGAGTTTGCCGAAGGCGCCGCCTGCCTGCGCGCCAAGATCGACATGGCATCTCCCTTCATGGTGATGCGCGATCCCGTCATCTATCGCATCAAGTTTGCCCACCACCACCAGACCGGTGACAAGTGGTGCATCTACCCGATGTATGACTTCACTCACTGCATCTCGGACGCCCTGGAAGGGATCACCCACTCCATCTGTACGTTGGAGTTCCAGGACAACCGTCGCCTGTACGACTGGGTGCTGGACAACATCACCATCGACTGCCACCCCCGTCAGTACGAGTTCTCCCGACTGAACCTCGAATACACCGTCATGTCCAAGCGCAAGCTGAACCTGCTGGTGACCGAGAAGCACGTGGACGGTTGGGACGATCCGCGCATGCTGACCGTCTCCGGTCTGCGTCGTCGTGGCTATACCCCGGCCTCCATCCGCGAGTTCTGCAAGCGCATCGGCGTGACCAAGCAGGACAACATCGTCGAGATGAGCATGCTGGAAGCCTGCATCCGCGAAGATCTCAACGAGAACGCCCCGCGTGCCATGGCCGTGCTGCACCCGGTCAAGGTGGTCATCGAAAACCTGGCGGCCGACGAAGTGCTGACCGCCCCGGCCCACCCGAACAACGCCGAGATGGGCACCCGTACGCTTCCCTTCACCCGCGAGATCTTCATCGATGAAGCGGATTTCAAAGAAGAAGCCAACAAGCAGTTCAAGCGACTGGTGCTGGGCAAGGAAGTGCGCCTGCGCAATGCCTACGTCATCAAGGCTGAGCGGGTCGAGAAAGATGCCGATGGCAAGGTCACCTGCATCTACTGCTCTTACGATCCCGAGACCCTGGGCAAGGATCCGGCCGATGGTCGCAAGGTGAAAGGGGTGATCCACTGGGTCAGCGCCACTCACTCCCTGCCGGCCGAAGTGCGCCTCTACGACCGCCTGTTCAAGGTGCCGAACCCGGGCGCCGAAGAGGACTTCGAAGCGGCCCTGAATCCGGACTCCCTGGTGATCATCGAGGGTGCCCGTGTCGAGGCCTCCCTGAAGAACGCCAAGCCGGAGCAGGCTTACCAGTTCGAGCGTGAAGGTTACTTCTGCGCCGACAACAAGCTCTCCAGCCCGGAGCATCTGGTGTTCAACCGCACCGTGGCCCTGCGCGATGTGTGGGGCAAGGCCGAGGCCTGATAACAGAAGAGGGCAGGGGAGACCCTGCCCTTTCTTGATCTGGGAGCCTGTGTAGCAAGACCGTAACCGGGTTCTAAATGACGGACACAAAAAAGCCAGCGTGATGCTGGCTTTTTTATTGTCTCTGTCGGGCGGGTCAATCTTCGTGCTTGCACTCGCCGGCGGCGCAGTGGCCGTACAGATAGAGGCTGTGATTGGTCAGCCGGATGTTGTGCTGCTGGGCGATATCGCGCTGGCGCTGTTCGATCACCTCGTCAGAAAACTCGATCACCTTGCCGCAGTCGAGGCAGACCAGGTGGTCGTGGTGTTCCTGGGTGGCCAGTTCGAACACCGACTTGCCCCCTTCGAAGTGGTGACGGGTAACAATACCGGCATCATCAAACTGGTTGAGAACGCGATATACGGTAGCGAGACCAATCTCTTCACCCTGGTCGATCAGTCGTTTGTACAGATCTTCCGCACTGGTGTGCTGGCAGTCCGGCTGTTGCAGGATTTCCAGGATTTTGACACGGGGCAAGGTGATCTTGAGCCCGGCCTTTTTTAACGCTTGGTTGTTGTCTGCCATATTCTATTTATTCGCATTCTCGAAGGTGTGGTTATTCTGATTGACTGCCGCTGGAATGGCAACCACGAACTCGCTTGGCCTGTCATTATAGGTCGTAGCTCACCTAAAAATAAACCCAGTAATTCAAGGGCTTTAGCGCAGATGGCGCCATCCGGTGGAATTGGACGGATTCTCGTGACGGCTTGCTCGTTTGGTGAATGTTGATAAAATGTAACCTTCTTCACTGTCTGGTCGGATGAGATCCATGGATTGGCTTTTTGACAATGCGGCCTGGGTGCGCCGCGCCCTCAACGCCTGGCCCCCCTTCTGGGGCGCCGGCATCAAGATAGAGACATTGAGCGATGATTTTCGCTTCTGCCGGGTCACCCTCAAGTCCCGCTGGTGGAACAAGAACGCCAACCGCACCCAGTTTGGCGGCAGCATGTTTGCGATGACCGATCCCATCTATCCGCTGATGCTGATGGGCTATTTCAAGAACCGCTATTACGTCTGGGACAAGGCGGGCAGCATCAACTACATCAAGCCGGGCAAGGGCAAGTTGGTGGCCGAATTCAACCTGACCGACGGCAAGCTGGCCGCCATCGTGGCGGCGACCGACGGGGGAGACAAGCACTTCCCCGAGTTCGAAGTGACGGTGCAGGATCAAAGCGGCGAGCTGGTAGCTCAGGTCAAGCGCACCCTCTATGTGCGGGCCAAACCGGAGCACCGAAGTGGCGAAAGAGGCTGAGTCAGAAACAACAAGGGCCCCGCGGGGCCCTTGTTGTCAGAGAGGCTGGCAAGCTCGGATCACTCCAGCTCGGCCAGGCACATCTCTTCGTGCAGCTGCTTGCACCAGCCCTTGACGCGCTCGGCGGTCAGCTCAGGCTGGCGATCTTCGTCGATGCCCAGACCCACGAAGTGCTTGTCGTCCACCAGTGCCTTGGAGGCTTCGAATTCGTAGCCGGCGGTTGGCCAGTTGCCGATGACGATGGCGCCTTTGGCTTCGACGATGTCACGCAGGGTGCCCATGGCGTCGAGGAAGTACTCGGCGTAGTCTTCCTGATCGCCGCAACCGAAAATGGCGACCAGCTTGTTGGTGAAGTCGATCTCTTCCAGCTCGGGGAAGAAGTCGTCCCAGTCGGCCTGGGCTTCGCCATAGTACCAAGTCGGGATACCGAACATCAGCAGATCGAAGCTGTCGATGTCGGCCTTGCTGCTCTTGGCAATGTCACGGACTTCAATCAGTTGTTTGCCCAGTTCTTTCTGGATCATCTTGGCGACAGCTTCGGTATTACCGGTATCGCTGCCGAAAAACAGACCTACACTAGCCATAGTGTTTAGTTACCCGTATCTGGTGTTAATGCTTAACGGTCAGATTGTGATGCCTGCAGCATGTGCAGACTCAATCTGTTGCTTCAGGATAGATTGGATCAGCTCGGCTCGGCTGACGTTCTGTTGTAACGCAAGTTGGTTCAGGCGTTCCAGCAACTCGGCCTCCACCTTTAACTCTACCCGCTTCAAACCGTTCTCCCGATCGCGCTTGAGCTGGTTGCGCTTGTTGATCTTGAGCTGGGTCTCGCGGGGGAGTGGGTTGGTCTTTGGCCTGCCGGGGCGCTTCTCATTTGCGAACAGATCCAGTGTTGTTCGATCAGTTTGCTGTTTGGCCATACATCACAGATGAAAATAAGTTAGCCGATGCCTGAGCCTTCCCAGCCCAGTTCGATCAGCCCCTTGGCGACAAAACCTGCACAACCCAGGAAGAGTACCAACCAAACGATGAGTCGGCCGAAACGGGGCACGTTGCCGCGTTTGAGCACGTCCTGAATGGCCAGGCCAATCAATACGAAAATGGCCACAAAGAATAACTTCAGGCCCAGACTCTCGATGAGATCGATATGTTCACTTAGCATGGATTGCGCACACTCCTTATGACGGGCGCACTATATCACAAAGGATTTGAAACTGTTAACCGCCTGTCGACAGGAAATCCACAACCAGTTTGTTGAACAAAACCGGCTTTTCCGCGTGCAGCCAGTGACCGGTACCGGCGATGACCCGGGCCTTGGCGGCGGGGAATTGCGCCATCACCGTCTCGGTATGTTCAGGCTGCATGTAGTCGGAATCCCCCCCCTTGATGAAGAGCGCTGGGCCCTCGAAACGGCTCCGTGCATCGGGCCAGCCCATGATATTGGCGTAGTTGCGCTCAAGGGCCGGGACGTTGAAACGCCAGCCCCAGCCGTGCCCGGCTTTGGCAAACGACTTGAGCAGGAACTGGCGTACGCCGGCGATCTCGATGTGCTGCGCCAGGATGGCTTCCGCCTCGCTGCGGCTGTGCGGAGCCTGTTCGAGGGTGGCGTTGAGGCCGGCGAACACATTCTGGTGGCGGGCGTGGGGGTAGGCGACCGGCGCGATATCGGCCACCACCAGCTTGGCAACGCGCGTTGGCGCGAGCTTCGCCAGCTGCATGCCCACCTTGCCCCCCATGGAGTGACCCACGATGGCCACCTGCTCAAGCCCGAGCCGATCCAGCAGGGCGAGCAGATCGGCGGCCTGGGCCGGGTAGCTCATCTCGTCGGAGTGAAAGGAGGCGCCGTGGTTGCGCAGATCGACGCTGATGACCCGGTATTGTTCGCTCAGCGGGCGCGCCAGCAGGCCGAGGTTGTCCAGACTGCCGAACAGCCCGTGGATCAGCACGACGGGTTGGCCCTGGCCTTGCTCCTTGAAGTTCAATAATGGGTTTTGTTGCAAAATGACACCTTGTCGGTCGTGAGTGCGTTGCACGTTGTGATTTAACACACTGGAAAGAAAAGGATTTCACTCATTGCGGAGCAAAAAAGTGTGGTTTTTTTCCTAAAAAAAGTTTGCCAGATCGGCTATCAGTGCGACGGATCACACACTTGGCCCGCTATTATGCCGTATTCTCGATGAGATTCATGCACATCTGTCCGCCCCTTGCTTGGGCTGCCGGGTTTGCCTATGTATAATCGCCGCATCCGAATTTCGACGAGTCCAGCGCATCCCTATGAAAACCATCGAGCTTGATGACGATCTCTACTTCTATATCGCCAGCCAGACCCGGCACATCGGCGAGAGTGCCTCCGATATCCTGCGCCGCCTGCTGGAACAACCCGCCAACCAGGCTGCCCCGGTGGCCGAGCCAGTGACGACGGCCCAGCCGCACGCCGTGGCCGATGCCATGGGGCTGGAGGCGCTGCTCGACTCTGGCGAGCTGCAAAAAGAAGAGAAGTCCATCAACCGCTTCATGCAGGTGCTCAGTACCCTCTACCGGGATGACCCGGTCGGGTTTACCCAGGCCACCGAAATCAAGGGGCGCAAGCGCGTCTATTTCTCGCGGGATCCCGATGCTCTGCGCGCCAGCGGCAGCACCACCAAGCCCAAGCCGGTGCCACAAACCCCGTTCTGGGTGATCACCAACACCAACACCAGTCGCAAGCAGAACATGGTGGCCCAGCTGATGACCAGCATGGGGTATGGCGACGAGGTGATCGCCCGGGTGTGCGGCGCAATTTAACGGTTCATCAGACTCAGGCCTTGCCGGGCAAGGCCGCCATCAAGCAAGGACAACGCCATGGCACAGCATTCCCACGCCGGTCAGCCGGCCCGTTTGAGCGACCTGACCAACATCCCCCGTCTGGTCAGCGCCTACTACCTCAACAAGCCCGACATGAGCCGCCCCGAGCAGCGAGTTGCCTTCGGCACCTCTGGTCACCGCGGCAGCGCCCTGCACAATGCCTTCACCGAATCCCACATCCTGGCGGTGACCCAGGCGTTGGTGGAGTATCGCCAGCAGGCCGGCATCACGGGCCCGCTGTTTGTCGGCATGGATACCCACGCCCTGTCTGAATCCGCCTTTGCCAGTGCGGTGGAAGTGCTGGCGGCCAACGGCGTCGAGACCCGCATTCAGGCCGGCCTCGGTTTCACTCCGACCCCGGTCATCTCTCACGCCATTCTGCGCCACAATGCTGGCAAGCCTGCAGCGCGCGCCGATGGCGTGGTGATCACCCCGTCCCACAACCCGCCGGAAGACGGTGGCTTCAAATACAACCCGCCCCACGGCGGTCCCGCCGAAGGGGAGATTACCAAGTGGGTGGAAGACCGTGCCAACGCCATCCTTGAGGCGAACCTTGCCGGCGTGAAGCGGATGCCGTTCGCCGAGGCCCTCAAGAGCCCGTTCGTGGCCCTGCACGACTATGTCACTCCCTATGTGGATGACCTGAAAAACGTGCTGGACATGGAGGCCATCAAGCAGGCCGGCATCAAGATCGGTGTCGATCCGCTGGGCGGCTCCGGCGTCGCCTACTGGGACGTCATCGCCAAGACCTATGGTCTGAACATCGAGGTGGTGAACTACAAGGTCGACCCGACCTTCTCCTTCATGACCCTGGATAAAGACGGCAAGATCCGGATGGACTGCTCCAGCCCGTTCGCCATGGCCAGCCTGATTGCCCTCAAGGACAAGTTCGACATCGCCCTTGGCAACGACCCCGACTACGACCGTCACGGCATCGTCACCAAGTTCGGCCTGATGAACCCGAACCACTATCTGGCGGTGGCGATCCAGTATCTGTTTACCCATCGTACCGGCTGGTCCAAAGAGTCTGCGGTCGGCAAGACGCTGGTCTCCTCTTCCATGATCGACCGGGTTGCCGGCGAGATTGGCCGCACCCTCAAAGAGGTGCCGGTCGGCTTCAAGTGGTTCGTGGATGGCCTCTACAGCGGCGAGTTCGGCTTTGGCGGCGAGGAGAGCGCGGGCGCCTCCTTCCTGCGCAAAGACGGCACAGTCTGGACCACCGACAAGGATGGCTTCATCCTGGCGCTGCTGGCAGCGGAAATTCTGGCGGTGACCGGCAAGGATCCGCAGACCCACTACGATGCACTGGAAGCCAAGTTCGGTCGCTCCAGCTATCGTCGCATCGACGCCCCGGCCAACAGCGCCCAGAAGGCGGTGCTCTCCAAGCTGGATCCGGCGCTGGTGGAAGCCTCGACTCTGGCCGGCGAGCCCATCGTCGCCAAGCTGACCAAGGCGCCGGGCAACGATGCTGCCATCGGCGGCCTCAAGGTGGTGACCGAGAACGGCTGGTTCGCGGCGCGCCCCTCCGGTACCGAGTCCATCTACAAGATCTACATGGAGAGCTTCAAGGGTGAGGCGCACCTGGACCTCATCCAGCAGGAAGCCCAGCAGATCGTCTCCGCCGCCCTGGCCAAGGCCGGGGTCTGAGTTCGACTCAAGCACTCGCGGAATGTGAAAGAGGAGCCTTGATGGCTCCTCTTTTTTATTGCGCTTGAGTTGGAGCCGTCGTGCTCACGGCCTGCCGCACTGGCCGGTGCTTGCCCGGCGGGCCTGCCAGCGCTTGAAGAAGGGGCGGGCAGGCAGCTTCATCAGGAACAAGGAGAGCAGGATCACCCCGATGCCGAGCCATTGGCGAGCATCCAGCGTTTCCCCCACCATCAGCACGCCGCAGGAGACCGCCACCATGGGGTTGGTGAGGGCCAGCATGCCCATCACCTCCGGGCCGTGGCGCTTGAGCCCCCACAGCCAGGCCCAGTAGGCCAGCGCCGTGTTGAGCAGGATCAGCCAGAGTAGGCCGGGAGCGCTTGCCGGCTGCGGCAGCGGCATGGGGCCGGCCAGCCACCAGGCGAGCGGGATCAGCATCAGGCCGCCCAGCAGCAGTTGCCAGGCGGTCAGCGCCAGCAGATCGCTCACCGGCCAGCGCTGCATCCAGCGGCTCGACTGGCCGATGAGCAGGGTGGCCAGCAGGGCGCAGGTGACGCCGACAGGGTCCAGATTGGCGGAAGGATTGAGCAGCAGCAAGACCCCGCCCAGCCCCATCAGGCCCAGCAGCAGCCATTTCAGGGACGGCCTGACGCCATCCTGCAGCCAGGCCAGCAACATCAGGACCAGCGGCAGGGTGGCACCCAGGGTGCCCGCCACGGCCCCGGGCAGCCGGAAGGCGGCCACGAACAGCAGAGCAAAAAACGCAGCGATGTTGCAAAACGCCAGCAGGCACTGCTTGCCCCAGGGCAGGGGCGGTAGGCGTGGGCGTACCAGCAACAGGAGCAGGCCGGCCGGCAACGCCCGCCACACCGCCACCCAGTAGGGGGAGTAGTCGGTCAGAGAGAGGCTGACGACGGCATAGGTGCTGCCCCAGAGCAAAGGGGCCAGCAGGGCGATCAGCATGGGCATGAACTTGTCTCGTTATGAAGTATCTTTAAGTGAAGATAAATTAGCCTCAAATTGGTTTACCATCAAGTATCTCGATAAAAAGATAAGTGGCCGAAGATGGAATCAGATCATGTAGACCTGCTGCTGGCCCAGTGGGCCCGGCAGCGACCGGATCTCGACTGTTCTCCCATGGGCGTGCTGGGACGGGTGGCGCGAATGGCGGCGATCGCCGGACGGGAGGTGAGCGAGGAGCTCAAGGAGTGCGGCCTGCTCGGCAGCGACTTCGACATTCTGGCGACCCTGCGCCGGGCCGGGGAACCGCTCACCCCGACCGTGCTCTATCAATCCGCCATGTTGAGCTCGGGGGCCATGACCGCCCGCCTCGACAAACTGGCAGAGCGGGGCTTGATCGAGCGCCAGGCCGCCCCGAGCGATCGGCGCAGCCTGCTGGTCTGCCTGACCGACGCGGGTCAGGAATTGGTTGACCGGGCGGTGGAGCGGCACGTGGCCAACGAGCGGCGCTTGCTGGCGCCATTGACCCCGGCCGAGCAGGAGCAGCTGGCCGCCCTGCTCAAGCGCTGGCTGCTGGAAAACGAGTGAACCCTGAGCGGTCGTCATGTGTCCGCAGACAGGATGGCCTGCATCTGGGCCAGCACCGCATTCACCTTGGTAGCGGGCGGATGGGTGCGGCCCAGCACGCGCAATCCCCACACCATGGTCATCAGCAAGGCGGCGGTGGCGTCGATGTCGCGCCCGGCGGTTAGCTCCCCTGCCGCCTGCGCCTGGCGCAGGGCTGCGCTGACCCGCAGCTCGACCTCGGCGAGGTGGCTGCTGGCGGTCTCCTGAATGAGCGGGTGGTGGCGGCCGATCTCCAGCAAGGTGTTGACCAGCAGGCAGCCACGGTGCGCCTCGCTGGCAATGGCATCCCGGGCCACTGCATCGAGCAGGGCCTGCACGCCCGCCAGCGGGGAGGCAGCCGAGCTCAGGATCTGCTCGATCTGTGCCAGGCTCTGCGCCGAATAGCGCTGCAGCACCTCCATGAACAACCCCTCTTTGGAGCTGAAGGCGCCATACAGGCTGCTGGGCTTGAGTCCCATCCGCTCGACCAGCGCGGCAATGCCGGTGTTGCTGAAGCCGGTATCCCAGAAGGCGTTGAGGGCGATTTCCAGTACCTGTTCTCTGTCAAATGATGCGGGTCTTGCCATCTCGATTCCTGCCTTGTGAAACTCCATTTTGGAATGATCGCTAAAAAACAACTTGACCATGGGGCGTGGTCCGCTTGATATTGTAGCGACCACTACAAAAAGGATGGTCATGATGCACACACTCGAGCAAAAAATCAAAGCGTACGATGAGCAGAAGCAGCGTCAGGTAGCGGCCCCGGTACTGGCCCTGATGGAGGAGGCGACCCGCAGCCTGCAGGCAAGCGGGTTGGAGCAAGGTGCGCTCGGGCGCGGAGAGCGGATGCCCGATTTCGCCCTGCCGGACCAGCACGGGGTGGTGCGCCCGCTCTCCCACTATCTGGCGGAGGGGCCGGTGCTGCTCAACGTCTATCGCGGTGGCTGGTGTCCCTACTGCAACATGGAGATGCAGGCGCTCAACGCCGTGCTGCCGGCGCTGCGCGAGCGCGGCGTGAACCTCATCGGCATGACGCCGGAAACCCCCAGTTCGGCGCAGGATACCCTCACCGCCAACGGACTGGCGATCACCGTGCTGAGCGACGAGGGCAACCGGGTCTCGGCAGCGCTGGGACTGGTGTTCGAACTGCCGGAGGCGCTCAGGCCCATCTATGCCGGCTTTGGCATCGACATCCCGGCGAGCAACGGGGACGAGAGCTTCACCCTGCCGGTGCCGGCCAGCTACATCATCGGTCAGGACAGAACCGTGCTCTACCACTTCATCAACGCCGATTACACCCGTCGGGTCGAGCCGGCCGCCCTGCTTGCCGAGCTGGACCGTCTGGCGAAGGCGGGGGCACTGTAAACGCACACTGCGCCCGAAGGCGCAGTGTGGATGGTTGGCAAGGCGGCCCTGAGGGCCGCCTTTTTTATCTGGCAGGCTCAGTAACCGCCGCGGGCATCCTTGACCGCCAGTCCCAGCTGCCACACCGCCATGGCGTAGTGGGTGCTGTGGTTGTAGCGGGTAATGGTGTAGAAGTTGGGCAGGCCGTACCAGTACTGATAGCCGGTGCCCACATCCAGGCGCAGCAGGCTCGCCTCGCTGTGGTTGCCGAGGGTGCTGGTGGGGGTCAGCCCGGCGCGGCGCAGGGAGGCGACCGGGTAACGGGTCTGGAAGCCGTGCTCGTAGCCGGGCAGCTGGCCCTGACCGCGCACCGCCACCGGTTGCCCTTTCTCCCAGCCGTGGGCCTTGAAGTAGTTGGCCACGCTGCCAATGGCATCCACCGGGTCCCACAGGTTGGTGTGGCCGTTGCCGTTGAAGTCCACCGCGTAGCGCTGGAAGCTGGAGGGCATGAACTGGCCGTAGCCCATGGCGCCAGCGTAGGAGCCCTTGGGTTCGGTAGGATCCATTCCCTCGTCGCGGGTCATCACCAGGAAGGATTCCAGCTCGCTGGTGAAGAACTCGGCCCGGCGCGGGTAGTCGAACGCCAGGGTCGCCAGCGCATCCAGGATGCGGGTCTTGCCCATCACCCGGCCCCAGCGGGTCTCCACACCGATGATGCCGACGATGATCTCCGGCGGCACCCCATACACCTGCTGGGCACGGTTGAGCTCGTTCTCGTACTCACGCCAGAAGCTGACGCCGTTCTGTACGTTGTCCGGGGTGATGAACTTGGCACGGTAGCGATTCCAGGCACCGGTCGGACCGGTAGGCGGCGTGGTGGTGGGGGCCTGGGCATCCATCAGGCGGATGATCCAGTCATAGCGCTCGGCCTGGGCCAGCACCCGGTGCAGCTCGGCGCCGTCGAAGCCGTGCTTTTGCACCATCCGCTGCACGAAGTTGTTCACGTTGGCGCGATTGGCGAAGTCCCCCTTGCTGACACCCGGCTGGCTCACCTGCCCGTAGAAGGGTTTGCTCGGCGGCGTCTGGTTGATGAAGGCGCTGTTGGGCTGGGGCTTGACCACGGGCTTGGCAGCCGGCGTGCTGCTGCAGCCATAGAGCATGGGAAACAGGGAGAGGGTGAGCACGGAGACAAGGCGACGCATAAGGTTCTCATGAGCCTGAAAAAGAGTGTCGCCATGGTAAAACATTGTCGTCCATGCGCAAGTGTTCCGTAGCGGGCCCCTCCTGCCATCCTGCCTCAACGCAGGGTGTGGTAACCGCTCCAGAGCCGGGTCAGGGTGGTGATGGCGCAGAGCAGGGCAAAGCCGTAGGCGAGGGGGGCGAAGGCGGCGGGCCACAGGCACATCAGCACGAACAGGGCGATGGTCTCGCTCCCCTCGGTGAGGCCGCCCAGATAGTAGAGGGACTTGTGGTGGTAGACCGGATTGTCGATGCCCCGCTTGCCCGCCATGATGGCAAACGCCAGAAAGCTCGAGCCGGTGCCCATGAAGGCAAACAGCAGGGTGGCGGCGGGCAGCGCATTGGCGGGGGCGGCGAGGGCAAAGCCCAGCACCACGGCGGCGTAGAAGATGAAATCCAGCGTGATGTCGAGAAAGCCGCCGCAGTCGGTGATGCCGGTTTCCCGCGCCACGGCGCCGTCGAGCCCGTCCAGCAGCCGGTTGAGCAGGATGGCTGCCAGCGCCCACTGATAGCAGCCAAAAGCCAGCAGCGGCAACGCCAGCATGCCGATGGCAAAGCCAGTGAGGCTTATCTGGTTGGCGCTGATCCCGGCGCGGCAGAGCGGTCTGGCGAGCCGGGTGAGGGGGCTGCGGATAACGGGGATCAGGTGGCGGTCAAACAAGGTGAACTCCTCGGTCAAAAACGGGATTCGGTGAGCTGGAGTATGGTGCCCGGCGCGTCGTTTTCGTCGTGGGTTACCAGAATGGCGGGGATGGCCAGTGCCTTGATCTGCGCGAACACCAGTTCGCGAAAGGCGGCCCGCAGCGGCTTGTCGAGGCGGGAGAAGGGCTCGTCCAACAACAATGCCTCGGGCTCGGCCAGCAGCGCCCGCAGCAGGCTGACGCGGGCCTTCTGGCCGCCGGAGAGCGCCCCCGGCAGCTTGTCCGCCTGACTGGTCAGATCCACCTGCGCCAGCGCGGCCACCGCCTTTTCCCATCGTGCCCCGTGCCCCTTCAGGCTGGCCGGCATGCCGAACATCAGGTTTTCCGCAACCGTCAGGTGGTCGAACAGCAGATCATCCTGAAACAGCATGCCGATGCGCCGCGCCTGGGGCGGCAGCTGGGTGAGCCGGCGCGCGCCGAGGGTCACGTCCCCCTCCAGCCGGATGGGGCCGCTTGCGGGCAGCACCCCCGCCAGCGCCGCCAGCAGCGAGCTCTTGCCACAGCCACTGGGGCCCATCAGGGTCAACACCTCGCCCGGCGCCACCTGCAGGGCGGGCAGCGAGAGCAGCAGGTTCTCCTCCAGATAGAGGTGAAGGGGCGTGGTGCTCAGCATATGGCTATTTCCATCATGAGAGTTCATCGTGAGCCGCCCCCTTTGAGCGCCGGGTTGAGTCGGGCCGGCAGCCAGAGCGCCAGCAGATAGATAACGAGCGGCAGCAGCAGTTGCAGCAGGCCGTAGAGCCCCGCCAGCCGCCGGTTGAGGCCGCTGCCGATGGCCACCGCCTCGGTGGTGATGGTGATCACCCGGCCTGCGCCAAACAGCAGGGTCGGCAGGTATTGGGCCAGACTCACCGCTGCTCCGACGCCGAAGGCAAACAGCAGCGGACGCGCCAGCAGCGGCCCTTTCACCTGCCACCAGGCTCGCCATGGTGTTGCCCCCAGCAGCAGGGCGCTCTGGGTGAACCGCGGGTCGAACTGGCGATAGGGGCCGTGCAGACACAAATAAACGTAGGGAAAAACAAACAGCAGCTGGCTCCAGAGCAACCAGCCCCAGCCGATGCCATCGCCCCCCCACCCGAGGCTGAACCAGTCCACCCCGAGCCGAATGCCAAACAGCAGGCTGGCCTGCGGCAGCAACAGCGGCAGGCAGATAAGCCAGAGCGGCCAGGGGCGGCGGCCCGCCTGCACCTCCAGACTCAGTACCGCCATCACCAGCGCTATGGCCCCGCTCGCCAGCGCCAGCAGCATGCTGGTGGTCAACAGCGGCGACAGGGTCGGCAGCAGTTCGAGCCAATAACGGCTGCTCCACTGGCTCGGCCAGAGGGCGGGAAAGGGCCAGCGCCGGGCCAGCGACCAGAGCAGCAAGGCCCCCAGCACCGCCAGATTGAGGACGATCAGGGTCGCCACGCTACCGGCGGCAAGGGCGTGGCCAAGAGCGCTTGGGTTTGCTCGCCGGCCATCGAGCCAACCGGGTTTGCCAAGGGTTCGATGGGCCAGCTCCAGCAGCCACAGCAAGGCCAGCAGCAGCGCCGTGATGGCGAGCAGCAGCAGGGCGCCGCTGGCGGTGGCGCCGCGCCAGACTAGATCCGGGTCCTGATACCAGAGCCACAGGCGAACGGCCAGCGGGGCAGGGGCATCGGGTCCGAGCAACTGGGCCAGATCCACCACCGCCACCCCGTAGGCTGCCACCGCATAGAGGGGCAGGCGCAGGGCGGGCCACAGCGCAGGCAGCAGCAGGCGCCACCAGATCTGGGGGGCGCTAAAGCCAAGGCTCGCCCCCAGCCACTGCTGGCGCGCCGCCCTGGCTGGGTCTTGCGCACCGAGTGCCATCAGCAGCAGGAAGGGGGTCTCCTTGAGGGTCAAGGCGAGGATGAGCCCCAGTCCGGCGGGATCGCGCAGGGTCTGCCAGTCGGGGGGCAGTTCGAACCCGGTGAGGGTCGGCGAGAGCAGGCGCAGCAACCAGCCGGAGGGGGCGAGCAGAAAGGCAAAGCCGATGGCAAAGGCGACGTGGGGCAGCGCCAGCAAGGGCGAGAGCAGCCGGCGCAGCCAGCCGAAAGCCCGGCTGTCGCTGTGGGCCAATAGCAGGGCGGTCAGCAGCAGGCTGACCAGGGTCGAGGCGGCGCCAATCCACAGGCTCAGCAGCGCCGAGTGCCAGAGGCCCGGCTGCGCCAGCAGCCGCTGCAGGTGTGCATGGCTCAGCCCCTCGGCCAGCAGTTGCCAGCCCCCCGCCAGCAGCGGGAGGCCAAAAACCAGGGCGCACCCGGCGGCGAACAGGGGGCGCCAATCAAGCAAAGAGCGGCCGAACCGGCTCATCAGTGACCGTAGCGCTCGGCCCAGGCCGCTTCCAGCCTGAGCTGCCAGCTGGGGTGGGGTTCGGCCACAGCCTTGAAGTGCAGCGCCGGCACCGGTTGCTGGGTGGCGGGCAGGGCATCGGCCCGCAGCACGCTGGGGTCGCCCCAGAAGGCGGGCTCGGCCTTGCGCGCCTGGGCGGCGGGGCTCAGCAGGAAGTTGGCCACCACCTTGGCGCCGGCGCGGGCGTTGGCGTTGAAGGGGATAGCGAGGAAGTGGCTGTTGGTGAGCGCCCCTTTCGCCATGGCCACCGCCATCACGCTGGGGGGCAGGGTGCCGTTTTGTACCGCGCTCTGCGCCTCTTGCGGGTTGAAGCTGATGGCCATCGCCAGCTCGCCGTCATCGAGCAGCTGGCGGGTCTCGGCGGCGCTGGTGGGGAACAGCTTGCCCTTGCGCCAGAGCGCCGGGTGCAGCTCATCCAGCCAGGCCCAGAGCGGGGCGGTGACCCTGGCAAAGTCGGTATCAGTCGCCTCCCGATAGAGAGGGGCGGGGTCCGGCGTCAGCTCCAGCAAGATCTGCTTGAGGAAGCTGGAGCCGTGGAACTGGGGCGGCTTGGGGTAGGTGAAGCGGCCGGGGTGGGCCTTGCTCCAGGCGAGCAGGGCCGCCGCCGAGGTGGGCAGCTGTTTGACCTCTTCGCCGTTGACCATCAGGTTGAGCTGGCCGATGCCCCAGGGGGCTTCCAGCCCCTCCACCGGCACGGTGAAGTCCTCACTCACCGGCAGGTTGTTGTCTACCAGCGCCATGTTGGGCAGCTCACGGGTAAAGGGAGCTCCGAGCAGCCCCTGCTCCTTGAGCGCCTTGAAGTTCTCGCCGTTGACCCAGAGCAGGTCGATGGGGCCGCCAGCTTGCTTGCCCGCCTGCTTGTTGGCCAGCAGCTGGCTGACGCTCTGGGCGATGTCATCCACCTTCACCTGCACCAGCTTGACCTGGTATTCGCGCGCCAGCTCCTGGCCGGCCCACACCAGATAGGCGTTGATCTCCGGGCTGCCGCCCCAGGCGTTGAAGTAGACGGTCTGCCCCTTGGCCTTCTCAAGGGTCTGCTGCCACTGCGGGTTGTCGCCGGCGTAGGCCTGGGTGAAGAGGAGGCTGCCTGCCAGCAGAGGCAGGGCGCGCAACAGCTGTTTGAACGAGGGCAATGAGTGTCGCATCTGGGTTACCTGGAGTTGAGTCAGGCGCGGCGGCGCCAGCGGTGATAACGGGTCAGCAGCGCCAGCAGGGTGGCGGGCTGACGGGCCCGTCGCCACTCGCCAGCCAGATACTTGTTCCCCTCCATCAGGGTGGGGTAGGCGTGGATGGTGGCGAGGATCTTGCCAAGCCCCAGTCGGTGACGCATGGCGAGCACGAATTCGGCGATCCGCTCGCCGGCGTGAGTGCCCACCAGGGTGGCACCCAGGATCTGATCCTTGCCGGGCACGGTGAGCACCTCGATGAAGCCCTGACGCTCGCCGTCGGTGATGGCCCTGTCCAGCTCGGCCAGCTCGAAGCGGGTCAGCTCGAAGGGGATGCCCTGCGCCCTGGCCTCTTTCTGGTTGAGGCCGACCCGGGCGATTTCTGGGGTGGTGTAGATGGCGGCCGGCATGACCCGATAGTCGGCCCGAAAGCGTTTGAACGGGCTGAACAGGGCGTTGATTGCGGCGTACCAGCCCTGATGGGCGGCGGCATGGGTGAGCTGGTAAGGGCCCGCTACGTCCCCCACCGCCAGAATGCTGGGGTAGTTGGTAGCGAGGAAGCCATCGACCGCCACAGTGCTGCGTGGCGTCAGCTCCACCCCCAGCGCTTCGAGCCCGAAGCCGCTGACGTTGGCGACCCTACCCAGTGCCAGCAGCAGCTGATCCCCTGCAACGGTTTGCGTCTCGTCGCCCCGGCGCAGTTGCAGCCGGATGGGGAGATCTCCCTCGGCTGCGGGCAGATAGTCGGCTCGTTCGGCGCGCCAGCCTGTGAGCACCCGCACGCCATCGCGGGCCAGCTGCTCAGCCAGCAGCTCGGCCACCTCCCGCTCTTCGCGGGGCAGCAGCTGATCCGAGAGCTCCACCAAGGTAACGGGAATGCCGAGCAGGGCGAAACTCTGGGCCAGCTCGCAGCCGATGGGGCCGCCGCCCAGCACCAGCAGCTGGCGCGGCGCGGTGCGCAGTTGCCAGAGGCTGTCGGAGGTGAGCCAGGGCACCTGCTCAAGGCCCGGCAGCGTGGGCACCAGCGGCCGGGCTCCGGTGGCGAGCACGATATGGCGGCTGGCAAGGCGCTGACCGTTCACCTCCACCTCCCAGGGGGAGACAAGCTTTGCCTCTCCTTCGATGCACTCTACTCCCAGCCCCTGATAGCGCTCGATGGAGTCATGGGGTTCGACCTCCTTGATGACGCGGGCGACCCGCTCCATCACGGCGGCGAAATCGGCACAGGCCTGGCTTGGACCAAAGCCCAGTTCACTGGCCCGGCGCTGCTCGGCGGCAAAGCGGGCGCTTCGGATCAGCGCCTTGGAGGGGACGCAGCCGCTGTTGAGGCAATCGCCCCCCATCTTGTGCTTCTCGATGAGGGCCACCCTGGCCTTCACCGCCGCGGCGATATAGCTGGTGACCAGACCGCCGGCCCCGGCGCCAATCACCAGCAGGTTGTAGTCATAGTGTGTTGGCTTGCGGTAGGGGGCGTGCAACCGATGCAGGGCGAGGCGCCGCTGCAGGCCCTTGAGCAGCATCGGCATCAGGCCGAGCAGGGTCAGCGCCACCATCAGGCCGGGGGAGAGGATATTGCCGGTGCTGGTGAGGTTGGCGAGCTCGCTGCCCGCCAGCACGTAGACGAAGGTGCCGGGCAGCATGCCGAGCTGGCTCACCCAGTAGTAGGTGCTGACTCTGATGGGGGTGAGCCCCATCAGCAGGTTGACCAGAAAGAAGGGGAAGATGGGGATGAGGCGCAGGCTCAGCAGATAAAGTGCCCCTTCCTTCTTCATGCCGGCCTGCAAACTGGCCAGCTTGTCGCCAAAGCGCCGCTCGACCCAGTCGCGCAGCAGAAAGCGGGCGCTGAGAAAGGCCAGGGTCGCGCCAATGCTGCTGGCAAAGGAGACCAGCAGCAGTCCCCAGACGACGCCGAATACGGCGCTGCCTGCCAGGGTGAGCAGGCTGGCACCAGGCAGGGAGAGGGCGGTGCTCACCACATAGACGGCGACGAACAGCAGGGCGGCGCTGATGAAATAGCGGTCGACCAGGGCGGCCAGCTCGGCCTGACGGGCCTGCAGCTGGGGCAGGCTCAGGTAGTGGCCAAGGTCGAAGGCGAAAAAGGCGCCGATGAGGCAGCCCATCACCAGCACCAGCAGCAGGCGGGAGCCGCTCATCAGGCGTCCTTGTTATCCGGCTGGGCCGGACGCTCTGGTTGCACTGGCAGCTGGCAGAAGCCCTGCGGGGCGATATCGAGAGCGGCGTTGAACTTGGCCGACATGTTCTGGAAGGCGATGAGGCCGGTGAGCTCCACCATGGCATCGTCGTCAAACCAGGGCTTGAGGCGGGCGGCCTGCTCATCGCTGACTCCATCAAGCCCGGTCATCGCCTCTGTGTAGTCGAGCACGGCCCGCTCCCGCTCGTCGAACAAGGGGCTTTTGCGCCAGTTGGCGAGCGCCTCTACCTTCTCGCTGGAGCCCGCCCGCTTGATGAGGGTCATGGCATTGATGTCGACGCAAAAGCGGCACCAGTTGAGCTGGGAGACCCGTACCGTCACCAGGGAGCGCAGCACGGGGTCGATGGGAGAGCGCTTGCGGTTGATGACGCCATAGAGGGTGGCGACGGCGGCAAACAGGCGCGGCGAGCGGCCCCAGCACTTGCCCGGAATGAGCACCTGACCGTAGTTGCGTTTTTGCAGCCAGAAAAAGGGGCGGATGAACCAGGCATATTCCCGGTCGGCTTTCACCTCGACGCGCATGGATGACCTTCTTATTGCTTCAAGTTGGGTTTGTAGGCCTGACCCAGCCGCTCGTTGAGGCGGATCAGAAACTCCTCTATGCGGGCCCGGTTGGTGCCCAGGTCGCTCTGCCCCTGACGGGAGGCGGAGCGCATGTCGATGCGGGTTTCCTTGGGCCCGGCAAAGACCCGCAGCGCCACATCATCCTGAAAACCGAACCAGCCGGTGGTGACCACAGCCTCGAGCCCTTCCGGGCTTGGCCGCACCTGCCAGCCGAGCTGCTCCATCAGGGCGTGGGCCTCGGTGATCACCTCGACCGGGGAGGTGCTGGTAAAGAGAGGACCGGGCTTGCCGTCAACTGCTTTCAAGGGGGCCGGATTAATCGGCAGATCCTGCGCCGTTCTGAGCTCGCTGGCCCAGTGCAACTGGGGCGGGTTGTTGGGATCCGTGCTCACATCGTTGACCAGCGGCGTGCGCAGTGCCTGCACCACGAAGGCCAGGGGCAGCAGCAGAGGAACGGCGCCCCAGCTATTGGCGCAGCGATTGCGAGACCAGGGCAGGCGAACCAGCAAGGCGAGGGAGACGAGGGCCCCGAGCAGGCAGAGGGCGAATCCCAGCCACCAGGGCCAGAGGTGAACACGGCTGCCGAGGGCGCCGGCGAGCGGCAGCAACCAGGCCAGAAGCGGCCACCACAAATATCTGGGCATAACGGGGATCCACTGGTTATGATGGACAAGTGCCCAGAAGGATAAACTTAATTGACTGATAACGTTAGTAAATTTATCTCAATCCTGCTGCTTTTCCCAAGCGTTCCGCTGTGGGCGGACAGTGCCGTGCTGGCGGCGGGGGACATGTGGCGCGCCGAAGCCGTCTACGAGACCCTGCCCGGGGTCAGCCGGGTGGAGCCGGGCTACGTCAGTCAGCTGGCGGCGACGGGCTCGAGCTGGCGGGAAGTGCCGCCGCGACGCCAGGCGGTGCGCATCGACTATGACCCGGTCAAAGTGGGGTATGGCGATCTGCTCAACGTGTTCTGGCAGCTGGTGGATGGGCGCGATGGCGAGGGCCAGTATTGCAACCGAGGGCTGGCATTTGCGCCGGCCCTGCTGCCAAAGGATGACTATCAGTGGCGCTTGGCCCAGGTGAGCCTGACGCGCTGGCAGGCCTTGCACGGGCGGCCGAGCCGGGTTGCGCTCTGGCCGCAGAGCCGGTTCACCCCGGCGCCCGAGATGGAGGACTGGGCGGCGCGCCACCCCTGGCGTTTCGGCTTCTATGCCCGCCGCTGCGGTGGCTGGCCGGTGGAGCTGACCCCAGACCCCTGAACCGGGCCCTGAACTCAGCTGCGGTAGAGCACCTTGATAAGGTGAAAGCCGAACTTGGTACGCACCGGGCCGAGCACGGTCAGCAGCTCGCCCTTGAACACGGCATCGTCAAACGCCTTGACCATGTCGCCCTTCGAAAACTCCCCCAGATCGCCGAAGCGCTTGCTGGAGGCGCAGGTGGAGAAGCGCTTGGCCATCTGGCCGAAGTCGGCTCCCTTGGCAATCTTCTCCTTGATCTCCAGACACTCTTTCTCGGTCTTGACCAGGATGTGCTGGGCACAGGCTTTTCTCATCGGGACGCTCCTCGGCGGTGGGCAAATCGGGGGCGCAAAGAGTACTCCAATTCCTGCCGCGCGTCAGCCGTCATGGCAAATTCAGCTGCGGGCACGGGCAGCAAGCCGGGTTCTGGGCCGGGCCTGCCAGAGGATCTCCAGCCCGAGCAGGGCATGCAGGCTCCAGATGGCCAGCGGATTGAGCCAGTTGCCCCCCAGTTGCAGGGTCGCCAGGGCGCTGCCCGCCAGCAGCAAGGTGATGCCCGGCAGGCGCCAGTGGGTCGGCAGCGGCGCCAGCATGGCCATGCCCAGCAGGATGGCGAGCCCGAACGGCAGGTTCAGCGCGGTGAAGGCCAGCGCCTGCTGGCCGTTCATGCCGGTCAGCAGGGCCAGCAGGGCGCTGCAACAGGCGAGAAAGGTGATGAATTCGAGTCGGTCGGCGATGTAGTCCGCCATCTGTTCGCTGCGTGCGTGCATGCGGTGTCTCCTCTGGTGGGATGCGAGCCTTGGTGCAATGACCCCAGTGTGGGCGAGAAGTGAGCAGGGGGGCAGCGGGATAAATCGATTGGGTTGAACGAGGCTTTGATTGGGCGATGGCAACTGTTTGATCCTGCAAGATAAAATGCACTACCTCTGCAGGCGTGGGGCAAGGTGGGTGACCCAGTGGCAGCCAGAATGCGGCAGGTGGGCCCGGCGAGAGAGGGAATTGCCGCTATCTTGACCAGTTGCCGACAGTTGATGTCGCGCCCATCGGCCAACAAGGGATGGCGCGATACCGGGCCGGATGGGCCGCCAGGGGCCATATGGCATGGCCGTGCTGGTCATGGATTGCCCTTTTTGGCCCGCAGTGGCATAAGTCAGCTGGGGAAAGTGTGAAAAATGCGCGGCCTGCGCGGGCAAAGGCTTCAATAATATGGCGAAATTCGGTGTCACCCCGCTCTGATGTCGGGCCGGGGATATGCTAGGATGAGGCGCGTTTGCGATCGAGTGAGCCTCATATTCGTTCTGAATATCGCATTATTCTAATCATGTTCTTCGGGGAAATTGACGTTTGACAGGATGCAATCCGCCCCTGCCTGCAGGGATCTCACCGCCCGCACGGGCCTTTCGTCGTGGGCTTCGCGTGCTGGGACTGAGCCTCTGTCTGCTGCTGTTCGTCACGCCAGCCATGGCGGCCAAACTCACCTATCAGATCAAGGGACTGAAGGGGGAGAACAAGGACAACGTCGAGGCCTACCTCAACGCCCTGCCGGTCTATCAGGAGCGCCAGTACCGTCCGGCCCGCGCCAAGATCACCGAGAGCGTGCAAAAGGCGCTGCAGGTTTATGGCTACTACCAGCCCAAGATCACCCTGAGCCGCGACAAGAAGGCGCCTGCCAAAGTGATCATCGAGGTGGAGCCGGGCAAGCCGGTCATCATCTCCCGTCTCGACATCCTGCTGGAAGGGGATGCCAGCAGCGACGAGCTATACAGCGAGCTGCTGGACAAGCTGCCGCTGAAAGAGGGGGATCCCCTCAACCACGGCAAATACGAATCCATCAAGGCGGATCTGGGTAGCCTGGGGCTGGCCCGCGGCTACTTCGACGCCAAGATCAGCAAGAGCCAGGTCAAGGTGTTCCCGGATCAGGGCACCGCCGAGATCTACATCCTGTTTCGCTCCGGCCCGCGCTACCACTTCGGCGAGATCCACTACGACGCCACGCCGGAGGCGCTGCGCCTTATCCGTCCGCTCATCAACATCAAGAGCGGTGACCCCTATCTGGCGATCCGGCTGGCGGAGATGTCGCAGGATGTCTCCTCCACCAAGCTGTTCAAGCAGGTGGACATCAAGCCGCTCATCAGCCAGGCCGAGGGCAACCGGGTGCCGGTGCAGGTGACCCTCTCCAACCGGGTCGATCACGAGATTGAAACGGGTATCGGCTATGCCACCGACGTGGGGCCGCGCATGAGCGCCACCTGGGAGAAGCCCTGGGTCAACCGCTACGGTCACCGGCTCAACGCCACCGCCAAGGTCTCCCAGCCCGAGGCCGAACTCAGCTTCGACTACCAGATCCCGGTGGGCAACCCGCTGCGGGACTACTACTCGCTGCAGGCCGGTTATCAATATAAGGACAACAACGATACCCGCTCCGACCTGACCACCCTCAGTGTGCACCGCTGGAAGCGGCGGCCGGAGAGCTGGGACCGGGACGTGTTCATCCGGCTGGAGAACGAGATCTATACCCAGGGCGCCGACGAGGGCAACAGCTTGCTGCTGATCCCAGGCGTCTCCTGGTCGCGGCTGCGGGTGCGCGGCGGTCTGGTACCCGACTGGGGCGATCGCCAGCAGCTCACCCTGGAGTTTTCCGACCCCTACTGGGGCTCCGACATCAGCTTCGTGCGGGTGTGGGGGCGCAGCAAGTGGCTGCGCACCCTGGGGGAGGATCACCGCTTCCTGCTGCGGGCTGAACAGGGCGCCATCATAGGGGACAGCTTCTCGCTGGTGCCGCCCTCTCTGCGCTTCTTTACCGGTGGTGATCAGACGGTGCGCGGCTACGGCTACGAGACCATCTCGCCGCGCGGCAGCGACGGCAAGCTGCTGGGGGGCCGCTATGTGAGCGTCGCCAGCGCCGAGTACAACTACCGCTTCAGCGACAAGTGGCTGGGGGCCCTGTTCGTCGACAGCGGTACCGCCACGGTCGACTACAGCGAGGCCTGGAAGATAGGCACCGGGGTCGGCGTGCGCTGGGTGACCCCCATCGGTCAGGTCAGGCTCGATTTGGCGGTGGGCATTTCCGAGGAGGAGAAGCCGCTGCGACTCCACTTCGCGCTGGGGCCTGAACTATGATCCGGCCGCTTCCCACTCCTCTTCTCTTCTGTTCTCCTGACCGGCCGCTGCGGCTGCATCTTTCGCGGGGGTCTGCGCTGTGATCTGGGTAAAACGCATCTTTCTCTGGCCGCTGCGGTTGCGTCTTTCGCGGGGGTCTGCACTGTGATCTGGGTAAAACGTATTTTTCTCTGGCCGCTGCGGCTGCGTCTTTCGCGGGGGGCTGCACTGTGATCTGGGTAAAACGCATCTTTCTCTGGCTGATGGGGCTCATCTTCCTGCTGCTCATCGGTGTCAGCCTGCTGGGCTTCACCCATCAGGGCAACAAGTGGCTGTGGCAGCAGGCCAGGGCCGCCCTGCCTTCCCTCAAGGGGGAGCTGGTAGCGGGCCAGCTCGGCTATGGCTGGACCCTGGAAGGGGTTGGCTGGCAGGACGAGCTGGTGGACGTCACGGTGGATCGCGCCGTGCTGGACTGGGATCTGGGCAAGCTGCTGCAGGGCAAGCTCTGGATCAAATCCCTGAACGTCACCCACCCGGTGGTCAAGGTGGCCGACTCCGAACCGACCCCGAAAGAGCCGTCAGAGCCCTTCGTCTGGCACCCATTGCCCCTGAAGATTCAGGTCGACAGCCTCCAGGTGGCGGATCTCGATGTGACGGTGCCCGGGGTGGGGGTGAGCCTCAAGTCCCTCGACATCGGCGCCACCCTCAGCCGCAAGGGGCTCATTGTGCAGGGGCCCGTGCTGGATGGCCTCAAGGTAACCCTGGCCGAGACGCAGGCCACCGAGGCTGCCAAACCAGCTGCCATCAAGGCAAGCTCCCAAGACAAGGCTGCGGCCAAGTCGCCTGTCACCGCCAAGGCAAAGCCGGCGGATGAGAGCAAGGCGCAGCAGGCAACCAAGGCGGCCCCCATCGCGCTGCCCGCCATCCGGCTGCCGTTCCCCATCCAGCTGGAGGGATTGCAGGTCACGGCGTTTCGCTATCAGCAAGGTGAATTGATTGAAGGGCTCGACAAGCTGCTGCTGTCGGCCAGTGCCGAGGGGAGCGACATCGCGCTGCGCGAGCTCTCCCTGCGCCACGCCATGGCGGATCTGGCGCTCAAGGGCAAGATCCAGCTCAAAGAGGATTACCCGCTGGCCCTGACCCTGGATGCCAAGGCCCGCAAGGGGCTGCTGGATGGCGAACTGCAGGGGCAACAGGCCAGCCTGACTCTCGGCGGTTCGGTGGGCAAGCTGGCACTGGCGCTGCAGGCCAAGGGGCCGGTGGCCGCCAGCCTCAAGGGGTCCTTGGCGGCCCTCGACCCCGACTTGCCCTTTGATGCGGCGCTGGAGTGGAAGAGCCTGGGTTGGCCGCTGCACAAGCCCGCCAAAGATGAGCCAAGCTACCGGCTGGACAAGGGCAGTTTGAGTGCCAAGGGCAAGCTCTCCGGCTACCAGTTTGCCTTGAATACCGCCGGCAAGGGCACGGACGTGCCCCCCTTCAAGCTGGTGCTGACGGGCAAGGGGGATCTGACGCAGCTGAACCAGATCAACCTGCTGCTCAATGCTCTCAAGGGGGAGCTCAAGCTGGACGGCAAGCTCGCCTGGGACAAGGGGGTACGCTGGCAGGGCACCACGGAATTCAAGGGGATCAACCCGGCCGAGCTGGTGCCCGAGCTCAAGGGGGCGCTGGCGGGCAAGATTGCCAGCCGTTTCGAGCTCGATGAGGCGGGCCACTGGCAACTGCAACTGCCCGAGCTGAAGGTGGACGGCAAGCTCAACCAGTATCCGCTGGCCATCAAGGGCAGCGTGAGCGGCAACGACAAGATGGAGTGGACCATCCCGGCGCTGGCGCTGCAAAGCGGCCCCAACCAGCTGCAGGCCAAGGGCAGTCTGAGCCAGCAGGCGTGGAAACTGGATGCGGATCTCAACGCCCCCAATCTGGCCGGGCTCTACCCCGGGCTCAAGGGGGACATCAAGGGGCAGGTGCGCCTGACCGGCAATCAGCAAGCGCCGCGGGTCACCACAGAGCTGGCTGCCAGCCGTCTCTATTATGCCGGCACCGATCTGAAGGGGATCGCCATCAAGGGCAATGCCCTGGTCGGTGACAAGCCGGCAGGGGAAGTGGCCCTGACGGTGGCCAGCCTGGTGCAGGGGGCGACCAGCCTCAGCCAGCTGGCGCTCAACCTGAGCGGCGATCTCAACCAGCACGCCCTGTCGCTCACCATGAAGGGCGATCCGGTGGCAGCCAACCTCAAGCTGAGCGGCGGTCTGCGCGGGGATCGCTGGCGCGGCGCCCTCAGCGAGCTCAAGTTGAAGACGCCGCTGCGGCGCTGGGAGCTGAACGCGCCCTGGGCCCTCGATCTCGACCTGCCGCGTCAGCGGCTGAGCATGGGTGATCTCTGCCTCGGCTCCCAGGGGGCCAGCCTCTGCGTCAAGGGCAGCCAGGTGTCGGCCCAGCAGGGCAGCCTGGAGTTTGCCCTCAACCAGTTTGACCTCAAGCGCCTGCGGCCCTGGCTGCCGGACAACTTCCGCTGGCAGGCGGTGCTCTCCGCCGACGGACGGGCCAGCTGGCGCGGCAATCAGCCGACCCTGCACGCCACAGTGCGCACCACACCGGGTACCTTCGTGGCCGATGAGCTCAAGACCGACTACCAGCGCCTCGAGCTCGGGGTGGACTTCGAGCGCCAGCAGGCAGCCATCCGGCTCGACTTTGCCTCCGAGCAGATCGGCAACATCGACACCAAGCTCTATATCCGGGATCCGTCCGGTCGCGGCAATCTCTCCGGCCAGCTCAAGTTTGACGACCTCAAGCTGACCACCTTTGCCCCGCTCATCCCCGAGGTGCGCTCCCTGCAGGGGGTCATCTCGGCCGATGCCCGTTTCGACGGTACCCTGGCCGCGCCGCTGCTGTTTGGCCAGCTCAACCTGCTGGATGGGGAAGTGCAGACCCACTCCGACATGGTGACCCTCTCCAAGTTGGTGACCCGCCTCAAGATTGAAGGCAACCGGGCCGAGCTGGACGGTACCATGCTGGTGGGCAAGGGCCCGTTGGCACTGGGGGGCTGGCTGAGCTGGGCACAGCTGCCGGTCACCGGCAGCCTCACCATCCAGGGCAAGGAGCTGGAAGCCCAGTATCCTGGCATGGGCCGGGTGCGGGTCTCCCCGGACATCGCCATCTCGCTGGGGGAGGAGACCCGGATCACCGGTCAGGTCGACATCCCCTGGGCGCGGATCCTGGTCAAGAGCCTGCCGGAGAGCGCGGTGGCCGTCTCCGACGACGTGACCGTGGTCTACGACGATCTGCCGCCGGTGCCCAAGGCGGCGCCGCTGCCGATGGCGATCAAGCTGGCCATCCGGCTGGGTGACGACGTGCGGTTGGAGGCGATGGGGCTCAAGACCAAGGTGGGGGGCGGCATCAACATCCGCCAGGATCCCTCGCGGCCGCTGGCGGGCAACGGTCAGCTGGTGCTCAACGACGGGCGTTTCAAGGCCTATGGCCAGAACCTCATCATCAAGGATGGCCGCATCCTCTTCTCCGGCCCCCTCGATCAGCCGTTCCTCAACATAGAGGCGTATCGGGATCCCGATACCATCGAGGACAAGGTGACGGTGGGGGTGCGGGTGACCGGGCCGGCCAGCAAGCCCAAGATCACCGTCTACTCGGAGCCGCAGCTGGCCCAGTCCGAGCAGCTCTCCTACTTGCTGCGCGGCAAGGGGCTGCAAACCAGCGGCGAGGATGGCGGCTTCAACGGCCTGTTGGTGGCGGGCGCGGTCAGCCAGGCCAACGGCGTGGTCTCCAGTCTGGGGGAATCCCTCGGCATGAGCGACGTGGCCCTCGACACCGCGGGCAGTGGCGACAACACCCAGGTGACCCTGTCGGCCTACCTGCTGCCGGGGCTGCAGTTCCAGTACGGGGTCGGGGTGTTCAGCCCCATCGCCGAGTTCAAGCTGCGCTACGAGCTGATGCCCAGGCTCTACCTGCAGGCCATGAGCGGGGTGGCCCAGGCGGTGGATATCTTCTATCGCTTCACCCTGTAGCGGGCAGGAAGAGACAAAAACGGGAGGCGCAAGCCTCCCGTTTTTATGGGCGGCGTTGATGGGGCTGACGTTGATGCTGATGAGCAGGGGGATGCTGAAAAGCGAAAACCCGGCGCGAGGCCGGGTTTTCTTGAATGATGGTGGAGGGAGAAGGATTCGAACCTTCGAAGGCAGAGCCGTCAGATTTACAGTCTGATCCCTTTGGCCGCTCGGGAACCCCTCCACGGGGTATTGCCAATTTTTATCCACGGCGGGCGCCGTGACTGCACTTGAAATGGTGGAGGGAGAAGGATTCGAACCTTCGAAGGCATAGCCGTCAGATTTACAGTCTGATCCCTTTGGCCACTCGGGAACCCCTCCACAAGTGCGAGGCGCATACTAACAGATCTGCCGGGGTTGTGAACCCCTTGGCGGGATTTTTCCTGCTTAAAGGATCGTATTTGCGGCCGATAAAGGATGAAACCACCGTTTCCAAGAGTTATCTCATGCTACCCAGCGCCATTCGTGAGCAGTGGCTGGTGGACGAGGCCCAGCTGGGGCAACGTCTCAACCAGGATCTCCAGCACGGAGATAGGGCTGACTTTCGCCTGCATCTGGCCCTGCTGACCGATGCGGTGGAAGAGCAGCCCTGGTTCGACCCGAGGCAGCCAGCAAAGGCTGAGAGCCGGGTCTGGCGCAGCCGCTTTGAGCTGCCGCCAGCCACGCCCTTGCAGGGCAGTGCAAATGATGAAGAGGCCGCTTTGCTCAACGAGCGGCTGCAACAGGGAGGCTCCATGGTGGATGTGCGGCTCTGGCTGGCGCTGCGCTCACCGCCGCTGCTCGGCGCCCCGCCGGCGCTGGAGCCTGCCGTCTATGACAACCTCTCGCCGCTTGGACGGGAGCGCTGGCAGGGCAAGCTGGCGGATCAGCCCAGACGCGACGATCCCCTGCTGATGCTGCCGATCCTCGATACGCTCAAGGCGGGGGTGGATGCCAGGCTGCACTGGCTCAGTGGTTGCTGAAGGCGACAAACGCCGGCATTCGGGCAGCAAAAAGGCGGGAGATCCCGCCTTTGTCGTTTCTGGCTGTGCCGTGGCGCAGTTTACGCGTCGGCTTCATCCTCTTGTGGCACTTCCTTGCCAGCCGCTGCGGCGCGACGGGCGATGGGTTTTTCGGTGTGGCGGTTGATCTGGCGCTCCAGCTTTTGCCCCAGTTCGGTGATGGCGGCGTATAAGTCCTCATGTTCTGCCTGGGCAAACAGCTTGCCGTTGGGGATGCCAGCAGTGGCTTCAACGATGAACATCAGACGCTCTTTGGAGACAATCACATGGGGTGTGATAAGAGGCACCTGAAGACGCTCGAGCTTGTCAAAACGGGATTCAATGCGCTCGCGGATAGCCGGGGTGATGTCGATGATTTTGCTGGTAATTTCGATTTTCATATTGGCCCCCTTCGGGTCGTCTTGCTTGTGTCTTCACCTTCAGATTACTCATGGCTGAACATTAAAATGTGATCTGTGTCACGAACTGTGGCCTTGCTTCCGAGGGGAGGAATAAATTGTGATCTTTTCCCGTTCTGCACCAAAAAGCGCTTGAGCTCCACGAAACTGGCAGGCAGTATGGAGAAACTTGGATCGTTTCTGTCCCTTCGTGGCAGCGCCGCATGTCGACCTCATGTCCGGTTTTCACCGCTTAGTCTCGCATCTTTTGCACTTTCTCCCCGCACCGCCCTTGCCGACGTGCGCGCTGTGAATGTGGGCGCTGCCAAGTCGTCAGGGGCTTGAACGTGGTTGTTGTGGTGTTGGAGTAGTACATGAAACAGCAGGCCACTCAGATGATGTGGTTTTATGATCGGCAACACGCCCAGTGGAGTCTGTCCGATCATGCCTCCTACCAGCTCTGGCAAGGAGAGGGGCCTCACCCCTGGTTCGGGCAATTGGCGGCAGATGACGAGGCCGGCTTTGCCGACTTTCTCGCCAGACTTTACCACTCACAGCAACCGGCCCAGTTCATCGGTCACCTCTGCGAGGAGGGGGGCGAGGTGCGCCATGTGCTCTGGAGCGGCCAGTACGTGCCGGCCCAGCAGATGTGCTGCGGCTGGATTGCGCCGCTCGACACCACCCGCAGCACCCAGCTGCCTGCCGACCTCTCCCAGCAACTGCCGCTGCTGCAAGACCCCTTGTTGACCCAGCTGGCGCAGGCGCTCTCTGCCAGAACCGGGCTCGATTTCTTCAATACCCTGGTCAATCAGCTCGCTCATATTCTGGTAGCGGACGCGGTCTGGCTGGCGGAGCGCACCGGCAGCGGACGGCTCAAGGTGCTGGCCTGCCATGGCATCGACCTCAAGGAGTACGAACTCGACGGCATGCCCTGCCAGCAGGTCTATCTGGCGGGGGAGGCCTGCGTCATTCCCCTGGCGAACGAACTGCCCTGCTGTACCGGTCTCAAAGGGGGGCAGGGTTACTACGGCCTGCCGCTGTGTGATCGCAACGGCCAGATCCTGGGCCACCTGGCGCTGCTCTTTTCCGATCAGAGCGCGATCCCCAATCTGGGCTCGGTGCTGACCACCTTCTCCATGCGCATGGTGGCGGAGCTGGAGCGGCTGCAGAGCGATGCCCAGCTGCGCCTGTCGGCCGTGGCGTTTGAAACCCATGAAGGGATCATCATCACCGACCCCGATTTCAAGATTTTGCGGGTCAACCACGCCTTCAGCCAGATCACCGGCTTTGACAGCCAGCGGGTGATCGGCCTGCATCTGGGCAACGATCTCTGGTGCGGGCTGGGGGGGCTTGGCTACGAGCTCGGCACCCTGAGCCGCTGGCAGGGGGAGACTCAACGCCTGCACGCGGATGGCTACCCCTATCCGCAGTGGGAGATCGTCACCCCGGTGCAGGATGACAGGGGGGAGATCAGCCACTTCGTCATCTGCTTCGAGGATATCTCCGAGCGCAAGGAGGCCGAGCGCCGCATCCAGGATCTCGCCTATTACGACGAGCTGACCGGCCTGCCCAACCGCCGCCAGCTGCACGAAACTCTGGCCCACGCCTTTGGCGAGGCGAGCCGCGACTATCTGATCGGCGCCCTGCTGTTCATCGATCTGGATCACTTCAAGACCATCAACGACTCCCTCGGCCACGCCACCGGCGACTGGCTGCTCAAGGAGGTCGCCAGCCGGCTCAAGCGGCTGGTACGGCAGGGGGATTGTCTGGCACGACTCGGTGGCGACGAGTTCGTGCTATTGTTGCCCTCTCTCTCGGCGAGCCCGCCCCAGGCGGAGATGCAGGCCGACCTCATCGCCGAGCGGCTCATCAGCGAGATTGCGGCCCCCTACAACCATGCGGGCCAGGTGCTGCACATCGGCGCCAGCGTCGGCATCACCCTCTTCCCCGGCCGGGAGCAAGGGGTGGACGATCTACTCAAGCAGGCGGACACCGCCATGTATCAGGCCAAGTCGGCCGGTCGCAAGACCCGGCGCTTCTTCGATGCCTCCATGCAGTTGCAGGCGGATCGCCGGCTGCTCATTCACAACGAACTACGCAGCGCCCTTAACCAGCAGGAGCTGACCCTCTACTACCAGCCTCAGCACATGGTGGAGGGGGGCGACATCATCGGCGTCGAGGCGCTGATCCGCTGGCAGCCGCCAGGCCGGGCTCTGGTGTCGCCCGCCGAGTTCATTCCCATCGCCGAGGAGACGGACCTTATCGTCGATATCGGCAACTGGGTATTGTACGAGGCCTGCGCCCAGTACGTGCGCTGGGAGGAGAACGGCATCCACATCCCTCAGCTGTCGGTCAACGTCAGTGCCAAGCAGTTTCACGCCACCGACTTTGTCGATCGGATCCACGACGTGCTGGCTTCCACCGGCATGGATCCCGCCAGCCTGAATCTGGAGATCACCGAATCCGTGGTGCTGGGGCACGCGGAAGACACCATCAGCAAGATGAGCGAGCTCAAGGCGCTTGGCATCAGCTTTGCCATCGATGACTTCGGCGCCGGTTACTCCTCCCTGAGCTACCTCAAGCGGCTGCCGGCGGACGAGCTCAAGATCGACCGCTCCTTCATCCAGGACATCCCGCGCGATGGCGACAACATGGCCATCGTCGAGGCGGTGATCGCCATGGCACGCCACATGGGCTTCAACGTGACAGCGGAAGGGGTGGAGTCGCGCCAGCAACTGGAGTTTCTGCAGGCCCAGGGTTGTCACTTCTACCAGGGCTACCTGGCTTCCAAGCCGCTGCCGGTGCCTTATCTGGAGCGCTACGTGCAGCGCCTTGCCCGCAGCGAAAGCCCGCTGGCCGGGGGTAAAAATAGTCTCGCCGGCGAGCTGTAGCCCCTCGGGTTAACGGGTAGAATGAGGGAATATAACACCACCGCCAACGGGCGGTGGCATTGCCTCTCAATGGAGACGTCTCTCGTGAAAGCCGTGCAGGGAATCATTTTATCGGCGCTGTGCGTGCCGGGGCTGCTGACGCAGGTTGCGGCGCAGACTCTGGAACAATCTCTCTATCGCCAGGCTTATGACGCGGTGCGGGCCGACGATCAGGCCCGTTTTCAGCAAATTCGCGCCCGTTTGACCCATTATCCGCTGCTGCCCTATCTCGATTACTACCAGTTGGCCTTTCGGCCTGGGGCGGCAGAGTATGACGACGTGACCCGCTTCATCCGCGAACACGGCGATACCCCCCAATCCAACCGGCTGGAGCGCAGCTACCTCACCTATCTGGCCCAGAGCCAGCAGTGGTCCCAGTTCCTGCGCTTCTATCCGGCCAAGCCCAACTCCACCGATCTGCTCTGCATGCACTATCAGGCGCGCTACTACACCGGCCAGCAGAGCCAGGCACTGCAGGAGGCGGGCAAGCTCTGGCTGAGTGGCCAGTCCCGCCCAGATGCCTGCGATCCCCTGTTCCAGCTCTGGCAACAGGCCGGTTTGCGCACCCAGGAGAAGATCTGGACCCGCATGACCTTGGCCTTCGAGGCTGAGAACCCGAACCTCATTCGCCACCTCGGCGCCCAGCTCGGCAGCGGCATGAAGGCGTACGGGGATCAGATGATTACCCTGTTCGAGCAGCCCGCCAAGGCGATGAACACGGCCTATTTCACTACCGCCGCGCCTTCCAAAAAGTTGCTGTTGCTGGGGCTGGCCCGCTATGCCAACCAGCAGCCGGAAGCGGTACTGGGGCAGCTAGGCTATCTGCGCTCGCGTTTCGCGCTGAGCGCGGCCGAACTCAAACCGGTGGAACGGGCGGTGGCCAGACGGCTGCTGCTGGATCGCTCAACCGCCCAGCGCAACTGGCTGGACACTACCGTGGTGCGCCAGGCCGACCCGGATCTGCTGGAGCTGCGGGCCCGGCTCGCCATCTGGGAGCAGGACTGGAAAGGGCTCTCCGGCTGGGTCAAGCGGATGCCCATGGCCCTGCAGAAGGAGGATCGCTGGCGCTACTGGCTGGCGCGCTCGCTGGAGGTACAGGGCCAGCAGAAACCGGCGCGGGACCTCTATCTGGAGACCGCCAATCTGCGCGGCTTCTATGGCTTCATGGCGGCGCAGCGCAGCGGCGTGCCCTATCGGATGAAGAATCAGAGCGTGGCGAAGAAGGTGCCGGACTGGCGCACCGCCAGCAGCCGCTGGCCCTTCCTGCTGCGGGTGCGCGAGTTGCTCGACATGAACGAGATCACGGCGGCGCGGGCGGAGTGGATCCACAACATGGATCGCAATCCGGTGGCCCAGCGCCTCGAGTTCGGCCACATCGCCCTCAACCAGGGCTGGCATGAACTGGCCATTCTGGCCAGTATCCGGGCCGAGGCCTGGGATGCCCTCGATTTGCGCTTCCCGCTGCCGCTCAAGCACACCTTCTCCCAGATGGCGCAGGAGCGGACCATGAACACCAGCCTGCTCTACGCCATCTCCCGGCAGGAGAGCGCGCTTTACCCGCTGGCACAGTCGCCGGTCGGGGCGAGGGGGCTGATGCAGCTGATGCCGACCACCGCCAAGGAGACGGCCAGCAAGCTGGGGGTACCCTATCGCAACGAGCAGCAGCTGTTTGATCCCGCCATGAACATCCGCCTTGGCAGCGCCTATCTCAAGCGGCTGCTGGATGTGTACGACGGCAACCGGATCCTGGCGGCGGCGGCCTACAACGCCGGCCCCGGCCGGGTGAAACGCTGGCGCGATCAGAGTGCGGACAAGCCGATGGATGTCTGGGTCGAGAGCATCCCCTACAAGGAGACGCGCAACTATGTGCAGAACGTGCTGTCGTTCGATCTCATCTATCAGCACAAGCTGCAGCAGCCGCTGCGCTTCATGTCCGAGCGCGAGCTGAGTCACGCTTATTGAGACGGCTGCCGCCCTGGCGGCAGCCGGATTCCCATTCCCTCCCCAAAATGGTTATTATCCCATAAGGTTTTGTTACAAAAGGAAACCTGCCAGGTGATCGGGCGCCATCTCTTGGTCTGGCAGGTTCGTTATAATCGCCCGTTCAACACAGACAGGCTCCCCCAACAAAGGAATTGATAGTGGCAACGATTAAAGACGTTTCCCGGTTGGCTAATGTGTCCATTTCAACTGTGTCGCGAGTCATCAACAACACGGCGCAGGTGGCACCAGAAAAGCGTGAGGCCGTCATGGCGGCCATGAAGGAACTCAATTTTCGTCCCAACAGCTTTGCCCAGGCGCTGGTCAGCAAGCGCTCCAACTGCATCGGTGTGCTGGTGGGGGATCTGTGTGGTGGCCCCTTCTTCGCCCAGATGATGCGCGGCATCGAGAGCGTGGTGGACAAGGCGGACAAGTTCACCATCGTCATGTCCGGCAACCACGACGAGGTGCGCGAGCGTCACGCCATCCAGGCGCTGCTGCAGCGCCAGTGCGATGCGCTGATCCTGCACAGCAAGGCGCTGCCCGACGAGGAGCTGAGCGAGCTGGTGGCGGGCAGCACTCCGGTGGTCTTCATCAACCGCCAGGTACCGGGCGCCGAAGATCGCTGTGTCTGGCTGGACAACCAGGCCGGCATCACCACCGCCTGCCAGCACCTGCTGGATGCGGGCCATCGCAAGATCGCCTTCGTTACCTCGGACGATGAAGAGTTCGTCGATGGCCAGCAGCGGATGGCGGGGTATCATCACGCCCTGCAGCGGGCCGGCATCGCTCTTGATCCTGCCCTCATCGGCCGCGCCTTTGCCGACGAGAACGGCGGCTACGTGGCGATGGGCGAGCTGCTGGATCGGGGGGTTGAGTTTACCGCCGTGCTCGGTTTCAACGATGCCATGGTGGCGGGGGCCATCTCCTGTCTGCTGGAGCGGGGATACAAGATCCCGCAGCAGATCTCGGTGGTGGGCTTCGATGACATTCCCTATGCCCGCTACATCTATCCCAAGCTCACCACGGTGCGCTACCCCATCGAGGAGATGGGCGGCCGGGCTGCGGAGCTGGCACTGAGCCTGCTGGATCACAAGCCGGCCGAGGGGCTGGAGCTCAAGTTCGAGGCCGAGCTGGTCAGACGGGAATCCGTCGCCTGAGTGGCCGACATTGGCCCTGAATGGGCCAATGTCGCTCCCCTGTTTTGCGGAAAAATTGAAAGCGTTTTCAGAAATCCTTTTCAACTGTGATCCGCTTCAAAGCTTTTTGGACTGCCTGCCACTAGCATAGGCCCCACGAATTAGGAGCCTGCGCTCCCGATTTTCCCGCTGTGGGAGGTAACTGGTTAATCCAGCTATTTCCTTCGTTACTTTCGACGGTCATCATGGATGGCCGTTTTTTTTTTGCCAGGATTTTGTCATGACAACAGAGAGTGAATACCAGACGGGGATCGTGGGCGCTGGCTGGCTGGGGTTGCCGCTGGCCCGTGCACTGCAGACCGAGGGTCGCCAGGTGGCGGTGACGGTCAGCTCGGCTCAGAAAGCCGCGCAGCTGAGCGCGGAGGGGCTGCAGGCCTGGCCGCTGCAACTGGGCGCCGGACTGACCGCCCTGCCGTTTCGCTGCCGCGAGCTGGTGATCTGCGTGCCGCCGAGCAAGGTCGAGGATTACCCGGCCGCCATCGGGCGGGTGGCCGAGCTGGCGCAGGCCGCCGGCGTGCAGCGGCTGCTGTTCGTGAGCGCCACCTCGGTCTGGGCGCCGGGGCAGGGGGAGGATGAACACCCCATGCCTGCCCACGAGCGCGGGATGCGGATGCTGGCCGCCGAGCAGGCGGCGATGGGAGCTGGCATTCCCTGTGCCATGGTGCTGCGCCCGGCCGGGCTGTACGGGCCACAGCGCCATCCCGGTCGCTTTCTGGCGGGCAAGACCCTGGAGGGGGGCGGTCAGGCGGTGAACCTGGTGCACCTAGATGACGTGGTGGCCGCTTGTCAGTTGTTGCTGGCGCAGGGAAAGGATGGCGATGCCTACAACCTGAGCGCACCGGTGCACCCGCGCCGGGAGCAGTTCTATCCCTTTGCCGCGCGTCAGCTGGGGCTGCCGGCCCCGGTCTTCATCGAGCCGGCTGGCCAGTTTGTCCCCGTCGAGGGGCTGCGCATCTGCGAGCAGCTCGGTTTTGTCTATCGCTGGCCCGATCCGGCGCACTGGTTTGCCGAGCTGGCGGCCCGGGGTCACTGAGCATCCCGCCCGGTGCTATAGAGTGGGGTGCGAGGTGGGGCACAGGTGGCGCCAATGGTGTGGCGCGGCGGGCAATTGAGGTTTGCCAAGGGGGGGCTCGCCCCCTATCATGCCGCCATCCATATAGAGAGAGCGGTAAAGATGGTAGATACAAGACGTCACCCCGATGGGGAACTGTTGCTGAGAACCCTGGCAATGCCAGCCGATACCAACCCCAATGGCGATATCTTCGGGGGCTGGATCATGTCCCAGATGGATATAGGTGGGGGCATCATGGCCAAGGAGCTGGCAAAAGGACGTATTTGTACCGTATCCGTCGAGGGCATGACCTTTCACAGCCCGGTTAAGGTGGGCGACGTGGTGTGTTGCTACGGGCGCTGCCTGAAGATCGGTCGCAGTTCCATGCGGCTGAAGCTGGAGGTGTGGGTCAAGCCGGTGCTGCGTGAAAACGAGGCCCAGCGCTACTGCGTGACCGAAGGGATCTTCACCTATGTCGCCATCGACGAACAGGGAAAATCCCGTCCGGTACCAGTCTGATCCGGCTCAGATAAGCCGGGCGTTGATGATGGATATTTCCTGCTCAAACCCGGTTTTTTGCCGTATCATGCGTTCCAGCATCTCTTCCGAGCCGACGCACTGCTGGGTGTCGAACAGGCAGAGATCGCACTGGGGATCCCGTCTGATCTGATAGACGGTGGAAAGCTCCACTTGATGACAATTTCCTTGTTGATCATAAAATGTCACGCGGTACTGGTGCTGTCTCGCCATCGTTGAATTCCTTCTGAATGAGCCGGGCCGGACACGAGCTATCAGCCTAGTCGGCAGCGATGACATTTGTGATGGCCAGGACACAATGCAGAGGCAGGTGGTTGTTAGCCAATGAAAAATAGTTATCGCATTCTGGGTACGTCGCTGCTGACGTTGGGACTGGTCGGCTGTTTCGAGGTACCGGATCAGGATCACCTGGTCACGGCGCAGGGCATCATTCCCGGCGCCAACTGCCAGAAGCCGCCGCTGGTGGCGCTGGCCTCCACCGCCTTGCCACGCGAGTTCGGCATTACCGTCTGGAATCTCTACAAGGGTCAGCGTAAAAACTGGCGCGAGGGGCTGGACGAGTATGCCAAATCCCAGGATCTGGTACTGCTGCAGGAGTCAGCGACCCGCCCCGACATGCTGGAATGGCTGAAGGCCGGTGATTTTCAGTGGCAGCAATTGCAAGCCTTTACCCAGGGCGGTGTCTCTTTCGGCGTGATGACGGTGGCCAAGACGCCGCAGGCGTTCGTGTGCGGCGTGCGTTCCCCCGAGCCGCTGCTGCGCATCCCCAAATCCGGTCTGGTCAGCCTCTACCCCTTGCAGGGGGATCCTGACGGCGTGCTGGTGGTGAACCTGCATGCGGTGAATTTCGAGCTGGGGATGGCGACCTTTCGCGAGCAGCTCAACGATCTGACCGCCCTCATCCATCGCCATCAGGGCCCGGTCATTCTGGCCGGGGATTTCAACACCTGGAGCGACAAGCGCGAATTCTGGCTGAACAAGCTGGTGGGCGAACTGGGGCTGCAGGAGGCGATCCCGGTGCCGGATCTGCGTCGGACCGCGTTTGGCCGGCCGCTCGATCACCTCTACTACCGCAACCTGGACCTGGTGGAAGTGAGCAGCCCGGCGACCGATGCCTCGGATCACAACCCCATCATGGCCCGTTTCGCGGCTCAGGCCATCACCCCCTGAATCTGTACTGGCCGCCACGGTGGCCTGTGCCAGATAAAAAAATACCCCGCTTTTGGCGTAATGCCGATCAGTTAAGGATCCATTGACCGATCCTCAGGCTGTGTAAGAATCCGAAACTCCTTGTTGGGTTTCGGATTTTTTTATGCGTATCGACCAAGCTCTCGACTTCATTCACGCCTGTCCTCCCGGAAAGTTTGAGTCCCTGTCTGACCTGCTGTCACCTGAACTGGTGCAGGCTTGCTTGGCCGAGACGGGCTCCGTCTCCTTGCGCCGACGGCGCATGCCCATGGAGCGGGTGCTATGGGCCATTATCGGGATGTCCTTGTTTCGTCATGTCCCTATGGCCCAGCTGGCCAACCAGCTCGATATCCTGTTACCCGGCGACCGGCCGTTTGTCGTCCCCAGCGCCTTCATCCAGGCGCGCCAAAAACTGGCTGACCAAGCCGTTCGACAGGTGTTCCAGCAGACCGCCACACTCTGGCATCAGCAGTGTCAGCACCCCACCTGGGCCGGCTTGCAGCTGCTGGCCGTGGACGGGGTGGTCTGGCGCACGCCCGATACTCCGGACAATGCCGGCGCCTTTGCCAAGTCGAAAACCGTCCAGGGGGAGACGCAATATCCCCAGGTCCGCATGTTGTGTCAGATGGAGCTGACCAGTCATCTGCTGACCCAGACAGTGATGGACTCCTGTGCGGTAAACGAGATGGTGTTGGCAGAGCAACTGATTGAAAAAACACCCGATAATAGCCTGACCCTGTTCGATAAGGGCTTCTACTCACTGGGGTTACTCCATGCCTGGCAACGCCAGGGCGTAGCGCGTCACTGGCTTATTCCGCTGAAAAAGGGGGCTCAATACGAGGTCATCCGCAAGCTGGGGCGGCAGGATGTGCTGGTACGCCTCAGAGCCAGTCCGCAGGCCAAGAAGAAGTGGAGCGAGTTGCCGGAGCAGTTCGAAGCCCGGCTGCTGACCCGGACGGTAAACGGCAAGGAGCGGCAGGTGCTGACCTCGCTCACCGACCCGCTGCGCTTCCCGGCCAGCGAGTTGATGGAGCTATACCAGAATCGCTGGGAAATCGAGCTGGGCTATCGGGAGATGAAACATAGCCTGCAACAGCACCGGCTGACGCTGCGCAGCAAGAAACCCGATGGAGTAAGGCAGGAGCTATGGGGCTTGGTATTGGCCTATAACCTACTGAGATATCAGATGGTTAGGATGGCGGCGAGCTTAAAGGGCTATACGGCCAGCCAGTTGAGCTTTCACATGGCATCGGTGTATCTGCTGCATGAACTCAGTTGCCTGCCGTTTGTGTCACCGGGCATGGTTCCAGGGCGTGTCGCTGAGTTGGACAAACAGGCAGAGCAGTTCAAGTTACCCGCCCGCCGAGAACGAAGTTACCCAAGGTGCATCAAAGCCAAACCACAGAAGTATGCGACGAGAAAACCTAGTAAAAACAATGCCAGTCAGGCTTAACTGACTGGCATTACCGCTTTTGGCGGGGTATTTTTTATGAAGCGATGAACGATCAGCTGTTGTTCTTCACGAACAGGGTCAGCTCCTGACCCGGCTTGAGGTAATCGCTCTTGCCCAGCTGATTCCAGCGCATCACATCCATCACGGCAACCTGAAAACGGGCGGCGATAGAGGAGAGGGAATCACCGCGGCGTACCTGATAGACCATGGACTTGTTGCTGCTCTTGCCCTGCTTGGGCCAGACCACCAGCTTCATGCCAGGCTTCAAGGCCGACTTGGCGTTGAGACCGTTCCACTTGGCCAGCTCGTCATGGGTGACCCCATGCGCCTGGCTGATGCTCCACAGATTGTCACCGGCACGCACCTTGTACTGGATCTTGCCGGCACTGCGGCTGGCGAGCTGCTGTGGCTTGCTCTGGGCGCTCTGACTGACCACCGGCTTGCTGCCGCTGGTCGGGATCATCAGGGTCTGGCCACGGCGCAGGTGGTTGCCACTCAGGTTGTTGGCCAGTTTGAGCTGCTGCACGCTCACCCCGTGATTCTGGGCGATGCGGGAGAGGGTGTCGCCGCTGGTGACCTGATAGGAGCGGGTGCGGATGCGCTCGCTCTGGGGCAGATCGGCCAGGGCCAGCTCCAGGGTATCGGCATACTCGACCGGTACCAGCAGGCGATAGGGCCCCTTGGGTGAGGTCGACCAGCGCGTCAGGGCCGGATTGACCTCTTTCAGCTGAGCCGGACGCAGGCCTGCCAGCTGGGCTGCCACGTTCAGATCGATCTGGCCGCCGGTGTTGACCACCCGCAGCTGAGGCTTGTTGGCCAGTACCGGCAAGGTGACATTGTACTTGTCCGCGTTGCGGATCATGTCGGCCATGGCCAGGATCTTGGGCACATACATCCGGGTTTCGCGGGGCAGATCGAGTGACCAGTAGTCGGTCGGTCGGCCTGCCTTCTGATTGCGGGTGATGGCGTTGCGCACCCGTCCTTCACCGGCATTGTAAGCCGCCAGCGTCTGCAGCCAGTCGCCGTCGAAGAAACGGTTCAGGTACTCCAGATAATCCAGCGCGGCATTGGTGGAGGCCAGTACATCGCGGCGGCCGTCGTACCAGTTGTCGTGGCGCAGGCCGAAGTTCTTGCCGGTCGCAGGAACGAACTGCCACAGACCCACCGCATTGCTGCGGGAACGGGCGTGGGGATCGAACATGCTCTCGATCATGGGGATGGTAATAAGCTCCATTGGCAGCTCACGCCGTTCGATTTCCTCTACCATCAGATACAGGTAGGGCTCAGCCCGGCTGGCAATGGTCGCCAGATGCTTATCATTGCGCAACAACCAATCACGCTGCTGGCGGACACGGTCGTTCTCCTGCGGATCAAACTGCATATCATCGCTGATACGCACCCACAGGTTATCGGTGTCATCCAGTTCGTCGATCTGTTCGTCACCGAACAGGAAGCGCGCCGAATGCTTTTTATACGCTTTTTTGTTGACTTGGGGGGACTTGATCGGCTCGATTGCCGTTAGCGCCCGGTCATCCTGATGGCTCAGGTTTTGGCAGCCGCTGAGAAACAGCGCCGCCAATAAGGCCGTTCGTACCTTCATCTCGCTCAGGTCATCTTTAGGAAAAACAGCTCGCATCATAAGGGGCAATGGCCCCCTGATCAAGGTTTGTTCAAAAAACGTCCTTCCAGGATCGCAGCACTGTGAAGGTATCCTCTGGATTTTCCAAGCATTTTAAGGCGTGTTTCTCAGCAGAAAATTTCACGGAATCCTGTTCGCATCGCAGAAAAACGTTGAACTCCCGCTCATCCCCCAGCCGTGAGGGCAGACTCGGCAGACCCTGCTGGCGCAGCTTGCTGATCAGCCCGATCCGCTGCTGGATCGCCTGGTTGTCCGGCTCGACCGCGTAGGCGAAGCGCAGGTTGGAGAGGGTGTACTCATGGGCACAATAAATGAGGGTGTCGTCGGGCAGGGCGGCGAGCCGCTGCAGTGAGGCGTGCATCTGGGCCGGGGTACCTTCGAACAGGCGGCCACAACCGGCACTGAAGAGGGTATCGCCACAAAACAGCATGCCGTGGCCGTAATAGGCGATGTGGCCATGGGTATGGCCGGGCACATGGATCACCTCGAGACTCAGCCCGTGCCAGTTGATCTGATCCCCGTCATTGAGCCACTGGCCGTGATGAGCGGGCATGGGGTCAAGTTTGGGACCATAGAGTCTGGCATGGGGGAAATGGCCGAGCAGGGCGGTGACGCCTCCCACATGATCGTGGTGGTGATGGGTCAGCAGAATCGCGTCGAGCTGCAGCTCCAGTGCGGCCAGTCGCTCCAGCACGGGTTCGGCATCGCCCGGGTCGACGACCAGGCAGTGATTTTCGTGTCGGATCAACCAGATGTAGTTGTCGTTAAAGGCAGGAACTGTGATCACTGGATACATGAGTCTGCTTCTCTTTATGGAGGGTATCTTATATAACTGGATGGCGTTCGAACCCCAAGTTGAGCCCTATTATGCAGGTGGCACGTACCGAACAACAAATCGAGATCCCGACCAGCTGGTCGGCACTGCCCATGGGGGACTGGGTAGCGGCCGAGATCCAGGAGCGGCTCGACAGCTGGTGCCCACATCTGTTTGGTTATCATCTGCTTAAAGTTGGGGCACTGAGCGCCGAACTCTCCTGCGGCTGCTCTTCCATTCGCCATCAGATAGGGGTTGCCCCCAGTGGCAGATTGCTGGATCTCAAGGGCGATCCACTGGCCTTGCCGGTGCGCACCGGCAGCGTGGATGCCTGCCTGCTGGCTCACTGTCTCGACTTTTCACCCGACCCCCACCAGGTGCTGCGCGAGGCGGAGCGGGTGCTGACCGACGATGGCTGGCTCATCGTCAGCGGCTATAATCCGCTCAGCCTGGTCGGCATCGGCCACTGCCTGCCTTTCCTGCGTCAACATCTGCCCTGGTCGGCCCGCATGTTCACTCCGGCGCGGGTCACCGACTGGCTGCAGCTGCTCGGGTGTGAAGTGATGTTTGACGAGCGCTTTGGCTACTCGTTCATGGGCAAGCAGAGCCGAATAGGCTGGTGGCGGGAGAGTGTGGGGCGGGATTATTGCAGGCCGTTTGCGTCCGTTTACGTGATAGCGGCGCGCAAGCGGCGCTTTCCGTTGACGCCGGTACGCCGCCGCTGGCGCTTGCCCGAGTCGATTGCGACGCCGGGCATGGCGCGTCAGGGCTGGTAGCCGGTATCCTCGGCCAGCTGTTTGCCGCTGGCGGCCTCGCGGGCCAGCTCGTCACAGCGTTCGTTTTCCGGGTGACCGGAGTGCCCCTTGACCCAGAGCCATTCGATCTGATGGCGCGCCACTTCCGCATCCAGCGCCTGCCAGAGATCGACGTTCTTGACCGGCTGGCGGCTGGCAGTCATCCACCCCTTCTTCTTCCAGCCGATGATCCACTGGGTGATCCCCTGGCGCACATACTGGCTGTCGGTGGTGAGTCTGACCTGGCAGGGCTCGTTCAGGGTGCGCAGCCCCATGATGGCGGCCATCAGCTCCATCCGGTTGTTGGTGGTGAGGCGAAAACCTCCGGCGAGCTCCTTGCGGTGCTTGCCATAGACCATGACGGCACCATAGCCGCCAGGGCCTGGGTTGCCGAGACAGGAACCATCCGTATACAAATCGATCTTTTTTAGCATGAGTCTTGGGGTAAACTAGCGGGTAAAGCCGAAGTTTGACATAGATTGGATCATGAACACACCCCAACTGAATCGCCAGATCATTCTGGATACTGAAACCACAGGTATGAACACCGCCGGTGGCCCCGTCTATCTGGGACACCGCATCATCGAGATCGGCTGTGTGGAGGTGATCAACCGCAAGCTGACCGGTAACCACTTCCACGTCTACATCAAGCCGGATCGGCTGGTGGACCCCGAGGCCATCCAGGTGCACGGCATCACCGACGAGTTCCTGCGTGACAAGCCGTCGTTCAGCCAGATCGCCGACGAGTTCATCGAGTTCATCCGCGGTGCCGAGCTGATTGCACATAACGCGCCGTTTGACGTGAGCTTCATGGACTATGAGTTCGGCAAGCTCGGCCTCAATTTCAAGACTGCCGACATCTGCGGCATCACGGATACCTTGGCGATGGCGCGGGACCTGTTCCCGGGCAAGCGCAACAACCTCGACGTGCTGTGCGATCGCTACGGCATCGACAACTCCCACCGTACCCTGCACGGGGCTTTGCTCGATGCGGAGATCCTGGCGGACGTCTACCTGCTGATGACGGGTGGCCAGACCAAGTTGAATCTGGCTACCGAGAGCAGTGAAAATGAGAGCAACCAGGACACCAGCATCCGCCGGCTGGAGAGCAATCGCCCACCGCTCAAGGTGATCCGTGCCAGCGCCGAGATTGAGGCGGTGCACGAAGCGCGGCTGGACCTGGTGCAGAAAAAAGGAGGAGCCTGCCTGTGGCGGCAATGAGCAAGCTATGGGGCGGCCTGCTGTTATTGGCCTCGCTGACTGCCTCGGCTAACGAGGTGTTTGCCCCCTCCGACATTCCCCTGCTCGACAATCGCTTTCGCATCGATTACGGGGTGAAAGAGATCACCTTCATCGTGACGCGCAAGCCGGGCACTCCGTCGGTGATCCTGGTGCGTCCGGACGGCAGCAAGCTCTATGTGGGCAAGGTGACGCCCCCCGATGTGGGCTGGCTGGCGCTCAAAGATCAGGATCTCATCACCATCCGCGATCCCATGCCGGGCCCCTGGCAGGCCATCGGCGAGGTGGACCCGGACAACCGGGTGCGCCTGCTGTCGAACATCAGGCTGGAAACCGATCAACTGCCGACCCAGCTCTATCAGGGAGAAAGGGTCAAGCTCAAGTCCTGGCTGCTGATCGACGATGCACCGCCCAAGGCCGGTTATTACCTGACCGACCTTGGCATGACGGTGCGATTGCAGCGTTTCAACGACGCCAAGCAGGAGGGAGATCCCATCGTTGACGAAGTGCTCGGCCACTATCGTGACGATGGCAAGGGGCTTGATGAGGTGCCGGGTGACGGCATCATGACAGCCGAGGCGGTACTGGATGTGGCTGCGGGAAAATACCGGGCCATGTATAGCACGGGCAATCAGGTGTTCTCCCGCGCTCGCTATCAGGACGTGCTGATCTACCCGTTGCCGGTCAGCTATACCCTGGCGCCTCCCTCACAGGCGTTTGGCGCCAAGCTCTCCTTCCTGATCGATGCCGATGAGCTGGATCCGGCCTCCGTGGTCATTGAGGGCAAGGCGACCAACACGGTGGGAGCCAGCATGGCGTTCAATGCGGTGGCAACCGAACCCCGGGTGGAAGTGGATCTCTCCGCCATCAAGGAGGTCGGCCAGTATGAGGTGACTGCCACCCTGTTTGGCACGACCCGGCTGGGCCGCGAGATCCAGGTCACGCTGCCGGTGAAATCGTTCAATATCTTCCCGGTGTTGGCGGCTGAGCCATCGGCGGCTTCTGAAGCCTCAGCTGCAGTACCCAACCAGGTGAAATTCGAGGAAAAACAGAGCAGCGGCTGGCTGATCTGGTTGCTGGGTGGGGTCGGCATCCTGCTGGTCTTGCTGGGCGGCGTCGGTTTCATCTTGCTGCAAAAGCGGCGGGCACTGAAAAAAGCGATGGCGGCGCAGAAGGCCGAGAGCGAAAGCGCCAAGCCGGAAGCCAAGCTCGATCTGAACCTGCCCGAACAATAACCGGGTAACCGCATGAAAAAGCCGCCTGTCGAGGCGGCTTTGTTATTTCTGGGTAGCTTTGTGTTAGCCGAGTTGGAACAGCAGTGGCCAGCCCTGTTCCTGACAGTAGCGGTGCTCCTTCTCCAGATTCTGCATCAGCAACTTGTTCTCATCGCACCAGTCCAGTGGCAGAGTGACCACCAGCTGATCGCCGGCGGCCTGCACATGCCAATCGGGCAGCAGGTTGTCCTGGCGCCTGTGGTGGGCGGCGACCGCGAGGCGCAGAATGCGGATGCAGCGCAGCACCGTCTGTTCGTCGTGGTTGGGCAGGGAAGGGAGCTCGGAGAGCTTGAGCCCCTTGCGGTGAAAGCGCACCAGCGCGGCCAGCAGGGCCTGATCGTCCTGGTTGAAGCCGGGCAGGTCGGTGTGCTGCAGGATGTAGGCGGAGTGGCGGTGAATGCCGCTGTAGTTGATGGCAAGACCGATCTCGTGCAGCCGCGCCGCCCAGCCGAGGATGGCGCGATAGGGCTCCTCCGGCATCTCCCAGGGGCCGCTGAGCAGATCGAACAGGGTCAGCACGCTCTGTTCGACCCGGCCAGCCTGACGCTTGTCTATGCGATAGTGAGTGGAGAGCGCCAGAGCGGTGCGTTCGCGAATGTCGTGGTGCTGCAGGCGCTCCTCGAACTCGTACAGCAGCCCTTCGCGCAGGGCGCCATCGGAATAGTCCATCCGCTCGATGGGCAGGGAGGTGAAGAGCCCGAGCAGGATGGCCACCGCGGCGGCAAATACCTCCTGACGCTCCTCGGTGAGGCCGGCCAGCTTGAGATCGCTGACTCGCTTGTGCCTGATCATCTCCTGTTTGAGCCGCTCCAGCCCGGCCAGGGTGATGGCGCCATCAGTCCACTCTTCCCCCTGCAACACATCGCGCACGGTGCGGATCGAGCCCGAGCTGCCGAGACAGCTCTGCCAGCCCAGCTTGCGGTACTGGTTGATGATGGGGGCGAGCTGGTGCTGGGCTTCCAGCACGGCATTGTTGAAGGCTTTTTCGCTCAGCTTGCCGTTGGCAAAGAAGCTCTGGGTGAAGCTGACGCACCCCATCTTGCGGCTGGTGAGCGCCTTGTGATCGAAGCCCTCGCCGATGATGAGCTCGGTGCTGCCGCCGCCGATGTCCACCACCAGTACCTGGCCTTCGATGTGCTGGGTATGGGCGACCCCCTGATAGATGAGGCGTGCCTCTTCCTGGCCGCTGATGATCTCGATGGGATGGTTGAGCACCTTGGCCGCCTCGCTCACGAACTCACGGGCGTTGCTGGCACGGCGCAGGGTATAGGTGCCGGCGATGCGGATCTGATCCGGCTTGATGTTGGTCAGCCGCTCGGCAAACAGGGCGAGGCAGTCGAGGCCCCGGGTCATGGCTTCGGCAGACATGCGGCGCTGGCCGTCCATCCCCTCTGCCAGCCGCACCCGTTCTTTTATCCGATCGACGATCTGCAGCCGTCCTTCGGTGAGGCGGGCGATGACCATGTGAAAGCTGTTCGAGCCGAGATCGACGGCGGCGTACAGGCTATTGTCCATTGTTTGACTCTATGCGTTTGAGGTAGTCGTAAATCGCGACCTGGGAACGGATCTTGCGGCGGTTGCCCCGCTTCACGTATTCGTTCTTCTGGTCGGCATCGATGACCCGCGCCTTGCAGGTGTCACTCAGTTGTAGCTCGAGAATGTCGAGGATGCGCTGCTTGAGCCGCTCGTCATAGATGGGGGTGCCCACCTCGATGCGGCCGTCGATGTTGCGGCTCATCCAGTCGGCGCTGGAGATATAGAGCTGGGGATTGCCCTTGTTGTGGAACACCATCACCCGCGGGTGCTCGAGGAAGCGGTCGATGATGCTGATCACCCTGATGTTGTCGCTGAGGCCCGGTACGCCCGGACGCAGGGCACACATGCCGCGGATGATCATCTGGATGGGCACCCCGGCCTGACCGGCGGCATAGAGTCGGTTGATGAGGTCTCTGTCCACCAGGTTGTTGATCTTGAGGGTGATGCCGCTGGGCTGGCCCGCCTTGGCGTTGGCCAGTTCGTTGTCGATGAGCCGGTAGAGCTGGCGGCGGCTGTTGATGGGGGAGACCAGCAGGTGGTTGAACTTGTAGCGCCGATAGGGGTATTCGATGTACTCGAACACCCCCTCCACCTCGGCGGTGATGTCCGGGTGGCGGGTCAGCAGGGAGAAATCGGTATAGATCTTCGCGGTCTTCTCGTTGAAGTTGCCGGTGCCGATGTGGGCGTAGCGCACCGCCTCACCCTGCTCGTGGCGGGTGATGAGGCAGAGCTTGGAGTGGATCTTGAGGCTCGGCACCCCGAACACCACCTTGACGCCGGCATCGGTCAGGATGTTGGCCCAGTCGATGTTGGCCGCCTCGTCGAAGCGGGCGCGCAGCTCCACCACCACGGTCACCTTCTTGCCGTTGTTGGCGGCGTCGATGAGGGAGTGGATGATCCGCGACTTCTTGGCCACCCGGTAGATATTGATGCGAATGGCGCTGACCGCCGGATCGAACGCCGCCTGGCGCACCAGCTCGGTGAAGTGGTGGAACTTGTGGTACGGGTAGTAGAGCAGTATGTCCTGCTTGGTGATGGCGTCGAAGGCGTTGACGAAGCCATCAAAATCGCGGCAATCCAGCGCCGGCAGCTTGGGGTTTTCCAGATAGTCCCGGCCCACGTTGGGAAAGCCGATGAAATCCTTGAAGTTGTGATAACGGCCGCCCGGCATGATGGCGTCGTAGGAGCTGATCTGCAGCTTGAGCTTCAAGAAGCTGATCATGGCCGCCGGCATCTCCCGCTCGTAGACGAAGCGCACCGGCATGGCGGTGAGTCGCTGCTTCAAGCCATCACTCATCTTGTCTACCAGGCTCAGGTCCAGCTGGTCGGAGAGATCGTATTCGGCATCCCGGGTCAGCTTGACCGCGTAGGCGGCTATCTCGTCGTAGTCGAAGAAACCCTTGAAGATCTCGTCGAGACAGAAGCGGATGACGTTGTCGAGGATGATGATCTGTTTCTTGCGACGGGTGCCCTCGGGTGGCAGCTGGAAGAAGCGGGGCAGATCGTCGGTCGGTACCTCCACCAGCGCGTACTGGATCACCTGGCCGTTCTTCTTCATCTCGATGGCCAGATAGGTGTACTCGTCTTTCAGGAACTTGACCGGGTTGACCTCTTTGTTGAGCAGGATCGGGATGATGTGGCGCAGCACCTTCTCCTTGAAGAAGACCCGCAGCCACTGCTGGATGGACTCGGAGAGCTGGTACTCGTTGACCAGGAAGATGTTGTGGCGGGCGAGCGCTATCAACAGCTCCTTGTAGGTGTTGTCGAACGCCTCGCCGAGCGCCATTACCTTCTGCTGGATGGCGCGCAGCAGCACCTTGGCCTCGTCGTCGCCGCCGTGCACTTCGTTGATCAGGATGCGGCGCTTGACGTCCGATACCCGCACTTTAAAGAACTCGTCCTGGTTGGAGGAGAAGATCCCAAGGAAGCGGACCCGCTCGATGAGCGGGACCGTCTTGTCCATTGCCTCTTGCAACACCCGTTCATTGAATGAGAGCCAACTCAGCTCCTTCTCTTCATACTGCTTGTCGGTGCTCATGTGATGCCTCTGTGGTCAGGTCGCGTCTGCGCGGCAGTTATGGCGTGGAAATATGACAGATTGATGACCATCCGCTCAGTCGATGATGGCCTGATCGATGTCGACCACCAGATCGTCCGACAGCGACTCCAGCGCGCTGATGAGATCCCCCAGTTCGAGTCGGGGCGGCAGCGCCACCAGGGCGTGGGCGTAGAAGAGCGGGGCGCCGGAGTGGGGGGCCGGTTCGCAGCCGGTGGTGAGGTCGGCCACGTTGATGTTGAGCTGACGCAGGATGCTGGCCACCTCGTGGACGATGCCGGCCCGGTCGTTGCCGGTGACACTGACCATCACCTGCCGTTCCGGCTCCTGGCTGAGCTGGCCTTCGGCGAAGCTGACTGTGAGGCCGGGCAGCATCACCAGCGCCTCGCACAGGCTGCGGTAGTGCTCGTCAGGCACGCTGACGTGCAGGATGCCGGCAAATTGTCCTGCCAGCTCGCTCATGGAGCTGGCCAGCCAGTTGCCCTGCTGGTGGGTGATGACGTCCGCCAGACTCTCGACGATACCGGGCTTGTCAGCGCCTATCACGGTCACGACCAATTGCTTTTGCATCCTGCTCTCCTTGGAAAATGAGTACTCAGTAGCATTGTGCCTGCTGTCACAGGCCATATGAAGCCCCGCCCACCGCAAATATGGCGAAAAAGCGCCGCCTAGAGGGGGTTGGCGCCATTTCTGCACTGCCTGCGCCCGCGGCACCGTGGTAGAGTGATGCCCCTGTTTTGTATTGTGAACCGGATAGCTCTTGTGAACGGGATGTGCGTGTATGAATAGCCTTGTCGTATCGGGATTGGTGTTGTTGGTGTTGCTGCTGCTGGCGATCTTCTGGAGCAGGGGCAAGAAGGGCAAGGCGCTGCCCTATGATCTGCAGGAGACTCTGTTCAGCCCCGCCGAGCGCTCCTTTCTCGGCGTGCTGGATCTGGCGGTCGGCGACCAGGCCCGGGTCTTTGCCAAGGTGCGGGTGGCCGATGTGCTGACGCCGGAGGCGGGCATGAGCAAGAGCAAGTGGCAGCAGGCGTTCAACAAGATCAGCGCCAAGCACGTGGACTATCTGCTCTGCCACCCCTCCGATCTCTCCTTCATCTGCGCCATCGAGCTCGATGACAGCTCCCATCGCCACCAGAAGCGCAAGGTGCGCGACAGTTTCCTCAAGGCCGCCTTTGACAGCGCCGGTCTGCCGCTGCTGCAGATCCCGGCAAGCAGCCATTATCAGGTCGAAGAGCTGCGCGAACAGATCCTGCCGCTGCTAAGCGCCCCCCGCCGAGCCCCGGATGAGGATCTGCTGCCAGGTGATCGCCGCGAGCCCACCTTCAGCCCCCTGCAGCTGGATCGGGTCGAGGTGGAAGAGCCTCGCCATGGCGGTCGTGCCCCGGCCGTGGCCCCCATCAAGGCGATCGTATCACCGCGCAGTGCGCCGCTGCCGGCGGCCGACGCCGAGCTGGTGGAGAATCTGTTTGCCGAGGTGGAGGATGAAGAAGACGACGAGTATCCCCATCAGGTGCCGCACTGTCCGCGCTGTGATGCGCCGCTGGTGGAACGGGAAGCCAAGAAGGGCCCCCATGCGGGCCGGCTGTTCCTGGCCTGCAGCCGCTTCCCTGAATGTCGCTACGCCGCCCCCCATACTCACGCCCGCCATTGATCCCCACCGCCTGTTTGCGGCCTGCTGCCGGCCGCAAACAGGCGCACCTGCTCGTGTTCCTGCCTCTCTTGTTTGCCCGCTGTCTGCCCACCGTACCCAAAAAAAGAGGCGACAAAATTTATCTTATTGCGCCGTTGGGTCGATAAACTTAGGTGAAATGCGACAAATTTTGACAATGCGTCGGAATTTTGGCACTTTGTGCATCCTGCATAAAGTGCGTGGTTTGACCACATAAGCACAATAAAACAATAAGTTACGTCGAGAATAGAGGGATGGATATGATGGCAATGGGAGTGTTGATTGTTGACGCCGATGCGCAGCGGCGCCAACAGTTGGGGACAGTTCTCTCGTTCATGGGGATCCCCTGGCAGGACGTTGCCGAGGGCGATCTGGATGTGGCCATCGAGTCATCCGGCCCATTGCAGGGGGTGCTGACCGGTTCCCTCAACGGCCGCCCGCTGGGCGAGCTGCTGACCGGATTCCCCCGGGTGCCTTTCCTGTCACTGGTGGAGGCCGACTTCCCCAACAGCAACTTCATCGGGGTGGCCGAGGCCCCCTTCACCTACGAATCCCTGACCCGCCATCTGCACTTTTGCCAGGCCTTCGTCTCCCTCCATCCTCGTCAGCAGACCCACGACAAGGGGCAGGCGCTGCTGCGGCTGCTGGTGGGCAAGGGCAAGGGGATCCAGGAGGTGCGTCGGCTCATCAGCCAGGTGGCAGAGACCGATGCCAACGTGCTGATCCTCGGCGAATCGGGTACCGGCAAGGAGGTGGTGGCCCGCGCCATCCATGAGCTGTCCGGCCGAAGCCAGGGCCCCTTCGTGCCCATCAACTGCGGTGCCATTCCGGCTGAGCTGCTGGAAAGCGAACTGTTCGGCCACGAGAAGGGGGCCTTCACCGGCGCCATCGCGGCCCGGCGCGGCCGCTTCGAGCTGGCACAGGGGGGCACCCTGTTTCTCGACGAGATCGGCGACATGCCGCTGCCGATGCAGGTCAAACTGCTGCGGGTGCTGCAGGAGCGGTTGTTTGATCGGGTTGGCGGCGGCAAGCCCATCCAGGCGGATGTGCGCATCATCGCGGCCACCCACCGGGATCTGGAAGCCATGATCCGTACCCAGGGTTTTCGCGAAGATCTCTACTATCGCCTCAATGTCTTCCCCATCGAGACCCCACCACTGCGGGATCGGGCCGACGACATCCCGCTGCTGCTGCAGGAGCTGCTCAATCGCCATGCCGAGCTGCATCAGGGGATGATCCGCCTGACCCAGCGCGCCATGGAGTCCCTGATGCAGTACCCCTGGCCCGGCAACGTGCGCGAGCTCTCCAACCTGCTGGAGCGGCTGCTCATCCTCTACCCGCAGCAGATCGTCGACGTGGCTGACTTGCCGAGCCGCTACCGGTTGCTGCCGTGCGAGCCGCGGGACGAGCGGCTGACCGAGATGGACGAGCGCGATGCACTGGCCGCGGTGTTCCAGGATCCGCCCGAGCTGGATCTGCCCGCCAGCCACACCCGCGCCATGCAGCTGCCGGAAGAGGGGGTCAACCTCAAGGAGATGCTGGCCGACCTCGAGGTGGAGCTGATCCGCCAGGCGCTGGAGTCCCAGGACGGGGTGGTGGCCCGCGCTGCCGACCTGCTCGGCATGCGCCGTACCACCCTGGTGGAGAAGATGAAAAAATACGGGATGAGCAAGGAAGCATAAGGGTCAAAGCCTTGACGCCTAGCTTCAAGGCTTTGATTTTATATGTGAATTTTAGTGGCATGGAAATTGAATAAGCTGACTCAGTCGCCAGTTTGAGGTCAGCTTTATGACAGCCCAGCCGCAGGATACCCCGCTCCAGTCTCACGAGGTGAGCCAGCTTTACGCCATCTTCACGGCGCTGCCCACCGGTGTTTTGCTGCTCGACGGCGAGGGCCGGATCACCCGCGCCAACCCGGCCGCCAAGGCGCTGCTGGGGGAGCCGCTGGAAGGCCAGGCCTGGCGCCAGATCATCGACCGCTGTTTCCAGCCCCGCGAGGATGATGGCCACGAGATTTCCCTGCGCGATGGGCGTAGGGTTCAGCTCTCGACCCAGCCGCTGCCGGATCAGCCGGGCCAGCTGGTGTTCATCAACGATCTGACCGAAACCCGCCAGCTGCAAGATCGCATCAACCACATGAAGCGGTTGTCCGCCCTTGGCAACATGGCCGCCTCGCTGGCCCACCAGATCCGCACGCCGCTCTCCGCCGCCATGCTCTATGCGGCCAACCTGGCCAACCGCACCCTCAAACCCGAATCCCGCAGCCAGTTCCAGCAAAAGCTGATGGCACGTCTGCAGGATCTCGAAAAGCAGATCAGCGACATCCTGCTGTTTGCCCGCAACGGCGACAACCAGGTGGTGACCCCGACGTCGGTGCAGGGGTTGCTGGCCGAGGTGCAGGCCGGCGCCGAGGCGTTTTGCAGCCAGCAGGGCTGTGAGCTGCACATGGAGGCGCCGGAGCCCGATCTCTGCCTGCTGGCCAACAGCAGCGCATTGGCGGGTGCGGTCAACAACCTCATCGCCAATGCCCAGCAGGCCGGCGCCACGTCGCTTCTGGTGAGCGCCGTGCGCAGCGGCCCCCGGGTGGAGCTGCGCATTCTCGACAACGGCAAGGGGATGCCCGCTCACCTGCTGAGCCAGATTTTCGAACCCTTCTTCACCACCCGCTCCCAGGGCACCGGCCTTGGGCTGGCGGTGGTGCAATCCGTGGTCCGTGCCCATCAGGGCGAGGTCAGTGTGGCCTCGGTACCCGGCGAGGGAACCTGTTTTACCCTGTCGTTCCCCCTGCACCAGCAAGCGGTGCAGCTGGGGGGTGTAGCATGAGCGTCAGGCTCGTGGAAATGAATATTGCAGCGGCCAGGTTGGCTGTGGTGGGAGGTGTAGCATGACTCAGGCCCGGATCCTGGTAGTGGAAGATGACAATGGCCTGCGCGAAGCGCTGGTGGATACCCTGTTGCTCGGCGGCTATGAGTGCCGCGAGGTGGACAGTGGCGAGCGGGCTTTGCTGGCCCTGTCGCGCCAGAGTTTCGACATGGTGATCTCGGATATCCAGATGGGGGGCATGGATGGCCTGACCCTGCTGGCCAACATTCGTCAGCAATATCCCCAGGTGCCGGTGCTCTTGATGACCGCCTACGCCAACATCGACGGTGCGGTGCGCGCCATGCGAGAAGGCGCCATCGATTACCTGGCCAAGCCCTTCTCGCCCGAGGTGCTGCTCAATCAGGTCAGCCGCTATGTGCCGGCCCAGAAGGTGGAGAAGCGGGCCGTGGTCTATGGCGATCCCAAGACCGCCGAGCTGTTCCAGCTGGCGACCCGGGTGGCCAGAAGCGAGGCCACCGTGATGGTGACCGGTCCGAGCGGGACGGGCAAAGAGGTGCTGGCCCGCTACATCCACGACAACTCCAGCCGCGCCGAGCAGACGTTCGTCGCCATCAACTGCGCCGCCATTCCGGAAAACATGCTGGAGGCGACCCTGTTCGGCTATGAGAAGGGGGCCTTTACCGGCGCGGTACAGGGCTGCCCCGGCAAGTTCGAGCAGGCCCAGGGTGGCACTTTGCTGCTCGACGAGATCACCGAGATGGATCTGGGGCTGCAGGCCAAGCTGCTGCGGGTGCTGCAGGAGAAAGAGGTGGAGCGGCTTGGCAGCCGCAAGATGATCCCGCTCGACGTGCGGGTCATCGCCACCAGCAACCGGGATCTGAAAAAAGCGGTGCAGGACGGCCTGTTTCGCGAGGATCTCTACTACCGCCTCAATGTCTTCCCGCTGCGCTGGACGGCGCTGTGGGAGCGTCCTGGTGACATACTGCCGCTGGCGGAGCACCTGCTGGCGCTGCATGCCGGTCAGCAGGGACTGCCGACGCCGCAGCTCACAGAACCCGCTCGCGAGCGGCTGCTGGCTCACCCCTGGCCCGGCAACGTGCGCGAGCTCGACAACGTGGTGCAGCGGGCCCTGATTCTGAGCCCCGACGGCCTCATCGGCTGCGAGCACCTCATCCTGGAAGAGGTAGAGGAAGAAGAGATCCGCCTTGTCGGCAGTGAGCGCAGCAGCGGCAGCGAACACCTGGGCAGCGAGCTCAAGCAGCAGGAGCACCAGATCATTCTCGACACCCTGCAGGATTGCAACGGCAGCCGCAAGGCGGTGGCCGACCGGCTCGGCATCAGCCCGCGCACCCTGCGCTACAAGCTGGCCCAGATGCGCGAGGCGGGGATCGACCTGCCAGCCTGAAGCCATTCCAGGCCCTGCCATGGGCAGCAGTGCGGGAGGCATCATGGTCTTGGCGGCCGGCCTCGATTATCATGGGGCCTCGGCGTTATGAGCCCGATTCCTGTCTGCATCGCAGCACAGGGTCGGCGCCTTTATAAGGGACCCCTATGATCTCTCATCGAAAACTCGAAACCGTACTCAACCATCTGCTCGAACCGCATGCCATCAAGGATTACTGCCCCAATGGCCTGCAGGTGGAGGGGCGTGAGCGCATTCGCAAGGTGGTGACCGGCGTCACCGCCAGCCAGGCCCTGATCGATGCGGCCGTGGCCGCCGATGCTGACGCCATCCTGGTTCATCACGGCTACTTCTGGAGTGGTGAACCGGCCCAGATCACCGGCATGAAACAGCGCCGCATCAAGACCCTCTTGACCCACGACATCAACCTGTTTGCCTACCACCTGCCGCTGGACGTGCATCCCGAGGTGGGCAACAACGCCCAGCTCGCCAAGCTGCTCGACATCAAGGTGCGTCGTGGCCTCGAGCCCTGGAACAGCAAGAGCGTCGCCATGGTGGGCAAGCTGGAAGAGCCCATGAGCGGGTCTGACTTTGCCAAGCTCATTGCCGAGCGGCTCGGCCGTGAGCCGCTTCATTGTGGCGACAGCGGCCCCGAGCTTATCCGCTCGGTGGCCTGGTGCACCGGCGGCGGCCAGAGCTACATCAATCTGGCGGCGGAGCAGGGCATCGATGCCTTCATCTCCGGCGAAGCCTCCGAGCAGACCATCCACACCGCCCGCGAGATGGGCATGCACTTCTACGCCGCCGGCCACCATGCCACCGAGCGTTACGGTGTCAAGGCGCTGGGGGAGTGGCTGGCGACGGTGCACGGGTTGGATGTGACCTTTATCGATATCGACAATCCGGTGTAGGTTTGATTAGCCGCATAGCGGCGTAATCGGACGTGATGACAGCAAGTGCGCTGGTAGATAGAAATGACAAGGGAGGCCTGGGCCTCCCTTGTTGCATTTTATTACTGCGGTTAGCGGTTACTCGCTGGCATAGCCTGCCGGGCCAAGCTGCTTGCCATCGAGCAAGGCAGACCCTGCTCGCATCTGCAAGCGCCCTTCACAGAACCACTGCACCACCAGCGGGTAGATGCTGTGCTCCTGCACCTGTACCCGGGCTGCCACCTCATCGGCCTCATCCCCTTCGAAGATGGGGACGCGGGCCTGCAGGATCACCGGGCCGCCATCCAGCTCTTCGGTGACGAAGTGGACGCTGGCGCCATGCTCGCTATCACCAGCATCAATAGCGCGCTGGTGGGTGTGCAGCCCCTGGTACTTGGGCAGCAGGGAGGGGTGGATGTTGATCATCCGCCCGGCAAAATGCCTCACCAGGTCGGCACTCAGGATCCGCATAAACCCGGCCAGCACCACCAGATCGGGCTGATAGTCCGCCATCAGCGCCAGCAGGGCCGCGTCATACTCCTCCCGGCTGGCAAACTGCTGCTGGGCGAGGATGGCGGTGGCCACCCCCGCCTCTTTGGCACGCACCAGACCATAGGCATCGGCCTTGTTGCTGATGACGCCGACCACCTCACCGGCAATCTTGCCGCCGGCACAGCCGTCGAGGATGGTCTGCAGGTTGCTGCCGTTGCCGGAGATCAGCACCAGGATGCGTTTCATGGGGGAGGTCATTTGGCTGTTGATCCGGTCATTCATTGAATGATGACCTGCTCCTCACCATCGGCCGCCTTGGCGATATGGCCGATATGCCAGGCGTTCTCGCCTTCGGCCTTGAGCAGGGTCAGCGCTTTTTCCAGCTGATCCGCCGGCAGGGCGATGATCATGCCAACGCCGCAGTTGAAGGTGCGGTACATCTCGTGGCGGGTGACGTTGCCGGCCTGCTGCAGCCAGCTGAACACCGCCGGCCACTGCCAGCTCTGCTCGTCGATCACCGCCTGGGTGTTGGCGGGCAGCACGCGCGGGATGTTCTCCCAGAAGCCACCACCGGTGATGTGGGACAGGGCGTGGATCTCGCACTCCTTGATGAGCTTGAGCACGGGTTTCACGTAGATGCGGGTCGGCTCCAGCAGGGCGTTGGCCAGGGTGGTGTCACCCAGCGGCTGCTGCACGTCGGCCTTGGAGACTTCCAGGATCTTGCGTACCAGCGAGAAGCCGTTGGAGTGGGGGCCGCTGGCGGCCAGGGCGATCAGGGCATCCCCTTCGCCGACCTTGCTGCCGTCGATGATCTCGCTCTTCTCCACCACACCGACGCAGAAACCGGCGATGTCGTAGTCTTCCCCTTCATACATGCCCGGCATCTCGGCGGTTTCGCCGCCCACCAGGGCGCAACCGGACTGCTCGCAGCCGGCACCGATGCCGGTGACCACGGCCGCGGCGGTGTCGACGTCCAGCTTGCCGGTGGCATAGTAGTCGAGGAAGAAGAGGGGCTCAGCGCCCTGCACTATCAGGTCATTGACGCACATAGCCACCAGATCGATGCCGACGGTGTCGTGCTTCTTCAGGTCGATGGCGAGGCGCAGCTTGGTGCCCACCCCGTCGGTGCCGGAGACCAGCACCGGCTCCTTGTAGCCCGCAGGGATTTGACACAAGGCCCCAAAGCCGCCAAGACCACCAAGGACTTCAGGACGACGAGTGCGCTTTGACACGCCCTTGATACGTTCAACCAGTGCATTGCCGGCATCGATATCCACGCCAGCATCCTTGTAGCTCAGTGAGGTTTTGTCAGTCACGCGTATTCCCCGTCATATAAAGAAGTGGAGGGTAAAATTCGGGGCGTATTCTAACAGTGGCGGTGAAAAACCAGAAAGGAAATCGTTTGCGCGTTTTTGCGCGGAAATGCTCTACAAGCGGCGGCTTTTGTTGTATGATTCCGCGATTTTTTTGCGGCAGTTAGAGGAGATAATAATGAAAGTCGTTGAAGTCAAACACCCCCTGGTCAAGCACAAGATCGGTCTGATGCGTGAAGGCGATATCAGCACCAAGCGTTTCCGTGAACTGGCCAAGGAAGTGGGCAGTTTGTTGACCTACGAAGCGACCTCTGACTTCGAAACCGAGAAGGTTACCATCGATGGCTGGAATGGGCCAGTGGAAGTTGACCAGATCAAGGGCAAGAAGGTCACCGTGGTGCCTATCCTGCGTGCTGGTCTTGGCATGATGGATGGCGTGCTGGAGCACATGCCGAGCGCCCGCGTCAGCGTGGTCGGTATCTACCGCGACGAAGAGACCCTGCAGCCGGTTCCCTACTTCGAGAAGATCGTCAGCAACATCGAAGAGCGTCTGGCGCTGGTCATCGACCCCATGCTGGCCACCGGCGGCTCCATGATCGCCACCATCGACCTGCTCAAGAAGAAGGGCTGCCAGTCCATCAAGGTGCTGGTGCTGGTTGCCGCGCCGGAAGGCATCAAGGCGCTGGAAGCCGCTCACCCGGACGTGGAGCTGTTCTGTGCCTCCATCGACCAGGGTCTGAACGAGAAAGGCTACATTGTCCCGGGTCTGGGCGACGCCGGCGACAAGATCTTCGGCACCAAGTAAGCCTCGATCGCCTCATCGCGCGCCAGCTGGCGCGCAAACGGAGCCGGCATCCCGCCGGCTCCGCTGTTTCTCCCGCCCCGGCTTGCTGCCATGCGCGCCTTGCCGCTACCATAAGCACCATCTCCCATTTCGAGACTCCTCTCATGCTCAAACGTGTTGTGACCGCCCTCTGCTGCGGCTTGTCATTCATGGTGTCGGCCGCCCAGGTGACCGATCTCTATCAGGGCAAGGCGCCCACCAGCGGCGACATGGCGGCGGCTCAGTCCCAGGCCCTGGGCGAGGTGCTGATCAAGGTGACCGGCAAGCGCGACATCCTCACTCAGCCGGCAGTGGTCAAGGCACTGACGGCCCCCGGCGAATTCGTGCAGCACTACGGTTATCAGGACGTGGGGCCGGTAAAGTTTCTCAAGGCCGATTTCGACGTGGCCAAGGTCAATGCCCTGGTGGCCGAGAGCAAGTTCGCCCTGCTGGGGCCGGCTCGGCCACAAGTGGCCATCTGGCTGGTGATCAATGAAGGGGAGCGGCGCATTCTGCCGGATCAGTCCAGCGATGGCTGGGCTGCCGCCTTGCGTACCCAGGCCCAGGCCATGGGGCTGCCGGTCAGCATTCCGCTGATGGACTTGGACGACAACATGGCGGTCAACGCCACCGACGTCTGGGGCCGCTTCGCCGACCCCATCCTCAAGGCGAGCCAGCGTTATGGCGCCGAGATGGTGGTGCTGGGCAAGCTGACCCCTGAAGGCGACAAGTGGAGCATCGACTGGGGACTCTACGGCCCCAAAGCGGGCGGTGAGCTGAGCGAACTGACCAAGGGCGAGGGCTCCGGCACCCAGGCCAAGGTGGCGCAGACGTTCGCCGATGCCCTGGCAGGTTGGCTGGTGCAGAACTACGGGGCACGCATCTCGGGTGTCGCCTCCAACCAGACACTGGTGGTGGAGGGGTTGTCCGGCATCGACGGCATGATCACGGTGCAGAAGATGTTGCAGGGGATGGCCAGCGTGACCAAGGTGGAGATTGGCAAACTGGAGGGGGACAAGGTGACCTTCAACCTGAGCCTGCAAGGGGACAAGGCCGAGCTCATCCGCGGGCTGCAGCTGGAGAGCCGGCTGCACCAGCTGGCGGATACCCCAGAGGGGCTGAGCTATCAATGGTCGCAGCCCTGATCCTGGCGAGGATCCTGACCGGCTGGCCGGGCACAACCAGCGTGGGCCCAGGGTGCGGTTTTTCGCGCCGGCCAAGGAGTAGCCGCTTTCGTTAGCAATGGTCGCAGCCTGGATCCTTTATGAGGATCCACACCGCCCGGCATCGTCCGGGCGGTTCTCTATCCGCCTTGGCGATGATACACTTGCCCGCAAATGTCACAGTCAAAGCCCAACGAGTGAAGCAACCGGCCCAACTGTCTTTAGCCGTACAACTACCGGATGATGAAACCTTCGTCAGTTTTTATCCCGGCAACAATGCTCATCTGATCACCGCCCTCAAAAATGCGGCCATTGGTCAGGGCTCACCTTTCCTCTATTTCTGGGGGGCCAAGGGATCGGGCCGCTCCCACCTGCTGCACGCCACCTGCGCCGAGGTCAATGCCCGCGACGCCGCAGCCGCTTATCTCTCCCTCGATCAGTTCGAACAGCTGGATCCCAGCATGCTCGACGCCCTCGAAAGCCTGCCGCTGGTCTGCCTCGACAGCCTGGAGGCGATCGCCGGCAATGCGCTGTGGGAGCGGGCCCTGTTCGATTTTTACAACCGCTGGCAGGAGAAGGGCGAGGGTACCCTGGTGGTGACCGGTTGCAGCGCGCCGCGCAAACTGGGGCTGCAACTGCCGGATCTCGCTTCCCGGCTGGACTGGGGAGTGAGCTTCCACCTCGACGAGCTGGACGATGAAGGCAAGCTCAGTGCCCTGCAGCTGCGTGCCGAGCTGCGGGGCTTCAAACTGCCCATCGACGTGGGCCGCTTCCTGCTCAACCGCCTCTCGCGCGACATGCGCACCCTGCTCACCACTCTCAATCAGCTCGACAACGCCTCCTTTCGCGCCAAGCGCAAGCTGACCATCCCCTTTGTCAAAGAGATCCTCGAGCTCTGAGCCCTTCGGGTGTGCTTGAGCGCGAGCGGCGCCGAGGCAATGAATAAAAAGAAACCCCGGCCAGTGGCCGGGGTTTTGCTATCTCAAGGACTCTCCCAAAGAGTTCCGCCTATCAGTGGAACTGATCTTCTTCGGTCGAGCCGGTCAGCGCGGTCACCGAGGATTGGCCGCCCTGAATGACAGTGGTCACCTTGTCGAAGTAACCGGTCCCCACTTCCTGCTGGTGTGCCACGAAGGTGTAGCCCCGCTCGGCAGCGGCGAACTCAGGTTGCTGCACCATCTCGACATAGTGCTTCATCCCTTCACCACGGGCGTACTGGTAGGCCAGCTCGTACATGTGGAACCACATGTTGTGGATGCCCGCCAGGGTGATGAACTGGTACTTGTAGCCCATGTCTGACAGCTCCTGCTGGAAGCGGGCGATGGTGGCATCGTCCAGGTTCTTCTTCCAGTTGAAGCTCGGCGAGCAGTTGTAGGCCAGGATCTTGTCCGGGTACTGGGCCTTGATGGCTTCGGCAAACTTGCGCGCCTCGTCCAGATCCGGCTTGGCGGTTTCGCACCACACCATGTCGGCGTAAGGGGCATAAGCCAGACCGCGGGAGATGGCCTGTTCGATACCGGCCTGCACCTTGTAGAAGCCTTCTGAGGTGCGCTCACCGGTCAGGAAGCCGGCATCGTACGGGTCGGCGTCCGTGGTCAGCAGGTCGGCGGCGTTGGCGTCGGTACGGGCGATCACCAGGGTGGTGGTGCCGCAGACGTCGGCTGCCAGACGGGCCGCGATGAGCTTCTGCACCGCTTCCTGGCTCGGTACCAGTACCTTGCCGCCCATGTGGCCGCATTTTTTCACTGATGCCAGCTGATCTTCGAAGTGCACGCCGGCGGCGCCCGCTTCAATCATCCCCTTCATCAGCTCGAAGGCGTTCAGCACGCCGCCGAAACCGGCTTCGGCATCCGCCACGATAGGCAGGAAGTAGTCGATGAAGCCCTTGTCCTGCGGGCCCACCTTGTTGGCCCACTGGATCTGGTCGGCACGGGCGAAGGAGTTGTTGATGCGCTCCACCACCGACGGCACCGAGTTGGCCGGGTAGAGGGACTGATCCGGATACATGGTGGAGGAGAGGTTGTTGTCCGCCGCCACCTGCCAGCCGGAGAGGTAAATGGCCTCAATGCCCGCCTTGGCCTGTTGCACCGCCTGACCGCCGGTCAGGGCGCCGAGGCAGTTTACATAGCCTTTCTTGGCGCCGCCGTGGATCAGTTCCCACAGCTTGTCGGCACCGCGCTGGGCCAGGGTGTGCACCGGTTGCAGGCTGCCACGCAGGTTTACCACGTCTTCGGCGCTGTAGCCGCGCTTGATCCCTTTCCAGCGGGGGTTTTCCGCCCAGTCTTTCTCGATAGCCTGGATCTGTTGCTCACAGGTCAGTGCCATATCAGTTCCCTCTTTCATTGATTTCACGTTTCCATTGACTTGTTATTGGCGAGCCCCGCTGGGGAGGCCCGTAGTTCAGAGCCGCTCGTAACCGGGCAGCGTCAGAAAATCGATCAGCGTATCGGCGCAGGTGATCTGTTCCATCAGCTCGCTCGCCTCGGCGAAGCGGCCTGCCTGCCAACGCTCGGCCCCCACTTCGGCTTTGACCACCTCCTGCTCCTCGGCCAGCATCTGGCGGAACAGATCCTTGGTCACCACCTTGCCGTTCGACAGGCTCTTGCCGTGGCGGATCCATTGCCAGATGGAGGTGCGGGAGATCTCGGCGGTGGCGGCGTCTTCCATCAGACCGTAGATGGGCACGCAGCCGTTGCCGTTGATCCAGGCTTCCAGGTATTGCAGCGCCACCCGGATGTTGGTGCGCATGCCTGCCTCGGTGCGCTCGCCCTCGCAGGGGGCCAGCAGCTCGGCGGCCGTGATGGGGGCATCCTGCTCGCGCAGCACGCCGATCTGGTTGCTGGCGCCAGCCGGGATGACGGCGTTGAACACCGCCATGGCGGTATCGGCGAGGCCGGGGTGGGCCACCCAGGTACCGTCGTGGCCGTTGTTGGCTTCACGCTCTTTATCCGCCTTCACCTTGGCAAATACCTGTTCATTCACGGCAGGATCTTTCGCCGGGATGAAGGCCGCCATGCCACCCATGGCCAGCGCGCCGCGCTTGTGGCAGGTCTTGATCAGCAGCCGCGAATAGGCGGACAGGAAGGGTTTGTCCATGGTCACTACCTGACGGTCCGGCAGGACGCGATCAGGGTGGTTCTTCAAGGTCTTGATGTAGCTGAAGATGTAATCCCAGCGGCCGCAGTTGAGAGCGACGATGTGATCCTTCATCTGATAGAGCAGCTCATCCATCTCGAACACCGCTGGCAGGGTTTCGATGAGTACGGTGGCCTTGATGGTGCCGCGGGGCAGGCCGAACTTGTCCTCGGTCCAGGCGAACACTTCGCTCCACCAGCGCCCTTCCAGATGGCTCTGCAGCTTGGGTACGTAGAAGTAGGGGCCGGAGCCCTTGGCCAGCAGCGCCTGATAGTTGTGCAGGAAGTAGAGAGCGAAGTCGAAAAGGCCGCCGGGAATGGGAGCTCCATCGAAGGTGACATGTTTTTCCGGCAGATGCAGACCGCGCACCCGGCAGATGAGTACGGCCGGATCGGCGTTCAGGGTGTAGGCCTTCCCTTCCGGGCTGGTGTAGGAGACGGTGCCGTTGACCGCATCACGCAGGTTGATCTGACCCTCGATCACCTTGTTCCAAGCCGGTGCCAGCGAATCCTCGAAGTCCGCCATGAATACCTTGACGTTGGCGTTGAGGGCGTTGATCACCATCTTGCGCTCGACCGGGCCGGTGATCTCCACGCGGCGATCTTGCAGGTCGGCGGGAATACCGCGCACCGTCCAGTCTCCGGCGCGGATGTGGGCGGTTTCAGGCAGAAAATCGGGCAGCTCGCCGCCGTCGATGCGGGCCTGGCGCGCCACACGTTGTTTCAACAATTCGTCCCGTTGGGGAGCAAAGCGTTCCACCAGTTCGGATACCAGGGCCACCGCATCCGGCGTCAGAATTTGCGCGTAATCGGGATGCGTCTCGCCCTGGATGTGCAGACGAGCGCTGCAGTGGGTCTGGGCCGGTGCCGACATAGGGTTCACTCCTTTGAGAATTACATTTTGAACTAATTAACTACGACTAAAGTCGATCCCTGTTTTTTCAAACTTCCCGTAACAACGGGGTAACACGATTCATAAGGTGCGAAATATTGCTCTATTCGTCAACAATTTTTTTAAAACGCACGTTTTGGTCATGATGTTAAGTTGATGTTTATAAACAATTTATGTAGTTAGCGTAAAAACTCTATGCAGATGGTTATGCTCTTGTTTTTCATCCCCTGCCGGTGGCGGATGATGAGTGGAGATAGGGACACGGGGGTGTAAGTTATTACGTAATAAAATTACAAATGCAAAAACAAATCCCGACCTAACTCCAAGCTTCTAAAAAACACATGTATGAAATGAAAGATGTAAACCCAGCAGGCATGTAACTCCTGCTGGTGTTAAGGAGAGAACGTTTGTTTAAAACAATCCAGGCTAAAAGGGGTCGAATGGGATCTGGTCGGCAGAAGAGGAGAAAGTGAGGCGCAATAACGTAGGTTTGTATCACTTGGGTGGATGAGGTGCCTGGGGGCGGGGAGGGGAGGTAGCAGTGGATATGACTGCTTTTTTTTAGTTATGTAGCATTTTGTTGTTATTTGTATCAGCGGGCCATCCTGGCCCTCAAAGGAGGTAAAACGGGGCGCCATTTCCAGTGCCACTGCCATTTTCTCCCGGTAGTTCAAGAGCGGCATGTCTGCGCCGTCGGCTCAGTAATCATCCTCCGGGGCCGCCAGATCGACGACATCGAGCCGCACGACCGGGCCGTGTTCGGTGGCATACTGATTGGTTGCCGACTCGGTGGCCGGTTGGGGCAGGGGGGCGTACTCGGGCTGTGTGTCAACTGCTTTGGTCATGGGTGCTTGCCTCATTGATTGCAAGCCGGTCGGTGACTCCATCACCCGCGCTCCCACCTCCCTGTTTGAACTGCCGGCGGAAAAGTTGCGTATCCTAGCGGGACTCTTGAAAGGTTTCAAGCGGTTCTGAATGAAATTTGTACCACAACTGTGTGGTGACTCTGCGACAGGTTCACCCAGGAAGAGCATTCAGACGGTCTGCTGATGCGCTGCGACAGTTGCGGCAGGAATATTAAAGCAGGCAAAAAAATAGCCCAGTCGCGAGACTAGGCTATTTTCGGGGAAATTGGTCGGTGTGAGAGGATTCGAACCTCCGACCCTCTACACCCCATGCAGATGCGCTACCTGGCTGCGCTACACACCGACGAGGTCAGTTCGAGCTGACGGAGGGAAGTCTAATGATCTGAGCAAATGGGTGCAACTCCTTTTTTATCAGGGAGATGCTGACTGCTTCTTTATTGTGCAGGCAAGATGCGACTTGGGGCTGTGGCGCAGATTTGGCATAATCGCCGCCCCGTATTGCTGGGGATCTCGCCATCATGCTGCTTGGCGGCGTTACCCGGTTGCGGGCAATGGTCGGCCGGCAATCAAGCTGCAAGTGCATCGCCGGCAACCCGTCACAGAGAGGAACCAGGGTGTGAAACCATCAGACATCACAGAGTCAGTGAGCCAGCGCGAGCAGGATGAACGCTGGATGCGCCATGCCATGGCGTTGGCCGAAAGGGCGGAGGGGATCGGCGAGATCCCGGTCGGGGCCGTGCTGGTGCTGGGTGACGAGATCGTGGGGGAGGGGTGGAACCGCTCCATCAGCGAGCACGATGCCTGTGCCCATGCCGAAGTAATGGCGATCCGGGCCGCCGGCGTTCGGCTGCAAAACTACCGTCTGCTCGATACCACCCTCTATGTCACTCTGGAGCCTTGCTGCATGTGCGCCGGTGCCCTCATCCACAGCCGGGTCAAGCGGGTGGTCTATGGTGCCCGTGATCTCAAGACCGGCGCGGCGGGCTCGGTGTTCGAGATCTTGCAGGACCCGCGCCACAACCACGGGGTCGAACTGACTGGCGGTGTGCTGGCCGATGCCTGCTCGGCCCAGTTGTCGGATTTCTTTCGGCGGCGGCGCGCCGAGAAAAAGGCCGCCAGATTGGCACTGCAACAAAGCGGCGGCTCCGCCGACTGAGAACGGCGAAGTCGGCGAGGCCGCCTTCGCGCGTTATATTTTCTGTATCTTCTTATAAAACAGATGGTTGGCAATGCTGTTTGCCAGCGAACTCTGGTCTGAATTCCCCTTCAAAATAACCTCTTCCCAGAGGGCCTTGATGTAACAAAACTGTCATGCAACCGCCATATAATGCCGCCAAGCCTAGCTCACATTGAGGTTTTGCATGTCATCGGAATCGATAAACTTAGGTATGGCGGGCAGCAGAAAGCGCCGTATCAAGGATAAGTTGGCCAAGTACGGGGTCACCACGGGTGGTGCTCTGGTGCTGGTTGCCCTGTTGCTCATTTTCTTCTATCTGCTCTATGTGGTGAAACCCATCTTCAATGGCGCCACGATGGAGCCGACCGCGTCATTTACCTTGCCCGTGGCGGGCAAGACCGCCTGGCTTGGGGTGGAAGAGCAGAACGAGATTGGCTATCGCTTCAGCGACAAAGGCCAGGTCAACTTCTTCGCCGTCCAGGGGGATGGCAAGGTCAAGGTGGGCCAGGTGCTGGGCCAGGCGCAGGTGAAGGGTGACATCACCGCCGTCGCTCCGCCCGCGCCAGGCCAGAAGCTCATCGCCTATGGTTTTGCCGATGGCAAGGCCCAGGTGGTGCAGCCCTATTTCAAGGTCTCCTATCCCAACGATGTGCGGGTCATCGAGCCCAGCCTGCAGTCCCCCTTCGGCGAAGAGCCGGTAGTGGTGGACCCCCAGGGCAAGGCGCTGACGCTCATGGTGTTTGAAGCCACCAAGGACAAGATGGCCACCGCCGCCGTGACCGCCGATGGTCGTGGCGTGATGGCGGTGATGAGCGGCGAGGAGAACTTCCTCTCCGGTGACATCGAGTGGAGTGCCCAGAACTACAGCATCCCGTCCCTGCCGCGTCATGTGGATCAGATGCTGCTGACCCCCAACCTGCGCATTCTGTTCGTGCGCGAAGGCAACCGCCTCTCCGTCTACGACATTCACAACCTCAATGACATCTCCCTGCGCGATGTCATGGAGATCAATGCCCCCAATGCCAACGTGACCCGGGTCGAGCTGCTCTCAGGCGCCTCCTCCCTGCTGGTTGGCAACGACAACGGCGTCATCTCCCAGTGGTTCGAAGTGGCCCGGGATGGCAAGCGCCAGTTCACCCAGATCCGTGACTTCAAGGGCGATGGTGCCGTGGCGCAGCTGACCCCGGAGCATTTTCGCAAGGGCTTCATCAGTGCCGACAAAGAGGGCACCGTCAGCTTCTTCCACGCCACCGGCGAGACCAAGCTGCTGAGCGAGAAGGTGGAAGGCGGCGCCCTGTCGGCCCTGGCCATCTCCCCCCGTCACAACGTGCTGCTGATGCAGCAGGGCGATGCCTTCAAGCTGTTCGCGGTGGAGAACGAGCACCCCGAGGTGACCTGGTCGGCCCTCTGGCAACAGGTGTGGTACGAAGGCTATCCCGAGCCCCAGTACGTGTGGCAGTCCACCTCCGCCAGCAACGACTTCGAAGCCAAGCTGAGCCTGGTGCCGCTGGTGTTCGGTACCTTGAAAGCCTCCTTCTATGCCATGGTGTTTGCGGTGCCGCTCGGCGTCGCCGGCGCCATCTACACCGCCTACTTCATGTCGGCGGGGCTGCGCAAATACGTCAAGCCGACGGTGGAGATCATGGCGGCGTTGCCGACCGTTATCCTCGGCTTCCTGGCCGGTCTGTGGCTGGCGCCCATCATCGAAGGGGCGCTGCCCGGCGTGGTGCTGCTGTTGATCCTGCTGCCGATGGGGATGCTGCTGACCGCCTTGATCTGGAACTACCTGCCGGAGCGCGGCAAATCCTGGCTGCCGGAAGGGTGGCACGCCATCTTGCTGATCCCGGTGCTGCTGCTGATTGGCTGGGGCGCCTTCGCGGTGAGCCCGCTCATCGAGAACGCCTTCATGCACGGTGATTCACGCATCTGGCTGACCCACGAGATGGGCATCAAGTTCGACCAGCGCAACTCGCTGGTGGTGGGCATCGCCATGGGCTTCGCGGTCATTCCGACCATCTTCTCCATCGCCGAAGACGCGGTCTTCTCGGTGCCCAAGCACCTTACCCAGGGCTCGCTGGCGCTGGGGGCCACCCCGTGGCAGACCCTGAGCCGGGTGGTGATCCTCACCGCGAGCCCGGGCATCTTCTCGGCGGTGATGATGGGCCTTGGCCGCGCGGTAGGCGAGACCATGATAGTGCTGATGGCCACCGGCAACACGCCCATCATGGACTTCTCCATGTTCCAGGGGCTGCGTACCCTGGCCGCCAACATCGCGGTGGAGATGCCGGAATCGGAAGTGGGCAGCTCGCACTATCGGGTGCTGTTCCTCGCTGCCTTCGTGCTGTTCGTGTTCACCTTCTTGTTCAATACCCTGGCCGAGTTCATCCGTCAGCGGTTGCGTGAAAAATACAGCTCTCTGTGATGGGCTGCTCTGAAAGGACCGAGGAATCGACAATGGGTAAGTGGTTTAAATCGGGGGCCCCCTGGATCTGGATGACCGGCGGCGCCGTCAGCCTGAGTCTGGTAGCGGTACTGGGTCTGCTGCTGCTGATCGGCTGGCGTGGTCTGGTCTACTTCTGGCCCCATCCCATCTATGAGTGGCAACTGGAAGACGCCCAGGGCAACAAGAGTGTGCTGATCGGCGAAATCAACGACCGCGAGCTGGTGCCGGTAGAGCGGCTGCGGGCCGCAGGCCTGCCGCTGGCAGGGGAAGAGCGCGAGCTGCTGACCCGCTATCTGGTCAAGACCGGCAACCGCGAGTTCGTCGACCTGGACTTTCGCTGGGTGCTGGAGACCGACATCAAGTCCCAGAGCCTGCCGACCGAGCTGGCCATGGTGGAGCGTGCCACCAACGGCAACTTCTACGGCTACATCGTCGGGGTGAAAGAGGATGGCAAGGCGCTGACCGAGAACCTGCATCCTGCCCTGCAGCGAGTGCTGGCGCGGGCCAACGGTCTCTCCGAGCAGGCCGACGATCTGCAAAAAGGGGACATTGGCAGCATCAACTATCAGCTGGAGCGGCTGCGCCTCAAAGAGCGCAAGGCCGAGCTGGACGACAAGCTGACCGATCAGCTTAAAGCCGAGCTGGCGAGCGAGCGTCAGGCCCTCAACGACCGTTATCAGGTGCTGGAAAAAGAGCTGTTCTCCCTGCGTGCCCAGGCAGACAGAGACAGCATCACGGTCAAGGACATGCGCGGCGAGCTGGTGACCATGCCCATGTCCAAGGTGCTGGACGTGGTGTGGCCCAACGACATGAGTCTGCCGGCCAAGGTGGGTTACTGGTTCCACCAGATCGGCAAGTTCGTCTCCGACGATCCGCGCGAGGCCAACACCGAGGGCGGGGTGTTCCCGGCCATCTTCGGCACCGTGTTCATGGTGTTCCTGATGGCGATCATCGTGACCCCGCTCGGCGTGGTGGCGGCGGTCTACCTGCACGAATACGCGGGCAAGAACAGCCTGACCAAGATCATCCGCATCGCGGTGATCAACCTGGCGGGCGTGCCCTCCATCGTGTACGGCGTGTTCGGTCTGGGCTTCTTCGTCTACACCCTCGGTGGTTCGCTGGACCAGCTGTTCTATCCGGAAGCGCTGCCGAGCCCGACCTTTGGCTCCCCTGGCGTCATCTGGTCGGCGCTGACCCTGGCCATCCTGACCCTGCCGGTGGTGATCGTCTCCACCGAAGAGGGGCTGGCCCGGATCCCGAGCACCATCCGCCAGGGCTCGCTGGCACTGGGGGCCACCCAGGCCGAGACCCTGTGGCGCATCGTGCTGCCGATGGCGAGCCCGGCCATCATGACCGGCCTCATCCTGGCCATCGCCCGCGCGGCCGGTGAAGTGGCGCCGCTGATGCTGGTGGGGGTGGTAAAACTGGCGCCGACCCTGCCGATGGACGGCAACTTCCCGTACCTGCACGTGGAGCGCAAGTTCATGCACCTGGGCTTCCACATCTATGACGTCGGCTTCCAGAGCCCCAACGTCGAGGCGGCGCGCCCGCTGGTCTACGCCACCTCCTTCCTGCTGGTGACGGTGATCGTCGGCCTCAACCTGACGGCCATCGGCATCCGCAACCACCTGCGGGAGAAGTTCCGTTCTTTGGAACATTGATGACGATGAGTCTGATGGGCATCCGTAACCATTTGCGTGAGAAATTCCGGTCGCTGGAACATTGATAGACCAGCACCACAGAGACGGGCAGGGAACGGGGTTCCCTGCCAGCCAAGCGTTCCGGCCGCGGGCAATGAGAGTGCCCGCCGCCACCGACAGATTTTGAGGTAACAGATGATCAACGTAACGACCGCATCCAGCCAGCACACCGCGACCGACCTGCTCAACCTGAGCCCGGAGCAGACCGCGCTGGAAGTGAAGGATCTCAACCTGTACTACGGCAACAAGCAGGCGCTGTTCAACGTCAACATGAAGATCCCCAAGGGCCAGGTCACCGCCTTCATCGGCCCCTCCGGCTGCGGCAAGTCCACCCTGCTGCGCTGCATCAACCGGATGAACGATCTGGTGGAGATCTGCCGCATCGAGGGGGAAATTCAGCTGCACGGCCACAACATCTACGACAAGAGCGTGGATGTTTCCGCCCTGCGTCGTCAGGTGGGCATGGTGTTCCAGCGCCCCAACCCCTTCCCGAAGTCCATCTACGAGAACGTGGTCTATGGCCTGCGTCTGCAGGGCATCAATGATCGCCGCACCCTGGACGAGGCGGCCGAGCGCTCCCTGCGCGGCGCGGCCCTGTGGGACGAGGTGAAGGATCGGCTGCACGACAACGCCTTCGGCCTCTCCGGCGGTCAGCAGCAGCGACTGGTGATTGCCCGCGCCATCGCCATCGAGCCGGAAGTGCTGCTGCTCGATGAACCGACCTCGGCGCTCGACCCCATCTCCACCCTCACCATCGAGGAGCTGATCAACGAGCTCAAGAGCCAGTTCACCGTGGTGATCGTGACCCACAACATGCAGCAGGCGGCGCGGGTCTCGGATCAGACTGCCTTCATGTACATGGGCGAGCTTATCGAGTACTCGGACACCAACACCATCTTCACCACCCCGGCCAAGAAGAAGACGGAAGACTACATCACCGGTCGTTACGGCTAAGGGTTGTTGGTGATGGAGATGAGCAAGATGGGCAACAACAAACAGATTACCGGTCAGTTCAACGACTAAGGCATACTCGGAGCATCAAGGATTATTTGTATGGACAATATGAACCTCAACAAACACATCTCCGGTCAGTTCAATGCCGAGCTCGAGAGCGTGCGCAACCAGGTGCTGGTGATGGGCGGGCTGGTAGAGCAGCAGCTGACCGACGCCATCGCGGCGATCCACGATCAGGATCTGGACGCGGCGCGCAAGATCGTCGCCAACGACCACAAGGTGAACGCCATGGAAGTGGCGATCGACGAGGAGTGCACCCGCATCATCGCCAAGCGCCAGCCCACCGCCTCCGACCTGCGGCTGGTGATGGCCATCATCAAGACCATCACCGATCTCGAGCGCATCGGCGATGTGGCGGACAAGATCGCCCGCATGCTGACCGACAACGCCAACAAGCCGCAGCCGCCGCTGGTGTCGCTGGAGAACATGGGGCGCCGCACCATCAAGATGCTGCACGACGTGCTGGACGCCTTCGCCCGCATGGATCTGGACGCGGCACTGGCGGTCTACAAGGAAGATGACAAGGTGGACCGGGAGTACGAGTCCATCATCCGCGAGCTGATGACCTACATGATGGAAGATCCGCGCACCATACCGCAGGTGCTCAACGTGCTGTGGGCGGCGCGGGCCATCGAGCGGGTGGGGGATCGCTGCCAGCACATCTGCGAGTACATCGTCTACTACGTCAAGGGCAAGGACGTGCGCCACACCAAGGCGGACGATCTGGGCACCCTGCTGGGGAAAGGGTGAGTCTGAGATGAATAAAAAGGCGCTTTGAGCGCCTTTTTTGTTGCCTTTTCAGTCAGTGCAAGATATCGCCACCCGCTTGGCGCTTTTCTGCTAGAATATGCCCCCTGTGTGAGTCCCGGATTGACTCACGGTCCGGCCCCCCGGACCCAGTTTGCCGTCTTGTGCTAAGGCGGCTGTTGCAATAGGTTAATCATGAGTTTTGCCGATAGTTTATTTTTCCTGATGCTGCTGGTCGCCGGCAGCGTGTTCTTCTCTCTCTCCGAGATCTCCCTCGCCGCCTCCCGCAAGATCAAGTTGCAGGTGATGGCCGATGAGGGCAACCGCCATGCCGAAAAGGTACTGGCACTGCAGGCCCAGCCGGGCAACTTCTTTACCGTGGTGCAGATCGGGCTCAACACCGTCGCCATCCTGGGCGGTATCCTGGGCGAGTCTGCCCTGAACCCGGCCATCAAGGAGTTCATCTCCGAGTTCTATCAGGGGCCCTGGCTTGGCGAGATCAGCTCGGCTGCCTCCTTCGTGTTCGTCACCGGCATGTTCATCCTGATCGCCGATCTGATGCCCAAGCGCCTCGCCATGACCATGCCGGAGCGGATCGCCGTGGTGGTGGTGCGCCCCATGCTGCTGTGCGTCACCCTGCTGATGCCGCTGGTGTGGTTGTTCAACGGCATGGCCAACGGCCTGTTCCGCCTGCTGCGCATCTCCATGGTGCGCAACGACGAGATCACCTCCGACGACATCTATGCGGTGATGGATGCGGGCGCCGAAGCGGGCGTCATCCAGCGCGAGGAGCACCAGCTCATCGAGAACGTGTTCGAGCTGCAGTCCCTCGGCGTCACCTCCGCCATGACCGCGCGCGAGAGCCTCATCTACTTCACCCTGCAAGAGGGCGAGGAGAGCATCAAGGCCAAAATTGCCGAACACCCCCACAACAAGTTCTTGGTGTGTGATCACAACCTCGACAGCATCAAGGGCTTCGTCGACTCCAAGGAGCTGCTGATCCGGGTCATCAGCGGCCAGAGCATCGATCTCAACAGCGGCTCGCTGGTGCAGAATGTCATCATCATCCCCGACACCCTCAACCTCTATGAGGCGATGGAGTATTTCAAAAACCACAGGGGCGACTTTGCCGTGGTGATGAACGAGTACGCCCTGGTGGTGGGGATCGTCACCATGAACGACCTGATGAGCACCGTGATGGGCGAGTGGGCTACCCACGTGGTGGAGGAGCAGATCGTGCAGCGGGACGAGAACTCCTGGCTGGTGGACGGGGTGACCCCCATCTCCGACGTGATGCGCGCCTTCGACATCGAGGAGTTCCCGGAAAACCAGAATTATGAAACCATCGCCGGCTTCATCATGTACATGCTGCGCAAGATCCCCAAGCGAACCGACTCGGTCAAATACGCCGGTTACAAGTTCGAAGTGGTGGACATCGACAGCTACAAGATTGACCAGCTGCTGGTCACCCGGGTCGAGCCCACGCCGGCCGAGAAACCCGCTCAGGAATCGTAAAAGGAGCTAGTTAGCAATCATGAAGATGCAGTCTCATTCCCGTGCGCTGGCCTGTGTGGCGCTCGCCCTGGCACTCGGTGCCTGCAGCCAGAGCGCTCCGCGCAAGGCTACCACAGTCGCCAAACCGGCAGCCCCCAAGGCGGCCGTGGTCGTGCCGCAGCAGGACCCCGATGCGGTGGTGCAAAGCGCCGTGGCGGAGCCGAGTCCGGTGTTCGACGAGGAGTATCACGGCCCGGATCAAGGATCGCTCGAGTCGGTGACCGCCCTGTTTGCCCGTGGCTACATCGAATCGGCCATGCGCGAGACCATGCTGGCGGCGGTGCACAGCGACTACCCGCTGCTCGGCATGCGGGACGTGCGCCTGACCGATCCGGTGGCCAAGTTCCTCACCTCGGCCCAGGCACGCACCACGGCTCACGACTACCTCTATGCCGGGGTGCAGCGCCGGCTGGGTCGCCCGCTCAGCCCCGCCCAGTGGGAGCAGATCTGGCAGGGGTATCCCCAGCAGGGTCGGGTGTCCGATTGGGTCAAGCAGACCAAGCGGGTACTGGCCGGGCGTTGAGCCGTCAGTGCACCTGTCGCCACAAGAGGCCACCTTCAGGTGGCCTCTTGTCGTTTCTCATCCTGGTGTTGAGCCTTCAACAGCCATACCTCCCTTCCTTTGCCGTTATCTCCCTGAACTTGTTCAGATTTGTTCGTAGCACCCGATTGCCTCTTGTTCTACTTTGGGTCATGATGAAAAGGCATTCTAGCCGTCTAGATGTTTTGATGGCTTGTTTTGGCTCAACACAACAAATACCCGTCACGACGGGGACACGCAGAGAGACAGAGATGGATACAAAGGATTTGTGGGTACTGGATGGCGGCATGGGACGCGAGCTGGCACGGCGGGGCGCGCCGTTTCGCCAGCCGGAGTGGTCGGCGCTGGCCCTGATGGAGGCCCCAGAGACGGTGCGCGAGGTGCATCAGGCCTATGTGGCGAGCGGGGCCCGCGTCATCACCACCAACAGCTATGCGTTGGTGCCGTTTCATATCGGTGACGCGCGCTTTGTGGCAGAGGGGGAGGGGCTGGCGGCGCTGGCCGGTCAGCTGGCCCGCGAGGTGGCCGATGAGCAGCCGGGTCGCGTGCAGGTAGCCGGCTCCTTGCCGCCGCTGTTTGGCTCCTACCGCGCCGACTTGTTCGACGCGGGCCGGGTGAGCGAGCTGGCGACCCCGCTTATTCGGGCGCTCTCGTCCCATGTGGATCTCTGGCTGGCGGAGACCATGAGCCTCATTGCCGAGCCGCTGGCCATCCGGGCCCTGCTGCCCGAGGATGGCAAGCCGTTCTGGGTCTCCTTCACCCTGGAAGACGAGGCGCCGGGCAGCGAGCCGACCCTGCGCTCTGGCGAGTGAGTGGCCGATGCGGTCTGCGCGCTGGCATCAGCCGGGGTGGACGCCATTCTGTTCAACTGCTGTCAGCCCGAGGTGATCGAAGAGGCGCTCAGGGTGGCCGGCGCTGCGTTGCAGGCGCTGGGTCGCAGCGACATCCGGCTCGGCGCCTATGCCAACGCCTTCCCGCCCCAGCCCAAGGAGGCGACCGCCAACGACGGGCTGGACGAGATCCGCACCGATCTGGGACCGCTGGATTACCTTGGCTGGGCCGAGCGCTGGCGCACGGTCGGGGCAAACCTCATCGGCGGTTGCTGCGGCATCGGGCCGGAACATATCCAGGCGCTGAGCCGCCGGCTGCGCTAAGGAGAGCCCATGAAAGAGAGCAAGATCGGGCTCTGGTCCCTCACCGCGCTGGTGTTCAGCTCCATGGTGGGAGCGGGGATCTTCAGTCTGCCGCAGAACATGGCCGAGGTGGCTGGCGCGCGCGCCGTACTGATCGGCTGGGGCGTCACTGGGGTGGGCATCCTGGCGCTCGCCATGAGTTTTCTGTATCTGTCGCGATTAAGGCCGGATCTCGACGGCGGCATCTATAGCTATGCCCGCGCCGGTTTCGGCGATCTGGTGGGTTTTTTCTCCGCCTGGGGCTATTGGCTCTGCGCCACCATCGGCGTGGTGGGCTATCTGGTGATCGCCTTCGCGGCGCTGGGCAGCTTCGTCGATACCCCGGGGCAGGTCTGGTTTGGCGAGGGCAACACCCTGGCGGCCTTCATCGGCGAGTCCTGCATTCTCTGGGCGGTACACCTGCTGGTGGCCCGCGGCGTGCAGCAGGCGGCCCTGTTCAACCTGGTGGCTACCCTGGCCAAGAGCCTGCCGCTGCTGCTGTTCATCCTGTTCGCCTGCTACTGGTTCGACCCGGTCACCTTCGCGGCGGATCAGCAGGGCAGTACCCTGGCAACGCCGGTCTCCGAGCAGGTGCGCAACACCATGCTGATCACCCTCTGGGTCTTCACCGGCATCGAGGGAGCGGCGGTGCTGTCGGCCCGGGCCAGAAACAAGCGGGACGTGGGCACGGCCACCGTGCTCGGGGTGGTGCTGGCGCTGCTGCTCTATGTGCTCATCTCGGTGCTGGCGCTCGGGATCCTGAGCCGCCCCGAGCTCGCGGCCCTGCCCAACCCCTCCATGGCGGGGTTGATGGCCCAGATGACGGGCTCCTGGGGCAAGCTGTTCATCAGCGTCGGCCTCATTGTCTCGGTACTGGCCTCCTACGTGAGCTGGACCCTGTTCTCGGCCGAGGTGCCGTTCAGTGCGGCGCGCCACGGTGCCTTCCCAGCCATCTTCCAGCGCCAGAACCGCAACGGCACCCCCATCGCATCGCTGTGGCTCACCAGCCTGACGGTGCAGGGCTGTCTGCTGCTGGTGTGGCTGCTCGGCAAGGGTTACACCAACCTGCTGCTTATCTCCACCTCGATGATCCTGGTGCCCTACCTGCTCATCGGCCTCTTCTTGCTCAAGCTCTCTTTTAGTGGAAAGAGTGAGAGCGGGCAGGGCAATGGCCTAGTTCGGGCGGTGGCGCTGGTGTCGAGCAGTTACGGCCTCTGGCTGCTCTACGCCGCCGGGGTGGAGTATCTGCTGCTCTCCTTGCTGCTCTACGGGCCGGGTCTGCTGCTGTTTCTCTACAGCCGCCGCCAGCTGGGGGCCGAACTGCGACTCAGCGGGCGCGAGCGGCTGCTGGCCGGGGTGACGTTGCTGAGCCTGATCCCCGCCATCTGGTCTTTTGCCCACGTCTGACCGGGCTGTGACCGACAATGAAAGAGAGCGCCCTTGGGCGCTCTCTTTTTGTCTGCGACATGCACTTGTTTTAGCGGCGGCAAGGACTTAGCGGCTGGCGGGGCCGGCCGGTTTGCCAAACAGCACCGCGAGCTTCTGCCGCCAGGGCAGGCCGCGAGCCTCTTGCAGCATGTCGCGCCACTCGTGGAAGGTGAGGGTGAGGGGGTTGAAGCTGTGGACGGGCTTGGTGATGCCGAAGCGGCACGGCTCGGCGGGGTCTTCTTCCACGAAGGTGCCAAACAGCCGATCCCAGATGATCAGCACCCCGGCGAAGTTGCGATCTATGTATTTGGCGTTGCTGGCGTGGTGGACCCTGTGGTGGGAGGGGGTGTTGAAAACCCACTCCAGCCTGCCCAGCTTGCCCACCACCTGGGTGTGGACGAAGAACTGAAAACCCAGGCTCAAGAGCACGGTGGCCACCACCGCCTCGGGCGGGAAACCGATGAGGATCATCGGGATCCAGAACAGCCACATGCCGGAGACCGGGTACATCAGGCTCTGGCGAAAGGCGGTGGAGAGGTTGAGCCGCTCCGAGCTGTGGTGCACCACGTGGGAAGCCCACAACCAACGCACATGGTGGCTGGTGAAGTGGAACAGCCAGTAGCAGAGATCCTGCAACAGAAACAGCAGCAACAGGCTCCAGAGGTTGAGATCGATATCAAGCAGCCGCCAGCCCCAGAGGGCGTCGTAGAGGTAGGCGATGGCGATGGCCGTCAGCGCGTCGCCCCCCTGATGCATCAGCGCCAGGGTGGCGTTGGCGAAGAGATCCTTCCACTGGTAGCCGGCGGTGGGATAGGCAGCGCCATGTTTGCGCAGATAGAGCATCTCCCAGCCGATGAAGGCCAGAAAGAGCGGCGAGAGGTAGAGCAGGATCAGTTGCACATCCATGTCAGGTATCCAGTCGGAGCAATTGCTCTCCAGCATAAAGGATGAATTTAATCTTTCATTAACAATTTTCACCCGATGGCCATCGCCATCTGACGCGGGCGGCGGGAGTCCGCAAACGCATTGCCATGAAAGGGCGTGATGGCCCTCTGAGCCATGGCGCAGTGACTATGCTTGATGAGGTTTTCTACCTCTGGAGTGGCAGATGATGCGGCTGTGGTGTTGTTTGTTGATGGGAGTCTGCCTGCTGGCGCAGGCCAAGACCCGGGTCGAGATCCTGGCCGATGCCAACTATCCGCCTTACTCCTGGCAGGAGGGGGAGGAGGTGAAGGGGATCTATGCCGACATAGTGCGCAGCGTGACGGCCTCCATGGATGAGTACGAGGTGGTGCTCAAGGCCATGCCCTGGCGGCGGGGTCTCAGCATGGTGGAACAGGGCAGCGCTTTTGCCATCTTCCCACCCTACTATCAGCCCGACAGTCGCCCCTGGATGTGGCCCTACTCCCAACCCCTGCTCGACGAGGAGCTGGTGGTGATGTGCGGTGCCGGGGTGGCGGTCAATACCCCGCAGGCGCAGTTCCCGGCCGACTACTACGGGCTGCGCTTTGGCATGAATGCCGGTTTCACCATAGGTGGTGCCCCCTTCTGGCAGGCGGTCCAGCAGCAGAAGATCGGGTTGGAGGAGGTGAAGAGCAACCGGGAGAACCTGCTCAAGATAGTGCGCGGCCGGGTGGACTGTACCGTCAACGACCGCCTCTCCCTGCTCTATGAGCTGCTCAACATGATCAAGGGCAATCAGCTGGCGGTGGCCGACATGTCCCAGCTCAAGCAGGGGCCGGTGCTCAGCAAGGAGCAGGGGTTTCTCGGCTACAGCCGCAAGGGCGAGTTCGACTTCAAGGAGGACTTTGCCGAACAGTTTGACAAGCGACTCTACGAGCTCAAGAAGCGGGACGGGATCCGAACCATAGTGGAGCGTTATCTGGGAAAGTCCCCGCGCTGAACTGATCAGGGAGCCAGTCAGATTCAGCCGATAAACACAGGGTTTCGGTATAAGCAGAAGAGGGAGCCATGGGCTCCCTCTTCTGCTTTTTATCGCCGGCGCTATTACAGCACCTGGCTCAGGAACTGGCGCAGGCGCGGGGAGGGAGGGTTGTCGAAAAAGTCCGTCGGCTTCTCGTCTACCAATAGCTCGCCGCTCTCCATAAAGAGCACGCGATCCGCCACCTCACGGGCAAAGCCCATCTCGTGGGTCACCACCACCATGGTCATCCCCTCGCGGGCCAGCCCCTTCATCACGTCCAGCACCTCGCCCACCATCTCGGGGTCGAGCGCGCTGGTGGGCTCGTCAAACAGCATGATGCGCGGCTGCATGGCGAGCGCCCGGGCAATGGCCACCCGCTGCTGCTGGCCGCCGGAGAGCTGGGAGGGGTAGCTCTCGGCCTTGGCCGACAGACCGACTTTGAGCAGCAGGGCCTTGGCTCTGTCTTCGGCATCGCGACGCGACAGCCCGCGCACCTTCTGCGGGGCGAGGCAGATGTTGTCCAGCACGTTCAGATGGGGGAAGAGGTTGAAAGACTGGAACACCATGCCCACCTCTTCCCGCAATTTGTTGACGTCCCCCGGCTCGGTCAGGCTGATGCCATCGACCATGATATTGCCGTCGTTGATGGTCTCCAGCTGGTTGAGGGTGCGCAGGAAGGTGGACTTGCCGGAGCCGCTGGGGCCGACGATCACCACCACTTCCCCCTCGGCGACCTGGGTACTGACGCTCTTGAGGGCGTGCACCTCGGTGCCGTAGAACTTCTCTACACCGCGGGCTTTGATAATGGGATCAGTTGCTGCGCGCATATTTCACCTCCAGACGACGCACCAGGAAGGAAAGGGTGCCAGTCAGCACCAGATAGAGCAGGGCCACGGTGAACCACACCTCGAACGGACTGAAGGTGGAGCTGACCACCTCGCGCCCCGCCTTGGTGAGATCGGTGATGGAGATGACAGAGACCAGCGAGGAGTCTTTGATAAGGTTGATGAACTGGCCTGCCAGTGGCGGCAGCACCCGCTTGAAGGCCTGCGGCAGGATGACGTAGCGCATCGTCTGGGCCGAGGTCATGCCAAGGCTTCTGCCCGCCTCCATCTGCCCCTTGTGGATGGAGCTGATGCCGGCACGGACGATTTCCGCCACGTAGGCGCCGGTAAAGACCGCCAGTGCCGCCACCCCGGCGGTGAATCGGTCGAGGTTCAGCACGGTGCCGATGAAGAAGTAGACGATGAAGATCTGCACCAGCAGCGGGGTGCCGCGGATGAGCTCCACGTAGGTAACCGCCAGGTTGCGCAGGGCGGGGTTGGGGGAGAGTCGGGCCAGTCCGGCCAGGGTGCCGAGCAGGATGGCGAAGATGCCCGCCACCAGCGAGAGTTTGACCGTGACCCAGACGCCCCAGGCGATGGGGCCGGCAGTCCAGCTCAGCTGGGTGTCGAGGGTGTCACCGCGAAAGACAGTGTCCCCTTCCGCTACCTGGCCGCCACTGATGGCGATGGCTTGGCGCTGGTTGGGATCGAGATCGTTTTGCAAAAACAGCTTGCCCTTGTCGGCCTCGGTGGTGCCGGCGACCACGGTACCGTCAAACTCGGCGTAGTTTTTCTGTTCCGCCTGATAGGCGATGTACTGGGGGATCCGCTCCCAGCGCCAGGTGTAATCCACCGATTGCACGGCCTTGTAGATGCCAAAGATGGCGGCCAGCACGATCAGCAGGAAGATCCCGTGCCAGAGCAGTTGATTGGGTTGTTTTTCCATCTGTCTTGTTGGGTTGTGCACTGTCGCAACCTCGTTGTAGTTATTGTGTGGGGATCTGCGTGAAGGGGCGGCGGGCCGCCCCTTGCGAGGTTACTTGAGCTGGTTCAGCCAGGCGGTGGACTCGAACCACTTCTGGTAGAGGCGGTCGTAGCTGCCGTCGCCCTTGATTTGGCGCAGGTAGTTGTTGAACCAGTTGAGGGTGTCCTGGTCGCCCTTGCGGATGGCCCAGGCCAGCGGTTCGAAGGTGAACGGCTTGTCGAGGTGCACCACGGTGCCCTTGTTCTGGGTGGCGAAGATGGCGTTGTAGGGCAGGTCGTAGACGAAGGCGTCGACCTTGCCGTTGATCACTTCCAGCTTGGCGTCATCCTGGGTTTCAAACTGCAGCAGGGTGGCTTTCGGGATCAGACGCTTGACCGCCTGCTCGCCGGTGGTGCCGAGCTTGACCGCGATCTTGTACTTGGGATCGTTGAGGTCGGTGAAGGATTTGATCTCGCCGGCCTTGTCCTTGCGCAGGACGATGGTCTGCCCGACCACGATGTAGGGGTCGGCAAAGTTGACGCGCAGGTTGCGCTGGGGGGTGACGGTCATGCCGCCCATGATGACGTCGAACTTGTCGGTCAAGAGGGCCGGAATGATGCCATCCCAGGCGGTGTTGACGAACTCGACCTTCACGCCCATCTCCTTGGCGACCATCTTGGCCAGATCCACGTCAAAGCCGATGTACTGGCCCTGCTTGTTGGTCATTTCGAAGGGTTGATAGCCGGCATCGAAACCGACCCGCAGCACGCCGCGCTCCAGCACGGCATCCAGGGTGGAGGTGGGCGCCGCATTGGCCAGCCCGCACAGCAGCAGGGTAGAAAGAATGAGTTTTTTGATCATAAGTGACGTCTCTGTCAAAAGTGTGTTCGGCCTTGAACCTGATCCCGTGCGACTCCGTGGCACAAGAGACTGCTGCATCCGGCAACAGGGCAAGACAGTATTATTGTCTTGATTGAGGCAAAAGCCCCATATGAGATTCTATTTGCCGTTCGTTGAGTGAAAAATGTACCAAATTCCGATTGTTCCAGATGACTCAATAGGTTAGTGGCGCTTTTTCCCCGTGGCGACACTCATAAAATCACACGAAAACAACATATCTATCTAATGAGGCGGGTTCAAGCCAAAAATGTATTCAGCACATTTTGTTACAGGCCAGCCCGCCATCAGCAGTGTCAATTGTTGCTCACCTGGCCGCCAAGTGCCAAAAAACAGATTCGAATGAATTTAGTGTGTGCGATTGCCACCCACCAAATGATTTTTAATTGAGGATTTAGTCAGACACCGCTGGGTCTTGTTTTGCGCTTCCAATATACTCAGTTACCTTCGTTTAGTGGCACTGGTATGGACGCCTCAATACTGCTCAAGCTGGATGTATTCACCCTGATGATCATGGCGCTGGGTGGCTACAGCCTCGGCTTCATCACCCTCTCCATCATCTGGTCGACCCACAGGGAGATCCCCGGACTCGGATACTGGTGGTGGTCCAGTCTGTTCGCACTGGCGGCCCAGAGCCTCTTTACCCTGCAGGCCTTCATGCCGAGTCTGGCAGGGATCTGGCTGGCCAATCTGCTGATCACCGTCTGCATCGCCCTGATGCCGCTGGCGCTGCAGCGTTTCTTCGGCCAGCCCCTCAGCTGGTCTGCCAGCGGCGGGTTCATGCTGAGCTATGTGCTGATCCTGAGCTGGAGCATTGCCTTCAACGATCAGATGGCCCCCCGGGTGCTGCTGGCCTGTCTGAGCTACATGGTGCTGGGGGCGGTGATCGTCTTTCTCATCTGGCGGCACGGCTATCCCGCCTATCTGCCCGCCGTACTGGTGTTCACCGTGGTCAACATCCTGCTCTATGGCTTCAACCTGCTGCGCATGGCATTTCTGCTGCAGGGGGACGCCAGAGTCTTGATGGATCAGAGCGGTGTCAACGTGCTGCCCTTCCTCTCCATGCTGATGGGCAGCTACCTCTCCACCTTCGGGGTGCTGCTGCTCTGCACCCAGTACCGGGCACTGGCCCTGCGCCAGCAGGCGAGCCACGATCCGCTCACCGGCCTGCTCAACCGGCGCGGCTTCATGGAGCTGATGGCCCGGCGCCGGATGACCGAGTTCGGTGCCCTGGCGGTGCTGGATCTCGACGACTTCAAGCAGATCAACGATCGCCATGGTCATGAGATGGGCGACAGGGTGCTGGCCGCGGTGGGGGCCTATCTCGGCGCTCAGCAAGAGCTGGTGGCCAGTCGCTTTGGCGGCGAGGAGTTCGTGTTGCTGTTGCCGCAGGAAGATGAAACGGCGCAGCAGCAGCGCTGCGAGCAGATCATCCGCTCTCTGGCGGCGCAGGACATGCACGGGATCGGCATCACCGTCAGCATGGGGCTGGTGCGCTGCCAGCACAGCTGGCACTTCGACACCCTGTTCAGCCAGGCGGATCGCGCCCTCTATCAGGCCAAGCGGGAGGGCAAGAACCGGGTCTGCCGGCTGGCGCAAGCCTAGCCGGTCAATCGGCGTCGCGGGGGCGCGGCGCCTGCGCCTTGAGGAAGGGCAGTAGCAGCAGGGCGGAGACGCCGGCGGCTACCGAGATCACCACGAAGAAGCCCTGCCAGTGCCAGGTCTCCAGCACCCTCGCCAGCGGATAGCCAGAGAGCGCCGCCCCCATGTAGGCAAACAACCCGACGAAGCCGGTGGCGGCACCCGCCGAATTCTTGTGGGAGCACTCGGCCGCCGCCATGCCGATCAGCATCTGGGGGCCGAACACGAAGAAGCCGATGGTGAAGAAACAGGCCGCCTGCATCACATAGCTGAAGAAGGGCATCAGCCAGAGCGATCCCACCGCCAGCAATATTCCCACCGCAAAGATGAGGTTCATCGGCCCGCGGTTGCCGTTGAACAGCTTGTCCGATCCCCAGCCCGCCACCAGGGCACCGATAAAACCGCCCACCTCGAACATGGAGATGGCCGAGTTGGCGCTCATCAGATTGAAGCCGCGCTGCTCGGTCATGTAGAGATTGCCCCAGTCATTGATGGCGGTGCGCACCACGTAGACCAGCACGTAGCAGCAGGCCAGCAGCCAGATATAGGGGTTGCCGAGCACGTATTTGCGCAGGATCTGGCGATGGGAGAGGCCGGCATCCTGAGTCTGCTGGGCCAGCTCCATGGCATCGTTGCGCCACTCGCCCACCGTGGGCAGCCCCATGGCGGCCGGGGTATCGCGCAGCCGCCAGCAGAGGAACAACCCAGCAAGGATGGCGATAAGGCCGGGCACTATCATGCCGTAGCGCCAGCCGTGCTGCAGGGCGAGGGTGCTGACGATGAGGGGAATGAGCGCGCCGCCCACGTTGTGGGCCGTGTTCCAGGCCGACCACCAGAAGCCGCGCTCGCTGCGCGAGTACCAGCTGGTGAGCAGCTTGGAGCAGGGGGGCCAGCCCCATCCCTGGAAGAAGGCGTTGGCCACCCAGAGGGCGGCGAACAGCCACAGCGACGACGAGAGCCCGAACAGTATGTTGATGACCCCGGTCGCCATCAGCCCAAGGCCCATGAAGTAGCGCGGGTTGGCGCGGTCGCTGATGATGCCGGAGAAGAACTTGGAGCAGCCGTAGGTGATGTAGAACAGGGTCCACAGCATGCCGATGTCGGCCTTGTTCAGCATGCCGCTGGCCAGCATGTCCGGCATGGCGAAGTTGAAGCTCTTGCGGGTGAAGTAGAACACCGCGTAGCCCAGATACATGGTCAGCAGGATGTGCAGCCGCCAGTGGCGATAACAGGCGTCGATCTCGGCCTGATCGCGGATGAGGGGCTGGGGCGGTGCGCTTCTCATGAAGCTGAGCATCAGGCGGTTCTCCCCTGCGGCTGGGTGTTACTCATGACTCTCCTCCCGTTTGCGGCCGGGCAGGGTCACGGTCAGCTGGGTGCCGTGCACGCAGGAGAGCTGCAATGCGCCTCCCAGCGCCTGCACCCGCTCGCGGATGCCGAGCAGGCCGTAGCCCTGGGGCGTGCGGTGTTCGGGCAGGCCGCAGCCATCGTCTTCCAGCAGCAGGGTCAGTCGCTCGCCCTGGCGGTGGGCCCGGATGGTGACCGAGCTGGCATTGGCGTGTTTCACCACGTTGTTGAGCCCCTCCTGACAGACCCGAAACAGGGTGACCCGCTGGGCATCGGAGAGGCCGGCGTCCGCCAGATGCCACTCGAGCCGGGTGACGATGCCGCGGCGCTCCAGCTCCAGCTCCCGCAGCAGGCCGCGTACCGCCTGCTCCAGACTCATGTCGTCGAGCTGGCGGGGGCGCAGCCGGCCGAGCAGGCCGCGCACCGCGTCGTAGATGCCCAGCGACAGCGTCTCGATGAGGGCGCTGCTCTGGCCGACCCCGGCATTGTCCGGGGCGAGCCGGCGCACGATGCCGGCCTGGGTGCGGATGGCGGTGATGGTCTGGCCGATGTCGTCGTGCAGCTCGCGCGCCACCTCCTTGCGGATGCTCTCTTCGGTCTCCAGCAGCCGCTCGGTGAGCTGGCGATTGTGGGCGAGCTGGCGGGTCAGCGCCTGGTTGAGCTCGCGCTGGCGCTGGATGCCGGCGCCGAGCAGCAGGCCGGTGAGGCTCTGGGCCAGCAGGGAGAGCAGCAGGTCGAGCGGATGATCGTGCCAGGCCTGGCCGGCCATCAGCGCCACCGTGTTCATCAGGGTGGCGAGCAGGGCCCCCTGCCAGCCGTAGCGCCAGGCCATGGCCATGATGGGGATGGCCAGGCAAAACGGGGTGAAGCGCACCAGCGAGTCCGGCAGGCCGAGCTGCAGCCAGAGGCTCAACACGAACAGCAGCAGATACCAGACCAGATGGCGAAAGCGCCAGTCCACCGGTTGATCCACCAGGGTCGGGCCGAGCGGCACCCAGGTGGCGCGTGTGAGGTAGTGCCAGATCAGCATGCAGGTGGAGGTCAGCGTCAGCCCGCCGGTGAGGGTGAGCAACAGCGCGGTGAGGCCATCCTCGCCAGCCAGATGCCAGAGTAGGGATTGCAGCCCCGCTGCCACCGTGACGGTGGCCAGCAGCACCAGCAGCTGTTGCCAGTCGTTGCGCACCGGTTGGCGGCGGGCGATGAGCAGCGGCAGCAGGGTGAGCAGGCTGCCCGCCTGAATGAGCGGCCACAGTGGCAGCCCCACCTCCTGGTTGAGCCAGTAGAGCAGCAGGGATTCGCACAGCAGCAGCGGCGGCCAGTAGGAGATAGGGCTTTGCAGCAGCAGCCCCAGACGCAGGCCGAAGGGGAACAGTAGGGCCGCCAGCATGGGCGAGCCCGCCAAGTGCAGGCCGATGCTCCACAGGCAAAACCAGCCGGCGGCAAAGATGAAGCAAGCCGCCAGCGAGATGGCGACATAGCTGGCAAGACGGGGGATCACCAGCTGTCCAGCATGCGGTGGGCCAGCTCCACGTTGTTGCTGACCTTGAGTTTGTCCATCAGGTTGGCGCGGTGCACGTGCACCGTCTTGGGAGAGAGACCGAGCTGCTCGGCGATGGCCTTCACCTCCAGGCCCCGCGCCAGCAGCTGGGCCACCTCCCGCTCCCGGTTGGTGAGCGGATCCTGGCTGTTGCAGGCCAGCTTGTGGGCGATGTCCGGGGTGAGGTAGCAGCCGCCGTGGGCGGCGGTACGCACCGCGGCGATCAGCTCGTCCGGGCTGCAGCGCTTGGAGAGGAACCCCTTGGCGCCGGCCTGCAACGCCTGTTCGATCAACGCCGGGCTGTCGTGCACCGACAGCATCACCACGGCGAGGCCGGAAGGGAGGCGCTTGAGCAGATCCAGCCCGGACTGGTCCGGCATGGAGATGTCGCACACGCACAGTTGCACGCCGCTGCCGGGCAATCCCGCCAGCGCCTCGGCGGCGGAGCCGAATTCGGCCACCACCCGCAGGTCGGGTTCGAGATTGAGCAGTTGGGCAAAGCCGGAGCGGACGATCTGGTGATCGTCGATGAGGGCAATCTTTATCATGATGTCAGCCTGAAATCTGCGGCCAGGGTGCTGGCGCGGCCAACAAGATACCTGCCGCCTCGTCCGGGCTCAAGAGAAAGCAGGGCAGGTGAGCGGGATCGGTGGCGCTTCTGTGGCAAAGCTTGATCGGGATCAGGGGTGGGCACGTGCACAGGCCTGCGGCAGCGGCTTGGCACGTACCCGGGAGGATTAGCGATGCAGCTCGCCGGCACGCTCCGGCTGATAGACCACTTCCAGGATCTCCACCTCGATGGTGCGACCGGCCGGGCCGGGCCAGGCGATGCTGTCGCCTACCTTCAGGCCGAGCAGGGCGCTGCCGACCGGGGCCAGCACGGAGATCTTCGACTCGTCACCCTGCACGTCCTTGGGGTAGACCAGGGTCAGGCAGAACTCGTTGCCGCTGCTCGGCATCTTGAAGCGCACCGTGCTGTTCATGGTGACCACGTCCGGCGGCATGTCGGCCGGCTCGCGCATCTCGGCGCGATCCAGCTCCTCCTGCAGGGCCAGGTGCTGGGGATGGTTGCCGAGCAGTTGCTCGATGCGGTCGAGATCCAGGCTGGAGATCACGAGATGAGGCTGTTTCATAAGATATTCCTTATCAATGGGTTAAAGGACCAGGATGACGGGCAAGCTGGTCGAAAAAGAGTGTGCGATACGAAAAAACAGATCGGGAATGCGATGCCCCCGAACGACTCGCTGTCGGAGGCGAGGGCGGGGGCTCAACGGGGTGTGAGCTGGCTTGATAAAATAATGAGCGCTTTCATGGGGATACCATAACCATTCTGGACTGCTTTGGCAATTATCCTGACAAGCTTGTCAGGGGGCCTGGTAATCGTACTGCTTGATGATGCGCGCCAGGCTGCCATCGTCGCGCATGGTGGCGATGATCTTGCGCCAGCGGGTTGCCTCGGCGGCCGGGAAACGGGGGCTGGCGGCCAGATAGAGCGAAGCCCGCTGCAGGGTGTCGCCGCGCACCAGATCCGCCAGCGGCAGGCCGGCCTGCTGCTGGTTGTAGCGGGCGCTGTTCCAGGCCACCGCCCAGCCCTGGATACGGCCCAGCGCCAGCTTGCTGGCGTTGTGGATCTCCTCGGCCACCAGCGCCTGTTTCACTTGCGGGTAGGGCTGCAGCAGGCTCTGGCCATAGGAGCCGCGCATCACGCCGACCGTGAGGCCGGGCAGCTCTTTGCTGGTGATGGGGACCGGATGGTAGTGGCGATGGCTGACCAGCACGAAGGCCTCGTCCAGCAGCGGTGCAATCCACAGAAACTGCGGCTCGCGCTGGGGGCTGCGCACCGGCGGCACCAGCAGCACGTCCTGGCGGTGGCGAGTCTGGCTGAGGGCGCGGGCCAGCGGCATCAGCTCGATGGTCAGCGGCTCCTTCAGGCGGCGGGCCGCCTCCTCCAGCACCTCGATGGCCATGCCACTCGGGGCGCCCTGATAGGAGCGAATGACATAGGGGGGGATCTCGGCGGCGATGACCACCACGGCCTTGGCCTGGGCGGCGGGGAAGAGCAGGGTGCAAAGCAGCAAGAGCAGGGAAGTACGCATGGCAGGCCGGATCCGGGATGAGTACACAGAGTGTAACATCCCGTCAGCACAAATCAGCTCACCCCATTCGGGGCGTCCCGTCAGTCGAAGAAGTCCCGCAGATCCAGGGTCTGGTAGCCTTCCAGCTGCTGCCAGGGCAGGCTCTTTGGCAGGGGCTTGAGGGTCACCTCCATCCGGTAGCTGCGATAACCGTCGAGGCTCGCCGACTCCACCACCAGCGGCAACTGCCAGCGGCTCGACCAGAGGATGCGGGTGCGCTGCCTGCCCTCGCGTTTTTCATACCAGCGCGCCTGTTCGGGGGCCGCCTCATCGAGGGGGGTCATCTCCTGCAACAGGGCCGGGTTGATGAGATGGCGGATCCGCGGCCAGTCGGGTTTGAAAGCCACCTGACCGTACTCCTCCTCCGGCACCTCCACCAGCTGGTTGTGCCAGTTGTCGGCGTAGCGCAGTTGCAGCATCCCCTGCTGGTCGCGGGTCACCCAGCGTGCCGCCATCTGATGGGTAAAGTGCTTGTGGCCCGGGGTGGCATCGTGGGTGGCGTGATAAGCGCGGGCAAGGGGCAGCGGGATGAGCCGCTGGCTCCACACCTGATCGCCAACCCGCAGCCACTTCTCCTGCCACTGGCTCTCCTTGCTGATGCCATCGCTGCTGGTGACCCTGTCCTGATAGCGGATGCGGGCGGCCAGATCGGGGATTTCATCGGCCAGGAGGGGAAAAGAGAGGCTGCTGGCGAGCAGCCACAACGGAAGTAACAGTCGCATATGGGTGATCGCTCGAACGAGCAGGGCCCGGCACCCTGCCGGGCCCTGCCGTTTACAGGCCGAGCGCCTCCTTCAGCTTGCCGAACACCCGGGTGTTATCCAGTGTCCCCTTGAAGCGAGTGCTGCCAGCTCCGTCGGCAAACAGCATGACATCGCCGCCGCCGTGGGTCTCGGAGCCCAGCTTGACCCCGGTCTCCTGCAGGTAGTCGTCCGCCATCACCTGATCGCTGGTGAGGGTGGGGCGCAAGTCGGGGCGGTTGGGGCCGTTACCGAACACCAGGGTGGTGAACGGCTTGCCATCCACGTCGTTCTGGGTCGAGCCATCGCCATTTTTCACCAGATCCAGCACCTTGTTGCCCTTGGCGGCGTAGCCGTTGATGGTCATGGTGTGGTCATGGTCGGCGGTGACCACGATCAGGGTATCTTTCAGATCCACCTTGCCGAGCGCCGTCTTGACCGCGTCGTCCAGCGCCACTGCGTCGGTGAGCGAGCGCTTGGCATTGGTGCCGTGCAGGGCGTGATCGATCCGGCCCCCTTCCACCATCAGGAAGTAGCCCTGACTGTTCTGGCTCAGCAGATCGATCGCCTTGGCGGTCATCTCGGAGAGCGAGGGCTGGGTATTGGCTGTTCCCTTGGCGACCCGATCCAGCTCGTAGTCGAGGTGGGATTTGGCGCTGAACAGGCCGATGAGCTTGCCGCTATCGACCTTGGCTAGATCGTTTCGAGTGGTGACGTAGCGATAGCCCTGAGCGGTCAGCTCGGCGGTGAGATCCCGCCCGTCGGCGCGGCCGCCCTTGTTGCTGGTGCTGTTGTAGGGCGTCCAGTGGTTGGCGCCGCCCCCCATCAGCACATCGACCCCGTTCCCCAGCGCCTGGTTGAAGCCGGCGCCGCCCGGTACCGCCTGCGCGGCGATGGCGTAGGCGGCATCCCGATGGCAGATGTGGGAGTAGGTGGCCGCCGGGGTGGCATGGGTTAGCTCGGTGGTGGTGACGGCCCCCACCGACTTGCCCGCGGCCTTGGCCAGCTCGAGAATGGTGGGCACCGGCTTGCCGTTGTCGCTGGCGCAGTTGTTGACGCCCTTGTTGCCGTTGGCGTCCTTGCCGGGGGCGACGGCCCTGGTGTCGCTGCTCATGGCGATCACCTCGTTGTTCATCTTGACCCCGGTGGTGTAGGCCGCCATGGAGGGGGCCGAGTCGGTGGTCTGGGCATCGTTGGAGAAGGTCTTGATGCGGGCGCTGCGGGCCAGCTTCATCATCTCCAGATTGCCCTCTTCCCCCACCTTGTAGAGGCGGGTGGCAGTGAGCACGGTGGGGCCCATGCCGTCGCCGATGAACAGGATGACGTTCTTGGCATCGGCGGCCTGTGCTTGGGTCGCGCCGCCGAGGGCGGCCAGCAGGGCCGTGCTGACCAGGGTTTGATGCAGGTTCTGCTTCATGGATTGGTTGATGGCTCTTTTCATGGGAATGCTCCTTACAGCCCGGCCGCAGCCTTGACCTTGCCGAACACGGCGGTGTTGTCGAGTGAGCCGTGGAAGCTGTCCGCTCCCCGGCCGATGGCGCCGAGGAAGACGTCGGTGCCGCCGTGGGTCTCGTTGCCGATTTCACCCACCTTGACCACCACCTCCTGGTGATAGTCGTTGGCGGAGACGGTGGCGTCATCCAGCGGTGCCACGCTGCTGCGCGGCCCGTCCACCCGGTTGTAGCCGTTGCCAAAGCCGATGATGGTGTAGGGCATGCCGTCGGCATCCTTGCTCGGCTCGCCGGTTTCGTAGTTCTTCACCAGTCCGAGCACGCCCGGGTTGTCGGCGGTGGTCTTGCCGGTGCGCTTGGCATAACCATTCAGGACTAGCGTGTGGTCATGGTCGGCGGTGACCACGATCAGGGTGTTTTTCAGCTCGGGATCGGTTTTCTTCACTTCGTCGAGGGTCGCCTTGATGGCGTTGTCGAAGGCGAGGGTGTCCTGCAGGGCACGCTTGGCGTTGGTGTCGTGCAGGGCGTGGTCGATGCGGCCCCCTTCCACCATCAGGAAGTAGCCCTGTTTCTGGTCTTTGAGCTGCTTGATGGCAGCCAGGGTCATCTGGGCCAGGGAAGGCTCGCTGGCGGGCCGGTCCAGGTCATATTTCATGTGGCTTGAGCCAAACAGCCCCAGCAGCGGCTTGCCCGCCTCGGTCTTGTTCAACTCGTCCAGATTGCCGGCAAACTGGTAGCCTTTGGCCTGCATTTCGCTAATAAGGTTGCGGCCATCCTCGCGCTTGCCCTTGTCTGCCTTGGGCAGGAAGAAGCTGCTGCCACCGCCGAGCACCACGTCCACCCCCTCTTTGAGGGCGCTGTTGTAACCCACGCCGCCGGGCACCAGCTGGGCGGCGATGTCGGCTTCCAGATCCCGGTTGCAGAGGTGGGCATAGGTGGCGGCCGGGGTGGCGTGAGTGACCCGGGTGGTGGTGACCACGCCGGTACCGCGGCCGGCGGCCTTGGCCAGCTCCAGCAAGGTGGTGACCGGCTTGCCGGCGCTCTTGCTGCAGTTGCTCTCCTGGGTGGCGTCGCTGTCCATGCTGATGACGCCGTTGTTGCTCTTGACCCCGGTCATGTAGGCGGACATGGAGGGGGCCGAGTCGGTCACCTGGGCGTCGTGGGAGAAGGTCTTGATGAAGGCCGTCTCCGGCAGGGTATCGATGGTGAGGCTGCCCTCTTCACCGACGCCGTAGATGCGGGCGGCGGTCAGGGTATTGAGACCCATGCCGTCGCCGAGGAAGAAGATCACGTTCTTGGCGCCGGGGGCGGGTGCACTGCTGTCGTTGTTGGAGTTGCAGCCGGCGGCCAGGGCGGCGCCGATCATCAATGCAAGTCCTGCCATCTTTCTCATTGGGGTTCGCTCCTTGTAAAACCTGAGCGCAGCCTAGAGGTCGCAGATGACACTTTTAGTGAAACGGGATGACAATCCGATGAAGGTGTTACGTGAATGTTATGTTGTATCAATAGCTTATATTAGTGCAGCCGGAGCACGGGACGCCGGTGGGCGAGGGGGCCGGATGGGGGAGAATCTGGCCGGATTGCGGGCTGGCGGCTAGAATGGCCTGTCAAATCAGGGCGTGTGCAGGTAAAATGCGCCCCCTTGCGACGCCCTGCGTCCGCCACCGCTCGCCGCTCGCGCCACCGCCAGCCAGCGCCCGCAGTCCCTAGATGAGAGTAACGGATATGTCCATCAACTGGTTCCCCGGCCACATGCACAAGGCCCGCAAAGAGATTGCCGAGGTCATGCCCCAGGTCGATGTCATCATCGAGATGCTCGACGCCCGCATCCCCTTCTCCAGCGAAAACCCGCTGGTGCCCGAGCTGCGCGGCGATACTCCGGTGATCAAGGTGCTCAACAAGGCGGATCTTGCCGACCCCGAGATCACCGAGCTGTGGGTGGCCCACATGGAGCAGGAGAAGGGGATCAAGGCATTGCCCCTGACCCAGCAGGAGCCGGAGAAGATCAAGCAGCTGCTGACCCTCTGCCACGAGATGCTGCCGGAGCGCAATCTGGAGCTGCGCGGCGTGCGCGCCATGATCATGGGCATTCCCAACGTGGGCAAATCCACCCTGATCAACACCCTGGCCGGGCGCATCATCGCCCGCACCGGCAACGAGGCGGGGGTGACCAAGTCCCAGCAACGGATCAAGCTCGACAACAACGTCATCCTGACCGATACCCCGGGTTTCTTGTGGCCCAAGCTCAATCCGCCCTCCTGTGGCTACCGCTTGGCGATCACCGCCGCCATCAAGGACACGGTATTTGACTACGCCGACATCGCCATGTTTGCCGCCGATTACTTCATCAAGGCCTACCCGGAGCGGATCCAGGCGCGCTATCAGCTGAGCGAGCTGCCGGAAACCGAGATCGAGCTGCTGGAGCTCATCGCCCGCCAGCGCGGCTTCATGCGCAAGGGCGGCCTGGCCGATCTGCACAAGGCCTCCGAGATCCTGGTCAACGAGTTCCGCTCAGGCCTGTTGGGTCGCATCTCGCTGGAGACCCCGGCGATGGTGAGCGTCGAGATTGTGGAAGCCGAGGCCGAGGCCGAACAGAAGGCCAAGGAGAAGGCGGAGCGGGAAGAGGAGCGTCAGGCGCGGGCACGTCGCAAGTACGCCAAGAAGCGTCAGCGCTAACCGGCGTTATGCCTGGTTCTCACGAAGAGGCGACCCTGGGGTCGCCTCTTTGTTGTTGGGCTGATTGAGCATCAGTGACGGGGCGGCTTGGCCACTGCGGTCGCGTACTCTTGTGTGCCGCTGCCCGCCGCCCGCCATCATGTTCATGGCGCCGCGCAAGGTCGATGGGGATGATCGACCGGTCATGCCCTCATCAAGACCGCCAAACTACCCGTTAATCAAGGGGATGAGCCGGGCTGCCGAGCAAGCGCTGAGCGGTGCCAAATGAGGTTTTACTGCCGGCGTGAAAAAACATCCCCTGCGCCAATTAACGCCGATTGACAATGGCATTGGCGGTGGCATGATGCGCTCGCATTTTGACTCTTCTCACGGTATTACCCATGACCACCTACACCCGGCCAGTGCTGTTGTTGCTCTGCGGCCTGCTGCTGCTCACGCTGGCCATCGCGGTGTTGAACACCCTGGTGCCGCTCTGGCTGGCCCATGACAATCTGCCGACCTGGCAGGTGGGCATGGTCAGCTCCTCCTATTTCAGCGGCAACCTGCTGGGCACCCTGCTGGCGGGGGCGCTGATCAAACGCTACGGGTTCAACCGCAGCTACTACCTGGCCTCCGCCCTCTTTGCCATTGGTTGTGTCGGGCTCGGCATTACCCTCGGTTTCTGGAGCTGGCTCGGCTGGCGGTTCCTCGCCGGCATCGGCTGCGCCATGATCTGGGTGGTGGTGGAGAGCGCGCTGATGTGCAGCGGCAACGCGCGCAATCGAGGGCGGCTGCTGGCCGCCTACATGATGGTCTACTACCTGGGGACCGTGCTTGGGCAACTGCTGGTCAGCAAGCTGCCGACCGGCCTGATGGAGGTACTGCCTTGGGCGACCGGGCTGATATTGGCAGCTATCTTGCCGCTGTTGTTCACCCGCATCGTCAGTGAACGCAATGAGCAGCAAGGGAGCACCCGGGTCTGGCCTATGCTGCGGCTGCGGCAGGCGCGGCTCGGGGTCGATGGCTGCATCATCTCCGGCATGGTATTGGGGTCGCTGTACGGCCTGATGCCGCTTTATCTGAACCACCGCGGGGTGAGCGATGCCGGCATTGGCTACTGGATGGCGGTGATGGTGAGCGCGGGCATCCTGGGGCAGTGGCCGGTGGGCCGTCTGGCGGATAGATTTGGCCGCTTGCCGGTGCTGCGGGTACAGGTGCTGGTGGTGATCCTGGGGTGCGGGGCCATGCTCAGCGGTGTGGCGATGGGCCCGGCGCTGTTTGTGCTGGGCGCCGCCGGTTTCACCCTCTACCCGGTGGCCATGGCATGGGCCTGCGAGAAGGTCGAGCACCATCAGCTGGTGGCGATGAATCAGGCGCTGCTGCTGAGCTACACCATCGGCAGCCTGCTGGGCCCGGCCTGTACCGCGCTGTTGATGCAGCACTACTCGGACAATCAGCTGTTCATCGTGATCGCCGGCGTGTCGTGCGTGTATCTGCTGATGTTGCTGCGCAAGCTGGGTGGACACCCGACGCCGGTGGCCCACGCCTGAACGGGGCGGCAGGATCCCAGCCTCGCTCCCGGCAAGGGGGCAAGATGGAGCTAGGGTGCCCGATAGCAATAGGGTACCCGGTATAAAGAAGAGGCGGCCCCAGGGCCGCCTTGTTGTTTGCAATGGTTGCCAGTTAGAGCTTCATGGAGACGAGAGATTGACGAAGAGATAAACGGTTAGCCGTAGCGCTTTTTCGCCTCTTCAAACAAGGACATATGCAGCGGGATCAACTGCTGCCAGTCGCGCCGGTAGCCGCCGCCCGGCACGGCGGCGATGGGCAGGCCGTGCCGCAGTGCGCAGTCAAAGACCATGGCATCGCGCTGGCGCACCCCTTCATCGCTCAAGGCGAGATAGCCAAGCTCGTCGTCCTTATGCACATCGACCCCGGCCTGATAGAGGATGAGGTCGGGGGCATAGAGCCGCAGCGCCAGGTTGAGCGCCTCTGCCAGCGTGGTGAGATAGGCATCGTCCGCCATGCCGCTTGGCAGGGGAAAATCCATGTGGGAGGCGGGCTTGTAGCGGGGGAAGTTGTGCTCCCCGTGCAGGGAGAGGGTGATGATGTCGCGCCGCCCCTGGCACAGTGCTGCGCTGCCATCCCCCTGGTGTACATCGAGATCGACGATCAGTACCTGCTCGCAGCGCCCTTCGTCCAGGCACATCTGGGCGGCGATCACCAGATCGTTGAAGAGGCAAAAGCCGCTGCCAACGTCCCGGTGGGCGTGGTGATAGCCGCCGGAAATCTGCAGGCCGCAACCCTGCTCCAGGGCGTGGCGGCTGGCGGCCCGGGTGGCCCCCACCGAGCGCAGGGTGCGCTCCATCAACAGGGGGGACCAGGGGAAACCAAGCTGGCGAATGGCGCCTGCATCAAGGGTGCCGGTGAGGGTGGCCTCCACATAGGCGGCATCGTGCACCCGTTTGATCTGCTCAGGGGTGGCGGGGGCGGCTTCTGCCAGCGGATAGCCGAGGCTGCCGAGCCGCTCGAACAGCGCCTGGTACTTGGCCAGCGGGAAGCGATGGCGCGCTGGCAGGGTCAGGGCGGAGTAGAGGGGGTGATAGAAGATGCGCAGTGACATGACGGCAGGGCCTTCGTGGAGAGGCAGATATGAAAAAGGGGAGCCAGGCTCCCCTTGTCGCACGAAACAAGTGCTCGCGCGCCATTACTGCTGCTGGATCACCCAGATCTGGAAGGCTTTGCGAGTCTCCGCATCGGCCTTGTTGTACCAGTTTTGCAGCTGGGTCAGGGCTTCCGGGTTGCTTTGAGCCTTGCTCGGGGCCACTTGCACCGGGGCGCTGTTGGCAGCCATGACGGCGGCGGTGGAGATGGCAACAGTTTTGGGCTGATTGAAGGCTTTGCCCATGTTGATCAGTTCTTGCTGATAGTCACGGGTCAGCTGGAAGCCTTCGACTTTCGGCAGCACGAACTGCTCGCTGGCAACGACCTGGTTGCTGCTCTTGTCTTTCAGCGCGACTTTCTGCTCTTTGACGAACAACTTGGCTTCGGTTTCGTTGCGCGGCTTCTTGTAGTCCAGCACCAGGCTCTGGTTGTCGGCGGCGGTGAAGTTGATCACCAGTGGCTCTGCAGTCACCAGCTTGATGTCGCTGCGGCTGGAGTAGTTGCCTTCAAAGGCGACGACCAGCTGGTGCTTGCCGGCCTTGAGGGGAAAGGTGTTGGTCTTGTCGAGCAGCTTGGGATTGATGGATTGGCCATCGATCAGCTGTACGACGTAGGGGTTGGTCACTTCCAATTGGGCATCGGCCAGGGCACTACCTGCCCACAACAGACCAGCCAGGGCCGGCACCAGAACAGTCAGTTTCATTTCATCTCCTTGAACAGTCGGCGAGTGCCCACTGAAAAACAGGGGCTCATTTTTACAGGTTTGCCCAAGGGCAGCAATAGGCGTTTATGGCGCCTGGGTTGCCTCTCGGCCCCGATGTTTAAAGCGAACGCGAGCCACGGTACGGGTGCTGACCGAGCCAATGGGCCCTTGTCTTACTCAATCCGACGGCTGAAGGGGGGCAGCGCGTCGAGCAGCCCCTTGCCATAACGCTTGGTCAATAGACGTCGGTCGAGGATGGTGACCCGGCCCCTGTCCGCCTCTTTGCGGATGAGACGGCCACAGGCCTGAATGAGCTTGCGAGAGGCCTCCGGCACCGTCAGCTGCAGGAAGGGGTTGCCGCCCCGCTTCTCGACCCACTCGGCGGTGGCCTCTTCCACCGGCGAGTTGGGCACCGCAAATGGCAGCTTGGTGATCACCAGGTTGGTGAGGTAGTGGCCGGGCAGATCCAGCCCTTCCGAGAAGCTGCCGGTACCGAACAGGATGCTGGCCTGGCCGCCATCGCATTTTTGCTTGTGCAGGGTGAGCAGGGCATTGCGGGAGGCTTCGCCCTGCACCAGCAGGGAGAGCCCCTTGGCCCGCAGCCCCACCGCCACCTCGTTCATCTGTCGGTAAGAGGAGAACAGCACCAGGCTCGCCTCCTTGCCTGCCAGCAGGCGGGGCAAGGTGCTGATGAGCTCCTGGGTGAAGGCGGGTGCGCTGGGCTCGTGCTCCATTTTGGGCAGATAGAGCTCGGCCTTCTGATAATCGAAGGGGGAGCGCAGCCGCAGATAGCGGGTGCCGTCGTGCTCTTTGAGCCCCACCTGATGGCGAAAATAGCTGAACGAGGAGAGGGCTGTCAGGGTTGCCGACACCAGCACGGCGCCAAGACACCTGGACCAGAGCCACTCTTCCAGCAGATAGCCGACCTCGATGGGAGAGGCATGCAGCCAGATGTCGCCGTCATCGCTCTTGACCATCCAGCGGGCCAACGGTGTCTTGCCCTCGGGCACATGGCGCCCCAACATCTCCCACAGGGCACAAAAACCCTCCAGCCGCTGCAGATAGAAGCCGCTCTCCGCCAGCAGGGGTTCGGCCTCCTTGCGGCGGATCTCGCCATCCTTCAACGCCTCGCCAATGGCGCCCTGCATTCTGTCCAGCGCCCGCAGCGCCTTCTTGCTCGCCTCCTTGAGGTTCTCCGCCAGCATCGGCAGAGGGTCTGGCAAGACGCCATCGGCGAAGCGACAGTGTTTTTCCTCATTGAACAGCCGGTCGTTGGCGGCGAGCCACTGCTCCAGCGCCTTCAGATCCGGCTGCAGGGAGGCCAGCGCATCCTGCAGCTTGAGCTGGGGATCGAGCAGGCTCTCCTTGTTGAGGGTTCTGGCCAGCTTGCCGGCACCCTGCGCCAGCTTCTCCAGCCAGCGGCGCGAACCCTTGACGCTGGCCGAGGCGGCGCCGTGATCGCGGGCGATGGTGGGCAGGTGGTGGGCCTCATCCAGCACATAGATACACTCGTCCGGCGGCGGCAATATGATGCCGCCCCCCATGGTGAGGTCGGAGAGCAGCAGGGCATGGTTGACCACCAGCACATCGGCTGCATCCATGTCGTTGCGGGCGCGGTGGAAGGGGCAGTGCTGATGATGACTGAGCGCCTTGTTGCAGGTGTGGCGGTCGGCGGCGATGCGATCCCAGCAGAGATCGGGGATGGGCTTGGGCCAGTTGTCCCGATCGCCATCCCATTTACCGTCCGTGTAGGCCTGCCACAGCGCCTGATAGCAACTCTTGTCGGATTCTGATGGCTTGTGCTTGCTGAGACTGCCGAAGTCGAACTCGAAGTTGGCCATCTCGCTGCCGCTTGCGGCCTGTTCCAGCAGGTGCTCGCAGCAGTAGCGCTGGCGTCCCTTGATCAGCATGAAGCGAAACGGCAACTCGCTGTGGCGGTGGTAGAAGGGGAGGTCCTTGTGGATCAGCTGTTCCTGCAGCGCCACGGTGGCGGTGGAGATCACCAGCTTCTTCTGGGTGAGCCGTGCCACCGGGATGGCCCCCTGGGCATAGGAGAGAGACTTGCCGATGCCGGTACCGGCTTCGGCCACCAGGATGCGACGCTGTTTGTCATATTCCCCGGTCAGTGTCTTGGCTATCTCGGCCACCAGAAAATTCTGCTCCTTGCGCGGCACAAAACCGGGTAAGCCATCGGCAATTTGTCGATAGGTATTGCGAATGGTGGTTTTGAGACGGGTAGACAGCATGAAAAAAATGACCATTGCACAGGGTGAAGGGGAACAGGATACCTGCAACTGGCAACCCGGGTCGAGGCATGTGGCAACGCACAGATCCGACCTCCTCTTCTTTATATAGGGCGTGGCACCGCTATTGTGTGATAAATCACCAATCTGACCGAATAATACCAGCGGTTATCACTGTAAACGTTTTCCCATGACGTGCAAACAATGTGGGATTCAGGTCACAATTTTTCCGCTATGACTATGCTTTTCGTAAAAAGTTCCAAGTTTTTTCATTGCGGATTGGAAAACCCGGTGCTAGTCTCGGCGCCATATTGATGCAAAGTACATCGCTAACACAGGGAATAACAACGACTTAGTGTTTAATTACAGTAGGCATTGGAAACTATGAAAAAGACAATTCTGGCTATTGCTATCCCGGCTCTGTTCGCATCTGCCGCTAACGCTGCAGTGATCTATGACAAAGACGGTACCACTTTTGACGTATACGGCCGTGTACAGGCTAACTACTACGGTGACAGTAATAACCCCAACCCTCTCACTCAGGCTGATACACATGGTGATGCAGAACTGATCGGTACCTCCCGTCTGGGCTGGTCCGGCAAAGTTGCGCTGAACAACACTTGGTCCGCAATCGCCAAGACTGAGTGGCAAGTAGCTGCCGAAAACTCTGACGACACCAAATTCAAATCTCGTCACATCTATGCTGGTTTTGATGGCACCCAGTACGGTAAGATCATTTTCGGTCAGACCGATACCGCGTTCTACGATGTGCTGGAACCGACCGATATCTTCAACGAATGGGGTAGCTACGGTAACTTCTATGACGGCCGTCAAGAAGGCCAGATCATCTACTCCAACACCTTCGGTGGCTTCAAGGGCAAACTGTCCTATCAGACCAATGACAATGAAGCAGTCAAAGTGTCTGATGTCGGTGGTAACTCGGTAATCCCCCCGAAAAACCAGGGTGCTCATAAGTAGAATTTTCCCGTACCTTGAACGCAGGAGGTTCTACATGAAAACATCACGCTTTAGCGATACCCAGATCATCGCCATCCTCAAACAAGCTGAGGCTGGAGCTCCCGTCCCGGAGCTCTGCCGCGAGCATGGCATAAGCACGACCACCTTCTACAAGTGGCGTTCCAAATTCGGGGGGATGGATGCCTCCCTCATGGCTCGACTCAAGGAGCTGGAGGACGAAAACCGCCGCCTCAAGAAGATGTACGCCGAGGAGCGCCTCAAGGCAGAGATCATCACCGAGGCCATGGCAAAAAAGTGGTAACGCCATCTGCCCGCCGGGAGATGGCGACCAAAGCCGTGACTCACTACGCCATATCCATCCGTCTGGCTTGCCGGATCTTCAAGGTCAGTGAAAGCTGCTATCGCTATCAGCCCGTGCTGGTCGATGAAAACCAGGAAATTGCCGATTGGCTGCTACGTATCACGGCCAGCCAGCGCAACTGGGGCTTCGGGTTATGCTTTTTGTACCTGCGCAACGTCCAAGGCTTTGGCTGGAATCACAAACGGGTATACCGGATCTATCGGGCGCTGGAGCTCAATCTGCGGATAAAACCCAGGAAACGGTTGGTTCGGGCTAAGCCAGAGCCGTTGGCGGTTCCCGACCAGCCTAATCAGTGCTGGTCGATGGACTTTATGCATGACCAGCTCAGCGATGGCCGCTCGGTGCGGCTGTTTAATGTGATCGATGACTTCAATCGTGAAGCGCTGTGCATCGAGGTGGATTTCTCCTTACCCGCCTCACGAGTCAAACGGGCGCTGGAGCAGGTGATCACGTGGCGAGGTAAGCCCGCCATTATCCGATGTGACAATGGCCCGGAATACATCAGCGAAGAGCTCAAGCGATGGGCGAAACAGGAGGGGATAACCCTGGGCTATATCCAGCCAGGAAATCCGCAGCAGAATGCCTACATCGAACGGTTTAACCGCACGGTGCGCTACGACTGGCTGGGCCATTACCTGTTTGAGTCACTGAATGAACTACAGGAGTTTGCCACGAACTGGCTGTGGGTTTATAACCATGAGCGGCCCAATATGGCGCTGGGTGGCTACACGCCGAAACAGCGTCTGGCACAGGCCGCATGACCTCTACTTTTGAATGCCCCTAAAAATGGGGGGATTACCACTCCTTCACTACCGAATTCCCTGGCATCAAGCGTAACTACGGGTACGCCGCTGCCGCTGGTTATGACTTCGACTTTGGTCTGGGCCTGAATGCCGGTTATGCATACTCCGATTTGGAAAGTACCACTAATACCAACACTGGTAAGAAGTCCGAGTGGGCTCTGGGTGCACACTACGCCATCAACGGCTTCTACTTCGCCGGTGTCTACACTGACGGTGATCTGAAGAACGACACCACAGGTTATAAGGGTGAAGGTCGTGGCTACGAGCTGGCGGCTTCCTATAACGTTGATGCCTGGACCTTCCTGGCCGGTTACAACTTCAAGGAAGGTAAAGACAACACCGCGGGTTCTTCCTACGAAGACATGGTTGACGAAACCCTGCTGGGCGTACAGTACGCTTTCACTTCCAAGCTGAAAGCTTACACCGAGTACAAAATCCAGGGTATCGACAAGATGGACGACGAGTGGACCGTTGCCCTGCAATACAACTTCTAATCCAGCCTCTGCGCTGATTTAGTTGATGAACGGCCAAGCTTGCTTGGCCGTTTTGTTTTATCTGTTTTCCACTTGATTATTTCTGTTCCCCTCTGTTGATCATCCTCTCCTTCTCCTGTTTGGCTTGCGCCAGTTCACGTTGTCTCTTTTCTGTACTTGGCTCCCGGTCAGCGAATCGCTAGATTATTCAGCTCGTTGCAGTATGTTCGGCAGACAGGGAAGGATGACGCTTGATTGACTTTAGTCACCCGCAGTGGCGGGAGCTGGCCCGCCAGCTGCTGGACAACCCCACCTCGGTGGTCCGCGCCCGTCAGTGGCAACCCCTGCTGGGTCTGCTCAAGGACAACCAGCTGCTGCTGGCGCTGGGCAACCACCACTATGAGCTGACACCTGCCGGCCGCCGCTACCTGACTCGTGAACTGACGCTGGCCGAGATCGCCACGGCACCACCGACCCCGGAGGAGTGGCTGCATGGGCAGGGGTGGCAGCTGGCGGAGCAGGTCAACGAGCGGGTGCTCGCCGCGCTCTATCGCAAGAGCGAGGTGAGCTTTTCCCCCAACGAGCAGATCGATTTTGAAGACAAGGGGATCCGGCTCTGCGCCGATCAGCTGCTGCGTCTGCGCGCCCCCCAGCCGTTCAGCCTCTTTTTCAGCGGCGGCACCCTGCTCGATGCCGCCCCCTGGTTGCAGGCGCTCGGCGAGGTGGCGCTGCCCGAGCGCAACCTGGCCGGCCTTGGCAAGATCCTGTGGGGGGAGGGGGAGCTGCTACGGGTGATCACCACCGACAGCGTCGGTGCCTTTGCCGAGCTGATGCTGCCGGTGGGGACACTGCTGGTCTGGGCTCCCGCCCCGGCGCAGCAGGCGCTGCAGCAAGTGATCGCCGCTCTGCCGCCCCAGGTGCAGTGGAGCCATCTTACCTCTCTCGATCCGAGCGGGGTGGATCGGGTGCTGACCCTGGCCCAGCGTCTGGGCCGTCCGGCCAGCTGGTGGCTACCTACCTCACTGGCTCCCATCATGGCGGCCTATGCCCTGCCGCTGACCGATTCCCGTCCCTGGGAGCCGAGCCGGATCCCCAAGTCATTGTTAGCAGTTTGTAGCGGTTTGGTTGAGTCCAATGGTGGCTTGTCTGCCGAGGTGTGCGCGTTGGCGCCGCAGTGGCATGCCATCTGTTGAGATTGCCGCAGATCCGGCCGAAAAAGCGGTTTGCCCCCACTCTGCACGGTGATATAAAGAGTTGACGAAGCGCTCGCCAGATGGGCGCTTTTGTTTGCCACGTGTTTTGCGTGTCACGGACGGTGTGCCAACACGCTTTGCCAGCCAACGAACTCAACGGAATACAGGGAATACCATGTTTGAAAAGGTTGTTGCCGCCCCAGCGGATCCGATCCTGGGCCTGACCGAAGCTTTCCGTGCTGACTCTCGCAGCCACAAGATCAACCTGGGGGTCGGGATCTACAAGGATGAGACCGGTGCCACCCCCATTCTCCACTGCGTCAAGAAAGCCGAGCAGAAGCTCTTGACCGACGAGAAGACCAAGAATTACCTCGGTATCGAAGGCAATATCGAATATGGCCGCATCGTGCAGCAACTGCTGTTCGGGCAAGATTCTGCGCTGGTCGCCAGCGGCCGCGCCAAGACTGCTCAGGCACCGGGCGGTACCGGTGCCCTGCGCATCGCCGCCGAGTTCGTGGTGCGCAACGGTCTGGCCAAGACTGTCTGGATCTCCGATCCCACCTGGGCCAACCACGTCAGCGTGTTCCAGGCTGCTGGCCTTTCCGTCAAGTGGTACAAGTACTACGATGAGGCCAGCAAGGGTCTCGACTTTGCCGCCATGCAGGCCTCTTTGGCTGAAGTGCAGGCTGGCGATCTGGTGCTGCTGCACGGTTGCTGCCACAACCCGACCGGTATCGACCCGACCGCTGATCAGTGGCGCGCACTGGCCAAGCAGAGTGCTGCTGCCGGCTGGCTGCCGTTGTTTGACTTCGCCTATCAGGGCTTTGCCCGCGGTATCGAAGAGGATGCCGAAGGTCTGCGCATCTTCGCCGAGTGCCACGACGAGCTGCTGGTGGCGAGCTCCTTCTCCAAGAACTTCGGCCTCTACAACGAGCGGGTCGGCGCCTTCACCCTGGTCAGTGCGACCAAGGAGATCGCCGACGTGGCCTTCACCCAGGTCAAGACTGTCATTCGTGCCAACTACTCCAACCCGCCGTCACACGGCGCCGCCGTCGTCACTGCCGTGGTGAGCGATCCGGCCCTCTATGCCGAGTGGGTGGAAGAAGTGGCGGCCATGCGGGTGCGCATTCGCGAGATGCGTGAGCTGCTGGTGGAGAAACTGGCGGCGCGCGGGGTGAACCAGGACTTCAGCTTTATCCGCGAGCAGAACGGCATGTTCTCCTTCTCCGGTCTCTCCAAGGATCAGGTGGAGCGCCTCAAGAGCGAGTTTGCCATCTACATCGTCGGCTCGGGCCGGATCAGCGTGGCCGGTATCACCCGTGCTAACATAGATCCGCTGTGCGATGCGATCGCCAAGGTGTTGTAAGCACCACCATCAGCATCTGTTCAGTAAAAAGCCCGCCGGGGAGACCCGGCGGGCTTTTTCGTCTTTTCTCATAGCCGCATCATGATGCGAAAACGGCCTTGTTCACCCGTGCGAGCAGACCGGGCAGTCGGGGCGCTTGGGTAGCTTCATTTCGCGAAAGGTGCCGCCAAGGCCGTCGATCATCAGCAGGCGGCCGCTGTAACTGCGGCCCATCCCTGCCAAGAGTTTGATGGCTTCGAGCGCCTGCAAGCTGCCCACCAGTCCCACTACGGGGGCGAGCACCCCCGCCTCGACGCAGGTGAGCGCCTGCTCGCCGAACAGGGCGCTGAGGCAGGCGTAGCAGGGTTCCCCCTTCTGCCAGGTGAAGCTGCAGACTTGTCCCTCCAGCCGGATGGCGGCGCCGCTGACCAGCGGCACGCCGTGTTGGCGGGCTTTTTGGTTGAGCAGGTTGCGAATGGCCAGGTTGTCGGTGCAATCCAATACCAGCTGGTGGCGGGGTAAGAGGGTATCGAGCAGAGCCTCGTCGGCCACGGCGGCGTGGGTCTCCACCTTGAGCCAGGGGGTGAGGGCGCGCAGGGACTGGGCGGCGGAGTCCACCTTGTAGTGGCCGATGCGCTCATCGGTGTGCAGCACCTGGCGCTGCAGGTTGGAGAGCTCCACCCGATCGAAATCGACCAGAGTGAGCTGGCCGACCCCGGCCACCGCCAGATACTGGCTGGCGGCGCAGCCGAGGCCGCCGGCGCCGATCACCAGCACATGAGCCTGTTTGAGCGCCTCCTGGCCCTCGAAGTCGAAGGACTTGAGGATGATCTGGCGGTTGTAGCGCAACAGCTCGGCGTCGCTCAGGATCTCGCTCACAGCAGCAATCCCCCGAATGGTTCGACGGTGACCGTCTCGCCTGCCGCGACACGCCCCCGCTCGCGCTCAAGGACGATGTAACAGTTGGCGCGCGACAGGGAGCTGAACACGGCGGAGTCCTGCGAGCCGGTGCTGCGCACCTCCAGGCCGTTTGGCCCCTGAGTCAGGATGCCGCGCTGGAAGTCGAGCCGGCCCGGCGCCTTCTTGAGCGGCTCTGCGGCAATGGCTGGCAGTTGAAGCGGGCGCTCGAAACGTTGGCCCGCCAGCTTGGCCAGCGCCGGTTGCACCAGCTGATCGAAGGTGACCATGGCGGAGACCGGGTTGCCCGGCAGACCGAAGAACCAGGCGTGGGGCAGGCGACCGAAGGCAAACGGCTTGCCCGGCTTGATGGCCAGCTTCCAGAAGCCGATCTCGCCGAGCTCCTCCAGCAGCTGTTTGGTGAAGTCCGCTTCCCCCACCGAGACGCCGCCTGTGGTGATGAGGGCGTCGGCCTCGCGGTCGGCCTTTTGGAAGGCGGCGCGCAGCTGGGCCGGATCGTCCGGGATGATGCCAAGGTCGAGGCAATCACAGCCCATGCGATCCAGCATGGCTCGCACGCCGTAGCGGTTGGAGTCGTAGATGTCGCCGTGGGCGAGGGGGGTGCCGACCGGCTTGAGCTCGTCACCGGTACTGAAGATGGCCACTTTGAGCGGCCGACGTACCGGCACGCTGGCAATGCCGAGGGAGGCCAGCAGCGGCATCTCCCGGGCAGTGAGGCGAGTACCGGCAGCGAGCACGCTGGCGCCCTCGCGGATGTCTTCGCCACGGCGGCGAATGTTCTGGCCGGGCACCGGCGTGGTCAAAAAGGTGATCCTGTCGCCATCGGCCTGCGTTTCTTCCTGCATCACCACCGCATCCGTCCCGGCCGGCACCGGGGCGCCGGTCATGATGCGCACGCAGTGGCCGGCGGGCCACTCACCCTGATAGGGCTGGCCGGCAAAGGCCTTGCCCGCCATGATGAGGGGAGCGCCGACGGCGAGATCGGCCAGCCGCACCGCGTAACCATCCATGGCGGAGTTGTCGAACGGGGGCACGGAAAGAGGGGAGGCGATATCCATGGCGAGTACCCGGCCAAGGGCCTCTGGCAGGGGCAGCTGTTCGCTGTCGCAGCAGCCGTCAAGCTGTGCCAGCATGCCCTGCAGGGCGTCGCTCAGGGGGAGTAGTCCGCTGGTATCAAATCCCATGTCATGACCTCATTGTGTGATGGAGGGGGAGTAGAGGGCGGATTATCCCAAAAATCCAGCTGGATGGGCAGGTTGCCGCGGGATAAAACCGATTGGCTGCACAGATAGGCCGCGACCGGAGCGAAAGGGTACCCCCGTATGGGGAGCGCCGGCGGGGTAAAATTCGCCGGATTGGCATAAAGTCAGGGAACAGGCTTGAGTTAGCTTGAATTATGACAATAATCGCCGTTTACTATTGCGCCAAAACAGAATGCCGTCATAGACAAGGCGGCCATCACAGTCCCTGAGCGTGGGAGAGGAACAAGATGACGAGCTTAAGTCGGGAAGCCCTGTTGGTCAGGGCCGCCCTCGAGGCCGAGGGCCTCGAAACACCTCTGGTGGCCAATGCACTGGACGGTCAGCAGAAGCGGGAGAAGATCGAGGGCCACATGCGCGCCATCATGGAGACGCTGGGGCTGGATCTGGCCGATGACAGTCTGGCGGAGACGCCGCACCGCATCGCCAAGATGTACGTCAACGAGATCTTCTCCGGCCTCGATTACGCCACCTTCCCCAAGGTGACGGTGATCGAGAACAAGATGAAGGTGGACGAGATGATCATGGTGCGGGACATCAGCCTCACCAGCACCTGCGAGCACCACTTCGTCACCATCGACGGGCTGGCCCACGTGGCCTACATCCCCCGTGGCAAGGTGATCGGGCTCTCCAAGATCAACCGCATCGTGCAGTTCTTTGCCCGCCGTCCCCAGGTGCAGGAGCGACTGACCCAGCAGATCCTGCTGGCGCTGCAGACCCTGCTCGGCACCAAGGATGTGGCCATCAGCATCAAGGCGACCCACTTCTGCGTGAAGGCCCGCGGCGTGATGGACTCCACCTCCTACACCACCACCACTTCCCTCGGTGGGGTGTTCAAGACCCAGCCCGATACCCGCGCTGAATTCCTGGCCGGCCTGAAGCGCTGATCTGCCCGGAGACGTGCCGCCGCGGCGGCATGTCTCCTCGCTCTCCCCTCCTTTTTCCTTCTCCTGGCTGCTCGCCGGTCACCCGACGATTTTCCTCAAGGGATTGGCAGACCCGGTCGATATATCGTTTCATGGCTTGGGTGCGCTCTTTGGGAGTGCAGGCAAGCCGGCAAGGTGCCTGTTCCGGTGGCTCTCTCGACCGGGGTCTTGCTGCTGTTTCCCTGCCATGTGCCATGTGCCATGTGCCATCGTGGCTTGGGCTCGGCGCTTGGGCAGATCGGCACTTTGGCAAAACTGTTCGCCTCGTTCATGCAAGGACATAGATTCATCAAGGCTGGATGAGCCGCCATGGAGGCGGTGACCGCGGATCGTATCGCTACGGTCCAGACGAGCGTTATCTGTTCACTCATATCCAGGACATGCCATGAATACCAGTACCATGACCATTGGCCAGAAACTCACCGCCGGCTTTGCCGTGCTCGGCCTGATGATGGCCTTCATCGGCGGCTTCTCGTTGCTGCAGTTCGGCAACATGAACCGGGCGGCCATCGGCTTTACCGACAGCATACTGCCCGCCGTGGTGCGCACCAGCACCCTGGGTGAGACCATCAACACCCTGCGCCGCTATGAACTGGATGTGTTTCTGGTGGCAGCCGACCCGCAGCAGCGGGCCCACTATCGGGATCTCAGCGAGCAGAGCCTGCAAGAGGTTGCCCGGCAGGTCAAAGCCCACGACGCCACCATCTGGGCAGAGGATGTGGAGGAGCGTCGCACCTTCGATATCGTCAAGCAGGATTGGGACAAGTACGTCGCCCTGCACCAGCGGGTGCGGTTGATGCAGGATGGCGGCCAGCTGGCCGAGGCCCAGCAGCTGTTCATGAGCGAGGGGATCACCCTCTATACCAATCTGGCCAAGTCGGTGGCGGACCTGATCCGCATCAACCACGGCTACTCCGTCAACTCCCGTGCCCAGGTGGTGGAGGCGTTTGACAGCGCCAAGCTGAGCATCATCATCGCCCTGCTGCTGGGACTGGGGCTGGCGGGCGTGCTCTCCACCGTGCTGACCCGCCAGATCCGCGATCCCTTGGTGATGCTGGCCCGTCAGGCGCAGCGCATCGCGAGCGGTGATTTGGGCAAGGGCGAACTGCAGGAGTGGATCCGCGGCAGTCGCTTCAAGCGTGACGAGTTGGGTCAGCTCGGCGCCGCCATCGATCGCATGCAGGGTTCGCTTGCGGATCTGGTGAGCGAGATCGCCGGCTCGGTGAGCCAGCTCAGCAGCGCGGTGGAGGAGGTGAGCGCCATCTCCGAGCAATCCGCCACCGGCATGGCTCGCCAGCAGAGCGAGGTTTCCCAGGTCGCCACCGCCATGAACGAGATGCAGTCCACCGTCAACGAGGTGGCCCGCAACACCACGGACGCCATGAGCGCGGCCAAGGATGCCTCCCGCACCTCGACCCAGGGCAACCAGGTGGTGCGCAGCGCCATCAGCAGCATCGAGGAGGTGTCGGTCAAGATTGAGCAGGCGGGCGCCGTGGTGCAGCAGCTGGAGCAGGACAGCAACAACATCAGCATGGTGCTGGACGTCATTCGCGGTATCGCCGAGCAGACCAACCTGCTGGCGCTCAACGCGGCCATCGAGGCGGCCCGTGCCGGCGAGCAGGGTCGCGGCTTTGCGGTCGTTGCCGACGAGGTGCGCTCCCTGGCCCAGCGTACCCAGAACTCCACCGCCGAGATCAGCAAGATGATCGAGGTGTTGCAGGAGCGCACCGCCGAGGCGGGCAGCGCCATGCAGCTGAGTCGCCAGCAGATGCAGGAGAGCGTGGGGCTGGCCCGGGAAGCGGGCAGCAGCATCGACACCATCAACGGTGCCGTCACCCAGATCACCGACATGAACACCCTGATCGCCACCGCCACCGAGGAGCAGAACGCGGTGACCGAGGAGCTCAACCGCAGCATCGTCAACATCCACAATGCGGCCGACGAGAACGCCCTGGGGGCCCAGCAGACCGCCCAGGCCTGCGTGGAGCTGAGCAAGCTGGCCAATACGCTGCACCATATGACCCAGCGTTTCACCCTCTAAGGCTGACCCTTGGTCACAGATAACAGAAGGCCCCGCCAATCGGCGGGGCCTTGTTGTTTTGGCAGGTTTGTTGGTAGCCGGGTCGATGAGCGCAGTGTCATCGGCCGGCGCCAGACCCTTTATCCGATCACTTAGCTCAGGCCGACGATATCGCCGTTATCGTCGATATCGATATGACGGTAACCGGTGGCAGGCTGTCGAGGCGGTGGCTTGGCCTGCAACTGGCACTCACCATCAACCATCAGCTCAGGCCGACTATCTCGCCGTTATCGTCGATATCGATATGACGGTAGGCCGGCAGGCTGCCAAGGCCCGGCATGGTCATGATGGGGCCCGCCAGGGCATAGACGAAGCCAGCACCGGCGCAGAGCCTCACCTCCTCGATGGGCACCTCGAAGTCGGTCGGCACCCCCTTGAGGGCCGGGTCATGGCTGATGGAGAGCGGCGTCTTGGCCACACAGACCGGCAAGTGATCCCACCCCTCGGCAGAGAGTTGCGCCAGCTGCCGGCGGGCTTTATCGGAAAGCTGTACGCCGCGCCCGCCGTAGCCGCACTCCACCAGAGTCGCCAGCTTGGCGTCCAGGCTCGCCTCGTCGGGGTAGAGCAGTTTGACCTTGCCTGGCTGCTCACAGGCGGCCACCACCGCCTGGGCCAGCTCGCTGGCACCGGCCCCACCCTGGGCAAAGGCGCTGGAGATTGCGCTGCCACAAGCGCCGGCCTGCATCGCCGCGCGGGCCAGCAAGGCAAGCTCGGCCTCGCTGTCGGTGGGGAAGCGGTTGATGGCGACCACCACCGGCACCCCGTAGCGGCGGGCATTGGCGATGTGCCAGCCGAGGTTGGCGCAGCCCTGCTCGAGGGTCGGCAGATCCTCGCGCAGCAGGCTTTCCGGCAGCGGCTGGCCCGGGCGGATGTCGAGCAGACCGCTGTTGGCCTTGAGGCCGCGCACCGTCGCCACCAGCACCACGCAGGCCGGCGTGATGCCGGACTGGCGGTGCTTGATGTTGAAGAACTTCTCCAGCCCCATGTCGGAGCCAAAGCCCGCCTCGGTCACCACGTAATCGGTGAGGCCGAGGGCCATGCGATCGGCGATCACCGAGGAGTTGCCGTGGGCGATGTTGGCAAAGGGGCCGGCGTGCACCAGCACCGGGGTCTGCTCGGTGGTCTGCATCAGGGTCGGCTGCAGGGCCTCTTTGAGCAGTACCGTCATGGCGCCCGCCACTTCCAGCTGCTCGGCGGTGATGGGCTTGCCGTGCAGGTCGCGGGCCAGCTGGATGCGGCCGATGCGCTGACGCAGGTCTTTCAGATCGCTCGCCAGCGCCAGAATGGCCATCAGCTCGGAGGCGGCGGTGATGACGAAGCGATCCTGGCGCTCGACGCCATCGGCGGCGCTTCCCTGTCCAATCGTGAGGTGGCGCAGGGCGCGGTCGTTCATGTCGAGGGTGCGCGGCCAGAGGATGTTGTCTGCATCGATATCGAGCCGTTGCAAACCGGTTCTGGCGCTGAACTGGTCGCCGAGTTTGCGCTCATGGAACAGGCGGGCATCGAGGGCCGCCGCCGCCAGGTTGTGGGCGGCGGTGAGGGCGTGAAAGTCACCGGTGAGGTGCAGGTTCATCTCCTCCATCGGCACCACCTGGGCGTGACCGCCACCGGCGGCGCCCCCCTTGACCCCGAACACCGGGCCCAGGCTCGGCTGGCGGATGGTAGCGATGCTGGGCCGGCCGATATGGTTGAGCCCCATGGAGAGGCCGAGGGTGGTCACCGTCTTGCCCTCGCCAAGCGGGGTGGGGGTGATGGCGCTCACCAGCACCAGCTTGCCCGCCGGTTTGGGGAGAGACTTGAGCAGCTCGAGGCTGAGTTTGCCCTTGTAGTGACCGTAAGGATGGAGCTGGTGCGAAGGGATGGCGAGGCGTTCGGCCAGCGCGTGAATGGGGAGACGGGGGGACTGGCGGGAGATCTCGATATCGCTTAGCATCAGCACCTCGTTGGCATGTCAGGTCAAATATGCGGCGCAGTCTAGTGGAATCAACAGGGTTATCCAATGAGTAATAATATTTTGTCCGGCAATCGTGAGCTGCATCTAACGCCCATCGAGCTGGATCTCAACACCCTCTATCACCCGCCCAAACAGCCGTTGACCGCGCTGGGGATCGTCAGCGCCTTCATCCCGCTGTTTGGTTATGGCTGGCAGGCGATGACCCAGGATCCCGAGACCCACTTTCGCCATGAACTGGGCAAACGCATCAACAAGCACAAGACCGACGAGGCCAATCTCATCCTGACCCTGCAGCTGGCCGGCATGCTCGATTGCCACTGCCTGCACATCACCCTGCCCTATGCCTTTGACGAGGCGCAGCTGGCGACCCTGCGCCAGCGCCTGCCGCGCTGGCAGCTGAGCCTGCGCGACTTGCTGCTGGTGGCCGAGCTGCCGCTGCCTGCCGATAGCGTCGTCTCTTAGCCATCCCGTCACCTCGGCCGCGGCAAGACTTAAGCCTTGCGATCCCAGTAGTGGGGGGCGAGATAGCGCTCCTGCACGAACTCGATGAAACAGCGCACCTTGGCCGAGACGAAACGGCGGTGCGGATAGAGGGCATAGAGCCCCACCTGCCCCTTCTCCCACTCCGGCAGCAGTGACACCAGCTCTCCCGAGCGCAACGCATCGCCGACGATGAAGGTGGGCTGCAGTATGATGCCCTGATCGTCGCAGGCCGCCCGGGTCAAGGCCACCCCGTTGTTGGCCCGCAGCGGCCCCTGCGGGCGCACGCTCAGCTGCTCGCCATCCCGTTTGAACACCCAGTCCGGCTGGGTCAGGGTGTAGAGCAGGCAGTCGTGCTGCTTGAGATCCTCCGGGGTGCTCGGCGTGCCTCGACGGGCCAGATAGGCCGGGCTGGCGCACACCTCCAGCCGCATCATGGCCAGCGGCTTGGCCACCAGGGAGGAGTCCGGCAGGTTGCCGATGCGCAGCGCCAGATCGAACCCCTCTTCCACCAGCGCCACCCGTCGATCGCTGTACTCTATCTCCAGCTTCAGATCCGGGTAGCGTTCGCGAAACAGCGGCAGGGCGGGGGAGAGGTGCAGGTAGCCGAAATCCATCGGCACCGACAGCTTGAGGGTGCCCTGGGGCTGCTGGTTGTTGCGGGTGAGCTGGCTGTGGGTCTCTTCAAGTTCCGCCAGCAGCGCCTGGGAGCGCTGGTAGTAGAACTGGCCGGCCTCGGTGGGGTTGACCTGGCGGGTGGTGCGCGACAGCAGCCGGGTGGAGAGCGACTCCTCCAGCTGCTGCATCAGCTTGGAGGTCATGGCGACCGAGATGCCGAGCTGGTTGGCGGCCTTGGTAAAACTTTGACACTCCACCACCTTGATGAAGGTGCGCATGGCGGCTATCTGGTCCATCTTTCACTCTCAGTTGATAATTATTTTAATAAATCGCTGATTATCTATTCCGATATGGAGGTTAGCATCTTGGCTGTTGTTGTGAACCCCCAATATGAAGGAACGAACGGATGAAAATGACCAAGGCCCTGCTGGCCTCCTGCCTGTTTATGGCGGCTCCCCTGATGGCAGCCGATTACGACGTCGATGCGGCGCACACCACGGTGCAGTTCAAGGTGGGTCACCTCGGCTTCTCCGAACTGGTGGGCCGTTTCAATACCTTCAGCGGCACTTTCAGCATGGACGACGCCAACCCGGCGGCGGCCAAGGCGAGCTTCGAGATCGATGCCGCCAGCGTGGATTCCAACCACGAGCCGCGCGACAAACACCTGCGCAGCCCCGATTTCCTCGATGTGAAGCAGTTCCCCAAGATGACCTTCGTCAGCTCCGGCTATGAGGGCACCAAGGATAAGGGCGTACTGAAAGGCACCCTGACCCTGCACGGCGTCTCCAAGGAAGTGGCCTTCGATCTGGTCCACATCGGTGAAGGCAAGGATCCCTGGGGTGGCTACCGCAGCGGCTTCAACGCCACCACCACCATCAAGCGCAGCGACTTTGGCGTGAACTACATGGTGCCGAACATCCCCGACGAGATGAGCATCAATCTGTTCGTCGAAGGCGTGCGCAAGTAATGGGCGCTGCACTCCTGCTGCAAACCCTGGCGGCTCCTTTGGGAGCCGCTTTGCTGTCGTGGCGCTGGCCGCGGCTGGGGTATCTGTGGGGCGCCCTGGCGCTCTGGTTGGTGGGCTGCCTGCTGGGCGGTGTCTACGGGCTGCCGGTCAAGGCGTGGCAGTGGCTGCCGCTGACTCTGCTGGTGCCCGCCCTGGCGGCGCAGCTGACCGACCAGCGGGCTGCGCTTGCGCTGTTTGCCGCTCTAGGGGCGCTGGTGTGGTGGCAGGGGCTGGCCTCTGTGCTGGCGAGCGAGCCTGCCATCTGGCTGGCGTTGCTGCCTGCCATCGCCTGGCTGGGATGGACCGGGCTGCGCGGTGACAGCCGCGAGGGGCTCGGCTTTGCCCTCGGCTTCATCTGGCTGGCGCTGGTGATCGGCATCGACGGCAGCCTGCTGATTGCCCAGCTGGCCGGCGCGCTGGCGGCTTTCGCCGGTTTCCGTGCTCTGCTCGGGGCCTTTGCAGGCAGCCAGGTGGCGCCCGCGGCGCTCGGGTTGGCGCTGGCCTTTGTCCAGATGCTCGCCTGGCAATACGTGGAAGTGCCGCTGCTGGTGCTGCTGCCGGTCTGGTTGCTGCCGCTGCTGGAGTGGACCTTGCGCAGCAAGCCCTGGATCCAGCGCTGGTTCGTGTTGATCCTGCTGGCGGGCGCAGGAGCCGGACTCAGCCTCTGGAAGGTGTGGCCGGAAGCCTCGTTGTACTGATTTTTAGCATAAAAAACAGTCAATTAACCCGAAAGTTGACGGCTGTGTCATAGTCTGCACAGATAAAGATTGAGCCCCATAGTGGTTTCAGATAAAAAGGTTTTTCAATTATCTGGATACACACAGAACCCGGTCTGACCGGGTTCTGTTTGCCTGCTTGTTTGCGGCGCGCTAAGGAGGCCACAGTTGCGCAGTCAAGGATCTGAGCATCTGTTTTTTCGCCATTTCACCGAGCAGGGACGTCTCGACGGGCTCTGCATCCTGCTGGTTACCCATCTGCTTCCCGATCGCCCCCAGTTTATCCAGGCCCTCGATCAGATCGGGCGGATCGGCGCCATCCTGCCCAAACCCAAGTCAGTGCATGGACCGACCCTGACCTGGGCCCAGCAACACTATCCGGTACTGCCCCTCAATCGCCAGTGGACCAACACCCCGCAGGGGGTGATCGAGCACATAGCCCCGCTGGTGGCGCCCCATGAGCGGCTGATCATCCTCGATATCGGGGGCTATTTCGCCAAGACCCAGGTCACCCTCAGCGAGTATTTCGGCCCCCGCTTCCTCGGGGTGGTGGAGATGACCGAGAACGGCCATCAGCGCTATGAGCAGGAGGTGCTGGCCACCCCGGTCATCTCGGTGGCGCGCAGCCCCCTCAAGCAGGCCGAGGATATCCAGATTGGCCTGAGCGTGGTCTACTCCGCCGAATCCCTGGCCCGCACCCTCAACCGTACCTTCAATGTCTGCCAGGCCGCCCTGTTCGGCTACGGCAAGGTGGGCCGCAGCATCGCCCGGGAGCTCAGGTGCCGCAACCTGCACCTGGAGCTGGTGGAGACCGACGTGCTGCGCCAGGTGGAGGCGCTTTCCCACGGCTTCAAGCTGGTGGGCAAGGCCGAGGCCCTCGGCCGGGCCGAGCTGGTGATCTGCTCCACTGGCAACGGCGCGCTGGATTTGGCAGATCTGCAGCAGCTGCGCCCTGGCACCATGGTTGCCTCGGTCACCTCGGCGGACGACGAGTTTGCGTTCTGCCTCGCCCAGCTGCCCTGGCCGAGCGAGGAGGTGTGCCCCCACGTGCTGGCGCTGACCCGCCCCGACGGCAGCACCATCTTCCTGCTCAACCGGGGCGAGGCGGTCAACTTCGTCCACGGCGCCGTCATCGGCGAATATGTCTATCTGGTGCTGGCGGAGATCATCGAAGGGGTGCGTCAGCTGGCGCTGCAGCCGCTGGCCCCCGGTCTGTTCGACCTGCCGCAGTCGACCATGCGCACCATTGCCCGCCACTGGCTGGCCGACTTCCACGGGGTCGCCCAGTGAGTGCCTTTTTCTTAGCCGCCATTGATGGAGTGACGACATGAGCGACACGACGCTGCCCACCCCCAAACCTCGCATCGAGATCCGCTACTGCACCCTCTGTCGCTGGATGTTGCGCGCCGCCTGGCTGGCCCAGGAGCTGCTCTCCACCTTCGACAGCGATCTCGGCGAGGTGGCGCTGGTGCCGGCCAGCAAGGGGGAATTTCGCATTCTGGTGGACGGGGTGCTGGTGTGGGATCGGGTGGCCGATGAGGGCTTCCCCGAGGCCAAGGAGATCAAGCAGCGGGTACGCGATGTCATCGCCCCCGAGCGCGACCTCGGCCATGCCGATCGCAAGCCGGCCGCCGAGTAGGCCACAGCATCAATGACAAAGAGAGGGAGGCACAGGCCTCCCTCTCTCGTTGTGGCGCTCGCTTAACGGTCGGCAGTTGTGCCCGATTCTTCCTCTGCGGGAAGGCCGATATAGCGGGCCCGCTTGTGGGGCTTGAGGCGGCTCACATCCACCCACACCAGGCCGTCGATGCAGTGGTTGAAGTCGGGGTCGATGCCAAAATCCATGAACTGCACGCCGCCCGGCTCACACAGCTCGGAGTACTGCTTGTAGAGGGTGGGGATGGCGCAACCCAGGTTGTCGAGGCGGGCCTTGAGCTCCCGCAGATCGGCGCCGTAATCCAGCCCGGCAAACAGTGGCGGCGTGGCGGGGTAGGGGCGGCGCGACGGGGCGAGCGCGAGCTCGGGGGCAAAATGCTGGCGATAGAAGCTCACCAGCAGATCCTTGGCCGCCGCCGGCAGGCTGCCGGAGAGCGACACCGGGCCGAACAGGTAGCGATAGCGGGGATAGCGCGCCAGATAGGCGCCGATGCCGAACCAGAGGTAATCGAGCCCCCGCTTGCCCCAGTAGGCGGGCTGGATGAAGCTGCGGCCAAGCTCGATGGCAAGATCCAGCCTGGGCAGCAATTTTTCTTCAAAGCCGAACAGGGTGTGGCTGTAGAGGCCGCCGAGCCCCTTGCTGGCCAGCAGTTCGGCCACCGGCGCGAAACGGTAGGCGCCGATGATCTCGAGCCGGGCCGGATCCCAGAGAATGAGGTGGCGGTAGTCATCGTCGAAGGCGTCGAGATCCCGCCGCCTGCCGGAGCCTTCCCCCACCGCCCGAAAGGCGATTTCCCGCAGGCGCCCCAGCTCGCGCAGGATCACCGAATGGCTCAGCTCGTGGCGCCGGTAGAGGTAGATCCCCTGGCCATCCGGGGTATGGCCGAGCGCCTCGCAGGTGTCGATGGCCTGTTTGAGCTGACGGCGCTCCTCCGGCAGGGCGATGGGGGCCTCGGTGGCCAGCAAACCCTGCTTGCCGCGCCCGACTCGGTAGAGGTGGCTGCGCACCAGCCGGGCCGCGCTCTTGGCGGGCAGCTCCTGCACCCCGCTGGCCGGGATGCGGGCACCGATGGTGATTGCGATGCGTTTCCCTTGCTGGCGAAACAGCTGCTTGACCAGCAACAGCCCCGCCCAGTCGTTGTGGAGCCAGGCGGCGAGATAGAAGGAGAGACCATTGCGCCCGTCCAGGTGGATGGGCACCAGCGGGGTACGGGTGCGCTGGGCCAGCTTGATGAAGCCCGCCTGCCAGGGGCCATCCTTGACCCCCTTGGGGCCGAGACGTGACACCTCGCCAGCGGGAAAGATCACCAGCGCCCCTTCGCTCGCCAAGTGCTCCCCCATCGCCAAGATGGCGCGCCGGTCGGTCTTGCCGCCCAGGTTGTCCACCGGCAGCAGCAGGGGGCGCAGTGGCGTCAGCTGGGCCAGCAGCTGATTGGCCACTATCTTGACGTCCGGCCGGATGCGGCCAAGCAGGCGCAGCAGAGCCAGCCCGTCGAGGGAGCCGATGGGATGGTTGGCGACGATGATGACCCGGCCGCTGGCCGGAATGTGCTCGAGCTGGGCCTCGCTCACCCGGTAGTCGAAGTCGAGCTCGGTCAGTGCCTGCTCGACGAAGTCGAGTCCGCGCAGGTGAGGATGGCTCGTGGCAAAGCGTTGAAACGCCTGCTCGTGCAGCAGCCAGCGCAGCCCCTGCCGGAGCAGGGGGCGCAGCAGGCCGTGGGCCGAGAGACGGGGCAGGTGTTGTTGTAGCAGGGCATCGACACTGAACATGGGCTGGGCTCCGATGAGTCGTTGCCCTAGCGTGACGCCCTTCTGTTCCCGCCCCATGGCAGCGGGATGACAGTTTGATGGCAAAGAGGGGAGCCGGTTAACCGGCTCCCCTCTTTGGTCATGGCGGTGACGATGGCCGGTCTAGCCGCGCCAGGCCGAAGTCAGGCGCACCAGCTCCACCAGGGTGGTGACCGCTTTTTCCATGGACTGCAGCGGGATGAACTCGTGCTTGCCGTGGAAGTTGTGGCCGCCGGTAAACAGGTTGGGGCAGGGCAGCCCCATAAAGGAGAGCCGCGCGCCGTCGGTACCGCCACGAATGGGCTTGATCCTCGGGGTGACGTCGGCGGCCAGCATGGCGGCCTTGGCCAGCTCGACGATGTGCATGTGCGGCTCGATCTGGCTGCGCATGTTGCGATAGCTGTCGGTCAGGGTGAGTTCGATGCGCGCCCTGGGCGCCTCCAGCTGCAGCGAGGCGACCCGCTCCTTGAGCTGGGCCTTGCGGGCGGCGAAGCCCTCGTCGTCGAAGTCGCGAATGATGTAGTGCAGGCTGGTCTCTTCCACTGTGCCGTTCATCTGGGCCAGATGGAAGAAGCCCTCATACCCGTCGGTGCACTCTGGAGTCTGCTCGGCGGGCATGGCAGCGTGGAAGCGGGCGGCCAGGGTCTGGCTGTTGATCATGCTGCCCTTGGCGGTGCCGGGGTGCACGTTGTTGCCGATAAAGCGCACGGTGGCGCTGGCCGCGTTGAAGTTCTCGTATTCGAGCTCACCCAGCTCGCCGCCGTCTACCGTATAGGCCCATTTGGCCGGGAAGCGGTCCAGCGGGAAGCGGTCGGCGCCGCGGCCTATCTCCTCGTCCGGGGTAAAACCGACCCAGACATCGCCACGGGGGATCTCGGGGTGGGCCAGCAGGTGGTCGATGGCGGTGAGGATCTCGGCGATGCCCGCCTTGTCGTCAGCCCCCAGCAGGGTGCTGCCGTCGGTGGTGATGAGATCCTGTCCCAGGTAGTTTTTCAGGACGCGGTAGTCGCGGATGGCCAGCACCTCGTCCCCCTTGCCCAGACAGATGTCGCCGCCCTGATAGTTTTCGATGATCTGGGGCACCACGTGCGCCGCCTCGTAGTCGGCGGTATCCATGTGGGCGATGAGGCCGATGGCCGGCGCGTCCGGCTGGTTGCCCGGCAGGCAGGCGGTGAGGTAGCCGTATTGGTCCAGGGTGACCCGGCTCAGTCCCATCTGCTGCATCTCGTCGCACAGGGCGCGGGCGAAGACGATCTGTCCCTCGCTGCTGGGACAGGCGGGATTGGTCGCATCGGAGCGGGTATGAAAAGTCACGTAACGCAGAAAACGCTCAAGCAAGGTATCCATTGGCAAGCCTCGTACCGGTGGGGAGGGGCCATTGTGGCGAATCTGGCGGCGCGGCTTTTTGCGTCAGCGCAGTTTTTGCCGCATTTTTTGGCGAAGATCTGGCTGTAAACGTGTAAGGTGGTTCAGGCTGTGGTTGTTGATATCAAGCGCAGCATAAAATATCCAATTGCTGACATTTTTAAGCAGCTTGTGATGTGGCCAGGCAGGCGCTCAGCACTCAGGGTATCGGGGGCGACAACGGATGGCGCAAACCGGCGTTATTTTCAGGGTGGAAAAGAGGGGGTGGACGGACTTCTTCCCCCGCATGCCAGGCCTGCTGGCAGCAAGATTTGATCGCCTTATTAAAAGCAGTTTTTGAACACTATTTTTTATTGTCACCGCTGGCGGTAAGTGTGTACACTCCGCGCCGATCCAAGGGTAACCCTGAGCAGGCAGAGGCCGCCAGACTCCCGGAAGATCAGACGCCTATAGGGCGAGGCACGCAGCAACGACAGACACTGCTAGGGTATGGTTTCTTTAATACCGGTTAGGCTCCGGTATCAGGGAGAACAACGGACACTCAATGTCCAGCTGACCGAGTGAGCCAACGGCTCATCATCTTCCCTTGTCATGGGCGGTCACTGGTGCTGAGCTGGCTGTGGTTGTTGTCGTCTATCAACACGCACGCGTGCTGACGCCTTCGCTTCTCTTCCTTGAAACCTTCCCTTGCTGTCGTGATGGCTGCCGAATGATGAACGGACCGCGTGGCTGATGCTGTCCGTCATCAAAGTACCGCGGCGCTGTTAGCGCAGCACCGCATACCGTTGAGCTTGATGTAAAGCCACCAGCCCCACATCAAGACTCGTTACTTCCCCAAGATCCACCAGGCAGCCTAGGCTTGCCGCGATGTGCAAGGGATGTGACGGAAGGGCCCGGGTCAACCCGCCGCGTAGTGCGCGCAGGTTGCAGGAGTCGCCCTTCCCGAGCCGGCAGGCCGCCTCGGCGCGCCGCACCTTGTCATCGATGGTCTGGATGTGATTGAGGGTAACGAAGGCGGCCACCGGCCGCTCATTTGCGAGGCATAGCCCATGACTAACTGGTCCAGCAAGGACTCCTTGAAGGTCTACAACGTTCCCTACTGGGGTGCGGGTTTTTTCAACATCAATGACGCCGGTCATGTGACCGTCGCTCCCGACAAATCACGCCCTGATGCACAGATCGTGCTCTCCGACGCCATCGAACAGTTGCGTCAATCCGGGCTGACCACTCCGGTACTGCTGCGTTTCCCCGACATCCTCAAGAGTCGGGTCGATGCGCTGTTCAACGCCTTCGGTCAGGCCATCGAGAAGTCAGGCTATGAAGGGGACTACCTGTGCGTTTACCCGATCAAGGTAAACCAGCAGCGTCGCGTCATCGAGACCATCAGCCAGTCCTACAGCGACAAGCCCCGGCTTGGCCTGGAAGCTGGTTCCAAACCGGAACTGCTGGCCGTGCTGTCCCATCACCATGAGCAAGGCTCGGTGATCGTCTGCAACGGTTACAAAGACCGCGAATATATCCGCCATGCCCTCTTGGGCAACCTGATGGGCCACAAGGTCTACATCGTGGTGGAGAAGCCCTCCGAGCTGGAAATGGTGCTGGACGAGTCAGATCGTCTCAACATCAAGCCCAACATCGGGGTGCGTGCCAAGCTCGCTTCCACCGGCTCCGGCATGTGGGAATCGAGCGGCGGCTCCATGTCCAAATTCGGTCTCTCCGCCTCCCAGATCCTGGCGCTGATCGAGCGTCTGCGCGGGCTGGGCAAGCTGGACTGCCTGCAACTGCTGCACTTCCATCTGGGTTCCCAGATCGCCAACATTCGCGACATCCAGGGTGGCATCCGCGAGTGCGGCCGTTTCTACGCCGAACTGCGTCGCCTCGGTGCCAACATCGAAGTGGTTGACGTGGGTGGCGGCCTGGGGGTGGACTACGAGGGAACCCGTTCCCAGAGCCACTGCTCCGCCAACTACAGCCTCTCCGAGTACGCCAACAACGTGGTGTGGGGCATCGGCGATGTCTGCCGCGAGTTCGACCTGCCGCACCCGACCATCATCAGCGAGTCCGGCCGTGCCCTGACCGCTCACCACGCCGTACTGGTTACCAACATCATTGGTGCCGAAGGGGTGGAGATGAACGACATCAGCGCACCGGACGACGATGCCCCCACCATTCTGCAGAACATGTGGAAAGGCTGGCTGGACCTGCGCAGCGAAGATCCCTCCCTGCTGGAGATCTTCCACGACTCGGTGGCAGATCTGGGTGACGTCAATACCCAGTACACCATGGGTCTCTTGAACCTGGAGCAACGCGCCTGGGCCGAGATGCTGCACCAGAACACCTGTCTGGCGCTCAAAGAGCTGCTCAACCCGGTCAACCGCAACCACCGTGCGCTGGCTGATGAGCTCTCCGAGAAACTGGCTGACAAGTGCTTTGCCAACTTCTCCCTGTTCCAGTCCCTGCCGGATGCCTGGGGTATCGGTCAGGTGTTCCCGGTGATGCCGCTGGCCGGTCTCGAGCGTCCGCTCACCCGCCGTGGCATCCTGATGGACATCACCTGTGACTCCGACGGTCAGGTCGAGCACTACGTCGACGGTCTGGGGGTCGAGAGCACCCTGCCGATGCCGGTCTACGGCGAGAACGAAGAGTGCCACGTCGGCTTCTTCCTGGTGGGTGCCTATCAGGAGATCCTGGGGGATCTGCACAACCTGTTCGGTGACACCCACTGCGCGGAAGTGTGGCTCGATGACGAAGGCAAGATGGACATTCGCAACGTGGTGCGCGGCGACACCGTCGATCAGCTGCTGCGTTACGTCAACATCGACCCGTCCGTCATCCGCGAGAACTACCAGCGCATCGTCTCCCACCCAGCGCTGGACGACGCGACCCGCAAGGCCCTGCTCGACGAGCTGGAGCTGGGTCTGCAAGGCTACGCCTACCTGGAAGACGAATAAGCCCAAGGCTTGTTCCCCGCCCCGCGAGACCACGTGGCGCGGGCATAAAAAAACGGCGCCTGCGTGCGCCGTTTTTGTTGCGCATGATCCGCCGCCGCTGTGAGCCTTGAACTGGGGGTGGCTGATGGATGTCGGTGTTGGGCCCCATGGGCCGCAGATCCGGCAGATATCCGCGTCGGCCGTCGCTTCCCTTGATCTGCATCAAGTTTGCAGCGGCCGGGTTATCTTACGGTCAGAGTGATGTTGAAGGGATGTAACAAAAGGATGTGCGTATGGAACTTGAAAGGGACCCGAGATGCTACACCGACGTCTGTATCGACGGTAAGTGGTATCACTACGATCACTGCAGCACCCACGTCTACATGTTGATGGGGGGCGCCGCGCCCTGCCTGCAGCTCGCTTATGAGCCCAGCAGCGAAGAGGAGCTTATCGAGATGCTCCGCCAGCTCGCCCGCTGCTGAACTACATTGCCAGCATTGCCTGCGGCCATCGGCAGCTTGCCGATGGCCGCACTTCATTTATCAGCTCAATTGCCCCGCTTCTGCCCCAGCAGTCCCTTGCCGAGCTCTTGCAGGGCGATGGCCGCGGCGTAACCGGCGTCCGACTTGCCTATCTCATCGGCCACGTAGAGGAAGTTGGAGCGATACTTCTCCACCGCCTCACGCGGGTTGGCCGCGTCGATGAAATCTTCTTCCACCTCGAACCCCTGTGCCAGCAGCGCCTCTTTCTCGGGCAGGAAGGTGGGGGAGGCCATGTCGATAAAGGTGTACTGCTGCCGGTTGGAGGCCGGGATAGAGAAAAACTGGTACTTCGCCATTTGCGATACCTCGCCTGAACGGTTGTGTCGTGATGCGAGCTTCCTCTCGCCGAACTTTCATCGAACTGTTTCTCGGGCGTCGAACTGCTCCCCGGGCCCGTTGCAGGCAATAAAGGTAACGTTCGAATCTTGTTGTGGCTGAAGATTACCCCGCTTTATCCTCAGCGCACAATGGGCAGTTGATACTTTTTTCGCCAAGAAAAACAATGCTGCCCGATCGTCTGAATTGGCAAAAAAAGCCAGCCCCGGCAGGGGGCTGGCGTAGGTGACGGGCGCCGGCTCAGAGCACGAAGCTTTGCACCATGGCACGCAGCTGCTCGGTGAGCTGGTGGATCTGGCGGGCGGCGTCGCGGGCTGCGTTGGCCACCTGCAGCGCCTCGTCGCTGCCATCGGAGATGCGCACCACGTTGCGCTCTATTTCGTTGACCACGGCCCCTTGCTGCTCGATGGCGCTGGCGATCACCGAGTTGGTGTCGACCATGCTGCCCACCCGCTCGGTGATGGCACCAAAGGCCTGCTGGGCCTCCTGGGCCAGACCGACCCCCTCCTGCGCCTCGCGGCTGGCGGCGGACATGGCGCTGACCGAGGCACGGGCGCCGGTTTGCAACTGCTCGATCATCTGCTGGATCTCGACCGTGGCCCCCTGGGTGCGGTTGGCCAGCGAGCGCACCTCGTCGGCCACTACCGCGAAGCCGCGTCCCTGCTCGCCTGCGCGGGCCGCCTCGATGGCGGCGTTGAGCGCCAGCAGGTTGGTCTGCTCGGCGATGCCGCGGATCACCCCGATCACGCCACCAATCTGGCTGCACTGCTGCTCCAGCTGGCCGATGGTCTCGGCGGTGCGCAGTACCTCGCGGTTGATGTGGTCGATGGCCTTGATGGTACGCTCGACCACCGCCTCGCCCTGACCCACCACGGCCTGCGCCTCCTGGGTCATGCGGGCGGCCTGCTGGGCGTTGCCCGCCATGTCGTGGGAGGTGGCGGCCAGCTCCTTGATGGCGGTAGCCACCTGATGGGTCTCCCCTTGCTGATCGGCGATCACCTCCTGGGAGCGGCAGGTCCGCGCGTCGATTTCGGTGGCGCTCTCCACCACGCTGACGCCGTTCTCCCGCACCCGCAGCATCAGGGTGCGCAGGGTCTGCAGGGTCACGTTGTAATCCCGGCTGATGGCGGCCAGCTCATCCTGGCCGACGATCTCGATCTGCTGGCTGAGATCCTGGGCGTTGACCCGGGCAGCGATCTCCCGCACCCGGCCCACGGTACCGCGCAAGGAGAGGTAGGCGCCGATCATCAGGTAGAGATAGACCAGCAGGATGGCGGTCAGCGGCCCGGTCACCCACCAGAAGTGGCGCTGGTTGGCGGTCATGCGCTGGTGCAGGTCTGCCTCCAGCCGCTGGCGCACCTGACCGGCCAGCGCCGTGATGGCGGCATCCAGCCCATCCCCCAGCGCCAGCACCTCCTTGCTGGAGAGCTGCACCTGCTGGTCCTTCATCATCTTGTTTTCCAGGGTGTCGACCCCCTGATGGGCTTGCTGCAGCAGGGCGTCGGTCTGCTGGCCCAGTTCGCTGCGATAGGCGGGCGCCATCTCATAGAGCAGGGTCAGGTCGGCCTCCAGCTCCTGCAGGGTGGCGTTGATGAGGTCGAGGCGAAAGCGCAGGGCGCTATAGCCTTGCGCCTGAAACAGGCCGAAGTCGGCGATGGTGGCGGCCCGATCCCGCACCTGGGCCAGCAGATCGCGCAGCTGGGGCAGCCGCTCGCTGGCGAGCACCACCATGTAGTAGGTGCCGAGCGCGGGATCCTGCACCAGGCTGCTGGCGGCTGTGATGCTCTTGTAGAGGTGGTGTACCTCGGTCAGCAGCTTGTCGTGGCGCAGGTTGCTCTGATCCACCTCGAGTCCCAGCGCCTCGCTTTGCAGGCTGGACCACTCCTGGGCGAGGGTATCGAACACGGGGTTTTGCTGTTTGGTGGCGGCAAAGGCAGCCAGGCTCGCATCGACGGCCCGGGCTGCGGCCTTGACCTCCTCTTCGCCGACCGGGTTCTGCTCATAGCCGTGCCGGGTGACTAGGTTGCGATGGGTCAGCAGGGCCTGCTCGATGGCGGGCAGCGGCGCCAGCTTGACCACGCCGGCCAGCTCCTTGCGGGCCTGAGCGTTGTCATCCTGCAGCCGACCCAGCAGGTTGGTCATGCTGTAGGCCAGCGGCAGCAGCATCAGGCAGGACCAGAGCAAAAACTTGTACTTGAAGGAGAGCTGATTGCCGAGCCGGATGGCGGGCGTGAATATCCATTTCATATGAAGCCTCGGGCCCCGACGGGGCGTGTAGCGGGATGGCTGGATATTACTCCTCGCCGGGTGGCTCGGCTGGGGGCGGGGTGGAAGTTGTGATCCCCTTGGCTTTTTCCCGTGGCGAGGGGGCTGAATGGGTCAGAAAAGCGGGCCACCCTCAGGGTGGCCCGTTGCCGATGGGAGAAGGTCGCAGCTCAGTTGAACGCCAGGAAGGGCGAGACGCAGAGCAGCAGGCCGGTGACGATGATGATGTAGAGGGAGACTCCCTTGTACTTGTGCAGCGCCGGCACCTGATAGACCAGATAGGCCGGGATAAGGCACCCCACCATGCCGAAGATGGGGCTGCAGATGGAGGTGAAGCTCAGCACCGGGGCGTTGAGCACGATGGCCCCCCAGGAGAGCAGCACGGTGAACAGCATGATGCCCTTGCCTACCAGCCCCTTGTTGATGCGATCTTCCGGCATCACCCGGCGCAGCAGGTTCATCGCCAGCCCCTGGCAGGCCTCGCGAAAGCCGAGATAGACGCCGAAGTAGGCGGTCATCACCGCGAAGATGTTGAGGGTGAGGCTGAGCAGCTTGAGGGTCTGGCCTGGCATGCCCTGGGCCACCATGGCCAGCGCCGAGATGTTCTCCTCGGAAGCCTTGACCGCCTGCTCGTGGCCCATGGCCAGAGTGAAGGAGACGGCGTAGAAGAACACCACCACGAACAGAATGCCAAAGGCGATGTTCATGGCGCGCATCGCCTTGAAGCGGGCCACTTCCAGGGATTTTTCCCGCGAGCGGTAGGAGATCACCATGGGGCTCAGGCTCTGGATAAAGAGAATGGAGGTGAGGGTGAAGGGGAGCATGACGATGGCATCCTTCAGCCAGTCACCGCTGGCCGGCATGGCGGTGATGTTGGCGGCATCCCACTTGCCCACCATCATCAGGCCGAGCACCGCCACCACGCTGATCTTGGTCAGCACCATGAAGGTGGAGATCTTGAACAGCAGGTTTTCGCCGCGCGAGGCCAGCGCCACCAGGGCGCAGATCAGCACCAGCCCGTAGAAGGGATTCTCGGAGAGCAGTTGCTGGGTGACCCCGAAGCTTTGCAGGAAGGAGGCACTGTCATTGGTGATGGCGGTGGAGTAGACGAACACCCAGATCACCAGCATCACGAAGTAGAGGGCGCCAAGCAGCACGCCCCAGTTCTTGCCGAGGTAGCCGCTGATGACGCTGGGGTAGTCCTTGCATTCGGGCGAGGTGGCCAGGGTATTGATGAAGAGGCGCTGGAACATGTACATGGCCGGGTAGCCGATCACCGCCGACAGCAGAAACACCCACAGCCCCATCAATCCTACCTGCACCGGCAGGAAGACGATCCCCGCCCCGATGGCCATGCCGATGCTCATGATGACCCAGCCCCAGTCGGTGCTGTCAAAACGAACCGCTTCTTTCCATTCCAGCGTGCCCATCACGGGCCGGGTGAGTGTCGTACTGTGCGCGTCCATAAAATACCTTGTTTTTGTAGGGGTAAAAATCAGGCGCAAATATAGTTGAATAAAAAGCGGCAAAACAATGCTTTTTATCGCTCTTCTACCTAAAGAGGGAGACAGATCACGCTTTCAATTTGCGCCTGCTACCAAATTTATCGCTGTTTTTGCAGGTTTTAGTTGAATGGAATGCCTAATAAGCAAATAATGTTGAACAAGACGAGACTATTGATTGCAAAAATAATTGCATTTTAAGGAGTGGCGATATGAAAAAGATCATCGTGGCGGATGCCGCACCCGATGCCATCGGTCCCTACAGCCATGGCACTGCCTATGGCGACCTCATCTTTACCTCCGGCCAGCTGCCGGTGTGCAAACAGCAGGGCGGCGTGGTGGAAGGGGGCATCGAAGCTCAGAGCCGCCAGGCGCTGGAGAACCTCAAGCATGTCTTGGAAGCCGCCGGCGGCAACCTGGATACCGTGCTCAAGACTACCTGCTATCTCGCCGAGATCAGTGATTTTGCCGCGTTCAACGAGGTTTATAAACGCTATTTCCTGAAAGATTGCCCATCCCGCAGCTGTTTTGCGGTGAAGGATCTGCCGATGGGTGTCAGGGTGGAAGTGGAAGCGATCGCTCACATCGCTGGTTAATGTTGATAGAAAGGGTGTTCTGATGAAGCAAGCGTGGCAGCAGTATCTGCAGATTATTCAACAGGTTGTCAAACCGGCGCTGGGTTGTACAGAGCCCATCGCCGCCGCTTATGCCGCCGCCGTCGCCGCCCGGCAACTGGGCTGCAAGCCCGTTCGGCTGGAGGTGGTGGTGTCGGACAACCTCTACAAGAACTCCATGGGGGTCTATGTGCCGGGCACCGGCAAGATCGGGCTGGCCATCGCGGCGGCTGCCGGCGCCATCGGCGGCAACGCCGAGGCCGGGCTGGAGGTGCTGGCCGCCATCACGCCGGCCCAGGTCGCAGAGGCGCAGGAGCTGATCGATGCAGGCCAGGTACAGGTGAGCCGCACCTCGGCCCCCGAGTTCATCTATTGCCGGGTCCGCTTGTTGGGCCTTGATGCAGAGGGCACCGAGCACAGCGCCGAGGTGACCCTGTGCGGTGGCCATACCCGCATCGTCGAGCAGCGCCGCAATGATGAAGTGACCTTCACGGCCGAGCAGGGCCAGGGCGGCGCCACCGGCGCCATCTGCGACGGGGTCGACATCAGCATCGCCGCCATTCATGAGTTCGCCACCCAGGTGGAGTTCGAGCCGATCCGCTTTATCCTGCAGGCCTCCGAGCTCAACGGCAAACTCTCCGATGAGGGGATGAACAACCCCTATGGCCTCGAGATTGGCCGCACCATGCAGCAGAACATCCAGGCCGGCCTCATCGGCGAGGACGTGATGAACCGCATCGTGATGCGCACCGCGGCGGCCTCCGATGCCCGCATGGGGGGCGCCAGCCTGCCGGCCATGAGCAACTTTGGCAGCGGCAACCAGGGCATCGCCGCCACCATCCCGGTGGTGGTCATCGCCGAGCGCTTCGGTGCCAGCGAAGAGCAGCTGGCCCGCGCCCTCATCATGAGCCACCTGGGGGCCATCTACATCAAGTCCCACTATCCGCCGCTGTCAGCCTTTTGCGGCAACACGGTCACCAGCGCGGCGGCCGCCATGGCCATGGTCTATCTGGCGGGCGGCAGTTTCGAGCAATCCTGCCACGCCATCCAGAACGTGCTGAGCGACAGCGCCGGCATGGTGTGCGACGGCGCCAAGGCCTCCTGCGCCATGAAGGTGAGCACCTCCTCCGGGGCGGCGGTGCGCGGTTTCCTGATGGCGCTCAACAGCCATGCAGTGTCGGGGCAGGGGATCGTGGCGGGCAACGTGGAGCAGACCATTCGCAACGTGGGCCAGATGGTCAAAGACGGCATGTCTGCCACAGACAGCACCATTATTGATATCATGTCCGCCTGAGTGTCCCTGTCGGCTGCCGCCCTTGCCCGGGTCGGCGGCCCTTTTATAAGGTTTCAATGTGAAGCTGCAAGAGCTGAGTCCGACCGATTTCGAGATCCTCAAGGCGATGGAGATCATCGTGGACGGCATCGCCGCCATGTATGGTCAGCACACCGAGGTGCTGCTACACAGCCTGGATGCGCGCAATCCGTCGATCATCAAGATTGCCAACGGCCATATCACGGGGCGCAGCGTCGGTGCCCCCATCACCAACCTGGCGATGATGAAACTCAAGAGCGGGCAGGATATCTCCAGCCCCTACATGACCAAGTGCGCCACCGGCAAGACGCTGCGCTCGCTCACCACCGTCATTCGCAATGGTGAGGGGCAGGCCATCGGCTTGCTCTGCATCAACACCGACATGGATGCCCCGCTGCAATCCGTGCTGCGCACCATGATGCCGGAGTGCCTGCACGGCCACGATGGTCATGCCACTCCGGAGGTGTTTGCCCGCAACATCGACGAGGCCCTCAACAGCACCATCGACACCGTCAGTGCCGAGGTGCGCGGCAACGAGGCGGTGCCTCCGTCCCAGAAGACCCGGGTCATGGTCAACCAGCTGCATGAGCTCGGCATCTTCGAGCTCAAGGACAGCGCCCAGATAGCGGCCCGCCAGCTCGGCATCTCGGTTCACTCCATCTACCGCTATCTGCGGGAGATCAAGAAGGGCTGAGTGCTACGCCAGCCAGCATTAACGGGTCAGCATTGACCCGTTTTGTTTTTTTACGCCCCCCGCCTGCGCCTTGGCTGCCCCGGCGCATCTGTTATCATGCCTCTTCTTTTTTTGTTATCTCATTGAACCTGCTGGAGAAACCATGCCCCGTACCCTCTATCTGCTGCGCCACGGCCAGACCCGTTACAACGCCGAACTGCGGCTGCAGGGTCGCTGCAACTCCGAACTGACCGCCAAGGGCGAGGCCCAGGCCCTCGCCATGGGGGCCCGCCTGGCCAAGCTCCTGGCCGAACCTGCCGACTGGACCCTTTACGTCAGCCCCCTCGGTCGGGCGCGCCAGACGGCGGAGCGGGTGTGCCAGCAGCTTGGCTTGGACCAAGCGCGTATCGTCTGGGACGAGCGGCTGGTGGAGTTGGGGATGGGGGAGTGGGAGAGTCGCCGGGTGCCCGAGCTGCTGGCGGCCCACCCCGAGCTCGATCTGGAGCAGCCAGACTGGTATCTGCAAGCCCCCGAGGGGGAGAGTTTTCAGAGCATTCAAGGCCGGGCGCTGAGCTGGCTGCAGGATGAGCGCATAGCCGAGCGCGCCATCGTGGTCTCCCACGGCCTGTTCGGCGCCATGCTGCGCGGCGCCTATGCGGATCTGGACTACACCACCACCTGGCTGCAGGAGCTGCCGCAGGATGCCTTCTTCAAACTGAGCGGTGGCCGCATCGAGCGGATCCCCTGCTGACCCAGACCAAAACGGCTCGCCATTGGCGAGCCATTTTTTATGAGCGCAGAAGGCGCGTTATTCTCGCACTAGCCTGGGCAGCGCCTGGTAAAGAGCCTCACGCTTTTGTGCCTGGTTGACGCCATAGTGCAGCTCACGGTGGCAATTAGGGCAGAGCGCCACCGTGTTGCTGATGGTATCCGAACCCCCTTCGGCGAGTGTGCGCAGATGATGCACCTCTAAAAAGGCGTCTCCCGTGGTGGCATGAAAAGGGGCCGGTTGTGCGCAGCTCTCGCAATGGCCTGCCGCCGTCATCAATACCCAAGCCTTTACCTTTGGATCTCGCCCATAGCTTGTGTTAGTTGCATAACGCTGCTGTGGTTCTTGGATGCCGATGGGCGTGGGGAGTACTGGCTTGGTCTGGTAGCGGCTCACTTGATGCTCAAAGGCAGCCTTGCCGGTATAGGGTTGGCCATCGAGTTCACAGAGCAGGCGCTCTATGATGGGGGCATTGTGGGGGCCCACGTTTTTAGCCGGCTTGAGACCTGATACCCAGGTCCGCCCTAGCAGGGCGCAGATATAGGAGATGTTCTGCATTCGATACTCGAATGCCTTCTCGGTGCGGCCAAACTGGTTAGCGAGTTCGGTGTAATAGCGCTTTTTGACGAAGGGGATGCCATTTTGCTCCATGGTGCGCATCGCCAGATAGGCGCTGACCGTCGCCCTTAGTTCCTCTTCTGTCCATGTCCCGTGCAAAACTGGCTCCTCAGCCCTGTTTCTCGGTCGCCTAGAGCCCCGATTTGATCGGGATGGCCCCATCCGAGTTACCTGATATGGCGTGCATCTTAATCCAATCGACACCTTATTTCAGCTGTGTTGGCATAATAATGTGTGCATCATCAAGCAATTAGCTGATAGTAAGCAGTAGGCTAGAGTGGGTTCTTTAATTAGAGGCTTAGCGCAGGGCGAGTCACAGACGTCAGTTCACCCAGGTCAACCACAAGGAGGTGGTGATGGATCCGGTTTCTTATCTTTTCTCGGCTTATCTCAATCTGGTACAGCAGCAGGTAGCGGATATTTATGGCACTGAGCTCAAATCGCTGGTGGTGGAGTATGAGGGGGAACAAATCCCCTTTGCCTTCCAGTTTTGGCAGTTGCAGCCGAAAAGCGTCTGCCGCAGTTACGAGCAGGATGCACGGCGCTTCAGCCAATGCACCGTCAAGGCGGCAGCGCTATTTAGCAAGCTGTGCGATCAGTTGTCGCGCCAGGATGACAGCCACTCGCAGCAGCCTCAGTATCGCGCCATGTATTGCGCAGCTTCAGTTAACTACCGCCCCATGATCGCCGATATTCGCGAGAGTAAACCGGATGCGGCCCGGCAGGCTGAGCGCGCCTGCAATCAAGCCATTCTGGCCGCGATGGACAGTGATGATGAAACCCTGCTGGCCCAGCGTGACCAGGCGTGTGGTACCCAACAGTGAAGGCCAACGCCGCCTTCACTCAGCTAGCGGCTTTACTCGGCCATCTTTGCGCCATTCGGCACAGTTGATTGGTAGACAATTGGGTATGATGAGGGCGCCCACAGACCCGTCTGTCGGGCCAGCGCTATCGACACATATCAGCCAGGAGGGGACATGATCAGCCATATCGACCATCTGGTATTGACGGTCAGTGACATCGAGCGGGCCGTCGCGTTTTACAGCTCAGTGCTCAACATGGAAGCCATCACCTTCGGGGCGGGGCGCCGGGCCCTGCGCTTTGGCAACCAGAAGATCAATCTGCAACTGCTGGGGCAGGAGCCGCGCAACCGGGCGCAGGTGGGCTCGGGGGATCTCTGCCTCATCACCCGCTGGCCGCTGGAACAGGTCATCGCCCAGCTCCATTGCCACGGGGTGGAGATTGTGGAGGGGCCGGTAACCAAGAGTGGAGCCTGCGGCCCCATCGAGTCGGTCTACTGCCTGGACCCGGATCAGAACCTGATTGAGATCAGCCGTTATCCCTGATGGCGCTTGGTATCGGGTGACGGCCGGTGGATGCCGCCCTGCCGGAGCGATCGGGGCAAGTGGTGAGAGGCCCTGCGCTGGCCCCATCCTGACACACAGCCGCAACGGGTCCTGACAAGGGCCCTAGAAGGGAGCCTCGCTCTCCTGCGCATCCTGTAGAAACTGTTCCCGCTCCGCCTGATAGGCGGCCTCGTCTTCGCTGTCCCAGACCGGGGTTGGCTGTTTGCCGGCCGGCGGTAGGGCTGGCGCTGTCAGCGTCTCTATCACCTTCTGTTGCAGATAGGGGAAGAAGGGGTTGGAGGAGGTGCGGGTGAGGGCGCCGGAGTTGACGATCAGCACACCGCGCTCACCGCGCAGGGCCAACCCCCCCAGGTTGATGCCGTATTGCTCGCGCTGCTCGGGCCGTGGCGCCATGCCGTAGAGGGGGTCATCCATCGGGAAGGGCAGGGCCACGTGGGAGAGGGAGTAGATCTCCCTGGGGTAGTCGATGTCGAGGGGCTGGATCTGCTCAGGCCCGCCGCCGGCCGGCAGACTGCTGGCCTGGGTGCGGGTGCTGGCGGGAGCCTGGTTGCCCACCACCGTCAGCCGGTAGGAGAGTGGCGGGCGCGGCAACAGGTGGCTCAGCGCCAGCTCGGAGGCGCTGCTCAGCAGCGGGCCGAACAGGGTGCCGCGGTTGATGTCGAACAGCACCAGCTCGCTGCCGTTGGCAGGCAGGAAGTGGTAGAGATCGGCGATGATGGAGCGGGTACTGACGGTGTAGTCCATCACCGACTGGAAGGTGAGGGTGGGCGGGAAGGCCGCCAACTCGCCGCTGGCGGCCTGCTCACGCACCTGCTGCTGGATGGCGTGGGTCAGCCGGTAGGACTGGCGTGCGCCGTTGACCGGGAACGAGTTGTACTTGAAGGGGTTGAACTCCGGCATAGTGTCGAGCCAGGCGGCGCTGGCGAAGGCGGGCAGCAGGGCGGGCACCGCCTTGAGACCGGCGAAGCGGGCAAAGCGGGTCACCCCTATCATGGGGGAGATGAGCACCAGCCGATCCGGCCTTGCCAGTGCCCCTGTCTTGTCACCTTCCGCATCGAGCGCATATTTCACCGCCAGCGCCCCGCCGTTGGAAAACCCCACCAGATGCAGCGGCAGCGGGCTGGGCGCCAGCACCCTGGCCTCGCGCACCGCCAGCCGGGTGGCGGCCAGCCAGGTCTCCCAGTCGATGTCGACCAGCCCGGCCGGCACGGTGCCGTGGCCCGGAATGCGCAGCCCCAGGGCGATGAAGCCCTGCTCGCGGTAGCGCTGGGCCAGGTGGCGCAGGCTGTAGGGGGAGTCGGTCAAACCATGCAGGAACACCGCCACCCCTTTCACCTCGCCGCTCGGGCGCAGCAGATAGGAGCGGTTCCAGTCGGTTGCAAAATGAGCCGGATTGATGGGGGCATCCTGATAGTAGCGATTGCTGTCGAGCTGCTGCTCCGGCGGCGTTCTGGCGATCACCTCCTTGGTCACCAGCTCGAACAGCTGCTGCTCGTGGGCCAGATAGGCCTGCCAGTTGCTGTCATCGAGCTGCTCGGCGCTGAGCTCGGGCGGCACCAGGGTGTGCCAGGGCTGCAGCGGCGCCGCCTGCCAGGCGAAGTAGGCTACCAGGGTCCAGCCAAGCAGCAGCAAACCCAGCAGGCTGAGAAGAAGGCGGCGAACGAGGCGGCGGGTGTGAGCCAGCATGGGAGAATCCTTGGCACTGATAAAAGAGGGGCGGCCCCGCGTCCACGGCGGCCGTACTAAGGGTCGAAAGCTGGCTTAAAGCCTAAGGGAAACAAGGTGATAAGTACAGACAGTGAGCGGCTCATCCGAGCAAACAGAGGGCAGCCCCGGGGCTGCCCTCTGTGGTACGGGGATCCGTCTGTGCGGTCGCTGGCGGCGTCAGCAGACCCCCTGGGCCAGCATGGCGTCGGCCACCTTGACGAATCCGGCGATGTTGGCGCCGCTTTCGTAGTTCACGTGACCCGTCTCATCCTGGCCATAGTGCACACAGGTGGCGTGGATGCTGGTCATGATCCCCTTGAGGCGGGCGTCTACCTCCTCCCGGCTCCAGCAGAGGCGCTGGGCATTCTGGCTCATCTCGAGGCCCGAGGTGGCGACCCCGCCAGCGTTGGCGGCCTTGCCCGGGGCAAACAGCACCTTGGCCTCGTGCAGGCGGCGGATGGCGGCGGCGCTGCTCGGCATGTTGGCCCCCTCGGCTACCAGTTGCACGCCATTGGCAATCAAGGTGGTGGCGTCCGACTCATCCAACTCGTTCTGGGTGGCGCAGGGCAGGGCGACGTCCGTCGGCAGGTGCCAGGGAGTGCGGCCGCTGAAAAACTCCAGCCCCTCCTCGTGGGCGTAATCGGCGATGCGTTTGCGCTGCTCGTTTTTGAGCGCCATCAGCCGCGCCAGTTTCTCAGGGGTAAAGCCCGCCGGATCGTAGACGGTGCCGCCGGAGTCGGAGGCGGTGATGACCCGGGCGCCGAGGGCCATCGCCTTCTCGATGGCGTACTGGGCCACGTTGCCTGAGCCCGACACAGAGACCGTCATGCCGTCCAGGGATAGCCCCCGGTTGGCCAGCATAGCCTCGACGAAATAGAGCAGGCCGTAACCGGTGGCTTCCGGGCGGATCAGGCTGCCGCCAAAGGAGAGCCCCTTGCCGGTAAAGACGCACTCGGCACGGTTGGTGAGCTTCTTCATCATGCCCGCCATGTAGCTCACCTCGCGCCCGCCCACCCCGATGTCGCCGGCCGGCACGTCGGTATCGGCGCCGAGGTGGCGATGCAGCTCCAGCATCAGCGCCTGGCAAAAGCGCATCACCTCTCCCTCGCTCTTGCCCTTGGGATCAAAATCGCTGCCCCCCTTGCCACCGCCCATGGGCAAGGTGGTGAGGGCATTCTTGAAGGTCTGCTCGAAGGCGAGGAACTTGAGCACTGAGGTATCCACCGAGGGGTGAAAGCGCATCCCCCCCTTGAAGGGACCGATGGCAGAGCTGTGCTGCACCCGGTAGCCCCGGTTCACCTGCACCTGGCCTCGATCATCCACCCAGCTCACCCGAAACTGGATCAGCCGCTCCGGCTCCACCAGCCGCTCCAGCAGGCCGTGCTGCAGGTAGCGGGGGTGGCGCGTCACATAAGGCCAGATGGAGGCGATCACCTCGCTCACGGCCTGAATGAACTCCGGTTGATGGGGGTTGCGGCTGGCGACCTGGGCCAGAAAATCCGCCTGGGAGAGGGAATGACTCATCTGTAACTCCTGTAGTGAAGGGTAAAAGTGGCCTCTTGCCAGAGAAAAGTGCACACCCTGCAGCCAAATTTATGATTTTTGTCAGGCCTGGATGCAGGTGAATATTTGGTGTTTTTCGCAATTGGGCGAAAATTGTTGTGCGAATCGCCGAAAACAGCAGAAAAGAGTGCCGGCAGGGGCAGATAATTCGCGCGAATCAAAATCTTTTTATGCATTTTTGATTAATAAATAGCAAGAAAATGTTGCTGTCATTTGGCTTGGGTTATCGGTTTCTGCATATTTCATGCATCTTTATGGCGTAGCGAGAAGATCCCGTGCAACGGCGGAAGTGGCCATTGCCATGCTGACTTCGGCGGCGCTGGCGGCAATCGAATGGCCGCGCATGACGATGCAATACCGGGGGCTGGCCGCGTGACAGGGGGCGCATTTTGCAAGAAGGGGGCGGGCCGAGTGCAACTATCCGGCGTGTGTCAGGGGGCAATATGTTAATGTGTCGGCGCTTTTTGCCGGACAGGTCGGTAGAGGCCTTTTTTGAAGATGGAATGATATGCACAATTTTGAGTTAGTGAACCGGCAGTGTGCCGCCCTGATGACCCGGATCCAGGCCGCAGGCCAGTGGCAGGTGACCCATGCTGGCTGATGAATCCATGCGCCTGAACAAATACATCAGCGAGAGCGGCATCTGCTCGCGCCGCGAGGCCGACCGCTTTATCGAGCAGGGCAACGTCTTCATCAACGGCAAGCGGGCCGGGGTGGGGGATCAGGTGTTTGCCGGGGATCTGGTCAAGGTCAACGGCCAGGTGATCGAGCCGCGCGAGGCGGACAGCCTGGTGTTCATCGTCCTCAACAAGCCGGTGGGTATCGTCTCCACCACTGAGGCGGGCGAGAAGGACAACATCGTCGACTTCGTCAACCACAGTACCCGCATCTTCCCCATCGGCCGGCTCGACAAGGACTCCCAGGGGCTCATCTTCCTGACCAACCACGGCGATCTGGTCAACAAGATCCTGCGGGCGGGCAACGATCACGAGAAAGAGTATCTGGTGACCGTGGACAAGCCGGTCACCGACGAGTTTATCCGGGGCATGGGCGCCGGGGTGCCGATCCTGGGTGCTGTCACCAAGAAGTGCAAGGTGAAGAAAGAGGCGCCGTTCGTGTTTCGCATTACCCTGGTGCAGGGGCTGAACCGCCAGATCCGCCGCATGTGCGAGCACTTCGGCTTCGAGGTGACCAAGCTCGAGCGCATCCGCATCATGAACGTCAGCCTCAAGGGGCTGCCGGTGGGCGAGTGGCGCGATCTCACCGACGACGAGCTGATCGAGCTGTTCAAGCTGATTGAAGACTCCTCCTCCGAGGTGAAACCGGCCAAAGGCGGGCAAGCTGCCGCCGGGCAGGGCGGTAAACCCAAGGCGTCCGCCGCACAAGCCGGCAAGCCGGCACCGGGCAAAAAACCGCGCCGGGATGATGACCACGAGATTGGCGGGCGTCCCAACGTGCCGGGACCGTCGGCATTCGAAAGCAAGAGCCCGGCCGGCAAGGGGGCTGCCGGCAAAGGCGGCGCGGCCAAAGGTAGCGCAGGCAAAGGCACCCCGAACAAGGGGGCCAAACCGGCTGCCGGCAAACCGCGCGCCGGGCAGGGTGGGCGGCAGAAGAAGGGGCGCTAAGCGCCCTCTCACTCCCCGCGTTGACAGTGAAAAACACCGGCCACAGGCCGGTGTTTTTGTTTTGGCGATTGAGCTAGGCGGAAGGGTTGTCCCGCGTCAACGGAGCCGTGGCTTCGTTGCTGGATTGTCGCATCGCCCTCGGGTAGTAACGCGGGTCGAGACGCAGAACCAGCAGGCTCATCAGCACCAGACCGGCCAGCTGCCACTGCCAGGCGGCTGCGAAGTCACCGCTCAGGTGATGCAGGCGAGCAGCCACCCAGGGGCCGGTGGCCGCCAGCATGAAGCCGAACCCCTGCATCAGGGCGCTGAGGGTGCCGGCACGGCGCGGATCCGGCAGGTGATCGAGCGCGATGACCATGATGAGGGAGAAGCTGCCGCCAAGCCCGGCGCCGCACAGCATGCACCAGAGGATGGGGGCGGCAGTCGGCGCCAGCCAGAGGCCGCCAAAGCCCGCCAGTTGCATGGCGATGGCCAATCCCATCCAGGGCCGGCGATCGAGCCGGCGGGCGGCCAGCAGCGGCAGGCCGAGGCCGCTCACGGTCTGGGCCAGCGCCAGCCAGGCCACCAGCTCGCCCCCCTGCTGGGGGCTCCAGCCCTGCGCCATGTAGGCCGGCGCCAGCCAGGCCACGACGATGCCGTAACCGCTGTTGATGATGCCAAAGCAGCTTATCAGCAGCCAGCTGCGGGGCAGGCTGATGAGGCGCTGCTCGCCGCCGCCGGACACTGCCACCGGCGCTGCGGGCAGCCGTACCCGCCAGCCGAGCCAGCCCATGGCCAGCAGCACCGGCAGGCTCCACAGCGCCAGCGCCTGGGACCAGTCGAGCCGGGCGGCGAGCTGTGGGGTGAGGCTGGCGCCCAGCGCCCCGCCCCCCATCATGCAGGCCGAGAAGATGCCCATCACCAGCGGCACCTTCTGCGCGAACGCCTGCTTGATGAGGCCGGGCAGCACTCCCTGCACCAGGGCCGAACCCAGCCCGCAGAGGGCGGCGCTGGCGATGAGCAGGGCGCCGCTGCCTGCCTCGAAGCGCATGGCGCTGCCCAGTCCCAGCAGCAGCAGGGCCGCCCCCAGCAATTGGAGCGGCCCGGTGCGACTGCGCAGGGCCGGAGTGAGCAGCACGCCGCCGCCGATGAGCCAGAGCGGCAGCAAGGTCAGCCAGGCCAGGGTGTCCATGCCAAGCCCGAGCGCCTCGGCAATGTCGCGGCTGAGGGGGCCGATGGCGGTGAGAAACGGTCGCAGGTTGAGCCCTATCAGGATCACCAGCACCAGCAGGGCCTGCTGCTGGCGCGCATCGTTGCGGGCCTCAACCATGGTCTTGTGCACCATAGAGCTCGGCGGCGGCCAGCGGGCTCGGCAGCTTGATGAGCGGCAGGGGGGCAGGGGCGAGGGGCAGGCCCAGCTTGTGGTAGGCGGCCGTGCTGTCAAAGCCGAACGGGGCTGCATCCTCGTTATCGAAGGCGTAGTAGACGGCGGCGATACCATTCATCATCAGGGCGCTCAGGCACATGGGGCAGGGGTGACCGCTGGCGTAGACGATGGCGCCCGCCAGCGGCCCGACCTGGCTGGCCTGGCGCAGGGCTTCCAGCTCGGCGTGGCGGGTGGGGTCGCCATCCTGGTGCATGCCGTTGACGGCGCTGGTCACCAGCTGGTTGCCTTGCACCAGCAGGGCGGCAAAGGGGCGGCCTCCCTGTCGGCGGTTATGGAGTGCCAGTTGCAGTGCCTGCTCCAGCCACTCCTGATGGCTGGGGTTGGCGGTCAGCGACGCGATCAGGCGTGAGCCGGTGGGTTCGGCAAGGGAGTGGGGCATGACGGATCCTCGAGGCAAGGGGATGGGAGGAGACCAGCCTAGCGGGGGAATCAGTCATGGGGAAATTAAATGATAGAATGACATCCAGTGGTTTTGTAAATGGAGTCGCCATGCTGGATCCCCTCTTGCTGCGCAGCTTTGTCGCCATCGTCGACAGCGGCAGTTTTACCCGCGCTGGTGAACGGGTGCACCTCACCCAATCCACCATCAGCCAGCAGATGCGGCGGCTCGAGCAGCAGCTCGGCTGCCCGCTGCTGGACCGCTCCGGTCGCCAGGTGGTGACCACGGCAGAGGGAGAAAAGCTGCTGGGGCTGGCCCGCAGCATCCTGGCCCTGCTGGCCCGGGCCGAGGAGCAGGTGGCCGAGGCCAGCCTGCAACTGAGCCTGGGGGTACCGGAGGATTTTGCCGCCGGTGCCATCGCCCCGGTGCTGGCAGCCTTTGCCCGCGATTACCCGCAGGTGCGGCTGGAGGTGCACAGCGGCCTCAGCCACGAGATCTGGCAGCGCTTCGAGGCCGGCGAGCTGGACTTGGCGCTGGTCAAACAGGCGCGGGGACAGGGGGCGCCGCGCGCCTGCTGGCGCGAACCGCTGGCCTGGGTCGACAGCCGTGCCTGGCCCGCCAGCGAGCGGGATCCCTTGCCGCTGGTGGTGTTCCCGAGCGAAGGGCTCTATCGGCGGCAGGTGACCGAGGCACTCGACGGGATGGGGCGACGCTGGCGCATCGCCTACGTCAGCGCCAGCCTGGCCAGCCTGCAGGGGGCGGTGAGCGCCGGGATCGGGGTCAGCCTGCTGCCCCGGCGCTTGCTGCAGCCGGATCAGCGGGAGCTGACCCACTGGCCGGCGGTGGCGCCGGTGGAGCTGGCGCTGCACCTGGGGGCTGAGCGCGGCGAGCCGCTCACTCGGCTCTGCGAGGCCCTCATCAGCCTGTGCGATCGGGTGATGGGGCCCGCTGAGCGGTGAGGGGACGCAGGCAGGTGCCTGCTTAGCGCACCTTGGTGCGCACGATCAGCAGGGTGATGAGCGCCAGGGTGAAGACGAGCGGGGCCCAGGCACCGTGATGGCTCACTAGGGTGGCGCCGGCGGCAGCCACCCCGGCCACCCCCTGCTGCAGGAAGCCGCACAGGGCCATGGCGTAGGCGCCGTGCTCGCGGCCATCGCTCACCGCCAGCGCCATGCTGTTGGGAAAGAGCACCGCCTGCCCGAAGATGATGAGGCAGTAGCAGGTCATCATGGCCACCAATCCGCCGCTGCCCTGCAGGGCGCCCAGTGCCCAGAGCAGCAGCATGCCGCCGGCCGCCAGCAGTATGAGCGCGGCCCCCTGGCGCATCAGCTGGTGGCCTCCCACCCGGGCGACCCGCCGGTTGACCGTCATGGCGCCGGCGAAGTAGGCGATACCGATCAGCAACCCCAGGCTGCCGAAGGTGGTGACCTGGAGGGCAAATCCCTGCTGCAGCACGAAGGGGCTCACCTCCTGCAGGGTCACCGTGATGGCAAAGCCGATGCCACCGGCGCAGGCCGGCCAGAAAAAGCCGGGGCGGCGCAGCAGGCTGGCGTAACGGGCCCACATGCCGCCGCTCGTCGCCGCCGGATTGGGCCCCTGCAGCGGCAGGCTGCTCATCAAGAGCAGCGCCAGCACACCGACCCCGGCCATCAGCACGAATCCCAGCTGCCAATGGGCATAGCGGCTGATGAGGCCGCCTATCCACTGACCGCCGCCGAGGGCGGTGATGAAGGCGATGGAGAGCACCGAGAGGCGGCGCGCCAGCTCATCGCCGTGCCAGTGATCCCGCACCAGGATGCGGGCGATGATGGCCGCGCCGCCGGCCGCCACTCCTTGCAGGGTGCGCAGGATCAGCAGTAGCGGCCCCTGGCTGGTGGTGGCCAGCAGCAGGCTGAGGCCGACAAACAGCAAGAGTGACAGGGCGAGGGGTAGCCGGCGACCGTAGCGATCGGCGGCGGCGCCCCAGAACAGCACCGGCAGGGCGGCGCCGATGACGAACAGCGAGATGGAGAGCTCGGCCCCTTGCCGGGTCATGGCGAGATCCGTCATCACCACGGGCAGGGAGGGGAGGTAAACGGTGGTGGCCATCTGGGCCATGAAGACGATGAGGCAGGCCAGCGTCATGATGCGGGCGGAGCGGCTCCAGAGACCGGCCTGGTCGAGACATTCCTGGTTATCCATAACAACTCTCGGGCAGTAGGGGAGCCATATCCTTGCACTGCCCGAGCGCCGAGTCAGCCCCTCGTCTGGGTTAAACCTTGCCGGTTTATCAGGACAGGGAGCGCGGGATGCTCAGGCGATGGCCTGGCGCGGCAGCACGGCGAGCCAGAGTTCGACCTCGCCGCTGCCGGTGTCCGGGTCAAAGGCGGCGCCATAGCGCTCGAAATCGGGCTTGTGGGCAGACTGGTAAGCGGACTGCGCCAGCCAGTCCAGTGCCTGCTGCCAGGTGTGCGGCATGGTCGAGACATGCCCCTGATGCAGGAAGACGGCATAGGTCTGGGGCTCGATGCGCATCCGCCCCAGCGTCTTGGGCAGCACCTCCAGCGCGGCGACCTCCACCGCGCACATGTATTCGCACTCGGTGGCGGTGACGCCGCAGATGACACCGTAGGCATGCTCGCCGAGCTGGCCCGGCAGCGGACCCAGGGCGCTGAAATCGCGCCACTGGCCGCCGAAGTCGGCGTGGGCGAAGGCATGGTGACGGCGCAGGCCGCCGAGCAGCATGGGGCGGCCGGTTTCAAAACGGATGGGATCTGTCATGACACCTCCTGTACGCGATGGGTGGCAAGGCAACCTTGCTCAGCACTCTTTGCCTTCGTTGAGCTTGCGCTGATAGTCCGCGGAGACGATGGCCAGCGCCGCCAGGGCGAGGGCCGGTTCAATCCGGTTGGTCTCCAGCAGTTCGATGAGATCCACCGCGAGCTGGACCTCGGGCGGGGCAGTTTCCAATGACATGACAGACTCCGTAACGGGGAAAACGCCATTATACAGGGCTGCTCCCTGATGGGGACCTGTCTGGTGTTGCGGGTGACCCGGCTAGAGGTGCTGGCGCATCTCCTGTTCGATCTGCTCGCGCAGGGCCATCAATTTGAGGGCGTACTGCTGCAACTGCCGATCGCTCTCGTTTTGCGGTTGCCACTGGGGCACCGGGGTCGGTTTGCCACTCTCGTCCATGGCCACGAAGATGATGATGCAGTGGGTGGTCTTGTGGCGCTCCCGGCTGGCCGGGTGGCGGCTGTAGACATCCACCGCCAGGTGCATGCTGGTGGTGCCGGTGTGGATCACCTGGGCGTGCACCTCTACCAGCTGGCCTATCTGGATGGGGCGCAAAAAGCGGATCCCACCCACGTAGACGGTCACCGCGTAGCCGCCGCACCAGCCGGCGGCGCAGGCGTAGCCCGCCTGATCTATCCACTTCATCACCATGCCGCCGTGTACCTTGCCGCCGAAGTTGGCGTCGGCGGGCTCGGCCAGAAACTGCAGGGTCAGCTCGCGGGGTGGGGTCATGGGTGCTCCTTGATTGAGGGTCATTGCCGGTAGCTCTTGCGATAGGCGTCAGCCTGCTGGCAGGGGGCCAGGTTGTTGAGATCGGGCCGCTTGTTGCCCTCGCGCTGACCGAAGCTGGCGAACTCCTGCTGGCATTTGGCGGCCTTGCCGCCCGCCTTGATGCAGGCGTCGATCCGCTGTTGCTTGCCCTGTTCGACCAGCTGTTGCTGGGCTTGCTGGCAGGCGGCATCCAGCTTGGCTTGCTGGGCCGGGCGATCAAGCTCGCTGGCGGCATTGGCGGGGCCGCACAGCAGGGCCAGGCCGAGGGGGATCCATGGGGTGAGGGTGCGCATCCGGTTGCTCCTTGTTGACCTGTTTCAGGTATACCGCGAATGGCGACGGGATGCACAGGCTGTGCTGCGATAATGGGGCCTCATTCACTCTTGGTTCATCGGCCCGGCGCAAGCATGGGGGAGTCAATTGCGAGGAGTCATGATGAAACAGATGCTTGATCAGTTGTTGGGCGCTGGCAAAGGCTGGCTCAACGAAGGCGGCGACAGTCGCAAGGCGCAGATGAAGGGGATGGCGCAAGGGGGCCTGGCGGCCGGCGCCATGGCCCTGCTGCTTGGCAACAAGAAGATGCGCAAATATGGCGGCAAGGTGGCGGCGGTGGGCGGCGCGGCGGCGCTCGGCGGGCTGGCCTACAAGCTCTATCAGGATTGGCAGGCCCAGCAGTCAAGCCCGGCCCAGCCGACCCAGCCCCTCGATACCCTGCAGGGCAATGCGCTGGATGCCAGAGCAGCCCTGCTGGTGCGCGCCATGGTGGCGGCAGCCCGGGCCGACGGTCATATCGACGGCGACGAGCGCCAGAAGATCCAGCAGTACCTGACCGAACAGGGCCAGAGCGATGCGGCTCGCTGGATTGATGCCGAGCTGGCCCGCCCGCTCGACCCCCATGCCCTGGCGCGAGAAGTGACCGACATGGAGCTGGCGACCGAGGTCTACCTCGCCTCCCTGCTTGCCATCGAGGTGGATCACTTCATGGAGCGCGGTTATCTGGACGAGCTGGCGCGCGCCCTCAAGCTCGATGACAACCTCAAAGGCAGCATAGAGCGGCAGGTGGCCCAGCTGGCGCAGCCGGCCTGAACCCCGTCAGGGACAAGGATTGTCGATGAGGCCCCGTCACGGGGCCTTGTTGTTTTTGGTGGGGATAACGGCCAGTTGCCGATGGATAAGCTCGGCCAACCGGGTGAGGGCCGCCTCCAGCTGCTCGCTCCAGGGATGGGAGCTGTTGAGGCGCAGGCAGTGGTTGTGCAGCCCCTTGCTGGAGAAGAGGGCGCCGGGGGCCAGCGAAAAACCGCTGGCCAGCGCCTGGGCGTGCAGGGCGCGGCTGTCGAGGCGCGGGTCAAATTCGAGCCAGAGAAAGTAGCCGCCATCGGGGGAGGAGATGCTCACTTCCCCCGGCAGCAGGCGCAGCAGGGCGGCCCGCATCTGCTGCTGGCGCTGGGCCAGGGTGTGGCGCAGTCGGCGAAAGTGGGCATCCACCCCGCCCTGGCGCAGCATCTCGGCCAGCGCCAGCTGGCTTGGCACATTGGTGGAGAGGGTCGACATCAGCTGCAGTCGCTGCACCCGCTCGGCGTTACGACCGGCCACCACCCAGCCGACCCGAAAGCCGGGCGCCAGGCACTTGGAAAAGGAGCTGCACAGCAGGCTGTCGCCACTGGTATCCCAATACTTGATGGGCCTTGGCCGCTCGCGGCCGAAGTAGACCTCGGCATAGACGTCGTCCTCCACCAGCGCCACCCCACGCCGGTTGAGCAGCGCCATCAGCGCCTGCTTGTGGTCATCCGGCATGGTGTGACCGAGCGGGTGCTGGACATTGCCCATCAGCCAGCACGCCTTGATGGGGCGCTGGGCGAGGGCCTCCTCCAGCAGGGCGAGATCGATGCCCACCCCCGGGATCACCGGGATCTCCACCGCGTTTAGCTTGAGTCGCTCGATGGCCTGCAGGGCGCCGTAGAAGGTGGGGGACTCCACCACCACCCAGTCGCCGGGCTCGGTTAGTACCTGCAGGCTGAGGGAGAGCGCCTCCATGGCGCCGGTGGTGATGATGATCTGCTGGGGATCTACCGCCAGCCCCTCGCCGGCGTAGCGCTGGGCGATGGCCCGGCGCAGCGCCTCGTTGCCGGGGGGCAGGTCTGCCACCGTGCTGAAGGGGTCGAGCCGGCGCATGCTGCTGGCCAGCGCCCGGCCGAGCTGGGGGTGGGGGAACAGGGTGGGATCGGCCACCGCCATGCCGAGCGGCACCAGTTCCCGCGACTTGCTGGCCTGCAGCACCTCGAACACCAGATCGTTGATGTCCACCGAACCGCTGTAGTGGGCCTGCTGGGGCAGGCTGGCGGCCGGGCGGGAGGGGGCGGCCTTGACGTAGTAGCCGGACTGGGGCCGTGCCAGGATGAGGCCGCGGCTTTCGAGCAGCTGATAGGCCTGCAGCACCGTCATGGGGCTGAGGCCATGGGTCTTGCAGCTCTGGCGGATGGAGGGAATGCGCTCCCCCGGCTGCCAGAGGCCGCTCGTTATCTGCTGTTGCAGCTGATCTGCCAGCTGGCCGTATAGGGACATGGTGGGTTTAAACTGTTATAGGTGTATTTCACTATAACTGCATCTGTTATAGGTGTCATGGACCGTGATGTACTTAACGGGCGAAAACCTGTCTGTTAAATGCAACATAGAGAGTCATGCATGATAAGCCTGGATGATGTGGTCAGCCTCTCCCGAATGCAGTTCGGGGCGACGGCGATGTTCCACTTTCTGTTTGTGCCCCTCACCCTGGGGCTGTCCTGGATCCTGGTGATCGCCGAGTCGGCCTACGTGATGACCGGCAAGGTGATCTACAAAGACATCACCCGTTTCTGGGGCAAGCTGTTTGGCATCAACTTCGTGATGGGGGTGACCACCGGCATTACCCTGGAGTTCCAGTTCGGTACCAACTGGGCCTACTACTCCCACTATGTCGGCGACATCTTCGGCACGCCGCTGGCGGTGGAGGGGCTGATGGCCTTCTTCCTCGAGTCCACCCTGGTGGGTCTGTTCTTCTTCGGCTGGGACAAGCTCTCCCGCGGTCAGCACCTGCTGGTGACCATGCTGGTGGCGCTCGGCTCCAACCTCTCCGCGCTCTGGATCCTCATCGCCAACGGCTGGATGCAGAACCCGGTCGGCGCCGAGTTCAACCCCATGACCATGCGCATGGAGCTGGTGGACGTGGCCGCGGTGATCTTCAACCCGGTGGCCCAGGTCAAGTTCGTGCACACGGTGGCGGCGGGTTATGTGGCGGCCTCCCTGTTCGTGATAGGGGTGAGCAGCTGGTATCTGCTGCGCCGCATGGAGGTGCGCTTCGCCCTGCGCTCCTTTGCCATTGCCTCGGGCTTTGGGCTGGCGGCCATCCTCTCGGTCATCGTGCTGGGCGACGAGTCGGGCTATCGCACCGGTGAGGTGCAGCAGGTGAAGCTGGCCGCCATCGAGGCGGAGTGGCACACCGAGCCGGCGCCGGCCTCCTTCACCCTGTTCGGCTTTCCGGATCAGGCCGCCGAGACCACCCATGCCGCGGTGAAGATCCCCTATCTGATGGGCATCATCGCCACCCGCTCCCTCGATGAACAGGTGACGGGCCTCAAAGATCTCAAGGCGCGGCACGAGGAACGCATTCGCAGCGGCATGCTGGCCCACGAGGCGCTGGAAACGATGCGGGCCGATGGCAGCAACCAGGCGGCGCGAGCCACCTTCGAGCGTCATCGCCAGGATCTGGGCTATGGCCTCTTGCTCACCCCCTATGCCAAGGAGATTGGCAAGGCGGACGAGGCGGCCATCGCCAAGGCGGTGGCGGACTCCATCCCCCAGGTGGCACCGCTGTTCTGGAGCTTTAGGCTGATGGTAGGCATCGGCGTGGTGCTGCTGGCGCTCTTTGCCGCTGCCTTCCTGCAGCTGTGCCGGGGCAAGCTGGTGCAATCCCCTCGTCTGCTCAAGGCCCTGTTCTGGTCTATTCCGCTGCCCTGGATTGCCATCGAGGCGGGCTGGTTCGTGGCCGAGTTCGGTCGCCAGCCGTGGACCATCAGCGACGTGCTGCCGGTGTCGGCGTCCGTCTCCTTGCTGACCTCGGGCCAGCTCTGGTTCAGCCTGATCTCCATCTGCCTCATCTACACCAGCCTGCTGGTGGTGGAGTTGTTCTTGTTGCGTCATGTGATCCGCAAAGGGCCCGCCAGCCTGCAAACGGGTCGCTATCAAGGTGAAGTGTTGCAAAACGGGAGTCCTGCCTGATGGATTACGAAACCCTGAAATTGATCTGGTGGGGGCTGGTGCTGTTCATGCTGGTCGGCTTCGTGGTGATGGACGGCTTCGATCTCGGCGTGGCCATGCTGCTGCCGGTGGTGGCCAAGAACGACGAGGAGCGGCGGGTGCTGCTCAACAGCGTGGGGCCGGTGTGGGAGGGCAACCAGGTGTGGCTCATCGCCGGGGCCGGCGCCCTGTTCGCCGCCTGGCCGCTGGTCTATGCCGCCGCCTTCTCGGCGCTCTACGTGCCCTTCATGTTCCTGCTGTTCGGCCTGTTCCTGCGGCCGGTGGGTTTTGACTATCGCAGCAAGCTGGCGGACCCGGTCTGGCGCCGCTGGTGGGATCGCGCCCTGGTGGTGGGCGGCCTGCTGCCGACCCTGGTGTTTGGCGCAACCTTGGGCTTTCTGCTGCAGGGGCTGCCGTTTCGCTTCGATGCGGCCCTTCGCATCCACTACGGTGCCTTTGACTTCCACTGGCCGCTGCTGTTGACCTGCATGGGAACGGCGCTGGCGCTGTTGTTGCTGCACGGTGCCAGCTTCCTGCAGTGCAAGACCCAGGGGGAGATCGCCCGGCGCTGCGCCCGCCAGAGCCTCTGGCTCGGCCCGCTGGCGAGCGGCCTGTTTGCCCTGGGCGGCGTCTGGCTCAGCCAGATGGCCGGCTACCGGGTACTGGAGATAGGGGATATCAACGGGGCGCTCACCCCGCTGATGAAGGAGGTGGGGGTGGCCCAGCAGGGCTGGCTTGCCAACTTCGTCGCCCATCCCTGGCTCTGGTGCGTGCCGGCCCTCGGGCTGGTGCTGCCCATGGTGAGCAGCCTGGCCAGCGCCCGCGAGCTGCCGCGCACGGCCCTGCTCGCCAGTGGCGGCGCCTGCGCCAGCATGATGCTGACCATCGCCATCGCCCTGTTCCCGTTCGTGCTGCCCTCGTCGCTGGATCCGTCCAGCAGCCTGACCCTGTGGGACAGCACCTCCAGCGAGCGCACCCTCTTCATCATGCTGGGGATTGTCGGGGTGCTGATGCCCATCAACATCGGTTATACCCTCTGGGTCTACCGGGTGGTGCGCGGCAAGATGAGCGCCCAGCAGATCCGCCAGCACGGCCACAGCCTCTACTAACCCTCTTTAACCAAAGGATCATGCGATATGTGGTATTTCACCTGGATTCTGGGATTGGGCTTCGCCCTGTTGTGCGGGCTGGTCAATCTGCTCTGGCTGGAGGCGCGCTGGGCCGCCGATGAGGATCTCAAGGAGTCTTGAGACGCAGCCATGAAAAGGCCGACACAGGTGTCGGCCTTTTTGCATCTTGCTGGAGGGGTCGCTTAGGCGGGGAGGGCGACCCGGGCGGCCTGCCGCTCGCTGACATGGGTGAGGCCGTAGGCCAGCAGCACGATCAGCGCCCCGATCCAGGGGGTGTGCATCAACCCCAGGTGTTCCACCACCAGGCCACCGACGACCGAGCCCAGCGCAATGCCGACGTTGAAGGCGGCGATGTTGAGGCCCGATGCCACGTCTACCGCCCTGGGGGTGTGCTGCTCGGCCTGCTTCACCACCAGCACCTGCAGACCCGGCACGTTGCCAAAGGCAAAGGCGCCCCACACCAGCACGGTCAGCACCGCCAGCACCGGGTGCGGCGCGGTGAAGGTGAGCACCAGCAGCACCAATGCGAGACCGGCAAACAACAGCTTCAGCGCAGGCAGCGGGCCCATCTTGTCGGCCAGCTTGCCACCCCAGATATTGCCGACGGCAACCGATACTCCGTACACCAGCAGAATGAGGCTCACCGCGCCGGCGCTAAAGCCGCTCACCTGTTGCAGGATGGGGGCGAGGAAGGTGAACGCCGTGAAGGCGCCGCCGTAACCGAGCGCTGTCTTGGCGTAGACCAGCAGTAGCGGCTTTTTGGTGAGCACCGAGAGTTGCTCGCGAAGGGTCGAGGCCGCCCCCTTGGGCAGGTTGCTCGGGATCAGCAGCAGGCTGCCCACCATGGCGACGAGGCCCAGCAGGCTCACCACCAGAAAGGTTTCACGCCAGCCAAAGACCTGACCAATCCAGGTGCCAAGCGGTACGCCGGTCACCAGCGCGATGGTGAGGCCGCTGAACATGATGGCGATGGCGCTCGCCGCCTTCTCCTTGGCCACAAGACCCGTGGCGATGGTGCTGCCCACCGAGAAGAAGACCCCGTGTGCCAATCCGGTCAGGATGCGGGCCACGATCAGGCTCTCGTAACCGGGGGCCTGCCAGGCCAGCAGATTGCCGGCGGTAAAGAGCGCCATCAGCCCCACCAGCAGCCACTTGCGCGGCGCCTTGCCGGTCAGCGCCGTTAAGATCGGTGCGCCGATGGCCACGCCAAGGGCATAGGGGCTGACCAACAGGCCCGCCGAGGGGAGCGAGACATGCAGCTGTTCGGCGATGGTGGGGATGAGCCCCACGATCACGAATTCGGTGGTGCCGATCGCAAAGGCACTCAGGGTGAGGGCAAATAACGCCAGTGGCATAACAACTCCTTGAATAGGGACTCCCGACGGGAGAATGGCGCCAGTATGCCGAGGGTGTTTGTTGGTAAAAATGACGGTGACATCAAATTACTTTTGCCAAATCAGCAGCAATCATCGCGATGGCTCGGGTCTTATCGGGCGGGGAATTGTATGGGTGGCGCACAAAACCAAAAAAAGCGGGAGGCACAGTGCCTCCCGCTAGGGGTTGGATAAATATCCCGGATTGTTATTGCCTCCCTTCTCCCCTGGCGGGAGAAGGATCGGGGATGAGGGGGCATTCTGTATAAGCAGCAAAACTAGCCGAGGGTAGTCTGCTATACCCTCACCCTAGCCCTCTTCCATGGGGAGAGGGAACAATCCGGTTGAACCTGCTTGTTAGTCCCAATCCGGCGCAAAGTCCGGGTTGGCGCAGCGCTCGCCCCGCTCCAGGGTCGCGATGGCGGCCATCTCCTCGGCAGTGAGCGTGACCTTCAGCGCCGCCAGGTTGGCGGCCAGATTCTCCCGCTTGGTGGAGCTCGGGATCACCGCCATGCCCTGGGACAGCAGCCAGGCCAGCGACACCTGGGCCGCCGAGACGCCGTGGCGCTTGCCGATCTCCATCAGCAGCGGCTCGGTGAGCACCTTGCCATAGGCGAGCGGCATATAGGCGGTGATGGCGATGCCGTGGGCCTGGCAGAATTCCACCACCTTGCGGTTTTGCAGCAGGGGGTGGATCTCCACCTGCTGATGGGCGATGACGCCTGGCCCCAGAATATCGATGGCTTCTTTAAGCTGGGCCACGGTGAAGTTGGAGACCCCGATCTCGCGGGTCAGGCCCCGGGCCTTGGCCTCGGCCAGTTGCTCCAGATAGACCGCCATCGGCACCTCATCCTGGGGGGAGGGCCAGTGAATAAGCGTCAGATCCAGATAGTCGGTGCCCAGTTTTTCCAGGCTCACCTCCAGGCTCGGGATCACCTTGCCTGGGCCGAATTCGCTGGTCCACACCTTGGTGGTCAGGTAGATATCCTGGCGAGGTACGTCGCTCTCGCTCATCAGCTGGCCCACTTCGGCCTCGTTGTCATAGATCTGGGCGGTATCGATATGGCGGTAGCCAAGCTCGAGCCCCTGCAGCAAGGAGTCGCGCAGGGGTTGGCCGGTCAGGCGAAAGGTTCCCAGACCCAGGTTGGGCATCTTCATCATGTTGTTCCTCAAATAGGTTGCAAAAGGGTGCTCGGCGGCGCGGCAAATCAGGCCTCCAGCGGTTGATAGCGGCGAATGGTGCTGCCGGCGAACCAGGGCTCGGCCCTGGCGACAAATTCGGTAAAGTGGGGCTGGCCCTGATGGGCAGTGAGGGCGGCATCGCTCTCCCACACCTCGTAGAGCATCCAGCTGTGGGGATTGTCCAGATCCTGATGCAGCTGGTAGCGCAGGCAGCCAGCCTCCTGCAAGGTGGCTGCGATCAAGGGATCCAGGGCGGCGCGAAACTGGGGGGCGAATTCGGGTTTGGCTTCAAGCTGGGCAATCACAATCACGGGTGAAGACATCTGAACCTCCTTGCAAAAACGAAGGGTCAGTATGCCCACCACGACTTGCCCGAAACAGGGCCGCTGTCGCAAAACACTATTGAGACAAGAGCAGCAATGAATGGGCCGGGGCGAGGTGGCGATGAGGAAGTGAGTGAGGTAAAAGAAGCAGGGAGCGCCGGGACGCCCCCTTGCCATCAGGCATTGGCCGGTTCGGACCAGACTGCAAATTCATTGCCGCTTGGCTCGGCAAAGTGAAAGCGGCGGCCACCGGGAAAATCGAACAGGGGACGAACTATGGTGCCCCCGGCGCCGGCTACCTTGCTCTGGGTAGCTTCAATATCGGCGCTGTAGAACACCAGCAAGGCGCCACCTTGCGCGCTCTGGCTGCAGAGATCGGCGCGATAGAAGCCGCCATCCAGCCCTTCCCCCTCGAAGGCGCAATAATCGGGGCCATAATCGGCAAATTGCCAGCCGAAAGCGGCCTGAAAGAAGGCCTTGGTGGCGGCAAGATCTCTGGCCGCAAACTCCACATAGTTCAGTTTTTCATGGGCCCTGGTCATGAGGATCTCCTTGTCGATGATTATTTCGGTTGCCAGCGTTTTTGCGTGCGGCTCGTGGAGTGGGGCAAAGCGTCCCAATGGGTCAGCTTGAGCTGCTTGCGCCGAAACCAGAGCCAGGTCGCCATCAGCAGACCGAACCCTATGCCGAACAGCAGGCTCTGGCACAGGGCGAATGCTGGTGTTACCTCATGTTGCCAGCCGAAGAACCACATCAACACCCCCCAGATAGCGCCAGTGGGAAGCCCCAGAGCAAGGACATTGACCAGAAAGCGTTCGTAGTGGGGCGGCCTGATGGTGAACCCAGCCTTTCGCAGCAGCCAAGTGAGCGGCGGGTTGTAGTTGAGCGTCTGCACGCCCTTCTCTGCCAGCTCCCGGTGGGCGGCCACCAGCCTGCGTTCGAACTCCATGATGTTTTTCCTTGAGGTGCTTGGTGTCATACGATGCCATCTTGCCGCATTCTACTGGCAAACCATCAATGCGATGTGGGCTCGTGGTCACGTTATTTATCTATACGCTTTCCAATTACGCCAGGGCCGCCATGATGGCAGGATGAAATCTTCTTGCGACCACCATACCAAGGATAATGGAAGCGAATAGAGGAAGAAGGTCACGGCTGCGTTGATAGCTGCGCCAGTTGCCATTGTGGTGGCGGAAAAGCCGGTAGGTGAGAACCAACAAGCCAATGGCCATTGGAATGACGCAGTGAACTGAAAAACTGATAATGAATTTAACGAAATCGGGCAAGGTGGGGGTCCGTGTCTGTAGCTTGTATTACATCTGGTGCCAATTTGCGGCGGGGTTTCAGCCTTTTCCTGCCGCGCTTTCACGGATGGGTTGGCGCGCTAACTGTTCCCATGGGGTCAAATCAAGCTGCCTACGCTTCAGCCATAGCCTGATTAAGGTAACGAGGCCAAACAGGCCAGCGAATAGAGCTGTGCTGAACAAGGATGATACGAAAGATCTTCCCTCTGGGTGCCAAACGAACGTCCACATAATCAGACCCCAGATCGGCGCGATATTGAGGCTGGCACAAAGAAAATTGACCAACCAGCCTGTGTAATAAGGGGGCTTGACGGTGCAGCCGAGTTTGCGCAGCAGCTTGAACATCCATGGGTTGTAGTCGTATTCCTTGATGCCTTGGTCAGCCAGAGTCTGATGGGCGATGGTCAGCCGTTCTTCAAATGTCATTGATTTACCTTATATCGCAGCGGTGTCATATGGTGCTTTTTTGCAGCATTCTACGGATTAGGCAGGCTGAGGGGTAGCAGCCATATCAGATTATTTCTCTGCTAAATACCAGCACAGCTACTAGAGCATCCTTGCCAATCCAGGGCCTCCGTGCCTATAAAGGCCCATTACTCTTGTCTGGATTGCAGCAATGAAGACCCATTCTGATGAACTGACCCTGTTTGTGGCGGTGGTGGAGGCGGGCAGTTTTCGCCAGGCGGCGGAAAACCTCGGCATGGACAACTCGGTGGTGAGCCGCGGCATCAAACGGCTGGAAGAGAAGCTCTCGACCGTGCTGCTCAACCGCACCACGAGGCGGGTCAGCCTGACCGAGGAGGGCAGCTGGTTCTATCAGCGGGCGGTGAAGATCCTGACCGAGATGAGCGAGGCGGAGGGGCTGCTGCTGATGCGCCGCGAGCAGCCGGAGGGGGTATTGCGGGTGGATGCCGCTACCCCCTTTATCCTGCACCGGCTGGTGCCCATCATCGGCGAGTTTCGTCGCCGTTATCCCGCCATCGAGCTACAACTGCACAGCTCCGAGGGCTTCATCAACCTGATGGAGCGGCGGGTGGACATGGCCATTCGCATCGGCGAGCTGACCGACTCCTCCCTGCGGGCGCTGCCGCTGGGCCGCTCGCGGCTGCGGCTGCTGGCATCCCCCGACTATTTGCGTGAGCGCGGCACCCCGCGTCAGCCGATGGATCTGCTGAGCGGCCACGAGCTGCTCGGTTTTTTGCACCCCGATCACCTCAACCACTGGCCGCTGCTGAGCCAGGAGCAGGGGGACCGTTTTCCCATCACCCCGACCCTGCGTGCCAGCAGCGGTGAAACCTTGCGCCAGCTGGCGCTGCGGGGGCAGGGGATCGTCTGTCTGTCGGATTTCATGACCGGGCAGGATCGGATGAGTGGGGCCTTGGTGGAGGTGCTGGCCCGCAGCAACAGCGGTGCCTCGCGCCCCATCAATGCGGTGTTCTACTCCGATGCCCAGCGCGACATCCGGCTGCGGGTCTGGCTCGATTTCCTCAAAGAGCAGCTCGGCAGCGAGATGCTCTAGCGCCCCTACTCTGACCGGGCCACACGATAGAAAGGGCCTGCCGTGCTTGGGGTGCCTGCCGAGGCAGGATAGGGGGCGTCATCATCAGGGCGGCGCTAAAAAAGAGAGGCCGACATTGCTGTCGGCCTCTCACGTTTTTCAGCTCAAGGCTGTGTCGGTTGCCCGATCACTCCTCTTCTGCCCAGCGGCGTGAACGTTCCACCGCCTTCTTCCAGCCGTTGTAGCGCTTGGCGCGATCGTCGCGGTCCATCTGCGGGATGAACTCGCGGTCCACGCTGAACTTGTCTTCCAGCTCCTCCGAACTCTTCCAGAAGCCGACGGCGAGGCCGGCCAGGAAGGCGGCGCCCATGGCGGTGGTCTCGATACGGGTCGGACGCACCACCGGGGTGTGCATCATGTCGGCCTGGAACTGCATCAGGAAGTCGTTGGCTACCGCGCCACCGTCCACCTTGAGGGCGGCCAGCTTGATGCCGGAGTCCTGCTGCATCGCATCCAGCACATCGCGGCTCTGATAGGCGATGGATTCCAGTGCGGCACGGATGATGTGGTTGCGGTTGGCGCCGCGGGTCAGGCCGACCATGGTGCCGCGAGCATACGGATCCCAGTAGGGGGCGCCCAGACCGACGAAGGCCGGAACCAGGTAGACGCCGTTGGTGTCGCCCACCTTGGAGGCGAAGTAGTCGGTATCGCGGGCATCGTGAATGATCTTGAGCTCGTCACGCAGCCACTGGATGGTGGCGCCACCCATAAATACCGCACCCTCGAGGGCATAATTCACTTCCCCTTTCGGGCCGATGGCGACCGTGGTCAGCAGGCCGTTGTTGGAGCGAACCGGCTCGGTGCCGGTGTTCATCAGCATGAAGCAGCCGGTGCCGTAGGTGTTCTTGGCCATCCCTTTCTCGAAGCAGAGCTGGCCGAACAGGGCAGACTGCTGGTCACCGGCGATACCGGCGATGGGGATGCGGGAGCCGCCGCCACGGGTGGTGTAGCCGTACACTTCGGAAGAGGGTTTCACTTGTGGCAGCATGGACATGGGGATGCCCAGCTCGTCCAACATCTTCTGATCCCACTTCAGGTCGCGGATGTTGTAGAGCATGGTGCGGGAGGCGTTGGTCGGGTCGGTGACGTGCACTTCGCCGTTGGTCATCTTCCACACCAGCCAGGTGTCGATGGTGCCGAACAGCAGTTCGCCGTTCATCGCCTTCTCGCGGGCCCCTTCGACGTTGTCGAGGATCCACTTCACCTTGGTGCCGGAGAAGTAGGCGTCCAGCACCAGACCGGTGTTTTCACGGACGTACTCTTCCAGGCCGCGGGCTTTCAGTTCTTCACAGATGGCCGCGGTGCGGCGGCACTGCCAGACGATGGCGTTGTAGATGGGTTTGCCGGTGGCTTTTTCCCATACCACTGTGGTTTCACGCTGGTTGGTGATGCCGATGGCGGCGATCTCTTCGCTGCGAAGGCCAGTCTTGGCCAGCACTTCGGTGAAGACGGAGGACTGGGTCGCCCAGATCTCCATCGGGTCGTGCTCCACCCAGCCCGCTTTCGGGTAGTGCTGGGTGAATTCGCGCTGGGAGGTACCGACTATGTTGGCGTCCTGGTCAAACACGATGGCACGGGAAGAGGTAGTACCCTGGTCCAGAGCGACGACATATTTCTTTTCAGCAGACATGATGTTCTCCACGTTTTTATTTTCCACGTTTTTACACGTTGGGGAGGGCCGCTCTTAGGCGGCGGCCTCTTCTTTGGCGGTTTGGGCAGCTTGCTCGGTGGCGGCAACACGGTTGCCCGGCACACAGGGAGCCAACACTTTTACATAGAGGGCAGTACCGATCTGGGCACCGACGATGGGGCCGAGGATGGGAACCCAGAAGTAGGGGTTGTCACGACCACCGGTCATAGCCACGTCACCCCAGCCAGCCAGGAAGGCGAACAGTTTGGGGCCGAAATCACGGGCCGGGTTCATGGCAAAGCCGGTTAACGGGCCAAGGGAGGCGCCGATCACCGCGATCAGGATACCGATCAACAGAGCGGCGGCGAAGCCTTTGGGTGCACCGTTGTTGTTGTCACCCAGTGCCATGATGCCCAGCATCAGCACGGCGGTGATCACCATCTCGACCGCAAAGGCCTGCATGTTGGAAAGCAGGGCATTGGGGTAGGTAGAGAAGATGCCGGCGCTGCCGAGGCTCTCGACGCTGCCGCGCACCACGTTGTGGGTCACTTCCCACTGGGTGAAAAGGTTACCATAGAGGAAGTAGACCAGCGCCGCGAAGCAGAAGGCGCCGGCAACCTGGGCGATGATGTAGGGCACCACTTTGCGCTTGTCGAACCCGCAGAAGGTCATCAGCGCCAGGGTCACGGCCGGGTTGAGGTGGGCACCGGAGATACCGCCGGTGACATAGATGGCGATGGCGACGCCCAGACCCCAGGTAATGGAAATTTCCCATTGCCCGAAGTTGGCTCCCGCCAGCACCAGTGCAGCCACGCAGCCGACGCCGAAAAATATCAGCAGGCCGGTTCCGATAAACTCGGCAATGCATTCGCCAAGCAGGGTATTGGGTCTTTGTATGCTCATACCGTTATTCCTTATATCCACCCAGAGTAGGTTTGATGTTCCGTTTTGTTGTTTTTCATTCCCATTATTGCGTCCGAAAACGTTTCTTCTTGTTTTTTGAGCTGACGCAAACGTTATGCTCGTTTGCGCTCGTTCTCGGACGAGAGAGAAAATAAACCTAAATTGCCCATTCACCACTCCCTCCCCGCAGGAAATGTGGACAAGATCCCACTCATTGCTAAGAAAATGTGACGGAAAGCAAGTTGATACAGTGGTTATACCACTTAGTGGGTAGCTAAAAGCCTTGCTACACAAGGGATTGCGGCTGATGAGTGATTGCTCATTTGGCACTTTCTTTTGTAATAAAACTGCAATATTTCAGCCTCCATCACAGATTAAATGTTCACATATGAGCACAATAGGCTCGCTTTCGAATCAGGACTCATCTGATTGGTCAGCATGGACAGGGCACCCTCAACCGCCCACAACAACAATAAGGAAGCAGAACATGCTTAGTCTCTTCAGGCCTGCACCACACATAGACAGGCTCCCGGCCGACAAGGTCGACCCCTTCTACAAACGCATGCGTTGGCAGGTGTTTTTCGGGATCTTCTTCGGTTATGCCGGTTACTACCTGGTACGGAAAAACTTCAGTCTGGCGATGCCCTATCTGATCGAACAGGGCTTCTCCCGCGGTGATCTGGGTCTGGCGCTGTCTGGCGTCTCCATCGCCTACGGTCTCTCCAAGTTCCTGATGGGGAACGTGTCGGACCGCTCCAACGCCCGCTACTTCCTCTCCGCCGGTCTGCTGCTGTCGGCCGGCATCATGTTCATGATGGGGACCATGCACTGGGCCACCTCCAGCATCGCCATCATGTTCGTGCTGTTGTTCCTGAACGGCTGGGCACAGGGCATGGGCTGGCCGCCCTGCGGTCGCACCATGGTGCACTGGTGGTCACAGAAAGAGCGCGGCGAAGTGGTTGCTGTCTGGAACGTGGCCCACAACGTGGGTGGCGGCATGATAGGCCCGCTGTTCATTCTGGGGATGGGCTGGTTCAACGACTGGCGCAGTGCCTTCTATGTGCCGGCTGCCGCCGCCGCTGCCATCGCGGTGATCGCCTTCTTCGTGATGCGTGACACCCCGCAATCGGTGGGTCTGCCTCCCATCGAAGAGCACAAGAACGACTATCCGAAGGACTACAACGAAAGCCACGAGCAGGAGTTTTCCGCCAAGGAGATCTTCGTCAAGTACGTGCTGCACAACAAGCTGCTGTGGTACATCGCCATTGCCAACGCCTTCGTTTATCTCATTCGCTACGGTGTGCTGGACTGGGCGCCGACCTACCTGAAAGAGGCCAAGGACTTCAGCGTCGACAACTCCTCCTGGGCGTACTTCCTGTACGAGTGGGCGGGTATTCCGGGCACCCTGCTGTGCGGCTGGATCTCTGACAAGATGTTCCAGGGCCGCCGTGCGCCGGCCGGCATCCTGTTCATGGTGCTGGTGACCGTGGCCGTGCTGGTCTACTGGTTCAACCCGGCCGGCAACCCGACCGTCGACATGATGGCGCTGGTGGCCATCGGCTTCCTGATCTACGGCCCCGTCATGCTGATCGGCCTCTATGCCCTGGAGCTGGCGCCGAAGAAGGCCGCCGGTACTGCTGCAGGCTTCACCGGTCTGTTCGGTTATCTGGGTGGCGCGGTCGCGGCCAACGCCATGCTGGGCTACACCGTTGACCACTTCGGCTGGGATGGCGGCTTCATGGTGCTGACCGCTTCCTGCGTGCTCTCCATCATCCTGCTGGCGATGACCCTCAAGCACGAGAACCTGTCGATTGCCGCCAAAGCGGCTGCCCATAAGGCATAAAACGTGATCCTGCCCTTATCGATTGGAAAAGGGATCAGGTAAACTCCCCAAGGCCCCGCATCTGCCGGGGCCTTTTTTCGTCTCATCATCGGAGTTCAAGTGTGAAGCAAACCCAACGACATCTGGAGATCCTGGACGTCCTGACGCGGCAGGGCTTTGTCTCGACCGAGGATCTGGTGACCCACTTTGACGTCAGCCCCCAGACCATTCGCCGGGATCTCAACGATCTCGCCGAGCAGAACAAGATCCGGCGCCACCATGGCGGGGCCTCCCTGCATTCGAGCACCGTCAACACCGCCTACAGCGCCCGCAAGGTGATGCAGCTCAAGGAGAAAGAGCGTATCGCCCGTGAGGTGGCCGCCAATATTCCCGACGGCTCGTCGCTGTTCATCGACATCGGCACCACCACCGAAGCCATCGCCCGCGCCTTGCTCGATCACCGCGAGCTGCGCATCGTCACCAACAACCTCAACGTGGCCAGCATCCTCACCGCCAAGGATGACTTCACCGTCATCATCGCCGGCGGCGAAATTCGCAACCGGGACGGCGGCATCGTGGGCGAGGCGACCCGCGACTTCATCGGCCAGTTTCGCATGGACTACGGTGTCATCGGCATCTCGGGCATCGACAGCGACGGCTCATTGCTCGACTTCGACTACCACGAGGTGAAGATTGCCCAGGCCATCATCGCCCACTCCCGCCAGGTGTTCCTGGCCGCCGACCACACCAAGTTCGGTCGCAACGCCATGGTCAACCTCGGCAACCTCAGCCAGATCCACGCCCTGTTCACCGATCAGGAGCCGCCGGAGAAGCTGATGCGGCTGATGTCCCAGCACCAGATCGAGTGCCACATCTGCTGAGTCGCCGTTAACCCGTTCCAGCACCAGGCCGCCATCGGGCGGCCGCTTCGTTTTCAGCCTCTACGCACTTCTGCTTGCCTTCATTCCACCGCCAATGTCGTGCTGATGTCCCCAAAAGCGCGATCTCGCTCACAGCCTTGCCCCCGTTTTCCCCAGGCTGCGCCGCTTTATCACCGACCGGCAGCATTTTTAGCATTGCCAAAACAATCGCGATCACATTTTCTCCATAAAATGTTCGTTTATCATTTTTTCATGCTCTAATATGAGCGAAATCAAACATTGCGACGGTTTCGCAAGGTCAAAATAAGAAAGTAGGTGAACATGAGCGAACATTATGATCTGGTCGTCGTCGGCGGCGGCATCAACGGGGTAGGCATTGCGGCTGATGCAGCGGGGCGGGGTCTGAAGGTTGCCCTGTTCGAGGCGCGCGATCTCGCCTCTGCCACCTCTTCCAACTCCAGCAAGCTGATCCACGGCGGCCTGCGCTACCTCGAACACTACGAATTCCGGCTGGTGAAAGAGGCGCTGGCGGAGCGGGAGGTGCTGCTCGGCATGGCACCCCACATCGCCCGTCCCATGCGTTTCCGGCTGCCCCATCGCCCGCACCTGCGCCCGGCCTGGATGATCCGCGCCGGCCTGTTCCTCTATGACAACCTGGCCAAGCGCGACAAGCTCAAGGGCAGCTGCGGCGTGCGCTTCCTGCCGCAGGACGGCCTCACCGCCGGCATCAGCAAGGGGTTCGAGTATTCGGACGCCTGGGTCGACGACGCCCGCTTGGTGGTGCTCAATGCCATGATGGCGCGCGACAAGGGCGCCGACGTGCAGACCCGCACCCGCTGCGTCAAGGCGGTGCGCGGCTCCAAACACTGGACCCTGACCCTGGAGCGGGAAGGGGGCGAGCAGTTCAACGTCACCTGCCGCGGTCTGGTCAATGCGGCCGGCCCCTGGGTCAAGACCTTCTATGACGAGAGCCTGCACGAGAAATCCCCGCGCGGCATTCGCCTCATCAAGGGCAGCCACATGATAGTGCCGCGCATCCATGAGCGCGAAGAGGCCTATATCCTGCAAAACGAGGACAACCGCATCGTCTTCGTCATCCCTTATCAGCAGGACTACTCCCTCATCGGCACCACGGACGTGGAGCACAAGGGCAGCCCGCGCGAAGCCAAGATCAGCGATGCCGAGATCAACTACCTGTGCAAGGTGGTCAACGCCCACTTCACCCGTCAGATCGCCCCCAAAGACGTGATCTGGACCTATGCCGGGGTGCGCCCGCTGTGCGACGACGAGTCCGACTCGCCGCAGGCGGTGACCCGCGACTACACCCTCGAACTGTCCGGCGAATCCGACGGTGCGCCGCTGTTGTCAGTGTTTGGCGGCAAGCTCACCACCTATCGCAAGCTAGCCCAGGCCGCCTGCAACAAGCTCAAGCCCTGGTTCAGCCAGATGGGGGAGGACTGGACCGCCAACAGCCGGCTGCCCGGTGGCGAGTTCGACTGCTCGGTGCGCGAGCTGGCGCGCGCCTTTGCGCTGGAATTTGACTGGCTCGATGATCGCAGTGCCCTGCGCATTGCCGAGGCCTATGGCGCCCATGCCCGTCTCTGGCTGCATCAGGATCGTGGCCAGCACTTTGGGGCCGGACTATACGAATCTGAAGTGCGCTACCTTATCGAGCGGGAGTGGGCCTGCAGCCTGGAAGACATTCTGTGGCGCCGCAGCAAGCTGGGGCTGCGTCTGTCCGACGCCGAGCAGCAGCAACTGGCTGCCTGGCTCAGCGAACACCACCACGCCCTGCCCGAAGCCTGCTGATCACTCCCGGTGGGCGGCCCTGGCCGCCCGCCGTAAAAATGCAATAAACCTCTGTTATAACAATAACCTACATCCCATAAACAATAACAAAGAGCACCGCGCATGAAAAAACACACTCTCTCCCTGCTTGCCCTTGGTCTGGGGGCCGCCCTGGCATTGCCCGCACTGGCGGCCGATGAAGGCAAGATAGTGATCGCTCACCGGGGGGCTTCCGGCTACCTGCCCGAGCACACCCTGGAGTCCAAGGCATTGGCCTATGGCATGGGGGCCGACTATCTGGAGCAGGATCTGGTGATGACCAAGGATGACCAACTGGTGGTGATGCACGATCACTTCCTCGATGGCATCACCGATGTGGCCGAGCGCTTCCCCGGCCGGGCCCGCCCGGATGGTCGCTACTATGTGGTGGATTTCACCCTGGACGAGGTGCGCTCCCTGCGCATGACCGAGCCGTTCCAGCTGGTGGACGGCAAGCAGGTGCCGGTCTATCCGGCCCGCTTCCCGCTGTGGAAGTCGAGCTTCAAGATCCATACCTTCCAGGAAGAGATCGAGATGATCCAGGGGCTCAACAAGAGCACCGGCAAGAACATCGGTATCTACCCGGAGATAAAGGCCCCCTGGCTGTTCCGCCACGAGGGCAAGGACATCTCCAAGGCGGTACTCAAGGTGCTGAAGGAGTACGGCTACACCAGCAAGAACGACAAGGTCTATCTGCAGTGTTTCGATACCAACGAGCTCAAGCGCATCAACAGTGAACTGATGCCTGCCATGGACATGGACTTGAAGTTGGTGCAGCTGATGGCCGAGACCGACTGGAATGAGACCATGGTCTATGACGCCAAGGGCAAGGCGACCCCCTACAGCTATGACTGGATGTTCAAGCCGGGCGCCATGAAGGAGATTGCCGGCTATGCCGAGGGGATCGGCCCCTGGAAGCCGATGATAGTGCCGGAGCCGGGTACCTTGGGCAAACCGACCTTCACCGGCATGGTGAAAGAGGCCCACGCGGCTGGCCTCAAAGTGCATCCTTATACCTTCCGTCAGGATGAGGGCCAGATCCCGGCCTATGCGAAAGACTTCACCGATCTGCTCAACATCTTCCTCTATCAGGCCGATGTGGACGGGGTATTCAGCGACTTCCCCGACAAGGCGGTCGAGGTGATCAAGGCTCACGGCAAATAATAAAAGAAGAGCAACACGGGAATGCAAGCGGGGCCAGGTGCCCCGCTTTTTTATGTCGGTGGGCAAGGAAAGACAAAAGAGGTGTAATTATATGTTTACGATTTTGATGCGTGGAGCATGCGCGGATCGCTACTTTCAGGCCGAAAAGCTCTCTTTTGTGGTCATTTATCCATCTGTCAGCGAATAAATCCACTGATTTCACTTGATTGTTTGTTTTTAATTGGTAAGGTGAGGGCGGTTGCGTAACAAAGTGCTGACTTGTGTAAACAAAAATGAACGGTCGGCGCAATTGGCTTGAAACAGTAGAGAGAATGAGAACATGCAAAGAGATCCCCTGAACAACATCCATATCCAGTCCGAACAAGTGATGATCACGCCTGCCCAGCTCAAGGAGAAACTGCCCATCTCCGATCGCGCGCTGGCATTCGTGCAAGGGGCCCGCAATACCATCGCCGACATCATCCACCGTCGCGATCACCGCTTGCTGGTGATCTGTGGTCCCTGCTCGATCCACGACATGGACGCCGCCAAAGAGTACGCAACCAGACTCAAAGCGCTGCATGACGCCTATCAGGACTCTCTCTACATTGTCATGCGGGTCTACTTTGAGAAGCCGCGCACCACGGTCGGCTGGAAGGGCTTTATCAACGATCCGAACCTGGACGGCACCTTCGACGTGGAGCTGGGGCTGCACCGCGCCCGCGAGCTGCTCTGCTGGCTGGCCGAGCTGGAGTTGCCGCTGGCGACCGAGGCGCTCGACCCCATCAGCCCGCAATACCTGGCGGAGCTCTTCTCCTGGTCGGCCATCGGTGCCCGTACCACCGAATCCCAGACCCACAGGGAGATGGCCTCCGGCCTCTCCATGCCGGTCGGCTTCAAGAACGGCACCGACGGCAACCTAGGCACCGCCATCAATGCGCTGCAGGCGGCCTCCAGCCCCCACGCCTTCATGGGGATCAACCAGCAGGGCCAGGTCGCGTTGCTGCAGACCCAGGGCAACCCGGATGGTCATGTGATCCTGCGCGGCGGCAAGCACCCGAACTACGACTCGGTCAATGTGTCGCTGGCGGAAGAGGCGTTGGAGAAGGCGGGCCTGCTGCCCGGTTTGGTGGTGGATTGCAGCCATGGCAACTCCAGCAAGGATCACCGGCTGCAGCCCAAGGTGGCTGACAACGTGATCCACCAGATCCAGGAGGGCAACCGCTCCATCATCGGGGTGATGCTCGAATCCAACCTGTTCGAAGGCAATCAGTCCAGCGAGCAGCCCAAGTGCGAGATGCGCTACGGCGTCTCCATCACCGATGCCTGCATCGATTGGGAGACCACGGATGCGCTGCTGGCCCGCTGCCACAGCCAGCTGGCGGCACCACTTTTGGCCAGAACCAAGGCATAAGCCGTGGTATCTTGTCAGCACTGATTGAACAATCGAGGTGTCATCGGCCGAGGCGGTGGCACCTCGTTGCCTCTTGAATCACAGGGCGTCGCTGTGGGCGGCGCCGCAGGGACCGGATATGGCTGAAGAGTTGAATGCCCTCAGGGACAAAATCGATGCGGTGGACAAGCAGCTGATCGATCTGCTGGCTGCCCGTCTCGCCCTGGTAGGGGAAGTGGGGGAAGTGAAGAGCCGGCACGGCCTGCCCATCTATGCACCGGATCGGGAGGCGAGCATGCTGGCCCGCCGCCGCGCCGAGGCCGAGGCACTGGGGGTGCCGGGAGATCTTATCGAAGACGTGCTGCGCCGGGTGATGCGCGAATCCTATATTCTGGAATCCGCCAGCGACAAGGAGCACCACTTCAAGTGCATGAAGCCTGAGCTCGGCAAGGTGGTGATCATCGGTGGCGAGGGGCAGCTTGGCCGCCTGTTCGGCAACCTGTTCAGCCTCTCGGGCTACCGGGTCGAGACCCTGGGTCAGGCCGACTGGCCGCGCGCCGACGAGATCCTGCTCGGTGCCGGGCTGGTGATGGTGGCGGTGCCCATCGACGTCACCTGCGAGGTGATCGATCGGCTCGGCAATCTGCCTGAGAACTGTCTGCTGGTGGACGTGACCAGCGTCAAGAGTGAACCGCTTGCCCATATGCTGGCGGTACACCAGGGGCCGGTGCTGGGGCTGCACCCCATGTTTGGGCCGGATGTGGCGAGCCTCGCCAAGCAGGTGATCGTCTGCTGTCAGGGGCGCGAGCCCGCCGCCAGCCAGTGGCTGCTGGAGCAGATGACCATCTGGGGAGCGCGTTTGCAGCAGGTGGAGGCCAAGGCCCACGACGAGGCGATGACCTTTATCCAGGCGCTGCGCCACTTTGCCACCTTTGCTTACGGCTGGCACCTCTCCCGCGAGCAGGCCAACATCGACCGTCTGCTGGCGTTGAGCTCCCCCATCTACCGGTTGGAGCTGGCCATGGTGGGACGGCTGTTCGCCCAGGATCCCCACCTCTACGCCGACATCATACTGTCGTCGCCGCAGAATCTGGCGATGATCCGTCGCTACTACCAGAACTTTGGCGAGGCGCTGGGTCTGCTGGAGCGGGGGGACCGGGAGGGCTTCATCGAGGCCTTCAGCCAGGTCTCCGGCTTCTTCGGCGAGCGGGCGGACGAGTTCCTGCGCGAAAGCCGTACCCTGCTGGCCCAGGCCAACGATCGTCGCCATCACGGCTGACGATAACCAAAAGCAAAAGGGGCCTGTCGGCCCCTTTTGCTTTTGCACTCCCGCTTGTGCGCTGCACCGCCTCTATTCTGGCTGCGGCAAGCGCAGATCGGCGCCATCCCAGCCCAGCGGCAGGGTCAGCAGCTGATCGATCAGCTCCCGCCGATCGGATTTTTCCAGATAGGCGAGGTAGAGCGGACGGCTCAAGGCCTGGGCGCCTTCCACCAGGTGCAGGCGCCCCTGCTCGAGGAAGGGGCTCACCATGCGCCGCGGCAGGTAGGCGGCGCCACCGTTGGCCAGCACGAACTGCAGCGCCATGTTGGCGGAGCTCGAGTGCAGCACCGGGGTTTTTTGTAGGCTCTGCAGCCGGCTGGGCTGGGGTTCGAAACTGGTGCCCCAATCCAGATGAATGTGCGGCATCTGCATCAGGCTGTCGGCGTTGGCCGCGCCATCCCGGCTCACCAGCTCGAACACCAGCTCGCCGATGGGGTGCAGGGCAATCTCGTCGATCTTGGTCGGCTCGGAGAGCAGGGCGAGATCGAGGGAGCGCTCCAGCAACTGGCGGCACAGGTGTTCGCGGGAGGCGGTTTCGAGCCGCACCGCAAGACCGGGAGCCAGGGCATAGACATGGTTGAGCCAGTCGTTGAAGTCGAGCTCCCAGAACACCGCGGGGGCGCCGATGGCGAGCTGCTGGCTGAAACCGGGGGAGAGGGCCACATCCTGCTTGGCGCGGCCCAGGGTATGCAAGATGGCGTCTGCGTAGGGCAGCAGACGCTCACCGGAGGCGGTCAAGCGGATGTTGTTGCGATGACGGGCAAACAGACTGACCCCGAGTTGCTGTTCGAGCTGGCGGATCCGAAAGCTCACTGCCGACTGGGTCAGGTAGAGATTTTCAGCTGCCCGGCCGAAGTGCCGGGTCTTGCTGACCTCGATAAATGTCCGAAGCAGTTCGGTATCCATTAATCGATGGACTCGTCGCTGCCACCACCGCTGCCACCTTCAAAGCCGCCACCGCCGGTCTCCTCGTTGGCACCGCCGGCGACGGTGCACAGCCGGTGCACGCGCTTGGGACCGATCACTTTCAGATACTTGAACCACACCTTGGCGTGGGGGTTGCTGCCGGCGGCGCCGGATTTGACCTGTTCGATAAAGGCGCTTTCTACGTCATCGCGCGGGGCCAGGTTGCCCTGATAGAGCGCGAGCATGGCGGTGCCGTATTTTTCCAGACTGTCCGCTTCGGCCACAGTGAATTCGCCACTGCGACGCAGGCCACGGGGAAAATGTTTGAAGTCGTTGAAACGCTTGTCTGATTCGAAGCTCATAGTGCTCTTTTTCTGGTTAGTTTGACCTTTGCGGGCAAGTATCATCAGGCCGTCGCAGAGTGCAAAATCAATTTTTTCACTATATGGATAAATATCTTTAATCGAAAGCGGTTTAGCCATGATCCAGTGGGCCTGAGCCGGGGGGAAGGGCAAAAAAGTGAGAAAAAAAGCGGAGTTATGTCAGGTTCTGTAAAGGTTGGAGCCTCTGGTCAGACGACATTTGGCTAAAAATAAAGCGCCATTCGGCGCTCTATTTTGTTGTATTCATGAACCAAAGCGGGAGGTTTGGTCTCGATGGAGACTCACTCTATCATGGCTGGCTGAGCCAGGGTGTCGGCACGCCACAGACGGTAGCGCACTTCATACTCCTGCGGTACGTAGAGCACGAACGGCAGCTTGGAGTTGTAGTTCACGAAGAAGCCCTGACCGTAGATCTGGACGAAGGTCTCTTTCTTCTGGCCATCCGGGCAGGCCATCAGGGTGCTGATGGGATCGGACACCTTGCCGAGCATCAGGTAGTTGTAGCCCCAGCCTTTGACGCTGTGCTGTTCCAGGTTGCCGGCAAAGCGCGGCACATTGCAATCGACCATCATTTTCTTGCCGACCTGCAGCTCGACCATCATGTCGGCTTCGTTCTCGACTTCCGGCAGGCGGATCACCACACGTTCCTGGTTCACTTCGGCGGCCGGGAACATGCTGATATCAAATTTTTTCGGTTCGGCGGCGAAGGCATGGCCGCCCAGCAACAAGGCGCCCAGCAGGCTAAAACGCAATACGGTTTTCATCTGTACCTCATGGGGTTGGTTCAACGCCGCTAGACTAACCGCTCTGCCCGTTTCATGCCAGCGATCTGCTACGTAAAAACTGCGTAAAATGACGCAGATCCGGCACACAATGACGTGTTCTGGCTATTTTCTGACAGGACGGAAGGAAAGGCTAAGCGACAGGCCGGGTGGCCAGCCGGGATCCTGTGCTCATCGGGATCCCCTGGCCACCCGGCTTCATCAGCGCACCAGCAACACCTGCTTGGCCCAGGCGCCGGGCGCCCGCATGCCGACGGCGCCGCTGGTGATATCCAGATAGGCGACCCCCTTGCTGGCCGGCACCGGGGTCGAGGACCACAGGTAGACGTAACCGTCGTTCACCTCTTTTCCTTCACCGGCCATGGCGCGGGGGAAGATGGTTTCGTTGAGCGCTGGCTTGTAGCAGGCGGACTCCAGCACGCTGGCCAGCTCCTTGATGGTGGGCAGCCGCCAGCCGCCGTGGCCGCCGAAGTTGTAGAGGGCATGGCTCGGCTCGGTGCGGATCCGCTCGGCGGTCAGCAGGGCCTGCTGCCAGTAAAGCCGGGTCGGTTCGCCGCTGCAGCTCTGGTTGCGCCAGGTCTGGCCGAGTTGGCAGCGCATCCAGGTCAGGCCGGTGGCGCGATCCGTGACGGTGCCGTTGCCGCGATCGATGAAGCGGGCGGTGGGGCTGGTTCTGGGCATGTTGTCATCACAGATGGCGGTGGCCAGGGCGAGGGGGCTGCCAAGGGTCAGCAGCAGGGTCAACATCAAGCGGTTCATCGGGTTACCTCCGCCACCAGTCGCAGTTGCAGACCGTTGGCATCATCGCTGTTTTGAACTGTGGTGGCGTAGTCGGTGCCGGCATCATCGCCAAGGAAGATATGGGCAATGGCGCTGATGGGAGCGCTCTCCAGCCGGCGCGAGGGGGTCAGGGTCTGGCTCCAGTAGTAGCCGCTGAAATCCTTGCTGGTGGTGCCGACATCGGGGAAGTAGCGCACGTCCATGCTCACCGGCTGGTCGTCCTGGCGGGCGAGGGAGCCGTAGTGCTGCAGGCTCATCAGCTCGCGCGAGTGGGGCATGCGCCAGCTGGTAATGCCGCACAACTGCTGGGCGTTGAGCCACTGGCGGTACTGCTCCGTGGTGCAGATGGCTTCGCCATCCGGGCAGGCGTAGTCCAGTTCTTGCTGGGTGGGGTGATAGTCGCCAAGCTCCCAGGCGAAGGTACGGTGCAGATCGCGCGGGCTGGCGGGATCATCGAGCTTCTTCTCCCAGACCAGGCCGGTGTTGAGATCTTCCACGCACTCCCAGACGGGGGCGTCATCAGCCAGCGGCTGGCCCTTGCCATCCAGCTTGCGATAGTGCAGCGGCGCCTTGTTGAGGCTGGCCTCCTGCCCCGGGTGATCGGCGGGCTCCTGGGTGAGCAGGTAATCGACCCCGTCCGTGTAGGTGGTGACGCCACTGCCGGTGATCAGTGGATGGGAGTGCTGTTGCAGCAGCCGGGCGCTGACGTGCTCCTGCTGGCTGGCCAGCTCGCCGTGCAGGGCAAAGTGGCTGGCCAGCTCGGGCAGCAGGCTGCCGATGGCAGGCCACACCAGCATATGCAGGGTGGCGGTCGAGAAGCCCTCCTGCGCCTTCAGATCGGTCTCGACGACTGCCTGCAGCAGCTGGCCCAGCGCCAGGTTGAAGTCGCTCAGCCGGGAGAGGGCGGCCAGATCCTGGTCCGGTTGCAGCGGCGCCAGCGCACTCAGCAGCTGGTCGAGGGCTTGCCTCGGGGGCTGCCCCTCGGCGATGCGGTATTGCAGCAGGGTGCTGAGCGGGCTGGGGGTCAGATGCTGGCCGTCGAGCCGGGCGGCGGGGTGCAGCAGCACGGGGGCGGCCGGGTTGCTTGGCAAGAACAGCAAGGTACTGGTCAACAGCGCCGGGGCGCTGCCGCTCAACCGGTGAGTACCGGCCGCGCCGCTGACACTGGGCTCCCCCGCATCACAAGATGCATTCTGGTTGAGGTTGACGCAGAGGGTGCCGGCTTCGGGCAGGGTCACGGTCAGGCTGTAGTCGGGGGCCGCCAGCGGCGCCTCGTCCGAGCCGCCACCGCCACAGGCGGTGAGCAGGGGGGCCAGCAGGCAGGCCAGGCGGGAGTAATGTGGTGTCATCTCTTGTCCTTGGGCAAGGGGGCCTTGGCCCCCTCTTCTTATATATGGGATGGGGTGGATTCAGGTGCGCTGGCGCAGGCGGCGCCAGAGCGTCAGCGGCAGCAACCAGAGCAGGTTGGCTGACCCGCCGCCGCTGCCGTCGTCCACCTGGAAGTGGATGATGCCGTCATCAGGCGGAGTGACCGGCTTGCTGCACTGGGCGCCGGTGCGCTGGCTGATGCTCCAGCCGTTGATGCGGCCCCGATTGCCGGGCTTGCTGTCCACTATCTCCAGGGTCCAGCGGCCGGCCAGCGTCTCCCCTTCCAGCGCGCTGAAGGGCTGCAGGGGCAGCAGCTCGGTGGGGAACACCCCCTTGAGGCGCGGCAATGGGCTGTAGCCCTTGTTCCAGATCTGGATGCGGGTGCCGGAGGGGGAGTTGAGCCAGATCTCCAGCTCATCGAGCGCCGGGTGTTGCAGATCCAGGTTCAGCTGCAGCCGATCGCTCACCCTGGCCTCGCTGTTCTCTATCAGCAGGCTGGTTTCACTGAGGCCACGCACCTCGTCGCTCACGGCATCGCTCAAGGTCAGCGGCTGGCCGCTGGCACGGCTGACGATGGGGGCGCCGATGGGCAGGGTCAGAGACTGCTGCCACTGGCGCTCGGTCGGGCTGGTGCCGCTCATGGAGAGGCTCACCGGCAGCACCACCTCGTCGCCACAGGCGAGCGGGCTCTGGGCCAGCAGGCGCAGGGTGGTGGTCATGCTGGCACCCGCCGCGAGGGTCGCCGGTTGCCAGCTGTAAGGATCGGCCTGCAACCCGGTTGGCAGGGTGAGAGCCAGCTCATTGAGGGTGACCGGTGCCTTGCCCTGGTTGGTGAGGGTCAGCTGCACCGACTGGCGCTGCCCCAGCTCGATGACGCTGCCATCACTGAGGCCCACATTGACCGGAGCCTGCAACAGGCCGTGCTGGCGAAACGCCTGCTCCAGCAGCCTGGCATAGGGGCGCGCCGGGTAGAGCCGGGCGGCGGTATCCACCGTGATGCGGGCCAGTTGCGGCATGCGGATGGCCGGGCCGAGACCGAAGTGGGACTCGATGATCAGGCGATCAAACTCGTCCCGCGCCCCTTCGCCCTGCTCGGCGACCGCGGCCAGCAGCGCCTGGAACAGCGGGGTGCCCCACAGCTGATCGCCATTGCTGCCGTTGATGGTGCGGTGGGCCGGGTAGTTGTAATCCGGGTGGTAGCGGGCGCGCAGATCGTCCAGCTGACGCGGGGTTCGGTCGGTGAAGCGGGCATCCCAGTTGAACACCATGGCAGGTTCGAACTGGCGGCCGGCTTCGCTGCGCTGGCGGTGGCTGGCGGCCAGGTAGTCGCTGAAGCCCTCGCCGATGGCGCCCCAGTCCGCCTCGTCCCCGAGATCCGGCACTATGTGGTGCTGCACCGCGTGGCCGAACTCGTGCCAGATGACCATGGGATCCTCGGCATCGGGCACACCGCTGCGACCCAGCTCCAACCGGCGCTCGAACGGATCGTAGAGGGAGTTGTCCTGATAGCCGGCCTCGGTATCGATGTCGAGCGCCCCCGGGATGAGATCGACAAAGCCGAGGCGCTTGAGGTGGCGCTGGGCCAGATCCAGGTGGTAGTAGGCGTTGATGTCGGCAAAGCCGCGATCATCGCGGGTGAGGCGAAACGCCTGCGGGTTGTCGGCGCTGAAGGGGGCGGTGTCCGGCTCCATGGCATCCACCACCCGGGCGTGGGGGCCGCTCAGCAGATAGCGTCCACCCGCCAGGGTGACCGGCAGCGGCACCTTGTCCTGATAGGCGGCGTCCGCCAGTTGCAGGGCTTCGTGCCAGACCAGGCTGGCGTCGCGCAGTTGGGTACGGGGATCCGGGTCGAATACCCGAGCCTCCAGCTGGGTGTCGCCGGCGTCGGCGACGCGGCTGGCCTGAGTGGTGGCCGCATCCATCCAGCGACCGAGCTCGCGGCTGCCGTCACAGCTGGCGAAGAGCTGCACATAGCTGGCCTTGGCGTTGCCCGCCTGATGCTCGCGCACCCGCTGGCGCAGGGCCGGCACCAGGGTGTCACCGTCGCGCCAGTACCAGGCTTCGACCGGACCAAGGGTGTCGATGTCGCTGCCGCCATCGCGCAGCTGCTCCAGCAGGGGATCCAGAGTGCCGGCGGCGTCGCAGCCGGGTTCGCTGCTCTGCAGCGGCCGGCTGTTGTGATAGATGCGCCAGGGCTTGCCTGTTTGATCGACGCTGACGGCGGCCTGGATGGTGGCCACCGGCAGGCCGTTGACCAGCTGGCGGAAGCTGTAGTGATGGCCGAGCAGACTGGCCCGCTCGTAGTCGGGGGCCAGGCTCACACCAAGGCGCTGTTCGAGCCAGAGCTTCGGCGTGGTGGTCAGCGGTTGTTCATCGACAAACTGCAGCTCGGCCGCCAGCATCGGCTGGGAGAGCAGGGTTGCCGCCAGCCAGAGGGCCAGGGAAGAGGGTTTCATGGTTTACTCCAACACAAAAATGAGAAAAGGGATCACCGGCGGGCGCCCGCCAGGGTGAGCAGGAAGGCGTACTCGCGGGCCTCCTGCTGGCGCGCGTTGCCCGGTCTGGTGCGGTGGCCGCCGTCGAGGGCCGTGCTGAGCAGATAGGGGCCCGCTCCCGTGCTGTGTTCCCGCAGGCGGGCCACCCACTTGAGCGGCTCCCAGTAGGGCACCTGACTGTCGTGCAAGCCAGCCGTCACATAGACGGGGGGATAGGGGGCCGCATGCAGGTTGTCGTAAGGGCTCAGGCGGCGCATGGCGGCGTAATCGGCGGCAATGGCCGGGTTGCCCCACTCGGCGTACTCCTGACGGGTGAGCGGCAGTTCGGGATCGCTCATGGTGCCGATGAGATCGACGAAGGGCACCTGCAGCACGGCCCCGGCGAAGCGGGTCGGCGCCTGGTTGAGGGCCGCCGCCACCAGCAGGCCGCCGGCGCTGCCGCCCATGGCAAACAGCCGGGCGGGGTCGATGGCGGGATCCCGGGCCAGCGCATCGGCCACGGTCAGGAAGTCGTCCACGCTGTGCTGCTTGTGGCGACCGCGCCCGGCCAGATACCACGCATCCCCCAGCATGCCGCCGCCGCGCACGTGGGCGATGGCGTAGACGAAGCCGCGATCCAGCAGGCTCAGCACCTGCGGCTGGTAGTAGGGGCGCATGGGGGTGCCATAGGCGCCGTAGCCGTACAGCAGCAGCGCCTTGGGGGTGCGGATGTCCTTGCGCCACACCAGGGAGACCGGCACCTTGACGCCATCCTTGCCCACCACCCAGCGGCGCTCGCTCTGGTAGAGGGAGGGGAGGGCGGCCTGGGAATCCGGCAGCCAGCGGCCGCTGGCGAGATCGAGCAGGCGCTGGTGCGGCGGCTCGGCCATGCCCTGGCGGCGGATCAGGATCTGCCCGCTGGCGGGGTCGTGGGCGCCCTGGATCCAGGCCGTGCCGGCCCCCTCGGTCAGCAGCAGGCGATGGCTGAGCCGGCCGCGGCCATCCAGCACGTCGAGCCAGTCATCCCCGTGATGGCGATACTGCAGCACCGTGTAGTCGGCAAACAGGCGCCACTTCTCGAGACTCCTCTGCTCGCCAGACCAGAGTGGCTGCCACTCTCCCTTGGCCACCTGGCTCAGGTCGGCCACCTGATAGAGGCCGAGGGCACCGTCCCGGTTGCTCTTGAGCAGCACCCGCTCCCCCTGGGTATCCAGGTAGTACTCAAGGCCTGCCTGACGGGCCTTGAGCAGAGCCGGTGTGCCCGCGTCCAGCAGGTACTGCTCGGCACTGTCGTGGTTGTTGCTCTGCAGCAGCAGGTGGCGCCGATCCGTGGTGCGATAGAGGCTGAGCAGCCAGGCGGGGTCCGCCTCCTGGTGGATTTGCTGCTCCTTGCCATCACGCCAGGCCCACAGCTGCCAGGGGCGCAGGGTGCGAGGTTCGTTGGCGATGGTGTAGAGGGTCTTGCCGTCCAGGCTCCAGAGCAGATCGCTGGCCCGGTGGGTCAGGGTGGCCAGGGGCTTGCCGTCGGCCAGGTCGAGCAGGGTGATGCGGTAATCCCGATCGCCCTGCAGATCTTCGGCCAGGGCCAGCCAGCGCCCGTTCGGGTGCAGGGCCCAGCTGGCGAGCTCGTAGTAGCCGCTGGCCGGCTGGCGGGGCGCCAGCCGTTGGTGGGGCTCAGCCTGCTCGCCGTCTCGCTGCCACAGGCTGCCGTCGGCTTCCATCCGCCACTGGCTGCCCGCCTCGTGTAGCCACTCTTGCGGCATGGGCTCGCCGCGTGCTTGCGCCTGCCACTCGGCCTGCAGAGCCTGCTCCAGCGGCCGCTGCGCGGCGAGCTGCTGCTCGGTCCAGCGGTTCTGCTCGCCCAGCAGGGCCAGCAGGGCGGGATCCTGACGGCTGTCGTCGCGCCAGCCGCCATAGGGATCGAGCCGGGCCCGCTCCCCCGGCATCGGCAGCGAGCGGTGAGGAATAAGCGGGGCCACGATCGGCGCCGAGGTGGCGACGGCCTGGCTTTGGGTATCGACAGGTGCAATGGCGGCAGGCTGAGCCTGCGCCGGATTGGCCAGCAGGCTGGCCAGCATCAGGAGTGCGTGCATCAGAGCCCCACGAAGGTGTAGCGCAGGCTGGCACTCAGGGAGCGGCCCGTCTGGGTGTAGAGGCCCGCATCCGTGCCTGCTTCCAGCCCGGCGACGTCCTGATAGCGGGTGTAGCGGGTGTCGAGCAGGTTGTCGAGCTTGAGGTTGGCCTTGAGGGCGTCGGTGATCTGCCAGTCGGCGGTCAGGGCGAAGCTGAGCCAGCCGGCGGTTTTCAGGCACTCGCCCTGCTGCTGGGTCAGGCTGTTGCCACAGGTGGGCACCCGGCTCATGGCGGCGGCGTAGTCGGCCTGCAGCCCCAGGCTCCAGTCGTTGGCCTGATAGCTGAGGCGGGTGTTGCCCTCGAGCGGCGTGAGGTTGCGCGGCGATTCGCCCTGACTGGTCTTGCCGTCGACCCAGCCCAGCTTGGTGGCCAGCTCCCACTGCTGGGTCAGCCAGTAGCTGGCGGCGATCTCGGCGCCCCAGGTTTCGGACTTGGCGACGTTGCGGTATTGACGCAGCATGACCCCGTCGCTCAGACGAAAGCCCACCTGACGCCAGTCGACGAAGTTGTAGTAGCGGTTGTAAAAGAGCGCCGGCTTGATGCTCCACTCATCCCCTTCGCCGCTCACCCCCCACTCGAAGCTGTGGCTGGTCTCCTCCTTGAGGTTAGGGTTGGCGATGATCTCGAACGGCGGCAGGGCAAAGTAGTGGGGAATGTTGCCGTACACCTTGTCGTAGGAGGGGGCGCTGAAGCCGTTGGCGTAGCTCAGCCAGCTGCGCCACTGCTCGTTGAAGCGGTAGCTGGTGGCCAGGCTTGGCGAGATATGCCAGCTGTGGTTGCTCTCGCCCCGGCCATCCTGCGGGCTCAGCCACTGCTGATCCATGCGCAGGGTCGGAGTGAACTGCCACTGGCCCAGGGTCGCCACGTCTCCCAGCCAGATGCCGGCCCGATCGGTGCGGGCGCTGCTGAAGGGGGCGGACTGGGTGGGCTGGGGAATGCCGGCTTCCAGCATCAGCTTCTCCACCGGTCGCTCGTGCCGGGTGCGCGCCAGCTCGATGCCGTAGCTCAGCTTGTGCTCGATGGGGCCGGTGACCAGATCGCGGCGGATATCCAGCTCGCTGCCGATCAGCTGTTCGGTGAAGGTGGCCAGCTCCCGCTCGCTGCGATAGCGGGGGTAGCCGCTCAGCTCGTCATTTTGCAGCAGGCTGCGCTTGTTGGCGGTGTTCTTGGCGTAGTTGCCGTGCAGGTTCCAGGTAAAGCGGTCGGCCAGCGGGTGGCCGAGATCCTGCGCCTCCCAGCTCAGCTTGCCGCCCTGGGAGCGCTGGGTGCCGTTCTCGCGATACTGGCGCACCTGCCACTTGCCGTCGGGCTGGGGAATTTCGCGCGGCCCCTGATCCCGCTTGGCGTTGTCTTCGAAGTAGTCGAGCTCGAGGCGCAGCAGATGCTGCTCATTGAGGGTCAGGCTGGAGCTGGTGGAGGCGCTGAGGCCATCGAGGTCCGCCGGGATACGGCTCTGGTCATAGTTGGCGGTCTCGTGCCCCTGCCAGCCGGAGAGGCGCAGCAGGTGGGCGCTCTCGCCCCAGCGGGCGGCGCCGGTGGCGCTCAGTTTCTGCTTGTCGCTGCTGCCGTCGTGCAGCACCTTGCTGCTGAGGTAGGCATCCTGCCCCTGCAGGTAATCTTCCGGCTGCTTGGTGGTGATGACCACGGTGCCGCCGATGGCGTCCGAGCCGTGCAGGGCGGAGCCGGCTCCTTTGGCCACCTCGATCTGCTTGACGTCATCGAGATCGAAACTGAAACGGCCCACCTTGTCGTTGAGGTCGTCGGCGCCGAAGCCGTCGCTGACCCGGACCCCGTCCTTGATGATCAACACCCGGTTGCCACCGATGCCGCGGATGCTGATGTTTTGCGGCCGGCCCGCCGAGCCGGTCACCGAGACGCCAGGTTCGTTCTTGAACACGTCGGTGAGCTCGGTGGCGATCTGGCGCTCCAGATCCTCTTCGGTGATGACGGTGATGGAACCCGAGATGTCGGACAGTTTCTGTTCGACCCGCTGGCCCTTGACCACTATGGTCTCGCGCGCCTTGGGCGGGGTGGTGCCGGAGGTGTCTATGCCGGCGGGATCGCCGGCGGCCAGCGCTGTACCGGACAGCAGCATGGGCCAGTAGTGAAGTAGTGTTTTCATGTTGAGAATAATTATTATTTGAGCCTGAAGGCCGCGGATTATTGCAGAGAGGTCCAGCCAGATCAACGATTGATAATCATTATCATTTTGTTTTTATGATCCTGATCAGACTGCATTTTTTGATGAAGGCATCAGTAGCAACGCGGGCCAACGTTTGCGCCTGCAGGGCGCTGGGCGGGCAGACAGGGGATAAAACGGGGGAGGGTGGCAAGGTGTTGGCTGAGGGCTTGGCAGCTGATGCCAAGGTGATGTCGGCAATAAAAAACCCGCTGCAGGAGCGGGTTTTCAAAGGGCACAAGGCGGCTATCAGGGGGCGCGATAGAAGCGGTTCAGCTCGTTCATCACCTGGATCATGACGCCCATGTCGGGAGTGCCGTGCTTGATGGGACGGTAGCTGTTTCGCTCCAGCAGCTCGAAGTCACCCTGCTTGTTGAAGTGGGTGATGGTGTTGCCCTGATAGATGGCAAAGTCGCGCTGATCCCCCGCCAGCAGCCAGTTGCGCGGGCTGGTGTCGAACAGGTTGCGGCCGATGCTGTAGTCCCGTGGCGCATTGCGCACTCCCAGCATGCTCTGCATCAGGGTCGGCACCAGATCCAGGTGGCTGCTCACCGGGCTCGTCGGCAGGGTATCATTGCCCGGCCAGGCCAGCACGAACGGCACCTGCACCTGATAGGGCGAGTAGTTGGTGCCATAGCCCCAGCTGTTGTTCTGGGTCTCGTTGAACTCCTGACCATGATTGGCGGTGACCACGACGATGGTTTGCTCACTGAGCCCCTGCTGTTGCAGCTGGGCCAGCATCTGTTCCAGCAACTGGTCGGTATAGAAGACCGCATTCTTGTAGCGGTTCTCCAGCTTCACCAGATTCTCGGCCTGATAGGCGGTGGCCGGGTTGAACTTGGTGAGCTCCGGCTGGAAGGGCCCCTTCACGTTGGCCGGCAGCTGGTAGTCACCCGGGCTCGACAGATAGACCAGCGAGAACCAGGGCCGGTCCGGCGAGCGCTTGGCGAGCCACTGCTGCCAGTCGCCGATGAGCTGGGTGTCATCGGTCTGCTCGGAGACGAACACCTGTTTGCGCAGGCCGGAGAGAATGCTCTGGCGGTACTTCTGGGCATCTTCCAGCGCGCCGAACAGGCCGAACTGGTAGTCCTGGCGCAGCATCTCGTCGAACAGCACCGGCGGTGTCTTGTCGTTGCGAATGTCGTCGTAGTAGTGACCCGGCAGGCCGTAGAACAGGCTGAACATCCCCATCACATCGTCGTTGCCGCCGCTCATGTGGTTGGCAAAGTTGAGGTGCTGATCCGCATAACGCTGCAGATTGGGCATGTTGATATTGTTGAGCATGTCGGCCCGCAGGGAGTCGACCACCACGATCAGCAGGTTCTTGTGGGTCAGCGGAGCGTTGACGCTGAGCGGGCGCAGCGGGTAGCGCAAGCGGCTCGCATTGTCACCATCCTGTGATTCGGCCTTTTTCTCGTACTGATCCAGATCCAGCCAGCCGTGCTTGGCGAGGAAGCTCTTGGCGGTCATCGGGTAGGAGAGCGGGAAGTTGGCGCGCTGCATGGTGATGGGCTGATACAGGGTGGCATCGGCCCAGCTGTTGACCACGTGGGTCAGGATGAAGCAGACCAGCAGGGCCAGCCCCACCTGATTGCCGTACTGACGGCGCTTGCGCTTGTTGATCTTGCGCCAGACATAGGCCGACAGCAGCAGCTGCACCAGGAAGATGGTGGGCACCGCCACGAAGATGATGCTCCAGATCGAGCCCTCCTCGGTCTGGGCCTGATCCAGCAGCAACTGCCACACCTGGCCGTTGAGGTGGAATTTGAACAGCTGGAACACCTGGGTGTCGATGAGCAGCAGCACCAGCGCCAGGGTGGCGATGATGGCCGAGATGAAGCGCAGCGGCTTCTCTTTGGGCAGCACGAAACTCAGGGGGAAGATCGTCAACAGATAGGTGACAAAGCTCAGAAACGAGAAGTGACCGATCCAGCTGATGATGAGATAGGTCACGCCGAGCGTGGTCGACGGCCAGCTGATCGCCCCCAGGTAGCGGGTGGCAATCAGCATGGCCAGAATGATGTTGAAGAAGGAGAACCAATGCCCCCAGGTGATCAGGCGAGAAACATTATCACGATAGGGGTTGCCGGTTTCGACCATAGTGATCCATCTGCTTGAAAAACATCAAAGAATGCGAAGAGACTCAGTGAGCATCGTGGCGATGATCCACCGAGGCGGTGAGCGCCTGGATGTATTTTTCGGTGATCGCCTGACGCTGGGCCGGGGCCATGCCATTGATGATATTGGTGGTCAGGTTGCCGAGCACCATCAGACTCAGATCCACCGGCGCCTTGTGCTTCTCCAGGGCGGTGATCAGGTCGTTCATCAGGGCGTCAAACTGCTCGTTATTGTACTTTGATACGATGGGCATAATCTTGGGTTCATCTCGGTTCAAAGCGCCTTATAATACTTCACCCTTTCGGCTAACACTATGGCTTTGTGACATGAGTCTCGATATCGACAAGATCATTCTTCACTCCCTGCGCCAGGGCGGCGATGGTCAACCTCACGCCGACACCCGCAGCCAGCTTCTGCCTGCCGATGAGGCGGTACAGGGGCTGATGGCGGAGCTGCATCGCATTTACAACGGCAAGGGGGGCAAGGGCTTCGGCTTCTTTGCCGACCCCGAGGCCGCCGTCGCCGAGCTGGCGGAGGGGGAGAGCGCCCCCAAACAGCCTTCTCCGCTCTTTCGCATCGCCCTCGAACGGCTGCTCGGCGAACAGACCGACTTCGTCCCCTTCTCGGTCGAGATGACCCAGCTGCTGGTCAAGCAGCTGGTGGAGCACGCCCTCGACGAGCAGGGGGTGCTGCTGTTTGCCAAATATAACTACGTGGGGGTGGATTATCTGATGATCGCCCTGCTGGAGGGCAAGGAGAGCGTCACCGTCAGCGAGGCGCTGGAGCTGCGTCACATCCAGTATCTGGATATCGGCAAATTGAATCTGGTGGCCCGCATCGATCTGACCGAATGGAAAACCCAGCCGGATTCACGCCGTTATATCACCTTCAGCAAGGGTCGGGTCGGTCGTAAGCTGGGTGACTTTTTCATGGATCTGCTGGGTGCCCGCGAGGGGATGGATGCCAAGATCCAGAATAAGGGGCTGCTGCAGGCGGTGGACGATTATTGCGACAGCCGTCAGCTCGAGCCGGCCGAGCGCAATGACTACAAGAAACAGGTCTTCAAATATTGCACCGAGCAGGCCAGCGCCGGTGAAGAGATCGAGATCAAGGAGCTGTCGGCGGAATTGCCGGGCGATGGCGACCTCGATTTTTACAGCTTTATCGGTCAGGAGTACGAGCTGGAAGATCGCTTCCCGGCCGACCGTTCGACCCTGCGCGGCTTGACCAAGTTCGTCGGCTCCGGTGGCGGCCTGACTTTGAGCTTCGAGCAGAAGCTGCTCAACAGCCGGGTGTTCTACGATCCCCAGACCGATACCCTGACCATCAAGGGGGTCCCGCCCAACCTCAAGGATCAGCTGCTGCGCCAGTCGTAATGTGATCTGCTTTCCAGTTTTGGCAAAAAGACACCGCACTTCGCTGCGGTGTCTTTTTATTTAACGGGGTAGGCAGCAGCGAAACCAACTCGGTGCTTTGTTAACAAATTAAACAGAATAATCCCCGTGAAAGGGTTTTCAGTGAGGTGAAAACCCTTTCATTCATGTTTTTTTATTTCTCTTTGGTAATTTAATTTCTTAATTTGGCGATAAATATGCCAATAAATGGCGATAACCCCCTGAAATAAGAAAATGTTTTCAGAACTTTCTGGAAGAAAATACGTAATTGCGTTTCAAAAATGCGAGTTGCGTCATGTGAGGCGGTAACGGCTTGGGATAATATTCATCTCGCACACAATGCTCTTACAGCGCGGAACTAATACAAGGAAAGGCTCATGAAAAAGAAATTGCTGTCATCCCTGATCGGTCTGGCCACTCTTGGCGTCGCTTGCTCTGCTACTGCTGCCATCGATGAAGGCCAGCTGACCATCTGGATCAACGGTGACAAGGGATACAACGGTCTGGCTGAAGTGGGTAAGAAGTTTGAAGCAGAAACCGGCATCAAGGTTACTGTGGCTCACCCGGATCAGGTTGAAGTGAAATTCCAGCAAGCCGCCGCCACTGGCAACGGCCCGGACATCTTCTTCTGGGCTCACGACCGTTACGGTGAGTGGGTCAAAGCCGGTTTGCTGGTTCCGGTAACGCCGAACGCTGCCACCAAAGGCAAATTTGAACAGCTGGCATGGGATGCCATGACTGTTGATGGCAAAACCTATGGCTACCCGGTTGCCATGGAAGCGGTCAGCCTGATCTATAACAAAGACCTGCTGCCCGAGCCGCCGAAAACCTTCGAAGAGATCGCCAAGATTGACGAGACTCTGAAGAAAAACGGCAAGCGCGCCATCATGTGGGCTTATGACACCCCGTACTTCAGCTATCCGCTGGTGGCTGCCAACGGTGGTTATGCCTTCAAGAAAACCGCTACCGGTTATGACGTGAAAGACACCGGCGTGGCCAACGCGGGTGCCAAGGCCGGTGTCGGCTACATCTCCGAGATGATCAAGTCCGGTCACCTGGAAAAAGGCATCGACTACGGTGTGATGGACGCCAAGTTCAACAAGGGCGAAGTGGCCATGATGATCAACGGTCCCTGGGCCTGGAGCAACCTGGACAAGAGCGGCATCAAGTACGGCGTAGCGCCGCTGCCGACCCTGAACGGCAAGCCGGCCAAAGCTTTCGTTGGCGTGCTGGGTGCCACCATCAACGCCGCCAGCCCGAACAAGGATCTGGCCATCGAGTTCCTGGAAAACTACCTGCTGACCGATGCCGGTCTGGCGCCGGTTAACGCCGACAAGCCGCTGGGTGCCGTTGCGCTGAAATCCTTCCAGAAGACCCTGGAATCCGATCCGCACATCAAGGCCACCATGCTGAACGCCCAGGCTGGCGAGCCGATGCCGTCCGTGCCTGAGATGAGCCGTTTCTGGTCTTCCTTCGAAACTGCCCTCAAGAACGTGACCTCCGGTCGTCAGGGTGTTGACGAAGCACTGGATACCGCTGCCAAGCGTATCGTTCAGTAAGCACGCACTACCCGGGAGGCCGCAATGGCCTCCCACTCTCTCAAATCTCTCTTGGCGTTATAAAGGTTAATTGGCATGGAAGTAGTACCTTCTGTTGAGTCCTGTGCCGGTCCGAAGGATAAGCACACCTGGCTTAAGTGGACCATAGCGGCCCTGGTCGCCATCCTCAACGGCTACGCAGCCGTGATGATGTACGCCAGTGGCGAGTGGGTATTCGCGCTGCTGGATCTGGTGGTGGTTTCCGTCGGTCTGTATGTCTTCATGAACAAGAAGACCTATGCCCATCGCTACATCTTTCCGGGTGTTGCGGGCATGGTTGTGTTTATCATCTTCCCTCTTGCCTACACGATTGGCATCGCCTTCACCAACTATTCGGGGTCCAACTTGCTCTCCGTGGAGCAGGCGCGGGACTACCACCTGAAGAAAACCTACAAGGTGGCGGGCGGTGAATTCGATTTTACCCTGCTGGGTGGCGACAATGGCCAGTTCCAGCTGCTGCTGACACAGGATGATCAATCCTTTATCAGCCAACCTGTTTCCCTGATGAACAACAAGGCCCGTGAGCTGGCGTCCCGCGAGGGCCGGGTGCAGAGCACCCAGCAAGTGGTCGAGCTGCAGCCCTTCACTGGCGAAGCCGCCAGCAAGGCCGCGCCGATCCGCGCCATTGTTGAGCATCGTACTCACCTGAGTGACCTGGATCTGGTGCTGCCGGATGGCGGTACCCACCTGACCCTGAGCAGCCTGCGCAAGTTTGCCGCCCAGAAGCAGCAGTACACCCGTCTGATGGATGGCGCCGTGCTCAAGTCCGGCGTGGTGATCAAAGACAGCAACCTGCTGCGTGATACCCAGAATGGCCAGCTGATGCTGCCCAACGGTGACACCGGCTTCTATCAGTACATCGACGAACAGGGTCAGTTTGTCGGCAAGGGCGTGGCACCCGGCTTCGTGGTCAGCGTGGGCTGGAAGAACTTCGCGCGCATCGTCACCGATCCGGGCATTCAGTCACCGTTCCTGCAGATCTTTATCTGGACAGTGATCTTCTCCAGCTGTTCCGTTGCCTTCACCCTGGCTATCGGCATGGTGCTGGCCTGTCTGGTGCAGTGGGAATCGCTCAAGGGGCGCGGTTTCTATCGGGTCATGCTGATCCTGCCCTATGCGATTCCGGCGTTTATCTCCATCCTGGTGTTCAAGGGGTTGTTCAACCAGAACTTCGGTGAGATCAACATGTTCCTGGAAGCGGCGTTTGGCATCAAGCCGGACTGGTACACCAACCCCTTCCTGGCCAAGGTGATGATCCTGATCGTCAACACCTGGCTCGGCTACCCCTACATGATGATCCTCTGCATGGGCCTGCTCAAAGCCATTCCGGAAGATCTCTATGAAGCGTCCGCCATGGACGGTGCCGGCCCGGTGCAGAACTTCTTCAAGATCACCGTGCCGCTGTTGATGAAGCCGCTGACACCGCTGTTGATTGCCTCGTTCGCCTTCAACTTCAACAACTTCGTGCTTATCCAGTTGTTGACCAACGGTGCGCCCGACATCATCGGCGCCAGCACCCCGGCCGGTACCACCGACTTGCTGGTGAGTTATACCTACCGGATTGCGTTCCAGGGATCGGGTGGTCAGGACTACGGTCTGGCCAGTGCCATCGCCACAGCTATCTTCCTCATCGTAGGTGCGCTGGCGCTGCTCAACCTGAAATTGTCCAAAGCCGACAAGCAGCTGTAAGGAGGCTTCAACATGGCAATCGTACAACCCAAATCAGTCAAATACCGGGTGTGGGCAACCCACCTGGTCATGTGGGGCTTCCTGGCGCTGATCATCTTCCCGTTGATCATGGTTATCGCCATCTCGTTCCGTAACGGTAACTTCGCGGTAGGGGAGATCATCCCCTCCAATCCGACCCTGGATCACTGGAAGCTGGCGCTGGGCATGTCCATCACCAACGCCGACGGCAGCATCACGCCGCCGCCGTTCCCGGTGCTGACCTGGTTGTGGAACTCCATCAAGATCGCCGGCATTACTGCCCTGATGATCGTGACGCTCTCCACCACCTGTGCCTACGCCTTTGCCCGCCTGCGTTTTCGTGGCAAGTCCACCATCCTGCAGGGCATGCTGATTTTCCAGATGTTCCCCGCGGTACTGGCGTTGGTAGCCATCTACGCGCTCTTTAACAAGATTGGTGACTACATCCCCTGGCTCGGTCTCAACACCCACGGTGGCCTGATCCTGGCGTACATGGGCGGTATCGCCCTGCACGTCTGGACCATCAAGGGTTACTTCGAGACCATCGACTCCTCTCTGGAGGAGGCGGCGGCCATCGACGGTGCGACCCCGTGGCAGGCATTCCGTCTGATCCTGTTGCCTCTGTCGGTGCCCATCCTGGCGGTAGTGTTTATTCTGGCCTTTATCGGTTCCATTACCGAGGTGCCCATGGCCTCCATCCTGTTGCAGGATGTGAACAATCTGACCCTGGCGGTCGGGGCCCAGCAGTACCTCTATCCGCAGAACTATCTGTGGGGTGATTTCGCGGCGGCCGCAGTGCTCTCCGGTTTCCCCATCACAGTGGTGTTCCTGCTTGCACAGCGCTGGTTAGTCGGTGGCCTCACCGCTGGTGGCGTGAAAGGTTAAGTTTATGGCCGGGGGAGCTGACTCCCCCCGCTATCACGATTTGCAAAGATTCAAGAGCGGAGCTCGTCATGGCTGAAGTAGTACTCAACAACGTTCGCAAAAATTACGATCCGGCTGTTCACAAGGACACCCTGCGCAACATCAACCTCTCCATCAAGGAAGGGGAGTTCATCGTCTTCGTCGGCCCGTCCGGCTGCGGTAAATCCACCCTGCTGCGGATGATCGCGGGTCTGGAAGACATCACCAGCGGTGAGCTGACCATCGGCGGTCGTTACATGAACGACGTGCCGCCAGTCGAGCGCAACGTCGGCATGGTGTTCCAGTCCTACGCCCTCTATCCCCACATGAACATCTACGAGAACATGGCCTTTGGCTTGAAGCTCAAGAAGATGGATAAAGAGAACATCCACAAGCGGGTGATGCGCGCCGCCGAGATCCTGGGTCTCGAGCCGCTGCTGGACCGCAAGCCCAAGGCGCTCTCCGGTGGTCAGCGTCAGCGGGTTGCCATCGGTCGCTCTATCGTGCAGCAGCCGCAGGTGTTCCTGTTTGACGAACCGCTCTCCAACCTGGATGCCGCGCTGCGGGTCAAGATGCGGATCGAGATCGCCAAGCTGCACAAAGAGCTCAATTCCACCATCATCTACGTGACCCACGATCAGGTGGAAGCCATGACCCTGGCCGACAAGATCGTGGTACTGAGCCCGCTCAAGGGCGAGGCGGCCACCAACCTGGAGCAGTTCGGTTCACCGCTGGATCTCTACCACAACCCGGACAACAAGTTCGTGGCAGGCTTTATCGGCTCTCCCAAGATGAACTTCCTGGCGGGCGAGTTGCTGGAGATTGGCGAGCAGGAGTGTGTGGTCAAGCTGACCTCCGGCGATACCGTGCGTGCCCGGGTCGATGCCCGCAGTGGCGCGGTGGGTGACAAGGTGGAGCTGGGTATTCGCCCCGAGCACCTGATGCCGCTGGATCACCCCCATGCACACAGCAAGGTGAGCGGGGTGGTGCAGGTGGCTGAACACCTGGGGGCCGAATCCTTCGTCTACATGGACGTGGCAGGGCACGACTTCACCGTCAAGGCCAGCTCCGACGTGGACGTGGCCACCGGTCAGCAGTACAGCGTCGGCATTCCGGCCGAAGCCTGCTACCTGTTCGATGCCAAGGAGCAAGCCTTCCCGCGCACGGCCAAATACATCCGCACCTGATCAGGGGCGGCTGCCGAGGTTTTCCTTTCTTTAGATTCAATGCCTTTTTGCCGGTCGCAAGACCGGCTTTTTATTGCCTGCCGTTTGGCGAGAACGGCAGGCGAGGTGGCAGGGCTCAGCCCTCGAGTGCGGCGGTAATGTCGGGCACGAAGTGCTGGTTGGTCAGCGGCGGGCGCTCGTAACCCTCGGTGTTGATAGGGGGCAGGGTGATGGGCTCGTAGTGGATCGCCTCATAGGGCACCTTGCCCAGCAGGTGGGAGATGCAGTTGAGACGGGCGCGGCGCTTGTCGTCTGCCTCCACCACGAACCAGGGGCAATCTTCGGTGTCGGTGTAGGTGAACATGTCGTCCTTGGCGCGGGAGTACTCCACCCAGCGCGAGCGGGACTGCAGGTCCATCGGGCTGAACTTCCAGCGCTTGATGGGGGTGTTGATCCGCTCCTTGAACCGTTTTTCCTGCTCCTCGTCGCTAACCGAGAACCAGTATTTGATCACCGTGATGCCGGCGCGGATCAGCATCCGCTCAAACTCGGGGCAGGCGCGCAGAAACTCGCGATACTCGTTGTCGCTGCAAAAGCCCATCACCCGCTCGACCCCGGCCCGGTTGTACCAGGATCGGTCGAACAGCACCATCTCGCCGGCGGCGGGCAGGTGCGCCACGTAGCGCTGAAAGTACCACTGGGAGCGCTCGCGATCCGAGGGGGCGGGCAGCGCCGTGACCCGGCAGACCCGGGGGTTGAGGGGCTCGGTGATCGCCTTGATGACGCCCCCCTTGCCGGCGGCGTCGCGGCCCTCGAACAGCACCACTACTTTGCGCCCCTCCTGCTTGACCCACTCCTGCAGCTTGACCAGCTCCTCCTGCAGATGGGCCAGGTGGTGCTCGTAGGTCTTCTTGTCCAGGCGCGGGCGTTTCTTGCTCTTGTCCTTCGGCATGTTCTTCTCCTTATTGACACTTTTCCAGATTGCACCAGGCAGGCGTCACTGCCAAGAGGGTCGTGCTACACTGCCGCCCCGTCAATAGTCGGCACCAGAAACAGGAGAAAACATGAAGCAATTTATGGAGATCGCGGGCCGCCAGATGGCCTATCTGGACGAGGGGCAGGGCCCGGTACTGTTGTTTGGTCACAGCTACCTGTGGGACAGCGCCATGTGGGCGCCGCAAATCGAGGCCCTCAAGGGGCAGTATCGCTGCATCGTGCCCGAGCTGTGGGGCCACAGCGATTCCGACGCGCTGCCCGAGGGGGCCTGCACCCTGGCAACCCTGGCCCGCGATCATCTGGCGCTGCTCGATGCGCTCGGCATCGATGAGTTCGTGCTGGTGGGTCTCTCCATCGGCGGCATGTGGGGCGTCGAGCTGGCACGCATGGCACCCGCGCGTCTCAAGGGCCTGGTGCTGATGGACAGCTTCGTCGGTCTCGAGCCGCAGATCACCTGCGAGCGCTACCTCGGCATGCTGGCGATGATCGAGCAGCTTAGCACCATCCCGGCCCCCATCGTCGAGCAGGTGGCGCCGCTGTTCTTTGCCGATCAGCCGGATGCCGACCTGATGAGCGGTTTCAAGGCGCGCCTCGCCGCCTGGCCGGCCGACAAGGTGGCCGCCATGGTGGCGGTGGGCCGCAGCTTCGTGACCCGCGAGGATCGCATCGAGTGGCTGGAAGCGATCAGCGTGCCTGCGCTGGTGATGACCGGCAGTCAGGACAAGGCGCGGCCAGTGCTGGAAGGCTATCTGATGGCCGAGGTACTGGGCTGCCCGTTCAGGGAGATCCCAGCGGCTGGCCACATCGCCTCGCTGGAGAACCCCGCCTTCGTCAATCAGCAGCTGACCGAGTTTCTGGCTGCGCTGTAAGCCTGAATTGGCAGCCTGAGTAGGCTGCACTATCAGCCTGACGATGATCGTGAAAAAGGGAGCCGAGTGCTCCCTTTTGTTTGTTCGTATCTCACGGCGAATCACAATTACCAGATATAGCCGAGGGCAAATCCTGCATAGAGTTCACCATCGTGCTGGACGATGGGGCTGTTTTTAATATCCCGATCATACCATTCGTAGTTCATGGCAAACATGCCAATCCAGTTGGGGCTGAAGCGATAGCTGGTGATGAGCGCCGCCATGGGGGAGAGGGTTGACCCCGTATCCCAGGCCGGGCGCTGGGCGGTGGCCTCGCTTTCGGAGATGCCGCCGAAGTAGTAGTTGGCCATCTTGTCGCTGCGCAGCATCAGCCCCATCCCCGGCATGATCAGCAGGTTGTCGCGCTGGATTGGGAAGTCGGCCCACAGCAGTAGCTCCTGACCCTTGCTGCGGCCGGTGATGTCGCTGTTGGCCCGCACGGTCAGCAGGGCGTAGGGAGTGATGATGTTGCCACCGATCCCGCCTTCCAGCTGCCATTTGCGCTGTTCCATGCCGGTGAAGGCGGGCGAATCCTCGGGATCCAGATTGCCAAAACGCACCCGGCCATAGCCATACAGGGCGACATGTTCATCCTTGTGGAAGTAGTAACGCGCCCGATCGCCGAGAAACATGAACTGCTTGCCGAAGTAGATAAAGCCCGGGATGGCGTAGGTGGCATTATCCTGCGCCTCATAGCGGGCTTGTCCCCCGATGAGCGCCGCACCGGCGACAAAGCCTTGTGGCACCGGGCTGGTGGGACTGTCGCTGGTGAGCAGATCCATGGAGCCAAGGTCGATATCGGCGCGGGCGGGCATGGCGGCAGCGAGCAGCAGGGCCGTCAGCCCTGCTGCTCTGATTTGACGCGAAAAGGTCATGGACACTCCGTTGTCACGATTGCATGGGAAGTGGGTTATTTCGCTGCGGGCAGCTCTTCGCGCTTGGGCCAGGCGTTGAGCACCGCTTTGACCAGGGTGGCGAGGGGAATGGCGAAGAAGACCCCCCAGAATCCCCACAGGCCGCCGAACACCAGCACGGCGATGATGATGGCCACCGGATGGAGGTTGAGCGCCTCGGAGAAGAGGATGGGCTCCAGCACGTTGCCGGTGAGCACCTGGATCACGGTGTAGACCACCATCAGCCAGGTGAACTCCGGCGTCAGTCCCCACTGGAACAGGGCCACCATGGCCACCGGTACCGTGACCGCCGCGGCGCCGATGTAGGGGATCAGCACCGAGAAGCCGACCGCCACCGCCAGCAGCACCGAGTAGCGCAGCCCCAGCATGGCGAAGGCCACATAGCTGATCACCCCGACGATCAGGATCTCGATGACCTTGCCACGGATGTAGTTGAGGATCTGCTCGTTCATCTCCACCCAGACCCGGTTGACCAGGGTGCGGTTGCGCGGCAGGAAGCGGCGCAGTCCGCCCATCAGAATCTGCTTGTCCTTGAGCATGAAGAACACCATCAGCGGCACCAGGATGGCGTAGATGAGGATGGCCACCACGTTGATGAGGGAGCTGAGGGAGGCGCTCACCAGCTGCTCGCCCCCGGTCAGGATGCGCTGGCGGATGTTGTCGATGATGGTCTCCACCAGGGTGACGTTGATGAGCTCGGGGTACTGCTCGGGCAGGGTGCGCACATAGTCCTGGGCATGGGAGAGCATGGCCGGCGACTCCTTGGCGAGGTTCAGTCCCTGGCTCGCCAGGGTCGGGATGAGCCCGAGGAATGCCATGGCGGTGAGGGCAATGAACAACAGCAGGATGAGACTGGTGGCCAGGGTGCGCGAGAGCCCGGCCCGCTGCAGCCGGCTCACCGGCCACTCCAGCAGGTAGGCCATCACCAGCGCCACCAGCAGCGGCGCCAAGAGATCGCCGAACAGCCAGAGCACGGCGAAACAGGCCACCAGCAGCAGGAACAGGGTGACGGCATCGGGATCGGAGAAACGGGTCTGATACCAGCGCTTGATGACTTCTAACATGGCGACATCCTTAGGTTACTGGGGCTTGCCGTGGTGCTGGGCCCCGACCACCAACTGCAAAGAGAGGGTATTGTCAGGCGCCTCCTGCAACGTGAAGGCATGACCCTGGCGTTGCAGATAGGCGGGAATGTCCTGCCGGGAGCCGGCATCGGCCAGCCGGATGGACAGGGATTGACCGGCGTTGGCCTGACGCAGCCAGAGCTTGAGCCGGATCAGCGGCTCGGGGCAGCGCCAGGGGGTCAGGTCGAGGTATTCCATGGAGGCTCCATCGCGCGTGAGGCGGCTATTATGGCCGTGATGAGAGCGCGAAACAACGCTTGTAGCCCTTGATGGGCAAGGGTATTCTGCCGGTGTCCCGGTAGGGTCTGATTGGAGATAGAGATAACGTGGCACGCTTTTCCCCCCTGATGGCATCGCTCCCCCTGCTGGTTTCCCTGATGGGTGCCACTTTCCATGCCCAGGCCAACAACCAGCTTCCCGACATCGGCACCGCCGGGGTGGCCGCCCTGCCCATCGAGCAGGAGGTGCGCTACGGCAACGCCTTCATGCGCTTTGCCCGGGCCGGCTTGCCGATCATCGATGATCCCGTCTTGAGCCAGTACATCGACGATCTGGGCCAGCGGCTGCTCTCCAACGCCGACGGCGTGCGTTTCCCGTTCACCTTCTTCCTCATCAACGATCCCAGCATCAACGCGGCCGCCTTCCTCGGCGGGCGAGTCAAGGTGCACACCGGCCTGTTTCTCTATGCCGACAGCGAGAGCGAACTCGCCTCGGTACTGGCGCACGAAATCACCCACGTGACTCAGCGCCACATCGCCCGCTACATGGAAGCGCAGGCGAGCAGCTCCGCCATGACCCTGGCCGGGCTGGTAGGCTCCATCGCGCTGGCGGTGATCAACCCCACCGCGGGCATCGCCGCGCTGCAGACCACGCTCGGTCTCTCCATGCAGTCGGCCATCAACTACACCCGCGACAACGAATACGAAGCGGACCGGATCGGCATGAAGACCCTCTACGACGCCGGCTTCGATCCCATGGGCATGGCCAACTTCTTCCAGAAGCTGGCGGCCGAATATCGCTACGCCAGCAAGCCGCCTGAGATGCTGCTGACGCACCCGCTGCCGGAGACCCGGATCAGCGAGGCGCGCGCCCGGGCGGGCAGCTATGGCCGCCGGGATCTGCCGCCGAGTCTCGACTTCTGGCTGGCCAAGGTGCGTATCCAGGTGCGTTTCGGCACCGAGAGCCCGCAGGCCTTGCTCACCTATTTTGACAACCGCCTGCAGAAGGGGGACTACCCGCTCAAGGATGCGGCCACCTACGGCAAGGCGCTGGCGCTGCTGCAGCTCAAGCGCACCGACGAGGCCGATGCCCTGATGCAGGAGCTGGCGACTCGCCACCCCGAGGATCTGTTCGTGGTGGATGCCCTCACCGACATCGACCTGGCCAAGGGGCGCAGCGCCCAGGCCATCGCCCGGCTCGAGAAGTTCCGCACCCGCATGCCGGACAACGAGGTGGTGGTGGTGAACCTCGGCAACGCCTATCTGGAAGGGGGCAATTACAAGAAGTCCATCGCCATTCTCGACCCCTATGCCCGCGAGCACGAAGAGAACAACCTGGCCTGGAGCCTGCTCTCCGATGCCTATCGCAAGGCGGGCAGGATGACCGATCTGCACATGGCACGGGCCGAAATGCTCTCCCTGCGCGGTGACTACCAGGCAGCCATCGACGAGCTTATCGTGGCGCGCGGCACCACCAACGACAAGTTGACCCTGGCCAGACTGGAGGCGCGCATCACCGAGCTGGAGCGGGCCAAGAAGGATCTCGACAGCCTCAAGGGCTGACGGGCCAGCAGCTCTCACCCACGACAAGGGCGCACCTCGGTGCGCCCTTGTCGTTTTATGATGGCGAAGAGAATGGCGGGAACGCCAGCCGGCTGGCGCCGCTACCAGCGGCGTTGGCGTCAGTGGTCAAGCTACTTGACTGATGCCCTGAGGGCCTCGACCCGCGATGGGGTGAGCTCACCCACCAGGGTCTGCTGGAGCTTGCCCTCGCCATCAAGCAGATAGCTGGTGGGCAGCCCGGCGGGGCGGGGGAAGGGGAGGCTCGCCTCCTGCCGGGCGATGAGCAGCGGCACCTCGATGTGGTACTGTCCGGCCAGTTTGGCGAGCTCGGCCGGGGTTGCCGGGTCGTAGTTGACCATCACCACGGCAGTTTGCCCCTCATGAGCCAGCGCCTCCAGCAGCGGTATCTCCCGCAGGCAGGGGGCACACCAGGGGGCGAAGTAGTTGACCAACAGCGGCTTGCCGGCAAAGTCGGCCAGGGCCACCGGCTGGTTCTGGCTGTCGGTGAACTGGGGGGGCGGGCTGCAGGCTGTCAGCAGGCCGGCCACAATCAGCCAACAAATTCGTTTCAATTCCTGCACTCTCGCGCTTACCCTGACCATCAGTTTCCCCTACAATAGCGCCGTTTCTTGTCCCATCTTGCGATTAATCAGGGAGTTATCATGAGCGAGACCCAAATCTACCACAATCCGCGCTGCTCCAAGAGCCGTGAAACCCTGGCCTTGCTGGAACAGCACGGGATCGCCCCGGATGTGGTGCTCTATCTGGAGCAGGCTCCGAGCGAGGCAGAGATCCGCACCCTGCTGAGCCAGCTGGGGTTCAGCGATCCGCGTCAGCTGATGCGCACCAAGGAAGATCTCTACAAGGAGCTTGGGCTTGGCGAGGTGAGCGGTGATGACCTCATTCGCGCCATGCACCAGCATCCCAAGCTCATCGAGCGGCCCATCGTGATCAAGAACGGTCAGGCCCGCATCGGTCGTCCGCCCGAGCAGGTGCTGGAGATCCTCAAGTGAGCACCCGCTTCGCCCGCCTGCTGACCCTGGTCGGCTTCTTCGGCCTGCTGGGCTGGGTCATCCTCTGGCATCTGTGGCTCTCGCCCCACCCGGATCTCAACCCCTGGCTGCTGCCGGTGATCTGGACGGTGCCGCTGCTGTTCCCGCTCAAGGGGATCGTGCAGGGCAACCCCTACACCCACGCCTGGGGCAACTTCGTGTTGATGCCCTACTTCCTGCACGCCCTGACCCTGATCACCACGGATGAGGGGGAGCGGTGGCTGGCGGTGGTGGAGCTGGTGTTCACCGTGCTCGCCTTCATCGGCACCATCTATTACGCCCGCCTGCGCGGCCGCGAGCTGGGCCTGAGCATTCGCAAGAAGAAGGGTGAGCCTTCGGCGCAGGACCACTGAGGCCCGTGTCAGCGTGCCTGCTCTGTGCAAACCGGACCTGGAGTCCGGTTTTTTTATGGATGCGCTACCCAGGCATGACACGACCGGGGTTGACGTGACAGCGGGTGGGCCAAGGGCTTGCTGGCAGTGCAGATGTCCGCTGTATCTCGCTGATCTTGCAGCCACTATGTCGACATGATCACATCTTGGACGCCGCGAGGTGGGAGGGGGGCGGGCAGCTGACTATCCTCATTAAGCTCCCATACAGCGGCCGCCGTTAGCCTGTCCTTTTCACCAGCCTTGAGTGATGCACCCAATGAAACGCCAATCCAGACCCTTGCTCCAGAAAACCCTGTTGGCCTTGACCATGGCCCTGTCGGTCAGTTCGCTGGCCGATGCCTGCACCCGCGCCGTTTATCAGGGCGACGGCGGTCTGGTGGTGACCGGCCGCACCATGGATTGGCGCGCCGCCATGCCGACCAACCTCTGGGCCTTGCCGCGCGGCATCGAGCGGAGCGGGGCGGCCGGGCCGCACTCCATGACGTGGAACGCGCGCTATGGCTCCCTGGTCGCAGCAGGGTTTGACGCGGGCACCGCCGATGGCATGAATGAAAAGGGGTTGGTGGCCAACCTGCTCTACCTGACCGAATCCGAGTATGTGACTCCGAGTGACAAGGATCCGCGCAAGACGCTCTCCATCTCCCTCTGGGCCCAGTATGTGCTGGACAATTTTGCCACCGTCAGCGAGGCGGTCGCCGCCCTGTCGAAGGACGAGTTCTATGTGGTGACCACCCTGACGCCGGATGGCAAGCCGGGCCAGCTGCACCTCTCCATCTCGGATGCCAGCGGTGACTCGGCCATTTTCCAGTACGTGGATGGCAAGCTGCAGATCCACCACGACCGCAGCTATCAGGTGATGACCAACTCCCCCGTGTTCGACAAGCAGCTGGCACTCAACGAGTACTGGGAGGAGATAGGCGGGCTCACCATGCTGCCGGGCACCAACCGGTCGGCGGATCGTTTCGCCCGGGCCTCTTTTTATATCAAGACCCTGCCCAAGACGGATCAGGCCAATGAGGCCGTGGCCGGTGTGATGAGCGTGATGCGCAACGTCTCGGTGCCCATGGGGATCAGCACTCCGGATCAACCCAACATCTCCACCACCCTGTGGCGCAGCGTGTCGGATCAACAGCATCGCCGCTACTTCTTCGAGCTGACCCATCTGCCCAACACCTTCTGGGTGAGCATGGATCAGCTGGACTTGAGTGCAGGCGCCCCGGTCAAGAAACTCCCGCTGACCGAGCGTCAGCTCTATGCGGGGGAAACGGCGGACAAGTTTGTGCCGGCCAAGGCGTTCACCTTCCTGCCGGCCACGCCAGGGGTCTGATGAAGCGTTGGTAGAAGGCCCCTCACGGGGCCTTTTTTATGGCCGCAAGCCGGCGTGGCCGCCGGTCTCGCGATAGTGGGCCAACTGCTGCACGCTATGGCTCATCAACTGGGGGTAGAAGCGCAGAAAGCCCGCCTCGCACCCATGCCATTGCGCCTCCTTGAGGGTGAGCAGCGCATCGCCGAGCGGCAGGGGGCGGCGCAGCCGGCGGCCGATGCCGTTGAGGGCCTGCGCCAGCCCCTCTTTGTGCTGATAGGAGGCGATCCAGTCCTGCTCCGCCATCCGTCTGAGGGGCAGCGGCAACCCATCCGGCAGGCTGTCTGCATCCACCAGCAGGTGCCGGTAACTCTGCTGCAGGAAACGGGGCAGGGCTTCGTCATGAAACTGCGGCCAGTGCAGGCTGAGCCAGTGGTCGTAGAGCATGTCCACCAGGATGCCGCCAAAGCGGCGCCAGGGGGCCTCGAAGCAGGCCACTGCCGCCCTGTGTTCGGGGTGACTGTCGGTAAAGGCGTCTATCTTGCGGTGCAGCCAGATCCCCTCGTCGAGTTCGGTGCCGAGCGCGCTCGGCAGGGCGCCCTTGACGAAATCTCCCAGCAGGTTGCCGGTGAGGGAGCTGTGGGTATGGGCTGCCAGATGCAGGTGAGCCAGATAGTTCATGAAGGGTGACGTCAGCCAGTGGGATTGTCGCTGAGCCTAGCGGATCCGGCGGCCCTTGCCTACGGGAACGGGCGCTTGGCCGTGCGGAAGTGCGGAAGTGCGGAAGTGCGGAAGTGCGGAAGTGCTTCCCTCCATGACCGCCGGCTGGGTAGAGTGCAGCATGGCTGGCGCTTTGTGGCGCCCATCATCATCACGAGGAGCATGCACATGTTGACCCTGATCGAGGGCGCCGAACTCTATGGCCCGACTGCGCAGGGCCGCCAGGATCTGCTGGTGGCCGATGGCCGCATCGCCTGGCTCGGCCGGGGCTTGTCAGTCCCCGCCGACTGGCCGCTGACGCGGGTGGATGGTCGCGGCCGCTATCTGGTGCCCGGGCTGGTGGATCCGCTGGCCCACATTACCGGCGGTGGTGGTGAGGGGGGCTTTGGTTTTCGCACGCCGGAGCTGGCGGCAAGGGAGGCGCTGAGCGCAGGGGTCACTACCCTGGTGGCGGCGCTCGGTACCGACAGCCTGACTCGCAGCCCGGCCCAGGTGCTCGGCAAGGTGCGCGAGTTTCGCGCCGCCGGGGTGAGCGCCTTCATGTATACCGGCTCCTACCATCTGCCGGTCAAGACCCTCACCGGTACGGTGGAGTCGGACATCATGCTGATTCCCGAGGTGCTGGGGGTGGGGGAGGTGGCCATCAGCGACCACAGATCCAGCGCGCCGACCCACGACGAGCTGGCCCGCCTGGTGAGCGAGGCGCGGGTGGCCGGGCTGCTCGCCGGCAAGAGCGGGGTCAGCTTCTTTCATCTGGGGGACGGGCGCGGGGCGCTGGCGCCGCTGCGGGCCCTGCGCGATGGCACCGACATCCCGCTGCGCCAGCTCTATCCCACCCATTGCAACCGCAACCCCTGGCTGTTTGCCGAGGCCATCGAGTGGGGCCGGGCCGGTGGCTGGGTCGATCTCACCACCTCGAGCTTTCCGGACTTGCTGGACGATGGCGAGCGGCTGGCGGCCGACGCCCTGGTGGAGCTGCTGGCGGTCGGGGTGCCCGCCGATCGGATCAGCTTCAGCTCGGACGCCAACGCCAGCCTGCCGCGCTTCGATGGCGAGGGGCGTCTCATCGAGCTGCGCTGCGGCCAGATAGGCAGTCTGTGGCAGGCGCTGGTGGAGAGTTGCGGCAAGGGGGTCGCGCTGGAGGTGGCGCTGGCGGTGGTGACGGCCAATCCGGCCAGGGCGTTGGGGCTGGCGACCAAGGGCACGCTGGCGGTGGGGCAGGATGCGGATCTGCTGCTGATCGACCCGGCCACTTTGGCCATCGAGCAGGTGATGAGCGGCGGCCGCTGGCGCACCTGAAGGCCACTAGTTGACGGGATGCCTGTCATGCCCGCTCCCCTCTTTTAAACGACAAGCCCGGCAGCAGTGCCGGGCTTGTCGTTGTTGGCGGTGGGTGGTTCAGGGGCAATCAGATGGCCAGGAAGCCCAGGATCAGGATGGGGCCGAGCAGGCTCAGGATAAAGCCGGAGACGATGGCCACCGGCACCACCTGGATGCCGCCGGATTTCTGGATGACCGGCAGGGTGAAGTCCAGCGCCGTGGCGCCGCCATAGCCGATGGCGGCGGAGGGGTGGCGGCGCATCAGCATCGGAATGATCAGGATGGCGATGAGCTCGCGCCCCAGATCGTTGATGAAGGCGGCGGAGCCCAGCACCGGCCCCAGCTTGTCGGCCACCAGGATGCCGGAGAGCGAATACCAGCCGAAGCTGGAACTCAGGGCCAAGCCGTGGGTCAGCGGCATACCGAGCAGTTGAGCGGCCAGCAGGCTACCCAGCCAGCTGCTGAGGATGACGGTGACGGCGATCTTCATGCCCCAGGGGTTGAGCAGGATCTGGCGCAGCCGCATGCCGGAGTTGCGCATCTGCACCCCGATGAGAAACAGCAGCAGCATCAGCGCCCACTCGCTCCATTTGTCGATGGGCAGGGCGCGCAGGTCGACCAGCAGCCCCAGCAAGACGCCGCCCAGCACCACGAAACAGAGCTGCAGCGACTCCCACAGCAGGTGCAGCTTGCTCGGCATCTGACCGTCGCTGGCCTCATGAGTGGGAGGGGAGCGCCTGTCCAGCCACCAGAGGGCCAGCAGGTTGCACAGGGTAATGGCGGCGAGCATCACCCCGGCCACCTTGAAGATCACCGCCAGATTGCTGCCCAGGTTCTCCACATAGGCGAGCCCCAGCCCCATCAGGAACAAAATGAGATAGACCATCTTGCCCAGCGATTGATTGACCAGCTTGATCAAACGGGCAGAGGAGAGGGGTACCAGATAGCCGATTACCAGCGGCAGCAGGATCAGCAACACATTGAGCAACATCGGGGCCTCGATCACAAAAACTGACAAAAATGACACCTTATCATCACTTATTGGGCCTGTGTCACATATTTGTGTGTTTGCCTGCTCCATCTGGAGCTTCTTTATCAATATGTTATGTTTTTGGTGCGAAATGAGGCCCGCTGTTGGGGCGCCGGCCCATTCTGGTGCAGCCAGAATGGGGTCTGACAGGCCCATTTTTCAACAGGATGCGTGTACTGCATGGTTGAATAAAGTCAATCCGGGTGGCTTGCGGCCAAAACGTAGGAATCTTCTTGCCAGCCTTGCGCTGGGGGTATAAAAAGGCGGTGTCGCCAGGCAGGGTGGGTTAGCGTTTTATGCAGACAAAGTGCTGAAAAATACCTGTTTGACCAATAAAAATACAGACAAAACACCAAAGACCTCGGTTCTGTATTGTTTTTTAACTATCCGAGTGATATTTTCGCTGAAGGTTGCCATCGGTTAACTTTTTGTTAAATAAACGATGGCGTGAGTCACGCCCCAGCGGCGTCTAGGGACAGACAAGGTTGTAATGGATGAGCGACGTTGCCGCACTGGAAGTTCGTGATCTGCACAAGTATTTCGGCACCCACGAAGTGCTCAAGGGCATCGATATGACCGCCCACAAGGGGGATGTGATCTCCCTTATCGGCTCCTCCGGTTCGGGGAAGTCGACCTTTCTTCGTTGTATCAATTTGCTGGAAACACCCTCTTCCGGCACGGTTTCCCTCCATGGCGAACTTATTCGCATGAAAACCAACCGGGCCGGTGAACGGTTGCCGGAGGACGTGCGCCAGGTGGAGCGTATTCGCAGCCGCTTGGCCATGGTGTTTCAAAGCTTCAATCTCTGGTCCCACATGACCATCATGCAGAACATCATCGAGGTGCCGATCCAGGTGCTCAAGGTGCCCCGTGCCGAGGCGATGGCCAAGGCGGAACACCTGCTCAACCGGGTGGGACTGTGGGAGCGGCGCGACTACTACCCAGGCCACCTCTCCGGCGGTCAGCAGCAGCGGGCGGCCATTGCCCGGGCGCTGGCGGTGGAGCCCGAGGTGATGCTGTTTGACGAACCTACCTCGGCGCTCGATCCCGAGCTGGTAGGCGAAGTACTCGGCCTGATGCGCGAGCTGGCCGAAGAGGGGCGCACCATGCTGGTGGTGACCCATGAGATGTCGTTTGCCCGCGATGTGTCGAACAAGGTAATGTTTTTGCATCAGGGCCGTGTGGAGGAGGAGGGCAATCCCAAGGAGATCTTCGCCCATCCCAAGTCCGAACGGTTCAAGCAATTCATCTCCTCCATCTATTGATGGCCGGGGCTGATCCCCAATAATCTGCAATTGCAACAGTCGATGATTTTATCAAGGAGAGATACATGAACAAGCTGATGCTGGCGACCGCCATAGTCACTGCCCTGTCTTCCGGCAGCCTGATGGCCAAGGAGTGGAAAGAGGTGCGGATCGGGGTGGAAGGTGCCTATCCCCCCTTCTCCTGGACCGAACCGAGCGGCGAGGTGAAAGGTTTCGACATCGACATCGCCAACGCCCTGTGCGAGGAGATGAAAGTGAAGTGCACCCTGATCAAACAGGACTGGGACGGCATCATTCCGGCGCTGCTGTCGCGCAAGTATGACGCCATCATCGCCACCATGGACATCACCGAAGAGCGCAAGAAGAAGGTGGACTTCACCCAGAAGTACCAGCACATTCCGGCTCGCTTCGCCGCCAAGAAGGGCACCGAGATCAAGCTCGACAAGGAGTTCATGAGTGGCAAGACAGTGGCCGTGCAGCGCGCCACCTCCATGGACACCTACATCACCGACAACTTCCCCAACGCCACCATCAAGCGTTATGGCACCGCAGACGAGGCCTATCTCGATCTGAAATCCGGCCGGGTTGACTACGTGATGGCCGACTCCGCCGCCATCAGCGACGGCCTGCTCAAGAAAGAGGGTGGCGATGCGTTTGAGTTCATCGGCCCGAAACTGACTGATCCCAAGTGGTTTGGCGAGGGTGCCGGCATCGCGGTGCGCAAGGCCGACAAGGATCTGAAAGAGAAATTCAACGCCGCCATCCTGGCGCTGCGTGCCAACGGCAAGTACAAGGCGATAAACGACAAGTACTTCGACTTCGACGTGTACGGCGAGTAACCCCGAAGGCGCGCTACCCCGGTAGCCGCCGGCGCAATTGCGGCGAATCATCACGACAGGTTGACCCTAGTCTGTAGTCATCGGGCCCGTTGTCTCTCGCAAGGGAGCGATGGGCCCGCTTAGTTGCAATGGAGCTGCATGTGTTTGGTTTGAAAGGATATTGGGACGGGAGATCCCGCTCAATGAGTTGCAATGGAGCCGCATATGTTTGATTTGAAAGGATACGAAACCTCCCTGCTGGAGGGGGCCTGGGTCACCCTGGAAGTAGCGCTGGCCTCCCTGCTGCTGGCGCTGGTGCTCGGCATGCTGGGGGCGCTGGCCAAGCTCTCCCCCTACAAATGGGCCCGCGGTTTTGCCACCGCCTACACCACCGTCATTCGCGGCATCCCCGATCTGGTGCTGATGATGCTGCTGTTCTTCGGCGGCCAGGTACTCATCAACAACCTCTGTACCTGGGTCAACGAGAGCTACAACAACTACCTGCTGGCGAGCAATCCCAATCAGGAGTGGGTCTCCCTGCTGCCCGATTACATCGACATCAGCCCGTTTGCGGCCGGGGTGGCCACCATCGGCTTCATCTTCGGCGCCTACATGACCGAGACCTTCCGCGGCGCCATCCTGGCGGTGGACAAGGGCGAGCTGGAAGCGGCCCGTGCCTTCGGCATGCGGGCAACCCAGGTGTTTGTGCGGATCCTGTTTCCCCAGATGATGCGCCACGCCCTGCCGGGGTTTGGCAACAACTGGCTGGTACTGCTGAAAACCACGGCTCTGGTCTCCATCATCGGGCTCGATGACATGGTGCGCAAAGCGTCCCTGGCAGCGGGTTCGACCCAGCTGCCCTTCACCTTCTACATGGCGGTGGCCCTGATCTTCCTGATCTTCACTGCGGTCTCCACCTCGGCACTGAAATGGGCCGAGCGTCACTATGCGATAAAGACGAGGTAAGCCATGGATTTCTCAATCATTCTCACCGAATGGCCCACCTACTGGCAGGGCCTCTACACCACAGTACTGCTGGTGGCGGCTTCCCTGATCCTCGGGTTGATGCTGGCGGTGCCGCTCGGCATCCTGCGCAACAGCCGCAACTGGCTGATCAAGGGGCCGATCTGGGCCTATATCTACTTCTTTCGCGGCACCCCGCTGCTGGTGCAGCTGTTCATCATCTACTACGGCGCCGCCCAGTGGGAGTGGCTGAAAAACAGCGTCGCCTGGGATCTGTTTGCCGAAGCCTGGTTCTGCGCCCTGCTGGCGTTCACCCTGAACACCGGGGCCTACACCGCCGAGATCGTGCGCGGCGCCGTGCTCAACATGCCCAAGGGGCAGATTGAAGCGGCCAACGCCTTCGGCATGACCCGCTGGCAGACCCTGACCCGGATCATTTTGCCCAACTCGTTTCGCCGGGCACTGCCGGCCTACAGCAACGAGGTGATCTTCATGCTGCAGGGCTCGGCGGTGGCGGGTATCATCACCATCGTCGATCTGACCGGCGCCGCGCGGATCATCAACTCCCGCTACTACAGCCCGTTCGAGGCGTTCCTGACCGCCGGCCTGCTCTACATGCTGCTGACTTTCGTCATCGTCTGGCTGTTCAAGAAATGGGAAGCCCGCTGGCACGCCCACCTGCGCCCCCGCACCGTGTAAACGCCATAAAAAAAGCCCGCAATTGCGGGCTTTTTTGTGGCTGCGTGTTGCTCAGCGGCCCAGGTATTCCCGGTCGAAGAAGGTGTTGACCCAGTGGGGGCGGTAGATGGCGAGCAGGGTCATGGTCATGCCGTTGAGCAGGGCTTCGGGGAAGAGCAGCAACGGCCAGATGGAGAGGTAGTCGGCGCTGATGGTGTACCAGGGGTAGGTGTCGCTGAGACCCATCAGGAGGGCGCTGGCCACCACCTTGACCGAGATGGAGAGGGCGCCGCCAAGAAAGGCTACCACGAACAGGTAGACGAACAGATGGCGCGGCAGCCAGGCCCAGCTGGCCAGAAACAGCAGCCAGGTGGTGGCGACCGGCAGGGCCACGCCGATGAGGGCCTGCCAGCCGATCTCGGCCAGCGGGATGACGCCAAAATAGCTGAGCACCAGCAGGGTGAGGCAGGGGGCGAGCAGGGCGAGGCGCCAGCCCAGCAGCAGGGTCAGGCTGGTGAGACCGAGAAAGTGCACGTCCAATCCTTCGTGCAGACCGGCCCGCAGGGTCCAGAGCGGTACCAGCACGATGGCGCCGCCGAGACAGAGATGCTGATAGAGCGGATGGTGATAGAGGGTGCGCAGCAAGGTGCCGCGCAGGCTGAATATGAGCAGCAGTACCCAGAGCAGCAGGGCGGCGGCTTGTCCTTCACTCATGGCAGATCCTTGTCCGGTGACGGCATGCAGATGGGCGAAGCCCGATGTGAAAGGGGCTGGCGTTTTCCCGGCCAGCCCCTGAGCTATCAGTATTTTACGTTGTTGTGGTACTTGGCGAGGATGCCCTGGACGCGGTCCATGGTCTCCTTGCTGGGCGGTTTGATCCCGTTGAGATCATAGGTGTCGCCCAGTACGTCCCACTTGTGCTTGCCAAGTTCGTGGTAGGGCAGCAGCTCCACCTTCTCGACGCACTCGCCCAGTTCGGCAATGAACTGGCCGAGCCCTTCGGCGCTCTCGTCGTCGTCCGACCAAGTCGGCACCACCACGTAGCGGATCCACATGGTCTTGCCCTTGGCGGCCAGATAGCGGGCAAACTCCAGGGTGTACTTGTTGCTGACGTGGGTCAGCGGAATGTGCTTGTCGTCGTTGATCTGCTTGATGTCGAGCAGCACCAGATCGGTATTGTCGAGCACCTTGTCGAGCTGCTCGTCGTAGTGGCGCACGAAGCCGTTGGTGTCGAGGCAGGTGTGGATGCCCTTCTCCTTGCAGGCGGCGAACAGTTCGGCGATGAAATTTTGCTGCAGCATGGCTTCGCCACCGGAGGCGGTGACGCCGCCGCCCGAGGCATTCATGAAGTGACGATAGCTGGTGATGTCGCTCATCAACTCCGGCACTGTCACCTCGCGGCCGCCCTGGGTGTCCCAGGTGTCGCGGTTGTGGCAGTACTTGCAGCGCATCAGGCAGCCCTGCATGAACACGATGAAGCGTATTCCGGGGCCATCGACGGTGCCGCAGGTTTCAACGGAATGGATCCGGCCAATGACCCCGGATGCATCGGCGGTCACACTGGTTTCAGCGGCGGTGGCGCTGACTTCGACAGCGGGGATCCGATTAATGACAGACATAGACGACTCCAATGATTCGAGCAGGCCGTTATTTTATTACATAAAGCCCTATAAATCCTACATGTTTAGCCCGCTACCGCGGCACCCAGCAGGCTCTCTAGGGCTTTGGCGGTGAGCGGCCGGCTGGTCAGGAAGCCTTGATAATGCTGGCATCCGAGGGATTTGAGGATGGCGAGCTGCTCTTCATCCTCCACCCCTTCGGCGGTGACGGTAAAACGAAAAACCTTGGCCAGTTCCAGGATCGCCTTGACGATGGCCTTGTCCTGTTCGCTGTGTACCAGGGTCTGAATGAAGCTTCTGTCGAGCTTCACCTCGTCCGCCGGCAGGTCGCGCAGATAGGCAAGCGACGAGTAGCCGGTGCCGAAATCATCGATGGAGAGCAGGATGCCGAGCTCCTTGAGCTGGCGCATTCTGGCGATGCTCTCCAGCCGGTTCTCCAGCACCACGGATTCGGTCACCTCCAGCAGCAGGCGGGAGGGGGGCACCCCGGTATCGCGCAGTATGTATTCCACCTGCTGCACGAAGCCGACGGTGTGGAACTGGCGGGCGCTGACGTTGACCGACAGGTGGGGAATGGCCAGCCCGCGGTTGAGCCAGAAGCTGTACTGGGCGCAGGCGGTCTTCATCACCCAGTAGCCGATGTCCTGGATGAGGCTGGTCTCTTCGGCAATGGGAATGAACTCCGCCGGCGGCACCATGCTGCCGTCGCTGCGCTGCCAGCGCAGCAGCGCCTCGATGCCGGACAGCGCGCCGTTGTCGACCCGGTATTGCGGCTGATAGTGCAGCTGCAGCTCGTGGTGGCGCAGGGCGTCGCGCAGCTGGTTGTTGAGCGCCAGCTTGCTCTTCTCCTTCTCCGCCATCGCCTCGCTGAAGAACACATAGTTGCCCTGGCCGGATCGCTTGGCCATGTGGGTGGCGGTGTCGGCCTGCTGCATCAGCACCAGGTGATCCTTGTCCTCGCTGGAGAAGAGGCTGATCCCCACCGAGGCGCTGCAGTGCAGCTTGTGATCCTCGATGTCGAACGGAATGCGAAACAGCCCCATCAGCTCGCGGGCGAAGTGCTCGGCGAGGATCTTGGCGGTGACATAGCCCTGGCCCAGGGCGGTGAACAGCAGGGCGAATTCGTCCCCCGAGATGCGGGCCAGCACCAGGTTGTCCTGCGGCAGCCCCTTGAGCCGCTCCACCACCGCCTGCAGCAGCAGATCGCCACAGGCATGACCGAGGGAGTCGTTGATCGACTTGAAGTTGTCCAGATCCACCAGCAGCAGGGCGCCCCACTGGCCGCTGGCCTCCTGCAGGGTACGCTGCATGATGTCGTTGAGGCTGCGGCGGTTGTAGAGGCCGCACAGATCGTCGTAATAGGCGAGCTGCTCGATGTGGCGCGCCGCCTCCTTCTCCTTGCTGATGTCGTAGAAGCTGCAGACGTAGTGGCTGATCTCGCCGTGCTCGTCCTGTACCCCGCTCACCATCAAGCGGACCGGGAACAGGTGGCCATCCTTGTGCAGGCAGCGCTCTTCGCCCATCCAGAACTCCTGGGCCGCCACCGCCTGGCGCACATCCTGTTTCAGGTGATCGCCATAGTAGGTGGGCCTGAGCCGGACGATATGCTGGCCGATCATCTCATCGTCGGCAAAGCCGGTGATGCGGGTAAAGGAGTTGTTGACCTTGAGGATGATCCCCTTGTGATCCATCACCAGCAGGCCGTCGTGGGTGTTGAAGGCCACCTCGGCCAGCCGCAAGGCTTCGTCGGCGGCCAAGCGTTGCAGTTCGACGGCGGCCCGCTCGTGCTGGCTGCTGAGGGCGTCGAGCAGCGGCATGGGGTCGGCCAGCGGTGTGTCGAGCAGCAAGGTGAGCTGGCCGATGGGGGCACCGTGCTGACCGTGCAGCGGAATGCCGACATAGACGGGGGCATTGAGGGCCAGCAGCTGGCTGGCCTGGGGATAGCGCAGGGGCAGGTCTTCCACATAGACTGCCTGGCCGTGCTGGAACAGCTCCTGGCCGGGGCCCGGGTCCATCTGGATGGGTTTGAGCACCGAGAAGGTCTCCCCCTCAAGCACGCAGCGCGGGATCATCCACAACTCCTGGCCGCGCGGCTGGTACTCGCCGATCCAGCCGATGCGGGCGCCGCTGACGCTCATGCCCCAGCGCACCAGCGCGCGGCAATAGGCGATGCCGGTCAGCAGGGTGAGCTCGGCCGGCAGGGCCAGCACTGGGTTGTGCACAGGTTCGGGGAGGGGTTGCCAGTGGCCGAGCAGCTGGGCGCTGTGCCGCACCAGTTGCAGCATCTCCTCGCTGAGGGGGGTGGCGTTGAGGTATTCGAGGCTCAGCACGCCGATGAGTTTTTCCTGCTCCAGCAACGCGCCGTCCAGGCGCGAGCTCACCCCCGCATTGGCCAGGTAGTAGTGCTGGCTCAGCATGGGCTGGTGCGCCGCCTCCGAAAAGCTCAGGGACTTGCGGGTGCGCAGGGCGCGGATGTAGCGGCTGTCGCCGCGAATGGCGGCCACTTCGTCGGCCCCCAGGGTGAAGACCGGGGTCAGCTGTTCGCTGCCGAGGGGGCCGTTGGCCTGATAGTGCCAGAGGATGAGGCGATCGGCCCCCAGGCTCTCCTTGAGGGTCTCCAGCATGGCGGCAAACTGCTGCTGGCTCGCCATCTGGCTCAGGCGCGGCAGGTGCAGCGCCAGATCGGCCACCGGCTCCTGGCGCAGGGTCTGCAGGCAGATGAGCCAGAAGGCATCTTGTTCGTGGGAGAGGGCGACGTGCCACTGCTGGCCAGCAAAGCGCAGCACCAGCTTGCCGCCCTGGCCGCTGGTGAGCGCCTGCTCGATGGGCAGGCGCAGCGCATCCGGCAACTGGGCCGGCCAGGGGCCTCTGGGCTCATCGAGCCAGTAGAGCGGGGTTTGCATCACATCGGTCAGGGCGACCAGCCGCTGGCTGCGCACGTCCAGACGAAAGAACAGCGGTGTCTGGCTGGCAGAAGAAAGGTGACTGAGCGCGGTTGACGACATGAACTGATAACATCCTGTTGAACGACTGCCGGGTGGCAAGAATACTGCAAAATCGGTACAAACAAAATTTCATTGAATTCTAAATTAGAAGATACTAATTTAATGGCAATCTGTCGTTGACTGGAGTCTTGCTGATGAAACGGATCCTGATTGTAGGCGGTGTGGCCGGTGGTGCCTCTGCGGCGGCCAGAGCCCGCCGTCTGAGCGAAGAAGCGGAAATTGTGATGTTCGAGCGGGGCGAGTTCGTCAGCTTCGCCAACTGCGGGCTGCCTTATCACATTGGTGGCGACATCCCCAACCGGGATGTCCTGCTGTTGCAGACCCCCCAGAGCTTCAAACGCCGCTTCAACGTGGATGTGCGGGTCTTTCACGACGTCATCGAGATAGACAAGGCCGGCAAGAGTCTGCTGGTGCGCAACCTGCTGACCGGCGAAGAGCGCCGTGAAGCCTACGACGTGCTGCTGCTGAGCCCGGGCGCGGCTCCCATCCGGCCTCCGTTCCCCGGCATCGACAGCCCGGGTGTGCACACCTTGCGCAATATTCCCGACATGGATCGCATTCTGGCGGCGCTGGCGCACGATCAGCCGCGCCATGTCACCGTGGTGGGGGGCGGCTTCATCGGGCTGGAGATGATGGAGGCGCTGCACCAGCGCAAGCTGGATGTCACCCTGCTGGAGCTCTCCGATCAGGTGATGGCGCCGGTGGATAAAGAGATGGCCAACATGCTCCATGCCCGCATCCGGGAAGAGGGGATCGAGCTGCGCCTGCGCACCGGCCTCTCGGCCATCGAGAGCCTGGATGTGCCTGCTGAGAAAACCTCGGCGGTGGCGACCGCGCAGCGGGGCGGGCTGCGGCTGACCCTGAGTGACGGCTCCCGGCTCGACACCGGCCTGCTGATCCTCGCCATCGGCGTCAAGCCCGAAACCCTGCTCGCCGCCAAGGCGGGGCTGGAGCTGGGGCCGCGCGGCGGCATCAAGGTAGATCCCGGCATGCGCAGCTCGGATCCCTTCATCTATGCGGTGGGGGATGCGGTGGAGGAGACCGACTTCGTCACCGGCGAGTCTGTGCTGATCCCGCTGGCGGGCCCCGCCAACCGGCAGGGGCGCATCGCTGCCGACAACATGCTGGGCCGCAGCGAAACCTACAAGAAGACCCAGGGTACCGCCATCTGCAAGCTGTTCGATCTGGCGGTAGCCAGCACCGGCCTGAGCGAGAAGCGGCTGATACAGTTGGGGCTGCCGTTCGAGAAGGCCTATGTTCACCCGGGCAGCCACGCCGGTTACTACCCCGGTGCTCATCCGGTCAGTCTCAAGCTGCTGTTTGCCCCCGATGGCAAGATTTACGGTGCCCAGGCCATCGGCAAGGACGGGGTCGACAAGCGCATCGACGTGTTGGCGGTGGCCCAGCGCGCCGGTCTCACCGTGTTTGATCTGCAGGATCTGGAGCTGACTTACGCGCCGCCCTTCGGCTCGGCCAAGGACGTGATCAACATGGCCGGCTTCGTGGCCAGCAACCATCTTAAGGGGGATACCCTGCTCTGCCACGCCGCCGAGGTCGAGGCCCGTCACCCCCATCAGCTGGTGCTGGACGTGCGCAATGGCCCCGAACTCGACAAGCTGGGTCGCATCCCGGGCGCCCTGCACATCCCCCTCGATGAGCTGCGCGGCCGGCTTCATGAGCTGCCCAGGGATAAAGAGCTGCTCATCAGCTGTCAGGTCGGGCTGCGTGGCCACGTTGCCTGCCGCCTGCTGAGCCAGCACGGCTTCAAGGTCAAGAACCTCTCCGGCGGCTTCAAGACCTGGCAGATGGCGGTGATGGAGTAACTCGCCACAGCCACAAGAGAGCGCCGACCCCAGGGTCGGCGCTGTTGCATCTGGCGAGGGCGGCTGGCGTTTTAAATGCAATGAGTTTTGTGTCAAGCGAGCCTGATCCCTTATCCTGTTGGCTATTGCGCTGCACTGGCAGCGAGCCAATCAGGGATGACATTTTATGCGCCGCGTCGACTCTCACCCTCGCTTCTCTTGTTCTTCACCGCAACAGACGGTTGTCCCCGGGCGCCGCTGGCCGGCCCTGCTATTGTTGGGGCTCACGGCGCTGCTGGTGAGCGGCTGTGGCCCCGACAAGCCTGTTGCCAATGGGCCGACCACGCAACCTGCTGCGCAGCAGGAAACGGGCGCACCAAGCGCCGTGGTGCAGGCCAATGCCCGTCAATATCGCGATGCCCCGGCGCTGGCGCTGGTCTTCTCCGGTCCCCTGGCGCCCAAGGCAAACTGGCAGAGTTGGCTTTCGGTTAGCGAGGGGGGCAAGCAGGTGCAGGGGGAGTGGATCCTCGCCGACGATGGTCGCACCCTCTATTTCCCGAACGTTCAGCCCGATAAAAGCTATGAGGTGAGCCTCAAGTCGGGGCTGGGCCCATCCCCCCAGAGTTGGACCCTCAAGACCCGGCCGCTGGAGGCGGGGGCTTCGTTTACCGCCAGCGGCATGGTGTTGCCGCTGCGCGACGAGCTGCGCTTGCCCATCAGCGCGGTCAACGTGGACGAGGTCAATATCGACTTCTTCCGGGTCGATGCCGAATACCTACCCCGTTTCCTGGCCGAGTATCGCCCCGGTTCCGGCATGGGCAACTGGGAGCTTGAGCAGATCACCAAGCGGGCCAAGCGGGTATTCAGCGGCCGTTACGCGCTGGAGCTCGATGCCAACCGGCGCGAGACCCGCCTCATCAATGTGAAGGAGCCGCAGCTGGCGGAGGCTGGCGTCTACTTTGCGGTGATGTCGCCCCTTGGCAACTACGACTGGCGCAAGGAGACCACCTATTTTGCGGTGAGCGACATGGGGCTCAGTGCCCGCCGCTACCGCGATCAGCTGGAGGTGTTCGTCAGTTCCCTGGCCAGCGCCGACCCGCTCAAGGATGTGCAGCTCTCCCTGCTCGACGAGAAGGGCAACCGGCTGCAGGTGCAAACCACCGATCCGCAAGGTCATCGTCGCTTCGATCAGGTGCAGGGTGCCCGCCTGCTGCTGGCCGAACAGGGCAACCATCTGGCGGTGCTGCGCCTCGATGGGGCGGCGCTCGATCTCTCCACCTTCGATCTCGGCACCCAGCCCTGGCAGGCCCAACAGTTGTATCTGTTCAGCGGGCGCGACCTCTATCGCCCCGGCGAGCGGCTCGACAGCGAGATCCTGCTCAAGGGGCAGGATGGCCAGCTGCTGCCGGGGATGGCGGTGGAGCTGGAGGTGAAACAGCCGGACGGCCAACTGCTCGAACAAAAGCGGCTGCTGCCGGACAATTTGGGCGCGGCCCACTACGGCCTGCGTCTGCCGGACGATGCGCCGCTCGGGCGCTGGACCATCAACCTCAAGACCGCCGCCGGTAGCCGCTTCGAGTGGCCTTTTCTGGTGGAGGAATTCTTGCCGGAACGGCTGAAACTGCAGCTTGGCAAGGGGCCGGATGGGGAAGTGACGAGTCTGGACGCCGCCCTCACTCTGCCGCTGCAAGGGGACTATCTCTACGGCGCGCCGGCGAGCGCCACCAAGGCCAAGGCGGAGGTGAAGATCAGCCGCGCTACTATGCCCTTTACCCAGTGGCAGGAGTTCACTCTGGGTGATGCGCTGCTCGCGGAGCAGGCCAAGGATCTTGAACCCCTCAATCTCACCCTTGATGCGCAGGGGCAGGGGACTTTTTCGCTTGCTGATGAGCTCGATGGGGTGCGCGCCCTCGGGCCGCTGGAGGTGGCCTATCGGGTGTCGCTCGCCGAGCCCGGTGGCCGCGCCGTCAATCGCAGCCGCACCCAGTATGGCTGGCCCGCGGGCAGCCAGTGGCCCGCGCTCAAGGCCGACTTCGTGGTCGATCGGGTAGAAGGGGGCAAGCCGCTGCCTTTCCAGATCCTCAACCTCGATGACAAGGGTCATCCGGTGGCGGGGACTGTGAAGGTGCGCCTTATCAACGAGTACCGCGACTACTACTGGCACTACGCCGATGGCGAGGGGTGGAAGTACGAGTTCAACAGCCAGCCCTATCTGGAGCAGGAGCAGACCCTGCAGCTGGATGGCAAGGGGCCGACCCCGCTCACGCTGCAACTGGCGGCGGGCTGGTATCGATTGGAGGTGGAGAACAGTCAGGGCCATCAATCGAGCCTGCGGGTGGAGATCGGCAGTTACGCCTGGGGCGGTGGTGGCGAGCAGGCGCGGCCCGACAAGATTGCCATCACCCTCGACAAGCGCGCCTATCAGGCGGGTGACAAGGCCAAGGTGACGCTGGTGGCCCCGCGCCCCGGCAAGGGCTTGCTGATGGTGGAAGATGGCGACGGCCTGCGCTGGTGGCAGCGTATCGAACTCAAGGGCGCAGGTGGCGATGCCAAGGATGCCCGCGGCGAGTTTGAGATCCCGGTCAGCCCCGAGTGGCAGCGTCATGACCTGCATATCTCGGCCCAGATCGCCGCGCCAGACAGCGCCTCCAAACCGGCTGGCAAGCAGCAGGGGCAGACTCTGCGCTCGGTCGGGCTGGTGCCGCTCACGCTGGATAGGGAAGCGCGCCGTCTGCCGCTTACCCTGAGCGCGCCGGATAAAGCGGTGCCGCTCACCCGGCTGGAGGTGACCGCCACCTCCACCCCCAACAGTCAGGGCCGCGTGGTGCTGGCCGCGGTGGATCGGGGCGTGCTCAACATCAGCGACTACCAGCCTCTCGACCCGTTCGAGATCTTCTTTGGTCGCAAGCGCTTCTCCCAAGATTTGTTCGACAACTACGGCCAGGTGATCCCGCTGCAAGATGGCAAGCTGGCCCGCCTCAACTATGGGGGCGACCGTGCGCCGCTGAAAAAGGGCGGCGCGCTGGAGAGCCGGGTCGAGATCGCAGCGCTCTGGAGTGGTGAGGTGAGTTTTGATGAGCAGGGCCAGGCGGTGATCCCGCTCGATCTGCCCAACTTCAACGGCGAGCTGGCGCTGATGGCGCTGGCCTGGAACGAACAGCAAGTGGGTGAGGCCGAGCGCGCCGTCAAGGTGGTGGCGCCCTTGGTGGCCGAAATTGGCTGGCCACGCTTTGGCGCCAGAGGGGATGAGACCCGGGCGCTGGTGCAGCTGCGCAACATGAGCGGTGAGGATCAGACCCTCTCCCTTGCCTGGACCCTCAACGGCGGGCTCAAGGCAAATGGCGAGTTGCCCGGCACCCTTTCCCTTAAAAATGGGGAGGAGCAGTGGCTGGCCCTGCCGCTCACCGTGACTGGGGCAAGCGGCATGGCGAGCCTGCAGTTGGCGGCCAGCGGCAAGGATTTTGCCATCAGCCGCGACTGGACTTTGCCGCTGCGATCCCCCTGGCCGGCCGAGACTCGCCAGCGCTACCAGATGCTGCCCCCCGGCCAGCAGATGAGCTTTGCGCAAGGCGAGTTGGCCGGGCTGGATCGCGCCAACCTGCAAGGGCTGCTCAGCCTCTCCGGCACTCCCCCCTGGGATCCGGCAGCCCAGTGGCAGGCGCTGGCCGACTACCCCTACGCCTGTCTGGAGCAGACCCTGTCCCGTGCCTGGCCTTACTTGCTGACCACGGCGGATGAGCGCATCGCCTGGAGCAAACCCGCAGAGGGCAAGAAGGCGGCGAGCGAGGCGGATGTGCAGCGCGCCCTGCTGCAGCGGCTGCAACGGTTGCAACTGCCCAGCGGCGGGTTTGGCCTCTGGGATGGCCGCTCCGACGAGGAGCAGTGGCTCACCGCCTATGCCGCCGACTACCTGCTGGCGCGCAAAGAGGCAGGCGACGCCGTGCCGGAGGCAATGCTCAATCAGGCGCTGAACCGGCTGCAAAGCTATCTCACCGACAGCCAGTACGGTGAGCGCTGGAGCAGTGCCCCCGAGCACAGCCGTCTTGCCAATCAGGCCTACAGCGCCTATGTGCTGGCCCGGGTGGGCAAGGCACCGCTCGCTACCCTGCGCCTTGTCTGGGAGCAGCAGGCCGATCACGCCCGCTCCGGTTTGCCGCTGCTCCACCTCTCGCTGGCACTCTCGGCCATGGGGGATGAGCAGAACGCCACCAAGGCCCTCAGCCGGGCATTGGCGACCGAGCGCGGTGACGACTATCTGGGTGATTACGGCTCGCCGCTGCGCGACCAGGCCCTTGAGCTCTCCTTGCTGCGCCAGCACAAGCTGGCTGCGGAGCGCTGGCCGACCCTCAGTGCCAAGGTGGCCGATAGCTTGGCCCATCGTCAGTGGCTCAGCACTCAGGAGCGGCTCGCCTTGTTGCGACTCGCCCGCTTCGATCCAGCTGTCGATTGGCAGGCCAAGGTAACTTCCTCTCTTGGCAGTGGATCCCTGAGCGGTTCGGCTCCGCTGCAGCTGAGCGCCCCCGAGGCGCTGGCGGCGAGTACCGTCACCAACGAGGGCAAGGGATCCCTCTATGTGCAGCGCACCTTGATCGGTTACCCCGAACAGGCTCCTACCAGGTTGAGTCAGGGGATAAGCGTGACCCGCAGCTGGTTCAACAGCGATGGGCAGCGTTTTGACCCGACCAAGGTGAAGGTGGGGGATCTGGTGGTGGTGCGGCTCAACGTCAGCAGTGAATCGGCGGTGCCCGATGCCCTGCTGGTGGAGATGGTGCCAGCCGGCTTCGAGCTGGAGAACCCGGCCCTTGGCAACAGCATCAAGCTCGAAGAGCTCTCCATCGAGGGGAAACCGGCGTGGCAGAGCGAGTGGAACGACTATCTCAAGCATCAGGAGTTTCGCGACGACCGCTACACGGCGGCGCTGGATCTGAGCGAGGGGAGCAACCAGCAGCTGATTTACCTGATGCGGGCGGTGACGCCGGGTCGCTATCAGGTGCCGCCGACCCAGGTGGAGGATATGTACCGGCCCGAGCTTAGGGCTGTGGGTGAGGATATCCATGAGGTAACTATCTCTGAGTAGCTGGCGCTTGATGAGTCGCAGACGCCCTCTGAGCAACGTTTCTTCCAGTGAGCGGGTTCGCCCGCTCACTTTCTGGCAGCGTGGCTGGCTGAGCCTGGGTCGCAGCGGCCGCGCTGGCTGGCGCTGGCTTGGTCGCCTGCCGCGCTGGCTGCGTTTCTCGGTGCTGGGCGTTGTAGCACTGCTCCTGTCATTGTTAGCGCTGGATAGACTCTTCCCGCCGCCACCGCTCGACCCTGCCTATGCGCGGGTGGTGCTCGACATGAAGGGGCGACCGCTGCGCGCCTTTGCCGATACCAGCGGGGTGTGGCGCTACCCCGTGACCCTGGAGCAGGTATCCCCCCGCTATATCGAGGCGCTGCTTGGCTACGAGGATCGCTACTTCTGGCGTCATCCCGGGGTCAATCCGGTGGCCATGGTGCGCGGGATCTGGCAGTGGCTGCGTTACGGGCGCGCCGTGTCGGGCGGCTCGACCCTCACCATGCAGGTGGCGCGTCTTATCGAGCCCTACCATAGGAGCGTGCCCGGCAAGCTGCGCCAGATGGCGCGCGCGCTGCAGCTGGAGTGGCACTACGACAAGCGCGCCCTGCTCACCGTCTACCTCAACCGGGCGCCGTTTGGCGGCAACCTAGAGGGGGTGCAGGCGGCAAGTTTTGCCTATCTCGGCAAGAGCGCGGCCAAGCTGACTTATGCCGAGGCTGCGCTGTTGGCGGTGCTGCCGCAGGCTCCCAGCCGCAACCGGCCGGACCGGCATCCCGAACGGGCTCGCACCGCCCGCGACAAGGTGATGCAGCGGCTGGTGGCACAGGGTGTCTGGCCCGAACAGGTGTGGCTGGAGGGGCGCATCGAGCCGGTGCTGGCCCGCGGTCACTTCACGCCGATGGAGGCTCCGCTGTTTGCCCGTCTCGCCGCCGACAATCAGGCGGGAGCGCTGGTGCACACCACCATTGACGGCGATCTGCAGCGCTGGCTGGAGGGGCGGGTGGCGAGTTATATCCGTCGCTTCCCCGAGCAGACCTCAGCGGCGTTGCTCTTGGTAGACAACAAAACCATGGCGGTGCGCGCCTATGTGGGCAGCGCCGAGTATGGCAATTTGCGCCGCCACGGTTACCTCGACATGGTGCAGGCGATCCGCTCCCCCGGCTCTACGCTCAAGCCCTTCATCTACGGTCTGGCTATGGACGAAGGATTGGTGCACTCGGCCTCCCTGCTCTCCGATGCGCCGAGACTGGGATCTGATTATCGCCCCGCCAACTTCTCCGGTGCCTTTCAGGGGCCGGTGACCCTGACCCAAGCGCTACAGCAATCCCTCAACGTGCCGGCGGTGCAGGTGCTGGAGGCGCTTGGGGCCGACAAGCTGGTCAGCCGCCTCGACAACGCCGGGGTGAGACTGGCGCTCTCCGACAAGCCCAATCCGGCCATAGCGCTGGGGGCGGCGGGGATTCGGCTTGAGCAGCTGGTGGCGCTCTACAGTGCGCTGACCCGCGAGGGACAGGTGGCGATGCCGGTTTGGCTGGCGGGGCAGCAGGCGGTGTCACGCCCCTTGCTGAGCCCGGGGGCGGCCTGGATCATCTGGCAAATATTGAGCGCGCAGGGGCGGGCTGATCAGCCTTTTGCCAGTGAGGCGACCGGCCGGGTCAACCGACTGGCCTGGAAGACCGGCACCAGCTACGGCTATCGCGACAGCTGGGCGATGGGAGTCTCCGGTCGCTGGACCATCGGCGTCTGGCTGGGGCGCCCCGACGGCACCCCCATGCCCGGTTTTTACGGCCAGAGCGCGGCAGTGCCGTTGCTGCTCTCGGTTTACTCGCGACTGGCCGACAACAGCCCCCTACCGACACAGCCCAACACGGTGAGCGAGGCCGAAGTTTGCTGGCCGCTGGGGCGCAAGGCCAGCGCAACCCTGCCTGAGGCCTGCCTGCAACGCCAGAGCGCCTGGCTGCTGGAAGGGCGCGATCCTCCCACCTTGCCGGATCCCATGGATTGGCCCTCGCCGCTGCGCCAAGTGGCGTTGACCAAGGAGGGCAAGCCGACCCTAGCCCGCTGCCACGATGCGGCGCAATCCGCTTTTCGGGCGCTCTGGCCGCTGTCGCTGGAGCCTTGGCGCACACCCGGCGAGCGGCGTCAGGCGCTGCTGGCCAGCGACTGCGCGGGGGAGGGGCAGAGCGCCGAGCTGCAGGCCCCGATTCGCATCGTGGCGCTGGGGGAGGGCAATCTTATCCGCAGCCAGCGCTATCGGTTGCAGCCCAAGGTGCTGGGTGGTGTCGGCAAGCCGGCCTGGTTTCTCAATGGCCAGCGGCTGCGCTGGGACGGCGATCAGGTGCTGAGCGTGGCGGGTCGTTATCAGCTGGTGGTGGTGGATGAGGCGGGCAACAGCGATCGCATCGAGTTTCGGCTGGAAAATCCCTCCTGAGGGGAGGCGCCTCTCTTTGGTGTGTCAGAATATTGACGGCATCGGGGGATGGCTCCGATGCCGTCAGCGGATTGTCGATTTCCCGACAGGGCGTCGCGGAGTCAGGGCTTGACCTGACCCAAGCGGGTGAAGAAGTGCTGACTCTTGCGCTGGTGGAAGTGGCTCTTCTTGATGGAGTGAAACACCAGGCTGCTGTCCGGATGGCTCGCCTTGAGGCGATGGATCATCGCCATGGCAGGCAGGCCAGTACTGACGAGGGTGGTGAGAGGCAGGCTCTGGGTCTGCGGCCCCAGCAGCTGGTTGAGCCCCTGCTGGGCCTGCTCGAAGCGGGTCAGCACGGCGGGCTCGGCGTAGCCGCTGCCCAGCATGGCGAGCAGGGCATCGAGCGCCTGATTAAACTCGGCCAACTGCTGGCGAAAGCCGCTGCGACTGCGCAGGGCGATCAGTTCTGCAAACGGGATGTCGGCCAAGTGAGTGGGCACTTGCAGCGGGATCTCCAGATGGAAGCAATCCTGACCACCGCGGTTGTGATAGCGGGATTCAAGCAGGTGCAGCAGCCGGTCGAGATAGTCGTGATCGGTGATGAGGGCTCCCTCATTGGCGAGTGCCCACTCGCGGGCGAGCCGCATGGAGAGCAGGTTGGCAAAGCGCCGTGCCATCCTGAACCCGCCCTCCTCCCGGCTGGCAAAACCGTGAGTCAGGCAAAAGCCGTGCAGCCGCTCCAGCCCTGCCTGGGCCGGGCAGAAGCAGTCGTGGTTGGCAGGCTGGCGCCAGCGACCGATCAGCTCCTTGTTGCCAAACACCTTGTGACGCACGAAGTCGGAGGCGAGCAGGCTGCTCAGCTGGCTCTCCAGCTGGGGAGTGATGGTGGCAAAAAAAGCGGCATCCGGCCGTTCGGCCAGCAGATCTGTCTCCTGTTCGAGCGTCTGCAGCAGGGCGGTGAGGCCGCTCTTCTCACTGACGGTGAAGACGAAGGCGAGCCGCTCCAGATAGAGCAGGGCAAACTTGAGCCACAGCTCGTCGCGCACTTCCATGCCGGGGTAGTAGATATAGGTCTTCATCGAATGGGTCTGTGGTCAGGAATGTTGCCGGGACGCAGGTTCGGGAATATACGCAAGATTGCCTCGGTGCGGCAAACATTGCGTGGGGGAATGTGAGCAAACGCTCATCCAGTAGGCGCTGGCCACAAAGTTCTGATATAATTCGCGCCCTTAAATCAAGGTCACCCGAGTCATTACCATGAAGTTCATTATCTTTTGACTCCATGTGTAACGCATTGAATTTATAGCTAATCAACAACTTACAGCACAAAAATGGAAACATTGGCGGTAACTTTTGTGGTAAGACTAGCATAAGTGAGGTGTGCATGAGAAGGCGTGAGACTTGGGCCTTACAGCAGAAGGCAAATGGCTGGTACTTGGTGTGGAATGTCCCCAAGGCTATCCGTGGATTGCCGATGTTTGGCGGTCGGAGGCTCTACACAAAGACGTTACAAACAGGCGACCTTAAAGAAGCCCAGAGGAAGCGTGACCTCATCATTGCCAACTTTGAGCGGTTGGTGGCACAGGCTGAAGAAGCCCCCAAGCGTCTGCGATTTAACGCTTACATCGAAGAGATTCAACAGGCCATTAGGGAAGCAGGGCAACGCATTGAAGCGGTCGTGTTGCCAGATGGACAAGAGGTTGTCGTTGAACCTGAAGGGCTTCACCATGCCTATGACGTTGAGGCTGCAATAGCTCGGGGGGATGAAGAGCTGGCGGATGCCATAAAGTTGGCCATCCACGGGGAGCAGGATGTCATCGACAAGTACGCCATTACGCTAAAAGAGGCGTCTACGGCGTTCATCGAGAGTGAGAAGGCCAAGGTCGCAAAAGGTCTTAAAGCAGCAGCTCCGGCAACGTTGAGTCGCGCCAAACACGCAGCAGAAAGCCTTGGCTCCTTCCTTGGTCGTCCAGCGGTTCTACTGAAGGATGTGGAACGGAGGGACGTGACTTTGTGGCTTGATTCCCTGGCTGGTAGCAAGAGCGATAGCACACGGGTCGGCTACTTATCGGCTCTGTCCCTTGTGTGGGAAAGTTGCTATCTCACTCGGAGCGTGGAAGGGGATAACCCATTCAAGAGCGCAGGAATCAAGAGCACAGGCGACTCCCGGTCATACGCCCCTTTTACGCTTGAAGAGATGGCCCAAATAGTCGAGAAGGCACCGCATGATCTTCGCATGTTGACGAAGTTCGGACTTATCACTGGTTGCCGCCTAAGCGAGATTATTGGTCTTCAGGCTGATTCCTTTGAGGTTAGCCAAGGCGTTCCGCTGGTGCGTATCAAGGCTGGCAAGACAGCAAACTCCATTCGCGCCTTCCCTCTTCCGCTCGGTCTCTGGGAAGAACTCAGGCAATGCGTGGTCGGTAACGTGTGGCCTGTCCCTAAGTCAAAGAATCCCCACGGGTGGTCCAGCAAGTTTGGCAAGTTGAAAGAGGCAGCCACAGGCGTCAGAAATCGGACCAAGGGCTTCCATAGCTTGCGTGGCATGGCTATCACCGCGTACCAACGTGCAGGCATTCCAGAGGATGTGACAGCGCCGATAGTTGGGCATGGGACCAAAGGGCTAACCATGTCTTATGGTCTCTATTCATCCGGTCATGACTACTCACGCCAGCTCGAAGCCGTTGAGACCATGCTTGCGTCCGCCTACATGTCCCAGTTCCTCAAGTTGTTCAACAAGTAATCAACACAAACAAAAAGCCCCCTCGGTGAACATCAGGTAGTCCTGAAGTCCGCAAAGGGGGCTTATTCGTTGAGCGGAGCGTTTTGTACTTCTTTAGCAGCTACCCAATAACACTAAGAGAACACTCACGCTTTTACAGTGACCCATTGTGTCAGTTGCAGGGCAGCACATCTTCGCCGAGCTATGGAATAGTGAACATGGGCGGTGAGATGTATGAGATTTAAAAATCCCCCGGTGGGGCACAGAGAGTGCGCTGGCGAGGAACTTAGAATCCACCGGTGTGGCACAGAGAGTGCGCTGGCGAGGAACTTAGAATCCACCGGTGTGGCACTGAGAGTGCGCTGGCGAGGAATTTAGAATCCACCGGTGTGGCACTGAGAGTGCGCTGGCGAGGAACTTGGAATCCACCGGTGTGGCACAGAGAGTGCGCAGGCGAGGAATTTAGAATCCACCAGCGTGGCACTGAGAGTGCACTAGTGAGGAGATTAAAGCCCATTACCGTAGCGCTGAGAGTGCAACTAATGGCGCGGTGTGGCGCAATGTGACGCAATGTGGCGCCAATAACTTAAAATTAGGCGCCAAAAATTGAAGGTGAGGCGCCAATGGATGAAGTTTTATAATGCAAGGAAACTAAATCAATAATGATTTATTGAATGGGAGGTGATGAAGATCGTTGATCGGCGAATGGGAGGGGAGTAAACTTGTCCGCATGAACTCTTTGGAGGGGACTGTAATGTTTGACAATCTCAATTTTAAAGCTGTGACAGCGGCAGGCAAATCATCATCAGAGCTTGTCAGCATAACCCACAGCTTCAAGACCAAAAAAAATGAGCTGCTTTTTAGGATCAGCCATGAAGCGATGGAGCGGTGTGGCTTCCAGTATCAGGACAAAGTCCAGCTTCTTTTTGCTAACGACAATACCGTCTGTCGGATCATGAAATCAGATAAGCCTGGCAGTGTCACTCTCAGCCAACAAACAAAGAAGAGCGACACATCTCCAGCAATCATTCGGCTGTCATTTCGCGCCGGACTACCTGATTTTTTAGCTCAAGAGAGCAAAGGGACCAACAAGACTTTCAATCGGGTCAAGTATTTGCACAAAGACGACATGATTGAGTTCAAGGACGGTTGCTTAACCTTTCAATTAGATCTCGTTGATTCAGAAGAAGATGATGAGATCTAGAAAGACAAAAGGCATCCGTTAGGATGCCTTCTGAGGAGGGTAGGATTGAACCAAATTGACCAGCACGCCAATGCTGGAAGGCTACAACCCACTGTCATTCTCGACTTGGATAGTATGCCGTCAACGTCTGGAAATCAATCCTACTCAATTGGTTCACCTGCATTATGGGAGGCAAGATGCTGAACGCAGGTGCTTTAGAAAACAGGTTTAAGTTCGACAAAGTCGCAACTAACCCTGTGTGCCAATGTAGAAACCATCAGCTTTGCTTGTGGTGTTCTATGAGTAGTTCTGGACATGAGGAATACTCCAATGAGCGATAAAACATACCCTTACGTAGAAGATGGCTACGTCTACTGCAAACGCTTCAAACATTGGCGCAGTGGTGAGTATGTATACCCTAAGACGGCAGAATGTTTCCGGTTTAAGATCGGCGGCAAGTAATGACGAAGAGGGAACCGCAAGGTTCCCTTTTTTCATGAATAGCTTGAGTGACAAAATTCAATGGAGTAATCATATTCGCGGTTCACTCATCGAGAATGAGTTAATCATGCTGATTAACGCTCATCGCTTGCATTGCCCACTCATCATCCATTGCTTGCAGTAAAATCATCATACCTCCAGCTTTCGATTGCCTTCATAACATCTTTAGCAAGGGCTGCTTTGATCATCATGTAGTCCATCCCCGCGTCCAGCAGCGCTTCCACCTTGCCTTCAATGCGGGCCATCACTCCAAGCCGCTTGCCATCATCTTGAGACACCAAGAAGTCACGCGCGGACATACCATAGCGGTTCTTGAATGCCGTACCGTCCAGACCAGTCACTGCCTTGCAGACAAGAGACTGTATGTTAGCCATGACGTGGTTCAGGTTGCCTTTCACGTTCCCTTCTTTTTGTGCAGTGTAGATAGCGTGACAGAAAGCCTTATTGCCTTCACGAAGGGTTTCACGCCATGTCAGAGTGACAGAGGATTGAGCGATCTTCACCGCCCCTTCAGCATCACCACGGGCAGCAGAGGAGAAGGTCCGGAGGACAGCGTTGTGGAAATCATCGTCTAGCCATGAAGCGTAGGCATAGACCCCTTGCTCATTCGCATAGGTGCCGCCGTGCTTGCCCTTGAAGGTGATCAAATTGTAATGGCGACTTTTCTCGCCATTAAGAATCCCTTTGCACCAGTCGTGCGGCTTCTGCTTACGGCTCATACCACCAGTGTACGCACGGTGCAGGTCGTTGAGACAGAACAGGCCGTCCTTCTGGTTGACGGTCACTGTGTTGCCCATGAAGTGCAGGGAGATAGATTCGACTTGTTTCATTGAATGGGTTCCTTATGTTGTGCCTCTCATGCCGTTCCCCCTCCAGCAAGCCCCCAATCGCTTAACCCATAGGCAAGCTGGAGCAGCAGAAGAAGCACGACATAAAGACGCAATTGGTTGATTGACGGTCGGGGAGTGACCGGATGTATTGCTTAGGTCAGGGAGAATGACCCCCAGAGGTTTCTAGGGGTCGATTGGATTAGCGGAAGAATGACTCGAAGGGGTTGCTCGATACGTTCTTCAGCTTACGCACTGGATAGCCAGCGCCTACTCGTTCGTACTGGTCAGCGTGTTCCGTGCGGCGGGACGGTTCGTCCTTACCGTAGGCTATGTCCTGCTGTTTGAACTCGCTGGCAGTCTTCTTGAACATGTCAGGGGTGACTTGCACCATCAGGCCTAAATGGTCCTTGTGCTGGAAGATCAGCGTCCCGTCCATGTCGGTGAACTGGTGCCACTTGTCCAGCGGCTGGTTGCTCCCGAAGTACGTATTGGAGGCGTTCGTCAAGGTCTTGTCGATGGTGGTGTTAATGACCTCATTCAGCACCTTGTCCTCGATGTGAACCCCTAGCGTTTCCCCCAGCATGTTACGCACTCCGGTAATGCCGGTAATGGTCACACCATTGGCGTCGTGGGCGTCCGCTGTCACGTACTCAGCGGCTTTCTCAGAGGCTTCCGCAGGGGACAGGCCGAAGTGCATCAGGGACTCCTTCTCACGCTTGTATGCGTCCCGCTGTGTCATGTTGAAGCCAGCTATCACCTCGCTGTCCCTCTTCCGTTCATCTGCTGAATTGACCGGAAGCATGTAGGGAGTTGCGGTGGTGAGGGACCGATACAGAGACCCAGCGAAATCTTCCCCAGACTTACGGCTCAACATCAGGGCTGCTTGGACAGCCTGCCGTTGTGTCTTGGTCAGTCCCACACCTTCCAGAGCGTCCACGCCTCCACGCACGTCTAGGTACATCTGGAGGGTATTCGCTGCTGCCTGGAAGGTTGGAGAAGGGGTCTTACCGTCAGGGGACACGGGGTTAGCAAACATGGCTGCCATCAGGTGCTTGTCTGTGTTCAGGACTGACGTTGCGGCCACTGTGCGGTGCAGCGCTGGGTTAGACCGGACAGCCCATTCAACCTCATCCCTTTTGACCCCATCGTTGATAGGCGCAAGAGACATTACGACCTCCATTGGGGTCCCCTGTGAGAGCATCCCAAGGACTGCCATCTGGCGCTGGGCCTTGAGTGCTTCCTTGTGTGCCTTGTTGGCCTCGATTGCTCGGCGTCGTGCTGCTGCCTCTTCCTCGCGCTTCTTAGCGTCGATCATGGACTGGGCCTGACGCTTCCAGACCTCTACGTTGTCGTGCAGCTCAGGGGCCAAGCGTTGGTCTTGGGCCATCCGGTCGAACAGCTCCATGCGTCCCTCTGTGATAGCGATCTGGGCCATGGAGGCGATGGCGTGTTGCTGGGCGTCACCTTTGAGAGCCATGACGGATTCCCAGTGTTCCGGTGAGACATCCCCAGACGTTCGCAGCTCGTTGGACGTGTTGTAGACGGCTGCCCGGACCTTCTCACGGGTGTCGTGGGCTGCTGTCATGCTGGTAGTGGTCTTGTCCCGCAGGTAGTCAATCTTCTTACGGATCTCACTTTGGCGACCGATGGGGGCCTTCTCAATCAGACCATAGAGGTCGTTGATCCCTGCTGCCTTCAGAGCGGCTTCAGGGTCCTTGGCGAAGTCTGACGGATCCATGCCTTTGATGGCATCCTCATACTTCTCAACGGCAATCGACAAGTCGGCCTGAAGTACCTCTTGGTCTATCTGGTGTTTGTACTGGAGGAACTGCATCCCGAACTCTGCCAGCTTCTCAAGGCCAGACAGTTGGCGGGGTGCTGGGACTACAGACGCTTTGTAACGCTGGGCAGTGATTTGGCGAGTGGGCTCAAGGGGGCCAAAGCCACTTTGACGAATAGTCATGTTTATTTCTCCTTTAGCATCGCTCTCCTACGTGAAATTTCTGGGGTCACTACCCTGACTCATTCCGAGATTTCACGTAGGAGCGCCAATAGTTGAGTGTGTTGATCCGTTTTACAGGCCAGAGCGATTCATACCGGCCACGGCCAGTTGATCCGCTCGTTCATTCAAAGGGTGGCCGCTGTGACCCTTAACTTTCCGGAAGGTCACTTGGTGGGTATCCAGCAGGTGATCTAGCTTCTACTGGTAGGTTCCTTCAGTTGAGCTGGGGAGATGCAGGACCTTTCCCATGGATTGCATTAGGCGGTCAGCAGGACGGCCAGCTTGGCCTTGACCCTCGGAAGGATCTGCTGGGCATGTTCGCGGCGAGCGGCGTTGTGCTCTTCAGTCGCGCGGATCCACTCCTCCAGATCCTTCAGTGCCTCCAGTAGTTCATCCTGAGTCGGTTCGCGGTACTTGAAGCCATGATCCCTGCCATGCTCAGAACCGTTACGCTCGCAGATAGCTTCATGAAGAGTGCACGGGGGTCTCCCAGGTCGCTGCTCTGACCGGGATGGGTGACGGTTTGAAAAGTCGGGAAAGTGCCATAAGAAGACATAGTTGTTTTTCCTTGTTGATAGGGAGATGGCTCTACCGCCGAGGGGGAATAAGATCACGGCAGAACAGCCGGAACGCTCTGGATACAGGTATGAAGCACCATGTTATAGGCCAAGGCGGTTGCTTTTAGGTCAGGGTTATAGATAAGGAAGACACGAACTTTATTTTTATGCGGGCCAATTAATGCAGGATTTGGTTTGAAACCACATGTGAGATTATTTTTGGTATGAATCTCCATTCTCATCTAAAGAAAAAATTAAAAATCAGAACGACGATTATTAATCGTCGAATTCATCCAAAGCATCTCTCGCCACTCTTAAGCTTGAATCATTTAAATGCGTGTAACGATCTGTCATCCGCATGCTCTTGTGCCCAAGCCACGCCTTTATTATGGCCATTGAAACTCCTGACTGTGCCAGACGGCTTGCACAAGTATGTCTCAATGTGTGAGGGGTTACATCTACGCCCAGTCCTGCACGTTCTCGAGCAAGAACGAATTGTTTATAAAATCGCTGGTAATCTAATTCCCCCCATTTTAATGCTGATTCTAATGCTCGTTCTGTCAGAGGGATTTTACGAGGCATTGAGTTCTTGGTATTTTCAAATAGAACACTTTTCTTTTTTCGATTTATACTGTGAGGCCGTAATGCCATAGCTTCTCCGAAGCGACATCCAGTATCGACAAGAAATCTAGTCAAATGCCACGCTCCGTCAAAGCTTAATTCGCGAAGCCAATACAGAAGGGCTTCTTCCTCCATACGAGTCACAAATCTTGTTCTGGCATTGTTCTCCGGGAAGAGTCGAACAGCAGGCTTAAAGGGGATCAGCCCTTCATCTACTGTGGTGCCTAAAAGCTTTGTTATAGATACAGTTTTTCTATTTATGGTTGCACAACTGTTGCCCTTCTGCAGATAGAAATCGGAGAGGTGAAAAAAGAGTCTCGTTGTGATTACCTCAGGTCCCAAGTCTAACCACCCCATCTCCACAAGTGCACTTTGAGCCCGTCGCTTTAACTCAAGCCCCGTTTTTGCGTGGCGCCAAGAGCGAAGCCATGTAAGTTCCAACATGTCATTCATAGTTGGTGTACAACCGGCCTTCTGTATTTTAGGCATTTCTTGGTATAGATTACTTTTTCTATTTCTCGACGGAATTCTGTCTGTGTTATTACCGGTAAGGAACAGTTCTAACGTTCTTGCTTTAGCGTACGAACTGACAGATTTCCTAACTCTTTTCCCATCGACGACCACATCAACCTGCCAGCTGCCACCCCTTTGTCTAATCATCTTCACAAACTCCAAATAAATACACATGAAAGGGTTGTTAATGTGAGGGATTATTGCAGTGTGTTCAACTGGCAATAATTGCAAGCAATCCCAATGTTGGTATTAATGTTTATTTAGGCTTGGTCTTGGAAATAGGGGGGACTCTAAACTCCCCCCGTCTCACATGTAGTTTTATTCAGGTAAAGCTATACCGCTCTGGGTTGCAATCCGCTGCACCTGGGCTTTGCGCTGGGTGATCTCAGAGAGCTTAGCTTTCAGTATCTCTTCCTCGTCGCACAGCCCCATCCATTCCTCTTGGAGCTTCACAGGGTTGGCCTTGGCGGCTTCTACCTGCTCATACTCGGTCGTGGGCTTGGAGGGCTTGGTGTAGCGAGATTGGTCTTTTCCGAAGCCGGTAGCTGCCAGGACGTCGAAACGGGCGACAGGAGCGTCTGCTTCATCTTCACTCAGGGAAAAAGCAGCGTTACCGTCCACGTCGAGGCCGTCAGGCCCGAGTAGTTCTTCGAGCTGTTCATTAACAAAGGAAGCCGTTGCACGGGTTTCAGAGCGGTCTTCAGTGGATGCCATCGGGATGGCCGAGTTGGAGACCTCGGGGGTGCCCGGTTTTGCCAAATTGGCATTTTCGGGCGCCTTTTTTGAAACCACCTCGTCTACTGTGCTGGAGCCCATCTTGAAGAGCTTGGCAATCGCACGATTGCTCATTCCTTCTTTGTGCTTCTCCAAAATTGCAGCGTCACGGCGCTCTTTGCACTGCTGGGACAAGGACGGAATTGGCTGCTCTTTTGTCCCCTTGTAGTTGCTGTATCCCCGCACGACAGCGGTCCGTGCAGCTCCGATTGCTTCAGCGATCTTGGTGGTGTCCGGCTCGAAGGCATTCTTCATGTACTTGCCGTCGCCAATCTCCATCATTTTCTTGATGATGATGTAGTAGTCGGCGTTGGTGTTGCCTTTACCGTGCTGGACATTCGCCCCCATTGCCAGCAAACGGACCTCTTCTCTGGAGGACGCAGGGACAATCACACATTGGTCAACAGGGATCTCCAGAATGTCCAGGCGGCGGTACGCTTCGATCCGGTGGAAGCCGTCTGTCAGGTAGAGGTGGCCATCTAGTTCAGCCAGACGGATTTTTGTCTTGAAGGACACACCACGTTCGATCAGGTCCATCATGTCGAGTACGTTGTCGTCGTCCATGTTGGCGCGGAACTGGGTGCCAGCGGAACGGATGATGGAGGTGATTTCGATGGTGGAAACAGTCATTTGGTCATTCTCCTATTGTCATTCGAGCCACTTGTGGGTCTCTTCGGGCAAAAGAAACCCAAACCCACGGGCGGTAGGTCTGGGCGAGGATCTTCAGGATTACTCAGATTGGGTCGAGATTATAACGACACCTATGCGGGGGGAAAATCAGGGGGCTCACAGACATGCTTATCAAGGTTCGCTGTATTCCCTGAGCACAGGGGTATAGATAACTCCTTCTCCTGCCCTTACTTGATGGACAATGTTGATAGGTGATGAAGGGGAGGGTGGAGGGAAACGTTGGTGGTGTCCAGATTCCCCAGTCTGGCGTTTTCGTACAGTCCCAAGATCCATCGCCGGGTACTCCATTTTTGCCCCAAGGGCATTTCTGAAGTAGTCCCGCAGTCCGTCGCAGGGTGTTGCATGTTCCTGGTTCAAGGTTTTGCACAAGGCCACTCACTGAGCCTCATTGGGAGCTCGACATGTTCAGCCAATGAATACTGTTGATAGGTCTTCCTTGCTGGTCATCTGTCCTGAAGTCATAATTCGGTGGTCCTATGGATGAGCAGGGGGAAGCGACAACAGGACAGCACTTGGGCCGTCCTCGGGTAGTCTTAAAGATACCTGTAGTAAGTAGTGTATAGAGAGATAGTATCCAGGGTATCTAATAGAAGTCTTTAGTATTGGTCTTTTCGTATCCCCCCTATGGTCAGGGAAAAGTGACTAGCTCCAATTGCCCCTGCTCTGGAGGTCTCTGGAAGGTGTCTTAGTAGTGTCTTCGGGATAATCGTCGGGAGTGCAGACCTCGGGATGTACCCACAGACAACAAACAGGGGCACTCAGACGAACAAGCCCAGAGTCAGCCCCATAGCCCCCTTATGCCCCCTCCAGATAACCGCTTAGACGCTCTCTCTGCTCACCTTACGTCTTCCCCCATACAACCCCACACGCTCACCCCTGCACGATCTCACAGATCCACAGAGAAAGCCTGAAGACAGCAGGGACAAGGATTGAAGGGCGAAGGGAGGTAATGAGAAGGGACCAGGGGGACAGGCGCAGGGCCATCGTCGAGTCCTCCCAAACGACAAACCCCCAAGGTGTCGCGGTGAACAGCTTCGGGGGTCGATTGGAAGATTCGATCAAAGTGGGTTACTCGATCAGTTCTTTCTATTGGTCAGGGTAAATTAGCTTTCTCTAATGTGCTTTGGGACAGTCCAGGTGATCTGTTCTTTCGATGGTCCCAGGCTCAACCGATAGACACATTCGATCAACTCAACTCCCCATCCTCTCGCATCCTTGTTGATAGACGATGGACAGTCGCTCGGCTGACTCCATGAAGCGTAGCGATTTCCCGCAGGGACTTACCGCCTTCCAGCAGGGTCGCCTTGATTGCATCCTCGTCGATACTCTTGGGCCTGCCTGTGTACTTCCCCGCAGCCTTAGCTTTGGCGATCCCTTCCATCTGACGCTCCTTGCGTAGAGCCGTCTCGAACTCAGCAAAGGCGCCCAGCATGGTGAACATCAGCTTCCCTTGGGCTGTCGTCGTCTCTAGGTTCTGGTCCAGTACACGCAGGGTCACGCCCTTGGCTTCCAGTTGCTCAGTAATGTCCAGCAGATCAGCGAGAGAACGGCCCAGACGGTCCAGCTTGGTGATCACCACATCATCCCCCTCTCGGACATACCGCAGGAGTTCTGCTAGTTGCTCACGACCATCTGTGCTGGTCCCTGATACCTTCTCTTGGTACACACGCTCACAACCGGCTTTTGTCAGCTTATCCAGTTGAACATCCAGCGATTGACCGACAGATGACACTCGCGCATAACCGATAACCTGTCCCATTACTCTCTCCTACTCAATCCACCAATGCCCAAGCTGTCATAGGGACTTTCCCCGCATCAAAATGCCTTCCAGCCGCTATCTCTGCTTGCCGGTGGTCAATCGCTGCGATGACCTTCAGCTCCTCTTGGAGGCCCGTAGCAGCAGCCTTATCAAGCATCCTTGGGGCAACTCTATCCAGTGACTTCCTGTCCTTGAATCGGCGAAGCCTGATAACCAAGTCATTCATGCGGAAATCTCCTTCATCTTCTTCCTATTGCTTCAACGGGAGTCCTTGTCGGTGTCACGCTGTCACATTAAGGTCTTAATCTGATGGGACTTAGGTTATGAAACAGAAATGAGACAGTCAATAGCCCCGTGTGAAAGAAGTTCATTAGGGTATACCTCAATGAGGCGGACGGAGGACCGAGCGATACAGCAGGAGGCCGCAGAAAGAAGCAAGGGAGCGCCTACGTGTCAGCAATGAGATGGCTTGGGGCAAGGACAAGAAGAGGAGCGGGCAGGTGCTCAGGTGGTGAGAAAAAGAGGATGGCAAGGCGACCGGCTGGAGAACTGAGGGGATACGGGGGGAACTGGCGGGCGCTTAATCACTGAAGAGGCCGTTCAGATTTTTTCCAAAATTTACCGAAGGGTCCCTATTGGGTAAGATGTGATTTTGTCCAAATTTGACTGAGAACCCACATGGATCAAGCCACGAATACCTTAATAGCCCTTGGTGGGGGACTACTAATTGCTCTGCTAGGGTGGGCCTTTTCATCTTCTAAAGTTGAAACCCAAGTGGTTGATGCCGATGATGCTTGGTCTCAGTTTGGATTTGACCCCATAGGTCCAGACACTTTTTCCCGCTTAGGATTGTGATACCCGACTGCGCAGAAATTCCCGGGGTGAACGGTATCCCAAGGCGCTGTGCGGGTGGTGTTCGTTATAATGCTCAAACGCGATAGCCAAATTGCCTACCGCTGTTCGGCTATCCGGTTTTGGCATCATCTCGATATAGTCTCGCTTCATCGTCTTCACGAAGCTCTCCGCTATACCGTTACTCTGTGGGCTTCTCACCGCAGTAGTTCTGGGCTCCAACCCGATTTCTCGTGCAAACGCGCGGGTCTCATGGGCTCGATACGCCGAGCCATTATCAGTCAGCCACTCCACCGGTGATGCCGGCAACGAATCCCCAAAGCGACGTTCGACAGACCTCAGCATGACATCTTGCACAGTGTCACTGTCGTAACCCCCAGTACTGGCCGCCCAGTCCAACGCTTCCCTATCGCAGCAATCCATGGCGAACGTGACACGTAGTTTTTCACCGTTATCACAGCGAAACTCGAAGCCATCTGAGCACCACCGTCGATTGCTCTCCTTGACGGCAACACGCCCCTTATGTGCCTGCTGGGCCAATGGTGCAGCTGGTTTTCTTTCCAGCAGCAAGCCATGCTCGCGCATGACGCGATATACCCGCTTAGCGTTTACCACAGGTTGTTCTGTTGCCTCAGACTGACGCCGTAACAGCGCCCAGACCCGGCGATAGCCATAGGAGGGAAGCTCTGCCATCGCCTCCATGATACGGCCAAGTAAGGCTGCATCATCACGCTGGCGATGATGACGACCATCTTGCCAACCCGGTTTTCGATGAACACGAACGGATAGCTGCGCACGCGATACATTAAGAGCCTGGCTCACAGCACTTAATCGTCGTCCCCCGGCAACAAGGGCGCATGCGCAATCCATTTTTTTGCTCGACCATACTCCACGGCTTCTTTGAGGATCTCGTTCTCCATGGTCTTCTTCCCGAGCAGACGTTGTAGCTCTCGGATCTGCTTGATGGCAGCAGCCAACTCGGAAGCAGGAACAACATCCTCACCGGCGGTGATCGCCGTGAGAGACCCTTCTTGGAATTGCTTACGCCATTTGAAAAGCTGGTTTGCGTTGACGTCGTGCAAGCGAGCAACATGAGAGACGGTCATCCCGGGCTCAAAGGTCTGCTGCACGATGGCGATCTTTTCTTGTGGAGTCCGGCGTCGACGGCGCTCGGCCCCTGTTAACACTTCGACCATCTTCTCGTTGTGACTAGTACTGAACATAGCTCCAAGACTACCTCTTAAGTTAAGAGGGGCGAAGTGTCTGGATCTTCAAGGGGCCAATCTACAGTTTGATGGGGTTACTTCTTTCCAGCTCACCTTCTATCGCCAGTCAGGGAATACCCATCGTGTCGTGCAAATTCATGGCACCCGAGAGGACGTAGAGGCAGAAATCCGGAAGGTGTTCAACCGCGCCGGAATAAGAGACCAGTACATGGTGGGGAAACGAGGGGACGCAATTGATTACTGCAGAGCCTACCATAACCACCGTGGCTCGAATGAAGGTAAGAAGGTCGGCGGCTGTTTGATTACTGCTTCTTAGTAACATCACCTCAAATAAAGGAAATCGCATGAAGAGAGACTGGGACGTTATTAGACTACTTTTGACCAAGTTAGAAGACCTGCCGCCTGCAAGTAGCCTCACTCTTGCTGACTTTAAAGGGCAAGGTACTGATTATGCTTACGTGATCTCTTACCACATGAAAATGCTCATAGATGGAGGCTATGTGGAGGGGCAACTGTCACATGAGCTAAGTACAGCGCCTAAGCATTTTTTCGCAACAGGTCTTAAGGAAAAAGGGCATGATTTCCTGGATGCAATTCGTAGCGATACCATCTGGAACAAAACTAAAGAGACCTTAGCCGCCAAAGGGATCGACATGTCCTTTGAATCAATCAAGACAGTGGCCGTTGCTGCAATGTCTTCCATGCTTGGGTTATCTACGTAACATCACCTTTAACCGTGCTCCTGCTTGAATGTTGGTACAGATACACCTGAAGATTTCACGTAGGAGCGCGTCAGTAAAGCCTTGGCTAAGAATGTCTATTGACCTCGCGTGACACCATCGACTATTGATCGATCATTCAATTGTTCTCTAATACCCATTTGGGTTATAACCGTATTCTCATGCAGCGACCGATTTTGATTGTTATAACCAATTGAAATCATTTTGATTAATTCTGTGGTTAATACATTTGTAGGTTATAGAGGAGAGTTGAAACATGGCTAGATGTACAGCCCCAGTTCGGGGTCATAGTTCAGCTGCGGCAGCGGCCGCCTGTCCTGCTTGTCGTTATAAAAGCCGAAGTTACGGTGGTGGATACAGCGGTAGTTACGGCGGTAGTAGTTACGGAGGTTACACCCCTTCATCATCTTCATCAGGGAGTAGCAGCCGAAGTGTGAAGCCTAGCTGGTCAAAAGCTGGTTCTGTTGTTTTCTACACACCCAACGAAGTGACATCACTCACGCCAATCCGTCAAACTGTAGAGACAAGAGCAGCAGAGCAGCCTGATCTTCGTGATGTATTTTTGTGCCATGCGTGGGATGACCGGAAAGGGGTAGCCAAAGAGCTACATGATTTACTCGAAGCGGCGGGTGTCAAAGTCTGGTTCAGTGAGAAGGATCTTGGTCTCGGTGTTCCGATGATGCGGGCCATCGACAAGGGTTTGGCAAACTCCCGAATTGGGCTGGTACTTGTGACACCTGCTTTGCTGGAAAGATTGCCTAAAGAGGGCGTCGCTGACAAAGAGCTTTCGGCTCTATTGGCTGGCAACCAGCTTGTCCCAATCGTGCATAACACAACGTATGTTGCTCTCCGCAATGTCAGCCCTCTGCTTGCTTCACGCAGCGGCTTGGACACAGGGGAAGATACAATGTCGGTTGTTGCTGCTAAAATTGCAGAATTAGTAGCGGTTTAACTTAGTGATCCGTACAGGTTCCTAATTCAGGTGCGGTTGTTCTAAAAGTGTGCTTTAGCGATTAGGTAACTGGGTCAGCTTCTGGTTAGCCCAGTTACCGTACTTGTCCACATAGCTAAACCTCGGGCCTGTCCTCCAGCCCTGCACACGGCCAGACCGCTTGTTCACCTTCCGGTACTCACCGCCCAGCAGGATCTCCCATGCGCTCCCATTCTCTCCCAGCACAGGGAATTCCTGGCTCTCGGTTATCCCAAGTCCAGCTTCTACGCATACCAGCTTTTTCTGTCCGTTCATCGTTGTGCCCTCAGCATGTCCTTGAGCTTATGTAGGGCACTCCTGTTGTGCTCTTGGCTGGCCTTCTTGCAGGCCTCCCATTCCTCCGGTGTCTTGATGACTCGCTTGTGGTCGAACATGGCGAACTTACCCACAGGCGAAGAAGTGAGAGCGTGATCCTTGTTACTTTGTTTCTGTTTAGAAGAAGTCAAAGACTTAGCCGGACGCTGGGTGCTGGGGGTGCGGAAAATTGACATGATCGCAGAGCCGAGACGGTAAATTGACGCCAGATTCCAGTTGGCTATCTGGTCGTGCTTACGGTGTTCGGTCTTGATGAAACCAAGATCTTCCAGACGACGCAGCGCATTGCGGACTGTGCGAGTGGTGCAGCCGACAGCTTTAGCGATGGAACGTAGGTAGAGACAGGCAGCCCAGCCCTGAGCTTTGTTCATGTGACGGGCTATGACCAATGCAACTTCTTTGGTGTAGTGGGTCCCGAAGGTGGACGCTGGTAGTTTGGCAATGGTGGCAACAATCTGGTCGCTGTGAGATAATGTGCAGCTGTTCACGGGAACTCCTATTCTAACATTTGTTCCCATCGCTACTCGTAAGTCATTGATTTACTTTAAAATTTAAAGAGCCCCCATGAAGTTCATTATCAAGCTGTTCCCGGAAATCACCATCAAGAGCAAGTCGGTTCGCCAGCGTTTCATCAAGATCCTGCAGGGCAATATCCGCAATGTCCTGCGCCGCTTCGACGACGATGCCCGGGTGCGGATGGATTGGGACAAGCTGATCGTGAGCTCCCGCAATGACCAGTTCCGTGAACAGGCCATCGAAGCCCTGGCCTGCATTCCCGGCATCCAGGCTTTCCTCGAGGTGCAGGCCAGCAAGTTTACCGACCTGCACGACATCTTCGAGCAGGTGAAAGCCGTGTGGGGTGACCAGCTCGAGGGGAAAACCTTCTGCGTGCGCGCCAAACGCCACGGCAAACATGAGTTCTCCTCCCTCGAAGTGGAGCGTTACGTGGGCGGTGGCCTGAACCAGCATTGCGTGAGCAACGGCGTGCGTCTCAAGAACCCGGATGTGAAGATCAACCTCGAGATCGACGGCGAAGAGCTCTTCATCGTCAGCGCCATCCATCAGGGCCTGAGCGGCATGCCCATCGCCACTCAGGAAGATGTGCTGAGCCTCATCTCCGGTGGTTTTGACTCCGGTGTGGCCTCCTTCCAGTTCATCAAGCGGGGCTGCCGGGTGCACTACTGCTTCTTCAATCTGGGTGGGGCCGCTCACGAGATCGGCGTCAAGCAGGTGGCCTATCACCTGTGGAACCGCTTCGGCTCTTCCCACCGGGTGCGTTTCACCGCGGTGGACTTCGAGCCGGTGGTGGCCGAGATCCTCGAGAAGATCGACAACGGCCAGATGGGCGTGGTGCTCAAGCGGATGATGATGCGTGCCGCCGCCAAGGTGGCCGACGAGTTCCAGATCCCGGCGCTGGTGACCGGTGAGTGCGTGGGTCAGGTCTCCAGCCAGACCCTCACCAACCTGAACGTCATCGACCGGGTGACCGACAAGGTGATCCTGCGCCCGCTCATCACCTGGGACAAGCCGGACATCATCAGTGAAGCCCGCCGCATCGGTACCCTGGAGTTCGCCGAGACCATGCCGGAGTATTGCGGTGTGATTTCCAAGAAGCCGACCGTGAAGGCCGAGCTCTCTCGCATCGAGGCGGAAGAGGAGAACTTCGACTTCGCCATTCTGGACAAGGTGGTGGCCGAGGCCCGTTACCTCGACATTCGTCGCATCGGTGAAGAGACCGCCGCCGAGGTGCAGGAAGTGGAGACCACCGCCGAGAGCGGCGACAACGAGGTGATCCTCGATATCCGCTCCATGGACGAGCACGACGAGAAGCCGTTGCAGGTAGAAGGGCGTGAGGTCATGCATATCCCCTTCTTCAAGCTGGCCACCGCCTTTGGCGATCTGCCCAAGGAGAAGACCTACCTGCTTTATTGCGATCGCGGCGTGATGAGCAAGCTGCAGGCGCTCTATCTGAAAGAGAAGGGCTTTGCCAACGTCAAGGTGTACCGTCCGTAATGTGACGTTCAAGCGTGCATAAAAAATCCGGCCAATGTGCCGGATTTTTTTATTTCACTCGGGGGAGAAGATTTTCGTTAAGGGCAGGGCACCGGGGTAAAGGTGGATTGCCCCTGACAGCGCCACCCCATCTCCGCCTGGCGCATCTGCCACAGGTTGTTGCTGCGAAACAGGGTCAGGATGTAGATCATGTCGCTCTTGGTGCCGTCGAGGGCAACGGAGAGCACCAAGTCGTTATCCAGCTGTTGTGCCTGGATGCGACTGGGGATGTCGCTGTGGCCGACAAAACGCAATGCCACTTCACGATAGTCATTGACCCAGCTCTGCTGGGCAGTGCTTGCCTGTCGGATCTGCTGGTTGAACTGCTGCACCGGGGTGGAAGCGAGCCGTCCAAACAGTACCTGCGCTTCGGCCTGCGCCGTTGCCACATTCATCAATAGCAGTGATGTGATGAGTCCAAGTTTTTGCATGAGGGATTCCGGCTTACAACACTGGACCTTATGACAACAGAAAAGCCTGCTTGGTTCAACGCAACCTGGCCAGGAGTGCGACTCGACCCCTGGCCACGGCATCAATTGCGCTGCAGTGAGAAGGTGGGTAGTGACAAATGCCAATAGATGGCCGCCACCCGCAAACCAAACACCGCCGTCATGCAGATGAGCATGGCGGTCACCCGATCCACGTTTATCTCCAGCGCCAGGGTATAGAGGATGCCTCCCAGGATGCAGGCGGTGGCATAGATCTCTTTTTGCAAGACCATGGGCACTTCCCGGGCCAGCACGTCCCTGATCATGCCGCCAGCCACCCCTGTCATGGTGCCCATCAATACGGCGATCAGCCCCGATGTACCAAAGTTGAGGGCTTTTTGCGCCCCGATCACGGTAAAGAGTGCCAGCCCGAAGGCGTCGGCGACCGGCAGCACGTACCAGGGCATGCGGCGGGGCAGCTTGACCATCCACATCCCGATGAGTGCAGTTGCTATCACCACCCAGATGTAGAGAGGGTCGCGTACCCAGAAGACGGGGGTGGCTCCCAGGATCATGTCGCGGATGGTTCCGCCCCCGATGGCGGTGACTGCCGCCAATACCATGACGCCAAAGCCGTCCATCCTGAGACGACCCGCCACCAAAACCCCCGAAAACGCGAATACCGCAGTACCAAACATATCGCTGATGTAAACAATCTGCTCAACCAGTGTCTGCATGGAGAACAACTCACGTCCAATTGTTGATGGGGTCGCGATTTTAGGGGGGATTGCGGCGTCTGACCAATGGCTGCCTGCAAGAAGTGGGAGCCAGACCAAGTTTTTGCGGGCGGTGATGATACCGGTCGTCGTCATGATGCCTGAGCGGTACCAGATGGCCGGCAAGGCTCACGCTGCCTCACCCATCGCCGTCTGTTGTTTACCTCATGAGCTTAGCGGGAAGAAGAGAGCATTTTTTTCCTCAAGTTCAACGAGAACATGCCGATAAATAGGGTAAGCGGCGTTAATGCGATGAAGCGTTGAAAATAATGCTAAAGACATCGAAAAAGAGGCCGTTAAATAAGACGCATCGAACAGGAAAGACAATAAAGTTCGAGCAAATTAGATAGTAAATTTAATAGCTTAGGAGAATGGTCATGGGTCTTTATATCAATACGAACGTTTCATCGCTTAACGCTCAGCGTAACCTGATGAACACCAACAAATCTCTGGATACATCCTACACCCGTCTGGCATCTGGTCTGCGCATCAACAGCGCCAAAGACGATGCCGCCGGCCTGCAGATTTCCAACCGTTTGACCTCCCAGATCAATGGTCTGGATCAGGGCAACCGCAACGCCAACGACGGTATCTCCGTCGCCCAGACTGCCGAAGGCGCCATGGATGAAATCACCTCCATGCTGCAACGGATGCGTACTCTGGCACAACAGTCTGCCAACGGCTCCAACAACACCGATGACCGTACCGCGTTGCAGCAAGAGTACTCCCAGCTGATGACAGAAATCGACCGGGTGGCCAAAGACACCACTTTCGGTGGCCAGAACCTGCTCAAGGGTGGTTATGTAGGCTCCTTCCAGGTGGGCGCTGATGCCGGTCAGACCATCACGTTCCGGATGACCACTGCGTTCAGTATTTCGGGTATGGCCTCTGCGACCAGTGGTAGTGCAACGGTAACGACCACGACTACCGGCGAGCCTTATACCATCACCAAGACGGCAGGGACTCCGGTCAGCTCTACCAGTATGTCGACCATTACTGCGGCAAGCTCTGCCCAGTCGGCCATGGCTAACTTGGATTACATGATCAAAGTCGTGGACAGCAAGCGTGCGGAATTGGGTGCGGTGCAGAACCGGTTCGATTCGACCATTCGCAACCAGGCGAACGTCTCTGAAAACGTCAGTGCCGCGCGTTCACGGATCCGCGATGCCGATTTCGCGACAGAGACCGCCAACCTGACCAAGCAGAACATTCTGCAACAGGCTGCCTCGACCATACTGTCCCAGGCAAACCAGCGTCCGCAGTCAGCACTCTCCCTGCTGCAGGGCTGATAAAAGAAAACAGGGCGGTTGTTCAGGCCGCCCTGGTCAAGAGATGGAACAAAGGGGTGTTCGGTTCGCACTCTGTTCTATCGGGAGAGAATCTATTCTCTACTAGTAAAGCCAAGTGTTGTACAGCTGTTCAGTTCTGTCACGCTTGGTCATATTCTCCTGAGCGTATGCTCGTTTTAGGCCGGATTTTCCGGCCTCTTTTTATTGTGCCGTCAAATTGACGCCACTCCCCCATAGCAAAGCACAAACTGTGCCAAATATGTGCATTCATCCCTCCAAGTTGGTTTCAGGTCTGGTGCCGTGTCCAAGGACATGGGGGGCCTGCCGTTTGCCGCTTGCCGGATAAAACTTGCCGCCTTCGGCAATTATTTTCCTAAAGCTTGTCGCTGTGCAGCCGTTAAATAAAGTGAAGCAATCGAGGGGTGTTCGGAATCCAACGTTTGCACTACTGCGGGTGGCCTGTCCGTTCAAACAGACACCCGCCAGAAGAATCAGGCTCGTTCAACCTGTTCTTCTAACGGTGGGACGCCGCTTTGGCGGCGCAACCCGCAGTCGCATGTTCTTCGGGAGAATATTTTATGGCCATGTATATCAACACGAATACTTCATCACTGAACGCCCAGCGTAACCTGATGAACACCAACAAGTCCCTGGATACGTCCTATACCAGACTGGCTTCCGGTCTGCGTATCAACACCGCCAAGGACGATGCCGCCGGTCTGCAGATCTCCAACCGTTTGACCTCTCAGATCAACGGCCTGGATCAAGGTAACCGCAACGCCAACGACGGTATCTCTGTTGCCCAAACGGCAGAAGGGGCCATGGATGAAGTGACCAGCATGCTGCAACGCATGCGTACGCTGGCACAACAGTCCGCCAACGGCTCCAACAACACCGATGACCGTACTGCACTGCAGCAAGAATTTGACCAGCTGACGACCGAGATCAACCGTATCTCTAACGACACCACCTTTGGTGGTCAGAAGTTGTTGGATGGCAACTACAAAGGTTCGTTCCAGGTAGGTGCCGATGCGAGCCAAACCATCACCTTCAAGATGACCTCTGCGTTCACCATCAGCGGGATTGCATCATCCACCAAGGGAAGCGCGACCGTTGCAACCAGCGCCACTGGCGAGCCTTACACCGTGACCAAGGGTACGTCAGCGGTGACCTCTACCAGTGTGAGCAGCATCAAGGCAGCAAGTTCGGCTCAGCTGGCCATGGCGAACCTTGATTTCATGATCAAGGCAGTTGACAGCAAACGGGCAGAGCTGGGTGCGGTGCAGAACCGCTTCGACTCGACCATTCGCAACCAGTCCAACGTTTCCGAGAACCTGAGCGCAGCACGCTCTCGTATCCGCGACGCAGACTTTGCGACCGAGACTGCCAACCTGACCAAGCAGAACATTCTGCAACAGGCGGCGTCCAGCATCCTGGCGCAAGCCAACCAAAGACCGCAATCTGCTCTGTCCCTGCTGGGTTAACAGAAACGCAGTGATGAGATAGAAAGAGGAGCGACGATATGGCCAATGAAATTGGGATCCCGTCATCGGTCACTCCTTCTTCTCTTCAGTCAAGTAGCAAGAGCGGCCAATCGGCCGCTCAAGTGCTATCTGGCACGACGGAAGAGCAGCGGGTGACGGCACAGGATGTGAAAAAACAGCAAGAGGGACAGCCTGGTGAAAAAAGCGCCAAACAGGATGTGCCTCAGGCAGACATTGAAAATGAGGTCCAAAAGTTGCAGGAGTTCAGTAAGTTGCAAGGCTGGACCGTCAATTTCAGTGTTGAAAAGGATCTGGATCAGGTGGTGATCAAGGTGGTAGACGCCGAGACCAAGTCAATGATCCGGCAAATCCCGAGCGAAGAGTTGCTGGCTATCAGCAAACGAATTAAAGATCTGCGTGAGAGTGATGCGACCGGAGGAGGTTCACGCGTCGGGTTGCTGCTCGATAACGAGATCTGATATGAAAACTTAAGAGGAGAGTGAGTATGCCCACCATTACGTCTGCAGGTGCCGGCTCCGGACTCGATTTGGAGTCAGTGATTGCTGCCAGCGTCGATGCCAAAAAAGCACAGCTGATGCAGCCCATCACCACCAAGAAGACCAACACTCAAATCACTCTATCCGGTGTGGGGCAGCTGAAATCTGCCATCGCCTCTTTCGTGACTACCTTGCAGGCGATGGCGAAAGATGACGCGTTCAACAAACGCTCCATCAACATTACCCAGGACAAGGACAAACCTGTGCTCAAGGTGGAGAGCAAGGCAGGGGCCTCCAATGGGCAATATGATATCAGCGTCGAACAGCTGGCAAAAACTAGCAAATTTGACGGTACCTTCGACTCGTCGACCACTCCTCTTATCACCCAAGACGGAAAATTGACGTTCAAGGCTGGCGACAAGACCTTTGATGTAGATGTCAAAGCTGGCGATTCGCTGCAATCCATTCGAAAGCGCATCAACAATGACGCAGACAACTTCGGTCTGAGCGTCAACATCATGAATACCTCAGATGGCAAATCCAAGCTGATGATCGATTCCGGAGTCAGCGGCAGTGGTAAAGATCTGCAAATCACCGGCAACACCACTGAATTGACCGACAACCTGGTCTCCAAGCTGACCAAGCGCCAGGATGCTCAGGATGCCAAGATCAAGGTGGATGGCAACACGCTGACCAGCGCAACCAATACCTTTGATGGCACCATCGTCGGTCTCAAACTGACTGTGCTGAGAGAGTCGGATAGTACGACGACGACCGATGCCAGTAACAATCCAGTCAAAACATACAGCTCGAACAAGGTTGATGTGACCACCGACAAGGCCGGTATCAAAGACATGGTCAAAAGCTTTGTCGATGGCTACAACGCCCTGGTGAAGAAGAGCAATGAGCTGGGCAAACGCAACTCCATCGTGGCCGGAAAAAGCCAGAATGATGGCGGAGCGCTGGCTGGTGACGCGACGACACGCGCCGTGATCAACATGATGAACGGTGCCATTACCGAACCCTCACAAAAATCCTCAACCTATTCAACGATTTTCCAGATGGGTGTGAAGATGGACAACAAAGGGGTTCTCTCCATTGATGACACCAAGTTCAGCGAGGCCATCGACAAAAACTTTGATCAGGTGGTGGCCGTTTTTGGCGGCAAGGATGGGGTGGCAGGTAAACTGGCCGGACAATTGGAAACCTATTCCAAAACCGGTGGCTTGCTGGCCAAGCGGGAAGATACGCTGAATTCGGATCTGCGTGAGGTGAGCCGCAAGGAGTCGGATGTCGCCTCTCAGCTGACCAAGTATCAGGAGACCTTGCGTGCCCGTTATGGCAGCCTGGACTCCATGCTGGCCAAGATGAACAAGTCGGCCTCTTATCTCAATTTGCTCAATACCAAATCGAATTAATACGTAGTCAGGAGCCGTGTCTCGTATGTATCGGAAAAATATCAAGGCGTATACCACCCAGAATCTGCAGTCCGAGCTTGCAGTGGCAGATCCCTACCGGGTGATCCAGTTGCTGATGCAGGGCTGTCTCGAGCGGCTTGCCCAGACCCGTGGCGCCATCGAACGTCGTGATTTCGAGGGCAAATCCCAGTCTGTGTCCAAGACCATGGCCATCATCAACGGTTTGCAGGACTCGCTGGATCTCTCTTACGGCAAGGTGCCTGAGGATCTTTTTGCTCTGTATGACTATATGAAGGCACGGATGATGGATGCCAGCCGTGACATGGACATCGCAGCCATCGATGAGGTGATGACCCTGATGCTGACCGTCAAAAGCGGCTGGGATGCCATTCCGGTGGAAGAGCGCGACAAGGCCATTGCTCAGCAAAAAGCGGGCAGGACGGAATGAGCGATGCCATTTTGTCCGGGGTGATGGCTCACGGCAGCCAGCTGTTGCTGCTGCTGGAGAGAAATGAGTTGTCGGCAGCGGAGGCGCAAATGGATCACTATCTTGATGCTTTCGATGGTGTGTTTCGGCAGTTCCCCGTGGAAAGCCACCTTGATATGGAACAGCAGCAGGCTCTGTTGCAGTTTCAAATGATCCATGAACGAATCGCGAGCGCCAGGAGTCTGGCAGAAGATGAATTGCGCCAATTCTCCAAGGCTGGGCGAGCAACGAGCCTTTACAAGTCGAATGCGGGTTAAATATCGAATGGATTTTAATAAAAACATAGAAAGTGCAGAGGAAGAGCTTTCCCGTCTTGCAGTTCAAAAAGAACAGGAAGCCGCCATGCTGGCGGTGTTGCCTGTTCGCCATCAGCTTAATATGGCCGCCTTTGAAAAATATATGCCAGGGATCCATGACTTTTTCAAAGAGTACCAGCCAACCAGACCTTTTCGATTTTTCTGTAATGAAAATGGCATTCCAAATATATTGTGGCTTGATGACAAGGTTTCCCTGTATGGGGACGATCCCTTTGCCGAAGCGCAAGCCCAGATTGCCGAGGTGATCGAACAGAGCGTATTGCAATGCATCGATTTTGTCCCTCAATGGTATCTGGAAGGCCAAATTCATATTGCCTACAACAATGCTATTTCAGAGCTCAAAGAGAATGCTTCCCTTGAGGGATTACCGCTTCGCAAGGCGCTGGGTGCGGATATTCCCTTGTCATTCATGTACGGGATCGGGCTGGGCTATCAGCTTGGCTATCTTTATGAGAAATGCAGGGTCAGGAATCTGTTTGCCTTCGAGCCCGACCTCGACATGTTCTATGCCTCGCTTTATTGTTTCGACTGGCACCAACTTCTCGAATATATGGAACAGGAGTCGCTGAGCCTGCATCTTTTCATCGGTGTAGATGAGCAACTGCTGGTGGCCGACATGATGGAAGCCTTGCATCGCAAGGGGGCCTTCTGGTCGGCGAGTTACTTCTCATTCTGTCATTATCACTCACCCAAGCTGCATGACTTGATCGACAAGGCTGAGGGTGAGCTTTATCTGCTCAAGACGGGTTGGGGCTTCTTTGATGACAATATTTATGCACTGGCTCACAGTCACACCCATCTGCAGGATGGCACGCCGTTCCTGAAAAGGGAGCGGGATACCTCGTTGGCCGAGCAGGTACCGGTATTCGTGGTCGGTAACGGACCGTCGCTGGATCAGAACATCGACTTTATCCGGCAGCATCAGGGACAAGCCATTATCATCGCCTGCGGTACCGCAGTCAGTGCCCTGCACAAGGCGGGTATCAAGCCTGACATATACGTGGCGGTGGAGCGAACCAAGAGCTCGGCAGATTTCCTGCGCATTCTCGGTGCGGATGATTTCCTCAAGAATGCCGTGTTCCTCAGCGTCGATGTGATTCACCCCGAGTGCAAGACCTTTTTCCGTAAAACAGGTCTTACTTTCAAACCTAATGAACCCATGTTTGCCATGCTGGCCAGCCGTTTGGGTCAAGCTTTCGAATATGAGTCCATTGAATTTTCCAACCCCTTCGTTGGCAATACCGGTCTCAACTATGCTGCCCTGCTCGGTTTCAAGCAGGTATACCTGTTCGGGATAGACAATGGCTACAAGTATGCAGACAAGCATCACTCCAGTTTGAGCCTCTATTACAACGAGAAGAAAGAAGCCAAATACAATGAAAGTCTGAAGGATACTTTCCCGGCTCCGGGCAATTTTGGCGGGGAAGTGCGGATCAACCACCTGTTTGGTCTGGCCATTCATAATATGACGCGCGTGTTGACTGGCCATCCGGATATACGCTGCCTGAATTGCAGTGATGGTGCTTACATTGACGGTGCCATCCCTCAACGGGTTGATGCTCTGCAAATCAGCGGCCCTGAGCTGGATAAAATAGCTCTGCTTGATGAGCTGATGGTGCGCAGCTTCCAGCCGTTCGACATGACCAGTATCGACTTCAATGCCGCGCTCAACGTACCGCTGTTTGACGATTTGCTGGAGAAGTTGCGTACCGACTGGCAAACGGTCAAATACGAGCACAATGAAATATTGGCCATGATGCAGCGTCATCACGATTATCTGCTGTATTTGCTGATGAGCCGTGATTGTCATCTTTATCGCATTTTGATTGGCTCGATGAACTATTTCTACGCCAACATCATTGGTTTGATGATGACCCTGCTTGACGCTGCTCCTGACAAGTTCGAAGCCAAGATAAAAGAGGCTGAGACTATCCTCGAGCGCTTCTTTGATGATGCGAAGCCGATTTATGCCGATGCCTTCCAGCGTCACGATTCCGTCTATTTCGTCGGGCTGGATATCTTCAAGCAGAAATAACGGCTATCCCTCATCACATGTCTACTAAATAAAAAACACCGGCGTTGGCCGGTGTTTTTTATTGTGAAAATAACCACGTAACGCGGCTTACTGGTTCGGCTGTTGCGCCTCTTCAATGGCCCGACATATTTGCTCTACGGCGTTGAGTGCTCTTGGGGTGAAACGGTGCAGTTCGTCCGAGTTGATGAGGCGCAGGCGCTGATGGCGGACGGCGTCCAGATTGGACCACTGTTGCCAGTGACGCAGAGCGTCGGGATCTTGACTCCCCGCCAGGATCAGTGCCGGATTGGCCTTGATCACCTGCTCCAGGTTGACCTGTGGATAGGGCGTGCGGGCAGCTGCCATCACGTTTTCCCCGCCGCACAGCTCGATGGCCTGGGCGGGCCAGGCATTGCCGCTAACGCTGGTGAGCGGTGGATACCAGAGCTGATAAAACACCTTGATATGCTTGGGCTTGCCGTAGCGCTGCCCAAGTGCGGCCAGGCGGGCGAGATAGACATCGGCCTCTGCATTGGCGGTTTGTTCCACCCCCAATGTTTTTCCCAAGGCCCGCATCTCGGTGGCGAGGGAGGCAAAGTCGGTCGGTTCTGAATAGAACACCGGGATCCCCAGTTGCTCGACAGGGGCCAGCATACGGGATTGGGCGGAGCGCCAGGCGACGATCAAGTCGGGCTTTTGGGCCAGCAGGGCTTCCAGATTGATGCTGCGGTAGTTGGCCACCTGGGGCAGGCGTTTGACCTCGGGTGGATAATCGGAGGCATCATCGGTGGCCACGATGCGATCACCGGCACCGATGGCAAACAGCAGTTCGGTCAGATGAGGAGTGAGGCTGACGATGCGTGCAGGCGTCCCGGCCAGCAGGGCGGGCGACATGCACAACAGGCAGAGCAGGATGAGCCATCTAGCCATGCAGCTGCTCCAGCACAGTGAGGAGCAATGCCAGCGCCAGCCAGCCCCAACTTACTTGCTGCAGGCGATTGAGCAGGCGCAGGGCCGTGCCGGCCTCCGGCTCGGCGGCGGCATCAAACACGGGGAAACGGATCAAGCTGCCCTGATAGTAGCGGGGGCCACCGAGCTTGCGGCCCAGCGAGCCGGACAGCAGCGCCAGCAGTATTCCCATCGCGGGGTAGGGCCAGCGTATCGCCGTGCGCAGCCGGCTTGCCAGCTGGCGCAGCTGGGTCAGACACAAGGGCAGTGCCAGCAACAAGATGGCAGGGGTGCACAGAGCTTGATAGAGCACGGCGGCGGCCCGGCCAAAGTGGGCAAAGGCTGGCTGTTTCGGGCTCCAGCCCTGATTCATCAACTGGGCGAGGCGCCACAGCAGGGCGCCTTGGACTCCCGCCAGGGCAAATCCCAGCAGAGGGCCGGCCCACTGTCCTATCAGGCGCAGGGCGCAACTTTCGCTGACCGCCTTGGCAAGCCCCATCAGAGAGAGCTTGCCGGTATCGCGCCTGAGCCAAGGGGCGGCCTGCAGCCGGGCCACCACCAAGGTATCCTGGTCTGTCAGCGAGCGAGTGGCACGGGCCAGCTCCCGCAGCGGACGCGACTCCAGCATCAACAGCAGAAACAGCAGATCGAACAGCGGCTCCGAGAGCGAGAGATTGCGCACCGCCCAGAGTCCGGCGGCGCAAGGCAGCCAGACAATCAGCATGGCCAGCAGACCGGCCTGCAATTGCTGACCGGGGGCGCCATCGGGGCGACACACCTTGTGACCCAGCCGGGTCAGCAGCGGTACGACGGCGGAGAGCCGATAGTGGGCCGGCCAGGGCACGATGGCCTCCAGCAGGGCGGCCCCGAGCAAGATGGCCGCCGGAGTGGCGGCCATCTGTTCCAGCGTGGTGAGTGGGATCACAGCTTGCCGAGCATCTTGATGATCACCTCGGCGGAGTGCTTGCCGGCCACCTCGATGAAGGCATCGAAGGATTCAACCTGTTCCTTGCCGGCGATGTCGGACATGGCACGCACCACCAGATAGGGCACCTTGAACATGTGGCATACCTGACCGATGGCAGCCCCTTCCATCTCGACCGCCAGCATCTGCGGGAAGTCGGCACGGGCTTTGGCGATGGCGTCCGGCTTGCACATGAACTGATCGCCGGTGCAGATGAGGCCGACTTTGGTCTGATGCTTGCCCTGTTCGGCGATGCAATCCTGAGCAACGGCGATGAGCTTCTCGTTGCAGGGGAAGGCGGCCGGTTGCTGCGCCATCTGGCCCATCTCGTAGCCAAAAGCGGTGACATCCACATCGTGGAAGCGCATCTCGCTGGCGATCACCACGTCACCGATGTGCAGGTCTTGGGCAAAGCCGCCGGCAGAGCCGGTATTGATGACGCAGTCGGGAGCGAATTTTTCCAGCAGCAGGCTGGTGGCGACGCTGGCGGCGACTTTACCGATGCCGGAGCGGGTCAGGATCACTTCTTTGCCTGCCAGGGTGCCCTGATAGAACTCGCAGCCGCCCAGTTGCAGGGTGGTCGGGTTGTTCATCTGGCTACGCAGCAGGGCCACTTCCTGTTCCATGGCGCCGATAATACCTACTTTCATCACTCACCTCGTCTTGATGGCCATGCGGCCGAATAAGTTGTTGTGGATCATAACAAAAGTTGGCGATGGCGCCGAGCATTCCGATACTGCGCGATGTGAAGGGGCGCTTAAGGGTAGCGCTTGGCGAGATCAGCCAGCTCGCCACTGTCCGCCAGCCGTTGCAGGGCATTGGCGAACAGGGCCAGCCGGGCAGGGGAGGTGCGCTGGTAAAACAGGATGTAGAAGGGAATGGTCTCCATGGCGGTGGGGAGGATGCGGATCTGGCCGCTCAGATGGTGACGCAGCAGGTCGGCCTCGAAGCCGGGTGAACGGTAGTAGACGAAGCGCCCTCGTTTCATCAGCAGCTTGTCGTAATTGGCGGCACTGCTGATCCCGCCGCTGTCGATGATGAGCCCCTGCAGGGCCTGCAGCCGTTCGATGGCGCCGCTGCCGTGATTGATGAGGATGATGCCCTCTTCGCCAAGGGCCCTGACGTCATCCCACTGGCGGATCTCGACCGGATCATCGCTGCGCACTGCCAGGTGGTAGCGTACGGTGAAGATGGGGGGCTGCAGATAGAGGAAGTGGTTGCGACGGTCCGGGTTGTCGCCCACGCCGCAGATGAAGTCGAGCTGGCCGAAACGCACCTGTTTCTCCAGCCGCTTGAGGGGCACAAAGCGCTGATCGCCCTGGATGCGCAGGGCGGGCTCCTGGCGCTCCAGCAGTCGAAACAGCTCGACGCAGAATCCCCCGATGCGGCCATCCGCCATCTGGGAGTATTTGGGGGCGGATTCGGGCTGTGCCGCCGTGCGATAGATTTCGGTGGCAGAGACGGCCCGGTGAGCGACTGCCAGCAGACAACCCAGCACCATCACCCGGAATATCATGTCATGCTGGCCCTCGATGTGTGGGGAAATGCGACGTTGCCCGCGGATGTCACGGTGTTAGTGCTGAAACATTACGCCATATATCAGAACCTTATCAACCAAGTGCCGTATCGAGGGTCATCATCAAGGCAAACCCGGCCATCAGGCCCAGGGTGGCGTGGGTCTGGTGACCGTTGCGGTGAGTCTCGGGGATTACCTCGTGGGAGACCACGAACAGCATGGCACCGGCGGCCAGGCCGAGGCCGATGGGATAGGCGATGGCCAGCCCGCTGGAGAGGCCGACACCGAGCAGGGCTCCGAGCGGCTCAAGCAGACCGCTGCCGATGGCGACCAGCACGGCTTTGCCGGGCCGAAAACCGGCGGCGCACATGGCGAGTGCCACCGCCAGCCCTTCCGGTATGTCCTGCAACGCGATGGCGGTGGTGAGCGGCAGACCCACCGACATGTCACCTTGGGAGAAACTCACCCCGATGGCCATCCCCTCCGGCAAATTGTGCAGTGCGATGGCAAACACGAACAGCCAGACCCGGGAGCAACTCTCATGACCGGGACCACAGGGGCCGGTCTTGTCATGCTCATGGGGGGTGAATTGATCGAGCCCCAGCATCAGGAGCACCCCGAGGGTCATGCCTGCCACCACGACGGCGGCGGCGAGAAAGCCGTTGCCGGTGATCCCCTCTGCCGCCTCGAGCCCCGGCAGCAGCAGGGAGAAGGCGCTGGCCGCCAGCATCATGCCGGCGGCAAAGCCCAGCATGCTGTCTTCCACCCGCTGGGGGACCGAACGCAGAAAGAGGGCCGGCAAGGCCCCGAGCGCGGTGGCGGCAAAGCCGGCCAGGCCGCCGAGCAGGCCGTAGCGAACGCCGGGGCTGATGTCGCCGGCGGCCAGCATCACCAGGCTCTGCAGCAGCAACAGCACGACGGCCGTCAGTGCAACGAGCAGGCCGACGGCGATCACCGGGCGTGCCCGCAGTTGCTCGCGCAGCTGGGCAGACCAGGAGGAAAGGGGCAGGGCCGACGCGTTATCCATGAAGATCACCTCTCTTGCTTGATGGCGGGGACGGCGAGGCGCCATCCGGGGACTCTTGCATTACAGCGAGCCGGGCCTGACTTGTCCATGCCGGTGCATCGATTACATTCATCGGCTAACTATTTGAAATGATTTGGTCGCTTTGAATAGTTTGTGATGAAGATCGGGTTGTACGGAAAAACAACTTGCTTTGTTGCGGCGAAAGCTGGTGAAGGAGTAGGCAGGTTTGTGGTAAAGTGCCGCCCTCGCGAAACCCACCCTTCCCTTGGTCTTTCGCAACGTCCCATCTCCCGCCAGGAAAGCCCGGGTTACCAGTTCATACGGATGTGATCGCCACTGTGCACCTGCTTGTCAGCAGTCGAGGATCACCAGCCACCATGTTTTACAAAAATCTGTCTATCGGCAAAAAAATTGCCGTGGTCTTTGCGGTCATTGCCGCCGTCAACGTGATATTCGGTATTTTTCTCTCCAGCGAGCTGCGCGGCGTGCGCGATCGCGTGCTGAATTTTACCGACTCCACCCTGCCGAGCGTGCTCTCGGTCGAGAACCTGCTCTATGACGTATCCTACGTGCGCCGTGCCCAGTTTGCCCTGTTGATGGTGGATGACGCCAGCGATCTGCAGGCGCGTCGCGGCCGGATCCAGGCCAGCGTCCAGAAAGTCGAGCAGGCCTTTCGTGCCTATGAGGCCACGGTCGGTGCCGATCATGAGCGCCAGGTGTTCAACCGCGCCAAGCAGGAGTGGCAACGCTATCTGAACTCGGTCAATGTGGTGGATCAACTGCTGGTGCAGGGTCAGCTGGCCCAGGCCAAGGATCAGCTGTTCCAGTCCAACCCCATTTATGGCGAGCTGGAGCAGGCGGTCAACGGTCTGGTGGAAGTGAACCTGGGCTTTGTGAAAGAGAACCGTGGCAGCCTACTTGGCAGCGTCAACATGGTGACCAGTTTTGCCATGGTGAGCATCGGCAGCCTGCTGCTGTTCATGGTGGCCATGACCTGGTTCCTGACCCGCCAGATCTGCCTGCCGCTGCAGGCCGTGGTGGCGCAGGCCAACGCCATCGCTGCCGGCGATCTGACCCATCAGCTGGATCGCCAGCACATCGGTCGCGACGAGCTGGGCATGCTGGCCAAGGCCTCCCTCAAGATGCAGGACAACCTGCGTGGTCTGATTGAAGAAGTGGTGGCGGCTGTGACTCAGCTGGGGGCCGCCATTGAAGAGGTGAGCGCCGTCTCCGAGCAGTCGGCACAGGGGATCCAGAGCCAGCAGCAGGAGATCTCGCTGGTCGCCACCGCCATGGCCCAGATGAAGGCCACCGTGGCCGATGTGGCAGGCAACACCGAGACCGCATCCGAGTCGGCCAGCTCCGCCAATGCCTTGGCACGCCGTGGCAATCAGGATGTGCAGAGCTCGCTGATGTCCATTACCCGGGTTGCCGAGGAGATTGAACAGGCGGGCACCCTGGTCACCGAGCTGGAGCGCGAATCCGCCCAGATCAACGTGGTGGTGGATGTGATCCGCGGCATTGCCGATCAGACCAACCTGCTGGCTCTCAACGCCGCCATCGAGGCTGCCCGCGCCGGCGAGCAGGGCCGCGGCTTCGCGGTGGTGGCCGATGAGGTGCGTACCCTGGCGGGTCGCACTCAGGCTTCCACCGGTGAGATCGTTGCCATCATCGAAACCCTGCAGGCACGTGCCAATCAGGCCAAAGAGGTGACCGGCCAGAGCTGCGAGATGATCCGCCAGTGCGTGGAGCAGAGCGAGCAGACCAGCAACGGCATCCAGCAGATTGAAGAGGCGGTGGCCCAGATCGCCGACATGGCCATTCAGATTGCCAGCGCTTGCGGCGAGCAGGATGCGGTCTCCGATGAGCTGGGTCGCAACGTGGAGCGGATCAACGAATCCTCCAACGAGGTCGCCGTTGGGGCCGATCATACCGCCCGCGCCTGCCTGGAGCTGAGCCAGCTGGCCGCCGGTCTGCGTCAGACCATCGGTCGTTTCCGTCTGGCATAATGCTGCTGCGCGCCAGGGAGGGCGACACAACCGCTGCCTGCATTGGCAGGCACCCAAACAACCCGGCTCTGGCCGGGTTGTTTGTTATTGGCTGGCGGCTACTGGATTAGTCATGTGGTTTGCAAGGAAGGGAGAGCAACACGGATTCGGTGAACGGCGTGGCAAGTCTGCGATGGCAGAAGCTAGCAGCCGGGGTGGTCTGAGAGCAGCCTGAAGGAGGAGGCCGGGTTGTGGCGCAGAGCTGGTTCTGGTTCGAAGGGGGGCGCATCCTCTTGCCGCGCTGACGAGACATCTACAAAGGCCGCCTTGGTTGGGCAACGGATGCAGTCCTACCGATGAGATAGGTAGGGCAATGACGTGTGGGGATATGACGCAGACTGGTACGCTTTCCTTGCTGACGGCCATAAAAAAACCCGGCCTAGGCCGGGTTTGTGGTACGTGTGCTGCGCGAGGCTGGCTTATTTGGCCAGGGACTCCGGCAGGTTCTCACGGATCTTGCCGAGCATCTCTTTCAGAACGCGCGGGTTGGCAACCACGATGTTGCCGGAGTTTTCGTAGTTGTGACCACCCACGAAGTCGGTGACGATGGCGCCGGCCTCTTTGGCCAGCAGCTCACCGGCTGCGGTATCCCAGGGCTTCAAGCCGATTTCCCAGAAACCGTCGACGCGACCGGCAGCCACGTAGGCCAGATCCAGTGCGGCAGAGCCGGCACGACGGATGTCGGCACACTCGATGAACATGCTCTGGAACATCTTCAGGTACGGCTCGATGTGGTGCTTCTGCTTGAACGGGAAACCGGTGGCCAGGATGGTGCCAGCCAGCTCTTTGGCCTTGCCGACACGGATGCGATAGCCGTTCAGCTGGGCACCACTACCACGGGTAGCAGTAAACAGCTCGTCACGGATCGGATCGTAAACAACGGCTTGTTCAGTCTTGCCCTTCACGCGCAGGGCGATGGAAACGGCAAAGTGCGGAATGCCTTTGACCAGGTTGGTCGTGCCATCCAGTGGGTCAATGATCCATTGGTAGTCCGGATTGGTACCGGTAATCTCACCAGACTCTTCAGCCACGATGCTGTGTTCCGGGTAAGATTTTTTGATGGTGTGAATGATGGCCGCTTCGGCTTCACGGTCAACGTTGGTCACGAAGTCATTGCTGCCTTTCTGGATAACCTCGATATTCTCGGGTTGAGAAAAGGCTTTTACTACTACTTGACCGGCGTTGCGCGCAGCGCGCACGGCGATATTCAGCATCGGATGCATAGGTTCACCACTGGATGTTAAAGAACGGGGAATAAAAGGACGCGGTATCATACCAGTCTTCGCGAGAATGGCAACCGTTATACGCCATCCCCCCAGCCTTGGCGACTGCCAGATCTGACGGCTCCAATATAGGCTCCTTTTGGTCTAGTCTTATGGGCAGCAGCCGAATAACAGGCTGCATTGAGCATAGGGACGTGGATCATGAATTTGTCATTAGTCAGTCAAAAACCGTCGGCAATCACTACTCAGGGGCTGCTGGCTGCCTTGCGCGCATCGACCGGATATGGCGACTACTTCAACGAAGTGAGCATTGCCCAGCCTTGCCAATGGCAGCCAGGCAAGGAAGAGGCGGCGATCTTGCTGCTCGATGGCGACGCGGCCTGGCCGGAATTTGCCTGGCAGCGCAACAGCGATACATTCGGCTTGCCGGTGTTGCCGCTGCTGATGCGCAAGGGCGATGCGACTCTCACCATTCAGGGGCCGGACGTGCGTGACCCGCGCTTCTACTTCGTCTCAAACGGCATCGTGCTGGAAGAGTCGGAGCTTGCCGATCCCGCCTGCAGCCGGGTGCTGCTGAGCAAACTGGAGTCCTACTTCCCGCTCTTGTCCCGCCTGATCCTGCTGCGCCAGCGCCAACCCATGGGGCTGTGCAACTAGTCGCGTTCCTCCCTGCGTCCGGGCTGTTCAAGCGGCACAATATTTGTCATAAGGAGCAGGGAAGCGTTTTAAGACACTGGCTGACATCCTGAATCCCCTGTTAGGGCTCAACTCACAGGGGATTTTTCATTCATATGGATGCAGGTTAGGTCTGTATTTGTATGGTTCTATGACAATAACCGCTGCTTGAAAATCGGTCATAGATTGACGTTGGTCAGCCTCTGTTCATGGTCTCGATTGGTGCATTGATGATAAAGTGCCTGTTTTAGTCAGGCTAACATCAAGCACAAGGAGGCGTAGTTTTGAGCAAAAAAGCCGCGAAAGTAGGAGACATTGGGACAGACCATGACGGGTTTCATCCCACGGCAATCATCTCTGGTTCTCCTGATGTTTTCATAGATGGAATCCCAGCCGCCCGTGTTGGTGATCCCCTGGCCCCTCATGACAAGCCGAACAATCCCCCTCACCCAAGATCAATCGCCTCAGGTTCATCTACTGTTTTCGTCAATGGTAAACCTTTGGCTATCACTGGTGGTGCTGTTGATTGCGGTGGGGTAATCATAGGGTCTGGAACTGTCATTGTTGGAGATCAAGCACCAGCAGGACAATCAAGCTTTATTCCCCTAATCACATCATGGTTTGATACCTGTGTTCGTCTACTTAGCTCTACTGGCGATCCTTTGGCAAATTTCAAGTTCACCTATACCGATGATGCAGGAAAAACACACAGTGCAATGACAGGGCCTGATGGGGTAGCTAGTGGTCTTGCCAAGTCACAGAAGCCTCAACAGATCACTGTTGAGGGGAATAATAAAAATTGGCTCGTGAAGGGGAGATGATGAACAGTATACTGACTACACCTATTGAGGACTTATTCATCACAGATATTCGTCTGAGTACTGATAAAGATTTCTTGATTCCGTTGATTTTTACCTCATATCGTATTGCAGTTCGTGGGCAGTTTGGGCTCTATTATCTTGGACATGCTGGTGTTCTACTCGTAAATGGTACAACAGGCCAAACACGATACTATGAGTATGGCCGTTACCCCGATCCGAAAGCATTCGAACCAGGTATTGTTCGAGGTAGTATTAAGCAACCAGTTGAGCTTGATAGCGGGATGATAGTTGAGAGCAGTTTCAAATCTACACTACATGAAATATCACAAAGCCATGGTCAATCTAGTAACATCGCTGGTGTAGTAATGCGAGGCTATTTTTATGAAAAAGCTTTAGATTGGATAAATAAAAAGAGACGTGAAAACCATAGCCCGACTAAAGAGGCGTATGGGCTTTTCCAAAATAACTGTATGACGTTCGTTATTGATCTTGCAGAACACTTAGGACTTGATACCTATTGGCGTCCACCGATTGTCGTCCCGACGTTATATGCAGAGCAGTTCCAGCTTCAATATACCGATTTGGACTACGATTTTAAGAATGATATCTTAGAGGTGTCAGAATGAAGGGGCTTCTAGCTACGTTGAAAAAGCTATACCATATTTGTGCATTTTTATCTCTACTTGGTGTGGTTCTGATATTTATCTTTGCTGTAGACATTCCTGTATATGATGATGAACCATTTACAGATGGGAATGGCATTACATGGATGAAATATAAGGGGGTGAATCATGGATATCAGGTTTCTGAATCTAGTCCAGGTACATACAACTTGAAGATTTATGAGTTAGATAAACATAAAAAATCTAGTGTTGTTGATGAAGGAATCTTTAGGGTCGATTTACCTTTGGTCTCACCATTAAAATCTAGTAATTTTTCTTCATATGATGGAAAGCAAGTAGTTTTAAAAGTTCCCATCAATTTAGTGGAAAAATAAATTGATCTTACTTATGTTCATCGTATTGGCAATCAACTACATCATGATGCCGGTCTTTTTCATGATGCCGGATCTAAGTGATTGGGCGGCTCTGTATGTGGTACTGATGCCTAGAGTACTCTGGTTCTTTGCTGTCTTAGCCGGTGGTGTGTTCTGGTACTACAAGAGAATGGTTCTGTTCTGGTTGAACCTAGTTGGGTTTCTCTGTTTCTACGTACCATTGATTAAGTACATGCCATGAACAAACGAAAAAAGGGATAGCATCAACGCTATCCCTTTTCTTAATTCTTTTTGTGGCCTAGATTGCGGATCAACTCAATGATGATCGCTAACCAATCTTTACTATTGAATGATAGTTTCATTTAAGCCAGCCCAAAGTAAGTTGCTGCACCGACCCCAGTAAACAGTACAAGAACAATCGAACCTTTCGCCACAGGATGCATTTTGCTTTGAAGGACTGCATCAATACCTTTTCTAAGTAGAGCACCTACGCCCATAGTTATTACCTCTTATTTTTATGTTGGATAGTGCCCAGTACTACCCGTTCTTAGTGTTTGCATAACTCTTTTACTTCTGTTCGGAGTTTGCCTAAACCACTTACTATTTAATCCCTCCTTGTATGCCTGTTCATAATCTCTCTTTGAGATTGCAGCCCACATCTTTTTAAATGCAGATACACCCGCAGTACCTAACTGAAAGCACATGTTCTGTATTGCACTTTGATGAACTGGATCTAGTCCCTTGTACACTGCATCAAATGAACTAGATGCAATTCCTTTCTGTACAAATGCCAAGTCCTTACTGAATAGGTAGGAACATTCAGATGGAGTTATACGGCCTTGTGTAAGTACTGTTTTCAATTCCTGTTCTAGTAATGTGATTGCTTGAGGTTTTGATATGGTACTGTCTCTTTTAATTAGATGACCAATCCCCACAGCGTAGAAACCTTCTGTATCTCTATAGACTGTTAGCTTGTACCCCTCATCAATCACTAGTTGTTCTTCAATGCTTAAATTCTTCATCTGTTTCCTCTGTAAATATCTGTATAGAAATATTTATGAGGAACATGGATTAGATGAGTACGAACAAATGGGGGATAGATGACGCAGTACTAAGAGATTACGAAGGTTTCATTTATAGAATAGACAACACCAGAACAGGCCAGTACTACATAGGTAAAAAGTCATTTTGGTCTAGAGTGAAAGAGACAAAGAAGAGTTCACCGAAGTACGGGAAGAGAGTTATAAAAGAATAAAACTGGAAGGATTACCAGAGTAGCAATGCAGAGGTTCAGGGATGGGCTATAAGCGATTGTGAGTATTCAGTACTGTACTTGTGCAAGTCAAAGTACGAGCTTTCATACATGGAGATAGAGAGCCTTATAGAGTGCCAAGCATTAAGAGATAGTAATGCACTAAATGTAATGCTTGGCTCTAACTCAATAGGACTTAGAAGTAAAGATTAAACTTTAACTTGTCTTCTGCAATCGTATAAGCTTTGTTGTTTGGCGTCTCAATACGATCAATCACAGTCTGATGGTTTGTAAGTACAGAGACAACAGCCGAACAATTATCTTCGTATTGGTAGAAGGTGTTTGATTCTTTGTCATGTTCGAAATCGTTAAAGTAAACGAGTTCCCCTATGCCATCAACTTTAATTGATAATGAACCAGACAGATAAGCTTCATCATTGATGACTAGTCTTTCAGCACTTTTTTCAATAGACATTTCATTTTCCTTTTTTTGAATGAGAGCCCATTGTATCACACTCTCAGTACTGTCTAAACTTTGGGTTAAGTGCATTCATCAAGGGTAGGGTGGTGCCCCAGCTCGTTGAGGCTGCTATGATGGCAGCGTTTAGGAATATAGAGGGTTCGGGAATGAGTAGCTATTCAGAGATAAAAATCAATGGGTATCAACTAATTGATTGGGGAAGCACATACTATGAATGGAATTTTGATAAGTCTGATCGTGAACGAATAATAGCTAAGTCTGATGATGAACGAGATTTTATAGGCTATCGGACAACAGTTGCCACTATACGCCGCCGCTTACATTTAGCAGGTTATGATCGAAAGTCCCTTGAACGTGATTTCAATGAAACTCGCGAACTATGGATACGTGACTTGATTGAAAATTCAAAATGCTACAAGGACGATACAGTAAAGATAAAGAGTGAATTCGATTTATTCATGAAACGTGTAATACCTGGAAAAATTCAAGTGTTACGAAACACGACTGTTGATGATTGGATTGAAAAATTCCCTATAGCATTAGAACGTTTGCATTTGTCTTATGATGAAAACTTTAATGAAGTTGAAGTAGATATTCCTGATGATCCTTTACTTTCATTTATGCTTTCACCACTAGACGGTGTTCATAATCATCTTCATCATGGTTTTGCTGGGGCTTTGTTTCCATGTATGCAAATGGAATCATATGCACTTTTATTACTTGGTATGAGTGATGATGATGACTTATGTGAATTAGATATCACTGACATAGTTCATGGTGGTTGGGTGGATGATTTTGAAGATATAGAGCAAGAACAGGTAGGGGAAACATATTTCTATGATATTTTTTAAAGTTCAACAAAAGAAATTCAAACAATAAAGTACGATGGTTCTACACCAGTTCTTCAACGAATGATATTTTCCAGTATTATCACTGCAATGGAAGCATATCTTTCAGACACAATGAAGAGGAATGTACTAAGTCGTCATGCAATAAAGCGTAGGTTTGTTGAAACATACAAGTCATTCTCTTCAAACGAACTGACAGAGAATCACATATTTAAATATCTCGATGGTCTTGATAAGAAGATAAGGTATTATCTTGATCGTGAGATATCATTTCATGACACTAAGCATATAAAAACATTGTATGAAGGTGTTCTTAATTGTAAGTTACAACAGGATACCTTGGCACTTATCAGAGGTTATGCATCAACTAGACATGATATCATTCACAGAAATGGAAGAGATAGGAATGGGGATGCAGTAGATATATCAATTGAAGATATTGAGCGGTTATTGGATGTTGTTATTGACTTTATAACAGATATAGATAAGCAGATCTTAGATGGCTTACTAGGTACTGGTAATGAATAGAACTAATAACTGATATCACCTGTCAACAATATAGATATGTTAAGTAACAACCTGAAAGGCCCTACTGATCCAGTAGGGCTTTTTTGTACACTCTAACTTCCATGTGTTCCTCTATTTTTTTGCCATGCTTCCATAGCTGTTAGAGAAGGTTTGAACTGTAGTACTGAATTGAACTGTAGAACTGATAGGGGGGGACTAATTTCAAAAAAAGTTCCTACCAATGATACCCCATGTTCTCCACTTTGTGAGCAAATTCCATCCCCAAACTTTTTCACCATTTGATAACTACTATCAACAATAATAGTAAATTCAAAAGTAAATAAAAAAGTTAAAAAGCTTTTTCCCTCCACAATAATAAAATGAAACAGAAATGCAAACACCCAACATGTACAAACACTGTACCCTATAGGACTAAATATTGTATTGAGCACCAGACGAACCAAGCAACAGTACAAAAGTTCAGGCCAGAAGAACACAAGTTTTACAACACTACCAAATGGCAAGCACTATCAAAAAAGATACGGGCAAAGTATCCTATCTGTGAGAAGTGCCAAAAAATTAAGTACTATTGCATGCCATATCTATGAAATCAGATACAGCAACGATAAGAAGTACAGCCTAAGAGAAAAAAACTTAATGGCAGTTTGTCATGGTGAATCGCCCCTACTTTCCTAGACACCTCAAGAGCCTCAAACTGAGGTCATTCAAGAGGTGTTATGAGCAAGCAGCAACGTTACACGGAAGAATTCAAACTGGCCGCCGTCAAGCAGGTGACTGAGTGCCATTACCCAGTGGCAGAGGTCGCTGAGCGACTTGGTGTTTCCAGCCACAGTCTTTACGCCTGGATCAGGCGCTACAGCCAGCCCGACGTGCAGCAACAGCATGACTCCAGCCAGCAAGCCGAGATTCGGCGCCTCAAGGCTGAACTGCGCCGCGTCACCGATGAGCGAGATATCTTAAAAAAGGCCGCCGCGTACTTTGCCAAGCTGTCAGGGTAAGGTACGCCTTCATCCGGGTGCACGCGTCCACACATCCCATCCGCCGACTGTGTCGGATGATGAATGTCCACACGAGCGGTTATTACGCTTGGCAGCACCAGCTTTTATCTTCCCGAGCACTTGAAGACCAACACCTCCTGGGCCAGATCAAACAATGCTGGCTAGAAAGAGGTGGCGTCTATGGTTATCGCAAGATCCGGGACGACCTGCGAGAGATGGGCGAGACCTGTGGGAAACACCGGGTGGCGCGATTAATGCGTCATGAAGGTTTGCGTCCACAAACCGGTTATCGTCGCCGTCCCGGTCATTATGGTGGCTGGCCAACGGTGGTTGCACCGAATCATCTTGAACGCCAGTTCGATGTGACTGAGCCAAATAAGGTCTGGGTAACGGACATCACTTATATTCGAACCCATGAAGGTTGGCTCTATCTGGCCGCGGTATTGGATTTGTTTTCACGACAAGTCATTGGTTGGTCAATGGGGCCACTGATCGACCGAGAGCTGGCCATCAGCGCGTTACTGATGGTGGTGTGGCGACGGCGACCCGAACAGGAAGTGCTGGTTCATTCTGACCAAGGGAGCCAGTTTAGCAGCTATGACTGGCAGGATTTTTTGCGGGAGCACCGGCTCAAGGCCAGCATGAGCGGACGTGGTAATTGCCATGATAACGCGGTGGCGGAGAGTTTCTTCCAACTCCTCAAACGCGAGCGGATCCGACGTAAAACCTATGCGGATCGCGAGGAGGCCCGGTAGGGTGTGTTCGATTACATTGAAATGTTTTACAACCCCAAGCGTCGGCACAGTTTCAACAATGGGCTATCGCCAGTAGAGTGTGAAAAGTAATATTTCGAACGGCTCAAAAGTGTCTAGAGAAGCAGGGGCGATTCAGTTACAACTGACCAGTATTGTGCCGCTTTGCCATGCAGGCATCGGAGCAAATGTCGGTGCGGCATCCGCTCTGTGTCCGTTGTCGTCTCGCATGAGTGAGGCTGTGGCCGTCTCTGCACCAATGTGTGAATCACAAGGAGTTCACGATGATCGATTTTTACACTGCCGCTACGCCCAACGGCTTCAAGGTGGCGATTGCCCTGGAAGAGCTGGGCTTACCCTATCGGGTAATCCCGCTCGATCTGTCGGCGCTGGATCAGAAGAAGCCCGAGTTTCTGGCCATCAACCCCAACGGCCGTATCCCGGCCATCGTCGATCGGGATAATGGTGACTTCGCCGTGTTCGAGTCCGGCGCCATCCTCCTCTATCTGGCGGAGAAGGCGGGCAAGTTGCTGCCGGCAGATCCCAAGCGCCGCTCCCAGGCCATCCAGTGGCTGATGTTCCAGATGGGCGGGGTCGGTCCCATGATGGGGCAGGCCAACGTCTTCTATCGCTACTTCCCGGAGAAGATCCCGGCCGCCATCGAGCGCTACCAGAAGGAGGGGCGTCGGCTGTTCGAGGTGCTCGACAGCCACCTGGCTCATCACGAATATCTGGCCGACGAATACAGCATCGCCGACATCGCCACCTGGCCCTGGGTGCGCATTTATGACTGGAGCGGCATCTCCATCGAGGGGTTGCCCCATCTGCAAGCCTGGATGGACCGGATGGCAGAGAAGCCCGCCTGCCAGAAAGGGATCACCATACCGCCGCGCAACGAGAAGCCGGAGGATCTGGTCAAACAGGCCCAGCAGATGGTAACACGTTGATTTTTATTGCTGACGGGGCTAAAAACCCCGTCACATTAGAAAAACTAGGGAAAGCTGATTATAAAGATTCGTTCGTTTTTCGTGATCTGAATCACTAAGATCACCGCAAGCCTAGGGAGTGTCCTGCTCCCGGCCGGTGCGGGTTCTCCGCCTTGTATTTTCACCTTTGATTGACTCTGTGTTTTTGGATCCCCTCTGCAGGTTTCTGCCAGGGGTGCGGCAGCTTTTTGATGATTTTCGGGACTGAGATATGTATCGGCACAGTTTTTATCCGCTGTTTTTTCTGACCATTTTGATGGTCGCTGTGGGCCAGATGACCCAGACCCTGTATGTGCCCTCCATTCCCATGATGGCGGGGGATTTCAACGTGGCCTCCGGCCAGTTGCAGGCGGTGATGGCCTGTTACCTGATCCCGTACGGGCTCTCCCAGTTTGTTTACGGCCCGCTGTCGGATCGTATCGGCCGTCGCCCCATCCTGCTGATCGGCATGATGGTGTTTCTGGTGGGCACCCTGACCATTCAGTTGATCCCAAGCTTCATGGCGCTGCTGGTGGGCAGCTTCATTCAGGGGCTGGGTACCGGGGCGGGCGGCGCCATGAGCCGGACCGTGATGCGCGATCGCTACAGCGGCGCTGAGCTCAACCGGGCCAACAGCCTGGTGAGCATGGGGGTGATCTTCTCCCCGCTGCTGGCGCCGGTGCTGGGCGGCTGGTTGACCGAGCTGTTCAGCTGGCGTGCCGGGTACTGGTTCCTGTTCGGCTTCGGTGCGGTGACGACTCTGGCACTGCTGGCCTGGTTTGCTGAAACGCTGCCGGCGACCGCGCGCCAACAGCCGCTGCGAGTCGGTGCCGCCTATCGCCACGTGCTCGGCAATCCGCGCTTTCAGGGCAACCTGCTCTGCCTGATGGCGACTTTTGCCGGCCTGGCGGTGTTCGAGGCTGCGGCCGGCGTGCTGCTCGGCGATGTGCTCAAGTTGAGTGCCCGCACCGTCAGCGTGCTGTTCGTACTGCCGCTGCCCGGTTACCTGTTCGGTGCCTGGCTCTCTGCCAAGCTCAGTTTTCGCCTGAGCCAGGGCAAACTGATGCGCCTTGGCATCGTCTTCCTGGCGCTGGGGTCGTTGATCATCCTGTTGCCGGGTCTGTTCGGGGTCGTGAGTGCGGCCTCCCTGGTTGGCGGCGCCGCCGTCTACTTCATCGGCAGCGGCATTCTCTATCCGACCGCTACCTCCTGCGCCATCGAACCCTTCCCGGGTCAGGCGGGCACCGCCGGTGCCATCCTCGGCGGCATGCAGAACCTGGGGGCCGGTATCGTGACGCTGCTGGCAGCCTGCTTCCCGATGGAAGGGCAGGTGACTCTGGGGGCCATCATGACACTGATGGTGCTGATCGTGGCGCTGAGTTTCCTCTGGCTGCGCCATCACGGTTCACCCCATCAACAGATGGCTGTCTGAACCGAGCGCATAAAAAAGACCCGCCCAAGCCGGCGGGTTTTTTATGGGCCGCTTGTGGTGTGACTGGTGCCGCGGGCAGTGTCGAAGGGGGGGCCGCGGCAGGGGAGAGGGATGGCGCAGGAAATAAAGAAAAAGCCCGTCACGTTGGTGACGGGCTTTTTGCTGTTGGTACCCCGGAGATGCCGTTGCCGGTTTGGGCCCTTGAACCGTCGGTTCAAGGCGGGGATCGGATCTGACCGCAGGCTTCTCGGTCGTGCCGAGCATGCGCAATAGCCAGAAGGCAGATCCCCTGTTTGGTATGAATATCGGCTCGGGGACTTGAACCGGCTGACAAACACCCCAGGGAATTTTAAAACGGTGGACGATTAGGGCTGCAGGCCTTCGTCGCTGGATTCGCCATATTGTCCGTGCTCGATCAAGGCCGCTTCGATGGTGCGCTGCAGCATCTTGATCCGCTTGTCCATGGTCTCAGAGTATTGGTGATTTTTCTCTTTTTCAAGGCAGAGCTCATGGCAAAAATTGAGCGCTGCCATCACCGCCAGCTGTTCGTTGCTGGAGACCTTGGAGCGTTGACGCAGCTCGATGAGTTTATCACTCAGCTGGTCGGCGGCCTGGCGCAGGGCATCCTGCTGTCCCAGGGGACAGGATACCTTGTAGGGACGTCCCAAAATGACGATTTCTACGGCCTCTGTGCTCATGCCTTCCTCAATACGGCGGAGCTGATTTCCGCCTTTATCCACGTGGACAACTGGGCGGGACTATATAGCGCAGATGCAGAAGTTTCAAGGCCTTGCTGGCTCTGGAAGGGGGAGAATGCTAGGATCCTGACCATTAATTCTGCATATTTGCCTGAACTTTGAGCGGATCTTCGATGAGCAAAACGAACCCCCTGAAATACGCGGCCGTGGCCGACCTGATGGAGCAGCATGAGCTGATGGCGACGGCTGTAGAGGCCCATGGCGTGATCTGCGGTCTGGTGTGCGGTGGTGTGGCACTGGACGACAAGAGCTGGCTGCCCCATTTCAATGATCTGGTCAACGACGGTTTCGGTCTGCCGGCCCCGGTGCGCCAGGTGATGACCGATCTCTATCACCAGGTGATCGAGAGCCTGATGGCCCAGAAAGGGGTCGAGCTGCTGCTGCCAAGCGACGAAGCGCCGCTTGACGAGCGTATCGACTCGCTGGTGGATTGGTCCCAGGCCTTCTTGGCCGGTTTCGGCGTGGTGCAGCAGGAGCTCTCCAAGGCTTCCGAAGAGCTGCAGGAGATGATCCAGGACATCGCCAGCATCACCCAGGTCTCCGCCGAGTTCGATCAGGAAGATGAAGAGAACGAAGCCTCCTTCCTGGTGCTCTACGAGCATGTGCGCCTCGGGGTGATGATGAGCTTCGAGGAGTTCGGCAAGCGGCCGGATGCCCCGAGCACACCGCCGACCCTGCACTGAGTCGGTTGAACTTGATAAAGAGCGCCTGGTGGCGCTCTTTTTACATCTGGAAGTTGCCTGCGCCGGCCCGCCGTGATGAGGCAAGTGACGACAGATACTGCGCTTTTTTGCCCGTGGCTTCGCATCCCGACCCCACGCTTTGTGTTAGCATGACCCCACGTTTTCAGTCTTTCCCCTCATCTCATGTCTCAATCTGATCTGAACCACGTCGATGTGGCCATCGTCGGTGGTGGAATGAGCGGCGCCGTGCTGGCGCTCTCCCTCGCGGCCCTGCCAGGGCCCAAGCCCCTGCAGATCCTGCTGCTGGAGGCGAGCGCCCCCGAGCTCAATGCGCATCCCGGCTTCGATGCCCGCGCCATCGCGCTCTCCGCCGGCACCTGCGAAGCGCTGGCCCGGCACGGGCTCTGGTCCCGTTTTGCTCCCCATTGCAGCCCCATCAGCCAGATTCATGTGTCGGATCGGGGCCACTTCGGCCAGGCCGGCTTGACGGCGGCGGAGTACGGCCTGCCAGCCCTCGGCCAGGTGATCGAGCTGTCGGCGGCGGGCATTGCGCTGCAGCAGGCGATTGCCGCCTGCCCGCAGATCCGCATGCTGTGTCCGGCCCAGCTCGAGCGCGTGAAGCCATTGGCGGAGGGGGTTAACCTGACCCTGGCCGGTGGCGAGCGTTATCAGACCCGCCTGCTGGTGGCGGCCGATGGCGGCAACTCCTTCGTGCGCAAGCAGTGCAAGCTGGCGGTGAGCCGCCACGACTACGGTCAGAGTGCCATCATCGCCACCGTCAAGACGGCCGAAGACCCGGCCGGGCGGGCTTTCGAGCGTTTCACCCAAGGGGGGCCGCTGGCCCTGCTGCCGATGCAGGGCGGGCTCTCCTCCCTAGTCTGGAGCGTGGCGCGGGATGAGGCGCCGGCCTTGATGGCGCTCGATGACGCTGCGTTTCTGACCCGCCTGCAGCAGGCCTTCGGCTGGCGCCTCGGCCGCTTCCTGCAAACCGGCCAGCGCCACGTCTATCCGCTGGTGCTGACGGTGGCCGACTACCCGCTGGCCCAGCGCACCGTACTGGTGGGCAACGCCGCCCATCTGCTGCATCCCATCGCCGGTCAGGGGTTCAACCTCGGCATGCGCGATCTGGATCTGCTCACTCGGGCGGTGGGCCAGGCGCTGGCGGCGGGGGAGGATATCGGCAGCTTTGAGGTGCTCAGCGGCTACTGGCAGCAGCGCAAGGGGGATCAGGCCCAGACGGTCTGGCTCACCTCTTCGCTGGCCCAGCTCTTCTCCAATGATCATGACCCGCTGGTGGCAGGCCGCAACCTGGCGCTCTCCCTGATGGGGCGGCTGAGCTGCCTCAAGGCGCCGCTGGCCTCCCGCACTCTGGGCTTTGTCGCCGATGTGTGCCGCCCCTGAGGCGAGGTGACGTCATGGGTATTGAACGGGTGCGCCTTCGTGCGTGCCCTCGCTGATCCCGGCGATCAGCCTTGAAAGGATATAGAACGATGCAGATGCAAAACGTGGATGTGGTGATTGTGGGGGGCGGCATGGTGGGCCTGGGGCTCGCCGCCGCGCTCAAGGGAAGTGCGCTCAAGGTCGCGGTGATCGAGGGCCAGCTGCCGGAGCCCGCGCTTGACGAGGCGCCGGACAACCGGGTCAGTGCCCTGAGTCTGGCCAGCCAGCACATCCTGCAGCAGGTAGGCGCCTGGCGCGGGATCGAGGCCCGTCGCCTGCAGCCCTACATGCAGATGGAGGTGTGGGAGCAGGACAGCTTTGGCCGGATCGCCTTTGATGCCGCCAGCCTGCGCCAGCCCGAGCTTGGCCACATCGTCGAGAACCGGGTCATCCAGCTGGCGCTGCTGGAGGCGATTCTCGATGGTGACAACATCCAGCTGCTGAGCCCGGCCCGGGCGAGCAGCCTGCAAAGCGGCGAGGCGGGCTCCCTGCTGCTGCTGGAAGATGGCCGGGCGCTGTCGGCCAAGCTGGTGGTGGCGGCCGATGGCGCCCACTCCTGGGTGCGCCGGCAGGCCGACATCCCGCTCACCAGCTGGGATTACGGCCACCATGCGCTGGTGGCGACGGTGCGCTGTGCCGAGCCTCACGAGGCGGTGGCGCGTCAGATCTTCACCCCCGAGGGGCCGCTCGCCTTCCTGCCCCTGTGGCAACCAGATCTCTGCTCCATCGTCTGGTCGGTGCCAGCGGCCCGTGCCGAGGCGCTCTGTCAGTGCGATGAAGAGCAGTTCAACCGCCAGCTCACCACCGCGTTCGACGGCCGGCTGGGGCTGTGCAAGGTGGCAGGGGCGCGTAGCGCCATCCCGCTCACCGCCCGCTATGCCCGCGACTTTGCCCGCGAGCGGCTGGTACTGGTAGGGGATGCCGCCCACACCATCCACCCGCTGGCGGGGCAGGGGGTCAACCTGGGGCTGCTGGATGCCGCCGCGCTGGCCGAGCAGATCCTGCGCAATCAGGCGGCGGGCAAGGACATCGGCCGGCTCGCCAACCTGCGCGGCTATGAGCGCTGGCGCAAGAGCGAGGCGGCCAGCATGCTGGCGGCGATGGAGGGGCTCAAGCGGCTGTTCGCCGGTGCCAATCCGCTCAAGAAGCTGGTGCGTGGGGCCGGGCTGTGCGCCTTCGATCTGCTGACGCCGCTCAAACAAAGCGTGATCCGGGCCGCCATGGGGTTAGAGGGTGAGTTGCCGGCCTTGGCCAAGGGGAACAATTTGCCGACCCGGCCGAAGTAAGAGGGTGATCCGGACCGCCATGGGGCTGGAAGGCGAGCTGCCCGCCCTGGCCAAGGGTGAAAAAATCTAATAATACCCGGCTGTTTTCACAACAAAACTAATGTGATGAGGCTGATGACCCGGTTTGGGCATCAGCCTTTAATCTGGGCGGTCGGCGAAACGTTTTTCTCTAAATTGTGACGAAACGGTAAAAATCGAAATTTAATATCGCCATTACCGGGTTTGGTCTGTTTTTATCGCTGTTTTTACCTTAGTGTCTGGGGTCTGTTTACTGGCGGTGGATTAGTTTTTTTTGAGCGGTATGCGCGTCCGCTTGGCTTATAATCCGCTGCGTTCAAGGAATCACTCTTGCCCTGCGGGGCCGGAACGAGCACAGACTCAGGCACGTCGCGTGCTGCCACCCAGGTAGATAGCCGGATGGTGGCTGCCGGGCGAGCGATGCGTGAGTGTTGTCGCGAACGCTTAAGGAAACACAGCGATGATCCAGACTACAGTACTGCATCCCAAGCACCTGGAAGCCGGCGCCAAGATGGTGGACTTCCACGGTTGGGAAATGCCCATCAATTACGGCTCACAGCTGGAAGAGCACCATCAGGTGCGCACCGATGCCGGCATGTTCGACGTCTCCCACATGACCATCGTCGATTTGACCGGCGAGCGGGTCAAAGCCTTCCTGCAACACCTGCTGGCCAACGACGTGGCCAAGCTCACCGTCTTCGGCAAGGCCCTCTACAGCGGCATGCTGACCCCGGAAGGCGGTGTCATCGATGACCTCATCACCTATTACCTTGGTGAGACCTTCTACCGCCTGGTGGTCAACTCCGCCACCCGCGAGAAGGATCTGGCCTGGATCCGCCACCACGCCCAGGACTTCGGGGTGACCGTGACCGAGCGTCCCGAGCTCGCCATGATCGCGGTGCAGGGCCCCAACGCCAAGGCCAAGGCGGCCAAGGTGTTCAGCGCCGAGCAAAATGCCGCAGTGAAAGGCATGAAGCCCTTCTTCGGCGTGCAGGCCGGCGAGCTCTTCATCGCCACCACCGGCTACACAGGTGAAGACGGCTACGAGATCGTGGTGCCGCAAGCGCAGGCGTGCGATCTGTGGCAGGCACTGCTGGACAACGGCGTGGCCCCCTGCGGTCTGGGCGCCCGTGACACCCTGCGCCTCGAGGCCGGCATGAACCTCTACGGCCAGGACATGGACGAAACCATCTCTCCCCTTGCCGCCAACATGGCCTGGACCATCGCCTGGGAACCGAGCGATCGCCAGTTCATCGGCCGCGCCGCGCTGGAAGCCCAGAAAGCCGCCGCCAGCCAGCCCAAGCTGGTGGGTCTGGTGATGGAAGAGAAGGGTGTGCTGCGCAGCGGCATGTTGGTCACCTTTACCACCGCCGCTGGAGAAGAGCGGGAAGGTGTGATCACCTCCGGCTCTTTCTCGCCCACTCTGGGGTACAGTATTGCCCTGGCGCGGGTGCCCCGTGATATCGGCGAACAGGCCTCGGTGGAGATCCGCAAGAAGCTGGTCACAGTGAAAGTGACCAAGCCGGCTTTCGTGCGCAACGGCCAGAAGCTGGTGTAACGACCCCATTGCGGCGAAGGGGCTGCCCTTCGCCAGACCCCCTTGCCCCGGCAACGTCTGTCGAACGCGCCGGGACAAGTGATCCAAGTGAATAAAGGAAGCACAAATGAGCCATATCCCGAGCGAACTGAAATATGCCACCTCCCACGAGTGGATCCGTGTCGAAGCCAACGGCGAGGCCGTGGTCGGCATCACCGAGCACGCCCAGGAGCTGCTGGGTGACATGGTGTTTGTCGATCTGCCGGAAGTGGGCAAACAGGTCGGTGCCGGTGATGACTGCGCCGTGGCCGAGTCGGTCAAGGCCGCCTCTGACATCTACAGCCCGGTGAGCGGCGAGATCCTGGCCGTCAACGAAGAGCTGGAAGGCAGCCCCGAGCTGGTCAACTCCGACCCCTACGGTGCCGGCTGGCTGTTCCGCATCAAGCTGGACGACGCGGGCGAGCTCGCCAACCTGCTGGATGCCGAAGGCTACCAGAACGTGGTGGACGAAGAGTAATGCCCCCGGGCCCTGCCAATGCGCAGGGCCCGCTTGTATAGGTGCCCGTCGGCCTGGAGGCCGACCGGCGAGGGTGAAGTCGTCCGCACCGGTTTGCCTGCGGCCAACCGGTCAGCCGCAAGACGACCCCCTGTCGCTATGAGCGACATCCGGTGCCGGCAGGGGCCACCCTGCCAGCCGAACATGAGTGAAGCCGGCCGAGGCTGGCTGTCAGGCACTTAGTTATCAGGACTTTTTATCAGGAATAGGGAAATGACCCAGTCACTGTTTGAACTCGAGCAAAAAACCGATTTCATCCGCCGCCACATCGGGCCGGGTGAGGAAGATCTGCGCGCCCTGCTGGCCGTGGTGGGCGCCGAGAGCCTGGATGATCTGATTGAGCAGACCGTCCCCGCCGCCATTCGCCGACCGGGTCCGCTCGGCATCGGCGCCTCCATGACCGAGGTGGAAGCGCTGGCCAAGCTCAAGGGCTATGCGGCCCAGAACAAGGTCGCCAAGAGCTACATCGGCATGGGTTATCACGATACCCATGTGCCCCACGTCATCTTGCGCAACGTGCTGGAAAATCCGGGCTGGTATACCGCCTACACCCCGTACCAGCCCGAGCTGGCGCAGGGCCGTCTCGAAGCCCTGCTCAACTTCCAGCAGCTGACCCTGGACTTGACCGGCATGGATCTGGCCAGTGCCTCCCTGCTGGATGAGGCGACCGCCGCCGCCGAGGCGATGGCACTGGCCAAGCGGATGGCCAAGTCCAAGTCCAACCTCTTCTTCGTGGCCGAGGACGTGCACCCGCAGGTGATCGACGTGGTCAAGGAGCGGGCGGTCCACTTCGGTTTTGACGTGGCCGTCGGCCCGGCCGCACAGGCCTGCGCCGAAGAGGTGTTCGGTGCCCTGTTCCAGTACCCCACCACCACGGGTGAAGTGAAAGATCTGCGGGAGCTTATCGCTGCCGTACAAGCCCAGAAAGGGCTGGCCTGCGTCAGCGCCGACCAGCTCTCCCTGCTGCTGCTCAAATCCCCTGGCGAGCTGGGTGCCGACGTGGTGTTGGGTTCGGCCCAGCGCTTCGGCGTGCCCATGGGCTACGGTGGCCCGCACGCCGCCTTCTTCGCCACCCGCGATGCCTACAAGCGCTCCATGCCGGGCCGCATCATAGGCGTCTCCAAGGATGCCCGTGGCAAGGCCGCGCTGCGCATGGCGATGCAGACCCGCGAGCAGCACATCCGCCGCGAGAAAGCCAACTCCAACATCTGTACTGCTCAGGTGCTGCTGGCCAACATGGCGAGCTTCTACGCCGTCTACCACGGCCCGGTGGGACTGAAAACCATCGCCTCCCGCGTGCACCGTCTGACCACCATTCTGGCGCTCGGCCTCAAGGCCAAGGGCGTGGCCCTCAAGCACACCAGCTGGTTCGATACCCTGACCGTGCTGACCACGGGCAAATCAGAGCTGATCGCCAAGGCCGAGGGGCTCGGCATCAACCTGCGCGCGGATCTGGACGGTGCGGTGGGTGTGTCGCTCTCCGAAACCACCACCCGTGGCGATGTGGCCGAGTTGTTCGAACTGTTCCTGGGGGCAGGCCACGGCCTGGACATCGAGGCTCTCGACCAGGCGGCCCAGGCCCATCACGCCATCCCGCAGGATCTGCTGCGCACCGACGCCGTGCTGACCCACGAGGTGTTCAACAAGTACCACTCCGAGACCGAGATGCTGCGCTACATCCACCGTCTCGAAGCCAAGGATCTGGCCCTCAACTACGCCATGATCTCCCTGGGCTCCTGCACCATGAAGCTCAACGCCACCGCCGAGATGATCCCGGTGACCTGGCCCGAGTTCGGCAAGCTGCACCCGTTCGCCCCGCTGGCCCAGGCCAAGGGTTATCAGCTGCTGCTGGCCGATCTTGAAAACTGGCTGGTGAAGGTGACCGGTTACGATGCGGTCTGCATGCAGCCCAACTCCGGTGCCCAGGGCGAATACGCCGGTCTGCTGGCCATCAAGAAGTACCACGAGTCCCGTGGCGAGGGGCATCGCGATATCTGCCTCATTCCGGCGTCCGCGCACGGTACCAACCCGGCTTCCGCCCAGATGGCGGGCCTGCGGGTCATCGTCACCGCCTGTGACAAGTCGGGCAACGTGGATCTGGACGATCTGCGCGCCAAGGCCGCCGAGGCGGGGGAGAAGCTTAGCTGTCTGATGGTGACCTACCCCTCCACCCACGGGGTGTACGAGGAGACCATCAAGGAGGTGTGCGACATCGTTCACCAGCACGGTGGTCAGGTCTATCTGGACGGCGCCAACATGAACGCCCAGGTGGGCCTCACTGCTCCGGGCTTTATCGGGGCGGACGTATCCCACCTCAACCTGCACAAGACCTTCGCCATTCCTCACGGCGGTGGCGGCCCGGGCATGGGCCCCATCGGCGTGAAGAAACACCTGGCGCCGTTCGTGGCCGGTCACGCCGTGGTCAAGACCGACAAGGAGAGCCGCAACAACGGCGCCGTGTCGGCGGCACCGTTCGGCTCGGCCAGCATCCTGCCCATCAGCTGGATGTACATCGCCATGCTGGGGGACGAGGGGCTGAAGAAATCCACCCAGGTGGCCATCCTCAACGCCAACTACCTGGCCAAGAAGCTGGGTGAATCCTTCCCCGTGCTCTATTCCGGCCGCAACGGTCGGGTGGCTCACGAGTGCATCCTGGATATCCGCCCGCTCAAAGAAGCCTCTGGCATCAGCGAGATGGACGTGGCCAAGCGGTTGATGGACTACGGCTTCCACGCGCCGACCATGAGCTTCCCGGTAGCGGGTACCCTGATGGTCGAGCCGACCGAGTCGGAATCCAAGCGCGAGCTGGACCGCTTCGTCGAGGCGATGACCGCCATTCGCGCCGAGATTGCCAAGGTGCAGGACGGGCAGTGGAGTCTCACCGACAACCCGCTGGTCCATGCGCCGCACACCCAGGATGACGTGATGGACGCTGAGTGGTCCCGTGGTTACAGCCGCGCCGAAGCGGTGTTCCCGTCGGACGCCGTGCGCGCCGCCAAGCTGTGGCCATCGGTCAACCGTATCGACGACGTCTACGGCGATCGCAACCTGTTCTGCTCCTGCATCCCGACCGAGGATTACGCCAAGTAAGTGGCTCACTGATCACGGCCATTCAAGTTGGAAACCAACAATGCCCTGCAATTGCAGGGCATTTTCTTTTGTGTCGCGGATAGCGGTTGTGAGCGATTGAGTGCTGGGGCGGTTTAGAGAAGCCACTGTGTCAGGTAACCCATCATGACGGCCATCCCCAGTATGACGGTCAGGAACGCCGCAACCATCGGGGTTCTGAACATCGATTTGAGCAGGATCACCTCGGTCAGGCTGGCCCCCGCACTACCGATAATCAGCGCCATCACGGCCCCCATGCCCATTCCTTTGCCCTGCAATACCGATGCCAACGGGATAACGGCTTCTGCCCGGATATAGAGCGGAATACCCACAACTGCGCTGAACGGGATCGCCAGCGGGTTGTCTGCCCCGGCGTGGGCCGCTATCCATTCGGCGGGGATGAAGCCGTAGATAAATGACCCTATTAGCACCCCCAGCAACAAGTAAGGAAGCACGTCTTTGAATTGCTGCCAGGCATCGAGACGCGCTTTGGCGAAGGCAGTGGAAATGACTGGGGCCTGAGTCAGTGCCGCAGTGTCATCTGCGCAGCAAGAGAGAGTTGATGCGGCCTCATCGGGTTGTACGGTACAGCAGGATGTCTGAGCCTTTAGCGGTTTGATGGACTTGATTGCATTGCTTGAGCAGCAAGCTGTTGCGCTCACACTGGCAGGTTCTTGTGTCGTGGTGTTACAACCTATGCCGCAGCTACTTTGCTTGGCCTCTTTGGGGTCAATGACATGACGCTCAAACCCCAGCATGTCCAGCAGCATACTCGCCAGCACAGAAACGCCTGCAGCAATCACGGCATACGAGACTGTCACTTTCCAGCCGAAGGTGGCCCACATCAGGCCAACGATGATGGGGTTGAGCAGCGGTGAGACAAACAGGAAGGTCAGGGTTGGCCCAAAACCGGCTTTGGCAGACAAGAGTCCGCGCAGCATAGGGATGGTTGAGCAACTGCAAAAAGGGGTCAAGGCGCCAAGTGCTGCTGAAATAAAATAGCCTCTGCCTTTTCGTGCCCCCAGCATGGCCTGGATCTTGGTGTCAGGTATCTTCTGGCGGATCAAGCTGACCCCGGCACTGATCACCAGGAACAGCACAGAAAGCTCGAAGGCCAGGAACAAAAACATCTGAGATGCATCTGTCAGCATGGTTAACCAGTCATTCATCTTCATGTCCTGTTTGATTTACTATATTTCCAAAATAATCGAATCATTGGGGTGGTCAAGATATTTCTGGTATTATCGAAATATGTGTCATCGAGAGGAGTGAGCTATGCAATTGGAAGAGGTTGCCAAGGCATTGAAAGAGCTGGGTCATCCGACTCGTTTGTTCATTTTCAAGCATTTGGTCAAAGCGGGGGAGCAAGGCTTGCCTGTTGGAGACTTGCAAAAGCAGCTCGCGATTCCCGCATCGACCCTAAGCCACCACATTGCCGCGCTGGTCTCGGTTGGTCTGGTCAAACAGAATCGGGAGAGTCGTACCCTGTTGTGCGTCTCTCAATACGACGTGCTGGAAGAGATCATCGCGTTTTTCCGTGAAGAGTGTTGCGTAAATGGCCGCTCAACCTGAACAGATTCACAGCAGTACCAAGCCGCCTTGATCACTTCAACTATTCTTGTATAGTTGTAATGATGGGATGATTGATAGAGGTTCAAATGAATAAAGATATTGCTACTAAAGTCTTCGAGTCTCTGTCGTCCGGCATCCGCCTCGATGTATGGCGCCTGTTGGTCAAGGCCGGGCTGGAAGGGCAAGTTGCCGGCCAGTTGGCCAGCGAGCTCGACATTGCTCCTAACACGCTTTCATTTCATCTGAAAGCCATGCTGCATGCGGGCTTGCTCTCGGTGGAGCAGGAGGGGCGCTTTTTACGCTATCGCGCCAACATTCCCCTGATGCTCGAGTTGATCGGTTATCTCACCGAAGAGTGCTGTGCCGGTCACCCGGAAGCCTGCGGGGTGATGAGGGCTGAGTCTGGCTGCTCACCCCATGTATTGCCTGCGCAGCCATGCTGCAATAAGGAGTAGACCATGAGATTGATACAAGTTTTTGACCCGGCCCTGTGCTGCTCCAGCGGCGTCTGTGGCACAGACATTGACCAAAATCTGGTGATCTTCGCTGGCGATGCCGAGTGGCTCAAGCAGCAGGGGGGATCTCTATATCGCTTCAATTTGGCGCAACAACCCCTGGTCTTTGCTGAAACCCCGGCGGTGGCTTCTTTCCTGGAACTGTCCGGTGAAGAAGGATTGCCGGTGACGCTGGTGGATGGTCAGGTGGTACTCACCGGTCGCTATCCCAGCCGCGCTGAACTGCTCCGCTATGCAGGGCTGGGGTTGCCGAAAGCACCAGAAAGTGATGGTGCCGAAGTTGAACAGCCAGCAGCCGAGCCCAACAAAGCCGGTGCCATCAAAGGGATCGTCAAGAGTGGATGCTGCTCCGGCAGCAGTGGTTGCTGCTAGGCGCCATCGCCAGGTTGGCAAGTTCTCTGTTCGGTCAATTGCCTCGTTCTTCCTGATAGGAGTCTCTCATGTCCCCGTTGCTGAACTACTCGTTTCTCAATGATGCGCCCCCCTTTCTCTTTTTCACCGGCAAGGGTGGGGTGGGTAAAACATCGCTGGCATGTGCCAGTGCGGTTGCCTTGTGTGACAGTGGCAAACGGGTACTGCTGGTCAGCACGGATCCGGCTTCAAACGTAGGACAAGTGTTCGACACCCAAATAGGCAACAGCATTACCGTCATCGTGGCAGTCAGTGGGTTATCAGCACTGGAAATTGACCCGCAAGCTGCCGCGCAAGCCTATCGCGAACGTATCGTTGGCCCGGTGCGCGGCAAGCTGCCCGAGAGCGTGGTACGCAGCATTGAAGAACAGCTTTCCGGTGCCTGCACCACGGAGATCGCCGCCTTTGACGAATTCACCGCGCTCTTGACCGACAGCTGCCTGGTGGGGGAATACGATCATATCGTGTTCGACACGGCGCCGACCGGCCACACCATCCGTCTGTTGCAACTGCCGGGAGCATGGAGCGAATTTCTGGCGCAGGGCAAGGGCGATGCTTCCTGTCTGGGGCCGTTGGCCGGGCTGGAAAAACAGCGCAGCCAATACGCAGAGGCTGTTGCGGCCCTTGCCGATGCCGGAAAAACCCGGCTTATTCTGGTTGCCCGGGCGCAAGCCTCGACCTTGCGGGAAGTGGCGCGTACCCATGACGAACTGGCCGCCATCGGTCTTGCCAATCAGCAGCTGGTCATCAATGGAATCTTCCCGCAGAGCGAGCTGGCGGATGATCCCTTGGCGACTGCCGTATGGCAACGTGAACAGCAGGCGATGGCTGATATGCCAGCGCTGCTGGCAAGTTTGCCACAAGACAGAGTGCCGCTGTTGGCGACCAACCTGGTGGGCGTGGACAGCCTGCGCCAGTTACTCGGTGCAAGCCCCGTCAGTGGGGTTAATGAGAGCGAATGCACTGCCGCCGAGTCATGCAACCAGCAACACCCCGGATTGAAGCAACTGGTCGATGAGCTTGCTACTGATAGTCACGGGCTCATCATGCTGATGGGCAAGGGTGGGGTGGGTAAAACGACCCTGGCAGCAGCAGTGGCCGTTGAGCTCGCCAGCCGGGATCTGCCGGTTCACCTGACTACCTCAGATCCCGCAGCCCATCTGGGAGAGACCCTGGCTGGAGCCTTGCCTAGCCTGGAGGTCAGCCGTATCGATCCTCACGCCGAGACCGAGCGTTATCGTGCCCAGGTGCTGGCCACCAAGGGGGCGAGTCTGGATGCCCAGGGCCGCGCCCTGCTGGAAGAAGATTTGCGCTCCCCCTGCACCGAAGAGATCGCCGTGTTTCAGGCCTTCTCGCGGATCATTCGCGAGGCTGGCAAGCGATTCGTGGTGATGGATACCGCCCCCACTGGCCACACCCTGCTGCTGCTCGATGCGACCGGTGCCTATCACCGGGAAATTGCCCGTCAGATGGGGGGCAAGGGGCTGCACTTCACCACCCCCATGATGCAGTTGCAAGACCCGAAACAGACCAAGGTGATGATCGTCACCCTGCCCGAGCCCACCCCGGTACAGGAGGCGACCAACTTGCAAGCCGACTTGCGCCGCGCCGGTATCGAGCCCTGGGCTTGGGTGGTCAATCACATGTTGGCCCCGACCAGTGTCACCTCGCCACTATTGGCCCAGCGAGCGTATCGCCAGCAGCCCCATATCGACGCGGTCAAGCAGGAACATGCGAAGCGTTATGCCGTGGTGCCCCTGCAGGCTGTCGAGCCGGTGGGGGTGAAAGCGCTGCAAGATTTATGTCACCCCATCCACAAGTCGGGGTAAGTGCATCAGGCCCCTCTAGCCTTAATTCTGATTTACCTCATATACGGAGTCTTTTGATGAATACCAGTATTTGCTGCGATCTGCCCGTCAGCAAAAAAATGCGTTTTCTAGACCGCAATCTGACCCTCTGGATCTTCGTCGCCATGGGCATCGGGGTCGGGATTGGCTATCTGTTCCCTCAAGTTGCCCAGTGGAACGAGGCGATGTTGGTCGGGACTACCAATATCCCGCTGGCCATTGGCCTGATCCTGATGATGTACCCACCGCTGGCCAAGGTGAATTACGCCACCATGGGGGCCATGACCCGGGATCGCCGCGCCATCACCCTTTCGCTGGTGATGAACTGGCTGGTCGGCCCCATCTTGATGTTCGTCATCGCGCTGGTGTTTTTGCACGATCAGCCGGGCTATATGGTGGGGCTCATCCTGATCGGGTTGGCACGCTGCATCGCCATGGTGCTGGTGTGGAACGATCTCGGCGGCGGCAGCAAGGAGTACGGCGCCGGCCTGGTGGCGCTCAACAGCGCGTTCCAGATCCTCACCTACAGCTTCATGGCCTGGTTGTTTATTACCGTGCTGCCGCCGCTGTTTGGCCTGCAGGGCTTTGCGGTGGATATCACCATGCTGGATATCGCGCAAAGCGTGCTGATCTATCTTGGCATTCCCTTCCTCGCAGGCTTCCTGAGCCGTCACTATCTGGTCAAGGCTAAAGGGGAGAAGTGGTACACCGAGCGTTTTATTCCGGCAATTTCCCCCATCACGCTTATCGCGCTGCTGCTCACTATCGTGCTGATGTTCAGCCTCAAGGGGGAGATGATCATCGAACTGCCGATGGATGTGCTGCGGGTCGCTGTACCCTTGGTGGTCTACTTCGTGCTGATGTTCTTCACCAGCTTCCTGGTTGGCAAGAAACTGGGCATCCCCTATGACAAGAATGCCTCCATCGCCTTTACCGCCACTGGCAACAACTTCGAGCTGGCCATTGCCGTCGCCATCGCGGTGTTCGGGCTGAGCTCGGATCAGGCCTTTGCCGGGGTGATCGGCCCGCTGGTGGAGGTGCCCGTACTGATCGCCCTGGTCAATGTCGCCCTGCGCATGAAGCGCTCTTATATCAACCCAGAGAACCCATTATGAATGACGCCCAGATCACCATCTACCACAACCCGGCCTGCGGCACTTCCCGCAATACGCTGGCGCTTATCCGCAACTCAGGCGTTGAGCCGACCGTCATCCACTATCTGGAGACACCGCCCAGTCGCGACACCCTGTTGGCCTTGATTGCCGCCATGGGTATGCCGGTTCGCGACCTGCTGCGCCAGAACGTGCCTCCCTATGAGGCGCTGGGACTGGCCGAGAACAAGTTCAGCGATGATGAACTGGTCGATGCCATGCTGGCGCACCCCATCCTGATCAACCGTCCCATCGTGGTGACCCCGCTTGGCACCAAGCTTTGCCGCCCGTCAGAAGTGGTACTGGATATTCTGCCGAGCTCCCAGCAAGGAACCTTCAGCAAGGAAGATGGGGAGCTTGTGGTGGATGCACAAGGCAGGCGCATCGGCTGACTCCGGCACTCAGGTGCGTGGCGATGATGTTGGATCTCCATGACAGGGCGATTGCCTTGCCAGTTGCGTTCGGGGCAGGATGAGGGGCGGGGCGATTGACTCGGCCCTGATCCCGCACTGATTCAGCACAAGGAGTGGCAATGGACAGTACCCAGCGATTCTCGACCCGGGTCGAGGCCTATGTGAAATATCGGCCAAGTTATCCTGCCGCCATGCTCGATTTTCTGACCAGCGAGTTGGCCATGGGGCCGACTGCCCGGGTGGCCGATATCGGGGCCGGTACCGGCATCCTGACCGCGCTGTTGGCCCCCCGGGTGGAGCGGGTCTGGGCGGTCGAGCCAAATGCGGAGATGCGCGGGGCGGCCCGGCACCAGCTGCAGGCAGTGGCCAATGTCGAGTGGCAGGATGGCAGTGCCGAAGCCACCGGTCTGGCAGACGGGTCGGTGGATCTGGTGACGGTGGCGCAGGCGTTTCACTGGTTTGATCGCGCCGCCTTCAAGCAGGAGTGCCGGCGGCTGCTCAGACCCGGTGGCCGGGTCGCCCTCATCTGGAACGACCGGCTGACCGACACCCCATTTCTCAAGGCTTATGAGGCGGGGCTGCACACCTATTCGGGGGATTACGAGGAGGTCAATCATCGCAATCTGGGCGAAGGGGATTTTCAGGCCTTCTTCGAGGGGGAGTACCGGCTCGATCGTTTCGCCAACCGCCAGCTGTTCGATCTCGACGGGGTGCTGGGGCGGCTCAACTCCTCTTCCTATGCCCCGGTGGCCGGCTCGCAAGCCCATGCTGCGCTGACGGCGCTGATCGCCCGGGAATTTGCCCGCCATGCGGTCGATGGCGTGATTGCCTTCAACTACGACACCCTGCTCTACAGCGGCCGGGTGTAGCAGTCGGGGGTAGCAGGGGCCCAGATAAACAGCGGGCCCTTGCCACCGGTGGCGAGGGCCCGCAAGGGCATGGCTGATCCTGTTCGCAGCGGTGGGCTGTGGTGCCTGCGCTAACTCTTGTTCAACCCCAGCATGGCCATCGCCTTGGCCAGAGTATCGACGGACTCCTGATGCTTGCCCGCCTTGTGCAGGACCTCCCCCTCGGCGCGCAGCTTCTTCACCTCGGCCAGTTTGTCGGCGCTGAGGGCGGGTTTGGCGGCGAGGGCATCATCGATCTTCTTCATGTCGGTGGGGCAGTGAAAGGCGAGGGCGCTGCCGGTAAAGAGCAGGCTGGCCAAAAGCAGGGCTGGTTTCATGTCGGCTGTCTCCACTGTGATGGCCATGATGGGACGCTCCATCATGGGATACCCAGCAAGCATAGCCCGCGGTCCACACCCTGGCGGCGGCTCGGGTTGAAGTGGGCGGGAAGCAGACGGTACCATGGTGGTTTTGCTCACGATTGAGCCAATCAGGGAGACCCCATGACACTCGCAAGGTTCCTCTCACCCCTGACCAGTCTGGTGATCTTCATTCTGGGCCACGGCATGTTCAACACCCTGCTGACGGTGCGCCTGTCTGCCGAACAGGTATCGGCCCAGGCCATCGGCCTGGTATCGGCCGCCTACTTCGGCGGTCTGGTGCTGGGGGCCTTCGTCAACGCCCGCCTCATCATCCGGGTGGGTCACATCCGGGCCTATGCGGCCTACGCTTCCCTGCTCTGCTTTCTGTTTCTGCTGCACGGCATGGTGGTGGAGCCGCTGAGCTGGGCGGCGCTGCGGCTGGTGGGGGGCTTTGCCACCGGCGGTCTGTTCGTGGTGCTGGAGTCCTGGATGCTGGTCTCCAGCACGCCGGCCAACCGGGGCCGGCTGATGTCCCTCTACATGATCCTGCTCTACGGCTCTCTGGCCATGGGGCAACTGCTGCTCAAGTGGGTGGACCCCATGGTGCTGACCCCGTTCGCCCTGTGCGCCATGGCGGCGACCCTGTCGGTGATCCCGCTGGCGATTTCCCGGGTAGCGACCCCGGCCATGGTGGCGCCCCAACCGGTCGGCGTGCTGGAGCTGGTTCGGCTCACCCCGGCGGGGATGGGCAGCAGTTTTACCTCCGGCCTCATCCTCGGGGCCATCTACGGCCTGTTGCCGCTCTATTTTACCGACAGCGGTTCGTCGCTCTCCAAGGTGGCGGACATGATGGCGCTGGTGATCCTGGGGGGCATGTGCCTGCAGTACCCCATCGGTCGTCTCTCCGATCGCTACGACAGGCGGCTGGTGATCCTGCTGCTCGGCGCCGTGCTGGCGCTGCTGGCCCTGTTGATGGTGCTGCTGCCCGCCGACTGGCGCGAGCCGCTGATGGGGGGCCTGGTGTTCCTGCTGGGCGGCATGGCGTTCTCCATCTACCCCTTGAGCCTCAGCCACGCCTGCGACGAGCTGCGCCCGGATCAGGTGCTGGGGGCCAATCAGGGGTTGCTGCTCGCCTACAGCCTGGGCGCCATGACCGGGCCACTGCTGGCGCCTTTTGTCATGACGCAGTTCGGGCCAGAGGGGCTGTTCGTCTACTTCGCCCTCTGTGGCCTGCTGCTGACAGGGTATCTCGGCTGGCGCAAGCGGCAACGAGCGCCCATTCCGCTGGCCGATCACCAGGTGTTCATCCCGGTGCCGCCCAATACCCCCATGACGGCGGAGCTGGAGCCGAGAACGGATCTGGCAGGGGAGGCGGTGCCCGCCAGCTATGCCACACCCGGATCGGATGAGGGCCAGCAGTCAAAGGCCGGCTGAGTCACGGGTGCGTAGCAACAAAAAAAGCCGACTCAGTGAGTCGGCTTTTTGTTCATCTGGTCGCTATCAGGCGGTGACGGCGTCAGCTTTGGTCGCTTCCGGCGCCGGATTGCGAATGAGGTAATCAAACGCTCCCAGTGCGGCGGTCGCCCCGGCGCCCATGGAGATGATGATCTGCTTGAACGGCACCGTGGTGGCATCCCCTGCGGCGTAGACGCCGGGCAGGGAGGTGGCGCCCTTGGTGTCGATCTCGATCTCGCCAAAGCGGGTCAGGGCCACTTCGCTCCCTTTCAGGAACTCGGTGTTCGGCACCAGACCGATCTGGACGAAGATACCCGCCACCGCCAGATGCTTGATCTCGCCGGTGGTGCGATCTTCGTAATCCATGCCCACCACCTTGCTGCCATCACCGATCACTTCGGTGGTGCGGGCGCTCATGATGATGTCGATGTTGCCCATGGAGCGGGCCTTCTTCTGCAATACCTCGTCGGCACGCAGGGTGTCGGCGAACTCCACTACTGTGACGTGTTCGACGATGCCAGCCAAGTCGATGGCTGCCTCGATGCCGGAGTTACCGCCCCCGATCACCGCGACCCGCTTGCCCTTGAAGAAGGGGCCGTCACAGTGCGGGCAGTAGGCCACGCCCTTGGTGCGGTACTTGAGCTCGCCCGGCACGTTCAGATCGCGCCAGCGGGCACCGGTCGCCAGGATCACGGCGCGGCTCTTCAAGGTGGCGCCAGAGGCGAGATCCACGTTGACGTAGCCATCCTTGCTGATGGCGGCGGCGCGCTGCTCGGTGATCACTTCCACGCCGTACTGCTTGACGTGCTGCTCCAGGCTCGCGGCCAGCTTGGGGCCTTCGGTGTAGGGCACGGAGATGAAGTTCTCGATGCCGACGGTGTCCATCACCTGGCCACCGAAACGCTCGGCGACGATGGCGGTGCGAATGCCTTTGCGAGCGGCATAGATGGCGGCGGCGGCGCCAGCCGGGCCACCACCGACGACCAGTACGTCGTAAGGGGCTTTTGCGCTCAGCTCTTCAGCTTTGCGTTCGGCGGCGCCAGTGTCGAGCTTGGCGACGATCTCTTCGAGCGAAATGCGGCCCTGGCTGAACGGCTGACCGTTCAGGTAGACGTTCGGTACCGCCATGATCTGACGCTCGTTGACCTCGTCCTGGAACAGGGCACCGTCGATCATGGTGTGGGTGATGCCGGGGTTCAGGGTCGCCATCAGGTTCAGCGCCTGCACCACGTCCGGGCAGTTGTGGCAGGAGAGCGAAATGTAAGTCTCGAAGTGGAACTCGCCCTTGAGGTTGCGGATCTGCTCCTGCACGGCCGCATCGGCCTTGGAGGGGTGACCGCCGCTTTGCAGCAGGGCAAGGACCAGGGAAGTAAATTCATGACCCATGGGGATGCCGGCAAAATGAACGCGCGGGGCCTGGCCCTTCGGCGCGACGCTCATGGAAGGCTTGCGGGCATTGGTGCCAGAGGTCTGGGTAATCTTGGGGGACATCTCGGCGATCTCGCCGGCCAATGCCAGCAGTTCGGCGGATTTGTCGCTGTCATTGCCGGACACGCTGATCTCGATGGGATTGACGATGTACTGCAAGTAACCGTTGAGTTGTTGTTTGAGGTTGGTATCCAACATCTTCGAATTCCTTCTTTTGATTGCGGGTCGGCGTTGTGTCAGGCCAGAAAGCAGACCGGCCCTTGAGTGGGCCGGTCTTCAGAGCGGGGAGGCTTAGATTTTGCCTACCAGATCCAGGGACGGGGCCAGGGTGGCGTCGCCTTCTTTCCACTTGGCCGGGCACACTTCACCCGGGTGAGCGGCAACGTACTGGGCAGCCTTGACTTTGCGCAGCAGTTCCAGGGCGTCACGGCCGATGCCGCCGGCGTTGATTTCAACGATCTGGATGATGCCTTGCGGGTCGATGACGAAGGTACCGCGGTCAGCCAGACCAGCTTCTTCGATCATCACGCCGAAGTTGCGGGTGATGGTGCCGGTCGGGTCGCCGATCATCGGGTACTGGATCTTCTGGATGGTGTCAGAAGTGTCGTGCCAGGCCTTGTGGGTGAAGTGGGTGTCGGTGGAGACGGAGTAGATCTCGACGCCCAGCTTCTGGAATTCGGCGTAGTTGTCGGCCAGGTCGCCCAGCTCGGTCGGGCAGACGAAGGTGAAGTCAGCCGGGTAGAAGAACACCACGGACCACTTGCCTTTCAGGTCAGCGTCAGACACCTGAACGAATTTGCCATTGTGGTAGGCGGTGGCGTTGAACGGCTTGATTTCAGTGTTGATGTAGGTAGACATGTATTTGCTCCTTGGTGATGTACATATGCCCGTCTGGGTTTGAAGAGTCGTGCCGGACGAGGCGTTTAACTTTCGATGGATTCATCATAGGGACTTTTCCTAATCGATCAAAGCCGCAATTTTGAATCACTTAAATCTACTTATTAGATAAACCATGGCTGCTGTACCTAACATGAATATCGCCGGCATGCCGGGATAACTCCTTGTCGAGATTCAACATCTGTGCGCGGCTTCGGCTTTTCAAGGGGGCGGGTGGCAGTCTGCCAACCGCAGAGAGGCGGTGCTTCTGCCACCTTGCAATATGCAGGCGCCAGCACGCACGGGGCGAGGGGAGGGGGAAACGCGCAGATAAAAAAATCCCGGCGTCGTCGCAAGGACAAGGCCGGGTCATCAAACAAGGAATGGCTATATAAACAAAAGCTTTACAGCAAAGACTAACTACGGGGTGTGCAAACTTGCAGACATATGAGAGGAAGAGGACGGGTGCACAATCCCTCGTCTTCCGCTCGGCAACTATTGCATGACGGTCATGATAGTGTGATGCAGATCACAAAGCAAGGTTATGGTGTAATTTTTCAATCAAAATGAAAGGGTTTCAGCTTTATTGCCGATCAAGTACGCTGAAAACGCTTTTATTGTAATTTTATTACATGAAATTGAGATCAAAAGTCGCCAGGCGGCTCCTGCTCCTCCATCAGTTCCAGCAGGTTGATGGCGACGGCAATGAAGTCCGACTCGGTGACGATGCCGATCAACTTGCGCCCTTTGAGTACCGGCAGGCAGCCGTATCTGTGTCGTTGCAGGTAGAGCGCCGCCTCCTTGATGCCGGCGTGGGGATCCACGCTCGCCACCTGACGGGTCATGATCTCGTCGAGCTGCACGCTGTCGGTGAACTCCGCCTCCCGCTCCGGATTGATCAGCAGCAGTTTGGACTCGCGGGTGGCCAGGATGTCGGAGAGGGTGACCAGGCCCAGCAGATGATGCTGTTCGTCAACGATGGGGATGTGGCGGATCCGCTCCTGCTGCATCAGATCCATCGCCTGTTTGACGCTGTTTTCCGGACCCAGGGTGAAGGGGTGTTCAGTCATGATCTCGGATAGGGTCATCATGGTGGGCCTCCTTGTGTATCTGCTTTCACCCTAGCCCAGCCCCCCTCAGCAAAACATGATCAGGGTCAATACAAAACCTTAAAGGTTTTTTAACTGGCCCTGCTTCACATAATTGCTCGCTATCCCTTGTCTCCCTTGGGTTTTTGGTCTTTTGGGTTGCCTTGGAAGAAGGGGATAACTAGACTAGCCGCCGATTCCCCCCGAGGTGAAAGATGCAAGTATCCGATTTTCATTTTGATCTGCCAGACGAGCTGATTGCCCGCTATCCCATGACGGAACGTACCGCCAGTCGTCTGTTGCAGCTCGATGGTCAAACTGGCGCACTGCGCCACGGTCAATTTGTGGATGTGCTGGACCAGCTCAACCCCGGCGATCTGCTGGTGTTCAACAACACCCGTGTCATTCCGGCGCGCATGTTTGGCCAGAAGGCCAGCGGCGGCAAGCTGGAGGTGCTGGTGGAGCGGATGCTGGGCGAGCACAGCGTGCTGGCTCATGTGCGCTCTTCCAAATCGCCCAAGCCCGGTACCCGGCTCATTCTGGATGGCGGGGCCGACGGCGAGAAAGTCGAAGCCGAGATGCGTGCCCGTCACGATGCCCTGTTCGAGATCCACTTCCTCGACCCCCGCCCTGTGCTGGAGATCTTGGAAGCCATCGGCCACATGCCGCTGCCCCCTTACATCGACCGTCCCGATGAGGATGCCGACAAGGAGCGCTACCAGACCGTCTATAACCAGAAGCCGGGTGCCGTGGCGGCGCCGACTGCCGGCCTGCACTTTGACGAGCCGCTGCTCGAGAAAATTCGTGCCAAGGGGGTGGAAACGGCGTTCGTCACCCTGCACGTCGGGGCGGGCACCTTCCAGCCGGTGCGGGTGGACAAGATTGAAGATCACCACATGCACTCGGAGTATGCCGAGGTGCCGCAGGAGGTGGTGGACGCCATCGCCGCGACGCGCGCCCGTGGTGGCCGGGTGATTGCGGTGGGAACCACCTCGGTGCGATCGCTGGAGAGCGCGGCCAAGGTGACCCTGGCTCAGGGCAAGCCGCTGGCGCCGTTCTTCAGCGACACCGACATCTTCATCTTCCCCGGTTACCAGTTCCAGGTGGTCGATGCCATGGTCACCAACTTCCATCTGCCGGAGTCGACCCTGATCATGCTGGTCAGCGCCTTTGCCGGCTACGACAACGTGATGGCGGCCTACCAGGCGGCTGTGGCCGAGCAGTACCGTTTCTTCAGCTACGGGGACGCCATGTTCGTCACCCGTCGCCGGGCGCAGGCATAAGCCACGCCCTTTATACCGGGCCCTCGGGCCCCCTACTGTCAGACTGTTTCTCTGACGCAACGAGGTAGCAATGAAATTTGAACTGAAAACCACTGACGGTCGTGCCCGTCGCGGCCAGCTGGTATTCGAGCGTGGCACCGTGCAGACCCCGGCCTTTATGCCGGTCGGCACCTACGGCACCGTCAAGGGGATGACCCCGGAAGAGGTGCGTGAGACCGGCGCCCAGATCCTGCTTGGCAACACCTTCCACCTCTGGCTGCGGCCGGGGCAGGAAGTGATGCGCGCCCACGGCGATCTGCATGACTTCATGAACTGGCAGGGCCCGATCCTGACCGACTCGGGTGGTTTCCAGGTGTTCAGCCTGGGGCACATCCGCAAGATCACCGAGGCGGGGGTGCACTTCCGTCACCCCATCAACGGCGAGAAGATCTTCCTCGACCCCGAGAAATCCATGGAGATCCAGTACGATCTGGGCTCCGACATCGTGATGATCTTCGATGAGTGCACGCCGTACCCGGCCACTTACGAAGAGGCGCGCAAGTCCATGGAGATGTCCCTGCGCTGGGGCAAGCGTTCGCGCGACAAGTTCGATGCGCTCGGCAACAAGAACGCCCTGTTCGGCATCATCCAGGGTTCCGTGTACGAAGATCTGCGGGATGTGTCGCTGGACGGTCTCTTGGAGATCGGCTTCGACGGCTACGCGGTCGGTGGTCTGGCGGTGGGTGAACCGAAAGAGGACATGCATCGCATCCTCGAGCACGTCTGCCCGAAAATCCCGGCCGACAAACCGCGTTACCTGATGGGCGTGGGTAAGCCGGAAGATCTGGTGGAAGGGGTGCGCCGCGGTATCGACATGTTCGACTGCGTGATGCCGACCCGCAACGCCCGCAACGGCCACCTGTTCACCACCGACGGGGTAGTCAAGATCCGCAATGCCAAGTATCGCGAGGACACCAGCACCCTGGATGCCGACTGCGATTGCTACACCTGCAAGAACTACACCCGCAGTTATTTGTACCATCTGGACAAGTGCAACGAGATCCTCGGTGCCCGTCTGAACACCATTCACAACCTGCGTTATTACCAACGTGTGATGCAGGGTTTGCGGGACGCGATCGAGCAGGGTAAATTAGACGACTTTGTAACTGAGTTTTACCGTCGGCAAGGGAAGCCCGTGCCTCCGTTAGCTGAAAATGACGTGAAATAACAACGATATATAAGCTAGTTTTCAAATCTACATCAATAAGAGGTTGTTAAATGAGCATTATCTCCAAGGCGTATGCAGAAGGCGCAGTTCCGGGTGCACAGGGTGGTGGCATGGAAATGATCATCATGCTGGCCGTATTCGGCCTCATCTTCTACTTCATGATCTATCGCCCCCAGGCCAAGCGCGCCAAAGATCACCGCAACCTGATGAGCTCCCTCTCCAAGGGTGACGAAGTACTCACTTCCGGTGGCCTGGTCGGCAAGATCGCCAAAGTATCCGCCGACAGCGAATACCTGGTGCTGGCCCTGAACGATCAGACCCAGGTCACCATCAAACGTGACTTCGTCTCTGCCGTTCTGCCCAAGGGTTCTATCCAGTCCCTCTAATCTCCCGAGGAGCACAGCGTGTTAAATCGCTATCCGCTGTGGAAATACCTGATGGTGGTCGTGGTGATCGCCATCGGTTTTCTATATGCAGCCCCCAATCTTTACGGCGAAGACCCGGCCTTGCAGATCTCTGCCAGCCGGGGGGCCGAAGTCAAGCTGGACACCCTTGACCTGGTGAAGGAGACGCTCGATGCGGCTCAGATCCCGGTCAAGCATGCGGCGTTCGAGCATGGCTTCATCCTGGTTCGTTTCAAAAATACCGAAGAGCAGCTCAAGGCGCGCGACATCGTCGCCAACAAGCTGGGCGACAACTTCATTACCGCTCTCAACCTGGCCCCTTCCACGCCTGCCTGGCTCGAAGCCATCGGCGCCAACCCGCTCAAGCTGGGTCTGGACCTGCGTGGCGGTGTGCACTTCCTGATGGAAGTGGACATGGCCGAGGCGCTGACCAAGCAGCAAGAGCAGATGGTGCAGGATTTCCGCTCCGAGCTGCGTACCCAGAAGATCCGTTATTCCGGCGTGCGCCGGGCCGGTGATCAGGTACAGGTGCTGTTCCGTGACGAGGCCGATCAGGCCAAGGCCATCTCTCACCTGCGTCGTCAGAACCCGGATCTCACCTTCACCACCGAGCAGAAAGGGGACGAGTTCGTCCTGCTGGCCGGCCTGAGTGAAGCCAAGATCAAGGAAGTGAAGAAGTACGCCCTCGAGCAGAACATCACCATCATCCGCAACCGGGTGAACGAGCTGGGCGTGGCCGAGCCGCTGGTACAACAGCAGGGTGCCGAGCGCATCGTGGTGGAGCTGCCCGGTATCCAGGACACCGCCCGTGCCAAGGAGATCCTGGGCGCGACCGCGACCCTGGAGTTCCACATGGTCGATGAGACCGCCGACATCCAGGCCGCGGCCGATGGCCGGGTGCCGCCAAGCTCCAAGGTCTACAACGATCGCAACGGGCGTCCGGTGGTGCTGCAAAAGCGCATCATCCTGACCGGTGACCACATCGTGGGTGCCCAGTCCGGTTTCGACGAATACAGCCGTCCCCAGGTCAACATCAAGCTTGATGGCCAGGGTGGCAACAAGATGGCCAACTTTACCAAGGACAACGTTGGTAAGGGCATGGCGACCGTGTTCATCGAATACAAGCCGGTCGGTCAGCCGGGTCCGGATGGCAAGCGCAAGTTCCGCAAGCAGGAGGAGGTGATCAACGTCGCCACCATCCAGTCGCGCCTTGGCAGCCAGTTCCGCATCACCGGCATCGACAACGCCAACGAAGCCCACAACCTGGCGCTGCTGCTGCGTGCCGGTGCGCTGATCGCCCCGATCCAGATCGTGGAAGAGCGCACCATAGGCCCGAGCCTGGGTCAGCAGAACATCGACAGCGGTATGGAAGCCATCGGCTGGGCCATGCTGGTGATCGTGCTGTTCATGGGGATCTACTACCGTGCGTTCGGCTGGGTGGCCAACATCGCCCTCACCATGAACCTGGTGCTGATCGTCGGTATCATGTCGATGATCCCGGGGGCCACCATGACCCTGCCGGGCATTGCCGGTATCGTCTTGACGCTGGGTATGGCGGTGGATGCCAACGTGCTGATCTACGAGCGTATTCGTGAAGAGATCCGCAACGGTCGTGGGGTGCAGCAGGCCATCCATCTGGGCTTTGATCGGGCGTTCTCGACCATCGCCGACTCCAACGTCACCTCGCTCATCACCTGTGTGATCCTGTTCGGTATCGGTACCGGCGCCATCAAGGGCTTCGCCCTGACGCTGGGGATTGGTCTGAGTGCTTCCATGTTTACCGCCATCACGGTCTCCCGCGCCATCATCAACCTGGCCTGGGGTGGACGGCGCCTCGACAAGCTGCCGATCTAAGGAAGAGACATGTTTCAGATTCTACATTTTGAAAAGCCCATTCCCTTCATGCGCTATGCCAGGCCGGGTGTGGTCTTCTCTACCCTGCTGATGGTGATCTCCCTGTTCTTCCTGTTCGATCGGGGCCTGAACTGGGGTCTGGACTTCACCGGTGGTACCACCATCGAGGTGGGTTTCCAGCAGTCGGTGAGCCTGGACAAGGTGCATCAGGTGCTGGATGAGCAGAAGATTGAAGGGGCGACCCTGCAACACTTCGGCTCCAGCCGTGACGTACTGTTCCGCCTGACCCCGAAAGAGGGGGTCAAGGTGGAGCAGCAGGGCAACGAGGTGCTGGCGGCGGCCAAGCTGATCGATCCTGCGGCCGTGCTCAAGCGCGTCGAGTTCGTCGGCCCCTCCGTGGGCGACGAGCTGGCGACCGACGGTGCGCTGGCCATGCTGGCCTCCATCATCTGTATCCTGATCTACGTGGCGGTGCGCTTCGAATGGCGTCTGGCCATGGGGGGTATTCTCTCCCTGGTGCACGACGTGGTGATCACCCTCGGCGTCTTTGCCTACTTCCAGTACGAGTTCGACCTGACCGTGCTGGCGGCATTGATGACCCTGGTGGGTTACTCCCTGAACGACACCATCGTGGTGTTCGACCGGTTGCGGGAGAACTTTCGCAAGGTGCGCAAGGGGGATACCGAGTACATCCTGGATCTCTCCATGACCGAGACCCTGAGCCGGACCATCATCACCTCGGGGTTGACCTTCGTGGTGGTACTGGCGCTGCTGCTCAAGGGCGGTCCGCTGATCCACGGTTTCTCGGTGGCCATGGTGATCGGTGTCGCCTTCGGTACCTACTCCTCCATCTATGTGGCGAGCTCGTTCGCCATGTTCTTCGGGGTCAAGCGGGAGCACATGCTGCCGACCCAGGTGGAAAAAGAGGGCGCGGATCAGCAAGAGATCCTGCCGTAAATGACAAGGGCGCCGCGAGGCGCCCTTTCTCTTATCGTCCGGGTGAGTCATTATGACGGTTTCACCCACGGCTGTTGGCCAACAGGCAAGGAGCAAGCCATGCAACACAATCCCCGTTTTCTGGCACTGGTAGAGGCCATTCGTCCCCATGTACAGGAGACCGACGTGCACCAGATCAAACGCTGGCAGGATGAGGGGCGTACCTTTCACCTGGTCGACGTGCGGGAAGAGAGCGAGTGGGCCAGGGGCCATCTGCCGGGGGCGACCTACCTCGGTCGTGGCGTGATCGAGCGGGACATCGAGACCCGTTACCCGGATCCCGACACCGAGCTCTACCTCTATTGTGGTGGCGGATTTCGCTCCATTCTGGTGGCGGAGAACTTGCAGAAGATGGGCTACGGCCGGGTGGTCAGCGTCGATGGTGGCTTTCGGGGCTGGTGTGATGCCGGATACCCTGTCGAATCCTGATTTATTTGAGGGAGAGAGGCTCAGCCACATGACAAAGTGTCGGCTGACCTTTACCATATGCCGGGTCAAGCGTAAGCGTCGGAGTGTTCATTGAACGTCAGGAAAGGGATTGGATACCTCCTTGGTATCCTGTTGCTGCTCCCCATGTGGGGTTGCAGCAGTAGCAGTCAGGTTGAAGCGCCTCAAGTTCCCAAGCCGCAACCCGCTTCACTGGTATTGGCGACCCCCCTGCAGGTCTCTTACCAGAGCGAGTTGGCGTTGGCGCGACTCGGGCAGATGCTCAGTGAGATGGAATTGACCACGGAGCAACGGGCTGAACTGTTTTATGAGCGTGCTGTCGTGTTTGACCGGGTAGGCTTGCGCTCCCTGGCGCGGCTGGATTTCAACCGCGCCTTGCGGGAGAAGCCGGATTTTGCCGAAGCCTACAACTTCATCGGTGTCTATCTGGTGCAGCAGCAGAATTATGACGAGGCCTACGAGGCATTTGATTCCGCCCTCGAGCTGGCTCCCGATTATGACTATGCCTACCTGAACCGTGGCATTGCGCTCTATTACGGCAATCGTCCCGAGCTGGCCGCGGCCGATATGAAGCGCTTCTACGAGGCGCAGCCGGAAGATCCCTATCGGGTGATCTGGCTCTATCTGGCCGAACAGAAGCTCAATGCACCGGCCGCCATGAGCCGGATGCGCGAGCGGCTCAACAAGTATGATGACGATGCCTGGAACTGGGATCTGGTGCGCCTCTATACCGGCGAACTCAATGCAACCCAGTTGATGGGCAATGTGGTGAAAGGGGTGAAGGACAACCGGGAGCTCGCCGAGCGCCTGTGCGAAACCTACTTCTACCTCGGCAAGTTTGAACTGGCCAAGGGCAACCGTAAGGAAGCCATCAGCTACTTCAAGCTGGCGCTCGCCAACAACGTGTATGACTTCATCGAGCACAGATATGCCCTGCTCGAACTGGAGCTGATGGCGCGCAAACCCCTGCCGCCCGGTGCCCAGAGTGCCCAGGGCAAGAGCAGCAAGCAGGCATCTTGAGCTTGTCCTGTTGCCGGTTGGAATGATGTAGAAAAGGCCTCATTGCGAGGCCTTTTTGCTGTCCGGGTGTCAGACGCGACGGTGTGAGTCACCCTCGGCAGATGGTATGCCGCCGGCTCACTGCGCCAGCATCATGCCGGGGATCTGGCGCCAGTAGCCGTTGCAGTCGCGCTCCTGCTGCAGGGGCAGGGGAGCCTGGCCCTGCTGGTTGGCCTTGAAGCGGTCCAGCATCGTCAGGGTGTCCAGCCCCTCGGGGGAGAGGCGCACCACATCGACCAGCCCCTCCATCCCGGCCAGATCGTTGCCCAGGTTGTAGCAGTAACCGGACTGGGTCTGGATGCCGTTGAGGTTGAACACCTTCTGCCCCTCGCGGCTGCTGGCAAGCCGGCCGGTGGGGTAGTCGATGCAGGCCAGTTCGCAGTTGTCCTTGGGCCGGTCGAGGGAGCGGGCGGTGAAGCAGCGCGCCGAGTAGGCGAGCGGCAGGTGGCCGTAGGCGAACACCTCCACCTCGAACTGCTGGCGGGCACTGCCCAGATCCTGATTGAGCTGCACCAGCCAGTCGCGGGAGAGCTCCACCGGCATCACCCAGCGCTGCATCCCCTGTGTGAGCAGCATGCGCAGCACGTCGGCATTGTAGGCGTTGATGGCGGGGCCGCAGACGAACGGCAGCCCGGCTTCGCTGGCGAGCTGGACAGCCCCCAGATCATTGGCCTCGATCATCAGTTCGCCGTTGTCGACCAGTCGCTTGACCTCCTTGAGCTCGGAGGGGGCGGAGATGAGCGCCAGCGTGGAGAGCACCGCCTGCTTGCCCGAGCCGGCCACCTGACGGGCGAGGGCAATCCAGTCGTCCACTTTCAGTTCACGGCGCTTGCTGCAGACGGTTTCCCCCAGATAGACGATGTCGGCCTGGCTGGCGGCCGCCGCCTGATAGAAGCCCTGGGTGTCGGCCTTGGGCCAGTAGAAGAGCAGGGGGCCGAGAGAGAATTTCATGAACAGGGCTCCTTATTGCCACTGGCGATGGTAGGCACCGAGGGTGGTCTGGCTCCCCTCGGAGACGCGGGCGAGCTGGGCATCCCACTCGGCCTTGACCTGATAGGCCTCCGGATTGGCCTGATAGGCGTCGATGGCGGCGCGCCAGACCCGGGTGACTTGCTCCACGTAGGCGGGGCTGCGTTGGCGTCCCTCTATCTTGACCGACTGGATACCGGTCTGGAACAGCTCGGGCAAGAGGCCAAGGGTGTTGAGGCTGGTGGGCTCCTCCAGCGCGTGGTAGGTCTGGCCATCCACCTCGAAGCGGCCCTTGCACAGGGTCGGGTAGCCGGCGTTTTCCCCCGGGCCGTAGCGGTCGATCAGCACCTCGTTGAGGCGAGACTCGAGGCCGCTCGGGGTTTCTTCCCAGCGCACGAACTTGGCCGGTGAGCAGGCACCGACGGTATTGGGGCTCTCGCCGGTCATGTAGGAGGAGAGGTAGCAGCGCCCCTCCGCCATGATGCAGAGGCTGCCGAAGGCGAACACCTCGAGGCCGACGTCGGTCTCGCGGGCCAGCTGCCTCACCTGATGCATGGAGAGGACGCGGGGCAACACCACCCGACCGACGTTGAAGTGCTGCTGGTAGAAGCGGATGGCGGCGGCGTTGGTGGCACTGGCCTGCACCGAGACGTGCAGCTCCAAATCCGGGTAACGGCGGCTGGCATAGTCGAGCACGGCGAGGTCGGCGATGATCAGGGCATCGGCCCCCAGTGCGGCGCCCTTGTCCACCGCTTGCTGCCAGCGGGCATCGGAGCCCGGGTGGGCGAAGGTGTTGATGGCGATGTGCAGTTTGCGGCCATGCTGGTGCACATAGTCGACCGCTTTCTCCAGCTTGCTGTCGGTGAAGTTGAGCCCGGCGAAATGGCGGGCATTGGTGTCATCCTTGAAGCCGATATAGACCGCATCGGCCCCGTTATCCACGGCTGTTTTCAGTGCCGGCAAACTGCCTGCCGGACAGAGTAATTCCATCGGGTACGCTCCGAGAGGGCAAAAAATGCAAAAGTGGCCCGATTGTATTCACCGGCGTCCTTCCACTTTTTGACCTGAGGCAGCTTTGTGTGGCTTTACCCTTCTTGAGGTAAGTGGGCACAAGTTTGATTTCCAACAGGATCATGGCTGCGGCCCTGTGCTTGAATGCGCAAAAAACTGGGAGTTTATCGTGTTTCAACAACTGCAACGTCGCCTGGTCGAACAGGCTCCCCGCATTCTGCGCCATCCTCTCAAGCTGGTGCCATTTTCCTTGCAGCAGAGCCTGATGGAGCGCCTGCTGGCCAGCGTGTTCAAAGAGGCCATCGCAGATGGCGACTTTGAATTTCTGGCGGGCAAGTGGCTCAAGGTGGAAGTCTCGGATCTGGAGCTGTGCTGGTTCATCAGCGAGCAGGATGGCAAGCTGGTGGTGGCTCGCCATTGCGAACAGGCCGATGTCTGTTTCAGCGGCACCACCAACGATCTCATTCTGATTGCCGGGCGCAAGGAAGATCCCGACTCTCTCTTTTTCCAGCGCAAACTGAAGATTGAAGGGAACACCGAGCTGGGTCTGGAGGTGAAAAACCTGATGGACAGCCTGGATCTGGACGGTTTGCCAAGCCTGGTGCGTTATCCCTTGCTGGATCTCGCCACCTTCATCGAGCGGGCGAAGACGGGATCAGCGCAAGAGGCGCACTCTGCGCCGGCGGGTGGGGTTGCGCCTCAGCTGTGAGACCAGCCCATCGGCATGGTGGCGGTAGTGATTGCGGGCCCACAGGCAGCGACAGGCCCACAGGCAGGGCAGCAGAGCCAGCAGGGCGCCGGCGCTGGGAAGGCGCGATAGCAGCAGACCCAGCGCCAGCCAGATGAACGGCTGGGCTTCGTAGAGCCACTCCGGCTGGAACCAGCGTTTGGTCGGGAAGATGACCAGATCGGTACGCCGATAGCTGGACCGCATCATCCAGACGGTGGCGCCTGCGACAAACAGCAAGGTACCCGCCAGCCAGAGCAGCGGGGAGTGGCTGAGCAGGATGATGCCGACCGCCATCAGCAGATAGCAGACCGGCAACCTCTCATAAAGCCAGCGTGGGCACATGTTGCCTCCACTTTTCACCTTCCCATCCTTCAAGTCTAGCCAGTCAGCGCACCCGCCTCATACCGCTTTGTTCTGCAAAACGGCGTCATTGTTGTGAATTGGCGCGCCATTTACGGTGCCAAAATAGCGATTGGCTATGTTACAATTGCGCGCCATTTTTGACTGAAGATTGACTGGGCATGTTGGATCAGATTCGTATCGTGTTGGTAAACACTTCTCACACCGGCAACATGGGCTCTGCGGCGCGCGCCATGAAGACCATGGGCTTGAGCCAGATGGTACTGGTTGATCCGCAAGCACAGCCCGATGACAACGCCTATGCGCTGGCCGCCGGTGCCAGCGATCTGCTGGCCAATGCCCGTATCGTGTCGACCCTGGATGAAGCCATTGCGGATTGTGGTCTGGTCATCGGTACCAGTGCCCGCTCCCGTACCCTGAGCTGGCCCATGCTCGACCCTCGCGAAGCGGGCGAGAAGCTGGTAACCGAGGGGATGCAGCATCCGGTGGCGCTGGTATTTGGCCGTGAACGCACCGGCCTGACCAACGACGAGCTGCAAAAGTGCCACTACCACGTGGCCATTCCGGCCAACCCGGAGTACAGCTCTCTCAACCTGGCCATGGCGGTGCAGACCCTCTGCTATGAGGTGCGAATGCACTGGCTGCAGCAGGAACAGATCGGCGAGACCGACATGGCGGTGGATTATCCCAGCGCCGAGCAGCTGGAAGGCTTCTATCAGCACCTGGAGCAGACGCTGCTCAAGACCGGCTTCATCGCCGATGATCATCCGGGGCAGGTGATGAGCAAGTTGCGCCGCCTGTTCAACCGGGCTCGTCCGGAGGCGGTGGAACTCAATATCTTGCGCGGCATTCTGACCTCGGTGCAAAAACCGAGACCGCAGGATTAAACCCGACTGGATTACTCAACCAAATACTTGACTGATTTAGTCGGGTATGTGACCATATGCTCATATTGATTGGTTCGCAAAACGGTAAGGCATATGAGACTGACCTCAAAAGGACGTTACGCTGTGACTGCCATGCTCGACGTGGCGTTGCATGCAGAGCAGGGGCCCGTGCCCCTGGCTGATATTTCGGAGCGCCAGGGCATCTCCTTGTCCTATCTGGAGCAGCTGTTTGCCCGCCTGCGCAAGCATGGCCTGGTGAGCAGCGTGCGTGGCCCGGGCGGCGGTTATCGCCTCGGTCTGGCGCCGAATGCCATCTCGGTCGGTCAGGTGATCACCGCGGTCGACGAATCGGTGGATGCCACCAAGTGCCTCGGCAAGGGCGGCTGCCACGGCGGCACCCAGTGCCTCACTCACTCCCTGTGGCGTGACCTGAGCGAGCGGATCTCCAGCTTCCTGGGGGACATCACCCTGGCCGAGCTGGTTGATCAGGCCGATGTGCGCCGGATTGCCGGCAAGCAAGATGAACAAATGAAAACCGTGTTGTCCCTGGTAGACCGGGCGGAACGCGGCGATGTGAGCTTGAAAGTCCAACTATAAACAAACGTGCTTTCCACAGCTGGTCGATGTATGACCCTGGCTGTAACGGAGAAAAACATGAAACTGCCTATTTACCTTGATTATTCGGCAACCTGTCCGGTGGACCCGCGTGTCGCAGAAAAAATGATGCAGTGTCTCACCATGGATGGCCTGTTTGGCAATCCAGCTTCCCGTTCCCACCGCTTTGGCTGGCAAGCCGAAGAGGCGGTCGATCTGGCCCGTAATCAAGTGGCAGAGCTGATCGGTGCCGACCCGCGCGAGATCGTCTTCACCTCCGGTGCGACTGAATCCAACAACCTCGCCATCAAGGGCGTTGCCCATTTCTACGCCGGCAAGGGCAAGCACATCGTTACCTCCAAGACCGAACACAAGGCGGTACTGGATACCTGTCGCCAGCTGGAGCGTGAAGGCTATGAGGTAACCTACCTCGAGCCGATGCCCAATGGCCTGTTCACCCTGGAACAGATCGAAGGCGCCCTGCGTGATGACACCATCCTGGTCAGCATCATGCATGTCAACAACGAGATCGGCGTGGTGCAGAACATCGCCGCCATCGGCGAGCTGTGCCGTTCCCGCAAAATCCTGCTGCACGTGGATGCAGTACAGAGCGTGGGCAAAATCCCGGTCGACGTGGAAGCGCTCAAGGTTGACCTGCTCTCCATGTCCGCCCACAAGGTATACGGCCCGAAAGGCATTGGTGCCCTCTACGTGCGCCGCAAGCCGCGTGTGCGCCTGGAAGCCCAGATGCACGGTGGTGGCCATGAGCGCGGCATGCGTTCCGGCACCCTGCCGACTCACCAGATCGTCGGCATGGGCGAAGCCTTCCGCATCGCCAAAGAAGAGATGGTGAGCGAAGGTCAGCGCATCATGGCCCTGCGTCAGCGTCTGTGGGACGGCATAAAGGATATCGAAGAGGTCTACATCAACGGTGACCTGGAACAGCGGGTACCGGGCAACCTCAACGTCAGCTTCGCTTATGTGGAAGGGGAATCCCTCATCATGGCGCTGAAGGATCTGGCGGTCTCTTCTGGCTCTGCCTGTACCTCGGCCAGCCTGGAGCCCTCCTACGTGCTGCGCGCACTGGGCCTGAACGACGAGCTGGCGCACAGCTCCATCCGTTTCAGCATGGGTCGCTTCACCACCGAGGAAGAGATTGATTACGCAATCAAGCTTATCCGTGACTCCATCGGTCGTCTGCGCGAGATGTCTCCCCTGTGGGAGATGTACAAGGACGGCGTCGATCTGAACACGGTCGAATGGGCTCATCACTGATCTGCGGGATCGGTGTTCAACGGAATTAGCAGGAGTTAGATATGGCTTACAGTGAAAAAGTAATCGACCACTACGAGAACCCCCGTAACGTAGGCGGCTTCGACAAGAACGATCCCAGCATCGCTACTGGCATGGTCGGTGCACCGGCCTGTGGTGACGTGATGAAGCTGCAGCTGAAGATCAGCGACGACGGCATCATCGAAGATGCCAAGTTCAAGACCTACGGTTGTGGTTCCGCCATCGCCTCCAGCTCCCTGGTGACCGAGTGGGTCAAGGGCAAGACCCTGGATGAAGCTGCCGGTATCAAGAACACCGACATCGCCGAAGAGCTGGCGCTGCCGCCGGTGAAGATCCACTGCTCCATTCTGGCCGAGGATGCCATCAAGGCCGCCATCGCCGATTACAAGCAGAAGAAAGGTCTCTAAGGTCAGGAGCGCAGTATGGCCATTACCATGACAGATGCCGCAGCGGCACGGGTTTCCTCGTTTCTGACCAACCGGGGCAAGGGCATCGGCCTGCGCCTCGGCGTCAAGACCACCGGCTGCTCGGGTCTTGCCTATGTGCTCGAGTTCGTCGATGAGCTGGCAGATGAAGATCAGGTATTCGAGCAGGATGGGGTCAAGATCATCGTCGATGCCAAGAGTCTGATCCACCTGGATGGCACCGAACTGGATTTCGTCAAGGAGGGCCTCAACGAGGGCTTCCAGTTCAACAACCCCAACGCCAAGGGCGAGTGTGGTTGCGGCGAAAGCTTCAGTGTCTGAGATGTGTGCAACACATGATCGCTTGTCCGTTGAACTGGCCGGCCACGGCCGGTTCAACCATGCCGCTTCGCCCACCTGAGCGCGAGCGGCATGGGGGCAGCATCAGTGTCTAAGAGGTCTGCATGAATTATTTCGAGCTGTTTGGGCTGGTTGAAGGCTTCGAGCTCGATACCCGTCAGCTGGCAGAGACCTACCGCCAGTTGCAAACCCAGTTTCATCCCGATCGTTTTGCCACCGCCCCCGAGCGGGAGCAGCTGGCTGCGGTGCAACGTGCCGCCCAGATCAACGATGCCTTCACTACCCTCAAGGCGCCCCTGCGCCGAGCCGAGTACCTGCTCTCCCTGCGTGGCACCGAACTTCGTGGCGAGCAACAGACGTTGCAAGATACCGCGTTTCTGATGCAGCAACTGGAGTGGCGCGAGCGGCTGGCCGACCTGAAAGGGGAGACTGACCCTGAGCGTGCCATCAAGGATTTTCGCCAGGAGATCAGGCATGATCACCAGTTGTTGATGCAGCAGCTGACCCAGGCCCTCGCCACCGGCGAGGATCCGCGAGCGGCTGATTGTGTTCGCAAACTCAAGTTTGTCGACAAGCTCCTCGAGGAGCTGGAACGATTCGAAGACTCGCTGTTCGAGTCTTGATCCTTTAACGCTGGAAGTTTGATTACCCATGGCATTACTGCAAATCGCCGAGCCCGGCCAGAGCGCCGCACCTCATCAGCACAAACGTGCCGTTGGCATCGATCTTGGCACCACCAACTCGCTGGTCGCCGCCGTGCGCAGCGGTCAGGCCGATACCCTCTGCGACGAGCAGGGGCGTGATCTGCTGCCCTCCGTCGTGCATTACCAGGCTGACACCATCCGGGTCGGCGTCGATGCCAAGCGCGAGGCCGCCCTCGACCCCCACAACACCATCGTTTCCGCCAAGCGGATGATGGGCAAGGCGCTGGCCGACATCGATACCCGCCAGCAACCCTATCAATTCGTGGCGGCCGACAACGGCATGCCGCAACTGCAGACCCGTCAAGGGCTGGTCAACCCGGTTCAGGTCTCGGCCGAGATCCTCAAGAAACTGGCCGAGCGGGGCGCTGCCGCCCTGGGTGGCGATCTCGACGGCGTGGTCATCACAGTGCCCGCCTATTTCGATGACGCCCAGCGCCAGGGCACCAAGGATGCGGCCCGCCTGGCCGGCCTGCACGTGCTGCGCCTGCTCAACGAACCGACCGCCGCCGCCATCGCCTATGGCCTCGACTCCGGTCAGGAAGGGGTGATCGCCGTCTACGATCTGGGTGGCGGTACCTTCGATATCTCCATCCTGCGCCTGCATCGCGGGGTGTTTGAAGTGATGGCCACCGGTGGCGATTCGGCCCTGGGCGGCGATGATTTCGATCACCTGCTGGCAGACTGGTTGAAAGAACAAGCCGGTTTGACTGGCGAGCTGGATGCCCGTCTGCAGCGCGAGCTGCTGGATGTGGCCGCCGCGGTCAAACACGGTCTGACCGACGCCGACGCCGTTCCCTGCACCTTTGCCGGCTGGCAGGGCTCTGTCACCCGCAGCCAGTTTGACCAGCTGATCCAGCCGCTGGTCAAGCGCACCCTGCTGGCCTGCCGCCGCGCCCTGCGCGATGCGGGGCTCGAGCAGGAGGAGGTGCTGGAAGTGGTGATGGTCGGTGGTTCGACCCGAGTGCCGCTGGTGCGCGAGCTGGTGGGCGAGTTCTTCCAGCGTCCGCCCTTGACCAGCATCGATCCCGACAAGGTGGTGGCCATCGGAGCCGCCATCCAGGCCGACATCCTGGTGGGCAACAAGCCTGACGCCGAGATGCTGCTGCTGGACGTCATTCCGCTCTCCCTGGGTCTTGAGACCATGGGCGGCCTCGCCGAGAAGGTGATCCCGCGCAATACCACCATTCCGGTGGCCCGCGCCCAGGAGTTCACCACCTTCAAGGATGGCCAGACCGCGATGGCGATCCACGTGGTGCAGGGCGAGCGCGAGCTGGTGGCCGATTGCCGATCCTTGGCCCGCTTCACCCTGACCGGTATACCGCCCATGGCGGCGGGGGCGGCCCACATCCGCGTCACCTTCCAGGTGGATGCGGACGGTCTGCTGTCGGTCAGCGCCATGGAGAAATCCTCCGGCGTGCAGGCCGAGATCCAGGTCAAGCCCTCCTATGGACTGGGTGAGGATGACATCCTCAACATGCTGAGCGCCTCCATTGCCAACGCCCAGCAGGACATGGACGCCCGCATGCTGGCCGAGCAGCAGGTCGAGGCCGACCGTGTAGTCGAGAGCCTCAACGCCGCGCTGGCCGCCGATGGCGAGGCTTTATTGAGCCCCGCCGAGCGGGCCGAGCTGGATGCCGCCATCGCCCATCTGCTGACCATGCGCAGCACGGGCACCACCAACCAGATCAAAGAGGCCATCGAGGCGGCGGACGCTGCCAGTGGCGAGTTTGCAGCCCGCCGGATGGATGCCTCCATCCGCAAGGTGCTGACCGGACAAAACGTCAACAAGGTGTAATATGCCAAAACTGATTATTCTGCCCCATCCCGAGCTCTGTCCGGACGGCGCGGCCCTCGAAGGCGCGACCGGTGAAACCATTCTGGACATCGCGCTGCGCAACGGCATCGAGATCGAGCACGCCTGCGAGAAGTCCTGCGCCTGCACCACCTGCCACTGCGTGGTGCGGGAAGGCTTCGACTCCCTCGAGCCGAGCGACGAGCTGGAAGACGACATGCTGGACAAGGCGTGGGGGCTGGAGCCGGAATCCCGTCTCAGCTGCCAGGCCAGACTGGCGGACGAGGATCTGGTGGTGGAACTGCCCAAGTACACCCTGAATCTGGCGTCTGAGCGCCACTGATGACCCCTTAATTACACATGAGTGAATTGCGCGTGCAGCATCTCGTGGTGCAGTAATGATATGGTGAAGGCCGTGACCCTTGAGGGAGCGGCCTTTTTTGTGCCCGTGATTTCCCTATTCGTTGATGAAAGTGCCAATAAAAAGGAAGCAAGAGAACATGGCTGACATGATGAACGTACGGTTGTCTTCCCAGGCTGCCGCCGCCCACTGGGGCGAGGGTGCCCTGCTCAGTTTCAACGGCGACGAAGCCCATCTCCATCTGGGCAGCGGCCAGGAGAAGGAGGCGCTGCGCGCCATCCAGCGCGCTGCCAGACGCCTCGAGTCGAGCGGTATGAAGCGCATCAAGCTGGTGGGTGAGGGCTGGAATGGGGAGCGTCGCTACGCCTTTGCCCAGGGCTTCTATGCCGCCAAGGGGGTTCGCGAGCTTGATTTCGGCGAGCAGAGCGACCAGGAGGCCGTCGAGCTGGCGGCTTTGCTCAAAGCGACCCGCTGGGTGCGTGAAGTGACCAACGGCTGCCCGCAGGAGATCTACCCCATGAGCCTGGCGGAATCCGCCCTGCTGCTCATCCGCAGTCTCGCCGGTGACAAGGTGACCGCCCGTATTACCGCCGGGGAGGCGCTGCAGGAGGCCGGTCATATCGGGATCTGGTCGGTGGGCCGCGGCAGCGAGCGCGAGCCGGTGCTGCTGGAGCTCGACTACAACCCGACCGGGGATGCCAATGCCCCCGTGCTGGCGGCGCTGGTGGGCAAGGGGATCACCTTCGATTCTGGCGGCTACTCCATGAAGTCCTCCGACAACATGCTGCCGATGAAGTCCGACATGGGCGGCGCCGCCATGGTGACCGGCGCGCTGGCGCTGGCCATCAGCCGCGGCCTGAACAAGCGGGTCAAACTCATCCTCTGCTGCGCCGAGAACCTGGTCTCCGGCCATGCCTTCAAGCTCGGTGACATCCTTACCTATCGCAACGGCATCTCGGTCGAGATCCAGAACACCGATGCGGAAGGCCGCCTGGTGCTGGCTGACGGCCTGCTGGCCGCGAGCGAAAGCGGGGCTGCCTATATCCTCGACGCCGCTACCCTGACCGGCGCCGCCAAGACCGCGCTGGGTCGCGACTACAACGCCGTGTTTGCCCTCGATGAGGCCGAGCAGGCACGTGCGCTGGCAGCCGCCAAAGCCGAAAACGAGCAGGCCTGGGCGCTGCCGCTGGAGCCCTGGCATGCGGGCCAGCTCACCTCCGCCTTTGCCGAGCTGGGCAACGTGGCGTCCGCCGAAGGCACCGCAGGTGCGACTACGGCGGCAGCTTTCCTGTCGCGCTTCGTGCGTGACGAAGGCAAGGGCTGGGTGCACCTGGATCTGGCAGCCTCCTATCAAAAATCGGGCAATGACCTGTGGGCGACCGGTGCCAAGGGCCACGGTCTGCGCACCATCGCTCGCTGGTTGCAGGAGGTGAGTGAATGAGAGTCTGGCTGAATCAAGCATTTGGTGAAGGCTTTGGACAATCGGCGAAAAGCGCCACGGCCTGCGTATTATCTGACACCCGCTGGCTGCAGGAGGTGAGTGCATGAACATCTGGTTGAGCCGAGAATTTGCCGCTCCCGAGTGGGGCGAGGGGGCGCTGCTCTCCCACCGCGCCGACGGCATGGTGATCCATCTGGTGACCGCCAGCCCCTTGCTGGATATCCAGCAGGCGGCACGGCGTCTGTGCAGTCAGGGGATCCAGCAGGTGGTGTTGGCCGGTCACTGGGAGCGTGAGCAGCAGTGGGCTTTCGCCCAAGGGCTGCAGACCCCCTAGGTGGAGGTCGAGCTGCAGTGGGCTACCTCGTCCGAGGAGGATCGGGAAGAGCTGGAGGCGCGCTGGCTGTGCGGGCGCTGGGTGCGGGAGATGACCAATGCCACGCCGGAACAGCTGGGGCCGCTGGAGCTGGCGGTTGAAGCTGCCGCCTTCATCACCGAGCTGGCGCCGGACCGGATCAGTCATCGCATCCTCAAGGGGGAAGCCTTGCAGCAGGCGGGCTGGGTCGGTCTCTATCAGGTCGGCCGTGGCAGCGAGCGCGAGCCCGTGCTGCTGGAGCTGGACTTCAATCCAGGTCGGGATCCCAAGGCCCCGGTGGCCGCGGCCCTGGTGGGCAAGGGCATCACCTTCGACTCCGGCGGCTACTCCATGAAGACCTCCCAGGGCATGCTGACCATGAAGCACGACATGGGCGGTGCCGCCATCGTCACCGGCGCCCTGGCGCTGGCCATTCTGCGCGGCCTCGACAAGCGGGTGAAGCTCATCCTCTGCTGCGCCGAGAACCTGGTCTCGGGTCATGCCTACAAGCTGGGCGACATCCTCACCTACAAGAACGGCACCACGGTGGAGATCGTCAACACCGACGCCGAGGGGCGGCTGGTGCTGGCCGACGGCCTGCAGCTGGCCGGGGATTCCGGTGCGCCGCTGGTCATCGACGCCGCGACCCTCACCGGGGCGGCGGTGATGGCGCTGGGGGGGCGTTACAATGCCCTGTTCGGACTGGACAAGGGGCTGGTGAGTCGCGCCATGGGTTATGCGGATGCCGAACAGGAACCCACCTGGCCGCTGCCGCTGGAACCCTGGCATCGCCAGCAGTGCCCGTCCCACTATGCCGACACCGCCAACAGCCGGCCCGTGCCGGGCGGCGGTCCGGGTGGTGCCTCCAACGCGGCGGGCTTCCTCTCCCGCTTCGTCGCCAATGAGGGGCAGGGCTGGCTGCACGTCGATCTCGCCGCCTGTTTCAGCGAGAACGGCGACAACCTGTGGGCGCCGGGGGCCAACACCCTGGGGATGCGCACCATCGCTCACACCCTGCTGGCGGAGGTCCGCTGACAGGCAACGACAAGGGCACCTGCGGGTGCCCTTTCGACAGGGGGAGGCTGAGCAATAGCCTGGGTTTCAGGGGGTTAACATGACTATCGTGCACAAGCGCACATTTTTTCCTGCCAGCCTGGGCCAAGATGAGTGGTGATGTTGTTTTAGGGAAGGATTTGTTTAATAAAAAGTTGCTTTTCTGTGTGTTATTTCGCTTTTTGTTTACGTATAATCGCCGCCGAACATGGATTCTAACAATAAATCTCTGTAGTTAAGGAAAGATCTCAATGGCCATCGAACGTACCTTCTCCATCATCAAGCCGGATGCCGTCAGCAAGAACCTGATCGGTGCCATCTACAACCGTTTCGAGAGCGCTGGCCTGAAAGTCATCGCCGCCAAGATGCTGCACATGAGCAGCGAGCAAGCCGCCGGTTTCTATGCCGAGCACCAGGGCAAGCCTTTCTATGACGGCCTGGTCAGCTTCATGACCTCCGGCCCCGTCATGATCCAGGTGCTGGAAGGCGAAGAGGCCATCCGTCGCCACCGTGAAATCATGGGCGCCACCAACCCGAAAGAGGCCCTGGCCGGCACCCTGCGCGCCTGCTTCGCCGAGAGCATTGACCGCAACGCCGTGCACGGCTCCGATGCACCGGCCTCCGCTGCCCGTGAAATCGCCTACTTCTTCTCCGACGCCGAGATCTGCCCGCGCGGCTGATTTCTGTCGAAAGAACCCCAAGGGAGCCTCGGCTCCCTTTTGTTTTTTGGTCATTCGGTCAATATCCACTTATTCTCCAGGTGGAAAGCCGGACCCATAATTTGTACAATGCCGCCCCCTGACGTAGGTCAGCCGATAATTTATGAAGTGTGTGAGCTGAGGCCCTTGATGAGCGAAACAAAAACCAACCTGCTGGATCTTGATCGGGATGCCATGCGCGCCTTCTTCGTCGAACTGGGCGAGAAGCCGTTTCGGGCAGATCAGGTGATGAAGTGGATCTATCACTTTGGTTGTGATGATTTCGATCAGATGAACAACGTCAACAAGGTGCTGCGCGAGCGCCTCAAGGCGATCGCCGAGATCCGGGCGCCGGAAGTGAGCCGCGAACAGCGCTCCTCCGACGGCACCATCAAGTGGGCGCTGCAGGTCGGCGGCCAGGAAGTGGAGACCGTCTACATTCCGGAAGAGGATCGGGCGACTCTGTGCGTCTCCTCCCAGGTAGGCTGTGCCCTGGAGTGCAAGTTCTGCTCTACCGCCCAGCAAGGCTTCAACCGCAACCTGAAAGTCTCCGAGATCATCGGCCAGGTATGGCGCGCCGCCAAGATCGTCGGCGGCAAGCGTCCCATCACCAACGTGGTGATGATGGGGATGGGCGAGCCGCTGCTCAACCTCGCCAACGTGGTGCCGGCCATGCGCCTGATGATGGACGACTTCGGCTACGGCATCTCCAAGCGCCGGGTGACCATCTCCACCTCCGGCGTGGTACCGGCACTGGACATGCTGGGCGACCAGATTGACGTGGCCCTCGCCATCTCCCTGCACGCACCCAACGACAAGCTGCGCTCCGAGATCATGCCGATCAACGACAAGTACAACATCGAGGAGTTCCTCGCCGGTGTCCGTCGCTACCTCGGCAAGTCCAATGCCAATGGCGGCCGGGTGACCGTGGAATATGTGCTGCTCGATCATATCAATGACGACATGCAGCATGCCCACGAGCTGGCCAAGGTGCTCAAGGATACCCCGAGCAAGATCAACCTGATCCCGTTCAACCCCTTCCCGGGCAACCCCTACGGCAAGCCGAGCAACAGCCGTATCGACCGTTTTTCCAAGGTATTGATGGAGTACGGCTTCACCGTTATTGTGCGCAAGACCCGTGGCGATGACATCGATGCGGCCTGCGGCCAGCTGGTGGGGGAGGTGATCGATCGCACCAAGCGCACCATGAAAAATCGGATGCAACAGGATGGGATTTCCGTCAAAATGGTTTAACTTGCTAAGCCATTGTATAGTCAGGGAATGGATACACGTACATTGATCGTAGTGGCAGCGCTCTGCGCGCTGCCAGGCTGTGTTACCGAGACCACTTACGCTGGCCAAAATTCCACCCAGCGTGAAGTGGGTCCCGATCTCAAGGCGGCAGCCCAGACCCGTCTGGATTTGGGTATTCAATATCTGCAACAGGGCAACGCCGAGCAGGCCAAGTTCAACCTTGACCGCGCGCTGCAGTATGACCCTGCCAACCCTCAGGTTTACGTCGGTTTTGCCTACTTCTACCAGCAGGTGGAAGATTTCAAGGCGGCCGAAGAGAGCTACAAGAAAGCCCTTGCCATGGATCCGTCCAATGCTGACGCGATGAACAACTATGGCGCCTTCCTTTGCAATCGTGGTCGCTTCGACGAGGCGGAAAAGGCCTTCCTGCAGGCCGTCAGCCAGCCCAACTACATCAAGATTGCCGATACCTATGAAAACGCGGCACTTTGCGCCGCGCAAAATCGCAGAAATGATAAAGCAAGCGAGTATTATCGCTTGGCCTTGGGGTATAATCCCCGCAATCCAAGGTTATTGCTGGACATGGCGGAGCTTTCCATGAAAGATGGCAAGCTGCCTGATGTGCAGGCCTATCTCGCCCGTTTTGCCGATGTGTCAGACGAGAACGAGAACAGTCTCTGGTTGAGATTGCGGCTGGCGCAGGCCATGGACAAACCGGCACTACTTCACCAATTCGGGACTGAGCTGGTAAGGCAATATCCCACTTCGCAACAAGCCAAGCGTTACTTAGCCAATGACTACTGAACAGCCACACGATTTTCAAGACGACTCCCAGGCAGTTGGCCCAGGCCAGCTGCTGCGCAACGCCCGTGAACAGCTCGGCTGGACACGAGAACAGGTTGCGTCTCGCATTCACCTTCGTCTGACCCTGATTGCCGCGATCGAATCGGATACGTATGACAAGCATACGTCCCATACCTTCATTCGTGGCTATCTGCGTACTTATGCCAAGCTGGTCGGTATCCCGGAAGAGACCATCCTCGCGGCTTATGACAAGCTGGGGCTGACTCCCCCCGACAACATCGACATGCAGAGCTTCTCTCGTCGCTCCCGTCAGCAGGCCAACGACAGCCGCCTCAAGGTCGTTACCTGGCTGGTGATCCTGGTGCTGATCGCGCTCTCCGTCGCCTGGTGGTGGCAGAGCACGGCGCGTCGCTCCGCCGGTGACGAGGCCCTGGCCGCGACTGAAATGGGCGCAACCAGCAACACCCCGAGCGCCACCGTGCCGCCGGCGGTGGACGTGGCTGACCCTGTGGTTGCTCCGGCAACTTCCGCTGCGGCCGCGACCTCGGCTGACCCCGTGGTGAGCGCCGCCGCGACCACCCTGCCGGTCGATGCCAGCAGCGCCGTGGCGACCACGGCTGTTGCGACCTCTGCCGCCACTGCCACGCAACCGGCTGCCGACACCGCCACGAGCGAGCCGGCCAAGGTGCCCCAGCTGAAGATGAGCTTCACCGCCGACTGCTGGCTGGATGTCAAGGATGCCAAGGGCAAGACCCTGTTCAGCGGCCTCAAGAAGGCCAATGACGAACTGGTACTGGAAGGACCCGAGCCGCTCAAATTCATCATTGGTGCGCCCATGGCCGTCAATATCGAATATCAGGGCAAGTCCATCGACATGAGCCGTTACAACAACGGCCGGACTGCTCGCCTCTCACTGCCGCAGGAGTAATCTGTCCGCCATGTCCGCTCACGAATCTCCCATCATTCGTCGTAAATCCAGGCAGGTCATGGTCGGTAATGTACCGGTTGGGGGCGATGCCCCCATCACGGTGCAGACCATGACCAACACCAAGACCACGGACGTGGCCGCCACCGTCGAGCAGATCCAGCGGATCGAGCGGGTTGGCGCCGACATCGTGCGGGTCTCGGTTCCCACCATGGAAGCGGCGGAAGCCTTCAAGCTCATCAAGCAGCAGACCCGCATTCCCATCGTCGCCGATATCCACTTCGACTACCGTATCGCCCTGAAAGTGGCCGAATACGGTGCCGATTGCCTGCGCATCAATCCGGGCAACATCGGCAACGAGGAGCGGGTCCGCGCCGTGGTCGACTGTGCCCGTCACTACAACATCCCGATCCGCATCGGCGTCAACGGCGGTTCGCTGGAGAAAGACATTCAGGAGAAGTACGGCGAGCCGACCCCGGAGGCGCTGCTCGAGTCAGCCATGCGCCATGTGGACTATCTGGATCGCCTGAACTTCGACAACTTCAAGGTGAGCGTCAAGGCGTCCGACGTCTTCCTGGCGGTCGGCGCCTATCGCCTGCTGGCCAAGCAGATTGAACAGCCGCTGCACCTTGGTATCACCGAAGCGGGCGGTTTTCGCGCCGGCGCGGTGAAGTCCGCCATCGGTCTTGGCATGCTGCTGAGCGAAGGCATCGGCGACACCCTGCGCATCTCGCTGGCCGCCGATCCGGTGGAAGAGATCAAGGTGGGTTTCGACATTCTGAAATCCCTGCGCATTCGTTCTCGCGGCATCAATTTCATCGCCTGTCCCTCCTGCTCCCGCCAGGAGTTCGACGTCATCGGCACGGTCAACGCCCTGGAAGAGCGGCTGGAAGACATCATCACCCCGATGGATGTCTCCATCATCGGCTGCGTGGTGAACGGTCCGGGCGAGGCGCTGGTCTCGGATCTGGGTCTGGCGGGGGCGGCCAACAAGAGCGCCTTCTACGAGGGTGGTCAGCGGGTGGACCGGCTCGACAACAAGGATCTCATTCCGACCCTGGAGCGCCGCATTCGCGCCCGGGCCGCCATGCTGGATCCGGCCAACCAGATCCAGGTGGACGAGGGTTGAGCAACCAAGGGCCACTCAGGGTGGCCCTGTCTTTAGGTTGCTGATTTTACATCCCGCATTGGAATACCCTGATTTTACCTCGGGGTCGAAAATCCCTATAATGCGGCCAAATTTTACCTCTTTTTCTCGAGTATCAACGTGGCAAAACAGATCCAAGCTATTCGCGGTATGAATGATTGCCTGCCGGAGCAGAGCCCGGTATGGCAGAAAGTAGAACAGATCCTGCGCCAGGTCGTGGCCAGCTATGGCTACAGCGAAGTGCGCATGCCGATTGTCGAGCAGACCCATCTGTTCAAGCGCGCCATCGGTGAAGTGACCGACGTGGTCGAAAAAGAGATGTACACCTTTGAAGACCGCAATGGCGACAGCCTGAGCCTGCGCCCGGAAGGCACCGCCAGCTGCGTGCGTGCCGGCATAGAGCACGGTCTGCTTTACAACCAGGAACGCCGGATGTGGTACATGGGCCCCATGTTCCGTCACGAGCGTCCCCAGAAGGGCCGCTATCGCCAGTTCCACCAGTTCGGGGTCGAGCTGTTCGGCATCAACGGGCCGGACATCGATGCCGAACTCATCATGCTGACCCACCGCCTGTGGCGTCTGTTCGGCATCAGCGAACACGTGACCCTGCAGCTCAACACCCTCGGTCAGAGCAGCGAGCGCGCCGCCTACCGCGATGCGTTGGTGGCCTATCTGGAGCAGTACAAGGATCAGCTGGACGAAGAGAGCCAGCGCCGCATGTACAGCAACCCGCTGCGGGTGCTCGACTCCAAGGACGAGAAGGTACAAGCCATTCTGGTGGGCGCCCCGTGTCTGTTCGATCACCTGGGCGAAGAGAGCCTGGCCCACTTCGAGGGGCTCAAGCGCCTGCTCGAATCCGCCGGCATCCAGTATGAAGTGAACGAGCGGCTTGTGCGCGGCCTTGACTACTACAACCTCACCGTGTTCGAGTGGGTCACCAACAGTCTGGGTGCTCAGGGCACCGTCTGTGCCGGTGGTCGCTACGACGGTCTGGTGGAGCAGCTCGGTGGTCAGCCGACGCCGGCGGTGGGCTTTGCCATGGGCATGGAGCGACTGGTGCTGATGCTGGAGACCCTCGAACTCAACGGCGATATCCGGCCGGCGGTGGATGTCTACCTGGCCATGGTGGGCGAGGGCACTGAACAGGCCGGTTTCCAGCTGGCCGAACGGCTGCGCGATGCCCTGCCTGACTTGCGCCTGATGAGCCACTGCGGCGGCGGCAACTTCAAGAAACAACTCAAGCGTGCCGACAAGAGCGGCGCGGCCATTGCCCTGATCCTTGGCGAGACCGAGGTGCAAAACGGGGAGATCACCATCAAATATCTGCGTGGCCAGGCCGAGCAACAGACCGTCACGGTCGACGCCGCCATTGCCCTGCTGGCAGCCAAAGGAGAGTAAGCTGTGGAAGTTTATACCACCGAAGAACAACAGGTTGAGGTCATCAAGAGCTGGTGGAAAGAGAACGGAACCTCGGTGATCGCAGGAACTGTTATCGGTCTGGTTGGACTCTTTGGCTGGCGCTACTACAACGAGCATCAGCAGACCAGCCAGGAGACCGCCTCCCAGGCTTACAACGAGATGGCTGCCCAGCTGGCCAAGGGTGATGCCGCCGGCTTCGAGCAGGCGCAAAGCTTCATCAGCGCCCACAAGGGTGACTCCTATGCCGAACTGGCTGCCCTGCAGCTGGCCGCCGCCGCCGTCAAGGCCGGCAAGCTGGATCTGGCTGCCGAACAGCTGACCCAGGTGGCCACCAGCGGTGACGAGAGCATCCGTCCCATCGCCGCCCTGCGTCTGGCTCGGGTTCTGAACGATCAGGGCAAGGCTGACGAGGCGCTGGCCCAGCTTGGCAAGATCAACAACGAGGCCTTCAAGGCCCAGGTCGCGGAAGTGCGCGGCGACGTGCTGCTCAAGCAGGGCAAGGCCGAAGAGGCGCGCGATGCCTATCAGGCGGCGGCCGATGCCGGCGGCCTGCAGGGCAGCGCCGAGCTCAAGCTGAAAATGGACGATCTGGCGTTGCCAGCGGTGACCACGGGTGAGGCTCCGGATGCGTAATCTGTTCAAGATGGTGGTGTTGGGGACTGCGGTCTCCTTCGCCCTGCAGGGGTGCTCCCTGTTCAGTTCGGAAGAGGATCTCAACCCGATGGCGCCGCTGCCCAAGGTCGAGTCCGCCTTCACGGCCGATACCAGCTGGTCCTCCTCGGTGGGTGACGGCATTGGCGACTTCTACTCCCAGCTCAAGCCGGTGGTGGAAGAGGAGCGCATCTATGCCGCTGCGCGCGATGGCGACGTGACCGCCTTTGACCGCGAAAGCGGCAAGGAGCTGTGGAGCGTGGATCTGGCTGACCTGCCGATCAACGCCGACAAGCGCAGCGCCCGCCTCTCCGGTGGCCTGGTATCCCGTTACGGCAAGCTGTTCCTGGGTTCCGAGAACGGGGTGGTCTACGCCCTGAACCAGGAGAATGGCGAAGTGCTGTGGCAGACTTCGGTGCCGGGTGAAGTGGTGGCAAGCCCTGCCGTCGAAGATGGCCGGGTAGTGGTGCTGACCACCTCGGGCCGTCTGGTGGCGCTCGATACCGATGAAGGCAAGCTGCAGTGGACCCTGGCGGAAGAACAGCCGCCGTTGACCCTGCGCAGCGCCGGTGCCCCCATCATCACCAACGGCGCCGTGCTGTACGGCCGCGCCGATGGCAAGGTGGGCATCGCCCTGCTCAGCAACGGTCAGCCGGTGCGCCAGTCCAAGGTGGCCGACCCGCGCGGTGCCACCGAACTGGATCGGATGGTCGACGTGGACGCCACCCCGCTGATCGCCGGCGATGAGCTCTATGCCATCGCCTATAATGGCCAGCTGATGGCGCGCAAGCTGATGACCGGTGACGAGGTATGGAAGCGCAAGTATTCCGGCTACCGCGACATGGCGGTGACCGGCAATGCCATCGTGCTGACCGACAGCCGCAGCCACCTGTTTGCGGTCGACCGTCGCAATGGTCTCGAGCTGTGGTCCAATACCCAGCTGGAAAACCGCACCGTGACCGCCCCCGTCATCCTGGGTGACTATGTGGTGGTCGGCGATGTGGAAGGTTACCTGTATTGGCTGGATCGTACCGACGGTACCATCAAGGCCATGCAGCAGCTCGACAGCAGTGGTCTGTACGCCGCCCCTCTGGTGGACGGTGACACCCTGTATGTGCAGAGCCGTGGCGGCAAGTTGTACGCTATCAAGCGTCCCTGATCGCCCGTCAATCTGAATATCCGGCTCCTGGTCTTCGGACCCGGAGCCTTTGTCGTCTTGAGAATGAGGCTTTTATGACTCCTGTAGTAGCCCTGGTGGGCCGCCCCAACGTGGGGAAATCCACCCTGTTTAACCGCCTGACCCGTACCCGGGATGCCCTGGTGGCTGACTTCCCCGGTCTGACCCGGGACCGCAAGTACGGCCAGGCGAAGTTGGGCGAGCTGGAATTTATCGTGGTGGATACCGGCGGTATCGATGGCACCGAAGAGGGGATCGAGCTGAAGATGGCCGAACAGTCCCTGCTGGCCATCGAAGAGGCTGACGTGGTGCTGTTCATGGTGGATGCCCGTGCCGGTTTGACCGCGGCGGATCAGGCCATTGCCGAGCACCTGCGCAAGACCCACAAGAAGGTGTTTCTGGTGGCCAACAAGACCGACGGCATCGACGGTGACTCCGCAGTGTCCGAGTTCTACGGTCTGGCTCTGGGCGAGGTCTACCAGATGGCTGCCGCTCACGGTCGTGGCGTACTGAGCCTGCTGGAGCTGGCGCTGGCCCCCCATCTGGAGACCCTGGTCGACGCCGCCACACAAGAAACCGCGCAGGATGAGGAAGAAGAGGACTTCGACGAAGAAGCCCTTCTGCGCATGGTGGCTGCCGGTGAACTCGACACCAAGGAAGACACCAAGGAGACGCCGTTCGCCGATCTGCCCATCAAGTTTGCCATCGTCGGTCGCCCCAACGTCGGCAAATCCACTCTGACCAACCGCATGCTGGGTGAAGATCGGGTCATCGTCTATGACATGCCGGGCACTACCCGCGACTCCGTCTACATCCCGATGGAGCGTGACGAGCAGAAGTACGTCATCATCGACACCGCCGGCGTGCGTCGCCGCGGCAAGGTGCACGAGACGGTGGAAAAGTTTTCCGTCATCAAGACCCTCAAGGCGATTGAAGATGCCAACGTCTGCCTGCTGGTGATCGACGCCCAGGAGACCATCACCGATCAGGACTTGAGCATCCTTGGCTTCGTGCTCAACACCGGCCGCTCCGTGGTGCTGGTGGTGAACAAGTGGGATGGTCTGGATCAGAAGGTGAAAGAGGACGTCAAGAACGAGCTGGATCGTCGTCTGGGCTTCATCGACTTCGCCCGCGTACACTTCATCTCCGCCCTGCACGGCAGCGGAGTTGGCCACCTGTTCGAATCCATTCAGGAGGCCTACCAGTCCGCCACCCGCCGTACCAGCACCGCCATGCTGACCCGCATCATGCAGATGGCGCAGGAAGACCACCAGCCGCCGATGGTGAACGGTCGCCGGGTCAAGCTCAAATATGCCCACGCCGGTGGCTACAACCCGCCGCGCATCGTGATCCACGGCAACCAGCTCAACGATTTGCCGGATTCCTACAAGCGCTACCTCATCAACTACTTCCGCAAGTCGCTGAAGATCATGGGGACGCCGGTCCGGGTCGAGTTCCAGGAGTCGGCCAACCCGTTCGAGGGCAAGAAAAATACCCTGACCCTGAGCCAGGAGCGTCAACGCAAGCGCCTGCTCAAGGCCAAAGCCAAGAAATAAGGTTCATCGCGGCTTTCCGGGGAAGGCCGCCTTGATTTTCAGAAAAAAGTATTCTGAGTCCCTAAATCCATATGCCATACGCTTTATCACTTTGATCTTGTTGTTCACCCCTTCCAGCACACTCGTGTGCATCGGGTAGTTTGCACTCGCCAGGATCCCCCGCATATATTTCGATAAATTTCGACCAAATCGTTGCAGCGGCGCTAGCCCGCTTTCCTTCACCTGCCGCATCCAGCTCCGCCATCGTCGCCATCCTTCCCACACGCTCGGCGCATACCAGATGCCCTTCAACCCCTCTTTCAGCACGTACACCATCGCCAGCGGTTGATTCGCCGCCAACAGCTCCTGCAACTTCACATCCTGTTTTTCACTCAACTTCGCCCGATTACGTAGCAGCAACCAACGCGCACTTTTGACCACTTTTCGCGCCGGTTTATCGCTTTTCAGTGCATTCGCCTGCTCCACTCGCACCCGGTCCACCACCTCTCGGCCATAGCGAGCCACCACGTGGAACAGGTCGTAGACCACCTCCGCCTGCGGGCAGTGTTGCTTCACCTCCAGGTCGAACGCCGTGTTCATGTCCATCGCCACCGCTTCAATCTGCTGGCATCGCTCGCCGAGCTGCTCGAAGAAGGGACGGATAGCGGCCCGGCTGTTGCCGTGCCCCACCCACAGGACGCGGGTTCGCTCGGCATCCATGATCACGGTGGCATAGCGGTGTCCCTTGTGCAGGGCAAACTCATCCATCACCAGCCGCCGCACCTCCCCAAGTTCGATGGTGCCCACACTGGTCTGCAAACGGCGCTTGTCGATCTCCTTGATGGTGTGCCAACCGACCCCGGTGAGCTGGCTGACATGGCGGATGGGGAGGTACTGAACGAGCGCTTCAATCCAGCACTGCATGCGCCGGGTGAGGCGGGAGCCAGAGGGGAGCCAGTCGATATGTTCACTGACGCGACCACAGCGCAGACAGTCGACGCGGCGAACAGGCAGTTGTAACCAGACTTGTCGGTCAAATAGGTCTCGCTCACGCACCCGGCGGATACGTTGGTCGTGGATCAATGGCGTGGGTTGCAGGCATCGGCGACAACGGGGCAAGAAGTCGGCGCGAGGCTCAAGGGTAAACAGGGTGTGATGGTTGGCAGAAAGCGCTTGGGCGATGACGGTATAACCTGGCCAGAAGGAGGCAATATCAATATGATGCACGGCGACAGCAGGGTGATGGTGGTGGTGTGTTTGGAGACAGCCAGTTTACCAGCACCCTGTCTGTCAACTTCCACTTCCCCAAGATCCCGCGAAGAACCAGAAATAAGGCCCAGCGGCTGCCCTCACCGGCAGCCGTTTTTTCTGGGGCCAGGGGAGGGGAATCTGCAGTGGGTGGGCCCACCGCACATTCACTTTGCGAGGAGCCAACCATGAGCCACCTTCACTGCCCTGCCTGTCAGGGCGAACTGGACAGTCGCAGCCGCGAGACCGCCTGCAGCCAGTGCCAGGCCCGTTTCCAGATCCGGGCCCTCTGCCCGACCTGCCGGCAGGAGCTGGAGCGGCTCAAGGCCTGCGGCGCGGTGGATTACTTCTGCAATCACTGCAACAGCCTGGTATCGAAGCGGGCAGTGGTGTTTGAGGTGAGCCCGCTGGCGGGGAATTGAGGCGATAAAAAACCCGGCGATTGCCGGGTTTATGCTGCGTGTTCTGCTATCAGCAAGGTGAAGGAGCGGTTTCGGCGCCATATCTTGCGTTTGATGTCATTGAGCTTGAGTTTGCGTCTGGGGCTCCAGCCGCACTTTGCTTTTCTGACCAGTGTCGTTCTTCTGCGAGCTCGCATCTTGGTCTCCTCCCATTGGGTGGCCATCCCGGCCTTGGGTGATGATGGGAGCCTATCTGAAAGTGCTGTCATCCCGAGTGCAAGTGGATGAAATAGCGCGATAAAAACAATTTCGGATAGGCTCCGGTATGGTCGGATGGTAACAGAGAAACCACCCGAAAAACAAACCTGTCAACAAGGGATCAGCGCAGGGTGATCTGCTTGACCACTTCGGCGATGACGGTGGGGCGCTCGGCACTGGGCGGCTCGCTGCTGTCGTCATCGTCCAGCTCTTCACGGCGGTGGGCTTTCTGCTGCTCGTTGTCGAGCCAGAGCAGGCTCTGGTAGTACTGACGTACGTTGTTGACGTAGTTGCGCGCCTCGCCGCCACGGGCATAGCCGTAGCGTACCTTGCGATGCCAGCGCGACTGTTGCAGCAGCGGCAGCACCTCTTTCACGTCGCTCCAGGCATCGGGATTTTTACCGAGCTCCTTGGTCAGGCGGCGGGCATCCATCATGTGGCCGTAACCGATGTTGTAGGCGGTGAGGGCAAACCACACCTTCTCGTCATCGGGCACCGAGGCGGGCACCTTCTCCATCATCTGCTCCAGATAACGGGCGCCGCCCTTGATACTCTCCTCCGGGTGCAGCCGGTTGTTGACCCCCATCGCCTTGGCGGTGGGCTCGGTCAGCATCATCATGCCGCGCACCCCGGTGTAGGAGCGCGCCTCCGGATCCCAGTGGGATTCCTGATAGCTGATGGCGGCCAGCAGGCGCCAGTCCACCACGTTGGCGTGGGTCTTGAACAGATCCTGATACTTGGGCAGCAGGCTCTTGGCCCGCTGCAGGAAGGTGCGGGTGTCGACGAAGTCGAAATTCTGCACGTGGCCGAAGTACTTCTCGTCGAGCTTGGCGATAGCGCCGTCCATGAAGCGCTGGCCGAAGAAGTCGATGATGCTGGCGTAGAGGCTGTCGTCCGGCAGCTTGGTCATGGCCCAGGCCACGGTCTGGTTCTTGGCCAGGGTCATCCCTTCGGTGAGCTCGGGGTAGTAGCGCTGGGTGCGGGCCAGCACGGTATCCTGCACCACCGTGTAGTCAATCTTGCCGTCGGCCACCTGCTTGAGCAGCTCCTCCACGTCGGCATCCCGATTGGTGCTCCACTTCAGGTTGGGGTACTGCTTGGCGAGCTCCTTGAGCAGGTCTTCGCCGGTGGAACCGGCCGGCACCACTATGTTGCCCTTGAGATCGCCGATGTCCTTGGGCTTGGGAGAGCCGTTGCGATAGACCAGCTTGGGAGAGACCTGGTAGAAGCCGGGGCCGAAGCGAAACAGCTGGCGCCGCTCCGGGGTGACCACGATGGCGGCAGCAGCCAGATCCAGCTTGCCTTTTCTCAGCAGTTCCACCAGTTCGGCGGTGGAGTAGACCGGCACTATGGTCAGCTTGACCCCCAGCCAGTCGGCATAACTCTGCGCCAGCTCGTAATCGAACCCCTGGGCGGTGTCGTCACGCTGGTAATAAGAGGTGGGGCCGTAGATGGTGCCAACCCGGATCTCGCCTCGCTGGCGGATCTGCTCCAGCTGGCTGGAGGGGGTGTAGAAGTCGCAACCGACCAGGGTCAGCAGCAACGTCAGCCCGATAAACAGTCGAAAAATGCAGCGCAAGTAGGTGAGTACCCTTGTTGAAAAAATCGGCATTTGTCAAAAAAGAGGCACCTTTATACCAGAGAGTGTGCACCGAGTCACACTGGGCAAAACAAGAAAAACGTTTGTCCGGCATGGGCCTGATCCCTATAATACGCGCGTCTCAATTCCCCCCCACTTCAACACTTGGTGAGAAAGGTCATATGGATATCTTGCGTGGTGCCCCCGCACTGTCTGAGTTTCGTGTCCAAAAACTGCTGCAACGCTTCGCGCAGATGAAACAGGAGAGAGGAGTAGAGATAGAGGATGTCTATGCCGAATACGTGCACTTTGCCGAGCTCTCGAGCCCGCTGTCGCCCCCGGAGCGAGCGACCTTGGGCCAGCTCCTGCGCTACGGCCCGACCATCCCCGAACACACCCCCAGCGGTCAGCTGTTTCTCGTTACCCCCCGCCCCGGCACTATCTCCCCCTGGTCTTCCAAAGCAACCGACATCGCGCACAACTGCGGCCTGGATCAGGTCAAGCGGCTCGAACGCGGCATCGCCTATTACGTGCAGGCCAAGGGTGAGCTGAGCGCCGCCCAGCGCGCCGCCGTGGCCGCCGTGCTGCATGACCGCATGATGGAGACGGTGTTTGGCGAGATGAACGAGGCCGCCGCCCTGTTTGCCCATCACGAGCCGCGCCCCTTCACCCAGGTGGATGTGCTGGGCGGTGGTCGCGTCGCGTTGGCCGAGGCCAACGTGGCGCTCGGTCTGGCGCTGGCCGACGACGAAATTGACTATCTGGTGGAGAATTTCACCAGGCTGGGTCGCAACCCCAACGACATCGAGCTCTACATGTTTGCCCAGGCAAACTCCGAGCACTGCCGCCACAAGATCTTCAACGCCGACTGGACCATCGACGGTGAGCAGCAGCCCAAGTCGCTGTTCAAAATGATCAAGAACACCTTCGAGCAGACGCCGGATCATGTCCTGTCTGCCTATAAAGACAACGCTGCGGTGATGGAAGGGAGCCAAGGTGGCCGCTTCTTCCCGAGCCCCGCCAGCGGCGAGTATCACTATCATCAGGAGCGCGTCGACATCCTGATGAAGGTGGAGACCCACAACCACCCGACCGCCATCTCCCCGTTCCCGGGCGCAGCCACCGGCTCCGGCGGCGAGATCCGCGATGAGGGTGCCACCGGTCGCGGTGCCAAGCCCAAGGCGGGTCTGGTGGGCTTCTCCGTTTCCAACCTGCGCATCCCCGGCTTCGAGCAGCCCTGGGAGCAGGATTTCGGCAAGCCGAGCCGCATCGTCAGCGCGTTTGACATCATGCAGGAGGGGCCGCTCGGCGGCGCCGCCTTCAACAACGAGTTCGGCCGTCCGGCCATTCTCGGTTACTTCCGTACCTTCGAAGAGCAGGTGCCGAGCCACAACGGCGTCGAGGTGCGCGGCTACCACAAGCCCATCATGCTGGCGGGCGGTATCGGCAACATCCGCAGCGAGCACGTCCAGAAAGGGGAGATCCCGGTGGGGGCTGCCCTCATCGTGCTGGGTGGCCCGGCCATGAACATCGGTCTGGGCGGCGGCGCCGCATCAAGCATGGCCTCCGGCCAGTCGGCCGAAGATCTCGACTTTGCCTCGGTGCAGCGCGACAACCCCGAGATGGAGCGCCGTTGCCAGGAGGTGATCGACCGCTGCTGGCAGCTGGGGGACGACAACCCCATCGTCTTCATCCACGACGTGGGGGCCGGCGGCCTCTCCAACGCCATGCCGGAGCTGGTGAGCGACGGCGATCGCGGTGGTCGTTTCTCCTTGCGCGCCATTCCGAACGACGAGCCGGGCATGAGCCCGCTCGAGATCTGGTGCAACGAATCCCAGGAGCGCTACGTACTGGCGGTGGCCAAGGAGAAGCTGCCGCTGTTCAAGGCGCTGTGCGAGCGCGAGCGCGCCCCCTATGCCGTCATCGGCAGCGCCACCGAAGAGAAGCATCTCACTCTCTCGGATGAGCACTTTGACAATCACCCCATCGACCTGCCGCTGGACGTGCTGCTGGGCAAGACCCCCAAGATGCACCGCGAGGTTGCAAGCCTGCCGGCGCAGGGCAAGCCACTGGCGCTCGATGGCATCACCCTGGGTGAGGCTGCCGAGCGGGTGCTGCGTCTGCCCACCGTGGCGGAGAAGTCCTTCCTCATCACCATCGGCGATCGCAGCGTGACCGGCCTGGTCAACCGCGACCAGATGGTCGGCCCCTGGCAGATCCCGGTGGCTGACTGCGCCGTCACCGCCGCCACCTACGACAGCTACCACGGTGAAGCCATGTCGATGGGTGAGCGCACCCCGGTGGCGCTGCTCTCCCACGCGGCTTCCGCTCGCATGGCGGTGGCGGAAGCGCTCACCAACCTGGCGCCGGCCCACATCGGCTCGCTCAAGCGGGTCAAGCTCTCCGCCAACTGGATGGCCGCTGCCGGTCACCCGGGCGAAGATGCCGGCCTCTACGAAGCGGTCAAAGCGGTGGGCGAGGAGCTCTGCCCGGCCCTTGGCATCACCATCCCGGTGGGCAAGGACTCCATGTCCATGAAGACCCGCTGGCAGCAGGATGGCAAGGAGCACAGCGTCACCTCGCCGCTCTCCCTGCTCATCTCCGCCTTTGCCAGGGTCGAGGACGTGCGCAACACCGTCACGCCGCAACTGCGTACCGATCTCGGTGAGACCGACCTTATCCTCATCGACCTTGGCAACGGCAAGCAGCGTCTCGGCGCCTCGGCCCTGGCTCAGGTCTATCGCCAGCTGGGTGACAAGGCACCGGATCTGGACAACCCGGTCCAGCTCAAGGGCTTCTTCAACGCCATCCAGGCGCTGGTGAGCGATCGCAAACTCGTCGCCTACCACGACCGCTCCGACGGCGGCCTGTTTGTCACCCTGGTGGAGATGGCCTTCGCCGGTCACTGCGGTCTCGACCTGCAGCTGGATCGCATCGGCGGCGAACTGCTGCCGGCCCTGTTCAACGAAGAGCTGGGCGCCGTCATCCAGGTGCGTCGTGAAGACAAGGAGGCGGTGATGACCCTGCTGGCCGGTCACGGCCTGGCGGCTTGCTCCCACGTGCTTGGCACGGTGCGCGAGGGGGATCTCATCACCCTGCAGCGGGCCGGTCAGGAGGTTTACCGCGCCAGCCGTACCGCTCTGCGTACCATCTGGGGCGAGACCAGCTGGCAGATGCAGCGCCTGCGCGACAACCCGGAGTGCGCGGATCAGGAGCATGCCGCCCGTCAGGACGCAGCCGATCCTGGCCTGCAGGCCAAGCTCAGCTACAACCCGGCCGAGGACGTGGCAGCACCCTACATTGCCCGCGGGGTCTCCCCCCGTCTGGCGGTGCTGCGCGAGCAGGGGGTCAACTCCCACGTGGAGATGGCGGCGGCGTTTGACCGCGCCGGCTTTGCGGCGGTGGACGTGCACATGAGCGACATCCTCGAGGGGCGCATCAAGCTGGATGCGTTCCAGAGCCTGGTGGCCTGTGGCGGCTTCTCCTACGGCGACGTGCTGGGGGCGGGCGAAGGCTGGGCCAAATCCATCCTGTTCAACGACGGTGCCCGCGAGCAGTTCCAGCGCTTCTTCGAGCGCGGCGACACCCTCTCCCTGGGTGTGTGCAACGGTTGCCAGATGATGTCCAACCTGCGCGAGCTGATCCCGGGTGCCGATCTGTGGCCGCGCTTCGTGCGCAACCGCTCCGAGCGCTTCGAGGCCCGCTTCAGCCTGGTGGAAGTGCAGGACTCCCCGTCGGCCTTCTTCGCCGGCATGGCAGGCTCGGTGATGCCGATTGCCGTCTCCCACGGGGAAGGGCGAGTGGAGGTGCGCGATGCCGCTCACCTGGCTGCGCTGCAACAGAGTGGGCTGGTGGGGCTGCGTTTCGTCGACAACCGCGGTCAGGTGACCGAGCAGTACCCGGCCAACCCGAACGGCGCACCGGCGGGTATCACCGCGGTGACCACCACCGACGGTCGCGCCACCATCATGATGCCGCACCCGGAGCGGGTGTTCCGCACCGTGGCCAACTCCTGGCACCCGGACAACTGGGGCGAGGACGGCGCCTGGATGCGGATGTTCCGCAACGCCCGGGTACGTCTGGGTTAAGTTCGCATCGCAAACAAAAAACCGGCCCCTGTGGCCGGTTTTTTTATGGCGGCTTGCCCACTAGAACTGGCCGTGGCCCAGCTCATGGGGGGTGAAATCCCCGCGATCAAGGATGCGCAGGCAGGCATCCACCACCGCTGCATCCAGCTTGCTGCCGCGCAGTTCGATGATGTGAGCCCTGGCCTGGGGAATGCCGAGGGCGGCGCGGTAGGGACGATCGGAGGACATGGATTCCACGATGTCGGCCACCGTGAGGATGCGGGCCTCCAGCAGGATCTGCTCGCCCTTGAGCCCCGCCGGGTAGCCGGAGCCGTCGATGAACTCGTGGTGTTGGTGGATCATCTGGGCGACGGGCCAGGGCAGGGCGATGTCCTTGAGTACCTGATAGCCGGCGCCCGGGTGCTCCTTGACCAGGTTGAACTCCTGCGGGGTCAGCCGGCCCGGTTTGGTGAGGATGTCGAGCGGCACCTGGATCTTGCCGATGTCGTGCACCATGGCCCCCAGATAGAGCCCCCGCAGCCGCTTGTCGTCCAGTTTCAGCTCGCGACCGATGGCCAGCGCCAGGGTGGCGACGTGCTTCTGGTGGCCGGCGGTGTAGGGATCACGCTGCTCCAGCACGGCGGCAATGGCGCCGAGGGCATCTTCCAGCGCCAGCTCCAGCTGGCGGGCGTGCAGCACCCTGTCGCGCTGGGCGGTGAGATAGGCCTGCTGGGTCGCGCGCGCCTGCAGGCCGTAGGCAAGGTAGTCTGCCAGCTGGCTGAAGAGGTGCACCTCTTCGTCGGTGAAGGGGCGGGCCTGTTCACTGTGAATGAGCAGGCCGCCATGCCCGCCGGCATGCCACTGCAGCGGCAGCAGCAGACGGGCGCGCAGGGTGGCCGAGTGGTGCACCAGCGCGCTGGCCAGGGCTTCGTTGCACGGCGCCCCGGTGCCGATGGCCTGATGCAGGGCGGGATCCCGGGTGAGCCAGTCGTCGCTGGCAAACCAGACCGCGTTGCCCGCCTGCGCCAGCACCTGCAGGGTGTGCTGGTCACTGTTTTCCTGCAGCTCGGTGACGAGGGGGAAGCGGCCGTCGAAGGTGATGGCATCGCAGATCTCCTGCAGCAGGGTCTGCTCATCATCCTGCTTGAGCATGGCGTGGTGGGCGCGGCCGATGGCCTCCAGGGTCCAGGTGTACTGCTGCAACCGCTCCTGTTGCTGTTTCTTCTCGGTGATGTCGTCGAAGAAGACGCCGACCCCGACCACCTGGCCCAGCTCGTCGTGCAGAGGAAACTTGGTGGTGCTGAGCCAGCGGGCCTCGCCCCCCTTCAGATAGGGCTCTTCATGGCGCTGGGTGGTGCCGCTGGCAATGACCTTCAGATCGTCATCCCGGTAGCGCTTGGCCAGTTCGGCCGGGAAGAAGTCGGCATCGCACTTGCCGACCAGTTCGGCCGGGGTGAGGGCGAGATCGTCTGCCAGCAGCCGGTTGCAGGCGATGAAGACGGAGCGGGTGTCTTTGAGCAGCACCCGATAGGGCAGCTGATCCATCACCTGGCCAAGCAGGGCGGCCGTGGGCAGCGGGGGAAAGGGCGGTGCGGGTCTTGAACTCATGTCATCCAGCCTCGGTCAAAGGGGGGCAAAGCGATAGCCCGCCTGCCACACGGCGAAGCAGGCGCTGACCACCTGCTCGTCGTAGTGGACACCGGCATAGCGGGTCAGTTCGGCAAAGGCATCGGTGAGGGACATGGCTCGCCGGAACGGGCGGTGGGCCGTCATGGCGGCCAGCGAATCGGCCACCCGGATGATGCGCGCCTCCAGCGAGATGGCATCCCCCTGCAGCCCCTGTGGATAGCCGCTGCCGTCCAGATTCTCATGGTGCTGCTGCACGATGGCGGTGATGGGCCAGGGGAAGTCTATCTGCTGCAGGATTTCACAGCCCGCCTGCGGGTGCTGCTTGATGAGCTCGAACTCCACCTCCCTCAATGCGCGGGGGCGGGTGAGGATCTCCGCCGGGATCTGCAACAGGCCGATGTTGTGCACCATGGCGGCGAGGCCCAGCCCGTCGAGGCGTTCTTGGGAAAGTTGCAGATGCTGGCCGATGGCCAGTGCGAGATCGTGCACACGCCGCTCGTGGCCCGCGGTGCCGGGATCCTTGTGGGCGATGGCGGAGGAGAGTGCCGCTATGGTCTGGAACAGCAGGGTGCGTTGTTGCTGCTCGCTCTCCTTGATATGGGTGATGTCGACCAGGGCGCCGATGATGCCGGCCACCTCGCCCTGATGGTCGTAGAAGAGATCCTTGAAGTTGAGCACCTGATAGCGGTGGCCGCTGCGATCGAACAGGGTGTGCTCGAAATATTGCGGCTGCCTGCTGCGCAGCACCTCCAGGTCGCGCTGGGTGTATTCGTCGGCCATCTCGGGGGGCAGGATCTCGTCCACCCGCTTGCCCAGCAGCTCGGCCTTGCTGATGCCGGTGATCTGGGTGAAGGTCGGGTTGCAGCTGATGAAACGCCCCTCGACATCCTTGTAGAACACCGGGATGGGGATTGCCTTGAGCAGGGACTCGTTGAAGCGCTGCATGTCGACCAGCTCCGCCTGCTGGCGCAGGGCCAACTGCTCGCTGTCCCGGCACAGCTGGATGGCACGGGCCAGGTTGCCGAGGATGGGGCTGAACAGGTGGCAGAGCTGCTCCCCCTGCTGCTCCGCATTGGGGGAGAGCAGCAGCATCAGATAGCCCCCCTCGATCCGTAGCCGATAGGCAAACGGGTAGGGGCGCGAGCCTGGCAACGGCAACGCTGCCCGCAGGATGCACTGCTCGCCGTCGCTGACCCAGTGGGGCAGTGCGAGCGGCTCTCCCTGATGGCGAAGCAGTTGCTCGTCGCCGATCGCCTTGATGATCTTGTACTCCCCCTGCGGCAACTGCTGCAGCACCAGCCCGACCGGGCAGGCGCAGTGAAACAGAAAGCGCTGCAGCACCTTGGTCAGCAGGGCATCCAGCGTGACCTCGCGGCCGATGCAGAGGGCGAGATCGCAGACGATGGCCATGGCGTGGTCGTTGTTCATCGCAATCCCTCCCCGTTGCAGAGAATGGCGCCGTTGTGAAACAGCGGATAGTCCCCCGGCCGCAGGTTGCCAATCTCGCCAAGGGAGAGGGCGCCGACCAGCTGGTGGGCGCCGCTGTGGCTGAAGAGGGTCTCCAGCTCAAGCGCACTCTGCTCGCCGAAGTGCTGCTGACGGCCGGCGCAGTAGTAGATCTCGAGGCGCTCCGGTGCCCCGTGCCGGCTCAGTTTTTCGGCCAGCTCGATGGCGTGGGCGGTCGGGCTGTGCGGCGCCTTGAGCAGGGTGAGGATGCTGTGATCCGGCACCTCCCCGACGCAGAGCAGCGCCCCCTCGTCGGTGACGGCGACCGGGATGCGCACGATGACGTCGCCGTTGGCCCGCAGCAGCCCAAGCGGCAGGTGGACGCCGTACTGGTAGAACTGCTCCGGAGTCAGGCGCTGCTGGAACTGTTGCTGGACCAGAGACTGGTAGCGGCTGAAGGCGGGCTGCCAGTCGATGAAGGAGATCTTGTTGCCCTCGCTGCTGGTGGCCAGCATGGGCTGGGCGGTGAGCTGATAGCCGTGCTCGAGCAGAGGGTAGCTGCGATGGGGCAGCAGGGTGCAGCAGACCGCCTGTGCCAGCAGCCTGTGGTTGTCGAACAGGCAAGGCATGGGGCGAAACTGGCCGCTGCCGGCATTGACGCCGGCATAGTGGACCCTGTCCGCGAGATGCAGATAGATCCCCTCGAGGAGGGAGGCGATGTTGGGGATCATGGCATCGAAGGTCAGAAAGAGGGTCGGTATACCTTCGGCTGGTGGCCACTGTGCAAGACGAGGGGCCAGCGCGTCGCAGAGCAGACGGGCCTGCTCATCGGCACTGGCGACGGGATCGAGCGGGATGAGCAGCGGGACGTGGGAGGCCGGGCGCGGCAGCAGCCAAGCGCCGCGTTCATGAAAACCGTGACGGCTGAGGAGGCGGGGAAAGAGGGCGCCGCTGAGTTGAATGTCGAGGTGGCTACATTGCTGCTGCAGATCGGCTACGTGCTCTGCATCCTGCTCGGCCAGCAAGACGTCGAGCCGCTGGCCACGATAGGGGCGCAGTGCCTCGGCCAGTGGCTGCGCATCGAATGAATGAAACGCGGGCTGCATCATCGTTCGGAACTCCTTTCCTGCCAATCATCAATATATCAGCAAGGGGGACGCGGTGGATACCCGGTCGTGTCCGGCTGGCGGCCATAAGCCGTTATAAAGGCAGATAAATTTGAGACGGCTGGTCAGGCATCCCGCTTTGGGCAGATAAAAAAACCGGCCACTTGGGCCGGTTTTTGAGATGGAGTGAAATCAGTGCAGCACCACGTTCTGGAAGCCCTGCACCAGGCTGATGACCGGCTGGGGATAGAGACCCAGCGCCACCACCAGCGCGGCGGAGAGCAGCACCACCAGACCACCGGAGGTGATGGCCCAGTCCCCCTTGGCGTCGCGCAGCTGCATGCCGGGCTCGCGCAGGTAGAGGGTGACCATGACCCGCAGGTAGTAGTAGAGACCCAGCGCACTGCCGAGCACGATGGCGCCGGAGAGCCACCACAGCTTCGCATCGACGGTCACCCCGATCAGGTAGAACTTGCCGATGAAGCCGAGCGTCATGGGGATACCGGCCAGCGAGAGCATCATCACGGTCAGCACGGCGGTCAGATAGGGACGACGCCAGAACAGGCCGCGATAGCTGTGCAGGGAGTCCGCATCCTTGCCGCGATAGGGGCTGGACATCATGCTGATGACGCCGAAGGCCCCCAGGCTGGTGAACAGATACATCAGCAGATAGACGCCGGCCGCTTCCACCGGCATCTGGCCGAGACGGCTCGCTACGATCACCGCCAGCAGGTAGCCGAAGTGGGAGATGGAGGAGTAACCCATCATCCGCTTGATGTTGGTCTGCAGCAGAGCCAGCAGGTTGCCGATGACGATGGAGACCACCGCCATGGCGGCCAGCAGCCAGTGGATCATGGGATCCGCGGCGGCGGGCACCGCCAGGTAGAAGCGCAGCAGCACGCAGAACACCGCGATCTTGCTGACGGTGGCGAGGAAGGTGGCCACCGGTGCCGGCGCCCCTTCGTACACGTCCGGGGTCCAGAGGTGGAACGGCGCCAGGGAGAGCTTGAAGGCAAAGCCGACCAGCATCAGACCCAGACCGCCCATCAGCAGCGGGTGGTGAGCCGGGGTGGTGGCCAGGGTCAGCCCCAAATCGCTGAAGCTCAGGCTGCCGGCCTGGGCATAGAGCAGCGCCATGCCGAACAGCAGGAAGGCGGTAGCTGCGGCGGAGAGCACCATGTACTTGATGCTGGCCTCCAGTGAGTGGCGCTCGCGATAGGCGTAGCCCACCAGACCGAACATCGGCAGGGTCAGCATCTCGATCCCGATGAACAGGGAGGCGAGGTGACGGGAGCCGGCCAGCACCAAGCCACCGGCGGTGGCGATCAGCAGCAGCAGGTAGAACTCTTCCCGATTGTCCGGATAGCCCTTGAGCCAGGAGCGGCCGAAGGTACAGGTCGCCAGGGCACCGATGAGCACCAAGCCCATGTAGAAGACGGCGTAGCCGTCTATCTGCAGCAGCGGGGTGACCCCCTGATCGCCTTGCGCCATCACGATGGGCAGGGAGAATAGCGCCAGGTTGAGGCCGGCGATGGTGACCACGAAGGCGGTGTCATCGCACCGTTTCCAGGCGATGGCCAGCATCAGGGCCACCATGGCCCCGGTTGTCAGCAACAGGGGCAGCAGGGCCAGCAGTTGCGAAGCGGTGAAGGTCATTGCAGTGCTCCTGTAATGGACAAGGAAGGCAACAGGGCCAGCGGTTTAACAGCGGTCACTCTCATTGCAATGCTCCTGCGAAGGGCAGGGCGTACCAGTGCAGCACGCTCAGCAGGCTGTTGCCCGCGGTGTCGAGCACAGGTTGGGGATAGACACCGAGCAGCACCAAGAGACCGGCAATGGTCATCATCATCACCAGCTCGCGGCTGTCGAGCCACTTGAGGACGCTCTCGTCCTTGGGGGTACCGAAGCAGGCGCGCTGCAGCATGATGAGGGAGTAGACCGAAGCCAGCACCAGGCCGAAGGTGGCGATGATGGTGAGCACGGGGGCAACCTGGAAGCTGCCGATGAGGATCAGGAACTCGCCGACGAAGTTGCCGGTGCCCGGCATCCCCAGAGAGGCGACCGAGAAGAACAGCATCACGCCGGGCAGGTAGCGCAGACGGCCCCACAGCCCGCCCATCAGGCGCAGGTCCCGGGTGTGCAGACGCTCGTAGAGCTGACCGCACAGGATGAAGAGGCCGGCGGCGGAGAGGCCGTGGGCGATCATCTGTACCACGGCGCCCTGCAGGGCCAGTTCGCTGCCGGAGTAGATGGCGATCATCACGAAGCCCATGTGGGAGATGCTGGTGTAGGCCACCAGTCGCTTGATGTCGGTCTGGGCGAACGCCACGATGGCGCCGTAGACGATGCCGATAAGACCCAGCACCATGGCGTAGGGGGCAAATTCGGCGGACGCCTCGGGGAACAGCGGCAGGGCGAAGCGCAGCAGGCCGTAGGCGGCGGTCTTCAGCAGGATCCCCGCCAAGTCCACAGAACCCGCGGTCGGTGCCTGGCTGTGGGCATCCGGCAGCCAGCCGTGCAGCGGTACCAGCGGCATCTTGACCGCGAAGGCGATGAAGAAGCCCAGCATCAGCAGCCACTGCACGCCCTTGCTCATCGGGGTGTTCAGCAAGTCCTGATAGTCAAAGGTGAACACGCCGGTGGCGGCATGGTGAGTCAGCACCAGGCCCAGGATGGCGACCAGCATGATGAGGCCGCTGACCTGGGTGTAGATGAAGAACTTGGTGGCGGCGTTGATCCGGGATTTGCCGTCGGTGACCGAGTGGCCCCACAGCGCAATCAGGAAGTACATCGGTACCAGCATCATCTCCCAGAAGAAGAAGAAGAGGAACAGGTCCAGCGCCATGAAGACGCCGAGTACGCCACCCAGGATCCACAGCAGGTTTAGGTGGAAGAAGCCGATGCGCTGCACGATTTCCTTCCAGGAACAGAGGATGGCCAGCACGCCGATGAAGCAGGTGAGGATCACCATCAACAGCGACAAGCCATCCACCGCCAGGTGCAATGAGATGCCGAAGCGGGGGATCCAGGGCAGTTGCAGTTCGGCTGCCCAGACGGGCACGCCGCCCTGGGCTGCCAGGGTGAAGTCACCGCTCCACCAGATGGCGCAGGAGAGCAGCAGACAGGCGCTCATCGACAGCAGGGCGACCCAGCGTACGAAGTACTCGCCGAATCGCTCGGTCTGCCAACAGAGCAGACCGCCGATGAAGGGTATTAACAAGATCCAGAGTAAGGTCACGATATCAGCTCTCGTCTATGTTCTAGTCACTGTGCAGGCCCGTGGGCTTGCTGCGAGTTCAGGGGCTGCATCACGGGATCAGCCGAGCAGCAGCAGGGCCAGGATCAGGGCGGCGCCCATCCCCATGGAGGCTGCATACCAGCGCAACTTGCCGGAAACGGTCCAGGCCAACAGCTGGTGGCCACTCTGTGCCAGCCAGGCCGGCAGGTTCATCATCCAGTCCAGCGGATCCTTGCCGAGCAGCCGGGTCGCCAGCAGATACGGCTTGACCCACAGCTGATCGTAAAGCCAGTCAAAGCCCCAGGCATTGAACCAGAGAGTGCTGAGCAACTTGCCCGGCGCGCTGTTGGCCACGCTGCTGGCCAGGCGGCGCTCGCCCAGGAACAGGAAGGCGGCCAGGGCAATGCCGGCGATGGCGATGATGGCGGAGGTGACCTCCAGCCCATGGCGTCCCTCTTCGATGTGATCCCCCGGACCGGCCGGCAGTACTCCCGCCAGCGGCGGCACGATCAGGGCGCCGATACCGGTGGAGAGCACCAGCAGGACCAGCAACGGCAGCTGATGGGCCAGCCCGTGACCGGCGTGAGCCTGGGTCTGCTCCTTGCCGTGGAAGGCGATGAAGATCAGGCGGAAGGTGTAGAGGGAGGTGAGGAAAGCACCGCCCAGACCGGCCCACAGCAGGGCGCTCTGGCCGCTGGCCTGCACCTGCCACAGGATGGCGTCTTTACTGTAGAAACCGGCGGTTACCAGCGGCAGCGCGGCCAGGGCCGAGCCCCCCACCAGGAAGCAGGCATAGACCAGTGGCAGGCTCTTGCGCAGGCCCCCCATCTTGAAGATGTTCTGCTCGTGGTGGGTCGCGACGATCACGGCACCGGCGGAGAGGAACAGCAGCGCCTTGAAGAAGGCGTGGGTCATCAGGTGGAAGATGGCCCCTTCCCAGGCGCCAACACCGAGGGCCAGGAACATGTAGCCGATCTGGCTCATGGTGGAGTAAGCCAGGATCCGCTTGATGTCGGTTTGCACCAGGGCCGCAAAGCCTGCCAGCACCAGGGTGATGGCACCGACCAACGCCACCAGATGCAGGATCTCGGGGGCCAGCAGGAACAGACCGTGGGTACGGGCGATGAGATAGACACCGGCAGTCACCATGGTGGCCGCGTGGATCAGCGCCGAGACCGGGGTCGGGCCCGCCATCGCGTCCGCCAGCCAGGTTTGCAGCGGCAGCTGGGCCGATTTGCCGACGGCGCCGCCAAGCAGCATCAGACAGGCAAACGACAGGGCAGGGGAGCCCTCGGCAAACATCAGCGGTGCGCGTACCAGCAACTCGTGGATGTTGAGGGTACCCAGCTCCCGGTAGAGGACGAACAGACCGATGGCGAGGAACACGTCACCGACCCGGGTCACCACGAACGCCTTGAGGGCGGCGGCGCCGTTGGCCGGATTGCGGTAGTAGAAGCCGATCAGCAGGTAGCTGCACAGCCCCACGCCTTCCCAGCCGAGGTAGACGAACAGCAGGTCATCGGCCAGCACCAGGAACACCATGCTGGCGATGAACAGGTTGGTGTAGGTGAAGAAGCGTGAATAGCCCTCTTCCCCGCGCATGTACCAAGAGGCGAACAGGTGGATGAAGAAACCCACCCCGGTGACCACGCCGAGCATGGTCAGCGACAGGCCGTCCAGCGCCAGGCGGAAGGTGGGGGTGAATTCACCCACCGAGATCCACTGCCACAGGGTCTGGGTATAGACGCCGCCCGTTGGCATGGTATTGAGGAAATCGATGCCGACCCACAGGGTAGTGAGGGCCGACAGCCCTATGCTGCCGACGCCGATGAGCGCAGCAGTGCGCTCGCCGAAACGACCGATGGAGAAGGCCAGCACCAGCCATCCCAGCAGCGGAAACAGAAAAGTCAGGTATAGGAGGCTCATCCGCGCATCTCGCTCACAGTGTCCACGTTGAGGGTGTGGTAACGACGATAGAGCAGCAGTAACAGGGCGAGGCCGATACTGGCCTCCGCTGCCGCCAGAGAAATCACCAGTATGTACATGATCTGGCCATCAGCCTGGGCCCAGCGGCTGCCAGCCACCACGAATGCCAGTGCCGACGCGTTCATCATGATCTCGATACTCATGAGGATAAACAGCAAGTTGCGACGTATCAGCAGGCCGCACAGGCCGATACAGAACAGCACGGCAGCCAGCAGCAGGCCGTGTTCCATCGGGATTCCGTTCATCATTGACCTCCTTCTTGAGACGGATGTGCCGAGGCTTTTGGCACGGAGAGCACTTCCCCGCTCTTGTCTTCACGGCCCAGGTGATAGGCGGTGACCAGGCCCGCCAGCAGCAGGATGGAGGCAAGCTCCACCGCCAGCACGTAAGGACCGAACAGGGCGATGCCGACCGCTTTGGCACTGACGTCGGTCAGACCGAGTTCACCACCGGTGACCCCGAGAATGCCGTAGGCCAGAAAACCCAGCAGAATGAGCGAAAGCAGACCGGGGCCCACCCAGGTGGTGGGGGTGAGCCAGTTCTTTTCCTGATCCTGGGCCGAGCCCAGGTTCAGCATCATCACCACGAACACGAACAGCACCATGATGGCGCCCGCATAGACGATCACTTGCAGGGCGCCCGCGAAGGAGGCGCCCAGGCAGAAGAAGATCATGGCCACGGCGATGAGGGAGATAATGAGATTGAGCAGCGCGTGCATCGGATTGCTGGTGCTGATCACCCGCAGCGTGCTGTAAATGGCGACCAGGGCCGCGGCATAGAATGCCAGTTCCATGATTGACTCCTCAGGGCAGCAGGCTCTTGACATCGATGGGCTTGGCTTCGTTCTCGGCATCCCCTTTCGGCTTGCCGTCGATGGCCATCCCGCTCATGCGGTAGAAGTTGTAATCCGGATACTTGCCGGGTCCGCTGATCAGCAGGTCTTCCTTCTCGTACACCAGATCCTGGCGGCGGTACTCGCCCATCTCGAAATCCGGCGTCAGCTGGATGGCGGTGGTGGGGCAGGCCTCTTCGCACAGGCCGCAGAAGATGCAGCGGGAGAAGTTGATGCGAAAGAACTCAGGGTACCAGCGACCATCTTCCCGCTCGGATTTCTGCAGCGAGATGCAGCCGACCGGGCAGGCCACCGCACACAGGTTGCAGGCCACGCAGCGTTCGTCGCCATCCGGATCACGAGTCAGCACGATGCGGCCGCGATAGCGGGGCGCCGCATAGACGGCCTGTTCCGGATAGTTGAGGGTCTCGCGGGGGCTCCAGGCATGGGAGAACACCATCCCCAGGCTGCGCAATTGGGTGCCGACACCCTTGATGATGTTAATAATTTTCATAGTCGTGCCTCACTGCACATTCATCAGCACCACAGCCCGTACCTGCTGCATCCCGAGCGGGATGCAGGGCGGCGGGCAAGCAGACGTTCCAGCCAAACGGCATCACAATTTTTCTGTCCATTGCGGCCTCACTGCGCATTCATCAGCACCACGGCGCCGGTGACCAGCATGTTGAGCAGGGTCAGCGGCAGGCAGACTTTCCAGCCAAACGACATCACCTGGTCAAAGCGCGGGCGGGGCAGGGAGGCCCGCAGCAGGATGAAGAACACCATGAAACAGGCGGTCTTCAAGGCAAACCAGATGAAGGGCGGCAGCCAGGGGCCGTGCCAGCCACCGAAGAACAGGGTCACGATGAGCGAAGAGATCAGCACGATGCCGATGTACTCGCCCACGAAGAACAGACCCCATTTCATGCCCGCATACTCGATGTGATAACCGTCGGCGAGCTCCTGCTCGGCTTCCGGCTGGTCAAACGGATGGCGGTGGGTGACGGCGACGCCGGCAAACAGGAAGGTGATGAAACCCAGGATCTGGGGGATCACGTTCCACAGTCCTGCTTGGGCTTCTACGATATCCCGCAGGTTGAAGCTGCCGGTCTGGATGACGATGCCCATCAAGGAGAGGCCGAGAAACACCTCGTAGGAGAGGGTCTGAGCCGAGGCGCGCAGGCTGCCGAGCAATGAGTACTTGTTGTTGCTCGACCAGCCGGCGAACAGCACGGCGTAGACCGCCAGTCCCGCGATGGCCAGGATGTAGAGCAGCCCCACGTTGAGGTCCGCCACACCCCAGGTGGGGGTGATCGGCACCACCGCAAACGCCAGAATGAAGGCGGTAAAGGCGATGATGGGGGCCAGCACGAAGATCCGGCGATCGGCGAACGGCGGGATCCAGTCCTCTTTGAAGAACATTTTGATCATGTCAGCCGCCAGCTGCAGCAGGCCGAAGGGGCCTACCCGGTTGGGGCCGTAACGATCCTGCCACAGCGCCAGCAGACGGCGCTCGATGAAGCTCATGAAGGCACCGGCCCCCACGATCCCCACCAGCACGATCAATGCCTTGCCGATTTCCAGCAACAGATCGATCAGAGAGTCGCTCATGCGATGGCCTCCTGCAGGTTAGCGAGATATTGCTGGTGCAGGGCGGTCGGCAGACCGTTGACACAGAGCGGCAGACCCACCAGACCGGCGGTCAGATGCTCGCTCAAACGCAGGGTCAGCCGCCAGTGGTGGCCACCCCAGGAGAAGGCGACCTGGCTGCCGGCACTGAGGGCGAGACGACTGGCGTCGGCCGGGTTCAGCACCAGCACGGGCTCGCTCATGCGGGCCTGGATGACCGGGCTTCTGGCAGACAGCTCTTCGCCGCCAAACAGCTGGTCATAGCTCACCACCTGCAGCGCTTCTTTGGCGCTGAACGGGGCGGGGACGGTGTCGAACCAGCCGAGGCTGTCCTCGCCCGCTTCCAGCAGACGGCGACCGGGATCCCCGGCGCGCAGGTTGCCACCCACTTCATCCTGGAACTTGTTCCAGGCGGACGGGGAGTTCCAGCCCGGCGCCCAGGCGAACGGCACCTGTTGCAGGGGCTGGCGGGCACCGGCGTAGCCTTCCATGGAGAAGTTGAAGGGCGAGTCGGGATCCTGGGCGACTCTGGGCTCGCTCACGTTCTGATCCGCCAGCATGGAGGTGCGGCCGCTGTAGCGGTGCGGTTCGCGGGCGAGCTTCATGCCGCGGATGCGCAGACCCGCGTTGGGAGCGGCCTCGCGCATGCTGGTCAGCAGCGGGGCGCTGGCTGCGCAGGCACTGCTCACCTCGTCGAAGGTGTTCCAGCGCAGCGGTTTGCGATCCAGCACGCCTTGCAGGGCGGCCAGCCAGCGCCAGCTCTCACGCACCTGGATGTCGGCGTCGTAGAAGGCGGGGGCATAGACCTGGAAGAAGCGCTGGGCGCGGCCTTCCATGTTGATGAGGGTACCGTCGGCCTCGGCGAAGCTGGCGGCAGGCAGCACCAGGTTCGCCTTCTGAGCGGTGCCGGTGTCCTGATGGTCGACCACCAGCAGGTGCTGCAGACGGTCGATGGCGGCATCGACACGGCTGCGCGGCGCGCGGCGGTAGAGATCGTTTTCGAGCATCACCAGCGCGAGCTTCTCTTCTCTTTCGATACGCTCGAGGGCGGCTTCCAGCGGGGCGGCATTGCCGGCCAGCATGGCCAGCCCCAGGCTGTTGGTCTCCTGGGCTACCAGAGCGAGCTCCACGGCCTGGCCACGGCCCTTGAGGGCGCGGGCGATGTTGCTGGCCGCCTCAAGCAGCGCCTGGCTGCGGGCACCGGTGCCGGCGATGATGAGCGGCTTCTTGGCGTTGCCGAGCAGCGCTGCCCAGCTGGCGGCCAGGGCCTGTTGCTCGGGGGCAAGATCGGTCAGAGCAGGGGCGCTGCCATCGAGCAGATGGGCGATGGCGAAGCCGAGGCGCGCCTGATCCGCGTGGGGGGCGTGCAGGGTGCCGCTCGCCACGTCGTCCAGTCGGGTGCTGTCCAGGCTGGTGATCAGCAGCGGGTAGCGCTCGTTCTGGGCCAGGGTCTGCACCGCGGCGACCTGCCACAGATCCACCTTCAGCTTGCGGGCGATTTCGCGGCCCTTGCCCTTGACTGCCTGACGCAGGGCCAGGGCAATGCGGGCAGCGGTCTGGGTGACATCCTCGCCGAGCACCAGCACGGCGTCGGCTTCTTCCATGTCACGCAGGCTGGGGGTGCGCACGCCACCGTGCTGCAGGATCTGCAGCATCTTCTGCAGGCATTCCCATTCGCTTTGCTCGACGCCGCTGTAGAAGTTGGCGGCTCCCACCAGTTCGCGCAGGGCGTAGTTGCTCTCCAGCGAGGCGCGGGGCGAGCCGATGCCGATGACGCCGGCAGCGGTGCGCAGGGCATCGGCAGCACGGTTCAGGGCACCGTCCACCGTGATGGCCAGCTTGTCATTGCCATCCTGCAGCAGGGGCTGGCGCGGGCGGTCAGTCAGATTGACGTGGCCGTAGCCGAAACGGCCGCGGTCGCACAGGAAGTAGTGGTTCAGTGCGCCGTGATAACGGTTCTCGATGCGGCGCAGCTCGCCATAACGTTCACCCGGGCTGATGTTGCAGCCAATCGAGCAGCCTTGGCAGATGCTGGGGGCAAACTGCATGTCCCATTTGCGGTTGTAGCGCTCGGAGTGGGTCTTGTCGGTGAACACGCCGGTGGGGCAGACCTCCACCAGGTTGCCGGAGAACTCGCTCTCCAGGGTGCCATCCTCGACCCGGCCGAAGTAGACGTTGTCGTGGGCGCCGTAGACCCCGAGATCCTCGCCGCCAGCGTAGTCCTTGTAGTAACGGACGCAGCGATAGCAGGCGATGCAGCGGTTCATCTCGTGATTGATGAAGGGGCCCAGATCCTGATTCTGGTGGGTGCGCTTGGTGAAACGGTAGCGACGGCTATTGTGGCCGGTCATCACCGTCATGTCCTGCAGGTGGCAGGAGCCACCCTCTTCGCACACCGGGCAGTCGTGGGGGTGGTTGGTCATCTGCCACTCCACCACCGTCTTGCGGAACTCCTTCGCCTCTTCATCCTCGATGGAGATATAGGTGCCATCGGTGGAGGGGGTCATGCAGGACATGACCAGGCGGCCGCGCTTGTCGTCGGCATTCTGATACTGTTTCACCGCACACTGGCGGCAGGCGCCGACGCTACCGAGCGCCGGGTGCCAGCAAAAATAGGGGACGTCCAGACCAAGGGACAGACAGGCTTGCAGCAGGTTATCTGCCCCGTCTACCTCGTACTCTTTACCGTCTACATGAATGGTGGCCATACAACTTCCCTGACTTCAATGAGATAAATTCTTTGGCTTGCGCCGGTTCAGCGGGCCCGCGGCGAGCGCCCTGCGTGCCTTACCAGCGCTCGCCCAGCAGGTTGGGCTGGATACCCTTGAGCTGCTTGCGATTATCCTGCGGCGCCTTGACGCCAGCCTCGAATTCGGACCGGAAATACTTCATCGCACTGCCCAGCGGCTCGATGGCGCCAGGGGCATGGGCGCAGAAGGTCTTGCCTGGGCCGAGGAAGCTGACCAGCTGCTCCAGGGTGGCGAGATCTCCTGGCTGACCCTCGCCCCGCTCCAGCGCGCGCAGCAGTTTGACGCTCCAGGGCAGGCCGTCGCGGCAGGGAGTGCACCAGCCGCAGGACTCGCGGGCGAAGAACTCTTCCATGTTGCGCAGCAGGGAGACCATGTTGATGCTGTCATCCACCGCCATGGCAAGGCCCGTGCCCATCCGGGTGCCGACCTTGCCGATGCCGCCGGCGTACATCTGGGCATCCAGGTGCTCGGGCAGCAGGAAGCCGGTGCCGGCGCCGCCGGGTTGCCAGGCTTTCAGGCGATAGCCGGGCTTCATGCCGCCAGCATAGTTCTCGAACAGCTCGCGGGCGGTGATGCCAAACGGCAGCTCCCACAGGCCGGGGTTGTTGACCTTGCCGGAGAAGCCCATCAGCTTGGTGCCGTGATCTTCCGAACCCGGCAGCGCCAGCCCCTGATACCAGGCCACACCGTTGCCGATGATGGCGGGCACGTTGCACAGGGTCTCGACGTTGTTGACGCAGGTCGGCTTGCCCCAGACGCCGGAAACGGCGGGGAAGGGGGGCTTGGCGCGTGGGTTGGCGCGGCGACCCTCCAGGGAGTTGATGAGCGCCGTCTCTTCGCCGCAGATGTAGCGACCCGCGCCGGTGTGGACGAACAGCTCGAAGTCAAAGCCCGAGCCCAGGATGTTCTTGCCGAGCAGACCGGCAGCCTTGGCCTCTTCGACCGCACGGCGCAGGTTGGCCGCGGCATCGACGTACTCGCCGCGCAAAAAGATGTAGCCACGGTAGGCCTTGAGGGCCTTGGCCGAGATGATCATCCCCTCGATCAGTAGGTGGGGCAGCTGCTCCATCAACAGCCGATCCTTGTAGGTGTTCGGCTCCATCTCGTCGGCGTTGCAGAGCAGGTAACGGATGTTCATGCTCTCGTCTTTGGGCATCAGGCCCCACTTCACGCCGGTGGAGAAACCGGCGCCGCCGCGACCCTTGAGACCGGCATCCTTGACGGTGCCGACGATCTCGTCCGGGCTCATCTGGCCCAGTGCCTTGCGGGCCGCATCGTAACCCTGCTTGCTCTGGTATTCATCCAGCCAGACCGGCTGGCCGTCGTCGCGCAGCCGCCAGGTGAGGGGATGAGTCTCGGCCGCGCGGGCGATGCGATTGGCGGTACCAAGGGATGCCAGACTCATGGGTAAGCCTCCAGGGTCTTGAGCAGGCTGACGGCGTCGAGCCCACCGTAGGTGTCATCGTCGATCATCAGCGCCGGCCCCTTGTCGCAGTTGCCGAGGCAGCAGACCGGCAGCAGAGTGAAGCGGCCGTCGGCGGAGGTCTGGCCGGGGGCCAGGTCCATCACCTCTTTCAGGCCGGCCAGCAGTTGTTCGTGGCCGTTGATGTAGCAGACCATGCTGTCGCAGACGCGGATGATGTGGCGACCGACCGGCTGGCGGAAGATCTGGCTGTAGAAGGTAGCGACCCCCTCCACGTCGCTGGCGGGGATGCCGAGCTCGGTGGCGATGGCGTGGATGGCACCGTCAGGTACCCAGCCGCGGGCCTGCTGCACTATCTTGAGCGCTTCAATGCTGGCAGCACGGGGATCTTCGTAGTGGTGTTTCTCATGCTCGATGGCATCGCGTTCTGCCTGGCTCAGGACGAAATCGTTCCCCTTGCCCTGGCATGAACTCTGTCCCTGCGGGGACTGATTGTGTTGGCACTGACATTGCTGGCTCATGGCTTAACCTTTTGTGGCTTGTCCTTTTTGTCGTGTAACGGGTCTTGGTAACAGCCGTTACTCAACGGTCCACATCCGACATAACGAAATCGATACTGCCCAGATAGACGATGAGGTCCGACACCATCTGGCCACGGATCACCGAGGGGATCTGTTGCAGGTGAGCAAAGCTCGGGGTACGGATCCGGGTCCGGTAGCTCATGGTGGAGCCATCGCTGGTCAGGTAATAACTGTTGATCCCCTTGGTCGCCTCGATCATCTGGAAGGACTCGGCGGCCGGCATGACCGGGCCCCACGACACTTGCAGGAAGTGGGTGATCAGGGTCTCGATGTCCTGCAGGGTGCGCTCTTTGGGCGGCGGCGTGGTGAGCGGGTGATCCGCCTTGAACGGCCCTTCCGGCATGTTCTTCATGCACTGTTCGATGATGCGCATGCTCTGGCGCACCTCCTCGATGCGCACCAGGGCGCGATCGTAGGCATCGCCGTTGGCGCCGACCGGCACTTCGAACTCGAACTGATCGTAGCCGGAGTAGGGGCGCCACTTGCGCACGTCGAAGTTGAGGCCGGTGGCGCGCAGACCGCCGCCCGTGGTGCCCCAGGCCAGTGCTTGCTCTGTGTTGTAGGCGGCGACGCCGATGGTGCGGCCACGCAGTATGCTGTTGCGCATGGCGGCCTTCTCATAGTCCATCAGTCGCTTGGGCAGCCAGCTCAGCAGGTTGTCTTGCACCAGCCGCTGCCAGCCGACGGGCAGATCATGGGCCACGCCGCCGATGCGGAACCAGGCCGGATGCATACGGGCGCCGGTGATGGCCTCGATGATGGTGTAAATCCGCTGCCGGTCGGTGAAGGTGAAGAAGACCGGGGTCATGGCACCCACGTCCTGAATATAGGTACCGATGAACAGCAGGTGACTCTGGATGCGGAACAGCTCAGCCAGCATCACCCGGATCATGTCGACCCGCTGTGGCACCTTGATGCCGGCCAGCTTCTCGACTGCCAGCACGTAGGGCAGGTTGTTCATGACGCCCCCTAAGTACTCGACCCGGTCGGTGTAGGGGATGTAGCTGTGCCAGGACTGGCGCTCGCCCATCTTCTCGGCACCGCGGTGGTGATAGCCGATGTCGGGCACGCAGTCGCGGATCTCCTCGCCATCGAGCTGCAGCACCAAGCGGAAGGCACCGTGTGCGGAGGGGTGGTTGGGGCCGAGGTTTAAGAACATGTAGTCCTCATTCTCGTTGCCGCGACTCATGCCCCACTCTTCCGGTTTGAACAGCAGGTTGTCCTGCTCTTGATCCTGTTTGACCGCATCGAGCATGAAGGGATCGAATTCGGTGGCGCGCGCCGGATAATCCTTGCGCAGCGGGTGACCCTGCCAGCTCTTGGGCATCATGATGCGGGTCAGGTGGGGGTGACCGTCGAAATTGATGCCCATCAGGTCCCACACTTCCCGTTCATACCAGTTGGCGTTGGGGAAGTGGCGGCTGACGGTGGGCAGCGTCAGATCACCCTCCTTGAGCGGCACCTTCAGCATCAGATCGGCGTTGCGATCGATGGAAATGAGGTGATAGAAGACGGTGAAGTCGCTGTCGGGCAGATCGTGGCGATGGCTGCGCATCCGCTCGTCGGTGGCGCTGAGATCGAACAGCATCACGAACGGGGAGGGGAGCTTGCGCAGGAAGCCCATGACATCCAGCAGCAGCTCGCGGGAGAGCCAGACTACCGGCACGCCGGTGCGGGTATTCTGGATGGTGAAACGTTCGGCACCGAAATGGGCGAATAGCTCGCCGATCACCTGAGCGTCTTTGTGATCACTCGGTTGCCACTGGGCCATGGCGTAGTTGCTGGGAAATTCTCGAGTCAGTTTCATGGTCAGATCTCATCCGGCGTGCGCAGGTTGGTGACGTTGATCCGCTCGCCACGCTTGCGGTCCTTCTCGGCAGGCATTTGGGGGCGATAGATGCCCTGATCGCCAACCACCCAGGAGAGCGGACGGCGCTCCTTGCCGATGGAGTCCTGCAGCAGCATCAGCGCCTGCAGGAATGCCTCGGGACGGGGTGGACAACCCGGAATATAGACGTCGACCGGCAGGAACTTGTCGACGCCCTGAACGACCGAGTAGATGTCGTACATGCCGCCGGAGTTGGCGCAGGCACCCATGGAGATGACCCACTTGGGTTCGAGCAGCTGTTCATACAGACGCTGGATGACGGGGGCCATCTTGATGAAGGGGGTGCCGGCGATCACCATGAAATCGGCTTGGCGCGGTGAGGCTCGAATAACTTCGGCGCCAAAGCGGGCCACATCATGGGGGGAGGTGAAGGCGGTACACATCTCTACGTAGCAGCAGGAGATACCGAAGTTGTAAGGCCAGAGGGAGTTCTTGCGGCCCCAGTTGACAGTGTCTTGCAGCACCTCTTCGAGGCGCCCGATCATGATGCCGCGTGAGGCCTCTTGAGCCAGGGGATCCTCGACGGTCTGGCGCTGTTCCTGGGGATAGCGCTCAACGGGCGCATCTGGGTCGATCCGGGTCAGGGTGTACTTCATGGTGCAACCTCAAAGGGATAATCAGTAATTCAGTCTGGCTTCTTGTCGGTCAGAACGCGCTTTTTCGGTGCCCAGTCGAGGGCGCCAATGCGCCACAGGTAGACGAGTCCTACCAGCAGCAGGGAGATAAAGATGGTGGCTTCGATGAAACCGACCCAGCCGCTTTCCCGAACGGAGACGGACCAGGCGAAGAGGTAGAGTGCCTCGACGTCGAAGATGACGAAGAACATGGCAACCAGGTAGAACTTGGCGGAGAAGCGTAGACGGGCATTGCCCACCGAATCGACGCCAGATTCGAAGGGTTTGTTCTTGGCACGACCATAGGCTCGACCACCCAGCAGGGCGGCAAGGCCGATCATGGTCAGGCAGATGCAGATGGCCCCAACTACATAGACAGCAAAAGCCCAATGCTGGACAGCAATATCAGCAAACATAGGAGTTTTCCCTAACCGAATTAATCACGCGACTTAACAAGGATGTTACGTATTATGCCACTTTCGTACTGATTTACATGTCATTTCAAAGGATTAATTATTAATCATCGGGAGGAAAATCGTATTTTGCTAGCGGAGTCAATGTTCCTATTTGAGAATCATTTTCAATCGCTTTTAGGGTGTGGCGGAAATGGCGGGATCGTTTGAAAAATAAACTAATCGTGAAAGGAGAGACCCCGCCAGGCGGGGTCTGCTCGATCAGGGTTTGAGGATGGGTAGCGCCTCTTCGGCTGCCTTGCCCTGGGAGAGGGTGATCTCGACCCTACGGTTGGCCTGACGATGCTCGGGTGTGTCATTGGGATAGCGTGGCTGGGCATCCGCGACCCCTTGGGCGATGACCCGGGTGGCATCGAGTTTGGGGTTGGTCAGCAATGTGTGCACGATGGAGGCGGAGCGCAAGACCGACAGCTCCCAGTTGCTGCGATAGAGCTCTACCGGGGCCTGGGAGTTGTCGGTGTGGCCGGTGACCACCACCTTGCCGGGAATGTCAGCCAGAATGCCGGAGATCTTGTTGACCAGCGGGATGAACTGGGGCTGCAGGAAGGCGGAGTCGGCCGGGAACAGCGCCTTCTCGCCGATGCGGATCACCAGCTGGCTGCCCAGTTGTTCCACCTCCAGATCCTTGGATTCAATCTGTGCCTTGAGCTGCTGTTCGAGCTTCTTCTTGGTGACCTGCACCCACTCCTGCTCCTTGGTCTTGTGAGGCCATGATTCCGTTGCGCTCGGCTTTTCCGAGGCACCGATGGTCTCGTTGAAGGGGTCCGAGGCGGCCATGGGGGCATCCTTCTCCAATACCGTCTCTTTCTTCGGGCTGCTGGGAGTGGTTTTGGACTCGGGTTCCAGGATCCCGGTACCGCCCTGCATCACGGGGGAGCCCGCGGCAGGGGAGATGAGGCCAATTTTGCCCAGCGATTCGATGAAGCCCTGGATCAGCACCCGGGTTTCAGACTGCTTGGCCATGGCAAAGGAGTAGAGCACCACGAACAGGGCGAACAGCAATGTCATGAAGTCGGCATAGGAGACCAGCCAGCGTTCGTGGTTCTCCGGCGCTTCAGCCTTTTTCTTTTTTGCCACCGTGGCCTCCGAGGTAGGGTTCGAGGGTGACTTGCAGGCGTTGCTGGGATTCGCCATCCACGATGCAGAGGATACCGGTCAGGGTCATCTCCTTGTAGTGGCGGATCTGATGGGCAAACCCTTTGTAGCGGTTGCCAAAGGGCAGGAAGATCAGGTTGGCGGCCGATACCCCGTAGATGGTGGCGATAAAGGCCACCGCAATGGCGCCCCCCAGCTTGTCAGGGGCATCCAGCAGGCCCATGGCGTGGATCAGGCCAAACACCGCCCCCACGATCCCCATGGTCGGGCAGTAGCCACCCATGGCTTCATAGAATTTGACGGTCTGCTCGAGATCTTCTTGCTCGAACTCGATCTCGTTCTCCAGCACCTCGTGGATCTTGGTCTTCTCGTAGCCGTCGACCATCATCTGCACCCCTTTTTGCAGGAAGGGATCCTTGATCTCGTCGATCATGCCTTCGAGGGCCAGCATGCCGCTGCGCCTGGCATTGCCGGCCAGGTTTTCCAGCAATTCGGCCTGCTGCTGCATGTCGAGTTTGAGAGGGGCCAGCAGCCACTTGAAACGCTTGAGAGTGCTGCCAACAACGGAGAAGGGGAACTGGGTCAAGGCGGCACCTATGGTACCTCCGATCACGATGAGGAAGGCGGGCAGATCGAGCAGGGCGCTGGGATGTCCACCCTCGATCATGTTGCCGCCCAGGATGGCGATCAATGCCAGGACCAGGCCGATTAAGCTCATTTTTTATACATCCCTGAATATTGATAATGGCTAGTGTAGCTATTTAAGTATCAGTTTTTCAAAATGATATCCAATCGATGAGCAATAAAGTGAGTGCCTTGACCTCGATGGACAGATTTCTTTCCCGGGTGGCAAGCAGCCGGGCCATGCAGGGTGTTTTACCGAGAAGAGAAGGGGCCGTCGCGGGACTTTGACGGGAAGGGGGCTTGGGCAGATCAGATTGCAAATGTTGGAAGGCAAAAAACCGGCCATTGAGCCGGTTTTCTTAGATTGGATTGTGGGGATGGGATGCTTCAGTCCGTGTGGTTTTTCCTTGGGGGCGGCGGGCAGCCCTCCATTACCACAAGCAACGTTGCTCGTACCCAACGAGGGTGTTGCTTTCTTTCACGGAAGTATCGCATCTGAAAACCCCAAAAGCAAAAAACCGACCATCAGGTCGGTTTTTTAAATTTGGCGGTGAGGGAGGGATTCGAACCCTCGATACGTTGCCGTATACACACTTTCCAGGCGTGCTCCTTCAGCCACTCGGACACCTCACCAAATTTTCGCTCACAGCGCCGTTGCGCTGGAACGGGGCGTAATTTAGGGGAAAGGGCTGCCTGGGTCAACCACTTTTCCCCTTATTTTTCATAATCTTTATCGAACGCCTATCCCTTGAACAGAATGCCGGTTTTTTAAACCCGCTCAGGGCTTGGGGAGGATGATCAGGCTGTCCGGCAGCTCGTTCTGGTCGCGGGTGGCGGGGAAGGCGTCGGTCAGAATGGCGCTGGTCCGCTCAATGCATTCGAGGAAACCCTGCTCCACCTCTTTGTTGCGGACCCGGCGGGTGAAGTCATCGATGATCTCCTGCCACTGGCCGTTGTCGATGTGCTGGGCGATGCCGTCATCCACCAGGATCTCCACGTAGTGCTCGGCCACCGAGACGAAGATCAGCACCCCCAGCCGATCCTGGGTACGATGCAAGCCCTGCTCGACGAACTGCAGGCGTGCCATCAGGGCGGCCCTGTGCTGGCGAACCTGTTTGGGGATCAGGTACATCTTGATGGGGGTCCAGTGGAACAGGATGCTCAGCACCAGCCAGACTGACCACTGCACCAGCAGGATCTCGTACCAGCCGAGCCAGAAACCGAGCTCGAATACCAGCAGCGGGGTGAGCATGGCCAGCAGCGCTGCCCACAGGGTGGGGATGTAGCGATAGCCGTCGCTGGCGGGGGCCAGAACGGTCACCAGCTCGGCATCGGTTGCCTGCTCCGCCTGCTTGACCCTGGCCTGCAGCGTGTGAAAGAACTGTTTCGAAATCATGTGTCGTCTCTTAATCCCTGTTACCAACCACCGGAGGCACCGCCGCCGCCGAAACTGCCGCCCCCTCCGCTGAAACCGCCGCCACCACCAAAACCGCCACCGGAGCGACCGGCACCGAAGCCACCGGCGAGGTAAGCGGCGCGGCGCCGGCCACCTCTGCCGCCGCCACCACCACCACGCAGGTTGTGCAGCACGATCATCACTATCACCATCAGGATGAACAGCCAGGGCCCGCCTAGCTTATCCTTGCTGGTGTTGTCTACCGGTTTGTACTCGCCCGCCAAGGCCTGCATGATCGCCTGGCTGCCGGCGACCACCCCGGCCACCATGTCGCCGCGTTTGAACGCGGGCAGGATCCGGGTCTGGATGATGTTGGCGGCGATGGCATCGGGCAGGGCGCCTTCCAGCCCGTAACCCACTTCGATGCGCACCTTGCGTTCATCCTGGGCGATCAGCAGCAGCACCCCGTTGTCCTTGCCCTTCTGGCCTATGCCCCAGTGACGGCCGAGCTGATAGCCGTACTCCTCGATGGTGTCGCCCGCCAGCGTGTCGATGGAAACCACCACCAGCTGGATGCCGCTGCGCTTCTCGAATGCCGCCAGCTGCTGGGTGAGCTGGTGGGCCTGCTTGCGGGACATCAGGTTGGCCTCGTCCACCACTCGCCCGCTCAAGGCGGGGAAAGTGGGGGCGGCGGATACCACCGTTGTCCACAACAACAGGCAGGACAACAGGGCACGGATCACGCGCTTCATTGGAAGCTGACCTTGGGCGCCTCATCGGCGCCGGGCTTGGCGCTGAATGTGGGTTTGGCCTCCAGATCCGAGTAGAGCAGCTTGGACCAGATGACGCCGGGGAAGGTGCGGATCTCGGTATTGAACTGGCGTACCGCTTCTATGTAGTCGCGCCGGGCCACCGAGATACGGTTTTCGGTGCCTTCCAGCTGAGCCTGCAGGGTGAGGAACTGCTGATCCGCTTTGAGTTCCGGGTAGCGTTCGACCACCACCATCAGCCGGGAGAGGGCGCCGGAGAGCTGGTTCTGGGCCGCTTCAAACTCCTTGAGCTGGGCGGGATCGCTGACCTGCAGGCTGCCCACCCGGGCTCTGGCATCGGTCACCGCCTTGAGGGTCTCCTGCTCGTGGCTGGCGTAGCCCTTGACGGTGGCCACCAGATTGGGGACCAGATCGGCGCGGCGCTGATACTGGTTCTCGACCTGGCCCCAGCTCGCCTTGACCTGCTCATCCAGGGTCGGAATATTGTTCATGCCGCAACCGGTCAGGCCCAGCAGCAGGGTCATAACCAACAGGGACTGGGTTGCCCTCTGCCAGAGTGAAGTGGCCATCTTGTTGTTCTCCATTGACATTTTTTACAGATAACGGCTCACCATACCAGCTTGTGGTCAACCGCCACAACGGGCGGGCAGCCTGGGTTTGTGGTAAGCCATCGAAACCTTGGGTAGTTGCGGCTTGTCTTTGAGCCAGGAGGCCAGCTCGGCGCCGCAGCCGTTGCCGGGCGGGATCGGCGCCTGAGGCTGGCAATCCGGGCTGCCGACCGGACAGCGCAGACGCACATGAAAGTGGCTGAAGTGGCCGACCCAGGGGCGCAACTTGGCGACCCAGAGTTCATCGGGCGCCCGTTTGCACACCTCGGCCTTGAGCACCGGGTTGATGAAGATGCGGGCGACCTCGGGCTTGCTGGCCGCCAGGCGCAGCAGGTTTAGCTGCTGGGGGCCGAAGCGCCCGGGCAGCACCCGGTAGCTGGGCTCATCGATCAGCGCCCACTCCTTGGGGGCATCCTGCTCCCATGTTGAGATGGGCTGGTTGGCCATGCGAAACCAGATGTCGGCGTCGAGGCCGGTCTGGTGGCTGCGGTGCCCGGAGGTGAAGGGGCCACCGTGGGCCATGGCGAGATCGGCGATATAGAGGTCCGGCATGCCGGCCATGCGGGTCTGGTTGGCCAGGGTGGTCAGGTAGGCGATGAGCTCGGGGTGGCCGTAGTAGCGCAGTCGCTTGGTGCGGATCACCTGATAGCCGGGGCCGGTCAGCGGCAGCGCTACCCCGTTCTTGAGGCAGCCGGCGGAGTAGCCGCCAATCGCTTCGGCCTGGTGGAGATGAGGTTCGGCAAGAAAGGTACTGGCCATGAAGAGCAGGGTGGTGGCAAGCATGAGACTCCCGACAAGCATGCGAATGGGCTCAGATGAAGAGAATGATACCAAGAGTCCGGTGAGGCCGTCACCCGATGAGCGAGCCCGGTTGCATCCCGGTGTCGGGCTCGCGCACAATGCGCGACAAAATTGGCGCATCCAGGGCGTGTAAACGCACAGGCAAGAGGAGAAGAGAATGAAGGTCAGTGAGCTGGTGAACAAAGAGGGACTGGTCTGGCTGATGCCCCCTGCTCGCCGTTTCTATCCGGTGATGGTTGTGCTGTTGCTGGCGAGCCTTTTCACCGTGCTGGCTGCCGTCGGTCTGGGTTATCCGCACATGGGTTTGCTGCCCTGGGTGGGGCTGGTGTTTGGCGGCATAGTGCTGCTGATGATGATACTGCCTCGCAGCTGGCAGCGCTGGCGGCTGGCGGAGCTGGCCTGGGACGAGACGCACCTTTACCTGCTCAATGGCAGCAGTGATCGGGCACAGGCCCTGCCAAGATCGGTACTGGTCGGGGTCGAGCGGGATCGCAAGGTGGGCCACGATGGTCAGTGGCTGGCCTTCAGCCTGGATCTGGCGCTGAACGATGAGCAGCTGGCGACCGCCACCACGCTGATGGGGTTGAGTCGGGAAGGCGCCCATGTCGTGGCGCCCGGCATCTATCGCTTTGGCTTTAAGCGCGCCTGGCATGGTCGACGCACGCTACAGGTGCTGTTGGATGCCCTGCTCCCCATATGAGCTGACTATTTTCTCGACAATCTTCCCTAAAGCTCAGATACTGCCAGTGACTCGAATTGATCTTGCTCGTTCTGTTCACCCAAGAGATCAATGACTTGAGTGAACTGTACGGGGGAGTGCCCAGGCATGATGCCCTGGCAGGTCCGGCATGGGGGTTGTGCCCTTACCTTTGTGTTGGTGATTGGATAGAGAAGGCACCTTGAATCGAGAGTGGATGGCATGAAGATTTACGTAGGTAATCTGTCGTACCGGATGACGGCCGACGAACTGACAACCGTGTTCAGCCAATTTGGGCAGGTAGACAAGGTCGATATCATCATCGATCGCGATACCGGTCAGTCCAAGGGGTTTGGCTTCATTGAAATGCCTGTCAATGGCGAGGCTGAAAAGGCCATCGCCGGTTTGCATGGCACCGAAATCGGTGGCCGTACCATCACAGTCAACCAGGCCAAGCCGAAGACAGATGCACCACGTGGTCGCCCCCAGCGTCATCGCTGAGCTGCCTCGATAACGCAAAACGGCATGGGTTTCCCCCATGCCGTTTTTGTTTCTGGCGTTTGCCGGATGAATCAGGGGACGTCGTAGCCGAGCGCCGCCTTGCGGATGCGGAACCACTGCTGGCGATTGAGGACGATGGATTCAGCGGCCACGGCGGCGGCGATCCGCTCCCGCTTGCCGGAGCCTATCAGCGGCAGCGGCTGGCTTGGCAGCATCATGACCCAGGCGTAGACCACCTGTTCGATCTGCTCGGCACCCACTTCCTGGCGGATCTGCTCGAGCTCGGCGCGCAGCGGGGCATATTCGGGGGCCTGGAACAGGCGCCCGCCACCGAGACAGGACCAGGCCATCGGCTTGATGCGCAGTTGCTGGCATTGGTCCAGGGTGCCGTCCAGGGTAGTGCTCTGGTTGAGTGGCGAGATCTCCAGCTGATTGGTCACCAGCGGGAAGGGCAGGCGCGACTGCAGCAGCTCGAACTGGCGAGGGGTGAAGTTGGAGACCCCGGCATGCTTGATCTTGCCTGCCTGCTTGAGGGTAATGAAGGCATCGGCCACTTCGTCGGCATCCATCAGGGGATCCGGGCGGTGGATCAGCAGTAGATCCAGATGGTCGGTGGCCAGCTTTTGCAAGGAGGCCTCGGCACTGGCGATGATGTGCGCCTTGCCGGTGTTGTAGTGATTCAGCGCGTGTTCCGGTTTGGCGGTGAGGGCGATGCCACACTTGCTGACGATCTCCATCTGGCTGCGCAGAGAGGGTTCAAGGCGCAGGGCGTTGCCGAAGGCCTCTTCGCACTGGTAGCCACCATAGATATCGGCGTGATCGATGGTGGTGACCCCCAGATCCAGGTGGTACTTCATCAGATCCAGCAGGGCGTTCGGGGAGAGTTGCCACTCCATCAGACGCCAGTAACCCATGATGAGGCGAGAGAAGGTCGGGCCCTGTGGATGCAGGGAGAGGCGGGATACGGACATGGTGGCTCCTTGGCGGATAAGGGAAAAAATGCTGCCAGCATCTTGGTCTCTTCTGGCTGGCAAGGCAATAATGCGGATTTTGTTAATTCGAACTTTGGTTCTGAAGGGGAAGGAAATGGACGGTTTTGCCGAGCGCTTGCAGAGCCTGATCGGGACGGGCAGCATCAGTGCCTTTGCCCGCAAGGTGGGGTTGAGTGAGGCCCTGATCCGTAAATATCTGAAAGGAGCCGAACCCGGCCTTGGCAAGGCCAACCAGATTGCCATGGCCGCCAACTGCTCGCTGGAGTGGCTTGCCACCGGCTGCGGCTACCTTTATCGGCAGGCGGAAGTGGTGGACAGAGAAGCGCTGAGCGCCGCCGGCACCTTATTGCAGGAACAGTTGCCGCAGCAGCGTCTGCCCGCAGAAGACGAGCTGGTTACCCTGCTCGCTTACTACCAGTTCTTGCGCAGTCACAAGCAGGCTGATGGATTTCTGGATCTGGCGCGGGCGCGCGAATTTGGCAAACACCTGCATGAGGCGTGAGCCTGGATAGGGATGGCCGGGCAACGGCCGGGGATTATTCTGATACCCTCTAAAGCAGATGAGGACAGCGGGGAGAGGGAGATGGGCTATCTGATCTTGGGCAGCGGCGGATTGGGCACGGCGCTGGCACATGAGCTATCCGCCCGTGGCGAGGAGCTGGTGCTGGCCGGCAGGCAGCTGCCCAAGGGGGTGGATCCCGCCTGCTATTTCCCGTTGCAGGAGGTGGATGTGCTCTCCTTCGATGCCCTGTTCACCCTCTATGACACGGCGCCGTTGCCGAGCGTGGTGATCAATACCATAGGTCTGTTGCACGACATCAACTTCATGCCGGAGCGGCGGGTGGAGGAGGTCAATCCCAGATGGCTGTGCGACAGCCTGCTGGCCAACGCCTGGCCGCAGCTGGCTCTGGCCGCCTGCCTGAGCCGCCGAATGACGGTGGATACCCGCCTCTGGCTTTGCTCTCTTTCCGATCTGGCCGGCAGTCTTGGCGCCAACGAGACGGGCAGTCGTTACAGCTACCGGATGAGCAAGGCAGCACTCAACATGGGGGCAAGAACGCTGGCCCACGAGTGGCGGGAGCGCTTCCCCGCCGCCGGAGTTGTCACCGTGCACCCGGGGTTGATGGCCACCCCCATGAATCAACCTTTCCTCGATGAACTGGCGGCCGAGACCTTGCAGGATCCGGCGCTGGTGGCGCCGCGTCTGCTTGATCTCATCAACCAATTGTCGCTGGCTCAGTCCGGCGGCTTCCTCGACCTGCAGGGCCAGCCGTTGCCCTGGTAAGCCGTCACCGGCTTCACATTCCGGAAACGGCCCGCTTGCCAAGCCAGCTCCTGCTGGCTAACGTCATCCTCCTGCTTCAGGAGGGATGTCATGCGCTATATCGATTTACGAAGTGATACGGTCACCCAGCCCACGGATGCCATGCGTCAGAGCATGTTGCATGCCGAGGTGGGGGATGATGTCTACGGGGAAGATCCAGGCGTCAATGCACTGGAGGCCCGCGGGGCCGAGCTGCTTGGCAAGGAGGCCGCGCTGTTTGTCCCCTCGGGCACCATGTCCAATCTACTGGCGGTGATGAGCCACTGTCAGCGGGGGGAGGGCGCCATCGTCGGTCAGGCGGCCCACATCTATCGCTATGAGGCGCAGGGGAGCGCCGTGCTGGGCTCGGTCGCGCTGCAGGCGGTGCCCATGCAGGCCGACGGTTCGCTGGCAGTGGCCGATGTCGCCGCGGCGATCGCCCCTGATGATGCCCATTTTGTGCAGACCCGGCTGGTCTGCCTTGAAAACACCCATAACGGAAAGGTGCTGCCTCTTGACTACCTGCAGGCGATGCGCAAATTCGTCGACGAACGCGGGTTGCAACTGCATCTGGATGGAGCCCGTTTGTTCAACGCCGCCGTGGCGAGCGGTCATGGGGTAGACGAGCTGGCCGCCCCCTTTGACAGTATCTCCATCTGCCTCTCCAAGGGGCTAGGAGCACCGGTAGGGTCGCTGCTGGTGGGCTCTCGCCCCTTCATCGACCGCGCCAGACGGCTGCGCAAGATGTTGGGTGGTGGTATGCGCCAGGCGGGGATCCTGGCTCAGGCCGGTCTGTTTGCCCTTGATCAGCATGTGGCCCGGTTGGCGGACGATCACCGCCGTGCCAGACGGCTGGCCGAAGGGTTGGCCGCATTGCCCGGGATCGAGCTGGATCTCGCGCTGGTGCAGACCAACATGGTATTTCTGCGGCTGGTGAAAGGGGAGGCCGAGGCGCTGCTCGCGTTCATGAAGGAGCGGGGGATCCTCTTCTCCGGTTACGGCGAGATGCGGCTGGTGACCCACCTGCAGATCACCGATGACGACATCGACGAGGTGATCGATGCCTTCACCGAGTACCTTGCCGCACGTTAAGGTTCACTCAATAAAACAGGGCGCCAAGGCGCCCTGTTTTATTTTTTGAGAAGAAAGAGGGTCACGCCTGGCGCTAGCCACTCATCAGCATGGCCTCGTCGGTGGCGTCGTAGATCATTACCGCAATGTGAGTCACCTGACCGCCAAAATCGGCCAGCGGCACCAGCGTCAGGTTCTGGAACATGTGGGGGGCTGAGCCGGTGATCGGGCGGTAGTTAGAAAAACGCAGCAGATAGGGTTTCTGCTCCCAGGTGCTGAAGGCGCGGTTGTTGAGCTTGAACACCATGTTGGCCTTGCGCTCGAACCAGGCCCGATCCACATCGGGGAAGAGTTCGAACAGCACGCCATCGCGCACCTCGCCGGCCAACCGGCCGCTGTGGCTCTCCATGAAGCCGTTCCACACCTGCACCTTGTACTCCTTGTCGAGCACCACCAGCCCCACATCCAGGTTCTGGACTATGTTCATCAGCCAATGAAATTCACGGATTTCCATGGTCACTCCTAGAGCATGTGCATGATTTTGTTGTTCATGGTGGCGATGGAATCTTCGGTAAACAGCAGCAGCAGATCGCACTGCACCGCGTAATCCTGGACCCGGTAGTTGATCTCGATGGCCAGGGTGCGGCGCCAGCGACTCTTGTTGGTGTTGATGAGCTCGTTGATGGGTCTGTGCTGGCCGAGTACCACTGGGTGGCCCTGACTGAAGGGGGTATCGAGCTGGCTGGCATAACCGCGCAAAAAGGCGCCGATCAGCACGTTGGCAGTATCCATCAGGAGTTCCAGCTCGGCGTTGCGATCGAGCACGCCCTGATGGTTCATCAGCCGGGCCAGATCCTTGAAGCTGGAGTCGTGGAACAGGATCAGCGCCTCGCCGGCGATACCGGCGCCGATGAAGCCCTGGCAGACGGCGGAGAGGGTATCCGAATCGGCGGCGGCGGAGAGGGCCATGTGCAGCTCGGACACTTCCAGCACGTTGACGTTGGGGATGGGCAGCACCACAAAGGCGTTGAGCAGGCGGGCCAGCAGGTCGGCGGCCTGGCCCATGGAGACGTTGGCGAGCTCCTGATAGACGTCGCGTACCTCGGGACTGATCTTGATGCCGGTATCCAGACTGCCTACATCACTGACACTCTGGCCGGCGGTCCGGATGTCATGTGCAGTGGCAGCACCTTTGGCCTGCCACAGCTCATGCTGCTTCAGCAGGGCACTGAGGGTTTCCGGTGCGGCGGGTTTCTTGATGAAATCCAGCGCTCCCAGCCCCATCACCCGCTGATAGGCTTCCGGCTGGATATCGCCGGAGACCACGAAGACCTTGTTGCGCAGCCCCTCCCGCTGCAGGGTCTCCAGCACGCCGTAGCCATCCATTTCCGGCATGGTCAGGTCGAGAAAGATCAGATCCCCATGACCCATCAGCACCTGCTCTATCCCTTCCAGCCCGTTGGCGGCGTAATGCAGCGTCACGTCCCAGTCGGCGGGAAGGGCGCGGGCCAGCTGTTTACGGGCGAATCCTGAGTCATCACATATCAATACATTCATAGTGTTAGGCTGGCCTGGTCAACGAGGATTGCTATAAGTGTGGCCTGCCAACGGTCAGATGCAATGGGACAGGCTGGTCGCCGGTGAAAATTGATTGTCCCATTGGCGATTCCGGTAGCGCGCTGAATATTTTTCAACAAATTCAGCGAACATCTTAACACGCAGCGGGGCAAACTGAGGCTGGCAGCGCAACATATAGAAGGGCCGGTTGCCGGTTTTCCAGTCGGGCAGTACTGGGACCAGCTGCTCATCCTGCAGGAAGGGATGCACGTAGTGGAGCGGGGCATTGACGATCCCCAGGTGGCGCCTGGCTGCCCGGACGGCAGCCTGGGTCTGGTTGACGGTCAGTTTGGCGGTGCGCTTGATCTGTACCGTCTGCTCGTCCCGGTCGGTCAACTGCCAGTGCTGGTGTGGCCAGCAGTAGATCAGCGCGTGCTCTTCCAGCTGGGCGGGATGCGCCGGTGTGCCCATCTTCTCCAGATAGAGCGGGGAGGCAAACAGGCCGTATTCGATGTGGCCAAGGCAGAGTGCATTGGGCAAGGATTGCGGCAGCTCGCCGTTGAAGAACACCAGATCCCGATCGTTGTCGAACAGATGCTGGTGGTCGTTGGTCTGGGTAATGTCGAACTGCACTTCTGGGTAGTGCAGGCCAAAGTCCGCCAGCATGTCGACCAGGATGGTGTTGGAGAGGGCGATGGGGGCCGCCAGACGGATCACCCCGTTGATGTCGGCCTCTTTGCCCTGGATCTCGCCGGTGGCCTGCTCGATCGCGGCCAACGGGGTGCACAGGCGCTCGTAGTAGCGCAGCCCTTCGTCGGTGAGGCGGAGTTTGCGGGTGGATCTGTGTAGCAAGGAGCAGCCGAGCTGCTCTTCCAGCTGAGAAATACGTCGACTGATGGTGCCGGTTGGCATGCCCAGTGCGGCTGCCGCGTGGGAGAAGCCTCCCTCTTGCACCACCTTGACGAACAGATAGAACTCTTCGATGTACTTCATAAGCGGTGTTCTGGGTGTAACAAGCCAGTGACCTTAAGAAGAGGCGACCGCCTTGGCAAGCTCAATCCGGCGTTTAATTGATCTGGATTAGATTCGACTCCCGCTGGTACTGGTGCAACAGCCGGACAAATTCGACCGGATCCCGGTCAAGGCTGTTGTCCGGCACCAGCAGATCGTAGCCGAGCAGCTCGCGCAGCCGGGTCATGCGGTTGGCCAGCATGGCGATCACCCCCTCATAGCGCTGGCCGGAGGGAGAGCGAAAATGGCTCTCCTCCAGCAATCCCTCGCCCTGAAAGGCACAGGCACAACCCCCGCCGCTGCAGGCAGGTTGTTCGCTGCGCAGTGCCTGCAACAAGACGCTGCGTTGCTCGGTCAGCAGGCGTACTGCCAATCTGGGTGTGATCAATGTCAAAAAATCGTCGTAATCTTTTATTTTCAAACCGATATAGGGCAGGGGGACCAGATCCCAGCCCAGATGAATGCGCGGCTGGTCTATTCGCTGAATATTTCTCCATTTCAGGATCCAACCGCCGTATTTATGGTGATATTGCAGACAATCGTGACAGAGCGAGAGACTGAAGTGAGGCTCAATCAGCTTCAATGAGCCGATAAATATCATCATCAGACCCGCCAGCAGGCCGGAGACGAGGGGGATTAGTGGTTGTTCACCGAATAAAAAAAGTATAAAAATCATAGCAATGGTTACTATGATGCCCAACAATACCAACGTGAGTCCGTTTTTTCTGACCATGGGTTTCACATGTAGCGTTTTCATATGAAGCCAGCCCTTTGCGCATGCTTGTTTCACATTATGGGCTGGATCCGATTTTGTACCAGCACCGGGTGCCCGGGAGGGCCCTCCGTCGCTGGGTTTCCCTGTGATCACACATCATGAATCACCATATTAGATGAATACGCTAGACGAACGGTTATTGAACGGGATGGATGTGCTGCATACCCCAATCTGGGTTTATGACATCCGGCATCACCACATCTATTGGGCCAATCGCGCCGCCTTGAGCGTGTGGGAAGCGAGCTCGCTGGGCGAGCTGCAATCGCGCGACTTCTCGGCCGACATGGCACAGGCCATCGATCTGCTGCTGCAGCGTTACCTCGGGGATTTCCAGCAGGGGCGCAGCTACAGCGAGTGGTGGACTCTTTCCCCCAAGGGCGTGAAAAAGCAGATCTACCTGCGCCTCTCCGGCATCCAGCTGGCGGGGCGGTTGATGATGATGACCGAAGCGGTGATCGACGCCGATACCCTCTATCAGGAGTCCTCGCTCGCCACCGGCGATACCCTGGCCTGTCTGTTTGACAATCAGGGCCAGCTGGAGAGCGGCAACCACCATTTCGACATGTGTTTCGGCAACCAGATCCGCTACCTCTCCCAGCTCTTCTCCGGCAATGACGAGGCCTTCTACCAGAAGCTCTCCCGCCTCGATGAAGTGGTGGCCGAGGGGGAGTGCCGCACCCTCAAGGGGATGCGCTGGTTTCAGTACCAGTTTCGCCACATTCAGCAGGGGGCCCAGATCCTGCTCACCATGCGCGACATCACCGACCGTAAACTGGAAGAGCTGGAACACCGCCACCTGGCCTGGCACGATTCGCTGACCGGCCTGCTCAACCGCTATGGCTTGATGAAATCGCTGGAGGCCTATTGCGGGCTGGGCGGGCGTTTTGCGCTGGTGTTCATGGACTTGGACAACTTCAAGCTGGTCAACGACAACTACGGCCACAAGGCCGGTGATCGCCTGCTGGAGCGGGTTGCCGGCCGGCTCAAGCAGATCTGCCCGCGCGATGTGGAGCTGGCCCGGCTCGGTGGCGACGAATTCACGGCCCTGGTGCCGCTCAGCCACTCGAGCGATCGGGCGCAGGAGGTAGCCGACCTCATGCTCTCCCAGATGACCAAGCCGCTGCAGCTGAGCGGGGTGCCCGAGGTGACCATCGGCGGCAGCATCGGCATCGCCATCTATCCGGACGATGCGGATGACGGCGACAACCTCATCACCCGCGCCGACATGGCCATGTACCAGGCCAAGCAGATGGGCCGGCTGCGCTGGCAGCGCTTCACCCCCAGCATGCAGCAGACTCTGCATCGCAAGCTGACCCTGAAGCAGTTTCTGGCCAAGGCCATCGGGCGGGGGGAGCTGAGCCTTTGTTACCAGCCTCAGGTGGATGTGGCACAGGGCAAGCTGCTCGGCTACGAGGCGCTGCTGCGCTGGCACAATCCCGTGCTGGGCCACGTCTCGCCGGTGGAGTTCATCCCGCTGGCGGAAGAGATGGGGCTGATCCGCGAGATAGGCAGCTGGGTGCTGTCGACGGCGCTGGCCCAGATGGCCCACTGGCAACGGGAGTGGCGTGTGAACGTGCCGGTGTCGGTCAATCTCTCCGGCTTCCAGCTCTCTTCCGCCCTGCCTGAACTGGTGGCCCAGCAGCTCAAGGAGTTCGGGGTGGCGGCCAGCCTGCTGACGCTGGAGCTGACCGAGACGGTATTGATGCTGGACATGAAGGGGTGCATCGAGATCCTCGACGCCCTGAGCGCGCAGGGGATCAAGATTGCCATCGATGATTTCGGTACCGGCTACTCGTCGCTGGCCTATCTCAACCGGCTGCCCATCGACACCATCAAGCTAGATCGCTCCTTCGTGGTGGGCCTCAACCTGCCGGTGATCCGCGCCACCGTCGCCATGGCCACCAGCCTGGGTCTTGGCATCATGGCCGAAGGGGTGGAGGACGAGCACGAGCTCGCCGCCCTGCGCACCCAGGGTTGCCACGTGTTTCAGGGTTTCCTGTTCAGCAAGCCGATGACGGTGGCGCAGGTGGAAGAGAGCCGTTTCATGGTCAGCTGCAAGGCCGGCCGCTATCCGCTGGCAGGCTAGCGGATTACTCTGCGGCGCTGCTAATGCGAGGGGCCTTGGGCCCCTCGCTGTTTTTGGGTAGAGTGTGGGCTTCGTCTCTGGAGGCAACATGAACCCGACTCTCGACCTTATTCTCGCCCATCGCTCCATTCGTCAATTCACCGCCGAGCCCATCACCGACATTCAGCTCGACCAGATCCTGAGCGCGGCCCAGGCCGCTTCCAGCTCCAGCTTCCTGCAGGCCAACAGCATCATTCGGGTGACCGACAAGGCGCTGCGCAGCCGCCTGGCCGAACTGGCGGGGCACCAGGCCTACGTGGCCCAGGCCGCCGAGTTCCTGCTGTTTTGCGCCGACTATCATCGCCACTGTGAAGTGGTGCCGGATGCCCAGACCGGCTTTGTCGAGCAGCTGCTGATCGGTGCCATCGACGGCGCCCTGATGGCCCAGAATGCCCTGCTGGCAGCCCAATCCATGGGACTTGGCGGCGTCTATATCGGCGGGATCCGCAACAATCCGGCCGCCGTGAGCGAGGCGGTGGGGCTGCCGCATCAGGTGATCCCGCTGTTTGGCCTCTGCCTCGGCCACCCCGCCCAGGCACCCGAACAGAAACCCCGCCTGCCCCGCGCTCTGGTGGTGCATGAAAACCGCTATCAGACCGAACTGGATCGCGAACTGCTTGCCGGCTACGACCAGCAGATCGAGGCTTACTACCAGTCCCGCAGCAGCAACAACAAGCAGCAGAGCTGGAGCGGCCAGATCCGGGGCATCCTGGGCAAGGAGGCGCGTCCCTTCATGCAGGATTTCCTGCGATCCAGGGGGTTCAACCTCAAGTAATGGGCCCGATGGGCGATACTAAGGGGTAATGGCGGTGTCGCCAGCGCCGCGTGATCCTGGCTTTCCCTTGTGCTCCTGCTCGTCTGGGCACAACAAATCGGGGGCAAGCTCCGCGCTGCGGACTACCTTAACTAGGTAAGCTGTTGTAGGATCACGCAATTGGATTGGGACAGGAGTTTGGACTTCCTATGATTTTAACCTTGGTATTGCTGTCTATTGGCGCACTCCTGTTTCTGGTCATCGCCTATAACGTGGTGCAGCAATATAAGCAGAAGGCAGAGGCCGACAAGCGTCACGCCATCGCCCGCCACAAGTCGGTGGTGGATGAAACCGAAGAGATGCTGCTCAACGTCAACCTGGTGCCCTTCTCCAAGAACATAGTGTTGCTGTTGCAGCACCGGATCCTTGATGCCTATCGCGCCATCGCCCTGGTGATGCCGAGCGGCCAGCTCAAGCAGCGCATTGCCGACGTGCAGACCCAGATCAAGAACGTGCAGGAGAACTACAGCAGCCAGGATGAGGGGCACTTCAAGACCCCGGAGTCTGATCGCCAGGCCATCCAGATGCTGCAGCTGGTCAAGAAGATGCGGGCCGTGCTGCGGGTCGAACACAACAAGGGGAAGATAGATCCGCAGGGTTTTGCCCAGGAGGATCGCCGCCTCGAGCTGATGCAGCTCAAGATCAACATCGCCAACCTGGTGAAGCGGGCCATGGATGCCCAGATCCAGGGGCAGTTCGGCACTTGCCGGCAGCTCTACACCAAGGGGCTTTCAGCCCTGGCCAGCGTCACCGACAAGGATCCCTACCTGATGGCCCGTGAAGAGGACATGCGGCAGGGCCTGGCCGGACTCGATGCCCACCTGCAGGAGCACAGCGAGAAAGAGCTGCAAAGCATCAAGGACAAAGAGGCGGACGAGCTGGACGTCCTGTTCCAACCCAAGAAGAAATGGTGATTATGTCGCACTCACTCGATACCACACTGGGGCCGATGGCCCCATTTGTTTGCCAGCTGTTGACCGAGCTGGAGGCCCTCGCCATCCATCCTGCCACCATCGAGGTCGACCACCTCTGCTACCGGGCCGCCACCCTGTCGGAGTACCAGGCCCTGAAGGCACAACTGGCAAGCCATGGTGACCTGCTGGTGGAGGGGATGATCGGCGGACGGCCCATCGCCACCTACCGCCTGCATCAACCGGTACCCCACGCCCACGGCATCGTGCCCTGCATTGAGCTGGCCGCGCCCAAATCGGGTCGCAGCCACCAGGCGGGACTGGAACATATCGAACTGGTGGTGCCTTCGCTGGACGCCTTGCTGGCGGCCCATCCGGAGGTGTCCTTCAAAACCGGCAACCTGCGCGATGAGCGCAATCCTGACGTGGCGGTGATGCTGGCCTCTGGGCAGATCAAATTTCATCTGCGCACCTTGGCCGAGGTGATTGAAGAAGAGCTGGTGAGCGGCGCCGTGGTGCCGGTGCCTGCCGGCTACTACGACCATGCTTGATGAGACGGGGCCGCTTGACCGGCCTCGTCTTATATCAGAGATAGCGTCAGGGATGGCAGATGCGGGGGCGGGCGGGGCGCCCCTTCAAGTGGCCGAGCCAGAGGCTCAACCCCGCCGTGATGACCAGTACCAGCTCGATGCCGAGCACCAATCCCCCGAGCCCTCCCTGTTCCCAGAAGGGGTGCAGATAGAGCCCCCCCAGACTGGCCCCCAGATAGTAACCCACCAGATAGAGCGACGAGGCGAGCGCCCGGTTGTGCTCCACGTGCTGGCCGACCCAGGCGCTGGCGCAGGCGTGGGCAAGGAAAAAGCCGAAACTCGAGATGAGCAGGCCTGAGAGGATGGCGCTGAGCGAGCCGCCCAGCAGCAGGGCGCTGCCGAGCGCCATCAGGGCTATGCCGACCAGCAGCAGGCGCTGCGCCCCCCAGCGATGGGCACAGCGACCGCTGAGGGAGGAGGCCACCGTCCCCGACAGATAGGTCAGAAACAGCATGCCGAGCCACTGGGTCGGCAAGGAGAAGGGGGGGCTGGCCAGCAGGAAGGTGAGGTAGCTGTATTGGTTCAGAAACACCATGAAGTTGAGGCCGCCGATGAGGTAGGCCCCCGCCAGCAGCGGATTGCCGAGGTGGCTGGCGATGGCCTGGCGAAACTGGCCCGGCTTGGCGATGACGGGCACGAAACGGGTCTGGGCCGGCAGCAGCCAGATGACGAGAGGCAGCAGCGCCAGGCTGATGAGGCCGATGCCGAGAAAAGTGTGCTGCCAGTCGCCAAACCAGCCGGCCAGCAGACCGCCAACCACCCGGCCGGCGATGCCCCCCAGTGAGTTGGCAGCGATGTAGACCCCGACGGCGGAGAGCAGGGCCCGCTTGCTGAACTCTTCCCCCATGTAGGCGATGGCAGTGGCGGGCAGCCCCGCCAGCAGGACACCCTGCAGGATCCGCAGCAACAGTAGCTGTTCAAACTGACTGACCAGGCTGATGAGCAGGGAGAGCAGGATGGCACCGGCCAGACTCCACAGCATGATCCGGCGCCGGCCGAAGCGATCCGCCAGCCGGGCGCAGACGAGCAGCGAGACGGCGAGCCCAGCGGTGCAGCCGGCCAGGGTCCAGCCGGCCGACAGCGAGCTGACGGAGAACACCTCGGCCAGCAGCGGCAGCAGCGGGTGGGTTTGATAGAGATTGAGAAACACCAGGAAGGAGCCCAGGCTGAGGGCCAGGGTGGCGCGGATCCATTCACGACTACCGACTTCGATCATATGCAATTGTCCTGACAGCTTTGTTGCAGGTTAGTGCGCGCCAGAACATAAATATAATATATTTAAGTTATCCATCTGATAAACCAAATTGATATGGACCTGAAACAGCTCACCTATCTGCTGGCGGTACGGGATGCCGGCTCCTTTACCAAGGCGGCCAACGGGTTGCACGTGGCGCAGCCCGCCATCAGCATGGCCATCGCCAAGCTGGAGCAGCAGCTCGAGCTGCGCTTGTTCGACCGTCAGGATCGCAACGTGCGGCTCACCCCGGAAGGGGAGGTACTCTGCCGCCATGCCGAGCGCCTGCTGCGCCAGATGCATCAGGCCGAGGCCGAGATGGCCGAGCTCAAGGGGCTGGAGCGCGGAGAGGTGCGCATCGGAATTCCCTACATGATGGGCTCCTATTACTTTCCGCCGATCCTGATGGCATTCAAGCATCGCTACCCCGGCCTCAAGATCCGGGTGGAGGAGGCGGGCACTCGCGAACTATTGAGCCGCATGGTGGACGGCTCGCTGGATCTTGCCATCCTCATCACCAGTGATCTGCCGCCGGCGCTGGAGGGCGCCCAGCTGCTGCGTGAAGAGATGTTGATGGTGGTGGGGGAGGAGCATCCGCTGCGCCAGGCCCGGAGTGTGTCGCTGAGCGAGTTTTTCAGCCAGGAGCTGGCGATGTTTCGCCGTGGCTTCTATCACCGCGAGCACATGGAAGCGCTGGCCCAGGGACTGGGCTGCGAGCCCGACATCGCCTTTGAGAGCAACCTCATCCCGCTGCTCAAGGCGGTGGTGAAGCAGGGCTTTGCGGTGACCACCTTCTTGCGGATGGCTCTGGACGAAGAGCCAGCCCTGACCGGGATCCCGTTTGCCCCCCCGATCTTTCTCGATCTCTGCGTGGCGTGGCGGCGAGGGGATCCGCTCTCCATGGCCAACCGCGCCTTGCGGGATTTTTTGCTGGCGCAGGCACAGCCATAAATAGCCAAGAAGGAAGGGCTATCAGGCAAAAGTTTGTTAGTATTAGTTCAAGTCGCCTTTAGAGCCTAACATCATGAAACTCCAACAATTGCGTTATATCGTTGAGGTTGCCAACCACAGACTGAACGTGTCGGCAACGGCAGAGAGCCTTTACACCTCTCAGCCAGGGATCAGCAAACAGGTGCGCATGCTGGAAGATGAGCTGGGGATCCAGATTTTCGAGCGCAGCGGCAAACATCTGACCCAGATCACCCCGGCTGGCCGGGACGTGATCAAGATTGCCAACGAGATCCTGGGCAAGGTGGAGAGCATCAAGTCGGTGGCGAGTCAGCACACTCACCCCGAGCAGGGTACGCTCCACATTGCGACCACCCACACCCAGGCCCGTTATGCGTTGCCCGACGTGATCAAGGGCTTCATCAAGCGCTTTCCCAAAGTCTCCCTGCACATGCACCAGGGCACGCCGACCCAGATCAGCGAAGCCGTGGTCAAGGGCCAGGCCGATTTTGCCATCGCCACCGAGGCGCTGCACCTCTACGAAGATCTCATCATGCTGCCCTGCTACCACTGGAACCGCAGCGTGATCGTGCCCAAGGGCCACCCGCTGACCCAGGTTGGCAAGCTCTCCATCGCCGACATCGCCCGCTTCCCGCTGGTGACCTATGTGTTCGGCTTTACCGGCCGCTCCGAACTCGACACCGCCTTCAACCGGGCCGGTTTTGAGCCCAATATCGTCTTCACCGCCACCGATGCGGACGTGATCAAGACCTATGTCCGGCTGGGGGTAGGGATCGGCGTAATGGCGACCATGGCGCTGGATCCCCAGGTCGACACCGATCTGGTGGCGCTGGATGCCAGCCACCTGTTTGCCCACAGCACCACCAAGATCGGCTTTCGCAAGGGCTCTTTCCTGCGTACCTACATGTATGATTTCATGACCCGTTTTGCCCCGCATCTGACCCGGGATGTGGTGGAGCGGGCCATCGCGCTGCGCTCCAGCGACGACGTGGATGCCATGTTTGCCGATATCGAGCTGCCCATCCGCTAGCGCCGCGGCGATATGAGAGCAACAAAAAACGCCTCCCGATGGGAGGCGTTTTTCATGGCGGCTAGCGGCGAGGCGGGTTCACTTCTTGAGCATGTGATCCAGCTTGTTGGCCTTGGTCGAGAGGTAGAACTCGTTGTGGGGATTGCGCCCTTCCTGCAAGGGCACCCGCTCCGCTACCGGAATGCCGAAGGATTCCATCGCCTTCATCTTGCGCGGGTTGTTGGTCATCAACTTGAGGGATTTCACCTCCAGCTGCTTGAGCATGTCGGCGCAGATGGTGTAGTCGCGCATGTCGGCGGCAAAGCCGAGTGCCACGTTGGCCTCGACGGTGTCGGCGCCCTGATCCTGCAGATGATAGGCCCGGATCTTGTTGAGCAGGCCGATGCCACGGCCTTCTTGGCGGACATACAACAAGACGCCACGGCCGGCCTTGGCGATGTTTTCCAATGCAGCCTGCAGCTGGAAGCCGCAGTCGCAACGCAGACTGAACAGGGCATCCCCGGTCAGGCACTCTGAGTGAATGCGGCCCAGCACCGGCTCATCACCCGTGATATCGCCCATCACCAGTGCGGCATGATCCTTGCCGGTGCCGGTTTCCTGAAAGCCTACCAGCGTGAAAGTGCCCCAGGGGGTCGGCAACTTGGATTTGGCCACGAGGGTAACGCTGCTCATAGGTTGCTCCTTACTACAGCTGCTTAAAAAAGGGCGGCCAGTTTAGCGCGCCTTGTGCGGAACAACCATAAGAACAAAACCTTGCACAACTTAATGGTTTGCCTGGCGGTACACAAAGAGGACAGTTGCGACTGGTTTTGCGCAAATGTGTGCCACGACGACTGCCAGGCTCGGCACATTTGGGTATAATCGGCGCCCATTACCCCATCCCTCCCGGGATGTGTGCAACAAGTGTGCAGGAGAGACGTTATGCCGCAGATGGCCCCCGTGATGACAATTGATGGCCCGAGTGGTGCAGGCAAGGGCACCCTGTGTCAGTTGCTGGCTGAAAAACTGGGTTGGCACCTGCTCGATTCCGGCGCCATCTATCGGGTGCTGGCCCTGGCCGCCCTGCATCACGATGTAGAGCTCGATGCCGAAGCTGCGCTGGTTCCCCTGGCCGCCAATCTGGACGTGCAGTTCCAGGTCGATGCCGAGCAGGTGAAAGTCGTGCTGGAAGGGGAGGATGTCTCCCGTACCATCCGTACCGAGGATGTGGGCAATGCCGCCAGTAAAATCGCCGCCTTCCCGCGGGTGCGCGAAGCCCTGCTGCGTCGTCAGCGAGCATTTCGCCAAGCCCCCGGCCTCATCGCCGACGGTCGTGACATGGGTACCGTGGTTTTCCCGGAGGCCGAGGTGAAGATTTTCCTCGACGCCAGCGCCGAAGAACGGGCTGCCCGCCGCTATAAGCAGTTGCAAGATAAGGGCTTTGATGTTAACTTTGAGCGTCTTTTAACCGAGATTCGGGAACGTGATGATCGCGACAGAAATCGCGCCGTTGCCCCCCTTAAACCGGCAGAAGATGCTCTCGTGGTGGATTCAACCGCCATGTCCATAGATGAAGTGCTGGTAACGGTGCTTGCCTATGCAGAGCAACAACTTGGTGATGTCAGTACAAACTGATGTCAGTCGTCTGCACCATGGATGGCGCAGATAATTTAAAACAACCCCGCTTGTGCCGGATTGCAAGTGGATGTTTCATTTGTGACATAAACAATGATCGAATCTTTTGCTCAACTCTTTGAAGAGTCCCTGAACGCCGTTGAAACCCGTCAAGGTTCCATCGTCAAGGGTACTGTCGTTGCTATCGAAAATGGTTTCGTACTGGTTGACGCCGGTCTGAAATCCGAGTCCGCTATCCCGGCTGAAGAATTCAAGAACGCCATGGGCGAGCTGGAAATCAACGTAGGCGACTCCGTTGACGTGGCTCTGGACTCTATCGAAGATGGTTTCGGCGAAACCAAGCTGTCCCGCGAAAAAGCCAAGCGCCACGAAGCCTGGCTGCAGCTTGAAAAAGCTTACGAAGAGCAAGCTACCGTTATCGGTATCATCAACGGCAAGGTCAAGGGTGGTTTCACCGTTGAACTGAACGGCATCCGTGCCTTCCTGCCGGGTTCTCTGGTTGACGTGCGTCCGATCCGTGACACCGCTCACCTGGAAAACAAAGAACTCGAGTTCAAAGTCATCAAGCTGGACCAGAAGCGCAACAACGTTGTTGTTTCCCGTCGTGCCGTGATCGAGACCGAGAACACCTCCGAGCGCGAAAGCCTGCTGGCTAACCTGCAAGAAGGTCAAGAAGTTAAGGGTATCGTCAAGAACCTGACCGACTACGGTGCATTCGTAGATCTGGGCGGTGTTGACGGCCTGCTGCACATCACCGACATGGCGTGGAAGCGCGTTAAGCATCCTTCCGAAATCGTCAACGTTGGCGACGAGATCGCAGTCAAGGTTCTGAAGTTCGACCGCGAGCGTACCCGTGTATCCCTGGGTCTGAAGCAGCTGGGCGAAGATCCCTGGGTTGCTATCGCCAAGCGTTACCCGGAGACCACCCGTCTGTCTGGCCGCGTGACCAACCTGACCGACTACGGCTGCTTCGTTGAAATCGAAGAAGGCGTGGAAGGCCTGGTACACGTATCCGAGATGGATTGGACCAACAAGAACATCCACCCGTCCAAGGTTGTTAACGTTGGCGACGTGGTTGACGTGATGGTTCTGGACATCGACGAGGAGCGTCGTCGTATCTCCCTGGGTCTGAAGCAGTGCAAATCCAACCCGTGGCAGCTGTTTGCCGAAACTCACGCCAAGGGCGACCGTGTTTCCGGCAAGATCAAGTCCATCACTGACTTCGGTATCTTCATCGGTCTGGATGGCGGCATCGACGGCCTGGTTCACCTGTCTGACATCTCCTGGAACAACCAGGGCGAAGAAGCCGTGCGTGAATTCAAGAAGGGCGACGAGATCGAAGCCGTTGTTCTGCAAGTGGACCCGGAGCGCGAGCGCATCTCCCTGGGCGTCAAGCAGATCGAAGAAGACCCGTTCAATAAGTACCTGTCTGACAACAAGAAAGGTGCTATTGTGAAGGGTAAGGTTACCGAGGTTGATGCCAAGGGTGCCGTGATCGAACTGGCTGACGGCGTAGAAGGCTACCTGCGTGCCTCCGACGCTGCTCGTGACCGCGTAGAAGACGCCACTCTGGTGCTGTCTGTTGGTGACGAAGTTGAAGCCAAGTTCATGGGCGTTGATCGCAAGAACCGCACTGTAAGCCTGTCTGTCCGCGCTAAGGACGAGGCTGATGAGCGTGTTGCTATCGACAGCCTGAACCAACAAGAAGAAGTTGTGTTCAGCAATGCCATGGCTGAAGCGTTCAAAGCCGCCAAGGGTGAGTAATCCTTGATGCAAGAAAAGGGCGGCGTGTCACGCCGCCCTTTTTTATCATTGGCGTAATGAATATTGCATGTGATCGGGGAAGGAGATTTAACGTTATGACCAAATCAGATCTCATCGAACAATTGGCTGCCAGCCGCATGCATATGCCGGCCAAGGATGTCGAAGCTGCCATCAAGGAGATCCTTGAGCAGATGGCATCGACTTTGCAAAACGGCGACCGGATTGAAATCCGCGGATTTGGAAGTTTTTCACTGCACTATCGCGCCCCCCGCGTGGGCCGCAACCCCAAAACCGGGGACAAGGTTGAATTGACCGGGAAATATGTTCCCCATTTCAAACCTGGCAAAGAGTTACGCGAGCGAGTGAACATCGCTGAATAATGCAGAAAATGGCATACTTGGGTATGCCTTTTTTGTTTTTATGGTTTGCCTTGTGGCAATTGTCCGGTTTCTCCAAGTCTTTTCCCATTCGCTCTAGAGTCTGCCGGTGATTTTAAGGATAATCAGCCTTTCATTAGATACTGACAGGGAGCTCCTATGAAGCGTATCTTGGCCCTCATTCCACTGGTGCTGGTGTTTATTCTGACCCTGGCCGTCGGTTCGCAAAATGGCCAGCTGGTGCAGTTCAACTATCTGATTGCCCAAGGCGAGTTTTCACTCTCCATGTTGCTGGGATTCTTTTTTGGTGGTGGCTTCCTGCTGGGTTGGCTGGTATTCGGTCTCTTGTTCCTGCGTCTGAAGATGCAGAATCGCACCCTCAATCGCACCATGCGCCGTCAATCCCGCGAGTTGGAGCTGGCTCGGTCGGCTGCCAAGGAATAATGTCCCTCGATGCTTGAACTGCTTTTCCTGCTGTTGCCCATTGCTGCCGGTTACGGCTGGTACATGGGGCGCAGGAGTGTTCGCCAGGACACCCAGAAACAGAGTAACCAGTTTTCCCGCCAGTACGTGGCGGGCCTCAATTATTTGTTGTCCGATGAATCAGACAAGGCGGTGGATCTCTTTATCCAGCTGCTGGAAGTGGACAGCGAAACCATCGAAACCCACCTCTCCCTCGGCAACCTGTTTCGCCAGCGTGGCGAGGTGGATCGCGCCATCAAGATCCACCAGAACCTGGTGACCCGCCAGCTGACCCGGGAACAGCGCCAGCTGGCGTTGCAGGAGCTGGCGCGCGACTTTCTTGCTGCCGGTCTGCTGGACAGGGCCGAGGCGCTCTGGAACGAGCTGTGCGATGACAGCGACTATGAAGAGACGGCGCTGGCCCAACTGTTGATCATTCATCAGCAACTGCGGGATTGGGACAAGGCCATCGACGTGGCGGTGCGGCTGCAGAAGTTTCAGGGCAAGAAGCTGGCCGAGCCCATTTCCCATTTTTACTGCGAGCAGGCAGAGAGCGCCTTGCGTGAAGGGGACAAACCCGCCGGGCTTGCCAAGCTCAAGCGGGCGCTCAGCGTCAACCCCGCCTGTGCCCGTGCCAGCCTGCGTCTGGCGGAACTGGCCATGGCGGCAGGGGAGTACGAGCAGGCCAGCAAGGATCTCTTGCGGGTGTTCGAGCAGGATATCGACTTTGCCTCCGAAGCCATTCCCTCCCTCAATGAGTGCTATCAGCGGCTGGGCCGTGCCCACGATCTCATTCCTCTGCTGGAGCAGGCGGTGGAGGATCATGCCGGTGTCAGCGTGACGCTGGCACTGGCCAAGCTGGTAGAAGAGCGCGATGGTCTGAGTCAGGCCCGTGCGCTGGTGCTGCGCCAATTGCGCCGTCATCCCTCCATGAAGGGCTTCTATCAGCTGGTGGGCTTCCAGCTGGCAAGCGCTGAGGAGGGCCCTGCCAAGGAGAGCCTTGAGCTCTTGCAGCAGCTGGTTGGCGAGCAGATCAAGATCAAATCCACCCACAAGTGCCGGCAGTGTGGTTTTGCCACCCACTCCCTGTTCTGGCAGTGTCCCTCCTGCCGCCAGTGGGGGTCCATCAAGCCGATCCGCGGCTTGGACGGGGAGTAAGAGCCAGCACAAGATCATGAGCCAGGCCGCTGCGGCCTGGTGTTTTCAGGTCGAACCGGGGCCAAGCTCCGGGCGGCGAATAACCATCGATAGGAAGTGAGATGCTAGATCCCAAAGTACTGGTTGCGCTGGATTATCAGCACGAGGCCGATGCCTTCGCCTTCATTGAACGTATCTCCCCGGCCCAGTGCCGTCTCAAGGTAGGCAAGGAGATGTTTACCCTGTTTGGCCCCCAGTTCGTGCGTCAGCTGGTTGCCAAGGGATTTGATGTCTTTCTGGATCTGAAGTTTCACGACATTCCCAACACTGTTGCCAAGGCGGTAGCCGCCAGTGCCGAGCTCGGCGTCTGGATGGTGAATGTGCACGCCAGTGGTGGCGAGCGGATGATGCGGGCCGCCAAGGAGGCGTTGCTGCCTTATGGTGACAAGGCGCCGCTGCTTATCGGGGTGACCGTGCTGACCAGCATGGAGCAGACCGACATGGCGCCGCTGGGGCTCACTGTCGGCCCGGCCGAGCAGGTGATCCGGCTGGCCAAATTGACCAAGGAGGCGGGGCTCGATGGGGTGGTCTGTTCCGCCGAAGAGGCGCGTGAATTGAAGGCGCTGCTCGGTGCCGACTTCAAGCTGGTGACGCCGGGGATCCGTCCCGCTGGTTCAGCTGCTGGGGATCAACGCCGGGTCATGACACTGCTGGCGGCGGTGGAGGCAGGGGCCGACTATCTGGTGATTGGCCGCCCCATCACCCAGTCGGCCGATCCTGCCGCCATGCTGGCAGGCATCAACGCCGAGCTGGCAAATCGATAATGGACAGAATGCCGGCCCGATGTGGGGCCGGCATTGCATCATGTACGGCTTACTCCTTGGGAGCGGGCTCGCGCAGGGTGATCGGGAGTAGGCCGAGCAACAGGCCGGCGCCCGAGCCAATCAGATGTGATTCAATGTGTACCCTGGCGCCGATGAGGGCGGACACCGGGCTTTCCCCCGCACTGTAGAAGTCCACTCCGAGCTTGATCGCCACCCCTGCCAGCATCAGCCAGCCGGAGTAGCGGCGATAGCGGATATCCTGCAGCGCGCCCCAGACGAACAGGCCGTGCAGCGCGCCCGACAATCCCATGTACCACTGGGTCTGCGGACACCACCACCAGATACCGAGCCCGACGGCGGAGCCGAGCAGCAACAGCAGCAGCGGCAGCCGACAACCGGTCAGGTATTCGCGAAACAAGCTGTAAAGTACCCACAACCCGCTCAGATTGAGCAGCAGGTGCCACAGATTGGTGTGGGCCACATTGCCTGTTATGATGCGCCACCCTTCACCCTGGGCTATCAGGGTGCGATCGAAGGAGATCTGGTGATTCGGCACGATGAAAAAGAGCAGCAAACTGGCGAGTGAAAGCGTGATGACCCAGAGCAATCCTGATTTTTCTGACAACATGAAACAGTCCGACGACAACAAGAGCCGCTACTGTACACGTTGCACCAGAGCCCTCAAAGCCTGTCTGTGTGATTATATTCGGCAGGTGCCGCATCTCGCCCCTCTCCATATTTTGCAGCATCCGAGCGAAGTCGGGCATCCCAAGGGTACCGCCATCCTGCTGGCCGCCTCGCTGGCGCAGGCCCGTCTGCATGTGGGCGAACAGGTGGCCGACGTCCCCGAGCTGGCGGCCTTGCTGGCCGATCCCGCGCTGCAGTGTTATCTGCTGTGGCCGGATGAGGAGGCCATCTCGCTTGCCAGGATACGGGAGAGGGCGGCGGCCGAGCCGGCTCGTCGGGTCTGTTTTTTGCTGCTTGATGGCACCTGGCGCAAGGCCTACCGGATGCTGCACAGCAACCCTGAGTTGCAGCAACTGCCGCGGATAAAGCTGGACGCCGTCGCGGGGCAATATTCCATTCGCAAGAAGCCGTTTGCAGAGGCGCTGTCGACCCTGGAAGCGGGCTACCATCTGTTGTCCCAGTGGGAGAGGGCGCCCGATCGCTTCGCTCCGCTGATGACCCTTTTTACCCATTTGAACCGGCAGTGGCACGATTTTGCCCAGGGCCGGCGCAGTTGAACTGCCCAGAGGAGAGTTATTCGTGAAAAAAGCCGTCGTGGTATTCAGTGGTGGTCAAGACAGCACCACCTGCCTGGTCCAGGCCTTGTCCCGTTATGACGAGGTGCACGCCATTACCTTCGACTATGGCCAGCGCCATCGGGAAGAGATCGAGACGGCGCGCCGTCTGGCAAGCCAGCTCGGCATCGCTGCCCACAAGGTGATGGACGTGACCATGCTGGGCGAGCTGGCCATCTCGGCCCTGACCCGGGACGAGATCCCGGTGAGCTTCGAGTTGCAGGACAACGGCCTGCCCAATACCTTCGTACCGGGCCGCAACATCCTGTTCCTCACCCTGGCTGCCATCTACGCCTATCAGGTGGGCGCCGAGGCGGTGATCACCGGGGTGTGCGAGACCGATTTCTCCGGTTATCCCGATTGCCGTGACGAGTTCGTCAAGGCGCTCAATCAGGCAGTCTCGCTGGGGCTGGATCGTGCTATTCGCTTCGAGACCCCGCTGATGTGGCTCGACAAGGCCGAAACCTGGGCACTGGCGGATCACTACGGCCACCTCGACACCGTGCGCCAGCAGACGCTCACCTGCTACAACGGCATTGCCGGCGACGGTTGCGGTGCCTGTCCTGCCTGCGATCTGCGCAGCCGCGGCCTGCAGCAGTACCTGGCCGACAAGGCGGGCGTGGCGGCACGCTTGCACCAAAAAACCGGGCTGGGCGAGAAAAGCGGATGCTGAACCTGCGTCTCGGCCTTGCTTGGGGTATAATCCGCGACTTTTGCAACCAGCCGTGACCAAGATGCATTACCCAATCAACGAGATATTCCAGACCATCCAGGGGGAGGGGGTCTTCACCGGCCTGCCCGCCATCTTCGTTCGCCTGCATGGCTGCCCGGTGGGGTGCCCCTGGTGCGATACCCGTCATACCTGGGTGGTCGATCCTGCTCGTGAAGTGGGGGTGCAGGCGGTACTCGACTGTTCCAACGAATCCGATGGCTGGAGCAAGATGAGCACGGAGCAGATCCTGGCCAGCTTCCAGCAGCTTGGTTATCAAGCGCGCCACGTGGTGATCACGGGTGGGGAACCCTGCCTCTATGATCTGCAGGATCTCTCTGCCGCCCTGATTGAGGCGGGTTATCAGGTGCAGATCGAAACCAGCGGTACCAGCGAGATCCAGACCCATGAACAGACCTGGGTCACCGTATCCCCCAAGATCAATATGAAGGGAGGGCTGCCGGTGCTGGTCTCTGCCCTCGAGCGAGCCAACGAGATCAAGCATCCGGTGGCCACCGAGCGCCATGTGGAGGAGCTGGATACGCTGCTGGCCACCGCTTGCTTGCGTGAAAACGTGGTGATCGCGCTGCAACCCATCAGCCAGAAACCCAGGGCCACTCAATTGGCGATGGCAACCTGCATTGCCCGCAATTGGCGGCTCTCCATCCAGACCCATAAATATCTGGATATTGATTGAGATGGAGTGGTTGTCCGACGAGCGGGTATTGTTGTCCTTGGCCAACAAGATGCCTTACGGCAAATATCGGGGACGTCGCATCATCGATATTCCGGAGCCTTATCTGGTGTGGCTGGCCCGCACCGGTTTTCCCGCCGGTTCACTGGGTAAAACGCTGGCGCTGGCCTATGAAATCAAGCTCAACGGGCTGGAATCCATGATTGTTCCCATTATTAACAGGATGTCGGTATGAGGATATATACGAGGCAGGGTGACAAGGGCATGACTCGCCTGGCCGATGGGCTGCAACTGGCCAAAGACGATATACGGGTAGAAACCTATGGTTATATTGATGAATTAAATTCTCATATAGGTCTTCTTATTGCCGAGGTGCCTGCGGCCGAAACCGGATTATTGGCTGACTTGTTATTATTGCAACAGGAATTGTTCGATCTGGGCGGGGAGCTGGCATTTTCCAGCGCAGCTCAGGAAGCGACCATCTGGCAGGTGAATAATGAGTGGACCTTGCGGCTGGAGCAACAAATTGATACCTACAGCGCCAATTTACCTGTGCTGCGCAATTTTATTTTGCCCAGTGGTTCCCGTGCGGCGGCACAAGCCCATGTGGTGCGAACCCTCACCCGGCGCTGCGAGCGTCTGCTGCTGACCCTGAGCCGCAGCGAGCAGCTCAATCCGGCCATTCTGCCCTACATGAACCGGCTGAGTGACTGGTTCTTCACCATTGCCCGCTACTTGCTGGCCTGTACGGCGACCCCAGAAGTGCTCTGGATCAAGGCCGCAGAGCGGGGCTGATAGTCAGGCTACAGACAATAAAAAACCTCGCGATGCGAGGTTTTTTATTGCGCCGATACGGCTTTATCAGATGGCAAATTCTTCGACGGATTTACCTTCGGCAACGGCCTTGGCAATCACGGAAGGCATACGGCCTTGGCCGGTCCAGGTTTTTTCCACGCCGTTGTCCATATAACGGTATTTGGCCGGGCGGGGAGCACGTTTGCCCTTGCTGGCCTTGGCGGGTTCCACGGCCACGGTGCCAACCAATTCGGCCGGATCGATGCCGGCAGCTTTCAGCATTTCGGCATATTCGTTAATTTTACGCAGATGTTCTTCACGAGCCTGACGCTCGGCGGCTTCATCCTGCTGGCGCTCGCTGACAATAGTGGAAAGCTTTTCCAGACCTTCTTCCAATTGTTCCAGTGTCAGCTCACGGCAAGCGGCACGCAGGCTACGGACATTCAGCAGGACTTTCAAAAATTCGTTCATAGTGTTCACCACGCGAGCAAAAGAGTGAATTAAATAGATATAGTAATTTTGGCTAATTTATACGGCCATTTATGATCAAGTCAAGTCAGCTGAATTAATAAATTCATAGTGGAAATTAAGTGATCTATTTTGGATTCAGGCCCGATTCAGCAATATTGGCAACGTACATACTCGACTGAGTTCTTGATAGATGAAAATAGCGACAAAATCATAATGTTTGCACCATTTGACTACCACTATGCCATTTTAAGCCACGCCATTTGGTGATTTAATCAAAAAACTTGCTATAACGTGCCGGCACGATAAAATGTGCCTCGAATACCTTTAAGTAGAGGCGCGCTGCCTATGACTACTTGTGCGGAGGGTGATGCCTGTGATGCACGAGGAAAGGAGTCAGCGCCGAAGTGGCCAGGCCATCATACCGGGCTGCTGGTTCTGCATCTAATAGGTGCAGGACTGCCATAGTCATCCACTATGGAGCGCTACCTGAAGGGGCTGAGGAGTATTACCTCCCCATGGGTTTTGTTTCTTTATCCTCTCGGTAGATCTCCACCTGCTGTCTTTAGGTGCAAAGAGATCATGGACATCATTCACTACGCCGACTCCGGTTGGTCAATCATTCCACCCCTGCTGGCCGTCGCCCTGGCAATCCTGACCCGCCGCGTCCTGCTGTCGCTGGGGGTGGGCATAGTCACTGGCAGTCTGCTGCTGAACCAGTTTTCTCCCCTCGATTCCCTGCATTACATGTTGAACACTGTGCTCAAGATCTTCTGGGTCGACGGGGCACTCAACCGTGACAACATCAACATGTTGCTGTTCATGCTGCTGCTGGGCGGTCTCATCAGCCTGATGAGCGTTTCCGGTGCGACCCGTGCCTTCGCCGAGTGGGCCGCCAAGCGCGCCAAGACCCGCAAGGGGGCCAAGACGCTGACCGGCATGATGGTCTTTGCCTTCTTCATCGATGACTTCTTCCACAGCCTGTCGGTAGGGGCCATCTGCCGTCCGGTGACCGACCGCTTCCAGATCTCACGCGCCAAGCTGGCCTACTTGCTGGACTCCACCGCCGCCCCGGTCTGCGTGCTGATGCCCATCTCCTCCTGGGGTGCTTATATCATCGCCCTGGTCGGCGGCATCATGGCGGCTCACGGTATCACCGGGCAGAGCCCCATCTCCGCCTTTGTCGAGATGATCCCGATGAACCTCTATGCGGTGTTCACCCTGATCATGGTGTTGGTGGTGATCGCGTTCCAGCTCGACATCGGCCCGATGCGTCAGCACGAGCAGTGGGCGCTGGAAGGCAAGCTGTGGGATGAGTCCAAGGGCCGCCCCATCGGCCTGGACATGGAGAGCCCGGAGGAGAGCAACGGCGGCATGATCGACATGGTGCTGCCGATCCTGACCCTGACCGCGGCCACCGTCTATTTCATGATTGACTCCGGTGCCGCCGTGCTGGCCGCCAATGGCGAGCCGTTCAGCGTGCTCGGCTCGTTCGAGAATACCAATGTCGGCTCGTCCCTGGTGTATGGCGCCCTGTGCAGCCTGGTGGTCTCCATCGGTCTGGCCATGCGTCTCAAGCTCGGCGCCAAGAACTGGATCAAGGCTGCGCCGCAAGGGGTCATGGCCATGTTGCCGGCCATCAACATCCTGCTGTTTGCCTGGACCATCGGCGCCGTGGTGCGTGACGTCGAGACCGGCAAGTACCTGGCATCGCTTGCCAACGGCAACCTGCCCATCGAGGTGCTGCCTGCCGTGGTCTTTATCCTCTCCTGTGCCATGGCGTTTGCCACCGGTACCAGCTGGGGCACCTTCGGCATCATGCTGCCATTGGCCGGTGACATGGCGGCGGCCAGTGACATCACGCTGATGTTGCCGATGCTGGCCGCCGTCCTGGCCGGTTCCGTGTTCGGTGATCACAGCTCGCCCATCTCCAGCACCAGTATCCTGTCGGCCACCGGTGCCGGCTGCCACCACATCGACCACGTGATGACCCAGCTGCCCTATGCCCTGGCCATCGCCTTCGGCGCCGCCCTCGGTTATCTGGTGATGGGGCTGATGCACTCGGTGCTGGCAGGCTTCAGCGTCAGTGCGCTCTGGTTCGTCATCTTCTCCAGCTACCATTTGCGCAAGGCAAGGTCCCAAGCGGACCTGGCCATCGCATAAAAAGAACAAGGGGCCGCCAGGCCCCTTGGTTTTGTTGGGGGCTTTGGTTAGCATGCGCCCCATAAATTCAGTTTCGGAACAGTACCATGGCTTCACTGCACTACAAGTTTGCCACCATGAATTCAGGCAAATCGACCCAGCTCATTCAGGCGCACTTCAATTATCTGGAGCGGGGCATGCATCCCTTGGCCATGACACCCGCCATCGACGACCGCTTCGGGGTCGGGGTGATCAGTGCCCGGGTGGGGTTGGAGCTGAGAGTCGAGGTGTTCAGCGATAGCTGCGATCTGTTCGAGATGGTAAAAGCCCGCCATGCCGAGCGGCACATCGACGTGTTCATCGTCGATGAAGCCCAGTTCCTGACCAAGGAGCAGGTCTATCAGCTGGCCCGCATCGTCGACGAGCAGGACATTCCGGTGATCGCCTACGGCCTCAAGACCGATTTTCGTGGCGAGCTGTTTCCCGGCTCCTACCACCTGCTCTGCCTGGCTGACAAGTTCGAGGAGCTGAAAAGCATCTGCTGGTGCGGCAACAAGGCGCACATGAACTCCCGGGTCAATGAAGCCGGCCAGGTGATGCGCGATGGCGAGCAGGTGGAGATCGGCGGCAATGATCGTTATGTCTCTCTGTGTCGCAAACACTATCTGGAAGGGCGGGCCTTCAAATAATCCCCTCTTCATCGCGATGAGTGGATAGAAAAAGGCGCCAATTTGGCGCCTTTTTTGTTGCTGGCGGTTCAGTCAATTTCGATGTCGACGGGGGCTATGATGGGATCGGCCACCGGCAGGCGGTGGAACAGCTGACGAAAGTGCTGCTGGACCCGGCCGATATCCACCAGCGACATGCCGCAGGCGAAGCCGAACCAGACGTAGAGGCCGGTGAGATCGCGAAACATGGGAGGCAGATAACGGGGCGCACTGATCAGCCCCTCCAGATAGTGCTGATAGAGCACCGGGATGTCATCCAGGGTCACCTTGCCGACAAACAGCATGGGCAGGATCTCGGGCACCCCCTCCAGCACGGCGCTGCGGATGAAGTTGACCGTCTCCACATAGCCCTTCACATAGGAGAGATCCTTGGTGAAGCAGGCGCCGCCCTCGACCATGCCGCCGCGAAACACTCGCTGGGTGATCTTGTAGGCGTCGTGTTCGCTGGTGCCCTGGCCGACGAAGTGCTGGAACACCTCGATGAAGTCGGCGCCGCGCTCCGCCATGTCGATGGCCATCACCCGATCCGAGATGCGCTTGGCCCGGTCCGGGAAGGAGCTGAAGGTGAGGGTCTCTATCAGCACCGCCAACCCCTCCTGACAGGCGGTGATGCGCGGCGAGCCGGCACTGAGCCAGGTGGCATAGGGTTGCTGGCGGCCGTTGAGGGTGGTGCCCACGTGCACCCAGCCCTCGTGGACCTCCAGCACCTGCAGATCCAGCTCGGAGAAGCGGGCGTGGGAGTTGAGCTTGATGTAATCACCGCCGGCCGCCGCGTCCGAGACGATGCCATCGCTCAGCTTGACCTGCACGGTGCCGTCACTGAAATAGCTCGACAGCTTGCCCTGCAATTTGGCCACCGCCGCTTCCCCCTCGAACTCTTTGGGGTAGGGGCGGACCAGGTGGCGGGCGCCGGGCAGGGAGAAGATGTCGCACAGCCTCGCCCCCAGCTCCTTGAGGGTCTTGCGATCGCCGCGCAGGTGATCGCCAGCTGAGCCGTACAGCAGCTGGCTGTAGCGCAGAAAATCCTGTTGGCCGCGCTGGCGCAGCATTTCGATGACCACCATGTATTGATCCACCGTCTCCTGCAGGATGTGGCCAAGCTCGTCCTGAGGGCCGAGCCGGCGGCGGATCCGGTCCCGCAGCTCCTTGAGCTCCAGATACTTGTTGCGGGGATCAAAACCGAGGGGGAGGCCATCATAGAAGGCTTTGTCGACGGCTGGCAGCGTGCGTCCTCCACTGGCCAGAAAGTCGGCCTGCAGGTGACGGGGCCACTTGATGGCATCCAGAATGCGGATGGGCTTTTGCAGGATCAAGAGTTCATCCGAGAGGGATTTCAGATGCAGGCGGTACTTTTCTTGGATGGTCATTTAGCCCCCTGTGGGGCGAGTGTGGCGCTGGAATGGGCTGAGTATATGCAGGCGGCTTGCCAAAAAGAAGCGAGGCGTGTGCTTATCCGGCCAGTGCGCTTTTGGTTGCCGGAAAATTGGTTTAGACTGCGCCCCTTGATCCCAATTGTGTCGTGGAAATGATGAATATCCCCAGCTCCGAAATGATAATGCGTTGGTTGCAGCAGGCTCGTATCGAGCACTACGTCTGTGATCAGTGCCACGGTATCCACATTGTCTCTCTGCAGTCCGTCGAAGGCATTCAGGAGAGCCGGATCTTCGTCGAAGAGGAAGGGCTGCTGTTTTCATCCGAGCTGGAGGTGCGTCCCTCCGCCTTGCTGCCGCTGGTGGCCGAACTGGGTCGTCTCAACATGCAGTACCCGTCGCTCAAGGTGTTCCTCGACATCATCGATGACAACCTGCCGCGTCTGGTGGTGGGCCACACCGTCTTCACCAAGGCCGGTCTGTCGGTCGAGCAGTTCCTGCTGTTCGTTGAAAGCACCATCGCCACCACGCATGAAGTGGTCTCCGAATGCGAGCGGTTGGGCTTCCTGAATCTGCCGGAAATCCAGGTTGCGCCGGAGTCTGTGCACTGATTTGTGCGTTAAATGTGCGAACGGTTCGCCTGATGCAAAAAGCCGTTGACGCCGGGGGGGCTTTCCCCTAAATTACGCCCCGTTCCAGCGCAACGGCGCAGCGAACACCGTGCTGTCTGAGCACGTTAAACAACAGACCAAAATTTGGTGAGGTGTCCGAGTGGCTGAAGGAGCACGCCTGGAAAGTGTGTATACGGCAACGTATCGAGGGTTCGAATCCCTCCCTCACCGCCAAATAAAACAAAAGGGCCTGTCTTGTGACAGGCCCTTTTGTTTTATTTGGCGACGGGCGGCGCGGTTCGGGCTCGGGCTCGGGTTCGACAGGCGGGCTCGGGTTCGACAGGCGGGCAGGATAGTCCGCCTGGACGGCCAGAGGCCGCTCGCCATGGATGGCGCGAGTCAATCCCGACCCAGCGTGCAGATTGAAAAACCGACCTGATGGTTGGTTTTTTGCTTTGGGGAAGAATTATCCGCTCATGTCGAAGAAGGAGGGTGAGAACCCTCACCGGGTTCGAGCAGAGCAGCTTGCAGTGATGAACGGCCGCAGGCCCCCCGAAGGGGTGAGCCACGTAGTGGCGAATGATCCTTCCCTCATAACCAAACAAAGTAAAAGGGCCTATCGCAAGACAGGCCCTTTTACTTTATGGGTTGAAGACAGCCCGGTTCTGGCCCAGGCTCGACCTGTGGGCAGGGTAGCCCGCCTGGGCGTTATGCAAGGAAGCTTGCCAAGCTGTCCATCTCATTGAGCAGCGCGCTCACCACGTTGCCTCCCTTCTTCCTTATTACGCTGGCGCCAAGAGGTCTGTTTTTCGAAGACATATTGGCGCGCTTCTTTCTGTTTCTCTCTGCCAATGGTGAGAGTCTTTGGTCGCTCAGGCTTTGATTGGCCAAGTGCTTATCTTCAGTAAGTGATCGTCGGGTAATAGGTGAAGAAGACAGATACAAACTCTGCCTTGCGCAATAGGTTGCCATTTTTTTAGTGATTGATGCTAGTTGTGCAAAGTCGTGTAGTTTTATGTGCCACCTACGCAACTTGTTGCGCCGCATGGCGGCTGTGCAAGTGAGAGTTTATTTTAATTATTTGTTTTTTAACGAAAAAACTGTTTGGCATGGTCACTGCTAACGGATTCGGTCGAGTGTCATTACCGTTCAACCAATCAGGAGCATACCCATGCCAACTCCATGTTATATCAGCATCGAAGGTAAAACTCAGGGCAACATCACCGCTGGTGACTTCACCTCCGATTCCGTCGGCAACATCTTCGTGCAGGGCCACGAAGACGAGATGCTGGTACAAGAGTTCCAGCACGTTGTCACCGTGCCGACAGATCCGCAATCCGGTCAGCCTGCTGGTCAGCGTGTCCACAAGCCGTTCAAGTTCACCGTTGCGCTGAACAAAGCTGTGCCGCTGATGTACAACTCCTTGGCCTCCGGCGAAATGCTGCCGAAAGTGACCCTGAAGTGGTACCGCACCTCCGTCGAGGGCAAGCAGGAGCACTTCTTCTCTACTGTGCTGACCGATGCCACCATCGTTGACATCGACTGCCAGATGCCCCACTGCCAGGATCCGGCGAAGTCTGACTTCACCCAGCTGATCCAGGTCTCTCTGGCCTACCGCAAAATCGATTGGGAACACACCGTTGCCGGCACTTCCGGTGCGGACGACTGGCGTGCGCCGATCGAGGCGTAACTTGCCCATCAGGGGGCACCGCGTGCGGTGCCCCTTGTTTTCTTAACGCTTAGCTGTTGCTTTCAACCGAGTCAGCTAGTTTCCCCCTCATTTTTCTTATGTCCGTTTGCCTGGTGTGAGCGGGTACAAGAAAAAATCCGGGTTTACGTCTTGCCGCACGCCGTCAAGGGCGTGCGGTAGCCATGGTGTCAGAAAAACCGGGGCGATGGCGGATCTCTCACCCGGCTTGCAGTGCCCCGCCTGATGGGGCTACACGACATCTCAGAGGCGCTCAGCGATGGCAGACAGCACAGGATTACAATTTACCGTCAAAGTGGGGGCCCTGCCCGAGAGCACCTTCGTGGTGGCCGAGTTTGCGCTGGATGAAGCGCTCAACCGGCCATTCAACCTGCGCCTGGAGCTGGCAAGTGCCCAGCCCGACATCGACTTTGGCGCCGTGCTGGACCAGCCGTGCGAGCTGCTGGTGTGGTACAACGGCGAGCTGCAGCGCCGGGTCTGCGGGGTGGTCAGTGACTTCGCGCAGGGTGACAGCGGTTTTCGCCGCACCCGCTATCAGCTGCTGGTGCAGCCGGCCCTGTGGCGTCTGTCGCTTCGCCACAACTCCCGCATCTTCCAGGCACAAAAGCCCGATGAAATCCTCTCCATCCTGTTGCAAGAGCACGGCATCACCGACTACGCCTTTGCCCTGAAAAACGAGCACGCCAAGCGGGAGTACTGCGTCCAGTATCGCGAGACCGACCTCGACTTCGTGAACCGGCTCGCCGCCGAAGAGGGGATGTTCTACTTCCACGAGTTTGAAGCGGGCAAGCACCGCATCGTCTTTGCCGACGACGCGGCGGCATTGACTCAAGGCCCGGAGCTCTTCTTCAACCTCGGCAACCGTTCCCTTGAGCAAGGCCCCTATGTCCGCCAATTCCACTACCGGGAGGCGGTGCGCTCCTCGGATGTGGAGCTCAAGGACTACAGCTTCAAGACCCCGGCTTACGGCCTCTCCCACAAAAAGCAGGGCGCAGAACTCGAGCATCAACGGGATACCTACCAGCACTTCGATTTTCCGGGTCGCTACAAGCAGGATGGCAGCGGCAAGGCCTTTGCCCAGCACCGGCTCGATGCCCTGCGCAATGACGCGGTGGCGGGCAGTGGCAAGTCGAACAGCGCCGCCTTGCTGCCAGGGCAAAGCTTCTCGCTGACCGAACACCCCAACGGCAGCCTCAACACCGACTGGCAAATCGTGCGTATCCAGCACACCGGCTTGCAGCCACAGGCGCTGGAAGAGGAGGGGGGCAGCGGCCCCACCGTCTACCACAACGAATTCGGTGTGGTGAAAGCGAGCACCACCTGGCGGGTACGCATCGGCAGCCCGGAAGCCCCTCACAAGCCGATGGTTGATGGCCCGCAAATCGCCATGGTGGTGGGCCCCGAAGGGGAGGAGATTTACTGCGACGAGCACGGCCGGGTCAAGCTGCAATTCCCGTGGGATAGATATGGCAGCTCCAACGACCAGAGCTCCTGCTGGGTGCGGGTCTCGCAAGGCTGGGCCGGCGGCCAGTACGGCATGATGGCCATCCCGCGCATCGGCCACGAGGTCATCGTCTCGTTCCTGGAGGGGGACCCCGACCAGCCCATCATAACGGGGCGAACCTACCACGCCACCAACCGGCCGCCCTACGAGCTGCCGGCCAACAAGACCCGCACCGTGCTGCGCACCGAGACCCACCAGGGTGAGGGCTTCAACGAGCTGCGCTTTGAAGACCAGGCGGGGCAGGAAGGGATTTACATCCACGGTCAGAAAGACCTGAATGTGCTTATCGAAAATGATGCCGCCTGGCACATCAAGCACGACGAACACAGAGACATCGACAATGAGCGGGTGACCCGCATCAAGGCCAATGACCACCTGACAGTGGAGGGCGAGAAGCGCGACCAGATAAAGGCCGACTACTCGCTGACTGTCGATACCTCCATGCATCAAAAACTCGGTCAGAGCTGGCTCACCCAGGCGGGGCAGGAAATGCACGTAAAAGCCGGTGCCAAGGTGGTGCTGGAAGCGGGTTCTGAAATTACCGTCAAGGTCGGTGGCTGCTTTATCAAGGTCGATGGCGGCGGTGTCACCCTGGTCGGCCCCACCATCAAGATGAACTCGGGTGGCAGTGCCGGCTCGGGAACTGGGTGGGCTGGAAAATCGCCACTAGGGCCCTTGGGAGTCAGTGTACCCCCTATACCCAAGGTACCGCTTAGCCCTGCCCAACTGGCCACCATGAAGAGTGCCGCCCCTTTCTGTGAAAAGTGCGAAAAATGCAAGGAGAGTGGTTGTGAAATTTGAGACCACAGCGCTGAAGGAATGGGTGCAGATGCAATCTGCTCCCCTTTACGCCTTACTGGGGGCGGCGAGTGACGCAGCGCCTTTGCAGCATTATTACCAGCTGGATGGTCGAGACACACCACGGGGGCTATATCTGGGCACACCTTACCATGACTGGTTGTCTGTGATGCCCTACCTGGTGATGCTCGACAAAGACAGCCCATTCATCGATTGGGCGGAGACGACGGATGCGCATGACTGGGGTTGGCTCGTTGCAAGCGATCAGTCTATCGATTCCCTTTATGCTCATCTGCAGGGACTGACCCAGGTCTGGCATCAGGGGGAAGCGGTCTTCTTTCGTTATTGGGACGGGAAGTACCTCTCAAGCATTGTTAATCAACTTGGTGACGGTGTGACTGCACTGCTGCCTGAGATGCGGAGCTTGTGGTGTCTTGGGCGTGTATTCTCATGGGGTCTTACGGAGCCGCGTGCTGCGCGCCCTTTTCCCTGGTGGGAGCTGCCCCCTGTCATTGCCGCGACATTGGCGAGGCAGGATACCGGTCCCCTCGTCAACAACCTGATGCAGCAGTTGGCGGATCAAAACGGTCAGCTCTACTGGTCATTTCCAGAGGCGAACCTGCGCTGCAAGGTTGTTCGCTTTGTCTCCCGTCATTCATCCCCTGATATCGATCTATTTCCGGCGCTGGAAGCGGCGCTGATCAATGAGGTTCAAGCATGAGCAATGCCGGCCAGGCCGTCTTCAACGAAGTGATAGCCGATTATCGCAACGTTCTGAATGCCTATCGCAAGGATGCCGAGAGTTTCTTTCTGGGCGACATGCTCAGCATGGACATGGAGCAGACCATCAAGGTGGGCGACAAGACCATCACGGCATCGTCCAGCAGCAAGAAGGCGCAGTCCGTGGTGACGCAATGCCCGCTAAGCGGCACCTTGCGTCTGGTTCATCTGTTTGAATCCGTACGTTTTATTCCCATCGGCAATACCCCGTACAAGGTGGAAGCGGGGAAACTTGTGCGCGGACGATTTGTCAGCGAGGCGGTAGCCAAGGAGGGAACCCTGGATGGCAAGGGCATTGCCGAGGTCGGTAAGCTAACCCCGGGCAAGTCCTATCGGGTGACCTTCTACCCCAATGTGAAAAAGAGCGATCTGGATACCTTGTTCACCTCTTATGTGCCTGTTCAAAAAGACCTGGAGGCGTGGCTTACCAAGGAGTGGAACAGTGAGCACAAGGCTGCCTGGGCTCGTTACAGCGGTACTGGCGGTGGATTTGGCAGCCATGCTCTTGCGGCAGCAAGCGGTATCGGCAAGGCACTGGTCGGGGTGTGGGACGATCTTAAAACCATCTACAACCTGCTGGCCGATCCGGTAGGCAACGCCAAAAAGCTGGCCGCCTTCGGAGTAGACGCAGCGGCCATGGCCAAGGCTGGGGCCTCCCAGATGGAAGCTGCCATGTTGGTACTGCAAGATGAAGCGCTGCTTTATCTTTATGCCTATGCCTTGGTGTGCTGGGTCAAGATGTTGCCCCCTGATCAGCAAACCGAGTTTGGTGCTCAGGTGATTTCGTCGGTGCTGATTGATGTGATCATCGGTGTGGTGCTGACCGGAGGAGCTGGCCTCGCGGCGCGCTATGGTGCCAAGGCTGCCTCCATGGCCAAGAACAGTGACCGGGTCATGCGACTAGTCACCTCCTTGGTCAATCTCTCCAAAAAGCACAATTTGGCCCAGCACGCTCAGAAGGCGAAGAAGGTGCTGGTCGCGGGGGCTGCACCGTTGAGCCCGGCCAAAAAAGCGGATCTCAAGTTGGTCGATGGCAATGCCAAAACGTTGGTGGAAAAAGGAACAGCGGCCAAACGCCGGTTCCAGGGGCACACCGAGATCAAGCAGGTGAACAAGACTCCGGATGCCTCCAAACAGGCAGTTACCCCGGCCAATCGTCCCCATCAACCTGAAACCAAAACCTGCAAAAACAACTGCCCGGTCTCCATGGTGACCGGGGAAGAACTGCTAGCCCTGCAAGATGGCGAACTGCCCGGTTTGCTGTCCTTTGTCTTCGGGCGCCTCTATCGCACGTCCGCCGTCTCGCAATCCTGCGGCATGGGGATCGGCTGGACTCATGCCCTTGCGCACCGGCTTGAACGTCACGGCGATACCCTGACCTGGTGGGATGAGGAGTCCCTGGCAACTGAACTGCCGTTGCCATCGATAGCCAAACCCATGGTGACCAACCTGCTTTCGGAGGCGGCAGTCTACCTCGGTGACGAGACTGATGAGGTCATCGTGGCCAAGGCTGGTTCGCCATTCCTGCATTTCACTTGGCATGGCGACAGCGGGCGGCTGACCGGTTTTTCCGATCCCTATGGCAATCGGCTGACGGTACGCTCTGACCGTCAAGGGCGCCCCGCCTGGGTGGAAAATGAAGGGGGGCTGGCCCTTCGTCTCGCCTATGAGGGCGACCACATCATGGCGCTCGAGTTGCAGCGCTTTGATGGCATTGCCTGGCAGCCCCAGGCCACGCTGCAACGCTACCACTACGATGGCCATGGTCACTTGGTGGCGGCCGAGAATGGGGCCGGGGAGTGCGAGCGTTATCGCTATCGTGATGATGGGGTCATTGTGGAGCGCCGTCTGGCTGGCGGTGCCGCCTTCTTCTGGGAATGGGAAGGGGAAGGCAAGGCTGTTCGCGCTATCCGCCACTGGAGCGATGTGGCGGGTTTTGATGTCACCTATGACTGGGATGATGACAAGGGTGAGGTGACGGTCATCAATGCTGATGGCAGTCAGGAGGTATATCAGCACGACAGCCAGGCGCGTCTTGTCCGCCAGCAGGATCCGGATGGTGCGATTACCGAGTCGGCCTACAACGCCAAAGGTCAGAAAGTACTGGCCCGTGATCCGCTGGGGGGGGAGACCCATTATCACTATGACGAAGAGGGGCTGTTGGTCCTCGAAGTTGCTCCCGATGGAACTCAAACTTCCTATCAATACTGGGATGGCCGGGTTCGCAAGATAGTGCAAGGGGAGCGCGAATGGCGTTTCGAGCACAACCTGCAAGGCGATCTGATTGCCAGGCGGGATCCTCTGGGGAGCGAAACCCGTTATGACTATACCCTCCAGGGCAAGCTCTGCGCTGTGGTTCACCCAGATGGGAGCCGCACCGAGCTGGTGTGGAACCGCCTAGGCCAGTTGATCGAAGAGAAAGGGGCCGATGGCGGGATAAGCCGCTGGCGCTATGACGAGCGGGGCCGCCAGATCGTGCGGCAAGACCCGCGTGGCGCAATCACACGCTATGAATGGGATGCGGCTGATCGTCTGAGTGCTGTTCATTTGCCCGGAGGCGGCATTCGCCGCTATGAGTACAACGCCTATGGCAAGGTAACGGCGCAGTGGGACGAGCAGGGACGTGAGACACGTTTTGAATATCACCCCGGCCTGCATCTGGTGAGTCGGCGCATCAACCCAGATGGCAGCGAGCTCAAATACCGCTATGACAACGCCAAGCTCTTCCTCAGCGAGATTGAGAACGAGCATGGTGAACAGCATCGTATCCACTACCATCCCAACGGGCTGGTGGCACGGGAAACCGGTTTTGATGGGCGCACCACAGCCTACCGTTATGACCTCAACGGACGTCTGAGCGAAAAAGTGGAGTTCGGCAAGCAGGAGACCGAACTGGTCACTCGCTACGAGCGCGACCCTATGGGGCGCTTGTTGACAAAATCCCTGCCAGATGGCCGCGAGATTGCTTTTGAGTACGACGCTCACGGCCAGCTCATCCGGGTCGACGACGGTGCCTGGCCCCTAGCATTTGACTACGATAGCGCCGGTCATCTGCTGGCGGAGCATCAGGGGTGGGCCTCAAGCCACTTCCAATACGATGCCATAGGGCGGCTGTCACATTGGCAACTGCCCGACGGCAACCGGCTTGGCTATCACTACCAGCATGGGGCGCTTGGCGGAATTGATCTCAACGGTGCCGAGCTCACGCGCCACCAGGTGGTGGGTGGGCTTGAGCTGCGCAGGCAGCAAGGGGCGCTTACCCAGCAGTACGAATATGACGAGCAGGGGCGCCTGACGGCACTGCGTCTGCAGCGGGGCAAACAGGTCTCCCGCGAGCGGCGTTATGGTTATGACGCAACGGGCAACCTGCTACGTATTGATGATAGCGTGCAGGGGGAGGTGCACTACCGCTACGATCCGCTGGACCGCTTGCTGGAAGTGCGGGGCGAGCTGACCGAGCGCTTCCTGCATGACCCCGCCGGCAACCTCTTGGGTGAAAGCTCGGGGGGTCAGTTCGATGGCTCCCGCACCCAGGGAAACCGGCTGCTGTTGAGTGGGGATCGTCACTTCGAGTACGACGAATTTGGCCGATTGGCAGTAGAGCTGCGCGGCAAGGGCCAGCAACTGGTGACCCGTTATCACTACGACTGTCAGCATCAGCTGGTGCGGGCCGAGCTGCCCGATGGCAGCAATGCCTGTTATGACTACGATGCCTTTGGTCGCCGTATTCGCAAGACGGTGAGCGGAGCAAAAGGCGGGCAGGTCACCGAATTCTTGTGGCAGGCCAACAACCTGATTGCCGAGAGTAGTTATCAGCTCGGTGATGATCAGCGCCGTACTGACGAGCAGTACCGCAGCTTTATCTATGAACCCGGCAGTTTCAAACCGTTGGCACAACTGGAAGGGGAAGGGCTGAAGGCAGAGATATTCCATTACCAGCTTGACCACCTTGGTACACCATTGGCACTGACCCGCACAAGCGGGGCTACCGCCTGGCAGGTGCGCTATCGAGCTTATGGTAATGTCTGGCGCGAAGAAATTGCCGAGGTGGCAACGCCCTTGCGTTTCCAGGGGCAGTATTTTGACGTCGAGACGGGGCTTCACTATAACCGCCACCGCTACTACCAGCCCGGTACGGGTAGATTTATCACCCCCGACCCGATAGGCTTGGCCGGCGGGCTCAACAACTACCAGTATGCTCCTAACCCGACTGGTTGGGTGGACCCACTGGGGTTAAGTAATGTGCCGGGACAGTGTCCCGCTGCGTCGCCTTCAAGGCGTGAGAGCTTTCGCGCTGCAAAAGAAGCAGCAGGCATCCCACGTTCAGCTCAATATAAAACACATAAATATGTTTATGATAAAGAATATGAGAATCGAACTGTCTATGAGTTTGATGTTCATGGAAGCAAAAAATATATCGTGCTTCATGATGATGACAAATTTGGTCGAGGCCCTCACTTTCATGGCGCTGATGATAGTAAAGGTTCTCCCATGCTTCCCGGCAAGTACAAACAGTACCCAGGGCATTTTCCTGAAATAAAATTTGGTTTCAGAAAAGGGAAGGTAAAGAAATGAATTCTAGACTTAAGCTCTATATGAAGCAGAAAAATACCTCGATGTTTTTTGAGGGGCTTAACTGTAAACACCGCTTTATTGAACAATCCCCTGCGTCAGAGTTTTATAAGAAGGTTTTTTCTCGAGCTAATGTCATCAATGAGTATCATGATTCTGATGCTGCAATAACTGCCTTGATTCGCCACTTCATTCATATTTCTAAAGGGGAGGGAGGCGCATGGTTGCTTATCTTTAACTCTAAAGATGTGAATATAGATGTTGAGGTTGAGCTAAGCTCTGACGGGGGAGTTTTAGAGAGAATTATAAAACAGTCTGTAACATCAAATGGATTTCTTGATGACTTTGTTATGATAAACAAATATGGAAACGCTATCTTTATTTCTAAAGATGAATACAGTTATTCTGTTGGTGAGGATAAGTCATCCTTTTATATGGACATTTACTCATCGCTTGTATGTTGAAACATTCCACACTGGAGTTGTTTTCTTTGGTGAAAGTTCGGCTTTTATATAAAAACACAAGAAGATGTGAAGATGTAATGAAGGTGTGCTGCCAAGATTTTAAAGTTTGGTTTAAGGCGTCAGTGTCTGGCTTTATCGATAATTTTGATGTCTATGATATAGTGAAGAGGTATTGGGTATATATCTATGCCGGTTTGGTAATGACAAGAGGAATGATGTTTTATCATTTACTGAAAAAACAGTCAGTGTGTTATCAATTTCGTAAAAAAAAGATTGTGATGAAATAGTGAATAAGTGCACTGAGCAATTTTGATTTTTATTACAAGGTAGTGACAGGAATATGTTTTTAAAATTAATGTCAGTGACTGGCATTCTGTTATTGTCCTGGACCATTTCAGGATGCTCGGTAAACATGTCAACTCAGAATGAGCAGCAGTTGTTGCAAGCAGCCCAGCAGGGGCAGGGTAAGGTGCAATATGAGCTGGCGAATCGTCTGGCGGCTAAGCCGGATTATCCCGAGGCGATGCGCTGGATGAAACAGGCTGCCGAGCAAGTCGGTCCGCTGGCTGCAGATGCTGATATTAGGGGCAAGGCGGCACTACAGGTGGGAAGTTGGTATCAGGCGGGGTTGGGAGAACCTAAAAATCCTGTACTGGCCAAGCAGTGGTGGCAGCGCTCCGCCAGGTTGGGCAATGCGGAAGCCAGTTATCAACTGGGTCAGGACTGCCGGCAACGGCACAAGGGCAAGCTGGCCAGTGAGTGCCTTGACTGGTTCGAACAGGCAGCCAAGCGGGATCATGCGAATGCCCAGTTGGCTCTGGGGCAGTGGTATGCAGGTCAGGCGGGGGCTGATGAAGATGCCGTCAAATGGCTGGAGAAAGCCGCCGAACAAGGGAATCGGGATGCCCAATTCCAGCTTGGCACTCGCTATGAACAAGGGAAAGGGGTGGGTAAACGCCCCGATCTTGCCCTGCGCTGGTATGAGAAAGCCGCTGCTCAGCAACAGCCGGATGCCTTGTTGGTGCTGGCGCGCAAGGCGCCATCTGAAGAGGCATTCGGCCTCTATCAGCGAGCTGCCAATGCAGGGGCTGTATCGGCCCAGTTGTGGTTGGGACAAGCCTATCTGGTCGGTGATCTGGTTGCCCAGGATCTTGCGCTTGGTCGTTATTGGCTGGAGCTGGCAGCAGGCAGTGGTTCCCACGAGGCCGAATATCAATTGAGCCTGCAACAGAGCGATAGCGCCGCGCGAGAACATTGGTTGACACGTGCCGCAGAAGGGGGATTCAGCGAAGCTCAGCTGGCATTGGCGCAATGGCAGCAAGAGCAAGGGGATCTCGTCACAGCGCGCCAGTATTTTGCTTTGGCAGCAGCACAGAGCAACGTCGATGCTCATTATGCCTATGGCGAGATGCTACGGCTGGGATTGGGCGGCAAGGAAGACTACCCACAGGCGCTTAAACAGTATCGACTGGCCGCCAATGCCCTGCACCGATCAGCCCAATATCGCATGGGCATGATGCGAGAGCAGGGGTTGGGAGCTCCACGCAATAGACTGCATGCTTATGCGTGGTATCTGCTTGCTGCCACGGATGGAAATAGTGAGGCTTCTGAAGCACGTGACGAGCTTGAAAAAGGTATGACTGAAAAAGAGAAGAGCGCAGGGCAAAAACTTGCTCAGCATTGGTTTGTAGCGCTTTCCCAAGGAAAGAAATTGAACAGTTAGTCGTTTTTTTGTCAACAATGATGAACTCACAATCAACCTGAACTGTCGATGACTCAGAGTGATTGATATAAGCAGGCTCACCTTGGTGACATCATCGTACATATTATGTCCTTCAGTCCCTTCATTGTTTTGCATGGTGAAGGGATTTTTTATTCTTGAATTGTCATTTTTTGTTACATATTTTTGTCTGGTTGCGACCATCTTTGTCGCACTGCATCATGGTGAGATGCATGAATCACTAACATTCAAATTTATTGACTCTGGAATCTATTTTTCTGAGAGTGAGGTCTATTTTCAATAATCACATGCAACTGTCTCAATTTGATTGTAACTATTTGTTTTTGTTTGTTTTTTTTCATTTAAATGCCTCTTCGTTGATAAATAATCAATTGACTATCTGTGTTACACGCATATACCATGCGGCGCAAATGGCTCTTAGGCCAATATGACCTCTAACAAAGAGTAGAGGCAAAATCGGATTGTATAGATAACAAGATGCATACTGCGTTTTTGGTTATTAGAGCTTTTGCTTTGGTATATCGGAGACGCATCGTCAGCTGATGAACTTCTCACTGAATCCATCGGTGGTTCAGTCAACTGTCATTTTTGACAGTTGTTGGCAAGGGCGTTGGCTATAAGCTTTAGGGTCTTGGTTGACCCTTAACTTGGTATTTAGAGCATGGGAAAAGGAATTGACGGAGGCACTGTTGCGCCCAAAGAACGTATCAACATCAAATATGTACCGGCAACCGGTGGTCAGCAAGCGGAAATAGAGCTTCCGTTGACCATGATGGTGGTCGGCAATATGAAGGGCCGTACTGAAGACACTCCGATCGAGGAGCGTCAGACAGTCTCCATCGACAAGAATAATTTCTCGTCTGTCATGAAAGAATCCGCGCTGGAACTGAAGTTTTCCGTTCCCAATCGTCTGGAAGAAAACAGCCAAGATGAGCTGCCGGTTTCGATCAAGATCCAGTCTCTGGAAGACTTCACCCCTGACAGCGTGGCACAACAAGTGCCCGAGCTGCGCAAGCTGCTGGAACTTCGCGAGGCCTTGGTTGCCCTGAAGGGGCCATTGGGCAATATCCCCGCTTTCCGCAATCGTTTGCAGGATCTGCTGTCCAGTGATGACGCTCGTGAGCAGCTGCTCAAAGAGCTGGATTTGATTAAGCCTGCCGAGTGATCGCCGGGTTGGATTGACTGAACGAGAAAGGAACAAACATGTCTTTGGTCGAAGAACAGGTTCAAGCGGGGGCGAGTGCAGCCTCCTCGTCCTTGCTGGACGAAATCATGGCGCAGGCTCGTATTACCCCGGTGGATGAAGGTTACAGCGTCGCCAAGCAGGGGGTTGCAGCCCTGATCGCCAACATTCTGGACAGCGGTACCACCAGTGAGCCAGTCAACAAGGCGCTGGTGGACAGCATGATTGTCGAGCTCGACAAGAAGCTCAGCAAGCAGATGGACGTCATCCTGCACGCCAAAGAGCTGCAGGAGATGGAGTCCTCCTGGCGCTCCCTGAAGCTCTTGGTGGATCGCACCGATTTTCGCGAGAACATCAAGATCCAGGTGCTGCATGCCACCAAGGAAGAGCTGCTGGAAGATTTTGAGTTCTCACCCGAAATCACCCAGTCCGGTCTCTACAAGCATGTCTACTCGACTGGCTACGGTCAGTTCGGTGGCCAGCCCGTCGGCGCTGTGATCGGTGATTACGCCTTTACCCACAGCTCACCGGACATCAAGCTGATGCAATACGTCAGTGCGGTGGGTGCCATGGCCCATGCGCCGTTCATTTCTTCCGTCGCACCAGCCTTCTTCGGCGTCGACAGCTTTACCGATCTGCCTTCCATCAAGGATCTGAAATCGGTATTCGAAGGGCCGGCCTACACCAAGTGGCGTTCCCTGCGTGAATCGGAAGATGCCCGTTATCTGGGACTGACCGCACCGCGCTTCCTGGCGCGTCTGCCCTACGACCCGACCGAAAACCCCATCAAGGGTTTCAACTATCAGGAAGATATCAGCTCGGATCACGACCACTATCTGTGGGGCAACACCGCCTACCTGATGGGTACTTCCCTGACCGACAGTTTCGCCAAGTATCGTTGGTGCCCGAACATCATAGGCCCGCAGAGCGGTGGTGCCATCCACGACCTGCCGGTGCACGTCTACGAGGCCATGGGTCAGCTGCAGGCGAAGATCCCGACCGAGGTGCTGATCACCGACCGTCGCGAATACGAGCTGTCGGAAGAGGGCTTCATCACCCTGACCATGCGCAAGGACAGCGACAACGCCGCCTTCTTCTCCGCCAACTCGGTGCAAAAACCCAAGGTGTTCCCGAACACCAAGGAAGGCAAAGAAGCGGAAACCAACTACAAGCTGGGTACCCAGCTGCCCTACATGTTCATCATCAACCGCCTGGCGCACTACATCAAAGTGCTGCAGCGCGAGCAGATCGGTTCCTGGAAGGAGCGTCAGGATCTGGAACGCGAGCTGAATGGCTGGATCAAGCAGTACGTTGCCGATCAGGAGAACCCGCCGGCAGACGTACGTAGCCGTCGTCCGCTGCGCGCCGCGCAGATCAAGGTGCTGGATGTGGAAGGGGAGCCGGGCTGGTACCAGGTTGCCATGGCCGTGCGCCCGCACTTCAAGTACATGGGGGCGAGCTTCGAGCTCTCTCTGGTAGGTCGACTGGACAAGGAATAAGGCCCGATGCCGCATCTCTCTTCCTGGGATAGAGGAAATGCGGCCAGCCTGTTTGATCGCATCCGGGGGGAGGGGCTTGGCTCCTCCCCTCGTTCGGAAGTTGATGAACTGGTCGACTCTGTCAAACGGCAGCTCGACCAGATCCTCAACACCCGTCCCGGCAATTGCCGCAGTGCACCCGATCTGGGGGTCATTGATCTCAATGATGCCACTCAGGGCAGTGCGGATATCAAGGGGCGGATCCGGGAGGCGATCCGGCAATGCATCCGTCGTTATGAACCACGGATCATCCATGTGGATGTTCGTTCACCCGACTATCAGGCGAGTCCGCTTGAGATGTCGTTTCAGGTGACGGCCCATGTGCGGCTGGAGCATATCGAGCAAGTTACCTCGTTCAACGTCCATATGGACAGTCACCGTCACTACCGCATGGTCTGATCAATGTCGCTGGAACATTACTTCAGGGATGAACTGGCTTTTTTGCGCCTGCAAGGGCGCGAATTTGCCGACGCCTATCCCGAGCTCACCCGCTTTCTGTCGGAGCAGAACACCGATCCGGACGTGGAGCGCCTGCTTGAAGGCTTCGCCTTCCTCACGGGCAACCTGCGCGCCAAGATTGAGGATGAGTTTCCCGAGCTGACCCACGGTCTGCTCAACATGCTCTGGCCCAACTACCTGCGTCCCGTGCCCAGCATGACCATCATGCAGTTTTCGGTCATTCCGGGCGCCATCGCCCAGCCGGCGCTGGTCAGGCAAGGCTGTCAGCTCGACAGTCTGCCCCTGGACGAGGTGACCTGTCATTTCCAGACCTGTCACGATACTTGGGTCTATCCGGCCGATATCCGTCATATCGCTGCCCAGAGCGGCAACGATCTCTCCACCATTTCGCTGGATATCGCCCTGCATGCCCCTCTGCCGCTCAGCGAGCTGCAGCTGGACAAGCTGCGCTTTTTCCTCGGTGGCGACAGCTACACCGCCTATGAGCTCTACTTCTGGCTCTCCAACCAGCTCTCCCATATCGAGCTTGAGATAGACGGCAAGCGCTTTCGCCAGGAGGCCAAGGCCCTCAAGTCGGTCGGCTTCGAGCGCGATGACGCGCTCTTGCCCTATCCGAACAACGTCTATTCCGGCTACCGGATCCTGCAGGAGTACTTCTGCTTCCCGGAAAGCTTCCTCTTCTTCGAGCTCTCCGGTGGCGAGTGGCCCAAACAGCCGCTGCCGGTGAGTGAATTCAAGGTGCACTTCTGCTTCGACCGGCCGCTGCCGGCGGAGCTCAAGATCCGTCCCGACTCCTTCATGCTCAACTGTGTGCCGGCCATCAACCTGTTCCAGCACGATAGCGAGCCGGTCAACCTCAATGGCCGTCAGGCGGAGTATCCCCTCAAGGCGAGCTATCGCCATGCCGACAGCTTCGAGATCTTCTCGGTGGATCAGGTGGAGGGCTGGGTCGAGGGAAACCTCGGCCGCTCCCGCGGCACGCCGCGCATCTATCAGCCATTCGAGAGCTTCCAGCACCAGATTGAGCGAGCCAAACAGCGGCTGGCGCTCTACTATCGGGTGCGGGTCAAGGAGGCAGTGAGCGGGGATGGTTTCGAGCACAGCCTCTCGTTCGTGCGCGGGGATGAAACCACCACGGTCGAACTGGATGAATCCATCTCGGTGACGCTCACCTGCACCAACCGCTCTCGCGCCGCCCGTCTCAAGGTGGGCAGTGTCTGCGTGCCGACCGGCAGCTCGCCCTCGTTTGCCACCTTCCGCAACCTGATCCGGCCGACCCGGCCGCTGCGCCCGGCGCTGGACGGCAGTCTGCACTGGACGCTGATTTCCAACTTGTCGCTCAACTATGTCTCCCTGCTGCGCCGTGATGCCCTGGTACAGGTGCTGCGCACCTACGACTTTCCGGCGCTGCACGACAAGCAGGCCGAGCAGGCCTCGCGCAAGCGGTTGGCGGGGATCGAGGAGATCGAGACCAAGCCGGTGGATCGGCTGGTGCGCGGCATGCCGGTACGAGGGCTCAAGTCGGTGCTCTCCATCCGCCAGTCTGCCTTTGGCAGCGAAGGAGAGCTTTATCTCTTCAGTACCGTGCTGGCCCACTTCTTCTCGCTCTATGCCAGCGTCAACGCTTTCCACCTGCTTGAGGTGGTCAATCTCGACAACAAGGAGCGCTACCAATGGCCAGTCCAGATCGGTCAGCACTCCCTGATGTGAGTGCCGCCCGGGAGGCGCCCCGCTTCAACTTCTTCCAGCTGGTTGAACTGCTCAACCGGCTCGATGGCGCCGATCAGGAGCGGGGGCTCGACTACCTGCCCGGTGACGAGAACATCCGCTTCAAGGCGACCGCTTCCTTGGGGTTCCCCACCAGCGACGTGCTGCAGATTGGTCGGGACGGGCAGGGGCGTCACGAGCTGGAGGTGGCCTTCCTCGGCCTGCACGGCAGCCAGTCGCCGATGCCCGGTTATTACCTCGATTCCCTGGCGTGGGAGTACGCCCAGGGGGAGCAGAAGCTCGGCCTGTTTCTGGACTTCTTCCACCACCGTCTGCTGACCCTGCTGCACCGGATCTGGCGCAAGTATCGCTACCATGTGCGGTTTCAGGACAACGGCGAGGATGGCTTCTCCCGCCTGATGTTCGCCCTGGTGGGGCTCGGCAACGAGGCGGTCTGCCAGAGCCTGCCGGTCAACCGGGCCAAGATGCTCTCCTATGCGGGCATGCTGGCCAGCCCCAGCCGCTCTCCCGAGGTGGTGGCCGGTCTGGTGGCCCACTGTTTTGATCTGGCCGATGTGCAGGTGAGCGCCTGGCAGTGGCGCAAGGTGCCTATTCATCAGGATCAGCAAAACCGTCTCGGCGGCGCCTGCGCCACGTTGGGGAGCGATTTTGTCATCGGCGACAAGGTGAATGACTGTGCCGGCAAGTTCTTGTTGAAGATCAACAACCTGAGCTTTGGCCAGTTTCTCGGCTTTCTGCCGAACGGGGAGCACTTCCATGCCCTGGTGACCTTCGTCTCCTTCATCCTGCGCGATCAGCTGGCCTGGGATCTGCGCCTGGGGTTCGGCCAGGAGCAGGCGAGGGGTCTGAGGTTGGGGGAAGAGCAGAGTGCCCGCCTGGGGTGGAGTACCTTTCTCGGCCAGCCGCCGAGTGATCCGTTCGTGACCATCTGCGTGCAGGAATAAGGGCAGACATCAGCAGCGCAGAAAATTTAACTACAGGAATCAGTGCAGGAGTAACTGTGGACGATTTTAACCAGCAACTTTCCCTGGTGGTGCTCAACAGCGAACAGCTCGACGGCAGCCAGCAGGTGCAGTACCGCTTCGACGAGATGGGGGGGACCCTGGGGGCCTCCGAACAGGATGACTGGCAACTGCGCGACAGGCTGGGGGCCGTCATGCCCGCCCACGCCCGCATCGAGCTCAATGACGGTCGCTTCTGCCTGTGCGATCTGAGCGGCCAGACCTATATCAACGGTGCCACTTCGCCCATCGGGCGGGCCCGCAAGGTGCATCTGGAGCAGGGGGACGAGCTCGTGGTCGGTCCGTTCCGGCTGCGCGCCTATCTGGGGGCCATCACCCCCGAGCAGAGCCTGCAACAGGTGCTGGGCAATCGCCCCACCGAGCAGCTCGACGAGTGGCTGACCAGCGATGAACCCGCTGTGCCCACAGACGATCCGCGCACCCTGGCGGCCGATCCCTTGCTGGCATTGCAGCAGGAGCGCAGGGCGCCCAATCCGTTGATGGATGGCCCGCTGGCGGACGGTCGCCTGCAGGCTTCACTGCGTTCACAACCGGATGTGGACGTCCCCCCTCTTGCCCCTTTTTCTGCTGTCGAGAACACCATGAACCAAGAATTTCTGGATATGCCCGCCATCGAGAACCACCCCGATTATCAGCTGTCGCTGGACGGCGTCGATCACGTGGCCCTGACCCCGCTGATGCGGGGCCTGGGTCAACCCTTGCAACTGCAGGACACCCAGCAGGCCCACGACATGCTCGAAGAGATGGGCAAGACGGTGCGGGCCATGGTGGAGGGGTTGCTGCAACTGCAAAACGAGCAGGCGGCGCTGGCGGACAAGCACCTGCGCCCCATCGAGGACAACCCGCTGCGTCTGGGCCTCGATTATGACGAGACCCTGGCGGTGCTGTTTGCCGAGCAGAAGAGCCCGGTCCACCTGAGTGCACCGGCGGCGGTGGCCGAGAGCCTGCACAACGTGCGTATCCACCACGTGGCGAACCAGCAGGCCATCGGTGCAGCCCTCGATAGCATCCTGCAGGCATTTTCGCCGCAGGCGCTGCTGGGGCGGTTCGAGCAATACCGCCGCAGCGGCGCGCCGGGCACGGCCGACGAAGGCTGGGCCTGGGACATGTACCAGCACTACTACCGCGAGCTCACCTCCGCCCGTCAGCAGGGGTTCGACAAGCTGTTCCACCAGGTGTATGCCCAGGCCTATGACCAGGCCGTGCGTCAGCAACAGGGACTGATTTGATGATACGTGCGCTGATGCTGGGCGCCACACTGCTGGCCCTGGCAGGTTGTACCACCATGGGCAAGATGGCCGACGTGGCCATGAACCCGGATATCCAGGTGGGCAGCAATGACAGTCAACCGACGACCCTGGGGCTGAGCCTGCTGGCGGAGCCTGACGTCAACCCCAACGAGAGCGGGGAGGCGGCGCCCATCGAGTTTCAAGTGGTGCTGCTGGCGGAGGATTCCAAACTGCTCGCCACCGACTACGACCAGGTGACTGCGGACGTGGAGAAGGCCCTTGGCAAGAACTATCTGGACCATCAGGACTACACCCTGCTGCCGGGCCAGTTCAAATATCTGCCCCCCATCAAGCTCGACGAGAAGACCCGCTACATCGGGGTGATCGCACGCTATGCCGACCCCGACAGCGCCGAGTGGCGCAAGGTCATCAAGATCAAGAGCAAGGGAACGGCTTATCAAATCCTGGTGCACCTGCGCCTGGATGAAGTGGAACTGCAAAAAGAAGAAGAATAACCATGTCGAGTCGAAATCGGGTTATCTGGCGTGAGGGGCTGTTCATCAAGCCCCAGCACTTCCAGCAACAACAAAGACATTCGGATTACGCGCTGCACGCTCGCCTGAGCGCGCTGTCAGACTATTTCTATGGCTTGCAGTCGCTCGCCATCAACGAGGACTACTTGGGCTTTGGTCGCATCGCCCTGGTGGGGGCCACCGGCATCCTGCCGGACGGGACCGTGTTCAACATCCCCAATGACGACGTGCTGCCGACCCCGCTGGAAGTCACCGACGCCTCGGTGGCGAACCAGAAGGTCTTTCTGGCGCTGCCGCTCTCGGTGAGCGGTGTCAACGAGGTCAATCAGGGCGGCCAGGTGGCCACCCGGTTGCAGGCCCATCGCCACGACGTGCGCGACTTGCACAGCGAAGGGGGGGACGTGGTCTCCCTCGAAGTGGGGCGGGTCAGCCTGCGCCTGATGCTGGAGCGCGAGGATCGCAGCGCCTACGCGTCACTCGCCATCGCCCGCATTCTGGACAAGCGTCCGGACGGCGGCCTGGTGCTGGATCCCAACTTCATGCCCTGCAGCATCAGCGTCTCCGCCATCCCGACCCTCAAGCGTTTCCTCGGCGAGTCGGCCGGCCTCGTGGCCGAGCGGGCCCGCAGCCTCTCCCAGCGCATCGCCGCGCCGGGTCAGCAGGGGGTGGCCGACGTGGCCGAGTTCATGATGCTGCAGTTGCTCAACCGGGCCCAGCCCCAGCTCTCCCATCTGGCGCGCCTTGGCACCCTGCACCCCGAGCGGCTGCACGAGGCGCTGGTGCAGCTGTGCGGCGAGCTGATGACCTTTACCGACGAGTCTCGCCTGCCACCCGAGTTCCCCGCCTATCGCCACGACGATCAGCAGGTGAGCTTCGAGCCGGTGATGCTGGCCCTGCGCCAGGCGCTCAGCACCGTGCTGTCGCCGCGAGCCGTCTCCATCCAGCTGCGCAAGCACCAGTACGGCATCATGGTGGCCATGGTGAACGAGAGCGAGCTGATGACCAGCGCCGACTTCGTGCTGGCGGTGCGAGCCCGCATGCCGCAGGAGCAGCTGCGCAAGCAGTTGCTGCAGCAGACCAAGGTGGCTTCCAGCGACAAGATCCGCGAGCTCATCAGCCTGCAGCTGCCCGGCATTCCGCTGCTGCCGCTGCCGGTGGCGCCGCGCCAGCTGCCCTATCACGCCGGTTACAGCTACTTCCAGCTCGACCGGCAGAGCCCGGCCTGGCAGATGCTGGCGGTGGGCAACACCCTTGCCTTCCACATCGCCGGCGACTTCCCCGAGCTCGACATGCAGCTCTGGGCCATTCGCAGCCAGTGATCGCACCAAGGAATAAGCAGAGATGACCACGGACATTATCAAGAACGAGCAACTCAGCGACCTGCTGTTCGATCATGCCGAGCAGCTGGACATGGATTCGGATTACTGGTTCCGCCTGCGCGGCCAGAGCATCAACCCGATGATCGATGCGGTGACCCCCTTGCTGGGGTTGGTGCAGCGGGTACGCCTGCTGTCGCGCTACGACCGGGTGCCCGAGCTCTACCAGCGGGTGGTGACCGAGATCCAGGCCATCGAACAGGAGCTGATGGCCCAGGGCTACGAGAACGGGGTGGTGCTGTCGTTTCGCTACATCCTCTGCACCTTCATCGACGAGGCCGTGATGGGCCGCGACTGGGGCAGTCAGAGCGAATGGTCCGAGCACTCCCTGCTGACCCGCTTTCACAACGAGACCTGGGGCGGCGAGAAGGTGTTCGTGCTGCTGGCCCGCCTGCAGGAAGACCCGGTGCGTTATCGCGACATTCTGGAGTTCATCTACCTCTGTCTGTGCCTCGGTTTCGAGGGGCGTTACAAGGTGATGAGCAAGGGACAAGGGGAGTTCGAGCGCATCGTGCGCCAGCTGCACAAGCAGTTGGCCCCCGAGGCCGGCGGCGAGGCGCCCAGCGTGTTTCACCTCGATCTGGGGCAGCAGGCCTCCCGCTATCAGCTGCGCAAGCAGGTATCTCTGCGCAGCCTGTTCATGGGTGGCGCGCTGATCCTGGCGCTGATCTTTGGCCTCTATCACCACCAACTCAATAACCAGACCCAGGACGTGCTGCGTCAACTGGGCGAATTATTAAAATAAATACTTAAGGAGAGCACGCCTTGATTCGTATAGAGCTACCGGTACTGGTGGAAAGACTCAACCCCATCTGCCGTCACATGCTGGAAGAGGCTGCGGCCCTCTGCGTCAATCACCAGGGAGCCGAGATCCGCATCGAGCATTTGCTGCTCAAGATGCTGGAGACCCCGCTGAGCGACGTGCGCCAGATCCTGAAGGTGGCCGAAGTGGAGGTGGAAGAGCTCAAGACCCTGCTGCAACCGTCCGCTGCCGACAACGGCTATGGCCAGGGTTACCCCTCCTTCTCGCCCATGCTGGTGGAGTGGCTGCAAGACAGCTGGCTGCTCGCCTCCGCCGAGCTGCAACATGCCCAGCTGCGCAGCGGCGTCATGCTGCTGGTGCTGCTGATGACCCCCCAGCGCTACCTGCCGGGTTCGGTGACTCGTTTGCTCGCCAAGGTCAATCGCGAGCTGCTGCGCCAGCAGTTCGACGAGTGGGTCAAGGAGTCTGCCGAGACGCAAGTGACCATAGCCCCCGGCGGCAAGACGGCACAGGCCGCCCTGCCGGCCGATGCCAGCCTGCTGGCCCGCTTTACCGTCAACGTGACCGAACAGGCCCGCCAGGGCAGCCTGGATCCCGTGCTCTGCCGGGATCACGAAATCGACCTGATGATCGACATCCTCTCCCGTCGTCGCAAGAACAACCCCATCGTGGTGGGGGAGGCCGGGGTCGGCAAGAGCGCCCTCATCGAGGGGCTGGCCCTGCGCATGGTAGCGGGTCAGGTGCCCGAGAAGCTGCGCGGGGTCGAGCTGATGACCCTGGATCTCGGTGCCATGCAGGCCGGCGCCTCGGTCAAGGGGGAGTTCGAGAAGCGCTTCAAGGGGGTGATGCAGGAGGTCAAGGACGCCGTGCAGCCTGTCATCCTGTTCATCGATGAGGCGCACACCCTGATCGGGGCCGGCAACCAGGCCGGCGGGCTGGATGTTTCCAACCTCATCAAGCCGGCGCTGGCCCGGGGCGAGCTGCGCACCATCGCCGCCACCACCTGGGGCGAGTACAAGAAATACGTGGAAAAAGACGCGGCCCTGTCGCGCCGCTTCCAGCTGGTGAAAGTCGGTGAACCCGATGCCGACGAGGCCACCGTGATCCTGCGCGGCCTGCGCAGCATCTACGAGAAGGCCCACGGAGTGCTGATCGACGAGGAGGCGCTGCAGGCCGCCGCCCAGCTCTCCGCCCGTTACATCTCAGGTCGTCAGTTGCCGGACAAGGCTATTGACGTGCTCGATACCGCCTGTGCCCGGGTGGCCATCAACCTCACCACCCCGCCGCGCGCGGTCAGCCACCTGCAAAACGCGCTGCGCCAGCGCGAGCTGGAGATCCGCCAGCTGGAGCGCCAGAGCCTGATCGGTCTTGGTGACAACGCAGAGCGCCTGGCCGAGTTGCAGACGGCCCAGCAGGCTTGCCGTGAAGAGCTGGCCGAGCAGGAGGCCCGGTGGCAGCAACAGCAGGGGCTGGTGCATCAGATTGTCGAGCTGCGCGCAGCCCTGCTGGCCGATCAGCAGGATGAGATGTTGGCCAGAGAGGCGCTGGATCTGGCCGATGCGCCGCTCGATCCGCAAGCCGCTGCCGAGCAGCTGGCTACCCTCGAGCGCGAGCTGGCCGAGTTGCAGCAGGGAGAAGTGCTGGTCTCCGCCCACGTCGACAAGACCCAGATTGCCGCCGTCATCGCCGAGTGGACCGGGGTACCCCTAAATCGCATCTCCCAGGGGGAGCTGGACGTGGTGACCCGCCTGCCGGAGTACCTCGGCGAGCTCATCAAGGGGCAGGATGTGGCGGTGGCTCATCTGCACAAGCACCTGCTCACCGCCCGCGCCGACCTGCGTCGTCCCGGCCGCCCGCTCGGGGCCTTCCTGCTGGTGGGGCCGAGCGGGGTCGGCAAGACCGAAACCGTGCTGCAGATCGCCGAGCTGATGTTCGGTGGCCGCCAGTATCTGACCACCATCAACATGTCCGAGTATCAGGAGAAGCACACCGTCTCCCGTCTGATCGGCTCGCCGCCCGGCTACGTCGGTTTCGGTGAGGGGGGCGTGCTGACCGAGGCGATCCGTCAGAAGCCCTACTCCGTGGTGCTGCTGGACGAGGTGGAGAAGGCCCACCCGGATGTGCTGAACCTCTTCTATCAGGCGTTCGACAAGGGCGAGCTGGCGGACGGGGAAGGGCGCATCATCGACTGCAAGAACGTGGTCTTCTTCCTCACTTCCAACCTCGGGTTCCAGACCATCGTCGATCACGCCGAGCAGCCCGACGTGCTGCTGGATGCCCTCTATCCGGAGCTCGCCGCCTTCTTCAAGCCGGCGCTGCTGGCGCGCATGGAGGTGATCCCCTATCTGCCGCTGGGTCACGACACGCTAGTGCAGATCGTGGGCGGCAAGCTCAACCGGCTGGTCAAGCTGCTCAAGGAGCGCTTCGGCGCCGAGGTGGTGCTGGACGACGAGGTGGCCGAGGAGATCCTGCTGCGGGCCAATCGCAGCGAGAACGGTGCCCGCATGCTCGAATCCGTCATCGACGGTGCCCTGCTGCCGCCGGTCTCCCTGCAACTGCTGCAGCGCCTCTCGGCCGGTGAACCCATCAAGCGCGTCCACTTTTCCGTGGCCGATCACCAGTTTGTGGCCGAGGTGGGGGCTTGAGTATGGAGCAAGCCCTCGTATTTGCCCTGGCCCTCACCGCCCAGCGCGATGAGCCGCACCTGTGCCACTGGTGGAGCTCGACCGTCCATGCCAGTTTCCAGCCCAGGGGGCTGCTGCTCGGCATGCTGGATGTGAGCGGCCGTCAGCTGGAGTGCCAAGGCTGGGTAAGGGGGAAGGAAGTGGCGCTGGGACTGGTGGTGGACGATTTTTCCCACCCGCTTGCCTATGTGCTGCACAAGGCCCAGTCCCGCACCTGGGACTCCCTCTACGGCGGTGCCCGCATCGAGCACGCCGGTTTTCGCGCACTGCTGGCCAACCTTGGCCAGCAGTGCGGGCTGCACGCGTATCCGCTGCTGGATGGCAACGGCAAGCCGTTTGCCGTGCTGGCCCTGATGGATGAAGGGGAGGTGTTGCGGGCCTGGGCCGACGGCCCCGAGCTGGCCCAGCTCTCCCAGGTCTTTTGCAACCAGCTCACCCTCATTCGCGATCTTGGTCGCAGTCGGCGGGATCAGGGGGTACTGCGTGACTCCCTGCGCCAGATGAAGGGGGAGGGGGAGCGGCTGCGCCAGCATGAGAAGCTGCTCGGCGATCAGCTGGTCGGCCAGTCGGCGGTGATCCGCGGGCTGCGCGAGCAGATCAATCAGGCCGGCCAGCACAAGCTGACCGTGCTGATCCAAGGGGAGACCGGCAGCGGCAAGGAGGTAGTGGCACGGCTGGTGCACCAGTGCTCCGATCGCGCCAACAAGCCCTTTGTTGCCATCAACTGCGCCGCCATCCCGGAGAACCTCATCGAGAGCGAGCTGTTTGGTTATCAGAAGGGGGCCTTCTCCGGCGCCCTTGCCAACAAGACCGGGCTGGTGGCCCAGGCCAACGGCGGCACCCTGTTTCTGGACGAGGTGGGGGACATGCCCGCCGCCATGCAGGCCAAGCTGCTGCGGGTGCTGGAAACCCGCAGTTACCGGCCGCTCGGGGCCGAGCAGGAGTATCACTCCGATTTTCGCCTCATCGCCGCCACCCATCAGCCGCTCACCCGCCATGTGGAGGAGGGGCAGTTTCGGGCCGACCTCTACCACCGTCTCTGTCAGTGCCTGCTGCTGATCGCCCCCTTGCGCGAGCACATGGATGACGTGCCGCTGCTCTGCCAGCACTTCATGGCCCAGTTTGCCGCCCAGGATGGCAAGACGCTTGCCGGCTTGCAGCGCAAGTTCTTGAAACAGCTGCAGACCTATGACTTCCCCGGCAACGTGCGCGAGCTGCGCAACCTGTTGGAGGTGGCCTGTGCCCATACCCGTCACGGGGAGGAGGTGGGGCTGGAGGCGCTGCCGCCGGAGCTGCGCGAGCGGGTCTGCGTCGAGTTGCCCGGCACCATGGACGACTACAACCACATCCGCGATCTGCGCCGGGCCATGCAGCAGTATGAGGCTTCCGTCATCGAGGCGCGGCTGCGCCACTTCCAGGGCAATCGGATGCTGGTGGCCGAGAGCCTCAACATTCCCAAGCGCACCCTGGATCACAAGTGCCAGAAACTGGAGGTGAACTGATGAGCATCCTCGGCTTGTTACCGCTGCTGCTGGCCACCAGTGCGGCCGAGGTCCCGCTGGACATGGCGCGCTGGCAGGCCTGCCGGCAGGAACCCTCGCCGCTGGTGCGGCTCGCCTGCTACGACGCCATCGGCAATGGCGCGGCCAGTGCCGCCGAAGGGGCCGCCCCCAAGTCGGCGGCCTGGCAGGCCATCTGGGCCCAGGAGCAGGCCCGCACGCCAGAGAGTGCGCCCTTCCTGCTGCAAAGTGACGCCGGCAGTGGCAGTGAAACCCTGACCCGCCCGGCACTGCGTGGGGCGACCCTGGCCATCGGTTGCGTCGACAGCATCACCCATATCCGGCTGCGGCTGGACTCTCCCTGGATCGGCGAGAAAGTGCAGGTCGAGCTGGATGGTCAGCCGAGTGCCGGATCCCAGAGCTGGTTTATCCGGGATCAGGGTCTGCTGCTGGAATATGGCCGCGGTCTGCCCGCCATTGAGGAGCTCAAGCGCTGGCAGGGCCATCGCGAGCTGCAGGTGCGGGCCGACAACGGCGCCCTCTTGCGGGTCGACCTGAGCGGCCTGAAAGAGGCGCTGGCACCGCTGCGTCAGCAGTGCCGCTGGTAGGAGGGGCGATGAGCTATCAACACCCCTGGTGTGCACGCCTGCTCACCAGCCTGCCGGATGATCAGATAAAAGGCGCCGTGCTGGCCGACGAGCCGCGCTGGGACTACGTGGAGACCGAGCTGGTCAAGCTGGGATCCCTCGCTCACAGCCAGGTCGATCTCAATGCGGTGGCCGAGGCTTGCCTCGGCTTGCTGGAGAGCCGCACCAAGGACATGCGGGTGCTGGCCCAGCTGTTGCGCTGCCTGCAGCACCCGGCCAAGGCGACCCCGCTGGGGGCGGCGATCAGCCTGCTGGAGGCCTGGATCCAGGCTTACTGGCTGCTGGCCTGGCCCGGCAATGCCAGCCAGAAACAGCGGCTGATGGTGCAGATCGTCAAGCGCTTCGAAGGGGCCCTGCCGCGCATTTGCGAGAGCGCCTCGGCAGCCGAGCTGGCCCAGTTGCTGGTCCAGGCCGAGCAGCTGGAGCGGGTCTGGCTGGCGCAGTGTCCCGACAAGGGGGAACTGCTCGACCCGTTGGTGATGGGGCTGAAACGGGCCCAGCGCCAGCAGGTGGCACAGGCCGAGGCCAATGCGGCAGGGCAGCCCCAGAGCAGCGGCGCGGCGGCAGCGGGCTCCCCGGCCTCGGTGGCCTCTACTGCCAGCAGTGCCGGCGCCATGGTGCTCAGCGGCGGTGGCGGCAGTGCCGCCGTCGACGTCGACAGTTCCAACGATCGCGCCTGGCGCCAGACCCAGCTCAAGGTGGCTGAGCTCCTGATCGAGCGTCAGCCCGAGGCGGCGGTGGGCTATCGACTGCGCCGTCACGCTGTCTGGGCCGGGATCACGGCGGTCCCCATGAGTGGGGCGGGCAATAAAACCCCGCTGGCGCCCATGTCGGCGGACATGGTGGATGAGTACCGCGCAGCCATGAACAGCCCTGATCAGGGGCTCTGGCAGCGCATCGAACAGAGCCTGACCCTGGCACCTTACTGGTTCGAAGGGCACAGGCTCTCGGCCGAGGTGGCCCAGAAGCTCGGCTTTGGGGCTGTGGCCCAGGCGATCGCCGAGGAGCTCGGCACTTTTCTGCAGCGCCTGCCGGCCCTGCGGGAACTCGCCTTCAGCGATGGCTCGCCGTTTCTCTCCCCCGAGTGCAGCCGCTGGCTGCAACCGGCCAAGGGTGGCGGTGCGGGCAGTGGCGAAGCTGGGCTGGCCGAGGAGGTCGCCCAGCGCCACGGCGAGCAGGGGGTCGCGGCGGCGCTCGCCCTGCTCGATGAGCGGATTGCGCAGTTGAAAGAGCCAAGAGATCGCTTCCACGCCTTGCTGGTGCAGGCGGAGCTGTTGGCGCAGGAAGGCATGGAGGCGCTTGCGCGCCAGCACTATCAACACTTGTGGCAAGAGGCCAGTCGCCTCGGGTTGTCGCACTGGGAGCCCGGGCTGGTCAACCGCCTGGAGAGCCTGGCGGCGCCGTTGTCGAAATGAATGCCGAAATGAGTCATTGAGTCGGAGTTGGATCACATTTTATGTTCAAAACCATTTTTACTTTTCTGCGGCAACAGCTGCCGAAATTGAAACCCTCCTGGCCCCTGCTCGGTGCTGTGCTCTGGGTGCTGGCTCTCATCCTATTGTGGTGGCTGGGGCCTCGTCTCGAGGTGCGCGGCGCCAAGCCGTTCGAGCCGCTGTGGGGGCGGGTGGTGTTCACCCTGCTCTGGCTCTGGTTGCTGCTGGGAGTGGTCTCCTGGCGGGTGTGGCGCAAGATGCAACAGCTCAAGGCCGAGCGTCAGCACGAGGTGGTGCTGGAGCAGGACCCGGTCAAGGGGCTCATCGACAGGCAAGCGCTGTTCCTCGATCGCTGGCTGCAGGCGTTGAATACCCATCTGGGCAAGGGGGCGCTCTACGCCATGCCCTGGTATCTGGTGCTGGGCCTGCCCGGCAGCGGCAAGAGCAGTCTCATTCACCGCGCCAACCCGGCCAACAAGCTCAACCCGAGACTCGATACCGAGCTGCGCGACGTGGCGCAGGATCAGCTGGTGGATTGCTGGTTGGGGGAACAGGCAGTGATGCTGGATCCCGCCGGGGTGCTGCTCTCCCAGAGCGAAGCCGAACTGGATCCGCAAGCGCGCAAGCATGAGCGGCTCTGGCTGCACCTGCTTGGCTGGCTCAATGAACATCGTCGTCGCCAGCCCCTCAACGGCCTGGTGCTGACCGTGGATCTGGCCTGGCTCTCCCACGCCAGCGTGGCCGAACGCAAGGCCTATGCCCAGCTGATGCGCTCACGCCTGCAGGAGGTGTCAGCCACCATGAATACCCGGTTGCCGCTCTATGTCACCTTCACCAAGCTCGATCTGCTGCGCGGCTTTGAGGTGATCTACCAGCAGCTCGACAAGGAGGCCCGCGAGGCCGTGCTGGGGGTGACCTTCAAGCCGGGTGCCGACTGGCAGCAGGATCTGGCCCTGTTCTGGGATCAGTGGGTGGACAACCTCAACCAGAATCTGCCCGAGCTGATGCTGAGCCGGCTCGATGCCGCCCAGCGCAACGCGCTGTTCTCGTTCGTGCGCCAGCTGGCGGGCCTCAAGGATTACGTGACCAGCCTGCTGGCCGAGACCCTGGCCATCGAGGAGAGCAAGCCGCTGCTGGTACGCGGGGTCTATGTCAGCTCCGTCTATCAGCAAGGGGTGCCGTTCGATGCGTTTGCCCAGGCGGCCTCCCGCCGCTACAACCTGCCAGAGCCCATCCACTCGGCCCTGCGCGGGGAGTCCAACACCTATTTCGTGCGCCAGCTGTTCTCCTCCATCATCTTCCCGGAGGCCCATCTGGCCGGCGAAAACCGGCTGCACACCCTCTATCGCCGGCGCCGCATGGCTATCGGCCTCAGCTGTCTGTCACTCTTCTCGGCCGCCCTCATCGGTGGCTGGCACTACTTCTACCGGGTCAACGAGGAGGCGGGCCGCAACGTATTGACCAAGGCCCAGGCTTTCATGGAGACCAACGAGGTGGCCGATGCCCACGCCTTCGGGGTGAGCCAGCTGCCTAGGCTGAACCTCATTCGCGAGGCGACCCTCTCCTTTGGCAACTACCGTGAGCGGATGCCGCTGGTGGCCGACCTCGGCCTCTATCAGGGGGACGAGATCGGTCCTTATGTGGAGGGCTCCTACCTGCAACTGCTGAGCCTGCGCTTTTTACCAGCCCAGATGCAGGGATTGCTGGCGGATCTCAACCAGGCGCCTGCCGGCAGCGAGGAGAAGCTCGCCATCCTGCGGGTGATGCGGATGCTGGACGATGCGTCCGGTCGCAACAAGGAGCTGGTGGCGCAGTACATGGCGAGCCGCTGGCAGAAGGCCTTCCCGGGGCAGGGTGCGGTGCAGGAACAACTGATGGGGCACCTGGACTATGCCCTCGACCACACCAATTGGTATGGCGCCAGGGCCGAGCGGGATCAGGCCGCCATCACCGCCTTCGTGCCGTTCAAGGAGCCGGTTTACGGTGCCCAGCGCGAGCTCGGCAAGCTGCCCATGTATCAGCGGGTCTACCAGAATCTGGTGGTGAAGGCGGGTGATGTATTGCCGCCGGATCTCAACGTGCGTGACGAGGTGGGCCCCACCTTCGACACCGTGTTTGCCCTACGCAGCGACAACGCCGGCCAGGTGCCGCGGCTGCTCACCTGGCCCGGTTTCAACGACTTCTTCCTCAAGCAAGACAAGGCGCTCATCGATCTCACCGCGATGGATGCCTGGGTGCTGGGCCAGCGCAAGCTGAGCCAGCTGAGCGAGGCGGATCGCAAGGAGATCACCCGTCAGGTCAACGATCGTTACGTCACCGATTACGTCAACCAGTGGCAAAAACTGCTGACCAATCTGGACGTGCAGACCCTGGAGAGCCCGGAGCAGGCGCTGGACGTGCTCGCCGCCATCACCGGCAACGATCAGCCGTTCCAGCGGGTACTGGCCTCGCTGGATGACAACACCCGCATTCGCAAGATCTCCGATGTGGAAGGGGACCCGGCCCAGGCCATCAGTGCCCGCATCGGTCGTCCCTTTATGGCCACTAATGGAGTATTGGCTGGACGTGGTGAGCAGGGACCGCTCATTCAGGAGGTCAACCAGAAGCTGGTGGAGCTGCAGCACTACCTGGAGCTCATCGTCAACGCCACCGAGCCGGGCCAGTCCGCCTTGAAAGCGGTGCAGCTGCGCATGACCAACAAGTACGCCGATCCGGTGTTCGCCCTGCAGCAATATGCCCGCAGTCTGCCGGCCCCGCTCGATCGCTGGGTGGGTCAGCTCTCCGAGCAGAGCTCGCGGCTGGTGATCGACCTGGCCATGTCCTCCCTCAACCAGGAGTGGCAGGACAAGGTGCTGGCCCCCTTCAACAGCCAGCTGGCCGGTCGTTATCCGTTTGATCCGAGCTCGAACAAGGACGTGCCCCTCTCCGAGATGGAGCGCTTCTTCGCGCCTAACGGGACGCTGGACAGCTTCTATCAGGTCAACCTCAAACCCATGGTGGAGAGCGGCCTGATGGAAGGGGAGTTCAGCTCGCCCATCCAGGCCGAGCTGGTCAAGCAGCTGGACCGTGCGGCCCGCATCCGTCAGATCTTCTTCAGTCAGCAGGGCAACCTGGAGGTGCAGTTTGCCCTCGAGCCCATCGAGCTCACCGCCAACAAGCGGCGCAGCGTGCTGAACCTGGATGGCCAGCTGCTGGAATACGCCCATGGCCGTCGTACCAAGATCCCGCTGGTGTGGCCCAACACCATGCGCGACGGGGCCGAGAGCAAGATCACCCTGGTGCCGGCCGCCCGCGAGCGTTCACCGCGCAGTGAAGGCTTCGTCGGCCCCTGGGCCATGTTCCGCCTGATGGACAAGGGGGAGCTGACCCAGGTCAATGACGCCACCTTCGATGTGCGCTTCCCGGTGGATCAGGGGGCCATGACCTATCGCGTCTATACCGACAGCGCGCAAAACCCCTTCACCGGCGGCCTGTTCAGCCAGTTCAGACTGCCCGAATCCCTCTCTTGATCGCGTCGGGGGCACGCAGTGCCCCCTTCCTGCGTTGGAAGTTCATATGTCACAGAATCAACAAGGTCAGCAGGCCCTGAAAGTGGGGCGAGACCCCAGGATGTTGCCGGAGTACGAGGCGCTGCGGGCCGAGATCAACAAGCTCAGCCACGCTTCGCGCCCCGAAGTGGACTGGCAGCGGATCCATCAGCTTGCCAGCCTTATCTTCGAAAAACACGGGGTGGATCTGCAGACCGCCATCTACTTCACCCTGGCGCGTTCGCGCCTGCAGGGGCTCAGCGGTTTTACCGAAGGGTGCGAGTTTCTCGCCAACCTCATCGTCACCCAGTGGGAGAGCTTCTGGCCGCCGGTCCATCAGGAGCGGGCCCGCATCGAGATGCTCGACTGGTTCATCGCCCGTATCAGCGACGTCATTCGCCAGTACCAGATCAGCCACGAGGACAAGCGGCTGATCTATCGCTGCGAGCGGGCGCTGCAACTCATCAGCGAGAAGCTGCACAACGCGGATCTGAGCCGCATTCCCCGGGTCGAGAATCTGGTGCACTTCATCGAGGGATATACCCACCTCTTTGACGAGACCGAAATCGTCATCGTCTCCGACGAGCCGGGCCTCAAGGAGGATCTGCAGATCCCGCCCATGGTGTTCTTCAAGTCAGACATGGAAAGTGATCACGGCAGCACGGTCTCGGCATCGACCCCGCACCTGCCCCAGGGCAGCATTTTGGTGGGGCGCGAGAAGGGGCAGGTCAAGCCCACCGTGCTCAAGATAGAGCAGCACCGCCGGCAGCGTCCGGCCTGGTTCTGGTTTGGTTGCGGCCTACTCAGCTGCGCCCTGCCGGTGATGGGCTGGCTGGGTTGGCAGCAGCATCAGCAGGAGAAAACCGTGGCGGCCCAGCGTCTGGTGCAGCCGGCCGCCGAGCTGCCTCGAGCCCTCAGCTATGACGACATTCGCCAGGCGCGCATCGTGCTGGGGGAGCAGACCCTGCAGAACATGGAGAGCGATCTGGTGGCCCGCTACCAGAACCAGTTGACCCGGCTCGAGCAGACGTCGCCGCTCTACTGGTATCGCTACGGCGAAGGGCTGCGCAACTCGCTCTTGATGCTCTATCCCGACTCGCTGGCGGTCAAGGCGCTGGACAAGCAGTGGCAGGCACAGCTTGGCGGCCAGCAGGGGGATGTAATCAGCGTGCCCACCTACCTGGATGCCCGCGCCGGGGTGGATGCCCTGCTCGATCAGCTGCTGGAGCTGGAGCGCCAGCGCAAGACGGTGACCATCTCCTACCTCAAATCCCAGCTCTATGAAGTGCAAAAGAACCTGATGCAGAACATCCCGTTCAGTCTGCGCCTCGGTGAACTGGAGGCGAGAAAAGCCTCCCAGGAGCCCATCACGGCTGTCGAGCTCAAAAGCCTGGAAAATGATCTGAAAGCGCTCAGCATCCGCCTCTATCAGCTGCAACAGGGCGCTTCTGGTAGCTGAAAATACCGCCCTGAGCAAAAAATTGCGCAAGATGTGGTGAGTTTGACTGGCAAGGCAAGGTTTGCCGGGAAACTTGCCCTGTCTTGCGCAATGGATTGCAGCAGATTTGTCAGGTTCAACGAGATTGAATCGTAATTGACTGATTTTTAATGTGATTGTTGGCGACTTTGCCATGGCATGGAGGCTGCTGGGTCGCCGTTCCAACTGTCTCTGCACCAGGCTGCGCTTGCACCATGGTTGCCCCACGGAGAATCCAGATGTGTCCTTCTATTGCATTGCTCGGTGACATCGGTACCGACCACGATGGTTTCCACCCATCACCCGTGATTGCCGCCAGCCCGGATGTGTTCCTCGATGGCAAACCGGTGGCCCGCCAGGGTGATCCGCTGGCCCCCCACGACAAACCCAACAATCCACCGCATCCGCGCAGCATCTCGGGCGGGGTCGGCTCTGTGCTGGTCAACGGCAAGCCCATCGCCGTGACCGGTACCGCCGTCGGCTGTGGCGGCGTGGTGATTGGCTCAGGCAGCGGACAGGCAGGTTAAGGAGCGCTTCATGGCAGACAGCACAGGATTACAATTTACCGTCAAGGTGGGGGCGTTGCCCGAGAGCACTTTCGTGCTGGCCGAGTTTGCACTGGATGAGGCGCTCAACCGGCCGTTCAACCTGCGCCTGGAGCTGGCAAGTGCCCAGCCCGACATCGACTTTGGCGCCGTGCTGGACCAGCCGTGCGAGCTGCTGGTGTGGTACAACGGCGAGCTGCAGCGTCGGGTGTGCGGAGTGGTCAGTGACTTCGCGCAAGGGGACAGCGGTTTTCGCCGTACCCGCTATCAGCTGTTGGTGCAGCCGGCGCTGTGGCGGCTCTCTTTGCGCCAGAACTCCCGCATCTTCCAGGCACAAAAGCCCGATGAAATCCTCTCCATCCTGCTGCAAGAACACGGCATCACCGACTATGCGTTTGCCCTGAAAAACGAGCACGCCAAGCGGGAGTACTGCGTCCAGTATCGCGAGACCGACCTCGATTTCGTGAACCGCCTCGCCGCGGAAGAGGGGATGTTCTACTTCCACGAGTTTGAAGCGGGCAAGCATCGCATCGTGTTTGCCGATGACGCGGCGGCCCTGACCGCCGGCCCCGAGCTCTTTTTCAATCTCGGCAACCACTCGCTCGAGCAAGGCCCCTATGTGCGCCAGTTCCACTACCGTGAGGCGGTGCGCCCCTCGGATGTGGAGCTCAAGGACTACAGCTTCAAGACCCCGGCTTACGGCCTCTCCCACAAAAAGCAGGGCGCTGAGCTGGAGCACCAGCGCGACACCTACCAGCACTTCGATTTCCCGGGCCGCTACAAAGAGGACCCGAGCGGCAAGGCGTTTGCCCAGCACCGGCTGGATGCGCTTCGCAATGACGCAGCGGCGGGCCAGGCTAAGTCCAACTGCGCCGCCTTGCTGCCGGGCCAGACGTTTTCACTCACCGAACACCCGAATGGTAGCCTCAACACCGACTGGCAAATTGTGCGCATTCAGCACACCGGCTTGCAGCCGCAGGCGCTGGAAGAGGAGGGGGGCGGCGGCCCCACCGTCTATCACAACGAATTTGGGGTGGTGAAAGCGAGCACCACCTGGCGGGCACGCATCGGCAGCCCGGAGGCCCCTCACAAGCCGATGGTGGATGGCCCACAAATCGCCATGGTGGTGGGCCCCGAAGGGGAGGAGATTTACTGCGACGAGCACGGCCGGGTGAAGCTGCAATTCCCGTGGGACCGCTACGGCTCGAGCAACGACCAGAGCTCCTGCTGGGTGCGAGTCTCGCAAGGCTGGGCCGGCGGCCAGTACGGCATGATGGCCATCCCGCGCATCGGCCACGAGGTCATCGTGAGCTTTCTGGAGGGGGACCCCGACCAGCCCATCGTCACCGGCCGCACCTATCATGCCACCAACCGGCCGCCGTACGAGCTGCCGGCCAACAAGACCCGCACTGTGCTGCGCACCGAAACCCACCAGGGTGAGGGCTTCAACGAGCTGCGCTTTGAAGACCAGGCGGGGCAGGAAGAGATTTACATCCACGGTCAGAAAGACCTGAACGTGCTTATCGAAAATGATGCCGCCTGGCACATCAAGCACGACCAGCACACCGATATCGACAATGAGCGGGTGACCCGCATCAAGGCCAACGATCACCTGACGGTGGAGGGCGAGAAGCGTGACCAGATAAAAGCCGACTACTCGCTGACGGTGGATGCCAGTCTGCATCAAAAGCTGGGGCAGTCCCTGCTGGTGGAAGCCGGTCAGGAAGTGCATATCAAGGTGGGCGACAAGCTGGTGCTGGAGGCGGGTTCCGAGATCACCCTCAAGGGAGGCGGCAGCTTTGTCAAAGTGGACCCGAGCGGCATCAAGCTGGTCGGCCCCGCCATCAAACTCAATGCTGGCGGCAGCGCAGGTTCAGGCTCTGGCTGGGGTGGCAAGGCACCCGTGGTGCCCAAGGGGGTAGAAGTAGTCAAGGCTCCAGAGCTGGTCGAGCTGATCAAGGCTATCCCCACCGAGAAGGCGATGGAGGCGCTCTTGAAAGAAGAGAAAAACATGGCCAAAGTCAGTTTTTCAGGGCGATAAAGTTACAATTTTTTAATGATTTAGCATTTTAATTTTGAGGTTCAGGGTCTGTATGAAAACTTCGCTAATATTTAAGCTCTTTACCTTTTTTTTCATTTCCTCACGATGTGTTGCGGCATCTTGCCCCGCAGATAGTTTTGATGGTTTTTCTCGGGTGTTTATAAATGATGTCAAAGTCCAATTTGAATATACAGTAAGCCCCGTTGAGACTGTTTTCTATCAAGAGCAAGATGATGACGTCAAAGAGGTAAAAGAATCTCGACTTTTAAAATTTTCAGATTTCCCTATTGTAAATAGTAAAGGCTATGAAGGGGAGAGAGAGATTTATGTCGACAAAAAAAAATTAGAAGTGGTTGTGAAAGGGAATGATTCTGGCTATCAAATATCTTTGTCTTTTTCTCCAAAAAATCGGTGTTGGTATCTTGTAAAAATAACTGACTATTCTATGTAGGTGGGGATGATATATGTCTTTTGACATTGCCATGAATTTTATTTTGCCTCCTTGTGGTGGGAAGAAAGCACATATTACTGCTCCCTTCGGTGAAAAAAGGGTGTCAGGGCCGCATAAAGGAGTGGATTTTAATTATATAGGCGGTCAGTCCGGAATTAATATGGAACATCCCGCTGCATTTTCTCCTGTTGACGGGAAAGTGATATTTTCTGGCGGTTCTTTTGGTACAGTAAAAATCCTGGACAAAAAAGGTTTTAGTCATGAAATTCTTCACCTTTTCTCACAAAATGTAAAAGAGGGTGAGTCGGTCAAAGCTGGGGTTACCCAGATTGGCAAGATGGGGGGGAGAGGGCCACAAAAGATAGATCAATATGCAATGCATATTCATTATCAGATAAAAGATTCTTCTGGGAAAATTGTTAATCCTCAAGAGTGGTGGGCTAATAAAGATGCGACTAGCAATAGCAATCCTATAGATGTTAAACCCATCGCTTCCCCTTGTTTACCTATTACCCAAGCTGATGGAAAGGAGTTTAAGGATGCCAAATCGTTAGCTTCAATTTTAGGAAGTGAAGCTAATTATCTATTGGGCCTAAACACTTGGCATGGTGGCATCCATATTAGTGATAAAAAAGCTCCTTGGGTCAAAGATATTTATCCTGTTCGCTGTATGGCTGATGGTGAGGTTGTAGCTTTTCGAATGATGCCTGACTATCTTGCCAGCAGTTTTAAAGGGCAGGAATATCGCTATTCCAACTCTTTTTGCTTGGTTCGTCATCATTTCAAACAACCCAAGTCAGCAGAGGGAAATAAAGGTTCTACGCAGAAGGAGAGCAGTTCTGAAAAGGGGGGGAGTACAGAAGATAATGGGTTTACCTATTACACACTATATATGCATTTATGTCCTTGGGATAAATGGCCGAAAAACAGCCGCTATCGGTTAAAAAAGGGATGGCGGGTGCGTCATAGTATACCGAATCATGATTACCAACCTCCCGCACTAACCTTGAAAGCGGGAGAGGAATTCGAACTTGTCGAAGGTGTTACTGCACAACGTGGTTATGTAACAGGTCAAGGGGAGTTCGAATTTGCTCGTATAAAGGTACTGAGTAATGGTGCTAGTAGCAAAGAGGTCTTGGCCACAAAAGGAATGGATAGCCTTTGGATGGCACAAGACCCAAGCGCGATAGAGAAAGTTGGCAACATTGTTAGACCTATGTGGGTATATGACAAAATAGAAGCTCGTGTGAAAGAAGATATGGTTGGTCGTGCCGACCCCCAAGCTCAAAAAGGGAAAACAGGACATTATGTAGCTGGTGAAAGTGTTTTTAGTGTACCAGCCGGAAGTCTGATCAGCTTTGATGCACACAGGTGCGAGTGGCAGGAAGTTCGCGGTAGAGCGCGGCGAATGGCTCGTTGTGTCGTACAGCCTCTTGGTCGCCCTGTTTGGTTATGTGTAGAAGAAGAGAATATTGAGATTAAGCGCCAAGAGCCTACTCACTTGGGTAAGCTGTATGAATTGCCAACACCAGTACCAATTCGTGCTGGCGAGACTATTGGCTATCTAGGAATGTACGAAGCGCCAACTTCTACCGAAGGGGGAATGTCGAGCAAGCACATGGTCCACATTGAGCTGTTTAGTGATGATCCACGAGCAGAGGCAGTAGTTAGTAGCAAAGAGTGGAAGGATAAAGGCTTCACGCTGATTGATGGCTCTGATAGTGATGGTGCCTTGGATCCTGCTAAAATCCCCCCATTTTTCCTGAACCTGTATCGTCATGCTTCAGATGATAAAGAGTTGAAAGATAATGATCTTACGGTTAAAAAGTTGGAGAATGCTGTCGATAGCATAGAGAACTATGATCGAGTTAAAGGGATGGTGGTGAAGCATAGCAGCGAGTGGTGGGCACCAACTTCAACAGTTATGATGGAGCGATTTAAAAGCATATTTAGTGAGGTTACCGAACTACCGGCACTTATTAGCCATGAAGTTGACCGTGTTGAAAGTACTGGGTGGATGCATAGATTAATGAATCATAGGGTAGAAGGTCCTAAAGTATGGCATTTGCATCCTTTTTCTTTATTTGAAATCTCAGTTTTGAGTCAAAGAAGTGGTAATTTATTTACCTATGCTGATGCAGAGGATGCATTGCGGATTATATTTAATAAATATGGTTATGATATGGCTGTAGTTATTGAACGAATGTATCGTGATGAAACAGGACATTTTAAATCACTTCAATATAAAAATTGTGGTACAGGTGGAATGGAAGCATTTGGAAACCAGCCCTACTATGGTTGGGATAAGACTTTCTTTGAAAAAAATCCGTCGTATATGCCTATTGGAACTTGGAGCGCGTTTGAAAACAAAGGCAAGAGTGGTTCTGGTGGGAATATTCAAGTGACAGACAGAAAAAAAACATTTATTAAGTTTCCTTCTGTTGTTGCCGCCATGGAATATAAGGTCTTTTATATTAAGAAACATAATGGAAATTGGGCTCGTTGGCACAATGCGTCTGATGCTAATATTCAGAAGACATATAGGGATTATATATCAAAAATAAATCCAAAAATAAGTAACTCACTAAAGGGTGAAAAATGAGAATATTATATTTAATTATTATTTTTTCTAATGCCGCAATTGCTAGTGATAACTCGCAATGTTATGATTATTTGGCAGATGCAGTACGTAGTAGTAATTATGACTTTATATATGTTGCGGCTAAAGATGTAAATGTTGTTATAGACTCTGATAATGGTAAAGAAGTCAGTATGCAGTTAAATTATGATACTGATGGCAGTGGTAGTATTGGATGGGCTTCATATATTTATTCTGATGCCTCATTATGGAATACATCTGCTTACCTTGAGGATAAGATAAAGCTGAAATATAATGAGTTAATAAAGAGTAAGTTGCGAAAATGTTTTGAACAACATGATCATTTACAAAGAAAAAGTGATAATTAATATGGTGGCTTTTATAAATAACGTAAAATAGATGTGTGACATGGTTTTTTCCTAAAGTGGTTTTTTCCTTTAGTAGACTGTGCGTCACCTGGCACCGGCCTCAGGCTGGTGTCTTTTCATTTTTCCTCAGCGTTTACAAGCATTCCCCAGAATATAAACTCAAAGGCATTCTTGTAAAAGTGGAGGAAAGATAGCCATCAGTTATATGGTGGCTAAAATGCTTTTTTAGCAATGTGATATTTGAAAAGTGATTTATTAATAAATGCTATCCACTTGCATTCTGTATTTTATCAGTGTGTGGTTATTTTTATGAAAATTTCAAGGCAAAAGAAATACTAATACAATTGAATATCTCTTTAATTTACATCAGTTTTATAACGTCGACCATAAATATCTTCTTTATGTTAGGAATAATTAATGAAAAGTATTCTCTGTGCCGTCTTTTTTCTTTATCCATTTAGTGAGATAACAGCATGTGAAAACATAAGATTTAATGAAGCACAGAAGAATGAGGAAGTTTTTTATGATGTGTCAAATATTGTCATCAGAGCGAAAGGTCGTACTTTTTTTAATGACCTTCCTCTTGATAAGTGTAAGTCTAAAAAATTCATTATTAATGGGGACAAGGCAATTTCATATGCATCATACAATGGATTTCAATATGTTAGTTATTTAGATCGAAAAGGTGAAGCTCATACAGGGTGGGTTGATTCAGCTCGTATCACCAAAAAAGAAAGACTACTTGAACATTTAAATGTACAAAGAAGTGACTTTTCCATCCACTTCAATGGTTATGACATAAAAGTTGGTGGTGATTACAGTGAAATTATCGAGGCCTTTAATGGGCTCACTGAAATGGATAGTGAAAATAGTTTTGTCGATGAATTTAAAAATATTGATGGCGTAGATTATAAATTTTATCCTCATGACTTTGGCTTCATATATATAGAGTCATCAAATCTTGACTATAATAAACTAAAAAGAGACTTTGATGATTATAGAATAACTAAAGTCATTCTTAAGAAAGATGTTGGGTTTAGTAGTAGAGGAATCTATGTAGGAAGCAAGATGCTTGATGTCATAAAAGTATATGGTGTGCCTGTGTCCAAGAAAGATGGTGCTTTTGCATATATAAGTGATAACTACCTGATGAAATTCTCTGGTTCTGAGGTAGTCAATGAAATAGAGATATCTATCAATCCAATGTAAGAAACCTTTAGTTAGTATTTCTTTACAGCTCTACTTACTACCAGACGCGGATCTCAAACCGGTATCTTTTTATGCGGCTTTAGTGTGCTCTTCTTTCGGTATCAAATTCAGAATTTTCTTGAATATGTGGTAGGAGGGGGTGTTTTTCTATTATTCTGCTCAGATGTGGCCGCTGCTTGAGTAGCATTCCGAATAACGCTCCAAGTCTTACTATATCAATCCCCATCGATTCATGCCAAGTTGTTCTCCCTTTGATACCCACAAGGTCTGGTACGGGTTACTGGCAACCGTCATCATCAATGTTGATGCCTTTTAGAGTGTCACTTGTGCGACCAGTTGCGGGCTTTTTTCAGTAACGGTCATAACATTGGGAGACTGTTTATGTCTACTGGATTGAAATAGATAAGATTGGATGTTTTCTGAAAGGAGATAATGGGGTGGCTGATGGGGCTCGAACCCACGACAACCGGAATCACAATCCGGGACTCTACCAACTGAGCTACAGCCACCACTGAAAATATCCATTAATGCGTGCATCGGAGAAATGCATGTCATCAATGGCGCGCCCTGCAGGATTCGAACCTGCGACCCACGGCTTAGAAGGCCGTTGCTCTATCCAACTGAGCTAAGGGCGCATTGCCTCGACAAGCCTGGCGGCATGTCGAAAAACCTGGTCGGTGATAAAGGATTCGAACCTTTGACCCTCTGGTCCCAAACCAGATGCGCTACCGGGCTGCGCTAATCACCGAAAATCTCGTTTCCAGCATAGCGACAGCGGCTGTACTGGGCAACGGGCCGGCATCATACCCAAGCGGGAAAGCCAGCGTCAACGAATTTTTCCACCAATGAATTCAAATGCCTACTTATTGCCCTCCATGCGAGAGCCGCTAACACCCGTGGCAAAAAAATGCGACAATGCGCGGCAGTTGAACACATGGTGAGTGAAGAACGATGTCTGCCAAAATCATTGATGGAAAACAGGTTGCGCAAACGATTCGCAATCAGGTCGCAGCGCAAGTCCAACAGCGGTTGGCACAAGGAAAACGGGCGCCGGGCTTGGCGGTGATCTTGGTCGGGGTGGATCCTGCCTCGCAGGTCTATGTCGGCAGCAAACGGCGCGCCTGTGAAGAGGTGGGCTTTATCTCCCGCTCTTACGATCTGGATGCGACGGCGAGCCAGGAAGAGTTGCTGGCACTGATCGATAAGCTGAATGAAGACGCAGACGTTGACGGTATTCTGGTGCAGCTCCCTTTGCCAGCTCACTGCGATACGACCCAGGTATTGGAGCGTATTCGCCCCGACAAGGACGTGGATGGTTTCCATCCTTACAACGTGGGTCGGCTGGCACAGCGTATTCCGGCACTGCGCCCCTGTACGCCCAAAGGCATCATGACGCTGATTGAAGCGACTGGTGTTAAAACGCACGGTTTGCATGCGGTAGTAGTCGGGGCATCCAACATCGTCGGCCGGCCAATGACGCTGGAGCTGCTGCTGGCAGGTTGTACTACCACCACCTGTCACCGTTTCACCCAGGATCTGGAAGATCAGGTTCGCCGTGCCGACCTGCTGGTGGTGGCGGTTGGCAAACCCAACTTCATTCCGGGTGAGTGGGTCAAACCGGGGGCGCTGGTGATCGACGTGGGCATCAATCGATTGGCAGACGGCTCTTTGGTCGGTGACGTTGAGTTTGAGACCGCTCGCAATCATGCCTCCTTCATCACGCCTGTACCGGGTGGGGTTGGCCCCATGACGGTTGCCAGCCTGATGGAAAATACCCTGAGCGCCTGTCAGGACTATCACGACAACGCGCAATGATCTCCTTGTAGTCTGCTCGGGGGAACGAACTTCTCCTGTAAATCGCAGCAATAAAAAAACCGGCAACCTTGCGGCTTGCCGGTTTTTTTATTTATCCAGTTCGACTCTTACATGTTCTGTGCTTCGTTTGGCACAATGACAGAGGCGTGATTGCCTTTCGGCCCCTGTTGCAGTTCAAAGTTGACTGCTTGACCTGCTTTCAACGTCTTGTAGCCTTCCATTTGTATCGTGGAGTAGTGGGCGAAGATATCTTCACCGCCTCCTTCCGGACAGATAAACCCAAATCCTTTTGCGTTGTTAAACCACTTGACTGTTCCGGTTGCCATACATCTACATCCTTTTATTGATTACCTTGAAGTCGTTGAGTAACCTGCGCCAGCCCTTTATAACTAGTAACATAGCCCATAGCAGACGGGCGCCGATTAGCAAGTAACCAATCTAGTCTAACTTTTGAGCGAGTCAAGGAGTTGTTAACAACTGATGTGATCTGGTTAACAAGTCTATTGACAATCTTGTGTTAGGCGGTAGTAATCTAGAGGTACCAAAGCGCGATTATGAGCAAGCAGAAAGAACTCTTTGCTAATGAAGAGATTGCAGAAGCAGAGAAAACCAAGCTGCAACCGCCACCCATGTACAAGGTCGTCTTGAACAACGACGACTACACACCGATGGAGTTCGTGGTGGAGGTGCTGCAAAAGTTCTTTGGTATGGATTTGGACAAGGCCACTCAGGTGATGCTGAGCGTGCATTATAGTGGTAAGGGAGTCTGTGGCACGTTCACCGCCGAGATTGCCGAAACCAAAGTGGTCCAGGTCAACACCTATGCACGTAACAACGAACATCCACTGCTGTGTACCATGGAAAAGGCTTGAATCTGATGACTTGATGGCGATGACGACACCACATTGTTGCTGTACTAGGGGAGGTGCCTATGTTGAATAAAGATCTAGAAAAGACGCTGAACGAGGCTTTCAAACTGGCCCGTGACGAGCGCCACGAATTCATGACTGTCGAGCACCTGTTGTTAGCCCTGCTGGATAACAGCTCAGCCCATGAGGCGCTGAGTTCTTGTGGTGCTGACGTGGAGCTGATGCGCAAAGAGATCAGCGCATTCATCAGTCAAACAACCCCACTAATTCCCCGTGACGATGAAGATCGTGAAACCCAGCCCACACTGGGCTTCCAGCGGGTGCTGCAACGCGCCGTGTTTCATGTCCAATCATCGGGCAACACGGAAGTCAGTGGTGCCAACGTGCTGGTTGCCATTTTCAGCGAGCAGGAGTCCCAGGCCGCTTACTTCCTGAAAAAAGCCGAGATCAGCCGGCTGGACGTGGTCAACTTCCTCTCCCATGGCGTGCGCAAAGACAGTAAGCCGGACAACAGCAACAACAATGCCGAGTCCGACGACGATGTGTCTGCCGCCCAGATAGAAAGCTTTGCCACCAACCTCAATCAGCTGGTGCTGGAAGGGCGTATCGATCCGCTCATCGGGCGGGATCAGGAACTTAACCGTACCATCCAGGTGCTCTGCCGCCGTCGCAAGAACAACCCCTTGCTGGTTGGTGAAGCCGGGGTAGGCAAGACGGCCATCGCCGAAGGGCTGGCCTATCGTATCGTCAAGGGCGATGTGCCCGAGGTGATTGCGGGCAGCACCATTTATTCCCTGGACATGGGCTCGCTGCTGGCGGGAACCAAGTATCGCGGCGATTTCGAGAAGCGCCTCAAGGTGCTGCTCAAGCAGATCGAGCGCCAGGAAGGGGCGATCCTGTTCATCGACGAGATCCACACCATCATAGGGGCAGGGGCGGCCTCCGGTGGTCAGCTGGATGCGGCCAACCTCATCAAGCCGCTGCTCTCCAATGGTTTGCTGCGTTGTGTCGGCTCCACCACCTATCAGGAATATTCCCAGATCTTTGAGAAGGACCGTGCTCTGGCGCGTCGTTTCCAGAAGATCGATATCGTCGAGCCCAGCGTGGATGATACCACCCGCATCCTGATGGGACTCAAGAGCCGCTATGAGGCTCACCACGGGGTACGTTATACCGTCAAGGCCATCCGCGCCGCGGTGGAGCTCTCTGCCAAGTACATCAATGATCGCCATCTGCCTGACAAGGCGATCGACGTGATTGACGAGGCCGGCGCCGGGCAACGGCTGCTGCCGGCGAGCAAGCGCAAGAAAGTGATCAATGTGCAGGAGATCGAAGCCATTGTTGCCAAGATTGCCCGCATCCCGGAGAAATCAGTCTCCTCTTCCGACAAGGAAGTGCTGAAGAATCTGGAGCGCAATCTCAAGATGGTGGTATTTGGTCAGGACAAAGCCATCGAGGTGCTGACCGATTCCATTCGTTTGTCACGTTCGGGCTTGGGCAATGAGCGTCGCCCGGTGGGTTGCTTCCTGTTTGCCGGCCCGACTGGGGTGGGCAAGACCGAGGTCACTCAGCAGTTGGGCAAGGCGCTCGGCGTCGAGGTGCTGCGTTTTGACATGTCGGAGTACATGGAACGCCACACCGTCTCTCGCCTGATCGGGGCACCTCCCGGCTATGTGGGCTTTGAGCAGGGTGGACTCCTGACCGACTCGGTACTCAAGCATCCGCACTCAGTGGTGCTGCTGGACGAGATCGAAAAAGCGCACCCGGATGTGTTCAACTTGCTGCTGCAGGTGATGGACAACGGCACCCTGACCGACAACAACGGGCGCAAGGCGGATTTTCGCAACGTGATCCTGGTGATGACCACCAACGCCGGCGTGCAGGAGACCCAGCGCAAATCCATCGGCTTCCAGCAACAGGATATGAGCCACGATGCCATGGCGGTGATCAACAAGACGTTCAGCCCGGAGTTTCGCAACCGGCTCGATCACACCATCTGGTTCAACCATCTGGATATGCAGGTGATACATCAGGTGGTCGACAAGTTCATCGTCGAGTTGCAGGTACAACTGGATGCCAAGGGTGTGTCTCTTGAAGTGTCCGAGGGTGTCCGCCACTGGTTGGCCGAGAAGGGATATGACAGGGCCATGGGAGCAAGACCCATGGGGCGGGTCATCCAGGAACACCTCAAGAAACCCCTTGCCAATGAGATCCTGTTCGGATCTTTGGTCGATGGGGGGGTAGTGAAGGTTGAGTTGATAAATGACAGCCTCAGCTTTGACTATCAGGTCAATGTTGAAGCTGTTTCCCACTAAGCCTGGCGCTGTTGGAAAACCACAAAAAACCCCAACCGGAAGGTTGGGGTTTTTTGCTGAATTCCTGGCTTAGCGAGAGCGGAAAACAATACGTCCCTTGGAGAGATCGTACGGAGTCAGAGCTACCGTTACTTTGTCCCCAGTCAGGATACGGATGTAGTTTTTGCGCATCTTGCCGGAAATATGAGCGATAACCACGTGACCATTCTCCAGTTCCACACGGAACATGGTATTGGGCAGGGTTTCGAGAATAGTGCCCTGCATCTCAATACTGTCTTCTTTAGCCATTGAATCCTCTTGATAAGCCACAACAAAAAATCTGCTGGATCATGCCGGATTTAAGGCTATGTGTAAAGTTTACTCGGGCTTGCTGTCGATATTTTTCCATTCCCCCTGTATCAACCGTTCATGGGGCAGATACTGGCGCTTGTAATTCATCTTGCGGCACTCCTCCACCAGATAGCCCAGATATAGCCAGCTGCGGCCGGTTCTTCTGGCCAGTTCCAGTTGACTCAGAATGGCGAAGGTACCGAGGGAACGATCGGCATGGGCCGGGTCGAAAAAGGTGTACATGGCGCTGAGGGAATGGGGCAGCAGATCCGTGGTAGCGACCCCGATCAGCCGGTTATCCTTGCGCATTTCCAGATAGAGGGGCGGCATCCAGTCACAGTGCAGGAAGCCCTTGTACTGGGTGCGGCTGGGGGGATACATGCTGCCGTCATGATGGCGTTCGCGAATGTAGCGCTCATAGAGCTGGTAGTACTCTGGCTTGTCGTCGTAGCTGAGTACCAGTTCGATATCCTGATTGAGCTGGCGGATCCGCTTCTGGCTGCGGCTTGGCACGAAGTGCTCGCTGTGGATGCGCAGGGACTGGCAGGCATTGCAGGCCGGGCAGTGGGGACGATAAATGTCGTTGCCGCTGCGCCGAAAGCCGGCCGTCAGCAGCCGTTCGTAGCCGCTGGCATTGAGCAGGCTGTGATCCATCAACACCAGCAATTGCTCCTGCTCATGACCCAGATAGCTGCATTGGTGCTTCGGGGTCAGTCCTACCTTGAGGATCACTTCTTCGGTCATAACAGAATGCTCCCCGTTTGCCAGCAATTGGCCGCCAGCGGTTGTCGGCTCAGTTGTGCCAGCGTCGTCAAAAATTGGCGTCTCGGCCACTCTTCTATTCCCAGGGTGGCCAAAAAATCGTTCTGCATCTGGCAATCGATCAAGGCGCCATCATGGCGGGCGAAGTGCCGGCAGAGGGCCACCATGGCCAGTTTGGCGCCGTTGTCGATACGACTGAACATGGACTCGCCGCAGAACACCCGGCCGAGGGAGAGACCATAGAGGCCGGCTTGCAACTGGCCCTCCTGCCAGATCTCGATGGAGTGGGCATGGCCAAGGCGGTGCAATTGTCGATAGGCGTCGATCATGGGTGTGCTAATCCAGGTTCCACTGGCACTGCGACGGGGCGCGGCGCAGGCCGCTATAACCTCATTAAAGGCGCGATCGATGGAAATATCGAATGAGGTACCACGGATAAATTTGCGCAGGGTGCGACCGATGTGCAGCTGTTCAGGCCGGATGACGCCTCTGGGATCAGGTGACCACCACAGCAGCGGCTGGTGGGGTTCATTCCACGGGAAGATCCCCTTGTGGTAAGCTGCCAGCAAGCGGGCAGGGGAGAGATCCCCGCCGATCGCCAGCAGGCCGTTGGGTTCCTCCAGGGCATGCTCGGGGTCGGGAAACCAGCACAGCTCATCATCCAATTGGGTAAGATAGCGAGACATAAGGTAACGAGGTTCATAGATGAAGGCCATTATCCTGATAGTATCCAGCTTGTTTTGCTTTGTCACTGCGCCCGCCTGGGCGCAGGTCTACGAGCGCAATACGGCAAGACCCGTGAATCAGGTGGTGTTTGGCCAGGTCGAGACGGTGCGCAACATCACCCAGCGCCAAATTCTGGAATCAGAACACTCCGGCTGGAAAACCCTGGGGGGCGCCGTCCTGGGCGGTCTGCTTGGCAACCAGTTTGGTGGCGGTCATGGCCGTGAAATCGCTACTGCGGTCGGCGCATTGGCGGGGGCGGCCGCGGCGCAGCAGTATCAATCGGGCGGCAGCGTGGTGGAGAACAAGCTGGTAGAGCTGCTTATTCGCAACGAGCAAAACGGGCTGGTGAACGTCATTCAGGATTACGATCCGGCCATGGTGTTCATGAACGGCGACAAGGTGCGCATCCTCTATTTCGACGATGGCGTGCGGGTCGACAAGACCTATTGAAGCAGGCGCTGGCTCAGGCGGTCATCAAGGGGGGAGAAGTGACCCGACACGCTGCCGGCTGGGCAAGCTGTCGGGCGGGTACTACACGGAGAACATCTGGCGAGGTAACGTCAGGCCGATGAGTCCTGCGACACTATCTTGTCACGGCCGGTGTTCTTTGCCTGATAGAGCAGGCGATCCGCCTCGCTCAGTGCCTCGTCCATGGAACCGCGCCCGACCTTGATCACGCCGAAACTGGCGCGTACAAACAGCGGCGTCTCCCTGGACAGCGGTTGCTGGCGCATCTGCTGGCGCAGCCCCTCCAGCCGTTTGAGCAGCACCGGCACGGTGCAGTGGGGCACCATCAGGGCAAACTCCTCGCCACCGAAACGGGCGATCATGGCATCGGGGAAGAACTGGGTGAGCAGCCGGGTGAGGTGGCAGAGCAGCTGATCGCCGATGGCATGACCCCAGTGATCGTTCACCTGCTTGAAGTGATCCACATCGAGCACGCACAGCGCAAGCGGCGTCTCCTGACGCTGGTGTTCCTCGAACCATTTCTGTCCTTCATTGAACCAGTAGCGCCGGTTGTAGAGCCCGGTCAGGTAGTCGCGATTGGCCGACTCCTGGATGCTGTTGAACTGCTCCAGCGCTTCCAGGTTGTGGCTGACCCGGCATTGCAGCTCTTCCGGTTCGAACGGTTGGTTGAGGAAGTCGTTGGCGCCCTGCTTGAGGTAGCGGGCGGAGAGGCCGCGCTTGTCCGACACCGAGATGCCGATGATGGCGAGCTGCTGCTTGCTGTAACGCTCGCGCAGCATGCGCACCAGGCTGATCCCGTCAATTTCTGGCATGTAGTAGTCGACCAGTACCAGCCGAATGGCCGGGTTCTGTTCGAGCTGGGCCAGGGCCTCGCGGGCGTGGCTCGCCTCATGCACCTGCAGCAGCTGCTTGCGCAACTGGGCCATGGTGCGGTGGCGGGAGGTGCGTGAATCATCGACCACCAGCACTTCAATGCGCTGGTTGAGGTAGAGGCGATGAACCAGGCTGACGGCGTATTGCAGGGAGTGGCGTGAATCCTTCATCACATAGTCCAGCACCCCAGCCTCCAGCCAGGCTGCGCGCTTCTCCTCGCTGATATCGGCAGTGAGGATCACCACCGGCAAGCCTCGCTCCAGCAATACCTTGACCGCTTCCCCGCTGGGGGCATCCGGCAGGGTCAGATCCACCAGAGCCACCACGTACTCTTCTCCCCGACAGTGGCGGGCACCCTCCAGGGTATCGAATGCATCGATCTCCAGCCCGGTTTGCTGGGCAATGGCCTGGATCAGCATCCGTCGAATGGTCAGACTGTCCTCGACTATCAATATTTTCTGTTTCATCCGGCTCCTTAAAGTAAAAAGGCATGCCTCGCGGCATGCCTTTTATATGGTTCTTCGCGGGATCTTGGGGAAGTGGAAGTTGACAGACAGGGTGCTGGTAAACTGGCTGTCTCCAAACACACCACCACCATCACCCTGCTGTCGCCGTGCATCATATTGATATTGCCTCCTTCTGGCCAGGTTATACCGTCATCGCCCAAGCGCTTTCTGCCAACCATCACACCCTGTTTACCCTTGAGCCTCGCGCCGACTTCTTGCCCCGTTGTCGCCGATGCCTGCAACCCACGCCATTGATCCACGACCAACGTATCCGCCGGGTGCGTGAGCGAGACCTATTTGACCGACAAGTCTGGTTACAACTGCCTGTTCGCCGCGTCGACTGTCTGCGCTGTGGTCGCGTCAGTGAACATATCGACTGGCTCCCCTCTGGCTCCCGCCTCACCCGGCGCATGCAGTGCTGGATTGAAGCGCTCGTTCAGTACCTCCCCATCCGCCATGTCAGCCAGCTCACCGGGGTCGGTTGGCACACCATCAAGGAGATCGACAAGCGCCGTTTGCAGACCAGTGTGGGCACCATCGAACTTGGGGAGGTGCGGCGGCTGGTGATGGATGAGTTTGCCCTGCACAAGGGACACCGCTATGCCACCGTGATCATGGATGCCGAGCGAACCCGCGTCCTGTGGGTGGGGCACGGCAACAGCCGGGCCGCTATCCGTCCCTTCTTCGAGCAGCTCGGCGAGCGATGCCAGCAGATTGAAGCGGTGGCGATGGACATGAACACGGCGTTCGACCTGGAGGTGAAGCAACACTGCCCGCAGGCGGAGGTGGTCTACGACCTGTTCCACGTGGTGGCTCGCTATGGCCGAGAGGTGGTGGACCGGGTGCGAGTGGAGCAGGCGAATGCACTGAAAAGCGATAAACCGGCGCGAAAAGTGGTCAAAAGTGCGCGTTGGTTGCTGCTACGTAATCGGGCGAAGTTGAGTGAAAAACAGGATGTGAAGTTGCAGGAGCTGTTGGCGGCGAATCAACCGCTGGCGATGGTGTACGTGCTGAAAGAGGGGTTGAAGGGCATCTGGTATGCGCCGAGCGTGTGGGAAGGATGGCGACGATGGCGGAGCTGGATGCGGCAGGTGAAGGAAAGCGGGCTAGCGCCGCTGCAACGATTTGGTCGAAATTTATCGAAATATATGCGGGGGATCCTGGCGAGTGCAAACTACCCGATGCACACGAGTGTGCTGGAAGGGGTGAACAACAAGATCAAAGTGATAAAGCGTATGGCATATGGATTTAGGGACTCAGAATACTTTTTTCTGAAAATCAAGGCGGCCTTCCCCGGAAAGCCGCGATGAACCTTTTATATCCCTTGTGCTTATTGCGCGTCCAGATAGCGCTCGGCATCGAGGGCGGCCATACAGCCGGTGCCGGCCGAGGTGATGGCCTGGCGGTAGGTGTGGTCAGCCACATCACCGGCGGCAAATACCCCTTCGATGCTGGTCTGGGTGGCGAAGCCGTCGAGGCCGCCACGCACCTTCAGATAGCCGTTCTGCATATCCAGCTGGTCGGCGAAGATCTGGGTATTGGGCTGGTGACCGATGGCGATGAAGACGCCCATCAGTGGTAGGTCGGTGGTGGTGTCGTTCTGGGTGTTGCGCAGACGCACGCCGGTCACCCCCATGTCGTCGCCCAGCACTTCGTCCAGAGTCTGGTGGGTGTGCAGCACGATATTGCCGCTGGCCACCTTGTCGTGCAGACGCTTGATCAGGATCTTCTCGGCGCGGAACTCGTCGCGACGGTGAATGAGGTGCACCTTCTTGGCGATGTTGGCCAGATAGAGCGCCTCTTCCACGGCGGTGTTGCCGCCGCCGACCACGGCGACTTCCTGATTGCGATAGAAGAAGCCGTCACAGGTGGCGCAGGCGGAGACGCCGCGGCCCTTGAAGGCCTCTTCGGAAGGCAGGCCCAGATACTTGGCGGAGGCACCGGTGGCGATGATCAGCGCGTCACAGGTGTATTCACCGTTGTCGCCCTTGAGACGGAACGGACGCTGGGTCAGCTGCACTTCATTGATGTGATCGAACAGGATGCGGGTGTCGAACTTCTCCGCATGCTCTTTCATGCGCTCCATCAGGACCGGACCGGTCAGACCCTCGGGGTCACCGGGCCAGTTCTCCACTTCGGTGGTGGTAGTCAGCTGACCGCCTTGCTGCATGCCAGTGATGAGCAGCGGATTGAGGTTGGCACGGGCGGCATAGACGGCGGCAGTGTAACCCGCCGGGCCTGACCCCAGGATCAGCAGTTTGCTATGAGTGACTTGGCTCATGATGTGATTTCCGAGACGTGATGAGTTTGCGCGATTGTAGGTAATTCGTGATAAGGGGTCAAAGGCCAGTGAGTCGATTGCATCAATCGGCTGGCGGGGTGGGAGGAGGGTAAGAAAGATCTGAAAACATGCCCTGTCGCGGAAGGCTCTTCAACCGGGCGTGGCGCGCCTTGATAAGGAGCACAATGGCTCTCTCGCCATGGTGATGTGAGAGGTGGCGCTTGGTATCCGCTGGCGCTTCCCGAACGTGGCGCGCATTCCTATTGCTAAGGTGGGGAAGGGCGTTGGCAGCCGCGTTTGCCTGCGGGCGCTGCCCGCCCGGCTGATCCTGTCCGCTGGTGTGGCGGCGATATAGGCGCGATTGACAAGTTTTGGCGCAGTGGCCCTCGCTGCAGACTGCTTTGCAGCACAGCGCCTCAGGCCATGGTTGCCTCATTAGTGCGGGGGGCAGCTAATCAGGCTGCGCATTGACATGAGGGGGGATCTCGCTGGGGTGGCCGCTCCCCCGATGGGCACATTCATGATGGCGACCCCAGTTATCGTACAGGGCGAATACCAAATCATTGCCGGGCAGTTGCGATGAAGACGCAGGGAGGGGGAGCCGTTATGTTTTGAGTCTGATGGATACGCTGGCCGCGGTGAAAATTGCTGCAATGCAGGACAAAATAGCGGCAGTGGCAGCGCGATAATCTGCACCACCTGAATCAATGCCGCTTCCTGCGCCGCTTTGGGCGAAAACAGTATGGTTTCGTGCTGTCAGTTCACGTACACTGGCCACAGCCATGCCTACGCGGTATTCATGGTTTTTTATTTCTTTAGGTACACCGATAATCATGCTATCCCTCGACTATCGATTGGTGGTTTATGTTGCAAGCTAGTTTGGCAACATTTGCGCCTTGCATATTCAGGTATTGACAGGATTTGTGACCATAATTATAAAATGACTGGTGATTCTTACCAAAAAATAGCCAAAGGATGGAATAAATGATGGAAGCTAAGAGTCGGCTAAAGGATTTGGACAGGATTGACCGCAACATTCTGAATGAGCTGCAAAAGGATGGCAGAATTTCGAACGTTGAGTTGTCCAAACGAGTTGGCCTGAGTCCTACACCGTGTCTGGAACGGGTTCGTCGCCTCGAGCGACAAGGGTATATCGAAGGGTATGCCGCCATTCTGAACCCTCATTATCTGGACGCGTCTCTGCTGGTATTCGTGGAAATTACCCTCAATCGCGGTGCCCCCGATGTGTTTGAACAGTTCAACAAGGCTGTTCAGGTGCTCGAGGAGATCCAAGAGTGCCATCTGGTCTCCGGCGATTTCGACTATCTGCTCAAGACCCGAGTCAGCGACATGTCGGCCTATCGCCGTCTGCTGGGGGAAACCCTGCTGCGTCTGCCCGGTGTCAACGACACTCGCACCTATGTGGTGATGGAAGAGGTCAAACAGAGCAGTCGTCTGGTGATCAGCACCCGTTGAGTCGGGTTATGCTGTGGCTTGCCAGCCTTGCGACAAGTCACGACATTCAGAAACGAGCGGCCGGTCCGCTCGTTTCTTCTTATCGAGTCGGTTGTGAATATGGCCGCCACGCCAGGCACGGGCTGACAACCGGTGGGCTTTTCAGGGATACTAGGCCCCCTTATCCCCCTGCATTACATGTTTTCAGAAAGGAGCCGGAGTTTGGCCGATAAAAAGCTGTTTACTCCTTTATCAGGTACACAACGGATCTTCGAAGCCGTCTTGATCGCCATCACCCTGATGGCTGCCTATCTCTTGCTTGCCCTGTTGTCCTACCACCCCGCCGATCCCGGTTGGTCCCAGACCTCCTGGCAAGGGGAGGTGAAAAACCTCGCCGGCAGCGCGGGGGCCTGGCTCGCCGACATCACCATGTTTACCTTCGGGGCGTTTTCCTATCTGGTTCCCCCCCTGGTCGTCCTGCTGGGCTGGAGCCTGTTCTGGCGTCCAAGCCGGCTGCTTGATGTGGATTACCTCACCCTGTCGGTGCGCATCGTCGGCTTCGTGCTGACCGTGCTCGGCATGTCCGCCATTGCCAGCATGAACTTCAATGATCTGCAGAATTTTTCCGCCGGCGGCCTGGTGGGGGACGTGATCTCCTCCGCCGTGGTGCCGCTGTTTGGCGGGGTCGGTGCCAACCTGATGCTGCTCTGCTTCGTGGCCACCGGCATCACCCTGTTCACCGGCTGGTCCTGGCTGACCATCGTCGAGCGGATCGGGGCCGCCTGCACCGGTTCGGTCAGCGCCGTTTACCATTTTCCCACCACCCTTGGCCGCTGGCTGACCGGTGGCTGGCGCCAGCCGCGCGTTGAGGGGCCGGATCCCTTGCTGGAAGGGGGCGTGGGGGCCATCGAACTCGATGACGAGGAAGATGAACCGCACTCCAGCTGGACCCGTCGTCCCAAGGAAAAAGCCGCAACCAAGAGCCAGAAGGCCAAGTCCGATGAGTGGCTGCCCGAGCTTGATGAGGATACCTTCCAGTTCGATCCGCAGTTTGACGATGAAGATGACGAGCCGGCCCCCGTGGCCAAGGCCAAGCGAGCAGCCACCAACGGCGCTCGTCGTCAGCCAGCCCTGGTCACGGCCGATGACGAGGACGATGATCTGGATCTGCCCTGGGCGGAAGGAGATGAGGAGGCGCCAGCACCGGCGGCTCCCACGCCCGGCAAGCCCAAGCGCCGCCTGCAACCTGGGCTGCCACCCTTGCCCAGCATCGAGCTGCTGGACCGTCCGCCCGCCAAGACCCAGATGATGAGCAAGGACGAGCTGGAGCGCATGGGCCGACTGGTGGAGGCGAAACTGGCCGACTACAACGTGCAGGCCAAGGTGGTGGGTGTCTATCCAGGCCCCGTCATCACCCGTTTCGAGCTGGATCTGGCGCCTGGCATGAAGGCGAGCAAGATCACCAACCTCTCCCGCGATCTGGCCCGCTCTCTGTCGGCCAGCAGCGTGCGGGTGGTGGAAGTGATCCCGGGCAAGACGTTCGTCGGGATCGAGCTGCCCAACAGGGTGCGTCAGACCGTCTACCTGCGCGAGACCCTCGACTGCGAGGCGTTCTCGGGCAGCCGCAACCCGCTCACCATGGGGCTGGGTCAGGACATTGCCGGCGAACCCGTGGTGGTGAACCTCGCCAAGATGCCCCACCTGCTGGTGGCCGGTACCACCGGCTCCGGTAAGTCGGTGGGGGTGAACACCATGATCATCTCCATGCTCTACAAGTCGACGCCGGACGATCTGCGCTTCATCATGATCGACCCCAAGATGCTGGAGCTGTCGGTCTACGAGGGGATCCCCCATCTGCTGACCGAGGTGGTGACCGACATGAAGGACGCCGCCAACGCCCTGCGCTGGTGCGTGGGCGAGATGGAGCGTCGCTACAAGCTGATGTCGGCGGTCGGGGTGCGCAACCTCAAGGGCTACAACGACAAGGTGCTGGCGGCCATCGAGGAGGGAGAACCCCTGCTGGATCCGCTGTGGCGTCCAGGCGACTCCATGGATCAGATGCCGCCTGAGCTGGAAAAGCTGCCCCATATAGTCGTGGTGGTGGACGAGTTTGCCGACATGATGATGATCGTCGGCAAGAAGGTGGAGGAGCTGATCGCCCGTATCGCCCAGAAGGCGCGGGCGGCCGGTATCCACCTGATCCTGGCGACCCAGCGTCCGTCGGTGGATGTCATTACCGGTCTCATCAAGGCCAACATCCCGACCCGTATCTCGTTCCAGGTGTCGAGCAAGATCGACTCCCGTACCATCATCGATCAGGGCGGCGCCGAATCCCTGCTCGGCATGGGCGACATGCTCTACATGCCGGCCGGTACCTCCAACCCGACCCGGGTGCACGGTGCCTTTGTCGATGACCACGAGGTGCACAAGGTGGTTGCGGACTGGAAACTGCGCGGCGAGCCGAACTACATCGAGGAGATCCTCTCCGGTGAATCCGGCGGCGAGGGCGGCAGCGGCGAATATGGCGGTGGTGACGACGAAGAGCTCGACCCCCTGTTCGACGAGGCGGTGGCCTTCGTGGTGGAGTCGCGCCGCGGCTCGACCTCCAGCGTGCAGCGCAAGTTCAAGATCGGTTACAACCGGGCGGCCCGTCTCATCGAGCAGATGGAAAACCAGGGCATCGTCAGCGCCCCGGGCGGCAATGGTCAGCGCGACGTGCTGGCCCCGCCACCGGTACGGGACTAAGCCTCACCCCTCTATCATCCTGGCCATGCCCCCTGCGGGCGTGGCCTTTTATCGAGATAGCCGTTATGAAAAGCATGATGAAAAAACAACTGTTGATGGGCACTGTGCTGCTGGTTGCCAGCAGCCAGGTGTGGGCCGATGCGGCCAGCGATCTCAAGCAGAAGCTGGCGGGGGTGAGCCTCTTCTCCGCCAAGTTTGCCCAGACCGTCTATGACAGCAAGGGCAAGGAGCTGCAGCGTGCCGGCGGCGATCTGCTGGTGCAGCGCCCCAATCGCTTCAACTGGCACACCACCTCGCCGGACGAGAGCCTGATCGTGGCCGATGGCAAGGATGTCTGGGTCTATGATCCCTTCGTCGAGCAGGTGACCGCCCTCAAGATGAAGGATGCCGTGCTCAACACCCCCTTCGTGCTGATCGCCGGCAACGACAACAGCCTCTGGAAGAACTATGACGTGACCCAGGAAGGGGACGTCTACACCGTCACCAGTCGCAATCAGGACGAGCTGATCGCCTCCTTCCGCATCACCTTCGACAGGCAGAACAACATCAGCCGCTTCGACGTGAAAGAGGCCCAGGGCCAGTGGAGCGAGTTCACCCTGAGCAACTTCAACCGCAAGCCGGTGCTCAAGGGCAACGAATTTGTCTTCAAGATCCCGAAGGGGGTCGCGCTGGACGATCAGCGCTGATGAGTAGGCGGTCGCTGGATTTCTGGTCGGTCCGTCTGCCAACGGCGACGGGCATGACGCTGGGGTCAATACTGATGAGTAACCTCTTGTTGGATGTCTCGTCGGCCCGTTTTTCCATGGCGGTGTGCGTGATACTGAACGGTCAATACAGATGAGCAACTTGTCGCTGGATTTCTCGTCGGACTTTCGTCCGCTGGCGGCCCGGATGCGGCCGCAAACCCTCGAGCAATACATCGGTCAGCAACATATCCTGGGGCCTGACAAGCCCCTGCGCAAAGCGATCCTGGCCGGCCATTGCCACTCCATGATCCTGTGGGGGCCTCCCGGCACCGGCAAGACCACGCTGGCCGAGCTGATGGCGCACTACTGCCAGGCCGAGGTCGAGCGGCTCTCGGCGGTCACCTCCGGTATCAAGGAGATCCGCGCCGCCATCGACAAGGCCAAGGAGAACAGCTGGCGCGGGGTGCGTACCATCCTGTTCGTGGACGAGGTGCACCGTTTCAACAAGAGCCAGCAGGACGTGTTCCTGCCTCACATCGAAGACGGCACCATCACCTTCATCGGCGCCACCACCGAAAACCCCTCGTTCGAACTCAACAACGCGCTGCTCTCCCGAGCCAGGGTCTATCTGCTCAAGCGACTGGAGGAGGAGGACATCCTCACCCTGATCGATCAGGCGATGCAGGACGCTCGCGGGCTCAATGATCCGGCGCTGACCTTCGCCCCCGGGGTGAAGGAAGCGCTGGCCAAGGCGGTGGATGGGGATGGGCGCAAGTCCCTCAACTACCTGGAGCTGCTGGCCGACATGGCCGAGCCCGACGGCAGCGGCCAGAAGCTTATCGACAGCACCCTGCTGGCCGCCGTGGTGGGGGAGCACGTGGCGCGCTTCGACAAGGGGGGCGATCACTTCTACGACCTCATCTCGGCGGTGCACAAGTCCATTCGCGGCTCGGCGCCGGATGCGGCGCTCTACTGGTATGCCCGCATGGTGAGCGCCGGTTGCGATCCGCTCTATATTGCGCGCCGGCTGCTGGCGATTGCCTCCGAGGATGTGGGCAATGCTGACCCCCGTGCCATGCAGGTGGCGCTCTCGGCCTGGGATTGTTTCCACCGCATCGGACCGGCGGAAGGGGAGCGGGCCATCGCCCAGGCGATCGTCTATCTCGCCTGCGCGCCCAAGAGCAATGCGGTCTACACCGCCTGGAAGGCGGCGCTTCACGATGCCAAGAACCTGCCGGATTTCGAGGTGCCGCCGCACCTGCGCAACGCACCGACCAAGCTGATGAGCGAGCTGGGCTATGGCGCCGAGTACCGTTACGCCCACGACGAGCCAGGTGCCTATGCCGCCGGCGAGCAGTACTTCCCGCCCGAGCTGGCCGGCAAGCAGTACTATCAGCCCACCGAGCGTGGGCTGGAGAAGCAGATAGCCCAGAAGCTCGACTATCTGCATGAGCTGGATCGGCAGAGCCCGCGGCAACGGGACAAATAGTGATGCAATGGCGGCTGGTAGCGAGCCTCTCCCGGGTCTGCCTTGCCGGGTTGCGCGTTAATTGGTCAGCCGATTTGATCCAGGTCGTCATCCCCCGGAAAACAGGGCAAAACGGGCGCAATAGTCCCTGTTCGGGCGGGGGGGCGGTCTGATACACTGGCCCTCTGACCCCGCTTGTCTTGGCCTGGTGCCATCTTCTTGATTTCGAAGGCCTGCTCACCATAGGCCCGATTCTGAAAGACGACAGGGGTGCGCCAACCGATGTTAACTTCCGGATCTGTTTTCCAGCCCGTCATGATGACTCAGGCCCAGATCCCATTTTAAAAAAGTAGGTAAACCATGCTGGATCCCAAATATCTGCGCAGCGATATCGCCGAAGCTGCCGCTCGTCTGGCGACACGTGGCTACGTTCTGGACGTAGCGGCTGTCAATGCTCTGGAAGAGAAACGCAAGGATCTGCAGTCCCGTACCCAGGAGCTGCAGGCCGAGCGCAACGCCCGCTCCAAATCCATCGGTGAGGCTGCCCGTCGCGGCGAAGATGTTGCCCCGCTCAAGGCCGAGGTCACCAAGATCAACGAAGAGCTCGAGACCAGCAAGGTCGAGCTGGATGCCCTGCTGGCCGAGCTGAAGGTCATCGCGGACGCCATCCCCAACCTGCCGAGCGACACCACCCCGGTTGGCCGTGACGAGAACGACAACGTGGAAGTGCGCCGCTGGGGCACCCCGCGCGAGTTCAGCTTCCCGGTACGCGATCACATCGATCTGGGTGAAGCGGCCAAGGGCGTTGACTTCAAGAATGGCGTCAAGCTCTCCGGCTCCCGCTTCGTGGTGATGAAGGGCCAGATTGCCCGTCTGCACCGTGCCCTGGCCCAGTTCATGCTGGATCTGCACACCCTGCAGCACGGCTACACCGAGTGCTACGTGCCCTATCTGGTCAACCCGGACAGCCTGTACGGTACCGGCCAGCTGCCGAAGTTCTCTCAGGACCTGTTCAATACCGGCATCGACGGCGAAGGGGAAGAAGAGGGCAAGGTTCGCAAGTTCTCCCTGATCCCGACCTCCGAAGTGCCGCTCACCAACATGGCCCGCGACGAGATCTTCGACGAGCAGGAACTGCCCATCAAGATGACCGCCCACAGCCCCTGCTTCCGTTCCGAAGCCGGCTCCTACGGTCGTGATACCCGTGGCCTCATCCGCATGCACCAGTTCGACAAGGTCGAGATGGTCCAGCTGGTGCACCCTTCGAGCTCCTGGGAAGCGCTGGAAGAGATGGCGGGTCACGCCGAGAAGGTGCTGCAACTGCTGGAGCTGCCGTATCGCGTGATGGCGCTCTCCACTGGTGACATGGGTTTCTGCGCCGCCAAGACCTACGATCTGGAAGTGTGGTTGCCGGCCCAGAACACCTACCGCGAAATCTCCTCCGTCTCTAACTGTACCGACTTCCAGGCGCGCCGCATGCAGGCTCGCGTGCGCATCGATGGCAAGCCGCAGCTGCTGCACACCCTGAATGGCTCCGGTCTGGCAGTGGGTCGCACCCTGGTGGCGGTGATCGAGAACTACCAGCAGGAAGACGGCCGCATCGCCATCCCGGCGGCGCTGCAATCCTACATGGGCGGCCTGACCCACATCGGGTAAGCGCTCATTGCAGACGACAACGCCATGGCATGCCATGGCGTTGTGCATTCTGGCGTCGGTCAACCGTTTCAATGGGCCGTGAATGCGCTGGTTCGCCGCCTGTTTGAACCGTTAACACATTTTTATCAAGCAATGCGCAATCGTTTTTGTTAGACTGCGCCGCAATTTCGCAGGACATCTTTTTCTATGGTCTGGATTGATTACGCCATCATCGGCATCGTCGGTTTTTCTGCTCTCATCAGCCTGGTGCGCGGCTTCGTCAAGGAGGCCATGTCCCTTGTCACCTGGTTCGTCGCCTTCTTCATCGCCAGCCATTTCTATTCGGATCTCGCCATCTACTTCACCTCCTTCAGCGACCCGCTGGTGCGCAACGGCCTGGCCATCGCCGCCCTGTTCGTGGCGACCCTGATCCTCGGCAGCGTGGTGAACTACGTGGTGGGACTGCTGGTGGACAAGACGGGGCTGTCCGGCACCGATCGGGTGCTTGGCATCTGTTTTGGCGCTATTCGCGGGGTACTGATCGTCAGTGCCCTGCTTTTTTTCATGGATACCTTCACCAACCTCTCCCAGAGCGACTGGTGGGTGGCGTCCAAGCTGGTGCCCGAGTTCAAGCCGGTCATCCAGTGGTTTTTCGGGTTCATGCTGAACTCATCGAGTTTTCTTAAACAGGTATAGTGACTTCGAGGTAGCAAAGACATGTGTGGTATTGTCGGTATAGTTGGCACCACCCCCGTCAATCAGGCCCTCTACGACGCCTTGACGGTGTTGCAGCACAGGGGACAGGATGCCGCCGGGATCGTGACCATTGACAGTGGAAACTTCCGGCAACGCAAGGCCAACGGCCTGGTGAAGGACGTGTTTGAAGTGCGTCACATGCAGCGCTTGAAAGGGCATATCGGCATAGGGCATGTCAGATATCCCACCGCAGGCAGCTCCAGTGCCGCTGAAGCCCAACCTTTTTACGTGAACTCCCCCTACGGCATGGTGCTGGCCCACAACGGCAACCTCACCAACGCCAAGGAGCTCAAGGAGCAGCAGTTCAAGGTGGCCCGTCGCCACATCAACACCACTTCGGACTCCGAGGTGCTGCTGAACGTGCTGGCGCACGAGCTGGATCTCTGTGACAAGATGGCGCTGCGCCCGGAAGACATCTTCTCGGCGGTGCGCAAGGTGCACCAGCAGATCCGCGGTGCCTATGCCGTGGTCTCCCTGGTGATCGGCCACGGTCTCATCGGTTTTCGCGACCCCAACGGCATTCGCCCGCTGATCCTGGGCCGCCGGGTCGACGAGCAGGGGCAGGTGGAGTACATGCTCGCCTCCGAGAGCGTGGCGCTCGATGCCATCGGTTTCGAGACAGTGCGCGACGTCGCGCCGGGGGAGGCCATCTACATCACCGAGCAGGGCCAGCTCTTCTCCGAGCAGTGTGCGGAGAACCCGCAGATGAGCTCCTGCATCTTCGAATATGTCTACTTCGCTCGCCCTGATTCGTGCATCGACAAGGTGTCGGTTTATGCCGCCCGCCTCAACATGGGTCGCAAGCTGGGCCAGAAGATTGCCCGCGAGTGGGAAGATCTCGACGTGGACGTGGTCATCCCCATCCCCGAGACCTCCTGCGACGTGGCGCTGGAGATCGCCCACACCCTGGACTTGCCGTACCGTCAGGGCTTTGTGAAGAACCGCTACATCGGCCGTACCTTCATCATGCCGGGCCAGACCCAGCGCAAGAAGTCGGTGCGCCGCAAGCTCAATGCCATCAGCTCCGAGTTCAAGGGCAAGAAGGTATTGCTGGTGGACGACAGCATAGTGCGCGGCACCACTTCCGAGCAGATCATCCAGATGGCCCGTGAGGCGGGGGCAGCCAAGGTCTACTTCGCCTCGGCGGCGCCGGAAATTCGCTTCCCCAACGTCTACGGCATCGACATGCCCACCGCCAACGAGCTGATCGCCCACGGCCGGGAAGTGGAAGAGGTGTGCAAGCTGATTGGCGCCGACGGCCTCATCTTCCAGGATCTGGAAGATCTGGAAGCGGCGGTGCGGGAGATCAACCCCGAACTGCGCCACTTCGAGACCTCGGTGTTCAACGGCCACTACGTCACCTCCGACGTGGATCAATCCTACCTCGACCACCTCAACGCCATGCGCAGCGATGACAACAAGGCGGTGCGCGAGTGGCAGGAAGGCACCAGCAACCTGGAAATTTTTAACGAAGGCAGTTAAACGTTTTCCACGCTGGGGTGTTGCAACGAGATGGGGGCCTTGGCCCCCATTGTTGTTTCCGCTCGCCGAAAAGGGCCCGTATCTGCTTGAAAAAGCAGCGTTTGTACCCGCAGCTATGGGCAGTGGCGGCGGGATCCGCTAGCATGGGCCGCCGCCGTATCAACCCGAACAGACGAGAATTCAGATGGATGACCTGCTAGCCCCCGTGCGCCAGTTTTTGCACTGCGAGACCCCGGATGCGTGGATCGAGATGGCGCGGGATCCCGCCTGGCTGCCGACCCTGCTCATCGATCACGCCAACTGCGAGAACAAGGCCGCGCTCACCGCTCACAGCCTGGTGCGCCGCTACTGTCTGCCCAAGGGCAAGCGTCATCTGTTGCCCAAGCTGGAGTTCTATCGGGAACTGGACGCGATTCCGGAGAAGGCCGAGATCCTGGGCAAGCGCAGCATGGGGGAGTCTGAACGCTCGGTCTTTGCCGAGCTGGATCGCAATCCGCTGCTGTTTCCCATGGTGCGGCTCATCCAGGAGGAGCTGCATCACTTCGAGCAGGTGCTGGAGATCATGCAGGCCCGCGACATTCCCTATGGCCCGGTGACCGCCTCCCGCTATGCCCGCAACCTGATGCAGCATGTGCGTACCCACGAGCCCGCCACCATCGTCGACAAGCTGATCATCGGCGCCTATATCGAGGCGCGCTCCTGTGAGCGGTTTGCCAAGCTGGCACCCTATCTGGACGAGGAGCTGGGCCGTTTCTACGTCTCCTTGCTGCGCTCCGAGGCGCGCCACTATCAGGATTACCTCGCGCTGGCCGAGCAATATGCGGGGGAGGACATCAGTGAACGGGTGGCCTTCTTCGGCCAGGTGGAGGCGGAGCTGATCCGCTCGCCGGATCCGCAGTTCCGGTTCCATAGCGGTCTTCCTGTCAGATCTGACAGTTGTTGACGGGCAGGGCGCTGCCTACCATTGCAGCGTTCCTACTACGAGCGACGCATTCATTTTTGAGCGCAATTCCCGGCCCCTGAGCCGGGATTTTTTTGTCTCTTTTTCAGGCGTGAAAGCGGCGGGCAAGAGCCGGCGGGCGCGGATCAGCGGCGGTATTCGTTGTTGTAGTTCTGGATGAGGCGCCGGGTCACCTCGTGCTGGGGATCGGCGAACACCTTGAGGGTCTTGCCGCGCTCCACCACCCGCCCTTCGTGCATCACCAGCACCTCGTCGCTGATGTGGCTCACCACCCCCAGATCGTTGGCCACCAGCACATAGCTCAGCCCCATGGTCTCCTGCATCTCCAGCAGCAGGTTGATGATCTGCGAGCGCACCGAGATATCCAGGGTAGAGAGCGCCTCGTCGGCCACCACGATCTTGGGGTTGAGGATCAGCGCCCGTGCCAGCGCCACCCGCTGCTGCTGACCGGCGGAGAGCATCTGCGGATAGAAGAGGGCGTGGTCGGCCAGCATGCCCACCATGCGCAGGGTCTGCACCACCTTGTCGTGGCGCTCCTCCTCGGTCATCTCGGTGTTGAGGCGCAGCGGCGTCTCCAGGATCTGGCCGACCCGGATCTTGCGGTTGAGGGAGGAGTTGGGGTCCTGGAAGATCATTCGCAGCAGCTTGCAGCGGGTCTGATAGTCGCCGTGGATCATCGGCTGCCCCTCGATGGCGATCTCGCCACCGCTCGGCTCTATCATGCCCGCCAGAATGCGGGCCAGGGTGCTCTTGCCGGAGCCGGCCTCGCCGACGATGGCCAGGGTCTGGCCCACCTCGAGATCAAAGGAGAGCGGTTTGATGGCTTCCACCGCCCGGCGTCGAAACAGGCCGGTGCGGTTCTGATAGGTCTTGCACAGGCCCCTGACCTGCAACAGGGAGGGTTCGATCACTGTCCTGGCTCCTTGGTGAGAAGGCATGCTGCCACGCTCTGATACGGGATTGAATTCACTTTTTGGGCTCTTCCATGTTCAACGGAAAGTGGCAGCTGAACTGGTGCCCCTTGAGCTTGCTCATCAGCGGGGTCTGCACGCACTGCTTCTGGGCATAGGGGCAGCGGGGGCCGAGCCGACAACCGATGGGCAGGTGCTGTAGCGGCGGAATGACGCCGGGCAGGGTTTCTAGACGCGACTTGTGGCGCACCAGCTTGTCAAAGTCGGGGATCGACTTGAGCAGCGCATCGGTATAGGGGTGGTGCGGCGTCTCCAGGATCTGCTCCCGGGTACCCACCTCCACCATCTGGCCGCAATACATCACGTTGATGGTGTCGGTCAGGTTGGCGATGGCGGCGATGTCGTTGCTGATGATGAGGATGGTGGTGTTGCCCAGCTTGTTCATCTTGTCCAGCAGCCGCAGGATCTGGGAATGGGTGGTGGACTCCATGGCGCTGGTGGGCTCGTCCGCCACCAGCAGGCGCGGCTGGTTGGCGATCGCCATGGCGATCATCACCTTCTGGCACATGCCGTCCGATAGCTCGTGAGGGTAGGCCCGCATCACCTTGCGGTGATCCTTGACGCCGACCCGGTGCAGCAAGGCGATGGCCTTCTTCTTGCGCCACTGGAAGCGCTGCCAGAACTGCCCCTCGAAGGAGTCGGTCGGGATTGCCTCTTCCAGCTGGGTGCCGATCTCCTCGGAGGGGTCGAGACAGCTGATGGGGTCCTGGAAGATCATGGCGATCTCGCGGCCCATGATACGGCGCCGCTCGTGGGGCGCCATGGTCAGCAAGTCCATGTCGTTGAAGCGCATCCGGTCGGCGCGCACCGTCCAGTTGTCCTTCTGGATGCCGACGATCACCTTGGCCACCAGGCTCTTGCCGGAGCCGGATTCGCCCACCAGACCGCGGATCTCCCCCTCGGCCAGGGTCAGGCTCACCTTGTCCACCGCCTTGACCTTGCCCTGCGGGGTGTCGATCTCGATGGTGAGGTTGCGTATGTCGAGCAGAGGCATTAGTCGTTCCCCTCTTTGAGTGCTTCGCGAATACCTTCACCCACTAGATTGGTGACCAGCACGCTGAACAGGATGGCCATGCCCGGCAGGGTCACGGTCCAGGGGGCGAGATAGATGAGATCGCTCGAATCGGCCAGCATGGCGCCCCATTCCGGTTGCGGTGACTGGGCGCCGAGGCCGAGAAAGCCCACCGCCGAGATGTCGAGGATGGCTGCCGACAGTGTGCGGGTGGTCTGGGCCACCAGGGTTTCGACGATGTTCGGCAAAATGGCCAGCCGCATGATCCGCAAGGGGGGCGAGCCATCGAGCCGGCTGGCGATGATGTACTCCTTCTGCATCTCGGTGTGAACCGCGTTGTAGGTGGCCCGGATGAAGGGAGGGATCAGCGCCAGGGTGATGGCGATCAGGGTGTTGAACAGACCCGGCCCCAGGATGGCCACCATGATGATGGCCAGCAGCAGGGAGGGGATGGAGAGCAGGGTATCGAGCAGGTGGTGCAGCACGCTCGACTTGAGCCCCTTGCTCATGCCGCCGAGGATGCCGATGGCGGTACCCGCCACCATGGCGATCACCACCACCAGCAGGGCGTTGCCAAAGGTGAACCTGGCGCCCACCACCAGCCGGGAGAGGATGTCGCGCCCCAGATCGTCGGTACCGAGGAAGTAGTCGATGTTGCCGCTGTTGGCCCAGGAGGGGGCCAGCAGCAAGCGGGCGCTGTGCTGCTCGTCGATACCGTAGGGCACCACCAGCGGGCCGAACAGAGTGATGAGCAGCAGGATCAGGAAGCACCAGAGCCCTGCCATCGCCAGCGGATTGCGGCGATAGGAGGCCCAGGTCTGCTCCAGCGGCGAGAGGATCTTGAGCTCGGGGTAGAGGCTAGTCTTGTCTTGCATAGGATTCCTGGCTCCGGGTCATGCCATGAGCACGTTCAGTCTTGTTTTGCATAGAGTTCTTTGCGCCGCGCCGGGTAGATGATGGTGGTGAGTAGCTCGGTGCTGACGCTGATGAAGATGACGAAGCTGGCCACCACCAGGGTGGCGCCGCGGATGGCGGCGTAGTCCTGCAAGGCGATGCTGTTGATGAGCCAGCGGCCGATACCGTGCCACTCGAACACCACCTCGGTGATCATGGCGGAGGTGAGCACGCTGCCCAGCTGCAGGCCCAGCAACGGCAGCACCGGCGGCAGGGCGTTCTTGAGGCCGTGACGCCAGACGATCTGGCGACGGGAGAGGCCGCGGCTGGCCGCCGCCTTGATGTAGTTCTGCTTCATCACGTCGATGAGGGAGCTGCGCACGTGGCGGATCACCTCGGTGGTGGGCACCACCGCCAGCACCAGCGAGGGCAGGATCAGGTGGCGCAGGGCGTCGTGCAGGGCGGCCTGGCGCCAGGGTTCGTGGCTCATCAGCACGTCGATGAGGGCGATGCCGGTGATGGAGGGCACGTCATAGAGCAGGCTGATCTGGCCGGAGGCGGGCAGCCAGCCCAGATCCAGCGAGAAGAACATCACCACCAGCAGCGCCAGCCAGAACACCGGCACCGCGTAGCCGATGAGGCCGGCGGTCATGATGGTGAGATCGAGCGGCTTGCCCTGAGAGAGGGCCGCCAGGGTGCCGAGCGGAATGCCCACCAGCAGCGAGATGGCGAAGGCCGCCACGCAGAGGATCAGGGTGGCGGGGAAGTAGTGACGGATCTCGTCCAGCACCGGCAGGCCGGAGACGCTGGAGAGCCCCAGATCCCCGTCCAGAATGCGGCGCAGGAAGTCGGGATAGCCGCTCCAGAAGCTGGCCTGCTGGCCGATGAGGCGCACGTCCAGCAGGTAGGCGACGAAGGTCAGCGCCAGCAGGGTGATGAGCAGCAGATTGATGCGACGCAGGATATAGAGAAACATGCTTACTCCCGATAGGCCTGGTTGAAGACGGTGCCGCCAAAGGGCATCAGGGAGAGCCCCTCGATGTCGCTGCGGCTGACCTGGGTGCGCAGGGCATGGGCCAGCGGAATGAGCGGCATCTGCTCGTTGAGCAGGGTCTGGGCGTAGTAGTAGTTGCGCAGCCTGAATGCCAGCTGGGGCGTGGTCACCGCATCGTCCAGCAGCTGATCAAACGCCGGGCTGCACCAGCGGCTGTAGTTGTTGCCACGCTCGACGGCGGCGCAGCTCAGCAGTTGGCGAAAGAAGTTGTCCGGGTCGGCGTTGTCGGCAATCCAGCCGCTGAGCAGGCTGTCGTACTGGCCCTGGGCGAGGCGGGCCTCGATGACCGGCCACTCCTGCTGCACGATTTTGAGCTTGATGCCGACCTTGGCCAGATCGCTTCGCATCAGCTGGGCGGTTTTGAGGGCATCCGGGTTGTAGGCGCGCGAGCCCGGCTGCACCAGCACCTGCATCTCGAACCCTTGCTCCAGTCCCGCCTCCTTGAGCAGCTGGCGCGCCCGCTTGAGATCCGGCTGGCGCATCGGCAGGGAGGGGTTGTAACCCCAGGAGAGCGGCGGCAGCAGGCTGTTGGCGGGCTGGCCCGTCTCGAAATAGACCGCCTGCAGCAGGTTGTCGATGTTGATGGCGCTGGCGATGGCCTGGCGTACCTGCACCTTGTTGAACGGCGCCTTGCGGGTATTGAGGGCGAGGAAGGCGACGTTCATGCCGGACTGCACCGCCAGGCTGAGGTCGGGATCCTGGTCGATCACCGACAGCTGGCTGGCGGAGGGGGTGCTCATCACGTCGCACTCGCCGGTCAGCAGCTTGGCCAGCCGCTTGGACGATTTGGGGGTGATGTCATAGATGAGCTGCTCAATCTTGGCCTCGCCGCCCCAGTAACCGGGGTGGCGCAGGTAGCGCACGTATTCGTTGTGGCGATACTCCTTGAAGCTGAACGGCCCGGTGCCCACCGGACGGCTGTCGATGAGCCCCGGGGTGCCGGCTTTTTGCAGCTGCCCGGCATACTCGGCGGAGAGCACGATGGCGTAGTCGCTGGCCAGGGTGGCGAGGAAAGAGGCATCCGGCCGGTTCAGCTCGAATACCACCTGATCGGTGCCCTTCTTGTAGACCCGCTTGATCAGCTGATCCAGCCCCAGGCTGTAGAAGTAGGGGTATTCGCCACCGGAGACGTCGTGATAGGGGTGCTGCTTGTCGAGCAGCCGCTGCCAGGTGAACACCACGTCGTCGGCGTTGAGGGGACGCGAGGGGTTGAACCAGGGCGTGTGGTGAAAGGTGACTCCCTTGCGCAGGGTCAGGGTATAGAAGAGGCCGTCTTCGCTGGTGCTCCAGCGGGTGGCGAGCCCTCCCTCCAGCGCCAGGGTGTTGGGATTCACCTCCAGCAGGCGGTCGTAGAGCGGGCGCGAGCTGGCATCCAGGGTCACCCCGGAATTGGAGACCTGGGGATTGAAGGTCTGGGGCGAGCCTTCCGCACAATAGATGAGTCCCGTCCTGGACGCGTCGTCTTGTTTCTGACAACCGGTGAGCAGCACCAGCATTCCAAGCAGCAAGGGTTTGAGCATTCTCATTGTCGAACCATGTTTTTATACGAAGTTGCCGGCGACGGGGCCGGCAAGGGGTGGGTGCCGCTCTGGGGCAGGCTGCCCGGGTGATTAATCCGCATCGTTGTCACTGTCCAGCAGCTGGTATTTACGCAGCATGCCGCGGAACTGGTGATAGCTCAGGGCCAGCAGTTGGGCGGCTTTGCGCTGATTATACTGGGATTGCTGCAGTGCTTGCTTGAGTAAATTAATCTCGTAGCCCGCCACCGCCTGTTTAAGATCCAGCGGCAGGGCGGGGGAGTCCGGTGTCACCGTTGGCGCCTGCTCCAGCGGGACGGTGGTCGCAACCGCCGCCGGGGCCCGGGGGCGCCAGGGGGAATCGAACGGGTTGAGCACCAGCTCGGCCAGCGGCAACTGGGGGTTGCCCTGGCGGTAGATGCTGCGCTCTACCACGTTTTTCAGCTCCCGCACGTTGCCGGGCCAGGGGTAATCCAGCAGCAACTGGGTCGCCTTGCGCGAGAAACCGGCAAACAGCGGATAGCCGAGCTCCCGGGTCATGCCGTGGGCGAAGTGCTCCGCCAGCATCAGAATATCTTCGCGCCGCTCCCGCAGCGGGGGCAGGGTGATGACGTCGAAGGCGAGCCGGTCGAGCAGGTCGTGGCGAAACTGCCCCTTGTCGGCCAGTGCTGGCAGATCTTCGTTGGTGGCGCACACCAGCCGTACATCCACCTTGAGGGCCTTGGCGCCGCCCACCCGCTCGAACTCGCCGTACTCGATGACCCGCAGCAGTTTTTCCTGCACCCGCGCGCTGGTGGTGGCCAGTTCGTCAAGGAAGAGGGTGCCGCCATCGGCCCGCTCGAAGCGGCCCTGGTGGCGCTTGGCGGCGCCGGTGAAGGAGCCCGCCTCGTGGCCGAACAGCTCGGTCTCCAGCAGACTCTCGCTCAAGGTGGCGCAGTTGACGGTGACAAAGCTTTGATCCCAGTGCGCCGAGAGATAATGTAGGCGGTGGGCGATGAGCTCCTTGCCGGTCCCCCGTTCGCCGATGATCAGCACGGGCTTGCGCAGCGGCGCCAGGCGGGAGGCCTGCTCAATGATCTCGAGAAATGCGTTGGATTCCCCCAACAGGCTTTCCGTGGCCGTGGTCATAGTCATCCCCGTGAATCGTTGGAAGCTGGTCAATCTTACCAAAAGTTGGTGATTCTAATCATTACTTGTGTGGTGCATCTTGAAACTCGACTTATCTGCCCCATATAAATCAACAAGTTAAATTCTGTTCCAGATTGGCACACAAGTTGCCATTGTCAATGGAGAAACAACGTATGCCAACCACAGGAGTACAATCATGAGTATTTTTTCCCGCCTGGCCGACATCATCAATTCCAACCTGACGGCCCTGCTCGACAAGGCAGAAGATCCCCAGAAGATGGTGCGCCTGATCATCCAGGAGATGGAAGACGAGCTGGTGAAGGAGCGCTCCAATCTGGCCCGCTTCCTCGCCAACCAGAAAGAGATCGGCCGCCAGGTCAGCCGCCATCAGGAGCAGGTCGCCGAGTGGCAGGGCAAGGCCGAGCTGGCCCTGAGCAAGGGGCGGGAAGACTTGGCCCGCGCGGCGCTTATCGAGAAGAAGAAGCAGGCCGAGCTGGCCGACGGCCTCGAGCGTGAGCAGCAGGCGGTGGACAGCGGCATCGCCAAGCTGGGGGAGGAGATCCGTCAGCTGGAAGCCAAGCTGGAAGATGCCCGTGCCCGCCAGAAGGCGATGGCCATTCGCAGCGAAGCGGCCAGCAGCCGTCTCAACGTGCAGAGCCAGGTCGCCCGTGGCGACAGCCAGGCGGTGGTGAGCAAGTTCGAGCGCATGGAGCGCCGCATCGACGAGATGGAGGCCCGCGCCGATCTGGGGCAGTCCGACAAGGCGCTGGCCCAGCAGTTTGCCGAACTGGAAGCCGACGATCAGATCAGCAAAGAGCTCGAGGCCATGCGCCAGAAGCTGGGCCAAGGCGATACCACGCCAAAACAGGGAGAGTAACAGATGGAAGATCTGCTGGGTGTATTGATGGTTCCCATGGTGGTCTTCATGGTGGTGGTGGCCCCCATCTGGCTGGTGCTGCACTACCGCGCCAAGGGACGCATTGGCGCCGGTCTTGCCGATGGCGAGCGTGAACAGCTGCAGGGGCTGCTGGTGCGTGCCGAGAAGATGCAGGAGCGGGTGGGCGCCCTGGAGTCGATTCTGGATGCGGAAGTCCCGGGTTGGAGGAACAAGGTATGAGCAGCATCAGTCGTGAAGGGCGCAACCTCTATCGTGACCCCCAGCGCGGCAAGATAGCCGGGGTCTGTGCCGGTCTGGCAGAGTACTTCGGGGTGGAGACCTGGATCGTGCGGCTGCTTGCCATCAGCGGCCTTATCTTCGCCGGCTTCATCACCTTCACCGCCTACGTGGCCGCCTGGTTTCTGCTCGACAAGAAGCCCGTCACCCTCTACGCCCAGGAGGATGCCGATTTTGCCGAGGTGCGGATGAAGGCGCGCAGCTGGCAGGCGGGCATCACGCCTCATCAGGCCCTTGTCCGCATTGGCCAGGAGCTGGATGGGCTGGAGCCCAGATTGCAGCGCATCGAGAAGCTGGTGACCTCCAAGGAGTTCACCCTGCAGCGGGAGTTTCGCAACTTGTAACCCTGAGCGGCGCGATGGCCCCGCCGACGCGGGCCGGCCTTTGATGGCGGGCACCGCACGAGGGGGCCATGGCGCGGGGTGGCAGCGGCCATCCCCCTTCGCTCTGGATGAACGGGAGAACAGGACAAGCCTTGATACTCAATAAACTGGAACAGCAGTTCAATCGCCTGCAGCACAAGGCGAACGACGTGGTCAACCGGGTACGGGATCGCCACATCCGGCTGGCGGTCACCGGCCTCTCTCGCAGCGGCAAAACAGCCTTCATCACGGCGCTGGTCAACCAGCTGGAACACGCGGCCATCGACGGCCGTCTGCCACTCTGGGACGCCCAGCGCCAGGGACGCATTCTCGGTGCCCGCCGGGTGCCCCAGCAAAATGCCCACATTCCCACCTTTGCCTACGAACGCGGCCTCGATGCCCTGTTTGGCGATCCGCCGGCCTGGCCCGAGCCGACCCGCGGCGTGGCCGAGGTGCGCCTCGAAATTCGCTATCGCACCCGCCATCCGCTGCGCAAACACCTGGGGGAGATCTCCACCCTCTACGTGGATCTGGTGGATTACCCCGGGGAGTGGCTGCTCGACCTGCCGCTGCTGGAGATGAGCTACGAGCAGTGGAGCGAGCAGGTGCGCGAGCAGCTGCGCCGCCCCGAGCTGCAGACCCTTGCCGCCGACTGGCTGGCACCCGAGTGGCAGGCGGATCAGGGCTTCGAGGAGCGGCCGGTGGCCCAGCTCGCCGAGCGCTACACCGACTACCTGCATGCCTGCAAACAAGAGTTGGGATTGCACCTGATCCAGCCCGGTCGTTTCGTGCTGCCGGGGGAGTATGCCGGCGCCCCCATGCTGCAGTTCGTGCCCTGGGTGTGGGCGATGCCTGCTAGCGAGCCCGCCGAAGGCACCCTCTACGCCACCCTCAAGCAGCGCTTCGAGCAGTACAAACAGCATCTGGTGCAGGGTTTTTATGAGCAGCACTTTGCCGGTTTCGATCGCCAGATCGTGCTGGTGGATTGCCTGCAGCCCCTCAACGCCGGGGCGGCCAGCTTTGGCGACATGCAGCAGGCCATTGCCCGCATCATGGAGAGCTTTGCCTACGGCAAGAGCAACTGGTGGCGGCGGCTCTTCTCGCCGCGCATCGACAAGCTGCTGTTCGTGGCGAGCAAGGCCGATCACGTTACCCCGGAGCAGCACGGCCCCATGGTTTCCCTGCTGCAGCATCTGGTGCGCAGCGGCCGCGGTCAGGCCCGTTTTGAGGGGATTGCCACCGAGTGTCTGGCGCTGGCCGCCATCAAAGCGACCGAGGTGGGCAAGGGGGTGGCCGATGGCCGCGAGTTTCCCGCCATCCGTGGTACCAGCCTGAGCGGTGAGCCGCTGCTGCTGTTTCCGGGCGAGGTGCCGTCCCATATTCCCCCTGCCCAGTGGTGGAACAATCAGGGCTTTGATTTTCAGGCGTTTCGTCCGCTGCCCATGAGCGCCCATCAGGCGCTGCCCCATATCCGGCTCGATGCGGCGCTGGAGTTTCTGCTCGGGGATCACCTCGAATAACCGGTGTGCGGCACGGGCTTGTTGCCTGCGCCGTACCCGGGAGACTATTTTCAGGAGAAGCGATGAACGATCAGATAAAAGAGCGGCCACCGCTGCAGGGCAAGGTGATCCTGGAGCCCGCGTTGACGGCAGCCGAGAAGGAGCTGGCGCCGGCGCCGGCCCAGCGGCTGGAGGAGGCGAGCTTCGAGCGCCTCGATGAGCTGGAAGAGCTCACCGAGGTGGAGAGCGCCATTGTCATCAAGCCGCGTCGCCGTCATCGGCTGCTGGCCTGGGGGCTGGGAGCGGTCGGTGTGCTTTCCTTGGGCCAGTATGGCGCCTTCCTTTACGATCAATTTCTCACCACCCCGCTCTGGGGCGGCGCCTGGCTGGCGGCTTCGGCGCTGGTGGTGGCGGGCACCGCCGGCGTGGTGGGGCGCGAGTGGCTGCGGCTGCGCACCCTCAAGCGGCGCCAGGATGTGCGCTCGCGGGCCGAAGATCTGCTGGCACATCAAGGCGTTGGTCAAGGCCAGGCGTTCTGCGAGGGGCTGGCCGAGCGTAGCGGTGACAAGGGGCGCGAAGGGTATCAGACCTGGCTGGCCCAGCTCGACGAGAGCCACAGCGATCGGGAAGTACTGACCCTCTACAGTCAGCTGGTACTTGGCGAGCGCGACAAGCTGGCCCAGGCGCGGGTGGCCAAATGGTCGGGGGAGGCCGCCGTGCTGGTGGCCTTGAGCCCGCTCGCCACCGTCGACATGATGCTGATGCTGTGGCGCAACCTGCGGATGATCGAGGATATCGCCGACGTCTACGCCATCGAGCTCGGCTACTGGAGCCGCATTCGCCTCATTCGTCAGGTGTTTCGCAACATGCTCTACGCCGGCGCCACCGAGCTGGTGACCGAGGTGGGGATGGACTTGCTGGGGGCCGAGCTCACCGCCAAGCTCTCTGCTCGCGCTGCGCAAGGGGTAGGGGCCGGCCTGCTCACCGCTCGCCTCGGCCTGCGCACCATAGAGGCGTGTCGCCCGCTGCCCTGGTGCGCGGACGAGAAACCCAGGCTCGGCGAGCTGCGCAAGCGGCTGATCGGCCAGCTGGCGGGCTACCTCAACAAGGGGTGAACGGCAGGCCAGGGCTCGATTGTGGCTGTCACAAATTATTTACAATTGTCCGCCGCAGCCGACCCTTGGGTCGGCTGCTTTTTTGAGGGGTAAACCGTTACAGTGATCCCATCGCGCAATGGCGCCTGACCGCCCGGATGGCGGGTCGCAACCCAGAGGATGGAGTCACCCATGGCAAGTCTCTACACCGCCCACCAGCCGGATGAAGCGGGCACGATCCACTACTCGGACGAGGAGCACGGCACCTGGCAGATCCTGATCGCGCGCCAGCTGGCGGCGCTCGAGGGCAAGGCCTGTGACGAGTACCAGGCCGGGCTGGCGCGGCTCGACCTGCCCCGGGATCGGATCCCCCAGCTGGCCCAGATCAACGCCGTGCTGCAACCGGCCACCGGCTGGTCGGTGGCGGCGGTACCGGCGCTCATCTCCTTTGACCGCTTCTTTGCCCTGCTGGCCAACCGCCAGTTTCCGGTGGCCACCTTCATTCGCCGTCGGGACGAGCTCGACTACCTGCAGGAGCCTGACATCTTTCACGAGATCTTCGGCCACTGCGCCATGCTGACCAACCCCGCCTTCGCCCACTTCACCCATGTCTACGGCCAGCTTGGCCTGCGGGCCGGCAAGGAGGAACGGGTCTTTCTGGCGCGGCTCTACTGGTTCACGGTGGAGTTTGGCCTGCTGGCCACGGCGGAGGGGCTGCGCATCTATGGCGGCGGCATTCTCTCCTCCATCGGCGAGACCGCTTATGCCCTTGGCGGCCAACCCGTGCTGCAGCCCTTTGATCCCATCGAGGTGCTGCGCACCCCGTATCGCATCGATATCATGCAACCCACCTATTTCGTGCTGCCCGAGCTTGGCGAGCTCTATCGTCTGGCGGAGCAGGACATCATGGCCATGGTGGCCGAGGCGCGCCGTCTGGGGCTGCGTCCCCCCCGTTTTGCACCGGCCGGCGGCAAGCAGGCGAGCTGAGCCGTCCGCCGGTGTTTGATTACCCCCTTTTCATCGATACACAAGGAGAGTCCCATGTCCGAACTGGCCAGCCAGCAGTGTGAAGCGTGCCGCGCCGATGCCCCCAAGGTGAGCGAGCAGGAGCTGAGCGAACTGATGCGCCTCATCCCCGACTGGCAGCCGCTGGTGGTAAAAGGTGAGCTGCAGCTGCGGCGTGAATTCACCTTTCGCAACTTCAAGGAGGCGCTCGCCTTCACCAACCGGTTGGGTGAACTGGCGGAGGCGGAGTTTCATCATCCGGCCATTCTCACCGAATGGGGGAAGGTGACCGTCAGCTGGTGGACCCACAAGATCGGTGGATTACACCGCAACGACTTCATCATGGCGGCGCGCACGGATGAGCTGCTGAAGTGAAGACGCCCTCACTCACCGAGTGGGCGAGATGGTGACCGCCAGCTGGTGGGCTCACAAGATAGGCGGCTTGCATCGCAATGACTTCATCATGGCGGCGCGCACCGACCAGCTGCTCAAATAAACGTCTGTAGATGGCGCGGGCCTGCCCGGTGAAAACGGGGCGGGCCCGCATTTTTATGGGCTGGCGCTCGCACTGGCGGGATCGAGTCTGTATTATCCGGTCATTCATAGAGTTAGCTAGGAAGTGTGTCCCGAATGCGTCTTGAAGTCAGCTGTGAAGACCGCCTGGGCCTGACCCGGGAACTGCTCGACCGTCTGGTGGAGCACAACATCGATCTGCGCGGCATCGAAATCGATACCTCAGGCATCATCTATCTCAACTTTCCCGAGCTGGAGTTTCGTGATTTCCAGCACCTGATGCCGGAGATCCGCCGCATTCCCGGGGTCTATGACGTCAAGACCATCCCCTACATGCCCTCCGAGCGCGAACACCACGAGATTGAGGCGCTGCTCAAGGCGCTGCCGGATCTGGTCTTCTCCCTCGATGCCAAGGGCAAGGTGACCCAGGCCAACCAGTCCGCCCTCACCACCCTGGCCCTGCCGGTGGAGGAGGTGCGTGGCGCGGCGCTCGGCTCCCTGGTCAAGGGCTTCTCCTTCAGCCGCTGGCTGGAAGCGAGCGAGATCCGGCCGCAGACCTGCAAGCTCAGCATCAATGGCGAAGAGTATCTGGCGGATCTGATGCCGCTGTTCGTGGCCGAGGAGAAGGGCAGACAGGCCCTGGCCGGCGCCGTGGTGGTGCTCAAATCCGCCCGTCGGGTCGGCATGCACTTCAGTGCGCTGCACGCGGTGGAAGTGGGGGGCTTTGAACACCTGCAGGCCGAGAGCCAGAAGATGAAACAGGTGCTGGCCCAGGCGAGCAAGCTGGCGATGCAGGATGCGCCGCTGCTCATCGTCGGTGAGACCGGCACCGGCAAGGAGCTGCTGGCCCGCGCCTGCCACGGTGCCAGCCTGCGCTCCAGCCACCCCTTCATGGCGCTGAACTGTGCGGCCATGCCGGACAACGTGGCCGAGAGCGAGCTCTTCGGTTATGCCCCCGGCGCCTTTGGCAACAACACCGAGGGCAAGCGCGGGGTACTGGAGCTGGCGAGCGGCGGCACCCTGATGCTGGACGAGATCGGCGACATGTCCCCCCATCTGCAGACCAAGTTCCTGCGGGTGCTGCAGGATGGGGTGTTCCGCCGGGTCGGTGACGAGCAGGAGGTGAAGGTCAACGTGCGCTTCATCTGCACCACCCAGAAGCAGTTGCTGGATCTGGTGCACGAGGGCAAGTTCCGGGAAGACCTCTACTATCGCCTCAACGTGCTGAGCCTGGCGTTGCCACCGCTGCGCGAGCGCAAGGCGGACATCATGGCGCTGGCCCAGCAGTTCGTCTCCCGCTTTGCCAGTGAACTGCAGCGCCCGCGCCCGCGTTTTACCCGCAACATGGCCGAGTACCTGACCGCCTACCGCTGGCCGGGCAACGTGCGCCAGCTGCGCAACTGCCTCTACCGCGCCATGACCCTGCTGGAAGGGGACGAGATCGGCCCTGAGCACGTGGATCTGCCGGTGGCGGCCGACGCCATGCCGCTCATCGATGAGTGGTTCGAAGGGGGACTGGACGAGGCGGTTAAACGCTTCGAGAGCCGGCTGCTGGAGCGGCTCTACCCGGCGTTTCCCTCCACCCGCCAACTGGCCAAACGGTTGGGCGTGTCGCACACCGCCATCGCCAACAAGTTGCGGGAATACGGGATCAACAAGAAGTAACCCCATGAATGCACTTTATTGCAGGGCTCACGCACGGGTGGGCCCTCGTCATTATTGTGATGCCGGCCCGATCAGCCCCTTGCTCTGTCGGCTGCGCCTTGTCATGCTGCTGACAAGTTCAATACTATTTCCATCCGGCTCACCCCTCGCGGGCAACCGCCCTTCCTGGGTGCTGATGTGGGCTTAAGCGCAGGCACGATGCACTCTTTTTCACTGATCCGGATCCTGGCGTGGTTGGCGCCGCTGGTTTGCACGCTGGCCCTCTCTACCGAGCCGCCCCCCCTGACCTCGGCCGAGTTGCGAGCCGAGCAGGTGCGCCAGACCGTGCTCGACATTCTCAGCTACACCCGCTGGCCGACCGAACCGAGCGAGCTGCGCCAGTGCGTGGCGGCACCGACGGAGTACGCCACCGCGCTCTTCTCCATCAAGCAGCAGGCCAACGGCCGGCCGGTCAGCGTCCATCGCTACGACGTCGATGACAAGGCGATCGGCCCCCAGTGTGACGTGCTCTATCTGGGGGTGTTGTCCCCCGAGCGACGGCTGCCGCTGTTCGAGCGGCTGCGCGGCTACCCCATTCTCAGCATCAGCGAACACAGCACCGAGTGCGTGGCGGACTCGGTCTTCTGCCTGCAGATCGGCAAGGAGCGGATCCGTTTTCGGGTCAATCTGGATGCCCTGGCCAGGAGCGGGGTGCGAGTGCATCCCGCCGTGCTCAAGCTGGCCAAGGCCGATGAGGGGGGCTCATGATCGGTTTGTTCCGCCCCCCCAACCAGCGCCTCACCTTGCGACAGAGTCTGGGACGCACCCACCTGGTGACGTCCCTGACGGCGGTCTGCATGGCCGGTGTGCTGCTGACCGGCATCGCCCTGCTGGCGCTGCGGCTCTATGCGGATCACAACCTGGAACTGGTGGCGCGGGCCATCAGCTACACCAGTGAAGCGGCCGTGGTGTTCCACGACGAAGAGGCGGCCCGCGAGGCGCTGCAGGCCATCACCACCCACGAGGATGTGGCGCGGGCCAGCATCTATCTGCCGAGCGGCCAGCTGCTGGCCAGCTGGAGCCGGGCCATGAGCACCCCCTGGTCTGGTCTTGAGCAGTATCTGGCGCGGCTCATTCTGCCTGGGCCTGTGGATCAGCCCATGCTGCGGGGCGGGGTGGAGATCGCCCGCATTCATCTGGTGGGGCACGGTCAATACCTGCTGCTGTTCCTGTTGCAGACCCTGCTGGCCATGCTGCTCTGCCTGGTGCTCAGCACCCTGGGGGCGCTCTACGTGGCGCGCCGGATGCAAAACTCTCTCACGGCGCCGCTCAAGGATCTGGCCCAGGTGGCCCACAGCGTCAGCCGCCAGCGGATCCTTGCCATGCGGGTGCCCGAGGCCAACATCGCCGAGCTGCACGCGCTCGGCCAGGATTTCAACTCCCTGCTCGACGAACTGGAAGCCTGGCAGGCCCACCAGCGGCGGGAGAATGCCAGCCTGCTGCACCAGGCCACCCATGACGCCTTGACCGGCTTGCCCAATCGTGCGCTGTTTGAGGCTCGTCTGGATCAGGCAGTGACCACCGGCCGGCTGCATGATGAGCGCTTTGCTCTGCTCTACCTCGATTGTGATCGCTTCAAGCAGATTAACGACACCCTGGGCCATGCCGCCGGGGATGACGTGCTGATCGCCCTGGCCAGACGGGTACAACATCAGTTGCGGCCGATGGATCTGGTATGCCGTCTGGGGGGCGACGAGTTTGCCATCCTGCTGACCCCCTTGTCCCAGGTGGGCGAGGCGGAAGATGTGGTAACCCGCATCCAGCAGGCCATGGCAGACCCCGTGGTACTGGGGGATGGCAGCCAGCTGCTGGCTGCCGTCAGCATCGGGATCGCGCTGTATCCGGATCAGGGGCTGACTGCCGCCGATCTGCTGCAGCAGGCGGACCATGCCATGTACCAAGCCAAACGGCTGCGTCGGGAGCTTGCACTCCATGACCAGCTGGAATTCGATGTTTCTGCTGAGGAAAAATAACAATGAAGATCCATGTCCTGATGAAAACCGGCTTGATCGGCCTGCTGTTGAGCGTGCTGGCGGGGTGCCAAAGCGCCCCCCACGGCCTGACCGCAGAGCAGATCGCCGTACTCAAGGAGCAAGGCTTTCGCCTGACCGATGAGGGTTGGACTCTGGACTTCTCCAACCGTGTGCTGTTTGCCAACAACGCCGATGCCCTGACCCCCAAGACCCGCGTAGTGGTGGAAAAACTTGGGAAGACCCTGCAGGAGGTTGGCTTGAACCGGGCGCGGATCGATGGTCATACCGACTCCAACGGGGCGGCGGACTATAACGATCAGCTCTCGTACAAGCGGGCGCAGTCGGTGGCCGACGTGCTGGTCTCGGTGGGTATGCCACAGGCCAACCTGGACATCCGGGGCCGTGGTGAACGCGATCCGATCGCCGACAACAAGACGGCTGCCGGTCGGGCCGAGAACCGCCGCGTGGCGATTGTCATCAGCAATGAATGACATGGTTGTGTAGATAAAAAAAGAGCGCCTGATGGCGCTCTTTTTTGTGGCTCGCAGTTATTCCTGCTTGAGCTTTTCGCGGTCGTGGTGACTGCGCAGGCGGATGTTGATCATCTCCACCGTCAGCGAGAAGGCCATGGCGAAGTAGATGTAGCCCTTCGGAATGTGCAAGTCCATCCCCTCGGCCATCAGCGCGAAACCGACCAGGGTGAGGAAGGAGAGGGCCAGCATCTTGATGGTGGGGTGGTTGTCGACGAAATCACCGATGGCCTTGGCGGCGAACATCATGATGAAGACGGCGATCATGATGGCCAGCACCATGACCGGCACGTGATCCGCCATGCCCACGGCGGTGATGACGGAATCCAGGCTGAAGACGATGTCGAGAATGGCGATCTGGATCAGGGTGCTGATGAAGCCTGACGCAGCGGCGCTCACGCTCTCAGGCTCGGCGGCGCCCTCCAGGGTGGCGTGGATTTCGTGGGCACTCTTGCCGATGAGGAACAGACCCCCCAGCAGCAGGATGAGATCGCGGCCAGAGATGGCTTCGCCCAGCACGGTGAACAGAGGCTCGGTGAGACGCATCACCCAGGCCAGAGAGAGCAGCAACAGGATGCGGGTACCCATGGCGAGACCCAGCCCCAGGATCCGCGCCTTCTGGCGCTGTGCCTCCGGCAGGCGGCCGACCAGGATGGAGATAAAGATGATGTTGTCGATGCCCAGTACGATCTCGAGCAGGGTCAGGGTGGCGAGCGCGACCCAGGCGGAGGGGTCTGCAATCCATTCCAGCATGATTGAACCTTGGTTGAACTTTGATTGAGGGTTGAAGCCGCGCATTCTAACAGGGGGTTATGGCTTGTCCCAGTGGCAGGAAAAGATAAAAATGGCGGCCATCCAACGGGAGGGACATATGTTTCGTTTAGGACTCATCATCAATCCGGTCGCCGGCATCGGCGGCGCGGTCGGACTCAAGGGCAGTGACGGCATGGTGGCCGAGGCGCTGGCCCGTGGCGCCGTCCCCAAGGCCCGCGAGCGGACCCGGCAGGCGCTGCTGCCACTGTGTGAACTGGCGGACCGCTTCGAGCTGTTGACGGTGGCGGGCGAGATGGGGGCCGAGCTTGCCGGCGAGCTCGGCCTGCCTTGCCGCATTGTCTATCAGCCCGCGGCAGCAGCCACCACGGCGGCCGATACCCGCATCGCCGCCGAACGGATGCGCGAGGCGGGCGTCGATCTGCTGCTGTTTGCCGGCGGTGACGGCACCGCGCGGGACATCTGTGCGGCGGTGGGGGAGGCGTGCCACGTGCTCGGCATTCCGGCCGGCTGCAAGATCCACTCCGGGGTCTATGGGGTGACGCCCGCTGCCAGCGGCCGAGTGGCGGCCCGGATGATCGCCGGCGAGCTGCTGAGTCTGGTGGATGCCGAGGTGATGGACATCGACGAGGAGGCGTTTCGCGCCGGCAAGGTGCGCGCCCGCCATTACGGCCAGCTGCAGGTGCCCGGCGATCTGCGCTATGTGCAGGCGGTCAAGCAGGGGGGGCGCGAGTCTGAAGAGCTGGTGCTGGCGGACATCGCCGCCGGTGTGGTCGAGCAGATGGAGCCCGATACCCTCTATCTGATGGGCTCCGGCAGCACGGTGGCGGCCTGCATGACGGAGCTCGGCCTCGAAAATACCCTGCTCGGTGTGGATCTGGTGGAAAATGGCCGGCTTATCGGGCAGGATCTGTCCGCCGCCGAGATCCTGACCCGGATCCGTGGCCGTCGCTGCCGGCTGATCATTACCCTGATCGGCGGTCAGGGACATCTGTTCGGGCGCGGAAATCAGCAACTGAGTCCAGAGGTGTTGCGGGCCGTCGGGCGGGACCAGATCCAGGTCCTGGCCACCAAAGCCAAGCTGGCGGCCCTTGCGGGCAGGCCCTTGCTGGTGGATACCGATGACCCGGCGCTGAACCGGTCGTTAAGTGGTTATCTGCGGATCACCACGGGATACAAGGATCAGGTCATCTACCCGGTGGCCAACCCGGAATAGGACATCAAGGATGCGGCTGGCCTGGCGCCAGAGAGCCGTGATCAACCGGATCGCGGTTCCACTCCCCCGAATTATTTTGCCGGCAACCCCGGAAAATGAGGCTGCGTTAAATGACGATTCATGATTTTGAGCACAAGTTGTTGGGACTGATAGACGGCATGGTGGCCACGGCGACCGACGATGAGCTGTTTGCCGGGGGGTATCTGCGCGGCCACATCTCGCTGGCGGTGGCGCGGGCCGAGCTGGAAGGCAAGACCCTGGTGCGGGATGTAAAGAGTTATGTGCTGCGCAGCCTGAACGAGGCCATCCTGCAGGGTGAACTCTCCGAGCAGGATGAGAAGCTGGTGCAGGCAATGTGGATTCGTTTGCAACAACAAGCAGAAGCTTGATCGGTTACACAGTTCAAACAGAAGTTTGAGTTTATTCTTCCCTGAGGTTAGTGAAAGGTTAATAATAAGTTTCGCCTTTTGTTTCAGGGATTAAACTATGGCTTCCTCCTCGCGTATTGCCAATAAACTGCCGCTCGAAATGCTCTACCAATGGGAGCGGCAGTGTCCTGACCGAGTCTATCTGCGTCAAACCATCAACCGCGAATACCTGGACTTCACCTGGGGTGAAGTCGCTGACGAGGCCCGCCGCATGGTGACGGCATTGCGTCAGCTGGGGCTGGTGGCCGGTGACAAGGTGGCGCTGCTCTCCAAGAACTGCGCCCAGTGGTTCATCGCCGATCTCGCCATGCAGATGGGGCAGTATGTGAGTGTGCCCATCTACCCCACCGCCAACGTCGATACCATCGAATACGTGCTGCGTCACAGCGAGGCCAAGGCGATTTTCGTCGGCAAGCTCGATGACTGGAAGAGCCAGGAGGCGGGGGTACCCGCCGAATTGCTGCGCATCACCTTTCCCTATGACACCATGCCGGCGGCCCATCAGTGGGACGATCTGCTGGAGCAACACGAACCCATCCCGGACAGCCCGGTGCAGGCTCCGGACTCCCTGCTGAGCCTGGTCTACACCTCCGGCAGTACCGGCAAGCCGAAAGGGGCCATGCTGAGCGTCGAGCGCTACGCCTGGTCGTGCGAGAAGCTGGTGGAGGCGGTCGGGCTGTGCGAGCAGGATCGCGGCTTCTCCTACCTGCCGTTGGCCCACATCACCGAGCGGGTCTATGTCTATGGCGGCAGTCTCTATGGCCGCGCCGAGATCGCCTTCCCCGAGTCCCTCGACACCTTCATTGAGGACGTCAAGCGCTGCCGTCCCACCGTGTTCATCTCGGTGCCGCGGCTGTGGGCCATGTTCCGCATCAAGATCCACGAGAAACTGCCCCAGAAGAAACTCGAGCTGCTGCTCAAGATCCCGTTCGTGTCAGGCCTCATCAAGCGCAAGCTGCAAAAGGGGCTGGGGCTGGATCAGGCGCGGGTGCTGGGCTGTGGCTCGGCGCCGGTGGCACCGGCCCTGCTCGAGTGGTACCACAGCATCGGCATCGAGATCACCGAGGCCTGGGGCATGACCGAGAACCACGCCTTCTCCACCCTCAACTACCCGTTTCGGGCCGACAAGATAGGCACGGTCGGCAAGGCGGGGCCGGGGGTCACCATCAAGATCTCCGACGAAGGGGAGATCCTCTGTCGCTGCGAGGGGATGATGCTGGGTTACTACAAGGATCCCGAGCACAGCCGTGAAGCCATCGACGAGGAGGGCTGGCTGCACACCGGCGACATGGGCAAGCTGGATCGGGAGGGTTATCTCACCATCACCGGCCGCATGAAGGACGTGTTCAAGACCGCCAAGGGCAAGTATGTGGCGCCGGTGCCCATCGAGGGGCTGCTCGGCCAGGAGCCCATCATCGAGCAGCTGTGCGTGATTGGCTACGGCATGCCGCAGCCGGTGGCCCTGGTGCAGCTGGCGGAGAGCGCCATGAAGGGGGATCGCAATCAGGTCAACGCCCAGCTGGAGGCGGCCCGCAACCGGGTCAACGAGCAGCTGGAGTCCCACGCCAAAATTCGCGGCATCCTGGTGGTGAAGAGCCCCTGGAACATCGAGAACGGGGTGCTCACCCCGACCATGAAGATCCGCCGTCACTTGCTGGAGCAGAAGTATGCCGACCTCGGCGACGCCTGGTCCTCTTCCCAGAGCATCATCTGGGAGTCCTGACGGGGCCCGGCAACTGACCACCACGAAACAACAAGGGGAGCCACTGGCTCCCCTTGTTGTTTCAGGCAACGGCAGGTCAGACCGCCTGATACTCCAGCTCGACCGAACCGAGCGCCTTGAGGGTGGCGCGGGCGGAGTCCTGCTGGCTGATCTGACCATCCTTGCTCTCCAGCAGCACGGCGCGGCGGATGGTGGCGAGATCTTCGCCACTCAGCACCGCGTGGGCACAGGCCATCTGCATCGGTGGCAGGCTGGGGTTGAAGGCGGCGTTTTCGGCGTAGCGACCGCAGAAGATGCGACCGTCGGCGAACTGCAGCGCCACCGCGGCATAGCCCTGGCTGTAGGGGGCGTAGCTCTGGCGGGCAGCGGCCAGCGCGGCCTGCCACAGCGGATCGTCGCTCTCAAGCGTGAGCTCGTCGTGGGCCTGCGGGCTCATCAGCGCGTCCGTGATGTCCAGATCCGCCGGGCCGAACGAGTGGGGCAAGAAGGATTGCAGCGCGCTCAAATCATCCGGCAGAGAGACTTTCAGGATCTTTGCGGTGCTCAGCTCGTTCATGAACTGACGGCAGTGGCCGCAGGGGGTGTAGTTGACGGTGATTTCTGAGATGCCGGTCTCGCCACCCAGCCAGGCGTTGGAGATGGCGGACTGCTCAGCATGGACCGAGTGGAACAGACCTTGACCTGCAAACTCCATGTTGGCGCCGAAATACCAGGTGCCGCTCAGGCCGCAGGCGATGGCACCGACGAAGAACTTGGAGATGGGGGCCACCGAGCAGGCGGCGGCCAGCGGCAGCAGGGCCAGGCGCAGGGCGCGATCGTCAAGACCGGTAGCGGCCTTCAGCGTGGCGATCTGATCCGGGGTGAAGCGAGCCTGGAAATCATCGCCCAGCATGGGCAGCAGCGCTGCCTTGAGCGGGGCGGACAGGGTATCGAGTGGCTTGGCAAAACGGGGATGCATAGTGTGTCCTCAAAGGCCAATTGGGGGGCCATTGTAGGGAGCAAGCTCGGCTAAATGTGTGAGCGTGCTCACGCCCTGACGGGCAAACGGAGGGGGATGGTAATGGAAACGTTTGTCTTGTGCAAATTGTGCGGCAGGTCGCACATCGGCGGGCCCGCAGGCCCGCCATCGCGGAAAAGGGTGTTCTTCAGCTCAACCAGTGGTAAATGGCAAACAGCAGGGGGGCCACGGCGGCGGTAAGGATGCCGCACACCACCATGGCCAGCGAGGCAAAGGCCCCCTGGGTGATGCCCTGCTCGGCGGAGGTGGCGGTGCCGATGGCGTGGGCACAGGCCCCCATGGCCAGCCCCTGGGCTTCGGGGTCGGTGACCCGCATCAGTTTGAGCAGGGGGAAGCCTATCAGGGCGCCGACGATCCCGACCACCACCACCACGGCGGCGGCGATGGCGGGAATGCCGCCCAGGGACTGGCTGACGCTCATGGCGAGCGGCGTGGTGATGGATTTGGTGGCGAGCGAGGCCAGCAATGCCGGATCGGCGCCCATAAAATGACCGATCAGCAAGGTAGTGCAGACTGAGATCAAGACCGAGCTCAGGGTACAGATTAGGATGGGCTTGAGCCTGGCCTGGATCTGGCGGGCCTGCTGATAAAGGGGCAGTGCCAGCGCCACCACCGCCGGCTCCAGCAGCGCCGTGATGGGGCGGGTGCCGCTCTCGTACTGCTCCAGCGGCAGATCGAACCAGAGCAGCAGGCCGATGATGACGGCGGTGGGCACCAGCACCGGGTTGATGATGGGCCAGGGCAGCTTGCGATAGAGGGCCCGGGTGGCGAAGTAGAGCGCCAGGGTCAAGGGAATGGCTAGCCAGAAGATCATTTGTTCATCCTCTGGTAGAGGCGGCCGACGGTGCCGAGGATCAGCACGATCCCGAGCACGATGCAGAGCATGATGAGGCCGAAGGATTGGCGCAGTGGCTCCAGCCAGGCCACCAGCCCAACTGCTACCGGCACGAACAAGACCCCCATGTGGCGCAGCAGCAGGCCGGCGCCCTGCTCAACCCAGTGCAGTTTCACCAGTTGCAGGGAGAGCAGCACGAACAGCAGCAGCATGCCGATGATGCTGCCGGGGAAGGCGAACGGCAGGATGGCTGCCAGGGTTTTGCCCGCCAGCAGGCAGGCGACGATGACCAGAAAGTCACGAAGGTACAGCAAGGCACGTTGCGCGATCACAGGAGCCCCATCTTGGTAACGGTGAACTAAGGAATACGCCAGTCTACCAGAGAGGCCGGGTCGCGGCATTAAAACAATAACAGCTGAAATCAGTTCGTTTGAGGCTGATTTAATTGAAGATTTTCAGATAGAACCCTTTTCGAACCACAAGGAGTCGCCATGACATCTCTCTTGTCCCGCCTGCGCCAGCTGGCGGACGACCACCATCTGCCCCCTTCGTTGCTGCAAACCTGCCAGTGGGAGGGCCCCCTGTGCCGGGTGCGGCTCGACAATACCGGCAGCAGCGAGGCCCGGGTCGGGCACTGGACGCTGTTTGACGGCAAGCTCGGCCTCTCGCCCGCGTGCGCCATCTACGGCGAAGGTTTCCAGATGCTGGCCCAGACCATGGGCAGCTGGCAAACGCCGCAGCCAGTGGGCCGCTGCCCCGATGCCGGTGTCTATCGGATCACCGATGATCAGGGTTATCACACGGTGCACAACCTGCTGCTGGTGGAGCATGACAAGGGCTGGCTGCTGCTCGCCTTTGCCAGTTGTCAGCGCTTTGGCGGGGAGTTTCGGCTCCACCCCGATGGTCGGCTGCAGATCCTGATGAACGGTGAGGGGCTTGCACTCCCTGCCGGCCAGTTCTGGCAGAGCGAGGCGCTGCTCTGCCTTGAGGGGAAAGATCGGGAGGCGCTGCTGGCCGAGTTGGCACAGCGGATCGAGGCCGAGCATGGCTCGCTGATCGGCCAGGTTGGCGAACGTCCCAGCGGCTGGTGCTCCTGGTATCACTACTACGCGGACGTGAGCGCCGCCGACATTCGCGAGAACCTGCAGGTGCGTGCCGAGCGCTTCCCGGCGCTGCGCTACGTGCAGATTGACGACGGTTATCAGGCCAAGATGGGCGACTGGCTCACCCCGTCGGCCAAGTTCGAGCAGGGGGTGGCGTCCCTGGCCGCCGAGATCAAAGGTGCCGGCTGCGAGCCAGCGCTCTGGGTGGCTCCCTTTATCGCCGAGCCTGGCTCCCAGGTGTTTCAGGATCACCCCGACTGGTTCGTGAAGGGGGATGACGGGTTGCCGCTGCCCTCCGAGCGGGTTACCTACGGCGGCTGGCGCTGTACCCCCTGGTATGTGCTGGATGGTACCCATCCCGAGGTGCAGGCTCACCTCGAGCGGGTGTTCCGTACCCTGCGCGAGCAGTGGGGCATCCACTACTTCAAGCTCGACGCCAACTTCTGGGGGGCCATCCACGGCGGCCGCTTCCACGACCCAGCCGCCACCCGGGTGGAGGCCTACCGGCGCGGCATGGCCGCCATCCTGCGCGGGGCGGGCGAGGGGGCCTTCCTGCTCGGCTGCAACGCCCCCATCTGGCCAAGCCTCGGCCTGGTGCACGGTATGCGGGTGAGCGATGACGTGGAGCGCAGTGGCCATCGCTATCGCCAGATCGCTCGCGAGGCGTTCTGCCGTGCCTGGCAGAACGACCGACTGTGGGCGCTGGATCCTGACTGCATCTGCCTGCGGGATCTGCCAAGCCAGCAGGCGAGCCCTGCCGAGTACCGCTTCCATCTGGCGGCGCTGGTGGCAAGCGGCGGTATGATGCTGGCCGGGGACAGGCTGCAGGATCTCGACGAGGTGCAGGCGGCGCAACTGCGCAAGCTGCTCGAGCTTTGCGCGGCGCGCGCCCCTTGCGCCCGTTTCGAGTCGATGGACTTTGCCTGCGGCGAGGTGAGCCTGCCCGAGGGCGGCACCCTGCTCTGCCTCTTCAACTGGGAGGCGCAGCCTCAGGAGTTCCTGTTGCCGGCAGGGGGCGAAGATTTCTGGGATGAGGGGGCCGTCGGTACCGCGCTCACCCTGCAGGGGGGCGAGGGGCGGGTGATCCGCTACCGCTGAGCAGGCTGGCCATCATGATTCAGGCTCCCACGGGAGCCTGAATGTATTGCGAAAGGCGCTGCTATGCCGGAGTCAGTAACGCCACTCGAAGCCGATGGCGTAATTGGCGGCGCCATAGCCCGGGATCTCGTTGCTGGAGAGCAGGGCCTTGAAGGTGAGCTGCGCAGTGAGCGGAATGCCGAGCCCCATGCCGAGGGCTACCTCGTCGTTGGTGTTGCCCATCATGTCGGCCCGGATCATCCGATAGAGCGACATGTCCTGGCTCATGTGCACATAGCTCTGGGAGGCGCGGTTATAGAGCTGGCCGAACACTTCCAGCTGGAAACCGGCCTGGGGGGTGATGGCCAGCGGCACGCCGACGAAGTTGTAGAGATCGGAGCGATTGAAATAGCTGTTGGTGATCTGGGGGGTAAAGTCGGTCTGCTGATAGAGGCGGCTGAAGTTGCTCTCGATCAGCTGGTAAGTCTGCTGCGGCAGCTGCAGCAGGTAGTCGGGGACATCAAAACGCACACCCGCCATGCTGGCCGATGGCAGCAGGGCGCAGATGAGCAAACCAAAACCGGATAATCCTGAACGCATCGGATGCGGCATCCCCAAGGGTCGATAGGCCAACCGGCCGTTAGTGCAATGTTAGCGCACAAATAATTGAAACATCAGGAGTCTTTGCTCCCCTTCCCATTATGTCGCGGGGCGGGGGAGCGTACAGTCATTTAACCGTGAGGCGGGTCACATCTCACAGATTTTCGAGGTAGTGATAGAGGCTTTTGAGGATGGCAAAGTTCCGTTCGTTACCCTGATTCTGCTCGGCCAGCGCCTCGAGGCGCGGTACATAGTCGGGCAGACGGCGGCTGAAGTAGTCGCTGCAGTGCAGCCGCCAGCGCTTTTGCTCCGTTTCGCTCAAGGTGTGCGGCCAGTTGCGGGCGCGGTAGCGAAACAGCATCTCCGGCAGCCGTGAGTCGGTGAAGGCAAACTCCCGCTCACCCAGCAGATCTGCCGGGGTGGCACGCACCAGATCCATGGTGGACTTGTCGCCGTGACCGAAGAAGCCGGCGTAGAGCTGGGTATCCGGATCGCCATCATTGCTGCCGGCAAACTCCTGATTGAACACTTCCACCAGTTTTTCCCGCACTTCGGGGTGGGCGCGCAGCAGATCCAGGCTCTTGCGGCACTGCTCCCGGTCGATGCCAAGCTGGTCGGCACGTTCCGCCGTCAGGGTGGCGGCCGGCGCCAGTACCGGGCACTTGTTGATGTGCACCAGCTTTACCGGAATGCCGGCCAGCTCCCCCAGCTCCTCTTTTTTGGTGTAGAGGCGCTCGCGAATCTCCTCGCTAGTGAGCTCGATGAGCGGGGTGGGATCGCGGGTCAAATCCACCATGATCACCGCGTTCTGGTTGCTGGGGTGCCAGGCGAGCGGCGACACCCAGCTTGCACACCCCTGCCAGGGGGAGAACATGCCAGAGACGTGCACCAGCGGTTTCATGGTCACCACGTCGATGAGGGCCTTCACCTTGTTCTTGTTGCGAAGGTCAAACAGGTAGCCGAACAGCTTGGGCTGGGCCTTTTTCACCAGCTTGGCCATCTCGATGGTGGCCAGCACATCGGAGAGCGCATCGTGGGCGTTGGCGTGGGCCACGCCGTTGGCGACTGTGAGCTTCTCCAGCTTGAAGCTCGGCTTGCCCTCTTCGTCAAACGCCCACTCGATCCCCTCCGGGCGCAGGGCGTAGCAGGCCCGCAGCATGTCGAGAATGTCCCAGCGGGAGTTGCCGTTCTGCCAGGCGTAGGCATAAGGGTCATAGAAGTTGCGATAGAGGGTGTAGCGGGTCACTTCATCATCGAAGCGGATGCTGTTGTAGCCCAGCACGCAGGTACCCGGGGTGGCGAACTGCTCGTGGATCTGACGGATGAAATCCGCCTCGCACAGCCCGTCCTTCATCGCTTTTTGCGGCGTGATGCCGGTAATGAGGCACGCCTCCGGCTCCGGCAGATAGTCAGCGGGCGGCTTGCAATAGATGACCAGCGGCTCGCCGATGAGGTTGAAATCCCCGTCGGTACGAATGCCGGCAAACTGCGCCGGTCTGTCCTTGGCCGGACTGATGCCGAAGGTCTCGTAGTCGTGGAAGTAAAAGGTCGGCTCGCTGCCGGCGTGTGCTGTTTTGCTCATGTTGCTCGAGAGGGATATCCGATGACGGTGGCGCCTGGCGCCAGGGTGGGGGTGCCATGCACCTCGGTTGCCTGCATGGTAAACCATAGCGCAGGCAGAACGAAGGGCAGACCGGCCGGCTGCCGCTTTATTGGGCAGGCCTGCATCAATGGAAGATGAAAAGGAGGGAAGGTGAGAGAGTAAAAAGAGACAACCCCGCATGCGGGGTTGTCTGCTGGACAGGTTTTCTGGTGGCGGGCTCAGTGGCAGAGCTTGTAGTAGACCTCGTTCCACTGCAGGGTCTGCTTGAGCTCGGGGATGCGGGTGTGCTGGTCGATGACCACAAACTCGATGCCCATGAGGTCGGCGAAGGTACGCAGTTGCTCGATATCCACCGACTGGGTGAACACCGAGTGGTGGGCGGCCCCGGCCAGGATCCAGGCCTCGGCGCTGGTCTGCAGATCCGGCATGGGGTTCCACAGTGCGCTGGCCACCGGCAGTTTCGGCATGGCCTCTGGCAGGTCCACCACCTCCAGCTGATTGACCACCAGCCGGAAGCGGTTGCCCAGATCGATCAGGCTGGCATTGACCGCCTTGCCGGCGGGGGCCGCGAACAGCAGGCGGGCCGGATCGGCCTTCTTGCCTATGCCCAGGTGCTGGGCATCCAGCACGGGTTTATCGGCGGCGATGGAGGGGCAGACTTCCAGCATGTGGGCTCCCAGCACCAGGTTGTTGCCCGCCTCCAGGTGGTAGGTGTAGTCCTCCATGAAGGAGGTACCGCCCGCAAGACCGGCCCCCATCACCTTGAGGGTGCGCAGCAGGGCCGCAGTCTTCCAGTCCCCCTCCGCGCCAAAGCCGAAGCCTTGCTGCATCAGGCGCTGGCAGGCGAGCCCCGGCAGCTGGTGCAGGCCATGAAGATCCTCAAAGGTGGTGGTGAAGGCGCCAAAGCCGCCGTCGGTGAGGAATTTCTTCATCCCCAGCTCCTGGCGCGCCGCCTCATAGAGGGAGGTGCGCAGCGGCCCGCCCGCCTGCACCGCTTCGGTCAGGGTGTAGGTCGCTTCGTACTCGGCCAGCAGTGCCTCGATATCGCTTGCGGGCACGGCGTCGATCACTTTGACCAGATCGCCGACCGGGTGGTAGTTCACCTGATAGCCGAACTGGATCTGGGCCTCAATCTTGTCGCCCTCGGTGACCGCCACGTTGCGCATGTTGTCGCCAAAGCGGGCGATCTTCAGGTGGCGGCTGTCGTGAATGGCGGCAGCGACCCGCATCCAGTTGCCCAGCTTGCGGTGGGCCTCTTCATCCTGCCAGTGACCGACCACCACGGTGCGCGGCAGCCGCAGCCGAGCCCCCATGAAGCCGAACTCACGGCCGCCGTGGGCGGTCTGGTTCAGGTTCATGAAGTCCATGTCGATCTCGCTCCACGGCAGATCCCGGTTGAACTGGGTGTGAAATTGCAGCAGGGGTTTTTGCAGCTGGCTGAGGGCCGGAATCCACATCTTGGCGGGAGAGAAGGTGTGCATCCACACCATGAGCCCGATGCAGCGCTCATCGTGGTTGGCATCGCGGGCCACCGCGCTTATCTCGTCGAGGGTGGTGCCGGTGGGCTTGAGCACTATCTTGACCGGCAGGCCGGCGCGCTCGTTAAGCTGGCTGGTGATGGTGTGGGCGTGATCGGCCACCTGCTTCAGGGTGGCGGCGCCATACAGGTGCTGGCTGCCGACCAGGAACCACACTTCCAGCTGTTTCATCAATTCCATCTTGGTGTCCTCTGTTTATGCTTTTGTCTGGCCGTAATAGGCGTGTTTGCCATGTTTGCGCTGGTAGTGCTTCTCCAGCAGGTAATCGGGCAGGGGGTGGGCTGCGGGGTTGATCTGGCCGGTGAGCCAGGCCATGCGCGCCACTTCTTCCAGCACCACGGCGTTGTGTACCGCGTCCTCGGCGCTCTTGCCCCAGCTGAAGGGGCCGTGGTTGGCCACCAGCACCCCCGGCATGGTGAGAATGGGGGTCTGTTTGAGGGTCTCGACGATGAGATGACCGGTCAGCCCCTCGTAATCCTCCTCCACTTCCCTCGGGGTGAGCAGGCGCGAGCAGGGGATCTCGCCGTGAAAGTAGTCGGCCTGGGTGGTGCCGAAAATGGGGATGGCGCGCCCCGCCTGGGCCCAGGCAGTGGCGTGGGTGGAGTGGGTGTGTACCACGCCGCCCAGCTCCGGATAGGCGCGATAGAGCACCAGGTGGGTGGCGGTGTCGGAGGAGGGACGCAAGGCGCCTTCCACCAGCTTGCCGGCCAGATCCAGCACCACCATGTCTTCGAGCAGCATCCGCTCGTAACTGACGCCGCTTGGTTTTATCACCACCAGATTGTGCTCTCGGTCGATGCCGCTCACGTTGCCCCAGGTGAAGGTCACCAGCTCGTGGCGCGGCAGATCCAGGTTGGCGACGAGCACCTGCTCCTTGAGCATCTTGAGGTTCATGCCGGTACTCCCCGGTTGTAGAGCGACTCGGCGGCGGCGCCCCAGGCGAGGTAGCGCTGGTAGAGGCGCTCGTATTCGACGACCCGCTCAGGGTCAGGCTGGTGGGTGCGCTCCACGGCGCTCGCCATGTGGTGCTGGGCCATGGCCACATCGGCGTGGATCCCGGCCGCCACGGCGGCAAAGATGGCCGCACCCAGGGCGCAGCACTGATCCGAGGCCACCACCTGAATGGGCCTGTTCATCACGTCGGCGCAGGTCTGCATCACGATGGCCGATTTGCGGGCGATGCCGCCAAGGGCGATCACCTGCTCCACCGGCACCTGCTGACTGGTCATGCACTCCATGATGCTGCGGGCGCCAAAGGCGGTGGAGGCCACCAGGGCACCGAACAGATCGGGCGCATCGGTGCCGAGGTTGAGCCCGGTGACGGTGCCCTGCAGGCGCTGGTTGGCGTAGGGGGTGCGGCGACCGTTGAACCAGTCGAGCACCACCGGCAGGTGGGCCAGATCGCGCTGCTGCTCCCAGGCGGCGGCGAGGCTTTGCAGCAGCTCCCGCTTGTGGGCCTCGATGGCGGTGCGCAGCTCCGGATACTGGGCGGCGAGGCTCTCCAGCGGCCAGCCGAGCTGGCGCTGATACCAGGCATAGATGTCGCCAAACGCCGATTGTCCCGCCTCCAGCCCCACCATGCCCGGCACCACGCTGCCGTCCACCTGGCCGCAGATCCCGGCAATGGCGCGATCACCTATGGTGGCTTCGTCGGCGATCAGGATGTCGCAGGTGGAGGTGCCTATCACCTTGACCAGCGCATTGTTGCCGGCCCCGGCCCCCACCGCCCCCATGTGGCAGTCAAAGGCGCCGCCGGCGATCACCACTTCACAGGAGAGATGCAGCCGCTCCGCCCACTCCGGGGTCAGGGTACCGACCGGCAGATCGGCGGTCCAGCTGTCGGTAAAGAGGGGGTAGTCGAGATCCTCGGTCAACAGCGGATCCAGTGCGTTGAGAAACTCGGCGGGGGGCAGGCCGCCCCAGCTCGGGTGCCAGAGGGACTTGTGGCCGGCGGAGCAGCGTCCGCGCCGGATGTCGGCCGGGGCCTGGGTGCCGCTCAGGATGGCGGGAACCCAGTCGCACAGCTCGATCCAGTTGCAGGCCGCAGCGCGCACCGCTGCGTCAGCGCGGGAGACGTGCAGGATCTTGGCCCAGAACCACTCGGAGGAGTAGACCCCGCCGATGTAGCGGCTGTAGTCGGGGAACTGGCCGCCGTGGCACAGGGTGGTGATGGCCTCGGCCTCCTCGATGGCGGTGTGATCCTTCCACAGCACGAACATGGCGTTGGGGTTGTCGGCAAACTCCGGACGCAGGGCCAGCACACGGCCCTCCTCGTCGATGGGGGCCGGTGTGGAGCCTGTGCTGTCCACCCCGATGCCGCGCACGGCGGCGCGCTGACTCGGGGTGAGCTGGCTCACCACTGCCACCACCGCCTGCTCCATGGATTCCAGATAGTCGAGGGGGTGGTGGCGAAACTGGTTGGTGACCGGCTGGCAGTAACGACCGGCCTGCCAGCGCGGGTAATAGACGACCTGGGTTGCCAGCTCGGCGCCGTCGTGGCAGCGCACGGCGAGTGCCCTGACCGAATCGCTGCCGAAATCGAGTCCGATGGTGATCTGCTCGGACCTGGGGTGCTCAGACATAAGTGCTCCTGACCATCAATGAGGGGTGACTGGTGAGGAACCATAGGAGATGGACCGGATGGGCGGTTAGCCATTGGCTGCTGGAAATATGGATTTAAACGCTATGCCAGCAAGAGGGTGACGGCCATCGAAGATCCGCTATGTGATTATTTTGCTGAAAACATAGACAAAACGGCTGCAATTTCATGGCGTGATCCTGCTCTCCATTTTTCCATGTGAAAACGATTACAACTTGGTTCGCTCAACTAGCAACAACAATAACGTCCTGTTTAAGCATGTTTTTATATGGCTGCGACTTGATTGACTCAATGAGCAGCACGGCGTGGATACATGGATTGATAGAACACCTGGAGACACTCGCATGAACAAAATCGTTAACAGCATGATCGCAATGGGGTTTGCCCTTGGTATGGCAAATTCTGCTTTCTCGGCCGAGGCATTGAAGCTGGGCTACCTGGTCAAGCAGCCGGAGGAGCCCTGGTTCCAGACCGAATGGAACTTCGCCGACAAGGCGGGCAAGGATCTCGGCTTCGAGGTGATCAAGATCGCCGTCCCCGATGGCGAGAAGACCCTCAATGCCATCGACAGCCTGGCAGCCAACGGTGCCAAGGGCTTCGTCATCTGCACCCCGGATCCCAAGCTCGGGGCCGCCATCATGGCCAAGGCCAACAGCATGGATCTGAAGGTCATCACGGTGGATGACCAGTTCGTCAACGCCAAGGGCCAGCCCATGGAGCAGGTGCCGCTGGTGATGATGGCCGCCACCAAGATTGGTGAACGCCAGGGCCAGGAGCTCTACAAGGAGATGCAAAAGCGTCAGTGGGACGTGAAGGCGACCGGGGTGCTGGCCATCACCGCCGACGAGCTCGACACCGCCCGCCGCCGGGTCGAAGGCTCCTTGAGTGCGCTCAAGGCCGCCGGTTTCCCCGAGGCCCAGATCTACCGCTCACCCACCAAGGCCAACGACATTCCGGGGGCGCTGGATGCCGCCAACTCCATGCTGGTGCAGCATCCCGAGGTGAAGAACTGGCTCATCGTCGGCATGAATGACAACACGGTGCTGGGCGGCGTGCGCGCCACCGAAGGACAGGGCTTCAAGGCCGAGAACGTCATCGGCATCGGCATCAACGGGGTGGATGCGGTGAACGAGCTCTCCAAGTCCAGCGCCACCGGCTTCTTGGGCTCCCTGCTGCCAAGCCCGGACGTGCACGGCTACAAGAGCATCCAGATGCTTCATGACTGGGTGGTCAACGGCGCCGAACCTGCCAAGTTCACCGAAGTGACCGACGTGGTGCTCATCACCCGCGACAACTTCAAGGTCGAGCTGCAGAAGAAAGGTCTGTGATTGACGCCATTTAAACCCTGACACCGAGACCGGCATGGCGCAGTGCGCCATGCCGGTCGGCTGGAGTGAAACATGAATCAGTCAGTTCCTTATCTGGAGTTTTGCGGCATCAGCAAGGAGTTTCCCGGCGTCAAGGCGCTGAAGAACGTCTCCTTCTGCTGCCAGCAGGGCACGGTGCACGCGCTGATGGGGGAAAACGGCGCGGGCAAGTCCACCCTGCTCAAGATCCTGAGTGGCTTTCAATCGCCCACCACCGGGGCGGTGAAGCTGGCCGGCCAGGAGCGGGTCTTTCAGAGCACGGTCGATGCGCTGGAGAGCGGGATCGCCATCATCTATCAGGAGTTGCACCTGGTGCCCGAGATGACGGTGGCCGAGAACATCTACCTCGGTCAGCTGCCGACCCGGCGCGGCGTCATCGATCGGGAGAAGCTCTATCAGGATGCGGCCAGGCAGCTGGCGCGCCTCGGCATGGATGTCTCCCCCGAGACGCCGCTCAAGTACCTGTCGCTCGGGCAGTGGCAGATGGTGGAGATCGCCAAGGCGCTGACCCGGGATGCCAGCGTCATCGCCTTCGACGAGCCGACCAGCAGCCTGTCGTCCCGCGAGATCGAGCAGCTGTTTCGGGTCATCCGCCAGCTGCGTGACGAGGGCAAGGTCATTCTCTACGTCTCCCACCGGATGGACGAGATCTTCGCCCTGTGCGATGCCATCACGGTCTTCAAGGATGGCCAGTTCGTGCGCACCTTCGCCTCCATGGCCGAGGTGGACCGGGATCTGCTGGTCAAGACCATGGTGGGGCGCGAGCTGACCGACATCTATGGCTACAGCCCAAGGCCGCTCGGCGAGGCGGGCCTCAAGGTAGATAACCTGATGGGGCCTGGGCTCAAGGCGCCGGTATCGTTCGAGGTCAAACGCGGGGAGATCCTCGGCATCTTCGGGCTGGTGGGGGCCGGGCGCAGCGAGCTGATGAAGCTCATCTTCGGCGCCGACAAGATGCACAGCGGCGAGATAGCGGTGTTCGGCAAGCCGGTGGTCATCGGCAGCCCCATCGACGCCATTCGCAGCGGCATCATGCTCTGCACCGAAGACAGGAAGGCGCTCGGCATCATCCCCATCCACTCGGTGCAGGAGAACATCAACATCAGTGCCCGCCGTCACCACGCGTGGGGGGGCTTCTGGATCAACCAGCAGTGGGAAGACGAGAACGCGAGGCTGCGGATCCGCGACATGCGGGTCAAGACTCCGTCTCCCCAGCAGGCCATCATGAACCTCTCCGGCGGCAACCAGCAGAAGGCCATTCTGGGGCGCTGGCTCTCCGAGGACATGAAGGTCATCTTGCTCGACGAGCCGACCCGCGGCATCGACGTCGGGGCAAAGAACGAGATTTACAACGTGATTTACGATCTGGCCAAGGTGGGCATCGCCGTGGTGGTGGTATCCAGCGAGCTGCCGGAAGTGCTGGGCATCGCGGATCGGATCATGGTCATGCGGGAGGGGGAGATCGCCGGCGAGCTTTCCCACGACGAGGCCAACGAGGTCAAGGCGCTCAATCTGGCCATGCCGGCCCGTTGATCTGCTGACCGCAACGAGATAGCACCCGGAATTTTCAGGAGAAATACCATGACAACTACTACCTCAGTCGGCCAGGTCGCCAGCGCCGCGACGGCCAGCGGCTCCCGTCTGCAACTGGCCCGCGTCTGGGATCAATACGGCATGCTGGTGATCTTCGCCATCCTGTTCCTGCTGGCCTGCGTGCTGGTGCCCAACTTCGCCAGCCTGATCAACATGCGCGGGCTCGGGCTCGCCGTCTCCATGTCGGGCATGGTGGCCTGCGGCATGCTGTTCTGCCTCGCCTCCGGCGAGTTCGACATGTCGGTGGGCTCCGTGGTGGCCTGCTCCGGCGTCGCCTGCGCGGTGGGCATCAATGCCACCGAGAGCATCACGGTGGGCATCCTGGCCGGCATGTCGGTGGGGGTACTGTTTGGCCTCATCAACGGCATAGTCGTGGCCAAATTCAAGATCAATGCCCTCATCACCACCCTGGCCACCATGCAGATGGCGCGCGGGGTGGGCTACATCATCTCCGACGGCAAGGCGGTGGGCATCGTGGAGGAGCGTTTCTTCGAACTCGGCAACTCCGCCCTGCTCGGCATCCCGACCCCGGTCTGGCTGACCGCCGTCTGCTTCGTGCTGTTCGGCCTGCTGCTCAACAAGACCACCTTCGGCCGCAATACCCTGGCCATGGGGGGCAATGAGGAGGCGGCGCGTCTGGCTGGCGTCAACGTGGTGCGCACCAAGATCATCATCTTCACCATGACCGGGCTGATTGCCTCCATCGCCGGCATCATTCTCGCCTCGCGCATGACCTCGGGCCAGCCGATGACCTCCATCGGCTTCGAGCTGGTGGTGATCTCCGCTTGTGTGCTGGGAGGGGTCTCCATGAAGGGGGGGATCGGCAAGATTTCCTACATCATCGCCGGGGTGCTGATCCTGGGGCTGATGGAGAACGCCATGAACCTGCTCAACATCTCCCCGTTTGCCCAGTACGTGGTGCGTGGCCTCATCCTGCTCGCCGCCGTGCTGTTCGACCGCTACAAGCAGGTACGCAAGGCGCGTATCTGATCCCTGTCCAACCATGCAGGCCCGCGTGCTGCGGGCCTGCAGAGGGTTACTTTATGGCGCGCGATGCATCCCGTTGTGAGCCAGTTCACCAATTTCACACGGCGCCACGCGCCGGATAGCGCGTTCCCAAGGTGAGTCTTTACAATGGCCCAAGCCGATTTTTTTACCCAAGCGCTGTTTTCTGCCATGTCCTCGATGCAAAAAGAGAAGCCGAAACAACTCAACCCCCTGCTGCCGGGTTACGCCTTCGACGTCTTCCTGGTCTCCGGCATGACCCCCATCGAGCAGGGGAGTGCGCTCGACTTCATCATCGACCGGCCCCAGGGGATGAAGGGCTTCATCGTCAATCTGACCATCAGGGGCAAGGGGCAGATCTTTCAGGGGGAGCAGGCTTTTACCGTGGAGCCAGGCGATCTGCTGCTGTTCCCGCCGGCGGCGGTGCACCATTACGGCCGGGCGCCGGATGCCCAGGCGTGGTACCACCGCTGGGTCTATTTTCGGCCGCGGGCCTACTGGGCCGACTGGCTCAAGTGGCCGCAGGTGACGGAGCGGGTGGGGCGATTGCAACTGGCGGACGCCGCCTTGCTCGCCGAGTTCGATGCCCTCTTCCTCGACATCGAAGAGACCCACCAGCAGCTGCGGCCCATGTCTGAGCAGCTCGCCATGAACCTGCTGGAGCGGCTGCTCATTCGCTGCTACGAAGCATCCTCCCTGGATGCCTATCCCGCCATCGACCACCGGGTTCACCAGGCGTGCCAGATCCTGAGCGAGTCGCTCTGCGCCGAGATCTCGGTGGAGGCGCTGGCGGAGCAGGTGTTCTTGTCCCCCTCGCGCCTCGCCCACCTGTTTCGCGAGCAGGTGGGGGTGAGCATAGTGCGCTGGCGCGAGGATCAGCGCATCATGCGGGCCAAGCTGCTGCTGCAGACCACGCCGCTGTCGGTGGCCACTATCGGCCAGCAGGTGGGCTATGACGATCAGCTCTACTTCTCGCGGGTGTTTCGAAAGCGGGTGGGGGTCAGCCCCACCGAATACCGCAAATGCGCCACCCCGCTGTGACCCCACTTGCCTGAGGTGGCGGCCTATCTTGTCCCTTCAGCGTCCACCCCATGACGGGGTGGCTGCCTGGGGCTGGGGGCCGCTGCTTTTGTCATCACTCCTCGTCGATGGCGGCGAAGCGCTCCACCAGATAGTCGATCAGTGCTCGCACCGAGGGGAGCAGGCCGCGCCGGGAGGGGAACACGGCGTGGATGAGCTCGGGCTTCGGCTCCCAGGCAGGCACCACCTTGACTAGGGTGGCGGCGCTCAGCTGCTCCTGCACCATCAACAGCGGCAGTTGCACCACCCCGACCCCGGCCAGCGCCGCACTGCGCAGCGCCACCATGTCGGTGGTGACGAAGCGGGGCTGGTGGGTGAGGTCGGCATGCGCCCCCTGCGGCCCGAACAGCGACCAGAGGTAGTGCTGCCGCGGCGCCCCCAGCCCCATGCTGGGCCAGCCGTGCAGATCCGCCGGTGCGGCGGGCAAGCCCCGCTGTGCGACGAGTGCCGGGCTGGCCACCAGGCACTGGCGACGCTGCGCCAGTATCCGGATCACCAGCTCGCTATCCTGCAGCGGCGGTGGCCTGACCCGGATGGCCACATCGACCCCTTCGGCGATGGGGTCGACCCGCCGATTGGTTCCTTCCAGCTCGACCCTGATCTGCGGGTGACGGGCCATGAAATCCGCCAGCATGGGGCCGATATGGGTGTGCAGCAGGGCGATGGGGCAGCTCATGCGGATGAGCCCGCAGGGCTCGGCCCGGGTCATCTCGATGGCGGCCTGCGCCGCCTCGGCCTCCACCAGCATCGCCTTGCAGTGCTCGTAATAGGTGCGGCCCAGCTCGGTCACCGCAAACTGGCGGGTCGAGCGCTGGAGCAGCCGCACGCCGAGCCGCTCTTCGAGCTGCGCTATCCGGCGGCTGAGGCGGGATTTGGGCATGCCGATGGCGCGGCCAGCGGGGGCAAAGCCGCCGTGATCCACCACCTGGACGAAATAGTAGAGATCATTCAGATCCTGCATAGGGTGTCCTCATCGTTCCAAAAATAGGACGCTGATGCCCAATTTAGCAGTCTACCCACCCGTTCGTCTCGAAACTATGCTGTCTCCAGTGTTCAATTCCACCGGATATGTCAGGAGCGACAGATGAAAAAGATCCTCGGCGTTTACAGCGCACCCCGTCCTCACTGGGTAGGCGACGGCTTTCCCGTCCGCTCTCTCTTCTCCTACAGCAGCCACGGCAAGCAGCTGAGCCCCTTCCTGCTGCTCGACTATGCCGGCCCGGCCAACTTTACGCCGACCAGCCAGCCGCGCGGGGTGGGTGAACATCCCCATCGCGGTTTCGAGACGGTGACCATCGTCTACAAGGGCGAAGTGGCGCACCGGGATTCGACCGGTCGGGGCGGCGTGATAGGCCCGGGTGACGTGCAGTGGATGACCGCCGGCGCCGGTATCCTGCACGAGGAATTTCACGCCCCGGCGTTCAGTGAGTCGGGCGGTGAGCTCGAGATGGTGCAGTTGTGGGTGAATCTGCCGAGCCGGCACAAGATGACGCCGCCCGGTTACCAACCCATCCTGGCGGGCGACATTCCGACGGTGGCACTGGCCAGCGACGCGGGGTCGGTGCGGGTCATCGCCGGCGAGTTTGAGGGGGTCCGTGGCCCGGCCCATACCTTCAGTCCGCTGCATGTCTGGGATCTGCGTCTGGTGCAGGGCAGCGTCAGCACACTCGAGTTGCCCGAAGGCTGGACCGGCGCGCTCATCGTGCTCAAGGGGACCGTGCAGGTCAACGGCAGTGCCATCGCCCGGGAAGCGCAGATGGTGGTGCTGGACCGGGCAGGTCGGCAGGTGGTGATCGAGGCATACAGCGACGCCTCTGTGCTGCTGCTGAGCGGTGATCCCATCGAGGAGCCCATCGTGGGTCACGGGCCCTTCGTGATGAACAGCCATGAGGAGATAGTGCAGGCCATCGATGACTTCAACAGCGGCAGATTCGGCGTGATGCCGGAGTGATAAATGGACAAGGCCCTCCCATGAGGGCCTTGTTTTTATGAGGCTGCGGATCAGCGCTGACGGGCTTTGAACCTGGGGTTGCTCTTGCAGATCACGAACAGCTTGCCGCGGCGGCGGACAATCTGGCAATCGGGGTGGCGCGACTTTGCTGATTTGAGGGAGGAGAGGACTTTCATGACTGCGCTTTTCCTTTGTTGAAGAACTGACCGAAACGCTGGCCGAAGCGGGCGACCTGACCTTCCTTGCTGACCTGCTTCTGCTTGCCGGTATAGAAGGGGTGTGAAGCACTGGAGACATCCAGCGTCACATAGGGGTAGGTGTTGCCGTCTTCCCACAGCTTGGTGCGATCGGTCTTGAGGGTGGAACCCACCAGAAAATAGGTGTTGGCGGTCAGGTCGTGGAACAGAACCTGACGGTACTCGGGGTGAATGTCGGGACGCATGATGCTGGCCTCATGATTTGGTTGTTATAACATAACAAATAAATCATGCCTTTGTTGAGAATAGATATCAACAATTTTTTGTCTTGTTTGGTGATGGGGTAATACCACCGAGCGAGGTTCTGCCTCCCCGGCAAGCGGGGTAACCGGCCGGGTTTGGTGATGTCGCTGCAGGGTTGGCAACAAGAGGTTGATGACGGGCTTTACTTTTGATTTTTACTGTATAAAAATACAGTTATAAATCATGGAGAAGTATCCTATGCGTCTGGAAATCATCATCGACAAAAAACATCAGGTGCCCACCTCGACCATGGAGGCGCTGCGTCAGGAGCTGCTCAAGCAACTGGGCGAAAAGTTCCCCGACCTGCATGTGCGAGTCGCCCCCGGCAGCGCCATGGCACTGACGGTCAGCCGCGCCAGCAAGGAGGACAAGGAGCTGGCAGAAGCCATGGTGCAGGAGGTGTGGGAGAATGCAGACAGCTGGATGCCGGAGAGTGTTGCCTCCTGATCCCGGTGGCCGGGATTTTATCTAGCGCCTCTCTTGCCGAACAAAAAACGCAGCCCAAGGCTGCGTTTTTTGTGGCTGGTAGGATGAGCTCCCAAGCTGCTCGTACGTCATCCCTCAGCCTTTAATCCTCAACCGTCAAAGCCCGGCCCAGCGTTTGAGGCTGTTGATCTGCACCCGCTGATCGGCCTGGGCAATGTCGCCGCTGGCGCGCAGTGCCTTGAGGGCAACGGGCAGGGCGGCCCGCACTTCGCTGGCCGTCATGCCGGCCTGCAGGGCCGGGTGATAGGCAAGCTTGAGCAGCACGTAATCGAGTCCGGTCGGGAAGCTGTCGATGCTGTTGTCGTTGAAGATGGAGGGGAACACCTTGTCCGAATCGTTGGGCAGTCCCATCACCTGGGTGAGCTCCTCCACCACGCAGTCGAGAAAGCGCCCCTTGGCCCGGCTGTAATCCACCGGAATGATGATGGTGGCACGGGCCATCTCGCGGCGGGTATTGGTGGTGAAGTTGGCCATGCAGAGCCCTTCCTTGAGCGCGGTCTTGACGGAGGCATCCTGCCCCATGGTGCGCTTGGCCCAGCTCGCCATCTTGGCGCGTTCGGTCATGATCAGGGTGATGTTGGGCCGCTCGCTGACCAGGGCAATGGGGCGGCCTATGATGCCGGCCAGATGCTGGCTCTGTATTCTGACCACCTCGCTTTGCAGCGCCTTGTCGCCAAATTCGTTGACCAGCTTGAGCCGGATGGGCTGTTCCCAGCGGGAGAAGTGCACGTTCTGTTCGTGGCCGTACTCCCGCTTCATGGCGACCTCGAAGAAACTCTCGGTGAGATAGGCATCGCTCTGCCAACGCTCGGCGGCTTGCAGCCAGGGGCTCAGCAACAGGAGTGCCGCCAGCCAGCGGCCGAGCGGCCGGCGCCAGCCTGAGTGGCGCACGGCAAGGTAACGGCGCAATGAAGTCATGTCTCCTCCTTGAAACAGTCGGGATCAGCGCGTGGCCCGTTCGAGATCGCGCCAGGTGAGCCAGAGCCGCAGATCAAACTCCAGTTGATGATAGTCCGGCTCCATATGCTGACAGAGCTGATAAAAGCCCTTGTTGTGATCCTTCTCCTTCAGGTGGGCCAGCTCGTGCACCACGATCATCTTCAGGAAGGCCGGGTGGGCCTCCTTGAACAGGGCGGCGATGCGGATCTCGTTCTTGGCCTTGAGCTTGCTGCCCTGCACCCGGCTCACATAGGTGTGCAGGCCGAGGGCATCCTTGATCACGTTGATCTTGCCGTCGAAGATCACCTTGGAAAGCGGCGCCGAGCTTTTCAGGTAGCGGTTCTTCAGCTCCATGGTGTAGGCGAGCAGCGCCTTGTCACTCTGGATGAGGTGGGTCTCTGGATAACGCTTGGCCAGCACGTCCCCCAGCTTGCCCGCCGCGATCAGCTGTTGCACCTGGGCCTTGAGGGGCTCCGGGTAGCCACCGAGGTAGGTCAGTTCCGCCATGTCTGCATTACTCGTCATATCAAAAGAGCGCCATTGTAGTCAGCGCGTCGCCGCTTGCCTACCGTTTCAGGCCTTGCCTTTGGCGCAATGAAAAGGGCCGTCATCGCGGGATGACGGCTCTGTTCGGTCAAGGAGGGCTCAGCGCCTGCGATAGAGGCCCGGATCCACCTCTTCATACTGGCTCACCAGATATTGATAGAAGGCGAGACTGGAGGGGGAGCTGGGCTTCTTGAGCTCATCGGCCACCCGATCCGGCTTGGCGATGATGAACTTGGGACTCTGGCGCTTGAGGTCGGCCAGTACCCGCTCGCGCACGTCGTAGGGCGGGTTGACGTTGGCAAAGAACAGGTAGGCGGAGGCCGGCTGGCGATCGGTCCAGAGGTAATATTGCGGCTGGATGCCGTCCACCCAGATCTTGTCGGTGGGGCTGGTTTCGGCCTTGATGCGATCGACCCGTACCTGGGCCGGCGGGTTGAACGGCGTGCCCTTCAGGGTGCCTTCCCAGGCATTGTTGAGCAGCAGTGCCAGCATGGCGAGCGAAGCGAGCCAGGGGGTGGCGCTGCGCACATCCCAGGCGCGCCACAGGGGCACCAGGATGAGCACCGGCAGGGCCCACAACAAGCTGTTGCCGAGCACTTCACGCACCCGCTCCAGCGACCACTCCTTGGTGCTCCAGCCGTAACCCAGCTGCTGGGCCAGCAGCCAGCTGGCGGTCAGCACCACCAGCGAGATGCAGAGCAGGCCGAGGCCATCGGCCTGCTGTTCGCTGCGATCCAGCAGGCAGGCGAGCGGCAGCAGGGCCAGCGGCAGATAGAGCACATCGTAGTGATCGAACACGTGGCCGGAGACCGAGTTGGCGATGAGGGTGAAGATGACCCCAAACAGGGTGGCGCACAGGGCCGGCAGATACCACTCCTGACGGCGCCCCATCATCAGCACGATGAAGGCGGGCAACAGCATGATGAGGCCGGTACGCAGCAGGCCGACGCTGCCCACATCAGGTGAGAAGCCGTTGCCGTAGCTCCCCTCGAAGAAGATGTCGAAGGCGTAGTATTTGAATTCGGCCAGCAGGTTGTGATGCTGGAAGTAGGCCAGCAGCGGGCCGCCGACGAGCGCCAGCCCCAGCAGGCTGGAGCAGAGCAGGGAGAGGGCGCAGCGCCACTGTTCGCGCAGGCACCAGTGGCAGAACAGCACCAGATACCAGGCACCCCAGAAGGCGCCGTTGTTGGTGCGCATCCAGGCCACGATGGCAAAGGTGAGCGCGGCCACCAGCGCCGGTCCCCAGCTGCAGCGCTTGTCCAGCAGCATGGTGATGAAGGCCCACTGGGCGATGAGGGCCAGATGGAACGTCCAGTCCTCGGTCATGTTGCCGTAGTAGTAGCGGGTGCCATAGAGCGCCAGTACCGCCAGCATGCTGCCGAGCCGGGCCCGCAGCGAGAGGCCGAGCTGACCAAACGCCTGCCAGCTGGCCAGCAGCCCCAGCCAGCAGAGTGCCCACTCCAGCAGCCAGATCCCGAAGAAGCCGCCGAGGCCGTAGCCGAGGGCGTCGAGGGCGAAGATCATGGGGCCCTTGATGTCGATCATGTCCTGGTACAGCACGCCCCCTTCGCTCCACATCTTGCCCATCACCGCAAACAGCGAGGCGTCAAAGCCTGGCGCCATGCCGTGGAACAGCGGGTTGCGCAGGCAGAACAGCAAGGCCAGCAAGCCGGTGAGCAGGATCACCAGCGGCCGCAGGCCCGGATTGACGCGAGGAGGGGTAAAACGGATGGCATGATTCATGGGTGACCTGTTCCTGCTGGGAAGTCTCGAAAGCGGGCCTATCTTGCCGAGCCTGACAGCACGATGCAATGGGCGAGGGGAATGTGCTTGAAATAATTTGTAAAAGTGCCGCTTTACGGCATGAAAGCGGCACGTTTTCTGACAAAACCGGCTAAAGCGACCTGGCGGGCCACCGCCAAGTGGTCCGCCAGGTCATCATCGGGTAGACGGCCCCTGATACTCCACCAGTGCCGGCGTGGCGGCGAGCTCGGGCAGATAGCGGGCCCAGCGGATGAAGGCATCCGCCAGAGTGATGCCGAGCTCCTGGTTGTGCTGGGTCAGGGTGCGGGCCAGCGCGGTATAGCCCTCCTTGCCGGAGGCGGTGTAGGCGCTGGAAACCCCCCGATAGATGGCATCGGCCTCGACCGGCTGCCACTGGCCGGGGGCGCGCTCCCACTCCAGCCGGGTGATCCGGCGCCCCTTGGGCTGGTCCGCCTGATAACAGAAGCGCACTCCGGCGGTATAGGGGAAGCTGCCGCTGCCATTGCCCGTCACGCCGTTGTTGGTGGCATTGTCGATGGCCCCCTCCAGCGCCTCGGCCAGCTCATGGCCGTGCACCCGATAGAGGATGAGCGGGATGGCGAAGGGCAGCAGACGGCCGGCGATGTCCGCTTCGCTGAGCGGCCCGGGCTCGAGGGAACAGCGCACCCCGCCGGCATTGTGCAGGGCGAAGTCCACCTGACCGACCTGCTCGCGGGCCCCGGCCAGCATGGCGCTGGCCACCAGGGGCGCCACCTGGCTGCCGGCCGGCAGGCTGGCATCGGGCAGCCGCTGATGGTGCAGCGGCCCACCAAGGCGGGTCACGATGCGCTGGGTCATGGTCTCGAGCTCGGGCCGGTAGCGTTTGGCCAGCAGTTGCTCGAGCGCGGGCGCCGGCTCGCAAAAGTGCAGCCCGGCCGGCGGTGTCGAGGCAAACGGCCAGGGCTGCCAGGGCAGCCACTCCAGCTGGCCACGGCTGCGCGCTACCCGGCCGTGCTGGTCAAACGTCAGTTCGCACACCCCGAGGCAGAGGGCGCTGTGGGCGGCATGCAGGATGGCGACGCCGTTTCGCATCAGCGGATAGTTGCCCTCGCTCGCCAGACCGAGCGGCGCCAGATCCCCCAGCTGGCTGTGGGTGTGGCCACCGATGATGAGGCTGAGCTCGGGGAAATGCTCGGCCAGCTGTTTGTCCTGCTCCAGCCCCAGGTGGCTCAGCAGGATGATGTGGCGGATGCCGGCGGCCTTGATCTCTGCCAGCGCGGCCTTCAGGGTCTGCTCGATGCCGTGAAAGCGGGTATGGGGATCGGGGCTAGCGATGGCGGCCATCTGCGGCAGCGTGATGCCGAGCAGGGCGAAGGGCACGCCGTCGATGATGCGCTGGTGCCAGGGACGGCTGGCGTCATACAACTGGGGCAGACCGCGCAGCCGCAGCTGGGCGTCGGCGGGCTCCTGGCTGCTGTCGAGGTTGGCGGCCAGCACCGGAAAGTCGAGCTGGCGCAAAAATTCCACCAGCGGCCCGTTGCCCAGATCGAACTCGTGATTGCCGATCACCATGGCGTCTGGTTGCAGCAGGCTGAGTAGGTCAGCGTTGGCGCGTCCCTTGAAGCGGTTGAAATAGAGCGAGCCCTGGAAGGTGTCACCGCCGTGCAGGAACAGGCAGGTCTGACCCGCCGCATCGGCTTGTCGGCGCAAGGCGTTGAGCCGGGTCAGGATGCGGGCGTAGCCACCACACTGGGTGCGCCACTCGGACTTGCCTGCGGGGGCGAAGCGCATGGGGGCGCCATCGAAATGGGAGTGGCAGTCACTGAAGTGGGCAAGTTGAACCGTAATACTCATCTCGGTCCTCCTTAGAGAAAAAAGAGCACCGAGTCTACTCCAATGGCGGGGGGAGATACCAGCCCGGCGGCAGGCCGGGCTGGTAGCGCGAGATAGAGGCGGGGCAGCCGCTCAGGGTGCCCCGGCCAATTTAGGCGGGCACCATGATCTGGGTGGCGAGGATCACCACCAGCAGGCCGACCGCGACCGGCACCGAGGTGCGCTTGACCACTTCGAACGGAGAGAGGTTGCCCATCCCCGCACAGGCGACCACCACCCCGGAGACCGGCGAGATGGTGCGGCCCAGGTTGGAGGCCTGCAGCATGGGGATCACCAGATAGGCGGGGTTGACGCCGAGGCTGGTGGCCAGATGGGGAATAAGCTCCACGAAGGCGTAGAAGGGGGCGTTGCCGGACCCCGTGGTAAAGGCGGCCAGGGTGGTGATGACCACCAGCACCAGCATGATGACGATGCCGCCGGTACCAAAGCTCTGGGCCAGATCCAGGAGGTTGGCGATGAAGCCGAGCCCCATCAGCCCCTGGGCAAACACCCCGGCTCCCACCAGCAGCATCACCACGCCGGCGAAGGCGTCGGCCATGCTGCGCCAGCACACCTGCAGCCCGTCCAGCAGCTCTTTGCCATTGCGTTTGCGGGCCAGCTCCAGCAGGGCGGCCAGCACCAGGCAAATGACGATGATGGTAACGATGTCGAGCTTGGGCCCGAGTTTGCCGTCAAACAGCAGCACCCCGATGATGGGGGTGAACGGCAGGATGGCGTAGAAGCCGGGGGCATCGGTGATGAGATCGCTCGGGGCGACCGCCTCGTTGTGCTCGCCGGCCTTCTGATCCAGATAGCGCTGCCAGAAGAAGTGGGTCACCGCCATGGCGGCGATGGCCACCAGCGAGATGGGCAGGGTCAGCTTGAAGGCAAAATCGAGCAGCTCCATGTTGGCGGCCTGGGCGGCCATCACCACGTCCCCGGAAGTGGGGGCCAGGATGATGGCGGCCGGCGAGGCGCACACCGCCGCCGCGGCGCCACGGGAGATCCCCATGTTGACCATCAGCGGGAACAGGGTGGCCATCAAGAGCACGCCAAGGCCGGTGGCGGAGCTCACCGCCAGCGACATGGCACAGGCCACCAGATAGGCGGCAACCAGCAGGATGTAAGGGGACTTGATGATGCCAAGCGGCTTGCTGGCGAGCTTCACCAAAATGGTGTTGGCGCCGATGTGGCTCATGTAGCCGGCAAAGCCGCACAGCACCATGATCAGCATGCCGAGGCCACCGCCCCGATCTACCAGCAGGAAGCGCACGTATTCGAAGATGTCGGTGGCCACGTGGCCGGTGGAGGTGACGCTGGTGGGCAGCACTGCCTTGCCCATCAGGGCTGTGATCGCCAGCAGCAGCAAGCCGCCGCTGAGCAGCACCCCGGTGGCCGAGTAGCCCTTGAAGATGTAGCGGCCCACAGCCAGGGTGACCAGGGTGCCGATAAGGAGTTCCATCATAGAGTGAGTTCCTGAGTACGAATGAAGGTGGATGCATTCCTGGCGTCAACTTGGAGGTTAATCTGGCCAATCCCGAAATGTATCGACATAAAACTCGGCGATTATTATTCAATAAGGGGTATCTCACCATGATGTTGCGCATCACTTGTGATCTTGCTTGCAAATCAATGGCGGTGCGGGGTTGCGACTTGTCAACCTGACACTTAGGCTTTGTGACGGGAGTAGGTGACAGTCGCGGGGATCGCGGTTAATCTCCTGCTTCGAGTATTAATGCGTTGATTATTAATTAAAATAACAACCCCGCCAGCAACGAGGTCAAGGCAGCAGAGATGGGAATGGTCAGCAAAGTTTTCATGGTGGCATTGATGTTGTTCGCCGCCACGGCCGGGGCCGAGAGTTCCCATTACACCGGTATCAAGGCGGTGCCTGACATCAAGGTCGACTTTCAGTTTTATCGGGTTTCCGGGCCGGACGTGGCGAGCCTGGCGCGCCAGATGACCAGCGCGGGCACAGCCCGGGCCAACGGCCACATCGGCATGGCCAGTTACCAACTCTCCTGGCAGTTGCAGACCCGTCCCGAGGCGCAGCGCTGCGAGCTGGAACAGGTCAGGGTCACCACCCGGATCAAGGTGATGGTGCCGAACTGGATGGACAAGGCCAGGGCCTCCGCCGCCGAGCGCCAGAAGTGGGACAAGCTGGTGGCCGCCATGTTCGATTACGAGAGCCGCCACAAAGATATCTTGCTGGAGAGCGTCAGCCAGCTCGGCATCCAGCTGGCACAGCTGCCGGTGGAGCGCGACTGCGCCGCCCTGGAATATCAGGCCTGGCAGCGGGGGCAGGGGGTGCTGGCCAGCTCGCGCCAACGTTTCAGCCAGTTGCAGCAGCAGACCGATCACGGTCGCAAGCTGGGGCTTAACTGGCCAAAGGGCATCTGAGCCCGACAGGATTTGAGCGAACAAAAAGGGCTCCCGTCGGGGAGCCCTTTTTGTTGTTGCGCCTGGCCGAACACCTTAGCGCTCACTGGAGCGGCTTGCCCTTGAGCAGCTTGCGCACCCAGTAGCGGGCCGGGTGGAGCGCCTCCAGCAGATCGGCTGCCAGCGGCAGTGGATCGCCACAGATCTCGCTGGCCAGCAGCTCGCCGCAAAGAGGGGCCGAGCAGAGCCCCCGCGAGCCGAGCGCCCCCAGCACATAGAGGCCGGGATGCAGCGGCAACGGCGCCGCGTTCTGCTGATCGGCCTGCAGTCCGGCGTAGTGATCCGCCAGGTTGGCCAAGCTGGCGACTGGCCCCGCCACCGGCAGGTGATCCCGGCTGGCACTGCGTACGCCGACCCGGGCCTGATTGCCGCTCACATCCACCTCGGCGGGCCAGGCCTGCTGCGGCAGGCAGGCTTGCAGCCGCGCCTGGTTCTGGGCCTGCTCGTCGGCGCGAAACCCGAGGTCGGTCTGGTTGCGGCCATAGCTGGCACCGATGCAGTGGTGATCGTGGTGGGCCGGGGTGAGGTAGCCATCGTAACAGAGCACGGTGTTGAGCTTGCTCAAGCTCACCGAGGTCGGCACATGGCTCACCTGGCCGCGCACCGGATAGAGCGGCAGCTCGGCAAAGGGGATGAGCGCAGGCAACTGATGGCCGGCGGCCACCACCAGATTGGGGGCTTGCCAGCGGCGCCCGTCACGGCTCTCGATCAGCCAGCCATCGGCCTGTTCGGCCATGGCGACCACCTCGGTATTGAAAACCACCTCAAGTAGCCCGCTGGCTTGTGCTTCCTTGATGGCGGCGCGGGTGAGATCCGCCGGGCAGAGCCAGCCCCCCTGCGGATAGCTGACACCACCGTGACCGCAGGGCAGGCCGACCACTTGCTCAACCTCTGGCTCGGAAAGTACCTGCATCAGCTCGGGCGGGAAGGGGCCTTGCGCCATCTTGGCCAGCTTGGCGGCGGACTTGTCGTCATAGCCGAGCTGGGTGACGCCGCACAGCGAGAAGGCGACGGGGTGGCGCTCGGCCAGGGCCAGCAGCCGCTGGCGCGCAAAGCCGAAGGCCAGCGAATAGAAGCGCGACAGCGCATCGTGCTCGCCGTTGAGCAGCGGGTAGAGGGCTCCCTGCCGGTTGCCGGAGGCGCCGGTCGCGGGCTCGCCATCCTGGCACAAGAGCGTCACCTTGCGGCCCCGCTCCACCAAGGAGAGCGCCGTCATGGCCGAGGCGATGCCGCCACCGATGATCAGCACCTCGCCCGCGCGGCTGGCAGGTCTGGCATACCAGGGGGCGATGGTCTGCTGTGGTTGTTTCTCTGCGCGCTCCCCGGCCAACATCTCCCGCTTGCTGCCGTGTCCTTTCACCTTCTGCATGGCAAAACCGGCGGCAATCAGGCCGCGGCGCACGAAGCCGGCACAGGTAAAGGTGGCGATGGTGGCGTGGGGACGCGCGAGGCGGGCCAGGCCGTCGAACAACGCTTGCGTCCACATCTCCGGGTTCTTGGCGGGGGAGAAGCCATCCAGATACCAGGCGTCCACCAGCCCGTCTGCCGGGTGGGGCACCTGGGGCAGCATCTCCTTGATGTCGCCAAACCAGAGGTCGAGCCGGATGCGGCCGCCGGCAAAGAGCAGCCGATGACAGCCTGCGACGGGCAGCGGCCACTGCTCGATGAGGGGCTGGCTGAAGGTGGCGAGCTCTGGCCAGGCGGCCAGCGCCTTGCGCAGATCCTCTCGGGTCAGCGGGTATTTCTCGAAGCTGATGAAGTGGAGGCGGGCACCGTTGCCGGATTGGGGCGCCTGTTCCAGAAAGGCGGCCATTGTCGCCAGAAAGTTAAGACCTGTGCCGAAACCTGTCTCACCTATCACGAAAATGTCACTATCGTGATGCGAAAATCGCGCTGGCAGCCGATTTTGCTGCAAAAAGACGTAGCGGGTTTCACTTAGACCGTTATCATTGGAAAAGTACACATCCCCGAACTCACTGGAGACTGGAGTTCCCGCTTCATTCCAGTCCAATCGGGCATGATGTAAGGATGTTTGACTCACGTTTTCCTCTGCTCGCGTCACAAAATCGCGGGCATTCTACGTGAAAGCAGACCAGTTTGGCAGCCGAAAGCGGGTAGACTTGGCGCCAGTTTTTCCAGACGAGATGAATTAATGAGAAGAGCAGTGATCACCGGTATCGGCGTCATCTCCAGTATCGGCAACAACAAGGAAGAAGTGCTGGCCTCCCTGAAAGCAGGCAAATCTGGCATCACCTATTCCGAGCAGTTCGAACAGTACAACCTGCGCAGCCGTGTCTGGGGTAACATCAAACTCGACCCGTCTGAACTGATCGACCGTAAAGTCATGCGTTTCATGGGCGATGCAGCGGCTTATGCCTATCTCTCCATGCAACAGGCCATCGAAGACGCCGGTTTGCCGGAAGAGATGGTGTCCAACGAGCGTTCCGGTATCGTGACCGGCTCCGGTGGCGCCTCCGGCAAGAACACCTCCGAGTCTGCGGATATCGCCCGCGAGAAGGGCGTCAAGCGTGTGGGCCCCTACATGGTGCCGCGCACCATGTCCTCCACCACCTCCGCCTGCCTGGCCACCCCGTTCAAGATCAAGGGTGTCAACTACACCATCAGCTCCGCCTGCGCCACCTCTGCCCACTGCATCGGTCACGCTCTGGAACTGATCCAGCTCGGCAAGCAGGACATCGTCTTCGCCGGCGGCGGCGAGGAGCTGGACTGGTCTTCCACCATCCAGTTCGATGCCATGGGCGCCCTGTCCACCAAGTACAACGACACCCCGGAAAAAGCCTCCCGTACCTATGATGCGGATCGCGACGGTTTCGTCATCTCCGGTGGCGGCGGCATCCTGGTGGTCGAGGAGCTGGAACACGCCCTGGCCCGTGGTGCCCACATCTATGCCGAGATCACCGGTTACGGTGCCACCTCCGATGGCTACGACATGGTCGCGCCGAGCGGTGAAGGCGCGGTGCGTTGCATGAAGATGGCGATGCAGGGTGTCGGCAAGGTGGATTACATCAACACCCACGGTACCTCCACTCCGGTCGGTGATACCAAGGAGCTGGAAGCCATCCAGACCCTGTTTGGCAGCAATGCGCCCAAGCTCTCCGCCACCAAGGCCATGACCGGTCATGCCCTGGGTGCTGCCGGCGTGCACGAGGCCGTCTACTCCCTGCTGATGATGGAACACGGCTTCATCGCCCCCAGCATCAACATCGAAACCCTGGACGAGAAGGCCGAAGGCCTGCCCATCGTGCGCGCGTACGAAGAGGCGGATCTCAATACCGTCATGTCCAACAGCTTCGGCTTTGGCGGGACCAACGCCTCCTTGGTGTTCAGCAAGTTCAAGGCTTGATGAGTCCACCATGAGTCGAAAAAAAGGCGCCGCAAGGCGCCTTTTTCATTGGGTGATCGTCAGCCCCGTTGCGGGAGTGGCAGCCGCATGTAGGTCGCGCCCTCGCCATATTCGGTGAGGGACTTGCGAGTACTGGCCGGCTGGAAGCCCTGCTTGCGCCAGAAGGCCGGCGCATCCTGTACCGCCACCAGACCGGCATGCTCAAACCCTTCGTCTGCGGCAAACGCGAGGGCGGTGGCGAGCAGCCGCTGCCCTATGCCCTTGCCGCGGGCCTGCCGTGAGACGGCGAGATCGTGCAGATAGAACTCGTCGTTGCCGGCCAGGCGCTGAATGGGGACGGAGAGGGGCGGGGGCTGGTGGGCACGCCAGGGGTGGCAGAGCAAATAGCCCAGCACCTGGCCTTGATGTTCGGCCACCCAGCAGCAGGCGGGGGCCAGTTCGGCCTTGTTGCTCATGACTTCGATGGGTTCAGGATCCAGCTGGTGATAACACTCGTTCTGAATGGCCATGATGGCGGGCCAGTCGTTGGCCCGGGTCGTGCGGATCTTGATCATAGTGGTAGGGCATGGCTGCCCGAAAACGCTGATTAAACAATGGATTCGTCAACCAGCGTACCAGAACCGGGTCATGAACTGAACAATCATCTCCAAACGATGCCTTTTTTGATCAGCGCGCCGCCTGTTTGCTGACGACCTTGATGAGCTGGTAGCGCAGGGAAGGGGCATCTGCCGGCACATCGGTGAGCTGCTGCTTGCTGACGGTCAGCTGATAGCGGTAGCCGGGTTCAAACTGAAAGCCTTCAATCTGCTGATAGAACAGGGTCCAGGGCTGCTGCTCGTCACTGCGCACCTGCATGCACTGCATGGGGCCGACGCCAACGCAGTGTACCAGCTGGCTGTTGACGTAGAGGGTCTCGCCTGCGGTTGGCGTGGGGGCGCTTTGACAGGCGCTGAGCAGCAGGGCGGCACTGGCGCTGAGGAACAGTGGTCTCATGATGAACTCCTTCGATGGAAAGGGGGGCATTAGAGCGGCAAATAAAAAGGCGGTCAATGACCGCCTTTGTAACAAAAAATCCGAGACCCGTGACTCAACGCTGGTCGAGCGGGGTGAACTCGCGTTGCGGCTGACCGGTATAGAGCTGACGCGGACGGCCGATCTTCTGATCCGGATCCGAGTGCATTTCGTTCCAGTGGGCAATCCAGCCGATGGTACGGGAGATGGCGAAGATCACGGTGAACATGGACATGGGGATGCCGATGGCCTTCATGATGATGCCGGAGTAGAAGTCCACGTTCGGGTAGAGCTTCTTCTCGATGAAGTAGGGGTCGGAGAGCGCGATGCGCTCCAGCTCCATGGCCACGTCCAGCAGCGGATCCTTGATCTGCAGCTCGGTCAGTACCTCGTGACAGGTTTCGCGCATCACGGTGGCACGGGGGTCGTGGTTCTTGTAGACCCGGTGGCCGAATCCCATCAGACGGAACGGATCGTTCTTGTCCTTGGCCTTGGCGATGTACTCGGGAATGCGGTCAACCGAGCCGATCTCCTCGAGCATCTTGAGGCAGGCTTCGTTGGCACCGCCGTGGGCCGGTCCCCACAGGGAGGCGATCCCCGCGGCGATACAGGCAAACGGGTTGGCGCCGGAGGAGCCGGCCAGACGCACGGTGGAGGTGGAGGCGTTCTGCTCGTGGTCCGCATGCAGGGTGAAGATGCGGTCCATGGCGCGTTCGACGATGGGGTTGACCTTGTACTCTTCGGTCGGCACGCCAAACATCATGTGCAGGAAGTTGCCTGCATAGGAGAGGGCGTTACGCGGCTGCATGAACGGCTGACCGATGGAGTACTTGTAGCACATGGCGGCCAGGGTCGGCATCTTGGAGAGCAGACGGAAGGCGCAGATCTCGCGATGCTCTTCGTTGTTGATGTCGAGGGCATCGTGATAGAAGGCGGAGAGCGCACTGACCACGCCGCACATGACGGCCATGGGGTGGGCATCGCGACGGAAGCCGCGGAAGAAGAAGGCAATCTGCTCGTGCACCATGGTGTGGCGGGTGACCAGACGTTCGAATTCCGTGTACTGCGCCTTGGTGGGCGCCTCGCCGTACAGCAGGATGTAGCAGACTTCCAGATAGCTGGCCTGGGTGGCCAACTGGGCGATGGGGTAACCACGGTGCAGCAAGACACCCTGATCGCCATCTATGTACGTAATGGATGATTTGCAAGAACCGGTTGCCATAAAACCGGGGTCGAAGGTGAAGTACCCTTGCGCGCCCAGTTTTCTGACATCGATCACGTCGGGTCCGACAGTTCCTGACAGGATCGGGAGTTCTACCGGGTCTTTACCGGGTAGATGTAGGGTGGCTATCTTATCAGCCATAGCACGTCTCCTTTGCTCTTTTATAATTTGATTCCAGCTCTACTTTATTACGAGTTTGATGACGCTGGCAAAGGTTCTGACCCGTACCAGGGCGGCTGGAGCGCCTTATTTGAAACAGAGTTCAGGGCTGTTGTCAATTTTGCTGGATGATCATTAATGATTTGTTAAATGAGTTGTGAGATCTGGTTTACGGTTTTGGGTTTTCTTTGTAGCTAATTGATTGTCATTGGTTAAGCCCGCCGATATACTGCGCCTCGTGGGTGATGGCTGTCGGTGTTTGAAACGCTTTCGCAAAGCTAGATGTGATATTGAAAATGTTATTTTTGGCTTTCCTGAGTTGTTTTGGTAACAAAAACCTAACAAATGCCACTCCATGCCCTCATAAGCGTGTAAAAACAATAACTAACGTGCTCAATGGAGCTGAGTGGGCAAAGCCGTGAAAAATAAACAGAGACCTGTAAACCTCGACCTACAGACGATCAGCTTTCCTGTCACCGCCATCGCTTCCATCTTGCATCGTGTCTCAGGGGTCATCACCTTTGTGGCGCTCTCAATCTTGCTGTGGATGCTTGGTACTTCACTCGCCTCTCCCGAAGGATTTGAGACCGTGGTGTCCATCATGGACAACTTCCTGGTCAAATTCGTGTTGTGGGGGATCCTGACTGCGCTGGCTTACCACATTGTGGGCGGACTGCGTCACCTGGTCATGGACATGGGCTATTGGGAAGAGCTGGAATCCGGTAATCAGAGTGCCCGTGTGGCCTTCGTGATCACCGCGGTTTTGGCGGTATTGGCGGGGGTACTGGTATGGTAACCAATTCTGCAACCTTCGGGCGCAGCGGCGTTCACGATTACATCCTGATCCGCGCCACCGCCCTCATCATGACCTGTTATGTCCTCTACCTGGTGGGCTTTGTCGCGTTCAACGACATCAGCTACGAGGTGTGGACCGGCTTCTTCGCCAAAACCTTCACCAAGGTGTTCACCCTGTTGGCGCTGCTGTGCGTACTGATCCACGCCTGGATCGGTCTGTGGCAGGTGCTGACCGACTATATCAAGCCGGTGGGGTTGCGCGGTGCGCTGCAATTTGCCCTGGTAGTGGTGCTGTTCGTCTACCTGATGACCGGCTTCGTTGTACTGTGGGGGGTGTAAGGTGACTATTCCAACTCGTGAATTTGATGCGGTGGTGATCGGTGCCGGTGGCGCCGGCATGCGCGCCGCGCTGCAGATTGCCCAATCCGGCAAGAGCTGCGCTCTGTTATCCAAGGTATTCCCGACCCGTTCTCACACGGTTTCTGCCCAGGGCGGGATCACGGTTGCGCTGGGCAATGCCCACGACGACAACTGGCAGTGGCACATGTACGACACCGTCAAGGGCTCCGATTACATCGGTGATCAGGAAGCCATTGAATACATGTGCAAGACCGGCCCCGAGGCCGTTTATGAACTGGAGAACATGGGCCTGCCCTTCTCCCGCTTCGACAACGGCACCGTCTATCAGCGTCCGTTTGGCGGCCAGTCCAAGAATTTCGGTGGCGAGCAGGCGGCCCGTACCGCGGCGGCAGCCGACCGTACCGGTCACGCCCTGCTGCACACCCTCTATCAGCAGAACGTCAAGAACAAGACCACCGTCTTCTCCGAGTGGTATGCGCTGGATCTGGTGAAGAACCAGGACGGCCACATCGTCGGCTGTACCGCCATCGACATGGAGAGCGGGGAAGTCGTGTACTTCAAGGCCAAGGCCACGGTACTGGCCACCGGCGGCGCCGGTCGCATCTACCAGTCCACCACCAACGCCCACATCAACACCGGTGATGGCGTCGGCATGGCGCTGCGCGCCGGGGTCGGCGTGCAGGACATGGAGTTCTGGCAGTTCCACCCGACCGGCATCGCCGGGGCAGGGGTGCTGGTGACCGAAGGGTGCCGCGGTGAAGGCGGCTACCTGCTCAATAAAGACGGCGAGCGCTTCATGGAGCGTTATGCGCCGAACGCCAAGGATCTGGCCGGTCGCGACGTGGTGGCCCGTTCCATCATGATCGAGATCCGCGAAGGTCGTGGCTGCGACGGTCCCTGGGGCCCACACATCAAGCTCAAGCTGGATCACCTCGGCAAAGAGGTGCTGGAATCCCGTCTGCCGGGCATCTGCGAGCTCTCTCGCACCTTCGCCCACGTGGATCCGGTCAAAGAGCCCATCCCCATCATTCCGACCTGCCACTACATGATGGGCGGCGTGCCGACCAACGTGAACGGCCAGTGCCTGACCCAGGACAAGGACGGCAACGATGTGCCGGTGGTCGGTCTGTTTGCGGTGGGCGAAATCGCCTGCGTCTCGGTGCACGGAGCCAACCGTCTGGGCGGCAACTCGCTGCTGGATCTGGTGGTATTTGGCCGCGCCGCCGGCATGCACCTGGTCAACACCCTGAGCGAGATGGAGCACGGCCGCGCCGCCTCCGACGCCGATATCGACGCCGCACTGTCCCGCTTCAACCGTTGGGAAAATTGCCGTGACGGTGAAGACCCGGTGCAGATCCGCAAGGACCTGCAGCGCTGCATGCAGAACAACTTCTCCGTATTCCGGGAAGGCGATGCCATGGCTGAAGGGCTGGCCGAGCTGAAACTCATCCGCGAGCGCCTCAAGAACGCCCGTCTGGACGACACCTCCAAGGAGTTCAACACCCAGCGCATCGAGTGCCTGGAGCTGGACAACCTGATGGAGACGGCCTATGCCACCGCGGTTGCTGCCAACTTCCGTACCGAGAGCCGGGGCGCCCACAGTCGCTTCGATTTCCCGGAGCGTGACGATGAGAGCTGGCTGTGCCACAGCCTCTATCATCCGGACACCGAGTCCATGACCCGTCGCGCTGTCAACATGTCACCCAAGACCCGTGAGGCGTTCCCGCCCAAGGTCCGGACTTACTGATTGCGGAGCTAGCCCTATGAACGTCACATTCTCTGTCTACAGATACAATCCGGATGTTGATAACGTCCCCCATATGAAGGAATATCGTCTTGATATTCCTGAAGGTTCCGACATGATGGTGCTCGACGCACTGATCCAGCTCAAAGAGCTGGATCCCACGCTCGCCTTCCGCCGCTCTTGCCGCGAAGGGGTCTGTGGATCTGATGGTCTCAACATGAATGGCAAGAACGGTCTTGCCTGCATCACCCCGCTCTCCGATCTGCTGAAGAAGGGCAATAACGTCGTTATCCGCCCCTTGCCAGGCCTGCCGGTGATCCGTGATCTGGTGATCGACATGACCCAGTTCTACACCCAGTGGGAGAAGGTCAAACCCTTCCTCATCAACGACGAAAAATTGCCGCCCGTGCGTGAGCACCTGCAATCCCCCGAAGAGCGCGCCAAGCTGGATGGCCTGTACGAGTGTATTCTCTGTGCCTGCTGCTCCACCTCTTGCCCCTCCTTCTGGTGGAACCCGGACAAGTTCATCGGCCCGGCCGGGCTGCTCGCCGCCTATCGCTGGCTGGCGGACAGCCGCGATACCGCGGCTACCGATCGACTGGGTAATCTGGATGACGCCTTCAGCGTGTTCCGTTGCCACGGCATCATGAACTGCGTGAACGTCTGTCCCAAGGGCTTGAACCCGACCAAGGCCATCGGTCAGATCAAGTCGATGCTGCTCAATCGGGCTGTTTAGTATCAGGGCCAGGGCGTCACGCGCCAGGCCCGACCTCTGGATAGCCATCCGTCACCATGGCTGGATGGCTATTTAAACCCTACAAGCTGCGCTGCAGTGAACAAGATGTACAAGGGATAGAAATGCATAACGGCGTGATGAAGGCCTGGTTGGAGTCATCTCACCTGGCTGGTGCGAATGCAAGCTATATTGAGGATTTGTACGAATCCTTTCTGGAAGACCCCGAGTCCGTAGCCGAAGAGTGGCGCAGCCTGTTTAGCTCGCTGCCCCAGGTCAATGGCCATGCGATAGAACAACCTCACTCCCGAGTCCGCGATTATTTCCGTCGCCTGGCCAAGGATCCCTCCCGCTACAGTGCCCCCGTCTCCGATCCGCAAGTGGATGCCAAGCAGGTGCGGGTATTGCAGCTGATCAACGCCTTCCGCTTCCGTGGCCATCAAAACGCCAATCTGGATCCGCTCGGCCTCTGGGCGCGTGAAACCGTTGCCGAACTGGATCCTGCGTTTCACAACCTGCAGGGCGCAGACATGGAGGCCACCTTCAACGTGGGCTCCTACGCCATCGGTCGCGAGACCATGGTGCTCTCCGATCTGTATGCCTCGCTGAAGAAAACCTACTGCGGCAGCATCGGCGCCGACTACATGCACCTCACCTCCACCGAGGAGAAGCGCTGGCTGCAACAGCGTCTCGAATCCATCGAAGGGACGGGCAGCTACACCCTGGAAGAGAAGACCCGCTTCCTCGAGAGCCTGACCGCCGCCGAAGGGCTGGAAAAATACCTGGGCGCCAAGTTCCCGGGAGCCAAGCGTTTCTCCCTGGAAGGGGGCGATGCCATGGTGCCCATGCTCAAAGAGCTTATCCGTCGCGCCGGTGAGCAGGGCTGCAAAGAGGCCGTCATCGGCATGGCCCACCGCGGCCGTCTCAACGTGCTGATCAACGTGCTGGGCAAACGCGCTCAGGACCTGTTCGACGAATTTGCCGGTAAACACGGCGAATCCTGGGGCACGGGTGACGTGAAGTACCACATGGGCTTCTCGTCCGACTTCGCCACCCCGGGCGGCAATGTCCACCTGGCGCTCGCCTTCAACCCGTCTCACCTCGAGATCGTCAACCCGGTGGTCATCGGCTCGGTCCGTGCCCGCATGGACCGTCGTGGTGACAAGGATGGCTCGACCGTACTGCCCATCACCATTCACGGTGACTCGGCCATGTCCGGTCAGGGCGTGGTGGCCGAGACCTTCAACATGTCCCAGACCCGTGCCTATGGCGTGGGCGGGACAGTGCGCATCGTCATCAACAACCAGGTGGGTTTCACCACCTCTTACCATCGTGATCTGCGCTCCACCGAATATTGCACCGACATCGCCAAGGCGGTACAGGCGCCGGTGCTGCACGTCAACGGGGATGATCCGGAAGCCGTGGTGCTGGTGACCCAGATTGCACTGGATTACCGCAACACCTTCAAACGCGACGTGGTGATCGAGCTGGTCTGCTACCGTCGTCACGGTCACAACGAGGCCGACGAGCCGAGTGCGACCCAGCCGCTGATGTACCAGAAGATCAAACAGCACCCGACCCCGCGCAAGATCTACGCCGACCAGCTGGTGGCGGAAGGCAGCATCAGTCAGGAGCTGGCCACTACCTTGGTCAACGAATATCGCGAGACCCTGGATCGCGGTGAGCGGGTGAGCAAGGAGTGGCGTCCGATGGAGCTGCACTCCGTCGACTGGACCCCTTATCTGGGCCACGACTGGGCCATGGCCTATGACAGCACAGTGCCGATGGATCATCTGAAGTCCCTCGGCGAGCGCATCAGCCAGTACCCGGCCACTCACGTGCTGCAGCGCCAGGTCGAGAAGATCTACGAAGACCGCCGCCTGATGGCCGCCGGCGAGAAGCTGCTGGACTGGGGCTTTGCCGAAACCCTGGCCTACGCCACCCTGGTGGACAAGGGCTCGCGCATCCGTTTCACCGGGGAAGACTCCGGCCGTGGCACCTTCTTCCACCGCCACGCCGTGCTGCACAGCCAGACCGATGCCAGCACCTACACCCCGCTGTGCAACCTGCACGACGAGCAGGGCCCGTTCGAGGTGTACGACTCCGTGCTGACCGAAAACGCGGTACTGGCCTTCGAATATGGCTACGCCAGCGCCGAGCCGGCCGGCCTCACCATCTGGGAAGCCCAGTTCGGTGACTTTGCCAACTGTGCCCAGGTGGTGGTGGATCAGTTCCTCTCCTCCGGCGAGCAGAAGTGGGGCCGGATGTGCGGCCTGACCATGCTGCTGCCGCACGGTTACGAGGGGCAGGGCCCGGAGCACTCATCCGCCCGTCTGGAGCGCTATCTGCAAATGTGCGCCCAGCACAACATGCAGGTGTGCGTCCCGTCCACCCCGGCGCAGGTGTTCCACATGCTGCGTCGCCAGGTGGTGCGCCCGATGCGCCGTCCGCTCATCGTGATGACGCCCAAATCCCTGCTGCGCCACCCGCTGGCGGTGAGCAAGCTCGAAGAGCTGGCCGAAGGCACCTTCCAGAACGCCATCGGCGAGATCGATGCGCTGGATCCGAAGGGCGTCAAGCGGGTGGTGTTCTGCTCCGGCAAGGTCTACTACGACCTGCTCGATGCCCGTCGCAAGGCCGAGCAGCAAGATGTGGCGCTGGTGCGAATTGAGCAGCTCTACCCCTTCCCGGAAGAGGAAGTGCGCGCCATCCTGGCCGACTACAGCCATGTCACCGACTTCGTCTGGTGTCAGGAAGAGCCGCAGAACCAGGGCGCCTGGTACTGCACCCGTCATCATTACGACAGCGTGCTGCCTAGCCATGCCCGTCTGCGTTATGCCGGTCGCCCGGCGTCGGCTTCACCGGCCGTCGGTTACATGTCAGTCCACGCCAAGCAGCAAAAAGCCCTGGTGGAAGACGCGCTGACCCTGGAATAAACCCGTTGCGAAGGAGAGGGCACGCCGCTGCGTCGACCCTCTCCGACTCTGGAACAAGCCTGCTGGCCAAGAAGTAACAAGGAACTGATTAGATGACTATCGAGATCAAAGTACCGGACCTGCCGGAATCAGTGGCGGATGCCACCATCGCCACTTGGCACAAGAAACCGGGTGATCTGGTTGCCCGTGATGAAGTGCTGGTCGACATCGAGACCGACAAGGTCGTGCTGGAAGTGCCGGCGCCGGAAGCCGGCGTGCTGGGCGACATCCTGCAAAGCGAAGGGGCCACCGTGCTTTCCCGCCAGCTGATCGCCATGCTCAAGCCTGCCCCGGTGGCCGGCGAAGAGACTAAGGAAAAGCCGGTCGAAGCGGTGGCCGATGACGCTGCCGATGGCCTGAGCCCCTCCGTGCGCCGCCTGGTGGCCGAGCATGACATCGACGTCGCCAAGCTGACCGGTACCGGTAAGGGCGGTCGCGTCACCAAGGAAGACGTGGAAGCCTTCATCAAGGGTGGCAACAAGCCTGCCGCCGCCCCGGTTGCCGCTGCAGCCCCGGCTGCGCCGGTCGCTCCGCTGGCCGGTCGCACCGAAAAGCGCGTGCCCATGACCCGTCTGCGCAAGCGCATCGCCGAGCGTCTGCTGGAGGCCAAGAACACCACCGCCATGCTGACCACCTTCAACGAGATCAACATGGCGCCCATCATGAAGCTGCGCAAGCAGTACGGCGAGATCTTCGAGAAGAAGCACGGTATCAAGCTCGGCTTCATGTCCTTCTACGTGAAGGCAGTGGTGGAATCCCTCAAGCGCTACCCGGAAGTGAACGCGGCGCTGGACGGTGACGACATCGTCTACCACAACTACTTCGACGTCAGCATCGCCGTCTCCACCCCCCGTGGTCTGGTGACCCCGGTGCTGCGTGACTGCGACAACATGAGCCTGGCCGACATCGAGAAGGCCATCAAAGACCTGGCCGGCAAGGGCCGTGACGGCAAGCTGACCGTGGATGAACTGACCGGCGGCAACTTCACCATCACCAACGGTGGCGTATTCGGCTCCCTGATGTCCACCCCGATCATCAACCCGCCCCAGAGCGCCATTCTGGGCATGCACAAGATCCAGGACCGCCCCATGGCCGTCGACGGCAAGGTCGAGATCCTGCCGATGATGTACCTGGCGCTCTCCTACGATCACCGCATCATCGACGGCCGCGAGTCGGTGGGCTTCCTGGTCTCCATCAAGGAGCTCTTGGAAGATCCGACCCGTCTGCTGCTGGACGTCTAAAGAAATCGGCCGGACCGGCAAGCCCTCGGGCTTGACGGCTCGCGCCACAAGCTTGCCGCCGGACTTCCCGTTCGGCGGCAAGCGGGGGTCAACCCGGCCCCGACGGAACGTCTGAGTGAAAGTGAAATTAGAAAGATAACGAGGGGCCACCTTGGCCTCTTTCACAGGGGATTGAGAAACACGAGCCCCGGACGGAAATACCTACAACACGGATAGAGCATCTATGAATCTGCATGAATATCAGGCAAAACAGCTGTTTGCCGAGTATGGCCTGCCGGTCTCCGAAGGTTATGCCTGTGCCACCCCGCAGGAAGCGGCCGAAGCGGCCGACAAGATTGGCGGCAACACCTGGGTCGTCAAGTGCCAGGTCCACGCCGGTGGCCGCGGTAAAGCGGGCGGCGTCAAGCTGGCCAAGAGCAAGGACGAGATCCGTGCCTTCGCCCAGAACTGGCTCGGCAAGAACCTGGTGACCTATCAGACTGACGCCAACGGTCAGCCAGTCACCAAGATCCTGGTGGAATCTTGCACCGACATCGCCAAGGAGCTCTATCTGGGCGCCGTGGTTGACCGTGGCTCCCGTCGCGTGGTCTTCATGGCCTCTACCGAAGGTGGCGTGGAGATTGAAAAAGTCGCCCACGAAACCCCGGAACTCATTCACAAAGCCGCCATCGATCCGCTGGTAGGCCCGCAGCCTTATCAGGCCCGAGAGCTGGCCTTCAAACTGGGTCTGGTCGGCGAGCAGATCAAGCAGTTCACCAAGATCTTCATGGGTCTGGGTCAAATGTTCCTGGACTGCGACTTCGCCCTGCTGGAAATCAACCCGTTGGTGATCACCGCCCAGGGCAACCTGCACTGCCTGGACGGCAAGATCAACATCGATGCTAACGCCCTGTACCGTCAGCCCAAGCTGCGCCAGATGCACGATCCGTCCCAGGATGACCCCCGCGAAGCGCACGCCGCCCAGTGGGAGCTCAACTATGTGGCGCTCGATGGCAACATCGGCTGCATGGTCAACGGCGCGGGTCTGGCCATGGGTACCATGGACATCGTCAACCTGCACGGCGGCTCACCGGCCAACTTCTTGGACGTCGGCGGCGGCGCCACCAAGGAGCGGGTGACCGAGGCGTTCAAGATCATCCTCTCCGACAGCAAGGTACAAGCCGTGCTGGTCAACATCTTCGGCGGCATCGTGCGCTGCGACATGATCGCGGAAGGCATCATCGGTGCCGTCAAGGAAGTGGGGGTGAAAGTGCCCGTGGTGGTGCGTCTGGAAGGCAACAACGCCGAACTGGGTGCCCGTAAACTGGCCGACAGCGGCCTCAATATCATCGCCGCAACGAGTCTGACTGACGCAGCTCAGCAAGTGGTAAAAGCAGCGGAGGCCAAATAATGAGCGTTCTGATCAACAAAGACACCAAGGTGATCTGCCAGGGCTTTACCGGCGGTCAGGGCACTTTCCACTCCGAACAGGCGATTGCCTACGGTACCCAGATGGTCGGCGGCGTCTCCCCGGGCAAGGGTGGTACCACTCACCTGGGCCTGCCGGTGTTCAACACCGTCCGTGACGCCGTGGAAGCCACCGGCGCCACCGCCTCCGTCATCTATGTACCGGCCCCGTTCTGCAAGGACGCCATCCTGGAAGCCATCGATGCCGGCATCAAGCTCATCGTCACCATTACCGAAGGCATCCCGACCCTGGACATGCTGGACGTCAAGGTGAAGCTGCAGGAAACCGGCGTGCGGATGATCGGGCCCAACTGCCCGGGCGTCATCACCCCGGGTGAGTGCAAGATCGGCATCATGCCGGGCCACATCCACAAGCCGGGCAAGGTGGGCATCGTCTCCCGCTCCGGCACCCTGACCTATGAAGCGGTCAAGCAGACCACGGACGAGGGCTTCGGCCAGTCCACCTGCGTCGGTATCGGTGGCGACCCCATCCCGGGCTCCAACTTCATCGACATTCTGGAGATGTTCCAGAATGACCCGCAGACCGAAGCCATCGTGATGATCGGCGAGATCGGCGGCAACGCCGAGGAAGACGCGGCGGCCTACATCAAGGCCCACGTCACCAAGCCGGTGGTCTCCTACATCGCGGGTGTCACCGCTCCGGCTGGCAAGCGCATGGGTCATGCGGGCGCCATCATCGCCGGTGGCAAAGGCACCGCGGCCGAGAAATTTGCCGCCCTGGAAGATGCCGGCGTGAAAACCGTGCGCTCGCTCGCCGATATCGGCAAAGCCCTGCGCGAAGTGACCGGCTGGTAAGTCCTTTCAGCCCGTTATCTCTAATAAAAAAGCCGCCCGATGGGCGGCTTTTTTATGTTGTTTTTCATTTGATTTAACACCAGTCTATATTTATTACACTTTGTAAGTTGATGCTGAGTTTATGAAGCACAACATACGATATGAGTAATATTGGAATGGGGTGGATGATGGAGATAATAATTTGGATTTTTATATTTCTCTTTGTAATTGGATTTTTTTCGTCAGAAAAAATGAAGGATGGAAATGATAAAGCAAAACCATTTAAATTAAATCGTGATACACAACAAAAAACTGATAATAATGTTTCTCAATTTTCCAGTGTAGATTCAATTCTAGGAACGGCAGTAGACGGATTAGAGACATTTAACACCACAATTGGTGAATTAAATGACTATGTTCGCCTTCACAGTGAAGTGCAAAAAGCAGTGTCGTCGCTTGAACAAACGTGTTCTTTCGAAAAAATGGCCATTACCACATGTTTGGAAATGGCCAAAAATGAATTGTCAATTGAAGACCGATTTGCTAATGACGAACAGGGTAGAAAGCGGTTTGATGCGAATTTAGCCAGAATGAAAGAGGCGGTTAGTTCTTCTAAACAGTCCTACGAATCTCATTTATGCATAGATCTGATCTATACAAGCGAACCTCATTCAGAACAAAAAATTGAGGATGCCATACAACATAAATATAAAGATATGGTGGAGTGTTACACAGAATTTCTGAATAAAACCACACAGGGGTTAAAGGAAAATCCTCGCCTGCGAGTTTTATTTGAGATGCAAATGAAAAAGTATGAACCCGATCTTTTGATGCGTATTCATTGTTTTGAAGCAGGTGGCGAGTGGCGCTACATCAGAAGTTTTAGAGTGTACAAATAAGCTGTATTTTGGATTAATGTTCTAATTAGGTAGTAGTTCTCTATTTGAAACATGGAGATGGGAAAAGAGAGAAATACCTCACAGACTCATGGACCGTCCCTGTAATGTTGATCTTCACCAACCTTGAAAAATCGGGCCATAGGGCGTATAACCACGCGCTTGTCAGTGTATTGAGTGAGCCACCTTTTATGCAGCAGAGTGAACCCGTGCAGAACGCCCCCTTTTGGCAGGTAAAAAGCCTGCAACAGATGACCATGACGGAGTGGGAGTCCCTGTGCGACGGCTGCGGCAAGTGCTGCCTGAACAAGCTGATCGACGAGGACACCGAGGAGCTGGTGTTCACCAACGTGGCCTGCAACCTGCTCAATACCAAGACCTGCCAGTGCTCCGACTACGGCAACCGCTTTAAAAAAGAGCCGGACTGCCTGCAGATCACCCACGACAAGATTGCCGAATATGACTGGCTGCCCTCTACCTGTGCCTATCGCCTGCTGGCGGAGGGACAGACTTTGCCTGAGTGGCACCCGCTGATCACCGGCAGCCGCAGCGCCATGCACCAGGCCGGTCAGTCGGTGCGCGGCAAGGTGGTGCACGAGGTGGATGCCGGCGACTGGATCGATCACATCATTACCTGGGCCAGCTAACGCCAGGCCTGTCTATCGGGTCAGCCGCGAGCCGTACCAACCGCGAAGGGGTAGGGGAGTCATCACTCTCCTGCCCCTTCGGCTTTTTGGCTTTTTCCTAAGCGCTGCGAAGGCGCCTATTTGTCCGCCTTGCCAGCCGCATCGGCAAGTTTGGCCAGCTGTTTGTCATACCAGGCCACCGGACGGTTCTCATCTTCCGCCCGCTCTTTACGCCGGATGGCGTTGCGCACCGCCATGGCGCCCAGCCAGCGAAATGGCTCGGGCGGAAAATAGCCGCGCGGGCCGCTGACCAGCGCGCAGTCGCGCCACGGCTTGTCCTCCTCCCGCACTTCATCGCGCACCAAAGCTGCCAGGATCTGGCCGCCGATCCAGCTTTGCGCCACCCCGTTGCCGGAATAGCCGAGGCCATAGACAACGTTGGGCTGCCCTCGCCAGTGGCCGAAGAAGGGGAGGCCATCTACCGAGCGGTCGGAGGCGCCGCACCAGCTGGCGGCGATGGGCACCTCCTTGAGCGCCGGAAAGAAGCGGCGCAGGGTGCGGGTGAGGGGGACAAGATAACGACTGGGGGCATCGAACTCGGCCAGATGGCGGTTGGCAAAGGCGAAGGTGTTGCCCCCCTTGCCCAGCATCAGCCGCCCTTGCGCAGTGGATCGGTAGTAATGGACAAAGGTGCGGCCATCCACCACGGAGCGGCCGTGCGCAAGCTGCTGGGCGGCCAGTGCATCCGGCGCGGGGTCGGTTATCACCATATCCGAGGAGACCAGCACTATGCTGCGGCGAAACTCGCGAAAGTGCGCCGTCATAGCGCTGTTGAGGGCCAGCACCACCTTGCGGGCGCGCACCTCACCCTGTGGCGTCTGCACCCGCGCAGGCTGGCCCCCTTCGAGGCGCTGCATGGGGGAGCCTTCATAGACTTCGACCCCCAGCTTCCGCGCCACCCGCAGCAGGCCACGCACCAGCAGCGCCGGCTGCACCGAGCCCGCGTGGGGGCTGTAGAGCCCCTCCAGATGGACGTGGGAGCCGCTCTGGCTCGCCAGTTCACCCTCTGCAATTACCTGCCACTGGTTAAGGTCGGTGCGCTGTAGCTCCCGCAACACCGGCTCCATCAGGCCGCGCTGGGCCTCGCTGGTGGCGGTGTAGCAGGTGCCCTCGACTCTCAGATCCGCCTCTATGTGGTGCTGTTCGCAGAAGCGGGCGATTTCGTGCACCGCCTGCTCGGAGCCTTGCACCAGCCAGGCAGCCTGCTCTTCGCCAAAGAGGCGCTTTAACGTCAGGTATTTGGCCGACCAGGTGAGCAGGCAGCCGCCGTTGCGCCCGGAGGCGCCGCTGCCGCAGCGATCTTTTTCCAGCACCATGATGCGTAAGGCAGGCTCAGCCTGTTTAAGGGTGATGGCGCTCCACAGCCCGGTAAAGCCGCCGCCGACGATGCAGACATCGACCTCGTGGATGCTGTGAAGTGGCGTGGGGGGCGCGGGTTGTTCGGCGGCGAGGGCTTCGGCCAGCCAGAAGGGGAGAGTGGACATGATGACTCCTCGACAAGGTTATGGGTAGCGCCAGCGCTGGGTGCGATCCAGCAGGGCGCGGCTCAAAAAGAGCTGGAGCAGCTTGACGGTGGCGGCGGCCAGCAGGATCAAGGTGGCCATGGCGGCAGCAGCGGCGGTATCGCCGGAATCCTCCATATTGAGCACGGCGATGGAGGCGAGCACGCTGTCGCTCGAATAGAGGAAGATCACCGCCGAGGTGGTGGTCATGGCGTTGACGAACAGATAGATAAAGATCTCCAAGATCGCTGGCAGGGAGGTGGGCAGGGTGACTCGCCAGAACGCCTTCCAGAGCGGAATGCGCAATGAGATGGCCACCAGCTCCAGCTCCTTGGGCAACTGCTTGAGGCTGGTCAGGGCCGTCATATGACCCACGGTGTAGTAGTGGATGACGCAGGAGAGCACCATCAGCGGCAGGGTGCCATAGAGAGTGCTGTAGAGGCTGCCAAAGAGCGGATTGCCGTTGAAAAAGAAGATGTAACCCAGCCCCAGCACCATGCCGGGTACCGCCAGCGACAGCATGGCGAGCAGATGCAGCAACTGGCGCAGCCATGCGAAGTGGCGCCCCTTCTCCTGTGCCCAGGCCAGCACCATCACCAGCACGGTACCGATAAGCGCGGTATAGAGGCCCAGCTGCAAGGTGTTGGTAAAGGGCTGCCAGCCATAGACGCTGTTGCTGTCAAAGGCGTAGTGATCCAGCGTGAGCCCAAGGTTGTAGGGCCAGAACTGCACCAGGGAGCCGTAGACCGCCATGCCCACCAGCGCCAGAAACAGCAGGGCCCAGAGCGTGCACCAGCCGAGCGCCAGAAGATCCCGCAGCCGATGGGGCCTGGGGCGATAGGGCACCGCCTTGGTGTTGCTCTGCTCTTGCATCTTGCTGCGCACCCTGTGCTCCAGGGCAAAGCTCAACAGTGCCGGCAGCAGCAGGGTGACGCTGGCAACGGCGCCCAGCGAGAAGTTCTGCATCCCGATCACCTGCCGGTAGATGTCGGTGGCCAGCACGCTGTACTGGCCGCCAATCACTTTGGCCACCCCGAAGTCGCAGATGGTGAGGGTAAAGACCGCGATGACGGCGCTGAGCAGGCCATAACGGGCGGTGGGCAGGGTGACGGTGACAAAGGTGCGCCAGCCGCTGCTGCCGAGCACCCGGGAGGCTTCATAGAGGCGGGCATCGCTCTGGCCCAGCGCCGTGATCAGGATCATCAGGGCGTGGGGAAAGCACCAGAAGCCCAGACCGATAACGATACCGATGGGGCCGTAGATGCTCTCGCCGCCGAGCAGCCCCTTGGCGATCCCCTGATTGCCAAACCAGTAGACCAGACTGATGGCGGGCAGCAGGGAGGGCATCAACAGCGGAATAAGGCCAATGAGGCGAAACAACCCCTTGCCCGGCATGCAGGTGCGGGTGAGGGCATAGGCGTAGCCAAAGGCGATGGTCACCACCAGCGCGGTGATCAGCACCCCGAGCCAGAGGGTGTTGCCGATGGTGCGCCCCAGATGCGGGGAGTCGAAGTAGGCGCTGAAGTTGGCAAGGCCTACCCAGAGGCCGTTCTCATCCTGCAGGCTCTTTTGCAGCATGGTGAGCAGCGGCAGCAAGAGGCCCCCCACCAGCAGAGCGATGCCAAGCACCAGCAGGATCAGTTGCAGCAGCTGATCCCGGCTCCAGCCGCGACACAGCCGCTGCCAGCGGGCGTCTTGCCGGGCGGTCGCTGGCAGCAACAGGGAGGAGGTCGCGAAGGGGGCCGTCATGGGCGCTCTCCTTCAAACAGCTGCATCGCCCCAGCGGGCCAGTGCAGTGAGCAGCGCATGCCGCTGCGCCAGCCACCCTGTTCGTGGCGTGGCAGCTCGTGGGTCGGGCGCTCCACCAGAATTGGCTGCGGGCCCAGATAGGTGTCGGCGGTGCAGATAAGGCGCTGGGCGGCGCCGAGAAATTCCACCTGATCGATGGTTGCTTCAACGCCATGTTGCCCAAGATACGGCTCGCTCGGCGCACTTAGCGTGATTGCCTCGGGGCGGATCGCCACCTGCAATTTGCTGCCGGCGGCGGCCCGGTTGGTGAGTTGCAGCGGCTGCTCGTTGAGGCGCACCTGAGTGGGGCTGAGCACCAGGGTGTCGAGGAAGTTCATGGTGCCGACGAAGCTTGCCACGAAGCGGCTGGCAGGCTGGTGGTAGATCGCCTGCGGAGTACCCACTTGCACGATGCGGCCGCCCTCCATCACCACGATGCGATCGGCCATGGTCAGCGCCTCTTCCTGATCGTGGGTCACCATGATGGTGGTGATGCCAAGGCGCTGCTGCAAGGCGCGGATCTCGCTGCGAAGGTGGGTGCGTACCAGCGCATCCAGCGCGCTGAGCGGTTCGTCCAGCAGCAACAGGCCGGGGGAGAGGGCCAGTGCCCGGGCCAGCGCCACCCGCTGCTGCTGGCCGCCGGAGATCTGGCTCGGGTATTTATGGGATTGGGCAGTGAGATCCACCAGTTCCAGCCAGTGATCGACCCGCTCCTTGATGAGATCCCGCGCCAGCCCCTGATTCTCAAGGCCGAAGGCGATGTTCTGGGCCACCGTCAGGTTGGGGAAGAGGGCGTAGGACTGAAACACGATGCCAAAATCGCGCTGCTGGGGCGGCAGCTGGGAGATATTGAGCCCCCCTTGCCAGATCTCGCCGCTGTCCGGCAGATCCAGCCCGGCGATGGCTCTGAGCAAGGTGGTCTTGCCGCAGCCGGAGGGGCCGAGAAAGCAGATGAACTCCCCCGGCTCAATGGTCAGAGAGATCCCCTTGAGGGCCTGAAAAGCACCGAACTGCTTGTTGAGATGTTGAATGTCCAGATAGGGCTGGGTCATGGTTCGACTCGCTACTGATTTGGTATATACCAGTTTGAGGGTGAAGTGTGACGGTCAGGTGATCGGGGGATGACAGCTTGATGACAGTCAGATAACGAGGGGGCGCCAGCAGCTGGCTTGGCAGCGTGTGGATGGGTGAGGCGTTGCTAATTCAAGGCAATACAAACTCGGGAAGTTAAAACCAAAAAACGAAGGCCAACACCTGTTGGCCTTCGACTGGCAGTTTATTGGCTGCGGTGTGTGGCGTGAACAAACCGCTGCCCTTCACGCTTACTGCTTGGCTTCGGTCTTGCCGTCGAAGCTGGCACTCCACTGGGCCAGGATGGTGTTGCGCTCGCGGGCAGCCCAGCCAAAGTCGTTGTCGATCATCTGGCCCTTGATGTTGGCGGGATAGCCGGCTCTGGGCTTGGCTACCTCCGGGATGGCGACCACGGCGAACGACTTGTTGTAGAGGGCGTTGGCCTGTTCGGTGGCGGCAAAGTCGAGCAGCTGTTTGGCGGCCTCCAGCTTGGGGGTGCCCTTGATGATGGCGGCGGCTTCCATATCCCAGCCCGAACCCTCTTTCGGGAACACCACCTCAATGGGAGCCCCCTTGGCCTTGAGGCTGGTGGCCGGGAAGTCGAAGGAGATACCGATCACCGTCTCGCCGCTGGCGGCCAGCTTGCAGGGGGCGGAGCCCGAGTGGGTATAACGGTCAATGTTCTGGTGCAGGCCGTCCATGAATTGCCAGCCCTGCTGTTCGCCCATGGTCTGGAGCCAGCCAGCGACGCTCAGGTAACCGGTGCCGGAGGAGCTGGGGTTGGGCATGATCACCTTGCCCTTGTAGATGGGCTTGGTGAGATCGGCCCAGCTGGTGGGTGCCGGGATCCCCTGTTTTTCCGCCTCTACCTTGTTGAAGCAGATGGCGCTGAAGAAGGCGTCCAGACCGATCCAGTGCGGCTCGGCCTTGCTGTCGCGAAAGCGGCTGTCGAGCTTGTCCAGCCCTTTCGGTGCATAGGCATTGAGCATCTGCTGCTGATCGAGTTGCATCAGGCTGGTAGCCGCCAGTCCCCATACCACATCCGCTTTGGGCTGGGCTTTTTCCGCCAGCAAGCGGGCGGTGACCACGCCGGTGGAGTCACGCACCCACTTGATGTTGATATCCGGATGCTGGCGCTCGAACGCGGTTTTCAGCTCGCTGAGCTGCTCCGGTTCGAAGGCGGTATAGACGGTGAGATCGGTTGCGGCCAGTGTCGGGGTGGTCATGGCAGCCAGCACGGCGGCGGCCAGCAGATGGATTCCCTGTTTCATCCTCTTCTCCATATAAGTTGGCTTGGTATAAACCAGATTGGTCGAGAGAGAGGCTAGGGTTTTTTTATGACGTGACCGTGACAGCCCCGTGACGTTTTGCTGTCCCTGATTTGTCCGCGACTAATCCTGGGTATCCACCTCGATCTCCAGACTGTCGTGGCGCCAGTACTCCAGATCGAAGTCGAGCACCCGGCCGTGCTGATCGAAGTTGAGTCGCTCGAGGCGCAGGGCGGGCAGACCGGCGGTGGCCCCCAGTGCCTTGGCCACCTCGTCCGGCAGGGCGGTGGGGAAGAAGCGCACCTGCATGCGGGCGTAGTGGAGATCGTAATGGGCCTGGTAGATCTCGGTCAGACTGCCGTTGAGATCCAGCTCCAGCAGGCCCGGTACCCGCTCTGGCAGGCAGTGGTTCTCGCAGTAGCAGATGGCGCGCCCGTTGGCATAGCGCAGCCGTTTGAGCAGAAACAGGCTGTCGAACGGTTTGAGCTGCAACTGCGCCATCAACGCGGGCGGCACTGCCTGGCGGCTTTTCTCCAGCAGCTCGGTGCGCGGCTCGCCCCCTTGCTCCCGCACTATCTGGTGAAAGTTGGAGGTGCGTCTGGGGTTCAAGCGAAAGCGCGGCGGTGTGACGAACCAGCCGCGGCGATCCTCCCGATAGATAAGGCCATTGGCCTCCAGCTGCACCAGTGCCTCGCGGATGGTAACCCGGGTGGTGCCATAGAGTTCCCCCAGCAGCCGCTCGGAGGGGAGCTTGTCGTTGGGGGTCAGACCCCCCGCCAGGATCTGGTTGGCGAGGGCATCCTTGATCTGCAGGTATTGGGGTTTGCTCATGAAAATCCCTGGTTTTGCAATAAGTTGTGCAATGAGTTGGGCAATGGACTGGGCACAGGGCAGGTCATCTGCCCGGTCGTTACACGGCAACATCAACATACGTTGGTAGATACCAGAATCGCCCCTGTTGTTCAGGCTTCCTAGATTATCGCGATCCCTGCGCTGAAAATGAATTTTTTGTTGCACGTAGCGCCACCCCTTTGACCTTGGCGGGGCAGTTACACACAATGCGCTCATTCTGGTATATACCAAAAAGGAGCGAAGTCATGACCCATATTCCTGCGGCCCCCGCCGCCATCGATTACCTGCTGCTGACCCCGGGCCCCCTCTCGACCACCGCGACGGTGCGCGCCGCCATGCTGCAAGACAGCTGTACCTGGGATGCGGACTACAACCAGGGGGTGGTGGAGCCCATCCGCCGCGAGCTGGTGCGCCTCGCCACTGGCCCTGAATATGAGAGCGACTACAGCGCCGTGCTGCTGCAAGGGAGTGGCAGCTATGTGGTGGAGAGCGTGCTGGGCTCGGCGATAGGTAGCGATGAGTGTCTGCTGATCATCAACAACGGCGCCTACGGTGCCCGCATGGGGGAGATGGCCCGCTGTCTTGGCCTACGCCACTATGAGCTGGACTGCGGCGAGACCACCCGCCCGGAACCCGCCGCCATCGAGGCGATGCTGGTGCGCCACCCCGAGATCACCCACTTGGCCATGGTGCACTGCGAGACCACCACCGGCATGCTCAACCCCCTTGAGGAGGTGGCTGCGCTCTGCCAGCGCCGCGGCATTCGCCTTATCGTCGATGCCATGAGCAGCTTTGGCGGTATCCCCATCGACATGGGGCGCCTTGGCATCGAGTTTCTCATCAGCTCCGCCAACAAGTGCATTCAGGGGGTGCCGGGCTTTGGTTTCGTCATCGCCCGCCGCGCCGCGCTCACGGCCTGCGCCGGTCGCGCCCGCTCTGTCTCCCTCGACCTGCATGCCCAGTGGCAGACCATGGAGCAGCAGGGGGGCAAGTGGCGCTTTACCTCGCCCACCCATACCGTGCTGGCCTTTGCCCAGGCCCTGCGCGAGCTGGAAGAGGAGGGGGGCATTGCCGCCCGCCATCAGCGCTACCGCGAGAACCAGCGCACCCTGGTGACGGGGATGGCTGCCCTCGGCTTTGCGCCGCTGCTGCCCGAGCAGTGGCAATCACCCATCATCACCGCCTTCTACTCTCCGGCCCATCCTGACTACCGCTTCGCCGACTTCTACCAGCGGCTCAAGGCGCAGGGTTTTGTCATCTATCCGGGCAAGGTCTCTCAGGCCGACTGCTTTCGCATCGGCAATATCGGTGACGTGACGCCAGCGCGGGTGCGCTGCCTGCTCGCCGCCATGGCCAGCGCCTGCTACTGGCAAGGGGACGCGCGATGACGAGCCAAGCGCCTCAGGGTTGCGTTCAGCACGACCATAAGCTGCACGGCAGCGGCCGCGCCGACAGCGAAGGGGATATCAACCTCGGTGAGGGACGAACGCGCTGGTGGGCGGGCCAGAGTGAAGATGTACAGGCCGGATTGGCGGAAGATAGCCGCTACTTCCTCCATCAGGCGCTCTCCACCCCCTGTCTGGATATGATTGAGCGCGCGCAGGGGAGCTGGCTGACCAGCATATCGGGCGCGCGTTACCTCGATTTTCACGGCAACAGCGTCCATCAGCTGGGCCACGGCCACCCCAGGGTGGTGGCCGAGGTGCAGCAGCAACTCGCCGATCTGCCGTTCGCACCCCGCCGCTACACCCATCAGGTCGCTATCGACTGTGCCCGCACCCTGGCTGAGCTGGCCCCCGGCGATCTCAACCGGGTGCTGTTCGCCCCCGGTGGCAGCGAGGTGGTGGGGATTGCCCTGAAGCTTGCCCGCTTTATTACCGGCAATAGCAAGGTGGTGTCCCTCTGGGATGCCTTTCACGGCGCCTCCCTCGATGCCATCTCGGTCGGCGGTGAAGCCTGTTTTCGCGCTGGCATGGGCCCGCTGATGGCCGGGGTGGAGCGCATCCCGCCTCCCACCCGCTATCGCGGTGTCTGGTATCGCGGGGAGGGGGATGACCTGCACTATGCCGATTATCTGGAGTACGTCATCGAGAAGGAGGGGGGAATAGGCGCCTTTATCGCCGAGCCCATCCGCAATACCGATGTGCAGGTGCCCTCGAAGGCTTACTGGCAGCGGGTGCGGGAGATCTGCGATCGCCACAAGGTGCTGTTGATCGTCGACGAGATCCCCAACGCGCTGGGCCGCACCGGCCACTGGTTCAGCTTCGAGGAGTTCGGCATCGAGCCAGACATCATCTGTCTGGGCAAGGGACTGGGGGGCGGGGTGGTGCCGTTTGCCGCGCTCATTACCCGCGACCGCTTCAATCAGGTGGTGGCTATTTCGCTCGGCCACTACACCCACGAGAAGAGCCCCATCGGCTGTGCGGCGGCTCTCGCCACGATAGAGACAATCCGCGAAGCTGGATTGTTGGTAAAAGCGCAGGAGGATGGCCGCTTTATGGCGCGCGAGCTTGCGGCGCTTGCCGCATGTCACCCGCTGATCGGCCAGGTGCGCGGCATCGGTCTTTTGTGGGCGCTCGATCTGGTGGTCGATCACCAGAGTCGAAAGCGCAATAGCCAGGCCGCCGAGCGGCTGCTCTACCGCTGTCTGGAGCTTGGGCTCAGCTTCAAGGTTTCCCAGGGCAACGTTATCCAGCTCTCGCCGCCGCTCAATATCGCCCGCGCCGATCTGGTGCGCGCCATCACCATTCTCGATCGCGCCTTGGGCGAGATCGCGCTTTCACCGAAACAGGAACATCACCATGACTGACTTGCAGATTGCCATCGACCCGGCCACCGACGTAGAGGCGCTGATCCTCGATTGGGCCGGTACCGTCGTCGATTTCGGCTCCTTCGCCCCCACCTCCATCTTCATCGAGGCCTTCGCCCGCGCCTATGACTTTCCGGTGACCCTGGATGAGGCGCGCCAGCCCATGGGGCTGGGCAAGTGGGACCATATCGCTGCGCTAGGCCGTCTGCCCTCGGTGGATGCGCGCTGGCAGGCCCGCTTCGGCCACCCCATGAGCCACGCCGAGGTGGACCATCTCTATCACACCTTTATGCCGCTGCAGATTGCTGCGGTGACCCGCTTCGCAGACCCCATCCCCGGTGTGCTGCCGGTGCTGGATGCTCTGCGGGGGCAGGGGATGAAAATCGGCTCCTGCTCCGGTTACCCCCGCCCGGTGATGGAGACGCTGGTACCTGCGGCGGCCGATCACGGCTACCGCCCGGATCATTGGGTCGCTACCGATGATCTCAAGGCAGGCGGTCGCCCCGGCCCCTGGATGGCGCTGGCCAACGTGATTGAGCTGGGAGTGAGCGCGGTGCATCGCTGCATCAAGGTGGATGACGCCGTGCCGGGCATCAGCGAAGGGTTGAACGCTGGCATGTGGACGGTGGGATTGTCGGTCTCCGGCAACGAGTTCGGCGCCACCTGGGAAGCGTTTGCCGCCATGAGCGAGGCGGAAATCGCTGCCCGGCGTAGACCGGCGGAGGCCAAACTGCGGGCGGCAGGGGCGCACTATGTGATCGACACTCTGGCGGATATCGCCCCGGTTATCGCCGATATCAACCGCCGCCTGGCGGCAGGAGAGCGGCCCTGAACAAGGTGGGATGAGAGGAGGGCAGTGCCGGCCTTGCCGGCAGGTTTTCAGGCCTATGCTCCCTGACTATCAGGCATAAAAAAACCGGCGCCTTGGCGCCGGTTTTTGTTCACCGAGACTCTATTACAGAGAAGCGGTGAAGGTACGGGTGATGACGTCTTGCTGTTGCTCTTTGGTCAAAGAGTTGAAGCGAACGGCATAACCGGATACGCGGATGGTCAACTGCGGATATTTTTCCGGGTTTTCCATGGCGTCCAGCAGCATTTCACGGTTCATCACGTTGACGTTCAGGTGCTGACCACCTTCCAGGTTGGACTCATGGTGGAAGTAACCATCCATCAGACCGGCCAGGTTGGCTTTCTGGGCTTCCATGTCTTTACCCAGCGCGTTCGGCACGATGGAGAAGGTATAGGAGATACCATCTTTGGCGTAAGCGAACGGCAGCTTGGCAACGGAAGTCAGGGAAGCAACGGCACCCTTCTGGTCACGACCGTGCATCGGGTTGGCACCCGGGCCGAACGGCGCACCAGCGCGACGGCCATCCGGGGTGTTACCGGTCTTCTTGCCGTACACCACGTTGGAGGTGATGGTCAGCACGGACTGGGTAGCCACGGCACCACGGTAGGTGTTCAGCTTCTGAATTTTCTTCATGAAGCGCTCAACCAGGTCGCAGGCGATGTCATCGACGCGAGCGTCGTTGTTACCGAACTGCGGGTATTCGCCTTCGATTTCGAAGTCGATGGCAACGCCATCTTCGTCACGAACCGGCTTGACCTTGGCGAACTTGATGGCAGACAGGGAGTCAGCTGCTACGGACAGACCGGCGATACCACACGCCATGGTGCGATAGACGTCACGGTCGTGCAGCGCCATCAGAGAGGCTTCGTAGCTGTACTTGTCGTGCATGTAGTGGATGATGTTCAGCGCGGCAACGTATTGCTTGGCCAGCCAGTCCATGAAGTGATCCAGACGATCCATCACATCGTTGTAGTCGAGGTACTCGGACTTGACCATTTCGGTCTTCGGACCGACCTGGATCTTGAGCTTCTCGTCCATACCGCCGTTGATTGCATACAGCATGGTCTTGGCCAGGTTGGCACGGGCACCGAAGAACTGCATCTGTTTGCCGACGATCATCGGGGACACACAGCAAGCGATGGCGTAGTCATCGTTGTTGAAGTCCGGACGCATCAGGTCGTCGTTCTCGTACTGAACAGAAGAGGTCTCGATGGATACCTTGGCGCAGTACTTCTTGAAACCGACCGGCAGCTTCTCGGACCACAGGATGGTCAGGTTCGGCTCAGGGGACGGGCCCATGGTGTACAGGGTGTTCAGCATACGGAAGCTGTTCTTGGTGACCAGGGTACGGCCATCAACGCCCATACCAGCCAGGGTCTCGGTAGCCCACATCGGGTCGCCGGAGAACAGTGAATCGTATTCCGGGGTACGCAGGAAGCGAACCATACGCAGCTTCATGACCATGTGGTCCATCAGCTCCTGGGCTTCTTGCTCGGTGATCAGGCCTTTCTTCAGGTCACGCTCGATGTACACGTCCAGGAAGCTGGAAGTACGACCGAAGGACATGGCGGCACCGTTCTGGGACTTGACTGCCGCCAGGTAGGCGAAGTAGGTCCACTGTACGGCTTCTTTGGCGTTTTTGGCCGGTACGGAGATATCGCAACCGTACTTGGCAGCCATTACCTTCATCTGTGCCAGGGCACGGTGCTGCTCGGAGATCTCTTCGCGCAGACGGATGGTGGCTTCCAGGTTGACACCGTTTTCCAGGTCGGCCTGCAGGGACTTGAACTGGGCCAGTTTGTCGGCCATCAGGAAGTCGATACCGTACAGGGCAACACGACGGTAGTCACCGATGATACGGCCACGGCCATAGGCATCCGGCAGACCGGTGATGACGCCGGACTTGCGGCAGTTCAGGATGTCTTTGGTGTAAACGTCAAACACGCCCTGGTTGTGAGTTTTGCGGTACTCGGTGAAGATCTTCTCGACCATCGGGTCCAGCTGACGACCGTACACTTCGCAAGAGGTCTTGACCATCTTGATACCGCCGTTGGCGATGATGGCGCGCTTGAGCGGCTTGTCGGTCTGCAGACCAACGATTTGCTCCAGGCTCTGATCGATATAGCCGGCATCGTGAGCGGTAATGGTGGAGGGCAGGTCGGTATCAAAATCGACCGGCGCGTGGGTGCGGTTCTCGATCTTGATGCCTTCCATGACCTTGTCCCACAGCTTGGTGGTAGCTTCGGTCGCGCCAGCCAGGAAGGACTCGTCACCTTCATACGGGGTGTAGTTCTTCTGGATGAAGTCACGGGTGTTGACAGAGGTCTGCCATTCACCGGCCGCGAAGCCTTCCCATGCTTTTTGGAACTGTTCGTTAAGTTCTGCCATTTTCATTACCTCACACGGTATTGATGTAGTATCCCGCAATCATCCTTAATGATGACGACGGAAGATAAACCAGTAAGTCAGACCAACCATGACGCCACCACCAATGATATTACCTATGGTGACGGGAATGAGGTTGTGTAGGACGAAGTTGGATACGGTCAGGTCGGCAAAGGTCGCCGGGTCCTGGCCGATGGCCTGCCAAAATTCCGGGCCTGCTACCGCATGGATAGCGATACCGACCGGGATCATAAACATGTTTGCGATGCTGTGCTCAAAACCGGAGGCCACGAACATGGCGACGGGGAGCAGCATGACCATCACCTTGTCGGTCGCACTGCGGGCGCCGAACGCCATCCACACGGCCAGACACACCATGAGGTTGCAGAGGATACCGAGGGCAAGGGCCTCGAAGAAGGTATGGTGGATCTTGTGCTGGGCCACCTTGAGGGCGTTCAGACCCCACTGACCATCTGCCGCCATGTACTCGGCCGACATGATGATGAGGCCGACGATGATGAGACCGCCGATGAGGTTGCCGAAGTAGACCAGTCCCCAGTTCTTGAACAGCTGGGCCCAGGTGATGCGGTTGGCCGCCTTGGCCACCAGAGTCAAGGTGGTGGAGGTGAACAGCTCGGCACCGAGCAGCACGCAGAGGATCAGACCCAGTGCGAAACAGAGACCGCCGACCAGCTTGCTGAGGCCCCAGGCCACATTGCCGGCACCGGTAGTCACCGTGATGAAGAAGACGAAAGCAATGGCGATGAAAGCGCCTGCGGTGATGGCCAGGGGGATGACCTTGTATGCAGGCTTGGTGGCCTTGGCATAGGTGATATCTTCTGCCAGTGCAGCGATGGCTTCTGGCTTGAGACAATCAAAGGGAGATTCTGCTTTCAATTCTCATGTACCTGATGTTTTGCCTGTGGAAATCATAACAAAGGGCCAGATCGTCAAAATTGACTCCGATCAAGAATTGCAGATTGTGAATGTAATTTTACTACAAAAATTTGAGTCCTCCGGCAGCGTTGCTTTACACCAGGTTTCAGCTGAAACATAAATGCTGATTTTTTAATGCAATGATTTTAAACAATTTATTTTTCATCGCCTAAAAATGGTACTGGCAAGGCATCTTTGCATCTCCCCAGCATTCTCTGCCCCGGCTTGGCAACCCCCTAAGAGGTATTTTTTGTTTTTTATTTCATCTTTGAATAACAAATCGCCTCTCTGGCGACCATAAAGCAAAAGGGGCCATCAGGGCCCCTTCACATACTACCACATCAGCCCCATGAGTGGGCTCGTTTGGCCTTCTGCAGCTTCTCATAGGCTGCCAGCAGCTTCTGATGCAGCGGGAACTGGCTGAGGGACAGGTCGGCAGCTTCCAACCCGTGGAAGCGCGCTTCACCACTGGCGTGGGCCCAGGCCTGTGCCAGCGTCTCTTCACCATACATGCGGGTGAACACGGCGCGGTACTGCTCGGGGTCGCGATCCTCATCCAGGAACAGCTCGACGCAGGCGCGCAGGGCACGGTAGTAGTTGGCACGATCGGCCGGGAACACCGACTGGTTGAACTCCATGGTCCAATCGATGAGATCGAGCGCCGTGTCGAGTTCGCCGGCGGCCAGTGCCAGCATGGCTTTCAATTCGCCCACCCGCAGGGTGTGCAGGGCGGTGCCCTTGGCGGCGGCGATGCCGAGCAGCTCGCGCACCCGGGTGCGCTCGTCGTGACCCTCTTCATCCAGCTGGTCGAACAGCGCCATGTACTGCTCTGCATCCCACTCCAGCGCCGGCAGCGCCAGGATGGTCTCCCGCAGGTGGGCACCCATGGTGTTGTTGGCCAGCAGCAGGTCTTCGGCCGGATAGATGTCGGACATGCCGGGCACCAGGATGCGGCAGGCGTAGACGCCCAGGTGCTCGTAGTCGGCGATGTAGACCGGCTGCTCCAGCTCGTGGAAGATGCCGATCAGGTGGTCGAACTCCTCTTGCGAGGTGCCGCGGAAGTCCCAGTCGGCAAACTCGAAGTCCGCATCCTGCTTGAACAGATCCCAGCTGATGAGGCCGGAGGAGTCGATGAAGTGGGTTTCCAGGTTGTGGTGATCCGCCACCTGCTCGTTGTCGAACGAGGGCGGCACGAATACATCCAGATCCTTGAGGCTGCGGCCCTGCAGCAGCTCGGTGACGGTGCGCTCGAACGCCACTTCGAAGCGCGGGTGGGCGCCGAAGGAGGCAAAGCAGGTACCGTTGCTCGGGTTGAGCAGCACCACGCAGATGACCGGGTAGCGACCGCCGAGCGACGCGTCGAAGCTGTAGATGGGGAAACCTTCGGCTTCCAGCGCATCGATGGAGGCCTTGATGCCGGGGTAACGGGCGATCACCTCGCTCGGGATCAGCGGTAGGCTGAGGGCCTCTGCGATGATCTTGTTCTTCACGTGGCGCTCGAACACCTCCGACAGCCCCTGGGTGCGGGCCTCGGTGCGGGTGTTGCCGGCGCTCATGCCGTTGGAGACATACAGGTTGCCGATGATGTTCATCGGGATGTAGACGGTCTGGTGATCAGACTGACGCTCGAAGGGCAGGGCGACGATGCCGCGCTCTTCGTTGCCGGATTGCAGATCCACCAGCATGTCGGCGGTCACTTCACCGTCCGGGTTGTAGAACTTGCGGGTGAAGCTGTCGAGCAGACCGGCGGGCAGCTGATCCCCTTCGATGGGGAACCACTTCTCGTTCGGGTAGTGAACGAAGTCGCCATTGGCGACCTGCTCGCCCAGATAGAAGTCGGCGAAGAAGTAGTTGGTGGAGAGACGTTCGAAATATTCACCAAGGGCGGAGGCGAGCGCCGCCTTCTTGCTGGCACCCTTGCCGTTGGTGAAACAGAGGGAGCACTCCTTGTCCCGGATGTGCACGGACCAGACGTTGGGCACGGGGTTGAGCCAGGAGGCCTCTTCGATATCAAACCCCAGGGCTTGCAGCTTGGTCTGGAAGCGTTCGATGGAGTCTTCCAGCGCCGCGTCCTTGCCGGGAATAAAAGTGTGGTCGGTCATCACGATATCCTGATTTTTATTGGCTCATGTTTGGCCGCAGATAATAGCAGGGGTCGGCGCGTTTGGCAGGCAAAAAACGGGGCTCATGCCCCGTTTTGCTCTCCATTCAGCCGAGCTCGGTCACGGCTCAGCCGATGAATTTCAGACCCAGGATCCCGCCGATGATCAGCAGCAGACAGAGCACTCGGGCGAGGGTGGCCGGTTCGTTGAACAGCCAGATCCCCATCAGCACGGTGCCGACCGCGCCGATGCCGGTCCAGACCGCGTAGGCGGTGCCAAGGGGCAACTGTTTGACCGCCATGGCGAGCAGCAGCACGCTTACCCCCATGGCAATCAGGGTCAGCAGGGTGGGCAGGGGACGGCTGAAACCGTCGGTGTATTTGAGGCCGATGGCCCAGGCGACCTCGAACAGGCCGGCCAACAGCAAGAGCAACCAGGACATAAGGCAGATTCCGCAGGAAGCAGGGTCGTCCCTGCGTATCAGGAGGCCTCGAGGTCGTCCCCGAGGGGCAGCGGGGCTGCCGGTCGGTCTCAATGATGCCCCAAGTTGTAGCGGGATGCCAACCGGCTGCCCGCAGGTCGGCCAGGCTGACGGATATTGCAGCGAACGGCACAGAATATTGCGCAATTCGACTTGCGCCCGCCGTCACAATCCGTAATGTGGACAGACACATTTTTCGCAACCCATATTTTGTGAACCGCTTGTAAACGGCCCGCGCCGGACAAGGGATCACGGGTATCACACTCGGTTTCTATAAGCAGCTATCCAGGGTAGGACATTATGAAAAAAGTAGGTTTGGTCGGTTGGCGTGGCATGGTGGGTTCGGTGTTGATGAGCCGGATGCAGGAAGAGAAGGATTTTTCCCGCATTCAGCCCACCTTCTTCACCACCTCCCAGGCCGGTGAGGCCGCCCCCAATTTCGGCGTCGATGCCGGCACCCTGCAGGATGCCTTCGACATCGAGGCGCTGGCCGCACAGGACGTCATCATCACCGCCCAGGGCGGCGACTACACCAAGGATGTCTATCCGCGCCTGAAAGCCGCCGGCTGGCAGGGCTACTGGATTGATGCCGCCTCCTCCCTGCGCATGGAGAAGGACGCTGTCATCATCCTGGATCCGGTCAACGGCGACGTCATCGACCATGCCCTGAACAACGGCATCAAGACCTTCGTCGGCGGCAACTGCACCGTCAGTCTGATGCTGCTGGCCCTGGGTGGCCTGTTCAAGGCCGATCTGGTGGAGTGGGTGAGCGTGGCCACCTATCAGGCCGCCTCCGGCGGTGGTGCGCGCCACATGCGCGAGCTGGTCACCCAGATGGGCCTGCTGCGCGATGAAGTGGCGGTGGAGCTGGCGGATCCCGCCTCCGCCATCCTCGACATCGAGCGCAAGATCACCGAGAAGACCCGCTCCGGCACCCTGCCGGTGGACAACTTCGGCGTGCCGCTGGCCGGTGGCCTCATCCCCTGGATCGACACCAAGCTCGACAACGGCCAGAGCCGCGAAGAGTGGAAGGGTCAGGCCGAGACCAACAAGATCCTCGGCATCGAAAACGCCGCCATTCCGGTGGATGGTCTGTGCGTGCGCATCGGCGCCCTGCGCTGTCACAGCCAGGCCTTCACCATCAAGCTGAAAAAAGATGTGCCGCTGGCGGAAATCGAAGCCCTGCTGGCTGCCCACAACGACTGGGTCAAGGTGATCCCCAACGATCGCGACATCACCGCCCGCGAGCTGACTCCGGCTGCCGTCACCGGCACCCTCAGCATCCCGGTCGGTCGTCTGCGCAAGCTCAACATGGGCCCGGAGTACCTGGCCGCCTTCACCGTGGGTGACCAGCTGCTGTGGGGCGCCGCCGAGCCGCTGCGCCGCATGCTCAACATCCTGCTGGATCGCGGTTGATCCGGTTGCACCCAGCATGAACAGGGGGCCGCGGCCCCCTGTTTTTTTGCGCCTTTGCCACCCAGGCCGGCCGTGAGTGCAAAAAGGGTGGGCTGGCGAGTGATGCCAGCAAGGCGCCTGCCATCCGCTTGTTATTAATGGCATCAATATTGACTAATCGCCTGGCTTATTTTTTCGTGACTCAATAACGGCAGACTTATTTCCCATCAGCGGTCGAAACGCCATACCGACGATATTTTCCGGCACTGTTAATCGGCACGGTTAACACGGTTAAGTTAACACGGTTAAATAGTGCCGTTCAGGCTATTCAAAGGCGTTGACGGATGGGCCAGATATATACCTTGTTACAAAAGCACGTCTGTTGCTGATATCCCTTCGGGGCTTGATTGATTACACTGACGGCCACGGCCGGGTTGCAGGCTGCCAGCCTTTGGCAGCTGCATTGACTGGCTCGGGGCAGACTTTGCTGCCGGCAAAAATATTATTCATGTCATCAATAATGCGAGGCGCCTGCAGAGTGCTGTCGCCATTTTTTCGTTGTTGCGCGCTGGATATGGATGACGCGCAGCGACCGCCAATAATAATGTTCAGGTTTGAAAATTGGGAAATAACATGAGAGTCGTGTGGAGTTTGCTCTATTTCTTCAGTGTCTTGGCCTTGGCCAGCCCGGTGCTGGTCAAGGAGCAGAAAAAAGTGGCCGATCCGCTGATCGTGCCCTATCAGCAATATCGGCTCGACAATGGCCTGACGGTGATCCTGACCCAGGATCACTCCGATCCCCTGGTGCACGTGGCAGTCCACTACCGGGTTGGGTTGCCGGAAGAGGCCCCCGGCCAGTCCGGGCTGGCCCATCTGTTCGAACACATGATGTTTCAGGGCTCGGCCCACGTGGGGGAGGAGGGCTACATCCGGCTGCTGCAACAGGTGGGCGGGCGCAACATCAATGGCCTGACCTCCCGGGATCAGACCCGCTATTACCAGACGCTGCCAGCTAATCAGCTGGAGAAGGTGCTCTGGCTGGAGGCGGATCGCATGGGGTTTCTGCTCGATACCCTCTACCAGCAGAAATTGGAGGCCAAGCGCGACATCGCCAAGAACGAGCGAGCCACCCTGGTGGATGCTGCTCCTTACGGCCGGGTGCTGGAAGCACTCAACCGCACTCTCTACCCCCCTAATCACCCCTATTTCAACACGCCGTTTGGCCGGGTGGCGGATCTGGATCGCCTCACTCTGGAGGACGTTCGCCAGTTTTTCCTGCGCTGGTATGGGCCCAACAACGCCACCCTGGTGATCGGTGGCGACATTCAGCCGGCCCAGACCCTGGCCTGGGTCGAGCGCTATTTTGCCGCGCTGCCTCCGTCACCAACCCAGACAAGCCCGGTGGTGCGTCCGGTGACGCTGAAGAAGAGCCGCTATCGCACCCTGGTGGATCGGGTCAGCGAGCCCATGCTGGTGCTGGCCTATCCGACCGTCTCCGCCCGCGAGCCCGACTTCGAGGCCCTCGATCTGCTGGCGGATCAGCTGGGGGGCTCGGCCAGCGGCCTGTTGCAGCGACAACTGCAGCAAAGTGGCCGGCTGGTCTCGGTGACGGCCAGACAGGAGTGTGGCGTACTGGCCTGCATGCTGGTGATTGAGGCGGTGCCCAATCTGGCCAAAGGGGGCGAGCTGGGTCCCATCAAGGCGGAGATCGACCGGATCGTCGGCCAGCTCGCCAGCGATGGCGTCTCCCGCGAGCAGCTGGCCCACTCGGTCAATGCCCAACGGGCCCTGCGGATCTGGCCGCTGGACAGCGTGGCCGGCAAGGTGGAGCAGCTGGCCACCGGCCACACCCTGTTTGCGGACCCCAACTTCCAGTACCGCAACCTCAAGCGCATCGCCAGGGTGACGCCGGCCGACCTGCAACGGGTGTTGACGCGCTATGTGTTGAACAAGCCCAGGGTGGTGCTGAGCGTGGTGCCGGCCGAGCACCCTGAGTGGCAGGCGGGCAGACCCAACTTTGTCGAGCCACCCCCCTTGCCGCTGACCCGGCTGACCCCCTCTTTGCTGCCTCATGTCATCAAGGAGACCCTGGACCGGCGCCAGGAACCAGCCAGTGGTGGCGCCTTGCCGGTGCCCATGCCGACCCTGTGGCAGGCCAAGCTGGGTGAGCGGATCTCCCTGCTCGGCCACTACAGCGACGAGGTGCCGGCCTTTGCCATGAGCATCAGCTGGCCGGGCGGTGAGCGGGCCGAACCCGAGGGCAAGGGCGGGGTCGCCACCCTGGCCGACGCCATGCTTTTCCTTGGCAGCGAGCAACTGCAGGCGGCCAGCATCGAGGAGCGGGCCCGCCAGCTGGGGGCCAGCATTCGCTTCAACCATGGGGAGGGGCGCAGCTACGTCGAGATCGAGGGGCTCACCTCCCATTTTGACGAGACGCTGGCCCTGGTGCGGGAGTTGGTGCAGCAGCCCGCCATGCGCGTAGCCGATTTTGAGCGCAGCCGCTTTGATCATGTCCAGTGGTTGCAACAGCTGATGCAAGATCCCCAGTGGCAGGCGGACTGGCAGTTCGGCGCCCTGCTCGAGGGGCGCAAGCGGCCGGATCTGCTGGCCAGTGTGCGCGCGCTGACGCTCGACGATGTGCGTCACTTTTATCAGTCGGTCTATCGCAGCGGGGAAGCCCAGGTGGTGGTGAGCGGGGATCTGGCCCAGGAGCGGGTGATGAAGGCCCTCGGCTTTCTGGTCGAGCCTGCCGGTCAGCCGCCGGCCCTGCACTCTCTGGATTGGCGCGGTCAGCAGGCCAAACGGGCCATCTATCTGCTGGACAATCCCGGGGCGGCGCTCAGCCAGATCCGGGTGGGGCGGCGCGCCATGGCGGAAGATGCCTTCGGCGAGCACTACCTGACCCGGCTGATGAATGTGTCCCTCGCCGAGCGGCTGCACATCCGGCTGCGCGAGGAGCTGGGTTACACCTACTTTATCGACGCCGCCTTCGATGGCAATGCCGATGCGGGCCATTTCCTGCTGCAAAGCAGCGTGCGCAGCGGGGTGACCGGGGCTGCCCTGCGGCAGATCCTGCAGGAGCTCGACAAGTATCAGCGGCTGGGGCCGACCCGGCTGGAGGTGCGTACCCTGCGGGATCGGGTGCTCAATGGTCAGGCGCTCGATTACGAAACGTTGCCGCAGGAAATGGAGTACATGCTGCCCATCCTGCTCAAGGGGTGGCCGGAGGATTATGTGGAGCAGCGGGTGCAGCAGGTGAGCCGGCTCTCTCCCTTTACCCTGCGTGAGCTGGCTCGCCGCTGGCTCGATCCCGACGACATGGTGATCCTGGTGGTGGGGGATGCCAAGACGCTGGCTCCCGAGCTGGCCGCGTTGGGCTGGCCGGTGCAGCGCCTCTCTGCCACGCCTTAAGCAGGGTTGCCCCTATCGGGCGACGGCCGCAAGCAAAACAGCCCGCCCCCTGGCAGGGGGCGGGCTGTTTTTTTGCGCTCAAAGAGGCAAACGGTCAGATCAGGGCCAGGGCGGCGGCCAGATCGGCAATCAGATCGTCGGCGTCTTCCACCCCGATGCTGAAGCGGATGAGATCGTCATTGACCCCGGCGGCGAGGCGGCTCGCCTCGTCCATGGCGGCGTGGGTAGTGCTGGCCGGATGGCAGGCGAGACTCTCGAGATCCCCCAGGCTCACCGCCTGCACGAACAGCTGCAGGTTGTCGAGCAGGGTGGCGCAACGGGCAAAGCCGCCTTCCAGCTCGATGCTCACCATGCCGCCAAAGCCGCTGGCGAAGGCGCCGAGGGCATCGTGGCCCGGATGACTGGCAAGCCCCGGGTAGATCACCTTTTTCACCGCCGGATGGGCGGCCAGGAAGTCAGCCACCTTCTGGGCGTTGTGCAGGTGGGCATCCATGCGCAGGGGCAGGGTCTTGACCCCGCGCTGCAGCAGGTAGGCCTCCTGCGGACCGATGGGGGAACCGATGTGCTTGAGGGCCACGGTGCGAATCGACTTCATCAGCGCGTGAGAGCCCGCCACCACCCCGGCGATGATGTCGCCGTGGCCGCCCAGGTACTTGGTGCCGCTGTGCATGACGATGTCGATGCCAAGCTCCAGCGGGCGCAGCAGGTAGGGGGTGAGGAAGGTGTTGTCACACACCGTAATGGCGCCCACCTTGCGGGCCGCTTCCACTACCACCCGCGGATCCACCACCTTGAGGGTGGGGTTGGTCAGGGTTTCGAACAGTACCACCTTGGTGGCGGGGCGGATGTTGGCCAGCAGATCCTGATCGCTCTCATACGCGGTGACCTTGATGCCGGCGCGGCTGAAGGTCTGCTTGAGGAAGGCATCGGTGCCGCCGTAGAGCGGGCCGATATAGGCCACTTCATCGCCGCTGTCGGCCAGGGCATACATGATGGCGCTCACCGCCGCCATGCCGCTCGCCACCACCAGCGCTTCGTCGGCCCCTTCCAGTGCCGCCAGCTTCTGCTCCAGTTCGGCGGTGGTGGGGTTGCCAAAGCGGCTGTAGATGAAGCCGGGGGCCTGACCGGCGAAGCGCTCCTTGCCCGCCTGGGCGTTGAAGTAGCTGAAGGTGCTGCTCTGGTAGAGCGGGGTGGTGAGGGCGCCGGTCTGGGGATCGATCCGCTGGCCGCTGTGCACGCTCATGGTTTTGAATTTCATTGTATTGCTCCGTCATTGCCAGGCTGTGGCCCAACTGCTTGTGTCATCTGAAGGGGACGTCGCGGCGCCCCCGTCTATTAGGTATGGCAGCGTCAGGCGAGTTGTGGCTCGCGCCGATCGCGCTTTGCCATCTGCTCGCTGCTTGTCTGCGGATTGGCCGACGCCGGGGCGACGCCATAGTGGCGGGCTGCCACATCCGGGTGGGAGCGCAGCCTCCCTTTGAGTACGTTCTCCCCCACCTGATAAAAGAGCGGGTTGGTCGGGTCGCTCTCGGGCCCCTGTGCCTGCGCCGCCAGTGCGGGGGAGAGGCTGAGCAGCGGCACGGTCGCATCCAGTCGCGCCGCCATGAAGAAGGCGCAGGAGAGGCGCGATACCCCGGGCGGCGGGCTCTGCACCCGGTGCAGGGTGGCCTTGAGGTAGCCGTTGGAGGCGAGCTCCAGCAGTTCGCCGATGTTGACCACCAGGGCGCCCGGCAGGGGCGGCGCCGAGATCCAGCCGTCGGCCATCTCCACCTCGAGCCCGGAGTGATGGTCCTGCATCACCAGGGTCAGGTAGCCGGGATCCTTGTGGGCGCCCACCCCCTGACCGCTGCCCCCTGCGGCTTGCCCCGGGTAGTGGATCAGCTTCATGTGCTGATGGGGCGCCCCGCGAATGCTCTCGTCAAACACCCCGGCTGGCTGCTCCAGCACCTCGGCGAAGGCGGCCAGCAGGGTGAGGGTGATGGCGCTCAGCCGCTCCTGCCACGCCAGCAGGTGAGATTTCATCTCGGGCAGGGCGCTCGGCCACTGGTTGGGGCCGATGAGCCGCTGCCAGGGATGCTGCAGGCTGGCGGCATCGAGGGCGGCCTCTTCGTTCATGATGTCGAACTGCTCGCGCAGATCCGGCCGCGCCCGGGTGAGCTCGGCCCCCACCTGGTTGTAGCCGCGAAAGTGGGGGGAGTGCAACATCTGCACCGCCAGCTTCTCCTGCTGCGGCAGGGCGAAGAAGCGGGCCGCCAGCGCCAGGGTTTCCTGCTGTTCTTGCTCGCTCAGGCCATGGCCGATCAGATAGAAAAAGCCCACCTCGCGGGCCGCCCGGCCAAGGGTGGCCAGCATCTGGCGACGGGTCTCGGGGGCGCCGTCGAGCGCGGCGAGATCGATGATCGGCAGTGGTGAATGTTCCATGTGCACCTCCTCACTGGCCAGGGGCGGGATGCTACCCGCACACCTGACATGAAAACGACGACGCCCTGACCGATGAACCGGCCAACGCCCTGTTGCCAGGGATGGCGCCATTTGGATTGAGGGAGATGCTACTGTTCGGAGTTATAAGACGGAAACAACAAATTATTCTTAGTTATATACAAAAATCGAAATAGAATTCGCCACCCATCCGGGTGGCTGCCGATTGAGCGGCGATAATGGCAATATAGCGGCGCACTTGGCACCCATGTTGGCCTGACCCGGCATGTACCGGCTTGAGCGCCATGTGAGCGCGAGTTGGGCAAATAGAGAGGCGAGCATCGTGCCAGCGCAGAGATGCGCAAAATGCAGAGATGCCCAAATACAGAGATGCAAAAAGGGAGGCTGATGCCTCCCTTTGTGTGACGGACGTTGCGGCCCTGTGTGGTGCCTGGCTCAGGTTCAGTAACCCAGGGTGAAGCGCTGGCGCAGGTGGGCCGGTTTTTCCGCTTCGTTGAGCACGCCGTCGGCCAGATCGCCGACCGTGATCCCGGCCGGTTGTTCACCGCTGAACAGCACCTGATCGGCACCGAGCCGGTAGCCGCCGCGCTTCTCGCCGGGTTCCAGGAACACGGGCGGGGAGACGAAACGCCAGTCGAGGGTGGTTTCACGGCGCAGGGCGGTGAGGCCGTCGCGGGCGGCCAGGGCCCCCTGTTTCCACTCGGCTGGGAATTCCGGGGTATCCACCAGTTGCACGCCGGGGGCAATTTCCAGACTGCCGGCACCGCCGACCACCAGCAGCCAGCTGTTGGCCGCGACGGCGGCGGCTACGATGGCGCTGGCCCCCTTGAGGTACTGATCGTAGATGTCCGGGACGGTCCAGCCCGGGTTGTAGGCGCTGATCACCCGATCGTGCCCGTTGAGCACCTTGGCCAGCGCCTGGCTGTCCTGGGCATCCACCGCCACGGCGGTGACCTGCGGGTGGGCGGCGACCTTGCTCACGTCACGCACGATGGCGGTGACGTGATGGCCGCGGCTGACGGCTTCGTTGAGGATGGCTGTACCGACAAAACCGCTGGCACCGATCAGGGCAATTTTCATGGGAGATTCTCCTTCACTGTTGGAATGGGGCTATCCTACGCCCCCGAATGTGATTTAATAATCCGTTGTAAATTGCATTCACTTATAAGCTGGATTTAATAATGGAACAGCTCAAGCGTTACGCCATCTTCGCCGCCGTGGTCGAGGCGGGCAGTATGACCGGCGCCGCCAAGGCCCTCGGCATGACACCCTCCGCCGTCAGTCAGCATATCAGCCAGCTGGAGAGCCTGCTCGGCCTCACCCTGCTGCACCGCTCCACCCGCCGCCTCAACCTGACCGAGGCGGGGGAGGTGGTGTGGCAAGGGTGCCAGTCCCTGCAGCAGACCCTCAACCAGACCGAGCTGCGCCTCTCGGAGGTGCGTGACAGCCTGCTCGGTGAAGTTCGGATCACCGCCCCGGTGGGGATGGCCGGCCAGCCGCTGGCGCGGGCGCTCTCGCCGCTGCTGCAGGCCCACCCCGGCCTGTGCATCCAGATCATCGCCGACGACGAGAAGCGGGATCTCATTGCCGAGCGCATCGACGTGGCGCTGCGGGTCGGCACGCTCTCGGACTCCACCCTGGTGGCGCGCAAGCTGGGCCAGACCCGGATGCTGCTGTGCGCCTCGCCCGCCTACCTGGCGCGCAAGGGCACCCCGCGCAGCCCGGAGGCGCTGCTGGATCATGACTGGCTGGCCGCCGATATGCTGAGCGGCGGCCTGACTTTCTTCGACGAGAAGGGGCAGGGGCACAGGGTCAAGCCCAAGCCGCGGGTGGTCTGCAACAACGTGCTGCCGCTGCGCCAGTTCACCCTGGCAGGGCAGGGGGTGTCGCTGCAGCCGGAGGGGGAGATCGCCGACGATCTCGCCTCGGGCCGCCTGCTGGAACTGCTGCCGGGCTTTCGGGTGCCACCCATGGAGATCCACGCCATCACCCCGCAGCGGGAGATCCCGGAGAAGGTGCGCCGGGTGATCGCCGCCCTGCGCAGCCACTTCGCCGAACCGGTGGGGGCCGTGGCGACACGTCCGTAGTCCGGGCAAGGAAGAAGGCCGTTCCGGTTGGCCGGATCAAAAAAGAGGGCAGCCCGCGGGCTGCCCTCTGTCGATGCAATGCCGGTGAAAACAGGCCCGGCCTCACTTCATGTAGAGGCCGCCGTTGATGGCCAGGGTCTCGCCGGTGATATAGGCACCTGCCTCGCTGGCAAGAAACACCACGGCGGCGGCGATCTCTTCCGGCTTGGCCAGCCGGCGCATGGGGATGTCGGCCTTGATGCTGTCGAGGATGTCGGTGCGGATCGCCTCCACCATGGGGGTGGCGGTGTAGCCGGGGGCGATGGCGTTGACCGTCACCCCGAAGCGGGCTCCTTCCGCCGCCAGCGCCTTGGTGAAGCCCAGCATACCCGCCTTGGCGGCCGAGTAGTTGACCTGGCCGAACTGCCCCTTCTGGCCATTGACCGAGGAGATGTTGATGATGCGGGCATCGCGCTGCTCGCACATGGCGTCGAACAGCGGCTGGGTCACGTTGTAGAGGCTGCACAGGTTGGTGTGGATCACCTCGAACCACTGCTCCGGGGTCATCCGCTTGAAGGCCCCGTCCCGGGTGATGCCGGCATTGTTGACCAGCACGTCCACCCGCCCTTCATCCTGCAGCAATCGGCCCAGAGTGTCGCGGCACATAGCAGTGTCGGCCACGTCCAGCGCCAGCAGCCGCACCTGATCCGGCCGAAAACCCTGCTCCCCGTACCAGTCGTGCGCCGCCGCCCCGTTGGGGCTGGAGTGGGTGGCGATGATGCGATACCCCTGGGCCAGCAAGGCGGTGGTGATGGCGGATCCGATGCCGCCACGGGCTCCGGTGATCAAGGCAACTTTCTTCATCTTGGCTCTCCCTGCGTAAAAGATTCGAACGAGGACTTTATGGGCTTTTTGAGGTAATTGATATATTTGTTTTCAAACAATCTGACAGGCAAACGCGTCACTTTTGTGACAGTCTGCCAAGCTGGCTTGACGCGCTGGCCTAAGGGGCGGACAAGGGGGCCGGGGTGAGCGCTGCGGCCAGCGCTTGCCGCCAAGGTCGCGGCCATGTTTAATGGGGCCCTTGCGCGCAGCGCCTTGCCGACAGCCCAGATCCGATCTCGTCATGCCCATCTTGCCCACCACTCCCGACGCCGTGCCCCAGCCGCACAGCCAGCTGACCCGCATCGAGCGGGTGCTCGACTACATCCACGCCAATCTGGATCAGCCGCTGGCGCTGGCCGAGCTGGCGGAGCAGAGCTGCTGGTCGCGCTGGCAGCTGCAGCGGGTGTTCCTCCATGAGACGGGGCTGACGGTGGCCCACTATGTGCGCGAGCTCAAGCTGAGCCAGGCGGCAGAGGCGCTGTTGTCTGGTCGCCAGCGGGTGCTGGATCTGGCGCTCTGTTACGGTTTTGGCTCCGAGGTGAGCTTCAGCCGCGCCTTCAAGCAGCAGTTCGGCTGCTCGCCGCTGGCCTATCGCAAGCGCGGTCTGCGGCTGGGGCTGCGTACCCCCCTGGTGCGGGCTACCCTGCCGCAACCCATGCCTGCCAGGCTGGTACAGGTACGGATCGAGAGCCAGCCGGGCTTTATCCTGCAAGGGGTGAAGGGGCAGATCCGCGGGCTGTTTGCCGCCGCCCCCGACTTTCAGCAGACGGTGCCCGCCATCTGGCGCGCCCTGCGCACGGCGGGCGGTTTGCCACCCGGGCAGGAGCGGGTGGGGGTGGTGGATGTTGCTGGTGCCGGCGAGTCGCTCCCCTACTGGGCGGGCAGCGTGATGGAGGAGGGGGCCAGCTTGCCTGCCGGTCTGGCGCGCCTCCCGGTGCCGGCCCAGACCTACGCTGTGCTAAGCCACGTGGGCCCCGTCAGCCAGCTGGGGCAGACCCTCAACTGGTTCATCCTGCACTGGCTGCCGAGCTCCGGTTATCGCGGGGTGGACGGTTTCGAGCTGGAGCGTTACGCCCCCGATTTTGACGGCAACCAGCCGGATGCCCGCATGGAGTACTGGCTGCCCGTCGACCCTCTCTGACAGGGCTATTCCCTTGCCCGGCGGGTGCCGGGTGCTGCTATTCCCTCTTTCCTTTTTGCTGCGCCAGGCTTCGATATCCATTCGACATCGCCTGCGTTGCTGCCGCAGTTTAGGTTGCCGGATGGGGCCAAATTGGCCGAGTTTTCTCCCTCTTTAGCGCCAACATGCCCCAAATTGTTAATTCAAGGGCAAAATGACCCAATAAAATGCAAATGAGATTTGTTACTATTCACTCATTGCATTCGAGGATCAGATGTACGCCACTCACCCCCCTTTGACCCTGGTCGCCGCGACTATCTCCGCCCTGTTGGCAGGCCCCGTGCAGGCAGCCGCCACCGAGCGCCCGACACAGACCCGGGCAGACGAGACCCTGACCGTGCTCGGCGAGACCTATCGCAACACCGCGACCAAGACCCGGCTCGACCCCCTGGAGACGCCCCAGGCCATTTCGGTGGTGGAGGGTGACACCCTGGAACAGCGCGGCGTCAGCTCGGTGAGCGAGGCGCTGCGCTACGTGCCTGGCGTCAACACCGAACTGCGGGGCGGAGCGGTCAACCGGCTGGATCTGTTCAACATCCGCGGCTTTGACAACTACCAGAACTTCTACGACGGCCTGCTGCTGCAGTACAACGACTGGAACCTGCAGCCCCAGATCGATCCAGTGGCCATCGAGCAGCTGGAAGTGTTCAAGGGGCCCACCTCCGTGCTCTACGGCAGCATGCCCCCCGGCGGCATGGTCAACCTCATCGCCAAGCGCCCCCAGCGGGAGAGCAGGCACAGCGTCAGCGTGGCGAGCGGGACGGGCACCCTCAAGGAGCTGACCCTCGACAGCACCGGCGCCCTCAACGATCAGTTTGCCTATCGGCTGGTGGGGCTGGCCCGCCAGAAAGAGGGTCAGGCGGTGACCTCAGAGGAGGAGCGCTACGTGCTGGCGCCCTCTCTCGACTGGCAGTTGAGTGATCGCACCCTGCTGAACCTCAACCTCTATTACCAGAAAGACCCGCAAGCCGGCATCTACACCACGGTGCCGGCCAGCGGTTCGGTCAAGTCCAACCCGCTGGGCCAGCTTGGCAGCGATACCTTCCTTGGCGATGAAAACTGGAACCACTACAGCCGGGAGGTGACCCTGCTCGGGTACAAGCTGAGCCACGACTTCAACGCCAACTGGCAGCTGCTGCAAAACGCCCGCTACATGGATGCCTCGGCCAACCAGCAGAACACCTACAACGCGGCGCTGGCGGCCGATAACCGCACCCTGGCCCGCAACGCCTACCTGACCGATGAAGAGTCTCGCGGCTTTGTCATCGACAACCAGCTGGCGGGCCAGGTGCAGACCGGCAAGGCCCAGCACAACCTGCTGCTGGGGGTGGATTACCAGTATCTGGATGCGCGCATTCTCTACCGGGATACCCTCGACTATGCGGCCCCGGCCATCGACATCTTCAACCCGAACCACCAGCAGATAGTGCCGGCAGACCTGGCCTTCAACTATCAGGACAACCGAACCATCCGCCAGTATCAGAGCGGCCTCTACCTGCAGGATCAGGTGCGCCTCGATCGGTTGGTGGCCATCGGCGGCGCCCGCTACGACCGCTACCGGATGGACACCGACAGCCGGACCCTCTATCAGGGGGCGGCGAGCAACAGCCTGGCCCAGATTGATCAGGACAACCTCTCGCTGCGCCTCGGCGCCCTCTACGAGCTGGATCACGGTCTCTCACCCTATGTGAGCTATGCCGAGAGTTTCGAACCGGTGGCGGGGGCGGACAAACAGGGCCAAGCGTTCAAACCGGCTACTGGACGGCAGTGGGAGGGGGGGCTCAAGTTCCTCTCCGAGGACATGAGCAAGACCGCCACGCTCTCGGCGTTCCACATCACCAAGCAAAATGCCCTGGTGACGGATCCGGACAATGTCTACGGGCCCAAGCTGCAGACCGGCGAGATGGTCTCCAAGGGGGTCGAGCTGGAGGGGCGCGTCGATCTCACCAGTCGCTGGGATCTGGCGCTGAGCTATACCCGTCAGGATATGGAGATCACCCGCGACACCACCAGCCTGCAGGGCAAGACCCCGGTCTGGGTGCCCAAGCAAATGGCTTCGCTGTGGAGCAACTACCTGCCGGCCGGCTCGCTGGCAGGAGTGCGCCTGGGGGCTGGCTTGCGCTATGTGGGGGAGGCCCAGCTTGATGCCGCCAACACCGACACCGTGCCGGATTACCTGCTGATGGACATGGCTGCCTCCTACGATCTGGCCCAGCTCAGCCAGCTTCTGCAAGGGGTGGAGGTGTCACTCAGCGCCAGCAACCTGTTCAACAAAACCTACTACTCCTGCTACGACCAGAACAACTGCTGGTTCGGGGCAGAGCGCAGCGTGGAGGCGCGACTCAAATACGTATTCTGACCCTGCGTCCCGGGCCGCACCCGGGACTCTCTCACCCCATGCGCGGCGCCGGCCGCCATGCCCGCACCCCGGGCGCGCGGCGCGAGCCGGATCTGCAGGCGCTGGCGGATCACGGCGCCCTGTTTGCGGCCGCAGCCGGGCTTATCCCGTCCCTCAAGGGGCGACTGGTGGCTGCCGGCGAGGCTGCGGCGCTGTTGACGGCGACCAAACAGGCCACGCCGGCCGAGGTGGCGGCCGCGCTGCACGAGTATTGGCGGCTGGCCCATCCGGAGGCGGGTCCCGCCTACTGGCTCACCCGCAGCTGGGGCATGCTCTGCTGGCAATCCATCTATCTTGCCATGGTGGCCGTCTATCGGCTGCGGGCCGTGCCGGCGCTGGAGAGGCTGGGCCAGGGCTATCAGGATGGGCTGGTTTCGGGCTTTACCCTGCCGGCCGAGCCCATGATCAAGGGAGAGCTGGAGCGCTTGATCAAGACGGCGGGCGAGCGGCTGCAGGCCCATTGGCAGGCGCTGTTCGCAGCGCTCGGGCAGGTGCAGCGGCTGCGACCCGGCTTCGTGCGGCCGCTCTTGGCGGACGATCTGCTGGCGGCGCTGGTGCGGGTGCCCGCGTTCTTTGATGAGGTAAGCCCCGCCGAGGTGGCGGCCCATGCGCCGCACTGGCTTGCCGCCTGCGGCCTGCCGGCCGAGCACCTGGCGGGCTGGCAACCGGCACCCTGGCCGCCAGCGGCCGGCTTGGTCGGCTATGTGCGCCAGCGCTGCTGCCTGCACTACAAGCGCCGCGATGGTGAGCTCTGCGCCAACTGCCCGCGGCGGCAGGGGGCGGCGAGCTGTGAAGAGGGGGCTTGAACAGAGAAGCCCTGCGTGATGACAAGCCGCCCCAAGGCGGCTTTTTACTGCGCCTTTACGTCTCCCATCTTGGTGCGAATGCGCTCAAACAGGCTCTGCCGTTTGCAGGTTCAGATGATCCTGGTCGGCGTAGCGTCCTTGCTCCTGCAAGTTACTGCGCTCTTACGTCGCCCATCTTGGTGCGAATCCGCTCGAACAGGCTCTGTAGACAGGCTTGATCCCGGTCGGCGGCGCGCACGGCGCCATACATGTGGCGGCGTACCCCCTCGGCGAGCGGGCGCGCCTCGAGCAGCCCCTGACGGACAAACTCCTCGCAGGCCCAGCGCGGCAGGGCGGCGACACCAAGGCCAGCGGCGGCCATCTGCAGCATCACGGAGGTGTTGTCCACCGGCTTGCAGCGGGCGGGCTCGATGCCGGCTGGTTGCAGGAAGCGGCTGAACACGTCCATCCGTGCCCGCTCCACCGGGTAGACCAACAGCACCTCGGGGCGCAGATCCTCAGGCTTGATGGTCTGCTGCCCACAGAGAGGGTGATCCGGCGCCGTCACCAGCACCAGCTCGAAGGCGAACAGCGGCTCGAAGTGGAGATCGCCGCGCGCCTGCACGTCCGAGGTGAGCAGCAAGTCGAGCTGGCCGCCGAGCAGGGCGCTGATGGCATCAAAGCCCGGCACCGACTCCACCTCCAGATCCACCCCCGGCCACTGGCGGCGAAAATCGGGCAACAGCGGCAGCAGCCACTGGATGCAGCTGTGGCAATCGAGCGCCAGGTGAAGGCGACCGGCCTCGCCGCTGTGCAGGGCCTGCAGCTGTTTCTCGGTCTGCGCCAGCGCCGGCAGCACCTGGCGGGCCAGCCCCAGCAGCTGGTTGCCGGCCGCGGTCAGCACCAGGGGGCGGCTCTTGCGCAGATAGAGCTCCAGGTTGAGGCGGGTCTCCAGCTCCTTGAGCTGGTGGGAGAGGGCGGACTGAGTGAGGTTGAGGGTCAGCGCCGCACCGGCCAGCGAGCCCTGTTCGGCCAGCGCGCTCACCGTCTTCAGGTGCTTGATGTCGATCCCCGGGTTGCTTGACACCGCCATGGTATCCCTCCTTGTTGTGCCTGGGCGGCGGCTTGTTGCCCGCCTTGAGAATTTCTTGAGAGCCAGTTGAAAAGGATTCAATAGCCAACGCCACCTTATCTTGTCATTTTGGATGTGTAAACATCTGGATGGCTAAATCATCCAGTTCACCATCAGATGAATGAGCATAAGGAATGGAACCTATGACCTGCGCACACACCCTGGGCTTTCCCCGTATCGGCGCCAAGCGCGAGCTGAAATTTGCCCTCGAATCTTACTGGCGCGGCGAAACCAGCCAGGCCGAACTCATCGCCACCGGCAAGAGCCTGCGTGAGCGTCACTGGCAGGCCCAGCAACAGGCCGGTGTGACCCTGCTGCCGGTGGGTGACTTCGCCTGGTACGATCAGGTGCTCGGCACCAGCCTGCTGGTGGATGCCATCCCCGCCCGCCACCGTCATGGCGACACCGATCTCGATACCCTGTTCCGGGTCGCCCGTGGCCGTGCGCCGACCGGCCCGGCCGCTGCCGCCGCCGAGATGACCAAGTGGTTCAACACCAACTATCACTACCTGGTGCCCGAGTTCAGCCGCGACCAGCGCTTCAAACTGGGCTGGAGCCAGCTGTTTGACGAAGTGGAAGAGGCCAAGGCGCTGGGGCTGCCGGTTAAGGCGGTGCTGCTGGGCCCTGTCTCCTACCTGTGGCTTGGCAAGGAGAAAGAGAGCGGCTTCTCCCGCCTCGAACTGCTCGACCGCTTGCTCATCGTCTATCAGGAGATCCTGGCGAAACTGGCCGCCCAGGGGGTGGAGTGGGTGCAGATCGACGAGCCGGCGCTGGCGCTGGACCTGCCGGACGAGTGGCGGCTGGCTTATCTCAACGCTTACGAGCGTCTGGCCGGTCCCTGCAAGCTGCTGCTGACTACCTATTTCGGTTCGGTGGCCCATCAGCGCGACATCATCACCAGCCTGAAGGTGGACGGCCTGCACCTGGATCTGGTGGCGGCCCCCGAGCAGCTGGAGACGCTAGTCCCGCACCTGCCGGCCCAGTGGGTCATCTCGGCCGGGGTCATCAACGGTCGCAACGTCTGGCGTGCCAACCTGGCCAAGCTGGTACCGACCTTGAAAGCACTGAAGGCCAAGCTCGGCGAGCGGCTCTGGGTGGCTTCCTCCTGCTCCTTGCTGCACAGCCCGGTGGACTTGACCCTCGAGTTGGAGCTGGATGCCCAGACCCGCAGCTGGTTCGCCTTCGCCCTGCAAAAATGCTACGAGCTGGGGCTGCTGGCTGACCATCTCAACGGCGGGGAGCTGGACAAGATCACTGCCTACAGCCAGCCCATCGTGGATCGGGAGTCCGACAGCCGGGTGCACAAGAAGGCGGTGCAGTCACGGCTGGCCAGCCTGACCAACAGTGATTTCGATCGCCACAGCGCCTACCCGGTGCGGGCTGACGCGCAGCGCTCGGATCTCAAGCTGCCGCTGTTGCCCACCACCACCATCGGCTCCTTCCCGCAGACCTCGGAAATTCGGGTGCTGCGCCAGGATTGGCGGGCCGGTCGCATCGACGACCAAGCCTACGAGGCGGGCATTCAGGCCCAGATCAAGGATGCCATCCTGCGCCAGGAGGCCATCGGGCTGGACGTGCTGGTGCACGGTGAAGCCGAGCGCAACGACATGGTGGAGTATTTCGGTGAGCTGCTGGATGGCTTTGCCATCACCCGCTTCGGCTGGGTACAGAGCTATGGCTCCCGCTGCGTCAAGCCGCCGGTGATCACCCGTGACATCGACCGACCGACCCCCATGACCCTGGCGTGGACGAAGTTTGCCCAGAGCCTGACCGACAAGCCGGTCAAGGGCATGCTGACCGGCCCGGTGACCATCCTCTGCTGGTCCTTCCCGCGCGAAGACGTGAGTCGCGAGCAGTCCGCCCTGCAGATTGGCCTGGCCATTCGCGACGAGGTGGCAGATCTCGAAGCCGCTGGCATCAAGATCATCCAGATCGACGAGCCGGCGATCCGTGAAGGTCTGCCCCTGCGCAAGCAGGATCATCAGGCTTATCTCGACTGGGCGGTGCGGGCCTTCCGTCTGAGTGCAAGCCCGGTGGCGGACAGCACCCAGATCCACACCCACATGTGCTACAGCGACTTCAACCTCATCATCGAGGCAGTGGCGGCGCTGGATGCGGACGTGATCACCATCGAGACCAGCCGCAGCCAGATGCAGCTGCTCGAAGCATTCGAGCGCTTCAACTACCCCAACGAAATCGGCCCGGGCGTCTACGACATCCACTCGCCGAACGTGCCGAGCCAGAGCTGGATTGAAGGCCTGCTGCGCAAGGCGGCCAAGCAGATCCCGGCCGAGCGGCTGTGGGTCAACCCGGATTGCGGCCTCAAGACCCGCGGCTGGGAAGAGACCGAGGCGGCCCTCAAGGTGATGGTCGATGCCACCAAGGCGCTGCGTGCCGAGCTGGCCTGAAGAGCATCAGCAAACAACAAGAGAGTACGGGCATAACGAACGAGGGAAGGCGCAAGCCTTCCCTCTTTTTTTGTGCGCTTGAAGCCCCTCAGAGGGTGACGACAAACGCGCCGCTGGCAAGCCCCGGGCTTGGGACGGGCGAGGGGGCGCTCGGCAGCTGCTGCGGCTGGGGCTCCCTTGCCAGCGCCTCGGCCAGCCAGTGGTGATCGAGGGGGATGGTATTGCGATCACCGATCACCAGATTGAGGTGCTGGGCGCCGAGGCAGCCGTAGCGGGCGGGATCGGTCTGGGTAAAGAGACCGAGGCAGGGCACGCCGCTGGCGGCGGCCAGGTGCAGCGGCCCGGTGTCGCCGCTGACGAAGAGGGAGAGGCCGCCGGCAAAGCGGGCCAGCTCGCTCAGGCTGGAGAGGGAGACTTGCACGTCCCCGAGCCGGGGCTGGGGATCGACGGGATCCTCAAGCTGGATCAGCAGGGCGCTGGGGTAGTGGCGGTGCAGATCCGCGAGCAGTCGTTGCCACTGGGGCAGAGAGAGCCCCTTGCCCTTGCGGGCCCCGGTGAAAAAGCCGATGAGCGGCCGCGCCGGGTAGTCGTGCCTGAGTGCCAGCAGCCGTGGGCTGGCGCTGTGCAGCAGGCTGCCGAGCTCAATCTGATCGGCGAGATGGCCGTGCATGCCGAGCAGTTGCAGCGGCTGGTGGGCGTAATGGCAGTGCTGGTTGGGAGTGAGGGGCTGGGGAAACAGGGCGTCGCCCTTGGCATCGTCAAAGCCGAGCTTCTCGCGCGCCTTCACCCAGCCGGCGATCAGGTGATCGGTGCTGGAGGCAAAGGGCACGTAGACCCGATCATAGTGCTGACGGCGCAGCCGCCACAGCACCGACAGGGAGGCCAGCAGCCGCTTGCCCTGCAGCTTGACCGGATGAATGCGCTGCAGTTGCAGATCGGCGAGGAAGGGGAGCAGCTGACCGCCGCTGCACACCAGCTCTATCTCGGCGTGGGGGTGGGCGCTGCGCACCTTCTGCAAAAAGGGCAGCAGAAACAGATTGTTGCCGATGCGGCAGGTACTGCGAATGACCAGGACCCGCCGGGGAGGCTGGCTGCTTGCCGGCAGTCGGCCTTGACGCGCGAGCCAGGCGAGGGCGGCCCGCTCCAGCCCGGCGGTCCAGCAGCGGCGCTGGCCGTCGAAGCGGCGAAGGGCATCTCTGATGGTGCTCATAAGTAGTGGCTCCGTGCATGAAGATGAGCTCAAGATGACACTGCGATTCTTAAGGGCGTGTTAAGAGAAGGGGGAAAGGGGGGCGTCAGCGGCTTTTTTGTAAGAATTTGTTGCTGCATCACAGTTTCTTGGCGAGCGCGGGGAGCAGAGGGATGGTGGTGTGACTCCCATGAGGCCGCGCGTCACCAAATAAGAGGGGCCTAGCTGCATCTGGCGGTGGTATTGGGCGAGGGGATACCGTTAAAATTGCGCATTTGAAATAAATGTTATCAGCGCAGGAGCCCCATGCAGTTCAGGGATTTTTTTCCGGTATCCACCAATACCAGTATCAAAGAGAGTTGTTACGGCGCCCTGGGCGCCTTCGTCGGGCTGCTGGGTACCGCCCTCTTGTGTCGCTGGGGGCTGGGGCTTGAGGTCCATTGGCTGATCGCTCCCATGGGGGCCTCCGCCGTGCTGTTGTTTGCCGCGCCCGCCAGCCCGCTGGCCCAGCCCTGGTCCATCGTGGTGGGCAACGGGGTCTCGGCGCTGATGGGGGTGCTGAGTGCCAGCCTGGTGGCGGATCCGGCGCTGGCTGCGGCCCTTGCCGTGATGCTGGCCATCGCCGCCATGTTTCTCACCCGCAGCCTGCATCCGCCCGGCGGCGCCGTGGCCTTGACCGCGGTCATCGGCGGTGAAGGGATCCGCCAGCTCGGGGTCGGCTATGTGCTGCTGCCGGTGTTGCTCAACTCGCTCTTGTTGCTGCTACTGGCGCTCTGCTACAACCGGCAGCTGGGACGGCGCTACCCCAACAGCGGTCAGGCCCAGCCCAATCGCCACCAGACCGCCGATCCCCAGCCGAGCGAGCGGGTGGCGACCCAGGCGGCGGACATCGACTTTGCGCTGGAAAAGCACGGCGAGCTGCTCGACATCAGCCGCCAGGATCTGCAGGCGCTGTTGCAGGAGGCCCAGCTGCACGCCCTGCGGGCCAGGGTGGGCACGGTGCGGGTGCAGGACGTGATGTCGCGGGATCTGATCCTGATAGCGGCGCAGCAGCCGGCCATGGCGGCCTGGCAACTGCTCTCCCACCATCAGGTCAAGGCGCTGCCGGTGGTGGACGAGGCTGGCAGGCTGACCGGCATCATCACCCTGCATGACCTGATGATCGACCGGGCGCTGCAACAGCCGCGAGGCGCCGCGGATCTGGCCGAGCTGCGGGTCGCGGACCTGATGACCCGCAACGTGTCGACCGCCCGCCGCTATCAGCCGCTCTACGATCTGGTGGGCGCCTTCTCCGATGGCGGCCTGCACCACATGCCGGTGGTGGATGGCGAGCAGCTGGTGGGGATCCTGACCCAGTCGGACATGGTGGCGGCGCTATTCAACCTGGCGCTGCATCCGGCGCAGGGCGAAACCGGCGCGCCGGCCAGTCCATAAAAAAGGCCCCTTGCGGGGCCTTTTTGTTGTCAGCGGTTTGGCTCAGGGGGCCGGGTAGATGGTGTTGCCCTGAAACACGGTCTGCTCGACCCGGGTGTCGGCAATCTGCTCCGGCGTGCCGGCTTCGACCAGGGCGAACAGATCCCGGTCGAGCACGATGAAGTCAGCGGATTTGCCCGCCTCGATGGAGCCGGTGATCTCCCCCTGGCGCACCGCCCTGGCACCGTTGATGGTGTAGGCAGCCAGCATCTCGGTCAGCGAGATACGTTGGCTGGCGCGAAATGCATCGTCGCTGCCGGCCGCTCGCACGATGCCCGCGGCCATGTTCTCAAACGGGCGGGGATCCCGGCTGTCGACCGGCGCGTCGCTGCCCGCTACCAGGATGGCGCCCGCCTTGCGGCTGCTCTCGACCGGATAGAGGGCCTGCTGCAGATAGCCCAGCGGATCGTAGAGCGCCTCGCTCAGGGACTGGCCAGCCCTGGTTGGCTGGATGAAGGGGGTGACCAGCATGTCGTAGGCAAGCTGGGGCGTGGTCCAGGCGTAGGTGAAGGTGAGGTAGAGCCCGAGCTCGCCGAGGCGGCGCTGATCGTCCGGATGCACCACCTGCAGGTGGGCCAGGGTGTGGGGGATGCCCCGATCGCCGTTGCTGGCGCGGGCGGCAGCCAGCGCATCGAGCCCGACCCGGGTGCTGCGATCACCGATGCTGTGCATGTGGATGCCAAAACCCGCCCCGTCCAGTGCGGTGACGTAGCGCTTCAGATCCGCCTCCCGATAGTTGACGATGCCGTTGCTGCCGGCGTCTTCGCTGTCGGCGGTGATGGTGACCCGGCCGCTGTCCGGATCCAGCACCAGATGGGGGTTCTGGTAGTTCTCCAGCATGCCGGCGTTGGGCAGGAAAGGCGGCGCGGTGAAGGGATCCCCCTCCAGCACTCCGTCGAGGAAGATCTTGACCGCATCGGCCTTGATCAGCGGGTTGCCGGCAAAGGCGCTTCTGACCTGAGTGGCCTTGGCCAAGTGCCCCTCGATGTCCAGCTTGCCGCTGTAGTCATCCTCGTGAAAGCAGGTGGCGGCGGTGATGCGCATCTGCAGCAGCCCCCGAGCCTGCATGTTGAGCAGGCGCTGGCGGATGAAGTCGGTGGCACAGGCGTCCTGCACGCCGGTGATGCCGCGCGAGGCCATCAGGGTGGCGATGGCCGGCAGGATCTGCTCGTACTGGGCGGCGGCCCGCTCATCGCTGGCGCTCAGCACTCCGCTGTCCGGCACCGGAATGGCGCTGCGGGCCCCCTCCCGGATGACGCCGCTGGTCAAGTCCACATAGGGGATGAACCGCTCGAACACCCCGCTCGGCGCCAATGTGGCGGGGTTGAAGCCCACCTGATTGCCATCCTGATCTTCGGCGCTGGCCAGTGCCTGCGAGTTGTAGGCACTGGCGTGACCGTCCGCCCCGAGCAGTACCACCGGATTGTCCGGCGCCACGGCATCCAGGGTGGCCAGCAGGGTGGCATGGCTGGCGGTCGGGGTATTGCCGTCGTAAGGGGACCACTGATTGACCACCAGCCACTCGCCTGGCTGCCCGGCGTAGCGGGGCAGGCACGCCTTGACCTTGGCAGCCAGCTGATCGAGATCGACGGCCTGACCATCCAGATCGCACATGGGCAGGGCCACGGTGCCGAGCAGGTGGATGTGGTTGTCGTGCAGCCCCGGCAGCACCATGCGCCCCTGCAGATCCACCTGGCGGGTCGCGCTGGTCATAAAGGATTCGGCCCCCTGGCGCGAGCCGACGTAGCGGAACTTGCCATCCTCGACCACCATGGCCTCGGCTAGGCTGCGCTGGCCGTCCTGGGTGTAAATCTTGCCGTTGAAGTAGAGGGTACTGGTCGGTTCCTGCGAGCGGTTGTCCTGCTGGCAGCCGCCGAGCAGGGCTGTCATCAGCAGGGCGACCAGCCCCCGGCGGTGGTTGTGTTGTTTGCCATCCATTGCGTGCTCTCCTTGTATGATTGCAGTGATTACTGCAAATATGAGCACAGTTGTTTATTGCAGCTGTGCCGGAAAATGCCAGTGATTGCTGCACTTTTTTTGACTTGTGTTGAGTCTGTCTCATCATGTAGTGATGAGACTCGGTGACCATGGAGGGAGAGACGCAATGGCGGAACACGCATTGCCAGAGGGGCTCAGCATGCGGCGTCAGCCGCGGCAGCAGCGCAGTCAGGAGGTGGCGACCCGCATCGAGCAGGCCACCCTGGCGCTGCTGCGGGAGCAGGGGTTCGCGGCGCTCAACACCAATGCCATCGCCGCCCGCGCCGGGGTGGGCATCAAGTCGCTCTATCACCTCTATCCCAACAAGGAAGCGATCATCTGCCGGCTGGCGATGGACTGGCTGGCGGCGGTGTGCGAGGCGCAGGCGACAATCCGCCAGCAGGCCGACGACTGGCCGCAGACCCTGGCCATGCTGGATCAGGCGCTGGACGCACTGGATGAGCGCTTCGTCGGCTACGGGGCCCTGTGGCAGGCGATGGATCTCATCCCGGCTCTGCATGGGCTCGAGCAGGAGCACGAGCACGGCCAGCTGGCGTTCTGGCACGAGCGGCTGCGCCATTTTGGCTGCCGCTGGCCCGAGCCCGAGCTCACCAGCCTGATCCGCTACTTCTACCGGACGGCGGATGTGGTCAAGCAGTGCGCCAAGGAGCAGGGACGGCAGGGGGATCCCATCTGGCTGCTCCATCGCCACTGGCTGCAGCAACTGGTGGCGAGCGCCATCGCCGAGCCGGATCCCGCCCGGGTGTGGCAAGCGCTGCCCACCCTGATGCCGGGCGGTGCGGCGGCAGAGGCTGAATAAACCGCACTGGGGTCAAAACAAACTGCGGTCAAAACAAACTGGGGTCAAAAAAAGAGGGAGTGCCAGGCACTCCCTCTTTGGGATGAAACGGGAAGAGACGGAGGAGAAGGCTCAGCCGTAGCGAGCCAGGGTGAGCCCTTCGTCGCTGATGGCGGTGTCGCTGCCGCTGATGAGATCGCACAGCAGCTGACCCGAGCCCGCCGCCATGGTCCAGCCCAGGGTGCCGTGGCCGGTGTTGAGCCAGAGGCCGGGGATGGGGCTTGGGCCCACCAGCGGGGTGCCATCCGGCGTCATGGGGCGCAGCCCGGTCCAGAAGTCGGCGCGGCTGATGTCGCCCCCCTCGGGGAAGAGATTGCCGACCACCATGGCCAGGGTGTCGTGCCGTTTCGGGTTGAGGGCCAGGTTGTAGCCCGACAGCTCCGCCATGCCACCGACTCGGATCCGCTCATCGAAGCGGGTGATGGCCACCTTGTAGGTTTCGTCCAGCACGGTACTGCGCGGCGAGGCCTCGGCGTTGATCATCGGCAGGGTGAGGGAGTAGCCCTTGACCGGGTAGACGGGCAGATCGAGCCCGAGCGGGCGCAGAAACCCGGTGGCATAGCTGCCGAGGGCACAGACGATGGCGTCGGCCTTGAAGCGCTGCTCGCCGGCCCGCACCGCCACGGCGCGTCCCTGCGCCAGTTCGATCTCGTCGATGGCGCAGTTGAACACGAACTTGACCCCCAGTCGCTGCGCTTCTGCTGCCATTGCCTTGGTGAAGCGGAAGCAGTCGCCGGTCTCATCGCCCGGCAGGCGCAGGCCGCCCACTATCTTGCCACGTACCCGGGCCAGCGCCGGTTCTGCCCCTTCACAGCCAGCGGCATCGAGGGACTGGTAGGGCACGCCGTACTCTTCCAGCACCTCGATGTCGCGCTTGCTGGCATCGAGCTGGGCCTGACTGCGAAACAGCTGCAGGGTGCCGAGCTGGCGCCCTTCATAATCGATGCTCAGCTCGTCGCGCAGCAGCTTCATGCAGTCGCGGCTGTATTCGGCCAGCCGCACCATGCGCCCCTTGTTGACCGCATAGGCCGCCGGGGTGCAGTTGGCAAACATCTTCAGCATCCAGCGCAGCTGGAAGGGATCCGAGGTTGGTCGCACCGTGAAGGGGGCATGCTTTTGCAGCAGCCACTTGGCGGCCTTGAGGGGAATGCCGGGGGCCGCCCAGGGGGCCGCGTAACCGGGGGAGATCTGGCCGGCATTGGCGTGGCTGGTTTCAAGGGCCACCCCGTCACGCCGCTCCAGCAGCGTCACCTTGTGACCCGCCTTGGCCAGATACCAGGCGCTGGTCACGCCGACCACGCCACCACCGAGTACCACTATGTCCATCTTGTCTCTCCTTGACTGGGGCCCTCACCTTAATCAGCCGCCACAGGATATTCAACTGGTGTAGATATAATTGGGATATATATCTATTTACATTTATTTAACTGGTTTTCAATGTTGAAAAGTGTGGACTTGTTGGTATTAGCTGTGGCAGTCAGAGCTGCTCCAGCCGGATCAGGTACTGCTCCGCCGTTGTCAGGATGGCGTGCTGCTGTTCGGCGGCCTGGCCATCCCAGTTGGCATAGGGCAGGGCGAGGCGGGGATTGCCGCCAAGTTTGTCCCGATTGCGCCAGAGAAAGTGCCAGTAGAGGCTGTTGAAGGGGCAACTCCCATCGCCGTGGCGGGCCTTCACCTGATAGTGGCACCCCTTGCAGTAGTGGCCCATCCGCTTGAGATAGGCGCCGCTGCTGGCGTAGGGCTTGCTGCCCATCAGGCCACCATCAGCAAACTGGCTCATGCCGCGGGTGTTGGGCAGCTCCACCCACTCGATGGCATCCACATAGATGCCGAGATACCAGGCATCCACCTCGTCAGGATCGATCCCCGCTAGCAGGGCAAAGTTGCCGGTCACCATTAGCCGCTGGATATGGTGGGCGTAGGCGTGCTCCAGAGACTGGCCAATGGCGTGGCGCATGCAGGCCATCTTGGTTTCACCGCTCCAGAAAAAACCGGGTAGCGGCCGCTCGGCCCCGAGAAAATTGGTCTGCTGATAGGCGGGCATCTTGTCCCAGTAGAGGGCGCGCACGAACTCGCGCCAGCCGAGGATCTGGCGGATAAAGCCCTCCACTTGCGCCAGGGTGATAGTGCCCTGATTGGTCTGCCAGTGGGCTTCGGCGGCGCGGATCACCTCTAGCGGATGAAGCATCTTGCTGTTGAGGGAAAACGACAGGCGGCTGTGAAACAGGCTCCAGCCGCGCTCGCTCAGGGCATCCTGATAGCGGCCAAAGTGGGGCAGGCAGTGGGCCAGAAAATGGGCCAGCAACTCGCGACTCTGGCGCCGGCTGATGGGCCAGGGCAGTCTGCTGGCATCCGCCTCGCCGATGGTACTGACCCCGTGGCGGGTCAGCATGGCATCGATGTCGCTCACCTCGTTGGCAAAGGTGAGGGGGGCCGGGATGGGCTGGCTCGCCGGCAATTTGGCGCGGTTCTCATCATCAAAGTTCCAGCGCCCGCCAAGGGGTTGGCCGCGCTCATCGAGCAGCACCCTGTATTGCTTTCGCAGGGCGCGGTAGAAGAACTCCATCCGGCTGTGGGGGTAGCGCTGCCAGCCATCGCGGGGGGTGAGGAAATGCTCGCTCTCCACCTCGGTGGCAGGGATGGCAAGGCCCGCCGCCCAGCTTTTCAACTGGCTGGCGAGGCGCCACTCGTCCGGGCTCTGCCAGGCAACGCTGTCGGCCTGATGCGCCGCGATCTGAGCTGCCAGCAGGCTGGGCAAGTCGGGCCAGCGGGCGCTCTCATCGAGGGTCAGGTAACAGACGCGATGGCCAGCTTTTTTGAGAGCCGCCGCGAAGGTGCGCATGGCGGCAAAGAAGGCCAGCACCTTCTGGCGATGGTGGCGGCAGTAGTCGGTCTCCTGCCGCAGCTCCGCCATCAGATAGCAAACCGCCGGATCCGGGGTGCGAAACCAGCTGTGACTGGCGTTCAGCTGATCGCCGAGCACAAGGCGCAGCTCCATCAGACTGGCTCCCCGTTATGTTGACGGCTGCTATGACGAGCGTGGCGACAGCGCTCGCTGCAGTAGCGAACCGCCTCCCAGCTTTTCGCCCACTTGCGCCGCCAGCTGAAGGGACGCTGGCAGACGGGGCAGATCTTCTCGGGCAGATGGGCTTTGCGATGCATGGGACTTCCGGCTGTGGGCAACGAGGTGCGTGAACGGTGTCAAGTCAACGGGATAACAGCTTAACGAAGCGGAGGGCTGGGGGGATCACCATTGCCGGTATCGGGCCAAGTGAATGGACGCTTTGTGAGCAGGCGCACAGCCCGGCGGTGCGCCTCTTGTCTGCCAATTAACCTGCCGTTAACGTGGCGAGGCTGCCTGCTGGCAGCACTCATCAACGGATCTTAATTGGCCACCGACTGGTTACAACCGACATGGAGGGGAGTGATGCCAATCGTGACAGCTACGCCCCGGGCAGCCTGCCTGCTCGCCCACTGGTACACCCGGGATCCCATTCTGACCCTCGACTTTCCTCACCGCTGATTGGCGGCACCCGCCGTTTGAATTTGTCAGCCGGACGACTCTGATCGCCCCGGCCTCTTTGCCTATCCCAATTTCAAACACACTGGCCTTGTGTCGGTGAGGAGTCTTTTATGCGTCGTATACCCGAGCCGTTTCGTATCAAGATGGTCGAGCCCATCAAACAGACCACTGGCGCCGAGCGCCGTGCCGCCCTCGAGGCCGCTGGCTGGAACCCCTTCCTGCTGCTGGCCGAGGATGTCTATATCGATCTGCTGACCGATAGCGGCACCGGTGCCATGTCCGATCGTCAGTGGGCCGGCATCATGATGGGGGACGAAGCCTATGCGGGCAGCCGCAACTTTGTCGAGCTGGAGCGCGCGGTGCGCGAGATCTTTGGCTATCAGCATGTGATACCCACCCACCAGGGGCGCGGGGCCGAGCAGATCCTCTTCCCCGAGCTGGTCAAGCGTTGTCAGGGCAAGGCGCCGGTCTTCATCTCCAACTACCACTTCGATACCACCAAGGCCCACGTGGAGTTGGCCGGGGCGCGGGCCATCAACCTGCTCACTCCGAAAGCCCTCGACACCACGGCCCCCTACGCCTGGAAGGGGGATTTTGATCTCCCTCGCCTGAACGACACCATCGAGGCCCTGGGGGCCGCCAACGTGGCCGGCATCATCATCACGGTGACTTGCAACAGCGCCGGCGGTCAGCCGGTCTCCATGGCCAATATGGAAGCGGTCTCGACGCTGGCCCGTCGTCACCATATTCCGGTGGTGATCGATGCCGCCCGTTTCGCCGAGAACGCCTGGTTTATCAAGGCGCGGGATCCGGCTTATGCGAAGTGCAGCATCAAAGAGATAGTGCGCCAGATGTTTGCCCTGGGGGACATCTTCACCATGTCCGCCAAAAAAGACGGGCTGGTCAATATCGGCGGGCTCTGTTGCTTTAAAGAGGATCTCGACCTGTTTCGCGCGGTGCAGGTGCGCTGCGTGGCGATGGAGGGATTCGTCACCTATGGAGGCCTTGCCGGGCGGGACATGGCGGCGCTCGCCATCGGCCTGTGCGAGGGGATGGATGAGGAGTATCTCACCTACCGCATCAGTCAGGTGGCTTATCTTGGCGAGCGGCTGGCTGAGGCGGGCATCCCGATCCAGACCCCCACCGGCGGTCATGCGGTGTTTGTGGATGCCAAAAAGCTGCTGCCCCATATTCCGGCCGAGCAGTTCCCCGCCCATGCGCTCGCCTGCGAGCTCTATCTGGAAGGGGGCGTGCGCGGGGTAGAGATAGGTTCCCTGCTGCTCGGGCGTGATCCCGCCACCGGCAAGCAGGAGGCGGCGGACTTTGAGCTGCTGCGCCTCACCATTCCGCGCCGGGTCTACACCCGGGATCACATGGATTATGTGGCCGACTGCCTGATCGCGGTGAAGGCGCGGGCCAGCGACATTCGCGGGCTCACCTTTGACTACGAGCCGCCGCTGCTGCGCCATTTCACCGCGCGGCTCAAGCCGGTCTGATCGCCAGCACTTCGGCGTCGTAGCCAGCAGGCCTGACCACAAGGCTCAACAACAAAAGCCCCCGCACCTGGATGCGGGGGCTTTTTTGACGAGGATGGCCGGGCGCCTTACTGGCTGCTGAATAGCTTGGTCTGGGGAGTGGACTGGGCGGTCAGGCTCATGCGACCGGAAGTCTCCAGCCAGGATTTGATCCGCTTGGCATCGGCCACCCGGGCATTGGGGGTGTCGGCATTGAGCAGCACCATGATCACCGGCTCGCGGTTGATCTGGGTGGCCATCACCAGGCAGCGACCCGCCTCGCGGATATAGCCGGTTTTGGAGAGGGAGATGGGCCAGCTCCCTTCGCGCACCAGCCGGTTGGAGTTGAGGTAGTGCAGCTGGCGCTTGCCGTTGCGCACCATGCGCTCCTCGGTGGAGGAGTACTGGCGAATGAGCGGATAGGTGGATGCCGCCGCCACCAGCTTGGCGAGATCGTGGGCGCTGGAGACGTTGCGGGGGGTGAGCCCGGTACTGTCGGAGAACTGGGTGCTCCACATGCCGAGCATGCGGGCCTTGGCATTCATCGCTTCGATGAAGGCGCGCTGGCCGCCCGGGTAGTTTCTGGCCAGCGCCGAGGCGGCGCGGTTTTCCGACGACATCAGGGCGATGTGCAGCATGTCGGCCCGGCTCAGGCGTGAGCCCACCGCCAGCCGCGACCCGGTGCCCTTGAGGCGATCCACGTCGGCCATGGTGACGGTCAACATCTCGGAGAGCCGCTGGTTGGCATCGAGCACCACCAGCGCCGTCATCAGCTTGGTGATGGAGGCTATCGGCATCACCCGGTTGGCGTTGCGCTCCGACAGCACTTCACCGGTGCGCGGGTTGGCCACCACAAAGGCGGCGGAGCTCAGCGCCAGATCGTTGCGCTGCTCCAGAAAGCTGTTGGGGGAGTGGGACTGGGCTGAAAACGGATTGGCCTGGGCGCTCTCCATGCTGACGGGAACAAGGAAGGCACCGAGCAACAGGGTAAGAAAAGGGCGAGTAATCATGATTTGACGCTACCGTACGGCTGACAGGGATATTTGGCTAAGTTATATGACGGTAATTGACGCTTCACAACGTCTAATGGCCCGATATTTCAATTTTATGGGATGGCGCACCTTGAAATAACGGTAATGGCGGCTATGGGTGGCTTCATACGAGTAGTGACAGGGTGGGCAGGAGTGGGGAACCTAGTCGCGGCGCGCGGCTGGCGGTGCCCCCTGGCCGCAAGATAGTCACTCTTTTACCTCTCTCTGTTGCTTGTTTCGTTCCTCTCGCTCATTCTGGGTGATCATCTCTGCTGAAAACGGCCTGATCAGGGGCGACAACATGTGCTGATGGCGGATATGGCTGGATGTGGATCATCACAGGATCAAGGGGATAACGGCAGGGCTCTTGGCATGCACCCGCTATGGTGTCATGGCCACCCGCATCAGCGCCGAGGGGCTGTTTTCGACAAAATAGTGCCAGAGGTGATCATAGAATGCCTGCTGGCCGGGGAAGCCCGCCAGTGCCTTGGCCTCGGCCAGGCTGCACCAGCGGTATTCGGTGTGCTCATCGTTGAGGGTCACCGCCTGATTGGGCGGGCAATAGACCACAAAGACCGGCACCACCTCTATCGTATTCAGGCTCGCCTCGTAGAACTGCTCCAGATACTGGCCGTTGTAGAGCTCGGTGACCCTGATCCCCGTCTCTTCGCCAAACTCCCGAATAATGGTCTGCCAGCCGGTTTCACCCGCCTCCACCGTGCCCGCCACATGACACCAGAAGCCCCCCTTGACCCGTTTCATCACCAGCAGTTTTGTTTCGCCATCGATAGTGGCAAGGGCAACGTCGGAGACGGCCTTGTAGCGAATGGGGAGCATGATGTGACTCCAGAGGTTGGCCAAAGAGAGCCGTATTGTTTGGCGGACAAGTCAGAGTGGCAAGTGATTTTCCGGTCGGCAGCGGTCTGTGCCGATGGTGGCGGGCCAAAGTGACAGGAGGCGGTCAGCCCCCCATTATTCGTGCCGTCTGGATCGCCTCAATCAGCGCAGCCCGGTTGATGCGAGGGCGCTCGCCATCAAGCAGTTGCTGCCAAAGGGCAATGGCTTGGCTGTAGCGGCCATGCAGGAAGTGATCGGAAGCGAGCAGCATCAGGGCGCTTACTTCCCCCGCATCCTGCTTGAGGGCGTTCTCCAGCAGGCGGGTTGCTTCGGGAGTCAGCTGCTGACCCGCCTGGTAGTAGAGCACGGTGGCTTGCGCGGCCTTGGTTGCCGCGCTGGCGCCACCCTCCAGCAGGGCGAGACGCTGATAGGCGAGCAGGGCGTTGTCATATTCGCCCCGATAGAGATAGAGCTGACCGAGCGCCGCCCAGCTGTCGAGATCGGCGGGGTTGGCTTGCAGACGCTGGTGCAGGGCGCCCAGCTCCTTGTCTTGCAGATCCCGCGGGCTCAACCCCGCCAGCGGATCGGGGCGCGACTGATACGCCTGCCATGCCTGATAGCGGCCGGTGCCGGCATAAATACCGGCCATCAGCGCCAGCAGCAGGCCCCCAAGCAGTATCCAGGTGCGCAGCCTAAGCTGCGGATGGGCGGTGCGGTCCTTGGCCAGCCGGTCGCGCAGAGTTTGCTCGGCAGGTGGGGTGGCGTTGGCGAGACGGGCCAGCTCCAGCTCCCGGTAGAGGCGGCTGTGGGGGGCAAGCCCCGCCTGCTGTTCGGCCATGATCAGCCGGTTCAGCTCGGCCCTGGGGTCGTGGGCGAGCATCCCCTCGGCTCTGTCGCCGATAAGCGGCATCCGCGCCGGTTGCCGGCGATGCAGGCTCCTGCGCAGGCGATTGAGCGCCAGCAACAGCAAGAGGGCGGGGCCGCCCCATAGCAGCGCCGTGCTGCGCTTGAAGGGGGGATCGTAGCGGACGAAATCGCCGAAGCGCTCCGTCATGCGGGCGATCACCTGCTGATCAGACTGCCCCTCGTCCACCCAGCGATAGACCTCGAGCCGCAGATCCCGGGCGATGGGGGAGTTGGACTCCACCAGGTTCTGGTTCTGGCACTGGGGGCAGCGCAGGGCGCGGGCCAGATCCTGAGCGCGGGTCTGCCGCTCGGGGTGGCGAAACTCATAGGTGTCGACCCCGCTGGCAAGGGCCCCGAGGCTCAAGGCCAGCAAGAGCGGCGCGATCAGGGCGTGGCCGAGACGGCTCATGGCTTGCTCTCCTGCACTTGTCTCTCCAGTTCGGGCTGGCCGGCGGTGTTGCTGCGGGCCTTTGCAAGCTGGAGGGCAAACTGGCGTTGCCAGATCTCCCGGGTGAGCAGGCCGGTATGGCGGGTCAGCAGGGTACCGTCGCCGGCGAAGAGATAGGTTTCCGGCGTGCCGTAGACGCCGAGCTCCAGCGCGAGTCGGCCGTCGGGGTCGGCCAGCACGGCGCGATAGGGGTTGCCAGCTTGGATAAGCCAGGCGCGGGCCGCATCCTCCTTGTCCCGGTAGTTGAGGCCGTAGAGGGGCACGGTGCTGGCCAGCTCACTCAGCAGCGGATGCTCGGCGCGGCAGTTGGGGCACCAGCTGGCCCAGACGTTAAGCACAAAGGGCTCCCCCTTGAGGTTGGCGGTCTGGATCGGATTTCCACCCAGCAGATTGTCGCTCTGCCACGCAGGCAGGGTGCGCCCGGCGACGGCCTCATCCTGGCTGTAGGGGTTGTTGCCAAGGCCGAGCCAGAGCAGGGCGCCGAGCCCCATGGTGAGCACCAGCGGCACGAACAGGCGCAGACGGGCGTTCATAAGGACTCCTGTTCGAGCCGAGGGTAGGGAGCGGCAGCTGGGGCTGGATGGCTAGCCAACAGCGGCCGGCGGGCGAGCAGACGCAGGGCGCCGCCCGCCATCATCAACAGGCCGCCGAGCCAGATCCAGCGTACCAGCGGCTTGTAGTGCAGCCGCATAGCATAGGCGCCTGGTCCCATCTTCTCACCCAGCACCACGTAGAGATCGCCGAGCATTCCCCATTTGATCCCGGGTTCGTTCATGTTCATGGTGCGCACGCGGTAGTGACGCCGCTCCGGCGTCAGCCGCGCCACCTCTTTACCGTTCTGATGCACGCTGAGAGTGATGCGCTCGGCGGTGTAGTTGGGGCCGATGATGGGCTCGCTCCCCTCATAGCGAAACTCGAAGGCGCCGAGCCGATAGGGCTGGCCTGCGGCGAGCATGGCGCCCCCCTCCTGACTGTGGTGACTCACCTGCGCAATGCCGAGGGCGCACACCGCCACCCCGAGGTGGGCCAGCAGGCTGCCGAACCGATTGAGGGTGAGCTCGCGCAGCGACGTCGGCTGCAAGAGCGGGAGCAGCAGGCTGGCCATCAGCCAGAGGCTCAGCACGTTGGCCGCGAGCCCCAGCCAGCCGCCTCGCAGCGGCTCGGGATAGGCGAGGCTCAGCAAGGCGCCCCCCAGCAGGCCGAGCAGGCATGGGAGCAGCACCTTGATGCGGCGCTGGGCTGCCAGATGCTGCCAGCGCAGGCGCGGCAGCTGGGTCATCAGCGCCATCAGGCAGAGGGCCAGCGGCACGAAGATGGTATTGAAATAGGGGGCGCCCACCGAGAGCGAGCCCAGATGGAGCGACTGGAACACCATGGGGTAGAAGGTGCCGAGCAGCACGCTGGCACAGGCCACGCTGAGCAGCAGGATGGCGGCACCGAGCAGCCCCTCTTTTGACAGCAAGCCAAAGCGGGCATAGGGGGCGCGAATGTCTGCCCGCAGGGCAAACAGGGTGAGGGCACAGGTGAGCAGCAAGCCGAGTAGCAACAGCAGGGTGAGGCCGCGGCTGGGGTCGACCGCAAAGGCGTGTACCGAGGTGAGCACCCCGGAGCGCACCACGAAGGTGCCGAGCAGGCTCAGCGAGAAAGTAAAAATAGAGAGCAGCAACACGGCGTGGCCGTAAGCGCCGCGCTTCTCGCACACCACCAGGGCGTGCAGCAGGGCGGTGCCGAGCAGCCAGGGCAAGAGGGAGGCGTTTTCTACCGGATCCCAGAACCACCAGCCGCCCCAGCCGAGCTCGTAATAGGCCCACCAGGAACCCAGCACGATACCGGCGGTGAGAAACACCCAGGAGCCGAGCGCCCAAGGGCGGCTCCAGTGGGCCACGGCGCCATCGAGCCGACCCGAGTGCAGCGCCGCCATGGCGAAGGCGAAGTTGACGGCAAAGCCGACGTAACCGAGATAGAGCAGGGGCGGGTGAATGATGAGGCCGATGTCCTGCAGCATGGGGTTGAGGTCGCGCCCCTCCAGCGGCCCCGGGAACTGGCGGTCAAACGGGCTGGAGAAGATCAGGGTATAGAGGCCGAACAGCCCGACGATCAGCCCCATGATGGCCAATACCCGGGTTGTGATCAGCGGATCGACCCGCCTGGAGCAAAGAGCCACCAGCGCGCCCCACAACCCCAGCGCAAAGACGAAGAACAGCATGGAGCCCTCGTGACCGCCCCACACGGCCGCCAGCTTGAAGCCCAGCGGCAGGGCGCTGTTGGCGTGCTGGGCCACATAGACCAGGGTGAAGTCATCGAGGCCAAAACAGCCGGCGAGCAGCAGCAGGGCAGCCAACAGCAGGAGCGCGACCAGGAGGGCCAGCGGTATTGCGCAGCCGAGCAGCGGCCGTGAGGCGAGCCGCAGCCCCAGCCAAGGCAGGGTGCCTTGCAGCAGGGCGAGCCCGGTCGCCAGCAACAGTGAGAGATAGCCGAGCTCCGCCAGCACACAACCTCCAGTCAATCATTCGTCTATGTTATGCCGCAGCGTCTGCACCGTACCGGCGCTGGGGAATAACATCCACATTTCTGGCAACAATCAATCGCAACAACTCATCGCAACAAACAAGCGCCAGTCACCCGAGGGTGGCTGGCGCTGGTGATCATACCGTTATACGACTGTCATTTGACCGGCATAAAGCACGAAGTAGCGCAGCAGCAGGATCCCCACCAGGGTCAGGCTGCAGACCAGCACCAGATAGCTGTTTTTGGCCCGCAGCGGTGCGGGGGCCAGCAGGGCCAGCAACTGGGGCAGCAGCATGCCGATGCCCACCACCCCGAGCCAGAACACCTGAGCCCAGAAGCCGCTGCCGATGGCGGCCCACATGGCTGCCTCCTTCTGGCCGCCACCGAAGTAGAGGCCGGTAAAGAAGCAGACCAGCAGCAACACCTCCACCGCCAGCACCGGCCGCTCAAAGCGGTGGACAAAGCTCACCCCCTGGCTGTGATGGTTCTCCTTGAACAGGGTGACCGCCAGCAAGATGGTGGAGGCGATGCCGGAGCTGACGCCGGAGATGAGGAACAGCACCGGCAGCACCGGGTTGTTCAACAGCGGATAGGTCTTGAGCGCCGACAGCAGAAAGCCGGTGTAGGCCCCCAACAGCACGGCAAGCAGCAGCAAGAGCGGCGCCAGCAGCCGCTCAAAGCGTGCCAACAGGGCGATCAGCCCATCCACAAAGGCGAATTTCTCTTGCAGCAGGTGACTGCGCAAGGTCTCGATCTCGGAGCGAAACACCACCGCCAGCCAGGCGAACAGCACCGCCATGTAGACCTGGAACAGCATGACCCCCATCGACATCACGGAGTCGAACTGGTAGTGGAACATCAGCTTCCAGAAGGTCCAGGGGCGGGCCAGGTGGAAGATAAGGATCAGTAACCCCAGCACCACGCTCACCGGCGCCAGAATGGCGGTCGCCTTGATGATGCCGCTCTCGCTGCCGGCCCCCTTGCGGCGCAGCAGCACCGAGAGGGTGGTGGCCCCGGCGGAGATGCCGAGCAGAAAGAGATAGATGGCGATGGGCCAGTCCCAGACAAGTGAAGGAAAGTGAAACGCCTCTTGCATCGTCATGACTTTATCTCCCCTTTGGGCACGCGGTACATCTTGGGCGAGGTGCCGAGTGCCTGCTTGTAGCGATAGGTGGTCTCCTTCACCAGCCGTTTGGCGATAGGGCTGTCCGGGTCATCCAGATTGCCGAACACCAGCGCCTTGGTGGGGCAGGACTCCACGCAGGCCGGCTCCTTACCCGCCGCCAGGTTGGTCTTGCGGCAAAAGTCGCACTTGTCCGCCACCTTGGTCACAGGGTTGATAAAGCGCACCTGATAGGGGCAGGCGGCCAGACAGTACATGCAGCCAACGCAGAGATCCGGGTTGACGTCGACGATGCCATCCTCCTTGCGGATATGGGAGGCACCGGTCGGGCAGACGTGTACGCAGGGAGCGTTGTCGCAGTGCTGGCAGGACTTGCGAAAGAAGTGGTACTCGGCATCGGGGAAGGTGCCGATGGGGCCGGAGCGGATGATCTCGAGGCGCGAGACCCTCTCTGGCACCTGATTCACCTCCCGGCAGGCATCCATGCAGGCGGTACAGCCGATGCAGGCCGTCTCGTCGTGGATCATGCCGTAGCGGATCCCGTCGATGGTCTGGCTGTGGGCGAGGGTGGCGGCAAGGGAGCGGGTGTTGGCACGAGCAGCCCCCGTCATCATGATGAGGGCCCCCGCGCTCATCCCCGCCATGAAGTGACGGCGAGAGCAGCTCATTGTGCCTCCTTGCCCGAGGTGGTGTTCGCCTTGGCCGCCTTGACGGCCTCATGCTGCTTGCTGTGGCAGTCGACGCAGAGCTTGATGCGGGACTTCTCCGGAATCGCCACCATGGGCTCCTTGGCCGGGTGCAGCTGGTGGCAGCTGGTGCAGGTGAGCTTGGTGGCGTGCACGTCGTGGGCCCAGAGCGCCTCGCGCAGCGGCTTGGGTTCGTGACAGCTCATGCAGACCCCGTTCTGCTCGGCGATGGGGTAGCTCTCGGTACTCTGTTTGTCCTTGAAGCTGTCGCTAAAGCGCATCACATCCTTGACCCCTTCCCGGTGTTTGGGGGAGGGCTGACCATGGCAGTTGGTGCAGGTGACCGGCGCCAGGTTGTTGGGGTTGGTTGCGTGACCGTGCTTGCCGTGCATGCCGTATGTCTGCTCCTTGTGGCAGTCGGTACAGGCGGCATCGGGATTGCGCAAAAACTCCACCTCATGTGTGGCAGAGACAGGTGTGGCAGAGAGGGCCGCAGGCGCGCCGGCCGCATCGGCGGCCTGGCCCTGCAGGCTGGTCAGCAGCATGGCTGCCATCAGCATCAGTCGTAAGAAATCCATTGTTAAATCACCCATAGGAAGCCTCCATCCAGCTGCGGGCCCGACACTGCGGGCCCGCATGCCTCGTCATTGTGCGAGCCGTCCGGCCGCTTTGGCCTCGGCATCCCAGGCGGGGACTGTGGTCTTGAGGAACTGGGCCTTGTCGCTGTTCATCTGCTTCATGTCCATGCCAAGAGCGGCTTGGGCCTTCTCCTTGCTGGAGATGTCAGGAATGGCGATCTCGTGGCTGATCCCCTTGGCGGCCAGCAGGCGTGCCAGCTTGGTGCGGGCATCGGCGGCCTTGTCCAGGGCGGTTCCCAGCATGCGCAGCGCCACTTCCGGGGCGTGCATCTGCACCCCGTGGGAGGCGATGGAGAAGTCCCAGCGCCATTGGGCGTGACGGATGTCCTGCAGAATGTCCTTCATCTCGGCCTCGGTGGCGCCGGCATCCCAGGCGGCCTTGGCTTCAAAGTGGGCGTGCACCAGCTGCTTCTCGACTTTGAGCTTGATCTCGGTGACGGCATCCTTGCGCTGCTTGACCACCCCTTGCAGCATCTCCTTGCTCTGGGTGTGGCAGTTGCGGCAGGTCTGGTCGAAGCGATCGAAGGGGTTGCCTACCTTGTGATCGGTGTAGACCTTGCCCTGTTCGTTCTGCACCTTGGGCATGTGGCAGTCGACGCAGGCGACGTTGTTCTGGCCGTGAATGCCGGCGCGCCAGGTCTCGTACTCGGGGTGCTGGGCTTTGAGCATGGGGGTCTTGGAGAGGGCATGGGTCCAGTCGGCAAAGCCTATTTCATCGTAATACTGCTCCATCTGCTCCACTGTGGTGCCCTTGTCCCATGGGAATTTCACCGCCTTGGTGGGGCCGCTGAAGTAGTACTCCACGTGGCACTGGCCGCACACCTGGGACTGCTGATCGAAGCGCCCCTGCTCCTTGAACGGCTTGCCGATGGCGGTCATGGCCCGGTCGGCATAGGGACGGGAGAGGTGCAGGGCGGGTTTCCCCTCCTTGAACTCTTTCGAGGCGGTGTCGTGGCAGTCGGCGCAGCCGATGGTGTTGACTATCTCGGGGCCGCCTTTTGCCCACATCCCCTTGAAGTAGCCATCCTCACCCTTCTCGTCGATGACGCGGGCTACGTCCGGGCCTTTGCAGCTCCAGCAGGCCATGGGCAGCGGACCGTCTTCGGCGGTCTTGGGGGCGCCGGTACGCAGGGTTTCCCGCACGTCGGTCAGGGCATAGAAGTGGCCGCGCGGTTTGTTGTAATCCTTGGAGAAGGGGTAGCCGGCCCAGAGCACCACCATCTGTGGATCTTCCGCCAGGGCATCGGTGCGCTCCTTGCTCTCGCTGGTGCCTTTCCAGCTGGTGAACTGATCGGCGTGATCCTTGGCGAACAGCTCGCTGCGCGCCTCGATCTTGCCCTTGGGTTGTGCCTCGTCGGCCGCCTGTGCCCAGCCGCTGGTGCCAAGGCAGGTGGTAAGCAGCAGGGCGGCGAGGCCCAGCCTGGTCTGTCTGTTGTGTGAACTCACGATCATCACTCCCAAATCGATCTCATTGCCAAGCCTGACCGTTCCATCCTGGATGTGGGCATCAGCCCCCGCACTAGGCAGGAGCAGGCAGGCCGATTAATTGTTATTAGTGAATAAAACCCATGTATTTATGCGATTGCTCGAGCTGGATATTACCAAATGGGTAAAACGAATGATGATTTATCGGGAGCGGGATTGCGCTAGATCAATTGTCGGAGCAGGCAACGAGCGGAAATGAGATCCCGGTTAAATTATGAGGAAACTCAACTTATTGCATCATTGTTAATGCTGTGCACCACGCACCGTGGCGGCCATGGCCCGCCAGCCCGCGTCCCGCAAGGGAATGTGCGTCAAATGGCGCGAGCTGTATTCATTTAGGGATAGAAAATTTTCTGTGAATAGATATGCATTATTAAATTAAGGGAAGGGAGCCATGATGATCCCCTGGTTGCCGGATTCAATCAGAGGACTGTCCATGGATACCATGGTCTATTCGAACGATGATCCAGTAATAAGAGCCGGCATTTGCCGGCTCTTTTTCTACCTAGAGTTTGCTTATCGGCCCCTTTGCCAGGGCGATCTGGCCCGATATTGCAAGGGGATCACGCCAGGGCCCGGGCCAGCAGGTGGATGGGGTGTTCACAAGGGAACGGCGTGCTCATCTCGATCTGCCATTTGCAGGTTTCGCAGTCGGTGATGACCAGATCGGGCTTGAGCCGGTTTATCTGATCAAACAGCCCTTCACCGATGGCCTGACTGGTCTGGTAGTTCTCCGACTTGAAGCCGTAGGTGCCGGCGATGCCGCAGCACTGAGAGTCCAGCACGGTCACCTTGACACCGGGGATGGCGCGCAGCAGCTCGAGGGTATAGATGACGCCGCCCATCTTCTCCATGTGGCAGGGGGTGTGGTAGGCGATGTGCAGATTGAGCGGCTTCATCGCCGGCTTGTTGCCCTTGTAGAACTCGTTCCACAGGAAGCGGGTCACCAGCGAGATGCGATCGCGCACCTTGTGGTTGTCCTGCTCCAGCAGGTGGGGATATTCGTCGCGCAGGGTGAAGCCGCAGGTGGAGGAGGTGGCCAGCAGCGGCATCTCGTTGCCGAGCAGGGTGTTCTCCAGCTGTTTGATGTTGAAGGCCGCCTGCTGCTTGGCCTTGTCCATGAAGCCGTTGGCAATCAGCGGCACGCCGCAGCACTTCTCCCGTTCCAGCAGCTGGACGCCGATGTTCATGGCGTTGAGCACCTGCACCAGCTCCTTGCCGAGCTGCGGGTGGTTGTAGTTGACGTAGCAGCCGTGGAAGTAGGCGATCTGGCGCTCGAAGCGGGCCTGACTCGCTTTCTGCTTCTTGTACCAGCGGCGGAAGGTGCCCTGGGAGTACTTGGGCAGGTCGCGGTGGGAGGAGACCCCCAGCGCCTTGTCCAGCACCAGCTTCATCGGCTTGAGGCCGGTGGTGAAGTTGACCACCGGGGCCATCAGGGTGGACATGCTGCCCATCAGATCGGTGTGGGAGAGCACGAACTCGCGGATCCCCGGCTTGAAACCGCTGTACTGGTGCTTGGCCTTGGCGATGATATCGCCGATGCGCACCCCGCTCGGGCAGGCCACTTCACAGCGCTTGCAGTTGGTGCAGTACTTGAGGGCGCTGTCAAAGAGCTCGGGGCTCTTGATGCGCAGCCGCTCCCCATCCGGGCCCGCCTGCTTGGGGCCGGGGTAGGCCGGGTTGGCCTTGGCCACCGGGCAGTAGGCGGTACAGACGGTGCATTTGATGCACTGATCGAAGGTTTGGTTGGCATGATCCAGTAGCATGTCAGTTCTCCTCCCGTTGGGTGTGAAGGCACGGGATATGGGACAAAATCATCATTGGGCTGAACTCAAAATATGACCGGCAGCCTGCCAGCCGGTGGCAACGGCCACGCCTGAGCCGGAACCTTCTTTAATGGGGTCATAGTGAGCCAGCACGCTGCCCGCGCCGTAGAGGTTGGTGAGCGGCTTGCCGCCACGCAGCACTCTGAGCTTGTCGTCGGTCTTGACCCCGAAGCCCATGAAGGGGTGGTGGTCGAACAGGCGACGGCCGGCCCAGGCGTCCCGCTCGGGCAGACTCAGCACATCGGCGTTGAAGATGGGCTCGCGAATGCCGCGCAGGCGGGACTCCAGCCCGCGGCTGAAGAAGCTGCCGGAGGCGAGCACGAAGTGGTCCGCCTCGAACAGCTGATCGTCGCCATTCTGGCTGTGCACACCGATCACCCGATCGCCCTCGTAACGGGCTCTGAGCACCCGCTCGCTGGTGAGGAAGGTGCCGCCAAGGGCCATGAAGCGGCGCTTGAGCGCCTCCTGCATCCGCATGCCGATCAGTGACGGCGGCATGGTAGCCACCTCCTTGATGATGCAGCCGGTGCGCTGCTCCAGCTCCGCCAGGCGCGGGCCGACCAGCCCCAGCGACAGGCAGGCGGGCAGCACCAGGTGATGGCAGCGCGGCTCACCGCTCTCTTGCACCAGGCGGCTGATCTCGCGGGCCAGATCCGTCAGCAGGTCACGCTGGCCATTGCCCTGCTTGTCGAACAGGCGGGCGATGTCGGCGGAGCGAAACTCGTGGGGATTGCGGCTGAACTCGGCCAGCTGGGGCAGGCGAAGCTCCCCGGTCAGGATGCGGCAGTGGGCGAAGCGCGTGTGGGTCGCCAGGTTGGCGGCCGCGAGCTCGGGGTGAAAATCGCGAAATCCCTCCAGGGTCGCCAGCAGGATGGCGTCGGGGGCCGGCGCATCGGTCACACAGGCGCAGGTGTTGGGGGAGAGCCAGGTGGCTTTGAGGGTGCCGATGGGGGTCAGCCGCTGGTGGTTGCGCTCCTGGCGAAACAGCGGCAATCCCTGCGCGGCGCAGTGGCGCTGCAGATCATCGAGGCTCGCCGCGATATGGGTCAGCCCCACCTTGTTGTAGGGATGCTCGGGGTTGGCGGCCATAAAGGCGGGCAGAGCGGCGCGGGGATCCCCCTCGCTCTCCAGCAGATCGACCGAGCCGGAGGAGAAGTGCAGGGCGCTCTGGCCGGAGGCCATCAGCAGGGTCTTCTGGCCGGCCTCGGCCAGGCGCAGGGCCGCCGAGAGGCCAGCCATGCCGCCGCCGATAACGATGCTGTCAAATTTCATGGCTGCGCTCCTTGGTGGGATTTGCGGTGCTGGCATCGAGCGGGAAGGGCGGCTCGGCCACCAGGTGGGGGGCCGTCCACTCGCCAAGGCCGAACAGCCCCTCGTAGATCCAGTAGGTAAATTCGGCTTCGCGCAGAGCATCGCCCCACAGTACCGGTCGGGTGCCCTTGTAGCGTTCCTCCAGGAACTGGCGCAGCATGACGCAGGCCTGACGACCGTCGGCCTTGCCGTACTCCTGCATCAGACCGGCGGCGCGATAGGCGCACAGCTCCCCCTGACAGGGGCCCATGCCCAGGCGTGTGCGGCGGCGCAGATCCACCAGGTTGTCCACATCCAGCTCGCGTAGGGCGTATTCAATCTCGCCCGCAGTGACCATCTCGCACTCGCAGATGAGGGCGTTGGCCTTGGGGTTGTCGCGGAAGAAGGCGATGACCCGCTCGCCGTGGCGGTACTGGGCCGAGCCTTCGGCAGGCACCGAGAGGCCGGGGGCGGAGACCTTCTCCGGATCCCGCGAGCCGGGCAGGCTTAGTTCGGCGGTGCGGCAGGGCTTGCTGTTGCCAAGCTTCTTGGCCAGCAGATCGGTGGCCCATTCAGCCATCAGCCGGTAGGTCATCAGCTTGCCGCCGGTGATGGTGTTGAACCCCTGCAGGCCGTCACGCTCGCTGTGATCGAGCAGGACTATGCCGCGGCTGATGTTGCGGCCGGACTCGTCGCCATCCACCGCCACCAACGGGCGCACGCCGGCGTAGGCGCGCAGCAGACGGGTGCGGGCCATGATGGGGGCGAGCTTGATCCCCTCGCGCAGCAGCACCTCCACCTCTTCAGGCTCGACGGTGAGCTGGTCAATCTTGTGGTAATCGATGCGGCTTGACGTGGTGCCGATGAGGGAGATGGTATCGCCCGGCACCAGGATGTCCGCGTCCGCCGGTTTGCGGGCGCGGTTGAGCACCAGCTGGTTGATGCGGTAATCCATGATGAGCAGGGAGCCCTTGGCCGGGAACATGCGGATGCCGAGATCGGCGTACTCGCAGATCTGCTGGCCCCAGATGCCGGCGGCGTTGATCACCTCCTGACACTCCACCTCAAACGCTTCGCCGGTGCGGGTGTTGATCGCCTTGACCCCGTGCACCCGATCCTGAGTGCGCAAAAGCCCGAGCACCTTGCTGTGGGTGAAGATGCGGGCGCCGTGTTCTTTCGCGTCCAGCACGTTGGCGGCGGCCAGGCGGAACGGATCGACCGTGCCGTCCGGCACCTGAATGGCGCCGATCAGCGCGGGGTTGACGTTGGGTTCGAGGCGCAGCGCATCGGCGGGATCCAGCTGGCGGGCGTCGATGCCCGCCAGGGCGCAGGCGTCCATGAAGGTATTTTGAAAATTGATGTCATCTTCCGGCAGGGTGATGAAGAGGCCGCCGGTGTCCTCGACACAGTGGCTGGCGATCCGCTTGAGGATGCGGTTCTCCTGAATACACTCGCGGGCGGACTCCTGATCCGTCACCGCGTAGCGGGCGCCGGAGTGGAGCAGGCCGTGGTTGCGGCCCGTGGTGCCGGCGGCGATGTCGTCCCGCTCAAGCAGGATACAGTCGATGCCGCGCAGTGCGCAATCGCGCATGATGCCGGCTCCGGTGGCGCCACCCCCTATGATGACGACTTGTGTGGTTATTCTTTTCATTCTTGCCCGTCTCATCTCTTCCAGATGGTGCCAGTGTGGCCTGTCTCTGGGTGAAAATGTTTGATATGGGCCAAGTTAATGTTCGCAAACGCTCAAGTTAAGGGGTGTTAATGAGCAAATCGTGATTGTTGTCACACTCCAGCAACAGCAGAGGGGGCCGCTGGGCCCCCTCTGTCGACACGAGTCACGGCGCTCAGCCGCAGCACTTCTTGAACTTCTTGCCGCTGCCGCAGGGGCAGGGGTCATTGCGCCCCACCCGCAGCGGCGCCGGATCCTGCTCGCCGTCGGTGTAGACCCAGCGCCCCTGATGGCGCACGAAGCGGGAGCGCTCATGCAGGCAGTGGCGCGCTTCACCTTCCATGAACCAGGCCTTGAACTCCACCATGCCGAGGGTGTCATCGGGGCCGCCCTGGCTGGCGATGATCTCGAGCCCGTCCCATTGGGTGTCGGTCTGGGAGAGCTGCTCCGCAGTCAGATCCCCTAGATAGTCAGGGTGCCAGCTGTGCACCAGGTACTCCCCCAATCCCAGCACGAAGGCGCTGTAGCGTGAGCGCATCAGCTGCTCCGGGGTCTGGGCGGCGGCTCCCCTATGCAGTGATCCACAGCACAATTCGAGAGAAAGAGTTGAACCGCAAGGACATTTGTTCATGTGTCTGGCCATCAGAGTCGATAGATATAGAGGGCGGGGATTGTAGCGAAAGCGGGTCCCCGTCGACCAGCATCCTATACTGGTCTGGTAGGAACGGAACGCCCATAAAAATAGCTGCAAGGATGTGAAAGATGACGCTAAAGCAGAAAATTCTGTTGTTGGGAGCCGTCCCCGTGCTCCTGATGGCCCTGGTGGTCAATCTCAGCAACTACATGATTTCAAAGAGTGACCTGGAAGCCGATCTGGTGGTGGCGCGAGAAAATGCCATCAAGGAGCGCAAGGCGTTGCTCAGCAGCTACCTGATGCTGGCCAAGACCGCCATCGATGCCGTCTACAACCAGCCGGACAGCCCGGCGGTGCGCAAGCAGGTGACCGAGCTGCTGCGGCCGCTGCGCTACAGCAGTGACGGCTACTTCTTCGTCTACGACTTCCAGGGCAACACCATACTGCTGCCCACCCGCCCCGAGATGGAAGGCAAGAACCGCTGGCAGGACAAGGATGCCAAGGGCAAGCTGCTGATCCAGGAGATCGTCAAGGCGGCGCGCCAGGGGGACGGCTTCTCCGAATACTGGACCGCCAAGCCCTCCATCGGCCGGGATGCGCCCAAGCTCTCCTTCAACCTGGTGCTCGACAAATATCAGTGGGTCATCGGCACCGGCTTTTACATCGACGACATCGACAACGAGCTGGCGGTGCTGCGCACCGAGCGCGAGAGCAACATGCGCGATTCGCTGCAGAGCAGCGTGCTGCTGATCCTGGTGATCCTGGGGGTGACCCTGGCCGCCACCGTGGTGATCGGCAACCGGGTCACCCGGCCGCTGGCGGATGCGGTCTCGGCCCTCAACGACATTGCCGACGGGGAGGGGGATCTGACCCAGCGCCTCAAGGTGCAGAGCCATGACGAGATTGGTCAGCTGGCCACCGCCTTCAACCGCTTCGTGACGAGGATCCAGTCGGTGGTGAGCCAGGTGGGGGAGACCAGCAATCACCTGTTCAGCGCGGTGGAGAAGCTGCACCACCTGAGCGAGCACTATGACCATCAGATGCACGGCCACAGCCGGGAGACCGATCAGGTGGTCACCGCGGTGACCGAGATGAGCTCCACCGCCCAGGAAGTGGCGGCCAGTGCCTCCAACGCGGCCACCGCCACCAGCGACGCGGCGCGCGAATCCGATGCGGCTCGCGGCGTGGTGGGCACCGCCATCAACAGCATCAACCGGCTGGTGGGCGAGGTGCACACCGCCTCCGGGGTCATCGAGCAGCTGGCGCAGGAGACCGCCAAGATAGGATCCGTGGTGGAGGTCATTCGCGGCATTGCCGAGCAGACCAACCTGCTGGCGCTCAACGCCGCCATCGAGGCGGCCCGGGCCGGCGAGCAGGGACGCGGCTTTGCGGTGGTGGCGGACGAAGTCCGCTCGCTGGCCGGTCGCACCCAGCAGAGCACCAAAGAGATCAACGAGATGCTGCAGCGCCTGCAGGGTGGGGTAAAGCAGGCGGTGGACGTGATGCAGGCGAGCGAGGAGCGCAGCCAGGAGACGGTGCAGGAGGCGAGCCATATCGCGACCTCCCTCGACAGCATGGTGATGGCGGTCAGCACCATCAACGACATGAACATCCAGATAGCCACCGCCGCCGAGGAGCAGCACGCGGTCTCCGAGGAGATCAACAAGAACCTGGTGGCCATTCAGCAGATCGTCAGCGAGCTGACCGACGCGGCGGTTGAGTCCAACAGCACCACCCGCGATCTCGCCAGCACCGGCGACAAACTGCGCAAGCTGGTCTCCCAGTTCCGCTACTGATGGGATGACAAGAGGGGGATGTCCCTCACAAGATGCGGCCTGAACCCCGGTTCAGGCCGCACTTTATTTGGGGATTGACCAATAATATGTGAAAATTGGCCCCCTCTGTGTCAGCCCTTGCCCCGTACCCTATGAATGAGATCGTGAAAGGCAGTATCGATTTGATCCGTCAGCTCAACTATGGCCTGGTCTACGCCAGCCTGGAGGAGCACAAGGAGCTGTCCCGTACCGATCTCTCCCGCTTGACCGGCCTTTCGCCTGCCAGCATCACCAAGATCACCCGCGAATTGCTCGACGGCGGCCTGGTGGTCACCTGTGGCGAGAGCTCGGTGGGGCGCGGTCGCCGCCAGACCTTGCTGCGCATCAACGAGCGCCGCTTCCAGTTTCTCTCCATGCGCCTTGGTCGCGGTTATGTGGACATGGCGCTGTTCGATCTGGCCGGCCGCTCGCTTGCCCGTCATCGCCATGTCTTCAGCGAAGGGGAGCGCGCCGACCTGCTGGCCAGCCTGGTGCGGGCCATCGAGGGCTTCTTGCCCAAGAAGGCGCTGCGCCTCGCCTGCATCGCCCTCTGTCTGCCGGGGCAGGTGGAGCGCCACTCCGGCATGGTCAAACACTTCCCCTTCTACGATCTGCGCAACTGGCCGCTCGGCCCCACCCTGCAGGAGGCGTTCGCGGTGCCCGTGCTGGTGAGTGGCGACGTGCGCACCTGGATCCAGGCCGAGCGTGAGTGGGGGGCCGCCAAGAACTGCGCCGATGCGGTGCTGGTGTTCGTGCACAACGACATCGGGGTCGGCATGGTGGTCAACGGCCAGCTCATCGAGAGCGAGTCGGCCCTGCTCGGCGATCTCAGCCACCTGCAGCTTGAGCCCTACGGTCAGCGCTGCTATTGCGGCGGCTTTGGCTGTGCCTGCACCCTGGTGACCAATCAGGCGCTCGAAGCCCAGTACCGGGATCTGCGCGAGCGGATGCAGGAGTACGATCTGCCCGAGAGCGTCACCATTCGTGAGCTGTGCGAGCTGGCGCTGGCGGGCAACAGCCTCTGCCAGGACATCCTCCATCAGGCGGCGGGGCGGCTCTCCCGGGTGCTCTCCAACCTCATCTGCCTGCTCAATCCGGGCAAGCTGCTGCTGGGGGGGGAAATCACCCGCGCCGATCGGCTGCTGTTCCCCATGCTGCACCAGTCGCTGGCAAGCCAGCTGCCGGCCGAATACCTGGTGCGGCTGCAGATTGAATCCACCCACTTCTACGAAGATCCCACCAAGCCCACCTCGGTGCAGGTGCACAAGGCCCTGCGCGACGGCAGCCTGCTGCTCGACTTGTTGCGAGGCGACAAGGAGGCATGAAGCTGGGGTTGCAAGGACGCATCCTCCTCATGCTCTGTCTGGTCAGTCTGCTGCAGCTGGTGCTGCTGAGCGGGGCCAGTTACTACTATGTGTCCGAGCAGCGCTACCGCGAGGTGGGGGATCAGGCCCTCGACGTGGCGCGGCTGGTGGCCCGCGAGCCTGGCGTGCTGGCCGGGGTGAAGCGGGCCGATACCGCCCGTCTCAACGTGCTGGTGGAGCGGATCCGCGCCGAGGTCGGTGCCAGCTATATCGTCATCGGCGATAAAGACGCGCGCCGGCTGGTGCACCCCAATGCGGATCGCATCGGCCAGCCCATGATGGGGGATGATCCGAGGCGGGCGCTGCAGGGGGAGGCCTACATCTCCCGCGCGCAAGGATCCCTCGGGGTCTCGGTGCGCGGCAAGAGCCCCATCCGCGATGAGCTCGGTCAGATCATCGGGGTGGTCTCGGTCGGTTATCTGGTGCGGGATATCGAGGCGGATCTGCAGGGGTTTCTGCGCTTTGGCCTCGCCATGACCCTGCTCATCGTGCTGCTCAACAGCCTGGCCGCCGCCTGGCTGGCCCGCCGTTACAAACGTGCCATCCTTGGCTTTGAGCCCGAGCAGATCGGCCGCCTCTATGCCGAACTTGACTGCACCCTGCGCACCGTGCGCGAGGGGATCCTCACCATCGACGAGCAGGGCCGGCTCACCTCCCTCAATCCCAATGGCATCCGTTTGCTGCGCCTTGACGAGCAGACGGCCCGGGCCGCCATCGGCCAGCCCGTCACCCGGCTGCTGCCAGAGAGTCGCATGCTCTCCCTCATTCAGGATCCACGTCCGCAGTTTGACGAGGAGATAGTGCTCAACGGCCAGTCCCTCATCGTTAACCGGCTGCCGCTGGTGCGCGATGGCAAGCTGATCGGCGCGGTGTCGAGCTTTCGGCGCAAGGACGAGCTGGCCGAACTGAGCGCCCAGCTCTCCCAGGTGCAGGCCTACAGCGATCTGCTGCGGGTGCAGACCCACGAACACCACAACCAGCTTGGCACCATCGCCGGGCTCATCGAGCTCGGGGCCACCCGCGAGGCGCTCGCCTTCATCGGGCGGGAGGCGGCCACCGAGCAGAGCCTGCTCAGCTTCTTGCTGAGCGCCATCGCCAAGCCCAAGGTGGCCGGCCTGCTGCTCGGCAAATACCACAGGGCTCACGAGCTGGGGCTGGTGCTGGAGGTGGACCCGGATTCCCGCCTGCACGACATCCCCCTTCGCGTCAGCGGCTCCCAGCTGGTGACGGTGCTGGGCAATCTCATCGACAATGCCTTCGAGGCGACCCGTCGCCACGGTGCCCCCTACCAGCCGGTGCGGGTGGCGCTGAGCGATCTCGGCCAGGATCTGATCCTGGAGGTGGAAGACGGGGCGGGGGGGATCGATCCCGCGCTGGCTGATCGCCTGTTCGAGCGTGGGGTCAGCAGCAAGGCGGAGCCGGATCACGGCATCGGCCTCGCGCTGGTGCGCAAGACCCTGGATGCCCTGCAGGGGACCATCACCATCGAAGCCACGACGCAGGGGAGTTGCGTCGTCTGTTACATTCCCAAGGAGGTGTGAGTGATCAAGATCCTGATCGTCGAGGATGACCCGGCCATTGCCGAGATCCACCGCCGCTTCGTGCAGCGGCTGGCGGGTTTCGAGGTGCTGGGGGTGGCGCTCACCCTGTTCGATGCCAGGGAGCAGATAGAGATCCTCAAACCCGATCTGGTGCTGCTGGATGTCTGGTTGCCCGATGGCGAGGGCTTTGCCCTGCTGCGAGAGCTGCGCCAGGCGGGGGCTTCTCTCGACGTGATACTGCTCACCGCGGCGCGGGAGGCGAGTGCCCTGCAGGAGGCGATGCGGCTCGGGGTGGTGGATTTCATCCTCAAGCCCGTGGTGTTCGAGCGGCTGCGCGACACCCTCGACAAATATTGCCAGAACCGCGCCGCTCTGGCGGCGCTGGCCGACATCGATCAGCAGGCGGTGGACGCCCTGCTGGGGACGCCGTTGCAGCAGGTGGCGGCGGGCGGCCTGCCCAAGGGGATTGACGGGCTCACCCTGCAGCGGGTGCTGGCGGCGCTGGGATCGCAGGGAGCCAGCGCCGAGGAGATTGGCGGCCGGGTCGGGGTGAGCCGTACCACGGCGCGCCGCTATCTGGAGTTTCTGGTGGGCCAGCAGTTGGCGAGCCCGGAGCTGGAGTACGGCACAGTGGGCCGGCCGGAGCGGCGTTATCGCCAGCCCTGAGCGAATTGCCACCCATTTCGTCTTGCCAATAAAAAGAGCGCCTTTCGGCGCTCTTTTGCTGCGTGGGATGCGCCAACTCAGCTCGGCTCGGATTGCAGTGTGGCGGCCGGTGCGCGGCGCGCCTGCCACCACTGCCACACCGGCAACAGCAGCATCACCAGAGTGATCAGCGTAAAGGCGAGGGTGATGGGGCGTTCCCACAGGAAGCTCAGGGAGCCGTCGTTGATCACCAGCGCCCGGCGCAGGTTGTCCTCCAGCATGCCCCCCAGAATAAAGCCGAGCAACATGGGCGCCATGGGGAAGTCCAGCAGGCGCAGGCCGATGGCGATCAGCGCCACCAGCGCCATCACATAGATGTCCATGGTGTTGAAGGAGACCAGATAGACCCCGATCAGCGAAAACAGCAGCACCATGGGGATGAGCACCGGGCGCGGCACCTGCAGGATCTTGGCCAGATAGGGGATGAGCGGCAGGTTAAGGATCAAGAGCACCACGTTGCCCAGATACATGGAGATGATCACCGACCAGAACACGTCCGGGTGCTCCATGAACAGGCGCGGGCCCGGCTGGATGCCGTAGGCGATAAGGGCCCCCAGCATCAGCGCCGTGGTGCCGGAGCCCGGGATCCCCAGGGTCAGCAGCGGCACGAAGGCCCCGCTGGAGGCTGCGTTGTTGGCCGCTTCCGGCGCGGCGATACCGGTCAGGCTGCCCTTGCCGAACTGCTCCTGCCTGCGCTTGCTGGCGAAGTTGCGCTCGGCGCCATAGGCCATGAAGGAGGCGATGGTGGCGCCGGCCCCCGGCAGCACGCCGATGAGGAAACCCATCACCGAGGAGCGGGCGATGGGGGGCGCTATCTCTTTGACTTCGTCCCTGCTCAGCTTGAGGGATCCGAGCTGCTGGATCTTGCGCGCCTCCTCCTTGCTGGTGTCCTTGCCCGGGCGCAGCACCGTCATCAGGATCTCCGCCAGGGCGAAGGTGGCCATGGCCAGCAGCAGGAAGGAGAAGCCGTCGCGCAAGTCCGGCAGACCGAAGGTGAATCTGTCCACCCCGACGCTGCGGTCGATGCCGACGGTGGAGAGCATGATGCCGAACAGCGCCATGATCAGCGCCTTGAGCACCTGGCCCTTGCCGGCAAAGGCCGCCACCGCCGAGAGCCCCAGCACCATCAGGGCGAAGTAGTCCGCCGACTGGAACGAGAGGGAGACCTTGGCCAGCAGCGGCGCCGCCACCATCAGGAAGATGGCGGACAGGGTGCCGCCGGTGAAGGAGGCGTAGGCGGCGATGGCCAGCGCCTTGCCCGCCTGCCCCTTGCAGGCCAGCGGATAGCCGTCGATGGCGGTGATCATGCTGGCGGAGCAGCCCGGGGTGTTGATCAGGATGGAGGAGGTGGAGCCGCCGAACATGGAGCCGTAATAGACCCCGGCCATCAGGATGATGCCGGAGGCGGGATCCAGCCCGTAGGTGATGGGGATCATCAGGGCGATGGCGGTGACGGGCCCGAGGCCCGGCAGCATGCCGATGAAGGTGCCGACGAAACAGCCGACGATCACCATGAAGATGTTGATGGGCATCATGGCGGTGCCCAGTCCTTGCAGAATGCCGTCTAACATGGGTTCTCCTTATCCCAGCAACTGGGTGAACAGCCGGCCCGGCTCGAGGTAGACGTTGAGCCCCTTGGTGAGCAGGGCCCAGAAGATGAGAGTGAACGGCAGGCTCACCTTGCAGGCAAAGGCGAGGCTCTGCTCGCCCATCAGCCGGATCCCGCCGATGAGAAACAGGGTGGTGGCGACCAGAAAGCCGAGCCAGCCAAGGGCCAGGCCGTAAGCCAGCATCAGCAGCAGCAGGGCAAACACCAGCCGCCAGTTGCCGGTTTCGCGCTGCAGTCGCTCGCCGCCCGGAAAGCAGATCAGCAGCAGGGAGAGCAGGGCGCCGGCACCGGCCAGGGCATAGGGCAGGGTGCTGGCGGTGAAGGGTTCATATTCGTCCCCGGGGTAGCCGGGGATCTGGGTGGCGTGATAGCCGTAGGCGAGGGAGAGCAGCAAAAACAGCAGCCCCCCGAGTCGCTCCTTGGTCAGATGCATGGGATGACTCCGATGGGCGGGCCAGGCCCGCCGACAGTGGGATTACTTGATGAAGCCGAGTTCGCGCATCAGGCCGCCGATCTGCTGCTCCTGCTGGATCAGAAAGGCGGTGAACTCGGGGCCGGCCTGGTAGAGATTGGTCCAGTTGTTGCGGGCGCGGACCGTCTCCCACTCCGGCTTGTCATACATCTGCTTGAGCAGGGCTGCGAATTCGGCCGACTTGTCGGCGCTGACGGCAGGGGAGGCGAAATAGCCGCGCCAGTTGGCAAAGACCGTGGGGTTGCCCTGCTCGCTGAAGGTGGGCACCTCGCTCGCATCCGGCATCCGGGTCGGGGCCGTCATGCCGAGGATCCGCATCTGGCCCGACTTGACCGCCTCCATCGCTTCGCCAAAGCCGGTGGAGAGCACCTGGGTTTCCCCCGCCAGCACCGCCGCCATGGCGCTGCCGCCGGCGTCATAGGCCACGTAGCGCAGCTTGCCGGCATCGGCCCCGGCATTCTTGAAGGTCATGGCCGCCACCAGATGATCCAGGCTGCCACGGGCGGAGCCGCCGGCAATCTTCACCTTGGCGGGGTTCTCCTGATAGGCGGCCAGCAGTTGGGGCCAGCTCTGGTAGGGGGAGTCCAGCGGCACGGCCAGCGCCTGGTAGTCGGCGATGATGGCGGCCACCGGGGTGAGATCCCGGAACGATTGCGGCAGCTCCTTGGAGAGGGATTTGACGATGATGGGGGTGGAGTTGACCATCAGGGTCTTGTCGGACTGGGCCGACGTCTCGATGAGGTGGGCGATGGCCTTGGCACCGCCACCGGCCGAGATGTTCTGGTAGGAGGCGGTGGTGATGAGGCCGGATTTGGTCAGCGCCTCGCCGGTGCCGCGGGCGGTGTTGTCCCAGCCGCCGCCGGCGCCGCCCGGAATGAGGAAGTGGATTTCGTCGATCTTGGCCTGGGCGCCGAGGCTGGCGCCCAGCAGGCAGCAGAGCAACGTGCGTTTGAGGGTTCCTTGCAACATGGTGTACTCCTTGTGATTGTTGCGGGAAGGTTAATTAATCGTGTTTGGTCGGCAAACAATCTGACCGTAATGGCTATTAAGGCTGTTGTGGTCATTGTGTTCATTCTGGTCACGGCAGGGTGAGGTTGGGCCATGACGGGGCTGAAGGAGGTCAGGATGGTACTGCGGCAACGGTTGAAAAGACGGGAGGCTCCCCGTCTGACGGGGAGCCGCGCGGATGAAGGGCTGGCTTATCCCTGTGATGCGGGTGCGGCGGAGACCTGGTCGCCACCGGCGCCCTGCTGCTTGATGGCCTCGGTCGCCTGCTGCCTGCGCTGCAACTGCTCCATCACCAGCTTGTAGGCGATGTAGTACTTGTAGATGTTGCCGACGTAGGTGACCGTCTCCGGCCCTATCTTCTCCGCCGCCACGTACTCGACGTTGTGAAACCAGACGTTGGGATCCAGCCCCCGTTTCTTGGCCTCGGTGCGCAGCCGTGCCACCCGGGCGGGGCCGGCGTTGTAGGAGGCGAACGAGAAGAGCGCCTTGTCGAGGGCCGTCATGGGCTCGTCTGCATAGTAGTGGTCGATCATCCAGCGCATGTATTTGACGCCGCCGTGAATGTTGGGCTCGAGCTGGCGGATGTCGCCCACTTTGAGCCCCTTGCCGGTGGCGGGCATGATCTGCATGATGCCGATGGCGCCGACGTGGCTGCGCGCCTTGTGATTGAGGGCCGACTCCTGATAGCCCTGGGCCGCCATCAGCAGCCAGTCCACCTCGTATTTCTCGCCATATTCGCGAAACAGATCCACCACCTGCAGAAACTTCTGGCGCTCGGCGTCGGCGGCGGCGCTCTTGACGAATTTGTTCTGCTTGAGATAGCGGGCCAGGATGGCGTCACCGCTGTGTTTGCCGCGCAGGGCGGCTATCTGTTCGTTGAGCATGGCCAGCAGTTGCGGGCTCTCCTTGCGCACCGCCCAGGCGATGACCCCCCCTTGCCGGAACACCGGCTGTTCATGGATGCGGATGGCGGGGAAGATCTTCTGCCAGAACCGGGCCTTGTGTTCGTCCATGACGATGAAGGGCAGCAGGCCGGCATTGACCATCTCCACCAGATCTTCATCTTCCAGCGCCTCCGGGGCCGGCTGGATGTCGACAAGCGGTTCTCCCGCCGCCTTGCGCGCCTGGTTGTAGGCCGTGAGGCTCTCGAAGTAGCTGGAGGAGGGGCGCACATAGACCCGTTGGCCGGCCAGATCGGCGGCGCTCTCCACCTTGGGGGAGACCGGTCCCGAGATGAGCAGCTCCCGCACGTTCTCCAGCAGAGGATCGGTAAAGCGCACCCCCTGCAGTTTGCGCCGCTCGGTGATGGTGAGGTTGGCGGCGGCGATGTCGCCCTTGCCTGCGATGAGGGCTTCCAGCAGGGCCTCGCGCGCTACCGGGATGAAGACCAGGTGCAGCTTGAGATGGCGCTTGAGGCTCTTTTGCTTGCGCAGCTGCTCGTTGAGCCGCTTCTCCACCTCGATGAAGGCGTCGTAAGTGACGCCTCGCTGCACCCCCTTGTAGATGAAATAGCCGGTCTTGTTGTAGGTGGTGAGCACCCGGATGGTGCGCCGTGCCAGCATGGCATCGAGATCACCAAGCAGGGGCTGGGCCAGCTGATCGCTGCTGAAGGCCAGGGCGGCCGGCTCGGGGTCGGCTTCCTCTGCGGGGGAGGTTTGCGCTGCCGTGGCGGCCTGCAGCGGGCCGCACAGCAGCCAGCCCAGAAGGATCCATAACCGTATCATGACGATGCCCTCGTGTGTTTCATTGAGTGTAAGCGGCATGGGGCGGGCGCTTTAGCTCATTGGGTTTGGTCGGTGAGGGGCGCATAGCACGATAGGCCCTATCCTGCGGGGGCGAGGCGATGGGGCTTAGGCGAAGAGGAGAGCGGCATGAACGAAAAGGGGAGCCATAACGGCTCCCCTTGAGTTGGTGTACTTGGTGCTGGATCGTCGGCGCTAGAACCAGAAGCCGATGATGAAGGAGCCCGCCAGGGTCAGCATGACGTTGGCCACCGCATAGGTGCCGGCATAGCCGAGCGCCGGGATGGAGCTGTTGGCTGCCTCGTTCACCACGTCCATGGCCGGGGCGCAGGTGCGGGCCCCCGTGATGGCGCCGAGCAGCAGGGCCGGGTTCATCTTCAGCACCCAGACTCCGAACAGGTAGCCCACCAGCACCGGCAGGGTGGTCACCAGCATGCCGGAAAAGAGCACCACGGCACCGACCTGGCTCAGGTGGTCCAGAATGCCGCCGCCGGCTTTGAGGCCGGTGCTCACCATGAAGACGGCGAGGCCCAGATCCTTGGCCAGACGCAGGGCGCCCGGCGGTACGTAGCCGACCGTGGGGTGGTTGGCGCGCAGATAGCCCATCAGGATCCCCGCCAGCAGCAGGCCGACGGCGTTACCCAGCCCAAATTCGAGCTGGCCGAATACCAGGGAGACGGAGCCTATCAGCAGCCCCAGCACGAAGAAGGTGGTGAAGGCCACCAGATCCGTGGTCTGGCTGTGGATGCTGATGAAGCCGATCTTGTTGGCAAGCAGCTTGACCCGCTGCTTCTCGCCACTGATCTGCAGCACGTCGCCCTTTTGCAGCATGATGTTGCGATCGAACGGCATCTCGATCTGGGAGCGCACCACCCGGTTGAGGAAGCAGCCCTTCTCGGTGAGGTTGAGCTCTACCAGATGGCGACCCACCACCGCATCGTTTTTCACCACTATCTCTTCGGTGACGATCTGCAGGTCAAGCAGGTTGCGGTCGAACACCTCCTTGCCGTTGCGGTAGTTGACGTCGAGCTTCTCGTGGCTCTCGGGGTAACCCACCAGGGCGATCTCGTCCCCTTCCTGAATGACGGCGTCGCCATCCGGGCTCGCCAGAATGCCGTTGCGGCGGATCCGCTCCACGTAGCAGCCGGTGTGGGGGTAGATGCCGGTCTCGCGCAGGGTGCGGCCGCCAATCCAGGCTGCCAGCTCCGGGCCGACCCGGTAGGCACGGATGATGGGAAGGTAGGTCTTGCGGCTCTCGTTGTCCGACAGGCCCCGCTCGCGGGCGATCTTCTGCGCCTCGGTGTTGAGGTCGAGCCGTGCCAGCGAGGGCAGGTAGCGCACCACCAGCATCAGGCCGACCAGTCCCACCAGATAGGTGAGTGCATAGCCGATGCCCATGTTGTCGAGCACCGACTGCATGTCGGTCTGATGGGGCAGGTTGAGCAGGCCGCTGCGCAGGGCATCCTGGGCGCCCACCAGCGCCGGGGTCGAGGTGAGCGAGCCGGCCAGGATGCCGGCGGCCATGCCCGGCCCGAGGTTGAAGAACTTGGCCAGCCCCACGGTGAGGAAGAGGGCCGTCAGCAGGATCACCAGGGTGAGGGTGATGTAGTGGATGCCGTCACGCAGGAAGACGCTGAAGAAGTGCGGCCCCGCTTCTATCCCCACGCAGAAGATGAACAGCATGAAGCCGACGTTCTCCGTGGTGGCGGTGAATTCGAAGCCCATCTGGCCGAACAGTAGGGCGGTAAACAGCACGCCGATGGTGTTGCCGATCTGGAAGTTGCCGAACCTGACTTTACCGAGCAGCAGGCCGAAGGCCAGTACCACGAACAGCAGCAGGGAGTCGCTTTGATGTAGCAGTGTCACAAAATCTATGGTCATGCCCGGAAAAACCGAGGAAAAAAGTGGGGCCGATATTGTGCCGGATCCCTCACCAATAAAGAAGCGTCAAAGGAGGATTAATCGGCACTAACCCGCCACTCGCCCCGCCTGTGTGAGGGAAATTGCGGGGCGGGTCTGGTGATGACCTCTATTTCCCTCTGCCAGCCCCGCTGTCAATTAGTGATTCCTGCTATCTGTGATCCTCGTCTTTCCGCTCTGCTTGAAAATTTATTCTCTGCTGTTTGGCTGGGCGGTTTCCTGGTTTTTCAGCACATCTGACTGAAGGGGATGGCATGAGTCCGGGAGCCGATCGGTGGGTGTCGAGAGGGAGTGACCCATGTTGTGCGGGATAGCGAAAAGATATCTGCAAAAGGCATCTGTCGGCGGCGATGGCAACCCATTCAGGGGGGCGCTCAAAAACAGCAGAAAATCAGGTCGTCAGGGAAAAACATCGCCCGTCGCTGGCAATGGCCTGCCAGCCTAGGCCGTCATTGGCTTTGCTCTACTTACCCACAGAATCTGTGGATAACCCTGTTTATGAAACTTGGTGATCAGGCTGTATCCCGCGCCAATACTGGGCTGCAAGGACTGTTCAAAAAATACCTGAGATAAATTGTTTCTATAAAAATCAAATAGTTAGACGCAGCAGAACAAAACGCTGCCGGGGCGGATGAGGAATCAAAAGGGAGGCGTCACCGCGGGAGGCGGCTTGTGCATTAAAATTGGCAGAGGAAAGCACTAAAGTGGATAACTTGCACCGAGATGGTGAGGAGATTGGCTCCCCCGACTGGACTTGAACCAGTGACATACGGATTAACAGTCCGCCGTTCTACCGACTGAACTACGGGGGAACATCAGGCAAGGAGGAGCATCATACAGAGGTCGTATTTCGAGGTCAATAGCCGCTTCTTCCGGCAGAGTGGATACCCAGCCCACCCCATCTCGGAGTACACTTCTGCTCTTGCGTTTTTTTGCCGGGAGTCGTCATGAGCAAGTTATTCCAGCTGGCCAGCCAGTTTCAACCCGCCGGGGATCAGCCAAGGGCCATCGCCCAGCTGCTCGATGGCATCGAATCCGGCCTTGCCCATCAGACCCTGCTCGGAGTGACCGGCTCGGGCAAGACCTTCACCATGGCCAACGTCATCGCCACCCTCAATCGCCCTACCATGATCCTGGCTCCCAACAAGACCCTGGCGGCCCAGCTCTATGGCGAGATGAAGGAGTTCTTCCCCGACAACTCGGTGGAGTATTTCGTCTCCTACTACGACTACTACCAGCCGGAAGCCTATGTACCGACCACCGACACCTTCATCGAGAAGGATGCCTCCATCAACGATCACATCGAGCAGATGCGGCTGTCGGCCACCAAGGCACTGCTGGAGCGCCGCGACGTGGTGATCGTCGCCTCGGTGTCGGCCATCTACGGTCTGGGGGATCCGCAAGCCTACCTCAGCATGATGCTGCACCTGAAAGTAGGGGACCTGATCAATCAGCGGGATATCCTGCGCCGTCTCGCCGAGCTGCAGTACACCCGCAACGACATGGCCTTCCAGCGCGGCACCTTCCGGGTGCGGGGAGAGGTGATCGACATCTACCCCGCCGAATCGGACAAGCTGGCCCTGCGGGTGGAGCTGTTTGATGAGGAGGTGGAGCGCCTCTCCCTGTTCGATCCGCTGACCGGTGCCATCGAGCAGACGGTGGTGCGCTACACCATCTATCCCAAGACCCACTATGCCACCCCGCGCGAGACCATTTTGGGGGCCATCGAGCACATCAAGGAGGAGCTCAAGAGCCGCCGTGAGCAGCTGTTGTCGCTGGGCAAGCTGGTGGAGGAGCAACGCATCAGCCAGCGTACCCAGTTCGACATCGAGATGATGCAGGAGCTGGGCTACTGCTCTGGCATCGAGAACTACAGCCGTTACCTCTCCGGTCGCGCGCCCGGCGAGCCGCCGCCCACCCTGTTTGACTATCTGCCGGGGGATGGCCTGCTCATCATCGACGAATCCCACGTCACGGTGCCGCAGATCGGCGCCATGTTCAAAGGGGACAGATCCCGCAAGGAGACCCTGGTGGAGTACGGCTTCCGGCTCCCCTCGGCGCTGGACAACCGGCCGCTCAAGTTCGACGAGTTCGAGGCGCTGATGCCGCAGACGGTGTTTGTCTCGGCCACCCCCGGCCCCTACGAGCTGGAGAAGTCCGGCGGCGATGTAGTGCAGCAGGTGGTGCGCCCCACCGGCCTGCTCGACCCCGAGATCGAAGTGCGGCCGGTCACCACCCAGGTGGACGACCTGCTCTCCGAGATCCGCAAGCGGGTGGCGGTGGAGGAGCGGGTGCTGGTCACCACCCTCACCAAGCGGATGGCGGAGGATCTGACCGAATACCTGGCGGATCTCGAGGTGCGGGTGCGTTATCTGCACTCGGACATCGACACCGTCGAGCGGGTGGAGATCATTCGCGATCTGCGCCTCGGCAAGTTCGACGTGCTGGTGGGGATCAACCTGCTGCGGGAGGGGCTCGATATGCCGGAGGTCTCGCTGGTGGCGATCCTGGATGCGGATAAAGAGGGTTTCCTGCGCTCCACCCGCTCCCTCATCCAGACCATCGGCCGGGCGGCGCGCAACCTCAACGGCAAGGTCATTCTCTACGGGGATACCATCACCAACTCCATGCAGGTGGCGATCGAAGAGACCGAGCGGCGCCGCGCTCTGCAGCATGCCCACAACCTCGAACATGGCATCACCCCGACGGGTCTCAACAAGTCGGTGGGCGATGTGATGGACATGGGAGGCAGTCGCAGTGCAGGCAAGAGCGGGCGGGGCAGCCGCAAGGCCGCCGAGCCACAAGGGGAGTACCATGCTCGTTCCGCCAGCGAGATCAGCAAGGAGATCAAGCGGATGGAAGAGCAGATGTTCCAGCATGCACGGGATCTGGAGTTCGAGCAGGCGGCAGCGCTGCGGGACCAGATCCAGCGGCTGCGCAACGAGTTGATCGAGAGTTGAGTGCCTTGCCGGGTGCCCGACGCTGGCTGATCTGGCGGCGTTTGCGCCGCCTCTATCGGGGTTTTCGTCACCCTGATACCCCCTGGTGGGCCAGGGGGCTGGTGATCCTGGTCCTGCTCTACGGCATCAGCCCGCTGGATCTCATCCCCGATGTGGTGCCATTCGTTGGCTGGCTCGACGATGCGACCCTGCTGCTGCTCTTGTTGTGGGGTTGGGAGTTATGCCTGCCAGGTGCCGTGAGGGCGGCGCTCACCGAGCGGGAGTAGGCCGCCTTGGCCGTGCCCGCTGCATCGCCCGTTGATTTGATGAAAAGTGTCATGCCGGTTGTGTTTGGGCGTGATAAGAAAGAGCATGGTGGGGGAGATTGTGGCGCTCAATGCATTGGCGTAGACTCCACGCCGTTCACTTTATGGGTATGAGAAAATGGATCTGATCCTGTTTGCGATTGATTTTATCCTGCACGTCGACGTGCACTTGAAAGAGCTGTTTGAAAACTATGGGATCTGGGTTTACGCCATCCTGTTTCTGATCATCTTCTGCGAGACCGGACTGGTGGTAACCCCCTTCCTGCCGGGCGATTCCCTGCTGTTTGCCGCCGGTGCGCTCACCGTGGGCAGCGTGCTGGATGTGCATACCCTGGCCGCCGTGCTGATCATCGCTGCGGTGCTCGGCAACGTGGTGAACTACACCATAGGTCACTTCTTCGGCGAGCAGCTGTTTCGCAATCCTGACTCCAAAATCTTCCGGCGGGATTACCTGGACAAGACTCACGCCTTCTACGCCAAGCATGGCGGCAAGACCATCATCATCACCCGCTTCCTACCCATCGTGCGCACCTTCGCGCCCTTCGTGGCGGGTATGGGCGCCATGACCTACCCGCGCTTCCTGGCGTTCAATCTGGTGGGTGGTCTGTTGTGGGTCCTTTCATTCGTCTATGCCGGCCACTTCTTTGGCAATCTGCCGGTGGTGCGTCAGAACTTTACCCTGCTCATCTTCGGCATCATCGGCATTTCGCTGCTGCCCATGGTGATCGGCATGGTGAAGGCCAGAATTAACGCCAGCAAGGCGGCGTCCTGAGCACCTTGCCACCTGGCTGATTAAGCAAAATGACATAAAAAAGAAGGGAGCCAGTGGCTCCCTTCTTTTTTTGTACTGCTATCGGGCTTAGCTGCAGCAACGACCCTTGACCAGATTGCCGATGGCCACCACGACGAACACCAGCAGGTAGGCGGCGAAGATGGCCACCAGCCACTGAGGCATGGAGAAGCTCAGGAACTGCCAGGTGACCTCGCTGCAATCACCATCCGGGTAGAACATCCAGGGGATCCACTGATCCAGCGGCGCCCAGCTCGGGAAGTCGACAAAGCCTTCGCAGACGTTGAAGGGGGAGGGATTGACCTGATAATCCACATGCTTGAGCGCCAGTTTCAGGCCCCAGAAGGCACTGGATCCCCACAACAGCAGAGCGCTCCAGCGCACGTACCATTTCTGCGGTGCCACCATGCCGAGCAGCCCTGCGGTGAGGACTCCCAGCGTGGCGATCCGCTCATAGACGCACATGACGCAGGGATGCAGGCCCAGCACATGCTGGAAGAAGAGGGCGCTCAACTCGAGGAACAGGGCAGAGGCTGCAAGCAGACTCCAGGCCAGGCGATGGGCGGCAATACGGCGCAGAAACTCTATCATCTGGTTGATCTCACAGAAAAAACAGTGGCTGAATTAGAGCAGAGCAGGGGCCAAAAGGAAAGGGCCCGCATGGGCCCTCATGGTATCAATGCAGGGCGGGCAGCGCCGCCGGCGCGACGTTGTCGAGCACCAGCCAGCCAGCCTGATAGAACCAGTCGGTAAGCGGCCCGAGCAGTATCTCCACCGAGAAGAAACCCACCAGCCCCAGCACCAGGGTATAGGGCAGTGCCATCCACACCATGCGCCCGTAGGAGAGGCGCAGCAGCGGTGCCAGCGCAGAGGTCAGCATGAACAGGAAGGCGGCCTGGCCGTTGGGGGTAGCCACCGACGGCAGGTTGGTCCCGGTGTTGATGGCCACGGCCAGCAGTTCGAACTGTTCGCGGCTGATGGCGTTGTTGAGCAGCGCCGTCTTCACCTCGTTGATATAGACGGTGCCGACGAAGACGTTGTCACTGACCATGGAGAGCAGGCCGTTGGCCAGGTAGAAGAGCGCGAGCTGGGCGTCCGGCTCGGCGGCCAGCACCCACTGGATCACCGGCTTGAACAGCTGCTGATCGATGATGACGGCGACCACGCTGAAGAAGACGGCCAGCAGGGCGGTAAAGGGCAGCGCCTCCTGGAATGCCTTGCCGAGGGAGTGCTCCTCGGTGATGCCGGTGAGCGAGGTAGCCAGCACGATGACCGACAGGCCGATGAGGCCCACCGCCGCCAGGTGCATGGCCAGCCCCAGGATCAGCCAGAGGGCGATCACTGCTTGCACTATGAGCTTGGCCTTGTCCTGGGCGGTACGTCCGGCCTCTTCATAGCGGTTGTAATCCTCCATGATGCGGCGTACTGCGTCCGGCAGCTTGGCGCCGTAGCCGAACCAGCGGCACTTTTCGACCAGAACACAGGTGAGCAGGCCGCAGATAAACACCGGTACCGTGACCGGAGACATGCGAATGGCAAACTCGCCGAAGTTCCAGCCCGCCTGTTCGCCGATGATCAGGTTCTGCGGTTCTCCTACCAGGGTGCAGACGCCGCCGAGGGCAGTACCGATGGCGGCATGCATCATCAGGCTGCGCAGGAAGGCGCGAAAGTCGTCCAGATGTTGGCGATTGAGTTCATTGACGGCGTCATCATCGGTGTGATCGTGCGGGTTGCCAAACTCCTTGCCGGAGGAAACCTTGTGATAGATGGCGTAGAAACCGGTGGCGACGCTGATCACCACGGCGATCACAGTGAGGGCGTCAAGAAAGGCTGACAGGAAAGCGGAGACCAGACAAAATGCCAAAGAAAGCAGGGTCTTGGAGTGGATCCTGATCAGCAGCTTGGTAAACACATAGAGCAGCAGTTGTTTCATGAAATAGATACCGGCCACCATGAAGACCAGCAGCAGCAGTACCTCGATATTGGCCACCAGCTCATGTTTGACCTGCTCGGCCGAGGTCATGCCGATCAGCACGGCCTCAATGGCCAGCAGGCCGCCAGGTTGCAGCGGATAGCACTTGAGCGCCATGGCCAGAGTGAAGATGAACTCGACGACCAGCAGCCAGCCGGCGATGAAGGGATCGAGGTAAAAGGCGATCGGGTTGATCAGCAGGAATAGAAGAATAGCGGCCTTGTACCACTGGGGCGCATTGCCCAGAAAGTTCCTGGCAAAGGCTTGCCCTAAGCTGATTGGCATAATAGTGGGTCTCTGTGTTGTGGTTGGTATCTGCGTCTATGCAGTCAAGACAGGCTCGACCAGAACATCCGGATGTTGTCCCTTATCAGATTGATTCCTCATGATTTTAATCAAAAAGAGCATTAACTATAAATAACATAGTCGGCCTTGCCCACGAGATTGGCCGTTTTATCGCCAATTGATGGGGTTGGCTGACACCCATCGCAGCAATCAATACATATTTTTAACAAAATGGCCTGCTTATGTGAGCAGAGGACTGACCTTCTGCTTGCCAGCCCTCCCTGCTTTGCTATTATTCGTGAGCCTTTTTACGTACTACAACAGAGTCACTACATGGTCATAAAAGCGCAGAGCCCTGCAGGGTTTGCCGAGGAATATATCATCGAGTCCATCTGGAACAATCGCTTTCCTCCAGGATCTATCTTGCCGGCCGAGCGTGAGCTGTCCGAGCTGATTGGCGTGACTCGAACCACCTTGCGTGAAGTGCTGCAGCGTCTGGCCCGTGATGGCTGGCTCACCATTCAGCATGGCAAACCGACCAAGGTGAACAACTTCTGGGAAACCTCGGGCCTCAACATTCTGGAGACCCTGGCCAGGCTGGATCAGGACAAGGTGCCGGATCTGGTAGCCCAGCTGCTGTCGGCGCGCACCAACATCTGCACCATCTTCATTCGTGGCGCGATCCGCAACAATCCGGAGCAAGCCGCCGAGATCCTGCGTGGTGCCGACGCGGTAGAGAACTCCCCGGAAGCGTATGCAGAGTTTGATTATCGCCTGCACCACCAGCTCTCCTTTGCTTCCGGCAACCCGATTTATGCCCTGATCCTCAACGGCTTCAAGGGGCTGTACAGCCGGGTTGGACGTTACTATTTTTCCGACAAGCAGGCCCGTGAAGCAGCCGATGCCTATTACAAGACCTTGCTGAACCTGGCCGAGACCAAGAATCACGAAGCCGTGTTCATGACGGTACGCCAGTACGGCATCGAGTCAGGCAAGTTGTGGACCCGTCTGCGTCAGGACATGCCGAGTAATCTGTGCGACAACTGATGGTATTCTGATGCAAGAAAAACGCGCCAAATGGCGCGTTTTTTTATGGTGGATGGCTGCTTGCTCAAGCCGGTTTTTTCTCCGGGCAACGCCCGATGATATCCGCAGGCAGTTCACCATTATCCTGTTCCAGCACCACATCGAATCCCCACAACTGGTGCAGATGCTTGAGCACCTCGTGCCGGGAGTCCCCCAGCGGGATCCGGTTGTGCGGCACGTAGCGCAGCGTCAGCGAGCGATCTCCCTTCACCGCCACGTTGAATACCTGGATGTTGGGCTCCAGATTGCTCAGGTTGTATTGGGCCGACAGGGTATTGCGCACCTGGCGGTAGCCCTCGTCATTGTGGATGGCGGAGACCTTGAGATAGTTCTTCAGATCGTCGTCATCAATGGCGAACAGCTTCATGTCGCGCATCACCTTGGGGCTGAGGAACTGGCTGATGAAGCTCTCATCTTTGAAGTTCTGCATGGCGAAATGCAGGGTATCGACCCAGTTGCTGCCGGCGTAATCGGGGAACCAGTATCTGTCCTCCTCGGTCGGGTTCTCGCAGATACGGCGCAGATCGGTAAACATGGCAAAACCGAGGGCGTAGGGGTTGATCCCCGAGTAGTAGCGGCTGTTGTAGGGGGGCTGGTAGACCACGTTGGTGTGGCTGTGCAGTACCTCAATCATGAAGCGATCGCTGATCTTGCCCTCGTCATAGAGGTGATTGAGGATGGTGTAGTGCCAGAAGGTGGCCCACCCTTCGTTCATCACCTGGGTCTGCTTTTGCGGATAGAAGTACTGGCTGATCTTGCGCACGATGCGCACTATCTCGCGCTGCCAGGGTTCCAGCAAAGGGGCATTCTTCTCGATGAAATAGAGAATATTCTCCTGTGGTTCAGCCGGGTAGCGTCTGTCTTCCACCCCGGAGGCCTTGTGCTGCTTGGGCAGGGTTCGCCACAGCTCGTTGACCTGGGTCTGCAGATAGTCTTCCCGTGCCTTCTGGCGCCGCTTCTCTTCGGCCAGTGAGATCTTCTGGGGCCGCTTGTAGCGATCCACCCCGAAGTTCATCAAGGCATGGCAGGAGTCGAGCAGCTTTTCCACCGCATCAATGCCGTGTTTCTCTTCACACTCGGTGATGTAGTTCTTGGCGAACAGCAGATAGTCGATGATGGAGGAGGCATCGGTCCAGGTCTTGAACAGATAGTTGTTCTTGAAGAAGGAGTTGTGGCCGTAGCAGGCGTGGGCCATCACCAGTGCCTGCATCGGCATGGTGTTCTCCTCCATCAGATAGGCGATGCAGGGATCCGAGTTGATGACGATCTCGTAGGCCAGCCCCATCTGGCCACGTTTGTAGTTGCGCTCGGTGTGAATGAAGCGCTTGCCGAATGACCAGTGCTGATAACCGATGGGCATGCCGACACTGGAGTAGGCATCCATCATCTGCTCTGCCGTGATCACCTCGATCTGGTTGGGGTAGGTATCCAGTCGATAGAACTTGGCGACCCGGGCTATCTCCTGATGGTAAATGTCCAGCAGGTCGAAGTTCCAATCCGGGCCATCGTCCAGCGGTGCGACTTTTCTTGCGGTTTCTACCATATGACCTCCCTCACGCCGCTTGCTTCTTGAACAGCTCCCGGAATACCGGATAGATATCCTCTACCTTGCGAATGTGCTCCATCGCGAAGTGGGGGAACTCGCTGGCGACCGATTCATATTCGTGCCACAACGTCTGGTGGGCACGGGTGGTGATCTCGATATAGGAGTAGTACCGCACTCGCGGCATGATGTCCCGCGCCAGGATCTCCCGGCATTGTGGCGAGTCGTCGGCCCAGTTGTCGCCATCCGAAGCTTGCGCCGCATAGATGTTCCACTGATGGGCAGGATAACGCTCGTTGATGATGTCGTTCATCATCTTGAGGGCGCTGGAGACGATGGTGCCGCCGGTTTCCTGGGAGTAGAAGAACTCATGCTCATCCACCTCCTTGGCCTGGGTATGGTGGCGGATATAGACCACTTCGACGTTTTTGTAGGTCCGGCTCAGGAACAGATAGAGCAGGATGTAGAAGCGCTTGGCCATCTCCTTGGTGGCCTGATCCATGGAGCCTGACACGTCCATCAGGCAGAACATCACCGCCTGGCTGGAGGGGACGGGCCGCTTGACGAAGTTGTTGAACTTGAGGTCGAAGGTGTCGATAAACGGCACCGCATCGATCCGTCTTTTCAGCTCCCTGATCTCCTTCTCGAGCTGGGCTATTTCGGCAAAATGTTCGTTGGGATCTGCCGCCAGCAGGGCCAGCCTATCTTCCAGCTCATGCAGCTGGCGTTTCTTGCCGGCCTGCAGCGCCATCCGACGGGCCAGCGAATTTTGCAGTGAACGCACTACGTTGATGTTGGCCGGCACCCCGTTGGAGGTGTAGCCCGCCCGGTAGGTTTTGACCTCCATCAGCTGGTTGAGCTGGGTTTTCTGCAGCCGCGGCAGCTCAAGATCTTCAAACAGCAGGTCGAGGTACTCGTCCTTGGAGATCTGGAAGACGAAGTCATCCGCCCCTTCTCCCTGGTTGGAAGCCTGCCCTTCGCCAGAGCCTTGACCGCCACCTCCTCCCTTGGGGCGGTCAATTTTGTCGCCGGAGACAAACTGGTCATTGCCGGGATGCACCATCTCCCGTTTGCCGCCTTGCCCCTGATGGAAATGGGGCTCGCCGATATCCTTGGTCGGGATGCTGATGCTCTCGCCCGTGTCTACGTCTTGAATGCTGCGCTTGGAGACAGCATCAGAGACCGCTTGTTTGATCTGCTTCTTGTAGCGGCGGATGAAGCGCTGCCGATTGACAGCGCTTTTGTTTTTGCCGTTGAGCCTGCGGTCGATAAAATGCGCCATAACTCCCCCTTGAACAGTCAGGGTCAGGATGACTTGCGTACCCTGAGATACCATTCGGAGAGCAGTCGCACCTGTTTGCGGGTGTAGCCTTTCTCCATCATCCGTTCGACAAAGTTATCGTGCTTCTTCTGCTCCTCGGCTGAGGTTTTGCTGTTGAAGGAGATAACCGGCAGCAGCTCTTCCGTGTTGGAGAACATCTTCTTCTCGATCACGGTGCGCAGCTTCTCGTAACTGGTCCAGTTGGGGTTACGGCCTGCATTGTTGGCCCGGGCACGCAGCACGAAGTTGACGATTTCGTTGCGGAAATCTTTCGGGTTGCTGATCCCGGCGGGTTTCTCAATCTTCTCCAGCTCGCTGTTGAGCGACGCGCGGTCAAACAGCTGGCCGGTCTCGGGGTCACGGTACTCCTGATCCTGGATCCAGAAATCAGCATAGGTGACGTAGCGGTCGAAGATGTTCTGACCGTACTCGGAGTAGGACTCGAGGTAGGCGGTCTGGATCTCTTTGCCGATGAACTCCACATAGCGCGGAGTCAGATAGCCCTTGATGAACTCAAGGTAGCGATCATGCAGCTCTTGCGGGAACTGCTCGCGCTCGATCTGCTGCTCCAGCACATAGAAGAGGTGCACCGGGTTGGCTGCCACTTCCGCGTGGTCGAAGTTGAAGACGCGGGAGAGGATCTTGAACGCGAAGCGGGTCGACAGGCCATTCATCCCTTCATCCACGCCGGCGTAGTCGCGATACTCCTGATAGCTCTTCGCCTTGGGATCCGTGTCTTTGAGGCTCTCACCATCATAGACCCGCATCTTGGAGTAGAGGCTCGAGTTTTCCGGCTCCTTGAGACGTGACAGCACGGAAAACTGGCCCAGCAGTTCAAGGGTGCCCGGGGCGCACTTGGCATCGGTCAGCTCGCTGTTGACCAGCAGCTTCTCGTATATCTTCACCTCTTCCGATACGCGCAGGCAGTAAGGCACCTTGACGATGTAGACCCGGTCGAGGAAAGCCTCGTTGTTCTTGTTGTTGCGGAACTGCTGCCACTCGGATTCGTTGGAGTGGGCCAGCAGGATGCCGTCGAAGGGTAGGGCGGAGAGCCCCTCGGTCCCGTTGTAGTTGCCCTCCTGAGTGGCGGTCAGCAGCGGGTGCAGCACCTTGATGGGTGCCTTGAACATCTCGACGAACTCCATGATCCCCTGGTTGGCCTTGCACAGCGCGCCCGAGTAGGAGTAAGCATCGGCATCATCCTGGGCAAAGTGCTCCAGCATGCGGATATCCACCTTGCCGACCAGCGAGGAAATGTCCTGGTTGTTGTCATCACCCGGTTCGGTCTTAGCGATGGCGATCTGGTCGAGAATAGAGGGATTGACCTTCTCCACCTTGAACTTGGTGATGTCGCCACCAAACTCATGCAGCCGTTTGGCGACCCAGGGGGACATGATGGGGCGCAGATAACGGCGCGGAATGCCGTACTCCTTCTCCAGAATCTCGCCATCTTCTTCGATGTCGAACAGGCAGAAGGGGTGGTCGTTGACCGGTGAACCCTTGATACGATAGACAGGCACTTTTTGCATCAGGGATTTGAGTTTCTCTGCCAGCGAGGATTTACCACCGCCAACCGGCCCCAGCAGATAGAGGATCTGCTTCTTCTCTTCCAGGCCCTGAGCCGAGTGCTTGAGATAGGAGACAATCTGTTCGATGGCCTCTTCCATGCCGTAGAAATCTTTGAAGGCGGGATAGCGTGCCACGACGCGGTTGGAGAAAAGGCGACTGAGTCTGGGGTTGACCGAGGTGTCGATCATTTCCGGTTCGCCGATGGCGACCAGCAAACGCTCGGCGGCGGAGGCGTAGCAGGATTTGTCCTGCTTACACATATCCAGAAATTCCTGGATGGTGTATTCCTCTTCCCTGGCTTTCTCATATCGCTGTTGATAATGCTCGAAGATGCCCATAACTTTGCCCTCGTTATAGTCGCTTACCCTGAAAAGAGTGGATCACTACTTTTGTTCTGTTTACCTCATTAAGCCTAGTCAACAGCCCCCAGTAATCCATCACCAACTATTGGTTTAAATTTGCAAGGGTACTTCCCGACCCAATGCGGGAAGGCGCAATCAGTGACACACCTATGTTACTGACTGTTAAATTATTTTTGCCACGATAGTGAGGTAAATGTCAAAGACATAAAAAATAAATGTTTGTCGGAAAATGGAAATGACATCGCGTTTATTTGGGAGACTGGCTGCAGCACAGACGGGGCAAGGGGCAGGGCGTAGACGAGACGAACTAACATTACGTTTACGTGAGCGGAAAGTGTTTTGTTTGGTGTTTTAGCTCTAATTTTTACATTGACGCTACATTGCGACTGCTCTAGATTGGCCCTGTGTCAGGCAGTCAGCGCTTTAGCAAGAGAGTGGCTGGTTGCTGATACAAAGCTCTGTTTAAGCACGTTTCCGTTGGCTTGACCCTCGCAGATGCGAGGGTCTTATTTTTTTGGGCTCTACCCGATGTTTAGGCCGCTTATTCCTGTTGGCGAGCGGCATAAATGTTGGATACGGCCGTCTGCACATCGGCAAAGGGGTGGGATGCCAGCTGGCCGAATCCAGCCAGGCTTCTGGCCTTGAGCCGGGTGGTGAGTGGGGTGGTGATGCCGCACAGGAAACGCGTCAGGATGCGGGGATCCCGACTGTGACACAGGGCCACCAGTGGATCGCACCAGGCTCTGAGCCCCTGTTCATTGGGGAGTGTCCGGCTGGGTAAGGAGGGAAGCTGTGCCACCTCTCCCCGACAGACTGAGCAGTGCCCGCAATGGGTGGGCGCGGCCTGATCGGCAAAGTAGCGGGCCAGCTCATGGCTCAGGCAACTGCTGGAGGTAAAGAACCCCAGCAATGCTTGCAGACGCGCCAGCTCGCTTTGCTCTTTCTTTTCAAACAGTGAGTGCAGCTGATCGGCCAGCGGTGCTATGTCCAGATCTTGCTGTAGCACCCGATAGACCTCGGTCATCTGCTTGCTCTCCAGCTCGATCCAGCCTTGCTGCTGTAGATAATCCAGCGCGGCAGCGGCCCGCGACCGCTCCCCCTGATAACCCTGCCAGAGCGCCTCGAAGTCCATGGTGCACCAGCTGCGCGCTTGCGGGGCACTGGCGAACACTTGCTCCAGAAACTGGCGTCGCGCCGGATTGAAACGGGCCAGGATGTCGGCCTTGTCCAGCACGAACTTGAAGCGATACTCGGCAAAATAGCTGTAGGCCGGCGCTATGATGCCCGCCATCTCCAGGTAGACCAGCAGGGTCTTGAGCGGCAACTGGCGGATATTGGTGGCGTTGGAGAGGCGCAGCAAGCCAAATTCCCACTCGCTGCCGCTTTGCTGCAGGATCTCGAGCAAGGTGACGATGGCCGCTCTGTCCGGGGTGTCGCCATAGACGAAGTTTTCCAGCACCGGCAACTGGCTGCGATTGGCCAGTACCATGCAGCGGGAAGGCAGACCATCCCGGCCGGCGCGGCCTATCTCCTGACTGTAGTTTTCGATGGATTTGGGCAGATCGTAATGGATCACCCGGCGAATGTCGGCCTTGTCGATCCCCATGCCGAAGGCGATGGTCGCCACGATGCAGTCCAGCTTGCCGGCCATGAAGTCGTGCTGGATCTGGCTGCGCAGGGTGGCATCGAGCCCGGCGTGATAGGCGCGCGCCCTGATCCCGGCTTGCTGCAAGCGGGTGGCGTACTGCTCTGCAGTGTGTTGCAGGGTGACATAGATGATGGTCGGCGCGGTGGGGTCACGAACCAGTTCGGCATGCAGCCAGCTATCGCGAGCCTCGTCAGGCAGCGGTACCACGGCCAAGTCCAGGTTGGCGCGATAAAAACCGGTGACGATGAGCCCCTCATCCTCGATCTCGAATTTGGCCTGCATGTCGGCCATGACCGCCGGGGTGGCGGTGGCCGTCAGCAGCAACACCTGCGGGATCTGCAATTCACGGCGGTAATCCGGCAGCTTGAGGTAGTCGGGGCGAAAGTTGTGGCCCCACTCCGAAATGCAGTGGGCCTCGTCCACCACCAGCATCGACAGCGGCACCTGCCGGATGAAGCGGCGAAAGCGTTCGTTCTTGAGCCGCTCCACCGAGATCATCAGGATCTTGAGCTGGCCATCGCCGGCCTGCTGCATCACCCGGCGGCTCTCTTCCGGGGTCAGGCTCGAGTCGAGGGTGGCGGCGGCGATCCCTTTGCTGCGAAGGAAGGCGAGCTGATCGTGCATCAGCGCGATCAGCGGCGAAATCACCAGGGTTAGATGGGGCAGGGCAAGCGCCGGCAGCTGATAACAGAGGGACTTGCCGGAGCCGGTGGGGAAGATGGCGGCGGCACTCTGACCGGCCAGTAATCGGCTGATCACCGCCTCCTGTCCCGGTCTTAACCGATCGAAGCCGAAGTGACGGGTCAACAGGGATGAGATCATGGCAGGGCTCCAGCGCAAAAACCGTCATGATACCACCGCCGGGGAGTGTCTGGATGGCCAAGCGAGGGAAAACGGCATCCATTTGAATGCTGTTGATATTGTGTTATCGCATTGTTGTGGTTTTTTTGTGAGGTCAACCGGATATTTTTCAGTGATTATATGGAAAAAAGCGGTTGCAGATGGGATATTCCTTGTCCGCAATCCCGTGTGTTACCGGACAGGCTCAACAGAAGGCTTGCCGGGACAGATGACGCCAGCCGTGACATGGGTGTCGCCTGGCGTAGCGGTTGCCAACAGGACTAATGATTCACGCACTTCGGTGCTCAGGGACTATTTGATGACACAACAACACCCCCTCGTAAGACTGGTCAACAGTACCAGCCTGGTTAGCCAGATCCTGGTCGGTCTGGTCTTCGGTATTCTCCTTGCCATGTTCATGCCGGAATGGGCCAAAACGGCAGGTCTGCTCGGCAGCCTGTTCGTCGGCGCCCTGAAGGCGGTGGCCCCGCTGCTGGTCTTTGTACTGGTCATGGCAGCGATCATCGGCCACAAGCAGGGCCAGAAGACCAACATGAAACCGATCCTGCTGCTCTATCTGCTGGGCACCTTCCTGGCTGCTGCGGTCGCCGTCGTGGCCAGCTTCCTGTTCCCCTCCAACCTGCATCTGGTGGCCAACAGTGCCGAGATCACCCCGCCGGGCGGGATCACCGAGGTGCTGCAGACCCTGCTGTTCAACGTGGTGACCAACCCGGTCAAGGCGCTGCTGGATGCCAACTACATCGGCATTCTGGCCTGGGCCATCGGCCTTGGTATCGCCATGCGCCACGCCAGCGAGGGGACCAAGGCGGTGATCACCGACCTGTCCCACGGTGTCTCCACCATCGTGAAAGCGGTGATCCGCTGCGCGCCGCTCGGTATTCTGGGCCTGGTTGCCTCCACCCTGGCGGAAACCGGTTTTGACGCCCTGTTCGGCTATGCCCAGCTGCTGATGGTGCTGATCGGCTGCATGCTGTTCATCGCCTTCGTGGTCAACCCGCTGATCGTGTTCTGGAAGATCAAGCGCAACCCCTATCCGCTGGTGCTGACCTGCCTGAAAGAGAGCGGCGTGACCGCCTTCTTTACCCGCAGCTCTGCCGCCAACATCCCGGTCAACATGGCACTGGCCGAGAAACTGCGCTTGCCGGAAGATACCTATGCGGTCTCCATCCCGCTGGGTGCCACCATCAACATGGCCGGTGCCGCCATCACCATCACCGTGCTCTCCATGGCGGCGGTACACACCCTGGGGATGGAAGTGGATCTGGCGACCGCCATTCTGCTCTCCGTGGTTGCAACCATCAGCGCCTGCGGCGCGTCCGGCGTGGCCGGCGGCTCCCTGCTGCTGATCCCGCTGGCGTGCAGCCTGTTTGGTATCAGCAACGACATCGCCATGCAGGTGGTAGCCGTGGGCTTCATCATCGGGGTACTGCAGGATTCTGCAGAGACTGCCCTGAACAGCTCCACCGACGTGCTGTTCACCGCCGCGGCCTGCATGGCCGAAGATGAAACCCTGCTGGATGCCTCGTCGGTGCCCAACAGCGAAGCCTGATAGTACAGCCTTCACCGCACAGAAAACGCCCTCATTCGAGGGCGTTTTTTATTGTCTGGCGGCTGGTCCGATCCGAATCTTCGTGAGATGAGAGGAGCAGGCTGAGTGAATACCGCAGGCGCATCAAGAGCCTGGATGAACGCATGGTCAGGCAGGCGGTGTGGCAGCGGCTTGTATAAGGCTGTATGGGCTATGGGCCAGCCATTGTCGGTTGCCGTTGAAGGGAGGATGACGAAAGAAAAGGGGGGGAATTGTCGGGATGGGGAGCAGGGCCGGTGTTTTGCGAGTGGCGGGTTGGCCAAGATGCCTGTGCATGCTCGCCTGCTGGAGAGTCATCATCCGCTGCTGTTGGCATCATAAAAAATGCCAGCCGGTTACCCGGCTGGCATTGTTGCTAGTATGGCCGAATGTCAGCCGAGCAGTTGGTAGAGGATGGCGGAGATGGCCGTCATCCCCATCACAGCCACGAAGACGTTGCTGATATGGCCCTGATACTTCGCCATGGCCGGCACGCGCTTGATGGCGTACATCGGCATGATGAACAGGATGGTGGCGATGATGGGGCCGCCCATCGACTCGATCATGCCGAGGATGGAGGGGTTGATCACCGCGGTGCCCCACAGGGTCAGGATGAAGAAGGCGATGATGAACATCTCGACCTTCTTGTGGTTCGGCTCCTTGCCGGACTTGCGTAGGTTCTGGACGATCATCCCCTTCAGGCCTTCACGGGCACCCAGATAATGGCCGAAGAAGGAGGAGACGATGGCCACGAATGCCACCAGCGGGCCGAAGTAGGAGATGATGGGGCTCGCGTGCTGGTTGGCCAGGTAGGAGAGTACGGCGATGTTCTGGGACTTGGCTTCTGCCAGCTGCGCCGGGGTCAGGCTCATCACGCAGGAGAAGACGAAGAACATCACGAAACCGAGCAGGATGGTGGCGGTACGCTTGAGGATGGCGTCAGATTTCTCGACCGCGTGTTCGCCGTGATCGCGACGCTGGGCCAGCGAGAAGCTGGAGATCGCCGGGCTGTGGTTGAAGGAGAACACCAGCACCGGAATGGTCAGCCACAGAGTGATGGCAAAGTCCTTGCCGGACGGCATCTGGGAGAGGGCTGCACCGGTCCAGTCCGGGATGAGATAGAAGGAGATCCCCACCAGGATGGCGATGAGTGGGTAGACCAGGAACTCGGTCACCTTCAGCATCAGTTTTTCACCGGCCAGCATCACCGACATCATGCCCATGATCAGCACGATGGAGAGGATCCAGCGTGGGGGGGCCGTCATTTGCAACTGGTTGACCATGAAGCTCTCAACCGTGTTGGTGATGCCCACCCCGTAGATCAGCACGATGGGGTAGATGGCGAAGAAGTAGAGCAGGGTGATCAACTTGCCGGCACCCACGCCGAAGTGCTCTTCCACCACTTCCGTGATGTCGGCATCGGGTCTGCTGGAGGAGAGTACGAAGCGGGCGAGGCCGCGGTGGGCCAGGTAGGTCATGGGGCCGACCAGCAGCGCCATCACCACCAGTGGCCAGAAGCCACCCATGCCGGCGTTGATGGGCAAAAACAGAATGCCGGCGCCGACGGCGGTGCCGAACAGGCTGATCACCCAGCTGGTGTCTTGCTTGGTCCAACCACGCGATTGGATGGAGCGGGTTCCTTGCTCCTGTGAGGTCGCAACGTCCTGTGCGCCGGTGACAGTATTAGACATGTGTCTCACCCCGAATTGTGGTTTTTATTGAATCGGCGCAAGGATACGGTTTTTTTAATCAAAAATGTTGATCAAATTCACCTTTATGGGGCTCAAACCCGCATTCTTTTGTGGAAATGTGATCGAAAGAAGAATTAATCAATTATTTTTTATAAAAACCTACGTTAGTTTAATGTTAATGCGCGAATGTTGCAAAACGTTTTGTAGGCAAAATGTTATATGGCAAGTTGCCGAGAGAGTTGGCGGATCATGCTGGCGGTGGCGCCCCAGATGAAGTGATGCTGCCAGGGGATCCAGTAGATGGTGTGCAGGTGATCGGCTCTGGGGATGGTGAGCGCGATGTGGTGGCGTGGATCCAGCAGGTGGTTGAGCGGCACCTCAAAAGCCTGGTCGACCTCGTCCCGGCTCAGGGTGAGCTGATAGTCGGCCGTGACCAGCCCCAGCACCGGCAGCACGTCGTATTGGGAGACGGTGTTGAGGGGCGTGAGGGTACCCAGCACCTTTATTTGGGCAGGGACTATGCCGAGCTCTTCTTGGGTTTCCCGCAGCGCCGTGTGGATCAAGTCCCGGTCGTCTGGATCCTGCCTGCCGCCGGGGAAGCTTATCTGCCCTGCGTGGTGGCGCAGGTGCGGGCTGCGCCGGGTCAGCAGCAGTTGCAGGCCGTCGGCCCGCTCGACCAACGGCAGCAGCACGGCGGCGGGCTTGAGCCCGGCCACCGTCAGCCGGTGGGCGGGGGCGGGGCGTTGCAATAAAAAGCGGGTCAGCAGTTCGGCACGTTCCATCTCGATTCTTTTTCGCTCCAGTTGCTGTGATCCATTTTGTCAGGTTTTCAACGCAGTGTGTCCAGCAGCGGCAGAATGCGGGCCACCTTGTCATAAGTTTCCTGATATTCGTCGTCCACGTCGGAGTCGGCAATGACGCCGCCACCGGCCCAGCAGTGGAGCTGTCCCTGTGCGGCGATCAGGGTGCGGATGCAGATGCTGGTATCCATCCGGCCATGCTGGCTCAGATAACCGATGCTGCCGCAGTAGGCGTTGCGCCGCTGGGGCTCCAGCTCTTCGATGATCTCCATGGCCCGGATCTTGGGGGCGCCGGTGATGGAGCCGCCGGGGAAACAGGCGCGCAGCAGGTCCACCGCCTGCCACTGGGCGTCCAGCTCGCCGTGGATGGTGGATACCAGGTGATGCACCGCCGGAAAAGACTCTACCGCAAACAGGCTGGGCACGCTGACCGAGCCGGGCCGACTCACCCGGCCGATGTCGTTACGCAGCAGATCCACGATCATCAGATTTTCCGATCTGTCTTTGTCGGCGCTAGCCAGCTCCAGGGCGCTGGCCTGATCCAGCGCAGGGTCGGCCAGTCGCGGGCGGGTGCCCTTGATGGGCTTGGTCTCGATATGGCGCTGGTCGAGCAACAGGAAGCGCTCGGGGGAGAGGCTCAATATGGCGCCCTGCGGCAAGCGCAGGAAGGCCGAGAAGGGGGCGCGATTAGCTTGTGACAGCGCCTGATAGGCCTGCCACTCGTCGCCCCGATAGGGCGCGCTGAAGCGCTGGGTCAGGTTGATCTGATAGCAGTCCCCGGCGGCCAGATAGGCCTGGACCTTGGCAAACTTGTCACCGTATTGCGCGCGGCTCATGTTGCTCTGCCATTTTCCCTGCAAGGCAAAGGGCTCAGTGGCGGTTGCCTGCTGCGCCTTGAGCCACTGCAGGCGGCGGGCAAGGCCGGCCTCATCGCCCCAGTGCACCAGCTGCCATTGACCCGTTGCCAGGTCCCGCAGCAGGGCCCAGTCATAGATGCCGACTGCCATGTCCGGGATGGTCACGTCACGGGCGGCCAGGCTCGGCAGACGCTCGAAACGGCGGCCCAGATCATAGCCAAACAGGCCGAGAGCTCCGCCGATGAAGGGCAGGGGGGTCGCTTGACTGATGACCTCTCCCAGCAGGGCGTGTTGGCGTTGGGCCAGCAGCGTCAACGGATCATCTTCACGGGATTCGTGCTGATCTCCCTGCGCGATACGGGTCAGCGCTCCTTCGGTCTGCAAAGTGGCCAGCGGATCGGCGGTGATGATGTCAAAGCCGTTGTCCGCTCCCAGCGGGCCGGCGGATTCCAGCAACATGGCCCAGGGCAGATGATGAAGGCGTGCGAACAGGGCATGGAGCGCCGTCTGGTGATCAAAATGGTGGATATGCAGCGTTGGTTTCATTTTTTGTTACACAGGCAACAGTTTACAGCCTGCTCCCTAGCCGGTACGGGGGTGGCAAGCGTATCATAGCCGCCGGAATTTTTAGAAAAAACACGCCGTTGTCTTATCGGGCCGACAGGCAAGCCGCCTGGCACCACCCCACCGAAGCACGGCTCATATGGAAGCCCTTGCTCTGCATCGCGCCGGAGACAAGGACCAGTGAGGATGATATGAGCATCATTAAAAAACAGGATTTTATCGATTCCATCGCCGACGCCCTGCAGTACATCTCCTACTACCACCCCCTCGATTTCGTGCAGGCCGCCAAGGCTGCCTATGACCGCGAGATCAACCCGGCCGCCAAGGACGCCCTGGCCCAGATCCTGATCAACTCCCGCATGTCTGCCGAAGGGCATCGCCCCCTGTGTCAGGATACCGGCATCGTCACCTGCTTCGTCAAGATCGGCATGCAGGTGCAGTGGGACAGCGACATGACGGTGCAGGAGATGGTGGACGAGGGCACCCGCCGTGCCTACACCAATCCGGACAACCCGCTGCGCGCCTCCGTGCTGGCCGACCCCGCCGGCAGTCGCAAGAACACCAAGGACAATGCCCCGGCCGTGGTGCACATCGACATGATCCCGGGTGACAAGGTGGAAGTGAGCATCGCGGCCAAGGGCGGCGGCTCCGAGAACAAGTCCAAGATGGTGATGCTCAACCCCTCCGACGACGTGGTGGAGTGGGTACTCAAAACCGTGCCGACCATGGGCGCCGGCTGGTGTCCACCGGGCATGCTGGGGATCGGCATCGGCGGTACCGCCGAGAAGGCAGCCGTACTGGCCAAAGAAGCCCTGATGGAGCACATCGACATTCAGGAGCTGATCGCCCGTAGCCCGCAAACCACCGAAGAGAAGCTGCGGGTCGAGCTCTACGACAAGGTCAACAAGCTGGGGATCGGCGCCCAGGGCCTCGGCGGTCTTACTACCGTGCTGGATGTGAAGGTAAAATCTGCGCCGACCCACGCCGCCTCTAAGCCGGTGGTGATGATCCCCAACTGCGCGGCGACCCGTCACGTGCACTTCGAACTGGATGGTTCCGGCCCGGCCGAGCTGACTCCGCCGAAGCTGGAAGATTGGCCGGAGATCACCCGCTCGGCTGGCGGCAACGTACGCCGTGTCAATGTCGACGGTATCACCAAGGCAGAGCTTGCCAGCTGGAAGAGCGGGGATACCGTGCTGCTCTCCGGCAAGATCCTGACCGGTCGCGATGCCGCTCACAAACGCATTGCCGACATGCTGAAAAAAGGCGAGGGGCTGCCGGAAGGGGTCGATTTCACCAACCGCTTCATCTATTACGTCGGCCCGGTCGATGCCGTGCGTGACGAAGTGGTCGGCCCGGCCGGCCCGACTACCTCCACCCGGATGGACAAGTTCACCGACATGATGCTGGGGGAAACCGGCCTCATCGGCATGATCGGCAAATCCGAGCGAGGCCCCAAGACGGTCGAGAGCATCAAGCAGCACCAGGCTGTCTATCTGATGGCCGTCGGCGGCGCCGCCTATCTGGTGGCCAAGGCTATCAAGAAGGCGCGGGTAGTGGCCTTTGCCGATCTGGGTATGGAAGCCATCTATGAGTTCGAGGTGGAAGACATGCCGGTGACCGTGGCGGTCGACTCCCAGGGCAACAATATCCATGAGACAGGCCCGGCTTACTGGTCTGCCAAGATTGCCGAGCTCGATGGCAAGCTGGCGTGAGTGAAAGCTGTTTGATGGCTGTTCACGCGTGCTCTTGAGACTTGTCTCGAGGCTCAGCGTGAGCGGACACGGCGCGTGACTGTTATCGATACCACCGTTATACCGCTGCAGCCATAACAGACAGAACGAAGGCGACCCCAGGGTCGCCTTCTCTTTTGGCCAGCGTGCAGTCGCATGAGTCAATTGCCAATGTGCTCACTGTGAGGGGCTCTGCGCCTTGCTTTCATGCCGGCTTCCACTTCCGTCTGTCGGCAGGCACTTGCCGCTGTTGCCTGACGGTTGTAGGGCTCTTGTCACTCAGTGATTGCTGGGCTGTTCAGCGCCCAACGAAAAGCCCGTTCAACTCAGCAGCCAATCCTACAAGGCGTCTCCTCGCACTCTTGGTACCTGTCAGTGGTTGAGATAGACATCCTGCCCGCCATAGACCAGTGAACCACTGTGGACAGGAGAGGATGCGGCCGGCTCGAAGAAACGGGTCAGTACCCCGCAGCGTTGTCCCAGCTTGCTCAACTTGGCGCGATCCAGCATGACCTGTTCCGGCAGCCAGGTCAGCACGGCGGCGCAGCGGCCGTTGCCCAGACTCTGTTCCAGCGTACGTTGCCAGTTTTTGATCTTGGGGCTGTGCACCACCAACACCCTAGCGGGATTGATCCCCTGTGCCTGCAACTGCTTGGCTACCGGCAGACCGGGTGGTGCGATCAGCAGGATCCAGCCCGTATCGCCATGGCTCAGTCTCACCAGCTCATCAAGCAGCGGGGCTTCATGGGCAATCGTTGCACTATAACGCTCATCATCCATGTTGCCTTGATGCCGGGTGGGCCAGGGATTGCTCATACCGGCTGAGGTGGTGATGGGGTGCTGACTCATGGGCTGGCTCATATGTTTGTCCTGTATGAATAACCATGCTGTATGCGCATACAGTAGTTGCTGTTGGTGCCAGTGACAAGCCATTTGTGCTCTAAAATGTGATCGAATTGGCAGTGGGTGAGTATATAGCATTGATTATAAAGGTTATTTATTTGGTGTTGGCGGTGAGTGTTTTTTAGCCTATGGACAAAGCAGGAGGGGACGCCCATGGTTATACAGTATGTCTTGCACAGAGGAGAGATGAGATGGACGTCAGCACCTTGCAACGACTGGATGCCAATATCCTGCTCGGGATCATCAATGAGAAGCTGCGGCTGGAGTGTGACGGGCTGGAAGAGTTGTTGGCCTACTACGACATGACGGAAGATCAGCTGGCTACCCGCTTATTGCAGATAGGCTATCACTATGACCCCATGAGCAACCAGTTCAAGGCCCATGGTTGACCCGCAGAAATCAACCGAACAGTCTTGGTCTTTGCTTTTCATGAACAGCGCATATTGAAATCGTTTTCAATGTGCGCTGAATTTTCAGTTATTTTCAAGGATTTTCAGCACTTGGCAATCATTGAAAACCTATTCACGTATTTATATTTTTATGAAGATATTAACTTTATGATTTTTAATGAAATTAAAGATTCATAATGGCAGGTTTCAGGAAAGGGTTTTCAAGCTTGAACTGTCATTTTTATGCGTTAAAGTGTGACTTGCGTTAACTTTTAAACCAGCGGCTTTAGCTAGTATGCCCACGCCGGAACATATTCTGAGATAACAACAGCGCCGGTCCCTGATGGGATAACAATTTATTATTCTGTAACGAAGGAAATGGTTTATGGCTACCAAGAAGAAGACAGACCAGGATCTCCAACTGGATAAAGATCAGCTCAAGGCGAGTATCGTGCGTCACCTGCGTTCTACCTTGGGTACAAGCGAACAGAAAGCCTCGCCAGAAGCGTGGTGGAAAGCGACCGCAGCCGCCGTCAACGAACAGGTGTACGAGCGCCTGACCCGCACTCAGCAGACTCACTTCAAGAAAGATACTCGTGCGATTCACTATCTCTCTGCTGAATTCCTGATGGGGCGTCTGACCTCCAACAACCTGCACAACCTCTCTCTATACAAAGTTTGCGAAGAGGCGCTGGGTGAACTCGGTCTGGAACTGACCGATCTGTGTGAACAAGAGCCCGACATGGCGCTCGGTAACGGTGGCCTGGGCCGTCTGGCCGCCTGCTTCATCGATTCCCTGGCGACCCTGAACTATCCGGCGGTCGGTTATGGTATCCACTACGAGCACGGCTTGTTCCGTCAGGAAATTCAGGATGGTCGCCAGATTGAGCGCCCCGACTCCTGGCGTGAATATGGCAACCCCTGGGAGATCTGCCGCCCGGAATCCGTGCAGGAGATCCCGCTCTATGGCTATGTCGAGACCGTCTTTGGCGACAACGGTGGCCTGAAGAAGGTGTGGCACGCCGGCCGCAAGATCAAAGGGGTGCCTTGGGATATCCCGGTGGTCGGTTTTGGCGGTCATACCGTCAACATCCTGCGCCTGTGGGAATCCCGCGCCTCCGAGTTCTTTGACTGGGACGTGTTCAACGCCGGTGGTTATATCGATTCCCAGGCGGAGAAAGCTCAGGCCGAGACCATCTCCAAGGTGCTCTATCCGAACGATGAAACCGATGCGGGCAAAGAGCTGCGCCTGATCCAGCAGTACTTCTTCTGTGCCTGCTCCATCAAGGACATCATGCGTCGCTACAAGCGGGTGCATGGCGCCGATTTCAGCAACTTTGCCGCCCAGATTGCCATCCAGCTCAACGATACTCACCCCACCGTGGCTATCCCGGAACTGATGCGGGTGCTGGTGGACGAAGAGGGGCTGACCTGGGACGCGGCCTGGGCCATCAGCTATCAGGTCTTCTCCTACACCAACCATACCTTGCTGCCGGAAGCGCTGGAGAAGTGGTCGGTCAGTCTGTTCGAGAAGGTGCTGCCCCGTCATCTTGAGGTGATCTACGAGATCAACGCCCGCTTCCTGAGCGAGCTGGTGGAGCCCAAGTGGCCGGGTAACGATGCCATCAAGGCCAAGCTCTCCATCATCGAAGAGGGTGATGTGCGCAAGGTGCGCATGGGCAACCTGTGTGTCATCGGCTCTTCCAAGGTCAACGGTGTGGCCGAGATCCACTCCAAGCTGGTGAAGGAAGACCTGTTCCCCGAGTATGCCGAGCTGTGGCCAGAGAAGATGTGCAACGTCACCAACGGGGTGACCCCGCGTCGCTGGCTGCTGGCCTGCAACCCGGAACTGGCCGAGCTGTACAACGAGGTGGTGGGCAAAGAGTGGCCGCTGCAGCTTGACAAGCTGCGCAGCGTGGTCAAGTTTGCCGACGACAAGGCATTCCAGCAGCAGTTCATGACCATCAAGCGCCACAACAAGGAGAAGCTGGTCAAGGTGATCAAGGCCGAAACCGGCATCGAGGTGAGCTCGGAGGCGATCTTCGACGTCCAGATCAAGCGTCTGCACGAGTACAAGCGTCAACAGCTGAACCTTATCCATATCATGGCGCTCTACCGTCGCCTGCTGGCCAACCCCGACTATGACATGCACCCGCGGGTGTTCATCTTCGGCTCCAAGGCAGCGCCCGGTTACAAGCTGGCCAAAGACATCATCTACGCCATCAACAAGCTGGCGGAGCGGGTCAACAACGATGCTCGCATCCAAGGCAAGCTGAAAGTGGTGTTCATGCCGAACTACCGCGTGAGCCTGGCCGAGAAGCTGATCCCGGCGGCTGATGTGTCCGAGCAGATCTCCACCGCCGGCTATGAGGCCTCCGGTACCGGCAACATGAAGATGGCGCTCAACGGTGCCATCACCATCGGTACGCTGGACGGCGCCAACATCGAGATCGCCGAAGAGGCGGGAGCCGAGAACTGCGCCATCTTCGGTCTGAACGTAGACGAGGTGAAGGCATTGAAAGGGCGCGGCTACAACCCGTACGACTTCTACTATGCCAACTCCGAGCTCAAGGCCGTGCTGGACTGGTTTGATACCGACTACTTCACGCCGGGTCGTCCGGGCGAGCTCTCCTCCATCAAGCGTTCCTTGCTGGAAGGGGGGGATCCCTACCTGACCCTGGCCGATTTCGCCTCCTACTCGGAAGCTCACAAGCTGATCGATACCTGGTATCGGGATCCGGCCCTGTGGGCGAAGAAGGCCATCATCAACTCGGCCACCATGGGCAAGTTCAACTCCGATCGCTCCATCCAGGACTATGTGGATCGCATCTGGCAACTGAAACCTTGCAGCATCGGTTAACCAGACGGTAAACCAGCAAACCCCCGCCATGCGGGGGTTTTTTATTTTGGGTGGTCGGTGTTGGTGATGGGGGATTGAGGAAAAGGGAGCGCAAGGGGAAGCGTCAAACCAGAACCTTTACAATACGGCTCTTTTAGTCGAGAAGGGGACTGTCACAGGTGGTGACTGGGTGAGAAGGGGTGAAGTTTGGCCGAGACTGCATGCAGAAGAGGCAATAAAAAGGCCCCGTCAGGGGCCTCTTGGTACTCGGAATATCAGTGCAGTATGTCACCCATGAAGTAGGCGAGCAGGGTCAGAATGACGGTGAACACCAGGTTCAGCACCAGGCCGGCCCGCATCATCTCACGCTGTTTGATATGACCGCTGGCGAACACGATGGCGTTGGGCGGGGTGGCCACCGGCAGCATGAAGGCGCAGGAGGCACCGACGGCGATCAGTACGGAGACGACGATGGGCGATACACCCAGCGCCTGGGCTACTCCGGCAAACAGCGGCACCAGCAGGGCGGCAGTGGCGGTGTTGGAGACCAGCTCGGTCAGGAACACCACGAACGCGGCCAGACAGAGCAGGATGATGAAGATCGGCATGGTGGCCAGACCGTTGGAGAGATGCTCCGCCAGGAAGGCGTTGGCCCCGGTTTGCTTCAGGATGGCGCTTAAGGTAAGGCCACCACCAAACAGCATCAGCACGCCCCAGTCGGTGTTCTGGTTGATGTCATCCCAACTGGCCACCCGGCTGATGGCAATGGCCACAATGGCGCCCATGGCGATCAGGGTATCGAACTGGGGAATGCCTCCCAGTGCCTTGGCAATGGGCTGGGAGCCGATCCACAGCAGTACTGTGGTCAGGAAGATGAGCAGGGTGATCTTGCGTTGACCGGTCCACTGGATGGTGACCTGCTCGGTGCTGACCTGATGGGAGAGGTTGGGACGAGTCACCATATAAAGCAGGCCGATGCCCACTGGCATGAAGATGAGTACCACCGGGATGCCGAACTTCATCCAGTCGGTGAAACCCAGCCCCATCTGGGCGGCGGCGATGGCGTTGGGCGGGCTGCCGACCAGGGTGCCGATGCCGCCGATGCTGGCGCTGTAGGCGACCCCCAGCAGGACGAAGACCAGGGTACGGCGCTCCTTGTGGGCATCGAGACCTTTCAGCATGCCGAGGGCCAGCGGCATCATCATGGCGGCGGTGGCGGTGTTGCTGATCCACATGGAGAGGGCGGCCGTGATGGTGAAGAGCACGATGGCGGCCCAGCCGAGGTGGCCTCTGGCAAGCTGCATCACCTTGGCGGCGATCTGGGTATCCAGCCCCTGTTTGGAGAGTGCGGCGGCCAGTGCAAAGCCGCCAAAGAACAGAAACAGCACCGGGTTGGCAAAATCCGTCAGCGACTTGCTCATGTCAAAGACCCCGAGCAGGGTGGCAAGTACCGGGATGGAGAGGGCCGTGATGGTGATGTTGACTGCTTCAGTCAGCCAGAGGATGGCGATGAAGACCAGGATCCCCAGCCCCTTGTTGACGTTGGGGTCAAAGGGTAGCCAGGCCAGCATGGCACAGAGCAGCAACACATCCAGGATGACGATCCCGGATTTGATGTCCAGCCAGCGTGATGGGGTAGTGGAGGGTACTGCAGATGTGTGCATATTGTTCTCTCGGTTAATTTATGGTTGTTGTTGTGTTGCCGAGATTACATTCATCCCCCCGTTTGAAACAGGGGGAACTGGTCAAAGCATGCCGGGACTCACAGAGTCAAGGCAAATGAAAACATTAAATAAACACAAATTAAACATATTGGTATCATTTGTGGCCTAGATGAAGCTGTGCAACCACTCCTTGAACAGACTGGGAGGAAGGGAGCCACTGCGTTGTGCCACCATCTTGCCCTGCTTGAAGACCATCAGGGTGGGAATGCTGCGAATGGCGTAACGGGCCGCAATGGCGGCTTGTTGCTCGGTATCGACCTTGACAAAGCGGAGTCTTGGCTCAAGTTCACTAGCAACTTGTTGAAAAACAGGTGAAAATTGAAGGCATGGCCCGCACCAGCTGGCCCAGAAGTCGACCACGACCGGGATATCCGACTGGATCAGGGTATCGAACTGCTGCTCCTGGCCGTTGACCGGGGTGGTAACGAACAGCCCGCTCTTGCAGCGGCCGCATTTCGCGTTTGAATCCACTTTTTCTTCAGGCAGGCGGTTCCTGGTGAAGCAATGGCTACAATAGGTAGTGATAAATGACATAATTGATTCCTGTATGCATAAGCCCTGCAACATCTTATTGCACTGACAGGGCAGAGTAACGGTAACATAGTAGTCAGTTATCTTTCACAGCCAGTTATCCTGTGTCGACATGATGTCGGTGGATGCGTGGCCATGACATGAGAATCGAGACGGGATGAATAATGTGACACGGGTCAATCGTGTTGTGCTTAGCCTGATCATCGTATCGCTGCTGGGGTTTTCCGGCTATTGCTGGCAGCTGCTCAGCCAGCAGCAGAAGGCCTCCGAGCTCAGCGTTGCCGCAGAGTTGATCCTCAACCGGGTCAATACCGACACCGTCTATCTGCTTGGCCGCGAGAAGGCCAACGACGGCAACGTACAGCAACGTCTCAACCAGTTGTCGAGCAACCTCGACAGCTTCGTGCGCCAGGTGCGCAACGATCCCGACTCTGCCGACAATCCCCACTCCCAATCCCTGTTGCACGACATCGACAGCTATTTGCTCGACTTGGCCAAGCTTTATTCCATGGAGATGGCGATCGAGTACATAGAGCAGCCTTTTCAAAAGCAGCTCAACGGCTTGCTGGCCACCTTGCCGGCAGACTCTCAGCTGGCCATCGACCTGACCGAGCTGGCCCAGCTCAGTCACTACCTCAAGCGCAGCTGGGACAAGGGAGAGCAGCTGCGGCTGCAGGCCCTGCAGCGCCGCCTCAAGACGGCCTATCCCGGCAATCCCGAAGTGGCGGGGCTGGCCCAGCTGAGCGAGGATGTCAGCCATCAGGTGGTGGAGTACCACGTGCTGCGCAACCAGGTGATCGACATGCACGAACTGGAGGGGCTGTCACTCTGGAAGCAGAGCAAGATGGAGCAGGCCTCCTCCCTCAAGAGCCGCTTCTATCTGATGGTATTGGGGGGGGCCATGCTCTGTTTCGGGCTGGTGGCGGTGACCCTGTGGCGGCGCAACCAGAAGCTGAGCGAGCTGTCGCGCCAGACCGGCTTGCTGGCACAGGCCAAGAGCGACTTTCTGGCCAACATGAGCCACGAGATCCGCACCCCCATGAACGCCATCATCGGGTTCAGCTCGCTGGCATTGCAGACCGAGCTGGATCAGCAGCAGCGGGATTATCTCAGCAAGATCAAATCCTCATCGGATACCCTGCTGCTGCTCATCAACGACATTCTGGATCTGACCAAGGTGGAGTCCGGCAAGCTGACCCTGGAGGAGATCGACTTCGATCTGAGCGAGCAGATCGACTCGCTGGCTGGCATGTTTGCCGACCTGGCCGAGCGCAAGCAGGTCGAGGTCATTATCAACAAGTCGCCAGCCGTGCCGGATTTTCTGCGCGGTGATCCGCTGCGCCTCGGCCAGGTGCTGGTCAATCTGGTCAACAACGCCATCAAGTTTACCGAGCGGGGCGAGGTGGAAGTGGCCATCACCCTTGTCAACCAGCATCCCATGCAGGTGCGTTTCAGCGTGCGTGACACCGGCATCGGTATCGCCGAGGAGAAACAGGCCCAGCTGTTCCAGCCCTTCACCCAGCTGGAGGCAGGCAATACCCGCAAATACGGCGGCTCCGGTCTGGGTCTCAACATATCCCAGCGCCTGGTCGAACTGATGGGGGGCAGGATCACGGTACAGAGCAAGCCGGGAACGGGCTCGGTCTTCCAGTTCGAGATCCCCATGACCAAGGCTGTCTACGGTGTCTCCGGGCGGCGGGTCTTCTTCGAACATCAGCCGCTGGTGCTGGTGATGGATGACAACGAGCTGGTGCTGGATCTGGCCAAGGATATCCTGGGCCGGGCCGGAGCCAGGGTGATGGCGGTCAACAGCCTCTCCCGGGCCCGCCAGGTGCTGCGGGAAGAGGGGCAGAATATCCGGCTGGCCATTCTGGACTGGCGCATGGGGCAGGAAGACGGGCTGGATCTGGCGCTCGAGATGTATCAACACAGCCAGTGGCGCCGTCTGCCGATCCTGATGACCAGTGCCTGGGCCAAGGAGGGACTGCATGGGCGGATGGAGAGCATGGGATTGACCCACTTCCTGCCCAAGCCGATGACCGAAAATGCCCTGCTGGCCAAGGTGGATGAACTGCTCAACGGCAGCTCCCACGATCAGCAGTTCCGCCAGGCCGAGGCGCAGGGGGATCAGCAGCATTTTCGCGAGCTGCTGCAAGGCATCCGGGTACTGCTGGCCGAGGACAACCGGGTCAACCAGCAGCTCATCATCGAATACCTGCGCCGGGTCGATGCTCTGGTGACCGTGGTGGGCAACGGCCGGGAGGCGGTCGAGCGGGTGGCCGAGCAACCCTTCGACGTGATCCTGATGGACTTGCAGATGCCGGTGCTGGACGGGCTGGATGCCACCCGCCAGATCCGCAAGATGGTCGACAAGCACGATGTACCCATCATCGCCCTGACCGCAAGTGCCATGCCGGGGGACAGGGAACGTTGCCTCGGGGTCGGCATGAACGGCTATGTCACCAAGCCGGTCAGCAAGCTTGATCTCTACAACAACTTGCTGCAGTGGGTGAAGAGCGCCAGCGGCGAGCGGCGGGTGCCGCTCGAGGTGAAACCGCCCGACCTGATGGGGGTGCTGGATCTGGAGGATGCCCTCAGGCGGCTGGAGCAGGACAAGGAGGCGCTGCAGATCCTGTTCAAGCTGTTCATGTCGGAGCACAAGGACGACCTGTGGGAGATCCGCTCCGCCCTGCGTCGTCAGCAGCCCGATATCGCCTGCCGGTTGCTGCATACCCTCAAGGGGGTCTCCGCCAATATTTCCGCCTCCCGTCTGCAGATCATGGCCGGTGAGCTGGAGTGGCGGTTGCGCCAGCAGGAGGAGCTGACCGAGCAGGATCTGGAGCAGCTGCAACAGGTGTTCAGCCTGACCCGGGAGGAGGTGTCCCACTTCCTGCTCACCGGGGAGCAGCATGAAACACCGTACGCAGGCTTCGGACAGCGTGATGATCGCTTGTTGTAACAGGTGAAATAGCAATAATTCTCAAGCCGCTTGCTTCAGGCTATCATGACCCCCTCGTATCGCCCCCAGCCGGGGGCGATTGCATTGAGTTTCCCCGTGATGGACGCCGGCCCTGGGCCGGTCGCGACAAAGGATATCTACGTGAGCGTATTTGCAAGGCTGGGCTGGTTCTTCAAGGAGCAGTGGCGGCGTTACCTGATCGCCATCTCCCTGTTGATGATGGTGGCCCTGTTGACCGTGATCCCGCCCAAGGTGGTGGGCTGGGTGGTGGATGGCATCGCCAAAGGGTCCCTTGATAGTGCAACCCTGACGGGCTATCTGGCTGGGCTGTTTGGTCTCGGTCTGCTGATCTATCTGCTGCGCTACGTGTGGCGAGTCATGCTGTTTGGCGCCTCATACCGGCTAGCCTATGTGCTGCGTAACCGGCTGTTCAGCCACTTCACCTGCATGAGCCCGGACTTCTACCAGCGCCACCGTACCGGCGATCTGATGGCCCACGCCACCAACGACATCCAGGCGGTGGAGATGACCGCCGGGGAAGGGGTGCTGACCCTGGTGGATTCCATCATCGTCGGGGTGCTGGTGCTCTCCATCATGTGCAGCCAGTACTCATGGCAGCTGACCCTGCTCTCCCTGTTGCCGTTGCCGGTGATGGCGTTCTTCATGAACCGCTTCGGCACCCAGATCTACAAGGAGTTCAAGGCGGCGCAGGGTGCCTTCTCCCGGCTCAACAACAAGACCCAGGAAGCGCTCTCCGGCGTGCGGGTGCTCAAGTCCTATGCGGTGGAGTCGCTTGAAGATCGCGGCTTTGCCGAGCTGACCCGGGAGGCGGGCGCCTGCAACATGGCGGTGGCCCGCATCGATGCCAAGTTCGATCCCGTCATCTACCTCTGCATCGGCTGCTCCTACTTTCTGGCGGTAGCCGGCGGCAGCGCCCTGGTGCTGCAGGGCGAGCTGACCCTGGGGGAGCTCACCAGCTTCACCATGTACCTCGGCCAGCTGATCTGGCCCATGTTCGCCATCGCCTGGTTGTTCAACATCATCGAGCGCGGCAGCGCTGCCTATTCACGGATCGAAAGCCTGCTGGCCGAGCGCAGCGACATCGAAGAGCCGGCCCAGCCGGTGGCGCTGACCTCGGCCTTTCCGCTGCGCGCCGTGGCGCTCAGCTACCAGCTCGAGCAGCGCACCCTGCTGCGCAATGTGGATTTCACGCTGCAAGCCGGCGGCATGCTCGGAGTCGTCGGGCGCACCGGCGCGGGCAAGAGTTCCCTGCTCAAGCTGTTGATGCGACTGGCCAACCCCACCGCGGGGGAGATCCGCATGGGGGAGGTGCCCATCTCGCAACTGGCGCTGGGTGAGCTGCGCGGTCAGTTTGCCTATGTGCCGCAGGAGCCGTTTCTCTTCTCCACCACCATTGCCGCCAACATCGCCCTCGGCCGCCCCGATGCCAGCCGGGAGGAGATTGAGCGGGTGGCGCGCATCGCCTGCGTGCACGACGACATCAGCCGTTTCCCCAAAGGCTATGAGACCGAAGTGGGGGAGAAGGGGGTGACCCTCTCCGGCGGTCAGAAACAGCGGCTCGCCATCGCCCGAGCCCTGCTGCTGGAGGCACCCATCCTGGTGCTCGACGATGCCCTCTCGGCGGTGGATGCCCACACTGAGCAGCAGATCCTGCACGCCCTCAAGGCCCACAAGCGTACCCTGATCCTGGTCAGCCACCGGATGACGGCGGTGGAGCAGGCCGACGAGATCCTGGTGCTGGAAGAGGGCCACGTCAGTGAGCGGGGTCGCCACGGCGCCCTGATGGCCCACAACGGTTGGTACGCGGATATGGTGCGTTACCAGCGTCTCGAGCAAGACGTGGAGGAGAGCCTGTGAGCCCACTCATCAAGAGCGTTTTCACTCGATGTGACGCTGAGCCCGAGTGCTGGTATGCCGGCCTGGGGCCTCATCATCAGCGGCTGAAACAAGACGTGGAGGAGCGCCTGTGAACCCGACCATCAAACGACTGCTCGGGTACTGCGCCCGTTATCCGCACTGGCTGATTCAGGCGGGGATCTGCCTGCTGCTGGCCACCGGCGCCGAAGTGGCCGGTCCCTTGCTTATCAAGCTGTTCATCGACGACTATCTGGCGCCGCGCCAGCTGGTGTGGCCCGCCATCGCGGCCATTGCCGCCGGCTATCTCGGCCTGCAGGTATTGTCTGCGGCCGGTTTTTACCTGCAGTCCCTGCGTTTCAACCGCATCGCCCAGGCGGTGGTGCAGCGGCTGCGCGAGCAGGTGTTTGCCACCGCCATCCGGCTGCCGGCCCGCTACTTTGACCAGCATCGCTCCGGTTCGCTCATCTCCCGCATCACCAACGACACCGAGGCGATCATGAACCTCTATGTGCAGGTGATTGGGCTGTTGGTGCAGAAGGTGGTGCTGCTGTGCGGCATTCTCATCTCCATGGCGCTGCTGGATCTGCGGCTGATGCTGGTGTGTGCCTGTCTGTTGCCGGCGGTGGGCGGCGTGATGTGGCTTTATCAGAAACTGAGCGTGCCCGTGGTGCGGGCGACCCGCAGCCTGCTCTCCGATATCAACAGCCGCCTCAACGAGTCGCTGCAGGGGATGCCGGTCATTCAGGCCATGGTGCAGGAGCGCCATTTCGCCAACGCCTTTGCCGAGGTGAACCAGCAGCACTGGGCGGCGCGCCTCAAGAGCCTCAAGATCAACGGCATCCTGCTGCGCCCGCTCATCGACCTCTTCTACATGATGGTGCTGATCGGCCTGTTGGCGCTGTTTGCCCGCGAGGGGCTGAGTGCGGAGGGCGCCATCCAGGTGGGGGTGCTCTACGCCTTCATCAGCTATCTGGGGCGGATGATCGAGCCGCTCATCGAGATGACCAACCAGCTCAACCAGTTGCAGCAGGCCATGGTAGCCGGGGAGCGGGTCTTTGCTCTGCTCGATGAAACCCGCGAGAGTACCGAGGGCGAGATGCGCCCGCTCAAGGGGCAGGTGAGCTTCGAGCGGGTGAGCTTCTCCTACGATGGCGAGCAGCAGGTGCTGCGCGACGTAAGCTTTACCGCCAAACCGGGCCAGATGCTGGCGCTGGTGGGTCATACCGGCAGCGGCAAGTCCACCATCATCAGCCTGCTGATGGGCTTCTACCCGCTGGATCAGGGCATCATCCGCTTCGATGATCATCCGATGGCGAGCCTGTCGCTCTCGGCGGTGCGCCGCAGCATCGGGCTGGTACAGCAGGATCCCTTTATCTTCGTTGGGACGTTGGCGGAAAACCTGCGGCTTGGCCGCGACGGCATCGACGAGGCGCGCCTGTGGCAGGCGCTGACCGAGGTGCAGCTGGCCGAGTTCGTGCTGAGCCTGCCGGAGGGTTTGAACACCCTGATGGAGGAGGGGGGCAAGAACCTCTCCGCCGGCCAGCGCCAGCTGCTCTCCTTTGCCCGTGCCCTGGTGGGGGATCCGCGCATCCTCATTCTGGACGAGGCGACTGCCAGCGTGGACTCCCAGACCGAGCTGGCCCTCTCTTCGGCGCTGGCGGCGGCGCGGCGCGGCCGTACCACCATCGCCATCGCCCACCGTCTCTCGACCATCGTCGACGCGGACGAGATCTTACTGCTCTCGCGCGGTCAGGTGAACGAGCGGGGTACTCATGGCGAGCTGATGGCGCTGGGCGGCCATTATGCCCAGCTGTTCGAGATGCAGAGCCAGGGCGCCTGGCTGGAAGAGAAGCGGGCCTGACCAGTGCATCTGCTGTGAACCAGTAAGATGGAATAAAGAGGGAACCGGTGCGGTTCCCTCTTTTTTGATGAGAGGAAATGACAGCAAGCGTGATCCGCATCCTTGTCGAACGCCAGCCATGCTGGCAACATGTTGTTTACATCAACTCATCGGATCAGTTCGCATATGGATTTGCAACGTTTGAAGGCCAACCTGGCGCTGCGGCTCTTTGCCTGGCGCTATATCCCCGTCATCGGATTTTGTGCCCCCGTCATCGAAGAGATGAGTGCCAAGGCGCTGCGCATTCGCATCCCGCTCGGTTGGCGCACCCGCAACCACCTGGGCAGCATGTACTTCGGCGCGCTGGCGACCGGTGCCGATCTGGTGGGCGGTCTGCTGGTGATGGAGAAGGGGCGGCAGCGGCGCAAGAAGGTGCACTTCGCCTTCAAGGATGTGCAGGGGGAGTTTCTGAAACGGCCCGAAGGGGATGTGCAGTTTGACTGCGCGGCCGGGGAGGAGATCGACGCCATGATCGACGAGTCGCTGGCGAGCGGTCAGCGCATCAACCGCCCCATCCAGGTGGTGGCCACCTGTCCGTCGCTGAACGGGGATGAGGCGATGGCGCGCTTCGTGCTGACCCTGTCGATCAAGGCCAGCTGAATACCAAAGGGCGCGTCGGCGCCCTTATTCAAGCGAGGTCAGAGGATCTCCGGGCTGACGCCCTCTTTCACCACGACCTTCATGCCGTTGAAGTTGACTACTTGCTCGGCCACGATCTTGCAGCGTTTGCGGGTCTCGACCTGACCGTCCACCTCTACCAACCCTTCGGCGACCAGCGCCTTGGCCGCACCGCCACAATCGGCCCAACCCTGATGTTTGATAAGGTCGCACAAGGCAACGAAGGGGTGGCCTTCGAGCAGAAACGTCTCCATGGGAAATCCTCTAGTGGATGAATGGCTGAAACAGCAGGGCGGTTATTCTAGGCAGTTCGGGTCGTCAAGGAAAGGGCAAGGGCACCTCTCTGCGGGCAATTGTGGCCTGCAAGACCATTTTTGGGGCGCACACCATAGCAGTCAGCCCGGCTGTTGCCGGGCTGACTGAGATCATGGGGCAAACCCTTTTCAGCCGAACTTCACCACGGCTTCACCGCTGACGGCGATGGCGCCGGTTGCCGTCAAGATGCGGGTGGCCAGGGTGATGATGGGCTTGTCACTGCGCAGGGCGATGATCTCCACCTCTGCCGTCACCTCATCTCCCACAAACACCGGCTGCTTGAAGGCGAGGCTCTGACCGAGGTAGACGGTGCCCTTGCCCGGCAGTTGCTGGCCCAGCAGCCCCGAGAAGAGACTGGCCAGCAGCATGCCGTGCACGATGGGGCGCTCGAACGGCGTGGTGGCGGCGAAGGCGGGATCCAGGTGCAGCGGATTGAAATCCTCCGACAACCCGGCAAACGCCTCGACTTCTGCCGCCCCGAACCGCTTGATCAGACTGGCTTTCTGGCCCACCTCGAAGGGAAGCGTGCTCATGCGGGCACCTCCTCGGGGGTCTGGGTAAAGACCGGGTTGAGCCGTACCTTGACGTAGCTGCCGGGGGCTGCTTCCAGCCCTTCGCTCGGGATGCGGGCGGGGAGAGGGGCGGGATCCTCTTCCCGGCTCTGGATGAAGGCTGCCATCTGCGGCCACCAGGAGCCTGGGGTGTGACTTGCGCCGGCAAGCCACACCTCGGGGCTGGCGGCCTCGGCGTCGTTCTGCCAGAAGCCGTACTTGTTGGCGTCCGGCGGATTGACGATGCCGGCGATGTGGCCCGATTCGGCCAGGATGAAGCGCTGCTCGCCACCGAACAGCTTCATGCCCTGCCAGGTCCCTTGCCAGAGGGCGATGTGATCGTCCATGGCCGAGACCAGCAGCACCGGTGTCTTCACCTTGCCGAGATCGATGCGGGTGTGGCGGATCTTGAGCTCCCCCTTCACCAGCTGGTTCTCCAGATAGAGCCGGCGCAGCAGGCTGCTGTGGGTCTTGCCCGCCACATTGGTGCTGTCGCTGTTCCAGTGCAGCAGATCGAACGCCACCGGGCTCTGCCCCTTGAGGTAGCTGTCGATGTAGTAATTCCAGTAGAGGCTGTTTTCCCGCAGCAGGCTGAAGGAGACCGCCAGCTGGCGTCCGTCCATGATGCCCTTGGCCTCGTTCTGGGCTTCCAGCGCCGCAATGATGGGCTCGTGGATGAAGATGCCAAGTTCCCCTGGTTGGGAGAAGTCGAGCAGGGTGGTGAACAGGGTGGCGGAGCGAACCCGCTGCTTCTGGCGCCTGGCAGCCAGCCAGCCCATGGCCAGGGAGAGGGCGGTACCGCCGATGCAGTAGCCGATGCCGTGCACTTCCCGCTCGCCGGTGGCCGCCTCCACGCCATCCAGCGCGGCGATGACGCCGTCCACCACGTAGTCGTCGAGGTCGATGTCGGCCTGGGCCGGACCCGGGTTGCGCCAGGAGATCATGAACACCGTCTGGCCCTGGGCGACCAGCCAGGCCACCAGGGAGTTCTGGGGCCGCATGTCCAGGATGTAGTACTTGTTGATGAAGGGCGGCACGATCAGTACCGGCGCCCTGGCCACCGTTTCCGTGGTCGGGCTGTACTGAATGAGCTCATAGAGCTCGGTGCGCTGCACCACCCGGCCCGGCGTCAGCGCCAGATCCCGGCCGAGCTCGAAGGCGGACTCGTCGGTCAGCCGGATGTTGAGCTGATCGGCGCTGCGCTCGAGATCTTCGGCCAGCAGCGCCAGTCCGCGCACCAGATTCTGACCGTCGGACTCCAGGGTCAGCTTGAGCAGCTCCGGGTTGGTGGCCAGAAAGTTGCTGGGGGCCATGGCGTTGATGTACTGGCGGGTAAAGAAACGCAGCCGCTCCCGGCTCTTCTGGGGCACCCCCTCGAGGGCATCTACCGAAGCCAGCAGGTGCTTGGCTGTCAGCAGATAGGATTGCTTGAGGTAGTCATAGATGGGCTGCTCGCTCCAGGCCTCGGCCTTGAAGCGGCGATCGCTGCGCTCGGGGGCGATGAGCGGTTCGCTCTGCTGGCCTGCGCTTTTGAGCAGGGTGTGCTGCATCAGCTTGAGCTGATCCTGCCACCAGTTCATCTGGGCATTGATCAGTTGCCAGGGCTGCTGGCTACCCTGTTCCAGCACCTGGCCGAGGTCGTCGAGATTGGTCTGCAGCAGGGCTTGTGCCGTGCGCTCGGTCTGCGCCTTGGCCATGTCCAGCAGCTTGTCGTTGTAGTGGGCCAGGGCCTCGAACAGCGGGCCGTAAGATGATTGGCTCATGTTCTCTCCTTCACCCATCCCCGGCGCAGGGCGAGCCTGTCGTGACGGAGCATGGGGAGATGTGGCTGCCCGCAGCGGGCAGCCAGGGGGATATCAGGCCTTGCCCGTGCTCTTTTTGATGCCGTCGGCAGCCAGGGCGTCGAGGTCGTCCTTGAACTGCTGGCCGAGGGTGTTGAGCTTCTGGATGTCGTCCAGCATCTGGCGGGAGAGCTGGCTGGCGGTCTCCAGCTGGACGGTGCCGAGGGCTGCCAGGCTCTGGGCATCCTGCACCTTGCCGGCGGCCTGCAGCTGGTTCAGTCCCAGCTCGGCATAGGCGTTGGCGGACGCCAGCTGCAGCCGGGTCAGCTGTTCGATGTTGCTGGCCAGCAGCTGGTTATAACGGGTGAGGGGGGCGGCAAAGCCTTGCATCTGCTCGGTAAAGGTCTTGATTACGTCCATATTCATCGCGTGTCTCCGTGGTTGGCAGAAAGGTATTGCAAAAGGCCGATGGGCCCATTCTTCGGTTACATCCGTTCGACTACATCCTTAAGTCGTCACGTGTCGTTTGCTCTGTTCAAACGCACGTTTAGGCATTGTGTTATCAAATGAGGCTTGATGTAAATAATATAAATGTTAATTTTTGGCGAAATATTGATTCTGGTCTGTCCAGTTTGGCTGGCCCGATTCAGACGAGGGGTGACGCAGCCACGTCCGTCGGGTCTCGTTCCCAGGCCGCGGGGCTGGTAGGCTGACGCCACTCCCTGAGTCTTGAGGAATGCATCGATGAAACCTGCTCGCCTGCTGCTTGTGCTTGCCCTGGGGGCTGCGGCCCTTGGCGGCGTTGCCCACGCCAGTACCCCTGTCCAGCTCTCCCTGCCCGGCGTCAATCTGCCCGCGTCTCATCAGGTCGAGGGGGCCAGAGCCTCTGTTCTCTATGGTCGTACCGGTCAGGTGAAAGGGATCGATCTGCCTGTTTTCGCCCTTTCCGACGTGGATCAATTCACCGGTCTGCAGCTTGGCATCTTCCTCGGCGCCGGCCGGGTACGCCACCAGTTTGGCGGGGTGGCGATCAACGCGGTCAACTGGCACGAGGGTCAGGACAAGGGCGTCAACCTTGGCTTCGTCAACCTGACCAACAATGTGCAGGGCCTCAACTGGGGTGCCGTCAACATCGCCAAGGGCAATGCCCTGGCCAACGTCGGCTTCGTCAACTATGCCGAGCGCACCACCTTCCAGCTGGGCTTCATCAACGCCACCAAGCACCTGGATGGTCTGCAGATTGGCCTCGCCAACTACGCCGAGAACGGGGTTTTCCCCATCTTGCCGCTGATCAATTTCAAGAAATCCTTTTAATCCAGGCCGCCAACCTTGCTTTAGGGGCTCCAGCCATTACCCTGTGCTGCATTGATAGCGTGCAGAGGTGACACTGGCATGACAATGGAACACATGGATGCCATCGGCATCGGCTGGGACGTAAGAGGCTGGCAGGGCAGTGCCCAGGCGGTGGCCGTGGTGGGGTGGCAGGCGCGTGAACAGCGGCTGCACTGGTTTGGGGTATCGCCCCTGTTTCGACTGAGCTCACGAGTTGCGCCGGATCTGGATGCCTTGCTGCGCCCGGCACTGCACGACGAGATCCACCTGCTGCAGGTGCTGGCCTGCCCGCAGTTGGCGCTCGGGATCGACGCGCCGCTGGCGTTTCCTCGCGCCTTGGGCGAGCTGCTGGCGGGGAGGGCGACCGAGTGCGCCGTGCCCCAGCGCGAGATAGACAACCCTTATGCCTATCGGGACTGCGAGCGCTGGCTGCACCGGCAATATGGCAAGAAGCCGCTCTCGGCCACCTTCGACAGGCTCGGCAACAACGCGACCCTGGCGCTCGCCATGCTGCCCCGATTGGCCGACTTGCAGCTGGTGCCCAAGCAGCAACCGCAGGCCGATCGCGCCGTGCTGGAGGTCTATCCCGCTCTTGCCAAGGTGGGGGGCAAGGCATCGGCGGTGCGCGCCGAGCTGCTGGCGCATCTGCCGGCCGATGTGACGGCGGGCACCGATCGCTACGATGCTGCCATCTGCGCCCTGATGGCGCTGCAATACGCCGCCAAGGGGAGCGTTTCCCTGTTGCCGGCACTGGTGGCGCCACCTGCCGAGATGGCTTTGGACGAGGGTTGGGTCTACCACTTTGCTCGCCCCTGATAAACCGGATCGGGCCGACCAGCCCGATCCAGCCTTTGGCCGGCTGGTGATACCTTCATTTGCACCGACGCCGTTGCCTCCTTCCACTACATTGCCTTGCTGCCTTGCTGCCTTGCTGCCTTGCTGCCTTGCTGCCTTACTGGCTTACTGCCTTACTGCCTTACTGCCTTACTGCCTTACTGCCTTACTGCCTTACTGCCTTACTGCCTTACTGCCTTACTGGCTTACTGGCTGACGGCCAAGGCTGCCATAGGTATCTGCCGGTTTACTCGTCATCACATGGCTCTGCGCACAAAAAGCTTGTTTGTTAATCTCATATGCCATCAAACAAGAGTTTTGTACCACCTTATCAGGCCATGCCGGCTATGCTCGCGGTTGCAAACTGCGGCATGTCAGTAAAGAGGGGGCCGGTGATGGCGGTGGCAACCAGAACGTCATCGATAATTTTGCCGACCAAATAAGGGTTTGTGCTGATCAAGGGTGGAAGATCAATATCTTCATCCGATATATTGCGCCTTTCCCCTGACTCTTCTCTGCGGTGATGTCGATGAAACGCATTCTCTCTATCCAGTCCCACGTGGTGTTCGGCTGTGCCGGCAACAGCGCCGCCGTGTTTCCCATGCGCCGTCTCGGTATGGAGGTATGGCCCATCAACACGGTGCAGTTCTCCAACCACACCCAATATGCAGCCGGATGGCAGGGAATGGCGATGCCCGCAGGGCATATCAGCGCCCTGTGCGAAGGGCTCTCCAATATCGATGTGCTGGCGCACTGCGACGCCGTGCTGAGCGGTTATCTGGGCTCGGCGGAGCAGGGGGACGAGATCCTGGCGGTGGTGGCGGCGGTCAAGGCCGCCAATCCTGCCGCCATCTATTTTTGCGATCCCGTGATGGGCCACCCGGAAAAAGGGTGCATCGTCGCCCCTGGGGTGACCCGTTTCTTGACTGAGAAGGCGCTGCCGGTGGCCGACATCATGGCCCCCAATCTGCTGGAGCTGGAGACCCTGTGCGATGTCCATCTGACGGAGCTGGCGCAGACGCGGGCCGCCGCCCATCAGCTGCTGGCACGCGGGGTGAAGATGGTGCTGGTCAAGCATCTTGGGCGCGCCGCCCGCGAACCGGGCCGTTTCGAGATGCTGCTGGCCACCCCCGAGGGAGATTATTTGATCGACCGTCCGCTCTACGAGTTTGCCCGCCAGCCGGTGGGCGTGGGGGATCTCATCAGCGCGCTGATGCTGGCCAATCTGCAGGCGGGTTACGATGCGGTCAGCGCGTTCGAGCGCACCAATGCGGCGGTGGATACGGTACTGCTGCACACCTGGCAGGCTGATGCCTATGAGTTGCAGCTGATTGCAGCTCAGGAGGCCTTTGGCGCCCCCCTGATCAAGGCGCGGGCCGAACGGCTGGCCTGATCTTCCCGTCAGTGGCCAAGTCTGGGCGCGGATGATCCACGCTCTGCTTGGCCCCCTGATCATCTTTCCCCATCTTTCGGTTAACAGCCCCCCCGTGCCGCTTATCTGGTTGTACACCGAACGAGGCAATGTCGCCTCAGCCGTCATCTTGGTCCTGAGACCGGGCATCCGGTTCAGATCAGGCAGTTATCCTGTTCCCGCTGCTCTGTCTCATCGAACGTGACCTGCCGGTAGTGCTCGACCGTGGGGAAGGGATCATAGAAGTGATGGAGCAGGGCCTTCCACTGCTGGTACTGGGGTGAGCCACGAAAGCCCTGGGTGTGATCTTCGAGGCGCTGCCAGTTGACCAGCAGCAGATAGCGGTGGGGATCGGTCAGCGAGCGCTGGAGCTGGTGTCCGCCGTAGCCCGGCATGGTGCTGATGATGCGCTGGGCCTGGGAGAAGGCCAGCTCGAAGGCGGCAGCCTGACCGGTGATGACCTGCAGAGGGGCGACTTCCAATATCATGGTGACTCCTTGTCCCAAGAATAAAGGGGCCATTGCAGCAGGTCGGGCAGGGAATGACAAGGCCGGCCGCAGGGGCCGGCCTTGTCGCTGTGATCACGGCTTTGCTTGAGCGCCGATCAGGTGCGTGGGTGACGGGCCCGGTAGCGCTCGGCCATGGCATTGGCCGCGATCATGGCGTGGTAGACATCCTGCTCGCTGACGCTCATCGGCATGTTGCCCATAGTGTCGAGGGGATCGCAGGCAAGCTTGGCCACCTGGCGCCACTCGCTCTCCACGAAACGGCTCAGTCCCATCTCCTGCAGGGTCATGGGCAGGCCGGCCAGCTGGATGATGCGCATCACCTCGTCCAGCTCGGCCTGGGGCGCGCGCTCAAGTACCAGCTGGGTGAGCAGGCCAAACACCACCTTCTCGCCGTGCTGGGCCCGGTGCAGATCCGCCACCACCGACATGCCGTTGTTGACCGCATGGGCCGCCGCCAGGCCGCCCGCTTCGGCGCCCACGCCGCTCAGATAGATGGTGGCCTCGATGGTCTGCTCTAGCGCCGGGGTGGTGACATGGTGGCGCACCGCGTCCATCGCCAGCTCGATGTTCTCCCCCAGCAGCTCGTAGCAGAGCCGGGCCAGCCCGAGGCCGGTGCGGGAGGGGCGCTTGCCCACCAGATTGATGCCGTCTGCCCGGTAACAGGCGCGGGCCTCGAAATAGGTGGCAAGCGCATCACCCACGCCGGCGGCGAAGAAGCGGGCGGGAGCCGCCGCTATGATGGCAGTGTCGGCGATCACCACGTCCGGGTTCTGGGGCAGGAACAGATAGCGTTCGAACTCGCCCGCCGGGTTGTAGATCACCGCGAGGGCGGTGCAGGGGGCATCGGTGGAGGCGATGGTGGGAAACAGCACCACGGGGCGGCGCAGGTAGAAGGCCACCGCCTTGGCGACGTCCAGGGTTTTGCCGCCACCGATGCCGACGATGACGTTGGCCCCCTGTTGTTCGGCCAGATCGCACAGGCGGCGGATCTCGATGTCGGTGCATTCGTAGTTGAACTTCTCGACCGCTCCCTTCAGGCCCGCCTGCAGCAGGCCGGCCAGCGCCTCTTCCCGTACTCGCTCCAGAATGAACTCGTCGCTGACGAGCAGGGCGTTGTCGCCGAAATCTTTTACGTGATCATGGAGTTGGGGCAGCAGAGCGTGGCCGATGATGAACTTTTTGGGGGAGGTGACGGTACGAGGCAGGATAGGCATGCAGTATTCCTCAAGGCAGTGAGCGGCATCCATTTGGTATGCAAACGGGTCTTCCTTCCACACCATACGCCTCGTCTGGCGTGAGGTGAAGGAACAATCATATGCAAATGGAGCTATAGCAGATTCAAAATTAATCTTGATGCAGCTTTGATTGTTTTCTGAAAGCGGGAGGGGTAACGCAACGCGCCCTCCATGGGGAGGGCGCACTGTAGCTACAGAGTAGGGGCGAGCAGGGTAGAGGCGTGCGAAGCGGAGGCGATGTGCGGCTCAGAGCTGCTTGTAGAAGAAGAGGGTGGCCGCCAAGGTGCCGTCGGCACTGCGGGCAAAGGCGGGGATCTGGCCCGCCTCCTGGTAGCCGTGCTGGCGATAGAGGCGGGAAGCGGCATCGCCCACCCGGGTGTCAAGCACCAGCAGGCTGCGACCGGCCTCTCTGGCCCCTTGTTCCATGCTGGCCATCAGGGCACGGCCGACCCCCTTGCCACGGTGGAGACTGTGCACCATCAGTTTTTCCACCTCGGCACGGTGACGGCCATTGGCCTTGGTGCACAGCGAGAGCTGGAGGGCGCCGATCAGCTGGTGTTGCAGGAAGGCGACCCAGAGCCGGCGGCTGCCTGCGGCCAGCTCCGTCTCTATGCCCTGCCAATAGACGAGCCCCTGCTCTTCGGTCAGCGGCGGCAGAAAGCCCACCGACGCGCCGCTGGCGACGCTGTCTTGCAGCAAAGTGATGAGGGCAGGTTTGATGCCCTGGGTGGTATCAACCTCAACTATGTCCATCAGGAGTCCTTGTCAACGAAGTTCACGCCACCGGCCCGGTCTGCCGCGGCGCCTGCCGCCAACGGGACCGGCGGCAGGATGACTGGCTAGACTCGCCGTTTCTGCCGCCAATTTCAAGTCGTTGTCGCTCGCCGGGTGCGCCCGATCACGCCCTCCAGGCGGGTTTCCCTCAGCGGATGAGCTGCTGTTCGACCAGCCAGGCAAACAGCAGCCGGGAAACCGGAGAGATCTCGGCCATATGTCGGCTGTCGAGCCAGCGCAGCTCGGCGATCTCCGCCGAGGCGACGGGAGTGCCGTCAGCCTCGCCGGTGTAGCAGCGCAGCCTGACGTTGACCCCCTGCGGCTTGCCGTCGGCCTGGGCACTGAACTCGCAGGCAAACGCCAGGGTGTCGGGCTTGAGGGCCACGGCCAGCTCCTCCTCGATTTCGCGCATCAGCGCCGCCTCGTCGCTCTCTCCCGCTTCGCGCTTGCCGCCGGGAATGTAGTAGATGTGCTTGCCGTGGGAGCGGGCACAGAGCAGTTGCTGATCCTTGAAGGTCAGCCAGGCGAGTTTGTCGATCATGAACGTCTCTCTGGTGATGGGGTGGTGGCTTGTTCGCACAGGGTGCGATAGGAGCGGCTCTCCAGCCGTTCGGGGTTCAGCCCGAGCCGTGCGGCCAGGGACAGCAGTTGCTGGCGATAATCTGGCAGCAGGGTTTCGTCATCGGTCATGATGGCCAGCTCGGCAAAATCGCCGAGCCCCGCCAGGTGATCCAGGGTGACGTGGAAGGGGCCGACGAAATAGATGCTGCGCACTTTGTGAAGGGTCAGTATCGGCTGGTAGCCCAGGGTGTGCAGCATGCTGATGGCCTTGTCGGCGTCGGTGATGTTGACCGCCTCGCAGCGATCGGGTTCGGGCCCCTTCACGATCCAGAGCCGGATGCCGGAGGGCTGCATGGTACGGATCAGCAGGCTCTTGCCCGCCGCGCTCAGGCTGCGGTCCGGCGTGTCGAAGTAGGTGTCCTGCTCCTGGTTGCGCTCCAGCATCACCTCGGGATTGAGGGCGGCGAGGGCAGTGGTGAAGGCCTCGACATCGCCGAGCCTGTATTTGAACTCGACCTCGAAGCGGCCCTGAAAGTGCTGTGCTGACATCGACAGGCATCCTTGAGTGTGCGGATTGGCATGGCGGGCAGCCTAGCAAAGTTGGCGGGCTGGCCCAAGGGGCAAGGCGGCAGGATGTGGAAACGATCTGTTTCCGGGGCCCCATGGTTGATCAATGCGCTGCCTGTCGCCCTGATCAAGGGCAGGCGCCGCACACGGTCGAGCCAGTGCGGGCATGACGGTTGTTCACAAGCTCGCCGACCGGCTCGCAAAAGTTCGCGCTGGCGCACAGGATGGGGCGTGCAGGCTGGGCGAGGGCAGACCCCTGTGTTTTAATCCTCGCCACGTTTGCGGCAGCCGCCCCGTGTCGGGCCGCTGCCTTCGCTTTGGCAAGAGGCAGGTGAGCAAGATGCAAGTGACAGCAGAGAGCAAGTTTATCGGACTCGGGGTGGCGGGCAATTTCGCCGGTCATCTGGAGCAGGCCGGCGAGGCCTCGGATTTCGTGACGGTGGTGGTGCGCGACACCAGCGCCCCCAAGGCGCTGTTCCCCTTTTACGTGCCGGGCCACCCCGGCCAGCTCGGCGTCTTCCCCTTGAGCGGCGACGCCATCTTCTTGCCGGAAGCGGCGGTGAGCGGCGATGAAAAGGTGCAGATAGAGCCGGAAGTGGCGCTCTGGTGCGAGCTGGAGTACGCGGGGGAGCAGGTGGTGGCCATCCACCCGCGCGCCTTTGGTGCCTACAACGACTGCTCCATCCGCCGTCCCAATGCCAAAAAGATCAGCGAGAAGAAGAACTGGGGTGAAGAGAGCAAGGGGCTGGCCCCCGCGATGCTGCCCCTGTCCCACTTCGCCGCCGGCTGCGAGCTCGATGACTACCGCATCGCCTGCTATCTGGAGCGGGACGGCGAGCTGCACCCCTACGGAGTCGACAGCGCGGCGGTGGATTACAGCTACTTCCACGGCCAGCTGCTGACGTGGGCCATCGACAAGTTCAACCATCAGCAGGACGAGGGGCCGGCCGAGCACATCCAGGGGCTGTTGGCCCAGGCCGGGCGCCCGGCCCATGCCCTCATCAGCATCGGGGCCACCCGCTATACCCCGTTTGGCGAGACCCATTTCCTCAAGCCCGGCGACACCGCCTGCGTGCTGCTCTATCCGGCCAGCCGCTATGACGAGGCGACGATCCGCGAGGCTATTCGCACCCGTCAGTTCGGGCCGGATCTATCTGTCCTGCTGCAGGCGGTCAAGACTCGCTGATGACCTGGCCTTCCCCCGTGCTGGCGGGGGAAGGCCGGCTGCGTATTGCATCCGCTATCCCTCCCCCTCGCGTTTGTTGCCTGATCCCGCTTACCCGGCCCGGCCATTTGGCTTACCATTGCTCTTTTTGCTGAACACATTGTTGAATAATGGGGTAACCGATGGGCGAGTTGAAAACCATGGGGTTGTTTCTGGTGACGGCGCTGGCCGAGATCCTGGGCTGTTATCTGCCCTATCTCTGGCTGACCCAGGGGCGCAGCGTCTGGCTGCTGCTGCCGGCGGGGTTGAGCCTGATGCTGTTCGCCTGGCTCCTGTCGCTGCACCCGACCGCGGCCGGGCGCGTCTATGCCGCTTACGGCGGCGTCTACATCTTCGTGGCCATCCTCTGGCTCTGGCTGGTGGACGGCATCCGACCCAGTCTGTGGGATCTGGTGGGGTCGCTGGTGGCCCTGTGCGGCATGGCCATCATCATGTTTGCCCCCCGGGAGGCGTGAAGCCGCATCGCCCGCAGCTCAAGGAGAAGAAGGATGACGCTCATCAGGGCCTGTACTCTGCAGGACATGGCCGGTCTGCTGGCGCTCTATCGGGAATTGCGCCCCCATGACCCTGCACTTGCGCCGGATGCTGCCCGTACGGCGCTGACGGCCTTGCTGGCGCAGCCTCATCTTCACCTGCTGGTGGCGGAGGTGGATGGCCAGCTGGCGGCCACCTGCCAGCTCGGCGTGGTAGCGACCCTGACCAATGGCGGCCGGCCGTTTGGCATGGTGGAGCACGTGGTGACGGCCTCTGCGTTTCGGCGCCGGGGCATCAGCCGACAGTTGCTGACCCATGCCCTCGCGCTCGCCTGGCAGCAGGATTGCTACAAGGTGATGCTGCTGTCGGGGGAGGGGCGCGAGGCGGCCCACCGGCTCTATGCGTCGCTCGGCTTCAAGGCCGGCATCGAGAAGGGGTTTGTCCTCAAGCATGTCGACGCCATGGCGCCGGCCGGGCAGGCTCCAAACAATCAATCTATTGAGTGAGTACGATATGAGACTGGAACAGCCATCGCGCGGGGATTATCAGGCCCTGATCGCACTGTGGGAGGCGTCGGTGCGCGCTACCCACCATTTCTTGCCGGATGAGGAGATCGCCACCCTGCGCGAGCTCATTCTGGAACACTACTTTGACGCCGTGACCCTCACTTGCGCCCGCAACGACCAGGGGATCGCCGGCTTTTGCGGGGTGCACGAGGGCAACATCGAGATGCTGTTCATCGACCCGGCGCTGCGTGGGGGCGGGGTTGGCCGCCTGCTAGTGGCCGATGCCATCGCCCGGCTGGGGGCGACTCGGGTGGACGTCAACGAGCAGAATGAGCAGGCGCTCGGCTTTTATCGCCACCTGGGCTTCGAGGTGGTGGGGCGCTCGCCACTGGACGGGCAGGGCAAACCCTATCCATTGCTGCATATGACACTGGCAGGCCAGTGACACCGGCCCAGTAAAAAACCGCCCTCGGGCGGTTTTTTGTTTATGACGTGAGCAGGAAGGCCTGTTACTCCTCGTTGGAGTTGTCCTGATAGTCGTCGCGCTGGGCCTTGGGCAGGCGGCGCATGGGGGTAAAGCCGATATCCTCGCCCACCACTTCCCGCTTGCGGGCTGGGGCAGGCTTCTTGCCGCCATCGCTCTTCGCCTTGCTCTTGCCTGCGGCGGATTTGCCGTTGCCACCCTTGGCATTGGCGGCGCCACGGGCACGCGGCGGATTTTGTACCGGCTTGCTGCCCGGCAGGGTCTGCCGGCTCGGTTTGCCGCTGGGCTCGTACCCTTCCAGGATCTCCACCGAGAGGGATTGACCGATCAGCGCCTCTATGCCCTTGAGCTGGCCCAGTTCGTCCTGGCTCACCAGCGAGATGGCTTCGCCGCCACGGCCGGCGCGGCCAGTGCGGCCGATGCGGTGGATGTAATCCTCCGCCATCTGGGGCAGTTCGAAGTTGATCACGTGGGGCAGCTGATCGATGTCGAGGCCACGAGCGGCGATGTCGGTCGCCACCAGCACCCGCACCTTGCCTTCCCGAAAATCCGCCAGCGCCCGGTTGCGGGCACCCTGGCTCTTGTCGCCGTGGATGGCGACGGTATCGAGCCCGTCTTTTTGCATCTGCTGGGCCAGGCGATCGGCAATCTGCTTGGTGCGCACGAACACCAGCACCCGCTGCCAGTTGCCGCGGCCGATCATGTGGGAGAGCAGCTCGCGGCGACGTTCCCGGTCGACCTGGATGATGCGCTGGGTCACCTGCTCGGCGGCGGTGTTGCTGGGATCCACCTCGATCAGGGTGGGCTCTTTGAGCAGGTCATCCGCCAGCGCCTTGATCTCGCTTGAGAAGGTGGCGGAGAACAGCAGGGTCTGCCGTTCGGCCGGCAGCGCCTTCATGATGCGGCGAATGTCGACGATGAAGCCCATGTCGAGCATGCGATCCGCTTCGTCCAGCACCAGCACTTCCAGCTCGGACAGGGTCAGCGCCCCCTGGGTCAGCAGATCCAGCAGACGGCCAGGGGTGGCCACCAGGATGTCGATGCCGAGCTTGATGGCGTCCAGATTGGGCTTGATGCTGACACCGCCGTAGGCGATCAGGGTACGAAACGGCAGGTGGTGGGCATATTTGATGATGCTCTCACCCACCTGGGCAGCCAGTTCACGGGTCGGGGTCAGCACCAGGGCCCGCACCTGACGGCGGCCACGGCCATGGTTGGCCAGCAGGCGCTGCAGCATGGGCAGGGTGAAACCGGCCGTTTTGCCTGTGCCTGTCTGGGCGCCGCCGAGCACATCCTGTCCGGCCAGAATGGCGGGGATGGCTTGTTGCTGGATGGGGGTTGGCTGTTCGTAACCCAGCTCCTTGACGGCCCGCAGGATGTGCGGAGACAGACCCAGTTCGTTGAATGACATGTTCGAGAGAGACTCCTCTGGTGAGCCTTGGGCTCAGCGGATGGCAGGTGCGCTGGCACCCGCCACAAGATGGAAATGATAACGGGGGCGTAATATAGCAGATGCGCGCCCTGCACGCAGCAGCCGTGTCGCGTTGTCCGGCCGCCGCGTGCAGCGGCCTCAGAGCAGGGCCTGGATATCGTCTCGCAGGCTCTCGGGTTTGCTGGTGGGGGCAAAGCGGGCCACTACCTTGCCGTCCCGGTCGATCAGGAACTTGGTGAAGTTCCACTTGACGTTCTCCAGCCCCAGCAGACCCGGTTGCTCCTTCTTGAGCCATTGATAGAAGGGGTGGGCCTGTTCGCCATTGACCTCGCACTTGGCCATGATGGGGAAGCTGACCGGATAGTCGAGGGAGCAGAAGCGGGCGATCTCCTCTGCATCTCCCGGCTCCTGGTGGCCAAACTGATCGCAGGGGAAGCCCAGGATCATCAATCCCTCGGGGCCCAGCTCCTGATAGAGCGCCTCCAGTCCGGTGTATTGGGGGGTAAAACCGCAGCGGCTGGCGACGTTGACCACCAGCACGACCTGGCCTTGCAGGGTGGACAAGGACAGTTCGGTACCGTCAAGGCGTTGCAGGATAAGGTCGGGCAATGACATGAAGCACTCCTGTTGCATGGGGCCCATTCAGGGCGTATCGCTCCACGGTAACGGGCGCGACGGCGCGGAGCAAGCGCCGCTTTCCCCTTTACCATGCAAGATCTGGCGCGGACTGAGGCCATTTGAGTGCGCCGGATCACAGGTTGGCGAGGGCGACCAGATAATGGGGGCCTTGTGCGCCCGGATAGCGTATTGATGGTGGGACTTCTGAGGATAAGCAAACCGGTTTGTGTCTTGCCCTGGAAGTCGCTAAAAAGCGCCCTCTCTCCACTTGTTGCGAGTCAATCTTGGACTATCAAGCCGTCATGGATGCCATTTACACCCGGGGATGGGTGATAGTGGATGATTTTTTAACCGCCGCCGAGGTGGATGCCCTCAAGGCGTGTCTGCCGGATGCGTGGCGGCCGGCGGGGATCGGCCGCGATGCCCTGCACCAGGACAACCGCGCCATTCGCCGGGATCAGATCCACTGGCTAGAACCCTCCCTCGGTGCGCCGGTGGCCGACTATCTGGCCCGCATGGAGGCACTGCGGCTGGCCGCCAACCGGATGCTGATGCTGGGGCTGTTCGACTACGAGGCCCACTTTGCCCGCTATCGCAGCGGCGACTTCTATGCCACCCATCGCGATGCCTTCGCCGGGCGCTCCAACCGCCGCCTCACCTCGGTGTTCTACTTGAACAACGACTGGCAACCCCAGGCGGGTGGGGTGCTGCGAATGTACGATGACGACGAGCAGTTTTTGATGGATGTCTCGCCCCGGGGCGGGCGGCTGGTGCTGTTTTTATCCGAAGAGTTCCCCCACGAGGTGTTGCCCGCCAACCAGGAGCGCTACAGCATCGCCGGCTGGTTTCGGGTCAACGGCAGCGGCAACGGCCGGCTCGATCCGCCGCGCTGAGCTCTTTTCATCCAATTTCTGACACAGGCGGGAATTTTTATGGTCGTTGTCGGCGGATGGGGCTCCCATCGGCTGACAAGGCTTGATCTCCCTTGCTACACTGGCCCGCACTTATCTTCGTATCTGGCTTCGTCCGGTTTTAATGCGGTTGGGTTTTAAATGGTGATGGCGAAGCCGCTTTTCCCAAGGGATCACATCTAATGAAGAACATGCATGTCTTGCTGCTGTGCGGCGGCGGTGGCTCCGAGCACGAAGTCTCTCTGCGAAGCGCAAATTTTCTCGAGCAACAGCTCGGTCTTTTGCCTGGGGTCGACGTGACCCGGGTCGAGATGTTTGCCGACCGCTGGCTCAGCGCCGACGGCCGCGAATGCAAGCTGGGGCTGGACAAGCTGCTGTCGTTTGACAGCGTGGCCCGTCCGGTGGACTACGTGGTGCCCTGCATCCACGGCTACCCTGGCGAGACCGGCGACCTGCAATCCTTCCTCGAGCTGGCGGGCCTGCCTTATCTGGGCTGCGACGCCGAGGCGAGCAAGATCTGCTTCAACAAGATCAGCACCAAGCTGTGGCTCTCCGCCATCGGCATCCCCAACACCCCTTATCTGTTCCTGACCGAGCAGAACGACGCGGCGCTGAACGAGGCGAAAGCCGCGCTGGCCAAGTGGGGCAAGGTCTTCATCAAGGCGGCCTCCCAGGGCTCTTCCGTCGGCTGCTACTCCGCCAGCAACGAAGCGGATCTGGTGAAGGGCATTGCCGATGCCTTCGGTTACTCCGAGCAGGTCCTGATCGAAAAAGCGGTCAAGCCGCGCGAGCTGGAAGTGGCGGTGTACCAGTACGGTGACGAGCTGGTGGCCACCTATCCGGGCGAGATCTGCGTGCCGCAGGACAAGTTCTACACCTATGAAGAGAAGTACAGCAGCGCCAGTCACACCGAGACCGCACTGCGCGCCGAGGGGCTGACCCAGGCGCAGGCTGATGCCATTCACGAGTACGCCCTCAAGGCGTTCCGTCAGCTCAAACTGACCCACCTGTCGCGCATCGACTTCTTCCTGACCGAAGAGGGCGAGATCCTGCTCAACGAAATCAACACCTTCCCGGGTATGACCTCGATCTCCATGTTCCCGAAACTGCTGGAGCATCACGGTCACCGCTTCGCCGACTACCTTGAGCAGATCCTGCGCAAGGCGGTCTGAGGCCAGCGCCCGATCAGGGCGAGCGGAATGATGAAGAGGGGCCCGCGGGCCCCTCTGTCGTTGTTGCGGTAGGCGATGTCACATGGCTTCCGGGGTGAACAGCCAGATGTGCGCCCCTTGTGGATCTGCAATCAGGGCCATGCGCCCGACCCCCGGGATATTCATGGCGGGCACCACCACGGTGCCACCGTGCTGGTTGACCCTGAGCACCCTGGCATCGACGTCATCCACCGCGATATAGGTTGCCCAGTGGGGTGGTACGCCGGCCATCTCGGGATTGCCCCGGGTGGCCTGCACGCCGGCGATCGGCCTGCCATTGGCAACCAGCATGGGGTAGTCGCCACCTTCCATCGCCATGGTCTGGCTCTCCCAGCCGAGCACTTCGGTGTAGAAACGGATCCCGGCCTCGGCATCGGGCAGATAGAGCTCGTGCCAGGTGAAGGTAGTGCCTTCGGCCAGAGCGTGCTCGCGGGCAATATCTTGTTCTGCCATCGTCATCCTCCTGTGTCCCATGCGTGGGTGCATGGGTTGACGACCAAGTATAGAGAGGAGTGGCCTCCCGGCTTGCCCCGGATGGGGGGCCTTGCTGCGCGGTGGACGGCTCGTTACAATCTGCCCCCTTTTTGTCCTGCCACAGGCATCGCCAGAGCCGCGTTCCATGAAGCCAATTCCCGATCACGCCGTCAATCGCCTGCGCATCTGGCGCAAGAGCGTCTCGACCCGACCCTTTCTCGCCCGTGGCGGCAGCGTGCCGCGCTGCGAAGCCTGCCAGCTGCGCCACGACTGGTGTGCCTGCGAATGGCGCCCCGAGCTCAAGGCCGAGGCCGGCTTCTGCCTGCTGATGTACGACAGCGAGCCGATGAAGCCCTCCAACACCGGCCGTCTCATCGCCGATGTGCTGCCGGATACCACCTGGGCGTTTCTCTGGTCGCGCACCAAGCCCCATCCCGAGCTGCTGGCCCTGCTGGCGGATCCCGTCTGGCAACCCTATGTGGTGTTTCCCGCCTGCGAGAAAGAGCCGGCTCGGCTCACCTCGGTGGTGACCCCGCTCCCCGGCAAGAAGCCGCTGTTCATCCTGCTGGACGGCACCTGGCCCGAGGCGCGCAAGATGTTCAACAAGAGCCCCTATCTGGACGGCTTGCCGGTGCTCTCCATCAAGCCCGATGCGCTCTCCACCTATGGCATGCGGGTAGCGCACTGCGACGAGCACCTGTGCACCGCCGAGGTGGCGGCCTGCGTGCTGGAGGTGGCCGGCGAGCTGGCGGCGGGGCAGGCACTGCAGCTCTGGTTCAATCTCTTCAGCAGCCGCTACATGGCGGGCCGGGTCAGCCGGGCTCCCGGTGAGGATGAGGCCCATCTGCAGCAGGCGCTGGCCGACATCAAAGGCGATGGGGCGACCTGCGCGCCCGGTGCTGCCTGAACAAGGTGGGTGAGGGGGCCGGCATGCTTGCCAGCCGCTTCACCGGGGGGATTCATTGATGAAAATCAGGAATTAATTGCCTGCCACTGTTTCGTTAGCTTCATGAGCCAAGCCCCATTAGGATAGCGACCAGCGTTGTTCATCAGGCTCATGGCGAGCCTGCGCCGTGCGGGCCCTTGCCGGCCCCGTCAATGTTGTGAGGCTATGGATGGAATTGGAACTGTTTACCCTGCTTGCCCTGTTCGGTGTGGCCCTGGTGGCCGGCTTTATCGATGCCATTGCCGGCGGGGGCGGCCTGCTGACGGTGCCCGCCCTGCTCGCCACCGGCATGCCGCCGGCGCTGGTGCTCGGCACCAACAAGCTGCAGAGCAGTTTTGGCTCCTTCTCCGCCACCTGGTTCTATGCCCGCAAGGGGCTGCTGGAGTGGCACATTATCTGGCCGGCGGTGATCTGCACCTTCATCGGCGCGGCGCTCGGCACCCTGGCGGTGCAGACCATCGACGCCGCCATTCTGGAGCGGTTGCTGCCCTTCCTGCTGATGGCCTTCGCCTGTTACTTCTTCTTCTCTCCCCGGGTGAGCGATGCCGAGAGCTCCCGCCGGCTCGCTCCCATGGCGTTCGCCCTGCTGGTGGGCGGCGGGGTGGGTTTTTATGACGGCTTCTTCGGACCGGGCACGGGATCGTTTTTTGCCATCGGTTTCGTGGCGCTGGCGGGTTTTGGCATGGCGCGGGCCACCGCCCACACCAAGCTGCTCAACTTCACCTCCAACATCGCCTCGCTGCTGTTTTTCGCGCTGGGGGGCAAGGTGGTGTGGAGCGTCGGCTTCTGCATGGCGCTGGGCCAGTTCATCGGCGCCCGTTTCGGCTCGAAAATGGTGCTCAAGCAAGGGGTCAAGCTGATCAAGCCGCTGCTGGTGACCGTCTCCTTGCTGATGTCCGCCAAGCTGGTGTGGAGCCAGTACCCCGAGCTGTTTGCCTGGCTGGGGTAAGCGCTTTTCGCCGACAGCGGCAGTCACGGCTGTCAACACTAAGGGGGCCCGATCCGCAAGATCGGGCCCCCTTAGTGTTGTGGCGCTCAGCCAGCCAGCGGCTGGAAGTGGGCTTGCAGGGCCTGCACCAGCTGGGCGATGCGCGCACGCTTGAGGCTGTTTGGCCGATAGACCAGGTGCAGCGGGCGGGCGAGCCCGGCGAGGGGGCGAGCCTGGGTCCCCTGTGCGCCGACCAGCGCCAGCAGGCCGGCCGGCAGCAGCACAGGGCCGATGCCGGCCTTGGCCAGCTCGATCAGCGCGAGGTAGGAGTCGAGCTCCATGGCGGGGATGAGGCCAAGGGCCGCCAGCGGTTCGCGCAGATAGCGGTTGGAGGGGTTGTCCAGGTCCATGGTGAGGATCTGGCGCAGCCCTTGATCGGCGTTTTCCCCCTCGCGCTGATCGCCCTCCACCAGATAGAAGGGCTCCTCCAGCAGCAGTCTGGCCTCCAGGCCGTGGCCCGGTGGCAGGCGCCCGGCGCAGATGCCGAGCAGGGCATCGCCGCTGCGCACCCGCGCCAGAATGACCGGGGTATGGTGGGTGGAGAGGGCGAGATGGGGATCCTGTTGCAGGTAGTCGTGCATGAAGCGGGCGAGGTAGCCCGCCAGCAGGGTCTCGGAGCAGGCGACGGGCAGGGGAGTCAGGTCGGTGAGGGTCTGGCTGTCGGCCAGCACTCCCTTCATCTCGGCGAGGCTGGGAGCGACCCGGGCCAGCAGCTCTTGTGCCTGGGGGGTGAGCCTTATCTGGCGCCCGTCCGGCTCGACCAGCTTCTTGCCGAGGCGCTGTTCCAGCTGGGCGATGCGCTTGCTCACCGCCGACTGGCTGATATAGAGCCGGCTGGCCACCTTGGCCATGGTGCCTTCGCTGGCCAGCAGGCAGAGTGTCTCCAGCCCTTCCAGTAACATATCGCCTCCCGTCATCTGCGTAGGAAGGCGTTACCTTAGGGGCTGACGGGGTTGGGATCAAGCATCCTTCGCCGCCCTGACGGGGCGCAGGCGCCACTCCCGCAGGGGCGGTGCGAAGATCACCAGGTTGCCAAGCAGGCTGATCATGACCCCCACCACCGACACCGGCTGCCAGACGAACCCCTCGTAGAAGGTGGAGAGCGTCAGCGCCACCAGGGGGAACAGCACGGTGGCGTAGGAGGCCTTGCTGGCGCCGATCCGCCCAACCAGGGTGAGGTAGGCGGTGAAGGCGATGACCGAGCCGAACAGGGCGAGATAGACCATGGCCGCCAGGTAGTGACCGTCGGTCGGGATCACCAGCTGCTGGCCGAGCAGGGTGACCCAGCCCAGCAGCAACACCACCCCGTAGACCATGCCCCAGGGCACCAGCTGCAGCACATGGTAGCCCTGGCGCTGGCCGCGGGCCGAGACAAGGTTGCCGAGCGAGAAGCAGAGGGTGCCGCCGCAGGCGAGCAGCAGACCTTTCCAGCCGTTTGCACCCAGTTGCGCATCCGCCAGCACCGGCCAGAACAGCAAGAGGGTGCCGAGGAGCCCCAGCAAGGATCCTTGCAGCCAGCGCAGGCCGGGTCTTTTACCCTCGAACAGCCAGAGGTTGAGGCCGTTGAAGATGCTGGCACTGGCGAAGATCACCGCCGACAGGCCGCTCGGAATATAGAGGGTGGCGTGATAGAAGCAGAGGAAGTTGGTGGAAAAGAGCAGGCCGCCGAGCAGGGCCGCATAGCGCTGACCGGCCCAGGGCAGGCGCGGGAAACGGCCGCTTGCGGTGAGCAGGGCAAACAGCGCCAGCGCCGCCAGGGCGAAGCGGTAGAGCACCGAGACCTCGATGGGAATGGGGCCAAGCTGCCAGGCGATGGCGATCCAGGTGCTGCCCCAGATAAGGACGGTGGCAAGATAGAGCATCAGATTCATGGGGTATCCGGTGAGATGACAACGACATGGGATCAGCATGCAGCGGGTGGTGGCGGCGGGCTTACACCATCTTGCGGTTTTTTGCGGGCAGCCGCAGCCTTTGCCGCCGCGCCGCGTTAAGATGGCGCACAAGGGCCATCAGGCAAGCAACAAGAGGAACAGAGCGGGTGCTGCAGACTAAGCCGGCGGGAGTATTCGATGCACTGGTCAGCACGGGCGCGCGCCTGGAGAACGCCTGCTGGCTGGAGCCTGGCCTTGGTGTCGCCAGCTGGCGCAACTGTTACGATCAGACTCGCTACCACAAGCCGGGCCACCATACCCTGAGTGTCTACCTGCAAGGGGGCGAGCAGACCGAGCGGCTGGACGGCCCGGGCGGCCATGGCGGCACCGGCAAGGTGTGCATCATGCCGGATCACCACAGATCCGAGTGGCTGGTGCGCGAGGAGTTTCGCTTCTTCCACCTCTACTTCACCCCGGCCCACCTGACCCGCATCGCCGAAGAGGTGTGCGACAAGGAGGGGCGCCACCTGCTGCTGGAAGACAAGACCTTCATCGACGATCCCAAGGCCGCCACCCTGGTGCAGGGCCAGCTGATGCAGCTGGACTGGCAGCACCAGGTGGATCGGATGGCGCTCTCCCACGGCGCCTGGATGCTGATGCTGCACGCCTATCGCCACCACACCCGGGAGGCACCGCCCCTGCCTGAGGTGCGTGGCGGCCTGGCGCCGGCGGTGATCCGGCGGGTGCAGGAGTACCTGCTGGCCCATCTGGCCGAACCTGTCACCCTGGCCGAGCTGGCGCAGGAGGCGGGCCTGAGCGAATACCACTTCGCCCGCATGTTCGGCCAGAGCCTGGGCTGCCCGCCCCATCGCTACCTGCTGGGGCTGCGGCTCAAGCGGGCCAAGCAGCTGCTGGCCGGCGCCGACTCCCTGGCCAGCATCGCCATCCAGTGCGGCTTCTCGTCCCAGGCCCACCTTGGCAACCGCTTCCGGGAGGCGTTTGGCCTGACGCCAGGCCAGTGGCGCAGCCAGCTGTCATCCTCCTGTCACAGATAGGCGGCAGATTGGTTGGCAACGAGGGGGAGCCTCGTTCCTTCAACCTGCACAGGAGTTGCCCTTGAATCATCGCAAACGTCAGACCCGCACCCGCCACCTCTGGTTCAGCCACTGGAATGCCCCCCAGGGCCGCCTTGGCATGCCGACCCCGCCCGAACCGCTCGTTCCTCACAGTTCCCGCTGAAAATCGCCACGACCCGATAGGATTTTCCCGACAACTTTGCCACTATTGCGCCATCAGGATGGACTGGATATGGCCGCATGTTTCTGGAACGCATTGAAGTCAAAGGTTTTCGCGGAATAAATCGCCTCTCGCTCGGGCTGGACAACACCACAGTGCTCATCGGCGAAAACGCCTGGGGCAAGTCCAGCCTGCTGCGCGCCCTCTGGTGTCTTCTGGGTCAGGATGCTGAGCCCTATCAGTTCAGCAGCGATGACTTTCACCAGCCCGAAGATCCCGAACTCGAGCCGGCCCGCCACCTGCAACTGGTGCTCACCTTCAGCGAGCACAGACCCCAGATGTGCCTGCACTCCCGCCGGCTGGCTAGACTTGGCGCGGCCTGGGTCAAGCACAAGGACAAGTTTCACCGCATTCACTACCGCGCCAGCGCCGAACTGCAGAGCGACGGCACCGTCACCACCACCCACGACTTTCTCGACGGTATCGGCAAGAGCCTGCCCATCGACGATGCTCATGAACTGGTCTGTCTGCTCATCACCATGAACCCGGTATTCCGGCTGCGGGATGCCCGTACCGCCCGCAACGGGGTGGAGACCCTGCAGTGGGGGGATCTCTCCGAACACAGGCTGAGCGAGCTGGCCGACAAGCTGATCGACGAGCCCCAGCGCATCGGCGAGCCCGAGCTCAAGGAGGCGTTGCAGGCGGTGCGCCAGCTGATGGATCACTACTTCAACGCGCTGGCCCCCATCAAGAACAAGCCGCGCAGCCAGCGGGAGATCGTCAATCGCCCCATGACCCTGCGCAACCCCGGCAATCTGCAGGCGCTGCTGCGCAATGCTGACAACCGGGCGCTGCAACTGGCGATGGCGGGCATGGCGGCCACCCTGCTGCAGGCGCGGGGCAACCGGGAGCTGGAGCAGGGGGCGCGCCCCATCATGATCCTGGAAGACCCGGAGAGCCGCCTGCACCCCACCATGCTGGCGCTGGCCTGGGGGCTGCTGGAGCAGCTGCCGGGGCAGAAGCTGCTCACCACCAATTCGGGGGACCTGCTCTCCTCGCTGCCTCTCAACCAGATCCGCCGGCTGGTGCGCCGCCAGCAGGACATCGTCTGCCATCAGCTGGGGGGCGAGCGCTACAGCAGCGACGATCTGCGCAAGATTGCCTTCCATGTGCGCATCAACCGCCCCATGTCGATGTTTGCCCGCTGCTGGCTGCTGGTGGAGGGGGAGACCGAGATCTGGCTGCTCTCCGAGCTCGCCCAGATCTGTGGCTACAGCCTGCGGGCGGAGGGGGTGCGGATCATCGAGTTTGCCCAGTGCGGCCAGTCTCCGCTCATCAAGGTGGCGCGGGATTTTGGCATCGAGTGGCATCTGCTCACCGACGGCGACGAGGCGGGGGTCAAGTACGCCACCTCGGCCCGCTCCCTGCTCAAGGGTGAGCGGGAGCGGGATCGGCTGACCCAGTTGCCGGCTGCGGACATAGAGCACTACCTCTATCACAACGGCTTCGAGGCGGTGTTCCGGCGTGAAGCCGGGGTGGGGGGGCGCTCGACCCTCAACGCCGGGCGCATCATCAACAAGGCGATTCACCATCGCAGCAAGCCGGGCATGGCGCTGGCGGTGGTGGAGGAGGCGGAGCGGCTCGGTGGCGAGCACATCCCGCTGGTGCTGCGCCAGATGTTCGCCCGGGTGGTGGCGCTGGCCCGCGGCCAGGGCTGACCGCTGTCGGCTCGGGTCGCAGCGGATGGCGAGGGCCTTGAAATCTTGGCAGGCAAGGCGGCCGGCGCCCGTTGCCGATGCCTGATTGCCACTGATCAATGACGGACGCGCTCCTGGCAGGGATTGGGGATGGCGGCGGCTTTGGGTATACTCGGCCCCTTCATCCGGCGCCCATCGGCGCGTTCTGAATCCTTGCTGCTGGAGGCGTCATGTTCGTCCAACTCCCTTTTTGGCTCTTTCCCCTGACTGGCTTGATGGCGCTGGGGGCCCTCATCGCCCTGGGCCTGGTGCTCTGGCGCGGTGATCTCTGCCCGGGCCAGCGTTCGCGGATCACCACCCAGCTCTTCTCGGTCTGGGTGATCACCGGCCTCTCCCTGATGCTGGCGGTGGAGGCCAAGGCGGCCGACTGGCTGATCTGGAGCGGTGCTGCCGCCCTGATCCTGGGGGTGGTGCTGTCGCTGGCTCAATCCAGGCTGGAGGGCAAGCGCGCCATTCCCGCCACGCTGTTCTGGCTGCCGGCCATGCCGCTGCTGGTCTATGGCATCGGCTTGCTGCAGATCCAGGGCTGGCTCGGCGGCCTGCTGCAGATGGTGCTGCTGGGGGCGGCCTTTGCCCATTTGATGCTGCTGCGGGCCCGTCACCGCCTGCAGGCGTTCAATACCCTGCTGCCGCTGGCCGGGCTGGTGGCCGCCATCCTGAGTCTGCTCTGGCTGGCAGTGCTGGTGGGCTGGCAGGGAAGCAGCGCCAGCCTCGATGCGCTGATCCCCGGCGTGCTGACCCAGGCTGCCCTGCTGACTGCGGCCTTGCTGCTCTGGTTCAGCCCGCTCTATCGCCAGCAGGAGACTGCCCCGGTGGTGGTCTCCACCGCCCTGTGTGGCCTCATCATTGCCCAGCTTGCAGCGACCAGCGTGCTGCACCAGCTGGCCTGACAGACTGGCGTCATGAAAAAGCCCACCCCGGTTGCCCGGGGTGGGCTTTTTGCTGGCCGCAAGCAGCCCCTAGTAGAAGTCGTCGGCGCCGCAGATGAAGAGGCAACTGCTGCGCGGCTGGGCCAGGTACTCCCGGGTCAGCCCCTCCAGCGGCATGCCGAAGGTGCTGATGTCTTCGGGCGAGGGCAGGGCGGTATCCAGGATCCGGCGCCAGTAGCCGCCGACCCCCTTGGGGGGGCTTGGCAGGTTGAAGGTGAGCGGCTCCCAGTAGGCGTTGAACAGCACGTAGAGGGCCAGCCGGGTTTCGCTCGACAGGGCCGACATGGCGATGGCGTGGGAGTGGGGGCTGAAGTCCGGCTGGGCGGCGTTGACACCGTGCCAGCAGATCTCGCTGTGGCGCAGGATCTCGGTCAGCGACAGCGGCATGCTCTCCTGCTCCGGGCGCTGGAACAGGTGCTTGCGATACTGGATCAGCTCCTTCATGAAACGGAACATCTCCTGGCCCATGGCGTCGGGTTGCCACTGCATCCAGCAGGTGTCGTTGTCCTGGCAGTAGCCGTTGTTGTTGCCGTGCTGGGTGCGCAGCACCTCGTCCCCCATCAGCAGCATGGGGGAGCCCACCGAGAGCAGGGTGGCCACCATCATGTTCTTGGCCTGTCGCAGGCGCAGGGCGTTGATCTGGGGATCCTCGCTCGGCCCCTCCTGGCCGTGATTCCAGCTGAAGTTGTGATCGCACCCATCCCGGTTCTGCTCGCCGTTGGCGTCGTTGTGCTTGCCGTTGTAGCTGGCCCAGTCCCACAGGGTGAAGCCGTCATGGCAGGTGACGAAGTTGATGCTCTTCTCCGGATCGGCGTGATGGTAGTGGTAGATGTCCGGGCTGCCGCACAGCCGCTCCACGAAGGGCATCACCGCATTGTCATCCCCGCGCAGAAAGCGGCGCACGTCGTCCCTGAACTGGCCGTTCCACTCGCGCCAGCGGGCGCCAGCCAGGCTGCCCACCTGATAGAGGCCCCCCGCATCCCAGGCCTCGGCAATGAGCTTGATGTCGGCGATGCGGGGATCGGTATCGATGGTGCGCAGGGTCGGCGCATTGGCCTGGGGCTGGCCCGACTCGTCCCGCGACAGGATGGCTGCCAGGTCGAAACGAAAGCCGTCCACGTGCATCTCCTGGCGCCAGAAGTGGAGGCTGTCCATGATCATGCGCAGCACCACCGGGTGGGCACCGTTGAAGGTGTTGCCGCAGCCCGAATAGTTGGTGTCCTTCTGATTGGCGTCGAGGATGTAGTAGGCCTCGTTGTCGATGCCGCGAAACGAGAAGGTGGGGCCATCGTCGCCACCCTCGGCGGTGTGGTTGTAGACCACGTCCAGGATCACCTCGATGTTGGCCCGGTGCAGCGCCTTGACCATGTCGCGAAACTCGGTGAGAGGATCCTCGCCGCTGGCGTACTGGGCGTGGGGGGCAAAGAACGACATGGGGCTGTAGCCCCAGTAGTTGGAGAGCCCCTTGGGGGAGTCCTGAGGATCGAACTGGAACACCGGCAGCAGCTCGACCGCGGTGACGCCGAGGGATTGCAGATAGGGGATCTTCTCGATGAGACCGAGGTAGGTGCCGCGCAGGGCGGGGTCGACCCCTGAGCTCGGCGACTTGGTGAAGCCCCCCAGATGCAGCTCGTAGATCACCGAGCGGGAGAGGGAGTGGGCGGGCAGCTTGTCCCCCTCCCAGTCGTAGTGGCGGGTGTCCACCACCCGGTTCTTGGCACACTCCGCCAGGTTGCTGCCGGGGCGGGCCGCCGCCCAGCGATCGTAGTTGGCACCCAGCTCGATGCTGCGGCCATAAGGGTCCAGCAGCACCTTGTCCGCATCGAAGCGGGTGCCGTAGTAGGGGCGCCAGGGGCCCTGGATGCGATAGGCATAGCGTTGACCGAGCTCGATGCCCTCTATATGGATGTGCCAGTAGTAGGCGGTACGGTTGAGGCGAGGGGAGAGCGGGATCACTTCCGGCGTGGCGTCGTCGGCGCTGGTAAACAGCAGCAGTTCGACCCGGCTGGCGAGGCGAGCCCAGATGGCGAAGTTGACGCCGTCGTGCTCGGGTGTGGCCCCCAATTGACGGCAATGACCGGCGGAGATGCGCATGATAAACCTACCCAAAACGAGGAGTTACAAACCATCTGAGTGTAGTGCGCCAAGCTGGCCCCAAACCTGCTTGTCTGAAAAATCGGCGCTCTGTTGCAAATTCCTGCGATTTGTGCCGGTTTAATCTTCGAATGAAGTTTTTTTAGGATATTTACTTGCAATCTGAGCGCCGGCGCCTATTATTGGCGACCTCAGACGCGGGGTGGAGCAGCCCGGTAGCTCGTCGGGCTCATAACCCGAAGGTCGTCAGTTCAAATCTGGCCCCCGCAACCATCTGAGTTCTTGTATCAGGATTGCCTTGCAATGGTTTGATAAACAAGAGAATTCGAACAGGCTACTGCTCAGCCTGAACGAAAAAATACGGACGCGGGGTGGAGCAGCTCGGTAGCTCGTCGGGCTCATAACCCGAAGGTCGTCGGTTCAAATCCGGCCCCCGCAACCAACTATTTGTGTCCATGGCAAGCGCAGTGCGCGGCGGTGGAGACGAAGACAGCAAGGGGCAACTGCTCTGTCTCTTGCGGTGGCAATACAATTCGGACGCGGGGTGGAGCAGCTCGGTAGCTCGTCGGGCTCATAACCCGAAGGTCGTCGGTTCAAATCCGGCCCCCGCAACCAACTATTTGTGCCCATGGCAAGCGCTAGCGCCTGCGGTGGAGACGAAGACAGCAAGGGGCAACTGCTCTGTCTCTTGTGGTGGCAGTACAATTCGGACGCGGGGTGGAGCAGCTCGGTAGCTCGTCGGGCTCATAACCCGAAGGTCGTCGGTTCAAATCCGGCCCCCGCAACCAACTATTTGTATCCATGGCAAGCGCATTGCGCTGCGGTGGAGACGAAGACAGCAAGGGGCATCTGCTCTGTCTCTTGTGGTGGCAGTACAATTCGGACGCGGGGTGGAGCAGCTCGGTAGCTCGTCGGGCTCATAACCCGAAGGTCGTCGGTTCAAATCCGGCCCCCGCAACCAACTATTTGTATCCATGGCAAGCGCAGTGCACGGCGGTGGAGGCGAAGACAGCAAGGGGCAACTGCTCTGTCTCTTGTGGTGGCAGTACAATTCGGACGCGGGGTGGAGCAGCTCGGTAGCTCGTCGGGCTCATAACCCGAAGGTCGTCGGTTCAAATCCGGCCCCCGCAACCAACTATTTGTATCCATGGCAAGCGCTAGCGCCTGCGGTGGAGACGAAGACAGCAAGGGGCATCTGCTCTGTCTCTTGTGGTGGCAGTACAATTCGGACGCGGGGTGGAGCAGCTCGGTAGCTCGTCGGGCTCATAACCCGAAGGTCGTCGGTTCAAATCCGGCCCCCGCAACCAACTATTTGTATCCATGGCAAGCGCAGTGCACGGCGGTGGAGGCGAAGACAGCAAGGGGCAACTGCTCTGTCTCTTGTGGTGGCAGTACAATTCGGACGCGGGGTGGAGCAGCTCGGTAGCTCGTCGGGCTCATAACCCGAAGGTCGTCGGTTCAAATCCGGCCCCCGCAACCAACTTCCTTTCTCTATTACCTCAATCTCACCGTTTTTCATCCAGCCGCCTTCGCGGTCTTTTTGCTTTGTGTCACCCTCACGCTTGATATTGATTTTCAAGTGCAAATCTGGCTGTGACCCCGCTTTGTTGGGTATCATCACTGGTATCTCTTCATGGATGAGGGCCTTGCCCAATGATGCAATCATTTACCTATCTGCCACCGCAGATCGACATTCACGACGCCGGCCTCGCTGCCGTCCTCACCAACGGCCTGGCCGCCAACCTGCTGATCTGCGCCGAAGATCGCCGCGAAAGCCTGCTGGCCCTGCCCGAGTTTGCCGCCGTCGGCGCCCAGATCGCGCTGGGGCAGAAAGCGCCCTACAGCCTGGTGCTGCACAATACCCTGCAACTGCTGATCTTCCTGCCGGCACATCCCACGCGCGATCATGCCCTCTACAAGCAGGTGCGCGGCTGGGTTGCGCCGCTGGCCGGGCTCAAGATCGAGCGGTTGGGGCTGCACCTGGAAGGTTTTGACGAGGCCGATACCACGCTGTTGGCCGAACTGGTGCTGGCCACCTTGCTGGCCGCCAACGTGCCGCTGCCCAGTCACAAGCATCGTAGCGAAGATCCCTGGCGCTACCAGCAGATCGCGGTGTCCCCCAATTGCGTGCTGGATTTGGCGCGGATCTATGCCGAGGCGGAAGGCAACGGGCTGGCGCGCCATCTGGCGGTGTCGCCGGCCTCCGATCTGACCGCCCGCAGCTACCGGGAGTGGGTGCGTCAGCTCGCCCAGAGCGAGGGGTGGCAGTGGCATGAATACGATCAGGCCCAGCTCGCCGAGCGGGGGGCTGGCGCCTTCATCGCGGTGGCGCGCGGCTCGGAAGACAACCAGGCCGCCATGGTCAAGCTGAGCTACTGCCCGCCCAATGCGGTGCGGCGGCTGGCGCTGGTGGGCAAGGGGATCTGCCACGATTCGGGCGGCTACAACCTCAAGATCTCCGGCAGCATGTATGGCATGCACCTGGACATGGGGGGCAGCGCGGTGGCGCTGGGGACGCTCCACGCCATCAGTCGGGCCAGGTTGCCCTATGAGGTGCACTGCTGGCTCGCCATCGCCGAGAACCACATAGGCCCGCTCGCCTACCGGCCGGGGGAGGTGGTGACCGCCCTCAACGGCACCACCATCGAGGTGGTGGACACCGATGCCGAGGGGCGCATGGTGCTGGCGGATACCCTCTGCATGGCGGTGCAGGACAATCCGGATCTGCTGATCGACTACGCCACCCTGACCGGGGCCTGCAAGCGGGCGCTCGGCAGCCGTTACAGCGGCGCCTTCACCAACCGCCCCCAGTGGCTGGGGGAGCTGATCAATCTTGGCCAGCGCAGCGGCGAGCGGATCTGGCCCTTCCCGCTGGATGAGGACTACGACGACAACCTCGATAGCGAGTGGGCCGATCTGTTACAGTGTGCGCCGGGCTCGTCGCCGGATCACATCGATGCGGCCCGCTTCCTCAGCCGCTTCGTACCCGCCCAGACCCCCTGGCTGCACCTCGACTTGAGCGGTTTTCGCAACAAGGGTGGCAATGGCGTGGTCAGCAGCGAGGTGACCGGATTCGGGGTCAGATTGACACTGGATCTGCTGGCCGGCCCGCTGGGGCGGCGCAATGAATTTGATCAACCAGAACAGTAAGGGATCCCGTGAAAGTACCAAGTTATGACTGGGTGTTGTTCGATCTGGACGAAACACTGCTCGATTTCCCGGTCGCCCAGGCGCTGGAACAGACGCTGCACATTTACGGCGTGACGCCGACCCCGCCCAAGATGGCGGAGTACCATGCCCTCAACCACCGGCTCTGGCAGCAGTACAACTCCGGCGAGATCGATGCCACCCACCTGCAGCAGACCCGCTTCTCCCTGTTTGCCGAACAGGTGGACGTGGCGCCGATGGCGATGAACGATACCTTCCTGCAGCAGATCATCGCCCTGAGCATGCCGCTGGAGGGAGTGGTGGAGACCCTGCAGGCGTTGAAGAGCAAGGTGAAGATGGGGATCATCACCAACGGTTTCAGCCTGCCGCAGCGCGGTCGCCTCGACAAGCTGGGCTGGAACGAGTGGTTCGAGCCGTTGGTGATCTCGGACGAGGTACAGGTGACCAAGCCGGCGGCGGCCATTTTCCAGCATGCCCTCGAGCTGATGCAGCGCCCGGATCCGGCGCGGGTGCTGATGGTGGGGGACAACCCCAAGACCGATATCGCCGGCGCCGCAGCGCAGGGGCTGGCAACCTGCTGGTACAACCCGGCTCGCCAGGATGGCCCGTGCGAGGCGACCCACGAGATCCACCACTTCGCCCACCTCTCGGCCATTGTGCTGGGGCAGTAGATGCAACAGACCCCCTTGCCAGACAAGGGGTGAAAAAAACAAGGCAGCCCGCGGGCTGCCTTGTTTGTATCCGGCTGCTTGCTAGCGGCCGAGGCGAGCCAGCAACCAGGACTCCAGCAGTGCCACGCCTGGGGCCAGCACGGCCTCGTCAAAGTCGAACTCCGGGTGATGATGGGGCGCCGCCAGATTGGCCCCCAGGATCAGGTAGGCCGCCTCGCCACCGCTTCGCTGCACCCGTTCGATGAGAAAGCCCGCGTCCTCGCTGGCGCCAAAGCGGCGGGTATGGATGGTCTCCAGTTTGAGCGCCTGGGCGAGCGGAATGATCTCTTCGAGCAGGCTCGGACTGTTGTCGATGCCGATGGCTTCACCCTGCTTGCGGATGAGGTAGGTGGCGCCCTGCATCATGGCTGCCCCTTCCACCATCTGCTGCACCTGGCTGAACATGTAGTCGTTGAGGGCCGGCGTGGCGCCCCGGGTCTCTCCCTGCAACAGGGCGTGACCCGGGATCACGTTGCGGCCGCTGCCGCCATGGAGCTGGCCTACGTTGATGCGGGTCATGCCATCGCGGTGGCGAGCGATGCCGAGCATGGCGGTGGTGGCCATGCAGGCCGCCGCCAGCGCATTGCTGCCGGCGTTGGGCTCAAGTCCCGCGTGAGCGGCACGCCCCATGAACTCCACGTCGAACTTGGTGGAGCAGAGAAACTCGGTGGGATTGACCACCAGCTCGCCGCTGTTGGCATGAATGCCGATGTGCAGTGCCAGCAGGGCATCCACGTCGTCGAGCTGGCCGCCGGCGGCCAGCGCCTTGCCGCCGCGACAGCCCTCTTCAGCGGGCTGGAAGAACAGCTTGATGCGGCCGTTCAACCGATCGGCGAGGGCGGCGATGCGCTCGGCCAGCACCAGTCCGATGGCGGTATGGCCGTCATGGGCGCAGGCGTGCATCCAGCCGGCGTTGCGCGAGTGCCACCCCTCCTGGCTGGGGGGATGCAGCTCATCTTGGCTCTCTTCGACCTCCACCGCATCGATGTCGAAGCGAAAGGCCAGGGTCGGACCCGGACGGCCGCTGTCCCACAGCCCCATCACGCCCGTTATCTCTTCGATCCTGCCCAGCCAGTCCGGATGGGCACCCTGGCGCAGGGCTCGCTCCTTCTGGGCCTGCACGTCGATGTTGCGTCCCATGATGAGGTTGCTGGCCAGCAGCTTGTCGCCCAGCATGATGGAGAAACCGAGTTCACTGAGGTGGTGGGCGATGAGGGAGCTGGTACGAAATTCACACCAGGCCGCTTCGGGCAGACGATGAAGATCACGACGCCAATGGCTTAGCGCATCTTGTGTCATGGTAATTCCTGCATGGCGAATCCAGCGGACATTGTGACGGGCAGGGGGGCAAGAGTAAATCCCACAGACGCAACAGGGGGAGCCACTGGCTCCCCCTGTTGACAGGCTACCTCTGGCAGGCAGCTGCAATTATGTTCGCTTGGTCGTACTAATGGCCGTATTTGTCGTTGTTTTCGATGAACTACAAAAAAATGACATTAAGCGGTGAATTAACCAGCGTGATGATGCCTGTCGTTGCCCATCAGGATCGTTGAGTGGGCAACTAACCGCCTCAAAGCTGTGACAGTGACGGCAGAGAGACAGCAACCAGAGTGAAAAACACAGTAAAAACTGCAGTAACCACAAACTCTTTCATATTTTTGTCTCCCTTGGCTGACTGTTGATGGAACCAAGATACCACAATTGTGCGGTAAAACAATAGTAAATTGCATTTATAGGTGTGAATGTTGCTAGTGCGTATCGAAAGCTTCATTTTTGCATTTTTAAGCTCATTTTATCGTCTTGATAGTCATGTCATGCGGTGAAGAGAAGTGATCTATTTAGTTATTTCAATTAAAACAATACATTAGATCATTTCATTGCGATGTTAATAATGAGTTTTATATGAGGCTTTTTTGTTTTTTTAAAATTATGTCGGCAAAAAAAGACGATTTTTAGGGGGGAGTGATGACCCCGCCATGGTTTGGGCTGCTGTCAGCGCCATTTTCCGTCTCCAACATGTTTTTGTCGCAGTCGAACGGTTTTTCCCTGTCGTGACGCCACCTTCTGACATGTCTCTTCCCGTCTTTATTGCAAAATTCCCTCTGTTGATGGTGCTCTGTCGGCCCACTTTTCGTCTCTGTTCGGATCTTTTCCTGGCATGTTGGCTGCCCGATGGGGCGCCTACGGTCGGCAACGCCAAGGGACAGAGCAAAAGACAGAGCAAGAAGAGTGTGCAGAGAAGTCGTGCTGTTTGTTCTCGGCAGAAGCCGGACTGCAGAGGGCTGGGTACCGCGTTGTTGCGGCCCCTGAAGAAGCAATGCCGGTTGAACCGGTTAACGGTGCAAGGGGCCCCGAAGAAGGGGGATGGTGGGCAGGCGATAAACAGAGGAAGTGCTGCGAGGAGCGCCCAATGAAAAAGCCCTCCAGTGGAGGGCTTTTGTCACATCAACCTGAAAGCGGAGCTTAGAACAGGGTGGTGGAGAGATCGTAGAGCTCCTGATCGAACGGGCGCTTGAGGTTCTCAATGCAGTCGATGATGTCGTGGTGCACCATCTCGTTGCGCTGGATGCCGACGCAGCGACCACCGTGACCGGCCAGCAGCTGCTCGACGGCGTAGGCGCCCATCCGGCTGGACATGATGCGGTCACGCGCAGTGGGGGTACCGCCACGCTGGATGTGGCCCAGGATGGTGGCGCGGGTTTCGCGGCCGGTCAGGGCTTCGATGTCCTTGGCCAGGGCGTTCACGTCGGTGACGTGCTCACAGATGGTGATGATGGCGTGCTTCTTGCCCTTGGCTTCGCCTTCCTTGATCTGTTGCAGCAGCTTGTCCTTGTCGAACGCCACTTCCGGCACGATCACGTACTCGGCACCACCGGCAACGGCGGCGGACATGGCCAGATCACCGCAGTGACGGCCCATGATCTCGACCACGGAGATGCGATGGTGGGAGCTGCAGGTATCGCGCAGACGGTCGATGGCGTCTACCACCACGTTCAGCGCGGTATCAAAGCCGATGGTGAAGTCGGTACCGGCGATGTCGTTGTCGATGGTGCCCGGCAGACCGATGCAGGGGAAACCCTCTTCGGTCAGCTTCTTGGCACCCATGTAGGAGCCGTCACCACCGATCACCACCAGGGCGTCGATGCCGTGCTTTTTCAGATTTTCGATCGCTTCGGCGCGTACTTTCGGATCTTTGAAGGCGGGGAAACGGGCGGAGCCGAGGAAGGTACCACCACGGTTGACCACGTCGGAGACGCTGTGACGCTCCAGCTTGACGATACGGTCCTGGTGCAGACCGAGGTAGCCATCATAGATGCCGTAGACTTCCAGGCCATGATGCAGACCGGCGCGCACCACGGCGCGGATGGCTGCGTTCATACCCGGTGCGTCACCACCACTGGTCAAAACACCAATACGTTTGATTTGTTTGGTCATGAGTGCCTCTGGATCTGAGTTGTCGAATACGAAATGGTTGAATGAGACAAGCCACTTTTACTATATCGGCTTTCCTATGGGATGCGGCGGCTGCCATAGGAAAAGCGATATGCAGGAGGGGGCAAGCGCCCCCTCCATGGCAGCCGATTACTTGGCCGCGCCAGCGATGATCTGGGAGAAGTCGTCCACTTTCAGGGACGCACCACCCACCAGGCCGCCGTCGATGTCCGGCTGACCGAACAGGTCGGCAGCGGTAGCACCGGTGACGGAACCACCGTACAGGATCTGTACCTTGGCAGCCACGGCGGCGTCGAAGCCGGCCAGGTACTGACGGATGTGAGCGTGAACGGCCTGAGCGATTTCCGGGGTGGCAGTCTTGCCGGTACCGATGGCCCATACCGGCTCGTAAGCCACGACGGCGTTGTTGAAGGAGGCGATACCGCAACGGTCGATCACGGCTTTGAGCTGGGTTTCGACCACGGAGTTGGTGGTGCCGGCTTCGAACTGAGCCAGAGTCTCACCGATGCACAGCACGGGGATCAGGCCGCCTTTCTGGATGGCTTCGTACTTGGCAGCAACCACGTCGTCGGTCTCTGCGTGCAGGGTACGACGCTCGCTGTGGCCGACCAGGGAGTAGGTGCAACCGAAGGCTTTGAGCATGGACGGAGCGTTCTCGCCGGTGAAGGCGCCGGACTCGTGAACGTCGGCGTTCTGGGCACCGTAGGCAATCTTGCTGCCGGCGGTCAGTTGCTCAACCAGACCCAAAAAGATAACCGGCGGGCAGACGGCGACTTGCACAGAAGGATGAGCGGCAGCAGCCGGGGTCAGTCCTTTGATCAGAGCTTCGACGGAAGCTTTGGTGCCGTTCAGTTTCCAGTTACCCATTACCAGGTGCTGTCTCATCTTGTATATCTCCTAGGCATTTGATTGCGCGACATTATATGAATTGAACCGAGCCCAAGATAGCTGACCCGGCGGCAAATGACGTAATTTTTTTTCGCTTTCCTGATCCAAATCAGGAATGAAAGGCTCGATTGCTCAATCGTTAACCTGCCCTCGCAAACGGGCCCACCATACCCCAATCCATTCGTGAATGGCAGCCTCGGAATACATCAGATAGCGCCCTTTTGGCAGGTAGCTGTAGAGGGGCTGGGCCACCTGACTCTGCTTGGCGGTGTAGTCGGTGGGGGCAGCCACGGCGTTCAGTCCCTGACCCTGATAGAGCGCCATGGCCCGCGGCAGATGGGTTGCCGAGCTCACCAGCGCCACCCGCTTGCCCTTGAGGTGGGCGCTGATGCTGACCGCCTCGTCGTGGGTGTCTTTGTTGTTTTCAAACAACGTCATCCGCGAGCGGGGAATGCCGAGACTCGCCGCCATGCGGGCGTTGACCTCGGCGTTTGACAGGGGATCCCCCGATACATAGCCCGAAAAGATAAGCTCAGCTTGCGGATAAGCCAGGGCCAGCCGTACCCCCTCGAGGGTGCGGGCCAGCGCAATATTGTTCTGCCAGGATCGCTCGGGCACCGCCGGGTCGCTGACATGGCCGTTGCCGAGCACCACGATGGCCTCGATGTCCGGATGCTGGCTCACTTCGAAGGGGGGAAAGGTCTGCTCCAGGCCGCGGGCCAGCTCGTAGCTCACCGGGCGCATCCCCAGCAGGGTGACCAGCAGCAGCGAGAGGGTGGCCAGCAGTTTGCCGGTTTTCTGAAAACGGGTGAACCAGAGCAGCAAGAGCGCCAGCAGCAGCAGGCTGAGGGAGAAGGGGAGCGGCATCAGCAGCTGGCCCAGCCACTTTTTGAGATCAAACAGGGCGTCCACTTGTTATTCCTTATATAACAATGCATTAAAAAATTATTAAGGATTTTGGCGCCCTTGTATAGGCGCCTCTTCCTAAGGCGGCATGGCGCCATCAAGGCGCACAGGTTGTGCAGTGACTGCCTGCACAACCCCGAAAAGCGCGAAACGGGGGCAAAGTGAGCGCCAAACGATGTTTTTTCCATCACCTGGGGGAGGGAGCTGCGCCTTGAGTTTTCAGCAAATTCGGGATGTGACAGAATACCCTCTTTTTCGTCAGGCCCGTTTCCCGTGGCCACAGAGTTGAGTTCGTCTTGAAGCAAGATCAAAGTTTTGACGGGCGCGCCGACAAGTTCGCCCGCAACATTTATGACTCCACCAAGGGGCGCATCCGCACCACAGTGGTGTGGAGCGACATCGAAGCCTGCCTGGCCCGCCTTGGTAACCGGCCGCTACGGATCCTGGATGCGGGGGGGGGCTTTGGCTATTTCGCCCAGAAGCTGGCAGCCATGGGCCATCAGGTGGAGCTGTGCGATCTGTCGGCGGAAATGCTGGCACTGGCACGCAGCCAGATCGCCGAGAAGGGGCTGGAAGACAGAATTCGTCTCATCCATTGCCCCATTCAGGATCTTAAAGCACACGTGACCGGCACCTTCGATCTGGTGCTCTGTCACGCGGTGCTGGAGTGGCTCGCCGAGCCGCGCCAGACCTTGCTCGGTCTGTTCCCTTTCGTCAATGCCGGGGGCATACTGTCGCTGCTTTTTTACAACCGTCACGGTCTGCTGTTCCAGAGCCTGGTGGTGGGCAATTTTGACTACGTGCGCCAGGGGCTCAACAAGAAGCGCCAGACTGCGCTGACCCCCACCAATCCCCAGCTGCCGGAGCAGGTCTACGACTGGATTGGCCGGGGCGGGCTCAAGATCATCGGCAAGACCGGGGTGCGGGTGATCCACGACTACATGCGCCACAAGCAGGATCAGCGAGAAAAGTTCGACGATCTGCTGGCCATGGAGCTGCAATATTGCCGGCAAGAGCCGTTTATCTCCCTGGGGCGCTATATCCACGTGATGGCGCAAAAAACCACCGGTTGAGGCCACCTTTTTTGATGCTACCGGATGTAGCCGCGCGCAAGGCTTTGCGCCCAATACAACAACGAGATGACAACATCATGATGAGTACATCCCGTACCCTGCCCGAAATGGTGGGATGGGTCAGGCAGGAGGGGTTGGCGCTGAGCCTGCCCACCGATCGGCTGGCCTTTCTGATTGCAATCAAGACGCTGTCCGAAGATGAATCGGATCTGTCTGAAGCGGCGCTGCACGATGCCTTTGGCTACGTCAGCAACGCCTTCGGCCAGATGGACGAGACCCTCACCGGTCGCGCCAACAACGCCATCAACGATCTCATTCGCCAGCAGCTGCTGTCGCGCTTCAACACCGACATGGTGGCGGGGGAGAGCCTCTATCGCCTGTCGCGTCTTGGCATGAGTATCGTCGATTTCTTCATGGATCAGCGCCAGGTTGACTCCATCAAGCTCTCCATCCTGCTCGAACACCTGGCGGCCGAGCTCGACACCGCCCGCAAGGCGGCGCTCGAGACCAACACCCGCGAGCAGTGGGATGCCGAGGTGCTGCCACGGCTCACCTTCTCGCTGGAAGAGACGCTGGGGCGCATCGATCTCACCCAGCGCGCCATGGACGAGCAGCAAAATCAGGTCAAAAACGAGATTGCGGCCCTGCTGACCCAGAACTGGGTCGATGCCATCCACAGCTGCGAAAAACTGCTGCACGAGACCGGTCAGACCCTGCGCGAGCTGCAGGATACCCTGGACGCCGCCGGCCACCGCCTGCAGGCGGGGCTGCTCAATATTCAGGAAGCGGCGCAGGGGCGCGAGGATCTGTTCCACGTCGAGGAGCTGACCCATGCCCTGCAGGGGCGGCTGGACGTCATCACCAGCTGGGGCCAGCAGTGCATCGAGCTGTGGGCCCGCTATGACAGACACGTCCACAAGTTCATCCGCAACGCCATCGACATGGACAAGAACCGCGCCTTCAGCCAGCGGCTGCGCGACTCCATCCGCAATTTCGAGCAACACAACTGGTTGCTGCGGGTGGCCGAAGAGCCGCGTCTGCTGGAGCTGCGCGACGAGACCATCGCCATCCACGACGAGGAGGTGACCGGCGAGGTGCCCCTCGAGATGGAGTACATGGAGATGGTGGACATCAACCAGGAGCTGGCCGAGCGCATCGAGCGCTACCTGTCCCGCTACCCGGAGCAGGGCCAGCAGCTGGATCTCGCCGATGTGCTGCGCGAATACCTGCTGGACTACCCGGCCCATGCCCACTTCGACGTGGCGCGTCTTCTGATCGACCAGGCCGTGCGCCTGGGCCATGCCAGCGGCGAGCACCAGCTGCATCGTCAGCCCGCATGGAAACCCATTAACCAAGCTGGATCCAAGGTTCAGGCCTATGTCATTGATCAATACTGAGTTTCCCTTGCCGCTGCGGCTCGCAGAGGCGATTGCCAACCCCTTGTTTCCGCGCATCGACACCGCCTTGCGCTCCGGCCGCCACATCAGTGCCGACGAGTTCGAACAGCACTCGGCGCTGGTGGAGTACCACCAGGAGCTGGAGATCTTCTACGGCCGCTATCAGGTTGAACTGATCAAGGCGCCGGAAGGCTTCTTCTATCTGCGCCCGCGCCCGAGCGCCGACATCGGCACCACCGTCCTCTCCGAGCTCGACATGCTGGTGGGCAAGGTACTCTGTTACCTCTACCTGAGCCCGGATCGGCTCGCCTCGGAAGGGGTGTTCGCCATGGGCGAACTGCAAGAAGAGGTGCTGAGCCTGGCCGACGAGAAGCAGCTGCTGCGGATGGTCAACAGCCGCTCCGGCGGCACCGATCTCGACAAGAAAAAGCTCTTGGAGAAGATCCGCACTTCCATGCGCCGTCTGCGCCGCCTTGGCATGATCACCGCCCTCGGCAACAGCGATAAATTCCGAGTCAACGAGTCGGTGTTCCGCTTTGCTGCGGACGTGCGCTCCGATGAGGATCCGCGCGCCGTCCAGCTGCGGATGATCCAGGAGGGCGAGGCCATCTTCCACGACGACGAAATGCCGAGCAGCGACTCGCTGTTTGAGGATATCGAGGCGGATCTCGATGAAGAGCAGCTTGAACTGGAGGTGGAAGATGACCTGCAGCGTTAAATCCAAGGCCCAGATGGAGGCAAAGTCGTGAGAGGCAAATTCAAATCCCTGACCATGGTCAACTGGAACGGCTTCTTCGCCCGCACCTTCGATCTCGACCAGCTGGTCACTACCCTGTCCGGCGGCAACGGCGCGGGCAAGTCCACCACCATGGCGGCCTTTATCGCGGCGCTCATTCCCGACCAGTCGCTGCTCCATTTCCGCAATACCACGGAAGCGGGCTCCAGCAGCGCGTCTCGCGACAAGGGGCTCTACGGCAAGCTGCAGCGCGGCCACTGCTACTCCCTTTTGGAAGTAATGAACAGCCGCGAGCAACGGATCTGGGTCGGCGTTCACCTCGAGCAGGTGGCCAACCGTGACAACAAGGTCAACATCACCCCGTTCGCGCTGGTAGATGTGCCGGAGCAGTTGCAACCCACCGATCTGCTGCTGGAGAAGCTCGATGACGGCAAGGGGCGGGTACGTGCCTTCGCCGATCTGAAAGGGGCCGCCGCGGAGCTGGGGGCGCTGAAAGTCGCCAAGTTCAATACGGTGACCGACTATCACAACTTCATGTTCGAGTTCGGCATCACCCCGAAGAAGCTGCGTGATCAAAAGGATCGCGGCAAGTTCTATCGCCTGATCGAAGCCTCTCTCTACGGCGGTATCTCTTCGTCCATCAGCCGCTCCCTGCGTGAATACCTGCTGCCGGAGAACTCCGGCGTGCGCAAGGCCTTCCAGGACATGGAGGCGGCCATCTACGAGAACCGCCGCACCCTGGAAGCGATCAAGGAGACCCAGGGTCAGCGGGATCTGTTCAAGAACCTCATTACCGAGACCACCCACTATGTGGCGGCCGACTATGTGCGCAACGCCGCCGAGAAGAACCGTCTCTCCGAGCTGGCCCTCAAGGCCCGCCAGGAGCTGACAGGCAAGCGTCGCCTGCTGGCCGAGGAGAAACAGCGCGCCATCTATCTGGCTGACGAGGTGGAGCAGCTCACCAACCGTGAGAAACTGCTGACTGACGAGCTGGAATCGGCCGCCGAGCACCTGGCCAAGGTGATGGCAGCGGTCAGCTTGCAGAAGAAGATCGAGATGTACCGCGCCGATCTGGCTGAGCTGGTCGACAAGCTGGAGCAGCAGCAGGCGATCGTGGAGGAGATCCACGGCCAGCTGCTGGAGGTGGAAGAGCGCAAGGAGCTGGCGCAGGCAGAAGTCGACAGCCTCAAGACCCAGCTGGCCGATTACCAGCAGGCGCTGGATATCCAGCAGACCCGCGCCATCCAGTACCGTCAGGCGGTGCAGGCGCTGGAGACTGCCCGCGAGCAGTGCGAGCTGCCGGGGCTCGGCGCCGAACAGGCGAGCGACACCCTGCACCAGTTCCGCGCCGCCGAGCAGAGCCTCACCAGCCGGGTGCTGGGGGCCGAGCAGCAGCTGGCGCTGGCCAAGGCGGCGGTGGCCGAGCACGAAGCGGCGCTGGCGCTGCTCTTGAGCATCGCTCCGGAAACAGTGCGCGAGGCCGTCTGGCCCACCGCGCAGGCGCTGCTCAAGCGTCACATCGAAGACAAGGCCCGCATCGCCCAGGGGCAGGGGCTGCGCGCCGCGCTGGCTCGCCTCGAGAAAGAGAGCGAAAGCCAGCAGGCGCTGCTGCGCTTGCGTGACGAGCTGCAGCAGGCCTCTGGCCAGCTGATCGCGAGCCAGGACGAGCTGGAGATCTTCCTCGAAGCCCAGCGCACCCGTCAGGAGGAGCTCTCCGAGCAGCAGGCGGAGGTGAACCAGCGCCGCGCCAGCCTCGAGCATCAGGGCACCCAGCTGGGTCGCGATATCGCGGAGCTCACCAAGCTGGCTCCGCGCTGGCTGAAATCCTTTGAAAAACTCGAGCAGCTGCGCGAGCAGAGCGGTCTGCCGCTCACCACCGCCGAAGAACTTTCTTCCGGCATGCAGAGCGTGCTCGACAAGGAGCGCGAGTTCGAGCAGGAGAGCAACCGCATCGCGGCGCAGAAACAGGCGCTGGAGCTGCAAATTCGCAACCTGCAGCTGGGGGCTGGCGAGGCGGATCCGCGCCTGGCCCGCATCGCCGAGCAGGTGGGGGGCGTGCTGCTCTCCGATGTCTATGACGACATCTCCATCGACGATGCCCCTTACTACTCGGCGCTTTACGGCCCGGCCCGCAGCGCCCTGGTGGTGCTGGACCTTGAAGGGGCCATCGAGCGGCTGAAAAAGCTGGAAGATTGCCCGGAAGATATCTACCTCATTCAGGGCAACCCCGACTCCTTTGACGAGGATCTGGTAGAAGCGGACGAGCTGGGGGACGCCGTGCTGGTGCGCACCAGCAAGCGTCAGGTGCGCTTCTCCCGCTATCCCGAGCTGCCGCTGTTTGGCCGCGCCGCCCGGGAAAAACGGATCGAGCAGCTCGACCTTGAGCGCGAAGGCCTCATCGAGGGTTACGCCAAGGCCGCCTTCGAGCAGCAGAAGTACCACCGTCTCTACGGTCACTTCCGCGACTTTATCGGCCAGCACCTGGATATCGCCTTCCGCCCCGACCCCGAAGCGGAAGTGCAGGCCAAACAGGCCGAACTGCGCGCGCTGCAAGGAACCATCAGCGAGTGTGACAAGCAGCTGGCCGAGGCCAAAGCGGCCGGTGCCCAGCTGACCCGTCATATCCAGCTGGTGCAGGGGATGCTGCCCTTTGCCCACCTGTTTGCCGAGACAGACCTTGCAGTTCGCCTCGAGGCGGCTCACGCCGATGTGGAGGCCCTGAAACAGGCCGAAGCCTTTATCGCCAAACACGGTAAGTCGCTGGAAAAGCTGGAAACCATGGTGCAGGTGCTGCGTCAGGATCCGCAGGATCTTGCGACGCTGCAGGCAGCTTACGATGAGGTGAGCGATCTGCTGGCCGAGCAGAAGCGCCGTTGCTACGCCCTCGATCAGCTGGTGGCCCGCCTGCCGCACTTTGCCTATCAGGATGCGCAAGACCTGCTGGGCAAGGCGTCCGAGATGAGCGAGCGACTCAAAGAGAAGCTGAAAGCGGCCGAGCTGGCGGCCCGCACCGCTGGCGAGCAGCACAAGCAGATTGCCCAGCGCCACACCGAGGCGTTGCAGCTGCGCACCGCCCTCGATTCCAGCGCCTCGGCCAAGCGCCAGACCCTGACCGAGTTCGAGCAGGAGCTGGCGGCCATGGGCCTGACCCTCTCTGACGATATGGAAGAGAAGGCGCGTGCCCACAAGAAAGAGATTGAAGAGCTGCTGATCCGCACCCGTTCCCGTCGCACCAGCGCCGAGGCCCAGTTGCAGGTAACCAAGCGCGAAATCGAATCCCTTGGCGGTCGTCTCAAGCTGGAAGGCAAGGATTACTACAGCGCCCGTAAATCCCTGGTGGGCCACAAGGCGAGCTGGTCGCGGGTGGTGCGACTGGCGCGGGAGACCGACGTCGAGAAGCGCCTCAACAAGCGCGAACTAGCGTACCTTGACAGCGACGAGTTGCGTTCCATGTCGGACAAGGCCCTCGGCGCCCTGCGGGTGGCGGTAGCCCACGACGAGGCCCTGCGCGATGCGCTGCGACTGTCGGAGGGCAACCGCAGCACCGAGCAGAAGGTCGCTTTCTATGTGCAGGTCTACCGCTACCTCAAGGATCGCATCCGCAACGACATCATCCGCTCTGATGATCCGGTCGAGGCGATCGAAGAGATGGAGATCGAGCTGGCCCGTCTCGCTGACGAGCTCAAGCAGCGGGAAACCCATCTGTCGCTTTCTTCCCACGAGGTGGCGGCCAAGATCACCAACATCATCCGCCGCGAGCAGAACCGCATCCGGGTGCTCAACCAGGGCTTGCAGAACATCGCCTTCGGTCTGGTGCGCGGGGTACGCCTCAACGTCAATATCCGCGAGGCCCACACCCGTCTGCTGACGGCGCTGGCTGACCAGACCGCCATGCACAACGATCTGTTCGCCGACAAGGAGCTCAGCTTCTCCGAGGCGATGGCCAAGCTGTTCCAGCGCCTCAACCCGCAAGTGGAGCAGGGGGATCGCAGCTATCAGGTGATGGGCGACGTGCTGCTCGACTATCGCAACTACCTGGAGCTGGAGATCGAGGTGCAGCGCGGGGCCGATGGCTGGCTGCGGGCCGAGAGCGGCGCGCTCTCCACCGGCGAGGCGATCGGTACCGGTCAGGCCATCCTCTTGATGGTGCTGATCAGCTGGGAGGAGGAGTCCCGCCGTCTGCGCGGCAAGGACATCGCTCCGTGCCGTCTGCTCTTCCTCGACGAAGCGGCCCGTCTGGATGGCAAGTCCATCGCCACCCTGTTCGAGCTGTGCGAGCGGCAGGATATGCAGCTGCTTATCGCCGCGCCCGAGAACATCAGCCCCGAGAAGGGCACTACCTACAAGCTCATCCGCAAGGTACAGGGCAAGCACGAGCACGTGCATGTGGTGGGGCTGCGCGGTTTTGGCTTTAGCGACGACAAGCTCATCGCCTGACAGAGGCTGACGGATAAGGTATGAAAACGGGAGGCTTGGCCTCCCGTTTTGTTTGGAAACTGTGGCAAAGTAGCGGCGCGGCCATGGCTGGCCGGCACCACGCCGGTTCGCTCATGCCCGCTACCGCTTAATTGGCATCGACAACCCCGCAGGGGAGCAAGGACAAGGCACATGGTTGAAAAGGGGCAATTTTTGCGAAAGGGGCTGCTGCTGTCGCTCACTGTGCTGCTGGCCGCCTGCAGCAGCCGCTATGACGAGAGCCACGGCGGCAGCTGGCGCGGCTATAGCGAGACAGGGCTCGCTTCCTACTACGCCGATCGCTACCACAACAAGCGCACCGCCAGCGGTGAGCCTTATCAGCGCCACGCCAACACCGCCGCTCACATGGAGTTGCCCTTCGGCGCCATGGTGCGGGTCACCAACCTCGCCAACGGCAAGAGCGTGGTGGTCAGGGTCAACGACAGGGGTAATTTCCCGCGCGGGCGCATCATCGATCTCTCCAAAGCGGCCTTCAGCGCCATCGGCAATCCCCGCACCGGGCTTATCAAGGTGAAGATAGAGGCGCTCTAGGCGCTGATTCCTTCAGTGGCTTGAACAGAGTGTCCATCCTGCCCGGCTATATCCCGCCAGGCCGCCCCTCTTACACTGCTGCTCGACGCGAAGGTGGCGCCCGGATTGGGGCCCCTTTGCTTACCCTTGAGAAAATGGAGCAGACCAAGATGAGTGAAGAGAAACGGGTGTCCATCGCCGTGCTGAAAGCCCGCGCCGGCATGAGAGAGCCACTGCGCCGCGAGCTGCTAAAGCTCATTGCGCCGACGCGGCGTGAGCCGGGCAACCTGGATTACGTGCTGTTTGAATTGCAGGACGAGCCGGGCACCTTCTACATGCGCGAGGCGTTCGTCAATCAGGCTGCGCTGGACAGCCACTGCCAGACGGACTATTTCCAGGCCTTTGCCGCCGAGGCGGAGGCACTGCTGGCAGAGCCGCTGCGGCTGATTTTTATGGAGGAGGTGAGCCACGCCTAAATTAGTCGGGCCCACGGCTGGCCCGGCTTTTACTCATGCTCCGATGTCGCCCCGGACGCTATTCCATCACATCCCATTATGGCCCCCCTGGTCTGCGTCTCTGCATCCTCTACCGAGAGGTTGATCGGGGCTTATTGCTCTTATCCCGCCTGTTTATGCCTGCCGTCTTTTCATCTCCAGATTGTCCGCTAAGATACCCAAATGAAAATCAACATTGGGCCAAGCGACATGACCGCCATGGCGGGTGGGCGCTCTGACCAGGGTAGTCATCAGGCCGCCAAGATGGTTGAGCCGAGGAGGCGGGATGGAGATCGAACTGGCGGGGATAGCGCCAAGTGAGTTTGAACAGCGTTTTGCGGCCGTCAAAGAGGGGATCTTTCCCTATGTCGAGGCGGTGTTTGGCTGGGATGACGAGATGCAGCGTGAGCGGTTGACCAGCGAATATGAGCCGCACTGGTTCTCGTGGATCCTGGCAGGGAGCGAGCGAGTCGGCCTGCTCTGCTGCAAGGCATACGACGATGCGCTGCACGTCCATCTGCTGATCATCTTCCCTCGCCATCAGGGCCGGCAACTTGGTTCTGCCGTCATGGCGCGGCTGCATCGCGAAGCGGAATCTGAGGGGAGACTCCGGGTGACCTTGTCGAGCTTTAGCGCCAATCAGAGGGCGATAGGGTTTTATCGGCGCCTCGGTTATCAGGTGGTAGCGGAAGAACCGGCGTTCGTCTCCTTGTCTCGGCCGGTGACGAGAGAAGAGTTGTAGGTACTAATGGTTGACGGAGAGCCCTCATGGCAATGCTGGATATTTTAACGGTTCCCGACCCGCGATTGGGCATCAAAGGCCGAGCCGGTTGAGGATATTGCGGCCGTGCAAGGCCTGATCGATGACATGCTGGAGACCCTCTATGCCACCGACAATGGTATTGGTCTGGCGGCCACGCAAGTGGGGCGCAAGGAGGCCATGGTCATCATCGACCTGTCGGAAAAACGGGATCAGCCGCTGGTGTTGATCAATCCGCAAGTGATAAGCGGTACCGAACCGGCGTTTGGCCAAGAGGGGTGTCTGTCCGTGCCGGATTATTATGCCGATGTTGAGCGTTACGGCTCGGTGGTGGTGTTGGCACTGGATCGCCATGGCGTGCCTATCACGGTAAAGAGCTGCGATTTTCTGGCCATCGTGATGCAGCATGAGATCGATCACCTGCAGGGCAAGGTGTTTATCGATTATCTCTCGCCGCTAAAGCGCAAGATGGCGTTGAAGAAGGTGAAAAAACAGCGAGGGCAGTGACGTGGATGGTCATGGTCTATGTGATGTCGAAAACGCCTGGCGCTGGACTCTGTTTTACGCGTGCAAGAAAGGTTGAGGCTGATTTATGACATTGCAATTCAAGCATTTTGACGATGTGCAGGCCCCGGATTTTCTGCCGCTGCTTAACGACGCGACGCTCAGAAAACACCTGATTGATCACCCATGTTTCGATCTGCAAGGGGTTGGGCACTGGATGGACGACAAAATGCGGATCAACCAGCAGCCGGGGTGTCGTGTTCAAGCCGTGTTGATTCATGGGCAGCTGGCTGGGTGGTGCGGGATACAACCGGATGAGGATGGCGTCGAGCTGGCCATCGTCATCGGTCAGGCCCACTGGGGGGCCGGCATCGTCATCTTCAGGGAGATGATGTGCTGGGCACGGGAGATGGGGCATACCGAAGTCCGCTTTCATCTGCTTGACAGTCGTCCCGCTTATGCTGCACTGGCCAGCAAGGCGAGCCGGGTAGAGCAGACGCACCTCTCAGGGCTGGTGTTCACCACCTATTTTCTGTCGGTTGAGAGCTGGTTTGCAGCTTGCTGACGGCAGATCTAATTTGCCTGTTTGCCAATGTGCTGAATAACGTGTTTTGACATATCGACACGGTTTGAGCACCTGTCGTTTGGCCACCGCAAAGTGACAAGGATGGCACATGCACCTCGAATTCAAAAAAATAAACCTGGCGCGTGACTATGGGTTTTGTGTGGCGTCCCGCCGGGACGCCTATGTTTGCAGCTTCCATCGAGACGACGGATTTGACGAGTTTCTGGCGGGCTATCGGGAGCGAATGGCGACGAGGCTGACCAGCCAGGAGTGGCATTATCTGCATGTCTGGCAGGGGGGCGAGATAGTGGGGCAGCTGGAGTTTTGCACTGTCTCAGCCGAACCGGAAACCGGCTACATATACCTGATCTATTTGACGCCACAGGCTCGTGGTCAAGGCATGGCCGATCTGCTGCTGCAATATATCGGCCGCACCTTGTGGCAGGCTGGCTGCCGGCGAGTGGTGTTGTCGGTCAGCCGTCTCAACCCGCGGGCGCTGCGTTTCTATCGGCGCAGCGGGTGGCAATATCGGGGGCCAAACCCCAAGCATGCCGAGACAGATTTCTATGAATATTGGTTGCCGGATCCTGCGTGATCAGTAGCCGTATTTGAACGGGAAAAACAAAGTCCCATGGAGGGGAAAATAGATGGAAGTGAGACAAGTCCGGGTATCGGATGCAGATAACCTACTGGCCTTGATGAACAGACTCGACAATGAAACAACCTTTATGCTCTATGAGCCGGGTGAGCGCACCACGACTGAGGTCGAGCAAGCTCAAATATTGGCCTCGTTTGTCGATGCAAACAACAAAGTCATGCTGTTACTGTCGGAGCATGACGAGATTGCAGGTTTTATTGTCGGCATCGGTCAACCGGCAAATCGCAACAAACATGTACTGTATTGCGTTATCGGTATTCAACTCTCTGCAACTGGACAGGGCTTTGGCAAAAAGATGATGTCTGCGATGGAGGCGTGGGCCAGGGCGCACGGCTTTACCCGTATGGAGTTGAGCGTCATGTGTCACAATGCCCGGGCTTGCGCGCTATACCGTGCCTGCGGATTCGAGGTGGAAGGGGTCAAACGTAATACGATGAGAGTCGATGGTGCATATGTCGATGAATATATGATGGCCAAGCTGATTGAGGAGGGGGCATGAGCAAGATGCAGTGGCAGGTTTCCTTGAACGTCGCTTGGTCGTCAAGACGTGTGCACAGCGGGGCGTTGCTTGTGCTGGTGTCGCTGCTGGGCTGGCTGCTGACCATGGCGCCAGCTTATGCCGAGGAGCCGCAGCTCGGCGCCGAGTATCGCCCTCTGGTACAGAAGGTGATCGATGCCGCCAAGGCGCGGGATCCACAGTCCCTTGCCCGTCAGATCAAATACCCCTTCAAGCAGGAGTATCCCATCCCGGTCATCAAGAGCCCGTCCGAGATGGTGGCCCGTTTCGACGAGGTGTTTGATGACGCCCTTTTAAACAGCATCGCCAGCTCCCGGGTCGGGCAGGATTGGCAGGCCATGGGCTGGCGCGGCATCATGCTGGGCAGTGGCGAGGTGTGGCTGGATTTTGATGGCAAGGTGATTGGCATCAATCATCAGACGGCGCAGGCTGCAAAACGCAAGGCCGAGCTTGTCGCCAAACAGAAAAGCGATCTTTATCCCGGTCTGCGGGAGTACCAGCGCCCTGCGCTGATGTGGCAGACCGAGAAATTTACCATTCGCATCGACGAGCTGGGTGACGGCCGTTATCGCTATGCCTCCTGGGCCAAGGGCAAGGCGCTCAGCGACAAGCCGGACCTGGTGCTCAGCAATGGCACCGTCAGGGTGGAGGGCACGGGAGGCAACCACACCTATCTATTCACCAGCGGCCCTTACCGCTACGAGTGCGCCGTGACCGTTTTGGGTGAACGGGGCATGCCGCCGGGCGAGTTGGTGGTTTATCAGAACGAGGTTGCCATCATGCACCAGCCGGTGATCAAGGTGCTCTGATATCCCGTGATCTGCCCGGAACGTTCAACGCGCGGCCAAGAGCCGCGCTTTTGTTAGCTGTAATCGCTGATGGCTTTCGCTAGCCCTGCGGCACTCGAACCCCCTTGTCGAGATAGAGGCTGCTGTAGTGGGCGCGGTGGGTGACAAACATCACCTGATGACGGCTGCCATCGGAGAGGATGATGAAATCACCGGCCTGGGCAGGAGTGTGCAGGCTGATTTCATGTTCGGGGGCGGTCAGCTTGTCGACCTCCTCCTTGAAGGTGAGGGTGTAAGAATACATAGGGTGCTCCACAACAGGACCTTATACAGACACGCATCAAACGTAGCTGCTGTGGCCCGGATCTGCGGCGCCCAAGCGGCACCCGCGCACCATTTAATTTACCGGCCGCGGCGGTCTCGCTATCTTATGGAAAGCGGCCTGTGGCAAGTGCAGGCCAATCATGTCGGCGACAGTCAGGAGCGAGCGATGACAGAGCGTGAGTGGGAACCTGAGTTGGTGCGCATTGCCGCCTTCTCCACCGGTGCCAAGGGCGGCAATCCGGCCGGGGTCTGGCTGGGGCCGCAGCTGCCCGGTGTCGAAGAGATGCAGCGCATCGCCACCGAGGTGGGTTTTTCGGAGACCGCGTTCGCCGCGCCCTTGCCCATGCCCGCAAAGTCGGTGGATGAGCAGGCTGGCCCGCGGCAGTGGCGGGTTCGCTATTTCTCTCCTGCCGCCGAGGTGCCGTTTTGCGGTCACGCCACCATTGCCCTCGGGGTGGCGCTGGCCCGCCGGGTTGGCGCCGGCGAGTATCAGCTGCAACTCAATCAAGCCACCATCTCGGTCTCGAGCTGGCTGGACGGGGAAGGGGAGTGGCAGGCAGCGCTGCAATCGCCCCCCACCCGCAGCAAACCAGCCCCTGCCGAATTGGTGATGGCCGCGCTGGCACTGTTTGGTTATACCCAGGCAGATCTGGATCCCCGTATTCCACCGGCCCTCATTCATGGCGGCGCCGATCACCTGGTGCTGGCGCTCAATAGTCGCGCCGCCCTGGCGGCCATGCACTACCAGATGGCCGAGGGACGGACCCTGATGCAGCAAGCGGGGCTGGTCACCATCTTGCTGGCGTATGCTGCCCGCGAGCAGCTGTTTCATACCCGCAACCCCTTTGCCTATGGTGGCGTGTATGAGGATCCCGCCACCGGTGCCGCCACTGCGGCCTTTGCCGGTTACCTGCGGGATCTGCACTGGCCCCACGGCGGCATCATCGATCTCTTTCAAGGGGAGGATATGGGGATGGCGTCGCACCTGCATGCCGAGATCCCCCCCGAACCCGGCAGCTCAATCCGCGTATTTGGCCGCGCCCGCCTAATGTAATCGCCAGACAATGAAAAAACCGCCGGCTGGCGGTTTTTTACTTTATGTCGAAGATAACCGGAATGGCAGTGTCGGCCTATTGCGGGTCGTGCTCCTCAGATGGGCTCTGCTCCTGGTGATCGCTCTGTAGCCAGTGCAGCAGTTGGCGAGCCACCTGCGGGCTGCCGAGCAGCGCCATGTGGCTGGTGCGATAGGCAATCATGGTACGGGCGGGGAGAAAGGCCAGCTGGTGGCGTGCCTCGTCATGCAGGCCAAGGGCACTGCGCAGGGGCACCAGACCATCGCCAATCAACCGATCTGCCAGCACGCTGCGTTTGGCCGCCGTGGTGGCCGCAATGGCAAAACAGCGCACTCCGCCGGGCAGGGGCAATGGCGCACGAGGATCGGCCAAGGGGGAAGAAGGAGGATTCCGGGCAGGGGATGAATCCATCACCTTGCCGTGGCGCAGATCCTTGATACCGACGCTGCGCAGCTGTGCCAGCCTGACGAACGGCTCGCTGTAGGCAGTCGCCGGCAGCAGTTGCTCCAGCCAGTGGCCGGCGGATTCGAGCGGTGCACCATGATGGGGCGTGCCAAGAAATAACAGGTTTTTAAGATGAGCCGGCCAGGCATGGGCGGCCAGGTCGGCGCTGTGACAGGCGCTGCGGATCACCAGCCCGCCCATGCTGTAGGCCAGCACGCTGATCTCGCCAAGACCGCCGGGCCAGTGGGTCGCCAGTTGTTCCAGCTGACGGGCCAGTGCTTGACCGTTCTGCACGATGGAGAGGCCCGAGTTGTAGCGCACATAGATGGGGACGTAACCCAGTGCCTTGGCCAGCATCTCCCCGTGATTGACCGGCGCATCCTGATGCCGGGTCTGCCACTGCAGATCGTTCATGCACAGCCCGTGCACCATCAGCAGCACCCGCCCGCGAGGGGGCAGTGGCGCCGGCAGGGTCTGCCAGCTCAGGGGCTTGCCGAGATAACGCAGGGTCATGGGGGTGGCCAGGGCATTGTGACTCTCGACCAGCTTGTCCCCCATCACGCCATTGAGGGTGGCGAGCAGGGCCGCGCGGCTGGGCGTGTCGGGAATTTGCTGCAAAGGCGGGGCTGGCGGCAGATGGGTAAGCAGGGCATGGATACCGGTGCCCAGCGCGCTGGCAGCGCCATATACCCCCTTGTAAACCAGTCCGGTGATCCCCGCCGTCTTTCCTTCCTCCCGCCCCTTGAAGCCCATGCCGCTCAATACCGCCTGATGGACGGCCTCGGTGAGCTGTATCGTCGCAGGCAGGGCCTGAATGAACAGCCGGGTCAGCTCGCGAATGTCCGCAAGCTGCCAGGAGGAGGCGGGTTGCGGTGCTGTTGGTTGCGTCATGAAAGCCCCTGTGAAGGTATCGCCGGCCTGCTCCCGCCCGGTAGCAGGGCGGCAGTATGACAACCAGCTTGCGCCGTTTACCCCGAGTTTGCCAGTGACGCGCCGGCGGTTCTTGGCGAGAAGGCTACCTAGTACGCTGCCCGGCGGGCAGGGCAATCCGCTGGCAGAGGCGCTTATGCATCTGATTGGACAGGGTCGGTGGCTGGAGCAGGAGGTATTGGTACTGGCCAGGGGATGGCAAGCATGGCCATTGAACGTGACTTGTGACTGATGTCGCCATAAAAAAACCGCCATCAGGCGGTTTTTTTATGCTGCCAGCCCTTATTTCAGGGCTTTCTTCAGCTTCTTGATCTTGCTCTCGTGCTTGGCAATTTTCTCAAGGCGGGCGGCAATCTTCTGCTTGATCTCTTTCTTGCTGACTTTGGCCATCTGGCGTGCTCCTTTTGCAGTAATGACACTTGCGGTGTCGGGGGTAGGTCAGTCCATGAAACGCCAGAGTGCCACAGGGTTGCTGATGACACCAACTTTTCGCTCAAAATAACGGCAGACAGCATGCCGGCGTAGGGCCTTGTGTCCCGACGGTCCGCGGCAAGAAGAGGGGGATGGCGGGCAATCGGCAGGCACAAAAAAAGCGCCCCGTGGGGCGCTCTTGCTAGCAGGGCTGAGGGCGATCAGGCCTTTTTCAGGTAGGCGGCGACCAGCACGATCTGCACACCGTTGACCTTGCCTTCGATGTGCAGCGGGTTGTTGGTGAGGCGGATGCCCTTCACCAGGGTGCCGCGCTTGGCGGTGAAGCCCGCGCCCTTGACGTCCAGATCCTTGATCAGGGTAACTGAGTCACCTTCGACCAATACGGCGCCGTTGGAGTCAATGGTGGGCACGCTGTCGTCATCGTCGCTGGCCATGCCCGCTTCGGCCCAGGCCTTGGTCTCTTCTTCCATGTACATCATGTCCAGCATGTCCTGGGCCCAGACCTCGCCTTGAGCGGAGAGGTTCTTCAACTGGCGCCACGCCATGACCTGTACCGCAGGTACCTGGTTCCACATGCTGTCGCCCAGGCAACGCCAGTGGTTGACCACTGTGGTCGCCGGCTGCTCCAGCTGGCCACGGCAGGTGTCGCACAGGGCAACGCTGTGATCATCATCGCTGGCCGGAGAGTGGGGGACCGCGAAGGCAGTCAGCGCCTGTTCGGCACCGCACAGTTCACACTTGGCGCCCGCGCGCGCTTGCAGGATGGCATTGATGGTCATGTTTTGGTTCCATTCACGTTGGTAAAATGGCCCGCGATGGGCAGGCCAAGATAATGAAGGGGCGGAATATACCACAAAACCCCGCTCTTTGTCAGGCTAAGCCCGGTCGCAGGCCCGCAGCCGGCCATCGGGGGCATCATCGGGGCCTGTTGGCGTAGGAGGATGGCAGAACAGCTGTGATAGCGCAGCATAGATGAGAGTGCTTTTTGACGCGGGATCGCTAGAATGAGCCTCCATTTTGACGGCAGAACAGGGGCATGCGTGCTGGCTCAACGTTTTCAACAACTGGATCGACTGCTGAGCGAAGCCCGGCACTGGTGGCAATACCAACCCTACCACCACCTGGACCTGGCCTTTGCCAAGGCAGCGCCTGCACTGGCTGAGCGCCTCAATGCCCTGTCGCTGGCCGAGATTGAGCGGCTCGATGGCGACATGCCTGCCCTGTGCGAGCTGCTGGCCCCCTGGATCCCGCAGGGGTCAGCGCTACATACCCTGAGTGCGCTGCCGACCCTGACAGCCGAGCCCATCCCGTGCGAGCGGACCGTGGCGATGTACATGCCGGGGCGCAAGCAGGCCCAGATTGAAGCCTTCACCGCTTGTCTGCCCGCGCACCGCGGTCCCTATCTGGAGTGGTGTGCGGGCAAGGGGCACCTGGGGCGGCTGGTCTCCCTGCACCGTCAAGCCGAGGTGCTGAGCCTGGAGCTGCAGGAGCCACTGTGCGAAGAGGGGCGCCAGCTGGCCGCTCGCGACGGTGCCCGGATGGCATTTGTCTGTGCCGATGCTTTCGCCGATGAGACCGCCCAGCTGATCGCCCCGGCCCATCACGCCATGGCGCTGCACGCCTGCGGCGAGCTGCATACCCATCTGATTGAACAGGTGGCGGCGCGCGGTGCCGAGGGGGTGACCCTCTCCCCCTGCTGTTATCACCTGATCCGCACCAGCCACTACCGCCCGCTCTCCGGCCCGGCCAAGGCCAGTGTGCTGCAGCTTGCCAAGAGCGATCTGAAGTTGCCGCTGCAGGAGACGGTCACCGGCGGCGCCCGCATCGCCCGCCTGCGTGAGCAGGAAGTGGCCTGGCGGCTGGCCTTTGATTGCCTGCAGCGCCAGGTGCGCGGGGTGGACGAGTATCTGCCGGTGCCCAACATGCAAAAGAGTCTGCTGACTGGCACCTTCGAGGATTTCTGTGACTGGGCCGCCGAGCGAAAGGGGATGGTGTTGCCGGCCGGCCTCGACTACGCCGGGTTTCTGGCAAAGGGGGAGGCGCGCTATGGCGATGTCGCCCGCATGGAGCTGGTGCGTCACCTGTTTCGTCGCCCGCTGGAACTCTGGCTGGTGCTGGATCGCGCCCTCTTCCTGCAAGAGCAGGGCTACCGGGTGGAGGTGGGCGAGTTTTGCGACAAGCCCATGACCCCCCGCAATATCCTGATCCGCGCGGTGCGAGCACGGCACGGATAAGTGGCGGGCCTCGTCGCGGCGGGGCCTGTTGCAGCGCTGTGCGGTTTGTCCTTTGGTGCTTCCCGTTGAGGCGATCGTGTCGTTGAAAGAGCGGCGTGACCGCTCTTTTCTCATTTTTCTTCGGTTTATTTTCATATAACCGAAAGGCTCGTCATCACGTCGCTTCACAATGCATTTTATGCTCGCCAACCGGCAGAGTGAATTGGCTCACAGTTCCGATAATATTCTTAATTTTCATCGTGAATTTAGTGGCCTGGGGGATTACTCTCGAGGCGACTCTTATCCCGACGTTATTCTGACACAAGGACTGTCTGTTATGTTCAAGCCTACACATTGTGCCTGGCTGGTTGCGGCTGCCTGCGCATTGCCAAGTTATGCCATGAATATTCAACCCGACCCGCAAAATGCCGGTGGATATGTCATTGCCGCCCCGGATCTGGCGGCGGTTGAAAAAACCAAGACGGCCAATCCCATGTACGGGATTTGGGCAAAGGCGTTGGCGACACGTTCCAATACCATTGTCGATGCCATCAAGCCAAGGGCGGCCAGTAATCCGGATAACGTCAAACGGGTCGAGCGGGTATTCACCGAGTCGGATTGGGATTATTTAACCCAGATGGCGGCGCCGGAATATACCTATGAGCGCTTCTTGCGGGCGGTCGGTAAATTCCCGGCTTTTTGCGGCGAATATACCGATGGCCGCGATGCCGATGCCATCTGCAAAAAATCCATCATCACCGCCTTTGCCCATTTCGCCCAGGAAACCGGCGGTCACATCGCCAAGGAGAATATCTCCGACAACCCGCTGGCGCTGGAGGAGTGGCAGCAGGCGCTGGTGCACGTGCGCGAGATGGGCTGGTCGGAGGGGCAGACCGGCTACACCACCGGCTGCGGCCAGAACGACTGGCAGAACAAGAAGTGGCCCTGCAGCACAGGCCAGGGTTATTTTGGCCGCGGTGCCAAGCAGCTCTCCTATCACTTCAACTACGGCGCCTTCTCCGAGGCGATGTTTGACGGCGATGCGTCCGTGTTGCTGAGCAACCCCGGGCTGGTGGCGGACTCCTGGCTCAACCTCGCCTCCGCCATCTGGTTCTTCCTGACCCCGCAGGCACCCAAACCCGCCATGCTGCACGTGATTGATCGCACCTGGGTGCCCTCCCAGCGCGAGATCGCCGCCGGTATCGGCTACGGCTTTGGTACCACCATCAACGTCATCAATGGCGGCATCGAGTGCGGCGAGCAGAACAAGAACAAGGGCCAGCCGGTCAACCGCATCCGCTACTGGGAAGGGCTCGCCGAGCACTATCAGATCCCCGTCAAGGCCGACGAGAAGAACACCTGCTGGCAGCAGACCCCCTATGGCAGCCTCAACCTCAACGGCGCCACCGACGTGCTCTACACCAACTGGGACGGCAACTGGAAATACTATCCGGATCGGCCCGGCGGCTACTCGTTCGAATGTGAGCTGGTGGGGTTCCAGACCGCCTACTCGGCACTGGTGCCGGGGGATTACGAGAAGTGCGTGACCAACTTCTACGGCTCCCACGCCAACTGGCCCAAGGTGCGGGTAGTGGCCAAACTGGATCCTGCGCCGGTTGATCCGACCGATCCCCCCGTGGGCGATGTGGCGGCCTGGAGTGCCAGCAAGGTCTATACGGCGGGCAACAAGGTGAGCTACAAGGGTGCCATCTATCAGGCCAAGTGGTGGACCCAGGGCAATGAACCGGGCAAGGGTGATCCCTGGGTGCTGGTGCCGGCGAAATAGCGTAAAGCGGCTGATGTCAATAAACTCGGCAATGGATAACACCTCTCTTGTCAAGTCGGGGGACATATTGTCCCCCTTTTTGATATTTGGCCTGTAAAAATAAAGTCAGTGTCTAATTGGGTGGGGTGGATGCGGCACTGGATGTTTATCAGCGTATAAGTATGTCTGGTGATGAAAATAGCTGGCGACAGTGATTTATCGTGATGATGGTCAGTTAGAAGTATCGATCTGGTGCTGTTTTTAATCTGGGCTGTGTGTCATCGGATAGTATTTATGAGGGCCGACATTGGTGACTGCCAGGTGTTATTGTGCTGCCTCCTTTTTTCGCCAGGTACCCATCGCCCGAATATTCATCTCTATGGAAGCAGGCATATCCAGCGGTTAAAAAGCATTGGCCGTTACCCCGCAATGAGGTATCACTGTGTCGATGAGTGAAAATCAGAGGAGACTTCATGTTCAATATTGCCATGCATTTTGAAATCCCGGTGACGGATATGGCGCGTGCCACGGCATTTTACCGCCGTGTGTTTGGCATCGAGTTTGAATTGACCCAGATTGATGGCAACGAGATGGCGCTGTTCCCGCTGACAGAAGGGGTGGAGGGTTGCTCCGGCGCCTTGGCCAAAGGGGAGAGCTATGTGCCCAGTATCGACGGCACGCGGATCTATCTCGCGGTCAGCGAGATTGAGCGGGTGATGGCGACGGCCCAGGCGGCCGGGGCCCGGCAGCTCTATCCGGTGACTCAGGTTGGGGAGGGCATCAAGGTGGCCGAGTTTCAGGACCTGGAAGGCAACCGGATTGCATTGCAGGAGCGTTGGCTACCGGCCTCGTGAGCCATCCCGCAGCCGGTTTTGTGATGAGGGCGGTGGCCGACGAGGGCGCAACATGGTACTCATCTGATCCGGCAGTGGCTGCAATGGCGCGGTCATGTCAGCGACGGCAAGCGACAACAAGACGCAAGGAGGCGTGATGAAGGGACATTGTCTGTGCGGCGGGATTGAAGTCTCGGCCGGCGATCACCAAGAGGTGGGGTTGTGTCACTGCAGCACCTGTCGGCGCTGGTCGGGCGGCCCCCTGTTTGCGGTGCACTGTGGCAAGGAGGTGCGCTTTCGCGGGCTTACCCCGGTGGCCTATCGCTCCTCGGAGTGGGCGGAGCGAGGATTTTGCCCCACCTGCGGTACCCATCTTTTCTATCACCTGTTGCCGACGGATGAGTACATAGTGCCGGCCGGCCTGTTTCAGAGCGAATCCTTCCAGCTGGCGAGCCAGATCTTCATCGACGAAAAGCCGGATTTCTACGAGCTGAAAAACGAGACACCGACCCTGACCGGTCAGCAGGTGTTCGAGCAGTTTGCGCCCAAGCCGTGAGAACGGGGCGAGGCAGCGCGAGCATCGGTCGCAATCAAAGGAACAGACAATGCAACTGGTGGTGATGCGCCATGGGCAAACCCCGGCCAATGCCGAGGAGCGCTATCAGGGAGCGCTGGATATCGGTCTGAGCGACACCGGGGTGGCCCAGATCAGCGCCCAGGCAAGGGCGCTGGCCTTGGCGCAGGCCCCGTTTCAGCGGCTGCTGAGTTCCCCCTTGCTGCGGGCACGGCAAAGTGCGGCCCTGGTGGCGGACGAGCTGGAGTTGCCGGTAATGCTCGCCCCCGCTTTTCGCGAGCGCCATGTCGGGGTGTTCGAGGGGCTGACCCAGCAAGAGGCGAGGGAGCGTTACCCTGCGCTGTGGGCACGCAACATCACCCGGCGCTGGGCCGAGGCGCCACCTGGCGGAGAATCGCTGGACGAAGTCATTGCCCGGGTCGGGCAGGGACTGGCGGAACTGGCGCAGAGCGGCCGTCAGGAACGGGTGTTGCTGGTGGCGCACGGCGTGGTGGCCAAGGTGATCCGGGCGCTGACCGTGGCGGGATTTGACGACTTCTTCGAGTGGCAGCTGGCCAACGGGGCCGTGCTGGAGGTGTCGCTGGGTTTCTTTGCCAGACCGGACCTTGTGAACATGGCGCCACGGCCTTGAATTGAGCCGGAAGCGCCAGGCCTGCTGAGTGGTTTCTCAGGCCTGGCGTGTATTGTCTGTCAGGGGGAATCTGGCAGTGCCTTCCTTGAGCAGTTGCGCCCCTGTTTCTTGGCCAGATAGAGGGCGGTATCGGCCCGGCGCACCATGCGTTCCACCGTATCCTGCGGGCCCAGGCTGGCACTGATGCCGATGCTGATGGTGAGCGGCACCTCGGTGCCTGCGCCCAGCTGATGCAGCTGCGACTCGACGGCGAGGCGGATCCGCTCCGCACTGGCCCAGGCCAGCTCCAGCGAGGTTTCCGGCAGCAGCAAGATGAACTCCTCGCCGCCCCAGCGGCCCAGCATGTCCACCTCCCGCAGTTGTTTGGCGACCCGTCTTACCAGGCTGAGAATGGCCTGATCCCCTTGCTGATGGCCATAGGTGTCGTTGATCTGCTTGAAGTGATCGATGTCGATCAACAGCAGGCTCATGGTGTGACCGAAGCGCTGGCAGCGCTGCATCTCCAGCTTGACCAGCTCGTCGAAGCGGCGCCGGTTGGCGATCCCGGTAAGGGGATCCGTGGTCGCCGCCACCTTGAGCTCCTCCACCAGCCGGGCCCGCTCCGAGATATCCCGCAGGATGGCGGTCATCTCGGTGGTCTGGCCCAGATTGATCTTGGCGATGGTCACCTCCAGCGGAAATTCGCTGCCGTCGCGGCGCAGCCCCATCACGGAGGCGCGGGCATGCATGGGGCGCGAGTTGATGGGGGAGTTGCTGAAGGCCTTGAAGTAGCCGTCGTGGTTGGCTCGAAAGCGCTGAGGCAGCAGGGTCTCCAGCCGTTTGCCGAGGTAGCTCTCGTCCACCCCGAACATCTCGCAGGCGGCGGTGTTGATAAGTTCGATACGCGACTCGCTGCTGACGCTGATGATGCCGTCGTAGGCGGAGTTGACCACCGCCTCGAAGCGCTTGCGGCTCATCTTGAGCGCCTCCTCCAGCTGCTTTTTGGCAGTGATGTCGATGGCGGTGACCATGATGCGGGTGATGCGTGACTGCTCGGGAATGATGGGGGAGATGACGAAACGCCACCAGCTGGTGCGCGACAGGGTGTCGATGGGCAGTTCGCTCTCGAGCCCCGTCTGCTGGCTCACGCACTCGTGCATCGGCTGCTCGATGCTGCCGGTGATGTAGCGGGGAAACATTTCGTTCAGGCGCTTGCCGATGCTGCCGAGCACGTCCAGTTCAAAGGCTTGGGCAAAGGTATCGTTGGCGGAGACCAGGGTAAAGCGATCGTCGTCGTCGAGGGAAAACACCGCAACGGCGGCACCGATGGCATCGAGAGACGACTTGATGTCGGCATGGGAACCCTGTGTGAACATGCAACCTCCATGGCGAATAACGTATTGATATTCAGTATAGTGCGGCCGTTTTTGATCCTTGTCCCGCAGGCAGAAGCAACGCCTTGCCACTGGATTGGCGGTGATGAGCCCCGCCAGATGGACTGGCTCGACGCCATCGACTGGGCTTTACTTGCTGGCATCCGCAAGCGAGCTGGCCGGCATGGCCAGTCATCCCACAGCAAACTGGCACGGAGCGCGTCATGAAGATCAGCATCGAGGCACATATCGAGCAGGAGATAGAGGCCGTCTGGTGGGCCTGGAACGATCCGGACTGCATCGCCAGATGGAATGCGGCCTCCAGCGACTGGCACACCACCGGTAGCCGGGTCGACTTGGTGGTGGGCGGGCGTTTCTGTCATCACATGGCCGCCAAGGATGGCAGCGCCGGTTTTGATTTCACCGGCACCTTTACCCGGGTGGAGGCGCCGACCCGCCTCTCGTTCGTGATGGATGACGGGCGCGAGGTGGATGTGCAGTTTGCGAGCGAACCGGGTGGCACCTGGGTGCAGGAAACCTTCGATGCCGAGACGAGCCACACCCCGGCCCAGCAGCAGGCGGGCTGGCAGGGGATCCTAAACAACTTCAAGCGTTATGTGGAGGCGGCAGGCTAGGGGAGGCGCCTGCGCCCATAAAAAAACCACCGCCAGGTCGCGGTGGTTTTTTTTATGCTGCTTTGCACGTGCGTCAGAGCATGCCAGAGGACGAGGGCTACTCCTCGATATCCAGCAGCACCAGGATGGCGCTGTCGCCGCCCCACTCGCGGGGGGCCTGATGGAACGCCTGCACGTTGGGGTGCTGGGCCAGCCAGCTTGGAATGCGCTGCTTGAGGATGTGTTTGCCGATGCCGTGCATCACGGAGGCGACGTGGATGTTCTCTTTTTGGCAGAGGGTCAGCAGGGCCGCCAGCTCCTGTTTGGCCTGCTGCTGGTTCATGCCGTGCAGGTCGAGGTAGATCTCGGGTGGATAGCTGCCGCGCTTGAGCTTTTTCAGCTCGAATTTTGACACATCTTCGCGCACGTAACGGGTCGGCCCATCGGCCTCGAGATGGGGTTGGTACTCATCGCTGAAATAGTGGTCAACCCCAAGCTTTTCGCGGCTCTCACGCAGTTCGCGTTTCTGCTTGACCGGGCGCAGGTCGGCCCTTATGGTATCTTGCTTGATTTTCCGGGTACCTTTTATCGCATCGCGGAACAGCTGGGTTTCCTCGTCTGTCGGTGAGGGCGTTTTTTTCATCAGGTACTCGTCTTGCTCGCTGTATAGAATTCTCGGGCCGGATATTACTCGACTTGGAGGTGGATTTGGACAAGATATTTATCGATGAGGTGGTTGCCGAGATGCACACCATCCAGGACATGTTGCGCTGGGCCATGAGTCGTTTCAACGACGCCGGGATCTTCTACGGACATGGTACCGACAACGCCTGGGATGAAGCCGTGCAGCTGGTACTGCCCGCGCTACATCTGCCGCCGGACGTGGATCCGGGCATGCGCCACTCCCGTCTGACCACCAGCGAACGGCACCGCATCGCCGAGCTCATCATCCGCCGCGTGCAGGAGCGGGTACCGGCCGCCTACCTGACCAACAAGGCCTGGTATGCCGGTTGGGAGTTCTACGTGGACGAGCGGGTGCTCATTCCCCGTTCCCCCATCGCCGAGATGGTGGCCAACCGCTTCGCTCCCTTCCTCAAGCATGAACCGACCCGGATCATGGACCTGTGCACCGGCTCCGGCTGCATCGCCATCATCATGGCCCACGAGTTCCCACAAGCCGAAGTGGATGCCATCGACATCAGCGTCGATGCCCTCAACGTGGCCGAGCGCAACATCAACGATCACGGGCTGGAGCAGCAGGTCATTCCGATCCGCTCCGATCTGTTCCGCGATCTGCCGGTCGGCGACAAGTACGATCTCATCGTCTCCAACCCGCCCTACGTGGATTCCGAAGACATGTCGGATCTGCCGGACGAGTTTCGTCACGAACCCGAGCTGGCGCTGGCCTCCGGCTCCGACGGCCTCAAGCTCACCAAACGCCTGCTGGCCAATGCCGCCGACTTCCTCAAAGAGGATGGCGTGCTGGTGGTCGAGGTGGGCAACAGCATGATCCATCTGGAAGCCCAGTTCCCGGACGTGCCCTTTACCTGGGTCGAGTTCGAGAACGGCGGTCACGGCGTGTTCGTGATGAGCCGTGCCGATCTGGTGCAATACCAGGACCATTTCGCGATTTACAAGAGCTAAGCAGGAGCACTCATGGCAGGGAACAGTTTCGGCCAACTCTTTCGTGTGACGACCTTCGGCGAGAGTCACGGCCTGGCGCTGGGCGCCGTGGTCGACGGCTGCCCGCCGGGACTGGAGATCAGCGAAGCGGATCTGCAGGGGGATCTGGACCGGCGCAAGCCCGGCACCTCCCGCTACACCACGCCGCGCCGCGAGCCGGACGAGGTGAAGATCCTCTCCGGGGTGTTCGAGGGCAAGACCACCGGCACCTCCATCGGGCTCTTGATCGAGAACACCGATCAGCGCTCCAAGGACTACTCCGACATCAAGGACTTGTTCCGTCCGGGCCACGCCGATTACACCTATCACCAGAAGTACGGCCAGCGCGACTATCGCGGCGGCGGTCGCTCCTCCGCCCGTGAAACCGCGATGCGGGTGGCGGCGGGGGCCATTGCCAAGAAGTACCTGAAACAGGTGCACGGCATCGAGATCACCGGTTTCCTCTCCCAGCTCGGCCCCATCAAGGCAGAAGCCTTCGACGCGGCGCAGATCGAGCAGAATCCCTTCTTCTTCCCCGATGCGGGCAAACTGGAAGCGCTCGATCAATACATGCGCGACCTGAAAAAAGAGGGCAACAGTATCGGTGCCAAGGTGCAGGTCATCGCCAGCAATGTGCCGGTGGGCCTCGGTGAGCCGGTGTTCGACCGGCTCGACGCCGACATCGCCCACGCCATGATGGGCATCAATGCGGTGAAAGGGGTGGAGATCGGTGACGGGTTTGCGGTGGTGGAGCAAAAAGGCTCCGAGCACCGCGACGAGATGACCCCGGCCGGCTTTGCCAGCAACCATGCGGGCGGCATTCTGGGCGGCATCTCGTCGGGTCAGGACATCGTGGTGAGCTTAGGCTTAAAGCCCACCTCCAGCATCACGGTACCGGGCAAGACAATCACCACCGAGGGTGAGGCCACCGAGATGATCACCAAGGGGCGCCACGATCCTTGCGTCGGCATCCGTGCCGTGCCCATCGCCGAGGCGATGCTGGCACTGGTGCTGATGGATCACCTGCTGCGCCACCGTGCCCAGAATCAGGGCGTGCTGACCCATACCCCGCAACTGCGCTGATCGGCCTGCTCACCGCTCGGCTGATCGCGTGGTGCAGCCACAGACACAGTCAAAAGGCGACCTCCGGGTCGCCTTTTTCATGGGTATTCATCGCGCTGGATCACTGGCCGGGGGCCACCTGCTCAGCCGCCGGGTTGTCGAGCCGGCAGGGGGGCGGTGCCACGTCACGGCCGGGTGGGGGCAGGCCGGCAATCACCTCATTGACCCGGGCGAGCTGCGCATCGGTGACGGCCGAGCTGGCAAACATCAGGCTGACCGGCTGGTGATGGAGCAGCAACTGACAGCGGATAAAGCCGTCGGCCCCCAGCTGTTGCAGCCGGTAGCGGGCGTATTGCCACTCCATGATGACGCCGTCCAGCCGACGGGCCAGCAGCAGATCGACCAGTCGGTCATCTGCGTTGTATTCGCTCGCGTTCTTGAGGGCGGGACACGCTTCCATCAGCTGGATGGGGCGGGTGCCGCGCAGCTTGCCAAGGCGCAGCTGGCTTTGCTGGCAAAGCTGTGACAGGTCTGACACCGCCAGCCAGGGATCACGCTGGCCCGGGATGGGGTTGTTGCTCAGCAGCACGAAGGTACTGCGCCGATAGGGCACCGAGAAGCGGGCAAAGGCGCGCCGCTCCGGCGTATCGAGCGCCCCCATGGCCACGTCCAGCTGCTGCTGCTCGAGCAGATGGATGGCCCTGGCCCAGGGCAGGTTGCGAAAGTGGGATTCCAGCCCCGCCTGACTCAGGATCTGGCGGGTCAGGGTGACGTCCAGTCCATCCAGCGTCCCCTGGGGATTGATGTAACTGAACGGTGGCCAGTGGCTCCAGGCCACTGACAACCTGGGCTTGGCCTGCAGCGGCAGAGAGAGCCCAATCGCCAGCAGGGAGAGCAAGAGCCAGCCAGGGGTGGCCGACAGAAGATGAACACGCATGAACCTGAACCTCCTTGTACAGGACGGATGCGGCGGTATCGCCGTTATCTGGCATCAAGCATAGCCTGATTCGAATGAGTTCTTGAGCGGCTTTTCCGGGCGGGACGGTGACCTGCTTTTGGCAAACATGCTGGGAGGAACGTCACATTTTTCTCGTTTCTCCTCAATAACTCCGTTAGACTGCGCCCCTATTCTTTCCCCTTTGCTCTGCTCCCCGGGGAAATCGTTGTGTTCTCAACAGGCCCGAGTCTGGCGAGATGGCATCGGCTCAGCAGAGGAGCCCCATCCCGGATTGTCGGCGCCCCTATCCCTAGCAGGTAACTATGAGTTTTACTTCCCTCGGTCTGGCCGAACCCTTGTTGCGTGCCGTTGCCGAGCAAGGCTACGACACCCCGTCTCCCATTCAGCAACAAGCGATCCCGGCGGTACTGGCTGGCCGTGATCTGATGGCCGCCGCCCAGACCGGGACCGGCAAGACCGCAGGTTTTACCCTGCCGATGCTGCAGCGTCTGACTGAAAGCAAGCGCAAGGTCTCCCCGAATCGCATCCGTGCCCTGGTGCTGACCCCGACTCGCGAGCTGGCCGCCCAGGTGGGCGAGAGCGTGCGCAACTACGGCAAACACCTGCCGATCCGCAGCCACGTGGTATTTGGCGGCGTGAGCATCAACCCGCAGATGATGGCCACCCGCCGTGGTCTGGACGTGCTGGTGGCCTGCCCGGGCCGCCTGATGGATCTGTACAACCAGAACGCCGTCAAGTTCGACGAAGTGGAAATCCTGGTGCTGGACGAAGCGGATCGCATGCTCGACATGGGCTTTATCCGCGACATCCGCCGCATCCTGGCCCTGCTGCCGAAGAAGCGCCAGAATCTGCTGTTCTCCGCCACCTTCGCCGACGAGATCCGCGAGCTGGCCACCGGCCTGCTGGACAACCCGGCGGTGATCGAAGTGACCCCGCGCAACAGCACCGCCGAGCGTATCGAGCAGCTGGTACACCCCTGTGACAAGGCCAACAAGATTGCCCTGCTGAGCCACCTGGTCACCAGCAACAACTGGCAGCAGGTGCTGGTGTTCACCCGTACCAAGCACATGGCCAACCGCGTTGCCGAGACCCTCGACAAGAACGGCGTCAGCGCCGCCGCCATCCACGGCAACAAGAGCCAGGGTGCCCGTACCCGCGCCCTGGCCGGTTTCAAGGATGGCAGCGTCAAGGTGCTGGTGGCGACCGACATCGCCGCCCGTGGCCTGGACATCGACAAGTTGCCGCAGGTAGTCAACTTCGAGCTGCCGAACGTGGCGGAAGATTACGTGCACCGTATCGGCCGTACCGGCCGTGCTGGCGCCGCCGGTCACGCCATCTCCCTGGTTGCTGCCGATGAAGGCAAGCTCATCAAGGCCATCGAGCGGCTGACCAAGCAGAACATTCCGTGCGAGCAGGTGGCCGGTTTTGAAGCCTCCCGCGAGACCCTCGACAACATCGCCCGTGGCATCGGCGCGCCGCTGCGCAAAGAGCCGCGCGATCCGAGCGAGCAGCGCCGTGCGCCGCGCCCGCAAGGTCAAGGCCAGCGTCAGGGTGCCGGTCGCTCTGCCAACGGTGGCAATGGCGGCGGTAACCGCTCCGGCAACGCTGGCAAGCCCAAACCCCAGGGCGGTCAGCGTCCGGAAGGCGGCGCCGGCAAACCGGCTCAGGCTCGTCGTCCCCGTCGCGCTACCCACAACCAGTAAGCGGCCTGGGAGCCTGCTCCCTCGCTCGGTTGATGTAAAAAGCCCCGCCAATCTGGCGGGGCTTTTCTATATCCGGGAATCGGCCGAGTGAGGCGGGCAGTGCCCGTCACTCGCCATAGAGGGTGATCTGCAGCACGTTGGCGATGGCGCTGCCGTTCCAGTGGTACTCCAGATGGCGGGGCTGATGAACGCGGCTGACCAGGCGCGGGCGATAGAGCAGGTAGCAGTTGTGGCCGCTGTGGCGCACCGAGCGATAACAGATACCGTCCACATCCAGGGCTTTCTGCTCGCGAGCGAAGGCCTGGGAATACCCGTAGTCGGTCGCATGGTAGAGCGGTGTGGCGAGAAAGGCCTCGCCGGTAATGTCAACCAGGCTGGCGCTGAACTCGGCATGGATCACCCGCATCTGCACCTTCTGGGCGGGTTCACGGGTGTAGCCGAAGACGCGCTCCTGGTGGTAGACCGTCTCCTTGATGGCGGTGTCGAGGCTGGGAGCGCAGTAATAACCGCCAACATCGCCGGTGGTGAAGCGGGCCCCCCCCGGATTGAGGTGGGTGAAGGCGGCCATCACATGGCTGCCGCCGGGCAAGCCCACCAGCCAGTCCGCTTTCGGTACCCGCGTCAGCTCGCCGGCCTCTTCCCTCAGCCTGTCGTTGGTCAATGCCTCGATGGCCCAGACCGCCTCCAGCTCGTCGGCGTTGGCCACATCCTCATAGAGGCAGATGGTGGGGTAGCGGCTCGGGATGATCCGGTAGGCGGACTCGTCCTTGAATGCACGCTGCGGGGGAGTCTGCATCAGGCCATGCCTCCGCGCCAGGCGTGCAGGCGGGTAGCGACCTCATAGAGATCGGCCACGCGGCCACCTTGCATCACCTCCATGGCGCTGCGGCCGGCGAAGAAGGGGTGGCTGTTGGACTTGCGTACCCAGCCATAGATGCTCTCGTCCGCGCTGAACAACACCCGCAGGCTCTTGTGAATGTTGAGCAGGTAGCTCATTCGCTCCTGTAGATCCGCACTCAGTCTGATCCCGCCGTGGGACTCTTTGTACTTGTTCAAGGTTGAACGCGAAGATATACCGAGCAGTCGCAACTGTTCATCTGTGTTGCACTGCCATTTGTCGAGGATGCGAAACACCACCGGCAGCGCCTTGCTGGGATCAACGGCGCCATCTTGCCGTTGAAGGTGTGCGGTTGCGACCATGTCAGGCTCCTTGCTGAATTGAGCGTGTGTTCTGTTGCCAAGAAGGCGATCTGTTATCAGTGTACAAGAATTGTTCATATATATACAGAGTGTCGATACATGGTGCATATATGAACGTTTGATGCATCAGGGAGATGATCACCGTGCTGGCGGACCTCTTTATATCGATGGCATATACCGATGGTATAGAAAAAGCCCCGCCAACTGGGTTGGCGGGGCTTTTGCTTTTTTGCTATCGGGGCATGCAATACCGGCTCTGGCTTAGAGCGCGGGCAGCAGTCCCATGCTGACGCTTATCTGCACCCCGACGATCAGCACCCCCATGGCACCGGCAAGGCCCAGAGCCAGCACGCCGCCCGGGGCGCGGTAGTGGTGCGCCTCGGCCTGCTTGCGGCTCTGCCACACCAGGGCCACCGGCAGCAGCACCGCCAGCACCGCCAGCGCGATGGCGGCGTAGCCGAGCGCCATGATGAAGCCCTGCGGGAAGTAGAGGGCAAACAGCAGGGGCGGCACAAAGGTGATGAGGCCGGTCTGGGTGCGGCCCTGCCAGTTGTCCTTGCGACGAGTCACCTTGGCCATGAAGTCGAACAGTCCCAGCGTCACCCCGAGGAAGGAGGTGGCCAGCGCCAGATCGGCGAACAGGTGCATCGCCTGGTTGAAGGCGGGCCAGCTCACCAGATTGCCGACGTTGGCCAGCAGGCTGTCCAGCGCCCCGCCGGTCTGGATCAGGGATTGCTGACCGAGCAGCCCCAGGATGGCGATTTGCCACAGCACGTAGAGGATGAGCGGCAGGGCGGAGCCCCACACGAAGACCCGACGCAGCTGCTTGGGGCAGTCCCCCAGGTAGAGCATCACGCTCGGGATGGAGCCGTGAAAACCGAACGAGGTGAAGATGACCGGCAGGCCCGCCAGCAACAAGCCCTGACCGAGCGGCATGGAGAGCAGGTGCTGCCCCTCTGCGCGCGGCAGCAGCAGCCCGAGGACGGCCACCATGATCACCAGCTTGACGGTGAACATCAGTCGGTTGAGGTAATCCACCTGTTTGGTGCCGACGCAGACCATGCCGCCAAACAGCAGGGTAAAGGCCCAGGCCGCCTGCTCCTGGCTGAGGGGCAGGCCGGCATCGGCCAGTGCCTGGGCCAGCAGGCTGCTGCCGCCGCTGATGTAGGCGGAGGCCAGCGAGTAGAACAGCATCAGGATGCAGAAGGAGGCAATGCGCTTGCCCCAGGGGCCGAGCAGGTGATCCGCCAGCTGGTGCAGGTACCACTTGCCAGTGTTGAGGCTGGCTTCCACCTGCAGCATGGCGGTAAAGGCCATCAGGCCCCACAGGCCGATCATCAGCAGCAGGGTGGCGGGCCCGCCAAGGGAGGAGGAGGCCAGCGGCAGGGCCAGCATGCCGGCGCCTATGGTGGTGCCGGCAATCAACAGGGTACATCCCAGGGTTTTGGTATTCATGGTGTCCATCCGAATCGAGAAACTGCGCCGTGCGCAGCAGGCATATGAGGTGTTGGCAAGGCGCCTCCGGGGTCGAGACCGGAGGCTAGCAATATCGGAGTTAACCCATCGTTACGAAAAACCCGCTGGTTGTAAAAGATGGTTGCCAACTTAGCGAATTAAAATGTTGGATACAAGCGTGTAAAGGCGGATTTTGTACTGAGTGGGCAGAATAAGTGGAAATAAAAAATGACAGGAGTGCGCTTTGACTGGTGAAAAAACGCGCCGCTGCGAACCAGGTCGCAGCGGCGCGTGATGCAGAGAGGATTAACGGCGGCGCTTGAGGGTACGGCTCACATAGTGCAGCCCGCACTGATATTCACCGCCAATCGCCTTGAGGGCCAGCTCCAGCGCCTGGCTGGCGAGGGCATCGTGCTGCTGGGGCAGGGAGTTGATGCCGAAGGGGAGAAAATCGAGCAGGCGATCGTCGCCGAAGGTGGCCATGGCCAGCCGGCTCATGTCGGTCTCCTGTTCCAGCAGATAGTCGAGCACCCCCTCCATCAGGATGTAGGAGGTGGCTACCAGTGCCTGGGGCAGCTGGCCGAGCTGTTGATGCAGCGTCTTGATCAGGCGGTAGCCCTCGGCGCGGGAGAAGTGGGCCCCTTCACACAGATGGCAAGCCGTGCTGTGGCTGGCGACGGCCTGCTCGAAGCCTGCCTTGCGTTCCCGACTGATCGTGAGCGCCGGCAGCGCGGTGATCAGGGCGATGTGCTTGATTGCCGGCGAGAGCAGGGAGGCGGTGAGATCGCAGCTTGCCTTCTGGTTTTCGCTGGCCACGGTGACGAACTTGTCGGCCGCCATGGCCCGGTCGATGGCGAGCACCTGGATGCCACGCGTCTGCAGGCCGAGGTAGAAGGGGTCTTCGGGTGGCAGGCAGCTGGCCACCAGCAGCGCATCCACGTGGCGGCTGGCCAGCATCTCGGCCAGTTCTTTCTCGGTGGCGGGGTCATCTTCCGAGCAGACGATCAGCAGCTGATAGCCCTGTACCCGCGCCCCTTGCTCCAGCCGTTTGGCGAGCTTGGCGTAACTGGCGTTCTCCAGGTCGGGCAGGATGAAGCCCAGGGTCTTGGTCTGGCCACCACGCAGGGAGGCGGCGCGGCTGTCCGGCTGGTAGTTGTGGGCGGTGACCACCGCCATCACCTTGTCGCGGGTGGCCTGGCTGATGCGGTATTGGTCGGCCTTGCCATTGATCACATAGCTGGCCGTGGTGCGCGAGACACCGGCGAGGGCGGCGATTTCATCCAGTTTCATCATGTTGGCTCTGTTTGAGTTGCAAGGCCCACGGGCACTGCCTGGTGAGGGCACCGAAAAGTGTGCGCGGGATCATATCATTGAAAAGCACTCTTTGTGGGTACTTGATCAATTCGCTGAAACGATTCAGTCTGAGTGTAAGTGAAACGATTCAGCTTGTCAGCAGACAATCGATGGCCGGGCATAAAAACCGGGTATGACCCGCGAAGGGATGCAATCCGGTCTATTGTCAGCAGGCGAGTGGTACGAATGGTTATGTTTGATGAGCCGGTACGGCCAGGCCGCCCGGCACCTGATGGAGAATCTCTATGTTGAAGTTGGCGCGACAGCAGATCTTGCTGGGGCAGTCGGTGGCGACCAAGGCCGAAGCCATTGCCCTGTTGGCAGGCAAACTGACCGAAGCCGGTCTGGTGGAAGCGGGATATGTAGATGGCATGCTGGCGCGTGAAGCGCAGCACGCCACCTATCTTGGCAGCGGCATCGCCATTCCCCACGGCACCACCGACACCCGGCATCTGGTGAAGAACACCGGCGTCATGGTGGCCCAGTTCCCGCAGGGCATCGAGTGGGACGAGGGGCAGATCGCCTACGTCGCCATCGGCATCGCCGCCAAGTCCGACGAGCATCTGGGTATTTTGCGCCAGCTCACCCATGTGCTGGGGGACGAGCAGGCGGCGGCACAATTGAAAGAGGCTACCGATGCCGACACCATCATCAATATCCTGACCGGTGCGACGGCGGCCAAAGAGGTGCAGTTCCTGACCCTGGCCGACTTCCCGGCGGACGATCGCGACCAGCTGCTGCTGGGCGCAGCCGCCCGCGCCAAATCCGCCGGCTGGGGGGATGCCGCCATGGTGAGTGCCCTGCTGGCAAGTGAACCTGCCTACCTGGGCGAAGGCATCTGGCTGGCGCGGGCACAAGCAGCCCAGACCGGCTGGGTGCTGGCAACGCCTAGCACTGCACTGAACGCAGGGGAGCAACCGGTCAGCGCCCTGCTGCTGCTGTGCGCCGCAGATAGCGGCCATCTGGCGCAGCTCGACAACCTGGCCAAACTGGCCGCTGCCGGTCAGCTGGCCACGCTGGCAGGGGGCGAGGGGCTGGCCATGCTGCAAGCGGGGCCGGCCAGCGGTCTCAGTGACACCTTCACCATCATCAACCCCCATGGGTTGCACGCCCGTCCCGGTGCCATGCTGGTCAAGGTGGCCAAAGAGTATGAATCCGACATCCGGGTAGCGAATCTGGATGGCAGCGGCGAGGCGGTCTCCGCCAAGAGCCTGATGAAGGTCATCGGTCTGGGCGTCAAGTGCGGGCACCGTCTGGCGTTTCGCGTCGAAGGCCCGGATGCAGAAGCCGCGCTAAAGGGCATAGGCGCCGCCATTGCGGCCGGGCTGGGCGAGGGGGTGCACTGATGGACCTAGTGACCATCACCCTCAACCCTGCGCTCGATCTCACCACCCGTCTCGAGGCGATGAGCCTGGGCGAGGTGAACCTGGTGAGCGAGGCCAACCTGCGTGCGGCGGGCAAGGGGATCAACGTCGCCATGGTGCTCAAGGACTTGGGCCGCGAGGTGGGCGTCACCGGCTGGCTTGGCGCCGATAACCAGCAGAGCTTTGACTCCTTGTTTACGGAGCGTGCCCTGGCCGATCACTTCGTGCGCGTGGCGGGCAGCACCCGCATCAACGTCAAGATTTCCGAGCAATCCGGTCGGGTCACCGATCTCAATCTGCCGGGGCTCACCATCCACCAAGGGGAAGTGAGCGCCCTGGAGCAGGCCATCGACGAGCTGGCAGCGCGCGCCGACTGGTTCGTGCTGGCGGGCAGCCTGCCCAAAGGGGTGGCCCCCGATTACTGCGCCCATCTGATCCGCCTGCTCAAGGCCAAAGGCAAGCAGGTGATCTTCGATTGCAGCGGCGCGGCCTTGAGCGAAGGGATCAAGGCGGCGCCGACCCTGGTCAAACCCAATCTGGAAGAGCTGAGCCAGTGGGCGGGCCGCCCCATCAAGACTTTGAGCGAGCAGGCCGAGTGTGCCCGCGCGCTGCAGGCCAGCGGGATCCCCAACGTGGTGATCTCCAACGGCGCCGATGGCCTCATCTGGTTTGCACCGGATGCCGTCTGGCAGGCGATTCCGCCGCGCATGCAGGTGGTCAGCACGGTCGGTGCCGGCGATTCCCTGGTGGCCGGTCTCGCCCATGGTCTCAGCCTTGGCTGGACGCCGGAGCAGACCCTGCGGCTGGCCACCGCCGTCTCGGCGCTGGCGGTCAGCCAGGTGGCGGTCGGCTTTAGTGATATGAGTGTGCTCAACCCCTTGCTTGAACAGGTGCGCGTACAGCGTCTGGATGCGCTGGCACCGGTTCAATGCCATACCCCCTCAATGGAAAACTCAGGAGATGCCCAATGAAAGCAATCTTGGTTACGGCTTGCCCGGCGGGCATTGCCACCAGCTTTCTCGCTGCAAAACGGATAGAACAGCAGGCCAAACTGGCTGGCTGGGAGCTCACCCTCGACGTCGGCTCCAGCGTGCAGCCCCGTCAGGTACCGGACAAGGCGCAGATTGCCGCAGCCGACCTGGTGCTGGTTGTCGCCAGCGCCCCGGTGGATCTCGCCGCCTATGACGGCAAGCGGGTCTATCAGGGCAGCATGGAGCTCGCCCTGCAGGATCCGGCCGCCTTGCTGGAAGCCGCCGCCAGCGGCGCCAGTCTCTATCGCCATCAAGCCGCGCCCGCCGCTGCAAAACCGGCCGCCGCAGGCAAGCGCATCGTCGTGGTGACTGCCTGTCCGACCGGGGTGGCCCACACCTTCATGTCGGCAGAAGCGCTGGAGACCATGGCCAAACAGCTGGGTCATCAGATCCGTGTCGAGACCCAAGGCTCGGTCGGTGCCCAGAACGCCCTGACTGCCGAGGAGATTGCATCCGCCGATCTGGTGTTCCTCGCCACCGACATCGAGGTGGACATGGCTCGTTTCGACGGCAAGCCAGTCTATCGCACCAGCACGGGCGCGGCGCTCAAGAAAACCCGTGCCGAGCTCGACAAGGCCTGGAGCGAGGCCAAGACCTATCGCCACAGCGGCGCCAGTCAACCCAAGAAAGAAGAGAAGGCTGGCCCCTACAAGCACCTGCTGACCGGGGTTTCCTTCATGCTGCCCATGGTGGTGGCAGGCGGCCTCATCATCGCGCTCTCGTTCGTGTTCGGGATCGAGGCGTTCAAGGTGGAAGGCACCCTGGCTGCGGCCCTGATGAAGATCGGTGGCGGTTCCGCCTTCGCCCTGATGATCCCGGTGCTGGCCGGCTACATTGCCTACTCCATCGCTGACCGTCCGGGCCTCGCCCCCGGCATGATCGGCGGCATGCTGGCAAGCTCGCTGGGCGCCGGTTTCCTTGGCGGCATAGTTGCCGGTTTCCTGGCCGGTTACAGCGCCAAGTACCTGAGTGACAAGGTGCGCCTGCCGGTGACCCTGGAAGCGCTCAAGCCCATCCTGATCATTCCGCTGTTTGCCAGCCTGTTTACCGGCCTGGTGATGATCTACGTGGTGGGTGGCCCGGTGGCCGGCATCATGAATGCCATGACCACCTTCCTCAACAACATGGGCTCCGCCAACGCCGTGCTGCTGGGTGTCATCATCGGCGCCATGATGTGCTTCGACATGGGCGGCCCGGTCAACAAGGCAGCCTACGCCTTCGGTGTCGGCTTGCTGGCCTCTAAAACCTACGCCCCCATGGCAGCGGTGATGGCCGCCGGTATGGTGCCGGCACTGGGGATGGGGATCGCCACCTTCCTGGCCCGCACCAAGTTCATCAAGGCGGAGCAGGAAGCAGGCAAGGCCTCCTTCGTGCTGGGTCTGTGCTTCATCTCCGAGGGGGCCATCCCGTTTGCCGCCAAGGATCCGATGCGAGTCATCCCGGCCTGCATGGTGGGTGGCGCCCTGACCGGTGCGCTCTCCATGCTGTTCGGTTGTGAGCTGATGGCGCCCCACGGCGGTCTGTTCGTGCTGTTCATCCCGCACGCCATCAGCAACGTCATGATGTATATCGTGGCGATTGCGGCAGGCTCGCTGCTGACCGGCGTCTCCTACGCCATGCTCAAGCGCGGTGAAGAGCAGGCCAAGCTGGCCACGGCATAATCCGCCAGCCAGCAACACGCCATACAAGAGAGCGGCCTTTTGGCCGCTTTTTTATTGCCCAAATTTATTGTCCAAAAAGTGACGAGGGTAGGGCAATCTGGCTTGTGGTTAATGGATTAACCCTCTAGCGTGGAACCCCGAAGGGCGCCACCGCGCCTGCCGATAACCCGATCCTCAGGAGCAGATGATGACCCCCATGATCCCCCCGATTCTCGATTTTGCGACCGGCAAGCTCGGCGGCGCCGAACTGGTGGAAAAGAGCACCACCCTGGCCGACCTGCAGGGGCTTTTTGCCGACCCGCACGCCGAGGCGGCGCTTTCGCCTGATACCCGGCTCTATCGGGTCGCCATGCTGCCCGGCCATGGCGGCGAGGGGGATCTCAACATGGGCGTCACCTATCTGGAGGCGGGCCGGGTCGGCCGGGAATTCTTCATGACCCGCGGTCATCTCCATGCACGCGCCGAGCAGGCGGAATACTACTTCGGGTTGTGCGGGCAGGGGTTGTTGCTGCTGCAGGATATGGCCGGTGTCTGCCGGCTGGAGCGGGTCTTTGCCGGCAGCGTTCACCATATCCCAGGCCATGTGGCCCATCGACTCATCAACACCGGCGAGACGCAGCTCTCGGCGCTGGCGGTCTGGCCCGCCGTCGCCGGCCACGATTACGAAGCGCTGGGATCGCGCGGTTTTGGCCTGCGGGTGCTGGCCGGGGAGGATGGCACGCCCCGCATTGTCACTTCTCTGGGCAAGCCACTTGAAACAGCGCTTGCGGCGGCCCGCTAGGGGCTGCCGCAAGATTGGCGCACCACCAGGGTGGGGGGCAGTATGATGCTCTTGGCGGGTTCGTCGTTGCCGGCCATCCGCTCGAGCAGCAGTTCGCCGGCTTTTCGGCCGATCTCCCGCGACGCCACCGAGACGGTGGTGAGGGGCGGGTCCACCAGCGCGGTTTCCGGCAGATCGTCAAAGCCCACCAGTGCAAAGTCCTGACCGATGACTCGCCCCAGCTTGCGCAGCGCCAGAATGGCGCCGAGCGCCACCACGTCCTGATAGCAGACCGCCGCCGTTACCTCGGGATGCTGTTCCAGCAGCGCCGTGATGGCACGGGTGCCTTCCACCCGGCTGGCGCCGCAGCCGATGATCCACTCCGGCCTGGGGGAGATGCCGTGTTCGAGCAACTTGCTCATGTAGCCACCGAGGCGCTGGGAGCGGCTGATGGAGGCGGGGTTGCCCCCGACAAAGGCGATGTGGCGGTGGCCCAGCTTCAGCAGGTGTTCGGTCGCCAGCTGGCAGCCCAGGAAATTGTCGGTGCCGACGAAGTCGATCGCCACATCCGGCACCGGCCGCACGATCAGGATGGTGGGCATGCGGCGGCGTTGCAGGCTCTCGAAGAAGCTGCGGGGGGTGGTCTGGGTGGCGCAGATCACCATGCCGGCGGCGTTGTTGCGCTGCAGCGAGTCGGTGAACTGCTGCTGCCGGGTGGCCGACTCCTCGCTGTTGGCCAGAAACAGCATCAGATCGTGATGCTCCATCTCCCGGCTCAGGCCCGCCGTCATCTCCGCATAGAAGGGGTTGGTGATGTCGTGCAGCAACAGACCGACCTGGTTGCTGCTCTTGTTGCGCAGGTTGGCGGCGGTCTGGTTGTAGACATAGCCGAGCTCGTCGATGGCCCTGAGTACCCGCTGGCGGGTGTGCTCGGAGATGCGCCCCTTGTTGCGCAGGGTCATGGAGACGGTGGCAGTCGACACCCCCAGATGGCGGGCGATGTCGGCAACGGTCACATTGCTCATGGGATGGATCCTGTCAGGGAGTAGGCCTCAAAGGTATATCGATTAACCTTTAGTTGTTAACTTGCCATGATAAAATTGCCGTCATGATCACATATTTCGCCCATGTTGGCGATCAAATACACCATTTTATGAGGTTAATCTTGTTTATCAGGTTGTGGTTAACAGGTTAATCGATTTATCTCTCTCCCAGGTGTCAACGAGAGAGCAAGCCAATGATTCATTCGAGTTACGTCTCCAACTACGACAAATTCCCGGAAGTGGTGGTCGCCGGCCATGAGGGCGCCGCCTGCGCCGGCTGGCACGAGATAGCCCGGCGACTGCAGGCCGCGGCAGACGGGCAAGGTGGGGCAAGGGTGGTGCTGGTGATCGACTGCTATCACGGCGTGGATCAGGACGAGCTGCGTAGCCAGCTGCTGGCGAGGCTTGGACCCCACACGCTCATCGAGGTGGAGCAGGCCCGCCTGCCCGAATCAAAAGTGCTGGCGATGCTGGAGCGCTTCATCACCGACGACCGGGTGTTTGGCGTGCTGGCCCCCCACAAGATGGTGGAGTTTTTTGACCCGGCCGCGCTGGCTAGCCTGCAGCGGCAGGTCGCAGAGATAACCGGTGGCCTGGTGGTGGTGATGGGCAGCGGCGCTTCGCTGGTGGTGAAAGGGGATGTGCGGGTCTATGCCGATCTCGCCCGCTGGGAGAGCCAGCAGCGACTGCGGCGCAAGGAGCTGGGCAACTGGGGGGCCGGCAACGAGGAGGAGGACATACTGCGCCGCTACAAACGCGCCTTCTTCATCGAGTGGCGGGTGTTTGACCGCCATAAACTGGCCCAGCTGCCCACCATCGATTTCCTGCTCGACACCAACACCCGAGGCAAGCCGACCCTGGTGACGGGGCAGGCGCTGCTGGCGGGGTTGCATCAGGCGGCGCGCCAGCCGTTTCGGGTGGTGCCCTTCTTCGACCCCGGGGTCTGGGGCGGGCAGTGGATGAAGCAGGTGTGCGATCTGGACCCGGCCCAACCCAACTACGCTTGGTGCTTTGATTGCGTACCGGAAGAGAACAGCCTCTACCTGCGCATTGGCGAGGTGCGGGTGGAGATCCCGTCGCAAAACCTGGTGCTGTGCCAGCCCAGCGCCCTGCTCGGGGAGCGGGTACACGCCCGCTTTGGCGCCGAGTTCCCGATCCGGTTCGATTTTCTCGACACGGTGGGGGGGCAGCCGCTCAGCCTGCAGGTGCACCCGCTGACCGAATACATCCAGCAGGAGTTCGGCATGCACTACACCCAGGACGAGAGCTACTACCTGCTCGATGCCAAGCCGGACTCTTGCGTCTACCTCGGCACCCGCAACGGTATCGACCCGCAGGCGATGCTGGCGGATCTGGCTGCCGCCCAGCGCGGCGAGAAGCCCTTCGATGACGAGCGCTTCATCAACCGTTTTCCGGCCCGTAAACACGATCACTTCCTGATCCCGGCCGGGACCGTCCACTGCTCGGGGGAGGGAGCCATGGTGCTCGAGATCAGCGCCACCCCCTACATCTTCACCTTCAAGCTGTGGGACTGGGGTCGGGTCGGGCTCGACGGCATCCCGCGCCCCATCCATCTGGCGCACGGCAGCAAGGTGATCCAGTGGGAACGCGACACCGACTGGACCCGTGAACATCTGGTCAATCGCATCGAACCCATTGCCGAGGGGCCGGGCTGGCGCGAGGAGCGCACCGGGCTGCACGAGCGGGAATTCATCGAGACCCGTCGCCACTGGTTCAGCGTGCCGGTGGAGCACGACACCGGTGGTACCGTGCAGGTACTCAATCTGATCGAGGGGCGAGAGGCGACGGTGGAGAGTCCCGACCATGCGTTCGCGCCGTTTGTGGTGCACTACGCCGAGACCTTCATCGTCCCGGCCTCGGTAGGGCGCTATCGCATCCGCCCGAGCGGCGAGAGTGAAGGGGCGACCATCGCCACCATCAAGGCCTATGTGAGGGGGTAACCAAGATGCTGAGGATCCTTATCGCAACCCATGGTTCACTGGCGCCGGCCCTGCTGGCCAGCGCCAGCATGGTTTACGGCGAACTGCCCGCGGTGGCGACCGTCTCCCTCACCGAAGAGGGGGGGATCGAGGCCTTTCGCTCCGAGTTTGCACAGACCCTGCGCCGCCATGGCGCAGGGGCTGACGGGGTGCTGGTGCTGTGTGACATGGAGTGCGGCACCCCCTACAACGTGGCGTGCCGCTTCGCGTTTGATCCCGAATGGCCACAGCCGCTGGCGGTGGTGACCGGGGTCAACTTCCCCATGCTGCTGATGAGCGCCGATCTGCTGGATGCCGTGGATGTGCACGAGGCGGCCCGCCAGTTGCTGGTTCAGGCGCTGGAATCCATGGTGATCGCGGCCCCGGCGGCTGCGCACCAGCAAGATGACAACTTCTAGGAGAGCGAGATGGCCATTTCATTTGTACGCATTGACGATCGGGTGATCCACGGTCAGCTGGTGACGCGCTGGGCCAGGGAGCTGCCTTGCGACGGCATAGTCGCGATCGATGACGAGGTGGCGGCCGATCCGCTGCTCTCCCAGGTGATGATCGGTGCCGTGCCGGACACCCGGGTGTGGCTGTTCGACGTGGCGACGGCGATTGCCAAGCTGCCCAAGGTGATCGCCAGCGACAAGCGCTACTTCGTGATCGGCAAGTCACCGGTCACCCTGCAGCGGCTCTGCGCCGCCGGCATCTCCCTTGAGAACCACAACGGCAAGATCAACGTCGGGCCCATGAGTGCCCGCGAGCAGACCACCACCATAGGCCCCAACCAGTCGGTCACGGCGCAGGAGATCGCCGCCTTTGACTACCTGGCCGGCCTTGGCCACGACATTGACTTTCGGCTGGTGCCGGATGCCAGCCACTACAGCTGGGCGGATGCCCAGAAAAAGTTGAAATAGGGAGCAGACATCATGTTTCTGGAAGCAACTCTCATCGGGATACTCTGTTATCTCGGTGCCCTCAGCAGCCCTTGGCTGCTGGGATTGACCGGGGGCTGGTACACCATCACCCGTCCGCTGGTCTCGGGCATGCTGGTGGGGGCCATCCTCGGTGATATCCAGACCGGGATCCTCATCGGGGTGGCGGTGCAGGCGGTCTATATCGCCATGGTGACGCCGGGTGGTTCCATGCCGGCGGATCTCAACTTCGTCGCCTTTCCGGCCATTGCGCTGGGTATCCTGTCGGGCAAGGAACCGTCGGTGGCGGTGGCCATTGCCGCCACCATCGGCATCGCCGGCACCATCCTCTTCAACTTCATGATGGTGCTCAACTCCTACTGGAACCACAGGGCCGACGTGGCACTGGAGCAGGGGGACGAGCAGGGGGTCTACCTCAACAGCGCCATCTTCCCGCAGGCCAGCAACTTCGTGCTGCGCTTCGTGCCCACCTTCATCGCCGTCTATTTTGGCAACCAGTACATCGAAGGCTTCATGAACAGCCTGCCGGAGCTGGTGATCCGCACCATGACGGTGGTGGGCGGCATCCTGCCGGCGGTCGGCATCGCCATCCTGCTCAAGCAGATCATCAAGCAGAGCAGCATGCTGATCTACTTCCTGGTGGGCTTTGTCGGCATCGTCTTTCTCAAGCTCAACATGGTGGGGCTGGTGATGATCGGCGCCCTGCTCGCGCTCATCCACTACAACTACAAGCCGGAGCCGCGCCCTGCGCCGGCTGCCCGCGCTGCCACCCAGACCGACGATGAGGATGAATTCTGATGGACGCACAGCTGCAAGCGGGCCAGCCGGTGAACAAGGCGCCGGTGGCCCTCACTCCCAAGGATCTGCGTGCCTGCTGGCGCGCCTGGATGATGTACAACCTCTCCTCTATGAGCTTCGAGCGGCTCGAATCCTTCGGCTTCTGCCTTGGCATGATGCCGGCGCTGAAAAAACTCTATCCCGGCAAGGCGGAGCGGACGGAGGCGATGAAGCGTCACGCCTCCTTCTACAACACCGAGCCTCAGCTTGGCGCCATCATCAACGGGTTGGCGGTGGGGCTGGAGGAGAAGCGGGCTAACGGAGAGAAGATCGATGGCGAGACCATCAACACCCTGAAAGTGGGGTTGATGGGGCCCATCGCCGGGATCGGGGATTCCATGATCCCGGGCATGCTGGTGCCCATTCTGCTCAGCATCGGCATGGCGCTGGCCGCCGGCGGCAGCGTGCTGGGGCCGCTCTTTTACATCATCAGCTTCAACGCCATCGTCATCACCGGCTCCTACATGCTGTTCATGAAGGGCTACCGGATGGGGACCGGCTCGGTGGAGGCGCTGGTGAGCTCGGAGTCGGTCAAGCTGCGTGAGGCGCTTTCCCTGCTCGGGGTCTTCGTGATGGGCGGGGTGGCAGCCAGTTACGTCAATCTCTCCACCGGGCTCGATTTCGTCACCTCCGACGGGGTCAACATCCAGCTGCAGGCCATGCTGGACGGCATCTTTCCCAAACTGATGCCGCTGCTGGTGGTGCTTGGCACCTGGTATCTGATGGCCAGACGCAACGTCTCGCCGGTCAAGGCCATGCTGGGGCTGCTGGTCGTGGCCTTTGTCGGGGTCGCCGTCGGGCTCTTCTAGGCCGCTCAAGGGTTGAGGTGAACACAGACAGGGGAGAGCAGGGCTCTCCCTTTTTATGGGCTGGATGATGGGTTGGCTGGAGAGGTGATGAGATGCATGACGAGATAAGAGAGGCCGCGCAGCGCTGCCAACGCTGGCTGCTGGAGGAGGCGCTGCCTCACTGGGGGGCAAGGGGTTTTGATTGGGCGCAGGGGCTGTTTGCCGAAGGGCTGGATGGCGCAGGCGCGCCGCTCTGGCAGCCCATTCGTTTTCGGGTGCAGAGCCGCCAGATCTATGTGTTCAGCCACGCCGCCCTGCTCGGCTGGTATGAGGGGGGCGAGCTGGCAGAGCGCTGCGCCATGTTCGGCATGAGGCACTTTGCTGATGGTGCCGGCAACCAGCTGTTTTCCCTCAATGCCGATGGCTCGCCCGCCGACAGTGCGGTGTGCTGCTACGAATACGCCTTTGCCCTGCTGGCCGAGTGCTGGCTCTACCGCTTGAGCGGCGAGCCGCGCTGGCAGCAACAGGCCGAGTCGCGTTATCAGGCCATCGAACTGCTCTTTGCCGATCACCTGTACGGCGGGTTTCACTCCCGCTTTCCAGCAAGCGCGCTGCGCAGTCAAAACCCCCATATGCATCTGTTCGAAGCGCTGCTGGTGGCGGCGGAGAGCTTTGATGAGCCGCGCTGGCAAGGGCGTGCCCATCGGCTCTATCAGCTGTTTCGCCAGCGCTTTCTTGAGCCCGCCTTGCTGCGGGAGTTCTTCGATGAGCGGCTGTTCCCGACCCATCCCGATTCGCACCTGATCGACCCGGGCCATCATTACGAGTGGTGTTGGCTGCTGGCCCGTTACCGGGCATTGGCGCAAAGGTGGGAATGTGGGCCGAGTGAGCGCGAGATAGACGAGGGGATCGCCATCCTGACCGGTTTTGCCGCTGCTCACGGCCACGGACCGACCGGGCTGGTGCTGGATGAGCTCACCGATGACGGGCGGCCCCATCGGGCGACCAGCCGGCTCTGGTGTCAGACCGAGCAGCTCAAGGCGCTGCTGGCAGCCTACGAGCGGCGAGGGGAGGCTGAGACAGCCCACCGGATTGGCGCCGTGGTGGGGCGGATCTTTGGCTATTACCTGATGCCGGCCCTGCCGGGTCAGTGGCTAGATCAGGTGGATGTGACGGGGGCGCCGTTGGCAGGCCATGCACCGGCCAGCACCTTCTATCACCTGTTCGTGGCGTTCAGCGAGCTGGTGCGGGTGGCGCAAAGGGAGGGGTAAAGAGGGATAAGAGAGGGGCGGGGTTTAAAAATCCCAGCCCGGTTGCTCCGGCGGCTCGGGTTGGGGCCCCTCCTGCGCCTTGCGGCGGGCGGCTTCCACCCGCGCCTTGCGACCCCGGCACAGGCGCATCACCTCTTGTTGCTGGGCATGGCTCATGGTGAGCCAGTTGAAACGCTCCTCGCGGCTGCGCAGGCACCCCTTGCAGTAGCCCTTGTTGTTTACTTCGCAGACCCCGATGCAGGGGCTCTGCAGCGGGAAGATTTCGAGCTGTTCCATCCATGGCCTCTCACACCCTGTTACCTTGTTATAACCCAGAAGATCCCCTTTGGAGAAATCCGCCGTCCCAGGCCTGAAGGCGTTTGCTTTCCCCCTGCAAATTTGGCATCTTCCCCGCCGAACATAACCCTTGGTGTTATATGAGGACATATGAATAAACACGCTTACTGGCTGACCGCCGCAGTGCTGGGGTTGGCCGGTTGTGCGGGCAACTCTGAGCAAGCCCAGGTGCCCAAAAACAAACCTGATGCCAGATGTTTTCTCAACTGCGAGGTGCCGGAAAATCTGGGCAAGCAGTATCTGGACGGTCCCCTGCCTGATGATCTGGTGCGAGTGGAGCGGGTCAACAGCCGACAGCGCGCCGACTACAGCAAGTTCGGCCCCCAGAGCCGGCTGGTGCTGGAGCGCTCCGGCAAGATGACCCGCCGCTATGGCGAGCTTTACCATCAACTCTCCCGCTGGGTGGCCAATGGCGGCGATCCCGCTCAGATCACCCGTTACGGCATCAGCCTGGCCCAGCTGGGTGGCTCGGATCGGATGGGCAACGTGCTGTTCACCGGTTACTACTCGCCGGTGCTGGAGGTGCGTCACCGCCCGGATGCCAAGTACAAGTACCCCATCTATGCCATGCCCAAATGCGGCGGACGCTGCCCGAGTCGGGCCCAGATCCATCAGGGGGCCCTGGCCAACCGCGGGCTGGAGCTGGGTTACAGCAAATCCCTCATCGACAACTTCCTGATGGACGTGCAGGGCTCGGGCTTCGTCCACTATGGTGACGACGATCGGCTGCAATATCTGGGTTACAGCGGCAAGAACGGTCACGGTTACGTCAGCATCGGCCGGGTGCTGATCGATCGTGGCGAAGTGCCCAAGGAACAGATGTCCATGAAGGCCATCAAGGAGTGGGCCAACCGCCAGCCGGAGGAGAGCGTCAAGGAGCTGGTGGAGCAGAACCCCTCCTATGTCTTCTTCGAGCGTCGCCCCACCAACGACGTGATCGGGGCCGCCGGCATTCCGCTGCTGCCGATGGCGGCAGTGGCCGCCGACAAGACCCTGCTGCCGATGGGCACGCCTATCCTGGCGGAAGTGCCGTTGCTGGACAAAGAGGGCAACTGGACCGGCAAGCATCAGCTGCGGCTGTTGATTGCGCTGGATGTGGGCGGTGCGGTGAAGAAGGGTCACCTCGATCTGTACCACGGCATGGGTGAGAAGGCCGGTGTCGCGGCCGGTCACTACAAGCACTTCGGCCGGGTCTGGAAGCTGGGTCTGCACCATGGGCCGACCGCCGCGCCCTGGCTGTAAGACCCTGCGGGGGCGGATGGCGCATCTACCGCCCGCCCACCAGGCATAGAGATGGATGTAAAAAAGCCGCCGGAGCAATCCGGCGGCTTTTTGTTTGCTGACGCGAACCTGAGGGAGGCTCAGCGCTTCTTGATGTCCAGCCGGATGGCGCCCACCGGTTTGCAGCAGCAGGGCAGGCACTCTCCCTCTGAGACAAAGGCGAGCGGCACGGCGGCATAGTGCACCTTGCCTGCCAGCAGCGGCGTGCGGCAGGCGCCGCAATAGCCGCTGCGGCACTGGAACTCCACGTGATGACCGTGGCGCTCCAGGGTTTCCAGCACGCTCTCGCCGGGATGGGCGTGCAGCACGCCATCCTGGGTATGCACCCGTGGCGAGCCTGCGTCGCTCTGGGCGGGGGCCGCGTGCGGGGCAGGGGTCAGCATGCCGGTGGCGTCACTCACAGCTCGAAATCACCCAGGTCTTCGGCATTTACTTCGCTGTCGATCTGACCCACCAGGTAGGAACTCACTTCCACTTCCTGCGGGGCGACCTGCACGTTGTCGGACGACAGCCAGGTGTTGATCCAGGGGATCGGGTTTTGCTTGGCCCCGGCAAAGGCTGGCTGCAGACCCACCGCATTCATGCGCAGGTTGGTGATGTACTCCACGTACTGGCAGAGGATGTCCTTGTTCAGGCCGATCATGGAGCCGTCCTGGAACAGGTACTCGGCCCACTCCTTCTCCTGGATGGCGGCTTCCTTGAACAGCTCGAAGCAGGCCTGCTCGCACTCGGCGGCAATCTCGGCCATCTCGGGGTCGTCCTGGCCGCTGCGCATCAGGTTCAGCATGTGCTGGGTCCCGGTCAGGTGCAGCGCTTCGTCGCGGGCGATCATCTTGATGATCTTGGCGTTGCCCTCCATCAGCTCGCGCTCGGCGAAGGCGAAGGAGCAGGCGAAGCTGACGTAGAAGCGGATCGCTTCCAGCGCGTTGACGCTCATCAGGCACAGGTAGAGTTTCTTTTTCAGCTCGCGCAAGGTGATGGTCACGTCACGACCGGCCACCCGGTGGGTGCCTTCACCGTGCAGGTTGTAGAGCGCGGTCGCCTCGATCAGATCGTCGTAGAAGTGGCTGATGGAACCGGCGCGCTTCAAGATCTGCTCGTTGGTGACGATGTCGTCGAACACCTGGGCGGGGGTGTTGACGATGTTGCGGATGATGTGGGTGTAGGAGCGAGAGTGGATGGTCTCCGAGAAGGCCCAGGTCTCGATCCAGGTTTCCAGCTCTGGAATGGAGACCAGCGGCAGTAGCGCCACGTTGGGGCTGCGACCCTGGATGGAGTCCAGCAGGGTCTGGTACTTCAGGTTGGAGATGAAGATGTGCTGCTCGTGGGGCGGCAGAGCCTGGAAGTCGATGCGGTCGTGGGAGACGTCCACCTCTTCCGGGCGCCAGAAGAAGGAGAGCTGCTTTTCGATCAGCCGTTCGAACACTTCGTGTTTTTGCTGGTCATAACGGGCCACGTTGACCGATTGGCCGAAAAACATCGGCTCCTTGAGCTGGTCGTTTTGGGTCTGGCAGAACGTTGAATAGGCCATGGTGATTTGAATGTCTTGAATAAGGGGAAACAGGAGGGCGGGAGCTTCATGCTCCCGCCCGGTTCATCAGATCTTGCAGGCGCCGCCGGCACAACCGTCATCTTGCAGATCGGTCTGGGCATCGTCCGCACCATCACGGGTGTTGTGATAGTAGAGGGTCTTGAGGCCGTATTTGTAGGCGGTCAGCAAGTCCTTCAGCAGCTGCTTCATCGGTACCTTGTTGCCTTCGAAACGGGCGGGATCGTAGTTGGTGTTGGCGGAGATCGCCTGATCCACAAACTTCTGCATGATACCGACCAGCTGCAGGTAACCATCGACGCTCGGTTGCTTCCAGAGCAATTCGTATTGATCCTTGAGGCGGTCATACTCGGGCACCACCTGCTTGAGGATGCCGTCCTTGGAGGCCTTGACCGACACCAGGCCGCGCGGCGGCTCGATGCCGTTGGTGGCGTTGGAGATCTGGCTGGAGGTCTCGCTCGGCATCAGGGCGGTCAGGGTGGAGTTGCGCAGACCCACGGTGCGGATCTCTTCGCGCAGCGCTTCCCAGTCCAGGTGCAGCGGCTCGTTGCACAGGTTGTCCAGATCCTTTTTATAGGTATCGATGGGCAGGATCCCCTGGGCATAGGTGGTCTCGTTGAAGGCCGGGCAGGGGCCGAACTCGCGGGCCAGCTGCACGGAAGCCTTCAACAGGTAGTACTGGATCGCCTCGAAGGTGCGGTGGGTCAGCGCCAGACCGGAACCGTCGGAGTAGCGGGCACCGTTCTTCGCCAGGTAGTAGGCGTAGTTGATGACGCCGATCCCCAGGGTACGGCGGTTCATGCTGCCCTTCATCGCGGCTTTGAGCGGGTAGTCCTGATAGTCGAGCAGGGCATCCAGAGCGCGCACGGCGAGATCCGCCATCTCTTCCAGATCTTCCAGCTTCTCGATGGCACCCAGGTTGAAGGCAGACAGGGTACAGAGCGCGATCTCGCCCTCTTCGTCATCCACGTTGTTGAGCGGCTTGGTGGGCAGCGCAATCTCGAGGCAGAGGTTGGACTGGCGTACCGGCGCCACGCTCGGATCGAACGGGCTGTGGGTGTTGCAGTGGTCCACGTTCTGGATGTAGATGCGACCGGTACCGGCGCGCTCCTGCATCATCAGGGAGAAGAGATCGACCGCCTTGAGGGTCTTCTTGCGAATGCTCGGGTCCTGCTCGTACTTGACGTAGAGCGCTTCGAACTTGTCCTGATCCGCGAAGAAGGCATCGTACAGGCCAGGTGCATCGGACGGGGAGAACAATGTGATGTCGCCGCCCTTGATGAGGCGCTGATACATCAGCTTGTTGATCTGCACGCCGTAGTCCATGTGACGGACCCGGTTCTCCTCCACGCCGCGGTTGTTCTTCAGAACCAGCAGGCTCTCCACTTCGGTGTGCCACAGCGGGTAGAACAGGGTGGCCGCACCGCCGCGCACGCCGCCCTGGGAGCAGCACTTCACGGCAGTCTGGAAGTACTTGTAGAAGGGGATGCAACCGGTGTGGAACGCTTCGCCGCCACGGATCGGGCTGCCCAGACCACGGATGCGGCCGGCGTTGATGCCGATACCGGCGCGCTGGGATACGTAACGCACGATGGCGCTGGCGGTGGCATTGATGGAATCCAGGCTGTCGTCGCACTCGATCAGCACGCAGGAGCTGAACTGACGGGTCGGGGTGCGCACGCCGCTCATGATCGGGGTCGGCAGCGAGATCTTGAAGGTCGAGACCGCATCATAGAAGCGCTTGATGTAGTCCAGACGGGTATCTTTCGGATACTTGGAGAAGAGGCAGGCCGCTACCAGGATGTAGAGGAACTGCGGGCTCTCATAGATTTCGCCGGTGACGCGGTTCTGGACCAGGTACTTGCCTTCCAGCTGCTTGACCGCCGCGTAGGAGAAGTCCATGTCGCGCCAGTGATCCAGGTGCTGGTTCAGCTCCTCGAATTCGGCCTGGCTGTAGTCTTCCAGCAGGTGCTTGTCGTACTTGCCCATGTCCACCAGCTTGGCGACATGCTGATAGAGGTGGGGCGGCTCGAACTGGCCGTAGGCCTTCTTGCGCAGGTGGAAGATGGCCAGGCGGGCGGCCATGTACTGGTAGTCCGGGCTTTGCTCGGAGATCAGGTCAGCAGCGGCCTTGATGACGGTTTCGTGGATATCGGCGGTACGGATGCCGTCATAGAACTGGATGTGGGACTTGAGTTCCACCTGGGAGACCGACACGTTGTCGAGACCCTCGGCAGCCCAGTCGAGCACGCGGTGAATTTTATCCAGATCGATGGGTTCTTTGTGGCCGTTACGCTTCGTCACAAACAAGTTCATTGGCTGATGACCTTTAGTTGATTCCCGAAAAACCATCGCACGGCGTTCGCCTCCAGGCCTGTGAGAGGCGTGGGAGGTGGGGACCTATTGTGCGATGAATCACAAGATATAGTGTTATTTTGATTTCGAGCTACAAGATAGTGAGGTCGGCCCGGCTTTGCAATCTGTGGATAAGGGATTAGCTGTGGATAAATTGTGGGTGTTCCGCTCTGTGTTAGTGGACGCTCACAGCGAGTGGGTTTTCATCCGTCCGATCCGGTAAATGCAAGTCTGATGATCGAACATGGAAAATTTAAATAACTTTTTTTGCTTGCGAAAAGGGGGTGTTTTTACTAGCAAATTCAGCCTGATTATCCCTTGTGCAGCAAGGGTCAAAAGGTGTCCGATCTCGCCGCTTCCCTGCTTGTCAAACCGCCAAAACGGGGGATCGCTGGGGATCCCCCATTGGTACTGGCAAGGCTCTGCCGCGATCAGTCAACAGTGCTCATCTGGCCACCCTTTGGCGGCAAAGCTGCCTTTGTGATCCATCTCTGTTGTCTGCTTCCTGTACCAGGGGGGCCCGGCACGGGTTGGCAATCTCAGCCCAGCTCGTAGCGCAGCCAGTGGTGCAGGGCCTGCACGGTGTCAAAGTGCAGATCGGCGCCCCACTGGGCCGGATCCTCGTCGTCATTGAGATAACCCCAGCCGGCGACCGCAGTGCGCATGCCGGCGTTGCGGCCGGCCTCGATGTCGCGCACGTGATCCCCTACATAAAGGCAGTGGCTCGCCTCGACGCCCAGCTGGTCGCAGGCAAAGTACATGGGGGCGGGGTCGGGCTTGCGCACCGGCAGGGTGTCGGCGCTGACGGTCACGCCGCAACTGGCGAACTCGGGCAGGGCAGCCAGCAGCGGCTCGGTGAGAAAGCCTGGCTTGTTGGTGACGATGCCCCAGGGCAGCTGCTTCTCGTCGAGCCACTCGATGAGATCCACCATCCCCTCATAGGGGCGGGTGCCAACGCAGAGGTTGGCGGCATAGTAGTCGAGCAGGGCGGTGCGCAGGCGGGTGGCGCCCAGCTCTTCGAGCAGCTCGTCACCAAGACCGGCCCTGAGCAGCCCGAGCGCCCCGTGGGAGGTGGTCTGACGGATGATGTCGTCAGAGAGGGGGGCAAAGCCTTCACTTATCAGCACGTGGTTGACGGCAGCCCCCAGATCGGGCGCGGTGTCGAGCAGGGTGCCGTCCAGATCGAACAGCACGCAGCCAAGGGGTGCAGCGGAGTGAGTCGTCATCAGCCTTGCTCCGGGCGCTCGAACGCCACCATGTAGTTGACGTCGACGTTGCGACCGAGCTTGAAGCTGTTGGAGAGCGGTGCGTAGTGCACCCCGCTCATGTCCCGTACCAGCAGGCCTGCCGCTTCACCCATGTGACACAGTTCGGCGGGGGTGATGAACTTCTTGTGGTCGTGGGTACCCTTGGGCACCATCTTCATCAGGTACTCGGCGCCGAGGATCATCATCAGATAGGCTTTCGGGTTGCGGTTGATGGTGGAGACGAACACCTTGCCGCCCGGGCGTACCAGGGTGGCGATGGCGCGCAGCACGGAGGCGGGGTCCGGCACATGCTCCAGCATCTCCATGCAGGTGACCACGTCGTACTGGGCGGGGGCCTCATCGGCGTGGGCTTCGGCGGTGATCTGGCGATACTCGAGCTCCACGCCCGCTTCGAGGGCATGGAGGCGGGCGACCCCGAGGGGCTCCTTGCCCATGTCGATGCCGGTGACCTTGGCGCCCCGGCGGGCCATGCTCTCGGCGAGAATGCCGCCGCCGCAGCCGATGTCGAGGATGCGCTTGCCGAACAGGCCGCTGCTCTTGTCGGTGATCCAGTCAAGGCGCACCGGGTTTATCTGGTGCAGCGGCTTGAACTCTCCCTCCATGTCCCACCAGCGGGAGGCGATGGCTTCGAATTTGGCAATTTCTGTCAGATCGACATTGGCATCACTGTGCATTTTTTGATGATCCTGTGGCAAGGGCGCGCAGGCTGGGTGGGGCGCGCGCAATCTGTTGTCCTGGCGGGCATTATAACGGACGGACTTTGTCACACCAGCCCGACTTGTTACCGGATTTGTGGCTTAAGGTATTTGGCTCAGTGTGTTACCATGTCGCGCTGTTTAAGCCAAAGAACAACTAATTAGGGATTAAGGCTTTCTATGAGCGATCTGGCCAGAGAGATCACGCCGGTCAACATCGAAGAAGAGCTCAAGAGTTCCTATCTTGATTACGCCATGAGCGTGATCGTAGGACGAGCTCTGCCGGATGTGCGTGATGGCTTGAAACCGGTTCACCGCCGCGTTCTGTATGCAATGAACGAGCTGGGGAACGACTGGAACAAGCCCTATAAAAAATCGGCCCGTGTGGTCGGTGACGTAATCGGTAAATATCACCCGCACGGCGACAGAGCCGTGTATGACACCATCGTTCGCATGGCGCAGGATTTCTCCATGCGTTACATGCTGGTCGATGGTCAGGGCAACTTCGGTTCGGTCGACGGCGACAGCGCCGCCGCCATGCGTTACACCGAAGTGCGGATGGCCCGCATCTCCCACGAGCTGCTGGCCGATCTGGACAAAGAGACCGTGGACTGGGTGCCGAACTATGACGGCACCGAGATGATCCCGGCTGTCATGCCCACCAAGGTTCCCAACCTGCTGGTCAACGGTTCCTCCGGTATTGCGGTGGGTATGGCGACCAACATTCCGCCTCACAACCTCACCGAGATAGTCAACGGCTGTCTGGCGTTGATCGAGAACGGCGACCTCACCATCGACGAGCTGATGACCTACATCACCGGCCCGGATTTCCCCACTGGTGGCATCATCAACGGTCGTTCCGGCATCGTGCAGGCGTACCGTACCGGTCGTGGCTCCGTCTATGTGCGTGCCAAGGCCGAAGTGGAGGTGGACGAGAAGACCAGTCGCGAGACCATCATCGTTCACGAGATCCCCTATCAGGTGAACAAGGCGCGGCTGATCGAGAAGATCGCCGAGCTGGTGAAAGAGAAGAAGATCGAGGGTATCAGTGCCCTGCGCGATGAGTCCGACAAGGACGGCATGCGCATCGTTATCGAGATCAAGCGCGGCGAGTCCGGCGAGATTGTGCTGAACAATCTCTACAAGCACACCCAGATGCAGACCACGTTCGGCATCAACATGGTGGCGCTCGATAACAACCAGCCCAAGGTGATGAACCTCAAAGAGATCCTGGATGCGTTCCTGCTGCACCGCCGTGAAGTGGTGACCCGCCGGACCGTGTTCGAACTGCGCAAGGCGCGGGATCGGGCTCACATCCTGGAAGGCCTGGCGGTGGCGCTGGCCAACATCGACCCGGTCATCGAGCTCATTCGCCACAGCGCGACCCCGGCCGATGCGAAAGCGGGCCTGGTTGCCCGTGGCTGGGAGCTCGGCAACGTGGCCTCCATGCTGGAGAAAGCCGGTGACGACGCAGCCCGCCCCGAGTGGCTGGAACCCGAGTTCGGCATCCGCGAAGGTCACTACTACCTGACCGAGCAGCAGGCCCAGGCCATCCTTGACCTGCGTCTGCACAAGCTGACCGGCCTCGAGCACGAGAAGATCCTGGAAGAGTACCAGTCTCTGCTGGATCTCATCGCCGAGCTGCTGTTCATCCTGGCGAGCCCGGTGCGGTTGATGGAAGTGATCCGTGACGAACTGCTGGCCGTGCGCGAGCAGTACGGCGACGAGCGTCGCACCGAGATCAGCATGTCCAGTGCCGAGATCAACATCGAAGATCTGATCACCCCGGAAGACGTGGTCGTGACCTTGTCTCACCAGGGTTACGTGAAGTATCAGCCGCTCTCCGACTACGAGGCCCAGCGCCGCGGTGGTCGTGGCAAGTCGGCTACCCGGATCAAGGAAGAGGACTTTGTGGAACGTCTGTTGGTGGCCAACACCCACGACACCATTCTGTGCTTCTCCACCCGTGGCAAGGTCTACTGGCTCAAGGTGTATCAACTGCCGGAGGCGTCCCGTGGCGCCCGCGGTCGTCCGATCATCAACCTGCTGCCGCTGGATGAGGGTGAGCGCATCACCGCCATCCTGCCGGTTAAAGAATATGACGCCGACAAGTATGTGTTCTTCGCCACCGCCAACGGTACCGTGAAGAAGACCAGCCTGTCCGATTTCAGCCGTCCGCTCTCCTCCGGCATCCGCGCCATCAACCTCAAAGAGGGTGATGAGCTGATCGGGGTGGACATCACCGATGGCAGCAACGAGATCATGCTGTTCTCCGATGCGGGCAAGGTTGTTCGCTTCGCGGAAGGCAGCGGTCGCGCTGATGCCGATGCCACTGACGAAGTCGACACCGACGACGACGCCGGCAACGACGATGATGGCAGCGACAACGGCGAAGGCACCGAAAGCAAGGGCACCTTCAAGGGCGTACGTCCCATGGGTCGTACCGCTGCCGGTGTGCGCGGCATCAAGCTGGGCGCCGGTGACAAGGTGGTGTCCCTCATCGTGCCGCGTGGCGACGGGGCCATCCTCACCGCTACCGAGAACGGTTACGGCAAGCGTACCGCGCTGGACGAGTACCCGACCAAGAGCCGCGGCACCCAGGGCGTCATCTCCATCAAGGTGGATGAGCGCAACGGCAAGGTGATCGATGCGATCCAGGTCGAAGATACCGACCAGATCATGCTGATCACCAACGGCGGTACTCTGGTACGTACCCGGGTGTCCGAGGTGAGCGTCATCGGCCGCAACACCGGCGGTGTGCGTCTGATCCGTACCGGTGAAGACGAGACCGTGGTCGGTCTGCAGCGGGTTGCCGAGAGCGACGAAGACGAAAACGAAGTGCTGGCCGTTGAAGGGGAGGTGTCTGAAGGCACCGATACCGCAGCGGACACCGGTGCTGTCGATGCAGGTGAAGCGGGCGACGAATAATCGCTCCTCTTTACCCGATACCAAAGAGCGGCCACATGGCCGCTCTTTTCATTGGCTCGCTTGTCGCTGGCGTCCCCCGTTATCCTCCTTCCTTCTCTTCCTTTTTCCCCTGTCCAGTCTTGCCTGCCATGGCAGGAAGAACAGGCACTACCCGCTTGCCAGGCTGCTCCCAAGGGCGAATGTCCTCGACACGGCTCCTTCATGTGAATGTCATTGCTCTGTCATGGCGGCCAGCCATGCTGCTCCCGTTGGAGAGAAACCACCATAAACGCAGGTAACGCCTGCCAGGAGCATGTCATGACCAGCTGGGTAATGTGGGAGATCTGGTGGAGCCGGGTATGGGGCGAGGCAGAGATGGATGCCCACGCAGGCGAACATGAACCTGAGGTGGCACATGAGCCAGCCCGTTTGCCCGCCGAGTTGATTGCCCACCGCAGCAAGGCCAGTGCGTCGCGACCAAGGGGCTGAGGCTTTGCCCGTGGCGGGCTTGACGGGCGCCTAGAACAGCCGCAACTGCTCGCCAGGGCGGATGAAGGCATCCTGGCGCAGTTGAAAATGGCGCTTGCCGAGCCCGAGCCGCTTGGCAATCAACCGAAAGCGCTGGGCCAGCAGATCGGCAAACTGGCCTTCTCCCCGCATCCGGCTGCCGAAGGCGGGACTGTTGAGGGCGCCGTCCCGGCTGGCCCGCAGCTGGTTGAGGATAGCCTCCTTCTGGCCGGGATAGTGTTGCTCAAGCCAGTCACTGAACAGCGGTGCCAGTTCGTGGGGCAGTCGCAACAGGATATAGTCGGCGCAGTGGGCGCCGGCCTCGGCAGCGCCTTTGATGATCTGCTCGAGCTCGGGCTCGTTGAGGCGCGGGATCATGGGCGCCGCCAGCACGCCGACCGGCACACCGGCACCGGCCAGTTTCTCCACCACCTTGAGCCGGCCGGCCCCGGTGCTGGCTCTTGGCTCCAGCTGTCGCCGCAACGTCTCATTCAAGGTGGTGACCGACACCATCACCTGGCACAGCTCCTCCCGGGCCAGCTCCGTCAGCAGATCGAGGTCGCGCAATATCATGGCGCTCTTGGTGATGATCCCGACCGGATGGCGGTGGGCCAGCATCACCTCGAGCAGCTGGCGGGTGAGGCGATAGCGATGCTCGATGGGCTGATAGGGGTCGGTATTGGCTCCCAGCACTATGGTCTGCGGCTGATAGGCAGGTCTGGCAAACTCCTGGCGCAGCAGCTCGGCGGCATTGAGTTTGGCGAACAAGCGGGTCTCGAAGTCGAGGCCGGGGGAGAGCTCGAGATAGGCGTGGCTCGGTCTGGCGTAGCAATAAATGCAGCCGTGTTCACAGCCCTGATAGGGGTTGATGGAGCGGCTGAAAGGGACGTCGGGAGAGCTGTTGTAACTGATGATGCTGCGGGCGCTGATCTCCGTCACCTCAGTGCGGGGATCGCTGGCGGTAAATGCCGTTTCCCACTCGGGTTGGGACCAGCCGTCGTCGACCGCATCGACCCGCTGGCCGCTGAAACGGTGATCAACATTGTGAGAACTGCCTCGACCAGCCATCGCACCCTACCACTACTGTTTATATATACAGTTATCATGCTGACCTCCATTGCCGAATGCAAGCGCTGCCGACCTAGGCCGCCATAAAAAGCATGTCAAAGGGATCTCTTGCTTGATCGCGGCGCTACATTTCGTTTACATAGACGAAATGCGAACTGGATCACGGAAATCATCATGGCACCCATCACCTCCCGCTGGCTCTTCATCACTGTCATTGCGCTGGTTATCTGGCGTCTGATCCCGCTCTCCACCGAGCAGGAGCTGGCCTCGGCCAATCGCGCCTGGCGCACCGGTCACTTCGATGAGGCGACCCGGATCTGGTCGCCGCTGGCCGAACAGGGCCAGCCACGGGCCCAGGCGCTGATGGGCTGGAGCCATGAAGTGGGGCAGGGGAGCGAGCAGGATATCAGCCGGGCCATCACGCTCTATCGTCAGGCGGCGCAGGCGGGGGATGCCTTCGGCCAATACCGGCTGGGGGAGGTCTACCTGCGGGGGGCCGGGGTGAGGCGGGATCTGCGCGAGGCGTTTCACTGGATGGAGCTGGCTGCCAAGAACGGCGATGTACCCGCCATGTTGAAGGTGGGCGTACTGCATCTGATGGGGGTCAGCGGGCGGGTCGATCTGCCCCGTGCCAAGGAGTGGCTCTATCAGGCCGCCAAGCAGGGCAATCAGCTGGCGCTCAAGGTGCTGCAGGAGCTGGAACTGGCGCAGGAGGGGAGCTCCACGTTCGATTTTAACTGGCAGTCCCTGCTGGGGGAATAGCTGCCAAGCACTTCATCTGACTGTAGAAAATCTCAGCAAACCCGATACAGCCCTGCCTACTTCTGGTAGCATGGTCCGGTTTTTGGTTTGTCTTGCGACGTTGAACGGGTTGTTTGCGTCGCGGGGCGCCTTCGCAAAGTGCTGTGGAGAGCCAGAACATCACCCATTTTTGAATGAATCTTTCCATCCCGCATGTGCCCTTTGGTAGGGGGCACCACTGTATAAGGAAACACACAATGCCAATCATTACTCTGCCTGATGGCAGCCAACGTCAATTTGCCCACGCCGTTTCCGTCATGGATGTGGCCGCGGACATCGGTCCCGGTCTCGCCAAGGCGTGCATTGCCGGTCGGGTAAACGGTGAACTGGTGGATGCCTGCGAGCTGATCGAAGCCGATGCCTCCCTGGCGATCATCACCGCCAAAGACGAAGAAGGTCTGGACATCCTGCGCCACTCCTGTGCTCACCTGCTGGGTCATGCCATCAAGCAACTCTGGCCCCAGACCAAGATGGCCATCGGTCCCGTCATCGACAACGGTTTCTACTACGACATCGATCTCGATCGCACCCTGACCGACGAAGATCTGGCGGCGCTGGAAGAGCGCATGCTGGCGCTGGCCGCCAAGGATTACGACGTCATCAAGAAGAAGGTCTCCTGGCAGGAAGCACGCGACGTGTTCGAAGCCCGTGGCGAGACCTACAAGGTCGAGATCCTGGATCAGAATATTGCCCGTGATGACCAGCCCGGTCTGTATCATCACGAAGAGTACATCGACATGTGTCGCGGCCCGCACGTGCCCAACATGCGTCACTGCCACCACTTCAAGTTGCAGAAGATGTCCGGCGCCTACTGGCGCGGCGACTCCAACAACAAGATGCTGCAGCGCATCTACGGCACCGCCTGGGCCGACAAGAAGCAGCTCAAGGCTTACCTGCAGCGCCTGGAAGAGGCCGCCAAGCGCGACCACCGCAAGATCGGCAAGCAGCTCGACCTGTATCACATGCAGGAAGAAGCGCCCGGCATGGTGTTCTGGCACAACGATGGCTGGACCATCTTCCGCGAGCTGGAGACTTTCATCCGCGGCAAGCTCAAAGAGTACGACTATCAGGAGGTGAAAGGCCCCTTCATGATGGATCGCGTGCTGTGGGAGCGTTCAGGTCACTGGGAGAAATACGCCCAGGCCATGTTCACCACCCAGTCCGAGAACCGCGAGTACGCCATCAAGCCGATGAACTGCCCGGGTCACGTGCAGATCTTCAACCAGGGTCTGAAATCCTACCGCGATCTGCCGCTGCGCATGGCCGAGTTCGGCTCCTGCCACCGCAACGAGCCGTCCGGCTCCCTGCATGGCCTGATGCGGGTACGTGGTTTCACCCAGGATGACGCGCACATCTTCTGTACCGAAGAGCAGATCATGGAAGAGGTGTCGGCCTGTATCCGCATGGTCTACGACGTCTATGGCACCTTCGGCTTCGAGAACATCGTGGTCAAGCTCTCCACTCGTCCGGAACAGCGTATCGGCTCCGATGAGGCCTGGGATCGCGCCGAGGCCGCGCTGGCCGAGGCCCTGGTGCTGAACGGTCTGAAGTACGATCTGCAGCCGGGTGAGGGAGCCTTCTACGGTCCCAAGATCGAATTTACCCTGCACGATTGCCTTGATCGTGCGTGGCAATGTGGTACCGTGCAGCTCGATTTTGCCCTGCCGGGCCGTCTGGGCGCCACCTACGTGGGTGAAGACAACGAACGTCATGTTCCCGTGATGATCCACCGCGCCATTCTGGGCTCGCTGGAACGTTTCATCGGGATCCTGACCGAAGAGTACGCCGGACTGTTCCCGACCTGGCTGGCACCGACTCAAGCCGTGGTCATGAATATCACCGACAATCAGGCCGATTATGCAGTGAAAGTAGCCAAAGCATTGAATGATGCGGGCCTTCGCGCAAAAGCGGACTTGAGAAATGAGAAGATTGGCTTTAAAATCCGCGAGCATACTTTGAAGCGAGTACCCTTCATGCTGGTCTGCGGCGATAAAGAAGTAGAAGCCGGCAAGATTGCAGTGCGTACTCGTAAAGGGGCTGACCTGGGCACTTATCCTGTTGAAGAGCTGATTGCTCTGTTGACCCAGGAAGTTCAGACCCGCGGACAAAAGAAAGTGGAGGAATAAGCTATAAAAGGCGGAAAAAAACTGGGCAAGCAACCGCAAGCCCGCGCTCACCGGATCAACGAAGAGATCCGTCTGAAAGAAGTTCGTCTGACTGGTCTGGATGGTGAAGCCATTGGCATCACCTCCATCCAGGATGCTCTGAACTTGGCCCTTGAGGCCGGAGTGGATCTGGTCGAGATCAGTCCGAACGCTGAGCCGCCCGTTTGTCGGATCATGGATTACGGCAAATTCCTCTACGAAAAGAGCAAGACCACCAAAGAACAGAAGAAAAAGCAGAAAGTCGTCCAGGTCAAGGAAATCAAATTCCGTCCTGGCACCGACGAAGGCGACTATCAGGTAAAACTACGCAACCTGGTTCGCTTTCTGGAAGACGGGGACAAGGCAAAGGTCACCCTGCGCTTCCGTGGTCGTGAAATGGCCCACCAGGAACTTGGTATCAAGGTTCTGGAGCGAGTCAAGAACGATCTGGAAGAGCTGGCCGTAGTCGAATCGTTCCCGAAAGTCGAAGGCCGTCAAGCTGTGATGGTCCTCGCACCTAAGAAGAAATCTTAAGGCCCACAAGAAATTGACTCATGGGGCTGGCCCCATGAGTCGGTTCGCCTTGCGATTTTGTTGTCACTCACAATGCGGAGTATGAAATGCCGAAGATGAAAACCAACCGGGGCGCCGCAAAGCGCTTCAAGAAGACTGGCTCAGGTCGCTTCAAGTGCAAGCACAACCACCTGCGTCACATCCTGACCAAGAAGAGCAGTAAGCGTAAGCGTCAGCTGGGACCGAAGTTCTTTGTTTCCGCTGCCGACCACAAACGTGTTGTCGCTTGTCTGCCGTACGCATAAGGGGGGATGTGAAAAATGCCAAGAGTTAAACGTGGTGTGACCGCTCGCGCTCGTCACAAGAAAGTAATGAAAGCCGCCAAGGGTTACTACGGCGCCCGTTCCCGTGTCTACCGCGTAGCGGTACAAGCGGTAACCAAAGCTGGTCAGTATGCCTACCGTGACCGTCGCCAGAAAAAGCGTCAGTTCCGTCAACTGTGGATTGCTCGTATCAACGCAGCAGCCCGTCAGAACGGTCTGTCCTACAGCCGTCTGATCAACGGTCTGAAGAAGGCTTCCATCGAGATCGATCGCAAGATCCTGTCCGATATCGCCGTTCACGACAAGCTGGCTTTCACCGCCCTGGTTGAAAAGGCCAAAGCAGCTCTGGTCTAATCCGGTTCTGTTATAAATGCTAAAAGGAGGCTCAGGCCTCCTTTTTTGTTGTCTGTCATTTGTCGTTTGCAGGCAGTGATGACTTTACCATCATGATAGCCATACATATGGCCACATATGCCATCAAACTAAAATTGTGTAGCCAATCGCAAAGAAAAACCCGGTCCGGCTCGAAGCCCTACTTGATAACAAAATGATTTCTAGGGAGAAAAGGGCACCTTAACTATGGTCAGTGAAGGGGCTTTTTTTGTATTATTCCCCTCTTGACCTTATTTAGCCTAAAGGCTCCTGTATCGGGAGTGGTGACGAGGAAGACATGCAACAGCTTGAAGAAGTAGTCGGCCAAGCCAGGGCCGAAATTGAGGGCGTAAGCGACATCGCCGCCCTTGACGAAATCCGGGTCAAATATCTGGGTAAAAAGGGCTTTTTTACCGAGCAGATGAAGGGCCTGGGCGCCCTGTCCGCTGAAGAGCGTCCCGCCGCGGGCGCCGTGATCAACCAGGCCAAACAGCAGGTTCAGGATGCCCTGAACGAGCGTCGTGAAGCCCTCGAAATCGCCGTGCTGAACCAGAAGCTGGCCGCCGAGACCATCGACGTCAGCCTGCCGGGCCGCCGCATCGAGAATGGCGGTCTGCACCCGGTGACCCGCACCATCGAGCGCATCGAACGCCTGTTTGGCGAGATGGGCTTCAAGGTTGCCCGTGGTCCCGAGATTGAAGATGGCTTCCACAACTTCGATGCGTTGAACATCCCGGCTCATCACCCGGCGCGTACCGATCACGATACCTTCTACTTCAATCCTGATTTGATGTTGCGTACCCACACCTCCGGTGTGCAGATCCGCACCATGGAACATCAGCAGCCGCCGATCCGCATCATCGCGCCGGGCCGCGTCTATCGTAACGACTACGACATGACCCACACCCCGATGTTCCACCAGGTCGAAGGCCTGCTGGTCGACGAGCATGCCAGCTTCACCGAGCTGAAAGGGATCCTGCACGACTTCCTGCGCAACTACTTCGAGGAAGACCTGACCATTCGCTTCCGTCCTTCCTACTTCCCGTTTACCGAGCCTAGCGCCGAAGTGGACGTGATGGGCAAGAACGGCAAGTGGCTGGAAGTGCTGGGCTGCGGCATGGTGCACCCGAACGTGCTGCGTTCGGTCGGCATCGATCCGGAAAAATACTCCGGCTTTGCCTTCGGCATGGGCGTTGAGCGCCTGACCATGCTGCGTTACGGGGTCAACGACCTGCGTGCCTTCTTCGAAAACGACCTGCGCTTCCTCAAGCAGTTCAAGTAAGGGCGAGAGAACATGAAATTCAGTAAATCCTGGGTGATGGAGTGGGTCCGCACCGAGTTGAGTGACAATGCACTGGCCGAGCAGATCACCATGGCCGGTCTGGAAGTGGATGCCGTGGAAGCGGTGGCCGGCCAGTTCAACAACGTGGTGGTGGGTGAAGTAGTCGAGTGCGCCCAGCATCCGGACGCCGACAAGCTGCGGGTGACCAAGGTCAACGTGGGCGAGGCCGAGCTGCTGGACATCGTCTGCGGCGCGCCGAACTGTCGCCAAGGCCTGAAAGTCTGCGTGGCCAAAGTAGGGGCGACCCTGCCGGGTGATTTCACCATCAAGAAAGCCAAGCTGCGTGGCCAGCCGTCTCACGGCATGCTCTGCTCCTTCAGCGAGCTGGGGATCGACGTCGAAGCCGATGGCATCATCGAGCTGCCGCTGGATGCCCCCATCGGGACCGATATCCGTGAATATCTCGCGCTCAACGACGTCAGCATCGATGTGGATCTGACCCCGAACCGTGCCGACTGCCTCGGCATCGCGGGTCTGGCCCGTGAAATCGGCGTGCTCAACAGCGTGGACGTGGTCGAGCCGACCTGGGCGCCGGCTGTTGCCACCATCGACGCTACCTTCCCGATCCGGGTTGAAGCGCCGGCAGATTGCCCCCGTTATCTCGGCCGTGTCATCAAGGGGCTGAACCTGCACGCCCAGAGCCCGCTCTGGATGCAGGAGAAGCTGCGCCGTGGCGGCATTCGTTCCATCGATGCCATCGTCGACATCACCAACTACCTGCTGCTGGAATACGGTCAGCCGATGCACGCCTTCGATCTGGCGACGCTTGAAGGGGAACTGGTGGTGCGCCGCGCTCGTAGCGATGAGCCGATGACTCTGCTCGATGGCAATGAAGTGAAGCTGAAAGAGACGACTCTGGTGATTGCCGATGCCAAAGGTCCTGCCTGCATGGCCGGCATCTTCGGTGGCGATCGCACCGGTGTCTCCGAGACCACTACCGACATCCTGCTGGAGTGCGCCTTCTTCGCGCCGCTCTCCATCACCGGCCGTGCCCGTGCCTACGGTCTGCACACCGACTCTTCCCACCGTTTCGAGCGCGGGGTGGATCCGCAGCTGCAGACCAAGGTGATGGACAGAGCCACCCGTCTGCTGCTGGATATCTGCGGCGGTGAAGCGGGCCCGGTCATCGAAGTCAAATCCGATGCCCATCTGCCCAAGGCTGCCCCCATCAGGCTGCGTCGTACCAAGCTCGACAAGGTGATCGGCATCAGCGTGGCAGATGCTCAGGTGGTCGAGATCCTGACCCGTCTGGGCATGCAGGTAACCATTGAAGCCGACGGCTGGACCGCGCTGGCCCCCTCCTGGCGTTTCGATATCGCCATCGAGGAAGACCTCATCGAGGAAGTAGCCCGCATCTACGGCTACAACAACATCCCGAATCTCAAACCCGCTGCCTCTCTGGCGATGGTGGAGCAGGCAGAAGGGCAGGTGACCTTGAAGCGCATGCGCGACCTGCTGGTTGATCGCGGCTTCCAGGAAGCGATCACCTACAGCTTCGTCGATCCCAAGGCTCAGCAGACCCTGTTCCCGCAGAGCGATGCCATCGTGCTGCCGAACCCGATCTCGGTCGAGATGTCCGCCATGCGCGTCTCTCTGTTCCCGGGTCTGGTGCAGGCCGTGGTTTACAACCAGAACCGCCAGCAGCCGCGGGTGCGCCTGTTCGAGCAGGGCCTGCGCTTCATCAAGGATGAAAATGCCGAGAACGGCATTCGTCAGGAGCCCATGCTGGCCGGCATCATCACCGGCAACCAGAGCGACGAGCACTGGGACATCAAGAGCCGCGCTGCCGACTTCTTTGATTTGAAAGGGGATCTGGAAGCGGTGCTGGATCTGACCGCCGAAGGGGCTACCTTCAGCTTCGAGCGTGCCGAGCACAGTGCCCTGCACCCGGGCCAGAGCGCGGCCATCCTGCGCAATGGCGTGGTCATCGGCCACATCGGCGTGATCCATCCGAGCCTCGAGAAGAAGCTGGGTCTGAAGAGTCGCGCCGTCATGTTCGAACTGGAGCTGGACAAGCTGACCCCGGCCAAGGTGCCGGTTGCTGCCGAGGTTTCCAAGTTCCCTGCCAACCGTCGTGACATCGCCGTGGTGGTTGATCGTCATGTCCTGGCCGGTGATGTCCTCGCAGTAATTAAAAAAGTTGGCGGAAATCAGGTAGTTGGAATAAACTTGTTTGACGTATACCAGGGTGCTGGCATGGCAGAGGACAAGAAGAGCCTGGCCATCAGTCTTGTTCTGCAAGACACCCAGCGCACTCTGGAGGAGAAAGAGATTGCCGAGACCGTAGACAATGTCGTGCGGGCCCTTGGTGAAGAGTTGAATGCATCCTTGAGGGATTGATCTATGGCGCTTACCAAAGCCGACATTGCAGAGCACCTGTTCACCCAGCTCGGGATGAGCAAGCGTGAAGCCAAAGATATGGTGGAAGCCTTCTTTGAAGAGATCAGACAAGCGCTTGAGCGTGGTGAACAAGTCAAGATTTCAGGCTTCGGTAACTTTGATCTTCGTGAGAAGAACCAGCGTCCTGGACGTAACCCGAAAACCGGCGAAGATATTCCTATCAGCGCCCGGCGGGTGGTCACCTTCCGCCCTGGTCAGAAGCTCAAGGCCAGGGTCGAAAATGTTGAGCCCAACGAGTGACAAAAAGCCAGGCAGCCGCCTGGCTTTTATTTTTTCATGAGAAAAACCAGCCTATTGTTAGGCCTGCTACTGGCCGCGCCACTGCAGGCGATGGATCTCCCCCTCTCTCCGGCGGCCAAGGCGTATGCCGATGCCACCAAGTCGCTGACCATCTGTTATCCGGCGCTGATCCGGCCGCCTTATCTCGAGGAGTCGGGAGGCTTGCTGATCGATCAGATGGAGCGGTTGGCAGAGCAGCTCCCTTTTCCGCTCCTGCACGAGAAGCTGCCCAACTGGTCGGCGGTGCAGCGCGGCTTGCAGGAGGGGCGCTGCGATCTCATTCCCAATGTCGGCCCTTCGTTGCAGGCCCTGCCGGGCATGGCACTGAGCCGTGCCATGCTGGAGGCCGAATCCGCCATCCTCTATCGCGGCGATCTGGAGCGGGCGACCTTCCTGGTATCCCCCATCTGGCAGGCGAATGAGGTGCTCAAGGCGCTTTATCCCCGCTCAACCCAGTTGCCCCTGACCGAGGCGGACAACTGGTACGCGGCGCTGGCGGCGGGCAAGGGGACCGCCTACCTCGGTGACTATCTGCAACTGCGCTACCTGATGCGCGAATATCCGGATCAGGGGCTGCGGCTGCGCCGCCTGCGCAGCGATGAACTGGTGGTGAGCTACCGGCTGATGATGCGCGACCAGCCGGAACTGCGCGAGCTCATCGATACCGCCATCCGCTATCTGCCGCCCGGCGCCCTCTACAAGGATCTGGACCGTTATCTGGCACAGGGGGAGCAGGACATCAACCCGCTGCACTTCACCGACAAGGAGCAGGCCTGGCTGGTCGGCACCTCCCGTGCCATCAAGCTGGTCGTCAACCCGGATTTCATGCCCTACAGCGGCCTCGACGAGCAGGGAGAACTCAAGGGGTGGAGCGCCGACGTACTGCGGCAGGTGAGCCAGCAGACCGGCCTCAACTTCCACGTGATCCCGACCGCCAGCAAGGAAGAGGCACTGGCCAAGCTGCGCAGTGGTGAGGCGGACATGATGGCCGGCCTGCTGGAGACGCCGGCGCTGACCGATGCCTTCGACTTCACCCGCATCATGGCGCTCAATCGCTATGCCCTGGTCAGTCGCAAGGCGAAGTCGTTCGACACGCTGGCGGCGGTGAAGGGCGACATCGTGGTGCCCGCCACCCTCTATGACGAAGGGATGTTGGCCCGGCTGGATGGCGAACATCATTGGCGCAAAAGCGACACCCTGGCGCAGGGGCTTGCGGCGGTGCAAAGCGGTGAGGCCGACGCCATGCTGGCCGAGCTCTACCAGCTGCAATACCCGCTTCGCAACAACCAGCTGGACGGGCTGGATATCAGGGATCTGCCTCAACGCTTCGGGCTGGGGTTTGCCATCAGTCATCACAGCCCGCGACTCGCCGGGGTGATGGAGCAGAGCCTGATGGCCTTCACCAGCAGGCAGAATGACGATCTCAATCAGCGCTGGCGCCGGCTGGTGCTGACCCAGCAAGCCGGCGTCAGCTACGGGATCTGGCTGGGGTCGGTGTCGCTGGCGCTGTTGATCAGTGCTGGCGTCATCTGGCTGATCTGGCGCTCCCGCCAGCAGCTGGCCCGGGAAGTGAGCCAGCGTCAGGAGATGGAGCAGACCCTGGCGCTGGAGAGCCAGTTCAGGGAGTCCCTGTTCCAGGCGCTGCCGGTGCCGGTGTTTCTGCGAGACAACCAGGGCGAGATCATCAAGCGCAACAAGCAGGCCAAGCGGCTGGAGGCGCGCTACCTGGCCGAGCTGCACCTGCCAGAGGCCCAGTTGCAGGGGGGCGAGGGGGAGATGGCCCTGGGCGATCAGGTCTACTCCTATGCCCAGATCCCGCTTCAGCTTGGCAAGCAGTCGCCGGCGGGGGATCTCATCGCGCTCTCCAACATCAGCGCCCTGCGTGAGCGCACCCGCTTGCTGCGTCAGGCCGAGCGCCGCCTGCGGGCATTGACCAATACGGTGCCCGGGGTGGTGATCCAGTTCCTGCTGCAGCGGGAAGGCATCGCCCAGGTAGAGTTCATCAGCCGTGGCAGCTACGAGTTGCTGGGGCTGGCCAGCCAGCAGATCCGCCGCAATCCCGGTCAGGCGCTGGGCCGGCTGGATCAACATGACAGGCGCAAGATGCAGATCCCCATGCTGGAGATGCTGCAGGCCGGTCAGCCTTTTTCCTACGCGCTGCGCTATGAGCACCCGGGCAAGGGTACCCGCTGGCTGCAGTTCTACGGCCGGGGACGCAGCCAGTCCGAGCAGGGTTGGCGGGTGTACGGGGTGGTGCAGGATGTGACGACCCGGGTCGAGCAGGAGCAGGCGCTGCAGGCCTCCCACGAGCGGGCCGAGCAGGCGGTGCTGGCCAAGGGGCGCTTCCTCGCGGCAGTGAGCCACGAAATTCGTACCCCCATGAACGCTATTCTGGGGCTGTTGGAGTGGCTCAGCCACACCTCCCTCAATGCCGAGCAGCGCTCGGCACTGGCCCACGTCCGCCAGGCGGGGGACGAGCTGCTGGGCCTGCTCAACGACGTGCTGGACTTCAGTCGCAACGAGAACCGGCAGCTGGCGCTCTCGCTGCAACCCACCGATCTGGTGGATTTGTGCGAGCACGTGGCGGCCGTGCACTGGTCCAAGGCCCGCTCCAAGCGACTGCAACTGCGGCTGGATCTCGATCATCGACTGCCCGCCCAGGTGGAGCTGGATCCCCACCGGGTGCAGCAGGTGCTGCACAACCTGCTGGCCAATGCCATCAAGTTCAGCTCCCGTGGCGAGGTGGTGCTGTGGGCCCGCCGCGCTGGCTCCCAGCTGTTGTGCGGAGTGGACGACGAGGGTCCCGGCATCAGTGCCGAGCTGCTGCCGCGGCTGTTCCTGCCCTTTGAGCAGGGCGGGGAGGCGGGTCAGCCGCGGGCCCAGGGCACCGGGCTCGGACTTGCCATCTGTCGCCAGCTGATGGAGCAGATGGGGGGCGAGATCCGGGTCGAACCGCGGCCGACCGGCGGCAGCCGCTTCCTCTGTGCGCTGCCACTGGTGTTGCTGCAGGAGATGCCGCGCTGGCGGCCAAGGGTGGCCAGCGTGCACGTGCAACTCGGCGAGGCGGAGCGGGACTATCTGCTGCCCTGGCTGGGCGAACTGGATCTGCAGGACGATCCGGCCGGCCCGGTATTGAGCGTCCGGCTGGATGAGCAGGGGCTGCGCTACTGGGACTGGCAGGGGGAACCCTGGGTGCCGGGCTCGGTGGTGAGTCTGATGCAGCCAAGGCTGGTGCCCTCTAGCCAGGGCATGATCACGCTGCCGGGGCAGGGGATGCGGGTGCTGCTGGTTGAAGATCACGAGGTGAACCGGGTGTTGATCAGCATGCAGCTGACCCAGCTGGGGGCCAAGGTGATCAGCGCCGCCAACGGCCAGCTGGCGCTCGACATCCTGCAGCATGAGACGGTCGATCTGGTGTTGACCGACCTGCAGATGCCGGTGATGGACGGCGCCGAGCTCTGCCGCCAGCTGCGCGATTCGCCGCGCTGGCAGCATCTGCCCACCTATGTCATCACCGCCGATCTCAGCGAGCAGGCGGCGGCGCAGCTGGCCAGCTGTGGTTGTCGTGGGCATCTGGACAAACCGCTGCTGCTCAAAGACTTGGCCAACCTGCTGCGCAGCCTGGGCGAGCCCGATCAGGTGCCCGCACCCGAGCCGCCCCCTCAAAGCGACGTGTCGGCAGAAGGGGAGGTCTGGGCAGCGCGGGAAGTGTCGTTGCTGGCGCCGGAGCTTATTCCCCTCTATCTGGACGCGACCGGGCAGGATCTGGCCGACATTGAGCGCTGCGTCACACAAGGGGACGAGATGGCGCTTGAAGCCGCTTTACACAAGATGAAGGGGGCCGCCAAAATGGTGGGAGCCACCCCGCTTGTTCAGGTGATCGAGCAGTGGAAACGGGATCCACGGCAACCCCTGCTACCCCCGCTGCGGCAAGCTCTGGATGAGGTGTGCCGGCGACTACGTGAGAGGCTCTGACATGATCATCACAGATGAAGAGTTACTGGCGTTGCTGAACTCGGAAGAGACGGACGAGCGCCTGTTCCACCCCGTGACCATCTACGCCCTGGATGGGGTCGCCTATCGGACGGCAAAGGCCGTCGAGCTGCCCGAGTTTGCCACCTTGCGCCGTACCCGTCCCGATGCCTGCTGGCAGTGGGAAGGGTTGTTTGCCGCCGGTGCCATCGCCCTGTTCGATCCCGACTCCCATGTGGGGGCTGACTATCTGCCGCAGCTGACGGCGCAGGCCGAGGGTGTCTATCGCCTCACCGACGACTGGCTGGCAGGGGTCAATGGCCGCTACCTGGCGTGGCAGGAGTGGCTGGCCCAGACCCAGGTGCTGCTGCTGGAGGATCACCCGTTTCAGGGGGCTCACATCCAGCAGGAGATCAAGGGGCTGGGGGTGCCTTGTCAGTGGGTGCAGGATGGCAACGCCTGCATCAAGGCGCTGGCCGACGGCGAGGTCAAGCTGCTGGTGAGCGATCTCAGTCTGGTGGAGCAGGATGCCATCAGCCTGCTGATGAGCCAGCCCCAATACCAGCACAGTGGCTTGCCCATCGTGCTGCTCTCGGCCCACGATCAGACCTTGATCGACGGGGCCCGCCGCCTGCTGCACGACGCCGGCTTCAACGTGCTGGCCGCCCTGGCCAAGCCGCTGCTGGCCGACGATCTGCTGCGGCTGCTCAAGACGCTCTATCTGGGGCCGCAGCGTCAGCGCCGGTTGAGCGGCCTGCGCCGTACCATCCGCACCTGGCAGGGAGAAGATAAAGGGCTGCTCGGGCTCTTGTCCGATCCCCCGTCGCCCTTGCCCATCTGGCTGGCGGTGACCGGCTTGCCGCCGCGCTGGGAGCGGGTGCGCGAGTGGCTGCTCCAGCAGGGCCGGGAGCCTGGCGAACTCACCCTGCTCATCCACCGGCGCGACCACCTGCTGAGCCAGGCGGAGCGTTTTGCCCTGGTGCTGCAGGCCAGTCTGGCGGGGGCCAAGCTGGCACTGCTGCTGGACAACGATCAGCACATTCCGTTCGACTTGCTGGAGCGGATGCCGCTGCAGCACTTGCTGCTGGGACAGAGTCTGCTGCCCGGGCTGGAAGCCATGACCCCGGACTCCCTGCTGGGGCGCTTCATCAACCGGGCCAGGGAGCTTGGGATCGCTCTCTATCTGGACGATCCCTTCAACCTGCTGGACAGCAATCTGTGGCGCGATCAGGGCGTGGCGGGGCGCTGGTAGACTATGGCCCGCTACCTCTGCTGGCCACCGGACGAGGCCCGCTTGCGGCGCGCCCTGACCGGCTGGCTGCATCCTCATTCCCGGGCTGCCCTGCCACTGATGATGGAGGTGGGGGGCATTCCCTGCCGTTTGCAGGAGCTGGCGGGGACCGAGCCCGAGCGGATCAGGGCCGCCTATGGCGAGCTCAGCGAACAGAGTGTCTACCTGCGTTTCATGCGCGCCAAGCAGATCCCGAGTGACGAGCAGCTCGCCTTCTTCCTCGATTACCCCAAGGAGCAGCAGATTGGGCTGCTGCTGACCGACGGTCAGGGGCGACCACTGGCTCAGGCCCAGTCCATCCGGCGGCGATTGCACCCGGATCGGGCCGAGTTCTCCTGCATCGTCGCCCAGCACTTCCAGCACCGGGGGGCGGGGCGGCGCATCCTGCTGGCGCTGGCCCTGCTGGCGCGCGCCGAAGGCATTCGCGAGTGGACGGCGGAGGTGCTGCCCCAGAATCGCCCCATGCTGGCGCTGCTGCGCGGGCTGGGCTTGCCGCTCACCCTGGTGACAGGGCGTGAGCTGGTGTTCGTGCGACTCGATCTGAGCGCACTCGACACCCTGTAACCGCGTCATAAGACCAAGGGCGAATAGGCCGGTTTTTCACCCTGTGCTAAGGTCAGCCAGAGAGGTCGTCAGAGGGAGTCAGTCATGGTGCAGTCAGCGAAACACATCGTCATTCTTACCGGTGCCGGGATCTCGGCCGAGTCGGGCATCAAGACCTTTCGCGCCTGTGACGGTCTGTGGGAAGAGCACAGGGTCGAAGACGTGGCGACGCCGGAGGGCTACGCACGGGATCCCGCCCTGGTGCAGGGCTTTTACAACTCCCGCCGCCACCAGCTGCAGCAACCCCACATCCACCCCAATCCGGCCCACTATGCGCTGGCCCGGCTCGAGCGCCTGCTGCCGGGCTGCGTCACCCTGGTGACCCAGAACATCGACAACCTGCACGAGAGCGCCGGCAGCAAGAACCTCATTCACATGCACGGGGAGTTGCTCAAGGCGCGCTGCCCGGGCTCGGGCCAGGTGATCGAGTGGCGCGGCGATCTGCAGCAGGAGGAGCTGTGCACCTGCTGCCAGTTTCCCCAGCCGCTGCGCCCGCACGTGGTCTGGTTCGGCGAGATGCCGCTCGGGCTGGATCGCATCTACAGCGCGCTGGCCCAGTGCGATCTGTTCATCTCCATCGGCACCTCGGGCGCCGTCTATCCGGCAGCCGGTTTCGTGCACGAGGCGGGATTGAACGGGGCCCACACCATCGAGCTCAATCTCGAACCGAGCGAAGTGGGCAGCCAGTTTGACGAGAAACGCTACGGCCCGGCCTCGTTGCTGGTGCCGGCCTACGTGGATGAGCTGCTGCAAAGCTGCGGCGTCCACCAGCCGGCGCAGATCGAGGGCCACAACTGGATGGAGATGCGCGGTCCCTGAGCTATTGTGCGACTGGACAGTTGCAATGAACCGGTGAAATCGCCACACTGGCAGCCACAAAAAATGGGACGCAGTTGGCGCAAATTACCATGACCGCAGTAAAGCAATGGATCGCTTTTTTCCTCCTGATGCTGGCCAGTGCCGGTGCATCGGCCTCGACCCCCCTGATGACCCTAGTGCTGCCAAGTGGCCAGCAAGTGACCCTCGATGAGGCGGCCCTGTCCGCCCTGCCGCAGACCGAATTCACCACTACCACCCCCTGGACCCAGGGCGCCCACCACTATCGCGGGCCGACCCTGGCAGCCGTGCTGGCGGCGCAAGGGACCCTGGATGCCCGCAAGATCGCCGTCTCGGCCCTCAACGGCTATCAGCAGGTGGTGGATCTGGCCCTGTTCGACGGCGTGCCGCTGACCCTGGTGCGCCAGGAGGACGGCAAGCCGCTGACCCGGCGCAACAAGGGGCCGCTCTGGTTGCTCATTCCGTTCACCACCTATCCCAAGCTGGACGTGCCCGCAATCCACAATTGCATGGTGTGGCAGGTGACCCGCATCGAGATCGTCGATTGATGGGGCTATCCCGCCACAAACTGCTGTTGGTTGCGGTGTCGCTGCTGTTTCTGCTCTCCTCGGGCAGCAGTCTCTATCTGCAGCATCGCCAGGAGCAGCTGGTCGATACCTTCTACCGCAATATCCACTGGAACATCAGCCAGGTGATGCTGGAATCCCAGCGTTTCCTCTACGATCTGCAGCTCTATCGGGCCGGCAGGTTGGGAATGGAGACCCTGAGCCTGGATTACGATCTGCTGTGGAACCGGCTCGATATCTTTCTCATCAGCAGCGAAACCGCCGAGGCGCGCCAGCGGCACGGGCTTGGCAAGGCGCTGGCCGGACTGTTCGAGCAGTTCAAGCAGCTCGAACCTCAGATGGAGGCCGGTGCGCTGCGCGAGGGGGCCGAGCTTGCCCGCTTGCAGGAGGCGATCGCCAGCCAGACCCACCTCATCGAACAGATAGGGGATCAGATCCTCTCCGGCCAGGAGCGGGAGCGTTCGGTCAGCCAGATCCGCAGCAGCCTGTTCTGGCTGCAGATCTGGCAACTGATCCTGTTGCTGACCGGCGGCGCCCTGGTGGCTGCCCTCATTCGCGCCAATCTGGCGAATCGCCGACTCGCCCTGCTCGATCCCCTGACTCGGCTTGGCAACCGCCGTGCCCTGCAGGAGCAGCTCTCCCGCGCCCTGCATGCCGGCGAGGCGAGCGCTCTGGTGGTGCTCGATCTCAAGCGCTTCAAGCAGGTCAATGATCTGCTCGGCTATCAGGTAGGTGATCGGTTGTTGCAGACGGTGGCCGACAAGCTGCAGCAGGTCCACGGTGGCCACGCCTACCGACTCGGTGGCGACGAGTTTGCGGTGGTGTTGACCAGCGCGGATGGCGCGCTGGAAACCCGCATTCATGAGCTGGTGAGCCTGCTCCATTTCGAGTTCGTGACCCGGGAGTGTAGCTTCGATCTGGCCTGTCGGCTCGGGGTGGCCAAGGCGCAGCAGCAAGATGCCGGCCGGCTGCTGGATCAGGCCATTCTGGCCCTCAATCAGGCCAAACGCAGCCAGGAGGGGGACATCTGCTGGTTTGAGCCGGCCATGCTGCAACAGTTGCAGTTGAGCCAGCATCAGCTTCATCAGCTGCGCGACTGGCTGGCCGGGCGCGAGCCTGCGCCGCTGCGAGTGGCGTTGCAGGGGTTGACGGACGGGCAGGGCAATGACCTGTGGCAAATGACGCTTTACTGGCGTGAGCAGGGGGCGCCATGCCAGATGCGCTGGCTGCAGGAGTGCGGCGTGCTGGGGCCCGTGCTGGCCCGGTTGCTGCAAGCGCACGAGGCGCAGCATGCCGATGGGCGGGCGTTGCTGCTTCCGCTCGACAACCAGGCCCAGCTGGCCCATGTCGTGGCCTATCTGCCGGACGCCTCCCGCACGCCGCGGGTGCTGCTGGTGCCAACGCTGTTGCCGGATACAGCCTTGCTGGCGGGATTGCGGCAGCAGGGTTGCGCCCTGGCGCTCAGAGACATTGGCAGCACCACCCCGGCCCAGCTGGCGGCCGGCTGGCCTGTCCGTTACTGGCTGCCAGATGACGCGGAGCACAGCGAGCTGTTGCAGCCGCTCGCCCGGCGACTGGGGCTGGTTCAACTGCAGGTGCTGGCGGGCAGTGAGGCAAGGCAGCTGGCCTGAACACAAAGAGCGGTATTGAACAGGCCAGAGACAAAACACAGCAAGGCGACCCCAGGGTCGCCTTGCGCTTTTATTGCAGGTGAATGTCAGGGGCAGGGGGCGCAGGAATCCCTGATCACCAGGTCGGGGTCGACGGTGATCAGATGATCCGCCACCGCCTCGCCATTGATGCGCGCCAGCAGCCGGGTGACGGCAAGCCGACCCAACTCCTCTTTCGGCTGATTGACGGTGGTGAGCGGTGGCGACATGAATTCGGCCAGCGCCACGTTGTCATAGCCGACGATGGAGAGATCGCGCGGGATCACCAGCCCAGCCTGATGAGCGGCGCTGATGGCCCCCATCGCCATCATGTCGTTGCAGACGAACAGCGCGCTGGGGCGCGCGGGCAGCGCCAGCAGGCGGGTCATCGCCTGATGGCCGCTGGCGCAGTCGAAGTCACCCTCCTGGACCCACTGTGGGTTGACGGTGAGCCCGGCCTCCTGCATCGCCTGCTCGAAGCCCGCCTGACGCTGGTTGGCGGGGGCGCGGCTGTGGGGGCCGGTGATGCAGCCGATGGCGGTGTGACCCAGCTCCAGCAGGTGGCGGGTCGCCAGGTAGCCACCGCGATGGGAGTTGTCGGCGATGAGATCCACGTCGGCACTCTCCATTCCCCAGTCCATCACTACAACAGGAAGGCTCTTGAGCCAGTCGAGCTGGTTGAACACCTCCTGCCCCTCGCTGCACATGATGAGCAGGCCGTCGACCCGCTTGCGCAGCATCATCTTGAGGTAGGAGAGCGCCGTCTCGGCCTGGCCCTCGGTGTTGCCCAGCATCAGGTTGTAGCCCTGCTCGAAGCAGTAACGCTCCACCCCGCGCACCACCTCGGCGAAGAAGGGGTTGCTGGAGGTGGTGACCAGCATGCCGATACTGTTGGTCTCCTTCACCTTGAGGCTGCGGGCCACCAGGCTCGGGGCATAGTTGAGATCACGCATGGCGGCGAAGACCCGCTCGCGGGTCTCCTCGGCGACGAAGCGGGTCTCGTTGATGACGTGGGAGACGGTGGTGGTCGACACCCCCGCCAGCGCCGCCACCTCCTTGATATTGGCCATCAGTGCCCCTGCGCAGTCTGCTCAAGCAGGAAGGCGTCGACCTCCTGCTTGCTCGGGATGGAGCTCTGGGCACCAAACCGGGTGACGGAGAGCGCCGCGGCGCCGTGGGCAAAGCGCACGGCTGCGTCAAAGTCGGCGCCGGCCAATTCGGCTGCCAGCAAGGCGCCGTTGAAGGTATCGCCGGCCGCCGTGGTGTCTACTGCTTTCACCCGAAAACCCGGGATGAGCGCTTGTTGCTGCCCCTTGCTGCAATAGACTCCTTGCGACCCCAAGGTGATCATCACCTCCCCGATACCCATCTGGTGGAAGCGGGCAGCCGCCTCGGCTGCGCTCGCCTCGTCGGTGACCTTGACGCCGGTCAACAGCTCGGCTTCGGTCTGGTTGGGGGTGATGAGGTCGACCAGTGCCAGCAGTTCGCTTGAGAGCGGGCGAGCGGGGGCGGGGTTGAGCACCACCCGGGTGCCGTGGGCACGGGCCAGCCGGGCGGCTTCCAGCACGCTCTCCAGCGGCACTTCCAGCTGCAGCAGCAGGGTGTGGGCGGCGGCGATCATCGCCTGGTGGCTTTTCACTACGGCCGGGGTGAGGGCGCCGTTGGCTTCGGCGGAGATGCCGATGCTGTTCTCCCCCTCATCGCTCACATAGATGATGGCGATGCCGGTGGGGAGCTTGGGGTCGAGCTCGATGGCGCTCACGTCGATGCCGTCTTTGGCAAAGCCGGTCTTCATCTGGTGGCCGATGGCGTCATCGCCGATGCGGGCGATAAAGGAGACTTCAGCACCTAGCCGAGCGGCGGCCACCGCCTGGTTGGCGCCCTTGCCACCGGGCACCACTTGATAGCTGTGGCCGGTCAGGGTTTCACCCGGGCGAGGAAAATGGGGAACGCGCAGCACATGGTCTGCATTGACACTGCCCAGAACGACGAGACGATTCATGTTGAGTACTCCTGATGCATCTTGGCATGGACACGAAAGCCGGATCCAGGCCGGGAGGCACCGTAAACCTTGAGTGAAAAGGGGGAGGCGAACCTCCCCCGTCAACTTACTTGCTGACCACTTGCAGCGGAACCGGGATGGATTTTTCCACCGGCTGGCCTTTGAGCACCTTGTCGGCGGTTTCCACGCCGATGGCGCCGATCAGCGCGGGCTGCTGGGCCACGGTGGCGGCCAGTTTACCCTTGGCCACGGCGGCCTTGCCATCGTCGGTGCCGTCGAAGCCGACGATCATCACCTCTTTGCCGGCGGCCTGCACGGCGCGGATGGCACCCAGCGCCATCTCGTCGTTCTGAGCGAACACCGCCTGTACGCTCGGGTGAGCGGCCAGCAGGTTCTCCATGACGTTCAGACCCTTGGTGCGGTCAAAGTCGGCGGGCTGGGAGGCCAGCACTTCCAGCTTGTTGGCGGCCACGGCCAGGGCAAAGCCTTCGCCGCGGTCACGGGCGGCGGAGGTACCGGCGATCCCTTCCAGCTGGATCACCTTGGCACCGGCACCCAGCTTCTGGGTGATGAAATCGCCGGCCAGTTTGCCGCCCGCCACGTTGTCGGAGGCGATGTGGGCCTTGACGTCACCCTGCGCCGCGCCGCGGTCCAGGGTCAGCACCGGGATGTTGGCTTTGTTGGCCAGCCGGATGGCGTTGCCTACCGCTTCGGAGTCGGTCGGGTTGATCAGGATGGCGTTGACCTTGCGCACGGTGAGATCTTCCATGTTGGAGAGCTCTTTGGCCGGGTCATTCTGGGAGTCCAGCACCACCAGCTCGTAGCCAAGCTCCTTGGCCTTGGCTTCGGCCCCTTCCTTCATGGTGACGAAGAAGGGGTTGTTGAGGGTGGAGACCACCATGGCCAGGGTGTGATCGGCGGCCTGGGCGGTGCCCAGCACGGACATGATGGCGGCAGCGAGCAGGGTATTGAGCTTTTTCATCATTTCATTCCTTGTGTGTGCTTACTTGCTTTTGTTATCGATCATCACGGCGAGCAAAATCACGCTGGCCTTGGCGATCATCTGGTAATAGGACGATACGTCGAGCAGGTTGAGGGCATTGTTAAGGAAGCCGATGATGAGCGCCCCGATCAGGGTACCCATGATGCGGCCCTTGCCCCCCATCAGGCTGGTGCCACCCAGCACCACGGCGGCGATGGCATCCAGCTCGTACCCCATGCCGGCGGTCGGCTGGGCGGAGGAGAGGCGGGAAGTGACGATGAGCCCGGCCAGTGCCGACAGCATGCCGCACAGACCATACACCGCGAGCTTCACCCGGTCCACATTGATGCCGGAGAGGCGGGTGGCCGATTCGTTGCCGCCGAGGGCATAGATGTAGCGACCCAGGCGAGTGTGGTTGAGCATGAACCAGGCCAGCAGGAAGACGATGGCCATCAGCCAGATGGGCACCGGCAGACCGAACAGATAACCGGTACCCAGCCAGGCGAAGTGATCGGCGCCGTCACTGAAACCGGTGGAGATTGGGCGCCCCTCGGTATAGACCATGGTGACGCCACGCAGGGCGGTCATGGTGACCAGGGTGGCGATGAAGGCCTGTACCTTGCCCTTGGCAATGATGAGGCCGCTGATGCCGCCAAGCAGGGCGCCGGCCCCCAGGGTGAGGGGGATCACCAGGGCGATGGGCAGCTCCATGGCGACCATGGTGGCGGCCAGGGCGCCGCACAGTGCCAGTACCGAGCCGACCGACAGATCGATGCCGGCGGTGAGGATGACCAGCGTCATGCCGACCGCCATGATGGCGTTGACCGAGGTCTGGCGCAGGATGTTGAGCAGGTTGTCGGCGGTGAAGAAGTTGGGGCTCAGGAAGGAGACCACGCCGATCAGCACCAGCAGCGCGACCAAGGATTTGTTCTCGATCCACCAGGCCTTGCTCATGACGCCGCGGCGGGAAAGGGTTTGGGTTGTCATTGTGCTGCCTCTTGCTCTGCTTGCCACTGTTTACCGACTGCCGCTGCCATCAGCTTCTCCTGATTGGCATCGCGGGTGTTGAATTCTGCGCTGATGCGCCCTTCGTGCATCACCATGATGCGATCACTCATGCCGAGCACTTCCGGCATTTCGGAGGAGACCAGGATGATGCTCATCCCCTCCTTCTTGAACTGGTTGATGAGCTGATAGATCTCCTTCTTGGCGCCGACATCGACGCCGCGGGTCGGCTCATCCAGGATCAGCACCTTGGGCCTTGTCAGCAGCCCCTTGGCGATGGCCACCTTCTGCTGGTTGCCGCCGGAGAGCAGCTTGATCAGCTGATCCTGACTCGGGGTCTTGATGTTGAACAGACGCACATAGTCGCCCACCGCCTGGCGCTCGGCCTGGCCGTCAATCTTGCCGTGGTTGATGAACTCGCCAAGGGCACACAGGCTCATGTTTTCGCGCACCGACAGCTCCAGCACCAGGCCATCGCCCTTGCGATCCTCGGAGATGTAGGCGATGCCGGCGGCCAGGCCATCGGCCGGGCTCTTGGGGACCAGAGCATGGCCATCCACGGTAATGTCACCGGCGCTGATGGGGCTGGCACCGTAGATGAGCTTCATCAGCTCGGTACGCCCGGACCCCATCAGGCCGCTGAAGCCCAGAATTTCCCCCTGACGCAGGGAGAAGCTCACGCCGCGCACGCCGGGGCCGGCCAGATCCTTGACCTGCAGGCTGACCGGGCCAAGCTCGCGGGCGAGGCGCGGGTACTGCTCTTCCAGCCGGCGACCCACCATCATCTCGATGATCCTGTCTTCGTCGAGCTCGCTCACCGCCTGCTCGCCGATCCATTTGCCATCGCGCAGCACGGTGACCCGATCACAGATTTCGAAGATCTCCTTCAAGCGATGGGAGATGTAGACGATGCCGCAGCCCTGCTCGCGCAGCTCGCGGATAACCACGAACAGCTGCTCGGTCTCGGTGTCGGTGAGGGCATCGGTGGGCTCGTCCATGATGATGACGCTGGCATCAAAGGAGAGCGCCTTGGCGATCTCCACCATCTGCTGTTCGCCGATGGAGAGATCCCCGAGCCGGGTATCCGGGCCGTGTTTGACGCCAAGCCGAGCCAGCAGACCGCTGGCCCGCTCGCGCAGCTGCTTGTGGTCAATGCTGCCAAAACGGGTACGGGGTTCGCGGCCGAGGAAGATGTTGGCGGCAATCGACAATTCCGGCAGCAGGTTCAGCTCCTGGTGGATGATGCTGATCCCCTGATCCTGAGAGTCGCGAGGGCCCTTGAAGTGAACCGGCTGGCCGCGATAGCTGATGCTGCCCGCATCGGCCTGGTAGATGCCGGTCAGTACCTTCATCAGGGTCGACTTGCCGGCGCCGTTTTCGCCGAGCAGGGCCATCACCTGACCCGGATAGACCTTGAGGCCCGCCTCATCGAGGGCACGCACCCCGGGGAAGGTCTTGACGATCCCGGAAAGAGCCAGAATGGGCGAGGGGAGCATATTGGCGTTGCTCATAGCTGCTTCCTTGGGAATTTAAAACGCCACGCCGGCGCAGAGAATGAGGTTGGCGTAGGGGGTCACCTCGCCGCTGCGCACGATGGCCTTGCTCTGGTGGGAGCGAGCCTTGAATGCTTCGTGCAGGCAGTACTCGATGGTGATGGGTTTGCCCTGGGCAGCGGCGTGCGCCTCCAGCTGATCCACCAGCGCCTGATGGGCGGCGGGGCTAATCTGCTTGATCTCGCTTGCCATGATTACCTTCTCCACCACCAGGTCGGTGAGCAGGGCGGTCAGCACGCTTTCAAGGCTCGGCGTCCCCGCCATCAGCGCCAGATCGATGCGCTCCGGGCCGGCCGGGATGGGCAGGCCGGCATCGCAGACGGTGATCTCGTCGGTGTGACCCATCCGTGCCACCAGGGCACTCAGGGGAGCATTGAGCAGTACGCCTCGTTTCATACAGCACCTCGGCAGGCTATGCCCGCGTATCTGATGTTAGCTAGGCAACCGGTTACGCAACCGGTTGCGTCATGAGGTGGAAGATAGGCGCTCAGGCGGTTTTGATCCACCAAGAGATGGCAGAAATGTGAAAACGATCTCAATGGCGAGGGGAAAGCGGGGAAAAACAGGTGCCAGAAGAGCACTGGCACCCGCAACGAGCGAACTAGAGGGCGAGCCCTTGCTGCACGCCGGGGCGTGCCAGCATGCGCCGATAGTGGTCCGCTACCTTGGGAAATTCGCTGATGGCCACCCCGTCGCCCTCGAGCCAGCTCGCCACCACGAACAGGTAGATGTCGGCCAGGCTGAACCGTTCCCCCAGCACCCAGGGGCCGGCCAGATAATGGCGTTCAATCTCGGCAAAGCCCTCGCGCATGTTGTGCGGCACCTTGGCCTGCATGGCGGCGATGGCCTGCGGGTCATCGGCCCAGCGGCTGCCGCGCCGGCCGTGGGCATGGGCGACGTGCACGGTGGCGGCGAGAAAGCCGTGCACCTCCTGCATCCTGGCCAGCAGGAAGGGGTCGTCCAGCGGCGCCAGCCCGGCATCGGGAAAACGCTGCGCCACATAGAGCAGCAAGGCCGGCGTCTCGGTGAGCACGCCCCGCTCGGTGACGAGAGCTGGCACTCGGCCTTTGGGGTTGATGGCAAGATAGGCAGCGGAGCGCTGCTCGCCAACCGCCAGATCCAGCTGCTTGATCCGGTGAGGGGCACCGGCTTCGGTGAGGGCGATACGCACGGCCATGGCGCAGGTACCGGGCGCAAGATAGAGGGTCAAATCAGACATGAACATCTCCTTGTGAAGCGCGTGCCTCCTGTGATCCCGGGTAGGGCGGGGCGCGCAAAAAAATCCGCACTGTCGCCTGGCATCCTACGCCCCTGGTTGGCGTCGGCCAAGAAGGGGATCCTGGCCTGGACTATGGGGGCTGATGAAATCAAAGGCTTTTTGAGCGCAGACGCGCGGGAAAAACGGCTACGCATGCCGGGTCAAATCGCTATAATGTGCTCCCTGAATAGCTGTTTTTCGGATGTTGGATAGTCAATTGAGTAACAAAATGCGGATAGGTGGTTCCCTCGAACAGTCCCTGAGCCAGGGATATCGTCTCGACCTCAAGGGGGTATTGCAGGAGAGCTGGCAACAGACGCGGCGCACCGGATTCGGCCTGCTGCTGGCCATCGTCGGGGTGACAGCCATCTGGATGCTGCTGAGCAACACCCTGCTCGCCCCCTACGTCAATCAGGAAGGGGGGATGGACGTGGCCCTGGTGCTGAGCCTGCTCATCACCATCATCATGTCGCCGATGACCTCCTCCCTCGACATGCTGGGCTTGCAGCAGTCGGTGGGGGTGCGTGCCCGGCCGAGCCAGGTATTTGACTTCTTTCGCCACTTCCTGCGCCTTGGCAGCCTGAGCCTGCTCGGCAGCCTCATCACCAGCCTGTTCGGCCCGCTGTTCGAACTGCTGGGTCTGCCGGTGATGCTGGCCTTCATTCCGTCGGCCCTGATCGGCATGGGGCTGGTTTTTACCGTGCCGCTGGTGCTGGAGCGCGGCCTGTCGCCGGTGCAGGCCATCCTGGTCTCCCTGCGCCTGTTTGCCCGCGGCTGGCCCAGCATAGTGCTGCTGCACGGGGTCATGATGGCGCTGTTCTTCCTGGCGCTGATCCCCATGGGGCTCGGACTTATCTGGGTGGCACCGCTCTATTTCAACTGCAAGGGGATCCTCTACCGGGATCTGTGCGGGGTGGCGGTCGAAGTGACCGAGGTGAGCCAGGGCCCCGATCATTTCAACGCCTGACGGCATGCAGGGCGTCAGACAACAGCTACAGATAGCGGCGCGTACAGATGCGTGATGCAAAAGGATGGCATATGAACAATCGATACGGGATGGCGGCCACGCTGCTGATGGCGCCCATGCTGGCAGTGGCGCAGCCCTCCCTTGAGCTGCAGTACGGCACCTTCTACAGCCAGATGAAGACCTTCGCCAAAGGGGAGTTTGGTCACGCCAGGCTGGGTTTTTATCTGACCGATCAGCAAAATGGCCGGCGCTGCCTGCTTACTTCGGCCCGGGTTTCGACCCTGGATCGGGACGTGGCGGCCGAGGTGACCGTCGACAGCGAATTGCGGCTGCCCTATGACGACGACTTGAATCTCGACAAGGCGACCGTGGTGGTGGGGCTCACCGAGCCCCATGAGGCCTGCGATCTGTCGGTGCAGGTGATGGCGGACGTGCCGCCGCCGGCAGACAGCCGGTGGGAGCTCAAGGTGAGCGAGCTGACGGGGCGCCAGCACGACATGCAGAGCCTGTTGGAAAAGCTGGCCGGCATGGTCGGCAAATATTTCCTGCCCGAGATGACGGGGGTGAGGGTCAGCCTGGTGCAGCCAAGCGGCACCGCCTACCTCATCGACGGTGCTCGCCAGTTGCCGCTGCCCTGGCAGGAGGGACAACTGCTGCTGAGCAACGCCCAGCTGGCGGAGTTTGCCGAGGGCAAGCTGAAGCTGCAGGGGGAGATCCTGCGGCTGACCCCCTGGCTGCACAAGGGCTAGCCCATCTTGAGCCGTCACTGAGGGTGGCCGGCATAAAAATGAAAAAGGAGCGCCAGGCGCTCCTTTTTTGTGGCTGAGGTGGGCTTAGCGCACCTCAATCACGTCCAGCATGTCCATCTCGTCGATGTCCAGCAGCGGTGCCTTGGGCAGCTCGGGCGGATCAAACGCCTTGTCGCCGCCGTCGATGATGCCGGAGTCGCGGTTGATGCTCTTGAAGTCAAACAGCTTGTGATCGAGCAGGTGGCTCGGGATCACGTCCTGAATGGCGGTGAACATGGTCTCGAGACGACCCGGGAAGCGGCGATCCCACTCCTGCATCATCTGCTTGATGGCCTGGCGCTGCAGGTTCTCCTGGGAGCCGCACAGGTTGCACGGGATGATGGGGAAGGCCTTGACCTCGGCGTAGCGCACCAGGTCCTTCTCCTTGCAGTAGGCGAGCGGGCGGATCACCACGTTCTTGCCATCGTCGCTCACCAGCTTGGGCGGCATGGACTTGAGCTTGCCGCCGTAGAACATGTTGAGGAACAGGGTCTCGAGGATGTCATCGCGGTGGTGGCCAAGGGCAATCTTGGTACAGCCCAGCTCCTGGGCGGTGCGGTAGAGAATGCCGCGGCGCAGGCGGGAGCAGAGTGCGCAGGTGGTCTTGCCCTCCGGCACTTTCTCCTTGACGATGGCGTAGGTATCCTCTTCGACGATCTTGAAATCGATGCCGAGGGTGGTCAGGTATTCGGGCAGCACATGCTCGGGGAAGCCGGGCTGCTTCTGATCCAGGTTGACCGCCACCAGATCGAAGTGGATGGGGGCGCTGGCCTTCAGGCTCATCAGAATGTCGAGCATGGCGAAGCTGTCCTTGCCGCCGGACAGGCACACCATGACCTTGTCACCCTCTTCAATCATGTTGAAGTCGGCGATGGCCTGACCTACGTTGCGCCGCAGGCGCTTCTGCAGTTTGTTGAAACTGTATTTTTCTTTGGCGTTAAGCTCTTCTAGCATGACCTGAAACCCGGGACAAAAATAAGCGGCTTATTATAGCCATGTCCCGGGGGAGGGCAAGAAAGGCTTATGCTGGACGGCGGCTATCGACCGGGCAGCTGTAATCGGCGGGCTTGAGGATCAGCATGTCGCAGGCGAGACGATCCACCACGTGTTCGGCGGTGTTGCCGAGCAGGGCGGCGGAGAGCCCGGTGCGACCAACGCACCCCATGATCATCAGGGTGGCCTGCAGCTCGCCGGCGAGATCGGGCAGCACCTCTTCAGGCAGACCTTCCGCCACCCGTGTCCAGAGATGGCCGATGCCGTATTTGTCGGCGTGGCTCAGCAGCAGGCTCTCGTGGTGTTTGCGAATGGCGTCGTTGTAGGCGTTGGGATCAAACTCCGGCAGCTCGATGGCCACGTTAACCGGGGTGCCCGGGTAGGTGTTGACCAGATAGAGGTTGGAGCCGAGCAGCTCGGCGATGGCGATCCCCTCTTCGGTGATCCGCTCGTTGAGCAGTTTCTGATCCTGATCGTCGCTGGAGCAATTGATGGCGGCGATGATGTTGCCGCCCCGCTGCCAATGTCCCTCTTTCACCAGCAGCACGGGGCAGGGGCACTTGCGCAGCAGATGCCAGTCGGTGGGGGTGAAGATGAAAGTTTGCAGGAAGGAGTGGTGGTGGGTGGCCTTGACCACCAGATCGTGGCGCTGCTCCAGCACTTCCTGAATGATGCATTCGAAGGGACGGTTGTGCCAGACCACCTTGATCTCGCAATCCAGTCCACGGGCGCGGTAGGGTTTGAGAATGTCGTCAAGCCATTCGCGGCGCTGGGCAATCACCCCGTGGCGCATCTCTTCCCGCTCATCCACCGACAGCATGGCGGTCATTTCATACGAGAAGTCGTAAATGGTGAGCAACAGGGTCAGTTGGGCGCCTTCATCCAGCTCGGCTACCTTGACCGCACGTTCGAGGGCGATTTGCCGCTCTTCTTCCGGGTTGATGACCACCAGAATTTTTCGGTACTTGACCATGTTCTCCTCCTCCTTGGCAAAAATACCAATGATGGCAGACCTTTAGCCATTACAGCTTAGCTCAGGAGGAGAAGGGGGGACGTGTGCCGGATCAAATTTCGGGGTAAACCGATCCGGCACCAGAGAGAGGAAGCTTAACCGCAGGGGGGACGGGTTGCACCGGCCATGACGCCGAGGGCGACGTGATCCAGTACGGTAATGTACTTGCCCTTGACGCTGATGAGACCGGACTTCTGGAAGCGGCCCAGCAGGCGGCTGATGGTCTCGACGGTGAGGCCGAGGTAGTTGCCGATGTCGCCGCGGGTCATGGAGAGGCGGAACTCCTTGGCGGAGAAGCCACGCTCGGAGAAGCGCACCGACAGGTTGTGCAGGAAGGCGGCGAGGCGCTCTTCGGCATTCTTCTTGGAGAGCAGCAGGATCATCTCCTGGTCGCCCATGATCTCGTTGCTCATCAGCCGCATGATCTGCTGGCGCAGCTTCGGCATCTTGCCGGAGAGATCGTCGAGCACATCGAACGGGATCTCGCACACCATGGCGGTTTCCAGCGCCTGGGCGAAGGAGGGGTGCGCCTGCTTGTGGATGGCGTCAAAGCCGACCAGATCGCCAGCCAGGTGGAAGGCAGTGATCTGCTCGTCACCCTGCTCGGTGATGGTGTATGACTTGATGGTCCCGGAACGGATGGCGTAGAGCGATTTGAGCTCATCGCCGGCCTTGAACAACTCTTCACCCTTCTGGATCGGCTTCTTGCGTTCGATGATGCTATCCAGCTGATCGAGCTCGTTGTCGTTCAGAGTGAAGGGAATGCAGAGCTGGCTGATGCTGCAATCCTGGCAATGAATTGCACAGCCACCGCTCTGAATACGTCTGCCAGGTTTCTTTTCCGGGATCATAGGCTCATACGAATAATTGATTTATATCAAACAAGTTTACCATCAACTCATCCGTTTTGGATAGGGTTTCAAAAGGACGCAATCCCGATCCAGAGGGTATGCAGCCCGTATGCGATGAGCAGCAGGGCGCCACCAAGGCGCAAACTGCGCAGGGTCAGCCAGTAGCGCAGCCGATCCGCCAACCCTCCCAGCGCAAACAGGGTCGGCAGGGTACCGAGGCCGAAAAAGAGCATGATCAGCGCCCCACCGCCAGCGGATCCCGCCGCTGCGCTCCAGGTCAGCATGGAGTAGACCAGCCCGCAGGGGAGCCAGCCCCATACCATGCCAAACGGCAGTGCCTGCCAAGTCGAGGTGAAGGGGATGAACTTGCCCGCCAGCGGCTTGAGGTGGAGCCACAACCTGGCGCCAATGCGCTCGAGCAGCAACACCCCCTGCCACCAGCCGGCGAGATAGAGCCCGAGGGCAATCATCAGGAAGGCCGCCACCAGCCGCAGGCCGGCGATGGCGTGCTTGCCCGCGCCGAGTTCACTGGTGGTGGCCAGCAGCCCCCCGACCAAGGCACCGGCAATCACATAGCTGAGGATCCGGCCGAGGTTGTAATTGAGCAGGTAACCAAGCCGGCCCCAGAAGTGCTGCTTTTCGGCAGGAATGGCCATGGAGAGGGCGGCTGAGACACCGCCGCACATGCCGATGCAGTGGCCGGCGCCCGCCAGTCCCACCAGCAGGGCACCCAGCAGATCAAGGGTGGCCGTCATCTTTGTGCTCGTGTTCGGCGTGTTTGGGGGCGGGTTGCTCTTCATCGAACAGGATATTGGAACCCTGGCGGTCGAGATCTTCAAACTGCTCGGAGCGAATGGCCCAGAAGAAGACGGCGCCGGCGATGATGACGAAGAGGATGGCGATGGGGATGAGGACGAAGATGATGTTCATGCAGCAAACCTTGCAATGAAAGGGGTCATGGTACACCACGTTGGTGGCCGCGGGCCCGTCGATTTGATGGTGAAGGGAGCCTGAGCGGAGCCAGCTCCCTTCACCCTGTCTGTCCCTGTGGCCACGGCTCAGCGGTTGAGCCGCATGGAGTTGGTGACCACGATGAGGGAGCTCAATGACATGCCCGCCGCCGCCACGTAGGGGGGCAGCCAGCCGCTCGCCGCCAGCGGCAGCACCAGCAGGTTGTAGCCGATGGACCAGGCGAAGTTCTCCTTGATGATCTTGCGGGTGCGCAGCGCCAGGGCGCGGGCATCCAGCAGGCGGGAGAGATCGTCGGCCAGCAAAATGGCGTCAGCGCTGTTCTTGGCCAGATCGGTGCCGCCGGCCATGGCGAAGGAGGCGTGGGCACCGGCCAGCACCGGGGCGTCGTTGATGCCATCACCCACCATGATGCTGATGTCGCCGCGGGCCTCGTGCTCCTTGAGATAGGCCAGCTTGCCATCCGGCGTGACACCCTTGACCAGCTCATCGACCCCCAGCTCGCGGGCCACCTCGTCGGCCTGGGCCGAGCTGTCGCCGGTGAGGATGGTGGTCTTGAGGCCGGCCGTCTTGAAGGCCTGGATCAATACCTTCGCATCGGGGCGCAGGGTGTCGGTCAGCAGGAAACGGGCGAGCGCCCGGTCCTCGTCGGCCAGGTAGATGACCAGCCCGTCCGCTCGTGTTTCTTGGGCATCGCTGATGCCGAGCCAGCGGGCACTGCCGAGGCGATAGTGGCGACCCTCGATCACCCCTTCGATACCGTGTCCGATGACGGGGGTCACCTTGCTGGCCGCCAGCAGCACTGCGTCCTCTGCGGTATTGCTGCGAAAGGCGCGGGCGATGGGGTGCTCGGAATAGGCCTCCAGGGCGCGGGCGATGGCAAGGCAGCGTGCCGCGTCGAGATTGCCCAGGGCCTCCGTGCTGGTCAGGCTGATGTTGCCCGTGGTCAGGGTGCCGGTCTTGTCCATCACGATGCGGTTGGCCCGGGTCAGCACGTCCAGCACGTGGCCGCGGCGCAGCAAGATGCCGGCACGGGTCAGGCGAGCGGTGGCGGAGGTTAGCGCGGTGGGGGTGGCCAGTGACAGGGCGCAGGGGCAGGTGGCCACCAGTACCGCCAGGGTAACCCAGAAGGCCTGCTCCGGCTGATGGAAGTGCCAGAAGGTCCAGACGCCAGCGGCGATGAACAGCAGTACCAGAATGAAGTGGCGGGAGAGCACGTCCGCCATCTGGGCGATGGCCGGTTTGTCGTCCAGCGCGTGATCCTGCAGCCGCATGATCTGGGCCAGGCGCGACTCTTCAATGCGATGGCTGACCCGGATCTCGAGGGGGGCGTCGGTGTTGATGGTGCCGGCATAGACGGCATCCCCCGCCTGTTTGAGCAGCGGCAGCTGTTCGCCGGTCAACATGGATTCGTTGAGGCTGGCCTGCCCAAGCCGGATGATGCCATCCGCCGGCAGGGTGGCACCCGCCAGCACCCGTACCCGGTCGCCCACCTGCAGCGTCTTGGCGGCCACCTCGTGTTCACCCTCCTCATCGAGCCGGGTGGCCATGATGGGCACCAGTCGCGCCAGGTTGGAGCTCGACTCGGAGGCCTTGCGTCTGGCCCGCAGCTCGAGGAAGCGCCCCAGCAGCAGGAAGAAGACGAACATGGTGATGGAGTCGTAGTAGACCTCGCCGGTGTTGAACACGGTGGCCCACATGGAGGCGACGAAGGCACCGATCAGCGCCAGCGACACCGACACGTCCATGGAGAGATGTCCCTGCTTGAGGCTGCGCCAGGCGCCCACGTAGAAGGGCTGGGCCGAGTAGATCATGATGGGGGTGGAGAGCAGCAGACTTATCCACTTGAAGTAGACCATGAACTCTTCTTCGACACTGATGAAGAGGTCCATGTAGAGCGCCACCGCGCACATCATCACCTGCATGGAGCCGAGCCCCGCCAGTGCCAGCCGGAACATGTAGCTGCGCACCTCTTTGGCGTAGAGCGCTTCCTGCTGGTGAGTCTGGAAGGGGTAGGCGCGATAGCCGATCTTGGCAAAGCCTTTGAGGATGTCGCTCAAAGAGAGCCGGTCCGGATCCCACTTGATGCGGGCCCGGTGGGTGGTGGTGTTGACGTTGATGTAGTGCAGCCCGGCCAGGTTGCCCAGATGGCGTTCGATGAGCCAGGCACAGGCGGCGCAGGTCAAGCCTTCCACCGTCAGCTGGATCTCGCGCACCTTGTGGCTGCCGGTGGCGCTGTCGGTGACAAAATCCTGCTGCACTTCGGCCAGATCATAGTGGGTGAGGGCGGCGAGCTCTGCGGGCACCAGCTCGCCCTTGGTGCCAGGAGCGGTGCGGTGCTCGTAGTAGCTGGCCAGGCCGCACTCCAGAATGGTTTCCGCCACCGCCTGACAACCGGGGCAGCACATGGGCTGGACTATGCCTTTTATCTCGAGGGCATAGCGGCTGCCGGCGGGCACCGGCTCACCACAGTGAAAGCAGCCGCTCATGACAGCTGACCGCAGGCCGCCCGACCTGTCGGCAGAAACAGTGAAGCGCCGGTCACTGCCGGCGTGTCATGGTGAACAGGACGGCTCATGACTCAGCGTCCTTTGGGATCGAGTTCGACGGGGGCCTTGGTGGGGAGCTGGACAGTCTCTTGCAGCCGCCATTCATGGTTGAAGGCATCCACCCGCACGTGCCACTTGCCGGTGAGCGGCTTGTCGAGCAGCAGGCGATAAACGCCGTTGCCGTCGGCGGTCACCATGTGCTCGCTGTCCATGCCGGCGAGTGTAGGGTGAAACAGGGAGAGGTAGAGCGCCTGGCCGGCCGGGATATCGCCCGACAGCGGCTTGAGGGTCAGCTCGTTGCCGTTGACCTCCAGCGCGATGTGGATGTTGAGGGCTTCGGAGCGATCAAACTTGCTGAGATCCTGATTAATCTCTTTGCCTTGCTTGTAATAGTCTTCGGCTACCAGGTTGACGCCATCTTTGCTGGCGATGATCGCCGTGCTGATGCTGCCGATCACGGCTGCGGTCGGGAGGGCGATGATGAACCAGGGCCAGAATTGGCGATACCAGGGTTGGGACATAGTGCTACTACCGTGAAACCAGTGATTAACGAAACAGAGGGATTTCAGTCAACACAAGATAACAAAAAGCCTCGAAGAGTCGAGGCTTTTTGCTGAGTAATCACGTGTTTATCACATGTTACTGCTTATTTTGCTGGTCGTTGTGGGACAAGCTGTAAACGTAGGAGGCGAGCAGGTGCACCTTGTCTTCACCCAGAATATCCTTCCAGGCCGGCATCACGCCGTGACGACCGTGGGTGATGGTCTGTTCGACCACCTGACGGGAACCGCCGTAGAGCCAGGTGTTGTTGGTGAGATCCGGCGCTCCGAAGGCGATGCCGCCCTTGGCGTCCGGACCGTGACAGGCGGCGCAGATGGTGAAGCGTGCTTCACCCTTCTTGGCTTCCACCATGTCCACCTTGCGACCGGAGAGGCTCAGCACGTAGGAAGCCACTTCCTTGACCCCGTCCTTGCCGAGGATCTCGCCCCAGGCAGCCATCACGCCCTGACGACCGCCCATGATGGTGGTCTTGATCTGGTCGGGCGCGCCGCCCCATTGCCATTCGCTGTCGGTCAGGTTCGGGAAACCGCGACCACCGCGGGCGTCGGAGCCGTGGCACTGGGAGCAGTTCTGCAGGAACAGACGCTGACCCACCTTGCGGGCTTCCGGATCGGCGGCGATCTCTTCGATGGCGCGATAGGTCTTGCCATCGGCCTGATAGGCCAGCTCGCGGAACTTGGCGCCGTAGATCTCGTCGGCCTTGATAAGCTCGCGATCGTACTCCACCGCGCGCCCTTCAGCCTTGGCGGAGGCCGCCGCGGCCTTGGACTCGGCCAGCGAGCGTACGTCCTGGTTGGAGCTCTGCCAGCCCAGTACACCCTTGAAGTTGCCAAGGCCCGGGAAGGCGACCAGATAGACCAGACCGGTGACGATGAAGAAGAGGAACATGTAGGTCCACCACTTCGGCAGCGGGTTGTTGATCTCTTCGATGCCGTCGAAGGCGTGTCCCATGGACTTGCCCTCTTCCACCCCCATCTTGTCGCGCAGGCACCAGACCAGCAGCAAGAAGCAGCCGAGGATGGTCCCCAGACTGATGACGGTGACAAAAATGCTAAACAAAGTGCTCATTATTGTTTCGCTCCTGCGTTCTTGTTATCAGCACTGGGTTGCTCGTCGTCGGCAAAAACCAGATTGGCAGCCTCGTCGAAGGAGGTCTTGCGGCGCTTGCTGTAGGCCCAGACGATGATGCCGATCATGATGGCCATCAACAGCAGGGTATACAGGCCGCGAAATGTGCCGTAATCCATATCCTGACTCCTTTATTTCAGGGCATGACCCAGTGATTGCAGATAGGCTACCAGCGCATCCAGCTCGGTCTTGCCCTTCACGGCCTCGCCGGCACCCTGAATGTCGGCATCCGTGTAGGGTACGCCGAAGTGATCGCGGAACAGGGCCAGCTTCTTGCCAGTCAGTTCACCGGTCAGCACGTTGGTGTCGAGCCAGGGGAAGGCGGGCATGTTGGACTCGGGCACCACGTCGCGCGGGTTGATGAGGTGGGCACGATGCCAGTCGTCGGAATAACGACCGCCAACCCGGGCCAGATCCGGACCGGTACGCTTGGAGCCCCACAGGAAGGGGTGCTCCCACACGCTCTCACCGGCGACCGAGTAGTGGCCGTAACGCTCGGTTTCGGCGCGGAACGGACGGATCATCTGGCTGTGGCAGACGGTGCAGCCTTCGCGGATGAAGATGTCGCGCCCTTCCATCTGCAGAGCGGTATAGGGCTTGAGGCCTTCGACCGGCTCAGTGGTCTGCTTCTGGAAGAACAGCGGGGTGATTTCGACCAGGCCCCCCAGGCTGATGGCAAATATGATGCCGACCACCAGCATGGGAACGCTCTTTTCAAAGATCTCGTGACGGTTATTGTTGCTCATGCTTTGACCTCTTCAATCATGCTGGCTGTGCGACAGGTTCCAGGGAACCTTTGGGCGCAGTGATGGTGCGATAGGCGTTGTAGGCCATCAGCAACATGCCGGTGACAAAGAAGCAGCCACCCAGGAAGCGCACGAAGTAGAAGGGATAAGAGGCCTGCAGCGCTTCTACGAAGCTGTAGGTCAGGGTGCCGTCGTCGTTGACCGCACGCCACATCAGACCCTGCATCACCCCGGAAATCCACATGGCGACGATGTAGAGCACGGTGCCCACGGTAGCCAGCCAGAAGTGGACGTTGATGAGCTTGATGCTGTACATGCGGCCCTGGCCGAACAGGTTCGGGATCAGGTGGTACACGGCACCGATGGAGACCATGGCAACCCAGCCCAGTGCGCCAGAGTGGACGTGACCGATAGTCCAGTCGGTGTAGTGGGAGAGGGCGTTGACGGTCTTGATCGCCATCATGGGGCCTTCGAAGGTGGACATGCCGTAGAACGACAGGGACACGATCAGGAAGCGCAGGATGGGGTCGTAACGCAGTTTGTGCCAGGCACCGGAGAGGGTCATGATGCCGTTGATCATGCCGCCCCAGGAGGGCACGAACAGGATCAGGGACATCACCATGCCCAGCGACTGGGCCCAGTCAGGCAGTGCGGTATAGTGCAGGTGGTGCGGACCGGCCCAGATGTAGAGGGAGATCAGCGCCCAGAAGTGAACGATGGAGAGACGGTAGGAGTAGACCGGACGACCCGCCTGCTTGGGCACGAAGTAGTACATCATGCCGAGGAAGCCGGCCGTCAGCAGGAAGCCTACCGCGTTGTGGCCATACCACCACTGCACCATGGCATCCATGGCGCCGGAGTACATGGAGTAGGACTTCATGCCGGAAAGCGGCACTTCCATGTTGTTGACGATGTGCAGCACGGCCACCGTGATGATGAAGGCACCGAAGAACCAGTTCGCCACATAGATGTGGGAGGTGGTGCGCTTGACCAGGGTGCCGAAGAAGACCACGGCATAGGCGACCCAGACGATGGTGATGGCGATATCAATCGGCCATTCCAGCTCTGCGTACTCCTTGGAGGTGGTGTATCCCAGCGGCAGCGAAATGGCGGCCGAGAGGATGATCGCCTGCCAGCCCCAGAACACGAAGGAGGCAAGCTTGCCGCCGAACAGTCGGGTTTGACAGGTGCGTTGCACCACATAGAAGGAGGTCGCCATCAGGGCGCTACAGCCAAACGCGAAGATGACCGCGTTGGTGTGCAGAGGGCGAAGGCGACTGTAAGTCAGCCAGGGAGTATCAAAGTTGAGGGCAGGCCAGATCAACTGGGCTGCGATCAGTACGCCAACCGACATGCCGACAATTCCCCAGACAATCGTCATGATGGTGAACTGGCGAACAACGGTGTAGTTGTACTCAGGATGGTTAGTTGTATGGCTCATCGTTGTATTCCGCTTCCGATGCTGCTGTTGTTTGATTTTGTGTCCAGTGACGTGGACCGACTTCATTGGCTACTGCCTTTTCTCTTGTTAACAACTGTTAATAAAAGGAAAAGCAAAAAGTAGCTAAATGAAAATTCAATGGGAATGATACTGAACTGACAGGTAAAATAACAGTATAAACAGTGATATATTTGGCTCCGTTGGGTCTCGCCTGTTCAATTATTTACCTTGCGCGAGATCACGAAAATGTCATTTTTCAGACATCTTACAAGGCTGTTTTTTCATGAAAGAGAGACTCACTTCACGCAAAATTGTCCATTTGGCGATCGTCCTGGCCATTTTGCTCGGATTGGTTGCCTATCGAACCTGGTTCGGCAATGTGCAGACGGCGGTGGCGGGATCAGAAAAAGATCAGATTTGTGATCTGTCCCACACCAGCTGCAACACCCGGCTGGGTGACAAGCCGTTGACCGTTCGCCTTGCCTCGCTGCCGGTGCAGGCCGAACGTGACTTTGTGATACAGCTTCAGGGCGGCGATCCGGCCGTGACGCCGGTGAAGGCGTGGCTGGAGGGGCGGGACATGTTCATGGGGACCATTCCGGTCAACTTTGAGACCACCGAGCAGGGCTGGCAGGGGACTACGCTGGTGGGATCCTGCACCTCGCCGCTGATGGTCTGGCTGCTCAATATCGAGTGGAGCAATGGCCAGCGCCAGCAACTGGCGCTCTCCGTCGCCCGCTAAATGCCTCGCCTGATTGAAGAAAGGATGGGGGGTGAGGTGAAAATTGATTTGAATTTTTCAGGCGGGGCGTTACCTTGCACTGATTGTCAGGGAGTGAAGTTCATTTAATCATGATTGAAAAACAAGCATTTTATCGCACCCTCAACCAGCAGGCCCAGGCATTGCTGGAAGGGGAGCCGGATCTCATCGCCAACCTGGCCAACCTGTCTGCACTGCTCAACCAGGAGCTGGCCGACATCAACTGGGTCGGCTTTTACCTGTTGCAGGGCGAGACCCTGGTGCTCGGCCCGTTCCAGGGCAAGCCGGCCTGCGTGCGCATTCCGGTCGGACGCGGGGTGTGTGGTACGGCGGTGGCCGAGGGCAAGACCCAGCTCATCGACGACGTGCACCAGTTTGAAGGCCATATCGCCTGCGACGGTGCCAGCAATGCCGAAATCGTGATCCCGCTGCGGCGTGGTGGCGAGATCATTGGCGTACTGGATATCGATAGTCCAATCTTTAACCGCTTTGATGCGCAAGACCGGATTGGACTGGAAGAAACGGTGCAAATTTTGGAAAGCATGCTCTAAGTCATTGCTTGATGGTTCGCAAAAGGCCCCAAGCTCTCTATAATGGGGCCTTTGTTGTGCTCGGGTGTGCCCGCGCGTTTATATGAAAGCCAAGGTTATACATGGAAAACACTGAGAAGCTGAAGAACAGTAAAGAGATCGTTGCCTACCTGGTCGAGAAATTCCCGGCCTGCTTCATTGCTGAAGGAGAGGCCAAGCCGCTCAAGATTGGCATCTTCCAGGATTTGGCCGAGCGTCTTGCTGACGACGCCAGAGTCTCCAAGACCATGCTGCGTTCTGCTCTGCGTCAATACACCTCCAGCTGGCGTTACCTGCATGGCCTCAAGGCCGGCCAGGCCCGTGTCGATTTGGACGGCAATCCGGGCGAGCTGCTCACCGAAGAGCACATCGAGCACGCCAAGCAAGCCCTCAAAGAGAGCAAAGAGCGTGTCTTTGCCAGCCGTCGTACCAACACCAAAGAAGAGAAGGCCAAGCAGCCACGTCGTCCTGCCCCGCGCAAGGCTGATGCTGCCGCCAAATCCGACAAGCCGAAAGCCGCTCCCAAGGCTGCTCCCGCTGCTGTCGAAGCACCGCTGGTCAAAGTGGATGCCGCAACCCTGAAAGTGGATCAGGGCGTCCGGGTTGTGCTGGGCAAGTCTCCGGTGCCGGCCACCATCAAGGAAGTGACCAAGGATGACGTTCAGGTTCAATTGCAGACCGGCATGATGCTGCGGGTCAAATTCGAGCACCTGGTTCTCTAAGGAGACAAATGTTGAAGCATGGCGTAATTCGTTTTTCCCTCGTTGCCTGTAGCCTGGCGCTTGCCGGGCTTGCACAGGCCATCGAGCCGGTGCTCAAGGAAAGTGATTTGCCTGTGTTGGCTCAGGAGAGCCAACATGCTACGGCTAGCAAGCGAATTGCCAATCTGTTTACCCGCTCGCATTACAAGCAGTTCAAGCTGGACGATGCCTTTTCCTCCGTGATCTTTGACAAGTATCTGGAGAATCTGGACTACAGCCGCAACCTGTTTCTGGCCTCTGATATCAGCCGCTTTGAAAAGTACCGTACCGGTTTTGACACCGACCTCGAGAGAGGGCGGCTGGCACCGGCTTACGAGATGTTCAATCTGAGTCAGCAGCGGCGTTATGAGCGGTTCGAATACGCCCTCAAACTGCTCGATACTCCTTTCGATTTTACCCAGCCCGACAACTACATCTTTGATCGGGAAGGGGCGGCCTGGCCGAAAGACGAAGCCGAACTCAACGAGTTGTGGCGCCAGCGGGTCAAGTTCGATGCCCTGAGCCTCAAGCTCAGCGGCAAGGAGTGGCCCGAGATCAAGGAACTGCTTGGCAAGCGTTACAACAACGCCATCAAGCGGATGTCCCAGACCGAGAGCGAGGACGTGTTCCAGCTCTTCATGAACTCCTTCGCTCGCGCCATCGAACCGCACACCAGTTATCTGTCTCCGCGCAGCGCCGATCGTTTCAACACCGAGATGAACCTCTCGCTGGAGGGGATTGGTGCCGTGCTGCAGGCCGAGGATGACTTCACCGTCATTCGCTCCCTGGTGCCAGGTGGTCCGGCAGCCAAGTCCAATCACCTCAAACCTGATGACAAAATTGTCGGGGTAGGGCAGGACGACGGCAAGATTGTCGATGTGATCGGCTGGCGTCTCGATGACGTGGTTGAACTCATCAAGGGACCAAAAGGCAGCAAGGTGAAGCTGGAGATCCAGCGTGGCAAGGGTGCCGCCGCCAAGACCGAGCAGATCGAGCTGGTGCGCGACAAGGTGCGTCTGGAAGACAGGGCAGCCAAATCCAAGGTGATCACCGCCGAAGGCAAGAAGATCGGGGTGCTCGAGATCCCGAGTTTCTACGTCAACTTGCATGACGACGTGATCAAGGAGCTCTCCAGCCTCAACAAGCAGAAGATCGATGGCCTCATCGTCGATCTGCGTGGCAACGGCGGCGGTGCGCTGACCGAAGCCTCTGCCCTGAGCGGCCTGTTCTTCGCCAGCGGTCCCGTGGTGCAGATCCGGGATCACATGGGCCGCATCACCGTCAACGGTGATGACGATGGCAACGTCTACTACGGCGGCCCCATGTCGGTGATGATCGACAGGTACAGCGCCTCGGCCTCCGAGATCTTCGCCGCCGCCATGCAGGATTACGGCCGCGCCCTGATCCTCGGCGAGAACTCGTTCGGCAAGGGCACGGTGCAGCAGCATCGCAGCCTCGCCAAGGTGTACGACTTCTACGAGCAGCCGCTTGGTCACGTACAGTACACCATCGCCAAGTTCTACCGGATCAACGGTGGCAGCACCCAGAACAAGGGCGTCGCTCCGGACATCAGCTTCCCGACCGCGGTGGCACCGGAAGAGACGGGCGAGAGCCGCGAGTTCAACGCCTTGCCGTGGGACAAGATTGCATCGGCCAAGTACGACAAGCTCGGCAACTTCGCCAGCCTGCTGCCCAAGCTGCAGTCTGCCCACGAGGCACGGATCAACAAGGATCCGGAGTTTGCCTACGTGATGCAGGACATTGCCGACTACAAGGAGGAGAAAGACAAGAAGTCGGTCTCCCTCAACGAGGCGGAGCGTCTGGCGGATCAGGCCAAGCAGGACGAGAAAGCACTCAAACGCACCAACGAGCGCCTTGCTCGTCTCGGCAAGCCGGCGGTGAAGAGTCTGGATGAACTGCCTGCCGATTTCGAGGCCCCCGACGAGTATCTGGTTGAGGCTGCCAACATCACGGCGGACTTGGCCAAGCTCAGCAAACGCAGCTGATCATTGGCGAGTCAATTAATCAACAAGGGCGACTGAGGTCGCCCTTTCTTTTGCCTGAATGCAAACTATTTGACCCTGCCAACCGGTTGTGACAGCCTCTGACACGTCAATTACAAGCGTGGAAGCAAACAATAATGACCGATCTCTCCCAGGCCATGACGGCCAAATATCGCCAGGATTACCGGGCTCCGCTCTACTGGATCGACAGCATCGATCTCGACTTTCAACTGCAGGAGCCGCTGACCCAGGTGACCGCCATCTCCCGTCTGCGGCGCAATGGCGAGCACAATGAACCGCTGGTGCTGGATGGGGAGGGGCTCTCCCTGCACAGCGTCAGCGTGGACGGGGTACCCTTCACCCAGTACGAGCAAGGCGAGAGCAGTCTGACCCTGTTCAACCTGCCGGCCGAGTGCGTGCTGACCATCGTGACCCTGCTGGATCCGGCCGCCAACACCGCGCTGGAAGGACTATTCAAGTCAGGCGACGCCTACTGCACCCAGTGCGAGGCGGAAGGGTTCCGGCGCATCACCTATTACCTGGACCGGCCCGACATTCTGGCCCGTTACAGCACCCGCATCACCGCCGACAAATCCCAGTTCCCTTTCCTGCTCTCCAACGGCAACAAGGTCGACAGCGGCGATCTGGGTGACGGCCGCCACTTCGTGCAGTGGCAGGATCCCTTCCCCAAACCGAGCTACCTGTTTGCGCTGGTGGCCGGGGACTTCGACGTGGAGCGCAGCCACTACACCACCAAGAGCGGCCGCAAGGTGGCCCTCGAGATCTTCGTCGACAAGGGCAACCTGGACCGCGCCGGTTTTGCCATGGAGAGCCTCATCAACTCCATGCGCTGGGATGAGCAGCGCTTCGGCCTCGAGTACGACCTCGACATCTATATGATCGTGGCGGTGGACTTCTTCAACATGGGCGCCATGGAAAACAAGGGGCTCAACATCTTCAACTCCAAGTTCGTGCTGGCCAACCCGGCTACCGCCACCGACAGCGACTACCACGGTATCGAGCGGGTGATCGGCCACGAATACTTCCACAACTGGACCGGCAACCGCGTCACCTGCCGCGACTGGTTCCAGCTCAGCCTGAAAGAGGGGCTGACCGTGTTCCGAGATCAGGAGTTCTCCTCCGATCTGGGCTCACGCGGGGTCAATCGTATCAACAACGTGCGCACCGTGCGCGGCCCGCAGTTTGCCGAAGATGCCGGCCCCATGGCCCACCCCATCCGCCCGGATGTGGTGATCGAGATGAACAACTTCTACACCCTGACCGTCTACGAGAAGGGCTCGGAAGTGATCCGCATGCTGCACACCCTACTGGGTGAGGCCGCCTTCCAGGCAGGCATGCGCCTCTATTTCGAGCGCTTTGACGGTCAGGCCGTCACCTGTGACGACTTCGTGCAGGCGATGGAAGATGCCTCCGGGGTCGATCTCGGCCGCTTCCGCCGCTGGTACAGCCAGTCCGGTACCCCCGAGCTCACCGTGACCGACGAGTACGATGCCGAAAGCGGCGTCTATCGTCTGCACGTGAGCCAGCACACCCCGCCGACCCAGGATCAGCCGCAAAAACTGCCGCTGCATATTCCGCTCGACATCGAACTCTATGATGAGCAAGGGGCCGTCATTCCGTTGCAGTATCAGGGCAAGGCCATCGGCAACGTGCTGGACGTGCTGGAAGCAGAGCAAACCTTCGTGTTCGATCGGGTGGCGGTCAAGCCGGTGCCCTCCCTGCTGCGGGACTTCTCGGCACCGGTCAAGCTGCATTTTGACTACAGCGACGAAGCGCTGGCCTTCCTGATGCGCCATGCCCGCAACGAGTTTGCTCGCTGGGATGCGGCGCAGATGCTGATCAACAAGGCGGTCATCGACGGCGTGGCCCGGGTGCAGCACGGGCAGGGGGTTGAGCTCTCCCAGACTCTGCTGGTGGCCTTTGTCGCCATTTTGGATGACGGCGAGCTGGACCCGGCCCTCAAGGCGGAGATCCTGGCACTGCCGGGTGAGGCGACCCTGGCCGAGCTGTTCGAGGTGGCCGACATCGACGCCATCCATCAAGTGCGCAACGAGATCCACACCTCGCTGGCCCACGCCCTCGGTGCCCGTCTGACAAGCAGTTACGAGGCGCTGCGCCTGCCGGCTTATCAGGTGGTGCACGCCGACATGGCCAAGCGGGCGCTCAAGGGGGTCGTGCTGGGCTATCTGGCAGCGCTCGACACCGGCAGTGCCGATCTGCTGGTACGCCAGCAATATGCCACCGCTGACAACATGACCGATACCCTGGCGGCGCTGCAGGTGGCCAACAGCCATCTGCTGCCGTGCCGCTCCGAGCTGCTGGCCGATTTCGAAGGCAAGTGGGCCAAGGACGGGCTGGTGCTGGACAACTGGCTGCGACTGGTGGGCTCCAAGCCGGCGGAAGACGTGCTGGAGGAGGTGAAGCTGGCGATGGCGCATCCTACCTTCAGCATCCGCAACCCGAACCGGCTGCGGGCGCTGGTGGCCAGTTTTGCCATGAACAACCAGGTGCAGTTCCATGCGCGCGATGGCCGCGGCTACCGCTTCCTGACCGATCTCTTGATCGAGCTCAACGAGGTCAATCCACAGGTGGCTTCCCGCCTCATCACCCCGCTCATTCAGTTCAAGCGGCTCGATGAGGGGCGCAAGGCGCTGATCCGCACCGAGCTGACCCGTCTGGCCAACCTCGAGGGGCTGGCGCGGGATCTGTTCGAGAAGGTGAGCAAGGCGCTGCAGCAGTAAACCCGACGGGGTGGGGGAGCCATCTCCCACCCTTTCAACACCCGGGTCGTTTATCAGACCAGAGGAGTCACCGTGAAGCAGTTTACCTTTCGCCTGTCCCTGAGCCACGACGAGGTCATGCTGATGTATCAGGGCCATGCCAAACGGTTGGTGGTACGCAGCGAGCAGGGGCTGACCCTGGAGCTGGGCATTGAGAAAATCCGGCCTTTCGTCGCCATCAGCGGGGTACATGGCTATTTTCGCCTCAAAACCCAGGATGATTATCGCTTTATCAGCCTCGAACGCATAAATTAACAAAAATTGAACATATTTCCGCGCAATTCACTGCTTTCAGTCACTATCTATCCGGTAAATCCGTAACCATCCAGTGGGATTTTCTGTTTTTTGCCAGAACGGCAAAATATTTCACAGCTTAAGGCGTGATCTGACCCTTGTTTTTAACAACCCATTATCACCTTTGCTCGCCTTCCTTGATCCAAGACATTACACTTCGCAGCAACTCTGTACCGGTGGGCATCCAGGGTGGATGTCTCTGTGTCGGTGGTTAATGTCGTCCGATAAGGAATATAGAAATGGCATTGAAAGACGCCCCTACCTCAGTTCTGCTCGAAAACGTTCTCAGCCTGATCCATCAGAAGTTGCCCAAGAAGAGTGCCTCCCTGGTCGAGTGCTTCGTCGCCAAGTTCTACGGCAACATGGCGAGCACCGATCTGCACGATCGCAATGACAGCGATCTCTATGGTGCCGCGCTCAGCCTGTGGAATGCGCTCAACCAGCGCACCTCGACCTCCCCCTATATCCGGGTCTACAATCCCGAGCTGACCCGCCATGGCTGGCAGTCTCCCCATACCATCGTCGAGATCATCCTGCAGGACTCCCCCTTCCTGGTGGACTCCATCCGCATGGCGCTCAAGCGCCGGGGCATCACGGCGCACATGATGCTGCACCAGCCGTTGCACCTCATTCGCGGTAACGAAGGCAAGATCAGCGCCATTCTGGATCTCGACAACAGCGCCGAACAGACCTCCGTCGAAACCGCCTTCCTCATCGAAATCGATCACCTCACCAGCGAGGAGCAGATGGAAGGGTTGACTGCCGAGCTCAACTCGGTGGCCGGTGAAGTGGCCCTGGCAGTCGGTGACTGGCAGCCGATGCTGGCGCGCCTGAACGAGATCATCGACGAGCTGCCCAAACGCAAGAACCCGGTCGGTCAGGCCGAAGTGGACTCTTGCGTTGCCTTCCTCAAGTGGGTAGCCGCCCATAACTTCACCCTGATGGGCTATCGCCGCTATGACGTCAAGGCGGTGGAGGGGGATCACGAGATCCTGCCCCAGGCCGACTCCAGCCTGGGTCTGATGAAGAACTCCATCAAGGAAGTGGGTCAGCGCCTTGGCAACATGCCCGCCAGTGCCCGTCACGCGGCGCTGAGCTCTGACTTGCTGATCCTCACCAAGTCCAACAGCAAGTCGCGGGTGCATCGCCCGGCCTATGTGGACTACATCGGCATCAAGCGCTTCGACGAGCACGGCAAGGTGGTGGGAGAGGATCGCTTCATCGGCCTGTATGCCTCCTCCATCTACAACACCAGCGCGACCCAGATCCCGCTCATCAGTCACCGTCTCGAGCACATCATGGCCGCTTCCGGTCACGAGAAGGGCTCCCACGCCTACAAGGCGCTGCTGAACGTATTGGAAACCTACCCGCGTGACGAGCTGATCCAGGCCCGTGAAGAGGAGCTGCTGGCCACCGGTCTTGGCGTGCTGGAGATGCAGGAGCGCGACATGTTGCGCCTGTTCGTGCGCCGCGACGTGTACGGCCGTTTCTTCTCCTGCATGGTCTACGTCACCAAGGAGCGCTACAACACGGCGCTGCGGGTCAAGACCCAGCAGATCCTGCAGAAGTATTTTGGCAGCAGCGAAGAGGTGGAGTTCAACGTCTACTTCACCGAGGGCGTGCTGGCACGGACCCACTACATAGTGCGGGTCAACAACAACAACGTGGATGTGGATGTGAACGAAGTACAGAACAACCTGATTGAAGCGGCTCGCAGCTGGGATGATCGCCTCGACTCCGTGCTGCTCTCTCACTACGGTGAAGCCCGCGGCAACGAACTGCGCCGCCGTTTCAGCACCGCCTTCCCCCGCGCCTACAAGGAAGATGTGCTGCCGGGTTCCGCCGTGGCCGACATCATGGAGCTGGACAACCTGAGCGAGGCCAATCCGCTCGGCATGCTGTTCTACCGCGCCCAGGAGGAGGAGAACGATCGCCGGGTCCGTCTCAAACTGTTCCACCGCACCGAACCCATCCACCTCTCCGATGTGCTGCCCATGCTGGAAAACATGGGGCTGCGCGTCATCGGCGAAACCCCGTATCAGGTGCGCACCCCGGCGGGCGACATCTTCTGGATCCTCGACTTCTCCATGCTGCTGCATGGCGAGCAGCCGTTCGATCTGGAGCAGAGCCAGCAGCGCTTCCAGCAGGCCTTTGCGGCCATCTGGAACAAGCAACTGGAAGATGACGGCTTCAACCGCCTGGTGCTGGGGGCCGGCCTCACCGGTCGTCAGGTCTCGGTGCTGCGCGCCTATGCCAAATACATGCGGCAGACCGGCGTCTCTTTCAGCCAGTCCTATATCGAAGAGACCCTGACCCGCTACCCGGATATCGCCCAGCTGCTGTTCACCCTGTTCGAACAGCGCCTTGACCCGGCCGGCAAGCAGGACGCCAAGGTGCCATCGCAAGATGCCAAGGCATCCGCCAAGCTGCACGAGCAGCTCGCCGCCAAGTTGGATCAGGTCGCCAACCTGGATGACGATCGCATCATCCGCCGCTATGTGGAGATGATCGACGCCACCCTGCGCACCAACTACTACCAGCTGGACAAGGCGGGCAACATCAAACCCTACATCTCCTTCAAGCTGGCCCCCTCCAGCATCACCGACATGCCGCTGCCGCTGCCCAAGTTCGAGATCTTCGTCTACTCGCCGCGGGTGGAAGGGGTACACCTGCGCTGGGGCAAGGTGGCCCGTGGCGGTCTGCGTTGGTCCGATCGCAAGGAGGACTTCCGTACCGAAGTGCTGGGTCTGGTAAAAGCCCAGCAGGTGAAGAACACCGTCATCGTGCCGGTCGGCGCCAAGGGCGGCTTCTATTGCAAACAGATGCCGGCAGGCGCCCCCCGTGCCGTGATCCAGGAAGAGGGCAAGGCCTGCTATCGCCTGTTTATCCGCGGCCTGCTCGATGTGACCGACAACATCATTGGCGGCGAGGTGATCCCGCCGAAATCAGTGGTGCGTCACGACGAGGATGACTACTACCTGGTAGTGGCCGCCGACAAGGGCACCGCGACCTTCTCCGACATCGCCAACGAGATAAGCCTCGAATACGGCCACTGGCTGGGCGATGCGTTCGCCTCCGGCGGCTCGGTTGGCTATGACCACAAGAAGATGGGCATCACCGCCCGCGGCGCCTGGGAATCGGTCAAGCGGCATTTTCGCGAGATCGGCGTCAACTGCCAGACCACCGACTTCACCTGCGTCGGCATCGGCGACATGGCGGGGGACGTGTTCGGCAACGGCATGCTGCTCTCCGAGCACACCCAGCTGGTGGGCGCCTTCAACCACATGCACATCTTCATCGACCCGACCCCCAATGCGGCCAAGAGCTTCGTCGAGCGCAAGCGGTTGTTCGAGCTGCCCGGCTCCAGCTGGGATGACTACAGCCGGGAGCTGATATCCCAAGGGGGCGGTATCTTCCTGCGCTCGGCCAAGTCCATCAAGCTGAGCCCCGAGATCCAGACCCTGCTCGGTACCGACAAGGCCAGCATGGCGCCAAACGAGCTGATCAAGGCGCTGCTCTGCCTGAACGTGGATCTGCTGTGGAACGGTGGCATCGGCACCTATGTGAAGAGTTCCCGCGAGAGCGACGCCGAAGTGGGCGATCGCAGCAACGACGTGCTGCGGGTCAATGGCCGCGATCTGCGGGCCCGCATCGTGGGTGAGGGCGGCAACCTCGGCTTTACCCAGCTGGGCCGGGTGGAGTACGCCAGCCAGGGCGGTCGCATCAACACCGACTTCACCGACAACGTGGGCGGGGTGGATTGCTCCGACAACGAGGTGAACATCAAGATCCTGCTCAACCAGCTGGTGGCGGCCGGTGACCTGACCCTCAAGCAGCGCAACCAGATGCTCTATGAGATGACCGACGACGTGGCGCAGATTGTCATCACCAACGCCTATCGCCAGTCCCAGTCCATCTCGGTGACCAGTTTCCGTGGCGCCGAGCAGCTCAAGGAGCAGCAGCGTTTCATCCAGGGGCTGGAGCGGGAAGGCAAGCTGGATCGCGCCCTGGAGTTCCTGCCCTCTGACGAGGAGCTCTCCGAACGGATGGCGGCGGGGCAGGGTCTGACCCGACCCGAACTGGCAGTGCTGGTGGCCTACGGCAAGATGGTTTTGAAAGAGCAGCTCAACTGCCCGGAAGTGACCGACGAGCCCTTCCTCGCCAACATGCTGGTGACCAGCTTCCCGGCCAAGCTGCAGCAGCAGTTCGGGGCGGCACTGGCCCAGCATCCGCTGCGCGGCGAGATCATCGCGACCCGGGTGGCCAACATGCTGGTCAACGACATGGGGCTCAACTTCGCCAGCCGGATGAAGGACGAGACCGGTGCCTCGGTGGCGGAAGTGGCCTGCTGCTTCGCCATGGCCCGCGAGGTATTCGGCCTCAACCAGCTGTGGCGCGACATCGAAGGGTGCGACAACCTGGTGGGAGCAGAGACCCAGCTCGAACTAATGTTCTACAGCCGTCGCATCGTGCGCCGCGCCACCCGCTGGTTCCTGCGCGCCCGCAATCGCAGCTGGAGCATCAGCGAGAACATCGCCTTCTTCCGCCCGGCCTTCGAGACCTTAGGAAAGCACCTCTACGAGGTGATGGACGAGAGCGAAGTGGCCGAACACCAGCAGGCGGTCGCGGCGTTGGTGGCCAAGCAAGTGCCACAAGCCATCGCTCGTCAGGTGGCCCATATGAGCAGCCTCTTCTCCAGCCTGGATCTGGCGCAGATCGCCGCGGAGCACAAGACCGACATCCTGCGTGCTGCCAACGTCTACTATCGCCTCGGCGCCAAGCTGGATCTGCATTGGTTCCTCGACCAGATCAATCATCAACCGGTGGGCAACCACTGGCAGGCGATGGCGCGGGCCTCCTTCCGCGAAGATCTGGACTGGCAGCAGCGCAGCCTCACTTCCGTGGTGCTGGAAGGGTGCAAAGATCAGGGAGAATGCGCTACCATACTGGCCGACTGGATTTCGGAGCATGAGCAACTCTTGTCCCGTTGGACCCACATGTTGGCCGACTTCAAGACCACCAGTACCCACGAGTTCGCCAAGTTCTCGGTGGCCTTGCGGGAGTTGAACCTGCTCCAGTTGAATTGCCGAGCACTGTGATTGCCAGTTAAGGCATGACAGCGGTATCACACCCAAAGCCCCGGCCAGTTGCCGGGGCTTTTTTTAAGGAGCAAACATGCTGTACCCTCTCGCCAGGCATTTCCTGTTCAAGCTCAACCCGGAACAGGCGCACGATCTCTCCATCAAATATCTGCCCCGCCTTCTCGGTACGCCGCTTGATTGTTTCTTCCGCCACTCCTTGCCCAAACGCCCCGTCACTGTCATGGGGCTTTCTTTTGCCAATCCGGTGGGTCTGGCGGCCGGTCTGGACAAGGATGGCGAGTGTATCGATGCCTTCGGGGCCATGGGATTCGGCTTTATCGAGGTCGGTACCGTCACCCCCAGACCCCAGAGCGGCAATGACAAGCCGCGTCTGTTCCGGGTGATTCCGGCAGAGGGGATCATCAACCGGATGGGCTTCAACAACAAAGGGGTCGACCATCTGGTTGCCCAGGTCAAGAAAGCCAAATATCAGGGGGTGATCGGCATCAATATCGGCAAGAACAAGGACACCCCCATCGAGCAGGGCAAGGATGATTACCTGATCTGCATGGACAAGGTGTATGACCATGCCGGTTATATTGCCGTCAATATCTCTTCTCCCAATACGCCGGGATTGCGTTCGCTGCAATATGGCGATGCACTGGATGAACTGTTGGCCGCCCTCAAGGTTCGTCAGCAGGAGCTGGCCGCGCAATATAAGAAATACGTGCCACTGGCCGTTAAAATTGCGCCGGATTTGACCCCGGATGAAATTAATCAGGTGGCCGCATCCTTGATAAAAAACGACATTGATGGGGTCATTGCCACCAATACTACCCTTGAGCGCGACATGATTTATGACATGCCCCATGCAGCTGAAGCGGGTGGCCTCAGCGGTCGTCCTTTGCAGCACAAGAGCACCGAAGTGATCCGCCAGCTGGCCAAGGCACTGGATGGTGCGCTGCCCATTATTGGCGTCGGTGGCATCGACAGTGCCATGGCGGCCCGCGAGAAGCTGGCAGCGGGTGCCAGTCTGGTCCAGATTTACAGCGGCTTTATTTATAAGGGCCCGGATCTGGTCAAAGAGATTGTGACCCATATATAAGAAATAAATCGGTGCCCTTTATTTAAAGTTGCTGAAATTCTCGACATGGAATAAAGTCGAGTAACGACTTTCAGTAAGGGCACCTGCATGTGTATCCAACCCAATGACAATTGGCAGTGGCATTATGATGCTCATGATGATCGTCTGATGCTGGATTTATCCGAGCGCATGATCTTCGCCACCGAATATAAAGGGCGACAATTGGTGCCCAGCTCCTTCACCACCCAGCCTTTTTGCGTGGATGATGCTGCGCTCTATTATCAGCTGATGGACAGGGTTGCCGAACTGGAGTGGAGCGTACCGCATCAGGTTCAGCTGGTACTCAATGCCATCGCCGTCAGCCGCTTTTACAAACCCCTGATGCCACAAAGCTGGTTCTTTGGGGAAACCCACCCCGCCATTATTCCCGAAACCGGTGCGCTGGTGTGCATGGGCACTCCTCACGGCAAAGGGGAGTTTCTGGTGATCGAAGCCGGTGAACAAGCCAGCGTCTGTTTGAACCTGACTGACGATCTCATATTGACCACCAGCAAGACACTGCCCCGTTTTGGCGTCATCAAGGTGATGAACAATCGCATGAGCCCAAGGCCGGTGGCACAGGCGCAATATCGCCAGGTGAGTTGAATCTCGGGTTATTTTATAGCAAGCCTTTATTCTCTCATTCGGCTTATCCCGATGAACCTCCACTCATCCTCATTCTGTTCCTATCATTAGCCTTGATTATTTCAGGCGACTGCTTTTGTGCAAAAAATGCCCTCCGATCAATTTGATGAGAGGGCGGCAAACACACACTACAGGAGGAATAAGCGGTTGTATCAACAACACGGGATTATTCTAAATCCTGTAGTTTCTCTTGAAACCTGATAGATGTGACAGTCGGACAATAGCGAGATGAACAGGGAGGAGATGAAAAAATAGCCCTCCCGTTTACGGACGATAACGGGAGGGCCAAACACGGGGTTTACAGAAAGAACTTGCTCTGTCGTGGGAAATAATAACGAGTTGAGTCTTGTTTGACGCCTGTCAGATATGGCAGCGGGATAGTTCACCTATTCCTGACCATGGCCATGTCATATATGGTTGCTGCCTCAGCAAGGTAATACCGTGCCAATGAGAGATGCCCGAGCAAACTAGGTTATTGTTTGAACTGCGCTGAGCAGCCCGTACATTTTTTATTCGTCAGATCCTTCCTGCGCGCATGCCTCGCCAGAACGGCCAAAGGTAGGAGGCGGCGCATGTCAGATACCCTCGGTTTATGCCGTGACTGGCAAGCTTTTGCTGCTCCGGATCGCGGCTTAAGGTATAATGCGGCACTATTTTTATGGGTTCCCCGTGAGCGTGATGAAAGAATTTTTTGCAACCTGCCCCAAAGGGCTGGAAAACCTGTTGGCCGTCGAGCTGACCAACCTGGGCGCAGAGCAGGTCCGTGAGACCGTGGCTGGCGTGCATTTCAAAGGCGAACTGGCCATTGGCTACAAGGCCTGTCTATGGAGCCGTTTCGCCTCCCGCATCGTGCTGGTGCTGTCCGAATTCCAGATGAATGACGACCTGGATCTCTATCTGGGTGCTCACACCATTCCCTGGGAAGAGCACTTCTCCGGTACTTCCACCATTGCGGTGGATTTTACCGGTACCAATCCGGCCATTCGCAATACCCAGTATGGGGCGCTCAAGATCAAGGATGCCATCGTCGATCGCTTCACCAAGCGCGGTCATGTGCGTCCTGACGTGGACAAGAAGTCGCCGGATATTCGCATCATGGCGCACCTGGGCAAGGGCAAGGCCAATATCACGCTGGACTTGTCAGGCCCCGCGCTGCACCAGCGTTTCTACCGTCAGGGCACCGGCGAGGCGCCGCTCAAAGAGAACCTGGCCGCCGCCATGATTGCCCGTAGCGGCTGGGCCGGCGAGCCCATGATGGACCCCATGTGTGGCTCCGGTACGCTGTTGGTGGAAGCCGCCTTTATCGCCGCCGACATGGCACCGGCGCTGCGCCGCGAGCGTTTCGGGTTCGATCGCTGGCTGCAGCACGACAGCGAGCTGTGGCAGAGCCTGCTGATGGAGGCGCAAGTACGGGCCAAGCGCGGTATGCAGCGTTGTGAAGTTAAGCTGTTTGGTTGTGATGCCGACAGCCGCGTGCTGCTCAAAGCCCGCGACAACGCCAAAGCCGCCGGCGTGGCCCATCTCATCACTTTCAAACAGGCTGATGTCACCGCGCTGGAAAACCCGCTGCCGATGCCGGCAGTGGAAGGGGAGGCCCGTCAGGTCGGCATGCTGATCTCCAACCCGCCCTATGGCGAGCGTCTTGGCGAGTTCCCGGCACTGCTGGAAGTGCATCAGGCCCTCGGCGATGCCCTGCGTCGCAGCTTCCAGGGCTGGAAAGTCTCCATTCTTTCCGCATCCCCCGAGCTTTTGAGCTGTCTGCGTCTGCGCGCCGACAAGCAATACCGCCTGTTCAACGGCGCCCTTGAGTGTCAGCTGCGCAACTACCAGATTGCACAGGACTCCGTTGCTTCCCAGAAAGAGGTGGCGCAGGACTTTGCCAACCGCCTGCGCAAGAATCTGAAAACCCTGGAGAAGTGGGCACAGAAAGAGAATCTCGACTGCTATCGCCTCTATGACGCCGATCTGCCGGAATACAACGCCGCCATCGACCGTTATCAGGACTATCTGGTGGTGCAGGAGTACGCGGCGCCCAAGGACATTCCCGCCCAGAAGACCCGTCAGCGTCTGCTCGACATGGTGCAGGCCGCCATCAAGGTGACCGGCATGGACGGCGAGAAGGTGATCCTGAAAGTGCGCGAGCGTCAGGAAGGCAAACAGCAGTACCAGAAGCTCTCCGAAGAGCAGCACCGGATGGAGGTGCAGGAGTATGGCGCCCGTCTGTGGGTCAATCTCTATGACTATCTCGACACCGGTCTGTTCCTCGACCACCGTCAGACCCGTCGCATGCTGGGTCAGATGGCCAAGGGCAAGCGCTTCCTGAACCTCTTTGCCTACACCGGCAGTGCCACCGTGCATGCTGGGTTGGGCGGTGCCAGCGAGACCACCACGGTGGACATGTCGCGCACCTACCTCAACTGGGCACAAGACAACATGCGCCTCAACTCGCTGGTGGGCCGAGAGCACAAGTTCGTGCAGGCCGACTGCCTGAAGTGGCTCTCCGAGGCGGACGAGCAGTACGACCTCATCTTCATCGATCCGCCCACCTTCTCCAACTCCAAGCGGATGGATGAGAGCTTCGACGTGCAGCGCGATCACCTGCTGCTGATGCAGCACCTGAAGCGGCTGCTGGCTGCGGGTGGCACCCTGGTGTTCTCCAACAACAAGCGCCACTTCAAGATGGATCTGGCCGGTCTCGAGGCCATCGGTCTCAAGGCCCAGAACATCACCGGCAAGACTCGACCCAAGGATTTCGAGCGCAACCAGCATATCCACAACTGCTGGATCATCACCCATGCGGAGGCTGAGGCCTGATGCTGACCCTGTTTCACACCGACGGCTGCCACCTGTGCGAACAGGCGTGGGCGCTGGTGGAGCAGGCCGGTCTTGCGGCCGACACTCGCCAGTGCGACATCATGGATGATGCGCAATGGCTGGCAACCTATCGGGTCCGCATTCCGGTACTGCGCGATGAAGCGGGGCGTGAACTGGGTTGGCCCTTCACCCTGGCTGAGCTGCAAGCGTGGCTTGCCAGGCAGGGGTGAGCGGGCGATTTGACGATGAAACGGGGGGAGATCCAGTCTGCCACCCGTTTTTTCATTAGCAATAAGGAACAAGAATGGCTCTTTTGACATTGCACGGCGCGTCGTTGTCGTTCAGTGATTTTCCGCTGCTCGATCAGGCCGAGCTCACCATCGAGCGGGGCGAGCGCCTCTGTCTGGTGGGGCGCAACGGGGCGGGCAAGTCCACCCTGATGAAGGTGATCGCCGGCGAACTGCCGCTCGATGACGGCCGTCTGGTGCTGCAACAAGATTTGAAAGTGACCCGTCTCGAGCAGGATCCCCCCGCGTCGAGCGAGATCACCGTGTTTGACTACGCCGCCGAAGGTCTGGCCGGGGTAGGGGAGCTGCTCAAGCAGTATCACCATATCTCCATGGAACTGGCACATGATGCCTCCGATGCCAACATTCGCAAGATGAGCCAGCTGCAGGAGCAGCTCGACTACCAGAATGGCTGGCAGTTCGAGACCCGCATCAACCAGGTGCTGACCCTGCTGGGTCTGGATCCCGACGTGACCCTCGACAGCCTCTCCGGCGGCTGGCTGCGCAAGGTGGCACTGGCCCGCGCGCTGGCCTGCGATCCGGATCTGCTGCTGCTGGACGAGCCGACCAACCACCTGGACATCGATGCCATCAACTGGCTGGAAGAGTTCCTCAAAGATTTTCGCGGCGCCATCGTCTTCATCTCCCACGACCGGGAGTTCATCCACAAGCTGGCGACCCGGATCATCGATCTGGACCGCGGCGTGATCACCTCCTGGCCCGGCAACTACGACGAGTATCTGCAGGGGAAAGAGGAGTGGTTGCGGGTCGAAGAGCTCAAGAACGCCGAATTCGATCGCAAGCTGGCCCAGGAAGAGGTGTGGGTTCGCCAGGGGATAAAGGCCCGTCGTACCCGTAATGAGGGACGAGTGCGCGCCCTCAAGGCGATGCGGATGGAGCGGACCCAGCGCCGTGAACTGCAGGGCAAGGCCAAACTGCAGCTGGACGAGGCGAGCCGCTCCGGCAAGCTGGTATTTGAAAGTGAAGGCCTGGGGCTGGACTTTGGTGATCGCACCCTGTTCCAGGGGCTGGATCTGCAGGTGCTGCGCGGCGACAAGATTGCGCTGGTTGGCCCCAACGGCTGCGGAAAGTCGACGCTCATCAAGCTGCTGCTCGGCCAGTTGAGCCCAAGTCGTGGCACGGTCAAGGGGGGCACCAATCTGGAAGTGGCCTACTTCGATCAGTACCGCGAGCAGCTCGACCCCGAGAAGACGGTGGTGGACAACGTCGGGGAGGGCAAGCAAGAAGTGATGGTGCGCGGCCGCTCCCGCCACATTCTCGGTTACCTGCAGGACTTCCTGTTTGAACCGAAACGGGCACGCACCCCGGTGAAAGCCTTGTCAGGGGGCGAAAAAAACCGTTTACTGTTGGCCAAATTGTTCTTGAAGCCCAGTAATTTACTGATCCTCGATGAACCAACCAACGACCTGGATGTCGAAACGCTGGAATTGCTGGAAGAGCTGCTGGCGGACTACCCCGGCACCCTGTTGCTGGTGAGTCACGATCGTCGTTTCATCGACAATACCGTGACCGGTTGCTGGTTGTTTGAAGGGGACGGGCAGATAAGCGATTATGTGGGCGGTTACGCCGACATGATGGCCACCCGCGCTCAACAACAGGCACAGCAGTCTGCGCAGCAAGTCGCCAAACAGGCGCAGAGCAAAACGCCAGAGCCTGTCGTGGCGCCAGCGCCTGCTGCCACAAAAGCCAAAAAGCTCTCTTACAAGTTGCAGCTGGAGCTGGATAATCTACCGGCTCGACTAGAACAGCTGGAGGCAGAGCTGGATGCCCTGCAGACCGAGATCAACCACCCCGGTTTCTTCTCCCTGCCGAGCGACCAGACTCAAGCCAAACTGGATGCCCTGAATGCAGCAGAGGCTGCATTGGAACAAGCCTTCTCCCGTTGGGAGGAGTTGGAAGCGTTGAAACATCAGGACTAAGGAAGTAGATGAAAAAGCAATTATCCATGCTGGCCATTCTGGTCAGCGCCAGCCTACATGCCCAGGCGGCACAAAGTCCCTTTTTCACCATTGTCGATGCGTCCGACAAGGGTTACGCCAGCGGGATCAGCGGCGACGGCAACGGGCTCATCGGGATCAATACCAAGAACAACATGGCCGAGCACTTCTCGACCGTGCGTTTCGCCGACTTCCTGGTCGATCGTTTCCGTTTTGAGCAGGGCTGCATGCTCTCCAACTCGGTCTGCAACTCCTTCTGGAACGACAACAGCAACTTCGCCTATCAGTGGCGTCGTGACTTCCTCGACGGGGTCGACCAGCGCAACAACGTAGGTTACGTACAGCTGGGCGAGACCGACGGTCTGGTGACCGCGCTGGGCGACGTACCCGGTACCCGGGCAGGCTACAAGATGAGTGGCAAGCTGCGTACTGCCTTCGCCGTGGTCGAGGAGGGCAACCCCGTCGAGCTGAAAGACGGCGCCGGCACTCACAGCCTGAGCGTGCCGACCAGCATCAAGAAACTGGACAACGGCCAGTATCTGGTGACCGGTACCGCAGCGACCGGCAAGAACATTGCCGTCAACTCCGAAACCTACAACTGGTGCTTTGCCGGCAACGACGGCCAGTACGGCGACTACCGCTACTGCCCGGGCCTCAACACCCAGGCCAGCTTTTGGCTGGTCAACAGTACCGGCACCTTCAACAAGCTGCTGCAGGCCAACGAGTATGCCCGCGCCCGCAACGAAGTGGTGCAGACCGCCTCCGCGCTCGGGGTGGGTAAATTCAACGGCAATCTGTACGGGGTAGGGTACTCCTCCACCGGTGAGATCGGCACCAACTACCTGGACGGTCGCAACCTGGCCGCTTACTGGACACTGGATCTGGATGGCAGCAAGGTTGGTACTACCCAGATCATCCCGCTGGCCGAAGGCGAGCCCGGCAAGGATGACGCCAAGCTGCAACACAGCTGGGCCGTGGGGGTCAACGACAATGGCTATGTCATCGGCAACCAGCTTTATCGCATCAACAAGGGCCAGAACCGTCCGGTCGAGATGTTCGTGTTCAACCTGAACACGCCGACCACCAACGCCGTGGTCTCCCTGCAGGACAAGCCGCTCAGTGGCTCCGGTTCGGAAGCGGACGCCATCAACAACCACAACATGGTGGTTGGCTGGCGTGATTCCCGCCATCAGACCCAGCCCGTGGTCAATGGCACCAATCGCATGCAGGAAGGCTTCCTGCTCAACGCAGCGACCGGCAACAACTGGTATCTGAACGATCTCATCTGTGGTCTGGATGATGCGGGTGCCAAGCAGTGTACCCAGAACGGTTACTACTACCACATCGCCTATGCCAGCGGCATCAGCAGCAACGGTACCGTCGCGGCCACGGCTTATCGCTACAACAGCGAGAGCGATCTGAACAACCGCACCAATGCTACCGTAGTCAGCGTCAAGTTGGCGCCGGTGGTAACCGACTACAAGAACAACGATCCGGCCGGTTATGTGGTCGCCAACGCACCGGTCAACAACCAGACCGGTCAGGATGGCGGCAGCGGTGGTGGCAGCCTGTTCTGGTTGACTCTACTGGCCCTGCCATTCGCCTGGCTGCGCCGTTTCCAGCGCTAAAAAGTTGTGTCACTAAAAATTAATGCGGTTCAGTGTCTTGTGTCACAATGACCGGATAGCATGAAATTTTTTGTTTGACCCTGCCGACCCCCTGGGGTAAAGATGAAAGCGACCGATGAAAAATTGGTCGCTTTTTTTGTTCCACGGAAGAGGGTCGTAGATGATGAAGAGACAAAAACGGGACCGTCTGGAAAGAGCTCGTGCTCGTGGTTATCAGGCTGGCGTGGTCGGCAAACAGAAAGAAGCGTGTCCGTATCAATGCCTGGATGCCCGTGGGCATTGGCTTGGTGGTTGGCGTGATGCCATGGAAGGGCGGGGCTCAGGCCTCTTCATGAAGTAGCCGGTACTTCATCACTCATTGCAAAAGGAAAGGGGCCATGATGGCCCCTTTACGTTGTTCAGTTCGACCTGCTGGTCGGCACTTAGAATGCGGTGGTGTCCTTGAACAGACCCACTTTCAGATCGGTTGCGCTGTAGATCGGGCGACCATCCACTTCCACCACGCCATCGGCGATCCCCATCACCAGCTTGCGGTTGATGACGCGCTTGAAGGTGATCTTGTAGGTCACTTTCTTGGCGGTCGGCAGGATCTGGCCGGTGAATTTCACCTCGCCAACCCCCAGTGCACGACCCTTGCCGGGGCCGCCTTTCCAGCCCAGGAAGAAACCGACCAGTTGCCACATGGCATCCAGACCGAGACAGCCAGGCATGACCGGATCACCGGGGAAGTGGCAATCGAAGAACCAGAGATCCGGCGTGATATCGAGCTCTGCCAGGATTTCGCCCTTGCCATGCTCACCACCGTTGTCATTGATCTTGACGATGCGATCCATCATCAACATGTTGGGGGCGGGCAGCTGACTGTTACCCTCACCAAACAGTTCGCCACGGCTGCAGGCGAGCAGCTCTTCACGGGTAAACGAGTCTTTGCCTTGTTCACACAGGGAAAGGCGGGCATCAATGGTGGTATTGTCTACGGTCACGCTGTTTATCCTTCAAATGGGTCAAAGCCGGGCCAATTTAGCGTACAGTTGTTCGCTAAACAACTCCGATCACTTCTTTTCTCACCGTCCGAACACTCGACCAAACAGGCGGCGCAGTACGCCCCCCTTGATGACGTCGGTGCCATTGAGCTCATCCAGCCGCTGCTGGATCCGGCCGAACAGGGTATCCGGCATATCCGGCTCACCGGCAACACAACCAGTCAGCAGCTCGATGGCCTCTTCCACATGATCCACCGGATGGATATGGAATTGGCTGGCTTCGACGGCTGCAATCACCTCATCGGACAGGTTGAGTTGCTGGGCATTGGTGCCGGGCAGCAGGATCCCCTGTTTGCCGGTGAGACCGTGGATCTTGCAAACCCGGAAGAAGCCTTCAATCTTCTCGTTGACGCCACCAACGGCCTGCACATTGCCGAACTGATCGACCGCGCCGGTCACCGCAAAGTGCTGGTAGATGGGCTGGCGGGCGAGGGCAGAGAGCAGGGCACACAGGCCGGTCAACGAGGCGCTGTCACCATCGATCTCGTGATAGGACTGCTCGAACACCAGGTTGGCCGACAGCGGGGAAGGGTTCTCGGCACCGAACTTGTTGGAGAGATAACCGTGGATGATCATCATCGCCTTGGCGTGGATATGACCCGCCAGCTCCGCTTTGCGCTCGATGTCCGCCACATCGCCATCACCCAGATGCACGGTGGCGGTGAGTCGCACCGGCTCGCCGAAATCATAGGGATGCCCCGAGACCTGGATGACGGAGAGGCCGTTGATCTGGCCCACTTCCTCACCGTCGGTCTGCAGCAGGATCTGGCCGTCGATGACGCCTTGGTCGGACTGCTCGACCAGATAGTTGAGGCGGTAATCCTGCTCTTCCAGTGCACCGCGAATGTGCTCGTCGGTGACGACGTCCGCTTCTAGCTCGCGTGCCAGGCTGTCGGCCATCCGCATGATGGCAGAAAGTTGCACCTCGGAGAGTGACAGCCACTCCTGGTGGTCGCACAGCCGGCTGGCGTGGCGGCAAAGGGCGGCGAGGGCGGCCGGGGTGAAGTCCAGCAGCTCCCAGCGCTCGCGCAGCCAGGCCAGATACTGAAGATAATCGGGCAGATCCTCTTCGATGTTCACCTCGGAGACCAGATCTGCGCGCAGGAAGATGCGCTCGGACATGTCGCGGTCCAGCATCTGGAACTCGGCCACATCAAGACGATCGCCGACCAGGATCAGCTTGAGCTTGATGGGGGTGGCTTCCGGGGTGAAGAAGGGGGTCAGGGTTTTACCTTCCTGATAGGCGTTCCAGTCCAGCTCACCTTTTTGCATCGCATTCTTGAGCTTGAACCAGAGATGGGGCTGATCCAGCAGCTCATCCAGCTGCAAAATCAGATAGCCACCGTTGGCCTGACGCAGCAGACCCGGCTCCAGCAGGTGCTGGTTGGCATAGACCGAACCTTGCTCGGTCTGATAGTTGATGGAGCCAAACAGGGTATCCCAGTTCAAATCACGCCCATAGATGACAGGCGCTTCCTGCTCTTCATGGTGGATCAGCAGGTTGATGAGTACCGGGTGTTGAAACTCGAGCCCTTGAGCCACGTGCGCCGCCAGATCGGAGAGGAAGTCATCGATCTTGGGATCGTTGTTCTGTTTGCGCATGATGCGGGTGACCAGGCGCTCGGCATCCAGATGATGGCTCATCAGCTTGAGCAATTCACCGACCATTTCACAGAACTCGAAGCCGGTGCCGGGTTGCAGGCGCAGCCAGATGGGCTTGAACGGGTTGTTCAGATTCTCGGTGTAGCAGAGATCGAACAGGTCACCGTCCTTGCCATTGGAAGCGGCAATCAGCGTCTGGCAAACGCCTTCATAATCCACTCCGGGAAAACCGTTGAGCAGCATGACCGGGCAGTCGCCATCAAAACTGGCGAGACGCTTGATGCCGGAAATAGCTCTGGGTTGCAAGGCGGCAAAGGGAATGGGTTCGAGCTCGCTGAGGGCAGGAAACTGTTCAATCGAAAAAACAGGTTTTAATTGTTCTGATGTTAATTCAGCCACTTAAGACATCCGGTCGGAGATAGGATCAATTGTTGCCATTATACACAGTTCAATAGGTGGTGACAGGAAACAAGATAGTTAATTTAACATAATATACATTATGCGCGGTGTTGGGTTATGGAAGAATCCGGAGTGATGCCGTTTAAAAAACGCAGCATCACAGCCATGCTCCTGAACTTCTCTCTTCGTTATCTCTCATCTTGAAAGGCCTAGTCGTGCAACCGATCCAGCGGTTTGTGATTGGCACTTTCATGGCGCTCGCTGTTGCCGGTGTGCAGGTATTTGGAGGTGGTATCGATGCTGTCGTGGCCGGCATCGGCTTGTACATGTGATAACGGCCGTCCGTTGAGATTGATGTCGTGGGTGATGCCGGTATGACGAATGGAGTGTGGTGTCAGGTTGCGCATCTCGGCGCCGTCCTGCACAAACCCATCTTTTTCTGCCAACTCGGCGGCGGTCTGGATGACGCTCATCACCAGGTCACGCAGCTGGCGGATCCCGAGGTTGGCGTTGAGCTCGCCTTGTTCCCGGCCGTGTGCCGCAGCCTTGTGGCGCACAAACAGCGGAGTCTGCTCATCGGGTGCCGGCAATGGTGAGAGACCGAGAAACGTCCGATAGCGTTTGAGGGCCTCGAGCAAGGCATGGGATACTGCCACGGTGCGGCGCTTGCCACCTTTGCTGCGAGGAATGAAATAGCCCCAGACGCCGGTTTTTCCATCACGGCGAAACTGACCCATGACGGGGGTAAACCCTGGCCTTGCTGCTACTTCCGAGATCCGCAGGTAACAGGCGTACATCAGGCTTATCAGGAAGCGGCTGCGCTCGTGCTGCTCGGGTGATTCGGCGGCTAGCAGGTCGGCTGCCTGCATCACATAGGACCACTGCAGCTCGCTGAAGGCCTGGCCATGGTCGTCCGACTCCTGCTGCATTGACCGCTTCACCCGTTGCAGTAACAGCGCCGGGTTGCGGTCCATGTACTCCTCCTGGATCAAGAACTGGAAGAAGGCAGACAGAATGGCGAGCTTGGTCTTCATGGCCTGTTCGCTGAGGCGGTATGGCAACTCGCGACCCAGCTCCCGCTTGCCAAGGAAGGGTCGCCATTGGGGATTGGGCAGTCGTTCTCCCCACTCCTTGTCGAGCACGAACTGGGCTACGTTGCGATAGGCAATCAGGGCCGCTGGCGGCGCCTGACAGTAATCGAGATAGCGCATCATGATGCGCCGGGTCAGATCCTTGGGGCTGATGCGCATTTCACCGAAGCACCAATGTAAAAACGTGGTCAGCTCGCTGCGATAGGTTTTGTAGTTGTTCTCGCTGTTGCGCTGCTCCAGCAGCCAGTCGACGGCGAGCTCGTAGACCAACCCGGCATCGGGCACATCGTTGAGGCTGAGGTTGGCAAGATATTGATTGACCTGAGGGTTGCCCGCCTCCAGGTAGGCCAGACCATCGAACAGCGGCATGGCGGGTGGAAGTAACATAGTGGTCATGATGATGCTTGTGGATGAGAGACTCGGCTCGGGGCCTGCGTGATGGTGATGCCGATAAATGGGGTTATCGGCATCACGCTGGAATGAAACGTCGATGCTGTACAGCGAACAGCATCACCATCAACAGCTGATGCTGCATAGTGTATTTATTCAATGGATATGCACCTTGGTTGGAAAATTCTCGGGGTAAATATCCATATAAACGCTTTAAAATTCTCATTAATGCATAAGTTGAGGCTGTTTTCATGCTGTGACAGGCAGCCTCCCCCGTGTCGTCCTCACGCTACACGCTTGAGGGATTTGTCTTTTGGCTTGCCCGCCTCGCTTTGCTCTTCTTGCGGCTCCGACTTGCCGCTCCCCTGCCCCTTGGCTCCGCGCAGCACGTTTTGCAGCAGATCGCGCTGCTCGGCCAGGTAGAAGGCCAGACTCTCTTGCTGCTCCGGTTCAAGGCGAACGGGCGCGCCCGCCAGCAAATGCATCAACTCATCGGCAGTGTCCAGCAGCTTGTCATAGGCATCGGCCTCTTTCTTGCTGGCAAAGGTCATCTTCTCCATTCCCCCACGCACCACAACATATTTGATCTCAACGGCCATCGCGGCGTCCTCCTTCTGATAGTGAATACAAGTATATGTATGGATATACAGTATTGCAAATAACCCCATGCAGAAGTGCTTTATTGCCGCGCCGGCTGATGATTGCGCGTTTGCCATCACATTGATGAAAGGGTCATTTGACTTCCATGCCAGACTGGTCGGATGATTGGTCCATGACGATCACAAAGCAACTACTGATCCTGCTGCTGGTTGAGGTGACGCTCCTTGGGGGCATCGCCCATCTGGTCATCGGCCTCTCGCCGCCGCTCTCCATCCTGTTCGTGGTGGTGGCCCTGTTGGGACTGCGCACCCTGGTGGTGCTGCTGACCTGGGGCTTTTCCCGCTTCTACCCGGTGCCAGCCATCGGCTGGCGAGAATGGTTGCCCATGGTGGGGCGAGAGATTGCGGCCTACCTGCTGACCTTCACCTGGTTGCTGCCGTTCGAGCGCTGGCTGATGGCGCCCGACAGGCTGACGCCCTCCCCCCTGCCCCTGCTGCTGATCCACGGTTATGGTTGCAGTCGCGGCATCTGGCGGGTGCAACGAGCCAGACTGGAGGCTGCCGGTTACACGGTAGCGACCGTCACCCTGACCCCTCCCTTCGGACATCTCGACGACATGGTGCCGCTCTTGGCCAAGCGCATCGACGAGGTGTTGGCCGCCACCGGTGCGTCGCAGCTGGTACTGATCGGCCACAGCATGGGCGGGCTGGTGTGCCGCGACTACCTGGCGGTGGCGGGTGGTGACAAGGTGGCCCAGCTCATCACCCTGGCCACTCCCCATCAGGGTAGCCAGCTAGCTACCCTGGGACTGGGCGACAATGCCCGCGAGATGGAGCCCGGCTCTGGCTGGCTGCAGCGCTTTGCCGCCGTGCCGCTCTGCGTGCCCGGGGTCTCGGTGCGCACCAGCCACGACAACTTCGTGCTGCCCCAGTCACGCCAGCGACTGGATGGCATGGAGGACGTGGAGCTTGCCGCCCTCGGCCACCTCTCCCTGCTCTACTCCCGCCGTACCACGGCCTTGTTGTTGACCCTGCTCTCCCGCCCGCAGCCGCAAATGAAAAGGGCCTGATTGCGCAGGCCCTTTTCGTTTTTGCTACCTCAGTTCGTTGTCGCTCCCCCTAGAAGTGGATCCCCTTGATCAGGGTGGAGACCGCCATCTGATCCGCCGACGCTTTGGACTCGTTGCCCTCCTTGGGGTCGGAGAAGGTGCGGAAGCTGGTGTTCATGATCACCTGGGCCACTCGCGGCGCCAGGGCATGGATCACCTGGCCGAACACTCCGAGCCGGGTGGCCAGTCGTACGTGCTTGTTGATGATGGTGTCGCACACCAAATCGGCGGCCTCTTCCGGCGTCATCATGGGCACCTGTTCATACACCTTGGTGGGCGCCACCATGGGAGTTTTCACCAGCGGCATGTTGATGATGGAAAAGTTGACCCCCTTGTCGGCAAACTCGGAGGCGGCGGTGCGCACCCAGGCATCGAGCGCCGATTTCGAGGCGACGTAGGCGGAGAAGCGCGGCGCATTGGTCAGCACACCGATGGAGGAAATGTTGATGATGTGGCCCTTCTTCTTCTCGATCATGGTGGGCAGCAGTCCCATGATCACCTTGAGGGTGCCGAAGTAGTTGAGCTGCATGGTGCGTTCGAGATCGTGGAAGCGATCGAAAGAGTCCTCGATGGCGCGGCGGATGGAGCGACCGGCATTGTTGATGAGGATGTCCACCCCGCCGTGCTCGGTCACGATCTGGCGGGTGATCGCCTCCCCTTGGGCGAGATCGGCCAGATCCCCCTGATAGACCTGCAGGGTCAATCCCAGCTCGGCAAACTCGGCCCGGGTCTCGGCAATCTTGTGCTCGTCCCGGGCGATGGTCAGTACCTTGGCCCCCGCCTCGGCCAGTTTTCTCGCCGTGGCCTTGCCGATGCCGGAGGTGGCGCCGGTGATCAGCACCACCTTGCCCTCGACCCGGCCGCGCAGGGTACGATCGATAAACAGCTCGGGGTCGAGGTGACGTTCCCAGTAATCCCACAGTCGCCAGGCATAGCTGTGCAGCGGCGGCACTTCGATGCCGGTCCCCTTCAGCACTCGCTGGGTTTCGCGGTTGTCGAAGCGGGTGGGATAGTTGATGAGCCGGAAGATGTCCTTGGGCAGCCCCAGATCGGCAATCGCCGCATCGCGAATGCGCCGCACCGGCGTCAGCGCCATCAGCATGGTCATCAGATGGCGGGGAATGAAGCTGAACAGGGCCGCATTGATGCGAATGGCGGGCTCAGGGGCATGGGCGGCGCGGGAGAAGGTGCTCAGCATGTCGCCGACCCGCATGGGGTGGGAATCGGTCAGGTGGAACGCCTTGTTGTCCTCCCCTTCCAGGTGGGCGATGTGATCGATGGCATCCACCACGAAGTTGACCGGCACCAGGTTGATGCGTCCCCCTTCGACCCCGATGGCGGGCATCCAGGGCGGCAACATGCGGCGCAGCTTCTGGATGGTCTTGAAGAAGTAATAGGGGCCGTCCACCTTGTCCATCTCGCCGGTGTTGGCATCACCGACCACTATGCCGGGTCGATAGATGCGCCAGGGCAGCGTGCTCTCCTTGCGCACGATCCCTTCGGCTTCGTGCTTGGTCTGGAAATAGGGCATGTCGAGGTGTTCGGCCTCATCGAACATGTCTTCCCGAAACAGGCCGTCGAACAGACCGGCCACCGCGATGGAGCTGCAGTGATGGAAGCAGCGGGCCTGGAGCCGCTCGGCCAGTTGCAGGGCCTGACGGGTGCCTTCGGCATTGACCTGCTGCTGAATGCCCGCCTTGGCGTTGAGATCGTAGATGGCGGCGAGATGCAGGAAGTGGTCGATCTTGCCGATGAGAGACTCCAGCTCGGCACTGCCCACGCCGAGCAGCGGGTGGGTCATGTCGCCGACCACGGGGATGGCGCGATCCGCCTCAACCCCCCAGTAAGCCAGCAGATCGGGTACCCGATCGAGATGGGCTGCACGCATCAAGAAATGCACCCGGCTATTCGGGCGCTGCAGCACTTTTTTAATCAGCCGGCGACCGATAAAGCCGCTGCCCCCCGTGATGAAATAGTCCATGGTATTTATATCCCTTACTGATTGGGCTGTTAGTTGCTGTTAGATATATCACGCTTTAACGCAAAATATTCATTCGAATATCATTCTTCGTGACCCAGACCAAAATTACCAGGGTTGCTTGTTCCGTTATTAGGTAGAACCCTCTATTTTTTCTCCATAGACTGAGGATGAAAGCCAAGTAATGCCACAACGAATATATCAAGGTTGTTGTCATTACCATCATCTATATCACGAGCAAGGAGATTGTCATGGCCAAAAAATTGAAAGCACTGGCAAGTTCGGTGACCGACAACCAACTCACCTCCACCATCAAGGAGTCCACCCAGCAGATCTGGTTGGCGGGTCTGGGTGCCTATGCCAAAGCCCAGGAAGAAGGCGGTAAAATCTTCGAAGCCCTGGTGCAGGAAGGGGAAGCCCTGCAAACCCGTACCCGCCAGAGTGCAGACGAGAAGATCGCTGCCATGACCGACAAGACGGCCGGGACTTGGGGACGTCTGGAGCAGGTATTCGAGGATCGCGTGGCCCGCGCCGTCGCCAGCCTCGGCATCCCGACCCGCAAGGACATCGACAAACTCTCCAAGCGCATGGCTGAGCTGACCGAGGTGGTACAACAGCTGATCGATGCCCAGGACCTGGATGACGTTGCCCCGGCTGACGAGGCCAAGCCTGCCGCCGCTGCAGCCAAAAAGCCGGTTGCAGCCAAAAAGCCGCCGGTCAAGAAAGCCGCCGCCCCCATCGCCAAGGTGAAGGAAGAGGTGAAAGCACTGGCAACGGAAGTGGAGAGCGTGGCCAAAGAGGTCAAGGAGAAGAGTGAAACCACGCTCTTCTGATCCACTGACTGGCTTGTTCTGATTGCGTAATGATCCACCGGCCCATGCCCTCTGCTGGGCCGGTTTTGCATGAGAAGGGAGGCAAATCATGAGCACGATTGCGGTTGCCCTCGCCGGCGGGGGACCTCTGGGGGGGATCTACGAGATCGGAGCCTGCGCCGCCCTGGCCGACAGCATCAAGGGGCTGCGTTTCGAGCAGGCCGATATCTATGTGGGGGTGAGCTCGGGAGCGGTGATCGCCTCGGCGCTGGCCAACGGCATCTCGCCGGACAAGCTGGTGCGGATCCTGTTAAGCGATGACACCGGCGAGTTCTTCGACCCCTCCACCCTGCTGCGTCCCGCCTTCGGGGAATATTTTGACCGGCTCACCTCGCTGCCGCCGCTGGTGCTGACCTGTCTGGCCGACTATCTCTCCTCGCCCTGGAACAAGAGCCTGCTCGGCTCTTTGCAGGGGTTGTCCCGAGCGATCCCGACCGGCATGTTCGACAGCCGCGGAGTGGATCGGATCCTCACCCAGTTTTTCTCCCGCCCCGGTCGCAGCAACGACTTTCGTGAGCTTGCCAGCCGGCTGTTCGTGATCGCTACCGAGCTCGATACCGGCCGCGCGGTGGCCTTCGGCAGCCCGGGGCTGGATCAGGTGCCCATCTCCGCCGCGGTACAGGCCTCGGCCGCCCTGCCCGGTCTGTTCCCGCCCTCGCTCATCGATGGCCGCTACTACGTGGACGGGGCGCTGATCAAGACGCTGCACGCCTCGGTGGCGCTGCAGGAGGGGGCCGACCTGGTGTTTTGCATCAACCCGCTGGTGCCCTTTGATGCGGGACTGGCCAGCGAACATCCCGCCAAGCTGGTGGACCGCGGTCTGCCGGTGGTGCTGGCCCAGACGTTTCGCGCCATCATCCACTCGCGCATGCACGTGGGGATGGATCGCTACAAACACCAGTATCCCGACGCGGATGCCCTGCTGTTCGAACCCTCCTCGGCGGACGGCGAAATGTTCTTTACCAATGTGTTCAGTTACCGGGATCGGCGCCATCTGTGCGAGCACGCCTTCCAGCATACCCGCCAGGATCTGTGGCGGCGACGGGCCGAGCTTGGCCCCATCCTCGCCAGACATGGGCTGGAACTGGATCTGGGCGCGTTGGCCGATGAACAGCGTTCCCTGCTGACCCCGGGCACCGGCTCGGTGGCGGCGCTGGATGCCTCTTTGACCCAGCTGCAGCACTGGCTGACCCGCCGCTATGGCGGCAAGGGTCGTCGGCAATCGAAGGAGTAGCATGGACTGCAAACCCAAGCGGCGCACGCGGGATCGCATCCTGGCCACCGCCCTCGCCCAGTTCAACCTGCTGGGCGAGCCGACCGTCACCACCTCCGCCATCGCGGCCGAGCTGGAGATGAGTCAGGGCAACCTCTATTACCACTTTCACAACAAGGAGGAGATCGTCAACGCCCTGTTCGGCGAGTTCGAACAGGAGATGGCCCACCTGCTCGATACCATTACTCCGCCATTGAACGAGGCGGAGGACATCTGGTTCTTCTTGCACCTGATGTTCGAACTCATCTGGAAGTACCGTTTTTTCTACTACGACATCAGCACCCTGATGAGCGGCAACCACAAGGTGGAGTTGCGCTTCTCGGCTCTGCTGCGGCGCAAGGAGCAGACCGCCGCCGCCATCTGTCACAGCCTCTGGCGCAGCGGCCTGCTGCAAGGCGATGAGACGCAGGTGACAGCGCTGGCCGCCAACATCGCGCTGGTCGGGACCTTCTGGATCTCCTACCAGCGGGCGCTGCATCCGCGGGCCGATGCCGACATCGCGCTCGGGGTGTTTCAGGTGATGCAGCTGGTGGCCCCCCGGCTACGAGCCGATGCCCGCGCCGATCTGGATGCCATCGCCACCCATTATCAGCCCGCCACCACGGCGAGCTGACAGCATCGTGTATTTGATTGTGTTTTTAACAGGGAGAATCATATGACCACTTCACAGCCCAAATTGTCCGATTTCACCCCCTTCCCCTGGCCGGACGCGGCCTATGACTATGCCGGGGAGCGCCTTGAACAGCATTGGGAGCGGCTGCACCAGGGGGATGCCGAGCCCTGGCCCGAAGATGAACAAGTGCAGGAAGCCTGGCGCGCCTATCACGCCGGTGATTTCGCCCGTGCCGTCAGCCTGGGGCTGGGCGCCGGCGAGGAGGGCCTCAACGTGGCAAACAAGGCGCTGGTGATCCACGCCAGCTACCTGCTGGATGACAAGTATGCCAAGCGCGAAGCGTTCGAGCTGGCCGCCAGCAACGCCGAGAAGTTGCAAAAGCGCCAGCCGGGCAACGTCAATGCCTGGTACTTCCACGCCCTGGCGCTGGGTCGCTACAGCCAGGTGATCTCGGTCTCCAAGGCGCTCTCCATCGGCATCGGTGACAAGATCAAGAGCAGCCTGGAGCAGGCGCTGGCCCTTGAACCTGATCACGCGGAAGCCCATATCGCCTTCGGTGCCTGGCATGCGGAGATCATCGACAAGCTGGGCGCCATGATCGGTGGCATCACCTACGGCGCCAAGAAGGATGAGTCCGAGCGTCACTTCAAGGCGGCGCTGGCCATCATCCCCCACTCCGCCATCGCCCGCATGGAGTTCGCCAACGCCATGGTGATGATGCACGGCAAGAGCAAGATGGCGGCCGCCGAAGCGCTCTACGGCGAGGCCGCCGCGTGCGAGCCGCTGGATGCCATGGAGCGGCTCGACGTGGAAGCCGCCCGCGAGGAGCTGGCGGACGAGTAAGGTGCCATTGCCGCAATGAAAGAGGCCAACCCCCGGGTTGGCCTCTTGTCTTTCAAACCTCTTTTCTTGCCGGCGCCTTCTCTTGCAGGAGTAGCGCGGTCAGCCGTGCAGCAGCTGATCCAGCATGTCGGGATCGTAGATCAGGTCCGGCTCCATCAACACCACCAGCAGCAACTGCTCAAACTCCACGGCGAAGCGCTCGACGATGAGATCCGGGTCTGGCACCCGTTTCTTGTCGGTGATGAGGCCGAGCTGCACCTTGTTGTCATAGGAGAGAATGGAGACGCCGACCGCGATGTCGCCGGCCTGGGGCACCCAGAACAGCGGCTGACGCAGGCGGGCGCCGGCCAGATAGAGGGTCTGCTGCGGGCCCGGCACGTTGGTGATGACCGCGCTGGCCTTGGCTGAGAGGATGTCGATGGCCTGCTGCTGCACTGCCTTGGGCGCCATGCCCATCACTTCCAGCAGGTTGAGCACCACCGCCGGCTGCAGGGAGGACTTGAGCGCCTGCATCCGATCCCGCACCGCATAGAGCCGCTGCAGCGGGTGCTCGATGTTGAGGGGCAGATCCAGCGCCACCAGCCCGAAGCGATTGCCAAGTGCCCCCTTGTCGTCCGGGGCGCGCATGTTGACCGGCACCAGCGCCCGGATGTCGATGTCGGTCTGGTCGCCCTGCTCCAGCAGGTAGTGGCGAAAGGCGCCGGCGGTGGCGGCGATCAGCAGATCGTTGACCGAGCAGCCGAGCACCCGCCCTACCGCCTTCACGTCCGGCAGCGGGATCTGTTCTGACCAGGCTACCCGTTTGGTGCTGCCGGTCTCCCCCTTGAGCCGGGTATTGGCATCGTCGGAGAGGGTGGCGATGGTGTAAAGCTCGGCGGTCACGTCCCGGCTGGTCTTGAGGTAGTCCATCGCCTTGGTGGGATGGGTCAGCACCTCGACGTACTTGGACCAGAGGGTGCCGGTCAGCTTGAGGCCGGCCCGCAACAGGCGACTGCCCTGCTGATCGTGCTCCTCGTCGCCGTCGTCGTTGGCCACCGGCTCGGGTTGGGGTCTGGGGGGCGCCACCGGGCTCTCGTCCATCATGGTCAGCATGGCCCGCACCAGAGAGAAGCCGTCCCCCATGGCGTGGTGAAAACGCACCACCAGCGCCTGGCCGCCCAGAGAGGTATCCACCAGGTGCATCTCCCACAGCGGGCGCTGGTGGTTGAGCGGGGTGGAGGCAAAGTCGGCCACCAGCCGCTCCAGCTCGGTCTTGCCGGCCTTGCCTGGCAGGATCACCCGCTTGAGGTGCAGGTCGAGGTCAAAGTCGGGATCGGTGCGCCAGTAGTATTCGCCCCCTTCCAGGCTGGCCTTCTGCCCGAAGCGCGGCTGTACCCGAACTGTGTGCAGCAGGCTCTCCCGCAAGATGGCTTCATCCAGCTGACCGTCGAACATCAGCACGCCGACGATCTGCATCAAGTTGTTGGGCCGGTCCATCCGCAGCCAGGCGGTATCGACACAGGAGATGAGTTCACACACAGACATGTATTATCCCTATCGTTTCGCGTTATTTGTCTCCTGCCGTTTCATGAATTGGCTTGATCAGGAGTGAATGAACAAATAGCACTTATATGTTGGTGAAACTGCACGGCGATTAATTAAAGATGATGTTTCATGACAAAAATGGAGGCAATTTTCATGCCTCTTAAAATAAAACAAACAAAGTGTGCTCGGCCCTTTTAATAATAAATATCAGGCTGGGTAACGATAGTGGAATCGGTTATTTCATGATTGTTTCTTGCGCTGGATCAGTATTTATTGGCCCCATCAGCGCCGGGTTGGGCAAGGCAGGCGCTGATCGACGTATTCGAGGATCTCCTGCTCCAGCACGCTGCGCACCGGCAACAGCATCAGGCCGAGGCGCACCTCCAGCGACAGGGTATCGTCGGTGAGGAACAAAGAGCCGTTGACCCCGGCGCCACGAAACAGCAAGCGGGTCTCCTCCTCGTCTTCCCACTCGCAGTCGAGTTCGTACTCTTCGCTCATGTCCTGTGCAATGGCTTCGGCGGCCAGTCTGGCACCGGCGAGGCCGAGCGGGTGTTGGCGGCTGACCTGGATGGTCGACAGGCTGCTGCCGGCAAGGGGATCGTATAGAAACATGCTAACTCTCTGAGCGATGACAACATTTATTGATATTAAACACATGAATCAAACAAGTGAAAGCCATTTGCAACATTTTTGGGACTCACTTAACAAAGCCTGTTGAGTAAAAGCTCCATCGATTCCGCCTGGGCTGCCGCCGCGTTACACTGGGCCGGCAACACGTGACGAGCCTCGGCAAGGCGCCGCCTGTCGTCATGTCTATCCGTGACAGGCCATTGGAAACAGGTCAAGAGAGCCGCAGATGACCCAACAGCAACAACCATTCGATGACCCGCAACCGGATGAAGATAGTACCTTGGCGCGACTCTATCGCCAGCTCAACCGGGTAGCCGCGCTGCGCGAGCAGATGCGCACCCATCCGCAGGATCAGCAAGACAGGGACGCATTGCGCCAATGGCAGGCCGATCGGCTGGGGCGCACCCACCGCGATCTGCTGGAGAGCAAGCGCTACGGGCCGGCCGCGCAGTTCTTCCTGACTGACCTCTACGGGCCGGGGGACTGTGCCCGCCGGGATGCAGACGTGATGCGGGTGATGCCGACCGCCGAGCGACTGTTGCCGGAATCCGGTCTCAAGGTGCTGGCGCAGGCAATTGAACTCGATGCCCTCTCCGAGGAGCTCGACTACCTGATGGTGGTGGCGCTGCGTCGCAGTGGCCGCATGGCGCGGCTGAACGCCAAGTCCTATGCCCTCGCCTATCAGGAGGTGGGGGAAGAAGCGCGCCGCCGTCATCAGTTGCAACTGGTCAACGAACTGGGGATGACCCTGGATCGGCTGGCCAGAAAGCCGCTGCTCGGGGCAACCTTGAAGCTGGTATCGGGGCCGGCCCATCTGGCGGGACTGGGCGAGCTGTTTACCTTTGTCGAACGGGGTTACCGGGTGTGTCACCACATGGGACGAGCCAACGAGTTTCTCGAGACCATCGCCAGCCGCGAGAAGGCCATCATGCTGGCGCTGCTGGCAGGCGACGAGACTGTGCTGGATTGATCCTGGGAGCCAAGCGGGCAGACATGACAAAGCGGGCCGAGTGGCCCGCTTTTTGTTTATGGCAGTGCGCCGATAGGCGAGCGGTCAGATCACCAGCAGGTCCATGAAGGCGTGCACCGGGGTGGCGGCCAGTTGCTTGCTATCCTGGCAAAGGGCCAGGATAGCCTCGGACCGTTTGGCCGGGAAGCGGGTGGCCAGGTTGTGGCGGAACTTCTCTACCAGCAGCGGGATCCCCTCTTCGCGGCGGCGACGATGACCGACCGGGTACTCCACCTCCACCTTGGCGGTGTGGGTGCCGTCCTTGAAGAAGACCTGGATGGCGTTGGCAATCGAGCGCTTGTCCGCCTCCAGATACTCGCGGCTGTAGCGCTTGTCCTCCTGCACCACCATCTTGGCACGCAGCCCATCGATACGGGGATCGGCGGACACGGCGTCCTCGTAATCCTCGGCGATGAGGTGCCCGAAGATGAGCGGCACCGCCACCATGTACTGCAGGCAGTGATCCCTATCGGCCGGGTTGTTGAGGGCGCCGACCTTGCTGATGATGCGAATGGCCGACTCATGGGTGGTGAGCTCGATACGGTCGATCTCGTCGAGCCGTCCCTTCACCTGCTCGTGCAGCTTCATGGCGCACTCCACCGCCGTCTGGGCGTGGAACTCGGCGGGATAAGAGATCTTGAACAGCACGTTTTCCATCACATAGCTGGCGTACCCCTGATGCAGGGCGAACTGGTTGCCCTTGAACAGCACGTCGTAGAAGCCCCACTTGGGGGCAGTCAGAGCGCCGGGATAGCCCATCTCGCCGCTCATGGTGATAAGGGCGAGGCGCACCGCCCGGGAGGTGGCATCCCCCGCCGCCCAGCTCTTGCGCGACCCCGCATTGGGCGCATGACGGTAGGTACGCAGGCTCTGGCCATCGACCCAGGCCTGGGAGACCGCATCGATCACCTGATCGCGGCTGCCACCCAGCATGTGGGTCACCACGGCGGTACTGGCAACCTTCACCAGCACCACGTGATCGAGACCGACCCGGTTGAAGGAGTTCTCGAGCGCCAGCACCCCCTGGATCTCGTGGGCCTTGACCATGGCCGTCAGCACATCGCTCATGGTGAGCGGTGCCTTGCCTTCGGCCACCCGGGTACGGGAGAGCCAGTCGGCGGTGGCGAGGATGCCACCCAGGTTGTCGGAGGGGTGCCCCCACTCGGCGGCCAGCCAGGTGTCGTTGTAATCGAGCCAGCGAATGATGGCACCGATATCCCAGGCCGCCTTGACCGGGTCGAGACAGAGCTGGGTGCCGGGAACCCGGGCGCCGAAGGGCACGACGGTGCCCGGCACGATGGGACCGAGGTGCTTGGTGCACTCTGGAAAACGCAGGGCCAGCAGGCCGCAGCCCAGGGTATCCATCAGGCAGTAACGGGCGGTATCGAGGGCGGCCTGGCTGGTAATGGGGTGATTGCAGACGTAATCGGCAATATCGACCAGCACCTGATCGGGGTCTGGTCTGTGGTTGACGTCGACGTTGGCGGACATCGTGACTTCCTTATCGTTGTTGTGAATGAAACAGGGTGATGAAACGGCGCCCTGCCCGCCCGCTGGCGCGCATCGACCCCGGTGCTGCCGGGGTCGGGTGAGGCAAGGGAGTGACAGGGCTGCCCATGTTTATCGCTGCTGCAGCGAGACGAAATGACGGGGCGCCGGGCCGACATAATCGGCGCTCGGGCGGATGATCCGGTTGTGTTCGCGCTGCTCCATCACGTGGGCGCACCAGCCGGTGACCCGCGAGCAGACGAAGATGGGAGTGAACAGCTTGGTCGGGATCCCCATGTAGTGATAGGCGCTGGCGTGGAAGAAGTCGGCGTTGGGGAAGAGTTCTTTTTCTTCCCACATCACCTTCTCCGCCTCGCAGGAGACGCGGTATAGCCGGTCATCGCCCACCGCCTCGGCCAGCTTGGCCGACCACCCCTTGATGATGACGTTGCGCGGATCCGAGGTGCGATAGACGGCGTGGCCAAAGCCCATGATCTTCTCTTTGGCCGCCAGCTTGGCCAGCAGCTCGCGCCGCGCCTGGGCCTCATCCAGCCAGGGTTCGATCATCGCCATGGCGGCCTCGTTGGCCCCGCCATGGAGCGGGCCGCGCAGGGTGCCGATGGCCGCGGTGACACAGGAGAACATGTCAGATAGCGTCGAGGCGCAGACCCGCGCCGCGAAGGTGGAGGCGTTGAACTCATGCTCGGCGTAGAGAATGAGGGAGACGTGCATCACCCGGCGCTCCAGCTCGCTCGGCGCCTTCTGGTGCAGTAGTGCCAGGAAGTGGCCGCCGATGCACTCTTCGTCGGTGTCGAGGGGGATGCGTACTCCGTCGTGGCTGAACTTGTACCAGTAGAGGAGAATGCCCGGGAAGGCGGCCAGCAGCCGATCCGCCACCTCGTGCTCGTGTTCGAAGCCATCTTCCGGCTCCAGATCGCCGAGCATGGAGCAGCCGGTGCGCAGCACATCCATGGGATGGGCGTCGGCGGGAATGAGCTCGAGCACCTCCAGCAGGGCGGCAGGCAGGGTGCGCAGACTGCGCAGCGTCCGCTTGTAATCCTCGAGCTGCTGCTCGTCCGGCAGCTCGCCCTTGAGCAGCAGGTAGGCGACCTCTTCGAACTGGGCGCCATCGGCCAGCTCCTGGATGTCATAGCCGCGATAGGTAAGCCCGGTGCCGCTCTTGCCCACGGTGCAGATGCTGGTCTCCCCTGCGCTCTGGCCACGCAGGCCGGCGCCACCCAACGGTTTTTGCTGTCCCATTGCCTTTCCTCCTAGTCCCTGGATGTAAACAGACGGTCCAGCGTCTGCTCGTAGTGGTGATAACCGAGGAAGTCGTAGAGCGACTCCCGGGTCTGCATGGTGTCGACGACGGCCCGCTGATGGCCATCTTGGCGAAGGTGCTGATAGACGTTGAGAGCCGCCTGATTGGCCGCCCGGCTGGCACTCAAGGGATAGAGCACCATATCGACACCGTGGGCGGCGAGCGCCTCCTTGTCGAACAGCTCGGTTTTGCCGAATTCGGTCATGTTGGCGAGAATGGGCACCCCGGCCGCCTGCTTGAACAGGTCATACTGACCGATCTCGGTCACCGCCTCGGCGAAGATCATGTCGGCCCCGGCGGCCACGTAGGCGGCGGCGCGCTCCAGCGCCGGGCCAATCCCCTCCACCGCCAGCGCATCGGTGCGGGCCATGATGACGAACTCCTTGTTCTCGCGGGCATCCACCGCCGCCTTGATGCGATCGCACATCTCCTCCTGCGAGACCACCGCCTTGTTGGGCCGGTGGCCACAGCGCTTCTGGGCCACCTGATCTTCCATGTGCACGGCGGCCACCCCGGCTCGCTCGAAGGCGCGCACGGTACGGGCGATGTTGAATGCCCCGCCCCAGCCGGTGTCGATGTCGACCAGCAACGGCACACGGGTGGCTGCGGTGATGCGCTCGGCGTCGATCAGTACGTCGTTGAGGGAGGTCATGCCGAGATCCGGCAGGCCATAGGAAGCGTTGGCAACGCCGGCGCCTGACAGATAAATGGCCTGAAAGCCGCTGCGCTCTGCCATCAGCGCCATGTAGGCATTGATGGTGCCGACGATCTGCAGTGGGCGTTCGTTGGCGAGGGCGGTGCGAAAACGCAGGCCTGCCGAGGGGGTAAGGCTGGACATCATGACTCCTTTCACTTGTCTGGTGAGACTATCTAATATCACGTTTACGTTAACGTCAATCATACTTTCGTGGCATGCCCCTGCCAGGCAAGACAGGACGCGGCTTTTAGGGTAAATTTCACCAATTCCTTCAACAGGTTGAATCGTAATGTCGGATCTCAATCCCGTGATCGTCTGCCCGGCTTGCGACTTGCTGATCGAACGCAAGTTATTGCCGCTGAGGCGCCACGCCCACTGCCCCCGCTGTCACCAGCATCTGTACGGGCGCTATGCATTTCGTCCCTCCCAATTGATGGCGCTGACCATCACCGGCTTCCTGTTGCTCCCGTCCGCCTTCTTCGAACCGCTGATCTACCTGCGCCTGGCCGGCGTCAACTCGGACGCCAACCTGCTCAAGGGCATCATGGTGCTGCTGCTCGAACACGAGATCTGGGTGGCGGGGCTGGTGTTCTGGTGCGCCGTGCTGGCGCCGGTGGGCTTGCTGCTCGGGATCTTTGCGCTGGCCTCGGGCCTTGCCAAACGCTGGCACATACTGGCGCCGACCCTGAAGGCGGTGGAGGTGTTTCGTCACTGGGCCATGCTGGAGGTCTACATCGTCAGCCTGCTGGTCGCCCTGTTCAAGCTGATCGACATTGCCGACGTGCGTCTCGGCGGCGGTCTGTTGAGCCTGGGGATCCTGATGCTGCTCAACCTGACCCTGCTGATCCTGTTTGACCCGGCTCCCTACTGGGAGCGAGTACCGCTGGAGGAGCCGGACCATGTCTCAGACCAGCGCCCGTGAACTGGGGCTCTGCCGCTGCCACACCTGCGGCCTGCTGGTACGCTTTCAGGCGGGCAGCGTCTGCCCCCGCTGTCACAGCCGGCTGCAGGTGCGCATCCCCCACTCCCTGGCCTGGTCCTGGGGGTTGCTGGCGCTGGCCAGCTTCATGTTGTTGCCCGCCAACCTGCTGCCCATCACCCATTTCTACAACAAGGGATTGTTGCAGTCCGACACCATCTTCAGCGGTATCATGATGCTCTATCGCAGCAAGATGTCGGGCATCGCCACCATCGTCCTCACCGCCAGCATCATAGTGCCGGTGGGCAAGATCCTGGGGCTGGGCTGGATCTGCTGGCAATTGCAGCGAACCAAGCCGGTGCGGCGCAAACGCCAGCTCATCATGTATCGCATCATCGATTTCATCGGCCGCTGGTCCATGCTGGACCTGTTCGTCATCTCGCTGATGGTGGCCCTGGTGGATCGCGGCGTGCTGCTCAACGTACGGGCCGGTCCCGGCGCCACCGCCTTTGCCGGCGTGGTGGTGCTGACCATGATGTCGGCTCGCATGCTGGATACGCGCCTGCTGTGGGACAAGGCGGCCCGTTAGGGTCGGCCATCACATATGCCTGAAATTGTTTGTTTTTATCTGAACTGCTGTTTATCTCAGCCAATTAAGGAGTCGGTATGATCGGGGCTGAACCCGTCATTGAGAAGCGTCGCTGGTTGTCACCCGTCTGGTTGCTGCCCTTTATCGCCCTGTTGCTGGCGGGGGGCTTCATCTACCAGCAGTTTGCCAGCAGTGGCCAGCTGATCCGCATCAACTTCGCCCAGGGCAACGGTATCCTGCCGGGCAAGACCCAGGTGCGCTATCAAGGGGTCGCCATCGGGGTGGTGCAGGAGCTGGAGCTGGCCGAGGATGGCCGCAAGATAGCCGTGCTGGCCAAGATTGACAGCCGGGCCCGCCCGCTCATCCGCAAAGGCTCGGACTTCTGGTTGGTGAGCCCCAAGGCGTCGCTCACCGAGATCTCCGGCCTCGATACCCTGGTCTCCGGCAACTACATCAACCTGCAGCCCGGGCGGGACAACAACCCGCTGCAGGAGGAGTTCGACGCGCTGGACGGCCCTCCCCCCGGTTATCAGGCCCAGGGGCGGATGCTGCACCTGACTGCCGATTCGCTCGGCTCGGTCGGCATCGGCGCCAAACTCTATTTTCGCGGCATCGAGGTGGGCAGCGTCATCAATACCCGCCTTGGCGAAGAGAACCAGAACGTGATCCTGGATCTGGTGATCGAGCCGCGTTTTGAGCACCTCATCAAGGCCGACACTCGCTTCTGGAACATCAGCGGCATCAAGGGCTCCTTCAGCCTGGCCGGGGTCAATGTGGAGGCCGGCAGCCTCACCTCCATCCTGAGCGGCGGCATCGCCTTCGACTCTCCCAAGGACTCTCCGGAGCCGGAGAAAGGCCAGGTCTTTACCCTCTACAAAGGCTTGGCCGAGGCGGCCCGCGGCGAGCGAATTGACATCCAGGCGGGGGACCTACCCATCAAGGAGGGGATGCCCATCCTGTTCGAAGGCATCGAGATCGGCCGCATCGACCCCATTCGCCTGACCGACAAGGGCCGGGTGGTGACCGCGCTGATCAACCCGGAGCAGGCGTTTCGGATCACCGGCAACAGCCGTCTGGTGTGGGAGAGCGTCTCCCTCGGCGCCGGTGGTATCAAGCATGCGGATCGCCTGCTGGCGGGCCCGGCCATTCGTCTCGACTATGTGGCGGGCGAGCGGGTGAAGGCCATGACCCTGAGCAGCAAAGAACAACCGGGTGGCATCAAGCTGGTGCTACAGGCCGACGATCTCGCCGGCCTCAACGAGGGGGCGCCGCTCTGGTACAAGGGCTTGCAGGTGGGCCAGATCAGTCAGCTCATCCTGGATGGCGGCGGCAACGCCAGCGTGGCCCTAGTCGTGCAGAGCCAGTATCAGCATCTGCTCAACCGGGCCCGTTTCTATCGGGCGGCGCCGCTGCAGATCGATGCCGATCTGAGCGGCATCAAGGTGGAAACCAGTCCGGCCAGCGCCTGGATCGGTGGTGGCATCAAGCTGGTGCAAGCGCCGGCCGGCGAGCGGGTCAACCGACTCTATCCCAGCCAGGAGCTGGCCCTGCTCGGTACCCGGGATGCCAAGCCCCGTCGCTGGATGTTGAAGGCGGAGCAGGCTGATGGCATCGGCATCGGTTCCCCCGTGCTCTATCTGGGGCTTGAAGCAGGCAAGGTCAATGCGCTGCGCGCCGCCAAGGAGGGGGTGGAGATCGAACTTGAGATCGCCGGTGTCTATGCCCCTCTGCTGGAGCAGCAGCCGCAATTCTGGAAAAAGCCGGCGCTGGATACCCGGGTGCGGGTGGATGGCGTGCAGGTCAAGGTGGGGAACCTCGCCACCCTGCTGCGCGGCGCCATCGAATTCGATCGGCTTGGCACGGGCCGCAGCAGTCACCAGCTGTTTGACAGCAAGGAGCAGGCCAAGGCCAAGGTACGGACCCTCTCCCTGGTGGCTGACAGCAACCCGGGACTCGGGGTCGGCAGCCCGATCCGCTACCGCGGGGTCGACATCGGCAAGATTGAACAGATTGAGCTGGAGCCGACCCTGGGTCAGGTGATCTTCAAGGCCGAGCTGGATGGCCAGTATGCCGCGCGCTTCCTGCAGTCTGGCGCCCGCTTTACCCTGGTCCAGGCCAAGCTGGGGCTGGGCGGCGTGGCCCACCTCGATACCCTGATCAAGGGCGCCTTCGTGGAGGCGCAGCCCGGTCAGGGCGCGGGCAAGGAGCGCTTCCCCCTCAGCCAAAGCGGCCCGGCCGGTCTGGCGCTCACCCTCAAGAGCGCGTCGGTCAACGGTTTGAGCGTCGGCAGCCCATTGCTGTTTCGCAAGATGGTGGTGGGCAGCGTGACCAAGGTAGCGCTGGCCCGCGATGGCAGCGAGGTGCTGATCGACGTCAACATAGAGCAGGAGTACGCCCATCTGGTGCGGGCCAACTCCCGCTTCTGGAATGTCTCCGGGGTCAAGGCGGATATCGGCCTGACCGGTGGCACCATCGAGGTGGAGACGGTGCAGAGCCTGCTCGCTGGCGGCATCGCCTTCAACACCCCGGAGAAAGAGATGGGGCCGACCGTCAAGGCTGGTCACAGCTACCCGCTGCATGCCAAGGCGGAGAAAGAGTGGCAGGAGTGGAGCCCCCGCATCCAGCCCTGATCGCTCCCCTCACCCACGCTCACTCAAGCCCGGCACTGTGCCGGGCTTGTTTTTACCCGCCGCGCTTTCAGAATATTCCTACCCTTGTGATAAGATGTCGCCCCTCTTTTTCGGTCAACGAGCTGCACCGTGCACGACAACACCTATCTTCCCGATCACTTCTTGCGCCATATCGCGGCCATCATGCCGGCGCACCTCTCCATGGATGAGTTCGTGGCCAGTTGTCGACGACCGCTACGTCGCAGCATCCGAGTCAACACCCTGAAGATATCGGTGGCGGCGTTTGTGGCGCGGATGCAACCGCTCGGTTGGCAACTCGATCCCGTGCCCTGGTGTGACACCGGCTTCTGGCTCAGCCGCGAAGACGAGAGCGTGCCCCTTGGCAACACTGCCGAGCATTTGAGCGGGCTCTTCTACATTCAGGAGGCGAGCTCCATGCTGCCGGTCACCGCCCTGTTTGCCTGCGAGCAGACCCGGCGCGACGGCATGTTGCTGGACGCGGCGGCGGCGCCCGGCTCCAAGACCACCCAGATCGCGGCCCTGATGAACAACCAGGGCATGCTGGTTGCCAACGAATACTCCAGCAGCCGGCTCAAGGTGCTCAGTGCCAATCTGCAGCGCTGCGGCGTGACCAACGTGGGCATGACTCATTTCGATGCCAAGGTCTTCGGCCAGTGGTTGCCGGAAACCTTCGATGCCATCCTGCTCGACGCCCCCTGCTCCGGCGAGGGTACGGTGCGCAAGGATGAAGATGCCTTGCGCAACTGGAGCATCGAGAGCATCGACGAGATTGCGGCGGTGCAGCAGGGATTGTTGGAGAGTGTCTTTCATGCCCTCAAACCGGGCGGCGTGCTGGTCTACTCCACCTGTACCTTGAGCCTGCAGGAGAACCAGGCTGTTTGTCAGTCACTGTTGGACAAGTTTGGCGATGCGTTCAGCTTTGACTCGCTGGCCGATCTCTTCCCCGCTGCAGAGCAGGCCTGCACGCCGGAAGGATACCTGCACGTTTGGCCCCAAATCTTCGACAGTGAAGGCTTTTTCGTTGCCAGATTGCGTAAGCACCACTCCGTGCCCAACACCATGTTCAAGCCGGGCAAGCTCGGGAAATTCCCCTTCTCGCCGCTGCCGGCCAAGGAGTCCGAGCCCATGCTGCGCGAGATTGAGGCCGCCTTCGGGGTCGTGCCGCAGGGAAATCTGTTTGGCCGCAGCGAGGAGATCTGGCTCTTCCCCCAGCTGTTCGAACAGGTGCAGGGCAAGCTGCGTTTCGATCGCATCGGGCTGAAACTGGCGGAGACCTTCAAAAAAGGTTACCGGCTGACCCATGAGTGGGCGCTGGCCTATGGCGACGGCGCGAGCAAGGGATTCGTCGAGCTCGGCATTGCTGATGCACGGGAGTTCATGATGGGGCGGGATGTGTGGCCGGAGCAAGCCGCCGGCACTGGCGAGGTGATTGTCCGTTATCAGGGTCATACCCTGGGCATGGGGAAATGGGTGGGCAGCCGGGTCAAGAATGCCCTGCCCCGCGAGCTGGTGCGCGACAACAATCTGTTCGTGTAGCGAGTGTTGTCGGAGCAGGAAAACCCACACTCCGGTTGAACCTTTGCGTGGATCTTGAAAAGCCTCGAGCCTTGTCTAAGCTTAAGGCTATCCGAACACCAGTTAGCGCACGGCTCTGCAAGGAGCCAATTCCCCTATGCCAGGTACAAGGAATTCGTACCTGGCTTTTTTTAGGTTCTTCGCGGGATCTTGGGGAAGTGGAAGTTGACAGACAGGGTGCTGGTAAACTGGCTGTCTCCAAACACACCACCACCATCACCCTGCTGTCGCCGTGCATCATATTGATATTGCCTCCTTCTGGCCAGGTTATACCGTCATCGCCCAAGCGCTTTCTGCCAACCATCACACCCTGTTTACCCTTGAGCCTCGCGCCGACTTCTTGCCCCGTTGTCGCCGATGCCTGCAACCCACGCCATTGATCCACGACCAACGTATCCGCCGGGTGCGTGAGCGAGACCTATTTGACCGACAAGTCTGGTTACAACTGCCTGTTCGCCGCGTCGACTGTCTGCGCTGTGGTCGCGTCAGTGAACATATCGACTGGCTCCCCTCTGGCTCCCGCCTCACCCGGCGCATGCAGTGCTGGATTGAAGCGCTCGTTCAGTACCTCCCCATCCGCCATGTCAGCCAGCTCACCGGGGTCGGTTGGCACACCATCAAGGAGATCGACAAGCGCCGTTTGCAGACCAGTGTGGGCACCATCGAACTTGGGGAGGTGCGGCGGCTGGTGATGGATGAGTTTGCCCTGCACAAGGGACACCGCTATGCCACCGTGATCATGGATGCCGAGCGAACCCGCGTCCTGTGGGTGGGGCACGGCAACAGCCGGGCCGCTATCCGTCCCTTCTTCGAGCAGCTCGGCGAGCGATGCCAGCAGATTGAAGCGGTGGCGATGGACATGAACACGGCGTTCGACCTGGAGGTGAAGCAACACTGCCCGCAGGCGGAGGTGGTCTACGACCTGTTCCACGTGGTGGCTCGCTATGGCCGAGAGGTGGTGGACCGGGTGCGAGTGGAGCAGGCGAATGCACTGAAAAGCGATAAACCGGCGCGAAAAGTGGTCAAAAGTGCGCGTTGGTTGCTGCTACGTAATCGGGCGAAGTTGAGTGAAAAACAGGATGTGAAGTTGCAGGAGCTGTTGGCGGCGAATCAACCGCTGGCGATGGTGTACGTGCTGAAAGAGGGGTTGAAGGGCATCTGGTATGCGCCGAGCGTGTGGGAAGGATGGCGACGATGGCGGAGCTGGATGCGGCAGGTGAAGGAAAGCGGGCTAGCGCCGCTGCAACGATTTGGTCGAAATTTATCGAAATATATGCGGGGGATCCTGGCGAGTGCAAACTACCCGATGCACACGAGTGTGCTGGAAGGGGTGAACAACAAGATCAAAGTGATAAAGCGTATGGCATATGGATTTAGGGACTCAGAATACTTTTTTCTGAAAATCAAGGCGGCCTTCCCCGGAAAGCCGCGATGAACCTTTTTTTATGCTCGCCGTTCGCATCTAGCAATGAAGCATCATGCTGCCGGTGCGTTTACGCGAGCACCTCTGCCGGCTCTGGTACTTCGACATGCAGCGCAGTTTGTTCCTGTTCAAGCTCATGTTGATAGAGCAGATCGATGGCCTGCTCGATGAGAGAGGCCTGGCTGTCTTCGAGCTGCGACCCCAGCATGGCCAACCGTTCGGCGTGGCGATTGCTGATCCAGCATTGCAATCGGCTGTGAGTTTCCTGTTTGCGTTTCACGTGCTGGCGCTGGCGCTCGGCGTTGTCTTGCGCACTGTTCACTTTCATTTCCTGACTCATATCACCTTGCAACTTTGATTCTTATCGCCTGTTATCTCTCACCGATTCTTCACCATCCGCTGACGAACGTGAGGAGCCTGACTCTCCCCCTCTTGATGGGGTAAGTTCAGTGCGCTGCAAATATATCATTGGATCAACAAGATATCATTTAACATAAAAATATGAGTGACGCGGTTAGCTTACAGCAAGCCATCCAGGGCGTGATCCGAGAACTTGTGGGCATCGTCAAAATACTCCTGCAAGGTGCGGATGTCCTTGTGGCGGGTAACCTCGATGATCTTGTTCATCGGTTTGCCGGCAGTGACCGCCGAGGTGATGAAGCCGCGCCGCAAACTGTGGCCGCTGACCTGGAGATCGTCGATGGCCTGACCGGTACGTCGCTTGATCATCAGGTTGATACCCTGCGGACCGAGCGGTTCCTGCATGAGCTGACCCCAGCGATTCATGCGGCGAAACAGGGCGCCCTCGCTGATCCTGCTCTGTTTGAGCCAGCGCGCCAGTGCCGACACCGGACAATATTGTTTGCCTGGCACCAGGGCGATCTCTGTTTCATGCAGCTGATGCTTGCTGGGTTTGAGCCGAAGACGGATCCCCTGCCCCACAAAGTCGAGATCATCCACCTCAATTCTTGCGGCCTCCGAGCGTCGCAAGGCGCCGCTGAACATCAGCAACAACAAGGTGTAATCCCGCAGCCCCGCCAGATTGCCGGTGTCGATCTCGTCGAGCACACTGGCTAGCGGTTTCAGGGTCAATGCCCCCGTTTTGCGTTTGCGGTTGTCACCGAGCCGCACTATGCCCCGCATCATCTCCTTTATCTCCGCGTGCTCGGTCGGCATGGGGTGGATCCCCTTCTGCTTGAAGGCATAACGAATGCCGGCGAGCCGTCTTACCAGGGTGGCGGGCTTGCGGGGTTCACCGTTGCGCAGTTCTCCCTTCCCCTCTTCTTTGTCCAGCCAGACCCAGTCGGCCAGGATGCCATCGGCCTGATCTGCCAGGAAGTTCATGATGTCATGATGGGTGGTCTGCAACGGATCGAGCCCATGCAGCTGACACCAGAACACGAAGATGCGGGTATCGGCCTGATAGGCATTGAGGGTGGAATCGGCTTTGGCACTGCGCAGGAAGCGTCTGGCCCGGCTGTTCAACTGAGGATCGAAGACACTCTGCAAAGCCTGTTGAGTTTGGGCCTGGATGTGTGGGTAGTTCACTTAACTGTATGATTTAATGCGGAGTTTCGTTGGATCTTACAGGATCTCTGAGATCTATCAAGTATCGATAATGAATATTATCGATACTTATGTAGGGTCCTTTTAACCCATTTTACCCTCCTCATTTATTCCTCAAGCTCCTCTCATCCCTGCTCCGTTTTATCAGGGTTGGGGATTTGATCTCATCAGCATCCACCACACCAAGTGAGAGATAACGATCTGCCATGATCGTTTTGGGATGGGTCATGATAGTGCCGATTGTCATAGTAAAACGCCCCGCTATGCGGGGCGTTGTTTGTTATCGCTTTGCCAACTTGAACAACTCAAAGAAGTTGTGACTGGTCGCTTGCGCCAATTCGGCCAGCGGTATTTGCCGTAGATCCGCGATGAACTGGGCCACGTCGCGCACAAAGGCCGGCTCGTTCTCCCTGCCCCGATGCGGAACTGGCGCCAGATAAGGTGAGTCGGTTTCAACCAGCAGCCGCTCCAGCGGCAGCGCCTTGACCACCGCCTGCAGAGCTGCCGCATTCTTGAAAGTGGCGATGCCGGAGATTGAGATATAAAAACCCATCGCCATGGCCGCCTCGGCCATCTCGAGCGACTCGGTGAAGCAGTGCAACACCCCGCCGACCTGCTCGGCCCCCTCTTCGCGCATGATCTGCAGGGTATCCTGCTGGGCATCACGGGTATGGATGATGAGGGGTTTGTTCAGAGCGCGGGCCACCCGGATATGCTCGCGGAAGGAGGCCTGCTGTACTTCCTTGTTCTCCGGCGAATAGAAATAGTCGAGCCCGGTCTCGCCGATGGCCACCACCCTTTCATCTGCCGCCTGGGTCAACAACAAGGCGGCATCGACACCAGGCTCCTGGTTGAGAGGGTGCACACCACAGGAGGCAAACACCTGAGGATAAGGGGCGATCGCTTCCAGCATGGTCGGGAACTGCGCCTGGGTGACACTTACGCACAGAAAATATCCCACGTCCTGCTCGGTGGCCTTGGCCAGCACATCGGCCATATTGGTCTGCTTGCTGCCATAGCTCAGGCGATCGAGATGACAATGGGAATCAACGAGTAACATATAAAACCTTTGTAGCGAGATCTATAACCAGCGAGTCAGCCAGTTCATCAGATGGATGGTGGGATTGGAGAGCTGTCCCGGCTGGCAGGCTATCTTCAGCTCGACCAGCTGTTGCTCTGCCTCCAGCAGCTTCTCGCTGGAATGAAGCTCGGCCAGTTGCTGACTCAGCGCCGTCAAATCCGGCATCGCCAGCTGATGATGGCCGCAACCGGCCTGCGTCTTGAGGGCATCGCACAAGAACAGCTGCAGCCAGTGCAGCCTGACCTGGGTATCGGTCGCCAGCAGACCGCTCACGTGGTTGGCCCGGGTCGGCGTCTGTGCCAGCGCGAGAAAACTCTCAAGCAGATCCCGGCGGGCACTGTCTTGCTGCTCTTCGATATAGCGCAGCACCCGCAGCGGCGCCCCCTGGCAGATCCGTACCTGGGCCAGCGTGGCCTGATGACCCTGCTCGGCCAACCAGCGCACCGTCTCACCTTCGGCAGGCAACTGGCAGACATGTTTGTGACAGCGACTGAGAATGGTCGGCAGCAGACGGGAAACCTGAGAGGCGATAAGCAGCAGCAAGCTGTCGCCGGCAGGCTCTTCCAGTGTTTTGAGCAGGGCGTTGGCGGCTGACTCCGTCATGCGTTCCGCATCCGGGATGATCACCACCTTGCCGCGACCAAGCTGGGCCGAATTCTGCAGGCGCGAACAGATCTCGCGGATGGCCTCGACCCCGATGGTCTTGCTCTCCGTCGTCAGGGTGCCCAGATCCGGATGATGGCCCTTCTCAAACAGCTGGCAGGAGTGACATTGGCCACAGGGCTCACCCCGATCGGGCCGATGGCAAAGGTGCAAGCGCGCCAATTGTTCCGCAAGCTGCTCCTTGCCAAGGCCGGGATCGCCAAGCAGCAACCAAGCGTGACCGAGTCGACCGGCCGCGGCGGTCTGGCTCAAGGCATGCCAGTCCGAGATCAACCAGGGATACATGAGGGCTCATCTTTCAGATAGTGGGCCAATGCGGCCTCGATGGCCGCCTTGACCTGCTCCGGCGCTTGGGCGGCATCGATCACCTTGATTGACTCATCGGCGGCAGCCAATTCCAGATAGCGCTGGCGGGTACGCTCGAAAAAGCTGAGCTGCTCGAGCTCGATCCGGTCCAGCTCACCGCGGTGACGGGCCCGTTGCAGGCCGATGGCAGGATCGATGTCGAGATAGAGCGTCAGATCCGGTTTGAAGTCGCCGAGCACGGCCCGTTTGATGGCGCCGATGAGATTGGCATCGATGCCACGGCCACCGCCCTGATAGGCCTGGGACGAGAGATCGTGGCGATCGCCCACCACCCAGATGCCGTCGGCCAGCGCCGGCTTGATGCGGGTCTCGACCAGCTGGACCCGGGAGGCGTACATCAGCAACAGTTCGGCTTCGATGGTGAGGCGCTCGTCGTGCACCTCCTTGACGATGGCCCGCATCCGCTCGGCCAGCGGGGTACCGCCCGGCTCACGGGTACACTCGATCCGTGCCACGCCGTGGCCATGCAGATAGTCGGTCACATAACGCACCGCGGAGCTCTTCCCTGCTCCTTCCAGTCCTTCAATCACGATAAATTTAGACATTAGGGTTTCTTCAATATGTATTCGCGGACCGCCCGATTATGTTCATCGAGGGTCTTGGAGAAGTAGTGGGCACCGCCCCCTTTGGCGACAAAATAGAGGTAGTCGGTCGATTTGGGGTTGAGCGCCGCTTCGATGGAAGCCTTGCCCGGCATGGCGATGGGCGTGGGCGGCAAGCCGTCGATCACATAGGTGTTGTAGGGGTTCACGTCGGTCAGGTCGCTGCGGCGGATGTTGCCATCATACCTGTCCTTCACCCCGTAGATGACGGTGGGATCGGTCTGCAGCTTCATGCCAAGACGCAGGCGATTGACGAACACCGAGGCAATCTGGGCCCGCTCTTCCGGCTGCCCGGTCTCTTTCTCGATGATCGAGGCCATGATCAGCGCCTCGTAAGGGGTCTTGTAAGGCAGATTGGCCTGGCGCTTGTCCCAGCTCTGCTGCAGGAAGGCCCGCATGTCCTGATAGGCGCGGCGCAGGATGGAAATATCGCTGGCATGAGTGGTATAGGCGTAAGTTTCCGGCAGGAACCAGCCCTCCAGCTTGCCGTTGTCGATGCCAAGCTCCTGGGCCAGATCCGCCTCGCTCTGCTCCACCGTCAAGCGCTCCAGATATGGGGCGCTGGCAAGCTGCTTCAGCCAATCCTCGAAACGGGATCCTTCGACGAAGGTCAGGCTGAAGTGAAACTCCTTGCCGGAGGCGAACAGGGAGAGGGTCTCCTTGAGCGGGGCCCCTTCCTTGATTTCATAGGTGCCGGATTTGATGGCAACCAGCTCGGGGTGACCGCGCAGCCAGAGCCGCACCGCCCAGGGGCTGGTTTCCCCCTCCCCCAGTTCGGCGATCAGGCGCGCCGCATGGGCCCCCTTCTCGACGGTAAAGAGGCGGGTCGGCCCCTTGTTGGTGAGCGTCTCCACCTGCTGCCATTTGTAATGTACATAGCCCCCGGCCACGGCGACTGTCAGTGCCGCGCCCGCGAGCAGGGTGTAAAGCCGATTAAACTTCAATGACCAAACGCTCCTGTAAACGGCGGATCAATACCGGACTGGCATATTGGGTCTCCCCGATGCCGGTCACCGGCACTATGCCCATCAGGGTATTGGTCAGCCATACCTCTTCGGCCTGCCACAGTGACTCCAGCGGAGCCTCCACGACACGCAGTTCAATGCTCATCTGTTTTAGCATCGCCATCACCTGGCGCCGCATGATGCCATCTATGCCGCAGTGGGTAAGATCCGGCGTAAATACCGTCCTGCCACGGCGCCAAAACAGATTGGCACTGACCCCTTCTACCAGAAATCCCCGGCTGTTCAAGACTATACCTTCGACTCCCGAACGCGCAGCAAGTTCGCTTTTCAGCAGCACCTGCTCCAGCCGGTTGAGGGTCTTGAGGCCCGCCAGCATGGGGGCATCGCCCAGCCGTTGCTGACACACCAGCAGGGGAATGCCGGTTTGCTGCCACGCCGGGTAGTGAGCCGGATAAGCGGCCAGCGACAGGATCCGGGTCGGTGCATGGCAGGCGGTGCCATCATACCCCCGACCACCACTGCCTCGGGTCAGCATCACCTTGATCACCGCCAGCGTCTGGTCACGAGCCATCTCGGCGACCTCGTCACCAAGGCGTTGCCAGTCCAGCTCGGCAAGGCCGAGTCTGGCGCTTGCTTGCTGCAACCGTGCCAGGTGAGCCGGCCACCAGACGGGGCGACCATCCTTGACCAGCAAGGTGGTGAAATGACCATCGCCATAAGCCAGGCCACGATCCATGGCGGAAACGCTGTCTGTCGGTATTCCATTGATCAGCAAAAGGATCCCTCCGATAAAAAAGGCCCGATACTGTCGTATCGGGCCCATACTATCCGCCCAAGGCGAATTATACGCGTTTGAAGATCAGTGAGCCATTGGTGCCACCAAAACCGAAGGAATTGGAGAGGGCATATTCGAAGTCGCCAGCCTTGGCAAAATGAGGCACCAGGTCCAGATCGCACTCATCATCCGGGTTGTCCAGGTTGATGGTGGGCGGCGCCATCTGATCGCGCAGCGCCAGTACCGTGATGATCGCCTCGATGGCCCCGGCGGCACCCAGCAGGTGACCGGTCATCGACTTGGTGGAGCTGATCATCAGGGATTTGGCATGCTCGCCAAACACCGCTTTCATGCCGCGCAGTTCGGCCACGTCACCTAGGGGGGTGGAAGTGCCGTGGGCATTGATGTAACCCACCTGCTCGGGGGCGATGCCGGCATCCTTGATGGCATTTTGCATGGCGCGGGCGCCACCGTTGCCGTCAGCGGGAGGCGCCGTCATGTGGTAGGCATCGCCACTCATGCCAAAACCGACCAGCTCGGCGTAGATCTTGGCGCCGCGGGCCTTGGCATGTTCGTACTCTTCCAGCACCAGCACCCCGGCGCCATCACCCAGCACGAAACCGTCGCGATCTTTATCCCACGGACGGCTAGCCTTTTGCGGCTCGTCATTGCGATTGGAGAGCGCCTTGGCCGCCGCAAAACCGCCCATCCCCATCGGGGTGGAGGCTTTCTCGGCGCCGCCGGCCACCATCACGTCCGCATCACCGTAGGCGATCATCCGGCCGGCCATGCCGATGGCATGGGTACCTGTGGTACAGGCGGTGGTCACGGCGATGTTCGGCCCTTGCAGACCCTTCATGATGGATAGATGACCGGACACCATATTGATGATGGTGGACGGTACGAAGAAGGGGCTCAGCTTGCGGGGGCCACCGTTGACCAGACTGCTGTGGTTCTGTTCAATCAGACCCAGGCCGCCGATACCGGAACCGATCGCCACACCGACGCGCTCGGCATTTGCTTCGTTGATGACGAGACCGGCATCATCCAGCGCCTGTATGCCTGCGGCGATACCGTACTGGATGAAGAGATCCATCTTGCGAGCTTCTTTGCGGTTGATACCGTACTGCTCGGGATCGAAATCCTTGACCTGGCCTGCGAAACGGGTCGCAAACTCGCTGGCATCAAAGTGTTCGATGGGAGAAATGCCGCTCTGCCCATTGAGCAGGGCTTGCCAGCTGGATTCGGCAGTGTTGCCTACCGGGGAAAGCATCCCCAAGCCGGTCACCACGACTCTGCGTTTTGACACTGAGGTAGTCTCCGAGAGGTGTTTTTAAAAGGGGTAAACATAAAAGAAGCGGCCCTTGGGCCGCTTCTTTCAGAACAGGAACTTATTCCTGATTAGCGGTGATGTAGTCGATAGCCGCTTGAACAGTGGTGATCTTCTCGGCTTCTTCATCAGGAATTTCGGTATCGAATTCTTCTTCCAGCGCCATTACCAGTTCAACTGTATCCAAAGAGTCAGCGCCCAGGTCGTCGACGAAGGAGGCAGCGTTCTTAACGTCTTCTTCTTTAACACCCAGTTGTTCGATGATGATTTTCTTTACGCGTTCTTCGATGTTGCTCATGACCTGAATTTTCCTTTAAAAATACGCTATTGCGTCTGGTTGGGGTAGTTTATTCAATTGACGTGAGTTTGCAAGTGGCTTGCCGCTGGTCAAACCACGAAATTCGCCAAACTTCGGCGTACTATCGCAAATTTGAACAGATCTCACGACAAATTGATTACACCATGTACATCCCGCCATTAACATGCAGGGTTTCGCCAGTGATGTAGGCGGCATCATCCGATGCCAAGAATACCACAGCAGCGGCAATTTCTTTTGGATCGCCCAGACGAGCGGCAGGCACCTGGCTCATGATGCTGGCACGCTGCTCTTCATTGAGCGCCTTGGTCATATCGGTCTCGATGAAACCGGGGGCAACCGCGTTCACGGTAATACCGCGGGAGGCCACTTCACGAGCCAGCGACTTGGTAAAACCAACCAGCCCCGCCTTGGCGGCAGCATAGTTGACCTGACCGGCATTGCCCATGGTTCCCACCACGGAGCCGATGCTGATGATGCGGCCATTGCGCTTCTTCATCATGGCGCGCAGCACCGGTTTGCTCAGTCGATACAGGGAAGTGAGGTTGGTGTCGATGATCTCGTTCCACTCATCATCCTTCATCCGCATCAACAGGTTGTCACGGGTGATACCAGCGTTGTTGATCAGGATGTCGATGTCACCAAAACGCGCCTTGATGGCGGCGAAGACGGCTTCGATGGATTCCTGGCTGGTCACGTTCAGCGCCATGCCGCAACCCTGTTCACCCAGATAGGCGCTGATCGCCTCGGCGCCGCTCTCGCTGGTTGCCGTGCCGACTACCTTGGCGCCACGGGCCGCAAAAGTTTCGGCAATTGCACGGCCGATGCCACGACTGGCACCGGTCACCAACACAACCTTATCGGTAAAGCTCATTACTTGCTCCTGTTTACTTGATCTGGGCCAGCGCCTGCTCGAAAGAGGCGGCGTCGTTGGCATGAATACCTTCCACGCGCTTGTCGATGCGCTTGGCGAGCCCGGTCAATACCTTGCCCGGTCCCATCTCGATCTCGAGGGTAACCCCCTCATTGGCCATCCGCTCGACAGTCTCGGTCCAACGAACCGGACTGAACAGCTGACGCACCAGAGCCTGTTTGATGGCGGCCGGATCCTGTTCACAGGATACGTCGACATTATTGATGACAGCGATGGCAGGAACCTTGATCTCGATCCCGTCCAGCGCAGCTGCCAATTTTTCGGCGGCAGGTTTCATCAGGGCGCAGTGAGAAGGCACGGAGACCGGCAGCGGCAGTGCACGCTTGGCGCCGGACTCTTTCATCAGCACGTTGGCACGCTCGACGGCCTCTTTGTGGCCGGCGATGACCACCTGGCCCGGAGAGTTGAAGTTGACCGGGGAGACCACCTGTCCTTGTGCCGCTTTTTCGCAGTTGGCGGCGATGGCGTCATTATCCAGCCCGATGATGGCGGCCATGGCACCGGTGCCTTCCGGCACGGCTTCCTGCATGGCCAGACCACGCAGCTCGACCAGTTTGACCGCATCGGCAAAGGCCAGTGCACCGCTGCACACCAGGGCGGAGTACTCACCCAGGCTGTGGCCAGCCATCACGGCGGGAGTTGCCCCACCCTGCTGTTGCCACAGGCGCCACAGCGCGACAGAGGCTGTCAGCAAAGCAGGCTGGGTACGCCAGGTCTTGTTCAGATCGTCGGCCGGACCATCCATCACCAGGGCAAACAGGTCATAACCCAGCACCTGGCTCGCTTCGGCGAAGGTCTCCTTGATCACGGCATGTTGTTCGGCCAGCTCGGCCAGCATGCCGACGGTTTGGGAGCCCTGTCCCGGGAAGGCAATGGCAAATTGGGTCATCATTGATTCCTTTAGATAAGACAAAAATGAGAGCGGCAGGATGAGCCAAACTGCTCATCCCGACGACGATCAGAGGCGAACCAGCGCTGAGCCCCAGGCAAAACCACCGCCGAAGGCCTCCAGCAATACCAGCTGGCCCGGTTTGATCCGGCCGTCACGCACCCCTTCATCGAAGGCGATGGGCACGGAGGCGGCAGAGGTGTTGCCGTGCTTGTCGAGGGTCAGCACCACCTTGTCCAGCCCCATGCCAAGCTTCTTGGCGGTGGCGCTGATGATGCGGAAGTTGGCCTGATGAGGCACCAGCCAGTCCAGCTCGCTCGGTGCGATGCCAGCGGCGGCCAGGGTCTCGGTGACGATCTCGCTCAAACGGGTGACCGCCACCTTGAACACATCGTTGCCCTTCATGTACATGTAGGCTTCAAGTTCGGCCCCCGGCATACCGCGGCGCGGCTGCGGCAGCTTGAGCAGATCGCCGTAACGGCCATCCGCATGCAGATGGGTGGAGAGAATGCCCGGCGTGTCGCTGGCGCCGATCACCACGGCCCCTGCCCCGTCACCAAAGAGGATGATGGTGCCGCGATCTTCCGGATCGCACATGCGCGACAGCACATCGGCCCCGACCACCAGTACGTGGCGGGCGGCACCGGATTTGACGAACTGATCGGCGATGGAGAGCGCGTAGGTGAAGCCGGCGCAGGCGGCGGCCACGTCAAAAGCCGGGATCCCTTGCACCCCGAGCAGGCCCTGCAATTCACAGGCGGCGGCCGGGAAGGCGTTCTCGGCACTGGTGGTGGCCAGCACTATCATGTCGAGATCGGCGGCGGTCAGGCCCGCAGCGTCCAGGGCGCGCAGAGCGGCCTGGTGAGACAGGGTGGCGACGGTTTCATCGGCACCGGCAATGCGACGTTCACGGATCCCGGTACGCTCCACAATCCACTCGTCGCTGGTTTCCACCATCTGTTCGAGATCGGCATTGGTACGTACCGAGTTCGGCAGATAACTGCCAGTACCCAAAATTTTGCTATGCATAGAGTTCTTATAGATCCCTGTCGGAAAAGACAGATTCAAGGCGATCTGCTATTTGCAATGGAAGTTGATGCTTGGCCTCTTGCGCGGCCAGCAGGATCGCGTTACACAGGGCGCGCCGTTCGGCCCGCCCGTGGCTTTTTACCACAATGCCGCGCAATCCTAACAGACTTGCACCGTTATACTGGTCGGGGTTCAGGTAAGAAAAACGCCGTTTGAACATAAATCCGGCGATACGACCAAGAAAACTGCGTTTTTTGCGGGGATATCCGGCCAGTTGGGCCATCATCCGCACAACCCCTTCCGCCGTCTTGAGGGCCACGTTGCCGACAAAACCGTCGCAGACGATCACGTCGCACTCACCGCTGAAGATCCGGTCCCCTTCGACAAAACCGACGAAGTTGAGCGCCTGGCACTGGCGCAACAACTCGGCACTGTGGCGCACCAGATCGTTGCCCTTGATCTCCTCCTCCCCCACGTTGAGCAGAGCCACCCTGGGAGTAGCAATGCCCTCCACCTTTTCAGCCACCACGGCGCCCATCACCGCAAATTGCAGTAGGGTATCGGCATCGCAGCTGACGTTGGCGCCAAGATCCAGCATCACGGTACGTTTGCCGGAAAGGGTGGGCAGCGCCTTGATGAGGGCTGGTCGGTCGACCCCGGGCAGGGATTTGAGCACGCACTTGGCCATGGCCATCAGCGCACCGGTATTGCCGGCGCTGACGCAGGCATCGGCCTCGCCGGCCTTCACCAGATTGAGGACGACCCGCATGGAGGAGTCTTTCAGGGTGCGTAGCGCCACGATCGGTTTGTCGCCCATGCCAACCACCTGGGATGCATGCACGAAACGAACGCGGGGATGATTCAGCAAGCCATGTTGCTGCAAAAGAGGGGTGGTCTGGTGTTGGTCACCAACCAGGATCAGTTTTAACTGGGGTAAAAGAGACAGTGCCTGCACGGCGGCAGGCACTGTTTCCGAGGGGCCAATATCTCCCCCCATGATGTCTAGCGCGACAGTTTGCGTAGACAAAGGCAATCCTTAAGCGATTACCTTTTTACCGCGGTAGAAACCATCGGCAGTCACGTGGTGACGACGATGGATTTCGCCACTGGTCTGATCAACAGTCAGGGCAGCGGTGGTCAGCGCATCGTGGGAACGACGCATGCCACGCTTGGCACGGGTTTTACGGTTCTGTTGTACGGCCATTGTAGGCTAACTCCTAAATTCACTTACGTTTAAGCTCTTCAAGAACTGCAAAGGGATTCGGCCGCTCATCAGCAGGTTCGATTTCACCCCAGGTCATCTCCATGTTACCGCGCGGGCAAGCATCCATGGGATGCATGGCCACCTGCGGTAACGAGAGGATGAGTTCATCCTCCAGGATTTGATGAAGATCCATCTCGCCGTTTTCGTCCAACTCAATGGGCTCATAAGCTTCCGGCAGTTCTTCCTCGTTTGTTCTCTCGAACAGCGGAGTGTAGATAAATTCAGCTTCACAGAGATGCTCGAATGTTTCTCCACAACGCTGGCAAACCAGGTCAACCTTGGCATGGGCAGTGCCTTTCATAACGGTCAACTTCTGGACATCTTTGCCAAAGTGCAGCGATACATCGATATCACTCTGCAAGCCTGCGGTTGATTCCTCCAGCCTGGGCATCTGCGACTTTTCCACTATCCCGACATAATCGAGCAGCTTCGAGGCACTACGGACTGGATCAACCTTTACGGGCAACTTCACCTTTTGCATAGGGCGCGAATATTATAGGTCCAACAACTGATAGTCAAAGGAAAAAGTCCTTACCGCCGATGATTTTAACCTCACAACCCCCGCACATGGCGGAACTTGCGCTCACCGGTGGCTGATTATGCCATAAACCAACGGATCCGACACCGGATCCTGGCCGCATTTGCGCTGACGGTGGGGATCCGGCTCACTCCTTGACAGCAGCATTTCACAGCGCAGGTGGCTCAACCACGCCCCTGCCCCAACGGGGCTCATGGATGGCTGTTGCACCCTACCTGACGCCCCTGCCGCATATGGGGACAAGCGCAAGGTTCGGGCGGGATGGCCTCCATCAGACGGCGGATGGCCCGAAAACTGTCCAGCGCGGCCTGGGCGGCGATGGGGTTGATGAGCCAGCCAGGCAGGTTGTCACCCGGGTTGGTATAAGTTTCGAGGCGTATCAGGGTGGTGCCGTTGAGTTGCGGCACCGCCTCCCAGCGTCCTTCACTGGCGCGGATCCGCACCCGACCGGGGTAAGGCGGCAGAGCATCAGGGGCGGCCCATACCGTCAGCACCAGGCCACAATTGGGTTGACGTTGCAGGCGGGAGTGGGTGATAAGCTCCCGCTCCTGCACTGGCCAGGGCGCAGAGAGCCGGGTATAGACCAGATCTTCATCGGGCGCCGGTTTGGCCAGTACCCTTACCTCCAGGCTCTGAGGCAGCCACTCCTGATGGCGGGCGGTATCACGCAGTACGGCCAGCAGCGCCGAGGGCGGAGCGGCCACGTTCATCTCCAAGCGCAAAGCCAGAAAAGCGCCGGGAGGATGAGCCCGGCTCCAGAGCAGTATGCCCTCCTCCCCCGCCTGCAGGTGCCAGCCCTGTGCCCAGGCCGGCATACAGAGCAACCATAACAGCCATATCCCGACTCTCATCATCCATGACCCCGCCTTGCCCATTCCTATGCTTATAGCCGTTTTTCTGGCCCTGCGAGGTAGAGGCCAGGGTTAACCCGCTCCAGCGGTCCCGATATGCTGGTGGTAGAGCCGTTTGATCTCGTCGCGCAGCCACAGCACCTTGGTGTTGTGGTTGTTGCGCTTGTGCCAGAGCAGGATGAAGGCGATGTCGAGTTGCCGATAAAGGGCTTCATCCAGCGGCAGCGGCAAGGAGATCAGATTGTCGTGGTGCTGGCGGGCATAGCTGGCGCAATAGGAGGGCACCACCGCGATCAGTTCGTGGTCTGACTGGGCTGCGATGTGCAGCGCCTGCTCGAAGCTGGAGACCCGGATCGGCACCTGCCGGCTGAGCCCCTCATCATCCAGCAGGCTGTCGAGCGCCCAGGCATCGCTCGCCTCCCACACCACGCTGACATGGGGATAGGCGAGAAAGTTGTCGAGATTCCAGGTGCGGGCCAGCAGCGGATGATCCTTGCGCAAAAACACCATGGGCCTGTCTTCGAACAACACCTCGTGATCGATGTAATAGGGCAGTCGGTTGACCCTGGCCAGCGAGCTGGGGTGGGTTTCCCTCGCGCAGAAGCCGAGATCGGCATCGCCATTGATGATGTCGTTGAGGGAGTGATGGTCCCAGTTCATGATCCGGATGGTCGATTTGCGATAGGTTTCATAAATCGCCATGGGCAGATCATTGAGAAAGCTGATGTAAAAGGGCGACTCCAGTACCAGCCTGAACGCGGCCCCCGCCGGGATAGCATTGCCGCAGAGAGAGGCGATGTTGCCCGATAGCTGGAACCACTCCTTGAGCTCTTCTTCCAAGGTGAGCGACAGATTGGTGGGCTCCAGCCCCCGCTGAGTGCGAAGGAACAGCGGGTCGTCGAACCAGTCGCGCAGCCGCGCCAGCGCCTTGCTGACGGTGGGTGCCGTGACATTGAGTTTCTTGGCAGCCTTGGTGACACTGCGCTCTTGCAGCAACAGCCGAAATACCACCAACAAATTGAGATCGAGGTCGATCAAGGGACGCATGCTCAGGGATTCTCCATGACCGGGGCGCCGTGGGCGGCGCTGTCAAAGGCCGGCCCCAGGGCGCGAAAGAGCAGATAGAGTAACACGGCGCCGAGCAGGGCACAGGCAAGCAGCGTGCTGGGGGCAAAGCCAAGCCACCCCATCAGCCAGATATAGCCGGCGCTCACGGTTATCTGGGCAAGACAGAGGGTGGCGCTGGCGAGCGCTATCTGATGACGGCAACTGGCCAGCGCCTCGCCCATGGCGATGCCGAAGCTCGCGGAAAAACCGATGCAGGTGAAGACAAAGCCCGCCAGCAACAGCCACAGGCCCCAGGAGCTCTCAAGATGAGAGGCCAGGATCAGCAGCAGTGCCAACCCCAACCCACCGTGGGCCAGCTCGAGCAGGCTGTGCTTGTGGAGCCGACGCAGCAACAAGGGGGCGAAGAAGGAGGTGATCATGCTGATCATCGCCATGATCATCATGATGCGGGCATACTCTGCGCTTGCCAGCCCCCTCTGGGTCATCAGGATCATGGGGGAAGTGCTGACATAGGTCAGAATGCAGGTCATGCCGGCACTGCTCAACGCACACATCCAGAGAAACTGCGGCACTCGCAAGAAGGCAAAGCGGGCTGCTGACGTACTCGAGGGTGGCTCAGGGTGCAGCGGCAGACTCTCTTTCAGCCCCAGCAGGTTGATCAGCAGCACCACGCCGCCAAGCAGCGCCATGGCCTGAAAGATGGCAGGCCATGGGAAGCCGGTCAGGATGAGATAGCCGAGCAGCGGTGCCAGCACGGGGATCACGCAGATGACCCCATTGATGGCCGACAGCACGGCCGCCAGCCGGGCCGGTGGCAACACGTCTCGCAGCACGGTAAAGGTCATGATGTAGAGCGCGCCGGCCCCTGCCCCCTGGCACACCCGTGCCAGCAGAAACTGCGCAGTGTCGTCGGCGCTGCCGGCCAGTAGCGACGCCAGTATAAACAAGCCGGCCCCACTCAGGATCACCGGCCTGCGGCCGTGACGATCCGCCAACAGGCCGGCCAGCGGGACGGTCGCGGCCATGCCGAGCAGATAGAGGGAAAACGCGGTGTGCAGCTGAGCCTCGCTGGCCTGAAGGCTGGCACCTATGTTGGGCAACGCCACCAGATAGAGATCGATCCCCACCGGGTAGAGCGTGATCATCAAAAAACAGCAGAGCATGTAACGGCCCATGGTGACTCCTCAGCGAATGGGTAGCATCGACGGGGCACTATAGCGTCAGGCCGGATGAATAAGCCGATAGCGGTGTTTTCCAATCTCGACATGCTGGAGAGAATGGCGGCGATATTTGCCCTCGCCGCACGGTGGCGATACCATCCACGCCTGCCCGTTTCTGAACCTGGATACCTGATTGCCATGTCGCGTCCCCTGATCCTCGCTTCCACCTCCCGTTACCGCAAAGCCCTGCTGGAAAAGCTGGGCCTCCCCTTTGAGTGCGCCGCGCCGAATGTTGATGAATCCGTGCAGCCCGTTGAGGATGCACAAACGCTGGTGGCTCGCCTTGCCCATGCCAAGGCACGTGCCATCGCCGACCAGCATGATCAGGGGCTGATCATCGGCTCGGATCAGGTGTGCGTCTGTGATGGCCGGATCCTGGGCAAGCCGGGAACGGTCGAGCGAGCGGTGGCCCAGCTGATGGCGGCCCAGGGGCGCAGCGTCACCTTTTATACCGGCCTGTGCGTGCTGGACGCCGCGTCTGGCCGCGCCGAGCAGCTGATAGAACCCTTTACCGTTCATTTTCGCCAGCTGGATGAGGCGGCCATCCGCCGCTATGTAGAAGCTGAACAGCCCCTCGACTGTGCCGGTAGCTTCAAGTGTGAAGGCATGGGGATCGTGCTGTTCAAGGCCTTGGAAGGGCGCGATCCCAATGCGCTGATCGGCCTGCCGCTCATCGGCCTGATCGAGCTGCTGGCCTGCCACGGTATCGCCCTACCCTGATGGGAGCGGCATGCCGGCCATGAAAAACGGGAGCCAAGGCTCCCGTTTTTCGTTTACTCATCAGTCATATCGCAAGGCTAATCCAACAACCGCTGTAGCTCCGCCATGGTATCGACCACCGCCAGCGGATGGTGGGCCCGCAAGCGTGCACGGTCGTGCACGCCCCAGCTCACTCCGATCCGCGGCATGGCCAGCGCTTCGGCCATCGCCATGTCGTGGATAGAATCGCCGATCATCACCGCCTGGTGCGGGGCAATGCCCAGCTCATCCAGAATTTGCGTCAGCATCAGGGGATCGGGCTTGGAGTTGGCCTCGTCCGCCCCGCGCGTGGCGGCAAAGAGCGGCCGCAACCCGGTTTCATCCAGTACCCTGTCCAATCCACGCCGTGACTTGCCGGTAGCGACCGCCAGGGCCACCCCTTGTGCATGCCAATGCTGCAACAGCTCCCTCGCCCCGGCAAACAACGGACTGGGTGTGCTGTCATGCACGTAATGGTGGCGATAGCGGGCGATCAGGGCGTTGGCTCGCTCACTGCCCTGCTCCAGGGAAAACAGCCGGGGGATACCGACCTCCAGACTGAGACCGATGATCTGGTGCGTCTCGACGGCGGTGGGCACGGGCTCACCGCAATCGCGAGCCGCGTGCGCCACACAGGCAACAATCCGGCCCACCGAGTCCATCAGGGTACCGTCCCAGTCGAAGATGGCGAGCCGGATGGTTTGCATCAGCGGGCCAACTTGTTCAGGAAGTCGTCGAGTTCGGGGGCCAGCGGGGCTTCCACCTGCATCTCGCGACCATCGGCCGGATGGATGAAGCTCAGCTTCCAGGCATGCAAAAACAGTCGTTTCAGCCCCTGACTGCGCATTTTATCGTCAAATGCGGCTTCTCCATACTTGTCATCACAGGCGATGGGGTGACCCGCATGCTGGGTATGCACCCGGATCTGGTGGGTACGACCGGTGATCGGGCTGCACTCCACCAGGGTGGCCTCGGCAAACTGACGGGCAATCCGGAAACGCGTCTCAGAGGGCTTGCCATCGCTGCTGACCCGCACTACCCGCTCGCCGGATTGCAGGTCATTCTTGCGCAGCGGCGCATTGACCACCTTGACGTGAGGCTGCCACTGGCCACGCACCAGCGCCAGGTACTGCTTGCGCATGGTCTTGACCCGCAGCTGTTCATGCAGGCTGCGCAAGGCGCTGCGCTTCTTGGCAACCAGCAGTACGCCGGAAGTGTCGCGATCGAGCCGATGCACCAGTTCGAGGAAACGGGCTTCCGGGCGCAGGGCACGCAGCCCTTCAATCACGCCAAAGCTCAGGCCGCTGCCGCCGTGTACCGCCATGCCGGACGGTTTGTTCAGCACTATCATGGCGTCATCCTCAAACAGGATCTGGCTCTCCAGACGCTGGATGCTGCCGAGATTGGCCGAGGGCAGTTCGTTCTTTTCGGCAACCCGCACGGGGGGGACCCGTACCTCGTCACCGGTGCAGAGTTTGTATTCCGGTTTGATGCGCTTTTTGTTGACGCGCACTTCCCCTTTGCGAAGGATGCGATAGATCAGGCTCTTGGGGACGCCCTTTAGCTGAGTCTTGAGAAAATTGTCGATGCGCTGCCCTTCATGCTCAGCTTCGATGGTGAGCAGCTGCACTTGTTGATGTATCTGTGTCATGGCGCGGATTTTAACACCGCCGGCGGCCCTTGGCTGCATGCTTTGTTGAAAAATGGCGCCTTGCTATAAAAGTGGTTTAAATGGGATAATAAACAAGGTTTTGTCATTGTGTTCAAGCCTTGTACTAAGTGGTCAAAATTTATGCCACCCAATCCCGAAACACCGTGTATACAAGAACATGACGGTTCCCGGGTGCGAGGTACAGCGCATGGAGAACGCAAACAGAACCGCTAATTTGTCTCCACACCGGTATCTTTTTCATGCCTTCTCGAGAAGGCTGGACCAGAGTGCCCTTAGTTTGCGCCTCATGCATACCCCAACCGGGAGGTTGCCCCAGTATGCTGAAGACCCGAGGCCGGCGCCGGCAGGATCCTGTGGAGGAAATCAAAATGACAAAATAACGAGAACTCAATGAAAAGAATGCTAATCAACGCGACTCAGGAAGAAGAGTTGCGCGTAGCGCTGGTTGACGGACAACAGCTCTACGATCTGGATATTGAAAGTCCGGGACACGAGCAGAAAAAAGCGAACATTTACAAGGGCAAAATCACCCGCGTAGAACCCAGTCTTGAAGCTGCTTTTGTCGACTATGGCGCCGAGCGCCACGGTTTCCTGCCGTTAAAGGAAATCGCCCGCAATTACTTCCCCTCCGGTTACTCCTATCAGGGTCGTCCCAACATCAAAGAAGTGGTCCGCGAAGGCCAGGAAGTGATCGTCCAGATCGACAAGGAAGAGCGTGGCACCAAGGGTGCAGCCCTCACCACCTTTATCAGTCTGGCCGGCAGCTACCTGGTACTGATGCCGAACAATCCTCGCGCCGGCGGCATCTCCCGCCGTATCGAAGGTGATGAGCGGACTGAACTGAAAGAAGCCCTGAGCGGCCTGACCGTACCGGACGGCATGGGTCTCATCGTGCGTACCGCCGGTGTGGGTAAATCTCCGGAAGAGCTGGAATGGGATCTGAACGTTCTGCTCAACCACTGGGATTCCATCCACAAGGCGTCACAGAGCCGCTCCGCGCCGGTGCTGATCCATCAGGAAAGCAACGTCATCGTGCGTGCCATCCGTGACTACCTGCGTCGCGATGTCGGCGAGATCCTGATCGACAACCCGGTCATCTTCGAGCGTGCCAAGGCGCATATCGAGCTGGTTCGTCCCGATTTCCTCAATCGCGTGAAGCTGTACAAGGGTGAAGTTGCCCTGTTCAACCACTTCCAGATCGAGAGCCAGATCGAGTCGGCCTTCCAGCGTGAAGTGCGTCTGCCCTCCGGCGGCAGCATCGTCATCGATCCGACCGAAGCGTTGACCTCCATCGATATCAACTCCTCCCGCGCCACCAAGGGCGGCGATATCGAAGAGACGGCGCTGCAAACCAACCTGGAAGCGGCCGACGAAATTGCCCGTCAATTGCGTCTGCGCGACCTGGGTGGCCTGATCGTCATCGACTTCATTGACATGACCCCGGTTCGTCATCAGCGCGAAGTGGAAAACCGTCTGCGTGAAGCGGTGCATCAGGACCGTGCCCGCATCCAGCTGGGCCGGATCTCCCGTTTCGGTCTGCTGGAGATGTCTCGCCAGCGTCTGCGTCCCTCCCTCAACGAGTCCAGCAGCCATATCTGCCCTCGTTGCCAGGGCCAGGGTGTGATCCGTGACAACGAATCACTGGCGCTGTCCATCCTGCGTCTCATCGAAGAAGAGGCCATGAAGGACAACACCGAGCAGGTTCACGGTCAGGTGCCGGTCGATGTTGCTGCCTATCTGCTCAATGAGAAGCGTGCTTCCATCGCCAGCCTGGAACAGCGCAATGATGTGCGTGTCTACATCATTCCGAACCAGCATCTGGAAACCCCGCACTACGAAGTGACCCGCATCCGTCAGAACGAGATCCCGGAAGCGGCCAGCTACGAGCTGAAAACCGAGATTGCCAAGCCGGTCTACCAACCGAAGCAGGCTCAGGTGATCGAGCGCGAACAACCGCTGCTGCAAGGTTTTGTCCAAGCGCCCCAGCCGGCCCCCGCCGCGCCGGCCCCGGTCGTGGTGCCTGCTGCCCCGGCCGCGCCCGAAGCCGGCCTGTTTGGTAAACTGTTCAAGGCCATCTCCGGCTTGTTCGGTTCCGACACCGCCCCTGCCGACGTGAAGGCCCCTGCCGACAAACCGGCAGCCCAGCGCGAAGCACGCAAGGATGAAGGTCATCGTCATCAACGCGATGAAACCCGCAGCCGTGGTCAGCGTGGTCGTCGTGATGACAACCGTGGTAACCGCAGCCCTGCCGATACCGCAGAGAAGCGGGAAGCGGGTGCCAATCGTGAAGGTGGTGAAAACCGCAACCGTCGACCCCGTAAAGAGCGTGAGCCGCGCCAGGAGCGTGAAGCCCGTGGCGAAGTGCGTGAACAGCGCATGGAACGTGAACCTCGCGAGGCTCGTGAGCCGCGTCAGGAACGCGAACCCCGCGCCCCGCGCCCTGCTCGTGAACCCCGTGCTCCGCGTGAACCTCGCGCCGAAGTGGTCGTTGAAGCGGTAGAAACCGTCGATACCATCATGGTCAACGACGAGCCGCGTCTGGAAAAAGAGCAGAAAGTGGCTGAGCGCCGCGAACGCCGTCAACTGCGCAAGCAGATTCGGGTCGATGCCCCGGCCAGCGACGTTGCCGCCCTGCCTGCCGATGCTCCGGTTGTTGCCGAAGAAGCCTCCGACGCAGTAGAGCTGCACGATGAGCAGGCCGAAGGCCAGCGTCGTTCCCGCCGTACGCCGCGCAATCAGCGTATCGAAGGCCAGCGTCGCAAGCGCATCAATGAAGATGCCCGCAGCCAGCGTGAAGATGAAGAGCAGTCTGCCGAAGGCACTGCCCCTACCCTGACTGCAGCTGCCCAGGCAGATGCCGCTCAGGTGAAAGTGGAAGAGCCGGCAGTTCCTGTCATCACCATCCCCAGTGCTGAAGCGGTTGCCGCCGCCCTGCAGGCCTCTGCTGCGCTGACCGAGCATGTCGTGCCTGAAGCCGTTGTGGCAGAGGCTCACGAGCAGGCTGAAGTCGTGGCCGCAGAGCCAGTGGTAACCGAAGCGGTAGTTGCTGAAGAAGCCCAGGTAGCGGTTGTCAACGAGCCAGTGGTTGCAGAAGTTGCTGCCCCGGTCATTGCGGAAGCCGTTGCTGTCGAGGCTCAGGCCATCGAAACTGCCGTGGTTGAAGCTGCACCTGTTGTTCCAGCAGTTGAAGAAGCGGCTCCGGTAGTGGTTGTAGCCGAGGTTGCCCCTCTGGTAGTTGAACAGCCAGCTCCGGTCGCGGAGCCTGTCATCGCTGACGAGGCCCCGGTAGCCGCTGCCGTAGCAGCCCCTGTGGCCAAGCAAGTCAAACGTGGTGGTGGCCTGCTGGCCGGTGCCCGCAAGGCCTCTGCGCCGATGGCCACACCGGCTGCGGCCCCTGCCCTGCCGGTACGCGAGCCGGTTGATCATGCGCCGCTGGTGCGCAGTGAAGTGGCAAGCTCAGGTCGCCATGGCGGCAGCACCGCTGCCGTCAACGTTGCAACCAGCCCGGCCGGTCGTCCTTGATGACTCGCTAGTCTGACAAAAAGAGCCACACATTGTGTGGCTCTTTTTTTTATGTGCGTGCGGCATAGCACCGTCAGCTCGTCTCGGTTACCCGTCCCTTTACTGCGTCACAACCTGCCCTCTGGTACTTAGTACCAAGTCTCTCCCATCATATTGAATAACCACAGCCATTGGCTCGCTGCGGCTCAATATTTTGTCTTCCTAGTGCCGCGACTTCATGGTTCCTGGTTTAGGCAGACTGGATAAGAGACGACACTAGATACAAATATCGTGCTGTGTAGAGCGCATGAACTGCATGGCCAAGTCAGCCACCCATCTTGAAGTCGGCTTGAAGTGCGTATGCTTCTATCAACCGGTATCGGTTGGTCATTCGATATTCCATCCTCTCGGCAATCCAGACGTACTGCCGACCAATGCAGGCAAAGACCCCTTCTTCCACAGCCAGCCGCCAACACAAGTAATCCCATCTGCTAATTTAGGCAGTCATGTGCCATGAGATGGCAGGCATCAACCTTAGCCGAGCAGCTCCATGACTCTCGCGGCACCCTATGCAGGGGTATTAACCGCAAAAGATGCCCAATCTGCCACCTCCCTCTGTTTTGAATGCCTGTTGATGGGTGGGGATGATCTTAGTGGGTAAGAGAAGTAATTGATTGGATGGAAAAATTAGTTTGATGGCATATAAAGGATGGTTAGGCTGGAAACCCGGCGGGTAGGAGCCTGACATCACACGCACGTTTTTAAGGCCATGAAAAAAGGTTCTTCGCGGGATCTTGGGGAAGTGGAAGTTGACAGACAGGGTGCTGGTAAACTGGCTGTCTCCAAACACACCACCACCATCACCCTGCTGTCGCCGTGCATCATATTGATATTGCCTCCTTCTGGCCAGGTTATACCGTCATCGCCCAAGCGCTTTCTGCCAACCATCACACCCTGTTTACCCTTGAGCCTCGCGCCGACTTCTTGCCCCGTTGTCGCCGATGCCTGCAACCCACGCCATTGATCCACGACCAACGTATCCGCCGGGTGCGTGAGCGAGACCTATTTGACCGACAAGTCTGGTTACAACTGCCTGTTCGCCGCGTCGACTGTCTGCGCTGTGGTCGCGTCAGTGAACATATCGACTGGCTCCCCTCTGGCTCCCGCCTCACCCGGCGCATGCAGTGCTGGATTGAAGCGCTCGTTCAGTACCTCCCCATCCGCCATGTCAGCCAGCTCACCGGGGTCGGTTGGCACACCATCAAGGAGATCGACAAGCGCCGTTTGCAGACCAGTGTGGGCACCATCGAACTTGGGGAGGTGCGGCGGCTGGTGATGGATGAGTTTGCCCTGCACAAGGGACACCGCTATGCCACCGTGATCATGGATGCCGAGCGAACCCGCGTCCTGTGGGTGGGGCACGGCAACAGCCGGGCCGCTATCCGTCCCTTCTTCGAGCAGCTCGGCGAGCGATGCCAGCAGATTGAAGCGGTGGCGATGGACATGAACACGGCGTTCGACCTGGAGGTGAAGCAACACTGCCCGCAGGCGGAGGTGGTCTACGACCTGTTCCACGTGGTGGCTCGCTATGGCCGAGAGGTGGTGGACCGGGTGCGAGTGGAGCAGGCGAATGCACTGAAAAGCGATAAACCGGCGCGAAAAGTGGTCAAAAGTGCGCGTTGGTTGCTGCTACGTAATCGGGCGAAGTTGAGTGAAAAACAGGATGTGAAGTTGCAGGAGCTGTTGGCGGCGAATCAACCGCTGGCGATGGTGTACGTGCTGAAAGAGGGGTTGAAGGGCATCTGGTATGCGCCGAGCGTGTGGGAAGGATGGCGACGATGGCGGAGCTGGATGCGGCAGGTGAAGGAAAGCGGGCTAGCGCCGCTGCAACGATTTGGTCGAAATTTATCGAAATATATGCGGGGGATCCTGGCGAGTGCAAACTACCCGATGCACACGAGTGTGCTGGAAGGGGTGAACAACAAGATCAAAGTGATAAAGCGTATGGCATATGGATTTAGGGACTCAGAATACTTTTTTCTGAAAATCAAGGCGGCCTTCCCCGGAAAGCCGCGATGAACCTGAAAAAAGGGCCGCAAGGGCCCTTTCTCAACATGCTTTTGGTATCTGCAATCAGCTAAACAGATGATGGCTGATCAGGAACAGACCACCAGAGAGCAGCATGGTCAGCGGCAGGGTCAGCACCCAGGCCATCAGGATGGTCTTGATGGTCTGGCTCTGCAGGCCCGACTTGTTGGCCACCATGGTCCCCGCTACCGCAGAAGAGAGGATGTGGGTGGTCGATACCGGCATCCCGGTCAAGCTGGCCACGCCGATGGAAGCGGCAGCGGTGATCTGGGCTGCGATCCCCTGGCTGTAGGTCATGCCGGATGAGCCGATTTTCTCGCCTACTGTGTAGACGATACGACGCCAGCCCACCATGGTGCCACACCCCAGCGCCAGCGCGATGGAGACGATGACCCAGGTCGGTGCATATTCAGCAGTGGCCGTCAGATCCTTGCGCCATTTGGCAAGGTCAGTCAGCTCTTTGGCCGGCAGCGGCAGCTTGGACACCTTGCGAGCGGTATCGTCGATACACAGCAACAGACGGCGCACTTCACGGCGATCGGTCAGGTCCATCTCTTCATAGGTCCGCACCTGGGCAAGACGATTGTCCAGCGTGGCCATGGCCTGCAGGGCACCATCGGCAGCACAGTGGGTCATCAACTCTTCCTGGGCCTGAGCTGGCACACTGAAGTTCACTACCTTGGAAACCTGCTCATGGTTGCGCTGATAGATCTCCATGATGCGCTGATTGGCATCCTGGGTGCGATCCAGGTCATAGGAGCGGCTGTTCATGTCCAGTGCGAAATAGGCAGGTGCCATGCAGATCAGCACCAGCATCACCAGACCGATGCCCTTCTGGCCATCGTTGGAACCGTGCACAAAGCTCACGCCCATGGCAGACGCCACCAGAGTGAGACGTGCCCAGAACGGTGGATGCTTCTTGCCATCCACCAGCAGACGCTCTTCCGGGGTCTTGTGGATCTTGCTGCCCTGCCAGACGCGTTTCATGGCAAACAGCAGCAGCGCAGCGATGATGAAACCGACGGTGGGAGAGATGATGAGGGAAAGCATGATGTCGATGGCTTTCGCGACGTTGATGCCTTCCTGCAGCGGTTGATGGCTGATCCAGGCATAGGCGCCGCCTACCCCCAGAATGGAGCCGATCAGCGTGTGTGAGCTGGACGCCGGGATCCCGAAGAACCAGGTACCCAGATTCCACACGATGGCGGAGAACAGCAGGGAGAACACCATGATCAGACCCTGAGTGGAGTCCATCCCCAGCAGCAGATCGATGGGCAGCAGGTGAACAATGGCATAAGCCACTCCCAGCCCCCCCATCATGACCCCGGCAAAGTTGAACAGACCGGAGGCCACTACTGCCATGTGTGCCGGCATCGCCTTGGTATAGATAACCGTTGCTACCGCGTTGGCGGTATCGTGAAAGCCGTTGATGAATTCATAGGCCAACACAAAAAAAACGGCCAATACCAAACCGATTGACCACCACAAACCCAAACCACTAAACATTTCAAACATAAAAAACGAACCTGTTTATGAGTTGCGGCGGATTATGCCAGAAGGCTGGTAACGCCATACCCGTTGTTGAAATATTTCAGTAAGAAAAAAAAAGAGCATTCCGTCTGCAAATAGCTTAGAGCCAGTCTCCATGCGGCTTGTCACAGATTAATTAAACAGACCTTGCCTGACAAAAACAGTCCCCAAACGGGAACAATTCATCATCAGTATGCCGCAAAAACCACTATCACCCACTTAGGCTCCGTCAATTTTCGACCGACCGTATCGCCCTATTTGTACAAATGACAGGCAAGATCACTCCCTCGCCCTGCCCTCTTTGCCACATCCACCTGCCCAAGTGAATGGAGAAGGGCGCCATCGGCGCCCTCTTTTAACACATTGCCGTCGGCTCGACTGTCGATCCGATCTCAGTCCTGATTGATACGACTGGCAACCGCTCCCTGCTGGCTCTTGTACTTGGCGTTTTCCCGTTTGTTATAGGGACGCGCCGCCACACCTGAGAGCATCTCGAAGTTCAGCGCACCGATCTTCATCTTGGGGCGCAACGCCAGCGGCAGCTTGCCGCCGTTGTAGAACTCCAGCACGATGCGACCGGACCAGCCCGGATCGATGCGGTGCGCGGTCACGTGCACCATCAGCCCGAGGCGGGCCAGGGAGGAGCGGCCATCGAGCCAGCCCACGATGTCGGCAGGGAGGGTGACCGATTCATAGGTCACCGCCAGGGCCAGCTGACCCGGGTGCAGATAGAAGGCTTCGCCATCCGGCACATGGATTTCATCGCTCATCACCCGGTCGATGGCGTCGGCCATTTCACTGCTGGGGCCGCTCAGATCGATATAGGGGGCGGTATGATCGCGAAACACCCGAAACTCGTTGCCCAGCAGCACGTCGACGCTGACGCCGCTGATCCGTTCAATACCGGGTCTGGGCTCAATGACGATCTTGCCTTCATCCAGATGACGTTCGATATCGGTATCACAAAGACGCATTGGGCGACTCTCCTGACAAATTGTTCATTTAAAAAAGCCGGGCATCACCCGGCTTGATATCTCTCAACCAATCAACATGTGGCGGATACGCGCCTTGAGCATGTCGATGGCGATGCGGTTCTTGCCGCCACGGGGGACGATCACGTCCGCGTACTGCTTGGAAGGCTCGATAAACTGCAGGAACATGGGGCGTACCGTCTTCTGGTACTGCTTGAGCACAGAATCCATGGTCCGGCCACGCTCCTGCACGTCACGCACCAGACGGCGCAGCAGGCAGATGTCGAGCGGCGTATCCATGAAGATGGAGGCATCCATCAGATCCCGCAAGCGGCTGTCGGTGAGCAGCAGGATCCCTTCCAGAATGATCACCCGACGCGGTGCGAACGGGGTCACTTCATTCATGCGGGTATGTTCGGTATAGGAGTATTGGGGAATATTGACCGCATCACCTTGTACCAGCTGGCTCAGGTGCTGGACCAGCAGATCGTGATCCAGCGCGTTGGGGTGGTCATAGTTGGTTTTGACCCGCTCTTCCATGGTCAGGTGGGTCTGATCGCGGTAGTAGCAATCTTCGGTGATCACGCCAATCTGACCGGCTCCCAGCTCGGCCACCAGCTCTTCATAGATGGTTTGGGCTATAAGACTCTTGCCGGAAGCGGATGCACCAGCAATACCGATGATCACACACGAATGTTGAGTATCAGACATTGAAAATACCTAAAGAGAAGAGCAGTGGGGATGGTTTAAACCGATCCATTATATAAAAAAGGGTGAGCCATGCCCACCCTCAAATCCACCCCAGGCGGTCGACCGCCGATTATTCATCCAGCGCCATGGCATAGAGGGGGGTCGCAATCGGTTTACCGCTGAAATAGAGTTCAGCCCCCACCCGACGGGCTAGTTTCAGATAGGCCTCTGCCAGCTCCCCGCTCGGGGCGCCGAACACGGTTGGGCAGCCATCATCCATGTGCTGGCGGATGTCGATGTGCAGCGGCAGTTGGCCAAGCAGCGCCACCTGATACTGTTCCGCCATCTTCTGGCCACCACCGGTACCGAACAGCGGCTCATGATGACCACAGGCGCTGCAGACGTGGTAACTCATGTTTTCGATGATGCCGAGCACCGGTACGCTGACCTTGTTGAACATGGCCAGTCCCTTGCGGGCATCCGCCAACGCCACGTCCTGCGGCGTGGTGACGATCACCGCCGCCGTGGTCGGCACCTGCTGGGCCAGGGTCAGCTGGATGTCGCCGGTACCCGGTGGCATGTCCACCACCAGATAGTCCACTTCACCCCAGCGGGTCTCGTGGAGGATCTGGGCCAGCGCCTTGCTCGCCATGGGGCCACGCCAGATGGTGGCATCCTGCTCGGCCACCAGATAGCCGATGCTGTTGCTCTTGAGGCCGCAGGCCATCACCGGCTCCATCAGCTTGCCGTCATGGCTGACGGGGCGCTCCTTCAAGGTTCCGGTCATGGTCGGAATGGAGGGGCCATAGATGTCCGCATCCAGAATGGCGACCCGCGCCCCCTCCTTTTGCAGCGCCAGCGCTAGGTTGACCGCGGTGGTGGACTTGCCCACCCCGCCCTTGCCGGAGGCAACCACGATGATGTTGCGAATGCCCTGCACTGCCGCCAGTCCTTGCGCTCGCGGCAGGCTGGCGACCTCGATTTCGCCCACCCAGTCGATACGGGTGGCGCCGGTGGCGCTGCGCAGGCGGGCATCGAACTCCTGCTTGATCTGCTCAAACAGGGAGTGGCCTGCAAAGGGCAGCACCAGCTTGATGGTCAGCGTCGAGCCCTGTTTGTCGATGCTGCGCACGAAGCCGGCAGCCACCAGATCCTTGCCCCAGCATGTTGGCTTAAATTCGGCGAGGATCTGTTTTACTGAATCAATCACCATTAACTCCTCATTATCTTGTCTTTATCTTGAGGTGAACGGTTACCGCACACAAATCAGTGGCTTGCCTGCTGGTCGACCAGCGTGTGCCGGCAGGGCGGACGAGCCACAACCCTAGGCAGGCTACCCCCAATTCGGGTAACATGCACGGCACTCTATCATCCCAACAAGCACATCAAGAACGACTATATGGCAACTGATCCTCGTACAATGCTGGTAACCTGCGCCCTTCCCTATGCCAATGGCTCCATCCATCTTGGCCACATGCTGGAACACATCCAGGCCGATATCTGGGTTCGTTATCAGCGAATGCGCGGTCACCAGGTGCACTTTGTCTGTGCCGACGATGCCCACGGCACCCCGATCATGCTCAAGGCCCAACAGCTGGGGATCACCCCGGAAGAGATGATCGCGGCCGTCTCCAAGGAGCACCAGGCCGACTTCGCCGGGTTCAACATCAGTTTTGACAACTATCACTCCACCCACAGCGACGAGAACCGCGAGCTGGCGGAGCTGATCTACGGCCGTCTGCAGGCCGGCGGCAAGATCAAGAGCCGCACCATCTCCCAGCTGTTCGATCCTGAAAAGTCCATGTTCCTGCCGGACCGCTTCGTCAAGGGTACCTGCCCCAAGTGCAAGTCCCCGGAGCAGTATGGCGACAACTGTGACAGCTGCGGCGCCACCTACAGCCCGACCGAGCTGATTGATCCGAAATCCGCCGTCTCCGGCGCCACCCCGGTGATGAAGGACTCCGAACACTTTTTCTTCGATCTGCCGCAGTTTGAAAAATGGCTGGCAGAGTGGGTGCGCGGCTCCGGCGCCATTCAGGAAGAGATGGCCAACAAGATGCAGGAATGGTTCGAAAGCGGCCTGCAGCAGTGGGACATCACCCGTGACGCCCCCTACTTCGGGTTCGAAATTCCCGGCGCCCCGGGCAAGTACTTCTACGTCTGGCTGGACGCCCCCATCGGTTACATGGCGTCGTTCAAGAACCTGTGCAACAAGCGCGGCGACATCGATTTCGACAGCTACTGGAAAGCGGACTCCGAGGCCGAGCTCTATCACTTCATCGGCAAGGACATCGCCTACTTCCACTGCCTGTTCTGGCCGTCCATGCTGGAAGGCGCCGGTTTCCGCAAGCCGACCAAGGTCAACGTGCACGGCTACGTGACCGTCAACGGCGCCAAGATGTCCAAGTCCAAGGGCACCTTCATCAAGGCTTCCACCTATCTCAATCACCTGGATCCGGAGTGCCTGCGTTACTACTACGCCGCCAAGCTCAACAGCCACATCGACGATCTGGACTTGAACCTCGATGACTTCGTCGCCCGCGTCAACGCCGACGTGGTCAACAAGCTGGTCAACCTGGCTTCCCGCAACGCCGGTTTCATCGCCAAGCGTTTCGACGGCAAGCTGGCGGCAACCTGTGCCGAGCCCGAGCTCTACGCCGAGTTCGCCAACGCCCGCACTGCCATCGCCGAAGCCTACGAGAGCCGCGAGTTCAGCCGCGCCATCCGCGAGATCATGGCGCTGGCCGACAAAGCCAACCGCTACGTGGATGACAAGGCTCCCTGGGTCATCGCCAAGCAGGAAGGCGCTGATGCCGAGCTGCAGGCGGTCTGCTCCGTCGGCATCAACCTGTTCCGGGTGCTGATGGCCTACTTGAAGCCGGTGATGCCGCTGCTGGCCGAGCGTACCGAAGCCTTCCTGGCCGAAACCCTCAGCTGGGATGGTGTCGAAATGCCTCTGGTTGATCACACCGTTGCCCCGTTCAAGGCGCTGTTCTCCCGTATCGAACCGGCCAAAATCGAAGCCATGATCGACGCGTCCAAGGAAGATCTGGCCAAAGAGCAGGCACCGAAAGCGAGCGGCCCGCTGGTAGACGATCCCATCAGCGAGACCATCAGCTACGACGACTTCGCCAAGATTGACCTGCGCGTTGCGCTGATCAAGAAGGCCGAAGCAGTACCGGAAGCGGACAAACTGCTCAAGCTGCAGCTGGATATCGGCGGTGAGACCCGCCAGGTGTTTGCCGGCATCAAGTCCGCCTACAACCCGGAAGATCTGGAAGGCAAGCTGACCGTGATGGTGGCCAACCTGGCCCCGCGCAAGATGCGCTTCGGCATGTCCGAAGGCATGGTGCTGGCGGCAGGCCCGGGCGGCAAGGATCTCTGGATCCTGGAGCCGCAGGAAGGCGCCCAGCCCGGCATGCGCGTCAAGTAAGCGCAGCCCGGTCATCAAGCAATCAAGGGAGGCCTGCGGCCTCCCTTTTATTTTTCCCTCTTCGCCCCCTTCCCTCGTTCCTCTCCCCACTGAACGCCCTGGATGGTGCGCGCTTCACCCCTTCGGTGCTTGTTGCGTTTGGGTAATTTGCCTAGACTGGCGATTCACTTCGGGCCCATGGCCCCCTTCATCAGGCAAGGAGCAAGCATGATCACCTTATATGGCACCCCCGTCAGCCGGGCCCTGCGCGTATCCTGGTTACTGGAAGAGCTGGACGTGGCATGGCAGTTCCAGTTTCTCGACTTCGCCAAGGGCGAGAACCGCAGCGACTGGTTTTTGACCCTCAACCCGAGCGGCAAGATGCCGGTGCTCAAGGACGGGGAGTTCGTGCTGACCGAATCCGCCGCCATCATGCAGTACCTGGCCGAGGTGTATGGCCCGCACTGGCTGCCGGCCAGAGGGACCCAGGCCTCGGCGCTGCACGCCCAGTGGGTCAGTTTCATCACCTGCGAGCTGGAGCAGCCACTGTGGACCATCGGCAAGCACCGCTTCGCTCTGCCCGAGGCCCAACGCCTGCCGGCCATCTTCCCCACCGCCAAGTGGGAGTTCGACAAGGCGGCGGCCATCGCCGAATCCTGGGTGCCCGAGCAGGGTTACCTGCTGGGTGAGCAGGTAACCATCGCCGATCTGCTGCTGGCCCATACCCTGATGTGGGCCACCCGCTTCGAACAGACCATTCCCCCCAAGCTGGCAGCCTATCGGGATCGTCTGGCCAAACGCCCCGCCCTGCAGGCGGTGCTGGCCAAGACCCAGGCCATCGCCGATGCCGCCCAGGCCGGCTGACTCAAGAGTGCCATCGATGCAAACGGGAGCCTGTGTGGCTCCCGTTTTTCATGGCTGTTCGGCGTCATTGGCGAGGCACTCAATTGGTATGAAAGCCGCTCCCCTTGGGCGGTGGCGCCACTTCATACTCCATCCGGGTCACCTCGGCGGTGCGCGGCCCGCGTTCCAGCCAACCCAGCATCATTTGCACGCTCTGCTCCGGCCCGCAGATGAGGATCTCCACCGAGCCATCTTCCAGGTTGTAGGCGTGGCCCCGCAGCCCCAGTTGCAGCGCCCGCTCCCGGGTGAAGTAACGAAACCCCACCCCCTGAACCAGGCCCCACACTCGCACGACAAACGATTGCTCTCCCATTTCTCACACCTTCCCCTTAAGAAATTTCCCCCCAAGGCGATAATGAGCGCGACACTCTCATCCCCTTGCAGGACGCAATACCATTATGAAAGAAGTAAAGTTTCGGTGGGTTGACCGTTATCTCATTCACCTCACGATCAGCGAAAAATTTCTCATCACCTTCTGGTGCCCGCTGCTGTTCATCGCCTTTCTCAGCTGGTATCTGCTGGCCGACGGCCACCAGCAACAGATGCAGCTGCGCCTGGATCAGCTCAAGCAGCGGGTCGAACTCAGTGCCCAGCTATCGAGCCAGCACGCAGGTCTCACCCTGCCGGCCGAGCTCACGCTGAGCCCGACCGGCAACACAGGGTTAACCCGGCAGGGCGACATCTATCGATATGGCGCCAGCGCCGGTCAGGCCGGGGTCGTCACCGGCACCCTGGATGCCTCCCGCTACTCCATGTGGGATGGTCAGGGCACCACGCTCACCATCATCGCCGTGCTGGCTGCCCTGCTGGCGCTGGTCACCCACTACCTGATGACCTTTGTCTCCGGTGCGCTCTACTCCACCAACAAGGCATTGCAGACCGTGGCGGATGGCGATCTCACCTTCCGTCTCAACTTCTTCCCGGTTCGCGACGAATTCTCCATTCTGGCAGGCAGCATCGACAGATTCACCGACCGCCAACACAAGATAGTGCAACTGGTAGAAGAGTCCGCCGAGGCGCTCACCCTGGCCGCCGACGAGTTTCGCGATCATGCCAGCGAGGGTGAGAGCATGGCCCGCTCCCAGCGCCAGCACATGGACTCCCTGGCCGCCGCCATGGAGCAGATGTCCGCCGCCATCCGCGAAGTGGCCCGCAACGCCAACGACACCCTGCAGCAGACCCGTCAGTCGAGCGAAGAGGCAGCCAACGGCGCCGCCCGGGTATCACGCACCATCACTGCCATCCGTACCCTGGCTGACGAGATAGGCAACGCCTCCGGCGCGGTGGAACGGCTGACCCACAACGCCAATCGCATCAACGAAGTAGTCAACGTCATCAACGCCATCTCCCAGCAGACCAACCTGCTGGCCCTCAATGCCGCCATCGAGGCGGCCCGCGCCGGCGAACAGGGCCGCGGCTTCGCGGTGGTGGCCGACGAGGTACGCACTCTTGCCAGCCGCACCCAGCAGGCCACGGTGGAGATCCAGCAGATGATCGAAGAGCTGCAGGCCGGCACCGGCGCGCTGAACGACATCATGGAGAAAACCGTAGGTCGCGCCGCCAGCAGCCAGGCCTTGATCAGCGAAGTAGGGCTCGACATCGACAAGCTCAGCAACCACAGCGATGCGGTGCTGGAGATGAGCACCCAGATCGCCACCTCCAGCGAACAGCAGAGCTCGGTGGCCGAGGAGATCACCCGCAATCTGGATCAGGTACGCCACGAAGCGGGCCAGGTGGAAGAGTCCGCCAGCGCCTCGGTGGCCGGCACCGCCGGCCTCAAGGCCACCGCTACCGAGCTGGCACAGGCACTGAAGGGGCTAAAGATCTGATTTTTTTAACAACAAGCGCCCAGAGCCTGACGCTATCTGCCAAGGTTGTTTGAGTTTTGCCAGCGGGCCACATAGAATGTGGCCCCTTTTCTTTGGTTCTTCGCGGGATCTTGGGGAAGTGGAAGTTGACAGACAGGGTGCTGGTAAACTGGCTGTCTCCAAACACACCACCACCATCACCCTGCTGTCGCCGTGCATCATATTGATATTGCCTCCTTCTGGCCAGGTTATACCGTCATCGCCCAAGCGCTTTCTGCCAACCATCACACCCTGTTTACCCTTGAGCCTCGCGCCGACTTCTTGCCCCGTTGTCGCCGATGCCTGCAACCCACGCCATTGATCCACGACCAACGTATCCGCCGGGTGCGTGAGCGAGACCTATTTGACCGACAAGTCTGGTTACAACTGCCTGTTCGCCGCGTCGACTGTCTGCGCTGTGGTCGCGTCAGTGAACATATCGACTGGCTCCCCTCTGGCTCCCGCCTCACCCGGCGCATGCAGTGCTGGATTGAAGCGCTCGTTCAGTACCTCCCCATCCGCCATGTCAGCCAGCTCACCGGGGTCGGTTGGCACACCATCAAGGAGATCGACAAGCGCCGTTTGCAGACCAGTGTGGGCACCATCGAACTTGGGGAGGTGCGGCGGCTGGTGATGGATGAGTTTGCCCTGCACAAGGGACACCGCTATGCCACCGTGATCATGGATGCCGAGCGAACCCGCGTCCTGTGGGTGGGGCACGGCAACAGCCGGGCCGCTATCCGTCCCTTCTTCGAGCAGCTCGGCGAGCGATGCCAGCAGATTGAAGCGGTGGCGATGGACATGAACACGGCGTTCGACCTGGAGGTGAAGCAACACTGCCCGCAGGCGGAGGTGGTCTACGACCTGTTCCACGTGGTGGCTCGCTATGGCCGAGAGGTGGTGGACCGGGTGCGAGTGGAGCAGGCGAATGCACTGAAAAGCGATAAACCGGCGCGAAAAGTGGTCAAAAGTGCGCGTTGGTTGCTGCTACGTAATCGGGCGAAGTTGAGTGAAAAACAGGATGTGAAGTTGCAGGAGCTGTTGGCGGCGAATCAACCGCTGGCGATGGTGTACGTGCTGAAAGAGGGGTTGAAGGGCATCTGGTATGCGCCGAGCGTGTGGGAAGGATGGCGACGATGGCGGAGCTGGATGCGGCAGGTGAAGGAAAGCGGGCTAGCGCCGCTGCAACGATTTGGTCGAAATTTATCGAAATATATGCGGGGGATCCTGGCGAGTGCAAACTACCCGATGCACACGAGTGTGCTGGAAGGGGTGAACAACAAGATCAAAGTGATAAAGCGTATGGCATATGGATTTAGGGACTCAGAATACTTTTTTCTGAAAATCAAGGCGGCCTTCCCCGGAAAGCCGCGATGAACCTTTTCTTTTGACCATCTGGCAACCCCCATGAGCGCTTCCATCTATCTCGTCAAAGGCCGCGAAAAATCCCTGCTGCGTCGCCACCCCTGGATCTTCTCCAAGGGGATCGAGCGGGTACAGGGCAACCCCATTGATGGCGATACCGTCGAGATCTACACCCAGGATGGCAAGTGGCTCGCCCGCGGTGCCTGGTCCGGCAGCTCCCAGATCCGCGCCCGGGTCTGGACCTTCGACAAAGATGAAACAGTCGATCTCGACTTCTTCATCCGTCGCCTCAAATATGCCCAGGAGTCCCGCGACGGGCTCATCAAGCGTCAGGGCCTCACCGGCTATCGCCTCTGCGCCGCCGAATCCGACGGCCTGCCGGGTCTGACCATCGACCGCTATGCCGACTTTCTGGTGTGCCAAATTCTCTCTGCCGGTGCAGAGTTCCAGCGCGAGTTGATCACCCAAGCACTGCGTACCCTCTACCCCGAGTGCAGCATCTATGAGCGCTCCGACGTGGCAGTACGCAAGAAGGAAGGACTGAAAGAGCGTACCGGCGTCATCTATGGCGAAACCCCGACCGAGCCGGTGGTGATCGAGGAGAACGGCGGCGTCAAAATCCTGGTGGACATCCGCAACGGCCACAAGACCGGTTTCTATCTGGATCAGCGGGACAACCGCCAGGCTGCCGCCAAGTACACCGAAGGCAAGCGGGTGCTCAACTGCTTCTGCTACACCGGTGGTTTTGGCGTCTACGCCCTCAAGGGCGGCGCCAAGGAAGTGGTCAACGTCGATCTCTCCCAAAATGCGCTGGACATCGCCCGCCAGAACGCCGAACTGAACGGGCTGGATACCAGCAACACCCAGTTCGTCCGCCACGACGTGTTCAAGCTGCTGCGTGAATACCGCGAGAAGGGCGAGAAATTCGATGTCATCGTGCTGGATCCTCCCAAGTTTGCCGAAAGTAAGGCCCAGCTGCTGGGCGCCTGCCGCGGCTACAAGGACATCAACATGCTGGCGTTCCAGCTGCTGGCGCCGGGTGGCGTGCTCTTGACCTACTCCTGCTCCGGTCTGATGGAGCAGAGCCTGTTCCAGAAGATCGTCGCCGATGCGGCGCTCGATGCCGGCCGCGACGCCCAGATCCTGGAGCTCCTGTCCCAGGCATCCGATCACCCCATCGGTACCGCCTATCCGGAAGGCTTCTACCTCAAGGGGCTGGTGGTACGCGCCCGCTAAGCCGAGCAGACCAGCGCAGCCCCCTTGTCCCCGGTTCCAGATCCGGGCCAGGACTGGGTCCGGCAAGCCATCAAAAAGCCCGCGATCAAAGCGGGCTTTTTTTATGCGGCCGCCAAAGAGATAACCTCCCCCCGACTTTGCCATCAACAACGATGGGGACCCATATCTCTCCTCTTCAACTGACGACTGCCATCCTCAACCTGGAATTGCCGCATCGTTAGCCAGATTCTCATCTCTCTTTCACCCCTGACATGGCATACACAGCCCACCAGCAGGGACATTCCAGGCATTTGCTTTATGCAAAAACATGAAATATTACGCATCAACATTAAAAATTACTCGGGGAAATATCGGCCGTAATCGCATACTCACTCACCTGAGTGAATATCACTGTTTTTTCCCCTGCTGTTGATAACGCCATATCCTGTCCGCCTCGCACATTGCCCGGGGCGGCAATACTTAGCCCGCCACAAACCATCCCGCTCAATCACGCACCGGCGCGCCCAGCGGGAAGTAATGTCGAAATGGCCTGGCCTCCTCCACTACCCGCACGATGGAGGGATGATTGAGCAGACGGGCGCGATAGGCACGCAGACGGCCATAACCAGCAGGGATCTCATGGGCCCAATCGGCGTAGAAGAGCGAGGGGGCGGCGACGCAATCAGCCAGCGTGAAGTCTGCGCCGGCAATCCAGTGGCGCCCTTCGAGCCGCTGATCGAGCCAGGGGTAGATCTGATCGAGCAGCTCGCGGGCCTCCGCTACGCCATAACGGTCGCGATCCGCGACCGGGCGCAGCGCATCCAGCACCACTTTTTGCATCGGCGTCATCACATAGTTGTCGAAGACGCGATCCAGCATATGCACCTCCAGACCCGCATCGCCAGGCGGGATCAGGCAGACGGGGCCCGGGTGGTACGCCTGCAGATGGGCGACGATGGTGCTGCTCTCGAGAATGCAGCGACCGTCATCCAGCAGCACGGGGAAGCGCTTGAGTGGCCAGAGGGCGGCAAGTTCGGCGTTGGCCGCCGGCTCTTCGAGATTCCGGTATTCAAACGGGGTGGCATTCTCGTAGAGGGCGATCAATACCTTCTGGCTGTAGGATGAGAAAGGGTGGGCATAGAGTTTCATTAGGACAATCCTCGCACGCTGATGGATGACTTCCCTAGTCTAGATCCCCTCTTCACCTTCGCTGCAGCGCGGATTCCTTGCTGGTTTTTGGATGATAAATGCGCATTCATGACGACAATCACACCCGTATGACTCTCTTTTAGGTAGGGTTATCCCGCCTGTGGCCGCCAAGCCTGGGCAGCCGACTCATCAGGGTTGATGAGCGGCACCACAACAAAAATCGATGTCAGGCCAAGCTGAACATCATCAAGGATCCCGTCATGAATCAATCATTGCCGCTGTTGACGCCGCTGCGGGGCATCGCTGCCCTGATGGTGGTGCTGTTCCATGCCCGCTTGCTGCTCTTTCCTCAGTGGATGGAGTCGATCGCCGGCCACACCCAACTCATCGAGAACGGCTACCTCTGGGTCGATCTGTTCTTTATTTTGAGCGGGCTGGTGCTGGCCCATGTCTATGGGGAGGCGTTTGTCCGCACGCCCCGCACCATCGGTTATGGCCGCTTCCTCTGGCTGCGGCTGACCCGGGTTTATCCCCTCTACCTGGTGACCCTGCTGCTGCTGCTGGGCTGGGAGCTCTACAAGGCCCACCATGAGATTGGCTTCTACGCCGGCCCCCTGTTCAAGATGTGGGAGTGGGAAGGGATGCCTCCTTTCGGCTCGCCCTTTACCCCGGCCGAGGCGCTGCCAAGCAGCCTGTTGCTGCTGCAGGTGGTAACCGATCACGGGTTGACCTGGAACTTCGCCGCCTGGTCGCTCAGCGTGGAGTGGATTAGCTATCTGCTGTTTCCGCTGCTCATTCCGCTCGCCGTCACCCGCAGCCGCTGGAGCAACCTCGCCCCCTTGCTGGCCCTGACGGTGCTGGCCTTTATCGTGCACAGTCGCGGTACCCTGGATGTCACCAGCGGGGCGCTGGCCATTGGGCGCGGGGTAAGTGAATTCGTGCTCGGGCTCTGGCTGCTGCCCAAGGTGAAGGCTGCCCGCCAGCGGCCCATGATGCAGCAGGATCTGCCGCTGCTGCTCGCCTTTTTGCTCCCCTTCGCGCTGATGCAGTTCACCATGACGCCGCAGCTGACCCTGCTGCTGATCAGCGCCTACGTGCTGCTGATCTGGATTGCCGCCTGCCAGGGCGATCGCCAGAGCCCGCTGCTGCGCCTCCTGGATAACCGCTTCACCAACTGGCTGGGGGATCTCTCCTACTCCATCTACCTGCTCCATGCGCTGGTGCTGCTCACCGGCTGCGAGCTTGTCCACTATCTGGCGCCGGGGATCACCGAGTGGTGGTATGCCCAAACCAACCCCTTACTGGGTGTGTTAGCCACGTTGTTGATGCTGGCGGTGCTGATCGGGCTCTCGTCCCTCAGCTACACCCTGCTGGAGCGGCCGCTGCAACGGCGCCTGCGCCGGCTCGGCAAGACTCGCCAGCCGGTGATGGAGCAAGCCGGCTAAGTTCCCCACCAAAAGATGGCCCCGATGGCAGCACGGCTCGCCTTCGGGGCTATGCGGGGGAGAGCCTTGTCAGCGTCATGGCGAAGGCTGACCCTTTCCTCTAAACCCGCCAATTCCCTGCGCTTTGTGTGAATTCCAGTTCGAACCAGAGCGGCCATTTGTGGCATAATGGCCCGTCCTGTGGCCCTTGGCGGGGCTGCGCCGGCGCATCTGTCGCCTCTCCTCCCCCGTCCTGCCAGACTGCCTTGCACGGCTGCCTGACATCGCTGCGCTCAAAGCCAGCCAAGGCCACCCGAATTTCGCGCGCATACGCGCACATTTGACGGCTCCACAGAGCCGCTGCACTTATTTGTACACGCAAGTTTGCACACACAAGGGGAAAGTATGTCTTCCATTCGTCTGACCCAATACAGCCACGGCGCTGGCTGCGGCTGCAAAATCTCTCCCAAGGTGCTCGACACCATTCTCAAGAGCCAGATCCCGGGCTTTGACGACCCGACGCTGGTGGTCGGCAACAGCAGCAAGGATGACGCGGCCGTGGTCGATATCGGTAACGGTAACGGTCAGGGTATCGTCTCCACCACCGACTTCTTCATGCCCATCGTCGATGATCCCTTCACCTTCGGCCGCATCGCCGCCACCAACGCCATCAGCGACATCTACGCCATGGGCGGCAAACCCATCGTCGCCATCGCCATCCTCGGTTGGCCCATCAACACCCTGGCGCCGGAAGTGGCCCAGCAGGTGATCGACGGCGGCCGTCAGGTGTGCCACGAAGCGGGTATTTCTCTGGCCGGCGGCCACAGCATCGATGCCCCCGAGCCCATCTTCGGCCTCGCGGTGACCGGTATCGTGCCGCTCGATGCCATCAAGCAGAACGACACCGCCAAGGTGGGTGACACCCTCTATCTGACCAAGCCGCTTGGCATCGGCATCCTCACCACTGCTCAGAAGAAGGGCAAGCTCAAACCCGAGCACGAGCAACTGGCCCCCAACGCCATGTGCACCCTCAACAAGATTGGCCAGCGCTTTGCCGAACTACCCGGCGTACACGCCATGACCGACGTGACCGGCTTTGGTCTGGCCGGCCATCTGCTGGAGATGTGCGAAGGTTCCGGCGTCAGTGCCCGCCTGGACTTCAAGGCGCTGCCGCTGCTGGACGAGGTGGATTACTACCTGAGTGAGGGCTGCGTACCGGGCGGTACCCTGCGCAACTTCGACTCCTATGGCGACAAGCTGGACGCCATGGATGATCGCACCCGCAACATCCTGTGCGACCCGCAGACCAGCGGCGGCCTGCTGGTAGCCGTCGGTAAAGAAAGTGAAGCCGAGCTCCTCGCCATTGCCGCACAGGCAGGGCTGACCCTCTCCCCCATCGGCCAGCTGCAGGCCCGCACCGGCAACCAGTTCATCGAGGTTGTCCAATGAGTGCACTGCCACTGGCCACGGATTACGCCCGGATTTTTCTGGATGACGTTCCGCTCATCGACCTGCGCGCCCCCATCGAGTTCAAGGAGGGGGCCTTCCCCTGCTCGACCAATCTGCCGTTGATGACGGATGATGAGCGTGCCCAGGTCGGTACCTGCTTCAAGCAGCAGGGGCAGGCGGCCGCCATTGCACTGGGCCATCAACTGGTCGGTGGCGCCGTGCGGGCCGAACGCCTCGAGGGCTGGCTGGCCCAGCTGCGCCAGCAACCGGATGCCGTGCTCTACTGCTTTCGCGGCGGCCTGCGCTCGCAAACGGTGCAGCAGTGGCTGCATGAGGTGGGGGTTACCCGCCCGCGGATCGCTGGCGGCTACAAGGATCTGCGCCGCTTCCTCATCGACACGCTCGATGGAGCGGCGGCGCAGTGCCAATGGACAGTGCTGACCGGCATGACCGGCTCCGGCAAGACCCACATGCTGGCCGAGGTGGCCCAGGCGCTCGATCTGGAAGGCCATGCCCATCACAGGGGGTCGTCGTTTGGCCAGCTGCCCGGCGGCCAGCCCAGCAACATCAACTTTGAAAACAACCTGGCCATCGAGCTGCTCAAGCGCCGCCATCAGGGTGAGCAGGCGTTCGTGGTGGAAGACGAGAGCCGTCTCATCGGCCGCTGCTGCCTGCCCAATCCACTGTTCGATGCCATGAGCCAGGCGCCGCTGGTGGTGGTCGAGGTGCCGCAAGAAGAGCGCGCCGAACAGATCCGCCAGGACTATGTGCACGATCTCTGGCTGCGCTATCAGGCGATGTTTGGCGCCGAAGAGGGCTGGCCGCTGTTTGCCGCCTACCTGACCGATGCACTGGCCAGACTCAAGCGCCGGCTTGGCGATCAGGCCCATCGCGAGCTGGACGCCCTGATGCAGAGCGCGCTCACCGAGCAAGCCAGCAGCGGTGATACCTCGCTGCACCTGGCCTGGATCACCCTGTTGCTGACCCGCTATTACGATCCCATGTACCTTTACCAGCTTGGCAACAAGCGCGAACGCATCATCTTCCAGGGTGACAAGCAGGCTTGCCTCGACTTCTTTGCCAAGCAGCGCGCCTGAATCAGCGGCCCATCAAGAGGACCCCATATGTTGAAATTCGAGGTGATCCCGGTCACCCAGTTTGCCCAGAACTGCTCCCTTGTCTGGTGTGACGAGACCCATCAGGCCGCCCTCATCGATCCGGGCGGCGAAGCGGACAAGCTGCTGGCCGCCATCGCCAAACGCGGGCTGACCCTGACCCATATCCTGCTGACTCACGGTCATCTGGATCACGTGGGTGCCGCTGCCGAGTTGCGGGAGAAAACCGGGGTGGCCATCACCGGCCCCCACAAAGAGGATGCGTTCTGGCTCGACATGCTGCCCCAGCAGAGCCAGATGTTCGGCTTCGCCCATACCCCCGCGTTCACGCCGGATCACTGGCTTGAGCAAGGTGACAAGGTAAAGGTGGGTCAATGCGAGCTGGAGGTGTACTTTTGCCCAGGCCACACCCCGGGTCATGTGGTGCTGCTCTCTCAAACCGAGCGGCTTGCCTGGGTGGGTGACGTGCTGTTTGCCGGCAGCATAGGTCGGACTGACTTTCCCCGTGGCGATCACGGGACGCTCATCAAGTCGATCACCGAGACCCTGCTGCCCCTTGGCGATGACATCGTCTTCATCCCCGGCCACGGTCCCAGCTCGACGTTCGGCCGCGAGCAGGCAAGCAATCCCTACCTGACCCAACCTATCTGGTGATCCCCCGCTCCTCGCGGTTGTCCCACTGGGCCTTGAGGCGCAAGATCTCCGGCATGATCTCGAGAAAACAGGCGAGCAGCCGGGGATCAAAGTGCTGGCCAGCACCGTCACGCATCGTCGCCAGCACCTGCTCCAGAGGCCAAGGCTCCTTGTAAGGGCGACGCACGCTCAAGGCGTCAAATACATCGGCGATGGCCACGATCCGCGACGCCTCTGGGATCCCTTCGCCGGTTTCTCCTGCAGGATAACCCGAGCCATCCCACTTCTCGTGGTGATGCAGGGCAATCTCCGCCGCCATCCGGAAGATGAGCCCGTCTGAGCGCTTCAAGATTTCGTAACCGATGCGCGGATGGGTGCGCATGATGGCCCACTCCTCTTCGGTGAGAGGGCCGGGCTTCTTGAGGATATGATCGGGGATCCCAATCTTGCCCATGTCGTGCATGGGGGCCGCCAGCTCCAGCAACTCGGACTGATCCGCACTCCAGCCTGCCGCGTCGGCCAAGGCTCGAGCATAGGCGGCCATGCGCCAGATATGTACCCCGGTGTCGGTGTCGTTGTAGTGACCCGCCTCGCTCAGCATCACGATGGCGGTGCGGTAGCTGCGCTCGAGCTGATCGAGGCGCACCAGCGAGAGGTGAGTGCGCACCCGGGCGCGTACTGTGCTTGGGCAGACTGGCTTGTAAATGTAATCCACCCCGCCCGCCTCGAACCCCTGGCTCTCGCTGTCCGGGTTATCACTCGCCGTGATGAACAGCACCGGGATCCCGGCATGGGCCGGATCGGCCTTGAGCCTGCGGCACACCTCGTAGCCGTCCATGTCAGGCATGCGCACGTCAAGCAGGATCAGGGCCGGTTCGTGGCGCGCCACGGCGGCTAGCCCCTCCTCACCGCACTTGGCAAAAAAGAGGCTGTACTCCTCCTTGAGGATTTGCCGCAACAGCCCGAGGTTGCTCGGCTCGTCGTCGATGATCAACACGCGCGGTCGATTCATGATCCAGGTGCCTCCCGCTCTTCCAGATACCCCTCCAGCTTGCAGGTCGCGAGCTGGATATCGAACAGCTCCAGGGCCGCACTGATCTCGCTCACCAGCTCAGCAGGCAAGTAACTCTTGGCCTGTCCCAGCGCCGGTTCAATCAGTTCCAGGTCCTCGCTCACAAGGGCCTCACGCAGGGCGTGCAGGCACACCTCCTGCGCTTCACCCTGCGCCAACGGGGAGCTGACGGCCCCCGGCTCGCGTCCGGCATAGAGGTCGATGGCCTGCTGCGCCCGTTCCAGAGCCTCAAGGAAGGGAGCCATCAGCTGACTGGTGTCCCCACCCTGTTCGATGGCCTCATTCAGTTCTGCACTGATGCGCGCCACATCGGTGAGCGACAGGCTGCCCGCCACACCCTTGAGCTTGTGTGTCAGGCTCGCGGCCGCATCAGTCTCGTGCTGGGCGATGTAGTCCGGCAGCACGGTGCCGACCGTCATGTAGTCATCGCGAAAACGCCGCAGGTATTTGAGATAGACGGAGGCCTCGCCCCAGTTGCGAAGCCCGGTATCGATATCAATGCCGGCCACCGGCTCCACGGCAGGTGGCGCGTCGTTGATCGTGAGCGGCACCACACTGTCGGGCAGGTAACGTAGCAGGGTCGCGATGAGCTGCTCCACGTCGAGCGGCTTGGCGATGAAATCGTTCATGCCAGAGGCCAGCGCCGCCTCGCGTTGATCCTTGAACACCCCGGCGGTGAGTGCCAGCACGGGCGTCTCCTTGTGTCCCGGCAGCTGGCGCAGGCGACGGGTCGCCTCGTAGCCATCCATCACCGGCATCTGCACATCCATAAGCACCAGATCGATACGCTGCGCCGGGTCGGCAAGACAGGCCAGGGCCCGCTCCCCGTCGATGGCGGTGATCACCTCGGCCCCCTCCCGCTGCAGCAGGCGGGTTGCCACCTCCAGGTTGATGTCGCTGTCATCGACCAGCAGTATGTGAACGCCAGGCAGGCGCAGACGACGCTGACCGCTCTCCAGCAGATCCACGTGCTCGCGCTTCTCATGGATGAGGCGTGCCACCGCGTTGTAGAGGCTGGAGCCGGTGACCGGCTTGTGCAGCACCAGATCCACCTGCTCCGAGCCGGGGCGGCGCATCAACTCTTCCTGGGAATAGGCCGTTGCCATGATGATGATGGGCGAGCGATCCTGCTGCTCGAAGGCTTGGCGAATGGCCACGCAGGTCTCTAGCCCGTCCATGCCCGGCATGATCCAGTCAAGCAGGATCACGTCGAAACGCTCCCCCTGCCGCAGCAGATGGTGCAAGGCCTGTTCGCCCGACTCCACCACCCGTGACTGCCAGCCGAGGGAGCCCACCGTCATCGACAGGGTGTCGCGGGTCACCTGGTTGTCGTCGGCGATAAGCAGCGAGACGTGCTGCAACCGCTCGTGGAAAGCCTCGGGCCGCTCTACCTGCTCCAACCGGACACGGAACCAGAACTCGCTCCCCTTGCCCAGTTCGCTGGTGACGCCGATGTCGCCCCCCATCAGGTTCACCAGACGGCGACTGATGGTCAGGCCGAGCCCGGTTCCCCCAAAACGGCGGCTGGTAGAGGAGTCGGCCTGGGAGAAGGCATTGAAGATGTTGGCCTGCTGCTCGGGCGGAATGCCGATCCCGGTATCACGCACCCGAAACAGCAAGGTGGCCATGCCGTCTTGCTCGGCTTCCAGCTCAACCTTGACTTCCACCTCCCCGCGCTCGGTGAACTTGATGGCGTTGCCGGTCAAGTTGAGCAATACCTGCTCGAGGCGCAGGGCGTCACCAACCAGGTGGGCGGCCTGTTCGGGGGCGCTGCTCACCACCAGCTCGAGGTGCTTGTTGCCAACGCAGGTGGACATGATGGCCGCCACATGATCGAGCACCTCTTCCAGGCTGAATGGCACCTGCTCGAGCTCGAGCCGGCCCGATTCAATCTTGGAAAAATCGAGGATGTCATTGATGATCCCGAGCAGAGCCTGCCCGGCCTGATGGATCTTGCGCACCAGGGCGCGCTGGCCATCGTCAAGCCCCCCCTGTTCGAGCAGGTAGGCCAGCCCCATGATGGCGTTCATGGGGGTACGGATCTCGTGGCTCATGTTGGCGATGAAATCCCCTTTGACCCGCGCCAGTCTGGCTGCCTCCTGCTGCGCCAGCTGCTCCCGATGCCGGCTGAGCACCAACGAGGCCACTGCGGCACCGAACAGCAACAGCAAGATGGCGCAAGTGGCCGAGATGCTCCCCCAGATGTGAGTGCGAATGGCCAGCAGCTCGCTGCGTGGCACCATAGAGGCAGCCTTCCAGGCCAGCTGATCGTGATTCAGTGCCGGGTACAGCGTGGTCCAGCTCCACAGACCGTCGGCGAGTTCAACCTGGCCGCTCGAAGCCCCCAAGAATGCCTGCCAGGCCTGGGGAGAATACTGCTTCAAGGTGAGGTCCGGACGCTCGAGCATGAAGCCCCACTCTTGTGCCGGATCCGGGCTGCGCAGCCAATAGCCATCCTGATTGAGCAGCATGGTGTGATCGGCGGCCCTGCCACTGCTGTTGGCGAATACCTTGAGCATACGGCCGGCCTGCACGTTGATGAGCAACAAGCCCAGATCGCGATCTCCCAGGCGCAGGCGCTTGGCAATACGGATCATGGGATTGAAGGGGCGATCGATCACCCCCTGCTCGACGTTGAGATCGAGCGGCGAGACGTAGATCCGCTCCCAGGGCAGCGCCATGGCATCGCGGAAATAGTAGCGATCCTTTTTGTTTTGCAGCTGGTCATCAGGCACACGCTGCAGATGCTGGCCCTGACGATTGAAGCGCACCAACTCCATGCCATCCGGCGCCAGCCAGCGTACCTGGGCATAGTCAGGATTGCGGTTCATCAGCACGGTAAACTGGGCGGCAATGTTGTCACGCTCGTTGCGACCCGCCGCCTCGAGCAGGATGGGTTCTTCAGACATGCTGCGCACATGGCGCAGCGGCACCGCCAGTTCGTCATCGAGACGACCGCTGGCAAGCGACAGGAAGGTGCTCTCATCGCTACGTACACGGTAGAGCTCACGCTCGATCAGTGCGTCACCCAGCAGATACCCACCCACCAAAACCAGTACCAGAATGGGTGTGAACAGCAGGAAATATCCCCGTATGATTCCCTTCATCACGGTCAACATTACCCCGTATTTGGACTTGTTCGAATACTTTGTAGATGCCAGAGCATCACAGTTGGTGTGTTGCTGTCAATCATGCCTACAAGTAAAGACTAACAGTACTATTTGAGTATTTTATTTTTATCGGGGAAAAATGCTGTAAAAACAAAGAGGCCACCCGTTTGGGTGGCCTCTTTACTGGAACGTTCGCTGTCGATTAAACGCGAACGAAGTCCAGGTGAACCAGCTTGTAACGTACCGGGTGACGCTGGATAGCCTTCACTTTCACGTTAACTTCTTCGCCGTTGATAACCAGAGTCAGTACAGACTCGTAGAATTCCGGCTTTTCTTGGGCCAGGATGAATTTCTTGTGGTCAACGGTGATGGACTGGGCTTCTTTGCCTGCACCGTAAACGATGGCAGGAACTTGGTCAGCATGACGCAGGCGGCGGCTCGCACCTTTCCCCAGGTCAGAACGGACTTCAGCTTGGAATACGAAAGACATAATGTTTATCTCATATAGATGAATGTATGGTGTTGACTGCGACCGGTCAGCACCTCGCAAAACGAGGGCGCATACTATCACGGGCCCCGAACAGTGACAAGAGACCTTAACGCCCCTGCTCCAACCGGGCAAAGCGCTGTTGCCGCTGGGCCGGGCTCAGGGCATCGAAGCGGGCCAGGGTCTGCGGCGCCGGACAATACAGGGTGTCTCCGGCCTTGACCCGAATGCCGTTGCCCATCAGCGCCCGATTGTCATCGACGATGGCCAGTAGATAGCTGTAGGTATCCCCTGCCGCCCCCGTCACGGTACCGCTCTGGGCCAGCATGGCGGCGATACGCCAGAGCGTCTCCCCCGCCGCAACCTGATGACATACCCGTTTGCCACCCGCCGCTGGTGCCGCCAGCGTGAGGGTACTGCCGGTCGGCTCGCTCGCCAGTGACACCAGCGCGGGATCCTGCGCCTCACCAGCTTGAGCAAGCAGTATCGCAGGCGCTTGCCAGTCCTCTGCTCGCAGATTGAGACTAGCCAACAGGGGCTCGGCATCCTCTGTACTATTGCTACGGGGCTGACCTGGTCGCTGCGGCGCGGCAAACTCGGCCATGAAGGGAACACCGAGGGTGGCAACCTCTTGCTGCTGATGATGCTGATGATGCTGATAAGAGGGGATAGCAACGGGGGCCAGACCGTAGGCCGCCTCGTCAATGCGCCTTAACCTGGCCAGATAGGCCTTGGAGAGCTCGGCCTCCCCTTCGAACAGATCGAACGGTGGCACCAGCCTGGCCGGAAACAGAACCTGCCAACGCCCCTTCTTCTTCTTGAGTTCCAGGGGGGGAAATTGATTGCCCCGCCAGGCCACGAACATGGCGGGCGGGGTGCGTTGCAGCGGGTAGTATTCCGGGTTCAGTTGCACCCAGGTTTGCTCGGCAATGGGTTGATAGCCACTGATGTTGACCATCGCCATCCCTAACCAGATTCCAAGCATCCTTGCTCCTCCGTCAGCGTCCAACCGGCCGGCAACACGGCACCGGCCCCTCTCCTTTACAGCAGATTAGCACTGAGCGATAGTGTTCAGCACCCGTTTATCGGAGACCGGATAGGGGGTGCCCAGATTCTGGGCAAAAAACGATACCCGCAACTCCTCGATCATCCAGCGAATATTGGCCACCTCGGTGGGAATAAGCTGGGATTTGGGGATTTTGGCGAGCAGCGTCTTGTACTCTGACTCCACGCTGTGCACCTTGAGCATGTAGACCCGATCCCGGTTGGGATCGATGGCGAGCTTCTCCAGGCGCCGCTCGATGGCCCGCAGGTAGCGCAGCAAGTCAGGCAGCCGCTGCCAACCGGTCTCGGTGACAAAGCCCTTGTGGATGAGGTTGCCAAGCTGCTGCTGGATATCGGACATGGCAAAGGCGGTGTCGAGCTGCATCTTGCCCTTGAGCCGTTTCTTGATCTCGTGGGACAGGGTCAGCACGGCTTCCACCTGCTTGGCCACCTCCACCACCGCATCGTTGAGCTCGGCGCGGACATACTCCTTGAGCGCCTCGAAACCGGCCTCGTCCCAGGCCATCCCACCGTGCTGCTCAATCAGCTTGTCGCAGCCGCAGGCGATGCAGTCGTCAATCAGCTCGGCCACCTTGCCAAACGGGTTGAAATAGAGCCCCAGCTTGGCCTTGTTGGGCAGCTTCTCCTGCAGATACTTGATGGGCGACGGCACGTTGAGCAGTACCAGCCGGCGCTGACCAGCCCACATCAGCTGCTGCTGCACCACCGGGCTCTCAACCAGCTGGATGGCGACCGAATCCTTCTGATCCACCAACGCCGGATAGGCTTTCACCTCAAACCCGCCCCGCTTCTGACTGTACTCTTGCGGCAGCTCGCCAAAGCTCCACAGGGTGAGGCCGGACTGCTCGATATCATCGTCCGCCACTTGTGACAGGGTCTCCTGCACCTTGCCGCGCAGCGACTCTTTCAATGCCTCCAGATCTTTGCCTTCCGCCACCTTCTTGTGTTTGTCGTCCACCACCCGGAAGGTGAGTTTCAGGTGATCGGGCACCGCAGCCCAGTCCCAGGATTCACGGGGCACGGTCACACCCGTCATACGGCGCAGCTGGCGTTCCATCTCGTCCAGCAACGGCCCCTGCTCGGGGTTGATACTGGCGAGCAGTGCATCGGCATAGTTGGGCGCCGGCACAAAGTTCTTGCGCATCGGCTTTGGCATCGACTTGATGAGAGCCACCAACAGCTCGTGACGCAGCCCCGGGATCAGCCACTCGAACCCCTTCACCTCCACCTGGTTCAGGAGCGGCAGCGGAATATGCAGGGTCACGCCATCCGCCGCCTCCCCCGGCTCAAACTGATAGGTCAGCTTGAGCTTGAGGCGCCCCTGCTGCCAGAAGTTGGGGTAGTCGAGATCGCTGATGTGGGCCGCATCCCCCTTCATCAACATCTCTTTCTCGAAGTTGAGCAGCTCGGCTTCCTGCTTTTGCGCCTCTTTCCACCACTTGTCGAAATGGCGGCTTGATATCACCTCCTCCGGCAAACGGGCATCGTAGAAGCGGAACAAGTCCTCATCATCCACCAGGATGTCGCGCCGACGGGATTTGTGCTCCAGCGCCTCCACCTCGGCCAGCAGCTTGCGGTTATCGCTGAAGAAACGGTGGCGGGTCTCGAAATCCCCCTCCACCAGGGCGCGGCGGATAAACAGCTCGCGACACAGCGCCGGATCGATACGGCTGAAGTTGATGGTGCGCTCATTGACCAGGGTCAGGCCATAGAGGGTCACCTTCTCCTTGGCCATCACGGCGCCATTTTTCTTCGACCAGTGGGGGTCGCTGTGGTGCAGCTTGATGAGGTGCCCTGCCAGTGGCTCCACCCACTCGGGTTCAATCTTGGCGTTGATGCGAGCGTAGAGGCGCGAAGTTTCCACCAGCTCGGCGGCCATCACCCACTTGGGCGGCTTCTTGAACAGACCCGAGGCCGGGAACAGGTGGAAGCGACCGTTGCGGGCGCCAAGGAATTCGGGCTTTTCCAGATCCTTGTTGCCGATGTGGCTCAAGAGGCCGGTCAGCAGGGCGCAGTGCACCGTCTTGAAGTCCGCCGGTTCATGGTTGGCTTTAAAACCAAGCTCTTTGACCGTCTGGCGCAGCTGAAAGTGAATGTCCTGCCACTCCCGTACCCGCAGGTAGGAGAGAAACTCCTTCTGGCACATGCGGCGGAACGGATTGCTGCCAAGGGCATCTTGCTGCTCTTTCAGATAGTTCCAGAGGTTAACGAAAGCGAGGAAGTCGGAATCCTTGTCCTCAAAGCGTCTGTGCTGCTCATCGGCGGCCTGCTTCTTCTCCATGGGCCGCTCGCGAGGATCCTGAATACTGAGGCCCGCAGTGATCACCATCACTTCGCTCAGGCAGCCGGTTTGCGCCGCCGTGATCACCATCTTGGCAAGCCGTGGATCAAGGGGGATGCGCGAGAGCTGGCGACCGGTCTCGGTCAGCTGCAGTTTCGCTTCGCGATCGCCCGTGGCGGGCAGCTCGCGCACCGCCTCCAGCTCTTTCAAGAGGGTCAGGCCATCCTTGATATGGCGCGACTCCGGCGGCTCGACGAAGGGGAAGGCCTCCATGTTGCCAAGGCCGAGCGCCAGCATCTGCAGGATGACGGAGGCCAGGTTGGTGCGCAGGATCTCGGGATCGGTAAAGGCCGGACGGCCGTTGAAATCCTCCTCGGAGTAGAGACGGATACAGATACCGTCCGCCACCCGGCCGCAACGCCCCTTACGCTGGTTGGCGCTGGCCTGGGAGACCGGCTCGATGGGCAGGCGCTGCACCTTGGTGCGCCAGGAGTAGCGACTGATGCGGGCGGTGCCCGGATCGATGACGTAACGAATGCCCGGCACCGTCAGCGAGGTCTCCGCCACGTTGGTGGCGAGCACGATGCGCCGTCCGGCGTGTTGCTGGAACACTTTGTTCTGCTCGGCGTTGGAGAGGCGGGCGTAGAGCGGCAGCACCTCGGTATCGCGCAGGTTGAGCTTGCGCAAGGCATCGGCGGTATCGCGGATCTCCCGCTCGCCATTCATGAAGATGAGGATGTCCCCTAGCCCTTCGCGGGCCAGCTCTTCCACCGCATCGAAGATCCCCTGCAGCTCGTCGCGCTCTTCCAGCCCTTCACTTTTATCACTGGTGAGCGGACGGTAGCGCACCTCCACCGGGTAGGTGCGACCTGACACTTCGATCACCGGCGCCTTGTTGAAATGGCGGGAGAAGCGCTGCGGGTCGATAGTGGCCGAGGTAATGATCACCTTGAGATCGGGGCGCCTTGGCAACAGCTGCTTGAGATAGCCCAGAATGAAGTCGATGTTGAGGCTGCGCTCGTGGGCCTCATCAATGATGATGGTGTCGTACTGAGTCAGCATCCGGTCGTTCTGGATCTCCGCCAGCAGGATACCGTCGGTCATCAGCTTGATGTGGGTCTGCTCGCTAACCTGATCGGTAAAGCGCACCTTGTAACCCACGTAGTGGCCGAGCTCGGACTCCATCTCTTCGGCAATACGGGCCGCCACGGTGCGGGCTGCCAGACGGCGCGGCTGGGTGTGGCCGATAAAGCCCTTCACTCCGCGCCCCAGCGCCAGACAAATCTTGGGGATCTGGGTGGTTTTGCCCGAGCCGGTTTCACCGGCGATGATCACCACCTGATGCTCACTGATCGCCTTGGCGATCTCCGCCTGCTTCTGGCTGACCGGCAGGTTGTCCGGATAGGTCACCTTGGGTACGCCCGCCAAACGGGATTGGTAGCGCGCCTGTGCCGCATCCAGATCGGCAGCGATGGTCTCGAGTACGGCGGCCTGTTTGCCCTCGGGCAGCTTCTTGGCCCCGTGCAGACGGCTGGAGAGACGGCGGGCGTCGAGATTCATGCAGGCAGGGAGACGGCGGCGCAGCGCCTCGATAGAGAGAGACAAGGTACGAATTCCTTAAAAGAGTGCCCGGCAAGAGGGCCATATCGATAGCTTCGAGCGATCCTAAAGAGCGAGGCCGGAGGGTGCAAGCCTTAAAGCGGCCGCAAGGGTGATGAAAGAGACGTTATCCGGGTAGCCAGTTCTTCATGATGGACTCACCATCACCATAAGAAAGAGCAGGCCAGATGCCTGCTCTTTGGATGACAACAGTGCCTCCATCAGCTGGGTTCAGGCCCGCGCCTTGCGCACGAAGCAGGCTCCCAGCTGGGCGTGGATGGCCTGCATCACGTCGTGTCGGCTGATGACCCCGAGCAGATGCCCCTCCTCCACCACCGGATAAATCTTGGGTTTTTGCCCCATCATCATCTCGGCCAGCTCCAGGATGCTGGTATCAGGGCCGACGGCCAGCACCTCCTTGCGCATCACGTCCCGTACCTGGGCCACCTGTTCGCAGTGATAGGCCTCTTTCAATATGACGGCGATGCAGTCCTGCTCGGAGACCCAACCAATCAGATGACCCCGCCCATCCACCACGGGGCCACCAAGCTGGTGGCTGTTGAGAAATTTTTCCACCGCCGCCTGCACCATCATCTCCGCGCTGAAGGTGATGGGCCGAGTCTGCATGTAATCCTTTGCCTTGAGTGATTCCATCGTGCATTCCCCCAACCAGCCTCCCGGCCGGGAGGCGCGAGCCGGGCACTATGTCCGGCTCACTCCAAGCATAGCTTGCATGGATCAGGAGATGGATTGCAGCAACAGCAAGAGCTCGTTCTGGCTGTGGCAGTCGGTCTTCTTGAAGACCCCTTTCAGGGTCGAGCGCACGGTTTCCACCTTGACGCCGCGCAGCTCGGCGATGTCGTTGCTGCTGTAGCCCTTGCTCATCAGCACCAGCAACTCTTTCTCACCGATGGTGAGCGGATAGAGACTGGCCAGCGCTTCGATGTCGGGGTTGAAAGAGTGTTCGGGATCCCGCAGCACCACTTCCACATACCGCTCGAAGCGGTTGAGACCACTCATCAGGGTGCACTGGATCAGCAACGGCCGCAGATTGGGCTGACGGGGAATGGACATATAAGCGCTGGCACCCGGCAGCAGATAAGCGAAGCCATTCAATATCTCTTTGAACTGGCGTTGCTGCTCCTTATTTTGCAGCGAGAAAATACCATTGCCTGCCCGCAACTCCACGTTCTCGTCGGCAATACGATTGAAGGCCACGTTGGAATAATGAATATGCCCTTTGTCATCCACGATGGCGCTGGGTTTATTGTGGTTTTTTACCAGCTGTTGCAGCTGATAGTTCTGGGTTTCCAGGGCCAGCAGGTTCCAATAATGTTGGCTCCAGGCCGCGAGGCCAGAATAAACTTCGCCAAGGGAAGATATTTCCTGGGCGCTGAAATCATCCTGGGTGGCCGCCCGGTAGGTACACAGGCTGCTAAGTCCCCGCCCCTTCACCCGGCAGACACCACCGGCCGCGAACTGGGCGCCGAAGCTGGCCAGCAGACCCACCGAGTTGGACAGCGTGTTGGCGCTGACGATCCCCTGGCAGCCCTTGTCCAGATAGTGATTGAACCACACATCCTGGCGATGGTGCTGGACGTAGAACTGCTGCTGGGCCTCGGTCAAGCCGCTCGCGAAGAGCTTGATGCCGTCGCTCTTGTCATCATCGCGCAACAAGAACAGCGACGAGCTGCCCGACACGTCGGAGCGGAACTGATCCACCACCAACTTAATGTCAGAATCATTAATACCGCACTCATATAACTGGCTTATATAGGGCGATACCCTTTCTTTTACTAATGCCTTCACACCCGAACTCCTAATTCTTATTTTTATTGAAGTGGCATCTTACTCTGCAATGAGAAACGCGAAAAGTAGTCAAATGAACAAAGGTTTTATAACTGATCCATAAATAGTAATGATGAAACGACATAAGCGGCTTCGAAAACGAAAATCTTAAATCCAAGTTAATGTTTTATATGATTTTTGTCGCTGATGTTCGGTTTGTCTGCAACAAGGCAACAGGACCGTCTGACGGTCGATTGTACGCAAAATCACTTCCTTCACACCATTTGTTGCGACAAGTTGCACTGCAGCGGCAAAATCATCCCGCCAGCCGGGTCGCAGGCTTAGTTATTCTGGGCCTGCCGCCGGCACGACGCACTCCGCCATTCGAATGCATTGGCTGCAACCTATCCGGATAGCTGAGGGCAACCAGCAAGGTTCTCTCGGCAACTCGAAACGCTTCATCTCGACCTTCGTCGCCGGCATTCTCCTCATCGTCTCGGTCAACGTGGATCCGCTGGCGGAGATCTGACTGCAACATGAGCACACCCAAAGGGAGGCTATCACCTCACTTGCTGTTGACGTCTCCAGAAGACCCCAACACAATACCGTCTGCTCTGCCTACCTTCGCCATTCCCTCGATACCAGGTGCACCTTCCATCAGGAAGTCGCGCATATCGAGATCCAGAAGACCGGTATGCAAAAATAAAAGCATAACAACGACCAGCAGTTTCAATATATGGTCAGCATATTTATTAAGAGTTCGCCAAGCACTTCAGTGATGACTAAATAAGAAGTGTAAATGAAGCCACCGAGGTATTTATTGGCGAATGGTGAAACAAGACAAAGTCTCTCACCACAATAAAGGTGAACCTCTTAAGTAATATTTGGTAACAACTTGTTCATTAGCATCCATCAGAATATGTGATACTAGATTGAACATCGATATTTTAGTGTGATGAGCCTTTATCAATATGGATATTACCATGACCCATTTTCAGACCACGGATGTCAGTCCGTTCGTTATCAAAGCGCAACCTTGCCTGCCGAGAGGACCTCATGCAGCCCACTAGCACAGCTCCGAATACGCATCTGTACGGCTTATTACTGATGGTGCTGGCCATCACCCTGATGGGTCAGTTTGGGCACCAGTTGTGGACCCCCGACGAGCCTCGCGAGGCGGCCATCGCCTGGGAGATGTTCACCAGCCGTGAACTGGCCATCCCGACGCTGGGCGGCAGCAGCTTCATCGAAAAACCGCCCCTTTATTACATCCTCACCATTCCCTTTCTTGCCCTGCTGCACGACAACCTCGGCGTCACGGTGGCGCTGCGTCTGGTGGGGGCGCTGTGGGCCATGGCAACCCTGCTGTTCACCGGCCTGTTGGCCAGACGGGTACTGGGCTCCAGCGCTGCTGCCCTCTGGTCGGTGGTCGCTCTGGGCACCATGGAAGGCTTCATCATGAACAGCCACTGGATCCGGGTCGATACCAGCCTCGCCTTTTTCGTCGCCTTCACCATGTGGGCATTTGCCGAATGGTATCTGGCGGATCGCCAGCACATGCTCTGGTGTGCAGGGCTTGGGCTCTCCCTCTGCTTCCTAGTCAAGGGCCCCATCGGTCCCATCACCCTCTTCTTCGGCTGGCTGGCGCTGTTTCTGCCGGCACTCAAACGCCATCTTGCACGCCAGGAGGGAGGCCGCTTCGTGATACAGCACCTCGGCATGACCCTTCTGTTTATCACCCCTATCGCCGGCTGGCTGCTGGCCCTGTGGCAGCATCCTGAGGGGGAGTCGCTCTGGCAGCAGTGGTTCTGGCAAAATCAGGTGGGCAGGTTGACGGGCAGCTCGACCGAACTCGGTCACATCAAGCCCGGTGAATACCTCTTTTACCTTGGCGGGCTGGCCGAATACACCCTGCCCTGGCTGCCCCTGGTGCTGCTCTGGTGCTGGCAGACCCTCAGACAGAAGCAGTGGAGCGCCTCCCGCCTGTTTCTGCTGAGCTGGGCGCTGGGCACCCTGCTGCTGCTCAGCATCGCTTCCACCAAGCGGACTCTCTACCTCTTTCCACTGATGCCGGTCTTTGCCCTGATGATCGGGCAACTGAGCGTCTGCTGGCCTCGCTGGCTCAATGGTTATGGCCGTGGCTGGACCTTGTTCATGTTCCTGTTTGCACTGGTGCTGCTGACGGCCCCCTTTTATCTGCCGCTGTTGCCGCTGGAAATACCCGACAAGGTGCTCAGGGTCATCAGTACGCTGGGTTGGCGGCATGTATTTGCGGCCATATTGCTTATATTCGCAGTAGAACAGTTGTGGCGCTGGCGTGAAATACACGGCGCGACCTTGCTGGCCAGCGCTGCCGGTATTATGTTCATGCTGACATTTATTCTGGCCTACCCCGCCATTGATGCCGCCAAGAATATGAAAGATGACACCCAATACTTCTTGTTTAAAATACCGATAGCACAACGCGCCAATATTGCCGGCTGGCAATTTGGTGAAACCGAACGCGGATTATTCTCGGTATATGGCAACTGGCAAATAACCAATGTCGACAAGACCCGACTCAATGCTATTTTGACCTGCCAGGACCCCCTCTATACCAGCCTGCTCATCAACCAGGATGATCCGCAGTTTCAACTGGCCGAGTTGCTGGCAGGGCTGCCTTACCGGCTACTGGCGACAGGCCACCCCAGGGTAGACAAGGATGTCCGAGCCATCTATTGGGTGAAGGGACGCTGCCTTTCTTGATGGCCCCCCAGCATGACTTGGGTAGCACTTCGCAGTTGTGAGCCAGCAGACAGCCAAACACGAGTGGCTGTCGCCTTGCAAACCGGATAAAAAAACACCGCGGATACATCTCTGTATCCGCGGTGTCATCTGGTCACGCTATCGTACGCAAGAAACGCGGTACGGCGCGCCCTGCCAGGCCGAGCTTAGAACGGCATCTTGAAGCCGGGGGGCAGTTGCATGCCGCCGGTCAGTTCGCCCATCTTGCTCTTGTTCTGCTCTTCCACGCGACGCACGGCATCGTTGACGGCAGCGGCCACCAGATCTTCCAGCATCTCTTTGTCATCTTCCATCAGGCTCGGGTCGATCTCGATGCGGCGTACACTGTGGCTGCCGGCCATGGTGACCTTGACCATGCCAGCGCCGGCTTCACCGACCACTTCCATCTGGGCAAGCTGCTCTTGCATCTTCTGCATACGCTCTTGCATCTGTTGGGCCTGTTTCATCAGGTTCCCCATTCCACCTTTACCAAACATATGTCGTCTCTCGTCTTGAAATCCGGCATCCAGCGCCGGGCCGTGGGTTTACCCGTCCTAAATGGGGACAGCCAAACCATTTTTCAACCGGGCACCAGGCCCGGCATGATGTTTGTCAGCGACTCAGCGGCTCTATGCTGTCGTGGTGAAGCACGGCGCCAAATCGCTGCTGCAAAAATTGCACGTTGGGATCCTGCTCCAGATCCCGGGTGACCTGCTCACGCACCCCGAGATAGAGGCGATGTTCTATCTCCAGCGGCGTCTCCTGCTCGGGCACACTGCCCAGCGTGACCTCCACCTGCACCGGTTGCCCCAGCTCGGGGCCGATGATCTCGGCCAGATCGGCGCGCGCCCTGTCGCTGATCAGATGGCGCTGCTCCGGTTTGAGGGTCAACAGTACCTTGTCCCCCTGCTGGCTCATGACCGAGTTGATGGCCAGCTGACGCAGCCGACCACCGACACCGGTGCGAGCAATCAGCTCGGCCCAGGGATCGCCACAGCTGCTTAGCAGGGAAGACGGGATCAATCTGGCCGCCACGTCTCCCGCTTGCGGCTGGTTGTCACCCTCCAGCTCGTCCCAGTCGATGGTTTCCATCACCGAGACGGCAGGCACCGGCTCGCTGACAACGACCTCGCGAGGGGCCGTCACGGGAGCCGCAACAGGCGCAGCGCTAACCTGCCGAGGTGCACTACCGTCCAGATCCCAGGGCGGCAGATCGTCTGCCTGAGGACGTGCCATGGCCGCAGGGACAGGCGCTGGCGACAAAGCCTCGGCAGCCAGCTCCGGCAGAGGGGCGCTGGCAAACGCATCGCTGAAACCTTGGCTCAAATACTCTTCGTAGTCGCTGCCGCTCTCTTCATAGGCATCGAGCGGCGGCAAGTCGTCATACCCCGTCTGCGGGGCTGGCCGGGCAGACGCCTGCCCTTGCCGCCCATCAACCCGCACCGGTTGCGGCTCGAAAGTCGGGGCTGGCGTGGCGACGGCTGGCTGTATCACCGTTGCCGGTTTGGCGGCAACCACCGGTTTGGCAGGAGCGGTGCGCACAACGCTGGTCACCGCCGACGGTTCGCTGCGCAGGCGGCTGCGCAGCAGATTGCGCTTGCCAAGCAGGCTTTGCATGCTGGAGACCGTCGTGGGGACAGCCTCTGCGTCGGCCACCACCTCGGCCTGCGGGATTGATTCGGACTCGGGCTCGGCCATGACAGGCACTGAGGAGGGAGCCACAGACGGCTCTGCCGGCAGGTCGCCGGACGCGGCCGGCAACGTCGCAGCCTCGTAACCCATCTGCTCGGCCTCGCGCAGCAACTCATCCTGCTCGGCAAACAGCGGACCCAGCTCGGCGCCATTATCCTGTCTATCCGGCGCTTGCTCGACAGCAGCTGGCTCAGCCCCCTGGGGCTTTCCCGGCGCCGCTGCGCCACTTCTCGCCTCTGTCGCCAACCCTCCCATGGCGGGGGACAGCGCCGTCAGGCTGGCAGGGTGCAGTACTTCACGCCGGGGCGAGAAGGCCAGCATCCGCAGGCAGGTCATCTCCAGCGCGGTACGGCCATCGGGGGCCCAGGGCAAGTCTTTACGGCCGCCCAGCACTATTTGATAGCAGAGCTGTACCTCTTCCGGGCTCATGGCCTGGGCCAGTTGCAGCAGGGCATCGGCGTCCGCCCCCTGCTCCTGCACGGTGGCAGGCAGCAGCTGCGCCATGGCGATGCGATGGAGCAAGCCTTCCAGCTCGGCGTGCAGCTGATCAAAGTCGGGGCCCAGGGTGGCGATTTCGGTGATCTTGGCCATGGTGGCCGGCGCATCATGGCGCAGCACCGCCTCCAGCAGCTGGTGCAGATGGCGATGATCGAGCGTGCCCAGCATGGCCAGTACGCTGTCGAGGCGCACGCTGCCATTGCCGTGGGCCAGCGCCTGATCGGTCAGGCTCAGGGCATCGCGCATGCTGCCGTCGGCCGCCTTGGCCAGCGCCAGCAGGGCACGCGGTTCAAAGGGTTGTCCCTCCTGATCCAGCACCCATTCGAGCTGCTTGGCGATCTGGGTCTGATCCAGACTCTTCAGATGAAACTGCAGGCAGCGCGAGAGGATGGTGATCGGCAGCTTCTGCGGATCCGTGGTTGCCAGCAGGAACTTCACATAGGGGGGCGGCTCTTCCAGGGTTTTCAGCAGGGCGTTGAAGCTGTGGCGCGACAACATGTGCACTTCATCGATGAGATAGACCTTGAAGCGGCCACGGGCCGGCCGGTACTGCACGTTGTCGAGCAGCTCGCGGGTATCTTCCACCTTGGTGCGCGACGCCGCATCGATCTCCAGCAGGTCGACGAAGTTGCCCTGATCGATCTCGCGGCAGGTGTCACACACCCCGCACGGGTGGCTGCTGATCCCCTGCTCGCAGTTGAGGCTCTTGGCCAGGATGCGGGCGATGGTGGTCTTGCCGACCCCGCGGGTGCCGCTCAGCAGATAGGCATGATGCAGCCGTCCCTGATCCAGGGCGTTGGTCAAGGCGGTCAGCACATGATGCTGGCCTACCACTTGTTCAAACGTATGGGGGCGCCACTTACGCGCCAGAACCTGATAGCTCATAGATCTCGATGCAGGGATGACAAGGCATTGAGGCTGGATGCTAACACAAATGCGGGGCGGGCTGTATCGGCTATCGGCCAGGGCGGGAGGGATCGCTTGAATTTCAAACCGATGCCCGTACGGGCACCGGTCTGGACGCAGGCAAGGCTGACGAGACCTGCCAGCTTGGTCAGACTGAAGGCTTATTCGCCCGGCAGTTCAACCAGAGAAACCACCTTGACGCCGGCGGCAGTCAGGCGGGCATCACCACCGAGGGACGGCAGGGAGATGATGAAGGCGGCATCAACCACTTCACCGCCGGCGCGGCGAATGAGCTTGACGGTGGCATCGACGGTGCCGCCGGTGGCCAGCAGATCGTCCACGACCAGCACCTTGTCACCGGGCACGATGGCGTCGGTGTGCAGTTGCAGGGTGTCGGTACCGTATTCGAGGGCGTAGGACTCTTCGATGACGGCGCGGGGCAGTTTGCCCGGCTTGCGAACCGGCACGAAGCCCAGACCCATGGCGTAGGCAACCGGCGCGCCGAAGATGAAGCCGCGCGCTTCGGTACCGACAATCTTGGTGATCCCTTGATCACGATAGTGATTGGCCAGCAGATCAATGGTGGCCTTGAAGGCGTCGGCATTCTCGATCAGGCTGGTGATGTCGCGAAACAGGATGCCCGGCTTCGGATAGTCGGGAATGGTCTTGATGCTCGCTTCGATAAATTTCAGGGTTTCCGGATTCATGGTTTGACCGTTTGTTTTTCGACGCAGATGGTCGTTTCTCTCAGCTTCCCGCCAGCGGGAAATAAAAAGGCCCGTCACGCAAAAATGACAGGCCGACTCCATAGCATTATTGCCGCAATAGCTTAGGGACTTCACTTCTCCATTGCAACTGGCTCCAGCACCGGCAGACGCATTAACCAGGTGAGCAGGATCACCATTATGGCAATGAGCAACAGCCTGACCCACAGCAAGGGGACCACCGCCAGCGACACCGAGAAGGAGAGCAGAATGAAGAGGATGGCGCGCCGCCGCGCATGGCGGCGAATGCCGCGATACTGCTGCCAGTCGGCAATGGGCGGCCCGAACCAGGGGTGCGCCAGCAGCCAGCGGTGAAAACGGGGTGACGAGCGGGCAAACAGGGCCGCCGCCAGCAGCATGAAGGGCGTGGTCGGCAGCAGGGGCAGCACGATGCCTATGATGCCGGTCACGAATGCCAGCCAGCCCAACCCCATCAAACACCAACGTTTCATCGTAGCCCCTCTTACCATGCCCTTGCGTCATCCTAACAGGAACCGCCCCCATGTTGACAACGATTCCCATTATCATGGCAACTAATGCCCTGGATTGCGGGGCTTGCGCACCAGTCATGGCCTGAACCTGCCCATTCCCGTGGCGTGACGGCTGACAACCTGCCCCGTTACCACTACAATCTGCGCTCTTTTTTCTCTGTTTGCCCTTCGGAACCGGTTATGCGCGTTATTTTGGCCCCCATGCAGGGGGTGCTGGATCACTTGATGCGGGAGGTGCTCACCTCCGTCAACGATTACGACCTCTGCGTCAGCGAATTCATCCGGGTGGTCGATCAGCTGCTGCCGGCCAAGGTGTTCCATCGCCTCTGCCCCGAGCTCAAACAGGACGGCAAGACCCGGGCCGGCACCCCGGTGCGGGTACAACTGCTGGGCCAGCACCCCGAATGGCTGGCCGAAAACGCGCTGCGAGCCATCGAACTCGGCTCCCCTGGCGTCGATCTCAACTTCGGCTGCCCTGCCCCCACGGTCAACAAGAGCAAGGGGGGCGCCGTGCTGCTCAAAGAGCCCGACACCATCTATCGCATCGTCAAGGCGGTGCGCGAAGCAGTGCCTGCCCATCTGCCGGTGAGTGCCAAGATCCGCCTCGGCTACGATGACAAGGAGCTCTATCTGGAGAATGCCCAGGCCGTTCATCAAGGCGGCGCCAACGAGCTGGCCGTGCACGCCCGCACCAAGCGCGAAGGGTACAAGGCGCCGGCCCACTGGGAGTATGTGGACGCCATTCGCCGTGCCCTGCCCATTCCCGTCACCGCCAACGGCGAGATCTGGGATCATGCGGATGCCCTCGCCTGTGCCCAAGTCTCCGGCTGCGATACCCTGATGGTGGGTCGCGGCGCCATCTCCCTGCCCAATCTGGCCAACGTGATGAAGACCGGCTGTGCCCACATGAGCTGGGCCGAGGTGCTGCAGCTGATGGTGAGCTACACCGAGCAGGACTTGGCGAGCGAGAAGGCGGACTACTACCCGAGCCGGATCAAGCAGTGGTTCAGCTATCTCAAGCGGGAGTATCCCGAGGCGGATCGGCTGTTTGGGGAAATACGGGTACTCAAGGAGACCCATCCCATCCGGGATGCCTTGCTGCTGGCGTCGAAAACTGTGATCTAACCGTCCTTTACTTGACGCATATCATCTTGATAATCCTGTCGCTTCCCTATACTGCCCCAGATTCGTAATTCGTCTGTTGGGGGCTAGTGTGTGTGAAATGACGCAAGCTCAGTTGGCCGTGTGGCGTGATCGCCTGCTGACTGACTGGGCGCAAGTAAGAGAAGAGCTGATCGGTCAGCTCAAAGCCTGTCGGCGTGACGAGTGGGCAGAAAAGGTGGATCACTGCGAGCGGGATCAACTGGTTGATCTGACCAGCCGTCTCGACCTGCCCAAGGTGGAGCAGAGCGTGGCTCGCCTCAAGCGCATCGATGCCGCCCTCTGTCAGATGGATCTGGGCCTCTATGGCCTCTGTTCCGACTGCGAGGAGCCGCTGGCCATCGAACAGCTGGAACAGGACCCGACCCTGCAACGCTGCCCGCGCTGCGAAGCCCGCTATCGCAAGGGATTCCACGCCCACGAACTCTGAGGGATGCACGTCCGTGCATCCTCTCCTGCGGGCTGGTCAGTCCGACATTTCTATTCAATAATCAACAACAACCACGCTGAACAGGGACATCTCCGTGTACAGAGTCTTGTTGTTATGGTGTTTGTGCTGCTCCGCCTGGGCGCAAGAGTCGCTGCTGGTGGGCTGGTCAAGCTGGCACCCGTTCAGCTTTCGCGACGAACAGCAGCAACTGCAGGGGCTGGATATCGACCTGCTGGAAGCCATCTTCAACCGGGCTGGGTTTCACGCCAACTACAGCGAGATGCCCTGGGCCCGCGTGCTGCGCGAGCTGGAGTTCGGCACCATTCAACTGACCATGTCCGCCAACCAGACCGCCGAGCGCGACCTGTATGCCCGCTTTACCCTGCCCTATCGCAATGAAGAGACAGTGCTGCTCATCCGCCGTCAGGACAAGGGGCGCTGGCAGGAGATAACCCGGCTCTCCGACTTGCTCTCCCGGCCGGACTTCACCATCGGCCTGCTGCGTGATTTTGATTACGGCACCGATTTTCGCACCTTCATGCAGTCACCCCAGATGCAGCAGCGACTGCTGGTAAGGCTCAAAATGGAACCGCTGATCAAACTGCTGCTGGCTGGCCGGATCCAGGGGGTTGTCATGGACCCCATGGGGTTGCAGCAGCTCAATCTGGCCGGAATCCCCCTCGATCAACTGACCACCCTGCTCGACATCCAGCAGACCCCGGTCCACCTGATGTTGAGTCGTCGCACCACCACGCTGCAGCAGCTGCAACGGCTTGATGAGGCGATCCGGGCCCTGCTGCAGAGCCCGGAGTACGGGCAGATCCTGGCTCGCTACCGCTATCCGCTGCAGTAACGCCGACAAAAAAAGGGCCGATGGCCCCTTTTTTTATCTTGTGATCACTGTGCCAGCAAGTGGCCAACCAGTTCATGGCGCCAGCCCTGCAGCAGCATCGGCTTGTCGGCCCGGGTGCGCTCTTCGTCGCTCATGCGCCAGCTCCAGGTGAAGTACTGGTGAATGATCTTCTTGCTGGCAACCAGCTCAGGCGGAATGTTGCTGGCCTTGGCCTTCTCTTCCACCATCCCCTTGATGCGCTTGAGCTCGGCCTTGTACTGGGGGTAGTCCACCAGCCGACGAATGGGCTCGGGCCAGCTGTCGGGATCGCTCTGCTGGGCCGCGGCCACGATATCCAGCATCCGCTTGCCGTGGATCTTGATCTCGATGGGGGCTAGCCCCAGCTCGTTCAGATCACGCAGCGAGGTCGGTCTGCGCTCCGCCACCTTGAACAGGTGCAGCTCTTTGACCACGAAGTTGAGGGCCAGATCCCGGCGCACAGCCTCTTGCTGACGCCAGGCGGCGAGCTCACGCAGGATAGCCAGCTCGCGGCGCCCCAGTTGCCAGGCATTGACGATATCGAGATAAGCCTGGCGGGGATCACTGGTCTGGGTCTTGCGGGCGGAGTGGTTCTGGCACTCCTGCTCGAACCAGGCGAACTTGCCGCTCTCATGCAGCTTGGCCATCACCTTCTCGTAGAGCGGCAGCAGATAAAACACGTCGGCCGCTGCGTACTCGAGCTGACGGGGAGTCAGCGGGCGCGCCAGCCAGTCGGTGCGGGCCTGATCCTTTTCCAGCTCCACCGCGAGGAATTCGTTAACAAGGGCGCCAAAACCGACCGATACCCCGTAACCCAGGAAGGCGGCTGCCAGCTGGGTGTCGTGCATCTGGTTGGGCAGATGGCCCGCCTGATGCTGGATAAGCTCCAGATCTTCACCGGAGGCGTGCAAGATGGCGATCTGCCCTGTCCGGCCGAGCCGTTGCCAGAGGGAGGAGAGATCCAGCGTCAGCGGATCCAGCAGTGCCAGATGCTCACCGTCATAGATCTGGAACAGGCCCAGCTGGGGATAGTAGGTGCGGGTGCGAACGAATTCAGTATCGATGGCCAGGGGAACGTCGGCCAGGGAGGCGAGATACTGATCCAGTTCGGCTTGCTGTGAAATGAGTTGATAGTGCATCTGTGCCTGCGCGTTGATCAGGGCCAAAAGAAAAAACCGTGGGCTGACCCACGGTTTTGCATAACGACGGCAGGCTGCTTGGCAGCGCCACGCCGGTTACTGCTTGGCAATCTCCTCGTCGCGCAGCACGCGGCGCAGGATCTTGCCCACATTGGTCTTGGGAAGTTCGTCACGAAATTCTACCAGTTTCGGTACCTTATAGGCAGTCAGATGTTTGCGGCAGTGAGCAATAATCTCGTCTTCCTGCAGCTTTGCATCTTTCTTGACCACGAAGATCTTCACCAGCTCGCCGGAGACCTTGTGCGGCACGCCGACGGCGGCCACCTCTAGCACTTTCGGGTGCAGCGCCACCACGTCTTCAATTTCGTTCGGATAGACGTTGAAGCCGGAGACCAGGATCATGTCCTTCTTGCGATCGACAATCTTGAAGAAGCCCTGCTCGTCGCACACCGCGATGTCGCCGGTACAGAGCCAGCCATCCTGCATCACCTCGGCGGTGGCTTCCGGCCGCTGCCAGTAACCGCTCATCACCTGCGGGCCGCGTACCTGCATCTCGCCGGGTTTGCCAAGCTCGTGGATCACCTGACCGGCATCATCCACCAGCCGAATGTCGGTGGAGCAGACCGGCAGGCCGATGGAGCCGTTGTAGTCGAGCAGATCATAGGGGCAGACGCTCACCAGCGGCGAACACTCGGTCAGGCCGTAGCCTTCCAGCAGCGGCGTATCGGTCAGCCCTTTCCACTGTTCGGCCACCGCCCGCTGCACCGCCATGCCGCCGCCGATGGTCAGCTTCAGACGGGAGAAGTCCATCGACTGGAACTCGCCATTGTTGACCAGCGCATTGAACAGGGTGTTGACCCCGGTGATGCAGGTAAAGGGATACTTTCTGATCTCTTTGACAAAGCCCGGGATATCGCGCGGGTTGCTGATGAGCAGGTTGTAACCGCCGATGCGCATGAACAGCAGGCAGTTCACGGTCAATGCAAACACGTGGTAGAGCGGCAGCGCGGTGACCACGAACTCCTTGCCCCGTTCCAGCATGGGGCCGTATACCCCGAGGCACTGCTCGACGTTGGCGATGAGATTGCGGTGAGTCAGCATGGCCCCCTTGGAGAGGCCGGTGGTACCGCCGGTGTACTGCAGGAAGGCCAGATCGTCATTGTTGATCTCGGGCTTGATGTACTGCAGATAGCGGCCCTTGGCCAGCGCCTGGCGCATGGTGCTGGCGTGGGGCAGATTGTATTTGGGCACCAGCTTCTTGACGTATTTCACCACGAAGTTGACCAGGGTGCCCTTGGCCAGGCCCAGATTGTCGCCCATGCGGGTCAGGATCACGTGCTTGACCGGGGTGTCGTAGACCACTTTTTCCAGGGTATGGGCAAAGTTGGAGACGATGACGATGGCCTTGGCGCCGGAGTCCTTGAGCTGATGTTCCAGCTCGCGCGGGGTGTAGAGCGGGTTGACGTTGACCACTATCATGCCGGCACGCAGGATGCCGAACACCGCGATGGGGTACTGCAGCAGGTTGGGCATCATCACGGCGACCCTGTCGCCCTGACTGAGCTTGAGCTCGTTTTGCAGGTACGCGGCAAAGGCACGGGACTGCTCTTCGAGGCGACGGTAGGTAATGGTCTGCCCCATGTTGACGAAGGCAGGCTGATCGGCGAATTCGTTCACCGACTCTTCAAACATTTCGACCAGGGAGCTGTATTGGTCTGGATTGATCTCGGCGGGCACCCCTTCTGGATAACGCTTCAGCCAGACTTTTTCCACGAACTTCTCCTGCATAACTAGCACCTGTGCGCTCACTGTGTTGCCTCCGTCCCTGTTCACATCCATTTCAAGCAGTTGTTTTAAGCTCATACTCTAATGCCGCCCATATTTACATAGGGCAACATCAATTAACAGCAAATTAACAACGGAAAAATGTGAGGGAGAAGACAAACCTGGAATTATTGAAAGCCGTCGATTCTACCGAATTTGACAAAATTTTTCGATACAAACCGCGGTCTCTGCCGAATTTTCCATATGAAAATGGTGGTTTCCCGCCAAAATGACCCGTTCTATCTGGGCAAACGCGGCATGACGCTGTTGCCACTGTGCCTGCAGGCTGGCAAAACCCTCTGCGCCGGCGATAAACAGCACAGGACAGGCAATGGCCCGGATCAGCGCCTGGGCCTGCCCTTCGCTCATGCGCATGGGGGAGAGATCCCGCAAACGAGGATCGCTGCGCCAATGCCAGCGCCCTGCCCGCGCTTCCAGTTGCCGTTCGCAGATGAGGCGTGCCGAACCCGGGCCAATGTCGGCCACCTTGCAGCGCGCCGCCACCGCTTCATCGATGGACGCAAAGCCCTGAGAGGCTCGCTCGCGGGTACGACTGCGGTTGAGGATGGCCCGACGCAGCTGCTCCGGCACCGCTTCATCCGGCTGGCTGAGAGGCCCGAGCCCCTCCAGCAGGATGAGTCGCTCCACCTGCTCGGGAAAGACCCCGGCATAGGCGGAAGCGATCAAGGCCCCGAGGGAGTGGCCAAGCAGCGTGAATGCCGTCCAGCCCGCCGCCTGGGCGATCTGGTAGAGATCGTCCAGCCAGTCGACGAAGACATAGGGCGTGCTCTTGTGATCCGAGTGACCGTGCCCCGGCAGATCGATGCAGACCAGCTGACAGTGGGTCAGATAAGGGGCAAGGGGCACAAAGCTCGCACTGTTGTCGAGCCAGCCATGCAGCGCAACCAGCAAGGGTTTGCTGGTCTGCTCACCCAACGCTGGCTGGCTCTCAAGCAAGGCCACCCGGCGGCCATCGGCCAGGATCAGGAAGCGCTCCTGAAGCACGGTCTTCACTCCCGGTCCTAGCGGCGCAGCGGCCGTCTCGGCCAGTAGGGATCATAGAAGGGGTCGTAGAAGTAGGGATCCACATAGCGAACCTCCACCTCCTTGACCGGCGGCCACAGCTTGCTGCCCGTCACCTTGAGCACCGAGAAGCGGTATTTGTGCTCGCCTATCTGGCTGTCGAGCGGCTTGTCGATGGTGCCGAGCACCGTCAGGCTGCGCCCCTTGGCATAGAGAGTCGGATCGACAAAGCCCTGCATGATGGCCAGAAAACGACCCGGGCTCTGCTCGGTCTGCTCCGGCACCCCGTTGGACTTGAGCGGCAGATAGACCACCTCGATGACGCTCTGATCCGCCTTGTTGTGTACCGCCGAGATCACCCCGCTCCAGCGGGCCGGTTTGCCCTCCAGGCCGGCAAGGGCCGGCTGGTAGGCTACCAGCTGGTTGGCGGGCTCATAGGCCAGCTCTTTCGGAACCGAGCTGCAGGCACCGAGCAAGAGCCCCGCTGCCCCCATCACCATTGCACGCTTCAACATGTCACGCTCCTCTGGCCAGATGAAACCGGCCTGTCAACCACCCGCAATGGGGCATGTTCCCTGCGGCGTGAGCGACATGCCTGCCACTCCCGCCCTTATTCGCGACCCGGCAGCTTCTTCCAGGTCACCTTGTCACGCAAATAGACCGGTGTCGCCTGCTCCACCGCCACCGCCTCGCCAGCCAGCCAGGCGCTGCGCGCCAGCGGCAGCATGTCCAGCGCCGCCGGGAAACGCACCTGACTCGCTACCAGCTCGTAGGCAAGACCACTCAAAATCTCGCCATAGGTCTCAAAACCGGTGCCGACGCAGGTCACTCGACCCGCCAGCTTGCCACGGACGTCAACCAGTGCCGCGGGCTCGCTCACCACCTCGTCGCCCACCAGCTGCATGCGGCCATCGATCAGCTCATAGCGGCCGAAATAGACCTCGTTCATCCGCGCATCGATGGCGGTCAGCACCTGTTCGGCACCATTCAGACGATGGGCACCTTGCGCCATGGCGGCCAGGGTGGAGATGCCGATCAGCGGCACGCCGGCCCCAAAGGCCAGGCCCTGCGCCACACCGATGCCGATACGCACCCCGGTAAAGGAGCCGGGACCACGACCAAAGGCAATGGCATCGAGCTCATCCAAGGTTATCCCGGCGTCGTCCAACACAGCCTGAACCATGGGCAGGATCTTGCGGGTGTGATCCCGCGGCGCCTCCTCCCAGCGGGAGAACACCTGCTCCCCCACCAGCAAGGCGGCGGAGCAGGCTTCGGTGGCGGTATCAACGGCCAGGATCTTCAACTCGTTCATGCTTTCCAATCTCTATAAAATCAGTCAATTACATAATCTGCAAGCAGACAGTGCCAGCAGTTTTTCAAAATGTTGCAAGGTTTGGCCGGCCACGCCAGCGCAAACACGATCACCGCCCGGCGAGCGCCTGCTGCTCGAAGAAATTCCCCAGCATCGCCAGCTCCCGGGTCCGTGGAATGGCGGGCAGACTCTTGATGAAGGTGGCGCCGTAGGGCTTGTTGACCATGCGGGGATCACAAATGACCAGTACTCCGTGATCACTGCGATCACGGATGAGCCGCCCCACCCCCTGTTTCAAGGCGATCACCGCCTTGGGCAGCTGGATATCGGCGAAGGGATCGCCGCCCCTGAGCTTGCAGTCATCCACTCGCGCTTTAAGCTGCGGATCATCGGGGCTGGCAAACGGCAGCTTGTCGATGATAACACAGGAGAGCGCCGCCCCCCGCACGTCGATCCCCTCCCAGAAGCTGCTGGTCGCCACCAGCACGGCGCGGCCATTCTCGACAAACTCCTTGAGCAATCGCTGCTTGTTGTCCTCTCCCTGCAGCAGGACGGTGCGCCCAATCTCCCGGCGCAGCACCTCGGCCACCTGGCGCATCACCTGATGGCTGGTACAGAGAAAGAAACAGCCCCCCGGCGTCTTGTTGATGAGCGGGATCATCAGATTGGCCAGCTGCTCGCCACGGCCAAAGGCATTGGGCTCAGGCAGAAAGCGTGGCACGCACAGCCGCGCCTGCTCGCCATAGTCGAACGGGCTGTCGAGAATAAGCTCGGCGCTGCCGGCCAACCCCAGCTCGGCTTTGAAGTGATCAAAGCGCATGTCCACCGTCAGGGTGGCCGAGGTAAACACCCAGGCGACCTCTGGGCGCAGCACCTCGGCACCAAAGCGCTCGGCCACCGACAGCGGGGTCAGGTTGAAGGTAAAGTGCAGCCGCGAGCAGTCGTACCAGTAGGAGAAGCCCGTCTGGTTGATGGCCAATACCTCTCCCAACCGAGTGCGCAACTCACTGATGCGCTCGAAACAGTGGTCCAGCTGCTCGCCGCGCCCGAGCGCCAGTTTCAGCACCTCGTAACAGAGCCCGAGGGCATCGTTGAGGCGGGCCAGCGCCTGGCCCCAGAGCGGCTGGCGCAGTATGTCGCGGGTGTTGCCGCGCCCACCGTCCACCCCGAAGGCAAGCCGCAGATCCTGGCTGGCGATGGCGAGCCGGTCGGCCGCCTTGCCGAGCTGGGCCATGTCGTGGGCCTCGGCCCGATAGGCGAGCTGGATATCCTGCGCCAGATCCAAAATGGTGCGGCTGCCCACCGATTTACCGAAGTAGTTGGTGGCGATCTCGGGCAGCTGGTGCGCTTCGTCAAACACGTAGACCTGCGCTTCGGGCACCAGCTCGCCGAAACCTGTGTCTTTGACCGCCATGTCGGCAAAGAAGAGATGGTGGTTGATCACCACCACCTGGGCATCCATGGCACGGCGGCGAGCCACCACCAGATGGCAGTCGTCGTAATAGGGGCAGTCGCGACCGAGGCAATTTTCATTGGTGCTGGTGACGTGCGCGAGGATTTCGGCGTTCTCCTGCAGCCCCGGAATATCCCCCACGTCGCCGTTGTCGGTGGCGGTGGACCAGGACTTCACCTTGACCAGATCATTGAGCACTTCCGGTTTTTGCAGGTGGGATTCGCTGAGCAGCCGGTTCATCCGCTCGATGCACAGATAGTTGCTGCGCCCCTTGAGCAGGGCCACCGGCGGGGTGTAGGAGAGCGCCCCCGTGATGGTGGGGAGATCCCGGTAGAAAAGTTGCTCCTGCAGGTTCTTGGAGCCGGTGCTGATCACCACCCGTTTGCCGGATTCCAGCGCCGGCACCAGGTAGGCGTAGGTCTTGCCGGTACCGGTGCCCGCCTCCACCAGCAAGCGACCATGCTCCTTGATGGCACGCGCCACCGCCTCGGCCATCTCCAGTTGCGGGGCACGGGCTTTGAAGCCGTCGATATGGCTGGCCAGAGGGCCGTCTGGCTTGAACAGGGTCTGGATGGTCAAAAGGGCGTCCCGCAGCAAAAGGGAACATTATGCCAAAAGTGTGGCAAAAGCGGGACTGATTCTGCGCCTAGACGAAGAGATCGATCTGGTGATCGGGATCCGGTTTGTGATCATCCTCTTCAGGTGCCGGCTGATCACGCTTGGCCGATGGATAAGGCTGCTGGCGCTGCTGGGAGTCACCGTTGTCAGTGCTGGTCTTGCGCAGCTGATGCTTCTGGCTGATCTGGGTCACTTCCCGCTTGATGTCGTCACTGCTCGGGGCGGCCGGCGCCCGGGGCAGAATGGGGAATAACAGGTCCTGACTGGGCATGATGTCGCCTCCTCTGGCTCACCTTGTCTAGTTATCGACCAGAAAACCGTTTTCTCAACTTTAATCGACCAAATCACATTTTCCGGTTGCTTTTTCCGTCAAGGCAGGTAGTTTAAATCGGGCGTCAACTACGACATCTTATTTGTAAAGGATTGATTACATGCAGTTCACCAGCCTGAAGACTCATCACCACCATCATCATCCCGAATAGTCTTTCAGGAGGTTGACTGCTGGAAGACACTTAACTGGTGACTTCCAAAAGGACCGCAAGATTCATAAGCCCTCGGAAGCACTGACTTCCGAGGGCTTTTTCGTTTTTGACTAGAAGGAAATCGAGCAATGGAAACACAACGTCTGCGCATCGCCATGCAAAAATCCGGTCGTCTGAGCCAGGACTCCCAGGCCCTGTTCAAGAGCTGCGGCCTCAAGATCAACCTGCGCGAACAGCGCCTCATCGCCCATGTCGAGAACATGCCCATCGACATCCTGCGGGTACGCGATGACGACATCCCGGGGCTGGTGATGGAAGGGGTGGTCGACCTTGGCATCATCGGCGAGAACGTGCTGGAAGAGGTGCAGCTCATCCGTGCCTCCCAGGGCCAGCCCTTTGCGGTCAAGACCCTCAAGCAGCTCGACTTCGGCGGCTGCCGCCTCTCCCTGGCGGTACCGGACGACGTCACCTACACCGGGCCACAGAGCCTCGCCGGCAAGCGTATCGCCACCTCCTACCCGGGGCTGCTCAAGCGCTTCTTCGACGAAAAAGGGCTCGGTTTCAAGAGCGTGATGCTGGGTGGTTCGGTGGAAGTGGCTCCGCGTGCAGGCCTGGCCGATGCCATCTGCGATCTGGTCTCCACTGGTGCGACTCTGGAGGCCAACGGCCTCAAAGAGGTGGAAGTGATCTACCGCTCCAAAGCGGTACTGGTGCAGGCGCCCAACCCCTTGTCCGATGCCAAGCAGAAGATCATCGACACCCTGCTGCCCCGCATTCAGGGGATGCAGCAGGCGCGCGAGAGCAAGTACATCATGCTGCACGCGCCCAAGGACAAGCTCGATGCCATCACCGATCTGCTGCCGGGCGCCGAACGTCCCACCATCATGCAGCTGGCGGGTGAGACCAACCAGGTGGCGCTGCACGTCGTCTCCAGCGAGACCCTGTTCTGGGAGACCATGGAACAGCTCAAGGCCCTCGGCGCCAGCTCCATTCTGGTGCTGCCCATCGAAAAAATGATGGAATAAGGAAGGGACATCATGCAGACCCTGATCTGGAAGACCCTCTCCCCCGCCCAGCAGGCCGACGTGCTGACCCGGCCGGCCCTGAGTGACGAGGCCGACATCGGCGCCGTGGTGCGGGAGATCATCGCGGCGGTACGCAGCCGGGGCGACGAGGCCCTGCGCGAGCTGAGCCAGCGCTTCGAGCGCGCCCCGCGCCAGCAACTGCAAGTGAGCGACGCCGAAATCGAGGCCGCCTGCGCCCGGCTGGGTGACGACATCAAGGGCGCCATCGAGGCGGCCATCGCCAACATTCGCACCTTTCACGCCGCCCAAGTACAACCGGTAGTGCGGGTGGAGACCCAGCCCGGGGTGGTGTGCGAGCTGCGCACCCAGCCCATCAGCCGGGTCGGTCTCTATGTGCCGGGGGGCAGCGCGCCGCTCCCCTCCACCGTGATGATGCTGGCCATTCCAGCAGCTATCGCCGGTTGCCGTGAAGTGGTGCTCTGCACCCCGTCCCCGGCCAGCGACGAGATCCTGTTCGCCGCCCGCGCCTGCGGGGTCGAGAAGGTGTTCGCCATTGGCGGCGCCCAGGCCATCGCCGCCATGGCCTACGGCACCGAAACCATTCCCAAGGTGGACAAGATCTTCGGCCCGGGCAACGCCTATGTGACCGAAGCCAAGGGGCAGGTATCCCGCGACTGGCGCGGCGCCGCCATCGACATGCCCGCCGGCCCCTCCGAGGTGCTGGTCATTGCCGACGAGAGCGCCAACCCCGCCTTCGTGGCGGCGGATCTGCTCTCCCAGGCCGAACACGGCCCCGACAGTCAGGTGGTGCTGGTGACCACCTCGCCGCTGCTGGCCGACGCCATCAACGGCGAGATCAAGCGCCAGCTGGCCAAGTTGACTCGGCGCGATATCGCCGCGCAGGCGCTGGGCAGCAGTCTGGTGATCCTCTGCGACGATCTGGCAGAAGCCTGCGCCATCTCCAACGCCTACGCCCCGGAGCACCTGATCGTGCAGACCCGCGCTCCCCGTGATCTACTGGATCAGCTTGAAAATGCCGGCTCCATCTTCCTTGGGGCATGGACACCGGAATCAGTCGGCGATTACGCCAGCGGTACCAACCACACCCTGCCCACCTATGGCTATGCCCGTACCTGCTCGAGCCTGGGCCTCGCCGATTATCAGCGCCGCTACACGGTGCAGGAGCTGAGCGAGCGCGGCATTCAGGGCCTTGGGCCCATCGTCGAACGCATCGCCCAGGCCGAAGGGCTTGATGGTCACAAGAACGCCGTCACCCTCAGGTTGAACGCCCTGGCCGCCGCGTCCCAACAAACAGCACAGCAGAAGGATTTGTCATGAGCATTGCCAACCTGGCGCGCCGCGTGGTGCGGGCCCTCACCCCTTATCAATCCGCTCGCCGCATCGGCGGCAAAGGCCACGTCTGGCTCAACGCCAACGAGGCGCCGCTGGCCTATCCCTTCACCATCGAGGGCAGCCGTCTCAACCGCTACCCCGAGTGCCAGCCGGCCGAGGTGGTGAACGGCTATGCCGCCTACGCCGGGGTCAACCCCGATCAGGTGCTGGTGAGCCGCGGCGCCGACGAGGCCATTGAGCTCTTGATCCGCACCTTCTGCGAAGCGGGTGAAGATCAGATCCTGATCTGCCCGCCCACCTACGGCATGTACGCCATCAGCGCCGAGACCTGCGGTGTCGGTATCGTCGAGCAGCCGCTGACCGCCAGCCGCCAGCCTGACTGGCCCGCCATTGCCGATCGCCTGTCCGACGTGAAACTGGTGTTTCTCTGCTCCCCCAACAATCCCACCGGGGGTCTGGTGGGTCGCGACGGTCTCATCGCCCTGCTGGAGAAAGCCCGGGATCGCGCCATCGTAGTGGTGGACGAGGCCTATATCGAGTTCTGCCCCGAGGCGTCCGTGGTGGACCTGCTGGCCCGCTTCCCCAATCTGGTGGTGACCCGCACCCTCTCCAAGGCCTTTGCCCTGGCGGGTATCCGCTGTGGCTTTACGCTGGCAAGCCCCGAGGTGATCGCCATGCTGGCCAAGGTGATCGCCCCCTATCCCATCCCCGAGCCCATCGCCCAGATCGCGGCGCAGGCCCTCTCCCCCATAGGACTGGAGCTGATGCAGGAGCGAGTGGTGGAGCTCAACAAGCAAAAAGCCGCCTTCAAGGCCGCGCTGGCAACCCTGCCCTGCGTGAAAGAGGTGTTCGAGGACAAGGGCAACTTCGTGCTGGTGCGCTTTGTGGATGGCGCCACCGTCTTTGTCGCCATGAAGGCTGCCGGCATCATCTTGCGGGATTTCTCCAGCAAGCCGGGCCTGGACAACAGCATTCGCGTCACCATCGGCTATCAGGGCGAGATGGACGCCGTACTGGCGGTATTGCGTGATTTGCCCTCTCCCTCTTTTTAAGACAAGGATGTAGCGATGAAGACCCCGTTTTTGTTTATCGACCGCGACGGCACCCTGATTGAAGAGCCGGTGACCGACAAGCAGGTGGACAGCCTCGCCAAGCTGCGCTTCGAGCCCATGGTCATTCCAGTGCTGCGCGAATTGCAGGCCGCCGGCTACGTGCTGGTGATGGTGACCAACCAGGATGGGCTGGGCACAGCCAGCCTGCCGCTGGAGAACTTCCAGCCCCCCCACGACCTGATGATGCACCTGTTTGAATCGCAAGGGGTGAACTGGGAGCAGGTGCTGATCTGCCCGCACTTCCCCACCGACGGTTGTAGCTGCCGCAAGCCCCACCTCGGGCTGGTGAAGGAGTATCTCGCCTCCGGTCGCATCGACTTTGCCAACTCCTTCGTGATCGGTGACAGACAGACCGATCTGCAACTGGCCGACAACATGGGCATTCGCGGCATTCGCTACCACCCGCAGGATCACGACTGGCTTGCCATCCGTGATCAGCTGCTGTCCAAGGGGCGTACCGCCTCGGTGGAGCGTTACACCAAGGAGACCCGCATTCAGGTTGCAGTGGATTTGGACAAGAGCGGCGGCAACCAGATCGCCACCGGCATCGGCTTCTTTGATCACATGCTGGATCAGATAGCGACCCACGCAGGTTTTCGGCTCAAGCTCAAAGTGAGCGGCGATCTGCACATCGACGATCACCACACGGTGGAAGATGTCGGGCTGGCGCTGGGTCAGGCGCTGCGCCAGGCCCTTGGCAGCAAGCGCGGCATCGGCCGCTTCGGCTTCGTGCTGGCGATGGACGAGGTGCAGGCGGTGATCGACGGTCGCCCCCGCCTGGTTGACGGCGCCAATGACAGTGCCCAGGCCCCCTCGCTGACCGAGCTGGACGTGGCCACCGCGCTCGACTTGAGCGGCCGCCCCTACTTCGTGTTCGACTGCCCGAGCGGTTTTGGCCGCGACAGCGTGGGCGAGATGGCCACCGAGATGGTGCCCCACTTCTTCCGCTCCCTTTCGGACGCCATGGCCATCACCTTGCAGATGAAGGTGGGCAGCGGCAACACCCACCACCAGGTGGAGGCGCTGTTCAAAGGCTTTGGCCGCGCCCTGCGTCAGGCCATTCGAGTGGAAGGGAGCGAGCTTCCCTCCAGCAAGGGAGTGCTGTGATGGATATAAGCAAGCAGAAGCTGGTCATTATCGACACCGGCTGCGCGAACCTCGCCTCGGTGCGCATGGCATTCGAGCGCCTCGGCGTGCAGCCGCGGGTCTCCCGCGAGGCTGCCGACATCGAGCGGGCGGACAAGCTGATCCTGCCCGGCGTCGGCACTGCGGTAGCCGCCATGAAAAATCTCAACGAACGGGGGCTGGTGCCGCTCATTCGCGCCGCCAAGCAGCCGCTGCTGGGTTTTTGCCTCGGCATGCAGATGCTGGCGGAGGCGTCCGAAGAGAGTATGGCGGCCGATGGCAAGACCCATGCCTTGATCGATTGCCTTGGCATAGTGCCGGGCAGGATCAAGCTGATGGAGGTGGGCAACCTGCGCCTGCCCCACATGGGCTGGAACCAGATTGAGCACGACGAGAGCCATCCTCTGCTCAAGGGGATCCCGAGCGGCAGCTACTTCTACTTCGTGCACTCCTATGCGCTGGAGGTGACCGAAGCGACGCTGGCGACCTGTGACTACGGCAAGCCTTTCACCGCCATCGTGGGCGGGGTTGCAGAGCACAGCAATTTCTTTGGTGCCCAATTCCACCCGGAGCGCTCCGGCGCGGCCGGTGCCCGCCTACTGCAAAACTTTTTGGAGCTGTAACAAGGATGATTATCCCAGCCATTGATCTGATTAACGGCCAAGTCGTGAGGCTCTATCAGGGCGACTACGGCCAGAAGACCGCCTACAGCGACAGCCCGCAGGCCCGCTTCGACGAATATGTTTCCCAAGGGGCGGTGCAACTGCATCTGGTGGACCTTGACGGTGCCAAGGATGCCAAAGCGCGCCAGCTCCCCCTCATCGCCCAGCTGCTGTCGGCCACCGAAGCACCGGTGCAGGTGGGGGGCGGCGTGCGCAGCGAGCAGGATGTGGCAGACCTCTTGGCCGCCGGCGCCAGCCGGGTGGTGATCGGCTCCACCGCCGTCAAATCGCCGGATCTGGTGGCCAGCTGGATGGAGAAATACGGCCCCGAGCGCATCGTGCTGGCGCTGGACGTCAACATTGATGCCCAGGGCAATCGCCATATCGCGGTGGCCGGCTGGCAGGAGAACAGCGGGGTGACCATCGAAGCGCTGATCGAGCGCTTTCTGCCCGCCGGGCTCAAGCACGTGCTCTGCACCGACATCAGCCGTGACGGCACCCTCTCAGGCACCAACATCGAGCTCTACCGGGATCTCTGCGCCCGCTATCCGAGCGTCGGTTTTCAGGCCTCCGGCGGCATTGGCGGCATCGAAGACATCGAGGCGCTCAAGGGTTCAGGGGTCAAGGGGATCATCCTCGGCCGCGCCCTGCTGGAGGGCAAGTTCTCGGTAGGGGATGCCATCGCCTGCTGGGGAAATGGCAGCCTGTAAGCAAGCCGCAGCGTCGCCATCAGGACGTCGATTGAGAGAGAGGCTCCCTGCCGGGCCGTCCGGCCGGAAGCCTCTTCATCAAGGGGTAAATCGAGGTAAGTCCTTATTACTTGGTAACAATTGACTCTATACTCGAATTCACTGAGACAACGTCACGGAGGACCTATGTTTACATCTCACTCCGCCACCATCCTGATTGTCGATGACTCACCCGAAAATCTGATGGTGCTGACCGACCTGCTCTCTCCCACCTATCGGGTGCTCGCCGCCCAGAGCGGGGAGAAGTGTCTGCGGATCGCCACTGGCAAGACAATCCCGGATCTCATCCTGCTGGATGTGATGATGCCTGGCATGGACGGCTATGAGGTGCTCAAACAGCTGCGTATTACCCCTGCAACCAGTCGTATTCCAGTGGTGCTGCTCACCGCCCTCGCCGACCCCCAGAGCGAGGAGTACGGCCTGTCGCTGGGAGCCGCCGACTACATTACCAAACCCATCAAACCGGCCATCGTCCAGGCGCGGGTACGCACCCAGCTGGAGGCCAAACAGGCCCGCGACGGCCTGCAGAATCAGAACGCGGCGCTGGAGGCCGAGGTGGCACGCCGGATGACCGAGAACGACCTCATCCAGCAAGTCTCCATCCGGGCGCTCGCCCATCTGGCGGAGATCCGCGACCCCGAGACCGGCAATCACATCTTGCGCACTCAGGGCTATGTCAGGCAACTGGCCTGTGCACTGGCCAGTCACCCCCGTTTTACCGACACCCTGACCCCCCGCTACATCGATTTGCTGAGCCGCTCGGCGCCGCTGCACGACATCGGCAAGGTGGGCATTCCGGATCAGATCCTGCTCAAGCCGGACAAGCTGACCCCGGCGGAGTGGCAGATCATGCGCACCCACGCCAAGCTCGGCAGCGACGCCATCGAAGAGGCCGAACGGGATATCGAGCAGCCGCTGGTGTTTCTCACCCTGGCCAAGGAGATAGCCCACTGGCATCACGAGAAATGGGATGGCAGCGGCTATCCCGACGGCCTGCAAGGGGACGCCATCCCGCTCTCGGCCCGCCTGATGGCACTGGCGGACGTGTTCGATGCGCTCATCAATGTGCGGGTCTACAAGGCGGCCATGCCCTATGAGGAGGCGCGCGCCCTGATCCTCTCCGGCAGCGGCCAGCATTTCGACCCGGATGTGGTGACGGCGTTTGACAACTACTTCGAGCAGTTCGTCGCCATCGCCGAGCGCTACCAGGATGACAATGAGGCCAGACATGGCTGAGCAGCCCTCGTTGACCCGGGCCCATGTGCTCAACGTCGTGCTCACCTATGCCGCAGTGGCGAGCCTGTGGATCCTGCTCTCCGACAAGGCCGTGGAGTGGCTGTTCAGCACCCCGGCCCAATTCGCGCTGGCCAGCACCATCAAGGGGTGGCTGTTCATCCTCATCACCGCCACCATGCTCTATACCATGCTGCGCCGGCGTATCGACCAGCCGACGGTGACCACCACCCCTTCCCGGCGCCAGCTGTTGCCATTCGTGCTGCTCAACGGCCTGATCCTGGCCCTGACCGCCATGGCCATCGCCCAGAACATCAACCTGACCCAGGACAAGGAGGCCGCCCGGCTCGAGACCATTGCCGATCTCAAGAGCAAGCGCATCACCGAATGGCTCAGCGCCCGGGAATTTGACGCCCACATTTTGTTTGAAAACCCGCTGTATGCGGCCCTCTATCGCGAAGCCCAGGCCACCCGGGCCGGTCATGCCAACCTGATGACCAAATTGGACGAATTTATCTCCATTCGCCGCTTCAGTGCCGCCAGCGTGCTCTCGCCAGAGGGCAACTTGCTGTGGCACACCCCGGATGCCAGCGGCCTGAGCGCCCAGTTGCGCGCGGCATTGAAGGACGCAAAAAGCGGCAGCATCACCCGGGTCGGCCCCTATCTGGACGAGCAGGGTCAAGCCCGCCTCGACTTTATCGCCCCGCTCCCCATGGCGGGCGACAAGTCGCCTTTCATCGTGCTGCAGATAAGCCGCAGTGACTGGCTCAACAACATTCTCAAATCATGGCCGGTGCCGGACAGCAGTGGGGAGGCCCTGCTGTTTCGCCGCAGCGGCGATCAGATCCAGTTTCTCAACGATGTGCGCTATCGCCCCGGTTCGGCTCTCACCCTGCATTTGCCCGTCAGCAGCAAGGAGTTGCTGGCAGTCCAGTTCCTGCAGCAGAGCCGCAATGAAGAGGACAAGGCGCTCTTCTTTGGCAAGGATTACCGCAACACGCCGGTGTTTGGCACCGTACAGCCGGTCATGGGCACCGACTGGTATCTGCTGGCCAAGATAGACAAGGCCGAACTCACCCGGGCGGAGCTCAAAGAGAGCATCTGGATCGGGCTCATTGGCCTGCTGGTGCTGCTTATCGCCAACACCGGCATTGTGCTGCTGCGCCAGCACACCCGGTTGCAGATGGCCGAGCAGGTTCGCCAATCCCAGGCCGGCCGCCTGCAGGCGCTGCAACTGCTCTCCGCCATCGCCGACAGCTCGGAAGATGCCATCTTCGCCAAGGACAGAGAGGGCAAATACATCCTGTTCAATCGCGCCGCCAGCCAGTTCGTCGGCAAATCGGCCAGCGAGATGCTGGGTCAGGACGACATGGCCATCTTTCCCCCCGATCAGGCCCGCATGCTGATGGCGCTGGGTGAACAGGTGATCGCCAACAACCGGGTACAGACTCAGGAGGAGTACCTGACCCTGCCAGGCGGCGAGCGGGTGTTTCTCGCCACCAAGGGGCCGCTGCAAGACAGCGATGGCCAGGTGATAGGCATCTTCGGCATCTCTCGCGACATCACGGATTTCAAGCGGGCCGAAGCGGGCCTGCGCGAGCGGGAGGGGCTGTTTCGCGCCCTGGTGGAACAGTCACTGGCCGGCATCTACATCATCCAGCAGGGCCAGCTCTGTTACATCAACCCAGGTTTTGCCCGCCTGTTCGGCTACGCCTCGACCGCCACCCTGCTCAAAATTGGCACCCTGCACGCCCTCGCCAGTCCGAAAGACAGCGCCAGGGTGGCTGAGCAATTGCAGCGCTGCGAACAGGAAGACAGCGAGATCCACACCCGCTTCACCGCCCTGCACCACGACCACCAGAACATCGAGATGGAGCTCTATGGGCGCCGTGTCGATTATCGCGGCCAGCCCGCCGTGCTTGGCCTGCTGCTGGATGTCACCGAACGCGAACAGGTCGAGCAGGCCCTGACCCGACAGGCCAGCGAGCTCCGTCAGCAAAACAATGAACTGGAGCGGTTCAACAAGGTGATGGTGGACCGGGAGCTGGCCATGCTGGCCCTCAAGCACAAGATCAACGAGCTGTCACTTCAGCTCGGGCAACAGCCCCCCTATCCGCAGGCCCCCACCCCGCCGGAGGAATCCCTATGACGCGCTGGTCTTCACTGTGCACCCTCGCCAACCCAGACAGCGCTGGGGTGTCTGCCTGCTGGCCGTGCTGCTGCCCGTGCTAATGCTGCAGATCCGGGTCCAGCTGCCCATCGCCTTTGGCGAGCGGCCGCTGCTGGTGCTGTTCATGCTGCCCATCACCGTCTGCGCCCTGCTCGGTGGCCTGCTGCCCGGCCTGCTCTGTACCCTGGTGAGCGGTCTGCTCACCACCTACTTCCTGCTCGCCCCGCTTCACGAGCTGCGCATCGGCGCCGGGCAGGATCTGGTGCAGTGGGGCATTCTGATCGCCAACGGCGTTCTTATCAGCCTGCTCAGCGCAGCCGTGCACCGCTCCCGCGCCCGGGAAACCCAGCGCTGGCAAGAGCTCAGCAGCATCCAGTCCCGCCTGCAACAAAGCGAGACCCGCTTCCAGGCCACCTTCGAGCAGGCTGCGGTCGGCATCGCCCTGGTCTCCCCGGACGGTAAGTGGCTGCGGGTCAACCGGCGGTTGTGCGACATGCTGGGCTACCAGGCCGACGAGCTGATGGGCATGACCTTCCAGCAGATCACCCACCCGGACGATCTCTTCATCGATCAGACCTACGTGGCCCAGATGCTGGCAGACGAACGGCAGCACTACACCCTGGAGAAGCGTTACCTGCGCAAGGGCGGCGAGGTCCTCTGGATCACCCTGACAGTGGCACTGGTCAAGGATCTCAAGGGAAAACCGGATTACTTCATCTCGGTCATCGAGGATCACCAGCAGCGCAAGGAGACCGAAGAGGCGCTGCGCCGCAACGAGGGGATCCTGCGTGAATCCCAGCACCTGGCCAAGATCGGCAACTGGCGCTGGAACATCGCCGACGACAGCCACTTCTGGTCGCCGGAGATCTACCGCATCTATGGCCGCGATCCCTCACTACCCCCGGCCATCTACCCCGAGGTAAGAAAGTACTTCACCCAGGATGGCTGGCGCGCCATCTCCCAGTCGGTCGAGCGCTGTCTGCAGGATGGCCTGCCCTACGAGTGCGATGCCGAGGTGATCCACGAGCAGGGCGAACCCATCTGGATCATCGCCCGTGGCGCCGCCCTGCGCGCCAACGACGGCACCATCGTCGAGCTGTATGGCACGGTGCAGGACATCACCGAACGCAAGCTGGCCGAGCAGCAACTGCTGCACAACCAGCAGGTGGCGCTCGATACCCAGCGCCGCGCCAGGCTGGCGGCACTCAACCTGATGGACGACGCCATCAGCGCCCGCATCCGCGCCGAAACCACCAGCAGTGCACTGCGCGAGAGCGAGCAGCGGCTGCTGATGGCCCAGGAGGGTGCCCACGTCGGGATCTGGGAGTGGAACATGCAGGGTGGCCGGCTCTTCTTCTCGCCCGAATGCGCCCGCCTCTATGGTCGCAGCGCCGAACAGCTCAGCGAGTTCAAGCAGTGGCACAGCTGCCTGCACCCGGACGACAAGCCCCGCCTCGACAAGTTGCTGGCCGAGCTGCCGGCAAGCGGCAAACCCATCGAGATCGAATTTCGGATCCTCTTGCCAAACGGCGACGTACGCTGGCTCAGCAGCAAGGGCAGCATCTACCGGGATGCCCAGCAGCGCCCGCTGCGCCTGCTCGGCATCCACCTCGACATCACCGAGCGCAAGCAGGCCGAGCAGCAGTTGCGCCAGCTTTCGCTCGCCCTGGAGCAGAGCCCGGATGGCGTCTTCATCACAGATACCCAGGCCCACATCGAATATGTCAACGTCGCCTTCCTGGCCGCCAGCGGCTACCAGCAGAGCGAGGTGATAGGACAGACCCCTTCCCTGCTGCGCTCCGGCCTCACCCCCAAGGCCACCTATATCGCCCTGTGGGATGCCATCAAGCGCGGCCAGCGCTGGCACGGCGAATTCATCAACCGGCGCAAGGATGGCTCCCACTATCAGGTGCTCGCCACCGTCTCTCCCATTCGCCAGGAGAACGGGGCCGTCACCCACTACGTGACGGTGCAGGCCGACATCACCGAGAAGAAGCAGCTCGGCGAGGAACTCGATCAGTACCGCTACCACCTGGAGGAGATGGTCAACGAGCGCACCCTGCAGCTGGCTCAGGCCCATCAACGGGCAGAGAGTGCCAACCGCGCCAAGAGTGCCTTCCTGGCCAACATGAGCCACGAGATCCGCACCCCGATGAACGCCATTTTGGGGCTCACCTACCTGCTAAAGCGCGACACGCCGGATCACACCCAGCAGGATCGACTGGAAAAGATCGACAACGCCGCCCAGCACCTGCTCACCATCATCAACGACATCCTGGATCTCTCCAAGATCGACGCAGGCAAGATGGCGCTGGAGCAGAGCGACTTCTCCCTTACCGCCATGCTGGACAACGTCAGCGCCCTGATGAGCGAGCAGGCGCGCGCCAAGGGGCTCACCATCATAGTCGACATCGGCGATACCCCGGCCTGGGTGCACGGCGACATCACCCGCCTGCGTCAGGCGCTGCTCAACTACGCGGCCAACGCCATCAAATTCACCGAACAGGGCTCGGTCACCCTGCGAGTCCGGGTGGATCACCCGCTTGCCGGCGGCTATCTGCTGCGCTTCGAGGTGGAAGATACCGGCATCGGCATCAGCCCGGAGCAGAGCGAGAAGCTGTTCCAGGCTTTCGAGCAGGCGGATGTCTCCACCACCCGCAAATATGGCGGCACCGGCCTTGGGCTTGCCATCACCAGCCGGCTTGCCACCCTGATGGGCGGGGAAGTCGGGGTCACCAGTACCCTTGGCAAGGGCAGCTGCTTCTGGTTTACCGCCCGCCTCGCGGTGGGTCAGGGCGAACCGCAGCAACCGGCAGCGCTCGAGCAGACGGTGCAGCAGGCCCTGTTCTTTGCCAACCACGCCAGGGTATTGCTGGTGGAAGACAACGCCATCAACCGTGAGGTAGTGCTGGAGCTGCTCAACAACAGCGGCCTCGTCATCGAGACGGCGGTCAATGGCCAGGAGGCGCTGGAGCGCGTCAGCCAGCACCCGTTCGATCTCATCCTGATGGACATACAGATGCCGCTGATGGACGGCTATAGCGCCACCCGGGCCATCCGCGCCCTGCCGGGCTGGGAGCAGGTTCCCATCCTGGCGCTGACCGCCAGTGCCTTCGAAGAGGACAGAAAGGCCTGCGAATCCGCCGGCATGAACGATTTCATCGCCAAACCGGTGACTCCCGCCAAGCTGTTCGAGGCGCTGCAGCAGTGGCTGCCCAACAGCACGGCTGCCGCCCCCAAATACCAGCGGCGGACGACCGACCTGCTGACTGGCCCCCTCACCCGCCTGCAAAATCTGCCCGGGCTGGATCTGCAACAGGGGCTGGCGGCGCTGCAGGGCAACCAGAGCAAATACGTCGCCCTGCTGCGCCACTTCGCCAGCGAGCACAGTCAGGACATGCAGCAGCTGGAGAGCCATCTGCATGCTGGCGACAGGCCGGCCGCCAGCCGGCTGATCCACACCCTGCGCGGGGTGGCCAGCACCCTTGGGCTGGTGGAACTGGCCGCCCAGAGCCAACAACTGGAGCAGGATCTGGCCAACAACAGCCAGACCCTGGCCGAGCGGATGGCACCGATCGCTCGCCTCCTCAGCGAACTGCCAAGTCTGCTGGGGGAGGAAGACCCCAGCCCCGCAGCGAATGCCGCACCGCTTGGCGGCCACTGGCAACAGCAGCTGCTGCGCCAGATTGAGGAGTTGCTGGTGCAGAGCGACACCGCCGTGATCCCGCTGTTTGAGCAGTATGCGGCCCCTCTGCTACTCGCCTTGGGGACGCCAGGCGAGATCCTGGCTCGCCAGCTGAAAGTGTTTGATTTTGACGGTGCCCTGCTCACCCTTCGTGAGCTGCTGGCAACAGATGGCTCTCAGCCAGGCTTGAGCGGCCAGGCGCCTGCTGGCACCAGCCGGCATCAGGGCGCGAGCAAGCTGGATAAAGGGTTGAATCACTGAATAAAGTCGTGCATATAGTGGTACTCCCCCGAGTGAAGACGCCGTCCGTTTCGGGTCTTTTTTTCCCGCTCAGGAACCCGCTGTTAAAGCATGCAAGCCACCTTTTTCACTCGCCGCCGGGCCCCTGGGCCCGTTGGCAACAACGTTAGTTTTAACAGTGCTTTACATGGAGCAACGAGCATGTTGTCAAAGCGTATTATCCCCTGCCTCGACGTCAAAGATGGCGTGGTGGTCAAGGGAGTGCAGTTTCGTAATCACGAGGTGATGGGCGGCATCGTCGAGCTCGCCCGCCGCTACGCCAGCGAAGGGGCCGACGAGCTGGTGTTCTACGATATAACCGCCTCGAGCGATGAGCGGGTGGTGGACAAGAGCTGGGTAAGCCGGGTGGCCGAAGTCATCGACATCCCCTTCTGCGTCGCCGGCGGCATCAAGAGCGTGGAGGATGCCCGCCAGATCCTGGAGTTCGGGGCCGACAAGGTCTCCATCAACTCGCCGGCGCTGGCCGATCCAACCCTTATCACCCGACTGGCCGAACGCTTCGGCGTGCAGTGCGTGGTGGTGGGCATCGACTCCTATTTTGATGCGCAGACCGGTCACTATCAGGTCAAACAGTTTACCGGCGACGAGAGCCGCACCCGTACCACCGCCTGGCATACCCTGGATTGGGTGCAGGAGGCGCAAAAGCGTGGCGCCGGTGAAATCGTGCTGAACGTGATGAATCAGGATGGCATGCGCCAGGGCTATGATCTCGAGCAGCTCAAGCTGGTGCGGGCCGTCTGCAAGGTGCCGCTCATCGCCTCCGGCGGCGCCGGTGCCATGGAGCACTTTCGCGATGCCTTCACCCTCGCCGACGTGGACGGGGCGCTGGCCGCCTCCGTGTTCCACAAGGGCCTTATCCCCATTCCCGAATTGAAACGCTGGCTGAAAAATGAAGGAGTCGCCATCCGTGAATAATCAAGCAGTTAACAACGAGCAGCCGCTCGCCGAACGCCTGGACTGGGCGAAATGTGACGGCATGATCCCCGCCATCGTCCAGCATGCCGCCAGCGGCGAGGTGCTGATGCAGGGTTTTATGACCCGGGAAGCTTTGGATAAAACCCTGGCAACCGGTCAGGTCACCTTCTTCAGCCGCAGCAAGCAGCGCCTCTGGACCAAGGGGGAGAGCTCGGGCCATGTGCTCCAGCTGGTCGCCATCAGCACCGACTGCGATCAGGATTCCCTGCTGATCGCCGCCAACCCCGTCGGCCCCACCTGCCATCTGGGCAACCCCTCCTGCTTCGACGGCCACCCCGTGCCGCCGCTCGGCTTCCTGGCCGAGCTCGAGCAGATCCTGGCAGCCCGCAAAGGCGCGGATCCGGCCACCAGCTACACCGCCAGCCTCTATGCCAAGGGCACCAAGCGCATCGCCCAGAAGGTGGGTGAAGAGGGGGTGGAAGTAGCGCTGGCCGCCATGGCCAAGGATAGGGAGGAGCTTATCAACGAATCCGCTGACCTGCTCTACCACCTGACTGTGCTGCTGCAAAACGAAGGGCTGGCGTTGAAGGATGTGGTGCAGCGGCTTTATGAGCGGCACAACAAATAATCGTTGAACTCATATCGACAAAACGGGCCATCAGGCCCGTTTTGTTTTACGGCTGTCGCAACCTCAACTGCCCAGCTGCTGGCGCAGCATAAATTTCTGCACCTTGCCGGTGGAAGTTTTCGGCAGCGGGGTGAAGATGATGCGCTTGGGGGCCTTGAAATGGGCCATCTGCTCGCGGCAAAACGCAATCAGCTCGGCCTGGGTGAGTTCGCGACCCTCCTTGAGCTTGACGAAGGCACAGGGCACCTCCCCCCACTTCTCATCCGGCATGGCGATCACTGCCACCTCGTCCACATCGGGATGGCGATAGAGCACGTCCTCCACCTCCAGACTGGAGATATTCTCCCCGCCGGAGATGATGATGTCCTTGGATCTGTCCTTGATCTCCACGTAACCGTCCGGGTGCCACACCGCCAGATCGCCGCTGCGAAACCACCCCTCCGCCATCGCCTCGGCGCTGGCGACCGGGTTCTTGAGATAGCCCTTCATCACCACATTGCCGCGCAGCACGATTTCGCCCATGGTCTTGCCGTCCCGGGGGACCGGCTCGCCGCTGACCGGGTTGATGACCCGCATCTCCCCCTGCAGGGGTGAGGCTACCCCCTGGCGTGCTTTCAGACGCGACAACGTGGTGGCATCCTGCCCCTGCCAGCTTCTTTGCGGTTCGCACAGCACGCAGGGGCCATAGGTTTCGGTGAGGCCGTAGACGTGGGTCACGGCGATCCCCATCACCTCCATGCCGGCGATCACGGTAGCGGGTGGCGCCGCCCCTGCGGTCATCGCCTTGATGGGGTGGTCGAGCCCGCGTTTGAGGGCCGGATCGGCGTTGTTGAGCATGTTGAGAACGATGGGGGCAGCGCAAAAATGGGTCACCTTGTGCTCGTGCAGCGCCTCATAGATGGCCGCCGCCTGCACATGGCGCAAGCAGACGCTCACCCCGGCCGTCGCCGCCAGCGTCCAGGGGAAGCACCAGCCGTTGCAGTGAAACATCGGCAGGGTCCAGAGATAGACGCTGTGCTTGGGCAGCTCCCAGGAGAGCACGTTGTTGACCGCATTGAGGTGGGCGCCGCGATGGTGATAAACCACCCCCTTGGGGTTGCCGGTGGTGCCGGAGGTGTAGTTCAGGGAAATCGCCTGCCACTCATCTTGCGGCAGCCAGCCGGGCTCATCCCCATTGCCCTCTGCAAGAAATGCCTCATAGTCGAGGTCGCCGACCAGCTCCCCCTCCCGGTAGAGGGGATCGTCGATGGCGATGAGCAACGGCGCGAGTTCAATCAATGCCAGCGCCTTGCGCACCACGGCGCCGAACTCCCGGTCTACCAGCACCACCTTGCTCTGGGCATGCTGGAAGATAAAGGCCATCGACTCGGCATCGAGCCGGGTGTTGATGGTGTTGAGCACGGCGCCGCTCATGGGTACCCCGAAGTGGGCCTCGAACATGGCCGGGGTATTGGGGGCGACGATGGAGACGGTATCCCCCTCGCCGATGCCGCGGCGGCGAAGGGCCGAGGCCAGCTGGCGGCAGCGCTGCTCGGTCTGGGCCCAGCTCTGGCGCAGAGGGCCGTGGATCAGCGCCGGATAGTCGGGGTAGACCCGGGCGGCCCGCCCCAGAAAGCTGATGGGGGTCAGCGCCTCATAATTGGCGGGATTTTTTTCCAGATCGCGCTGATAGATGTTCTGCTCTGTCATCGGGTTCCTTCCTCGCAGGTAGCAAAAGCGGTGCGCTCCCGGGAGCGCCGGCAGCCACCCTCTGGCGTCCTGCCAGAGGGTGCTCGTATCGGGGATCACAGCCTAGCGCGAGGTGATGGCCACAGATATTAGCAAAACGTCTTAGAGGCGCTGCGCCGGCGCCGCGAATCTGACCAAGCTGCATTCTGGTGGCTGTTTTTTCAGCGACAAATGTCGACGGGCAATATCCTCGGCATAAAACCCGGCAAATAATGAATATGCTGATGCTTGCATGCAAGCTGGCCATATCAGGTTGCAGGCTTGCCGATGTCGATATATTTCTAAACATCGTCATCTGGATATTTATGGCATAAGCAAGCGCATCGTTTATTGCCAATAAATTAATGACAAATTTCTCATGAGATATATTTTGTGACGGCTTCCATAAAGCAGGCCCGCAGCGCTGTTCATGCTTCCCCTCGGCGGGTTATGGTTTCTTGGTGAAACAATCTACCGGATGTTCAATATCAGGCCAGATTTCTCGCCATACGATGCGCCACAACCAGTGAGTTTGCGCACTCTCGCTGCATGACGAAGGAACCCTATCGACCCGATATTCCGCCGAGCCCGAACCTGCTTTATCGAGGAGCATTTTATGTGTGCCGAGCCGAATACCCAGACCCGCAGACAATTTCCCACCGCGTTCACCATTTTGTTTTTGATCATGTTGTTGGCCATCGCCCTCACCTGGATAATTCCGGCGGGCGCCTATGCCAAGCTCTCTTATAATGCCGCCAGCCATATGCTGACCATCAATACGCCGCAAGGGGAAACCCGGCGCGTGCCCGCCACTCAGGATGAGCTGACCAGACTCGACATCAATATCGGGGTGGAGCAGTTCGTCAACGGCACCATCCGCAAGCCCATCGCCATCCCCGGTACCTATGAGCGGCTGGCCCAGGCGCCGAAGGGACTCTCCGACGTGGCGGTGAGCATGGTCAAGGGCACCATAGAGGGGGCCGACATCATCGTCTTCATCCTGGTGCTGGGGGGGCTCATTGGCGTCATCAACAAGACCGGTGCCTTCAGTGCCGGGCTGGTGGCGCTGTCGCGCAAGACCCGCGGCAACGAGTTCCTGTTCGTGGCGCTGGTCTGCTTTGTGATGGCGCTGGGGGGCACCACCTGTGGACTGGAGGAGGAGGCGGTCGCCTTCTATCCCATCCTGGTGCCCATCTTTCTGGCGCTCGGCTATGACGCCATCGTCTGCGTGGGGGCCATCTTCCTGGCCGCCTCCATGGGCACCACCTTCTCCACCATCAACCCCTTTTCGGTGGTGATCGCCTCCAACGCCGCCGGCATCCCCTTTACCGAGGGGCTGAGCGTTCGCGCCGTCGGCTGTCTGGTGGGCACCCTGGTGGTGATCGGTTATCTCTACTGGTACTGCAAGAAGATCAAGGCCAACCCCGCTTTCTCCTACACCTATGAGGACAGAGAGAGCTTCCGGGCCCGCTTCCTGAAAGAGGGATCCCTCGATGAAGGGGTCCCCTTCACCCTGCGCCGCAAGATCATCCTGACCCTGTTCATCCTCGCCTTCCCCCTGATGGTGTGGGGCGTCTCCATGGCTGGCTGGTGGTTCCCGCAGATGGCTGCCTCCTTCCTTGCCGTCGCCATCGTCATCATCTTTATCTCCGGTCTCAGGGAGAAAGAGGCGGTCGAGGCCTTCACTCATGGGGCGTCCGAGCTGGTGGCCGTCTCGCTCATCATAGGGCTGGCGCGGGGGGTCAATCTGGTGCTGGATCAGGGGATGATCTCGGACACCATCCTGGCCTATGCCTCCAGTCTGGTGGCCGGCATGCACGGCGCCGTGTTTGCGGTGGCCCAGATGCTGGTGTTTACCCTGCTGGGGCTGGTGGTACCCTCCTCCTCGGGGCTGGCGGTGCTCTCCATGCCCATCATGGCGCCGCTCGCCGATACCGTGATGATCCCGCGCTATATCGTGGTGTCGGCCTACAACTGGGGACAATACGCCATGCTGTTCCTGGCCCCCACCGGGCTGGTGCTGGTCACCCTGCAGATGCTCGGCATCCAGTTCAACCAGTGGGTCAGGTTCGTGCTGCCCATGGTGGGCTTCGTGCTGGGCTTCGGCGCCCTGATGCTGGTGGCGCAGGTGATGCTGATCTAGCGCACATGGCCCCCGCCCCGGCGGGGGTCATGCCTTATCCAGGGCGCAGCTCTGAGAAAACTAGTGGCGCACCCTGTGCTGCTGGCGAAAACAGAAGAGCTTGAGGCTGATATCGGCAAGGTCGGCGGGCAGCTCCTGCGCCGTCTCACAGAGGGGTTGATAGAGGGAGTCCAGCAACCGCTGGGCTTGTTCCCGGGTGATGATGCCGGCCTGCACGGCCGGTTGTATCCATCTTGGCAGCATCGACATATGAACCCCCTTGCTGACCGGATGACCGCAGCCGAACTGGCCTGACTGCGGGTGGCGCCTGCCGGCTCACATTGGTGCGGGCCGCCAGAGACGCGCGATTGATCCTCTCTGCCAACAGAGCAAGCATAATGCTTGCCGTGATCTGTTATCGGCCGCCAGCCATCCTGGCAACAGTGATTTATCAAGCGGTTGGCGCGCCCTGACTGACGCTGGGGAATGAAAAGCCCCTCTGGTTTGCCACTGCGCCAGCCGGCGGTGGCAGAAGCTTGGCGCAAAATGGGAAAATAGGGCCAACTGAATCGCAAAATGCCACTCGCAGATCGCTTTTGCTGCCTTCATCCCGCCCCTTGTCGCCAAAGCCCGACACCTTTTTGACGAGGCATTTTCTGTTGCAGTCAGGGGCTGTCGTGCCCGTACCGGCTTTGCCTTGTGCCTCCTTGCCCTTGTGCCAAGATGACCGCAAGCAAGAGACGCATCCCGTGATGCATTTGAGGAGAAGAGAAAATGAACAAATCCATGTTGGCAGGAGTCGGGATCGGTGTGGCCTCTGCGCTGGCCTTGTCAGCCGCCGCCAGCGGATCCCTGTTTTCATCACAGCCTCAGTTCGCCGAAGTGCTGGCCAGCAAAGCGGTGACCGAGACCATCAAGACCCCCCGTCAGGAGTGTCGCAACGTCACCGTGACCCACCGCAAGCCGGTGCAGGACGAGCACAAGATCCTGGGTACCGTGGTCGGTGCGGCGCTGGGCGGGGTGCTTGGCAACCAGTTTGGTGGCGGCAACGGCAAGAAGGTGGCGACCGCCGCAGGCGCCGTGGCAGGTGGCTATGCCGGCAACCAGGTGCAGGGCAACATGCAGGCCGGTGATACCTACACCACCACTGAGCAGCGCTGCAAGACGGTGCAGGAGAGCAGCACCCGTACTCTGGGTTATGACGTCACCTACCGCCTCGCCGGTCAGGAAGGGGTGATCCGCATGAACAAGGCCCCCGGTGCCACCATCCCGGTCAAGGATGGCAAGCTGGTGATCGACGGCCCCCAGAGCGGCAGCTGATCCCGTCAGCCTGTCCAGCTCAGAGGCCCATCCTGGTGATGGGCCTCGCTGTTTTCGGCGCTCCTGGCCGGTGACCAACAACAGAAAGGGGCCCGCAGGCCCCTTTTCATATTGAGAAGTCATCCTCAGTGGCGACCGAAGGGCCACCAGGACTTGTCGTTGTCCAGAATGTCGACCCGGGTCTCCTGCAGGTTGCCCGGCTGGCCACCTTGCAATGCAGCCAGACTCACCTTGAACTGCTCGGTCGGCTCGACAAACCAGTCATCGATGATCAGCACCTTGACCGACTTGCTGCCCCCCTCGCCCGCGGCCCAGCTCACCGACTGACCGAACCAGGGCAGGAAATCCAGCCCCCAGCGTGCCGTGACTCCGTCAAGGGCCACCCGGGCCCGGGCCGGCTTGCTCAGATCGCCGCTGCGCACCAGCGGGATCTCGACAAACCACTGCCCCTCGTTCACCGTCATGCTGGCGCGCGCCAGCGAGATGGTGGACGGCGCCAGCTTGTCCTTGATGGTCACCAGGGTCTGATGCTGCTCGCCCAGGGTCGCGCCACTCGGGTCAAACAGCTCCAGGGTAAAGGTCTCGTCCCCTTCGTGCAGGGTGTCGCTCTTCACCGGGATGCTGATGGTCTGGCTGTCGCTCTGCCCGGCGGCCCAGTGCAGGGTGCCGGTGAGCGGCGCCACGTCGTTGGCATCGGCGCTGCCGTAAGCAATGCGATAACTCACGCTGGCCTCACCATAGGTGCCGTCGCGGCGCGCCACGCTCAAGGCCAGGGTGTTGCCCTCCTCCACATTGGCAGCGGCGCTCTCGAGGCTCAATACCCCGGCGGGCGGCAGCGGATACTGGATGGCCACCAGCACGGGATCGTGATCCGAGGCGCTGAAGGGCCCTTCGGATTTCGCCAGCTGGCCGCTGTACTTGCTGCCGTACTCGAAGAAGTTGCTCTCGGCGGAGTTGATGTGCCAATCCTCGATGCCGATCACCTTGGCCGCCAGGCTCGGGTTTGCCAGGGCGTGATCCAGGTTGCCGAGCTCCCCTTCATAGCTGTAGGAGTAGGTGTCGGTGCCGTGGAAGCGGGTGTTGAGGTTGACAAGGCCATACCCCTTGCCAAGGGCGCTGCCGCTCTCCTCGAAGGGCTGGCCCGCCAGAGTAGTGAAGGAGGCGCTCATGATCTGGCGCGATTGGGCGGCCGGATCATAGTCGGTCAGTACCCGGATGGGATCCTCCATGCCGTAGGCGTTCATGTCGCCGATCAGCAGCAGATCCCCGGCCAAATCCTTGAGGTGCTCACCCAGCACCTTGGCGGCAGAGACCCGCAGCGCATTGCAGTGGCCCTGGCCATCCAGCGGATCGGCAGTGGCGTAGTCGGGGTAATCCTCGAAGCAGGCGGAGCCCTTGGACTTGAGGTGGTTGACCACCAGAGTCAGCGGCGCATCCCCCTTTGGCGAGCTGAAGCGCTGCACCAGCGACTCGCGCATCCCCTGGTTGATGGTCACCGGCTTGCCGCTGGCATCCACCGCCTCGGCCTGCTGCACCGGCAGCGCGATGAGGCTGGCAGCCCCCTCCGGGGTCACCTTGGCGGGCCGGTAGATGAGTCCCACCGTGATGGCGTCGGTGCCAATCGGCTTGCCATCCGGCGAGGCAATCCAGCGGTAGTGATCCGCCTCATCCGGCTGTGCAGCGTTCAAGGCCGCCACCAGGTTGGCGATGGCGGAGTTGTCGCCATAGCCGTTGTTCTCGATCTCCATCAGCCCCACCACATCGGCATTGAGGCGGGTGATGGCGCTGACGATCTTGGTGCGCTGCAGCTCGAACTCCGCCACCGTCAGGGCGCCCCGGTTGCTGCCGGTGGGGTTGGCATCGCCCCCCACCACAGTGGTGAAGAAGTTGAGCACGTTGAAGCTGGCGACCCGCAGATCCCCCGCCTCGGCGAGCTCGGGGGTTTCCACCCGATCCCAGCCGCTGTGATCTATCTGGCTGGCATCGATGCGGTTGCTGGCCACCAGTCGGAACAGGTTGTAGGAGTAGCCGAGCGCCCCCTCCAGCCCGTTGATCTTGTCGCCGACGCGCAGGTAACCGTCCTCGGCATTGAAGCCGGGGAACCAGGGCAGCACGCCGTCCGGCGCCTTGGCATCGGTCTCCACCACCAGCTGGTTCTGCTGGTTGCGCAGGGCCCAGTTGCTCGCCTCCTGGCTCATGGCGGCAAATTTCTGGGTCGACTTGATGAGCGGCGCGCCATAAGAGAGCACCAGGTTGTTGCGCTTGCCGTCGTAATCGAAGCTGAAGTTGCGAGTCACCACCAGGCTGGAGCCCGGCACCAGCCGTACCTGCATCCCCTCGTGACGCTCCAGCAGCTGGCTCAGGCTCTCGCCCGCCACCGGCAGCAGATCCACCGCAGCCGGGATGGCCCCCTGCGGCCGGGTCACCACCAGCTCGTCGGCGTTGAGCTGGGTCTGGTTGAAATACTCCTTCACCTTGCCAGAGACGCACACTTCGGCCCCCGGCACGATGGCAGCGTTGGCCTTGGTGCTGTAGACGAAGAGGCCATCGGAGGTGGCCGGATCGCCATCCCCTTGCTCATCTTGAATGAAGAAGCCCTTGTAGAGGCCGCTGACCACCTGGGTCACCACGCCGCGGGTGGCGTAGGCCTGTTCGGACTCGAACTTGCCGGCCGGCACCAGCGGGCTGCTGGTGCCGGGGCCCTGAATGGCGGGCACCGGTACCAGGCTGTCCACCGGGCAGACGAAGGCGGGCGGCTGGGTACCATCGCAGGGACCATCGCCGCTGCAACCCAGGCCACTGGCGTCATCTTTCGGGGCCGCCACATATTCCAGCGCCGGATCGAAGGAGGCGGTTGCATCGGTCCGGCCCGTGGTGACGGTGGCCTTGCGACGCAGGGTCATGTCCAGGGTCGAGACGTTGCCCGACACCCAGGCCGTGCCCGGATCCACCCCGACCTGGCCGAAGCTGTCCACTATCTCGCTGCCACGATAGAGCACCAGGGCGTCGTCACCGTTGAACACCAGGTTGCCGCTGGTGCGGTTGGCCTTGGCCAGGATCTCGCTGCTGGCGGAGGGGTTGGCCAGCACCAGGGGGGCGCCAGGGGCGAGGGTGCCTTGCAGCGCCAGGCTGTTGGTGGGTGATTCGCTGATGGGTTTGCCGTTGGCGTAGAGTGCCAACCGGTATTGGGAGAGATCGACGAGGTCGCTGCCGAGGTTGCTCAGCTCCACCGCCTTGTTGTTGCCCGAGCCTTCCAGGTATTCGCTGATGAGCAGCTGTGCCTGTGCCGGTCCCGCCAGCGCCAGCCCGACGGCCAGCGCTACCAGAGAGTGTCTTCCTGACATGCCAGTTTCCTTTTTCTTTTTGATGTTATGTTTTGCGCCCCGCCAAGCGGGCCGCAGCACCTGATTACAACCCTGATTGCGCATCATGGCAGCCTCGGCCGACCATGGCGCCTACTCTGCCCGTTTGCGCGAAGGGTCGCCGCGAGCTGGCTAACAATTACAGAAAAATGTTGCGCCCAGGTGACAAAAAAGGGGGCTTTGTTCAGACCCCTCGCCACTATTTTCCGTTATTTCCCACCCGCCGGTATTTGCTGCCGCGAATAGGCAAAGGCGGCGCACAAGATGGCGACACAAGCTGACATATCGCGTAAAAACAGTCGCTTGCCACCCCACTGGCTGCCGCACGCAGCAGCCTGTTTATTATTTAGGCGAGCAGGCGAACGACACGGGATAGGTGCCCCCCATTGCCCGCCCGAAATAACGGGATGCGCGCTTGAGCGGCGGGGTGAAAATAACCTCCCGGCCTATTTCAGGCGCTGTCACCTCGCTGCCGAAAACGGTTTGAGAGACTAATAGAGGGGCGAGCCCGTCACCCCTTGCAGCACTTTTTCACCGCCCGCACCACGTTCTGATAACCGGTGCAGCGGCACAGATTCCCCGACAGGCCGCGGCGGATCTCCGCCTCGGTCAAGGGGCGGCGATCTGTCTTGTCAAGCAGGGCAGCGCTCGCCATCACCAGACCCGGGGTGCAAAAACCGCACTGCACCGCCCCCTCGTCGATAAAGGCCTGCTGCACGTCGGAGAGCTCATTGCCTTTGCGCTCTCCCTCCACGGTGCGAATGGATTTGCCATCGGCCCACACCGCCAGATAGAGGCAGCTGTCGATGGCCGTACCGTTCACCCGCACGGTACAGGCGCCGCACTCACCGACACTGCACCCCTCTTTTACGCTGATAAGCCCCTGTCCGCGCAGGAAGTGAAGCAGCAACATGGTGGGCGACACCGCGTAGGAGTAAGGCTTGCCGTTGATCTCGCACTGGATCTCCACAGCGGGACAGCTTTGCGGTTGCATCATAGGATCTTGCCTCCGGCACGTTCGACGGCGCAGGTGATCACCCGCTGCGCCAGGGTTTTGATGAGATGCAGGCGAAACTCTTTTTCCGCCCGCCATGAGGAGCGCGGCGCCACGTCGGCCACCACCGCCTCGGCAATGGCGGCCAGCGTCGCCCGGGTCAGGGGTTGCCCCTCGGCCGCTGCTTCGGCGTGCGGGGTGCGCACCGGCGTCGGGGCCGCCACCCCGTAGGCCAGCCGCAGGCACTTGAAGTGACCATCCTCAATCTGGCAGTAGGCGGCGCAGCCGATGGTGGCGATGTCCATGGCACCCCGCATGGCGTATTTGAAGTAGTGGGAGCCCACCTGAGGGTGCGCGTCCGGGGCAAAGTGAAACGCCACCAGGATCTCCGCCGGTTGCAGCGCAACCTTGCCGGGGCCGGTGTGAAAGCCGGCGATGGGGATGCGGCGCGTGCCATCAGGGCCAGCGATTTCCAGCTCGGCCTCCAATGCGACGGTAGGGGCCGCCGAGTCAGCACTGGTGGCGCCATTGCAGATATTGCCGCCATAGGTGGCGACGTTGCGGATCTGCGGGCCGGCGATGGTGGCAGCGGCTTCCGCCAGCATTGGCAGGCGGCGCTGCACCAGCTCGTTTTCGATGAGCTCGGTAAAGGTGGTACCGGAGCCGATGCGGATCGACCCATCAGGCAGCTCACTCACCCCTTTGAGCTCGGGCAAGTCGTGAATATCGACGATATGGCGATAGGCGGCGTTGAGGTGATGAAGCTGGATCATCACATCGGTGCCACCGGCCAAGAGGCGCGCCTCGGGGTCGGCCTGGCGCAGGGCGACCGCCTCGGCCACGCTGTGGGCCTTGTAGTAACGGGCAATATCAAACATGGCGTTGCTCCTCCCCTGCACCCTCGCCAATCAGACCCGCCGCGACAAACTCCCGGAACAGGGTCTTGGGGGTGATGGGCAGCTCGTTGATGGCGACGCCGGTCGCCATGCGAATGGCGTTACGGATCGCCGGGCCCGGCGAGATGATGGGCGGTTCCCCCAGGGATTTGTGGCCATAGACCGACTGGGGCTCGTAGGTCTGCACGAAGTCGCACTCAAGCTCGGGCAAATCCAGCATGGTGGGGAACTTGTAGTCGAGCAGGTTGGGGTTGCGCACCACGCCGGTCTTGGCGTCGATGATCATCTCCTCGAACAGGGACCAGCCGATCCCCATCCCCATGCCGCCATGCACCTGCCCCTCCGCCAGCTGCGGGTTGAGGATCTTGCCCGCATCGTGCAGGTTGAGGATGCGGTTGATGGTCACCTTGCAGAGATCGATATCGACACTGAGATCGACGAAGGTGCAGCCAAAGCTCGGCGGGTTGGTGGTGGTCTTGTGGGAGACCTCGGAGGTGATCTGGCCGCCGATGGTGAGGTGGTAGTAGGCGTTGACCGACACCTCGGCGACGCTGATGAGCACCTTGTCCGGCGCACCCGCCAGCACCACGTAGCCGTCGATCAGGGTCAGCGATCCCACATCCTGATGGCAGAGCTGGGCCGCCAGCGACAAAATGCGGGCCCGCAGCTGCAGCGCCGCCTGATGGATGGCGGGGGCCGCCACATAGCTCTGGCGCGAGGCGAACGAACCCGGATCATAGGCGGTGATGTCGGTATCCTGGGTCGAGATGACCCGGATCTGCTCAAACGGAATGCCCAAGGTCTGGGCCGCCATCTGGGCAAAGACGGTGTCCGATCCCTGTCCTATCTCGGTGGCGCCGATCTGCAGATTGACGGTGCCATCCTGATTGAGCAGCATGCGGGCGCCGGCAATTTCGACCCCCACCGGGTAGGTGTTGGAGCCATAGCTAAAGCACGCCACCCCGATGCCGCGCCGTACCCGGCTCGCCGGATCCTGCGCCAGACATTCGGCCTTGAGCCGCTCCCACTGGAACTGCTCGCCACCCCGGCGCAGGCACTCGGGCAAGCCCGCGCTGTAGATGGTCTTCTGGTTGACCTGATTGACATCCCCCTCGCGGGCCACATTGGCGATGCGCACTTCTAGCGGATCCAGACCCAGCTCGGCGCAGGCGTCATCCAGCATGCATTCGAGGGCAAACACCACCTGGGGCGCGCCGTAACCGCGCATGGCACCGGCGGTGGGCAGATTGCTGTAGAAGGTCTTGGCGTCATAGCCAAAGGCGCTGCGTGGATAGAGATAGCTTATCTTGTTGGCGCCGGCGCTGGCGATGGAGTGGCCATGAGAGGCATAGCCGCCGGTGTTGGAGAGCACGTCGAGCTGATACCCCTTGAGGGTGCCATCCCGGTTGATGCCGAGGGTGCCATCGATGGCAAAGCCGTGGCGGGTGCGAGAGGCAAAGAAGCACTCTTCCCGGCTCAGGGTCACCTTGACCGGCACGCCGCCGAGCTGGTAGCTCAGAAACGCCGCCATCGGCTCTTCCAGCACATCCTGCTTGTTGCCAAAACCGCCGCCCATGTAGGGCTTGATCACCCGCACGCTGGACCAGGGCAGGCCGAGGGACTTGGCCACCCGGCTGCGCACAATCTGGGGGATCTGGGTGCTGGTGACGACGATGATGTGGTCCGGCTGATCCATGTAGGCGTAGCAGGTCACCGTCTCCAGATGGCAGTGCTGCACCACCGGCGTCTGGTAGTGCCCCTTGAACTGCAAGTCGGCGGCGGCAATGGCCTGCTCCGGCTCACCCGCCCGGATCTGGCTCTGCCGCAGCAGGTTGCCGGTCGGGTGGATGGGACAGGCCCCCTCGGCCAGGGCGCTGGCCGCATCCGTCATCACCGGCAGCGGCTCGTAGGTCACCTTGACCAGGGCGGCAGCCTTCTCGGCGACCAGGGGATCGCGGGCCACGACTATGGCGACGCCATCGCCGAAGTGGCGCACATGGTCGGTGAGCAGACGGCGGTCTTTCACATCCCGCTTGGCCTCATCGAGGGACCAGGCGTGGCCGGCGGTGCGAAAACAGGTGGTGGGCACATCCTCGTGGGTGAACACGGCTTCGACCCCGTGCAGCGCCAGCGCCTCGCTGGCATCGATGGTGAGCACCTTGCCGTGGGCGATATGGCTTCGCACGTATTTGGCGTGGCGCATGCCGAGCATGATGTTGTCGTCGGTGTAGCGGGCGCTGCCGGTCACCTTGGCCTCAGCATCCACCCGCTTGAGCGGTAATCCTATGGACATATGCAAGTCCTTTGTCAGGCAGAAAAATCAGAACCGGTATAAAAAACAGCAAGATATGCGCCCGTTTCCGGCACGTCGGGCCAACCGGGGGGCAAAGGCGGCGAGCAAAGGGAAGAAGTGTGAAGAAGATCCCATCCGGCTCTCCGCCATGGCCGTGACCAGCCCCGCAGCAGCAGCCCATGGAGGACTCGGCGGCGCCAGTGCCGGGCGGCGTTATCAATCTGGTAAGCCCCGTTATCAAAATGGTACGAGTTCGGTTTGAAGGGCGGGGCCGGCCAAGAGAGGCTGGCCCCGCGATAGAGAAGGACGCGATGCGGACTAGATGGCCCAGCCGCCAGCGTAGAAGAGCACCAGCGCCAGGGCGATGATGACGGTGCCGATGTTGAGCTTGCGCCACTCCTTCGAGCAGATGCGACCGATCACCAGGGCGCTGAAGCCCAGCATGATACCGGTGACGATGTTGCAGGTGAGCACGATAAAGACCGCGCACAGCAGGCCGGACATGGCCCCGACAAAGTCATCAAAGTCGAGCCGGGCGACGTTGCTCAGCATCAAGAGCCCCACGTACATCAGCGCCGGTGCGGTGGCATAGGCCGGCACCAGGTAGGAGAGCGGCGAGAGGAACAGCATCAACAAAAACAAGACCCCTACCACGGTGGCGGTAAGGCCGGTCTTGCCGCCTGCCGCCGTGCCCGCCGCCGATTCGATGTAGACGGCGGCCGGCGCGGCCCCCACCAGACCGGAGAAGATGCTGCTGATGGAGTCGGCGCTGAGCGCCTTGCCGCTGTTGATGATGTGGCCATCCTTGTCCAGCAGATTGGCCTGCCCCGCCACCGCGCGAATGGTGCCGGTGGCATCAAACACCGCCGTCATCACCAGCGCCAGCACGCTTGGCAGCACCAGCGGTGAGAGCGCCCCCATGATATCCAGGCTGAAGATGAGGGACTTGCCCTGCTCGTCGGCGAGGCTCGGCATGGCGAACAGTCCCTGGTACTTGACCGCCGGATCGAAGATGAGGCCGAAAATGGAAATGGCGATGATCACCAGCAGGATCCCGCCCGGCACCTTGAGCTTCTCCAGCCCGACGATGACCGCCAGCCCGATGAGGGACATGATGACCGGCATGGAGGTAAAAGCCCCCAGCGCCACCGGCAGCCCCTCCAGCGGGTTCTTGATCACCAGCCCCACCCCGTTGGCGGCGATCAGCAGCAGGAAGAGCCCGATGCCGATACCGGTGCCGTGGGCGATCCCCATCGGCAGGTTGTCGAGGATCCAGCTGCGCACCCCGGTCACCGAGATGGCGGTAAACAGCACCCCCATCAGAAAGACGGCGCCGAGCGCCACCGGGATGGAGATCTGCTGCCCCAGCACCAGGCTGAAGGCGGTAAAGGCGGTGAGCGAGATGGCGCAGCCGATGGCCATCGGCAGCTTGGCCCAGAGCCCCATCAGCAGCGAACCAAAGCCCGCCACCAGACAGGTGGCCACGAACACGGCGCCGGGGGGAAAGCCCGCCTTGCCGAGCATGCTGGGCACCACGATCACCGAATAGACCATGGCGAGAAAGGTGGTGAGCCCCGCCAGCACCTCCTGGCGCACATTGCTGCCCCGCTCGCTGATCATGAAGTAGCGATCGAGCGCGCCGCCGGCGGGCTGTCGTCCCGCCGCCGCCCCCTTGTCCGCAACTGCCCCGTCCATCTCGTTTATCCTGTTTGTCTGGCTCATGGCCGACTCCTTCCTGCATCCCTGAATGTGTCGTGACGAAATGGCGGTCGGTGCCGTGGATCTCTGCTGCCACGGTCGCCGGCATCATGGGGTTGGCAGGCAAGGCAAACGTTTGACTTGCCATCTAAAAAACCGGGCCATTTCACCTGCTGTGGCGGGGCAAGCGCCCCGCCTGTCGTGCGGCGCAGGCACCATGCTGGCCCCTGCTGCCGTGTTCCCGGGGCGAGCATGCCCGCCCCTCTCCTGTGAAAAGCGGATCAACCCCGCTCGTGCACCAGCTGACCATCCACATAGGTGCGGTAGATGGATCTGTCATCCCCCAGGGTCAGCAGCACGAACAGCTTGTCGCGCAAGGTGGTGGAGTTGTCGTAGCGCAGCTGTTGCAGCGGGGTGGCGACCGGGTCGAGCACCACGAAGTCCGCCTCCTTGCCTACCGCGAAGCTGCCGATCTGCTCGTCCAGCCCCAGCGCATGGGCGCCGCCCAGGGTCGCCAGATAGAAGGCCTGATAGGCCGAGAGGCGCTCGCCCTGCAACTGCATCACCTTGTAGGCCTCGTTGAGGGTCTGCAGCATGTTGAAGGTGGTACCGGCGCCGATGTCGGTGCCCATCCCCACCTTCACCTGCTTGTGCCACGCCTTGTGCAGTTTGAAGAGCCCGCTGCCGAGATACAGATTTGAGGTGGGACAAAACGCGATGGTGGAGCCGGTCTCTTTCAGGCAATCCCACTCCTGCTCTTCCAGATGGACGCAGTGGGCAAACACGCAGTTGTGGCCGGTCAGCCCGTGCTGGTGATAGACGTCGAGATAGCCCTGATGCTCTGGGAAGAGGGATTTGACCCAGGCTATCTCGTCCTTGTTCTCGCACAGGTGGGTGTGCAGATAGGTGGTCGGGTACTCTTCGCGCAGCCGCCTCGCCATCGCCAGCTGCGCCGGGGTCGAGGTGGGGGCAAAGCGCGGCGTGATGGCGTAGAGCAAGCGACCGTTGCCGTGCCAGCGCTCGATGAGCGCCTTGCTCTGTTCATAACTGCTCTCGGCGGTATCGAGCAGATAGTCGGGGGCGTTGCGATCCATCATCACCTTGCCGGCGATCATCCGCATGTTAATGCGGCTGGCCGCCTCGAACAGGGCATCCACCGACTCGGGGTGGACAGTGCCGAACACCAGCGCCGTGGTGGTGCCGTTTCGCAGCAGCTGCTTGATGAAGAAGGTGGACATCTCGCGGGCGTACTCGAGATCGTTGTAGCGCCGCTCGGCCGGGAAGGTGTGGCGGTTGAGCCACTCCAGCAGCTGCTCACCATAGGCCCCCACCATCTCGCTTTGCGGGTAGTGGATGTGGGTGTCGACAAAGCCCGGCACTATCATCTTGCCGCGATAGTCGCGCACCCGCACCTGGGCCGGAATGCGATCCTTGCCTTCCTCCCACTGGCCGAACCAGTCGATGCAGCCGTTGCGGATGATCAGCAGGCCGTCTTCGATGAGGCGGGCATTGGGCTCTATCTCCTCGGGCTGGCTCACCACCCGGGTGATGTCAAAGAAGCTGCCGCGCACCGCCTTGACGGAGTTGTCGTTTTTCATCTCTCAATTCCCTCTTGTTGTTCGTTAGCCGCGATCCACTTGCGGGGCGCGCACCTGGGCCTCGTCCGTCGCCAGCCCCTGTTGGCGGGCAGTGGCCGACGGAATGGGCCGGGTGGCAAAACGGGTGTCGGGCTTGTCGCTCAGCTGGATCAGCTCCACCGCCTCGGCGGCATTGGCGGCCGCCTTGCGTCTACGGCTCTGGGGCAGCACCAGGTTCATGATGATGGCGGTGATGCCGCCGGCGCAGATGGGGTTCTCCACCAGCATGTAGATCCCCGCCGGCAGCACCTTGAAGACGTTCGGGTCGTAGGAGACCCCGAGCCCCAGCCCGAGCGAGGTGGCGACAATCAGGGTCTCGCGCCGATCGAAGCCGTGACTGATGATGATGCGACCACCGGCGATGGCGATCATGGAGAACATGATGACCATGGCCCCCCCCATCACCGGCGACGGTATGGTGGTGAAGAAGCGCCCCACCACCGGGAAGAGGCCGAGCAGCACCAGGATGACGGCGATGAACTTGCCCACGTGGCGCGAGGCCACTCCGGTCATCTGGATGACGCCGTTGTTCTGGGCGAAGGTGGTGAGCGGCAGGGAGCCGAGGGCCGAGGCGATCACCGACACCAAGCCGTCCGCCAGCACGCCGCCGGAGAGCCGTTTTTGAAACTCGGGACCCTGGATCTGCCGGTGGGAGACCATGGCGGTGGCGGTGATGTCCCCCACCGCCTCCAGCACGCTCAACAGATAGATGGTGCCGGCCAGCACGAAGGCGTGCAGATCGAAGGAAAAACCGTACTTGAACGGGATGGGCACAGTGATGAGCGGCAGGTTCTCAAGGGCGGAGAAATCCACCATGCCGAGCATCAGGGCCACCGCATAGCCCACCAGCAGGCCGATGGCGATGCCGCTCATGCGAAGCAAGGGGCTCTTGCTGCAGTTGAAGGCGACGATAACGCAGAGCACCAGCAGCCCCAGGCCGATGTTCTCGTATTTGCCGAAGGTGCCGCTGCTCATGGCGGAGAAGCCGCCGCCAAAGTCGATGATCCCCACCTTGATGAGGCTCAGGCCAATCATCAGCACCACCACCCCGCTCACGGTCGGGGTGATCACCCGCTTGAGATAGGGCAGCACGAAGGAAGAGCCCATCACCAGGAAGGCGCCGACGAAGGAGACCCCGAGCAGGGTCGAGACGATCAGCTCCTCGTGCAGGCCATCTTTTTTCATGGCGCTGCCAAGCGCGATCATCACGGTGACGAAGGAGAAGTTGACCGACTGGATGGAGAGCAGCCCCGAGCCGATGGGGCCGTAGCGGTTCACCTGCAGCCAGGTGCCGATGCCGGAAGCGATCATCGCCATGGAGACCAGGTAGGCGGTGGTCTCGGTGGAGAGGCCAAGGGCCCCGCCCACGATGAGGGCCGGCGTCACCATGGGCACGAAGATGGCCAGCAGGTGGGTCACGGCCCCCATCAGGGTTTGGTAAAAGGGAGGTTTGTCTTCGAGCGCGTAAATCAGGTCCGAGTGCTTGCGTGTTGTTTTAGACATCTTGATTGTCCCATCACACAGAATATGGGCGGAGTACTCATTCCGCTGTCAGGCGCTGGGGGCGAGCCTGCGCCCGCCCCTCACCTTTTCTTTTGTTATGACGACGCTTGTTGCTCCAGCTTGCACAGTTCGCGCAGGATCTGCTCCGGCGTGAAGTGCCACTTGCGCAGCCAGACACCGCAGGCGTCGTGGATGGCGGTGGCGATGGCAGGTGCGGCGCCGTTGACCCCGATCTCCGAGATGGACTTGGCGCCGTAAGGGCCGACCTTGTCGTCACTCGGCACCAGGAAGGCCCGAAAATCGCGCGGAATGTCGCCAATCTTGGGCGCGCCATAGCTCTTCAGATCCCGGGTCAGCGGAATACCCATGCCGTCGTAGCAGATCTCCTCGGTCATGGTGTGGCCGATGGCCCGCATGGTCGCCCCGTAGATCTGGCCGAGCGCCAGCTCCGGGTTGATGGGGGTGCCGCAGTCGAGCAGGGCGTAGAACTTGTCGAGCCGGATCTCGCCGGTTCTGACGTTGACCGCCACCTCGGCGAAGTTGGCGCCGTACGGGAAGGCAAGCTCAGAGGTGATGTAGCTGGCAGTGCCCACCAGAATGCCGAAGCCGGTACCGGTCTCGGCCTTGTGGGCCAGCTTGGCGAGGCTCACCTCCCCCAGCTGGCCGCGCACCAGGCCCGGAAACGCCAGCTCAACATCGGCTACCGGCTCGCCCAGCATGGCGGCGCCATGGAACAGGATCTTCTCCTTGAGGTTCTCGGCCGCCTTCTTGGCCGCGTTGCCGGAGAAGCAGGTGCCTGACGAGGCGTAGGCCCCCTTGTCGAACAGGGCGTGGTCGGTGTCACCGGAGATGACATGCACATCCCCGAGCGGGCAGTGCAGCACTTCGGCGGTCAGCTTGGCCACCACGGTATCGAGGCCGGTGCCGATATCGGCGCCACCGGAGTGGACGATAAAGGTGCCGTCCGATTCCAGCTTGACCATGCAGTTGGCCTGATCGATGTCCGGGATCCCCGATTTTTGCATGATGATGGCGACGCCACGACCGATGCGCCAATCCCCGTCGACGGCTTTGGGGCTATCCCAGGCGATCAGCTCGCGACCCTGTTTGAGGATGGGTTCGAGGGCGCAGCTGGCCGCGTGGGGCACCGAGGTGGGCATCTTGCCCTCGCCGATGGCCCCCAGCACCTTGAGGATGTCCCCCTCGTGCACCCGGTTGTGCTCCACCATGTCGAGCTGATCGATGCCCAGTTTCTCGGCAAGTTCCGCAATCGCCATGGTCAGCGCGAAGTTGCCCTTGGGCGCGCCATAACCCTGATAGGCGCCGGTCGGGCAGATGTTGCTGTAGTAGGTGTTGACGGTAAAGCGCACGTTCTCGCACGGATAGAGCGGCAGGGAGAGCGCCGGGCCGTTGCTCGGCACCGTCAATGAGTGGTTGCCGTAAGGGCCGGTGTTAGCGCGAAAATCCATGTCGATGGCGGTGATGGTGCCATCTTTCTTGGCCCCCACTTTCACCTTCACCTTGGCCACATGGCGCGAGGTGTTGCTGATGAACTCCTCTTCACGGGTGTAGCGGAAGGTAACCGGGCGGCCGGTCACCCTGGTCGCCCAGGCGCACACCTCTTCCAGCAGAATATCCTGCTTGGAGCCAAAGCCGCCCCCTACCCGCTCCTTGATCACGTGCACCTGATGCTGCTTCATGCCGACGATGCGCGCCACCTGACGGCGCACGTGCCAGGGCACCTGAGTGGATGCGTGGATCACCAGACGCTCCCCATCCATGTAGGTAAAGCAGATGTGCGGCTCGGTCGGGCACTGCTGGGCCTGGGTCGACTCGTAGGTGCGCTCGACAATCTCGTCCGCCTCGGCAAAGCCCTTGGCCACATCGCCGATCTGGCCATGGACGCTGGCGGCCAGGTTCTCGTGCGGGCGGGAACCGATGGGGAAGTTGATGAGCATGTGCTCGTCGCCGCGGCGCACCGAGCAGGCGTTCTGCTGCTCCAGATCCGCCGGCGCCCCGGCCATATAGACGATGGGCTCGTCGTGCACCAGCGGCGCATTGGGGGCCATCGCCTGGTCTATGTTCATGACTGCCGGCAGCACCTGATACTCGACCTCGATGAGTTTGAGCGCAGCCAATGCGATGGCTTCGCTCTCGGCCACCACGGCGGCAACACGATCACCGACGTGACGCAGCTTGCGGCCAAACATGCGGCGATCGAGCGGTGATGGCTCGGGGGCGCTCTGGCCACCCGGGGTGTAGTAGACATCCGGGCAGTTGAGGTGAGTGATGACGTGCACCACCCCCGCCATGGCTTCGGCGCGGCTCACGTCGAGTTTGGTGATCACCGCATGGGGATGAGGGCTTCGCAGCATCTTGATGACCAGCGCATCCTCGGTAACCCTGTCCTCCACGTAGCAGGGCTTGGCCTGCACCATCTTGGCGGCGTCCACTTTCGGGCAGCTCTTGCCGATGTGGCGCAGGTCGCTCCGAAACTCGGGGGCAATCTGGCACAGGTAATCGGGATCCTTGAGGCGCGAGCTGGCAAGCTCGATGGCCTGATAGAACTGCTGGTAACCGCCATCGCGGTGAAACAGGCCCGAGAGGGCGTCGTCGATTTGATCACGGCTTGGGTTGGGATGGCGATCAAGCAGGTCGGTGACGATGAGCGCCGCGGCCGGATCGTTGTAGCCGGACTGCACCACGCCCACGTCCACCATGGCCTGCTGTACCAGGCTGAGCTGGTTCCAGCTGCCCAGCGACTCGGCGGTGCGCACCTGCGCCCCCTCCAGCTGGGCGGCAATCAGCAGGGAGGCGTTGATCACCTTGCCGTTGAAGAGGATGGCGTCGGAGCCGGCAAAGCCGAAGCCGTCGTCGCTGTTGCGCACCGAGTGCATCCGGCACTGGTTGAACAGCACCCGCTGGGCATTCTCGCCAGCCGGGGCGATGACGGTGCGCAGAGCACCGTTCAGGGTAAAGTTGAGTTCCATCATGCCTGTACCTCCTGCTGCTGGCACTCCACCAGCAGATCCGCCACCACCACGCCGCTGATATAGCGCTTGTAGGCCACGCTGCCACCGAGATCCGCGCGCGGCGCAATCAGCGTGCTCACCGCCGCTTCCAGCGCCGCATCCCGCAGCTCATGACGCTCCACGTCTTGCAGACGCATCGGTTGTGGCGTGACGCCCGCCAGGGCGACCCGCATCTCGCCAAGGGCATCGAGGGCCACCGCGGCGGTCATCACCGCCAGGCCGTCGGCGTTGCGGCTGATGCGGCGAGTGGCGCAGCGCAGCTCGGGCTCCGGCAGCACCACCCCCAGCACCAGCTCCTTGCGCTGGCCGGCCAGATAGCTCTCGATGGGTTGCAACTGGTTGTTCTCCAGCACCACCACGGCTTCGAGCACCAGCAGTACCGGCAGCAGCGGGGAGTCCTGCTGCTGGCAGGCAATTTCGCCGCCAATGGTGGCCTGATTGCGTAGATGGCGGGAGTAGACGAACCCCAGCGCCTCGCACAGAGAGGCCGGGGTGCGGGGGTCGTCTTTCAGGGCTTGCAGGGTAACGGTGGCGCCGATGTGGAGCTGACCGTGCTGCTGCTCAATCTGGCCAAGCCCGAGCTTGTCCAGCGAGATGGCGACCTTCTTGTCGGTGCGGGTCGGCGCGGCGTTGAGCTTACTGCCGCCCCCCATGTAGACGGCGTCGTTGCCAAAGCGGGCCTTGAGTTCCAAAGCCTGACCCAGTTGCTCGGGTCGGAAGAATTGCTCAATCATGTGTCGTCCTTACTCTTGCTGCCCGCCGCCGGGAAAATCCACAGGGCGGGCAATCCAGTCCAAACGTGCGGAGAGTGGCCTTAGGCCAGCTGATCTATCCGTTGCCACAGGCGGCTCGCCACCTTGCTGGCCTGCTGATAAATGGGCTCGACGTCAAAGGCGAACTCGCGATCCTGATAGACCATGCGCCCCTCCACCATCACGCTGTTGACCGAGGATGAGCCCATGCCGAAGGCGAGATGGCCACCAAGGTTGCGCGGGGCCAACGGGGTCGGGGCGGCGTAGTCGCAAATGGTGAGGTCGGCCTTGTAGCCTGCCTCCAGTCGGCCAAATTTGGCGCCGAAGTTGCGTTCAAGCAGGCGGTTGCCGTTCCAGAGGAAGCGGGCAAAGCTGTCTGGCCACAGGGCCCCGCCGGCATCCTTGTGCTTGAAGTAGGCGAACTTGAGCTCTTCGAACATGTCGGAGCCGATGCCGTCGGTGCCGAGCGCCAGATTGCGGTACTCCGGCAGGTGCATGTTGTAGCCCACGTGGTTGTTCATGTTGGAGCGGGCGTTGTGCACCAGGAAGGCATCGCGGCTGTTGAGCAGCTCGATGTCAGCCGGGCTTAAGTAAATGCCGTGGGCGATCAGGGTCTTGCTGTCGACAAGGCCAAACTCGTCCAGCCGGGCGATGGGCTCCTTGCCATAGTGGTGGTGGCCGTGGGCCATGTCGTATCTGTCTTCCGCCACATGGATATGCAGCCCGCGGCCGGTCACCTGCACCGCTTCGCGCAGCATGGCCAGCCCCTCGTCCGGCACGGTGAAGGGAGCGTGGGCGCCGATATGAGCCTCCACCAGATAGGGTTCGCTCCCCTTGGCCTTGGCGGCATCAATGGCCTGCGCAAACAGGATGTTCTCCTCCACCCCGGCCTGCAGCTCGGCGAGGCCGCCGTTGCGATCCGTGGTCTCGAAGCAGGTCATGCCGCGCAGACCCGCCTCCATAAACCCTTTGCGCAGCACATTCAGGGAGCCCTTGATGAAGTTGGGCGAAGCGTGGTGGTCGATCACCGCACTGCAGCCGCTCTTGATCGCCTCCAGCGAGCAGATGAGGCCGCTGTAGTAGAGGGACTCTTCATCGAGCGCCCGATCGAGCCGCCACCAGAGGTTTTTCAGGGTGGAGATAAAGTCCGGACAGGGGGCGATATTGGCCATGATCCCCCGCGACAGGCCGGAGTAAAAGTGGTTGTGGGCACAGACGATGCCCGGCATCACCAGCTTGCCGCCCATCTCCCGATAGTTGGCCTCTGGGTAGAGGGCCCGCAGATTGGGCCCCACCGCTTTGATAAGCGATCCTTCGATGGCGATATCCACCCCTTCCAGCACCAGGGTCGGCTCCAGCTGGACGGCGGTGACGTTCTTCAGAATAAACATGGTCTGCTCCTTCGCTTATTCGTGGTTCGCTCAGGCCTCGACGGCCCCCAGCAGGTAGTGGTGATGAGCGTGGACATGGCTGATGATGCGGCACATGTCGCCAAGGGCCGCTGGCACGTCCTTGATCCGGCTCTGGGCGTCTATGGTCAGGCGATAGGTCTCGCCGCCCTGACGTACCCGCAGCTCACCGCCATCCGCCAGATAGAAACCGGGGTTGCGGCTGTTGTCGAAGTCCTCGGCCAGGCTGAAGATGGTGACCTTGTCCTGATAGGGCTTGCCCTGCCAGGGGCAGAACTGGGCGCAGTTGCCGCACTCGTTGCAGTAGGCATCCAGGTGCAGGGTCTGGAACTGGTCCTTGAAGCCCGGCACTGCGATGGCGACGTTGGCCCGGTTGGGGCAGACGTCCACACACTTGCTGCAGAGGTAGTTGCACTCGAGGCAACGGTGCGCCTCTTGCGCCACGAAGGCCTCCCGCTCGCCCTTGTCCACCAGGGTGACAGCGATGTTTCCCTTGCGGCGGTAGATCTCGTCCTTGCCCGACGGCTGGGTCGCCACGTCACGCTGCTGGCTAGCGATATGCTCGCGGGCCAGCACCAGATCCGCGGCGCGGCGGGCTCCACCGATGGCACCGACGATGGAGGATGGGCCGCTTTGCACGTCACCGATGAGGAAGACGTTGCGACGGCTGGTTTCGCCAGTCTGGCTATCCACCTCGGGCCAGCCATCGCTGCCAAGAGGAATGCCCATGGCTTTAAGCACCTCGCAGTCAGGCTGCTCGCCGATGGCGGTGATCAGGGCATCCATCTGCATCACTTCGGTCTGCTCGGTGGGCACAGGGCGGCGGCGGCCCTGCTCGTCAGGATCCCCCAGCGCCATCATCCGAACTGTGAGCTTGCCATCTTTGTCAAAGCGCTCCGGATTGGTGAGGAAGCAGAAACGCACCCCATCCTCCACCGCTTCCAGATACTCCTCGCGATAGGCGGGCATCTCTTTTTCGCCGCGACGGTAGATCACGGTCACATCGCTGACACCGGGCACCTTGAGGGCGGCGCGGGCGCAGTCCATGGCGGTGTTGCCGGCCCCGATCACCGCCACATGGCGGCCCAGCGGCAGCGGTTTGCCCTGATTGAAACTGCGCAGGAAGTTAAAAGACTTGTAAATCCGCTCGTGTCCCCCCTCGAGGCGCATGCCGCCATTCTTGTCGGCGCCGATGCCGACGAAGACATAGGTAAAGCCCTGGGTGTGCAGCTTGTCGACGGTGAGCGCCGGATCGCAGCCGAACTCGAACTTGACCCCGTGGGCGGCGACAAAGTCGATGTCATGCTGAATAAGCTCGGCCGGAATGCGGAACTCGGGGATGATGTGCTTGACCACGCCACCGGCATCCGCTTCGCGTTCGAACACGGTGACCGGGTGACCGGCGCGGGCCAGGAAGTAACCGGCGGAGAGACCGGCCGGGCCTGCGCCAATGACCGCAACCGGGTGTTTGTCACCGCTACCGGCCGGTTTGTGCCAGCGCGCCTTGTACCCTTCCCAGCCGCGCTCCAGCGCCACTTTTTTCAGCTCGCGGATATTGAGCGGGCTGTCGTAATCCAGACGGGTACAGTTGTACTGACACTGGTGATCGCAGATATGGCCGGTGATGGCGGGCAAGGCATTGCGCTGATAAATGAGTTCCAGCGCAGCCACATATTCCCCCTCGCCCATCAGGCGAATGTACTCGGGAATATCCTGATGCACGGCGCAGGCAGTGACGCAGGGCGCCACGTAGCAGTCGGTCAGCGGCAGGCCGCCCCCCACTTCGATGCGATCGTCGGACTTCCACTCCTTCTGGGTGTAATCCATGGTGGGGAGCCCGCAGAATTCGGAAAAAATCGTACGCTAAGGTTTTCCGGGCAACCGTAGCGGCCTGAACTTCCCGTCCTCCAGCCTGCGGCTCTGCCGCCAGACGTAATCGCCGGTCAGGTTGATGTGTTCCCAGCCCAGCGGCGACAGGTATTGCAGCAACTCACCGTTCACCGGCTTGCCGACCTCGACCAACCCCTGAGTGGCGCGCTCCAGGTACACCGTGTTCCACAACACAATGGCGGCCGTCACCAGGTTCAGGCCGCTGGCCCGGTAGCGCTGCTGCTCGAAGCTCCGATCCCTGATCTCGCCGAGGCGGTTAAAGAACACCGCCCTGGCCAGGGAGTTGCGCGCTTCACCCTTGTTCAGTCCAGCATGCACGCGGCGGCGCAGTTCGACGCTTTGCAGCCAGTCGAGGATGAACAGGGTGCGTTCGATCCGGCCCAGCTCGCGCAGGGCCACGGCAAGGCCATTCTGGCGTGGATAGCTGCCGAGCTTTCGCAGCATCAGCGAGGCAGTGACGGTGCCCTGCTTGATCGAGCTGGCGAGGCGCAGGATGTCGACCCAATGGGCGCGGACGTGCTTGATGTTCAGGGTGCCACCAACCATTGGGCGCAATGTCGGGTAGTCCTGGACGCTATTCGGCACATACAGCTTGGTTTCGCCGAGGTCGCGGATGCGCGGTGCGAAGCGGAAGCCCAGCAGGTGCATCAGGGCGAAGACGTGATCGGTGAAACCGGCCGTGTCGGTGTAGTGCTCCTCGATCCGCAAGTCGGACTCGTGGTACAGCAGGCCGTCGAGCACATAGGTGGAGTCACGCACGCCGACATTCACCACGCGGGTGCTGAACGGTGCGTACTGGTCGGAGATATGGGTGTAGAACAGTCGCCCCGGCTCGCTGCCGTACTTCGGGTTGACGTGCCCGGTGCTTTCGCCCCGGCCGCCCGCCCGGAAGCGCTGGCCATCGGAGGATGAGGTGGTGCCGTCGCCCCAGTGGGCGGCGAAGGCATGGCGGTACTGGTGGTTGACCAGCTCGGCCAGGGCCGCCGAATAGGTTTCGTCGCGGATGTGCCAGGCTTGCAGCCAGGACAGCTTGGCGTAGGTCAGGCCGGGGCTCGACTCGGCCATCTTGGTCAGCCCGAGGTTAATCGCATCGCCCAGGATTGCTGACAGCAGCAATGTCCTGTCTTTGGCCTCGGCACCGTCCTTCAGGTGGGTGAAGTGGCGGCTGAAACCCGTCCAGTCGTCCACATCCATCAGCAGTTCGGTGATCTTGATGCGCGGCAACAGCTGACTGGTCTGGTCGATCAGCGCCTGCGCGGTATTGGGCACCGCAGAATCCAGCGGGGTGATCTTCAGCCCGGACTCGGTGAGGATGGCATCGGGCAGCTCGTTGTCCTTGGCCAGCCGGGTTACGGTGGCCAACTGCTCGTCCAGCAGCTGTAAGCGCTCTTCCAGGTACTGGTCGCTGTTCGGGTTGATCGCCAGGGGCAGGGCCTGTTCCCGCTTGAGCGCGGCGAACTTCTCTGCCGGCAGCAGGTAGTCGTCGAAGTCGCGGAACTGCCGTGAACCCTTGACCCAGATGTCACCGGAGCGCAGGGCGTTCTTCAGCTCGGACAGCGCGCAGATTTCGTAGAAGCGTCGGTCGTGGCCTTCCGGGGTGATCACCAGCGGCTTCCAGCGCGGCTTGATGAAGGCGGTAGGGGCATCCGCCGGCACCTTGCGCAGGTTGTCGGCGTTCATCTCGCGCAGGGTCTGCACGGCCGCCAGCACGCCTTGCGCGGCCGGTGCAGCGCGCAGTTCCAGCACCTCCAGCAGGGCCGGCGTGTAACGGCGCAGGGTGGCGAAGTTCTCGCCGACCAGGTGTAGGTGGTCGAAGCCCTCCGGCCGGGCCAGCAGCTCGGCCTCGCTGACGCTCTCGGTGAATTCGTCCCAGGGAATCACCGCCTCGATGGCGGCGTACGGATCGCTGCCGTTTTCCTTTGCCTCCAGCAGAGCCTGGCCGATCTTCGAGTACAGGCGCACCTTGTCATTGATCGCCTTGCCCTGCTTCTGGAACTGCTGCTGATGCTTGTGCTTCGCGCCGCTGAACAGCTTGACCAGGATGCGGTCGTGCAGATCGACCAACTCATCAATCACAGTCGCGGTGCTCTCCAGCACTACGGCGGCCAGGGTCGCGTAGCGCCGCTGCGGCTCGAACTTGCCAAGGTCTTTGGGCGTCATCTGCCCCCCTTCGCGGGCCAGCTTGAGCAGGCGGTTCTGGTGGATGTGCCGGCCCAGCCCTTCGGGCAAGTCCACCAGCTGAAATGTCTTCAGCCGCTCGATGTGCTTAAGCATGTGCCGAGAGTTGGGTTTCAGCGGTGCCTGGCGCAGCCAGGTCAACCAGGTGATGCTGCTGCCGGCCTTGAGCTTCAGCAGTTCGTCCAGCTTGGCACGGTGCGAGTCCGTGAGTGGTTCGACCAGGGCGCGGTAGACCCGCCGATTAGCCCGCGCAATGGCCTCCGAGCAGGCCCGATCAATTACGCTCAGCGCCGGCAGGATGCGCCGCTTCTGCCGCAGGCTCTCCAGAGCCTGGCTGGCCAGCAGCAAGCCCTTGTCGGTCTGCTGGGCCAACTCGGTCAGCTCGCGCACGAGGTTGCGGAAGTCGGACAGGCCAAACGGGGCCAGTTGCAGGTAGGTGCGCAGTTCATGGGCGTGCTCGCGGCGGGTCACGTCGCGTTCGCCGTACTTCGCCCAACTCGCCGGGTCGGCCTGAACCTGCTTGGCCACCCACAGGATGACCGGCTCGGGCGGCTCGCTGTCGGTGCCCAACGCATAGCCGGGGTAGCGCAGCAGGCTGAGCTGCACCGCGAAGCCTAGGCGGTTGGCGTCGCCGCGCCGCTGGCGGATCAGCGACAGGTCGGAGTCGTTGAAGGTGTAGTAGCGGATCATGTCATCCTGGCTTTCTGGCAACGCAAGCAGGGTGTCCCGCTCCGTGGCCGAGAGGATCAAGCGACGCGGCATGTATCAGTCGTCCGTGCGGAGGTACTGGTAGAGGGTTTCCCGGCTGATGTTGAACTCGCGGGCAAGCTGCGCCTTGGGCTCGCCGGCCGTCGCTCGCTGCCGCAGGGTAGCAGCCTGCTCATCGGACAGGGCTTTCTTGCGGCCTCGGTACGCGCCACGCTGCTTGGCCAAGGCGATACCCTCACGCTGCCGCTCGCGGATCAGGGCGCGCTCGAACTCGGCGAAGGCACCCATCACCGACAGCATGAGGTTGGCCATCGGCGAGTCCTCGCCGGTGAAGACTAGGCCCTCTTTCAGGAATTCGATACGCACGCCGCGCTGGGTCAGCTTCTGCACAAGGCGGCGCAGGTCATCGAGGTTGCGCGCCAGGCGATCCATGCTGTGCACTACCACGGTGTCACCTTCGCGGACGAAGCTCAGCAGCGCTTCGAGCTGGGGGCGCTGAGTGTCCTTGCCCGAGGCCTTGTCGGTGAACACCTTGCTCACCTCGGTCTCCTCCAGCTGGCGTTCCGGGTTCTGGTCGAAGCTGCTGACCCGGACGTAGCCAATGCGATGTCCCTGCACGCCTACTGCTCCGCCGAGAAATGGCGCTCGGGCCAACGCCAACGGCGGATGCGCTCCCACAACACTTTGCCGCCAATCCCAACATCGTTCTTGTCGGGATCGAGATTGAGTAACAATGCCAGTCGAGCGATCGCGCTCTGCATCGGGTACATGTTCCCGTAGCCAGCGATCTTTCGCAGGATTTCATTCTCGCTCTTCTCTAACTCTTCGGGAGTATTGAAGGTGGTGGCATAGTCAGTGATCACTGCTGAAGCGGCATCCAAGGCGCTGTAGGTTTCTCGAAGCACTTCGAGCACTTCATGAGTGAGTGCCCCCAGCTCGACTTGGGTTCCATCCGGCAAGGTGGCGATCCCCTTCTCGAAAAAGATCACCCCGTCACGTAGATAAAGTGCCTGGAGGGCATCTACCCCAACGAACGACGGCGCGTCCTGGTCTACCGCAGGCCTGCCGAGAATGTGGCAATGCAAATGCAGGCTCGCGGCTCGAAGCAAACGCCGCGCCTCGGGAGTTGGTGGATTTATCCAAGGGTCTGCCTGCTCCCGCCGCCAGACAACCGTTCCCCACCACAGCCCGGCGACTACCAACCCTAATCCAACCCATAGAAAGGTCATCAGAACAACTCCGCGTTGAAGGTGAGCAAGGGGGCTAAGTGCACTTTCTGTTCCGTTGCGCCTCAAGCCCTGCTTTTGTCAGGCTGAAATCTATGACCTTTGCGGGCATGTGTCAAAGAATGCGAAAGAAGACTCTATTCTGACGGAGCTGCGCGGTTCTGCCTGACATCCAGTTAGGGTATAGCCTAGATTGACATGCGCGATGCAACCCTTAACTTGCTTGCACCTATCGTTTCCATGCTAGCTTTATCGTAACGCTCAAGAAATTGGGCTTAATGCCGAAAACAATAAAATAAAACAGCCAACCCTTGAGGTTCTTATGCGCCAGAATTTACCAGTGACGGGTCGAAACTTAGAACTCCCAAAAGATGCCAATATTCTTTCGACTACCTCCCCTCAAAGCCATATCACGTACGTTAATCCTGACTTCATTAAAATCAGTGGTTTCACTGAGGAAGAACTATTAGGCCAGCCTCACAACATCGTAAGACACCCAGATATGCCGCCTGCTGCATTTGAGCATATGTGGAGTACATTAAAATCTGGCCGCTCATGGATGGGGCTAGTAAAAAATCGCTGTAAAAATGGCGACCACTATTGGGTAAGTGCTTATGTAACGCCAATAGCTAAGAATGGTTCGATTGTTGAATACCAGTCTGTAAGGACCAAGCCTGAACCTGAGCAGGTTTTGGCTGCGGAAAAATTATATGCTCAATTGAGAAGCGGGAAGGCCGCGAGGCCGAAATTGGCTGCTAGCTTTTCCGTGAAAATACTCTTGCTCATATGGGGTAGTATTATATCAAGCGCAATGGCTGCCGGCATGCTTACTGATACATCAATAAGCAGCTTATTGTTAGCCACTTTAATGTCAGGAAGCTTAAGCTCTGTTAGTGTTTTGGCTATTCTCTCTCCTCTTGGAAGACTGGTTGAAAGAGCCAGGAATATTTCCAATAACCCATTAAGTCAATCCCTCTACACTGGGCGCACCGATGAGTTTGGCCAAATAGAGTTTGCTTTACGAATGATGCAAGCTGAAACAGGCGCCATAGTAGGTCGCATAGGTGATGCATCAAATCGGCTTAGCGAACACACCCGAGGCCTACTAAAGGATATTGAGTCAAGCAATGTACTTACAGTTGAGCAGCAGGCAGAGACAGATCAAATAGCAACGGCAGTAAACCAAATGGTGGCAAGCATTCAAGAGGTTGCGAGCAATGCACAGCATGCTGCAGATGCGGCCGGAAGAGCAGACACTGAGACGGCATCTGGCCAGCGTCTGGTAGCCTACACAAGCCAGTCAATCACTGCCCTTGAAGGTGAAATTAGGCAAGCCGCTCAGGTTATTCATGAGCTTGAAGGTCAAAGTAACGAGATATCAAAAGTTCTTGACGTTATACGAGGGATCGCCGAGCAAACGAATTTGTTGGCACTCAACGCAGCAATTGAGGCCGCACGTGCTGGTGAGCAGGGGCGTGGTTTTGCTGTTGTCGCCGATGAGGTTCGCAGTCTTGCTGCTCGCACACAGCAATCGACAACGGATATTCAAAGCATGATCAGCGCTCTACAAGAGCGAGCGCAATCCGCTGTTACAGTCATGGAGCAAAGTAGTCGGCAAGCGCACACGAGTGTAGCTCACGCAGAGGAAGCAGCTACAGCTCTTGATGGAATTGGCCAACGCGTTAACGAAATTACCGACATGAACGCGCAAATAGCGACTGCGGTCGAGCAGCAGGGAGCAGTAAGTGAAGACATAAACCGCAGTATTATCAATATACGCGATGCTGCTGATACCAATGTACAGACCGGGCAGAATAATTTGCAAAGTGCGAAATCTGTCGCTCAGTTAACTAGCGCTCTGAGCGAACTGGCAAAACAGTTTTGGGAAAAACGAGGATAACGCTTTTCAGTATCTCGACAGGGATAACTTACTTTACCATCGGTTATCCCTTTTAGCCGCACAAATTTTAGCCATGGCTTTTCAGGAAGTCAGGGCTATCAGAATGGCCTTAGAAAGCCTAGTCAAAGAGCTGTCACGAGAACACCGTTAGCTTAGCGTACGATTTTTTCCGAATTCTGCGGTTCCCCCACAACCGTCTGACGGTCGGTGAAGCGCCCCGCGCCTATGACATGCAGCAGCATCGCGCCTTCCTCCTGCGCCGGGAGATTGGCGCATGACCCGCCTCGGCTATGCCTTCGCGACGACTGCCGCCGTATCGCTGCTCGGCATCACGTCGATCGCGTCATTCGCACCAAAGCTGGTCTGGAATGCCTCGGCCAGCACGCCGATCGGTCTGTATGCGATCGGCGAACCCGGCCGGGTCGACGTGACGGATCTGGTCGCCGTGCGCGCGCCAGAGCCGCTCGCCACCTTCCTTTCGGATGGCGGATATCTGCCGCGCGGCGTTCCGCTGATGAAGCACGTTGCTGCGCTTCCCGGGCAACGTGTGTGCAGAACCGGGCTCGCCATCACGGTCGATGCCGTGCCGATGGGCGATGCGCTGGACCGCGATCGTCGCGGTCGCTCGCTGCCGATCTGGCAGGGCTGCCGCATGGTCGCGGACGGCGAACTGTTCCTGATGAACTGGCAGGTCCGCGACAGCCTCGACGGCCGCTATTTCGGGCCTCTCCCCGCCAACTCGGTCATCGGCCGGGCCACACCCCTCTACACCGACGAGGACGGCGATGGCCGCTTCGTCTGGCGCGCGCCGACGCGGTGACGGCACGCCCATGACCTTGTCCACCGCAATCTGAAGGAGACGACCCATGTCCGTGATCGGTCAATTCACGCGCGAAAATGATGGCTTCGTCGGCCACCTGACGACGCTGTCACTGCACCAGGACATCATCATCGTTCCGGCCGAACCGTCCGATGCCGAGAACGCGCCCGACTTCCGCGTCCATGTGCTCGACAGCATGAACAACGAAACCGGCGCGGAGATCGGCGCCGGCTGGAAGCGCACCGGCGAGAAGGCCGGCGACTACGTTTCGCTTCAGATCGATGATCCGACCTTCGGGCATCCGATCCGCGCCAACCTCTTCCAGTCGGCCGACGACAAGTCCGCCTGGGGCCTGCACTGGAACCGCCCGCCCAAGCGGGCCGAGCGGGACTGAGCGATGTCGGCTCCGCACCTCAAAGCTGTCGTCGGGCGGTCCAACGCCGCCCGGCGCACAGCCCTCCTTCTCCTTTCCGGCCTCCTGCTTTCCGCGCCGCTTTGCGCCACCGCGACTGCGCAGACGGTGTCGGTCGAGGGGCCCTCTCGCGCCGATTCCTACGCCACATTCATCACCGAGGCAGCGCAACGGTTCGGCGTTCCAGAGCACTGGATTCGTGCCGTCATGCGCATCGAAAGCGCTGGCGACGTGCGGGCGATCTCGTCGGCCGGCGCGATGGGACTGAAGCAGGTCATGCCCGCCACATGGGCCGATCTGCGCGTCCGTCACCGGCTCGGCGCGAATCCTTACGATCCACGCGACAACATTCTGGCGGGCACTGCGTATCTGCGCGAGATGCACGACCGCTACGGTTCGCCGGGGTTTCTCGCGGCCTATAATGCTGGTCCCGGCCGCTATGAAGAGTATCTCGCCGGCCGTCCTTTGCCGGCCGAAACTCGCGCCTATGTCGCCGCGCTCGCACCCGTCATCGGCGGCGCAGACGCGCTTGCTCCCGTTACGGTCGCGGCAGCCGATCCCAACGCCTGGACGCGGTCTCCGCTCTTCATCGCGCAGTCCGAACACGCGACGACCGCCGTTCCGACGTCCAACAATGGCGCTTCCGAGGACACTCCGGCCGCCATTCCGGTGCGCGATGTCACAGCCATCGCTCCGCAATCCGCAGGCCTGTTTGTCGCCCGAAACGCCGATCGGGGGCCGCGATGACGGTGTTCGCGGCATTTCGTGGAATGGCGTGCTCTGGCGCAGGGATGGCGGTCCGAGGACGGAGAGCAGGCAACACAACCGCACGATGGCGAGATAAAAGCGCGCGATGTGCGGCTTGGTGCGGTCGTGTGTTTTCAGAGACTTATGGCGAATTGGCGCGAGGTGCGCCTGATCGACGCAGCCTGCGCATTCGCCATTTCGCGAGGGATTTCCGCGCGTTTGCGCGATGTGCGGAGCCTCGGCCATGAGCGGCGAGGACGACTTCCGCATCCGGCCAGGCCGTATCCGCTCCACCCGCGCACAGCAAACGCGGCCCTTCATCGCCCAGGCCCTCGCCGCCGCCCAGCGTGCCGGCGGCAGGGTCTCGCGCTCCGGCAAGATCAGCTCGGGCAACCGCTCGCGTTTCGGGCGCGGCCAGCGAGCGACCGTCCAGGCCAATCGACTGCTCACCAACCGATCGCGCAACACCGTGATCAAGACGCGCGTCGTCCGGCACACCGCTCGCTCGGCGCCGCTCAACGCCCACCTCAGCTATCTGCAGCGCGAAGGCGTCACCCGGGATGGGGAGAAGGCGAAGTTGTTCGGGCCGGAGACGGAGGCGGCCGACGCCAAGGCTTTCGCCGAGCGCACTCAGGACGACCGACATCACTTCCGCTTCATCGTCTCACCTGAGGACGCGACCGAGATGTCCGACCTCAAGACTTTCGCCCGCGAGCTGATGGGGCAGATGGAGACAGACCTCGGCACCAAGCTCGACTGGGTCGGCGTCGATCACTGGAACACGGATAATCCACATGTCCATATCATCCTGCGCGGGCGCACCGATGACGGTCAGGACCTCGTCATCTCGCGCGACTATATCAAGGAAGGCATGCGCGCCCGCGCGCAGGACCTCGTCACCCAGGAGCTGGGGCCGCGCACCGATCACGAGATCCGCCGCAATCTCGAACGGCAGATCGACGCGGAGCGCTGGACCAATCTTGACCGCCAGCTTGCCCGCGACAGCTATCGCACCGGCGTCGTCGATCTCGCCCCGCTCCCTGACCGCCAGCCCGACGAATTCCATGCGATGAAGGTCGGCCGCCTCCGCAAGCTGGAGACCCTCGGCCTCGCCGATCAGGTCGGCCCCGGACAATGGGTCGTGTCCGAGAATGCCGAGGCGACGCTGCGGGAGCTGGGCGAGCGTGGCGACATCATCAAGCGCATTCACCGTGGCCTGACCGAGCGCGGCATCCAGCGCGGCGCGGCCAGCTACGTGCTTGCCGGTGAGAGCCTCGACGATCCGGTCATCGGCCGGCTGGTCGACCGTGGTCTCGACGACGAGTTGAAGGGCACCGCCTATGCCGTGGTCGACGGCACCGACGGACGCACCCATCACATCAAGCTGCCCGACCTCGACGCCGCTGGCGACAGCGCGCCGGGCTCGATCGTGGAGCTGCGCAAATTTGACGACGCGCAGGGGCGCAGGCGCGTCGCGCTCGCCGTCCGCTCCGATCTCGAAATCGAGCGGCAGGTCCATGCGACCGGCGCCACCTGGCTCGACCGGCAGGCGATCGCCCGCGATCCCGTCGCGCTCGGCGGCGGCGGATTCGGCGCGGAGGTTCGTCACGCGATGGACAGGCGGGCCGAGCACCTCGTTGGTCAGGGCCTTGCCGAGCGGCAGACGCGCGGTGTCAGTTTCTCCCCCGGGCTGATCGACACGCTGCGCCAGCGCGAGGTCGACGCCCTTGGCGAGAAGCTTGCGGCCGAGACCGGTCGGCAATTCTCGAAGGCCGCGGCGGGCGAATATGTGGCCGGCACCTATCGCCAGCGCTTTGCGCTCGCGTCGGGCCGCTTCGCCATGATCGACGACGGCCTCGGCTTCCAGCTCGTGCCCTGGTCGCCGTCGATCGAGCGTCAGATCGGTCAGCACGTCTCCGGCGTGTCGCGCGGCGCCGGTGGCGTCGACTGGAGCTTCGGCCGCAATCGCGGCCTCGGCATGTAGCCCAATCAAGAAAGGAGTGCCCGCCATGTCGGCGACCAAAATCCTCTGGGGCCAAATCCTCACTGTCTTCCTGATCGTGCTGATGACGACCTGGGCGGCGACGCAGTGGACGGCCTATCGGCTCGGCTTCCAGCCGCAGCTCGGACTTCCGTGGTTCGAACTGGCCGGCTGGCCGATCTACTATCCGCCCGCCTTCTTCTGGTGGTGGTACTTCTACGACGCCTATGCACCTCCGATTTTCATCGAGGGAGCCTATATCGCGGCGTCCGGTGGCTTCATTTCCATCGCCGTCGCGATCGGCATGTCGGTCTGGCGGGCGCGTGAAGCTAGGAATGCCGAGACGTTCGGCTCCGCCCGCTGGGCGGTCGCCGCGGAAGTCCGCGCCGCCGGCTTGCTGGGCGCGGACGGCGTCGTGCTCGGGAAGTTCGACCGCGACTATCTCCGCCATGACGGCCCCGAGCATGTGCTGTGCTTCGCGCCCACGCGATCCGGCAAGGGCGTCGGCCTGGTCGTGCCGTCGCTGCTGACCTGGCCGGGCTCCGCGATCGTCCATGACATCAAGGGGGAAAATTGGACGCTCACCGCCGGCTATCGCGCGCGTCATGGTCGCGTGCTGCTGTTCGATCCAACCAACACGAAATCTGCCGCCTACAATCCGCTTCTCGAGGTGCGCCGCGGCGAATGGGAGGTCCGCGACGTCCAGAACATCGCCGACATCCTCGTCGATCCGGAGGGCTCGCTGGAGAAACGGAACCACTGGGAGAAAACCAGCCACGCATTGCTGGTAGGCGCAATCCTGCATGTCCTCTACGCCGAGGCTGATAAGACGCTTGCCGGCGTCGCGGCGTTCCTCTCCGATCCGAAGCGGCCGATCGAGTCGACGCTCGCCGCCATGATGAAGACAGCCCATCTCGGCGAGGCCGGACCGCATCCGGTGATCGCCAGCGCCGCGCGCGAGCTGCTGAACAAATCCGACAACGAGCGATCAGGCGTGCTGTCGACAGCGATGTCGTTCCTCGGCCTCTATCGTGATCCCGTCGTCGCCGAGGTCACACGCCGCTGCGACTGGCGCATCGTGGATATCGTCGGCGGCAAGCATCCGACGACGCTCTACCTCGTGGTGCCGCCGTCGGACATCAACCGGACCAAGCCGCTGATCCGCCTGATCCTCAATCAGGTCGGCCGCCGGCTGACCGAGGACCTGCAGGCGAACGGAAACCGCCACCGGCTGCTCCTCATGCTCGACGAGTTTCCCGCCCTCGGTCGTCTCGACTTCTTCGAGAGCGCTCTCGCCTTCATGGCGGGCTACGGCCTCAAGGCCTTTCTCATCGCCCAGTCGTTGAACCAGATCGAGAAGGCCTACGGCCCGAACAACTCGATCCTCGATAACTGCCATGTCCGGGTTAGCTTCGCCACCAACGATGAGCGGACCGCCAAGCGGGTCTCGGACGCACTCGGCACCGCAACCGAGATGCGGGCGATGAAGAACTACGCCGGCCATCGCCTGTCGCCCTGGCTCGGCCACATGATGGTGTCGCGCTCGGAAACGGCGCGGCAACTGATGACGCCCGGCGAGATCATGCAGCTCCCGCCCGCCGACGAGATCGTCATGGTCGCCGGTACGCCACCGATCCGCGCGAAGAAAGCGCGGTACTATGAGGATCGCCGGTTTCAGGAGCGCATCGTAACGCCGCCGAACCTGGTGAAACGGACAACGGCACGGCCCGATGACTGGAGCGCGCTGCCGCTTCCAGCGGCGCCGACCGTGTCGATCGCGACCGACGGCGAGCGCGGATCGGAGGATGAGGATACGACCGACTCCGAGCGCCGGCATCAGCCGGAACTGAGCCGCGCAAAGCCCGTCGAGCCAATGCAGCCCATCGAAAACGAATTCGAGATCGATCCCCGCGACGATGCCGATGAGGACGCCGCTCGCCTCTCGCGCATGAATCAGACCATGCGCCAGGTCGCACGCCAAGCATCGCTCGATCCCGGCGACGGTATCGAGCTTTAGGAGGCACCATGGCAAAGCCTCCCAAAAAGCAGCGGCTATCGGTGTATCTCGAACCCGACGTCATGAAGGCGCTCGCCGCGCACGCCGCCCGGCGCGATCAATCCCTCTCGCTGATCGCGGAAGCTGGCATCGCCTCCTTCCTGTCGCCCGACGCTGCCGAACGGCAGGAGGCGGCTACGACGAAACGGCTCGACCAGCTCGACCGGCGAATGGCGCGTATGGAGCGTGACCTTGGAATCGCCGTCGAAACGCTGGCCGTCTTCATCCGATTCTGGCTGACGACGAACCCGCCGCTCCCCGAGCCCGCCCAGGCAGCGGCGCGCGCCAAAGCCGGCGAACGCTACGAAGCGTTCGTCACCGCGCTCGGCCGGCGACTCGCTCACGGGCCGAAGCTTAGGCAGGAAATTTCCGAGGACATCACGCCCGCGCACGACGCGGATTAATCACGGCCACGTCCACTTCAAGTATTCCGGCGTTCCGCCGTTTCCCTGTATTTGTACGCTACAGTACGACGACCACATTATGGTTGTTGTCAGGCCATGATTTCTGCCTCTTCTACTCATCCCCGATCCAGGGCCGCATGTCGCGGTCCCGCAAGAGAACGGGGACGACGTGGCGGCCACTCACCAGAAATCGGAGGCGATCCTTCGCGGCGCGCGCATGCTGCGCACGGCCCTCGGGCCGGCGATCGCCCGGTTTCTGGAAGACCCCGCGATCGTCGAGGTGATGCTCAACCCCGATGGGCGGCTCTGGGTCGACCGGCTTTCCGAAGGACTTTCCGACACGGGTGAACTGTTGTCGCCGTCAGACGGCGAGCGGATCATCCGCCTCGTCGCCCATCATGTCGGGGCCGAGGTTCATCCCGGCGCCCCACGTGTCTCAGCCGAGTTGCCCGAAACGGGGGAGCGGTTCGAGGGGCTGTTGCCGCCCGTCGTGTCCGCCCCGGCCTTCGCGATCCGCAAGCCGGCCGTCGCCGTGTTCACGCTCGACGACTATGTCGCCGCCGGGATCATGGCGGCGCATCAGGCCGAGACGCTGCGCCAGGCCGTCGCCGATCGGCGCAACATCCTCGTCGCCGGCGGCACCTCGACCGGCAAGACGACCCTCACCAACGCTTTGCTGGCTGAGGTCTCGAAGACCTCCGACCGCGTCGTCCTGATCGAAGACACGCGCGAACTGCAATGCGCCGCGCCGAACCTCGTCGCCATGCGGACCAAAGACGGCGTCGCCTCGCTCTCCGATCTTGTCCGCTCCTCTCTTCGCCTGCGCCCTGATCGGATTCCGATCGGCGAGGTCCGGGGAGCCGAGGCCCTCGATCTGCTGAAGGCCTGGGGCACAGGACACCCCGGCGGTGTCGGAACCATCCACGCGGGTACGGGCATCGGCGCGCTGCGTCGGATGGAGCAGCTCATCCAGGAAGCCGTCGTCACCGTCCCGCGCGCCCTGATCGCCGAGACGATCGATCTCGTCGCCGTGCTTTCCGGCCGGGGCACGTCGCGCCGCCTCGCCGAACTCGCCCGCATCGAGGGCCTTGGCCCCGACGGCGACTACCGCGTCACGCCCGCAAGCCAGCCCCTCACAGGAGGTCCGTCATGATCCAGCATGCCCTGCGTTTCCGCCGCCATATCGCGACTGCGGTATCCGTCACCTTCGTCTCGCTGGCGCTCGCGCCTGCCGCTCACGCTTCCGGCTCCCAAATGCCCTGGGAGGCCCCGCTACAGTCCATCCTCGAATCCATCGAGGGCCCGGTCGCCAAAATTATCGCGGTGATGATCATCATCATCACCGGCCTGACGCTGGCCTTCGGCGACACGTCGGGCGGCGCGCGCAAGCTCATCCAAATCGTCTTCGGCCTGTCGATCGCCTTCGCTGCGTCCAGCTTCTTCCTGTCCTTCTTCTCGTTCGGCGGCGGGGCGCTCGTCTGATGGCCAACGGCGCAGATCATCATGGCGAGCTGGCGGGCTTCTCGGTCCCGGTCCATCGGTCGCTGACCGAGCACATCCTGCTCGGCGGCGCTCCGCGCTCGATCGCCATTCTCAACGGCACGCTGGCAGCCGCGCTCGGCCTTGGCCTCCGCCTCTGGCTGGTCGGCCTGGGCCTTTGGGCTCTCGGTCATTTCGCGGCCGTCTGGGCGGCCAAGCGCGATCCGCAGTTCGTCGATGTCGTGCGCAAACATCTGCGCATCCCCGGCCACCTGTCGGTTTGAGGAGCGACGCCGATGATGAACCTCGCCGAATATCGCAACCGCAATACCCGTCTCGCCGACTTCCTGCCCTGGGTCGCTCTGGTCGGCGAAGGCATCGTCCTGAACAAGGACGGCAGCTTGCAGCGAACTGCACGGTTTCGCGGACCCGACCTCGACAGTGCCGTTCCGGCCGAGCTGGTCGCGGTCGCCGGGCGCCTCAACAACGCCTTCCGTCGCCTGGGCTCCGGCTGGGCCATCTTCGTCGAGGCGCAGCGCCATGGTGCCGCGACCTATCCGGCCAGCGTGTTCGCCGACAGCGCGTCGGCCTTGGTCGACGCCGAACGGAAAGCCGACTTCGAGGAAGCCGGCGCGCACTTCGAATCGAGCTACTTCCTCACCTTCCTCTACCTTCCCCCGGCCGAAGACGCGGCGCGCGCAGAGACCTGGCTCTATGAGGGTCGCGATCACGCTGGCGTCGATGCGCACGAGATCCTGCGCGGCTTCGCAGACCGCACCGATCGCATCCTTCAGCTCATCGACGCCTTCATGCCGGAATGCGCCTGGCTCGATGACGGCGAGACGCTGACCTATCTGCATTCGACCGTCTCGACCAAGCGGCACCGCGTCCGCGTGCCCGAGACGCCGATATATCTCGATGCGCTGCTGGCCGATCAGCCCCTGACCGGTGGGCTCGAACCCCGGCTCGGCGACGCACATGTCCGCATCCTCACCATTGTCGGCTTCCCGACCGCGACCACGCCCGGCATCCTCGATGAGCTGAACCGGCTGGCCTTTCCCTATCGCTGGTCAACACGCGCCGTCCTGCTCGACAAGACCGACGCCACCAAGCTGCTGACGAAGATCAGGCGTCAGTGGTTCGCCAAGCGCAAGTCGATCGCCGCCATCCTCAAGGAGGTGATGACCAACGAGGCCTCTGCGCTGGTCGATACCGATGCGGCCAACAAGGCCGCCGACGCCGATATGGCGTTGCAGGAGCTGGGCGCCGACTACGCCGGCCAGGCCTATGTCACCGCGACGATCACCGTCTGGGACGATGATCCGCGCATTGCAGCCGAGAAGCTGCGGATGGTCGAGAAGGTCATCCAGGGCCGCGACTTCACCGCCATGCCCGAGACGATCAACGCCGTGGACGCCTGGCTCGGCTCGCTGCCCGGCCATGTCTACGCCAATGTCAGGCAACCTCCGATCTCCACATTGAATCTCGCCCACATGATCCCGCTGTCGGCGGTGTGGGCGGGACCGGAACGGGACGAGCACTTCGATGCACCCCCACTGCTTTACGGCAGAACCGAAGGCTCGACCCCGTTCCGGCTTTCCATCCATGTCGGCGATGTCGGCCATACGCTGATCGTCGGTCCGACCGGCGCCGGAAAATCCGTTTTGCTCGCGCTGATGGCGCTTCAGTTCCGGCGCTATCCACAATCCCAGGTCTTCGCCTTCGACTTCGGGGGATCGATCCGAGCAGCCGCGCTCGCCATGCGGGGCGACTGGCACGATCTCGGCGGCGGCCTGACCGAAGGCGCCGACGACAGCGTGTCGCTTCAGCCGCTGGCCCGGATCGACGATGTCGCCGAACGTGCCTGGGCCGCCGACTGGCTGGTCGCGATCCTGGGGCGAGAGAGCATGCCGGTCACGCCCGAGGTGAAGGAGCATCTCTGGTCGGCGCTCTCCTCGCTGGCGTCCGCGCCGATCAACGAGCGGACGCTCACCGGCCTGTCCGTCCTGCTGCAGTCCAACGACCTGAAGCAGGCGCTTCGGCCCTATTGCGTCGGCGGTCCCTATGGCCGGTTGCTCGACGCCGAGGCCGAGCATCTGGGCGAAGCGAATGTCCAGGTCTTCGAAACAGAAGGGTTGATCGGCACGGGCGCCGCCGCCGCCGTGCTCGCCTATCTCTTCCACCGCATCGAGGACCGCCTCGACGGTCGCCCCACGCTGCTGATCGTCGATGAAGGCTGGCTGGCGCTAGACGACGAGGGTTTCGCCGGTCAGCTCCGCGAGTGGCTGAAGACGCTGCGCAAGAAGAACGCCAGCGTCATCTTCGCGACGCAGTCGCTCTCCGACATCGACGGCTCAGCGATCGCGCCAGCCATCATCGAGAGCTGTCAGACTCGCATCCTGCTGCCGAACGAACGCGCGATCGAGCCGCAGATCACCGCCATCTATCGCCGCTTTGGGCTCAACGATCGCCAGATCGAGATCCTCGCGCGGGCGATGCCTAAGCGCGACTATTACTGCCAGTCGCGGCGCGGCAACCGGCTGTTCGAGCTGGGGCTGTCGGACGTGGCGCTCGCGCTCTGCGCCGCGTCGTCCAAGCAGCACCAGGCGCTGATCGCGGACGTTCACGCCCGCAGCGGCACGGATGGCTTCCTCGCTGAGTGGCTCGCCGAGAACCGGCTTGCCTGGGCCGCGGACCTCATCGCCGACCTCACCAATGTCATCCCCCAAACCGATCCGGAGACACGCCCATGACCCGTTCTACTCAATCCCGCTCGCTTGCACTGCGTATCACCGCAGCGCTGCTTGCCGCGCCGATCGCGCTTTCGCCGATCCTCAGCACTCCCGCCGCTGCGCAATGGATCGTCTACGATCCGACCAACTATGCGCAGAACGTCCTGACGGCGGCGCGCACCCTCCAGCAGGTCAATCAGCAGATCACCCAGCTTCAGAACGAAGCGACGATGCTGATCAACCAGGCCCGCAACCTCGCCAGCCTGCCATACTCCTCGCTCCAGCAGCTTCAGCAGTCGGTTCAGCGCACCCAGCAGCTCCTGCAACAGGCGCAGGGAATCGCCTACGACGTCCAGCGCATCGACCAGGCGTTCACGTCGACCTACGGCAACGCCTCCATGTCCGCCTCCGACCAGGCGCTCGTGGCGCAGGCGCGGGAGCGCTGGCAGAACACGGTCGGCGGCCTGCAGGACGCCATGCGCGTCCAGGCCGGCGTGGTCGGCAACATCGACACCAACCGCGCCGAGATGTCGTCACTGGTCGGCCAGAGCCAGGGCGCGACGGGAGCGCTGCAGGCGACGCAGGCCGGCAACCAGCTTCTCGCGCTGCAAGCGCAGCAGCTTGCCGATCTCACCGCCGTCGTTGCCGCCAACGGCCGGGCGCAAAGCCTGTCCGAGGCCGAGCGATCTGCCGCGGCCGAACAGGGTCGCGAACAGCGCCGACGGTTCCTGACGCCGGGCACCGGCTATCAGCCCGGCAACGCCCGCATGTTCCCGAACGGCAACTGAGGGCGCGGCCATGGACGGCAAGATGCTCGCACGGCTCGGCGCTGTGGTGTTCGTGGCCGTCGCGATCACTGCGACCGCGATCGAGATGAACCGGAAAGAGGAAGTGCGGGAGGCGTGGCCGTCCGACCGGACCACCCAAGCGCAGGGCGATCCGTTGCGCGACGAAATGATCCGCTGCCAGGTGCTCGGCGAAGCGGGGCCGCGCGATCCGGCGTGCCTGCGGGCCTGGGCCGAAAACCGCAACCGCTTCCTCGCGCCCGGCGCGCGACCTACCGAGCGCTTGCCGGACATCCCGCCAGCGCCGCGAAACACTCTCATACCCCAATCGGACCGCACCGATCAGCCGGCCTTCGAGCCCGCCGCACCGATCGCGCCGCCGCAGCTCGACGAGGCGAGATAAGATCATGGGCGGCACCGGCGTCATTGACCATTTTCTTGAGGTCTTCACCCGCTACATCGACAGCGGATTCGGGCTACTCAGCGGCGAAGTCGCCTTCATCGCCACCACCCTGATCGTCATCGACGTGACGCTGGCGGCGCTGTTCTGGAGCTGGGGCGCCGACGACGACATCATGGCCCGCCTGGTGAAGAAGACGCTGTTCGTCGGCGTGTTCGCCTACATCATCGGTAATTGGAACAACCTCGCCCGGATCATTTTCGAGAGCTTCGCCGGCCTCGGCCTGAAGGCTAGCGGCACCGGGTTCACCACGGCCGACCTCTTGCGCCCTGGCAAGGTCGCTCAGACCGGGCTCGACGCCGGACGGCCGCTGCTCGATTCCATCTCCAGCCTCATGGGCTACTGGTCGTTCTTCGAGAACTTCATCCAGATCGCCTGCATGTTCCTGGCCTGGGCGCTGGTGCTGCTCGCTTTTTTCATCCTCGCCATCCAGCTCTTCGTCACGCTCATCGAGTTCAAGCTGACGACGCTCGCCGGCTTCGTGCTGATCCCGTTCGGCCTGTTCGGCAAGTCGGCCTTCATGGCCGAACGCGTGCTCGGCAACGTCATCTCCTCCGGCATCAAGGTGCTGGTGCTGGCCGTCATCATCGGCATCGGCTCGACGCTCTTCTCAGAATTCACATCCGGTTTCGGCGGCCAGAACCCGACAATCGACGAAGCGATGGCGATCGTGCTCGCCGCGCTGTCGCTGCTCGGCCTCGGTATCTTCGGTCCCGGTATTGCAAGCGGCATCGTCTCCGGTGGTCCCCAGCTCAGCGCCGGAGCAGCAGTCGGCACTGGCCTGGCCGCAGGCGGCATGGTCGCGCTCGGCGCTGGCGCCGTCGGCGCCGCTGCGTCGGGTGGTGCTGCGCTGGCCGGTGGTGCCGCCGCCGCCGCTCGTGGCGGTGCTGCGATCGCCGGCGGCGCGTCCACCGCTTACAGCCTTGGCTCAGCCGGGCAGGCCGGCGCGGTCGGTGTCGCTTCCGGTCTCGGCGGGGTCGTGCGTGCCGGCGGCAGCGCCGCCGTCTCACCTCTGCGTCGCGCCGCATCGCGTGCCGCCGAAAGCATGCGCTCAAGCTTCAACGCTGGCGGCAAGGCCGCCTTTGAGGCGACAGGCGGCACTTCCACCATGGGCTCGATCGGCGGTGACGCGGCCGGTGATGGCGCCGCTGCCGCCGGTTCCGCGAACGCCGGCGGTCCGCCGGCCTGGGCGCAGCGGATGCGCCGATCCCAGCACGTGACCCATGCCGTCCAGGCCACGGCCCATGCCGTCCGCTCCGGCGACGCCCACGGCGGCGGCTCTTCCATCAATCTTTCCGAAGGCGATCGCTGATGTTCAAACGACCCTCTACCCATTATGGCAAGGCCCCCGAGCCGGCGACGCCCTATCAACGCGCCACCCAGGTCTGGGATGAGCGCATCGGCGCCTCGCGCGTGCAGGCCAAGAACTGGCGGCTCATGGCGTTCGGCTCGCTGATCCTATCGGCCGGGTTCGCCATCGCGCTCGTCGTGCAGTCAGCACGCGGGACGATCGTACCCTGGGTGGTCCAAGTCGATCGCATCGGTCAGGCGCAGGCCGTCGCGCCCGCCGAGGCCGACTATCGTCCGACCGATCCGCAGATTGCCTTCCACCTAGCGCGCTTCATCGAGCAGGTCCGGAGCATTCCGGCCGATGCGATCATCGTCCGGCAGAACTGGCTGCGCGCCTACGACTTCACGACTGACCGCGGCGCCATGGCGCTCAATGACTACGCCCGCTCCAACGACCCCTTTACACGGGTCGGCCGGCAGCAGGTCGCTGTCGACGTCTCCAGCGTCATCCGCGCGTCCCCGGACAGCTTCCGCGTCGCCTGGGTCGAGCGCCGATACGAAAATGGCCAGCTCGCCGAGACCACGCGCTGGACCGCGATCCTGACGATCGTCGTGCAGATCCCCCGAAACGCCGACCGGCTCAGGGCGAACCCGCTCGGCATCTACGTCAACGCCATCAACTGGTCACGGGAGCTTGGGCAATGAAGCCGTATTTCCGTAAAGCCGGAAACCCGGCTTCACACACACACGTACTCCCGGCTCTCCGTAGAGCCGCATTCCCGGTCGTTCTGCTAGCGGCGACCGCGCTCGCGGGCTGCGCGACCACCAATCCGCCGCCGGAGATTTCCTACGACAATGCGGCTCCGGCGGTGCAGACCGTCGATCCACCCGCGCCGGTCACCGTGGTCGAGCTGCCCCGGCCGCTGCCGCTGCCTGGCCAATTGCAGCGTGTGGAGGAGACGCGGCGTGCCCCGGAGCCTTCTAATCCGACCGCTCGCGTCAACCAGGCAAACGAGGCGGCACGAGTCCAGCCGGTGCGCGACGGCTTCATTAACTCGATGCAGGTCTACCCGTGGACTCAAGGGGCGCTTTATCAAGTCTATACCGCCGTCGGGCAGATCACCGACATCGCGCTCCAACCCGGGGAGCAGCTTGTCGGCGCAGGCCCGGTGGCCGCCGGCGACACAGTGCGCTGGATCATCGGCGACACCGAGAGCGGATCGGGGGCAACGCGCCAGATCCACATCCTAGTAAAGCCCACCCGCGCCGACCTGATGACAAACCTCGTCATCAACACCAACATGCGCACCTATCACATGGAGCTGCGCTCGACAGAGCGCACCTATATGGCGTCGGTCTCATGGCAGTATCCGCAAGACCAGCTCATTGCGCTGCGCCGTCAGAACGCCGAGGCGCAGGCGGCCCAGCCGGTGGCGAGCGGCGTCGATCTCGCGAACGTCAACTTCCGCTATGCGATCGAGGGCGACCGTGCGCCGTGGCGGCCGCTGCGCGCCTTCGACGACGGACGCCAGGTCTTTATCGAGTTTCCGCGCGGCATCGGTCAGGGCGAGATGCCGCCACTCTTCGTCGTCGGCCCCGAGGGCAACACCTCTGAGCTCGTGAACTATCGCGTTCGCGGCCACCACATGATCGTTGATCGTCTGTTCGCGGCTGCCGAACTTCGCTTCGGCTCCGGCCGCGAGCAGAAGCGCGTCAGGATCGTCCGCACAGACGGGAGGCCGACCTCGTGAGCGAGAACCCGCCCCGGATTGAGGAAGTGCCGGACGACGATGCGCAGCCCCTGACCGGCGAGCCGGTCGGGCCTGCGCCGATGCGGCTGCGGGCCGAACCGCCCCGCGTCACCCGGTTGTCGCGGAAGGTTCTCGCCGGCCTCGGTCTTGTCGCCAGCGTCGGGCTCGGAGGTGCGCTGATCTACGCGCTTCAGACCCGCGACGCCGGTCGGCCGAACGACGAACTCTATTCGACCGAGAACCGCTCGACCGCTGACGGACTGGCCGGCCTGCCGCGAGATTACAGTGGCGTGCCACAGCTCGGTCCCCCTCTTCCCGGTGACCTCGGCCGGCCGATCCTTAGTACCCAGGATCGCGGACAGCCGGTGCCCACACCCGGGACGGCCACGCCCAATCCCGGCATCAGCCCGGAAGAGCAGCGCCGCCTTCAGGAAATCGAGACCGCGCGCACCAGCCGTCTCTTCTCCGGATCGGAAAGCCGGGGCACACCCGCTGCTGCGGGAGCTGCCCCAGCGCTCGCGCCGGTGCCGGATTTGGCGAGCATTGGCCTCGCTCCGCCGCCCGCCACGCCCTCGGCGCAGGACCGGCAGAACGCGTTTCTGAACGCCGCGGCCGATCGCAGGACGGTTGCGCCCGATCGCGTCGCTGCGCCAGTATCGCCGAACGTCCTTCAGGCGGGAGCAGTGATATCCGCGGCGCTGATCACCGGCATCCGATCCGATCTACCCGGCCAGATCACCGCGCAGGTCACCGAAAACATCTACGACAGCCCAACCGGCCGTATCTTGCTTGTGCCGCAAGGCACTCGTGTGGTCGGGCAGTACGACAACAACGTGCAGTTCGGCCAGAGCCGAGTCCTGCTCGTCTGGACTCGGCTCGTCTTCCCGAACGGGCGCTCGATCGTTCTCGAGCGCCAGCCTGGTGCTGACGCTGAAGGGTTCGCCGGGCTGCAGGATGGCGTCGATTACCATTGGTGGGATCTGGCCAAGGCTGCGGGATTGTCGACACTGCTGAGCGTCGGCGCCGAACTCGCGGTCGACAACGACGATCAGCTCGTTCAGGCGATCCGGAACGGTGGGCAGGACACCATCAACGACGCAGGGCAGCAGATTGTGAGGCGTCAGCTCAACGTCGCGCCCACGATCACTATTCGGCCCGGATTTCCCGTGCGCGTTATCGTGACGCGAGACTTGGTACTGGAGCCATATGGAGGTTGATGATGTCGAAGCTTAAGCTAGGCCCCATCGCGGACGACAAGCCGCTTAAGGTACAGGTCGAGCTACCTGCAGCTCTCCACCAGGACCTTGTTGACTACGCCCACCTATTGGGCCGAGAGCAAGGTCAGTCCGCTGTTGACCCAGCTCGGTTAATCGTCCCGATGTTACAACGGTTCATCGCGACAGACCGTGGCTTCGCCAAAGCCAGGCGAACGTTGACGCCGGGGAGCGCCGATTAATCCGTGGTCCCCGCTCTAGAGGGGGTGTCGAAACACTTCAGCAGCAGCGGCAGAGTCGGGTTGTCGTTGTCACTGGAAGAAATTATAGCGGCCGTCGGCGCCCGCGCCGATGGGAGCGGGATCAACGCGATATCCGGCCGGTAGATCACGCTGGTGATGGTCAAGCCGAAGCCCTGTTCGACCATCGTCAGCAGGGTTTCTCGGCTGACTTGTTGGATCGAGAGTTGAACCGCTCCGTCTCCGGCGCCCACCATGCGCCGGAGTATGCCAGCGAGCTCACGCCCAGCGCCATCCGAGCGAACGAGGAAGACTTCGTCACAAATGTCCTCCCACGACAGCTGTGGCCGTGCTGCCAACTCGTGAAGCGGGGACAATGCCACGAACAGATCTGGTTCGCAGAGACGTCGAACTTGGAACTGAGGGCTCTTGCTCGCACTCAGGCTGATTGCTGCGTCCAGTAATCCGCGCTTCACCCCCAAAGTGTTTTCTTCTGAAGTGCCTTCCTCAAGCTTTACCTCGATCGTCGGATGTCTATTTCTGAATGCCGAGAGAATGTTGATGATCGGGCACGCCGGGAACGCTTCAAGCATTCCAAACCTCACGAGCCCGGTCTTGAGTTTCCGCGCGGAGCGGATCTCCGTTGCGGCGTTACGAAGGTAGCGCGCTCCCACCACCGCTTGTTGAAGGAAGCGCTCACCTTCTGGAGTCAGCCCTGCCCCCGCTCGCGTACGCTTGAAGAGAGAAAAGCCAAGTTGGCGCTCAAACAGCTGCACACGTCGGCTGACGGTGGATTGCGATATCGATAGGCGCTCCGCCGCTCGGCGGAAGCTGCCGGCCTCGGCGACCTGAACGGCGTACTTCAGGTATCGGAGATCAAGAGTCAGGTCGGGCATGAGACCCGTCCGATCATACCGGCGGTCTCATCGGCGAACCGCCTGCGCCCGGTGAGCGGCACCCATGCACGTCCACTTTCATCGAGCCCACCCCCGCTAGCGCCTGGGGAACGAGCACGTCCGTTGATCTCAGATGTGGAATCCGAGCTGAGCCCCTCAATGAGCATGACCATGTCCGAATCTGTCATAGATGCATGCGGCGGTCATACATTTTCACACGCTTGAAGTCTATGCGCGAAGCATATATTCTTGCGGTATGGAGCCTGAGGTCGCCAAGTACCATTTAGGTGCACTCGCGTTGGCGGTTGCAGACAGCATCGCCAGTGTCTCGGCCTCGTTTTCACCAAGCGGCCCGGGGACCGCCGTGATGGTGTTACTCAGCATGGAGCCCGGACTGCCGATCAGCGTTTTGGCTACCTCGATCGGGCTTTCTCATGCCGGGACGGTGCGATTGATCGATAGGCTCGAGCGCGAACAGTTGGTGGAACGACGAAGACAAATCACCGACAGGCGGGCGCGCTTCATTCACCTCACCAATTCGGGGAAGAAGATAACGGACGCCTTGCTCAAGGCACGGGAGCAGGTGATCTCCGAATGTATTTCGCCCCTGTCGCCCAATGACCTCGACATTCTAGGCATGCTGTCGGAGCGGCTCCTTGTGGCAAACGGCTTCGACAAAGATGGCTCGGTCAGCCTTTGCCATCTGTGCGGCTACAGCAGGATCGCGCCTTCCCGTGGTAAAGCTAAGCCGGGGCGCTCGCCACGCTGGAACGTCGCATCAGAAGGCTGACGATATGATCAGGCAGGCTTGAAATAATGGGATCGTTTGCGCTCGAACTTCTTCTATGCGTACTTGCCTTCGGGTTCGGATATGCGGCGAACCAAGGCGGAACCTGTTTAGTGGTGGCCGCTCATGAGTTACACAGAAGACAGCCGCCGAAAATGTTCGTCGGATTTCTCGCAGCGTCGGCAGCGGCAGGCCTGGTTGCGGTCCCGATAGTCTGGACGGGAACACTGGGCGCAACACTCGCACCCTCGACCAGCATCAATTTCCTCCTGCTCATCGGCGCCATCGCCTTCGGCCTCGGCGCACTCATTAATGACACATGCCTGCTCGGATCGCTGGCGCGGCTTGGGGATGGGGAGATGCGACTTCTAGCTCTACCCTTGGGATTAACGATTGGTATCTTGGTTGCCGACCATGGCAGGTTCGGCTACGATTCAACATGGCCAAGCTTAATCTCCAAACCGAGCGCAACAGGCCTCGTTACTCTCCTAGCCTTCCTAGTTGTGCTCGTGCTGGCACTCGTTTTCGTTTCCACGAAGAGCGTTCTGCGAACAAAGCCGGGTTGGTCGTTCGGCGCTTCGATGATTGGACTCGGTATCACTGGCGGACTTCTATATGCACTCTCGCCGGCCTGGACCTTCGCAGACGTGATTCAACGCGCCCTTCCTCTCAGAATGTCGCCGGCCGGCGAGGTCGCGCTCACTGCGGTGATCTCTTCGATCGCAGGCGCCCTAACCGCCTCCTTTCGCCAAGGCAATCTGCGTCTCCAACTGCCGACAGCCAATGGCATTCTGCGATCTATCGTCGGCGGCACATTGATGGGTATCGGCATCGCGCTCATACCCGGCGGGAATGATGGGTTGATCCTCGCAGCGGTTCCGACTCTTTCACCTGGTGGGATAGTCGCCTACCTTCTGATGACGACGACAATCGTCTTCGGATTTGCAGCGCGTGGTAAGTTATTCCGGCGCTGCCTTTCACGGCCATGATAAGGGCAACAGAGGACTTGCCCTCCTGACATGAGCATTTATCCCGACCGGGAATATCGGCTGACTAGCTCGTATGCCTTTGCAGGCCCTTGGACCATGATGACCACTTCAAAGGCCGCCGGCCCCAGAATCCTGTAGGTTGCATGGTAGGTGTCGTCTCCGCAGGCATAGACGCCACTCGCTTCCAACCCGGTATCCGTCCGCGAGAAACTCAAGCTGAGGAACTGCGTCCCGATATGAGGTCCGTCTGCGAACTCGACGACAACACTGTCCTCGCTCAAGCGATAGCGATACTGCCGGCACGCGGAGAATACTCTGCCATCTGCCAGTGTGAGAATGCCGCTCTCTCGATAAGCGAGCGCGCCTTCGCCGAAACGGGCGAAGACCGCGTCGCCATGCAGCTGAGCGCCTCCGGGCTCGATATCGCGACGGAGCATCCATGCCCCGCGGAGGTTCTGCAGGATTTGCACGCCGCCGTCACGAGAGGACCACAGTCACGAGGGCACAAGCGCCCCTCTGTGGCGGACCGAAGCACGCAGCAGCACGAGGGACGCCGCTAGCAGAACTGCGTCCTTCAGTAGAAACTGCCCTGGTGCAGCCGAAATCGCAGGAAAGCCGCCGGCAGTCTGCTCCGCGACACCTGGAGTGGTGATGAAAAAGGTCAGCGTGATCAGATAGGTCGCTGCTGACATTAGTGCGCCTAGCGCAGAGAAGAGTGGACGAAATGCACCAAGGATCAGAACGAGACCGGTCGATAACTCGATAACGCCGATGAAATAGCTTTGCCCCTGCGTCCCGAACATGCCGAGCCAATTCATGATCGGGCTGTGTTCGATAAACGGGGCGATACCATAGGCCTCGTACGCTGTGAACTTCATCGCGCCGAACCACAGAAATACGATCACGAGAGCCCATCTAAGCAGGCCAAGATCCCTCCGACCGTGCTCGGGGACAAGAAATTCATAACGGTCGAAAATGCTCATCTAAAATTCCTCAACAGTGGTCCCGTGGGAACGTCACGAACGTCGTCTACGTGCTTCGGGCAGGCGTTGCAGTATATGCGCGACGCATATACTAATAAGCGAGATATGTCGAGCGGCTGGTTCGCGCTTCGCTGCCTCACGAAGCCATCCTCATCGGCGATGCCTTTACCCAGCAAACGCGCGACCTTTGCGGGATTTTGACTTGATGGGGCTGGCGCTCCGGGTGGGCCTATAGCCCGTTGGCAAACGTCCAGCCTGTACGGATGGACGCGGCCCTGGACGAGATAACCATGCCCACCGAAATCGTAGCAGCGATCGCCGCAATCCCCGACGTCGTGGAGCACGGACTGTTCCTCAATGGGATTGATACAATCGTGATCGCGCGCGGTGACACGATGGAAGTGCGACGCCGGGGGCAAGCTAGGTCTCGCTGATCTGCACCTGCGCGGCCTGGATGACAGCGCTGACGCGGAGTGATTCTCGGGCGCGACCTACGGCGATTCCGAGCGAAAAGGCTTGCCCTATAGCCGCCAGGTATCAACGGTTCCGCTGCCTTAACGAGCCGGACCCGTTTTTTTCGGCGCGCTCGATCAGTCGAAATCCTCCGAAACCCTTTTAAAACAGGACATTTTCCACAAGCCGCGCGGAGGAAGAGGACCACGGTATGGCTTGCTGTCTATGCTCCGCGCACATATAGATGTGGCAATGGATGGACCTCGAGATCGAAACATTTTCGGGGCGTTCGCACTCATGATCAGCGACGACATCGTTCGCGCTAGTTCATCGCGGGCGCCGGAAGCTGGACCCGCCGCCTCAGCGCTGGCGTTGCTCGCGCACAAGCCCGGGCTCTCGATCCGTATGCTTGCGATCGGGGTGGGCCTTTCACATGCTGGAACTGTTCGCCTGGTGGATAGATTGGTAAGCGAGGGATTGATCGAGCGTAGGGAGCATTCGACAGACGGGCGCGCGCGATCCCTCTATCTTACTCCAACTGGCAAGGTCGCGAGCGACGAGGTCCTGGCCTCGCGCGATCAAGTGATTGCCGAAGGGCTATCGATCCTTAATCCAGACGAACTGAAAACCTTATCGGACATCGCTGAACGCGTTCTCCGAAATCGCTTGGAAAACCTCGAGCAGTCATACCGCATCTGCCGCTTGTGCTGCTACGAGGGCTGCACGAACTGCCCCGTCGATGCCGAATTGCATGAGCGAGGTGTGGACCGCGAGAAGAACGACGACGCGTAGGAGACTCGCAATTGCGGCAGCTCAACGCTGCTCAGATGGCGGGGCTTCATAATGTCAGCGAGCCTACCATCAGCCGCATTCTTTTGGCTACGCGTCAAGCCGGCCGATCGGGCATGGCGGTCTCATTCTAATATGTCGGTGATCGCCCCACTTTTAGCCGCTCAATTGATCGGAACGCGGTTTCGGAAGCGGCCGTTCAAACCACTCGCTGCATTCCCATTTCTCTATGTCCGATAGGTAGTTTCGGGGAAAAGCAGTCGGGAACAGGTTTCGGGAACGCATGCTCCGGCAGGAGCGCAGCGCGCGTCCCACACGCGTTTTCCCGGTAGAGCTTCCCAATCGGCAAAGTGCGGGCCACCTCAGACTGCGAACGCGAAAAACCGCCTGGCTGGTCACTCAAGGCAGGGTAACGACGATTTTCGCTGCGGATACACCCGCCTTCAGGGCTTCCAAGGCAGCCTGGAGCATTTCAAGGCCCTGGCCCACGATCTTCGCCGGAGGGGCGGGGACGAACGTGCGCGCCGCGAGAGCCTGCGGCAGGAATTCGCGGTAGATCATTGGACCAACCTCGTCATCCTTGAGGCTCGTCCCGGAGATGTGCGTCGCCTCGACTCCAAATGAACGCTCGTCGGGCGGGGCCAGCGTCGCTGCCACCCGGCGCGAGCCCTCGCATCTCGCAACTACGGCAAAACAGTCTTTCATGTGACCGGTCGCGTGAAGCGTTCCAGCGAGACTGCGCCCGCGCATTGCCTCAATCACGTCTTCCACGATGGCTGGACTCGAGTGGTCAAGAACCTCGCTTGCACCCAGCTCCTTCAACAGGCCGACGTTGCGCGCCGAAGCGGTGGCGACGCACCTGTAGCCCGACGCCACCGCGAGCTGGATGGCGTTGCAGCCAACGCTCGACGATCCACCCCAGACCAGAACGACCTCTGGACGCGCGGTCGGCGAGTGTAACGGTGGCGCGAGAGCCAACTGTGTCCGTCCGTAGAGCCCGCTTGCGGCGGTGCCAAGGCCAAGCGGGAGGACTGCCGCATCAGCGAAGGCAATGTTGTTGGGGATCGGCGCCGCCATGTGGTCCAGCACGATCGTGTGGTGCTGGAACGCACCCTGCGCAGGTTGATTTACGGTTGTCCCGACCGCCTGTCCGATGACTCGATCGCCGACCTTGAACCGCTCGACCGCGCCACCGACCGCCGCGACCTCACCGGAGACGTCGCTGCCGAGAATCGCGGGATAGTCGAGCCATGGCAAAAGCGCGACGTCCTGCAGAATCCAGTCGAGTGGGTTGATCGCGATGGCCGCGTTGCGGATCAATATCTCGTTCGCCGCCAGATGCGGCAGAGCGGTGACACCGATCCTCAGTGGCTGCCCCGGCGCTTTCTGCCAGGCGGCCTGATTAGTCACGGTTTCGGTCATCATCAACTCTTTCTGTCAAGTATTACAGCTGGGCGTTCGTCTGAGCGGTCCAACCGCCAGGTCGGGCGCACGAAGTGGCAGCTATAGCCCCCAGGATAGCGCACCAGGTATTCTTGGTGCTCTGGCTCCGCCTCCCAAAAGGGTTCTTCTGGGTTGATCTCCGACACGACCGGGCCAGGCCAGCTTCCTGATGCCTCGATTTCCGCGATGGTTGTGAGGGCGACTTCCTTCTGCACTTCGGTGGTGTAGAAAATCGCCGATCGATAGCTCGGACCGACATCGCTGCCTTGTTGCTCGTAGGTCGTGGGGTCATGTATCTGGAAGAAGAGTTCCAAGAGCGAGCGATAGGCGAGAACGGAAGGGTCGAAGGTCACTTCCACTGCTTCCGCATGGCCGTAATGTCTCGCGTAGGTCGGATCAGGCATTTCTCCGCCTGTGTAACCGACACGCGTCGAAATGACTCCCCTGGCTCGGCGCAGCAAATCCTCCATGCCCCAGAAGCAGCCGCCTGCGAGAATTGCTCGCTCTGTCGCGGCCGCCCTATTGCCGGTAGGCGATTGGCTCACAGTCCGTTCGCCCTCCTCCGTGTGCGCCACGGTCAAGCCAGCCTCGCGGGATCCGCAGCCTGACTGGCGCTCAAGAGCTCGGTCTGCACGTCCGAACCCCGGATGAGACTCAGATCGACGGGACACCGATCAGCGATCGCGAGGATCCGAGCGCGCTGATCATCACTCAGCGGCCCATCGAGGACAATGGTGCGGGTGAACCGGTCGGGTGGCATCATGTCCGGCACCTTCTCGTGCTGCACGGTCGTGCTCGCCCGTTCGAGCGGAAAGCCCTTGCGGTTCGCATAGAGACGCATCGTCATCACCGTGCAGGCTGCGAGGCCGGCAGATACGAGTTCGTAGGGAGATAGTCCGGTCCCGAGGCCACCGACCGATGCTGGCTCGTCGGCGAACAGAGTGTGCTCGCCGCTGCGGACCTTGAGCTGGAACGTCCCTGCAAGAGTTTCGGTGGCGACGACGCCCTCCGCAACCTCGATCTGCGGAAGATCCGCGCTGAGTGGTGGGAGAAAGCGGCTCGCCCAAACCGCCACCATGGCCGCGGCGTAGTTCGCGTCCGCGACGTCGGTGAGAAGGTGATCCGCGTTGTCGAGCGAGATGAAGCTTTTAGGGTGCCTGGACGCGACGAAGATGCGCGACGCGTGGTCGATGCCGACCACCTGATCCAGCGGAGAGTGCATGACCAGCACCGGCCGTCGCAGGGAGGCAATGGCCTTCTCGACGTCGATCCCCTCAACCGCCTCAAGGAACCCTCGGCGAATGAGGAAGGGCCTACCGGCAATCTCCACCGAGGCCTCGCCCTCGCTCGCGATGGTGTCCAGATCATTCGGTCCGAAGAGGCGCAAGATATGCTGAAGGTCGGCCGGCGCACCAATCGTCGCTACCGCCGCAATATCAGGCATGTCGGCGGCGGCTACGATCGCAGCGGTGCCACCCAGGCTGTGCCCGACGAGGAGGGACGGTGACATGCCCGCCGCCGCCATCGCATTTGCGGCGGCCCGAAGGTCCTCGACGTCCGACGCGAAGTTCACAGGTTCTCCCGTCCCACCGCCGATCCCGGTCCCGGCGAAATCGAACCTCAAGACCCCGATGCCCGCACGCGACAGCGCGCGCGAGATGTGAACAGCGGCGCGACTGTCTTTCCCGCACGTGAAGCAGTGGGCGAAGATCGCCCAGCCCCGCGGCGTCCCTTCCGGCGGTTCGAGGTGCCCGGACAGCGGAGAGCCAGCCCCACTGACAAACGTAAATGATCTTCCTGCCATGTCCATCAAACCTCCAGCACGCGGCTTGGCGGTTGCGCTCTCAGAACCTTCGACGGAGCTGAGCGGAGCGCACCGCCAACCGGTAATCGTCATCTCAGGCTATCATTTATATGTCTGGCGCATATAGACAAGCCCCTATATCATGATTATATGCGCCAAGCATACTTCTGCGACCTGCGTTCCAAAGGCGGTCTCACGGAAGAGGTATCAGTCAGGCGCGTGGGCCAAAGGACTATGGAACTCAATCAAGTCAGCTATTTCATCAACTTGGCCGAGACGCTGAATTTCACAGCGGCCGCTCGCTTGAGCGGTGTGTCACAGCCAAGTCTGACCCGCGCGATCCGCCGCTTGGAAGATGAGCTTGGCGGGCCGCTGATCTATCGCGACGGGAAGAACAGCCGCCTGACTGGCCTTGGCCATGACGTCGAGGCAGAATTCCGGCGCATGGTGGTCGCGATGAAGAGCGTTCGCAATCACTCGGAGCACTGGGCGATGGGGGGGCACCGCGTGCTGGATGTCGCCGTCGCGCCCACCGTCGGACCAAAGGAATTTACGGCATTCTTCGAGAGCGCATTGGCGGAGATGCCATCCATCGAAATCAAGCTGCACTCGCTCCAGTCGAACGAGGACACATCGGAGGTGCTTTCAGGAAAATACCACGCGTGCATCATGCCGCGTGAAACAAGACCGGAACGCAAGCTGGATGTGCATCCTCTATTTCGGGAGCGCTTCGTGCTCGGCTGTTCTGCAAACCATCCCTTGGCTGCCAACGAGATCGTGCGCGGCGAAGACCTGCTCGAGTTTCCTTTCGTCGATCGCCTGAAATGCGAGTTTCGCGATCGGATCCTCGATCACTTCGCGCGACGGGACTTGCTCATGCGACCTCGCTTTCGATCAGATCGCGAGGACTGGGTGCAACGGGTCGTCGCTGACGGCCACGCCATATGCATTCTTCCGGAACGATCGCCGACCGTGCAAGGCCTCGTCACTCGGCCGATCGACGGATTTGTCTTGGAGCGCGAAGTCGTGATCGCGACAGTATCCGGCTCCACGGCAACGGTCGAGATACGGAACATCGCGCAGCTGGCAGCCCGGTATGAGTGGAACTGAATCACGACGTGAAGAGCTTCGGCGCTATGGAAACTATACGCGCAGCGTATTGGATAAATCTGGGGCGCACTGCTATAGTCGGCGCAATGACTGCAAAGATAAATGACAGTGTGTCGAGCTCTCTAGATTAATTATTGGAGACTATCATGAAGTTTGAGAAGTCACAGGCAGCAGTTGACCGCCTGACCCCCGAGCAACGCCGGATTACCCAGGATTCGGGGACCGAAAGGCCCTTCACGGGTGAGCACAACGACAACAAGGAGCCTGGCATCTACGTCGACATAGTGTCGGGAGAGCCGCTGTTCGCTTCAACGGACAAGTTCGATTCGGGTACTGGCTGGCCCAGCTTCACCAAGCCGATCGTTCCGGCAAACGTGAACGAGGTGCGGGACAGTGCACACGGCATGGTCCGGACGGAGGTCAGGTCGGTACACGCCGACAGCCATCTGGGCCACGTTTTCCCGGACGGTCCTTCCGACCGCGGCGGTCTGCGCTACTGCATCAACTCTGCGTCCCTTCGCTTCATCCCGCGCGACGAGATGGAGTCCGAGGGATACGGTGAATATCTCGATCAAGTAGAGGAGGCTTAACATGCATCAGCGCGCTGTTCTCGCAGGAGGATGTTTCTGGGGCATGCAGGATCTGATCCGCAAGCGGCCCGGCATCATCTCGACCCGTGTGGGTTACACGGGCGGCGATATTCCGAACGCCACGTATCGTAATCACGGCACGCATGCCGAGGGGATCGAGATTGTCTTCGACCCGACAGTGACGAGCTACCGGCACATCCTGGAATTCTTCTTCCAGATCCACGATCCGACGACGCTGAACCGCCAGGGCAATGATCGTGGGCTCTCCTACCGGTCGGGCATCTATTATGTCGACGAGGAGCAGAAGCGCGTCGCCGAGGATACGATCGCCGATGTGGATGCCTCGGGGCTGTGGGATGGCAAAGTGGTGACCGAGGTCCAGCCGGTCGGCGAGTTCTGGGAGGCCGAGCCCGATCACCAGGATTATCTGGAGAAGCGGCCGGGCGGCTACACCTGCCACTTCGTCCGTCCCGACTGGGTTCTTCCAAAGCGGCATGAGGCCGGCGATGTGAGCCCTGCGGCCGGGGCTGCAGCGGAATAGGCTTCGCTGCCGTTAGTGCCGCGCCGATCCGGTTCGCAACCTCCGACGACCGCGTCAATCGACGCGGTCGTCGAACCCGGCCTTGAAGCAGATCATTCCATTCAGCCGCCGTCGCAGTGCCAGGATCCAGATATGACAGACCTCTCCTCCTTTCCCATCACGCAGCGCTGGCCAGCATCTTATCCGGATCGCTTGCAACTATACGCGGCCCCCACGCCCAACGGCGTCAAGGTCTCGATGATGCTGGAGGAGACTGGCCTGCCGTATGAGCCCCACTTCGTCGACATCTCGAACAACGAGTCGAAGGATCCAGCGTTCGTGTCGTTGAATCCCAACGGCCGCATACCCGCGATCATCGATCCGGCTGGCCCTGACGGCCAGCCCATTGGCATATGGGAAACCGGTGCGATCCTCATCTATCTGGCCGACAAGACGGGGCAGCTCATCTCAACAACACCCGCCCAGCGGTACGAGACTCTGGCCTGGGTGTTCTTTCAGGTGTCGGGCGTTGGGCCGACCTTCGGACAGCTAGGCTTTTTCCTGCGATTTGCCGGCAAGGACTATGAGGACAAGCGACCTCGGCAGCGCTTTGTTGATGAATCCAGGCGTCTTCTCGGGGTCCTGGATCACCGGCTGGAGGGCCGCGAATGGATTGTCGATGATTACTCGATCGCGGACATTGCGACGTTTGGCTGGGTGAATGCGCTGGTCGAATTCTACGCAGCGGGCGACATCCTCGGCCTAAGCAGCTATTCGAACGTGCAGGCATGGCTCGAACGCGGGCTGGCGCGACCGGCTGTACAGCGTGGCCTGCGAATTCCTGCGAGGCCTGCATGACCATTATCGCCGCATATTATTACAACGAAGGTAAGCGAGTCCGTGAAATCAGGCTCGATGAGCACGTCGAACTAAACGAGAATCGCTCGGGCTTCTGCTGGATCGCGCTTAGCGAGCCCACCGCAGACGAACTCAGCGCGATCCAGACGACGTATAACCTCCATCCTTTGGCGATCGACAACGCCATGCACCCGCTGTGCCCGCCCAAGCTCGAGGTCTACAACGATGAGTTGTACGTCGTCGCCCAGACCGCCGAGCTGGTCGGCGACCGGATCAGCTACGGCAAGATGGCGATCTTCACCGGTCACAATCACCTTATCACCGTGCGGCACGGCAATGCCGGAGCGCTGGGCAAACTTCGGGAGCAACTCGAGGCATCGCCGACGCAGTTCGGCAAGGGTGTCGACTATGTGCTGCACGCGATCTTGCACCGAGTGGTCGACCAGTATCTGCCCATCTTCGAAATGATCGAGGACGACGTCCTGGCGATGGAGCGACGGTCGCTGCACGATTTCCTCGGGCCAGAAGAGGTGGCGCGAATCTTCGAACTAAGGTCCGAACTCACGCGGTTCCAGCGCACGCTCGGGGCTATGGCCGAGCTGGTGCGAAAGCTCGTTCGCGGCCACTTTCCCTGCATCAGCGCCGAAATGACACCATATTTCCACGACGTCGCGGACCATGTCCACCGCGTGCAGTCCATGGTCGACGGCCTCCTGCTTGTCCTGTCCACGGTCTTCGAGGCCAGCAGCCTTCTGGAAGCGCAAAGGATCGGTGTGGTCACTCGCCAGCTCGCGGCCTGGGCGGCGATCTTGACGGTCCCGACGGCGATCGCCGGAATATATGGCATGAACTTCAAGCACATGCCGGAACTGGACACGCCATATGGCTACTTCGTCGTGCTCGGAGTGATAGCGGTGTTCTGCCTTCTCCTGTTCATGCGCTTCAAGAAGGCCAAGTGGCTATGAGTAACGCACTTCGCGAGCTTCTCCGTCCGCCGAGTCACAGCGCGCTTTGTGCGCGAGCGTGTCCAATCCAGTTCAAGATGAAGGTGCTTCCATGACCTCCCAGGTGACCGACGTTCTAGAAGCAGTCCAGTCATTCATCGCCAACGGCTATGACCGCGAATACCGCGTCAAGGACGGCAATCTCGTCGATCTCGAACTAGGGTCAACCCTCGATGCATGCAGCATTCGCGTCGATGCGGCGTTGCGCCTCGAGAGCGGGGACGACGGCGAAGATGCCTCCAACATCTACGCGATCACCGATCCGGCGACAGAGCATAAAGGCCTGTTGATCGACGCCTTCGACGTGTTCCACGAAATCTGCCCCCGCGACTTGTCCGAGCGCCTTGTGGAGCATCGGGAAACAGCACCGGCAGGTGACCAGGACGCGCCGAGCAAGCACGGACTACGGAAAGTCTACAAGAGCGAGTTTCACAGCGATCCCGAGCGTTACGTTCTGCGCGAGGGCTTTCCAGACTTCCCGCCATGCCCTTTCGGCCAATCCTTCAGCATCCTCGGCTTCGATACCGCCGAGCAGGAATATGTCTGGCTCGTCACGAGCATCATTCGAGATCCTCGGCTGATCAGGGTTCCATACCAGGGCGAAGACGTCATCAGCGACGAATAGCGGTGTCGCTTAGCCGGAAAGGCTGGCCATCCTGGCCCACACATCTGCAGGCTGAACTTTAAGAACATCGAAAATTAGGAGGTGATTATGGACTGGAACAAGGACCACATACGAGAAACTATGCTCTTGCTGGAGACAGCAGCGTTGCACAGCGCTCGCGAAAACTACCTGGACTATGTCTCTACCGCTCGGCTCGATCGGAGCGAACCGATCGAAAACGACGAACTAGCTCAGGCCGAGGTCGCGAGCGACTTCGCTGAAGCGCTCGATGACACGCTCCATGACTACCCCAATAAACTCGAAAAGCTCAGGACGATCGATTTCGGCCCCAAGTTGGCCGTCAACGAAGGCGCTGTCGTCAAGCTGTCCGGCCGCCACTTTGTGATCGCGGTGTCAACGAGCAAGTTTACCTGTCAGGGGCGTGAGCTCATGGGCATTTCCACGATGGCGCCGATCTTCGAAGCGATCGAGGGTGCCCGAGCCGGGGAGACCGTGCAGTTCAACGGCCGGGACCTCACCGTAGAAGACGTGGAATAAAGCCCTCCACCGCAGCCGGCGCGCTAGTGCCGAACGCCCTGCATCTCTTTCTGCATGCATACGGTCACTTGCAGCCGCATTGACCTGGCTCATCAAAGGCAAACTCATGACAACACCTTCATTCTTCATCACCCCCGGATACGGGACGCGCCTGCATGACGCGCTTCATTATTCTCAGGCAATGCGCATTGGTGACCGCGTGGAGATCTCCGGACAGGGCGGATGGAACGACGATCTCGTCATTCCGGAGTCGATTGAGGAAGAGATCGAGCAGGCGTTCAAGAACGTGGAACGGACGCTCGCGACCGCCGGAGCACGCTGGCCGCATGTGGTCCACGTCAATTCCTATCACGTCGGTGGATTCCCTCCCGTGATCAACGAAACAATGGCCAAGCTGTATCGCCACTACATGCCCGACCGCGCTCCAATCTGGACGCAGTTGGGAATCGAAGCGCTGGGGCTTCCAACCATGCGTATCGAAATTCGCGTAACAGCTATCATCGCCTGACCCCGCGGTTCGTGCAGGCGCCGTGCCGCGCTAATCCCGCACGCCCTGCGCCCGCTTCTCCATGCATATCATCGTATCGAGAGATCCGGTTATCATCGGCGTGCTCGGAGAACGGGGGGCCGCCTTGGCCTGGTTGGCGCGCCTCGGCTGCCTGCGGGCGATGGCCAGCACTGCCAGGAGCGTGAGCAACGCCGCCGCATAAAGGAACAGGCCGCCAGGGCCGACGATATTCATTGCAGCTGCTCCTATTAGGGGGCCAGCGGCTGTCCCGATCCCGTTGAGCAACAGAAGCCCGCGCGCGGTGCCGAGTAGCCGACCGGCCGGAAGATCGTCGTTTGCGACGGCGAGACACAACGAATAAATCGGGATGCCAAAGCCGCCGAACAGCGCACCTGCCGCAAGGAGCAGCGGCAGAGGCGCTTCCACCGCCAACGCTACGCCGATGGCAGACGCTGCGGACGCCAGCGCCGCACCGGCGATGACAAGATTCCGGGGCACTCGATCCGAAAGCCAACCGAGTGGCCAATGGAAGGCGAGCGTTCCACCAAGAACCGCAGCCATGAAGGCGGAGATACCGCCCACATCGAGGCCGATGCTCTGGGCAAAGTTCGCGCCCATGCCCCAGAAACCACCGATAGCCAGGCCGGCCAGGAAAGCGCCAGCCGCAGCGAGAGGTGATACGAGGACGAGGTCCCTGAACGCGACCCATTCCTGTTCCACCTGGGCCGGCGGATGACTGGGCAGCAAGGTGATCGGAACCACCGCCGCTGATATCAGCAGCGACACGATGAGGAACAATGTCACGTCGGCGGGCGGTGCGATGTTGAGTAACGCCTGCCCGATTGCCCATGAGCCCATAGAGACAACTCCGAATATCGACAGGAGCTGCCCGCGTGTGGATGGCAATGCGTGGGCGTTGAGCCAACTCTCCGTTGCGAGGATCATGCCCGCGTAGGCGAAGCCGGTAATCAGGCGAAGCGGCATCCAGGCGATCGGCTCCACGAACGCCACATGGAGAAGGGCGGTCATCGAGGCAATGGCCGCGAAGCCGGCGAAGGTTCTGACATGTCCCACGGAGACGATGATCGGTGGCAACACGAGCGCGCCGATCGTGAAACCCGCGAAATAGAAGGACATCATCGCGCTGATCGCGCCGGTCGAGAACCCCTCATGGCCGGCTCTCACGATCAGGAGCGTGCTCAGCAGGCCATTGCCCAGCAGCAGAGCGGCGACGCTCAGCAGCAGCGCCGCCACCGGCGCGAGAACGAGGCCGCGCTTGCCCGCCGACCTCATGGTATCCATCGCCGGGCTCGTTCTCGGGCCTGACTTGAGGGTTGATACTCTGCCGCACTGATGAACTGGTCGAATGCTTCGCACCAGATGACGACCGTGTTGTAGTCACGGACATCGATGCCGGCAGGCACCTCGACGATGAAGCCGTTGAACGTCTTCACATCGCCCACGCGGACTGATCTGTCCTTGATTAGGAGAAAGGCCTCCTTCGTGTCGACGAAACGTGGTGCGAGGTAGAGCTTGTAGTCGGGACCAGGGGCGAGGCGCCCGATATGGGCGATACGGTCGCGCGAGACCCGGATCTCGCCTTCCCCCCAGTGAAGCAGGTCGCTGCCTTTGAGATCGCGGGCCAGACGCCCTGCGTAGAGCGTCTCGGCTGAGATGGTCCGCAAGGCCGCCGCGTCCGGGGCCTGGGGGGCGGTCAGGATCGGCAGCGTGTAGACACCGCCCGCGAAGCCCATGGCGAGCATCGCGAGATGGGTGGCAATCAGGATGACCCAGCGCCGCATCGGTTACACCAGCTCCAGTCCCTTCACGAGCTGATCGGCGTCGAGATGGAAGTCCGAGAATACGATGCGGCCGCCAGCGTCCATCACGGAGAACCAGGGCGTTCCCCGCGTGCGGTAGTCCTCCATGAAGGTGGGAAGCGTCGCGCCGGCAGGTGGCTCGTCCTGACCGAACGCGACAGGAAGCGCATACTTGAGCTGGTTCACGCGCAGCTTCTCGAAGGTGTTCTCATCCGCTCCTTCGAAGACGGTCTGGATCACCGCGAAGCCCACGCCCTTGGCGCTCAATGCACCATGCAACCTTTGTAGCGTCGGAAATCCATGCAAATGGCAGCCACGGCACCAGTGCTGGAAGGCGAAGAGGACTTTCGGGCCGGTGCCGAGATCCGACAGCTTGAGCGGCGCGATGCTTTCTCCATCCGCGCCAATCCATCTCTGCACCCGCAGCTCGGGGGCTTGTCGTTCGTCGACGCTCATCTGATCCTCCAATTCCGATGCAGAAGTCCGATGAGTGGTCGCGTGTGGCGATGGCACGCGAACCTCACCGCCTTGATCCCCTACAGGTTGTAGGATGCGAGTTCGCCGACCGATACCTCGTGGCCAGCCCCGCCGTTCTTCCGTCGGTGTGTCACCGCCGCCCCTCAATGACAAAGGCGCGATAGCGGGAACCGGCAAAACGGTGCGCAGCGATGGTTTGGTAGGCGGGGCTATGATACCAATCACGGGCGGCCTGCATCGTCGGGAACCGCAAAATTACGGCCCCTTCGACGGGCGGCCCCTCCAAATGCTCCATCGCGCCATAAGCGGCGAGAAAGGTTACGTCGTGGCCATCGAACGATGGGCCGACGCCTGCAGAATAGGTTGCGAGTTCTTCCGGATCGGTGGTTTCTTCGCGGGTGAAGACGACGAACGCTTCCATCTTAAAGTCTTTCATAAGGTCGCATCTGCAGGCCACCGCCGCTGGCGATGGCCTTAAAGTCGTCAGGCTGGCAGCTCGAACCCGATTTTCGTGAGTGCCTCGACGCACGCATCCTGATCCTGCTGATAGTTGCCTCCGGAGATGCCGATCCCGCCGATCAACTTCCCGTCTTCCAGGATCGGATAGCCTCCGCCGACAGCGACCATCCGGAGGCGATAGGCCAGCGGCGCCACTTTTGGATCGTTCGAAACATAGTCGTTCCAGACATGGGTCGGGTACCCAAACGAGGCGGAACTCCAAGCCTTGTCGATGGCAACATCGACGGTGAGAAACGGCGCGTCATCAGTGCGCTCGAACGCGCGCAGGTTACCGGTGGCGTCGACGACGGCGACCGCAGCCGGGATGCCGATTGTACGTGCCGCGGCGATCGCCGCGTCGATGAGGGCGACGGCGGTTTCGCGGTTGATCGAGGCGGTGGCAATGGATTTCGTCATGAAATTTCCTTCACCGTGGCGTAATCCGTCCGGCGTTCTTGAGGTTAGAAAAGACGTTCGGCGGTGGCAGTCATCAGAAGCCTTCGAGGACAATCTTGCCTCTTGCCGCGCCACTTTCGATCAGTGCGTGCACCGTCTTCAGATTGGCGGCATTAATTGGCGACAATTTTTCGGTTAGCGTCGTGCGAATTTTGCCGTCGTCCACCAGCACCGCCAGCGAATTGAGGATCTTGCCCTGCTCATCCATGTCGGGCGTGCCGTAGAGCGACCGTGTGAACATCAGCTCGTGGTGGATCGACACTGCCTTGCGCTTGAACAGCATGACGTCGAGCGCCTTGGGATCGTCGATGAATCCGAACCGTCCTTGCGGGGCGATCAGTTCGGCGATGTCGGATGCATGCTGCTCGGTATGCGTGGTCGAGAACACGAAAGCGGGAGCGCCGATGTTGAGCTCGGCAATCTGTGGCGCGAGCGGCCGAGAGTGGTCGATGACATGATGAGCCCCAAGCCCTTTAACCCACTCCTGGGTTTCCGGCCGAGAGGCGGTGGAGATGACGATGAGATCCGTGCGCTGTCGAGCGATCTGGATGGCGATCGACCCGACCCCACCCGCACCACCGATGATGAGGATCGCCGCCGCCGCCCCGGGAACGGGCTTCGTCACGTCCAGGCGATCGAACATGGCTTCCCAGGCCGTCAACGTCGTGAGTGGCAGCGCCGCCGCTTCCGCCCAGTCGAGCGACGCGGGTTTACGACCGACGATCCGGGCGTCGACGAGATGGAACTCCGCATTGGTGCCAGGCCTTATGAGCGATCCGGCATAATAGACCTCGTCGCCTACCGCGAACTGCGTCACGTCGGGGCCGACCTCTTGCACGATCCCGGCCGCATCCCATCCCAGCACTTTCCAATCGCCATCAGCGGGCGGCGTGCTGCTGCGGATTTTGTAGTCGACCGGGTTGACCGAGACAGCCTTCACCTCAACCAGGATATCGCCTCCTTCAGCGACAGGCCGAGGCAGATCAATGTCGACCAGAGAGGCGTCCTCGGCGATGGGTCCCGGAACCTTGTAACCAACGGCTTTCATCGGTGTCTCCAGCTTGCTGTATCCTGAAGTCTTATCGATCAGATCGAAATTTCTTCCGAAATATACTCAGGATTTAAAGATTTCGCGTGTCAGACTATGAAGGTATGCGCGCAACATATCCAATAGCGGTACGACATAGTTTCCATACCTCGGAGCCGGATTCAGAAGTTTATCGAAAATAGCGGTTTATTGCTGTTCGGCGGGTGAGCATCCGGATGGAGGCGATAAGCGCCCAAGCGGTTGAGGAGTCGACCTCTCAGCGGTCGCGTTGGCAGGGGCGATCTCGCCCGCCGGTCTCACACCAACGTTGGCAAGCGACGGCGTCCGCTCGAAATCCGCTGACGGGGATACGCCTGCAATGCCGATTCGAAGCTATCGAAACTATAGCTACAGGGTATTGGGAAATCATACTGGACTGACGCTATAGTCTTCACGCACAACCACGACTCAAAATGGTCCAACACTTTTCTCTACGCTAATAGAGAATCCGGTATTCTGATTTTCAGTGAATTGGCTCGTTCGGCGGTTGTGCGCGCAAAGATCTTTTACAGAATTCTGAACTGAATCAGGTTCTGGTCTGTCGTGACAAGCAAGGGGGTTTCGCTATGGTCACCAGAGGTTTCACAGGCCGCGGTCCAGGCGGCGACCAGTCCGATCGGATTCCGCCGGGTCAGCATCTCGTGGAGAATTTCCCTGTTCTGACGGCCGGGCCAACGCCGAGCGTGGAGCCCTCCGATTGGAAATTCACCGTCAAGATCGGTCCGAAGCCCGTCAAAGTGTGGAACTGGAGCGAGTTCAACGCCCTACCGAAGACCAAGATGACCCGAGACATTCACTGCGTCACGTCCTGGTCCAAGCTGGATACCGCCTGGGAGGGCGTACTCATCGAAGACATCCTTGCAGATGCAGGGCTCGACCGGCCCACCGATTTCGTCTTGGCGCACTGCTACGATAATTACTCGACAAACGTCCCGCTGGCGGATCTGCTCTCCGGGAAAGCGATGGTCGCCCTCAACTATGCGGGCAAGCCGCTTCCCCGCGATCATGGAGGGCCGGCGCGTCTTCTGGTTCCGCACCTTTACTTCTGGAAGTCCGCCAAATGGGTGAACGCGCTGCAATTCACAACGCGTGACGAGGCGGGCTTCTGGGAGCTGCGCGGCTATCACATCTATGGCGATCCGTGGCGCGAGCAGCGATACACCAATGACTGAAAACGGCGCGCAAATCGCGTGGCAGTCATGCGTGATCGACGAAATCGTCCAGCAAACCCCGAGTATCAAGAGCTTCTTCCTTCGGTTGAGCAAACCGTTCGCGCACATCGCAGGGCAGCACGTCGATGTCCGGCTGACCGCGCCCGGTGGCTACAGTGCGATGCGGAGTTACTCGATTGCGTCTTCGGCAATCTCGTTCCCGACGGTCGAGCTCGCTATCGAGCGCCTGCCGGATGGCGAAGTTTCGCCGTTCTTCCACGATGTCGCGGCGATCGGCGACGAAATCGAGCTTCGTGGTCCGCTCGGCGGCCATTTCCTATGGCCTGAACCTGCCATAGACCCAGTGCTGTTGATCGGGGCAGGCTCCGGCCTCGTGCCGTTGATGGCGATGATCCGGCAGCGCCGCGCACTAGCCCAGGTCGTGCCGACAGCGCTGCTCCTGTCCGCACGAACCGCTGAAGACGTTCTCTTCTCAAAAGAGCTTCATTCCATCGAATGCAGCGATCCGGCATTCGCCTTGGCGCTGGCAATTACGCGCGAGAACCCGATCCGCGCATCGGACTTTGCGCGACGGATCGACGGCGTGATGGTCCAAGAAGTTCTGGCCCGGCTTCACCGAAAGCCCACACAAGTATTCGTTTGCGGGTCCAACGGTTTCGTCAACATCGCGACCGAGGGCGCGCTGCTGGCCGGCCTGGACCCCTCCATTGTCAAAACCGAGCGCTACGGCGGCTAGCGGCGCAAGCTACTTCGCGTCCCGCCGATCGTGGACGTGCAGCCCACGGATTAATTTTGGAGATCATCATGAGCCGCTTTGCCGAACCCGTCTTCATTGCCGCTGGCCTTCGGACGCCTTTCGGCCGCGGCGGAGGCGCGTTGGCTGCCTACGATGCCATCTCTCTGTCCGTGCCTGTCGTGCAGGCGATGGCGGCGCAGGCGGAGCCTGATCTCCTCGTCTGGGGAACCGTGATCCCGAATTTGGGCTGGAGCAATATTGCTCGCGAAACCTGGCTTGATGCCAAGCTCAATCCGACTGTTCCGGCGTTCTCCGTCGTCCTGGCATGCTCGACCAGCATGACGGCGACCTTCGCTGCGGCAGGGATGCTGGGCGGAGGAACCGACCTCACCATGGTCGGCGGGTCCGAAGTCATGAGCCGGCCGTCAATCGCCCTGACGGCCGATGCATCGAAGCGGCTCACCGACCTCTTTGCGCAGGATGCGACCGCCGCGCTTGCCGCCCTCCAGTCTCTGACTCCACGAGACTACGTGCTCCCCACAAAGGGCTGGGCAAACCGGATCACCGGAAGGACGATGGGTGATCATATGGAGGAGACCGCCAAGGCTTGGCGGGTCTCGCGCGTCGCGCAGGATGATTGGGCGCTCAAGAGCCACCAGCGGGCAGTCGCTGGTTGGGAACGTGGCTTCTTCGACGATCTCGTGATTTCGCTGCCTGAGCTGGCGCGCGATGCGAACCCGCGCGCCGATACGTCGCCCGAACGGCTGGCCGCACTCAAGCCCGCCTTCGATCGCGACAGCGGGAGGGGAACCCTGACCGCCGGCAACAGCTCACCGATTACGGATGGAGCCGCCGGGTGTTGGGTCGCTACCGAAGCCGGTGTGGCGAGACTCCCGGCGGGCACCCCCTACGCGCGGCTCGTCGACTACGAGATCTCTGCCGTCGATCTCCACACCGAGGGCCTGCTGATGGCGCCCTCCTATGGCATTCCGCGCCTGCTCGCGCGGCATCAACTCAGCTTCTCCGACATCGCACTCTGGGAAATCCACGAAGCCTTTGCAGCCCAGGTCCTGGCGAACGTCGCGGCCATCACCGATCGGGAGTGGGTGCGCGCGACAGCCGGTGTCCAGGCGGCTATGGGCGATTTTGACTGGGACCGCGTCAATCCCAATGGAGGCTCGGTCGCCCTGGGTCATCCGTTCGGCGCTACAGGCGCGCGCGACCTCAGCCAGGCGGTGAAGGAACTTTGGGCCATGCCGCCCGGATCGCGCGCAATCGTCAGCATCTGCGCCGACGGCGGTCAAGGCACAGTCGCCCTCCTCGAACGCGGCTGACGGTAGATCAACGCCATGACAGCGATCCGCTTCCAACTGTCGGAGACGCGATATGACAACTGATGTGCTGCTGTACATCACGAACTGATGCCCGTTCTGCCGCCGGGCGAAGATGCTCCTCGAGGAGAAGGGCGTGCAATGGAAGGAACTCGATATCGAGGCGGATCCGGTTCACCGGCAGGCCATGACGGAAGCGTCGGGTCGAAACACCGTGCCGCAGATCTTCATCAACGGCACGCATGTCGGTGGCTCCGACGAGCTTTTCGAGCTCGATGTCAGAGGCGAACTCGACAAACTCCTGGGGCGCACGCCGCCCGCCATCTGAGGGGGTGCGGCCTTGGGGCAGACAGCCCGCAAGCCCCGTGCCGGTTGATGAATACGAAAGGAGAGTCCGTTGGTCTCAGCTATCTGGAATGACGCCACCATCGCCACAAGCAACGAGACGGTCGTCGTCGAGGGAAACCACTACTTCCCACCGTCGGCAGTCGATTTTGGCCTGCTTGAGATGAGCCCGCACACGTCCGTCTGCCCGATCAAGGGCACCGCGCGCTACTTCCATGTGCGTGTGGGAGACGCGCTCAACGTGAACGCAGCCTGGACCTATCCAGATCCGACGCCAGGCGCCGAGGGCATCCGGGATCATATCGCCTTCTGGAAAGGCGTGGAGGTTGCGTAGCAGGCGGACAGGTGGCGGCCTCAGCGCCATGTGCAAGCGCCCGCGGGACGGCTTTTCCGCCCATCCCAGGCCGCGTCGGCTACAGGGCTCCGCCCCGGACCTTCTCCGCGGACTGGCGCCGAGGGCCTCGGACCCTTGGGCTTCTGTCGAATCAAGACGACTGGATTGAGATGGAGCATGCCGAGTTCGATGCCGCCTTCGCGGAGCTTCCCGAGGGATACAGCGAAGGCGCCTACGAAGGCCGGCGTTTCGGCGTGACTGTCCGGCGATCCGGTGACGGACGTCGCAACAGCCTGTTCGCCAGGGAGTTGGCCGGGACCGACATTGTCAGCTTCAACCTCTATCGCGTTACATCAGATAGAACATTGCTGAAGCCGTGCGAGATGTCCGCCGAAAAGGTCGTCGCGTTCGTGCTGGATTTCCGACCGGCCCCCTGACGGGCAGGTGGAGGTCCCGGCCGACCGGTCCGCCTGCGACGCCCGGCCCCCCAAGACTGCGCATGTCGCTCAAAGGTATCGAAACTATAGCCACCGGCCATTGGACTTCGTCTGGCAATGAATTCATCTTCTATACATCGCCATCCGTGGGGGAATCGGTGCTGGATCCCGTGTAGCCAGATTGAGAAAGTCTAAGCGATGACGAACAACAATGCCTCCGCCCTTCCGACACCTTCTGATCTTGACGAATGCGCGGCGATGACTGTCGCCGACGCTCTGAAGATCATTCTGGCGAACAGCTACGCGATTTACCTGAAGACAAAAAATTTCCACTGGCACGTCTCCGGACCCTACTTCAGGGACTATCACCTGCTTCTTGATGAGCAGGCCGCAGAGATCCTCGCCGTCACCGATGCGATCGCCGAGCGCGCCCGAAAGACGGGCAACACCACCATTCGATCGATCGGCGATATCGCGCGCCACCAGACGATCAAGGACAATGATGCTGAGTTCGTGACACCGCAGGACATGCTGGGCGAGCTCCGCGCCGACAATCTCCACATGGTCGAGTCGTTTCGCCGCGCAAAGGACGTCGCGGACAAGGCGAAGGATAATGCGACGTCCGGCCTGATCGATGCCTGGACGGACGAGGCTGAGCGCCGTGCGTGGTTCCTCTTCGAAATCAGCCGCTAGCGCTTTGCCGGGCAAACCTACGTCAGGATTCACGCCTCGGCGTGGGAGGTGATGATGGCGAAGGCCGGCTTTGGAGGGGGATGCCATTGGTGCACAGAGGGAGTGTTCCAGGCGTTGCGCGGCGTCGCCCAGGTCGACCAGGGCTTTGTCCGGTCGGACGCGCCGGCAGATACCTGGTCAGAAGGGGTGATCGTCACCTTCGATCCATCGGTTATTCCGTTGGCGACGCTGTCCGAGGTGCATCTCAGAACGCATTCCGCTGCCAGGGCCCGCTCGCCTCGCAGCAAGTACCGCAGCGCGATCTACATCTTTGAAGAGAGCCAGCGGCCGGAGGCCGAACAGGCGATCGTCCGCTTCGCCGGCGCGTCTGCCAAGGCGGTGCACACCCTGGTCCTCCCGTTTAAAGGTTTCAGAGCGTCGGACGAGCGTTACCAAAACTACTATCGAACCGACCCGAGCAGGCCCTTCTGCCGCCGCTACATCGATCCCAAGCTGGATCATATCCGACGGCACTTTTCGGAACTGGCGCTCCCTGAAGCGAACCCGACTGTCCGGCAAGTCATCGATAGCGGTGATGGTTCGTAGTTCTAATGCGGCTCCGCGCTGAAGCATTCGACGAGTTCGCGCGCAATGAGACCTTGATTGCCATGCTCCATACGGCGTTCCCCGGAATCGGCCATGTCCGCCGCAACCCTGTCGGATACGCCTGGGTTGCTCTCAACTACACCAACCGCGACCCCAACTGATCATCGACAGCGCGGTGCGCCTATTCGGCCCATCTTCGGACTGACGGTCGGCAGCGTTCCGGTTAAGCGGCTCGCCGCGGAACAGCGCGGTAACGCCCGTAGCCAACCTTGATCAACAGTCCTTCCTCGCACATCCTTGTTAAGTAGCACCGAGGAATGCCGACCTCCGTCAAATCACGGGTGCGGACTTCGCCTAGCTTCTCCGCCAACATCACTGCGCGCTCTCGGAGATTCGGCATCGGCCCGCCGGCAGCGACAATCCTTTCTGCTCTCAGTCGATCACGCTTGCGCATCTTGACGGCGGGCCTTTGGATATGATTGAGGGGAATCGGCAGATCGAAGTTCGCATTTTCACCGACTCCGGCGAGCCACGCTTTTTCCTACGCCATGGCGCGATACTGTGCGCTGGCGTGCGATGTTTCCCTACGCTACGATCCGGTGCGATCCTGTTGGCTTGGCCAGCGCAGGGCCGCAAGAGCGATCGAAGGCAGGCGTAGAATAGCGTTACGTACCGAGCTCGCCCACCCCTTCAGCGCGCCCGTCGCATAATCGGTGGCCATGGCGTGGAAAGACAGGCGATCGGCGGCGCATTTCGGCTTCGCGCCAGCAGCGGTCATTACCGACTTGGCTGAAAGGCGACATTCCGCTCTTCACACAGACTCCCGCTTTCAGTCGAACACCGTAGGCCTTGTCGGCGGGATCGCGGATCGCTGCTGCCCTCTCAGCGATACCGACCGCGGCAGGCGCAGGCCGACATGAACGTGATGCCGGCGCGGGCGAGAGAACGGCGAAGACCTCGTAGGCATGGGCGGTGTGGTCGGGCAGAGGCAGTCTGCCCTATCTCGGTGGGAGCGGTGTCGCCTTGGCAAGGTTCGCAATCAGCGCGGGACGCGTTTGATGGTCGTGCGCGTGCCATGCGGGCTGACCCGGAGCGCTCCGCCAGGACTCGCTAAGCGGGCTGTTGTCCGCCGTGTCGAAGCCGAACTGGTCGTACAGTCGCGTGACCAGCGCCACCGCTTCGGGATAGTCGCTCGACACCGACAGCGCGTGCCGCCCCGGCGTGCCAGCGGGCCGCGCCGACAGCAACAGGCGCGGTGCCTGGATATGCGTGAACGCCCTCGCGACCTTGGACGTTGGCAGCTGGTCCTGCCGCAGTTCGTGCTCGGTCTTCGCGCCGGTATCGACGAGGGCATAGCGCCCGTCGCGCCACGGCATATAGTTGTTGGTGTCGAGCACGATCTTGTTCGCCAGTTGCGCCACGGGCATGTCGTTGACCAGCTTGAGCGGGACCGCGATCACGACGAATTCTCCCGCCTCCGCCGCACCGGCAGCGGTCGCGGCGCGGGCAGGCGGCCCGAGCTCCGCGACCAGCCCGGCCAGGGTTTCGGGCCCCCGCGAGTTGGCGATGACAACCCGATAGCCGTTGGCGATGGCGGCGCGGGCAATCTGGCTGCCGACCTCGCCCGCGCCGATGATGCCGATGGTGGTCATCGGCGCGGGCGAGGTCGGATCAGGCACCGAACGCGCCGTCGATGGTGTGCATGGCGCCCGTAACGAACCCCGCCTCCGGGCCGGCGAGGTACGCCACCATGCCCGCGACTTCCTCTGGCCGGCCGTGGCGCTTGATCGCCATGAAGCTGTGCAGCAGCTCCTTCATCGGTCCGTCCGCCGGATTGGCGTCGGTGTCGATCGGGCCGGGCTGCACCACATTAATCGTGATCCCGCGGGACCCGAAGTCGCGTGCCAGCCCGCGCGCCATCCCTTGCAGCGCAGACTTGCTGAGCGCGTAGGAGGACATGCCTGGAACGGGCATCCGGTCGCCGTTCACCGATCCGATGACGATGATCCGGCCACCCTGGGGCATCTGGCGCGCGGCCTCGACCGAGGCATGATAGGGCGCGTGGATATTGATCCGGAACAGCCGGTCGATTGCGTCCGGATCCTGCTCCAGAGAATCGCCGAAAACACCGATTCCGGCATTGACGACCAGCACGTCGAGCGCGCCACTGTCCTTCACGCGCGCGATCACCGCGTCGCGATCCGCGCTGTCCGTCTCGACAGCGGTGCTGCCCGTTTCGGCCGCCAGCGCGTGGGCCGCGTCAGGCGAACCGGAATAGGTAAAGGTCACCTTCGCACCATCTGCCACAAAACGCCGAACGATCGCCGCGCCGATCCCCCGACTGCCACCCAGCACGAGAACGGATTTCGCCTCAAACACACCCATCGGACTTTCCTTGATCAATAACTTACGACTCGCTACATAAACGACTTGAAACACCCGTCAAGGTATTTGTAGTGGTTCATACAAAATTATCCCGCGCACGCGGCAGACCGCGCCTGTTCGACCCGGACGAAGCGGTCGCGACCGCCCAGCGGCTGTTCCATTCGCGTGGCTATGATGCCGTCAGCATCGCGCACCTGACTCAGGCGATCGGGATAAACCCGCCCAGCTTCTATGCCGCCTTCGGCAGCAAGGCCGAGCTCTACAGCCGCATTCTCGATCGCTATGCCGGTACCGGCGCGATCCCGCTGTTCGATCTGCTGAACGCCGATCGCCCGGTCGCGGAATGCCTCGTCGCGGTGCTGGAAGCGGCGGCGCGGCGCTATGCCGCCGATCCGGACGCGGCGGGGTGCCTCGTTATCGAGGGTGTGCGCTGCACCGACCGCGAGGCACGCGAGGCGGCCGGAACGTTCCTTGCGGCGGCGGAGGAGGCGATCCATCGCTTCGTCGCCGCGCGCCATCCCGAACAGGCCGAGCGCGTGACCGACTATATGAGCACCGTCATGGCCGGCCTGTCCGCCAGCGCTCGCAACGGGCACGATCTCGATCGCCTGCTCGCCGCCGCCCGGCTCGCCGGGGCTGGTCTTGAGCAGGTGGTTCGCGGCTAATCCGCAAGCTCGGCAAAATGACCAGGACGTTATCGACCGGAAAGGTTGGTCGCGAACACCGCGTCGCGCTGCCGCTTCAGCGTTTGCGTGCCATCGGAGTTGGACACCTGGATATGGCCGATGGGCAATGCGCACTCCGCCAGAAAAGACTGAAGCTCCCGGGCATGTCAGCTTATCGTGCGGACGCGAAGCTGACATGCTGAAGGTCCGAAACGAGTCACTAGCGGAACTTGGGTTCAGTGCCGGAAGCGGACACTCCACGCGAGTCGGTCACAAGTAGGCTCGCGGCTCCCGCTCCCGAAAGGTCATCTTTGGAACAGCTCCGAAAGTGAGCTAGCCATCCTGCAAATACTTCGCCCAATTCAGCCGCACATAGTCCGCCATGCCCTGAGCAGGTGCGTACGGCGGGTAGAGCCTCCGAAACGCCAACAGTGCGGCAGCGGGATCTTGCGACCCCAGCGCGTCCGTGTGTTTCAGTAGATAAAGCAACGCAATCGAGGGCGACCGCGAGAGGCCCTGGTTGCAGTGAACCAGCACTTTGAACTCGCCGATGTGACGGTCGATCGCGCCGAGCGCCGTATCCACGATGATAGGCGCGATGAAGCTCACCTGCGCGACATCGACTGGTCTGCCCCCTGAAAAGTGGTCCTCCCTGAATTAGGCTTTCGAGCCTTTGGAGGATTGAGCGATGGCGCAGAAGAAGCACAAGCCTGAAGAGATTGTCTCGAAGCTTCGGCAGGTCGACGTTTTGGTGTCGCAGGGACGGCCGGTAGCCGAGGCGATCCGGGCGATCGGGGTGACGGCATTCACCTATTATCGCTGGCGCAAGGAATTTGGCGGCCTGAAGAGCGACCAGGTTAAGCGGCTGAAGGATCTCGAGAAGGAGAACGAGCGGCTGCGCAAGGCGGTGTCTGACCTGACACTGGAGAAGCTGATCCTGAAGGAAGCTGCGTCGGGAAACTTCTGAGCCCCGCCCGGCGCCGGCGCTGTGTCGAGCACGTCAGAGCCAAGCTCGGCGTATCGGAGCGGCTGGTGTGCCGGGTTCTGGGGCAACATCGATCCACACAGCGCAAGATGCCGATGGCGCGAGCCGAGGAGGCGGCCCTGACCGCCGACATCGTCGAACTCGCCACCCGCTATGGGCGCTATGGTTATCGTCGGATCACGGCCTTGCTGCACCGGGCGGGCTGGGTGGTGAATATGAAGCGCGTCGAGCGGATCTGGCGGCGGGAGGGGCTCAAGGTGCCGTACAGGCAGCCGAAGAAGGGCCGCTTGTGGCTGAACGATGGGTCCTGCATTCGGCTGCGGCCGGAATATCCCAACCACGTCTGGTCCTACGACTTCGTCGAGGACCGCACCCATAACGGGCGGAGGTTCCGCATGCTGAATGTGATCGATGAGTTCACGAGGGAGTGCCTGGCGAGCCGGGTGAGATTCGAACTTTTTGGCCGTCGGTTTACCTTGAGATTAAAGGTGGTGCGGGTGGTCGGAATCGAACCGACACTCCTCTCGGAACCGGATTTTGAATCCGGCGCGTCTACCAGTTCCACCACACCCGCACATTTGCCGCCGATTCTAGCCGACGCTCTCTGCACCTATACTGCACCTAGAGCGAAAAACCGAATATCGCCAGCCTCTTTTCCTTCCTTCTCAACCCCCTGAAAACACGCCGCTTTCAACTCGTCGTGTTTTTCTGTGGATTGGTAGACAAACCACTTTTTGAAGGGAGTCGTGTCTACCGCAGGCGTCGGCGTTGTTGCAGGCCCCACACGTTTCGAGCTTGTCCATCAGCGCCTGTTCGCCCCTATGCTGCTCCTAGCAGTCAGGAAGAACCCGCCGATGTGTACGCTATAGCCCGAAAACACCGCAATGCGTTTCGAAGGGGCTTTCACTATCACCATCTATCATTCTCAATCGCCTCAGCAATGAAGGAGATTGAGAATGGCAAAGATCGAAACTACACAAATTCGGAGAACAATCCGGCGGCAACAGTTGCGAGAGATGGTACCGATGGCCGACAGCACAATTTATGAAATGGAGCAGCGTGGCGAGTTTCCCCGCCGGTTCGCGCTCTCGCCACGTTGTATCGTATGGGACCTGGCCGAGGTCGAGGCTTGGCTCACGGCACGGCGGGCTGCGCCGATCCGGCGTGCCCAACATCCTGATGTTTCCAAGCGTAAATCCCGCCCGGTCAAAGGGCGGGATCCAGTTCCATCAAGGGCATAGCTTGCGGCAAAAGCGCGGGGGCATACTTCCGGCCATCGATCCAGGCGTCAACGGTATCCGCCCACTGCTGCATCATATGCCGACGCTGCACCTCATACTCGGCCTTGTTATAGACGCCGCGCGACGAACGCCCGTCCTCGTGCGCCAGGCACTTTTCGATCCAGTCGCTGTTAAAGCCCAGCTCATTTAGGGGCGAATAGGGAAAACGGAAAAAATCGGGCGCTAAGCCCTTCTGGCTACCGTCGAACCGCGTAAGCCGTTGATTTCAAATGCGGCCATTCCCCTTGGGGTGTGACGCTGTCAGCCGGTGGCCAGAGGCCGGCATGGGTAAAGTTACGATACCTGTATAGTAAGTTTACGCATCCCAGCGGAGATCAGCCGCCGGCGCGCAGCCAGTTCAGCCGCTGGTCCTGGTGCGCGAACGCAACAAACTACCCGCCGCATTCTCCTCGAACAACCCCGCTTCTTCAATATAGCCCTGAACCGTGCCGTCGTGGCGCCAACCACCTTGCTTCTTTATGTCGCGAAACTCGGCGCCGGCGCGATGCGCGCTGGTGGCCATGCCGCGCCGCAGGCTGTGGCTGGACAGTTCCGGCACGTAGCCGAGCTTGGCCAGCTGGGCGGCGCCGGCCAAGATGGTGTTGACGCTGGCCGGATTCAGGCGATCGGCGCCCACCACGCCCCACTTGCTGATCGACCGGAAGACCGGGCCGCTGGCCACGCCGGCAGCGTCCAGCCATGTCCGCAACGCCGTCGCTGGGCAGCACGGCCCAGCGCTGTAGGGGATCGCCTTGGCCACGCCCTCGCCGGTCTGATCCGTCTTCGAGCGTGGCAGCGTGAGCGTGATCCCCTGCGCTTCCCAGGTGATGTGGTCGACCTTGATGCCCACCAGCTCGCTGCGCCGGAATCCCCCGAAGAAGCCCACCTGCAGCAGCGCGTTATCGCGCGCCGCCTTCAGCGTGCCCAGGCTGGCCAGGTTCGCCACGATCAGCTCCAGATCTTCGATCGGCAGCGCCTTGGCCTTCTTCTTCGGGCGGCCATTGGTGCGCGCGATCCCGGCCAAGGTCTTGCGCACAGTCGGCGTGGCGGCCGGATCGGCGAAGCCCTGGTGGACGTGCCATTGCGAGAGCGCCGTCAGGCGCAGCGCCAGGGTGCGTGGGTTGAGCGTGTCGGCGTAGCGCACCAGATAGCGGATAACGGCTGGCTCGTTTGCCGGCAGCACGCCGCCCCAGTCCAGGTAGTGCTTAACTGCGGAGCGGTACGCCTGGCGCGTGTTGTCGGACGTGGCGGCAGCCAGAAAGACGCGGTGCCGCGCGGCGTGGTTGTGGTCGTCCTGCGGCGTAACAGCGGTACGGATAGCCGGTGCCGACCCGGTATCGGGCATATCGGTGACGGCGGGCGTGGTGGCCATGGCGGGCGTCGCGCAATTGCGCGCTCATAACGGGATTACGGCCAGCATAGCACGCCGCCGGTGGTATAGCCTGCTGTAACGAACATTATCGAAGCGTAAATTGGCGCGTGACGGCGAAAAACACACAGCGTAATATATCGTGATATTACGTATTATGGAATACGTTACTTAATTTCGCGAAAGGCCCACCATGGCGCGCGCAGGCATTCTTTTCTCCCAGGTGGTCAAGGCCGCCACCCAGCTGGCGGCCGCCGGCACCAACCCCACCGTGGACACCGTCCGCGCCGCGCTTGGCGACACCGGCAGCAAGGGCACCATCGCGCCCATGCTCAAGCAGTGGAAAGCGCAGCACCAAGGCGAGACGGCCGCCGCCGGCGCCGGCCTGCCCGCCGACCTGCTGGAAGCCGTCAAGGGTGTGTATCAGCGTCTGGAGGCCGGCGCGCAGGCGCAGGTTGAGCAGTTGCGCGCCGCGCACGACAAGGCCCGTCAAGAAGACGGTCAGCAGCTGGAGATGGAACGCGCCGGCGGCCGCCAGCTGCGCGCCGAGCGGGACACGCTCCTTGCCGAAGTGGCCGAGGTGAAGGCGGCGCTCGCGCACGAGCGCGACGAGCGGCAGCACGGCGCTGTAGCGATCGCGGCCCTGCGGGCAGAGAACGACGGCCTCACCCAGCGCCTGGCGGACCGGGCGGCCGAGGTCCGGCTGCTGACCGACCAGCTGGCGCAGGCCCGGCACCAGTTCGATCACTTCCAGGAGAAGGCGGCCGCGCAGCGGCAGAGTGACCGGCAGGGCTTCGAAGCGCGCATCGGCACGCTGGAGCATGACGCCCAGCAGCTGCGCACCTACCTGCAGGAGCACCAGCAGGCGGTGGCCGTCCTACGCGCGGAGAAGCAGGGATTGCAGATTCAGGTCGAGCGCACCAATGGCGAGGCGAAGGAGCACCTGGGCGAGGTCTACACCTTGCGCGAGCAGCTGGGCGCCGCGCGTGAGATGGCCAGCCGCGAGCACATGGACGCCGCGATGGGGGTCGATCTGCTGGACAAGGCCGAGCACGAGAACGTGCGCCTCGACACGCGTGTCACCGAGCTGGAAGACGAAAACGCCCAGCTACGGAAGCAAATCGAAGGCTCTGCGGGCAAGAACGCCGGCGGCAGGCGCAAGAAGCCGTAGCGCCGGGCCGGCTTGAATATTTTTGGGAATAATTTGGTGTCGAAAATGGCGGGCGTCAGGACCGGCCGATCGAGCGCAGGGCGGTATCACCTTCGCCAGCAACCGGACATTTTGACCTGAGCCGGGTGCGCTGTGCAAAGCGGCACTCCCGAGATTGAAAACTTTCCCATTTTGGAACAATGGGTTGGGCATGTTTTTGCGAAAAATCGTAATCCTGGCAACCCTCGTATCAGCCATCGTCATAAAGTTTGTAGAGTATAAGTCTTTATTGATTTATACTCTACGTCATGCAACTAATTGCCTTAATTCTCTCCCTACCCACCGAGAATGCCACTGTCCGCCAGCGTGCCTGGCGGGCACTCAAAGCGGCCGGCGCCACCGTGCTACGTGACGGCGTGTACTTGATGCCGCACTGCCAAGCCTGCCATTCGACGCTGGCGGCAGTGGCTGCCGAGGTGGTCTCCGGTGGAGGTTCGGCATATGTATTGAATGCCGAAGCCGCCGATGACACGGACTACGCTCGGCTGTTTGACCGTAGCCAGGATTACGCCGCCTTGTTACCCGAGATCACACAGAGGCGAAGCGAGCTGGACTCCGCTAACGTGCAGGAGACGCTCAAGCAGACGCGCAAGCTGCGCAAGTCCTTTGCAGCTCTGGTCGCGATCGATTTCTTTCCCGACGAGCCACAGCGACAGGTCGATTGCGCACTACGCGAGCTTGAACTCGCCTGTGCCCGAACCCTGTCGCCGGATGAACCGCAGTCGGCTGAAGGAGAGATCGGCCGACTGCGGTGTGAGGACTACCAAGGGCGCATCTGGGCGACGCGGCAGCGGCCGTGGGTGGATCGCCTAGCTAGCGCCTGGCTGATCCGGCGCTTCATCGACCGCCGCGCCTACTTCCAATGGCTGGCCAGCCCTGGAGACTGCCCATCGGACGCCATCGGCTTCGATTTCGATGGGGCGGCATTCAGCCATATCGGCAACCGCGTCACCTTCGAGGTGCTGGCCGAAAGCTTTGGACTGGATCAACCTGCCATCCGGCGGATCGGCCAGTTGGTGCATTACCTCGATGTCGGGGGTGTGCAGCCGCCAGAGGCCGCCGGCATCGAAAGCGTGCTGGCCGGGATGCGCGAAAGCCTTGCCCAGGACGACGCACTGCTGGACGCGGCCTCGACCGTGTTCGACGGTTTGATGGCCAGCTTTGGCAACGGAACCGCCACGACCTGAATGTACTGATCGCCAAGACGTCGGAGCTCAAATATTGTGCGCCTGACTGCCGAGGAGGACATCCAGCGTATTCGACCTACTTATACTGAACTGCAAGGAGAACACCTTTGAACGTCCCGAATGATGCATCGTACCGCCCGAACGAGGCGCCAGATGCCGCGATTGAAGCCGTTCCTCCAGCCATGAGCTACTTCCAGCTTTTCGTGCGATTCCTCAAGTTCGGCCTGCTCGCTTGGGGCGGTCCTGTGGCTCAGATCGCTATGCTGCGCCGCGAACTCGTGGATGAGGAACGCTGGATCTCGAGCAAACGCTTCAACAAACTGCTTGCGGTGATGCAGGTGCTGCCCGGTCCTGAAGCGCACGAGATCTGCGTTCATCTGGGTATCCGAGCAAAGGGGCGGCTGGGCGGCTTGCTGGCGGGACTTGGGTTCATGCTCCCGGGATTCTTGCTGATGTTTGCGCTGTCCTGGCTGTACTTCGAGATCGACATTGTCGGCACTTCGCTGGGTGCCGCATTCCTTGGTGTACAAGCGGCCGTAATCGCGCTGATCGTGCGCGCCGTGCACCGCATCGGAGAGCACATCCTACTTAGTCGCTGGCTGTGGGTCATTGCCATCGTTTGCGCGCTGGCAGCCAGTGGCGGGGTCGACTTTTGGATCACCCTGCCGGCGAGTGGCCTTGTGTACGCTTTGCTCGTGTTGAATCGTCGGGCGTTTGCGCTTCTGGTGACACTTGGGGCGATGGCGTTGGCTACGGCCGTTGCTATGTCGGCCGCGCCCACCGCGAAGCTTGTGGAAACGGTCATTCAAGGCCAAGCCTCCGTGCTCCTCATTTTCGTGGCTGGACTAAAAGCCGGCTTACTCACATTCGGCGGCGCCTATACCGCGATTCCGTTCGTTCGCAACGACGCTGTCGGGCGCGGGTGGATGACGGATGGGCAGTTCCTGGATGGGCTGGCGCTTTCCGGTGTATTACCGGCGCCGCTCATCATCTTCGCAACGTTCGTCGGCTATGTGGCGGGCGGTCCGGTTGGAGCGATGGCCATGACGGTCGGTGTCTTTCTGCCGGCCTTTGCGTTCTCGCTGATCTTCTATGACCGGCTGGAGGCGGTTGTGGAGAACAAGCAGCTGCACGCCTTTTTGGATGGTGTCGCGGCCGGGGTCGTCGGCCTGATTGGCGCCACCACCGTCGACCTGGCGCATGTCACCGCCGAGCGTGTGCCGTCGTTGACGGCGGGTATATCGATCTTCGCCGCGGCCTTGGCATTCCTTTATGCTTGGAAGAACAAACTCAACGTAGTCGTCGTGATCCTCGCGGCTGGACTGGTCGGGTGGCTGGTGTTCTAGGGGGAATGCCTGAGTCTGCTGGAGCTGACCTTCGTCGTGCCGTTCTGGTTTTGTCTTGGCATAGCACAAAGAAGCTTCTTAGTTAGAAAGTAAGAAAAGTACGTTCCTTAATTACTTTTTCGCTTCGTCCCATTACTGGCTTTATCCCGGCTTATCCTCGAAGGGTCCGATCGAATGCCGCGCCGCTCACTCCTCTCTGATACCGAACGCGACAGCCTGCTGGTGTTGCCAGAAAGTCAGGATGACCTAATCCAGCAATACAGTTTCACGGATGCCGACCTGGCGTTGATCCGGCAGCGCCGGGGCGCCGCCAATCGCCTCGGCTTCGCGGTTCAGATGTGCTTGCTGCGCTACCCTGGCCAGGCGCTGGCCAGCGACACTAGGCTGCCAGATCCGGTGATCCATTGGATTGCCAAGCAGGTGCGCAGCGACGCCGGCGCCTGGCCGGAATATGGCGAGCGCGAAAAAACGCGCAACGAGCACCTGCATGAGTTACGCGCCTACCTGGGGCTGTCCGTGTTCGGCTTGCCGGATTTCCGCAAGCTGGTGCACTGCCTGGCCGACCTCGCCATGCAGACCGACAAGGCAATGATCCTCGCCGCGCATTCCCTCGAAACACTGCGCCAGAAGCGCATCATCCTGCCGACGCTGACCGTCATCGAACGGGCCTGCGCCGAGGCTGTGACGAGGGCGAACCGGCGAATTTATCGCACGCTGATTGAGCCGTTGGAACGTCACCACAGGCGCTCCCTGGACAACCTGCTCAATGTGGCGCCCGACATGAGCATTACCTGGCTGGTATGGCTGCGCCAGTCGCCGCTCAAACCCAATTCCCGCTACATGCGCGAACACATCGAACGGCTCAAGGTGTTCCAGTCGCTGGCCCTGCCGGAAGGGCTTGGCCACCAGATCCACCAGAACCGGCTGCTGAAGATGGCCCGCGAGGGCGCGCAGATGACGCCGCGCGACCTGACCAAGTTCGAGGACGAGCGGCGCTATGCCACGCTGGCGGCGCTGGCCATCGAGGGCATGGCCACCGTGACGGACGAACTGGTCGATCTACATGACCGCATTATGATCAAGCTGTTCAGCGCAGCCAAGAACAAGCATCAGCAGGACTTCCAGAAGCAGGGCAAGGCCATAAACGACAAGGTGCGCCTGTACAGCCGAATCGGGCGCGCGCTGGTCGAGGCCAAGGAATCCGGCAGGGACCCGTATGCCGCGATCGAGGCCGTGCTGCCGTGGACAGACTTCACTCAAAGCGTGACCGAGGCGGCAGAACTGGCCCAGCCCGAAACGTTCGACCACCTGCACCTGGTGGGCGAGCAGTACAGCACCCTGCGGCGCTATTCGCCCGAGTTTCTGGACGTGCTTCGGCTTAAAGCTGCGCCGGCGGCGCAAGCGGTTCTGGACGCGATCGACGTCCTGCGCGAGATGAACATGACCGGGACGCGCAAGGTGCCGGACGACGCGCCGATCGCATTCGTGAAGGCGCGGTGGAAGCCGCTGGTCATCACCGACGAAGGTCTTGACCGCCGTTTCTACGAGATTTGCGTCTTGTCGGAGCTGAAGAATTCGCTGCGGTCGGGGGACATCTGGGTGCAGGGTTCGCGCCAGTTCCGCGACTTCGAGGAATACCTGCTACCCACGGAAAAGTTCGGGGCGATGAAATCAGCGCGCGAGCTGCCGATCGCGGTCAACCAGGACTGCGACCAGTACCTGCACGACCGCTTGCTCTTGCTCGAACAGCAGCTGGTCACCGTCAACCGGCTCGCGCTGACGAACGAACTGCCCGATGCGATCATTACTGAGACAGGACTGAGGATCAGCCCACAGGACGCGGTGGTGCCGGACGAGGCCCAGGCGCTGATTGACTTCGCCAGCGGCATGCTTCCTCGGATCAAGATCACCGAACTGCTGATGGACGTGGACGACTGGACCGGTTTCACGCGCCACTTTGTCCATCTCAAGAGCGGGGAGCAGGCCAAGGACCGGACGTTCCTCATGTCCGCGATCCTGGCCGACGCCATCAACCTCGGCCTGACCAAGATGGCGGAATCGAGTCCCGGCGCCACTTACGCGAAACTGTCCTGGTTGCAGGCCTGGCACATCCGGGACGAAACCTATTCGGCCGGCCTGGCTGAACTGATCAACGCCCAGTTCAAGCACACCTTCGCTGCGCACTGGGGCGACGGCACAACGTCGTCGTCGGACGGCCAGCGCTTCCGCGCGGGCGGCCGGGCCGAGAGCACGGGCCACATCAACCCCAAGTACGGCGCCGAGCCCGGCAAGCTGTTCTACACCCATATTTCCGACCAGTACGCGCCGTTCAGCACCAAGGTGGTCAACGTCGGCGTGCGCGACTCGACCTATGTGCTCGACGGCCTGCTGTACCACGAATCGGACCTTCGCATCGAGGAGCACTACACCGACACCGCCGGCTTCACCGACCACGTGTTCGCGCTGATGCACCTGCTGGGTTTCCGCTTCGCGCCGCGCATCCGCGATCTGGGCGACACCAAGCTGTACGTGCCGGGCAAGGTGGGCGATCACCCGGCCTTGCGCTCGATGATCGGCGGCAGCTTGAACATCAAGCACCTGCGCGCACACTGGGACGACGTGCTGCGATTGGCCGCCTCGATCAAGCACGGCACCGTCACCGCGTCGCTCATGCTGCGCAAGCTAGGCAGCTACCCGCGCCAGAACGGCCTGGCGATCGCGCTGCGCGAGCTGGGGCGGATCGAGCGCACGCTGTTTATCCTGGACTGGCTTCAGAACGTCGAGCTGCGCCGGCGCGTGCACGCCGGATTGAACAAGGGGGAGGCGCGCAATGCGCTGGCCAGGGCGGTATTCATCCACCGGCTGGGCGAGATCCGCGACAGGTCGTTCGAGCTGCAGCGGTACCGCGCCAGCGGCCTCAATTTGGTGACGGCCGCAATCGTACTGTGGAATACGGTCTACCTGGAGCGGGCGACGCAGGCCTTGCGTGAGAAAGGCAAGTTGCCCGACGACGGCATGCTGCAATTTTTGTCGCCGCTGGGCTGGGAGCACATCAACCTGACCGGGGACTATGTGTGGCGCCAGCAGCGTATAGCCGAAGGCGGGTTCAGGGAGCTGCGTAAGCCCCAAGAGTAGGAAATAATCTAGAAGAGGGAGGATTCAGTTCGCGGCTGCGTGAATCGATTCCCACGACCCTCACGCAAGATTCTTAGCTTCTCTAAATAAACCAAGCCCTGCCAGCCTGGTGTGGCCAGATTGAGCCCTGGGTATTGCCGGCGGCAGTTTTCCAGGGCAAGCGACTGAGCATTGCGTTCTTCGTCACGCAGCGCATCCGACGCGCCTCTGATAATTCGGGCAGCTTCCTCGCGCTCGCGCTGTTCTTCTTGTCTAGCGCGTAAATCCAGGGCTCGGGCATGTTCCAGTTGAAGCCGCTGCGCTTCAAGCATTGCAATGAAGCGGTCAGTATTATCGATTAGCACCTGACGCTCGGCGTCGGTAAGAAGCTGGCCAGCGCTTGATCCATAAAGGGGCACCGCCCCGGTGTCATCGGAGCCGTATAGGAGCTTGAAGCACTCGGAGCCGAGAACGGTGAAGCGCCCGTTCTCCCGCACGATGTGGATGCGTTTGTACACGCTGTGGCCACAGCCGTCGCGCTGACAAATTATCCGATCTTCTTTGTCTACCTCGACTACTGCCATCAGCTGCGCGTTCGACATCTTTTATCTTTCCAAGCAAAGACCGCCCCCGGTCATAAATGACGACTATACAGCATGGACTCAGGGCGTTTGCAAGTCGGCCGCGCGGAATGGTTTGCGGGCGATATGGTCGGCCAAATCGCCTTAGCGCCCGATTTTTTCCGTTTTCCCTATTCGCCCCAAATAGCTTTCGCCATTTTCTTTCATCCATTGAAAAAACAATGAATTGGTTACAAGAACTCGCGAAGCTTAGCGTACGATTTTTTCCGAATTCTCTATCGTCCCCATGGTGAGCGCCTTGGCGGCAAGGGCCTCCAGCTTGGTCACATCCACATGAGCCATGGCCCAGCTATCAGAAGCGTCGATCTCGTTGAGGCACTCGATCTGGCGCAGATAGCCACCCGGTTTCAGCAGATCGGTGGCCATGGTGATGGGACGAATACCGGTCTCGAAGATCTCGGCGATGTTGAACTTGCTGGCACCGCCCGAGTAGGAGATGGGCAGCTTGCCATCGAAGGCGCGAGACAGCACGGCAGCCACGTTGATGGAGAGCGGGAACAGCGCCCGGCCGGACATGTACATCTCATCGCCGGGCAGTGCCCCCTTGCGGTTGATGGTGCCGAGGGTGTTGGTGAGTTTCACCCCGAAGGTGAGCCCCTTCTCGGCCCCCAGCGCCATCAGACGGGTCAGCATCGCTTTGGCCTGATCCAGCTTGAGGTCGTGATCGAACGACGCTTCGCTCAGACCAATGTAATCAAAGCCGCAGGTATCGAGGATCTCGCGCACCCGCGGGTAGCCCAGCAGGGTCGGGTTCAGTTTGACGAAGGTGTTGAGCCCCTTCTCTTCCAGCATGTAGCGGCAGATGGCCTCAATCTCGTTCGGCGGGCAGCCGTGCATGGTAGAGAGGGTAACGCCGTGCACCAGATTGGCCGGGATACGATCCACCAGCTGTTGCAGGCGAGCGCGGCGCGCCCCCAGCCCCAGCTCGGCGATAAACTGCTCGTCGGCCACCAGCTCACGCACCACCTGCTGGTACTCGGCAAATTTCGGATTGCTGCCGGCATTCATCAGGCTGTGGATGAACTGCTGCATCGGCGGCTGTTTGATGCCATCGAGGTTGTACCCCACGCTCATGTTGAAGATGAAGGACTTGGCCTCTCCCTCAAGGCGCGGGTCAAACACCTCCTCCAGCAGGTAGAGGGCAAACCAGGCCTTCAGGTACTCGTCGAACGCCTTGGGCAGGGTGAACTCGGTGGACCACTCGGTGTTGAAGCACTCGTCTTCGGCATCGATGCAGGGCTTTTCCAGTTCGAGACGGTCCAGGATCTGCACCGTCTTGAGTTCGATAAAGCGCCCGCCGGTCAGCCAGGAGGTGACGATGTTCTGGGCCAGCTGGGTATGGGGGCCGGCTGCCGGGCCGATGGGGGTCTCGCAGGTTTCACCGAACACCTTGATCTTGCGCTCGTCCTGCTTGCGATAGAATTGCGCGGCGGGAATGCCGAAGATGGATTGACTCGCTTTATATTCCGAGAAGATACGGACCAGAAGGTTCTTGAAGGGAACGGGTCGCATAATATCGCCCATGTTGATCTCCTTGCAGCGGCACTGCTCATTGACAGGGTGAATAAATGGGGCCCATCCATAACCACGCATAAAAAGCCCCTTGAAACTGACAAGAGCAACAATCAGGCCAGCGCCGGATCTTTTTATTTTTCAGCCATAAAAACGTGAGGCACCTCCAATTAATAAAACATCGAAAGCCGATACCAGTTTCGACAATGAGAGTGGCTATCAACACCGAATTTAAATAATGGAAACACCGTCCTCGTTGCTGAAAATGATCTCACTTTGGCGCGGCGCGCTATCAGTTTGATAAAGAGCGCGGCCAGCGCCATTATCAGGCCGGTCAGGATGATAACGGCCGCTGTCGGCCCCTGATAACGGGTTAGACAAGGGGATAAATATGCAAAGCAAGGCCGGGCAAGCCCCTGCCAGACGACCAGTTCAGCGCTCGAATGCGCCCCTTGCCAGCAGCGCCTGATAGCGCTCCGGGGTGTCCACATCCTGCAGGATGGCGTCGCTCTGCACCTCGATGAAACGATGGGGGTGCGCCAGCAGCCAGCGGCGCACCGAAGCCTGTACCGGCGCTGCCACCAGCGCCATGGCAAGGGCTCTGGGCAACAGCACGGGGTGGCCCGCCTCCCCCTGATAGGAGGGAAAGAGGGTCTCGTCCTCCCGCGCCTGCCAGAGCGTGCGGAATACCTCGGGGGGGATGCAGGGCAGATCGCCGTGGCTCACGAAGAGGTGATCGCTGCTACAGGTGGCGAGCCCCGCACGGATGGAGCTGCCGAGTCCCTGTGCATAATCATGGTTGTATACCAGCTGGATACGGGGGTGATTGGCGTAGCGGCTGATCAGCTCATCGGCGCGATGCCCCACCACCAGAATGACCCGGTCACACAGCACCAGGGCATTTTTGAGACTCTCATCAAGAATCGTGCTCTGGCGATACGGTAGCATCAATTTCCACGCGCCCATTCGTGATGAGAGCCCGGCCGCCGTAATTAGGCAGTCGCACCGCTCGCGCGAATGCCAGTGCTTCTCACTGACCGCGCCTCTATTTTCATCGGTCGTCTCCATGGCTATTTCATTACCCATTCTGCTCACCTCGCCAAATATCGAGAGTGTATTAAACCCACTCACCGAAAATATTGATGGGCGTACCACTTTAATTAGTCTTTGCGGCGCCGGGGGCAAAACCAGCACCCTCTTCTGGCTGGCCGACTATTTCCATCAACAGGGCAAGAAGGTGCTGCTCACCACCAGCACCCGGATGTTTCTGCCCGCCCCCTCCCCTCGGCGCACCCTGCTGATCGAGGCCGACCCCATCCGGCAGCTGACCCGCTGTCAGGCGCTGCCCGATGAACCGATGCAGCTGGTGCTGTTCAGCCACCTCGATCGGGCCAGCGGCAAGGCGGTGGGGCCGAGCCCCCAGCAGATCGATCTGCTCAAGGGGCAGCAACGCTTCGACATCATCCTGGTGGAGGCGGACGGCGCCCATCACAAGTTATTGAAAGCGCCCGCTTTGCACGAACCTTGCATTCCTCAGCACAGTGATTGGGTGATCGCCCTGGTGGGCGGCGCCATGGTGGGCGCCAGCGCCGACCCGGCGCAGATCCATCGCTGGACCGAGTTCCAGGCCCTGTGCGGGATTGCGGCCGGTGAACGGCTCGACTGGGCCCTGTTTGATCGGCTCATCGCCCACCCCGAGGGGGCGTTCAAGGGCACCCCGTCCGGGGCGCGCCGAGTCTGGTTTATCAATGGCGATTATCAAAATGAGCAGCAGTGGCTGCCCGCCCTGATAAACCTGCTGCTACGCCACCCCGAGCTCCACGCCATCTGGCAGGGGGCCGTGCGTGAACCCGGCGCCATTCACCATGTTTGCTGTCGGCCTGCCCCCGAAGCCGCGCAGTCGCTGACCCGTTAAGGATGATACGAGGTACCTTATGAATCTGTTTGCACACGCTGCCCGACTGGAGCAGGAGAACACCCCCTTTGCCATGGCCCAGATCATCGAGAGTCGCGGCTCCACCCCGCGTCATCAGGCCCAGATGCTGGTGATGGCTGATGGCCGGATCCTCGGTACCATCGGCGGCGGCATGATAGAGCGGCTGGTGATCGAAGAAGCCGTGGCCGCCATTGCCGAGCGCAAGCCGCGCATCTTCCACGGCCGGATGGCCCGCAACGGTGAGCATGCAGTGGGCTCGGATTGCGGCGGTGCCATGTCGGTCTATATCGACGTCTACGGCCTGCGCCCCCGCCTGGTATTGATCGGCGCCGGCCACGTCAACCGGGCACTGGCCCATGCTGCGGCACCGCTCGGCTTTGATATCCATGTAGGGGATTGCTTCGAGGGGAGCCTCAGCCCAGATCGCTTCCCGGCCGGTACCCATCTGCAGCAGGCCGACACCATCAGCGCGGTGATCGAGCAGCTTGCCATCGAGCCCGCCAACTTCGTCATCATCGCCACCAACCACCAGGACAAGGAGGCGCTGGATCGGCTGATCAGCCGTCCCCTCGCCTACCTGGGGCTGCTCGCCAGCAAGCGCAAGGTGCAGACCTTCACCCAGGCCCTGCGCCAGCAAGGGGTGAGTCAAGAGCAACTGCAGCGGCTGCACGCCCCCATCGGTTACAACATCGGAGCCGAGACCCCCGAGGAGATCGCCATCAGCATCCTCGCCGAGCTGCTTCAAGTGAAAAACGGTAAAGCGGGTGGCCTGATGCAGGATGACGTGCGCCTCAAGCGGGATCAGCTGGTGGTGATGCGCGGCTCCGGCGATATCGCCACCGGGGTGGCGCTGCGCCTCTACCATGCCGGCTTCAAGGTGGTGATGCTGGATCTCGACAAACCCACAGTGATCCGCCGCACCGTCGCCTTCGCCCAGGGGATGTTCGACGGTGAAACCAGTGTCGAAGGGGTACGTGCCAAGCGGGTGGAGAGCGTCGAGCAGGCGTTCGAGCAGCTGGATCTGGGCATCATACCGCTGCTGGTTGACCCCGAGGGCGCGACCCTCGCCGAGCTCAAGCCCCGCTATCTGGTGGATGCCATCCTCGCCAAGCAGAATCTCGGCACCCACAGGGAGCTGGCCCCCATCACGGTGGCCCTCGGCCCGGGGTTTGAGGCGGGTCGCGACTGCGATGCTGTGATCGAGACCAACCGTGGCCACCATCTGGGCCGGGTCATCTATCAGGGCCCTGCCCAGCCCAATACCGGCATTCCCGGGGTGATCGAGGGACACTCCGCCCGCCGGGTGGTGCGCGCCCCCGTCGCCGGCGTGATGAAGAGCCTGATCAGGCTCGGCGATCTGGTGCAGGAGGGGGATGTGATCGCCCACGTGGGGGACGCCCCCATCATAGCGCCGCTCTCCGGTATGGTGCGGGGGCTGCTCAGCGATGGCATCGAGGTGACCATCGGCTTCAAGATCGGTGATATCGACCCCAGGGGCGAGCGGGCCGACCCCACTACCGTCTCTGACAAGGCGCGAGCGATCGGTGGCGCCGTGCTGGAGGCCATGATGCATCTGGCCCAGCGCAGATAAGCCAGCACAGAAGCAAAAAGGGCCCGCCATGATGGCGGGCCCTTTTTATCTCTTTGCCGGCAATCGGCTTAGCCCTGCTTGACCCGGGTCTCCCCCGCCACCGACACCACGGAACGCTTCCCCTTGCGGCTGATGACGATGAGCGCCAGCACGATCAGGGCTATGCCGCTCCCCTCCACCGGCCCCGGGTTTTCGCCGAGCAGCCACCAGGAGAGCAGCACGCCGCTCACCGGCACCGCCAGGGTGCTGAGCCCGGCGATCCCCGCCGGCAGCTTTTTCAGCACGAACAACCAGAGGCTCCAGGCCAGCGCCGTGGCGAAAATGGCGCTGTAGGCGAGCGCACCGAACACATAGGGCTGCCAGTCGATGGGTCGCTCCGGCACCAGAGCCGCCACCAGCGCCATCACCAGGGTGGCGTAGATCATCTGCCAGGTGGTGAGGGACATCAGATCCACCCCGGGGTGGCGGGCATACATCCGCTTGGCGATGATGGCGCTGATCCCCCAGCAGATGCCGGAGGCAATGCCCAGCAGCGCGCTCTTCATGGAATCCAGGTGCAACTGCCAGGGCTCGATCACCAGCAGCAGGCCGCAAGCGGCCACCCCGACCGCCAGATAGTGCAGCTTGCGCATCCGCTCACCGAGAAAGAGCGCCGCGAAGATCACCACCCAGAACGGCATGGTGTAACTCAGAATGGCCACCTTGCCCGCCCCGCCGCTGATGAGCGCCCACTGGGCCAGCCCCACCATGCCGCAGGTCTGGAACAGGGCGATGGCGAGGGTGTAGCGAAACGGGGTGGGTTTGAGATAACGGCGGCCGCGCAGGCACTGCACCAGCAGCAACACCAGGGATCCGCACAGGCAGCGCAGGGCGGTGAACTCGAACGCCCCCGCGTAGAGCATCACCTGCTTCATCACGATCCAGCTGTAACTCCAGATGGCGGTGAGCAGGACCAATCCCCCCAGCGCCGCCATGTTCAACTTGCTATTCATTGTGCTGCCTTGTTGCTGCGGTCGGTGTGTCCGCCATTCGGGGCGCCATCTTACTCCTCTGCCGTCCCCCTGCCCACCGTGGATAAGAGCTGGCCGGCCCATGCTTTCCCTCTGCCAATCCCTGGCACCAGTCAACAGAAAGGGGGCCGACGGCCCCCAGGTTACAAGCTTGCTCGACCCTACTGGCTGATCAGGGTGCCGGTCTTGCCGGCAATGCCGTCGGCGGCCTTCTCCAGCAGGGTGATCAGGGATTTGCGCCCCGCCATGGAGGTGGCGAACGAGAGCGCCGCCTCCACCTTGGGCAACATGGAGCCCTTGGCAAACTGCCCCTGGGCGATAAAGCTGTTGGCATCGGCCACGCTCAGGGTGTCGAGCCACTGCACATCGGGCTTGCCGAAGTTGATGGCCACTTTCTCCACCGCGGTGAGGATGATCAGCATGTCGGCATCGATGAGCTCCGCCAGCCTGGCACTGGCCCAATCCTTGTCGATCACCGCGCTGGCACCGCGCAGGTGGTTGCCCTCCCGCAGCACCGGAATGCCACCACCACCGACGGTGATCACCACCTGACCGGCGGCCAGCATGGCAGAGACGGTCTCTTTCTCGATGATGTCGATGGGTTTGGGGGATGCGACCACCCGGCGATAACCGCGGCCGGCATCCTCCTTGAGCCACTCGCCCTTGGCCATCAGCGCCTCGGCCTCCTCCTTGCTGAAGAAGCCGCCGATGGGCTTGCTGGGATCGAGGAAGGCGGGATCGTTTTTATCCACCTCCACCTGGGTCACCAGGGTGGCGACCGGCTTGTGAATACCGCGCACCAGCAGGGCCTCGCGCAGGGCGTTTTGCAGGTCATAGCCGATGTAGCCCTGACTCAGGGCCACGCAAACCGACATGGGCAGGTGGGGCGCCTTGGGATCGTGGCGGGCCGCCACCTCGAACGCCTGCTGGATCATCCCCACCTGCGGCCCGTTGCCGTGGGTCACCACCACTTCGTGCCCCTGGGCGATCAGGTCGGCAATGGTGCCCGCCGTGCTCTGCACCGCCTTCATCTGCTCGGGCAGGTTGTTGCCCAGCGCATTGCCACCAAGGGCCAGTACGATTCGCTGTTTCATCTTGTTATCTCCAGTGATGGGACAAGCCGGCGCAATACCGGCCCACCTTTCGTTGTTCACATAAGCTTGCGGGTCAGTCTGTTTCGAACGGATTGTCAGCCTGCCACCGCGGAGCAAGGCGAGTGCAGATCCGGCGCCAAGGCCGGGTCAAAGGGCGCTCTGGCCAGAAAGCGACCATGGCCCCGCCGCCCCGTAAATTCGCCGTTGCGGGCCACTGTCTCGCCGCGACTCAGGGTCATCCTGACCTGGCCGGGGCAGCGCATCCCCTCGTAGGGGCTGTAGTCACCGTTGTCATGCAGCGTGGCGTGGCGAATAACCGTCACGCCGCGGGGATCCATCAACACCAGATCGGCGTCAGATCCAAGTTGCAGGTTGCCCTTGCGCGGCCAGAGGCCAAACAGGCGCGCCGGGTTGGCGCTGGTGAGCGCCACGAAGCGCGACGGCGAGATGCGCCCCCCCAGCACCCCGTGGGCAAACAGCAGCAGCATGCGGTTTTCGACCCCGGGCAAGCCGTTGGGGCAGCGGCTGAAATCGCCCCCCGACAGGGTCATGCGCTGGGCGTGGGAGAAGTTGCAGTGATCGGTCGCCACCGTATCGATGTCGCCAGCTGCGATGCCGACCCACAGCTTGTCCTGCTCGCGGCGCGAGCGCAGCGGCGGGCTCAGCAGATAGTCGACCCCGTTCTCCTTGTAATAACACTGCTCATCGAGCAGCAGATATTGCGGGCAGGTCTCCACCCAGACCGGCTGCCCCTGACGGCGCGCCAGTTTCAGATACTCCAGCCCCAAGCCGTTGGAGAGGTGGACGATATAGAGCGGCGCATTGCCAGCGAGTCCCGCCAGATTGATCATCCGGGCGATCGCCTCCGCTTCGCACTCCAGCGGGCGGCTTTGCGGGTGATACCAGGGCTCACAGTGGCCGGCGGCCAGCAGGGCCGCCCGGCGCGCCGCAATGGCGGCGTCGTTCTCGGGATGGACGGTGGCGAGCGCCCCCACCTCTTTGAGGCGGGCCAGGGCGCGCAGCACGTCGTGGTCCCCCAGCTTGTACTGGTAGGTGAGATAGAGCTTGAAGCTGCTGATCCCCTCCTCCTGCACCATGGCGGCCATCTCGTGGAGGATGGCGTCATCCACATGCTGTACGACGCCGTGAAAGCTGTAGTCAATCACCGCCTGATCGGCGGCGTAATCGTGATAGCGGGCCAGCTGGTGATGCAGATTGCACCCCGCCGGGCCAAATCCCATGTGATCGACGATGGTGGTGGTGCCACCACAGGCGGCGGCACGGGTACCGCTGAAAAAATCATCGCAACTGCGGGCAATCCCGACATCGATGTTGAAGTGGGTATGGACGTCGATGCCGCCCGGCATCACGTAGCAGCCGCTGGCATCGATCAGCTCGGTTTCGCCATCGGGCTGGATATCGGCGGCGCGCTCAAGGATCACCCCGTTCTCGATCAGCAGATCCTGACGATATTCACCTTGTGAGTCGACCAGCACACCGTGTTTGATCAGCCGTTTCATCCCCACCCCCTCGCACATCCAATCGCGTCAAACAGCAAGGCCCTGCCTGCTAAAGACGGGGCGCTTGCCACACATGCAACAGCCGGACGGTGGTGGCCATCACCGCCCGGCAGCCCCCTTACTTGTCCAGCTCGGCCAGATAGAGCATGGGGATCACGGCGTACATGGCGGCGCACTTGACCAGATGTTCCTTCCAGGTCTTCTCGTTCGGCGCGTGGGCCTCCGGCTCTTTGCCCGGGCCAAAGCCGATGACCGGGATGCCATGGCGACCCATGATGGAGACCCCATTGGTCGAGAAGGTCCACTTGTCCACCACCGGCGCCTTGTTGAACAGCTGGGCGTACGCCTTGGAGAGGGTTTTGACGGTGATGTGATCCTCTTCCACCTTCCAGGTCGGGAAGTAGCACTCGGTCGGATAGACCAGGCCGGTGTAGGCCGGACGGTCGTACTGGTACATGGAGACCTCGGCGCCGGCGGCTTTTACCGCAGGCAGGGCGCGGATCTCGTCGAGCGCCCCTTGCCAGGTCTCGCCCCAGGTGAGGCGGCGGTCGATGGAGACGGCGCAGCTGTCCGCCACGGCGCAGCGGCTTGGGGAGGTAAAGAAGATCTCGGAGACGGTCAGGGTGCCCTTGCCGAGGAAGTCGTCGTTGCCGAGGTTGTGACTCAGCTCCTGCAATTCGCCGAGGATCGGGCCCATCTTGAAGATGGCGTTGTCACCGCGCTCCGGTGCGGAGCCGTGGCAGCTGACCCCTTGCACCTCGACGCGGATCTCCATGCGGCCGCGCTGGCCACGGTAGATCTGGCAGTCGGTGGGTTCGGTACTGACCACGAACTCGGGGCGGATCTTGCTCTGCTCGATGATGTACTGCCAGCAGAGGCCATCGCAGTCCTCCTCCTGCACGGTACCGGTCACCAGCAGGGTGTACTCGTCTTCCAGCCCCAGATCCTTGATGATCTTGCCGGCGTAGACCATGGAGGCCATGCCCCCTTCCTGATCGGAGGCACCGCGACCGCCGATGATCTCGTGATCTTCCATCCCCTCATAGGGGTCGAAGGTCCAGTTGGCCATGTTGCCGACCCCCACGGTATCGATGTGGGCATCCATGGCGATCAGGTGCGGGCCGTGGCCGATATAGCCCAGCACGTTGCCCATGGGGTCGATCTCGACCTTGTCAAAGCCGACCTTCTCCATCTCCTGCTTGATGCGCAGCACCACCCGCTCTTCATCGCAGCTCTCGCTCGGGATGGCGATCATGTCGCGCAGGAACTGAGTCATCTCGGCCTTGTACTGGTAGGCCTTCTCCAACACCATTTCAAACGGAATTTGCTTGCTCATTGTGATTCTCCATAACAACTGAGAGTGCGCGGCCTGTTCGTCGGCAGCGCCCTGTGCCCGTTACCGCGCCCCGTTGGTGAGGCGCGATCAATGCTTCAATTCGTGTCTCTGTTCTCGCAGGGATTAGTCGCAGGCCGGGTGCTTGCCTTCCCACACCACTTCCCGGTAATGGGCCACGTCGGTGTCCCCTTCGGTGTTGATCACCAGCACCACCGACTGCTCATCGAGCCCCAACCGGGCCATCAGCGCCGCGCGATCCGGGTGGTGGCGCACCGCCGCCAGCACGCCGGTGCCGACCGAGCCGGATTCACCGGAAATGATGCGGGGATCATCGCCAAGGGGGTTGCCGAGCACGCGCATGCCAAGCGCCGAGACCTTGTCGTGACAGGAGATGAACTGGGTAGTGCAGCCGCGCAGCACCGGCCAGCCGAGGGGATTGGGTTCACCGCAGGCGAGACCGGCCATGATGGTGCGCATGTCGCCCCCCACGTTGACCATCTCCCCCGCCACACCGGAGCGGTAGATGCAGTCGGCCTGATCCGGCTCGACGACTATGCTGTGCAGGTTCTTCGCCCCGAAGCAGTCCACCAGATAGCCGAGCACGCCGCCCGCCAGCGCCCCGACCCCGGCCTGCAGCAGCACGTGGGTGGGCTGCTTGATGCCCATGGCCTGCATCTGCTCGACCGCTTCGTCGGCCAAGGTGGCGTAACCCTGCATGATCCAGGTCGGGATCTTGGTGTAACCCTCCCAGGCGGTGTCCTGCACTATGTACCAGCCGCGCTCCTCGGCCATCTTCATGGTCAGGCGCACTGTGTCGTCGTAGTTCATGTCGGTGACGATGCACTCGGCCCCCAGCGCCAGAATGTGGTCCACCCGCTCCTGGGCCGAGCCCTTGGGCATGTAGACCACCGCATGCTGACCCACCTGCTTGGCGGCCCAGGCGACGCCACGACCGTGGTTGCCGTCGGTGGTGGTGGCGAAGGTCATCGGCTCCCTGATGGTGCGCTTGATGAGATCGAAGGTGAAATCCTCCACCGCCACCCCGTATTTTTCACAGAGCAGGTTGGCGATGGCGTAGACGCCACCCAGCATCTTGAAGGCATTGAGGCCAAAGCGTTTGGATTCATCCTTCACCAGAATGTTCTTCACCCCGATATAGCCGGCGAGCGCCTTCAGATCGCACAAGGGGGTGGGCTCATAACCGGCCAGTTTTTTATGAAAGGCGCGGGCCTTTTGCGCCTCGATACGGGAAAACAGGGGCAGCGACTCACCGGTAAAGAAACGGTTATCGGCAATCTCCATCTTCAGGGAAAATTGGGACATGAATACCTCGCAAAGAGTCATCTCGCCGGGGATCATCGAGTGAAAAGCGCCCCGGGGAGAGAACCCGTAACAATAATTGCGTGATGACGACGGCCGGGCGGGACTTATTTCCCGCCCGGCCAGGCCATTATTTGACGCGTTTTTGCGCCTCTTTTATCAAGCCTTCGAGGGCGGCGCCCGGTGCCGAGAATTTACGGGCGACAATCATGGCGGCGATAATATAGGGCTTCCAGCTCGCCTCTTTATAAGTGGCGATCCGGTATTTCTCGAATACCCCTTCACTCACTTCCCCTTCCTTGCAGGAGACACCGGAAATATCCGCCGGCAGGCAGTGCATATAGAGCGCTTCGCCACCCTTGGTGAGGGCCATCATCTCTTCGGTGCAGTGCCAATCCTTGTGCTTGGCGTTCTGTGCCAGACAATGCTGCTCCAGCTCTTTCAGGCCAGCGTGATCGTTGGCCCGCAGCAACTCGGTGCGCTGCTCCATCACCTGATAGGGCGCCCAGGACTTGGGATAGACGATGTCGGCATCCTTGAACGCCTCTTCCATGGAGGTAACCTGGCGGAAACTGCCACCGGAGGCCTTGGCATTCTCCCTGGCCACTTCGATCACGTCCGGGATCAGGTCATACCCCTCTGGATGGGCCAAGGTCACGTCCATGCCAAAGCGGGTCATCAGGCCGATGATGCCTTGCGGCACGGAGAGCGGCTTGCCGTAGCTCGGCGAGTAGGCCCAGGTCATGGCAATCTTCTTGCCCTTGAGGTTCTCGAGGCTGCCGAAGTGCTCCTGCAACCAGGCGAGATCAGCCATGGACTGGGTCGGGTGATCAATGTCGCACTGCAGGTTGACCAGCGCCGGGCGCTGGGGCAGCACGCCCTTCTCGAACCCTTCGTCGAGCGCGGCGCCCACTTCACGCATGTAGGCGTTGCCGGCCCCCAAGTACATGTCGTCGCGAATGCCGATGGCATCGGCGCAGAAGGAGATCATGTTGGCGGTTTCACGGACGGTTTCGCCGTGGGCAATCTGGGACTTGCCCTCGTCCAGATCCTGCTGGGTCAGGCCGAGCAGGTTGAGGGCGGAGGCGTAGGAGAAACGGGTACGGGTGGAGTTGTCACGAAACACCGAGATGCCAAGACCGGTATTGAACAGCTTGGTGGCGATGTTTTCGGCGCGCAGTCCCTTGAGGGCCTCGGCCAGTTTGAGCACCAGCGCCAGCTCCTGAGGGGTCTGCTCCCAGGTCAGCAGGAAGTCTTTTTCATGCAGGTTGGACTTGAGTTCATTGATCTCTTTGATTAACTGGTTCACTGCTTTCATCGTTAGCCCCAATCTGTTGATGAGAAATGCATTGCTCCCCTTCCACTCACAGGTCACCGAAACAAGGGCCATTGGGTGAGTTCATCGGTCAGCGTCAAATAAGGGCAATCAATAAGCGTGCCAACGCATAAATAAGCGGAAAATAACCCAAAAAGGTGTCTTGAATGTGAGCCGGCGCACAGCCTGAGGCTATATGGCGCCCCGCCAAGGCAGGTGAGATAGCTTATTTTCAAGCGGATGGCTGAACGCCACTGAAATAGCGCGAGAATAGGGTGAGAGGAGGCCAAGCCCGCCCTGATAATTATCAGTCCGGCTATCACCAGCACCTGCCAATTGATAGAAAGCGGGGTCACATTCTCATAATGATAACGCCGCGATTGTCGGTCGCGGCGCGGTCAAGCGGGGCCGCCAGGCGACCCGCTGCGGGCTCAGGCCTGCGCGGCTATCTCGTACTTCTTTATCTTGCGATAGAGGGTGGCGATACCGATCCCGAGCGCCTGGGCGGCCAGCTTCTTGTTGCCAAGGCGTAGCAGGGTCTCCTCTATCATCTGCTTTTCCATGTTCTCCAGCCCGTTTTCGCCAAGTGGCAGTGCCAACCCGCGCTCGACCTGGCCGGCAGCCGGCTCTGGCAGGCTTGTCTCTGGCGATGACCAGGGCACCCCGGCAGTCGATGAGGGGTTGCCAGCAGCAGGGCTGAGCGCAGGGTCGGCAAGCACGCCATGGGAGTAAGGGTCGGGCGAGAGCGGCATGCGCGCGATCTGCGCCGTGCTGCGTGACGGCTCGTCCGCCCCGCTGCGCTGGTTGCGCAGAATATTGGGGGGCAGCAGGATGCTCTCGATCACCTCCCCCGCCTGTACCACGTTCACCAGGTACTCGATGAGGTTGCTGAGCTCGCGCACGTTGCCGGGCCAGCGGTAGCCTTCGAGCAGAGCCATTACCTCCGGGCTGAGCCCCGGATACAGCAGGCCGATGCGGCTGGTGTGCAGGTTGAGGAAGTAGTGGGTCAGCAGCGCCACGTCCCCCTCCCGCTCGCGCAGGGGCGGCAGGTGGATGGGAATGACGTTGAGGCGATAGAAGAGATCCTCGCGAAACTTGCCCTCGGCGATGTACTGATCCAGATGCTGATGGGTCGCGGCTATGATGCGAATGTCCACCGGCACCGGCCGGCTGGCGCCGATGGGGGTCACCTCCCGCAGCTCCAGCACCCGCAGCAGCTTGGCCTGCATGGTGAGCGGCATGTCCCCTATCTCGTCGAGAAACAGGGTGCCCTGCTGGGCGGCCTGGATCAGCCCCTGCTTGCCGGTGCTGGAAGCCCCGGTGAAGGCCCCCTTCACGTAGCCGAACAGCTCGCTCTCGAGCAGCTGCTCGGGGATGGCAGCGCAGTTGATGGCGATGAAGGGCTTGTCGCGGCGCGGGCTGAGCCGGTGGATGGCGCGGGCCACCACCTCCTTGCCGGTGCCGCTCTCGCCGCACACCAGCACGCTGGAGGGGCTCAGGGCGATACGATGGAGCAGCTTTTTCAGGGCCCGCATCGGCTTGCTCTCCCCGATCAGCATGCTGACTCCCTCATCGGGCTCCAGCGGCGGGTTCGGCGTGCCGTGGGACTGGTGAAACGCCATCAGAAACAGCTGCTGGCCCTGTACGTGGTGCAACTGGCCGATGATCAGCTCCTGACGATCCCCCAGGGTGACGATGTGCTGCAGGTGGCCGGTCAACCCTTGCTGGGCAAAGGTGAGCGGCCGCAGGCCTATCTCGCAGCCCAGCAGCGCCTCCTGCTGGCAGTTGAGCTGCTTGATCGCGACCTCGTTGGCGTAAAGCACCTGGCTCTTCTCGTCGAGCAGCAGGCAGCCCTGATCCATGTGATTCATCAGGCTGAGGAAGACCTTGTTGACCCCGTCCGACAGGCCGCGCGAGTCGAGCAGCTTGGCCACGAAGATACTGGAGATGTGCTGCACATAGTCGCACACCTCCTGCAGGTTGTTGTTGAGACGGGCCTGCTGCTCCGGGTTGAAGGCCACCAGGCTGATCACCCCGATGCAGTTCTCCTCCACCATGATGGGCACCCCGAGAAAGGCCCGCTCCCGGCAGCTCTCCTTGCAACTGCACCCCTCGCAGACCGGATCCTCGCTGGTGTGGGTGACGATCTTCTCGCGCTGATGCTCGATGACGTAGCGCAACAGGCGGGAGTCCCCCTCCAGCTGGCGACCGAAGAACTTGCCGTAAGGGCCGGTTCCCGCCACCCGCACCATGTTGGCGTCCACGATTTCCACTTCCAGTTGCAGCACGCTGGCCAGCATCTTGGCAAAGCGCAAAATGGTGGGCTGGATCTGCATCAACAAACATTGGTTACTGACGGACATCATGTTGTAAATCCCCTGGCTCCCACCCCGGGTGGGATTCATGCTGGCCAGATACTATGCCAATTCGATGGCAGCGACTTCGCCGAGGATCACGAAAAGGGAACTTGCACCCGCCCCGCTACTGGGAGTGAGAGCTAGCGCAGAGTGACCATTCTGGCTCTGGAAGCCGTAATCGAGCAGGATGTCTTGCCCAAGGGCTTTGGCACAAGCAATCAGGGCAGCGGCAATTTGCCCATCCAGCTAGCTGACAGTGGTCACTCGCCATATCGAACGGGCGACCATCACGGGCTTTGAAGGGGCCGACCGGCAGCAGCTGGTACCAGCCATCACCTTCGGGGGTGAGCTGCGCATCGAGCACCGCCAACCGCTCCCCGCTGACGGGGTTGGCATGGAGGATGGCCACGAGGGGTGCTGAATATGGGGTCTTGGATATGTTCATGCCGCCATAGTGCGGCGGCATGAAAGAGGATGGGGTTTATGGTGGGTTAGTCATTGCATAAGTAAATGAATTTCAAATGATTCCAATGCGATTATGCTTCGGTTACCATAAGACTAGTTACATTTAAAAATGGTTTTGTAAAAAATACGGAGATATCAATGAGTTTCCCTATCACTGTCACTACCTTTATTGATAACCAAGGATCTAATAATAGTAGAGAGATAACTCTCCATAAGGGACTCACAACACTAATAGGCCCCAACGGCTCTGGAAAAACGCATCTTTTACGTTCATTAAAAAACTCTCTTTTCCCTCACGTAGAAAACAAAAAAATCCGTTTCTTGTCTGCTGGCAGAATGAGCCCGCTTGAACACTATCGCTCAGATAACGATGGATATGGGGGGAGTCCACATTTTGATGGAGCTCGACTAGGAAGCTCATCTGAAACAGATAGAAGACATTCAATTGAAACTTTAAAAGGTGATTTTCAAACCTTATCCCAACGTGCAGATATACTAATTAAAATCCAAGAACGATTACGCAAACTATTCAACAAAGATATCATGCTCGATTGGGACTCTAGCGGTCTCAAGGCATCATTCATTAATTTAGATAGTCCTGACAGTCAGTATTCATCAGGTAAAGAAGCTTCAGGTTTAATTCATTTAGTTGGGATATTATCTGCATTATATGATGATGAAGTTGGTGCATTACTTATTGATGAGCCAGAAGTCTCCCTCCATCCACAATTGCAATCATTCCTCCTGCAAGAAATAATTAATGCATCTGGACATCCAAATGAAGGCGGATATAAAAAAATCATAGTAATTGCGACCCACTCTACAGAAATGTTTAAAATAAATAAACCATCAGATCTGCCATCAATTGTTTTTTGTCACGACATATCAAAATCACCAGTACAAATCCCAACTGATGCTGGTGAGTTAAGCAGTAGAAAAGTAAAAGAACTTATTGCTCGCCTTGGGCAAGAGCATAAGCTTTCCCTATTTTCAAAACGGCCACTTCTTGTTGAAGGCCCATCTGACACGTTTATATGCAGCGCCCTATCAAATGCCTTTAATATTCACCTTGAAGCCGCTGGCTCTCAGCTTTTACCTGTCATAGGTAAAGGGCGAATGCCTATCGTCGCCAAATTGTTTAGGTTAATGGGAAAGACTCCAATAGCTTTAGTTGATGCTGATGGTATTGCCGATGGAACTGAATTAATCAACAACTACTTGGCTGGAAATTTATATGCTGACAGCCTTGCAAGTACATCTGGTGCTGCAACAGCAATGAGTATGGCGACTTCTATATACAGTGATTTCTGTGACATTGTAACAAACGAATGGGACAGGATTTCATCTTTAGCAGAACAGCACCCATATTGGATTAACAGAGAACAAACAGAAGAAAGCAACGATATTAAAGCCAAACGCAGATCAACATTCTGCATACTATTTACATATGATAATACACGACTAGACCCGATATTTCACCCCATAAAGAATAGATTAATTGCGCTTCTGGATATATTAGAAAAATGCGGCCTATTTATACTTAAGAAAGGCTCTATAGAATCATACTATTTAACATCAGATCAAAGTGCCTCCATAGGAAAACCTAATGCAGCTATTGAGGAAATAGAAGCATTTGGTGACATTTCTCCATCCGATTTGAAAGCTTCATACTCTGATGTTGTTAGATGTATTCGACATGCCGCTATGACACAACAGATAAATGAGGCCGAGGCACTCAGAACCTTGATTCTTTCTATTGTCTCACCAGCCCACGAGGAATTCAAATATGATCGTACCTCAACTAACTTTAATTCTATTGCTAGAACAATTTTAAGAGAGCGCGCGGATATTTTCGATCTAACCGTTCAAGATGACATGTTGGTGGTTTCGATTAAAAGTGCCATCCTTAATGTTGCTAATTTCCCAGTGAGGCTTAGCCGAACAGATAATGTCCCATCAATTATCAATAGAGCATTGGGCATAAACTCCTAACAATAAAGACATTTGGTGGGGTGATATCGAATTTTTGATCTCACCTCACTGCACTTGGGATTTTCGGTAGGTCTTAGCTCATGGTAAAAACCAAGGTATACAATGCTGTTTAACAGTGTTTAAACGCAAGCCTGTTGAACTAACAGCTGTCAGGCAATGCCATCGTACCAACCCCTCCATACAAGCATGCCCATAGGCTTAGGGAATGCTTGTCGTCAAATACCCCTCCAGCGTCTCCAACACGCTCTGTTTATCCCCTTCTGACAACTCCAGAGCGCGGCGCTCTGGCAGATTGATCTCGTGACGACCGAACTGGTGGGCGGCACCGTATTCCTGCGGGGTGCCGAAGTAGAGAGAGCGGGGATCGGGCTGGGCAGCCAGCAGTTCTGGCAAAGCGCTGACCGCAGCCACGCCGTTCCCCTGCTCCAGTGCAGCGAGCCGTGCCAGCAAGCTGGCCAGATAGTCGCTCGCCTCCACCAACCCCACCACATTGAGCGCACTCTCGTTATTTGCCATCTGATGACCCCTTGCTGCTTGTTGTGCCAGTGCTCGTATCCTGCACCCAGTGAAAATTGGGCAGCCAGGTCAAATATCACGGTTTATCAACTTTTATCATTAAATCATCAATGGTATAAGATTATGAATTAGCTAACATTTCTCTCGTCATCACACACACAAGGGAGAATGTTATGACCAAGCAATCAAACCACAATGCCGATATCAGCAACCCCAACAAAGGCTCGAACGGTACCAACCCTACCTATGACCGTAATCAGGGGAACCGTGGCTGGCAATTGAATCCGCAGACCCCGAAAAGCAGCGGCAAAAAGTAAGCTAGAGACACCGGGGGGCTCGTCCCCCCTTATCTGGATCCCTATGACACAGAACGAGCAATCTACCGGCGCCAAGCGCCCCTTTAAACAGACTCGGGCCCTTATCCGGCTCGCCCTCAACGAGGGTCTTACGCAAAAAGAGATCGCCGCACTTTGCCGAACCCAGCAATCTATTGTCAGCGCGTGGGCAAAAGGGACGAAACTGGCCAATGAGGGGCAACTGACCGAATTGCTGACCCGCTATGGCCATACGCTGCGCCGCCAATCCTTTCGCCTCTATTGGTCTATCGACGATGAAACCAACACGAAGAAATTTTACCGGGTTGAGGGCAAGGTTATTTTCCAGCACATCTTCTACAACCTGCGGCGCGATACCCGCAGCGGGAAACAGCACAAGATCAACCCGGAAGAGCGCCTGATTGTGCATCACCAAGGGCAGGATACCTTTCGAATAGTTTCTCAAGCGCGCATTCAATTTAACGATGGGCTGTTACTCGATAGCCATCAGGATGATTCGATTTGGTTCTCATCCATTTCTCCCCCACTAACTGGCAAACAACTAGTGTGCCACCTTGATAAGGCCGGCACTGAAATAGCGTCCACATGGCCTAGCGATGGCCACGCCCTCCCCTTTCTGATCCGCCAAGCCATGCTGCAACACGGCTTTCCGGTAGAAGGGATTGAGGAATACCCGGCACAGTGGTAGCCTCACCGGACACCCAAACAGGTGTCAGAGCACCTTAACGCTCTGAAAGGCGGCGATACCGCCACAGATTTGAGCACTCTTGCGAGTTAAGCCCTGTGAACAGCCCTTTGCTCTCACGGCGCGATTCAAATCGACAAGGGGTATGCAGGCGGCTCATACAGAGCTAGGCGAACAGGTCACCCAGTAGCCGAAATGGCTGTATACCAACAGGGATAGGGGTGGGCGCGATACCCAAGTCGTCAGTATCTGGCCGCTTGGGTATTTTTATTTTCCCCCTGCCCACCCTTACCCCAACACTCTCCCCTTTTTTGCGACAAAGAGTCAGAGAGGGAGCAAACTCGACAACCGTCTGCGCTGTTTCCCCTCACTCCGACGGGAGATTGGGCTAAGAGGCACATTCGCTAACCACAGCAACCGCCATCCCCTTTATCAGCTGGCCGAGCTCTTACCATCGGCCTGTGAGATCAAGATGCCCCCCAGAATGGCTTTGCTCATGGAGTGCTCATATCACTCAATCATTACCAATAGGGTCGGAATCACCACTTGTGGAGTTCTAGGGATCAACTGCCCAGATGCAGGGCCAGCCAGACTGCCAGCGGGATCACCAAGACCGAGAGCGCATTGCCGCCGAGCACGATGCTGGCCACCTTCTCGGGTTGGCACTGGTACTGCTCGCACAGCATGTAGTTGAGCACCGCCGGCGGCAGCACCACCGACAGCATCAGCAGCGGGATCCAGGCCGGTTGCAGCGGCAGCAGCCAGACCGCCAGCCCCAGGGAGATGCCGCCGGCCAGCAGATAGAGCAGGTTGCACTTGAGGGCGAGCCCCAGGTGATCCAGCTCCCCCTCCATCAGCCGGATGCCGAGGGCAAACAGCATCAGCGGCACCGAGATCTGGCCGAGCAAAGAGGCGCTGGTCACCAGGTATTCGGGCAGCGGAATGTGCAGATTGGCCACCAGCAGGCCGGCCAGGGCAGCCCACAGCACAGGGCTTTTCAGCCAGAGCCAGCGGGAGGTGTTGGCCGAGAGAATGAACATGCCCACCGAGAAGTGGAGCAGGTTGGAGAGCACGAACAGTATGATGATGGCGCCCAGCTGCTGCTCGCCAAAAGCCAGCACCATCAGCGGAATGCCGAGGTTGCCGGTGTTGCGAAACATGGCGGGCAGGATCAGGGCCGGTCGGCTGATGCTGCGAAGCCTGAGCAGGGAGAGCAGCAGCCCCGGCAGCAGGATCACCAGGGCCCCCGCCGCGATGAGCGAGAGGTGGGCCATCAGATCCAGCGGGTATTTGACCAGCGCCGAGAACACCAGCGCCGGGGTAAACAACTCGATATTGGCCCGGTTGACGTAACCCAGCGCGCCGCCCGGACGCAACCTGCCGTAGAGGGCGCCAAGCCCCACCACCGCAAACACCGGAATGACGATATTGAGCAGCGCGCTGAACATGGGCGAGTCCTTTACAGTTCGCGGGCGGGGGTTCCCATCAGCAGCACGGGATCCAGGGTTACTTCCTGGCGGCCATTGCTCACCCAGAGCTGACCGTCGGAGATGGTGCAGGTGAGCTGCATGGTACGCTCCACCATCTCGGTCAGCGGCAGGGTCTGGCTGTCGGAGAGCTCAATCACGGTGAGGTTGTCGTGCAGGCCGAGTTTGCCCTGGTTCTGCTTCCACCAGACGCTGGTGCCACGGCCGCCGTAGAGGTAGAGCACCACATGACGGGAGCGGTTGCACGCCTTCTTGAGACGGCGTTCGTCAGGCTGGCCGAGCTCGATCCAGAGTTCAATCTCGTCGGAATAGTTCTTGCGCCAGAGTTCCGGCTCGTCATCGGCAGAGAGGCCCTTGGTGAACTCCAGTCGCTCGGCGGCGTGCCAGGCGAAGGCCGCCAGCCGGATCATCATCCGCTCGTCGGTCTCGGAGGGGTGACGGGCCAGGGTGAGAGAGAAGTCCTGATACAGATTGCGATCCATGTCGGACAGGCTGAGCTGAGCCTTGAATACGGTTGCCTTGAGAGCCATAGAAAACCTTGAATACCTTGGGAAGCGGGCCGAAACGAAAAACTGCGCGCCAGTGTAATCAAAATCGGCGGCCGGTTCGACCTCAAGCAGCACACATTTGGCCCCTGGAACGCAGATAACTGCCTGCCAAGGCTCAAAAAACAAATGCCAGTCCGAAGACTGGCATTTGGCGGTATGAACGAAAGAAGCGGATCACTTCTCGGCGGACTTGACCCCGAAGGCATTGAGCAGCAGGCAGCAGGTCACTGCCACCGCCACAAACCCGCTCAGGAAGATAAAGGGCATGGCCCCGTATCCCAATACAGTCCAGATGGTTTGTTCAAGCAGACTCATTATGTGTCCTTCATCCAGTGAAATGGGTGTCCCTTTCGTGACGGGGTTATCCCCCCGTTCCTGATGATGCTATTTGACCCCAACCAGCGCCTGAGTCCTATGCCACCAAAGTAATAAATAGGGGGCTAGTTTGAGTTGGATCAACAATTTATCCCTTGCCGAGGAAAAATATGGACGGGATTCAACCAGTTGTCAGCCTGCTGCCCCCACATTTTCCATCCAGGCGCCAAAAAGAAGGAGGCGACCCCGGGGTCGCCTCCTTGTCGGTTGGCCTGTTGCCGCGAGCGGTGCACCCTCAATAGAAGCGCTGCTGCTCCGCCGCCATCGCCTTGAGGCGATCGCAGGGGGCGAAGCGATCGCCATAGCGCTTCTGGTAGTGCTCAAGGCGCCCCACCAGGTGCTCGATGCCGAGGCTGTCCATGTAGCGGAACGGGCCACCCAGGAACGGCGGAAAGCCGATGCCGAAGATGGCGCCGATGTCGCCATCGCGAGCCGAGGCCACCACGCCGCTGTCCAGCGCCATGGCCGCTTCGTTGAGCATCATCAGCACGCAGCGCTCGGCCAGCTCCGCCTTGGCCAGCTTGGCCTGGGGCGAGATGCCGAGCACACCGTAGACGCTCTCGTCCACCGTCTTCTTGCCCTCTTTGCCGGTGAGCTTGCTGCGCGGGGCTGCCTTGCCGTAGAGGTAGAAGCCCTTGCCGTTCTTGCGCCCCTTGCGATCGTTTTGCAGCAGCTTGTCAAAGGCCGCCGGGGCCTGGAACTGCTCCCCCCCCAGCTCTTTTTCGAGGATCGGGGAGATCTTGGCACCCACGTCGATCCCCACCTCGTCCAGCAAGGTGATGGGGCCGACCGGGAAGCCGAAATCGAGCAGGGCGCCGTCCAGCACCTCCACCGGCTCCCCTTCCAGCACCAGGCGCGCCGCCTCGTTCATGTAGGGGGCCAGGATCCGGTTGACGTAGAAGCCCGCCTCGTCCTTGACCACGATGGGGGTCTTGCCCTGAGCGCGGGCAAAGGCCAGGGTGGTGGCGACCGTCTCGGCACTGGTGCCGGCGTGGGGGATGATTTCCGCCAGTGGCATCTTGTCCACCGGGCTGAAGTAGTGCAGCCCCACCACCCGCTCCGGGTGCGCCGCCGCCGAGGCGATCTGGTGGATAGGCAGAGAGGAGGTGTTGGAGGCAAACACGGTATGCTCGCCACACTCACGCTCCACGTCCTTCACCATCTGGTGCTTGAGGGAAAGATCTTCGAACACCGCTTCCACCACCATGTCGACCCGGTGGAAACCGGAGTAGTCGAGGGTGCCGGTGAGCAGGCTCATCTGCTTCTCAAGCTCGCTGCGCAGCAGTTGGCGACGCTTGAGCTTCTTGGCCAGGATGTCGTAGCTGTAGCGCATGGCATTGCCGATGCCGCTGCTGGCCACGTCCTTGATCCGCACCGGCACGCCCGCCTTGGTGGCGGTGACGAAGGCGATACCGCCCCCCATCAGACCGCCGCCCAGCACGGCGGCATGACCCACCTTGCGCGGTTCGGCCCCCTGATAGGTGACCTCCTTCTTCATCTCGGTGGTGGCAAAGAAGATGGAGCGCAGAGCGGCGGATTCGCTGGTCATCACCAGCTCGCCAAAGTGGCGGGATTCGGCGGCAAGGCCGGCCTGCATCCCCTCTTCCACCCCGATGCGCACCACTTCCAGGATCAGATCCGGGGCCGGGTAGTTGCCGCGGGTCTTCGCCTTCACCCCCTTGCGGGCCTGATCGAACAGCACCTTGCGGCCAAGCTTGTTGGTCTCCAGCAGCTTGCCCTGCAGATCCCGCTTGAGCTCATGACGGGGCTTGCCCTTCTTGGCCAACTTGATGGCGGCGTCCAGCAGGATGGAGGGCGGCACCACGTCGTCCACCAGACCCAGTTTCTTGGCCTGCTTGGCCCGCACCTGCTTGCCGGTCAGCATCAGATCGAGCGCCTTGGCCACCCCGATGAGGCGCGGCAAACGCTGGGTCCCGCCGGAGCCCGGCAGCAAGCCCAGTTGCACCTCGGGCAGGCCGAGCACCGTCTTGCCGTGATCGGTGACCACCCGGCCATGGCAGGCCAGTGCCAGCTCCAGCCCGCCGCCGAGGCAGGGGCCGTGAATGGCGGCGATCACCGGGATCGGCAGCGACTCGATCTCGGCGAAGATCACCTGCCCTTCCCGCGACAGCGTCTCGGCATCCTTGGCGCTGGTACAGGCCGCCAGCATGCTGATGTCGGCGCCGGCGATGAAAGAATCCTTCTTGCCGGAGACCACCACCAGGCCGATCAGCTCTTTATTGGCTTTCACCTCGGCCAGCACCGCGCGGATCTCCTCTACGAAGGCGGCCTTGAGGGTATTCATGCTCTCGCCCGGCACATCCATGGTGAGAATGCCGATGCCATCCTGGCGCACCGCCAGGGAAAAAGTCTTCTCGCTCATCACTCTACCTCCAACACCATGGCCACGCCGAGACCACCCGCCGCACAGGCGGTGTTAAGCCCCAATCCCCCACCCCGGCGCCGCAGCTCGTGCAGGGTCTGGGTGATCATCCGCGCACCGGTCGCGGCAAAGGGGTGACCAAAGGCCAGCGAACCACCGAGGACGTTGAATTTGTCCATGTCCACCTCGCCGATGGCCTGATCGCGACCCAGCTTGCTCTGGGCAAACTCTTTGCTGGCAAACATCTTGAGGTTGGCCAGGGTCTGGGCGGCAAAGGCCTCGTGCATGTCGATCAAAGTCAGGTCGGCCAGCGTGATGCCGGCGCGGTCCAGCGCCAGCGGGGTGGCGTAGGAGGGGCCCATCAGCATGTCCTGCCACACGTCGATGGCAGAAAACGCGAAACTGCGGATGTAGCCGAGCGGCTCGAGGCCAAGCTCTTTGGCCCGCCCTTCGCGCATCAGCAGCACGGCGGCAGCGCCGTCGGTGAGCGGAGTGGCGTTGGCGGCGGTGACGGAGCCGTGTACCCGGTCAAACACCGGCTTGAGCTTGGCGTAGCTCGCCAGATCAGAGCTTTCGCGGATGTTGTTGTCTCGCTCCAGCGGCGCCTTGTAGGGAGGCACGTGGGCGGTAAACACCTCGCAACTCAACTTGCCATCGGCCCAGGCTTGGGCCGCCAGGGTATGGGAGCGGTGCGCCAGCGCATCTTGCGCCTCGCGGCTGATCTGGTGGCTCTTGGCCATCTGCTCAGCGGTCTGCCCCATGGAGAGACCGGTGGAGTACTCGGCCACGGCGGGCGGCACCGGCAGCAGATCCTTGACCCGCAACTGGCGCAGGATATTGAAACGCTGCTGCAGATTGCGCGCCTTGTTGAGATCCACCAGGGCGCGGGCCAGCTTCTTGCTCACCCCGATGGGCAGCACGGAGGAGGAGTCGGCGCCGCCGGCGATGGCGATGTCCACCGTGCCGGCCATGATGGATTCGGTGACGTTGGCGACGGCCTGGAAACTGGTGGCGCAGGCGCGCGACACGCTATAGGCATCGGTGCTGACGCTCATGCCGGTGCCGAGCACGATCTCGCGGGCAATGTTGGGGGCTTCCGGCATCTGTACCACCTGGCCGAACACCAGCTGGTCGATGAGCTTGGGATCGAGATCGGTGCGAGCGAGCATCTCGCTCACCACCAGCTTGCCCAGATCCACCGCAGGCACGCCGTGAAAGGCGGTGGCCTGCTTGGCAAAGGGAGTGCGCAAACCCGCCACGACGGCAATCCGTTCGCCCTGGCGAGTCGTCAGTTTCAATGGCTCTTTCATCCTGGCTCCTTGGTTAAACGAGAAGACTAAAGGGAGAGGTCTGACCTCATTGCGCCACATCTTAACAATCCACTCACAAATTTCATACGGCTGATTGAAACTAAATTGCCGCCATCTAGGCCCCCTCCCTCGCCCTTGTGCGCCAACTGGAGTATAAAAAGATCAACTTCTATGAAAACAACGGGTTTATTGCATGGCAGCGGCCGAGTTCAGAGCGCTTGGGGACTATCTGGGTAGTCAAATTCTGGGACAGGGCCCCCTCATCGAGGGGCTGCTGATCGCCCTGTTATGTGAAGGACATGTGTTGATCGAAGGCGCCCCCGGTCTTGCCAAGACCCGGGCCGTCAAGGCGCTGGCCGGCGCGGTGGAGGGGCGCTTTGCCCGCATCCAGTTCACCCCCGACCTGCTGCCCGCCGATCTCACCGGCAGCGAGGTGTTTCATCCTCAGGATGCCAGCTTCGTGTTTCAGCCCGGTCCTCTCTTCAACCACCTGGTGCTGGCGGACGAGATCAACCGGGCGCCGGCCAAGGTGCAGTCCGCCCTCTTGGAGGCGATGGCCGAACATCAGATCACCGTGGGCAAGAAGAGCTGGCGCCTGCCGCCCCTCTTTATGGTGGCCGCCACGCAAAACCCCATAGAACAGGAGGGGACCTATCCCCTGCCGGAGGCCCAGCTCGATCGCTTCTTGCTCAAGCTGCTGGTGGACTACCCGAGCCCCGCCATGGAGCTGGCCATCCTCCAGCTCAACGCCCGCGGCGACACCCTGCCGACGCCACCGCTCACCCTGAGCCAGGCCGATCTGCTGGCGGCCCGCAGCGCGGTGCAGGCCGTGCAGATGCAGGGGCGCCTCGAGCACTATCTGGTGCAGCTGGTCTGTGCCACCCGGCCGGGCAGCGGCCTGTGTCCGGAACTCGAACCCCTGGTCGCGGTGGGCGCCAGCCCCAGGGCCAGCATAGGTCTGGCCAGAGCGGCTCGCGCCAGGGCCTGGCTGGCCGGACGGGATTTCGTGCTGCCCGAAGACATTCAGCAACTGGCGCCGGCCGTGCTGCGCCATCGCCTCATTCCCAGTTATCAGGCGCTGGCGGACAACCTCGACAACGAGGCGCTCATCACCCTGCTGCTGGATGCGATCCCATGCCCCTGAGCCCGTTCGTATCCTCTGTGCGGGCCCTGTTGCCATGACACACGCCGTCAATCCCCTCGCCCATCCCGATATCACCCTGACGCTTGCCAGGCTGCTGGCGATCAGGCTGTGGGCCCGGCAAGGGCCGCGTTCGCGCATTCAACCGGTGGCGCAAGGGCGGCTTGGCCGCATGCCGGGGCTCACCTTTCGCGAGCTGCGCGCCTATCAGGCCGGCGACGAGGTACGCCACATCGACTGGCGGGTGACCGCCCGCCTCGGTCGCCCCTATACCCGGCTCTACAGCGAAGAGCAGGATCAGGCCCATTGGCTGCTGCTCGATCTCTCTCCGGCCATGTACTTCGGCTCTTGCCACCAGCTCAAGGCGCGCTTGGGTTGCGAGCTGGCCGCCGCCCTGCTCTGGCAAGGGGAAAAGCAGGCCAACACCCTGATCTGCCACGGCGTGGAGCCGCACCTGCAACACCAGCGCGGCCCCCTGGTGCCCTTGCTGGAGGCTCTCTGCCACCACTACCGGCTGGGGTTGGCGCGCACGCCGCCCCCCCACGCCCTGGCCCATACCCTGGCCCGGCTCAACCTGCCCCACGGTGCCAGATTGACCCTCATCACCGATCACAGCCCCCTCGACGAGGCACTCTGCCGCCAGTTGCAACTGCTCGGCCGGCGCCACGACCTGCATTGCTGGCAAATTCGGGATCCGCTGGAGGCAGCCCTGCCCGCCCAGGGGCGTCTGGCGGTGCGCGCCGGCCAGCAGAACGGCTGGCTCGAGGCCGGCGAACCGGGGTTCGCCTTGCGCTATCAAGAGGCCGCCGAACAGCTGGCCCGCCAGAGCCATCAGCAACTGCTGCCGCTGGTGCAGCGCCTCTACCGGCTCGACAACGGCCAGCCGCTGCAACGCCAGTGGCAGGAGGGGGCATGCCGCCAATTCTGAACTGGCTCGCCAGCGCCGTGCCGGGCAGCAGCGTCCCCACTTCCCCGCTGGCGGCCCAGCTGCGCGACATTCACCCCGGCCCGCCGCTGCAGCTGGCCTCTGATCCCCGCCTGCTGGGCTGGTGGTGGCTGCTGATCGCGCTGCTGGTCGGCGCCATGATCATCCTCGGCGTGCAGAGCCTGCTGCGTTATCACCGCTGGCGGCGGCAGCTTGACTGGCAGACCCCTGATCTGGTGCCCCAGCTGCAAGCCGTGTTGCGCGAGGCCGTGCTGCCCCGCTGGCCCGAGGCGGCCGTACTGCAAGGAGAACCTTGGCTCGTCTTTCTTGATTCTCTGGGGCTCGATGCTCTGGGGGACAGCCGCTTTCGCGAGCTGGCCCCGCACTGGTCTGCCTGGCTCTACGGAGGTCAGAGCCCGGATGCGCAGCAGCGCCAGGAACTGCGCCGGGCCTACCTCGCCTGGGGACGTCACTGCATCTGCCCGCCAGCCTGGTTGCTGGACCTGCGCACTCGCTGGCGGCGGGGGCGAACCCGCCTGAGCGGCACGCACGTCGGGAGAGAGCCATGATCCTCGCCTGGCCCTGGTTTGCCCTGGCGCTGGCGCTGCCGCTGCTGGTGCGCTTTGGTCTGCCGCCCCGCCCCAGCGGCGCACATGATCCTGGCGTATTGACCCATGCTGGCTTTCCCTTGCTGCGCCCCCATGCCGGCCAGCCCCTGTGGCGAATGGCGCTGTGCTGGTGCGCCCTGGTGCTGGCGCTCTGCCGCCCCCAGTGGCAAGAACCGCCTCAGGTGAGCTACCAGAGCAGCCGGGATCTCATCCTGGCGGTGGATCTTTCCGACAGCATGCGCACCCAGGACATGCTGGATGAAGGGGAGCAAAAAGACCGGCTCAGCGCGGTGCGCCAGCAGATAGACAGGCTCATTGCCGCCCGCCCCGGCGATCGCATCGCCCTCATCGTGTTCGCCGATCACGCCTACCTGCTCTCGCCCCTGACCCAGGAGACCAATGCCCTGCTCGGTTTGACCCGCGAGCTAGATTTCGAGCTGGTGGGACGCACCACCGCCCTCGGCGAGGCCATCCTGCTTGCGCGCCAGCACAAGGCCCCCAATCGCTCTACCGCCCTGTTGCTGGTCACCGACGGGCGCAACACCGCTGGCAGCGCCGATCCCCTGCGCGAGGCCAAGCAGGCCGCCGCCGCAGGTATTCGCCTCTATACCCTGGGGGTGGGCGCCGATCCGGATACCTTTGCCGAGGCGATGACCCCCGCGCAGGCCCCGGCCCAGAGCGACCCCAGTGCCGAGCTGGACGAATCCCTCTTGCAGCAGCTGGCCGAGGTGGGCCATGGCCGTTACTTTCGGGCACGCACCCAGGGGGATCTCGAGGCCATCAATCAGTCGCTGGACACCCTGGAGCCCGTCGCCACCGCGCAGACCCGCTATCGTCCCAACCAGGAGCTCTACCCCTGGCCGCTGGCGCTGGCCTGGCTGCTGCTGAGCTGGCCCACTAGGTTGCGCTGGCCGCTGCGGCTGAGCCGCAAAACCGCACTGCCTGACACCCCTTCCCGAGGCGCCCCATGATGGAGCTCACCCTGCTGCGCCCGCTCTGGTTGCTGGCCCTGCTGCCCTGGCTGTGGCAGGGATGGCGCCGTCGTCGCCAGGCTCCGCTGCTGGCCCCCGCCATGCAGGCCTATCTGCTGCCGGGGCAGCGGCGCCACTTTCCCTGGCTCTGGCTGGCCTGCCTGCCGCTGATCCTGGCCTTGAGCGGCCCGGCCCTGCGCCAGCAGAGCCAGAGCGTTCCGAGCCCGGCCCTCGACATCTGGCTGCTGAATCTCTCCCGCTCCATGCTGGCCACCGATCTGCTACCGGACCGGGCCACCCGGGTGCGGGTGTTGCTGCAGGATCTGCTGGCTGACCGAGCGCAGCAGGAAGCGGCCCATCCCATCGCCCTCATCCTGTTTGCCGGGGATGCCTACCTCGCCATGCCGCCGACCCGGGATCACCAGGCCCTCGCCCTGCTGCTGCCCGACCTGCGCCCGGCCATCATGCCGAGGCAAGGCAGCGCGCCCGAGCGTGCGGTGGCGCTGGCGCTCAAGCAGATCCCCGCCGGCCAGCAGGCCCGCCTGCTGCTGATCACCGACGACCTGACCGCCCGTCAGGCCGAGCGGATCAAGGCGGTGTGGCCCTGCCAGGGCAGCCTCTTTTGCCACGCCCAGGTACAAGCGCGCCTCGACGTCTTGCTGGTCAACAGCGGCCAGGCCAGTCGCCTGCCCGCCGCCATGGGCGGTGGCTTCGGTCGCACCCTGCCGGCCCCCGACGTGGCCACCCTGCAACAGTTGGCCGGCGATCTCGGCGGTCAACTGCAGTGGCTGCAACAGGAGGCGCCACGCTTTGCCCCCCTGCCCATGAGCCAGAGCACAGGCACACACCAGGCCATGGATCTCGGCCCCTGGCTGCTGCTGCCCCTGCTGCCGCTGGCGCTGCTGGCCCGCATTGGCACCCTCTGGCTGGTGCTGGTGGGGGCGCTGCTGCTGACGCCACCCTCTCTGCAGGCCAATCCGGCGGTTGCCAACCCGCCCCCGGTCGGGGACAACCTGGCCTGGCAGGCCTTCTTGCAGAAGCGCTATCAGGAGGCCGCCCGCGCCTTTGCGGATCCCGTCTGGCAGGGCAATGCCTGGTATCGGGCAGGCGACTACGCCAAGGCGGCGGCCGCCTATGGCCGGGCCAGCACCGCCACAGCCCATTACAACCGGGGCAATGCCCTGGTGCAGCTCGGTCAGCTGGCGGCGGCCGAGCAGGCCTATCTGGCGGCGCTGACGCTGGAACCCAGCCATCAGGATGCGCGCTACAACCTGACCTTGCTGCGCGCCCAGCCGCCCGAGGCAACCCCACAGGCGCAGGATCCCAAGCCCATCGATGCCCCCGAGCAGGCCGCCGCCCCGGATGCCCCCCTGCCTCCGTCGCCTCCCGTCTTGCTGCTGGAGCAGCGGCTGCGCAAGGAAGATCAGCGCAGGCGCCAGCAGGAGAGCGATCGCGGCCTCGCCCCTGGCACATTGAAGGGAGAGGATCCTTGGTGAGCCGCCTCTTCGCCCCTGACCATACCCTGTGCCTGTTGCTGCTCTGGCTGATGACGGCGCAGGTTTTTGCCGCCCCGCCCCGGGCCGAGCTGCTGCCGGGGGCCGATCGCCGCGACTGGTTGCTGATCATCGAAGCGGACGGCGAGCGCCAGAGCAATGAGCTTGCCATCACCCCTCTGCTGCGTCAGTTTGCGGTGGGCAAGGTGACCATGAGCCGGGTCAGTACCCCGCAGCAGAGCCTGACTCGCTGGCAGATCCCCCTGCACCTGCTGGATACCAGCCCGCAGCAGGTGCCGGCCCTGCCACTGGGGGCGCAGCAGACTCCGTCCATCCCCTTTCCGCCACGCAGTGAAGCCGGCAATCTGGCGCCAGCACCTGCCATCTCCCCCATCGAACTGCAAGCCCGGGTGCTGCAGCAGGGGCCGCTCTACCCCAGCCAGCCATTTGTCTATCAGCTCAGTCTCTGGCTGCCGGCCAACATGGAGGCCCCCAACCTCACCGAGCTGGCCAGCGATGCCTTCACCATTCGCCGCCTCGGCAACGATCAGTGGCAGCCACCGGCAAGCCCCGGCCTGCCCGGCCGTCTGACCCGCAGCTGGCTGCTGCAGGCCAAAGAAGCGGGGCGCCATCCGCTGGAATCCCCCCGCTTTCAGGGGCGCCTGCCGCAAGATGACGGTGGCAGTGATCCGCTCTCGGCCCGGGCGGCCACCCTGTTCGTGCAGATCGACGAGCCTCCGCTGCAACCGGTGGCAAGCCAGCTCACCCTGAGCCAGCGGCTGGATCCGCCCACGGCGGCCAGAGCGGGTGAGCCGGTGATCCGCACCCTGACTCTCACGCTGGAGGGGGGCGATGGCAGCCGCCTCAATCTGGCACGCCTGCTCGGCTCATCCGGCCTGCCCGCCGGCATCAGAGCCAGGCCGGATGGGGAGCAGCAGCAGGAGCGCTATCTCGCCAAGGGGACGCTGCGCTTCGAGCGCGAGTGGCGCCAGGCCTTGACCGTTGACGAACCCGGCGACTATCTGCTGCCCGCCATCGAGCTGGCCTGGTTCAACACCCAGCGCGGGCGCATTGAATATGCTCGGCTGCCCGCCACGCCCCTGCACATCGCCGCAGGCACGCAGTCGCAGCCGGCACAGGATGGGCCGAACGACGAGAGCCTGCTGTGGGTCATCTGGGCCCTGCTGCTGCGGGCCTGCTGGCGCCACGGGCCGCGCTGGCACGCCTTTTATCGCCTGCAACAGGCGCTGTGTCGGGCCGATGCCGAGCAGATCCGGGCCCGCTTGCTGGCATGGGCCCGCCTGCGCTGGCCACTGCCCCATCCCCGCCTCGAGATCCTGCCCTGTCGTCGCGATCCCGCCCTTGAGCCTCACTTTACCGCCCTGGAGCGCGCCTGCTTTGCTACCGTATCCCCTGCTGAGAGCCACCCGCAAACCTGGGCGGACTTTGCCAGCGCCCTATGCGGCCACGAAACTTTTGCGATAGCCTATGGCCTCAGGCAACTGGCCAGGATCGGTTGATCCCGGCCTTCATTCAAATAAGGAAGCCCAGCGATGGCTTTAGGTTTTTTCAGAAAAAAAGGTGCCACGGTCGGAAAGGATCCCACGACCTCCCCGGTCTATGGAGGCATGGCAGACAAACAAACCAAATACGAAGCCTTGGTACATGCCCTGCACGGGGACATCTACCGCTACGCCTACTGGCTGTGCCGGGATCCGCAAGTGGCGGAAGATCTGGTGCAAGAGACCTTTCTGCGCGCCTGGAAGAGCATCGACTCCCTGCTCGACGACAAGGCCGCCAAGGCCTGGCTCATCACCATACTGCGGCGGGAAAATGCACGCCGGTTCGAGCGCAAGCAGTTTGACCTCGTCGATCTCGACGAGCATCCCCAGAGCGATCAGGAGGCACTGCACAGCGAGCAGGAGATGGAGAACGAGTGGCTCAGACGCCACATCGCCCGCCTGCCGGTCGAATATCAGGAACCCCTGCTGCTGCAGGTGCTGGGGGGCTTTAGCGGCGACGAGATAGCAGCGCAGCTGGGGCTCAACAAGAACACCGTCATGACTCGCCTGTTTCGGGCCCGCAACCAGATAAAAGAGGCCATGGAGTCAACGACCCAACAGAGAGGACACACCAATGGATGAGCTGGAATTTCGCCGTCGGGCCATAGCCCATCCACATGAGCAGGATCCCGCCTTTCTCGAGCAGGCCCAGCGCTCCCCTGCCAACCGCAAGCATCTGGACGAGATGAAGCAGCTCGATCGCAGCCTGCAGCGAGCCATGGAGGTCGAGGTGCCGGCCGGTCTGGCTGAGCGCATCCTGCTCAGACAGGCGCTGGAAGCCGATCAGCCGCAGGTGGTTCCCCTGCCGGAGCGCCCCCGCAGCAACTGGCGTGCGCTGGCGATGGCTGCCTCGGTCGCCTTCCTGCTCGGCATGAGCACCCGCTGGCTGAGCTGGCCGCTGGCCGCTCCCGACGAGCTCTCGCTGGCCCAGGTCGCCATGGCCCACGTCTATGGCGAGGAGCCCTTCATCAAGGATGTGGACGAGCAGGTGAGCCTGCGCACCATCAACGCCAAGATGGAGAAATATGGCGCGACCTTGATGGGCATGCAGGGGCTGAAGATCACCTATGTCAACCACTGCTCCTTCTATCAAGGGCCGGCGCTGCACATGGTATTGCAGGGCAAGATGGGCCCGGTCACCCTGTTCCTGGTACCCAAGCATGTGCCACTCACCCTGCAGCCCACCTTTGAAGATGGCCAGCTCAAAGGCGAGATCCTGCAACTCAAGGGGGCCAACATGGTGCTGATCGGTGAGATGGAGGAGCCGCTGGCGCCGGTGGCAGAGCAGCTGGAATCCCGGCTGCACTGGTCGATTTAACAGGCATTAACCCAATCTTGACTCGCCTCAAACCGGGTCAAGCCAACGGGCAGACCAATCAGGTTGGCTGCCCGTTTATCTCCTTTCCCGTCACGATTCTCCCCTATTCGCCACTCATTCCCTGCAAATACCCAAAAATATTTTTGTGATGCAGATCGCTGTATGTGAGTGTTTTTTATCCAATTAATGGTAAAAGAGACTATTTAAGCGGCTAATTCAAACAAATGATTAACACTCTGGAAACTTTTATGTATTCTGCTGTCACTGGTCTGATTTCTTACCTCCTACCAGATCCATAGAATCACGCCAGAATTGAATGGGAAGAAGCTGAAATAACAACAGATCTTGTCACATACAGAGGCAAAATAGCCCTGATGCCGACGGAAAATCTGCCTACAAGAGAGAACACTATGACAACTGCCTTTTTCAAAAAGAGCCTGATCGCTGCCGCCGTCACCCTGGCCAGTACCCAAACCTTCGCCGCCGCGTTCCAATTGAACGAACACTCAGCCTCCGGCCTGGGTCGTGCGTATGCAGGGGAAGCCGCCGTGGCGGACAATGCCTCCGTGTTGTCCCGCAACCCGGCAGCCATGACCCAGTTTGACAAGATGGCGTTCTCTGTCTCCGGTACCTATATCAAGCCGGACGTGGATGTAAATGGTGACATCTATGCAGGCCCAGTAAATAAAGGAAGCGCGAGTGAGAGCGGTATCGCGCCGAGCGCCTTCGTGCCTGCCACCTACTTCATCCAACCGCTGAACGACCAGTGGGCCTGGGGTATCGGCCTGTTCTCCAACTACGGTCTGTCGACCGAGTACACCGAGAACTTCAACGCTGGCTCCATTGCCGGCAACACCGAACTGCTCACCTTCAACATCAACCCGAACATCGCCTACCGCGTCAACCAGCACTTCAGCGTCGGCGCTGGTCTGAACCTGGTCTATGCCAAGGCTGAACTGAACCGCCGCGCCGGTGTACTGGCCGCCGTTCCACCGCTCAAAGATGTGCCGGGTATCGGCAAGGACACCATCGTCAGCCACCTGAAGGGCGACGACTGGGGTTACGGCTGGAACGTGGGCACCATGTATGAAGTGAACGAGAACAACCGCTTCGCGCTGACCTATCGCTCCCAGGTAGACCTGAAGTTCAAGGGTGACTATCAAGGCACCTCTTCCGGCTTCAAGACCGTCGGTGGCGAACTGCCGCTGGATCTGCCGGCCCAGGCCGAGTTCGCCGGTTACCACCGTCTGAACCAGCAGTTTGCCGTGCACTACTCCGTCAACTGGACCGACTGGAGCGCCTTCCAGGAGCTCAAAGCCACCAGCGGTCAGTGCAACAGCACCGACGGTGCCGGCGTCTGCCTCTACAAGCCGGAGAAGTTCAAGGACTCCACCCGTTACTCTCTGGGCGGTACCTGGTACGTCAACCCGTCTTGGGAAGCCCGTATCGGCTTTGCCTACGACAACACCCCGATCGAGCCGGAATACCGCAGCCTGAGCATCCCGGATTCCGACCGCGTATGGTATAGCGCTGGCGCCACCTACCACATCGACAAGGACATGAGCGTCGACTTCGGCATGGCCTATCTGGATGGCAAGAAAGTGGACGTCAACGAGAAGCTGGTCGAAAGCAACGAAGCCCTGCGCTGGAAAGGCACCTCCCACGGCAACGCCTTCCTCGCTTCCGCTCAGTTCAACATGAAGTTCTGATAATCAGCGAATTGACCAGAGCGCCTGCGGGCGCTCTTTTTTTATTCCAAATTCATGTTTCAGCGTACATCTGTAGTAAACAACTGTACGCTTTTCTTTTTTTATCAAGCTATTAGCAGTACATCCCTCAGCATTTAATCCCGTTTTCATCCCCTCGCACCCGCGCCCGTTGCCTTACTGGTCATACCATATAAAATCCTGCCTCCAACCATAAGAACATTCGAACTCCAGGTTCATTTTCAAGGACAATGCAATGCACTCCATCATGAAGCCGTCTCTCATCGCCCTGCTGGTGCTGTCGAGCCAGGCCCAGGCGGCAGGTTTTCAGCTGGCCGAGCAATCCGCCACCGGCATGGGCCGCGCCTTCGCCGGCGAAGCCGCCATCGCCGACAATGCCAGCGTGCTCTCCCGCAACACCGCCGCCATGACCCGTTTCGATACCATGGCCTTCTCCGGTGGCTTCATCTATGTGCGCCCCGACGTCAACATCGAGGGCACCACCCGGGTGCCGACCCCCAAGGGGCCGGTCAGCCTGGATGCGGCGGCCCACGACATCGCCGATGATGCCTGGGTGCCCAATGCCTACCTCATAGTGCCGCTCAACGACCAGTGGCGCCTGGGGCTGGCTGCCACCTCCTATTACGGGCTCGGCGTCAAGATGCCGGACAACTACAATGCCGGCCACTTCGGCAATGTCTCCGACATCAAGACCGTGGAGCTGGGGGCGTCGCTGGCCTACCGCGTCAACCGCGTCTGGTCCGTCGGCGCCGGCCTCTCCGCCATTCAGGGCGAAGGGGAAGTGGGTGGCACCTTCCCGTCCAACAACCAGATCGCCAAGCACCTGAAAGGGGATGGCTGGGCCATGGGCTGGAACCTGGGTACCCTGCTGGAGCTGTCGGAGGCGACCCGCATCGGCCTCTCCTACCGCCACGACGTCACCCTGAAGCTCTCCGGCGATGCCATCGGCATCGACCAGAACGGGCAGCCCTTCACCGATACCGGCAGCCTGGATCTGCCGCTGCCCGCCACCGCCGAGCTGGCCCTGTTCCATCAGCTGACGCCGGCGCTGGCGCTGCATTCAAGCATCAACTGGACCAACTGGAGCAAGTTCGTGCAGCTGGAATCCGAGCTCGATCACCACGGTGTCATGCACATCAAGGACGAGCACTGGGAAGACAGCTGGCGCTACGCGCTGGGCCTGACCTACCAGCTGGCGCCGCAATGGCAGCTGCGCTCCGGTCTTGCCTACGATCGCAGCCCGGTCCCGGCGGATCGCCGCACCATCTCCATCCCCGACTCGGATCGGGTCTGGTACAGCGCCGGGGTGGGTTATCAGATCGATCGCAACCTTTCGCTGGATCTGGGGGTGACGCTGATTGACGGCAAGAAGGTGGACGTGAGCGAGACCATGCAGCTCAAACCCGGCATACCGCAAACCACCTCCACCTTCCAGGGCACCTCGGAAGGGGACGCCTGGCTGGCCGGTCTGCAGCTCAATTACCTGTTCTGACGCGGGCGGGCACCCTTGCCCGCCCATTCAAGCACTATGCCAGTTATTGACCGTTTCTGGCCTCCAAGCGCTGGCATAGTGGGCGGCTTCACAATAAAATCAATCCAGTACACACGCTGGAGAGATGCATGTATTCATACGTAGCAAGGCAGCCCATCCTGGATCGGGAGTTGAAGACCCACGCCTATGAGCTGCTGTTTCGCGACAGTCTGGATAACGTGTTTCCTCCCATCTCTTCCCAGCAAGCCACCGCCAGACTGGTGGTCGAACAGTTCCTGCAACAGAACATCGATCAGCTGCTCGGCGGTCGCCCCTGCTTCATCAACTTCCCTCACTCCCTCCTGCTGGAAGGGCTGGCCGAATGCCTGCCGCCGGAGAAGGTGGTGATCGAGATCCTGGAAGATGCCGATCCCGACGATGCGCTGCTGGCCAAGGTGAAGCAGTTGCACGGGCTGGGCTATCAGCTCGCTCTCGATGACTTCACCCTGTCGCCGGACTGGGAGCGCTTCCTCCCCTACATCCACATCATCAAGTTCGATCTGCGCGCCACGTCGCTGCTGCAGATCAAGGTGTTCATCCAGCAGCATCAGCAGCTCAAGCTCACCTATCTGGCGGAGAAGGTGGAAGACAAGGCGGAGTTTGAACGGGTCAAGCGCCTCGGCATCGACCTGTTCCAGGGCTTCTTCTTCAGCCGGCCCGAGATGGTCAAACAGGCGACCATGGAGCCGGCCCAGGTAGTGGTGATGCAACTGCTCAACGTGGTCAACCAGCCCGAGCCCGACCTCAACCGCATCGAGCAACTGCTGAGTCAGGACATCTCCCTGTCCCTCAAGCTGCTGCGTTACGTCAACCACCTCAAGAGCCACGCCAACCCCATCTCCTCCTTTCGCCAGGCGGCGGTCTATCTCGGTCACACCCAGCTCAAACGCTTCGTGACCCTGGTGGCCGCCACCAGCGCCGGCCACGGCAAGAGTGCCGAGCTCTATCAGATGTCGATGATCCGGGCCCGCTTCTGCGAACTACTGGCCCACACCCATGCGCCAACCCAGGAAGCCCAGCAGGCCTTCATCACCGGCCTCTTCTCCCTGCTTGATGTGTTGATGGAACAGCCGATGGACAAGCTGCTCGGTACCATTCCGCTGATCGAGGAGATCCGGGTCGCCCTGCTGGAACGCAAGGGCAACCTGGGGTTCTATCTGTCGTTTTGCGAGGATTACGAGAGTGCGAACTGGCAGCGGATCACGGCCAGAACGGCCCGGCTCGGGCTCAATGAAGAGAAGGTCAGCCAGCTCTATCTGACCGCCACCGCCTGGGTCAACCAGCAACTCCAGGCGATGGCGGAGACAGATTAACCCAGCTCGATGGCGACCGCCGTCGCCTCCCCGCCGCCGATGCACAGACTGGCCACCCCGCGTGTGAGACCGCGCTCGCGCAAGGCATGGATCAGGGTCACCAGGATCCTGGCACCACTCGCCCCCAGCGGATGACCGAGCGCGCAGGCGCCGCCATTCACGTTGACCTTGTCATGGGGCAGCTGGCAACCGGCCATCGCCAGCAGGCTGACCATGGCAAACGCCTCGTTGACCTCGAACAAGTCCACCTCCTCCACCCGCCAACCCACCTTGGCCAGCAGGCCCTTGATGGCCCCGATCGGCGCGCTGGTAAACTCGGCGGGCAGGGCCGCATGGCTCTGATAACCCACCAGTCGCGCCAGCACCGGCAGCCCCAGCTGCGCGGCAGTGTCGGAGCGCATCAGGATCAGCGCAGCCGCCCCGTCCGAGATGGAGCTGGCATTGGCCGCCGTGATGGTGCCCGTCTTGCTGAAGGCCGGCTTGAGCTGGGGGATCTTCTCGGGCCTGGCCTTGGCAGGCTGTTCATCCTCGGCCAGCAGCAGGGTATCTGCGGCCCTCACCGGCGCCAGCTCCGCCGCAAAGGCCCCGCTGCGCTGGGCCGCCAGCGCCCGCTCCAGCGATGCGATGGCAAAGGCATCCATGTCGGCACGGGTCAACCCGGCGCGATCGGCGCTCAGCTGGGCATAATGCCCCATCAGCTGGCCTTCGTAGGCATCCTGCAGTCCGTCGAGGAACATGTGATCGAGCACGCTCTGGTGCCCCATCCGAAAACCGCTGCGCGCCTTGTCGAGCAGATAGGGGGCACGGCTCATGCTCTCCATCCCGCCGGCGATCACCACGTTCGTGTCGCCGAGCCGTAAGCCATCGGCCGCCAGCATCACCGCCTTCATGCCGGAACCGCACACCTTGTTGACCGTGGTGCAGGGGATGCTGTCCGGCAGGCCCGCCTTCAATACCGCCTGGCGGGCGGGGGCCTGGCCAACCCCGGCACTCAGCACGTTGCCCAGATAGGCTTCATCGATCTGCTCTTCCCTGAGCCCCGCTTCTGCCATGGCCGCGGCAATGGCACAGGCGCCCAGCTCGGGTGCCGTCAGGTTGGCCAGGGCCCCCTGGAAGGCCCCTATGGGGGTACGTTTGGCCGCAACAATCACGATATCCATCAATTGCACTCTCCTTGTTACATTGAAATAACATATGCTGCCACCGCTGCGGGAACAAGACTTGCGGGGCAGTTGACGTTTGGGTAAGGTGCCAGCCAGGATTGACAGTCAAGATAGCGCCATGAACCGAACCAAGGATGACACGCGGACCTACAGCATCAGCGAACTGGCCCGTGAATTTGATGTTACGACCCGAAGTATTCGTTTTTATGAAGATCAGGGACTTTTGAATCCTGCCCGCCAGGGACAGACCCGGATCTACAGTCGGCAGGACAGAGTGCGGCTCAAGTTGACCCTGCGCGGCAAGCGACTGGGCTTCAGCCTGGCGGACATCCGCGATCTGTTCGATCTCTACGATGCGGACAAGAGCAGCCGTACCCAGCTGCAGACCATGCTGGGGCTGGTGGCCGACAAGCGGGAGACCCTGCAGCAGCAGCTGGAAGACATCAAGATGGTGCTGCTGGAGCTGGACGCCGCCGAGCAGCGCTGCCAGCAGGCACTCGCTCAGCTCGGCTGACGGTCACAGCAACAAAGATAAAGAAAGGGGCCCGCGGGCCCCTTGTTCATTGCAGCTGGATTATTTGTTCCAGCGGTCCGGATCGTAATCCGGGCTGTAGCGGTCGACGATGACGGCGCAGGCCGCATCGCCGGTGATGTTGAGGGCGGTACGGATCATGTCGAACAGGCGATCCAGCGCGAACAGCAGCGGCAGCCCTTCGATGGGGATCCCGGCGGCCAGCAGCACGGCGACCACCAGGAAGCTCGGGCCCGGCACACCGGCCTGACCGATGGCCCCCAGGGTGGCGGTCACTATGATGGCGGCCCAGGCCCCCATGGAGAGATCGATCTGGTAGACCTGAGCGAAGAAGATGGCGACCAGACCGTAATAGATGGCGTTGCCGCTCATGTTGATGGTGGCGCCCAGCGGCAGCACGAAGGAGGCCGTGGCATTGGTTACCTTCAGCTCCTCCTCGCAGGTCTCCATGTTGACCGGCAGGGTCGCCATGGAAGAGGCGGTGGAGAAGGCGACGATCTGCGGCTTCTTCATGGCAGACAGATATTTGCGTACCGGCGTGTTGGAGAACAGCACGATCAGCAGCGGATAGACCACGAAGGCGAAGATCAGGATGGCGGCCAGATAGACCACGAACAGCTTGAGCACCAGGGTCAGCACGTCGAAACCGTAGGTGCCGATGGCATCGGCCATCAGGCCGAACACGCCGAGCGGCGCGATCAGCATCACCTTGTTGATCATCCAGACAAAGGCATCCACCAGGGTATTGAGGCCATCCACCAGCGGTTTGGCCCGCTCGCGGGGTTGCTTGGCCAGGGCGATGCCGAGGAACATGCAGAACACCAGGATCTGCAGGATGTTCGCCTCGTTCAGGGCGCTGAACACGTTGGTCGGGATCATCCCGAGCAGGGTGGCCACGGCGTCCGGCAGAGCCCCTTTGTCGGCATAGTCACCGGAGAACATGGAGGCCATGGAGCCGAACTCGACCCCGACACCGGGCTTGAAGATCTGGCCCATCACCAGGGCCAGCAGTACTGCCAGCGCCGAGGTACCGAGGAAGAAGGCCAGCGTGGTGACGCCAATCTTGCCCGCCGCCGGGCTGGCGCCGAGGTTGGCCGCCCCCGACAGGATGGCCACCGCCACCAGCGGGATCACCAGCATCTTGATCAGCTGGATGAAGAGAGTACCGAGCGGCGCAAATACGGTGGCTTGTTCACCCATGAACGCCCCTACCAGTGCCCCCAGCACCATGGCGACCACGACCTGGAAGCCAACGTTCTTAATGAGTCCTTTTGTTAACACAGAATGTTCCTTTAAGTAGCAAATATTCGCACTTTCCCAGTGCAATCAACCAAACAGGGGATGAACAGCTGTCCATTCCACTGAGCGCGCGCTTTATCTCATATTTATTCGCTGTTTTAAATCATCAAATCGTTAACGGGAGTTATTGATAAGTTTGCAACAAAGTAAAGATTCAAAAGGCTCACGGCGATTTTTCCCGCTTTATTCATGACAACTGGCAAAAGATTGTGCTACTTTGGCTGGGCAAACGTGCATACAGGGATGAAAACATGCTGAAAGTTAACGAGTATTTTGATGGAAATGTAAAATCCATCGGTTTCGAGCAAAAAGGCGACAAAGCCACCGTGGGTGTGATGGAAGCCGGTCACTACCAGTTCAATACCGCCGCCCCCGAGCGGATGACGGTGGTCAAGGGGGCGCTCACCATCCAGCTGGCCGACGAAGACGAATGGCACACCTATGAGCAGGGTCAATCCTTCGACGTGGCCGGCCACTCCTCCTTCAAGCTGGAAGTGAAAACCCCCACCGCCTATCTGTGCGAGTTTCTCGATTAAACCGCCGGCAACCCTTGCCTGAACACGCACAAAGGAGCCGCCCCCGGGCCGCTCCTTCTTTTTTGGCGCAATCCGCCCTCCTCTTTGCAGCCCATCCTCTCTTTCATTTGCGTGCCGCCATCACACCCCTCGGTTTTCCCGCTTTCCATCGACTACAAAAAATTTACAATATTTAGACGAAACCCATAATCGGAGTGGTGTCATGATCAGTGTCTTCGACCTGTTTTCCATCGGGATCGGTCCCTCTTCTTCTCATACCGTGGGGCCGATGCGCGCCTCCTACGCCTTTGTCAACGCGCTCAAGCAGCAGGGAGTGCTGCCCAGTACCGAACGGGTAGAAGTGGAGTGCTACGGCTCGCTCGGCCAGACCGGCAAGGGCCACGGCACCGGCAAGGCCATCATCCTGGGACTGGCCGGTTTCGAACCCGAGTCGGTGGACATCGAAGCCATCCCCGCCTTTTTGACCGAGGTGGAGCGCAGCCAGTCGCTGCTGCTGGCGGGTGAACAACCGAGCCAGTTTGCCCGCAGCGGCGCCATCATCTTCAACCGGCGCAAGACCCTGCCCGCCCACTCCAACGGCATGACCCTGCGCGCCTTTGCCGGGGAACAGCTGCTGTTTAGCCAGACCTACTACTCCATCGGCGGCGGTTTCATCATCGAGGAGAGCCACTTCGCCAATGCCAAGGAGGAGGCTGCCCGCTTCGATGCGGCCCACCCCATTCCCTACCCGTTCGAGAGCGGCGCCCAGTTGCTGGCCCACTGCCAGGAGAGCGGCCTCTCCATCTCCGGGGTGATGCTGGCCAACGAGAAGGTGTTTCGCACCGAAGCCGAGATCAAGGCGGGCCTGCGCAAGATCTGGCAGGCCATGCAGGGCTGCGTCGAGCGTGGTTGCCGCAGCGAAGGGGTGCTGCCCGGCGGCCTCAAGGTGAAACGGCGGGCCCCGGCGCTCTATCGCCAGCTCAGCTGCGAGACCAATTTCAACAAGGATCCGCTGATGGTGATGGAGTGGGTGGATCTGTTTGCGCTGGCCGTCAACGAGGAGAACGCCGCCGGCGGCCGGGTGGTGACCGCCCCCACCAACGGCGCCGCCGGCATCATTCCCGCCGTGCTGCACTATTACGATCGCTTCGTGCGCAAGGTGGATGACGAGCTGCTGCTGAGCTACTTCCTCGCCGCCGCCGCCATCGGCATCCTCTACAAGAAGAACGCATCGCTCTCCGGCGCCGAGGTGGGCTGCCAGGGCGAGGTGGGCGTCGCCTGCTCCATGGCGGCGGGGGCGCTGACCGAGATCCTGGGCGGCAGCCCGGCGATTGTCGAAAACGCCGCCGAAATAGGCATGGAGCACAACCTTGGGCTCACCTGCGATCCGGTGGGTGGCCAGGTGCAGGTGCCCTGCATCGAGCGCAACGCCATGGGCGCGGTCAAGGCGATCAACGCAGCGCGCCTGGCCCTGCGCGGTACCGGCGAGCACAAGGTGTCGCTGGACAAGGTGATCAAGACCATGTGGGAAACCGGCAACGACATGAAGACCAAATACAAGGAAACCGCCCGCGGCGGCCTGGCGGTTAACATCACCGAGTGTTAAAAATCGGTAACTTGCTCCATTTGGTTCCTAAATACCCGACATTGTCGGGTATTTTTATGGGCAAACGCTTAACAAAATGGATAAGCATCAAAATAAATTTTATACTCGCCCGCTCTGATTCAACAAAAATAGATCTATTTCAACTTTTTTTGGGCTTTGAGCCGTTACACTGTGGTTATCTGGTTCATTGACCTCGGCGACGACGCCCTCGTCCCATGGATCACCCCGTTTCTGCGAGTGGGCATGGCGCCCCCTTCTATCCTGAGGTAATTGTTACATGATCAGCGTTTTTGATATCTTCAAAATCGGTGTTGGCCCCTCCTCTTCCCACACTGTCGGCCCGATGAAAGCAGCCAAACAGTTCGTGGATGAACTGCGTGCAGGCGGCAAGATCCGTGACATCACCCGGATCCAGGTCGATGTCTACGGCTCACTCTCCTGGACCGGCAAAGGTCACCACACCGATACCGCTATCATCATGGGTCTGGCGGGCAACCTGCCGGAAAATGTCGACATCGACGGCATCCCCGAGTTCATCTCCCGCGTCGAGCAGACCGGTCGTCTGCCCATCGGCCTGCACTGCCACACTGTCAGCTTCCCGCGCGATGCCATGGTGTTCCATGACGAAGCCCTGCCGCTGCATGAAAACGGCATGAAGCTGACCGCCTTCATCGAAGATGCTGCCGTCTACAGCAAGACCTACTACTCCATCGGCGGTGGCTTCATCGTTGACGAAGAGAACTTCGGCAAGGCCGACAGCGGCGACATGTCCGTCAGCTACCCGTTCAAGAGCGCGGCCGAGCTTATCGCCCACTGCAGCCAGACCGGCCTCTCCATCTCCGCCCTGATGATGGAAAACGAGAAGTGCTTCAATACCCCGGAAGAGATCTACAAGAAGCTTGGCAAGATCTGGACCACCATGCGTGAAGGGATCGAGCGCGGCTGCCGCACCGAAGGCGTTCTCGCCGGCCCGCTGCGCGTACCGCGCCGCGCCGCGCCGCTCTATCGTCAGCTGACCACCAACGAGAACCTCTCCAACGATCCGATGAACATCGTGGACTGGGTCAACATGTTCGCCCTGGCGGTGAGTGAAGAGAACGCGGCCGGTGGCCGTGTGGTGACCGCGCCGACCAACGGTGCCGCCGGCATCATCCCGGCCGTGCTGGCCTACTACGACAAGTTCATCCAGCCGGTTGGCCGCGACGACTACACCCGCTTCTATCTGGCTGCCGCTGCCGTTGGCATGCTCTACAAGATGAATGCCTCCATCTCCGGCGCCGAAGTAGGCTGTCAGGGTGAAGTGGGCGTCTCCTGCTCCATGGCCGCCGCCGGTCTGACCGAGTTGATGGGCGGTAGCCCCGAGCACGTCTGTGAAGCCGCCGAGATCGGCATGGAACACAACCTGGGTCTGACCTGTGACCCGGTCGCCGGTCAGGTGCAGGTACCCTGCATCGAGCGCAACGCCATCGCTGCCATGAAGGCGGTCAACGCCTCTCGCATGGCGCTGCGTCGCACCTCCAAGCCGCGCGTCTCGCTGGACAAGGTCATCGAGACCATGTACATCACCGGCAAGGACATGGACTCCAAGTACCGTGAAACTTCCCGCGGTGGCCTGGCCATCAAGGTGATGCAAGTCGCCTGCGAATAAGTCGGCGTGGCAACAATAAAAACGGCGGGAATTCCCGCCGTTTTTATTGCCTGTCGTTTGGATATTCCGCCCCGTCTCGCCCGGCGAGTCCGCCGCATCCGATCGTTATTCCCACGCTGATAACTTGCCCTCGGTGGCAAATCCGGCGCTACTGAGATCGATTATTCCACGATACGATCGGCCAGGGTGCCCACCGCCACCACGAAATAGTGGGAGCGATTCCAGTCGCGCAGCACCCGATAATTGGGATAGGCAAGATAGGCTGCCCCGCCCTCCCCATCAGGCTGCACCAGCGAGGCCTGCAGCGACGCCCGCGGCAAGTCTGCCCCATCCGCTTTGCGCACTCCGAGGGCCTGCCATGCCGACAGCGCCCGAGTCTCCTCCAGCCCGATCAGCGCAGGATCCAGCCCTGCCGGCACCCTCACAAGGCGACCCCAGGTTTCATCCCCGTGCCAGCCGTTCTGATGCAGATAATTGGCTGCCGAACCAAACACATCCGCCAGATTGCCCCACAGATCCTGCTTGCCGTCCCCGTCCTGATCGACCGCATATTTGAGATAGGACGAGGGCATGAACTGCACCTGCCCCATGGCACCGGCCCAGGATCCCTTGAGATCGGCTGGCGCCATTTTCTGCTGCTCCAGAATGCGCAGGGCGTCAAACAACTGCCCCTTGAAGAAGGCTTCACGGCGCCCCTCCCAGGCCAGGGTCGCCAGCGACGACACCAGCGGATATTTGCCGGTCAATTTGCCGAAATTGGTTTCAATGCCCCACAGGGCGACAATAAAACGAGGTTGCACATCATATTCCGCCCCTATTTTTGTGAGCAGCGGCAAATACTGACGATATAGCCGTTTGGCTTGATTGACTTTCCATTGCGGCACGGCCCGAGGAATATAAGTGGCGAGGGTCTGTTTAAATTCCGGCTGATTTTTATCGTGCCGAATGGCGACCTCGATCAGGTGAATATCGGCGAAGGCGGCAGTGATCGTCGCCGGCGAGATCCCGGCGGCCAGGGCCTCTTGTTTGAGACCCGTCACATAACGTTCAAAATCGGGGCTGGCCTGCAGCGGGTAACTGATGATCCCGCTTATCAATAACAGAGCCAGCCGACCCTTCATTCCCGTTCGGCCTTTAATTGGGCCTTGTGTTGTTCCAGCAGGTTTTCCGGTGGCGGTGGCACCTGCAGATAGAAGCCCTGGCTCTGCAGCGCCTCCATCACCCGGCTGGTGGAGGCGATCCCCAAGGGCTTGGCTGGGTCCAGTTTGGTCATCAATACCAGTTCGGGACGGCCGAATGCACTCATCAGCACCTCGGGGACGCGGGAAAAATCCTCTCTTCTTTCAACAAAAAGATAGGTCTCGGCTTTTTTGCGACTTTTATAGACTGCACACAACATGGAAATTGATATAATCCAACCGGTTTATTGCCTCTGAGGATGGCAAACTATAACATCAGGAATTGAATAACAATAACGGATTACCGTCTCTGTCTCGGGGAAGATTCATGGTTGAGCGCGATAACGAATTGAAAGGGACCACCTTCACTATTTCTGTGTTGCATATCAGCGATGGCAAACCTGAGCGGATCCGCCAGTTGCTGGCGGCCAAAGTAGCTCAGGCGCCCCAGTTTTTTAATTGTGCCCCCCTCGTCATCAATGTGGAACGGCTCACCGATATCCCCGACTTCGAACAGCTCAAGGAGCTGGTGGAATCGGAAGACTTCGTGCTGGTCGGGATCACGGGGGCCCAGAGCGAGGCGATGAAGACGGCCGCCAAGGCGGCCGGACTGGCGGTGATGGCCTCCGGCAAGAGCCGCAAGGCCGAGCCGCAACCCCAGCCAGAGCCTGCTCCAGCCCCGGCCCCCATCGTCGAGGTGAAAGCCGTGCCGGCTCCGCAGGTAGCGAGCAAGGTGCATGTGGGCCCGGTGCGATCCGGTCAGCAGCTCTATGCCGCCGGCACCTCGCTGGTGGTGCTGGGTTCGGTCAGTCCGGGCGCCGAAGTGATCGCTGACGACAGTATTCATATTTATGGCACTCTGCGCGGCAGGGCCATTGCCGGTGCCAAGGGCAACCCCCAGGCACGGATCTATTGCCAGCAATTGCAGGCCGAGCTGCTCTCCATCGCAGGCACATTCCAGCTGAGCGATGCATTGCCGGCCGGCCTCATCCAGCAGCCGGTTCATGTCCGGCTGGATAACGAACAACTCCGTATAGACCGTATCAAATAGAGTTACAAGGAAGCGAGAATGGCGCGAATCATAGTCGTTACATCGGGTAAAGGTGGCGTTGGCAAGACCACAACCAGCGCGGCCCTGAGTACCGGTTTAGCTCAGCGTGGCCACAAGACCGTGGTCATCGATTTTGACATTGGTCTGAGAAATCTGGACCTCATCATGGGCTGCGAACGGCGCGTGGTGTATGACTTCGTCAACGTCATCAATGGCGAGGCCAACCTCAACCAGGCCCTCATCAAGGACAAGCGCTGCGAAAACCTGTTCATCCTGCCCGCCTCCCAGACCCGGGACAAGGACGCCCTCACCCGTGAAGGGGTTGAGAAGATCCTGGATCAGCTGACCGAGATGAAGTTCGACTACATCGTCTGCGACTCCCCGGCGGGGATCGAAGCTGGTGCCCTGATGGCGCTCTACTTCGCCGACGAGGCCATCGTCACCACCAACCCGGAAGTCTCGTCGGTGCGCGACTCGGATCGCATCCTCGGCATCCTGGCCTCCAAGTCCCGCCGCGCCGAGCGTGGCGAAGACCCGATAAAGGAACACCTGCTGCTCACCCGCTACTGCCCGACTCGCGTCAACCGTGGCGACATGCTGAGCGTGCAGGACGTGCAGGAGATCCTGGCCATCAAACTGCTCGGGGTGATCCCGGAGTCCCAGGCGGTGCTGCGTGCCTCCAACTCGGGGGAACCCGTCATCCTGGACAAGGAGTCCGATGCCGGTCAGGCCTATGAGGATGCCGTTGCCCGCCTGCTGGGCGACACCAAGGATTTTCGTTTTCTGGAAGAAGAAAAGAAGGGCTTCTTTAGCCGACTGTTCGGGAGTTAAGCATGTCATTATTGGATTATTTTCGTTCCAACAAGAAACAGAGCACCGCACAACTGGCCAAAGAGCGGTTGCAGATCATCGTGGCTCACGAGCGTTCATCCAGAGGGGGGCCGGATTACCTGCCCCAGCTCAAGCAGGATATCCTCGACGTGATCCGTAAATATGTGCAGATCGACCCTGACAAGATCACGGTCCAGCTGGACAAGAAGAGTGATGAGTTGTCCGTGCTGGAGCTCAACATCACCTTCGCCGATGACAAGAAGGGATGAGCTGACACCCTATGCGTGACCCCTTCCCCCAATGAAGACCGGATCCTGTGCCAGGATCCGGTTTTTTATTGCCACGGTGCCGCCAGCCGTACTCGCCAAGCAAGCAGGGGCCAGCTAGAATACCGCGCGCCACCGGCCGGCCTTGCCGACGGGGTTTTTCTTTTATTTTCAGCTGGAACAGACCGCTTATGTCTTCGAATGACGAAATGCACAGCGTCGAGGAACTGCTCGACACCGCTCTGGAACTCTTCATGGAGCTGGCCTCCGACAACCTGCCGGAGCAGGAGATTGCCCGCTTCAATCAGGAGTTCAACGATCGCGGCCTGCTGGCGGAAACCGATCCGGCCGATGACTGGGAAGCGGACGTGGGATTCGAAGTCAGCGACGCCGACTATGCCGAAGTCTGGATCGGGCTGGGCAACGAACAGGAAGAGTACGAGCACCTGTTCGCTCGCATGCTGCTCTCCCGCCGTGTTGACGAGAAGTTCTGCCACATCGAATGGCTGCCCCAATAATTCCGGATCCCGATGATCCCAGCCACTACGTCTGGGAGCCAGAACCGGAGCCCGACCCCGTGCGTCCCGCCCTCGCCAGACGCCTGCTGAGCGGGCTCGGCAAACTGCTGCTGGCAGCGCTGCTCAGCACCATCGTCTCGGTGGCATTGCTGCGCTTCATCGACCCGCCCATGTGGACCTGGCGCCTCGAGCGGGCGCTGTTTCCACCGGCCAAGGTAGCCGAGGTCAAACACGACTGGGTGCCGCTCGAGCAGATCTCCCGCGAGCTGCAACTGGCGGTGATCGCCGCCGAAGATCAACGCTTTGCCGAGCACAACGGCTTCGACATGGATGCCATCAGCTCGGCGCTCAAGCACAATCAGCACAGCGAGCGGGTGCGCGGCGCCAGCACCCTCAGCCAGCAGACAGCCAAGAACCTCTTCATGTGGAGCGATCGCAGCTTCCTGCGCAAGGGGATCGAGGCCTGGTTCACCCTGCTGATGGAGCTGGGCTGGGACAAGTCCCGCATCCTCGAGATGTACCTGAATATCGTGGAGTTCGGGCCCGGCATCTACGGCGCCGAGGCGGCGGCCAGACACTACTTCGGCAAACCGGCCGCCCGCCTGACCCGCTACGAGGCCTCCCTGCTGGCCGCCGCCCTGCCCAATCCCTGGCGCTATCGGGTCAAGCCTCCCTCGCCCTACGTCCAGCAGCGCTCGGCCTGGATCCGCCGTCAGATGAGCCAGCTGGGTCAGATCACCCTCAACAAGGTGCATCAGGCCGATTGACGAGACGGCCACCAAGGCTTAACTGCCGGCGGCCCCAGATGGCCGCCTATGGTGCCGCGATGCAGCGGCAGGTAGTGCCACCACCAGGCCTCTCGCCGCCGTTTGATCTGCTGTCGCCTTGTCCGTCGTTTCATGGCACCTCTCCCTTGCCCTCGCCCCCTTCAACCATACCCCTTTGCCGGCGCCCTTGCCCAGACCCGGCGCACCATGGCCACTGGTCTGGCCGCCACCGCCAATAATTGCTACAGTAGCGAACCTCGATGTATCTGGAGTGATTTCATGGAACAGCGTACCCCGGATCAACTGGTCGAATGGGCCTATGATCAGTTTCTTGAGCAGGCCGCAGACATGCTGGCCCCCGAACAAATCGTCGACATCACCCTGGAATTCGAACAGCGTGGCGCCGTCGAGGCGACCCTGCCCAACGCCGACTGGTCAGCCGAACTCGGTGTGCCGGTCGACATGGAGCGCTGGGTCGAGGTGTGGGTCGGCTTGCTGGATCATCAGGAGGAGTTTGAGGTAATTTTTGCCACCTTCCTGCTGCCCCGCCATCTCAATGAGCACGATGTCCATGTGCGCTGGCATCGTCAGCAACAGGCATGAAAAAGGCGCCCTCGGCGCCTTTCTCTTTTCTGCAGAGCCCCTCAGGGGCGGGCCGCAATGGCCTTGACCAGACAACGGCGGCACCAGCAGGCGCTGGCCTCTCCCATGGGCAGGGCCGGCAACTGGCTGCACCAGCACTCGGCGATGGTCGCACCAGCTGACACTGCGCAAAAGGCCGGTTCACCGCAGCCGGGGCAACGGTGGGTGCTGGTTGAACCGTCCAGCTGCGCCATCACCGCCAGCTGGGCCTCACTGTCCATGGCGGACCAGCGACCTATCTCGGTCAGGGTACGGCCACAGCCGAGGCAGAGGCCGTCCTTCGCCTGGCAATGGCCAATGCAGGGGCTCGGCACTTATTCGCCATCCGGCGCGTTATCGGCAGCCACGAGCGTGATGCAGTTGTCCTCGAGCACAATCTTGCCTTGCTTGTAGAGGCCGCCGATGGCCTTCTTGAAGGTGCCCTTGCTCATGCCGAGCAGCTTGTAGATGAGCTCGGGTTCGCTCTTGTCACCCACCGCCAGGCTGCCGCCCTGCTTCTTGAGGCGGGCCAGGATCAGCTCGCCGGCATCGTCCATCCGCGCCATGCCCGGCTTTTGCAGGGTCAGATCCAGCTTGCCGTCGTCACGCACCTGCTTGACCCAGGCGGTCAGCGGCCGGCCCGTGGTGACCCGGCCAAACACCTCGTTCTTGAACAGCATACCGGCGTATTCGCCGTTGACGATCGCCTTGATGCCGAGCGGCGTGCGCTCGCCGGGCAGGGCAGTCACTTCGTCACCCGCCTTGAAGGGGGGCTTGTCGGTGCGCAGGAAGCGCTCGAGGCGGCTGGTGCCTACCATGCGGCCCTCGTGATCGAGCATCAGCCGCACCAGATAGACGTGGCCCACCTGCATCGGCTTGTTCTGCTCACGGGTCGGCACGAACAGATCTTTCTTCATGCCCCAGTCGAGGAAGGCGCCAATCTTGTTGGCATTGACCACCTTGAGGCCAACGATGTCGTCCACCATGGCAAACGGCTTGTCGGTGGTGATCACCGGCTCGCAGTCGGCATCCAGATAGAGGAAGACCTTGACCTCACTGCCCTCGGCCACCCCTTCCGGCAGTTGGCGTTTGGGCAGCAGCAGCTCGCCATATTCGTCGGCCGCAAGCCAGGCGCCGCGCTCTTCGAGCTCGACTACGGTAAGGGTGTTCATCTTGCCAATCTGTAGCATGGTGTTCTCTTCTTTCATTGTCCGGATGGCCAATTTTTCATTGCCCGTATGGGCGCGCATGTTACCCCAAGAGCGGTAACAGGGCCTAGTCCCTTGCCCTGTTCGCGGGTGATTTTCAGGGCCTTTTGGCAGCGTCACGGCGATATAATCGCCAGTCAGCCGCCCTTTAGCTGCAAATAACCCCACTTTTGGGTAGACTTCGCCGCTGTCAAAATCCAGAGGAACTGTCGATGAATCCATCCACTCGTACCCGTCATCTCAATCAATGGATCCAGACCCACAGTGGGCAGGACATGACCTACCCGGCGCTGCACGGCTTTTTGTGCGCCTGCCTGGTCGGGCCGGATGCCCCTGACTGGCAGGCCCCGCTGGCCGGTCTGTTGCCCCATGACGCCGAGCTGGATGAGAAGAGCAGCGATGCGTTGCACCATCTGATCGCCGAGCTGGAAGCCCAGGCCGATGAGGCCCAGCTCGCCCTGCCGAGCCAGTGCCGCCTCTCCACCGAGAGTCCGGAACAGGTCTTCGAGCAGAGTCACCCGCTCGGTCAGTGGTGCTACGGCTTCAGCCAGGGCTTTGCCACCTGGCCCAAGCCCAAGGATCTGAACGACCCGACCACCCAGTACCGTTTCAGCCTGGCCGCCGAGCTGAGCCTGTTTCGCGACAAACCCATGGCGCAGATGCTGCACTCGGCAGCCGGCAGTGACCTCCCCTTCATGGAGTTTTGCAAGCGCCAGCGCCAGAACATGAAGACCGCCCTCAACCAGCTGCTGCAACTGGACGAGTATCAGGCCGTGCCGAGCACGGAGCAGACCCTGGACAGCGAGCAGGCCGAGCAGTGGCAACAGTGGTTCGAACTGGCCGATGCCAGCCGCGATCCGCACAGCCGTCTCGGCTGGTTTGACAAGGTGATCGCCGACGCCGAGCCGCTGTTCGACGCCGCCTTCTGGCAGCAGATTGCCGGCCATGGCTGGAGTGCCCACGAAGCGCGCCCGCTGCTGGCCGCCCGGGCCGGGCGGGCCGACTGCCTGCTGCGTCTCGGCCAGCTGGAACAGGCGCGCAGCGAATATCTGGCGCTGCTCGAGCTGTGTGTGGCCGACGAGCTGGGTTGCCGCTATCCCCTCTCCAGCCTCTATGCCCTGCAAGGGGAGTGGCAGGCGCTGCAGGACCTGCTGGTGCGCTTTGATGAAGCCTCCAGCTGGCTGCTCTACAACAAGGCGCTGATGACCTTCGTCTGCGCGGGTGCCGAGGCCGCACAGCCGCTGCTGAGCGCCGCCATCAAGGCCAACGCCCATGTACCGGCCTGTCTGCTGGGCCAGCGCAAGCTGCCCAAACAGGAGCCCCACAGCTGGCAGGCGGGCAGTCGCGACGAGGCGGCACTCTACACCCTGCAAAGCCGCGAGGCCTGGCTCAAGCACAACGCCTTGATCTGGCTGCGCAAAGGCTGAGCCCGCAGCCACAAAACCAGCCTCGAACAGACCCGGTTGCGGCGGATGACGTGCGCAACCGCACATTTCTCTGGTGCATGTTCAGACAAACGGCCTTGTGTTACGTATCATCAAGGCCAAAGTATCAAGAGAAACTGCACCCGATGCAGCCGTCACAGCAGGATGTCATATGTCAAAGATCATAGAGCTGCTTGCCCACTATCCCCCCTATCAGCTGGTTCACGCCGCCGAGATGGTGCGCGACACCTTTGAGCAGTTTTACCAGCAGCGCTATCAGCTGACGGTGCCCCAATGGCGCCTGATGATGGTGCTCGGCCCCAACTACCCCATCAGCCAGAAAGAGCTGGTCGAGGCGAGCGGGATGGACAAGGTGCGGATCTCCCGCGAAATTCACCGGCTGGTGGAAAAAGGGATCCTGTTCACCGAGAGCAGCGAACACGACAAGCGGGTCAGCCTGGTCTCCTTCACCCAGGCGGGGCTCACCCTGTTCCAGCAGCTCAAGACCGAAGCTGGCAGCTGGCAGCACACCCTCACCGACTACCTGCCGGCCGAGGCGCGTCAATCCATTCGTCTGCACCTGCAAAGCGTCAGCGACGCCATCGAACAACTTCACCTGCTGGATAGCGAGCGACCCTCATGAACCTGAACAACTTTGCCACCATGGACGTCAACATGCTGCTGAGCCTGGTCAACATGCAGCTGCGTGATCGCTTCGATGATCTCGATGATCTCTGCAAGGCGCAGGATCTCGACAAGGCGGCGCTGGTCGCCAGGCTGGCCAGCGGCGATTTCCACTATCAGGAAGATCAGAAGCAGTTCAGATAGGGATCCGGATCACAACCCGGCCCATGCCGCTGGCTCCGGCGGCAAAAGCTGCTATGGTGATGGCTACCCCGGTCAACTGACCTGCGGCAAGAGGTACGGATACATCTTGCTGTCACAGACCGCGGTTAGCCTTCTACTCACCAGCCGCAGCCAAGGATGACCCATGATGTTCCTGACCCGCCCGACCAGCCTGATCACCCTCTGTGCCCTGCTGATGATCAGCCTCTTCTCACCGCGCCTGCCCGACAGCGCCGAGCAGTGGCTCACCACCCTGCTGCTGGGCTCTCTGGTGGCGGTCTGCCTGATGGTCGGCAGCGGCTGTCGCCGTTTTCTGCGGGATTGACCTACCCGGCCCCATTCGCCGCAAGGCCCCAAAACAGACAACGCAGCCCGAGGGCTGCGTTGTCGCTTTCTGACGTCTGGCAAAGTGCCGTCTTGATCAGAGTGCCAGGGTCTCCAGCTGGCCTTTGGCCTGCTCGATGCCCTTGGCCTGGGCATCCGGGCCCATTCCCATGCCTTCGGCGTAGATGAAGTCCACGTCCTTGATGCCGATGAAACCCAGCACGGTGCGCATGTAGGGAGTCACCAGATCGGTGGCGCTGCCGACGTGCATGCCGCCGCGGGGGCTGATCACCAGGGCGCGGGTGTTTTCCACCAGGCCGACCGGACCGGTTTCGGTGTAACGGAAGGTGACGCCGGCGCGGGCCACCAAATCGATCCAGTTCTTCAGCTGGGTCGGGATGTTGAAGTTGTACATGGGGGCGGCAATCACCACCAGATCGCTCGCCTTCAATTCGGCAACCAGCTCGTCGGACTGGGCCAGCACGGCCAGTTGACGCTCATTGAGGTTCTCACCACCGCGCAAGCCCATGGCCAGCTCGCCATCCAGCACCGGCAGGTTCAGGGACGCCAGATCACGCACGGTGACGGTGTCGGACGCATGGTCGGCCAGGAAGCCGTCGATCAGGGCGTTGGATTGGGAATATTGGCCCAGGATGCTGGACTTGAGTACGAGGATATTGGCCATGGTGAAACTCCATTTGGTTGTCGGTTGAACAGCGGTGCTGTCGATGGAGGTCACTCTAAACATTGGGCTTCTATACAGATAGCGAAAATAGATGCTCAACTTATTCAAAATATTTGATGTTAGCTCACTCTCTCGCCAGCCACTGCTCCTCCGCCCCGCCAAGGCTTGGCAGAACAAACGATTGCCGTTATGATCCGCCGCACTTTTTTCAGCGTTCCGGATCCCATGACACCCTCGCGCAGGCACTCTCCCTTTGCCGGTGCAGTCTGGATGATGGTAGCGGGCCTCTGCTTCGCCGCCGTCAACAGCCTGAGCCAGTATGTCAGCTTCAAGCTCGGCCTCCCTTCGACCCAGGTCGCCTTCCATCAATATCTGATTGCCCTGGTCTGCCTGCTGCCCTGGCTCATTCGTCACGGTCTGCGCCAGTCGCTGATGACCAACCAGCTGCGGCTGCACCTGCTGCGGGTCGCCCTGGCGGTGGTCGGCATCCAGTTCTGGCTGTGGGCGCTGGCGGTGCCCGTTCCCATCTGGCAGGGCATCGCGCTGCTGATGACGTCGCCGCTGTTTGCCACCCTGGGCTCCGCCCTCTTTCTCAAAGAGCAGGTGAGCCGGGCCCGCATTCTGGCAACCCTGGCCGGCTTTGTCGGCGCCATGCTGATCCTGGCCCCCTGGACCGACGATTTCAGCTGGGCCTCCCTGCTGCCGGTGGCGGCGGCCCTGTTCTGGGCCGGCTACTCCTTGCTGGTGCGCTATCAGGCGGCGAGCGAGTCGTCCCATACCATCGTCGTCTATCTGCTCATCTTCAGCACCCCGTTCAACGCCATGCTGGCGCTGCCGGAGTGGCAGTGGCCGAGCGAAACCCAGTGGCTGCTGGTAGCCGCCTCCGGCGTGCTGTCGGCACTGGCCCAGATGTCCATCGCCCGCGCCTACAGCGTGGCCGAGGCCTCGTTCGTGCAACCCTTTGATTTTGCCAAGCTGCCGATGAACGTGCTGGCCGGCTGGCTGGTGTTTGGCTGGGCGCCGCCCGGCCGATTGTGGCTCGGGGCCGCCATCATCATCGGCGCCATCACGCTGCTCACCCATCTGGAGCAGCGCGCCCACAAATCCGTTTCCTGAGGTACGCCATGCGTGCCTCTTTTTTTGCCCGCTATTCGCGCAATAGCGGCCATCAATCATCACTCACGACATCAGGAGAGATCACATGTTTGGAACCGCTACCCGCCCCGGCGCTACCCGCGCCCTGCTGCTGGGCTCCGGCGAACTTGGCAAGGAGGTCGCCATCGAGCTGCAACGCTTCGGCATCGAGGTGATCGCCGCCGACCGCTATGCCGATGCCCCCGCCATGCAGGTGGTGCACAAAGCCCATGTGCTGGACATGCTGGACGGCGCCGCCCTGCGCGCCCTGGTCAACGAGGTCAAACCGGATCTGATCATTCCCGAGCTTGAAGCCATCGCCACCGATACCCTGGCAGCCTTGGAGCAGGAGGGCGTCAAGGTGGTGCCAAACGCCCGCGCCACCCAACTCACCATGAACCGGGAGGGGATCCGCCGCCTCGCCGCCGAGACGCTGGGCTTGCCCACCTCCCCCTACCGCTTTGCCCAGAGCAAGGAGGAGTTTGTCGCCGCCGTTGACACCATCGGCCTGCCCTGCGTGGTGAAGCCGGTGATGAGCTCGTCCGGTAAGGGCCAGAGCGTGCTGCGCGATCTCGCCAAGCTCGACGAGAGCTGGACCTATGCCCAGGAGGGCGGTCGCGCCGGCCGCGGCAAGGTGATCGTCGAGGGCTTCGTCCCCTTCGAGTACGAGATCACCCTGCTCACGGTACGCGCCGTCGACGGCATCCACTTCTGCCAGCCCATCGGCCATCGGCAGGAAGATGGCGACTACCGCGAATCCTGGCAGCCACAAGCGATGAGTGAACTGGCGCTGGCCCGCTCCAAAGAAGTCGCCGCCAAGGTGGTCGAGGCCCTCGGTGGTTACGGCCTGTTCGGGGTCGAGCTCTTCATCAAGGGCGATGAGGTGTGGTTCAGCGAGGTCTCGCCGCGCCCCCACGATACCGGCATGGTGACCCTGATTTCTCAGGATCTCTCCGAGTTCGCCCTGCACGTGCGCGCCATTCTGGGGCTGCCGGTCGGCACCATCACCCAGTACGGGCCGAGCGCCTCCGCCGTGGTGCTGCGCGAGGGTCACAGCCAGGACATCCGTTATCAGGGGATTGGCGAGGCATTGGCGCTGGTGCCAGGCGCCCAGTTGCGGCTGTTTGGCAAGCCGGAGATCGCCGGTCGCCGCCGGCTCGGCGTGGCGCTGGCCCGGGCTGAAGATTGCTCCATCGCAGTCGAGCAGGCCAAGGCCGTGGCCGCCAGGGTGGACGTGCTCTTCTGACCACTGTTTTTTGTCTCGCACAAACAAACGTTTGCCTGCGTGATCCGGCGCAAGGGGCATGGCAATGCCCCTTTTGCATTGAGGCGCCTCGCTTATAATTCCCCCTTCACCTATGTCAGGAGTACAAGATGTTAACTGCCGTGATCTTCGATATGGATGGTGTTCTGATCGATTCGGAACCCTTTTGGCAACGGGCCCAGATGGCCGTGTTCTCCGAGCTGGGCCATCCCCACACGGTGGAAGATTGCGAATCGACCATCGGCGTGCGCATCGATCAGCTGGTGGCCCACTGGTATCGCCTGCGCCCCTGGAGCGGTCCCAGCCAGGAAGAGGTGGTGCAGCGCATCCTGGATCGGGTCAACGCCCTGATCCTCTCCGAAGGTCAGGCCAAGGCCGGCGTGCTGGAGGCGCTCGATCTCATCGAGGCCCAGGGCCTTAAAGTGGGTCTGGCCACCTCCTCCCCCTTTGCCATGGTAGAAGCGGTGCTCGGCAAGCTCGGCATTCGCGATCGCTTCCTGGCGGTCCACTCCGCCGAGGTGGAGCGCTTCGGCAAGCCGCACCCGGATGTCTATATCCACGCCGCCGAGAAGCTGGGAGTGGAGCCGGTGCATTGTCTGGCCATCGAAGACAGCTTCACCGGCCTGCTGGCGGCCAAGGCCGCCTCCATGAAGGCGCTGATCGTGCCGGACCCTGCATTAGTGGGCGATCCCCGTCTGGCCATTGCCGATCATCAGCTACGCTCGCTCACCGAGCTGGATGCCGAGATGCTGGCCAACTGGACCAAATAAACAACAAACAGGCGCCGATCGTTCCCATGCACCCTGCATGAGTGGGCGATCCTCGTCTGGCCATTGCTGATCATCAGCTACGCTCGCTCACCGAGCTGGATGCCGAGATGCTGGCCAACTGGGTCAAGTAAACAACAGGCAGGCGCTGCCGGAGTGACCTCCTGCCTCCCTTGATCCCGGTCATAAACGTGCGCTTGCTCGCGGTCAGGACAGTGCGAACCAACTAGAATCAGGGGAGAGAGGCGGCCCACGGGCCCGAGGAGGTCATCATGATCGAGTACACCAGCAAGCGCATCGTCTGCCCCCACTGTGGCCATCATACCCGGGTCGAGCTGGATGCCAGCCAGGGGGATCAGGAGTTCTACGAGGATTGCATGGCCTGCTGCAACCCCATCCACCTGCGACTGCACCGGGATGAGGCGCGCGACTGCCTGCAACTGTTTGTGGACGCAGACGACGAACAGATGTTCTGACTGCCAGTGAACCCACCCACAAGATCGCCAAGGGCCTGCATGATGCAGGCCCTTTTCAATGGCAAATCCCTGAGGGCGAGTTGGTCAGCTTACCCCGGCTGACGGGCCGCCAGTACCCGCTCCACCGTGTCGACGATGGCCTGGGTCTGGGGGTCAATCTCGATGTTGGTGTGCCAGCCGGCTTTGACCCAACCCAGGTTGGTGCGAGCCAGCGTCTCGGGAATGAGATTGACGCAGAACTCGTTGCCGCGCACTTCACCCACCGTCAGGCTGATGCCGTCGATGCCGATGTAACCCTTGGTCAGCACGTATTTCATCAGCGTTGGGGCGAGGCGATACCACACCTGCCGGTTGTTGGGGGTGTCGATGACCGACACCACCTGCGCGGTGCCCATAATGTGGCCGGACATGGCGTGGCCGCCAATCTCATCGCCAAAACGGGCGGCCCGCTCCACGTTGACCTTGTCCCCCGGCTGCAGCTGGCCGAGGTTGGTGAGGCGCAGGGTCTCCTGCATCAGATCGAAGCTGACCAGCTCCCCCTCGACCCGGGTGACGGTCAGGCAGCAGCCGTTGTGGGCCACGGAGGCGCCCAGCGCCAGCCCCTCGCCCCAGGCCGGGCTCGGCATGCGGATCACGTGGGTACGAAAGTTGGGCCGCTCGTCGATGGCCACCAGTTCGGCGGTCCCCTGTACTATGCCGGTGAACATGTCTCGTCTCCTGCTACGAAAAAAGGCAGGGTAACCTCGCCCCGGGCCCCAGACAAGCGCGCTGGCTGACAAGCGGGCGGCCGATCGCTATAGTGACGACATTCAAACCAGCGCTGACAAGGAAATAAAAATGCAGGTATATCAATGCTGTGAGGCCATTCGCATCGCCTACAACCAGATTGGCTCCGGGGAGCAGGGCTATGTGCCGCAGGCGATTGCCGCCACCATCAGGGCGCTCAACGCCGTGGCATCGGACGAGCGGGTGCCGGCGGATCTGCGCGAACAGGCCGCCTACGCCGCCGCCAACCTGCTGATCAGCGATCACGAAGACGCCTGATCCGGCCCTTGCGCCAAACGTTTCGTCCCGGATGAATTTCAGGCTAGAATGACCCCCCCGCACTTTGCATTCCCGTTTCGGGAGTGCAAAGGCTCTTCCCGCTATCCGCTCTTTTTACGCTTTATCTGATCCACTCGGAGGTGTCAGTGCAACGTTATTGGTCCGAGGCGAGGCAACTCGTTCGTCTAGCCAGTCCCATTCTGGTGGCCCAGGTGGCCCAGGTCGCCATGAGCTTCGTCGATACCGTGATGGCGGGCCAGGTCAGCGCCGTGGATCTCGCGGCGGTGTCGGTGGCCTCCAGTTTCTGGCTGCCGATCATCTTGCTGACCCAGGGCATCATCATGGCACTCACCCCCATCGTCTCCCAGCTCAACGGGGCCCGCAAGCGGGACGAGGTACGTCCCGCCGTGCATCAGGGCTTCTGGCTGGCGCTGATGGTGATCCCGATCGCCATGCTGGCGCTCTATTTCAGCCCGCTGGCGCTGCACCTGATGGAGGTGGATCCCGTCATGGCCGCCAAGACCACCGGCTTCTTGCACGCCATCATGTGGGGTCTGCCCGCCTTCGTGCTGTTCCAGGTGCTGCGCAATTTCAGCGAGGGGCTCTCCCACACCATGCCGACCATGGTGATCGGCTTCGTGGGGCTGGCGGTCAATATTCCCGCCAACTATGTCTTCATCCACGGCCACCTCGGCATGCCGAAACTGGGCGGGGTCGGTTGCGGCGTGGCCACCGCCATCGTGCTGTGGGCCATGCTGCTGGCGATGATCATCTATGTGAAGCTCTCCTCTCATTTCAAGGAGATCAACCTCTTCTCCCGGCTCGCACGCCCCAATGGCAGCCGGATCTGGCGCCTGTTCCGCTTGGGCTTCCCCATCGCCATGGCCATCTTCTGCGAGGTGACCCTGTTCACCGTGGTGGCGCTGATGCTGGCCCCCTTCGGTGCGGAGACGGTGGCGAGCCACCAGATAGCTCTCAACTTCTCCAGCCTGGTGTTTATGCTGCCCTTGTCGATTGGGGTGGGTGTCACCATCCGGGTCGGCCACAGCATCGGCGAGGGTCAGCCCGCGCACGCCCGCGTCGCCGCCCGCACCGGCCTGATGCTGGGCATGGCGGTGGCTGCCGGTACCGCCGCCCTCACCGTGCTGCTGCGCGAGCATATCGCCAGTATCTACACCGACGACCTGCAGGTGATCACCCTCGCGGCCATACTGCTGTTCTTCGCCGCCATCTACCAGATCTCCGACTCGGTGCAGGTGGTGGCCGCAGCCGCCCTGCGCGGTTACAAGGACACCAAGGCGATCTTCTACGTCACCATCGTCGCCTACTGGGGACTGGGGCTGCCCACCGGCATGATCCTGGGGCTGACCGACTGGGTGGTGCCACGCATGGGGCCGCAGGGCTTCTGGATCGGTTTCATCGTCGGCCTGACCGGCGCTGCCCTGATGCTGGGCGCCCGCCTGCGTCATATCTATGGCCGCTTTGCCAGCCCGGAGGCCTGCAGCGCCCTCTCCAAGGCGCAATAGGGCAAACTCGCCTGCAAAATCAACAGGCTGCGCAAGAACTGGGCAAACAGTCTGCTTTGTGCGTGCGGCCTGTTGACAGCCTTGGGGGGCATGGGTAGTATGCCGACCACGCCAGCAGTGCTGGTGTGGTGAAACGGGTTTCTGACCCGGTTTGCAAAGTGGGTTTATAGCTCAGTTGGTTAGAGCACTACCTTGACATGGTAGGGGTCGTTGGTTCGAATCCAATTAAACCCACCACTTTTCCGTGATGCGTCCTTAGCTCAGCTGGTTAGAGCACCACCTTGACATGGTGGGGGTCGGTGGTTCGAATCCACTAGGACGCACCATCATGGAAACCTGTTATGCGTCCTTAGCTCAGCTGGTTAGAGCATCACCTTGACATGGTGGGGGTCGGTGGTTCGAATCCACTAGGACGCACCATAACAGTTTGAATAAGTTGCAGGAATTGAGTGTGAGCTGATGGCTCAAGCACAGATGTGGGTTTATAGCTCAGTTGGTTAGAGCACTACCTTGACATGGTAGGGGTCGTTGGTTCGAATCCAATTAAACCCACCACTCCCCCGCAATCAGATAACGTCGCCTTGCGCACCCTGCGTCCTTAGCTCAGCTGGTTAGAGCATCACCTTGACATGGTGGGGGTCGGTGGTTCGAATCCACTAGGACGCACCAGATTAGAAAAGCCCGCTCCTCGAGCGGGCTTTTTGCATCTCCCCTTTCCTGCTTCTCGCGGCATCCGCACGGCTGCACCCGCCATACGCTCAACCATGCCTGGCAGGCCAACCTCCCCGCCCGCTCCACACCGCTTAAAAGAGATCGAGCTGCTGGCCGCAGATCCGCTCGAACGACTCGCCAATAAAGGGGAGGATCGCATCGGCAATGGGCCTTAACTGCTTGTCGATGTAGTGCTCGTAGTCGATGGCGCTGCGCCGGTATTCCAGCGGCTCGGGGCCATTGAGGGTCATCAGGTAGGCGATGGAGCCCCTGTGCTGGTAGCGCTGAGGCAGGCCGCGGCGCAGGTTCTCTTCATCCGCCAGACGCGCCGCCCGCACATGGGGTGGCACGTTCTTTTGGTACTCCTCGAGTTTCTGGCGCAGCCGCTTGCGATAGACCAAGAGCTCGTCGTGCTGGCCGGCCCGGGTCTCGTCCACCATGGTGCGCACATAGCCGCTGGGATCCTGGTCGTGAAACACCATTTCATAGAGGCGGGTCTGAAACGCCTTGGCAAGGGGCGTCCAGTCGGTGCGCACCGATTCGAGCCCCTTGAACACCAGCTGCTCCTCTTCACCTTCCTGATGGCCTGCCACCAGCCCGGCATAGCGCTTCTTGCTCCCTTTCTCCAGCCCGCGAATGGTGGGCATCAGAAAGCGGCGATAGTGGGTCTCGTACTGGATCTCCAGATAGCTTGGCAAATCGAACTCGCGCTTGATCAGCGCGGCCCAGTTGTCGTTGATCATCTTCGCCAGTCGCCGGCCAATCTCGTCCGCCTGCTCGGGGCTGGCATCCCGCCCCAGGTACACGAAGGTGGAGTCGGTGTCGCCATAGATCACCTCGAAGCCCTCCCCTTCGATCCACTCCCGGGTCTGCTGCATGATGCCGTGACCGCGCAAGGTGATGGAGGAGGCAAGCCGCGGGTCGTAGAAGCGGCAGCCCCCCGAGCCCAGCACCCCGTAGAAGGAGTTCATGATGATCTTGATGGCCTGGGAGAGCGCCTTGTTGCTGGCGGCCTTGGCCCGATCCCGCGCCGCCCACAGAGTAGCGATGAGATCCGGCAGGAAGTGGCGCTCGCGGGAGAACATGGCACCACGAAAGCCAGGAATGGCGTGGTCGGGATGCTGCAGCCCCTCGATGAGCCCCATGGGATCGATGCAGAAGGTGCGGATGATGCTGGGATAGAGGCTCTTGAAATCGAGCACCAGCACGTGGCGATAGAGGCCGGGTTTGGAGTCCATCACATAGCCGCCGGGGCTTGCGAGCCCACCGTCGGCCGGCAAATTGGGGGCCACGTAGCCGCCGCGATGCAGCCGTGGCAGATAGAGGTTGGTAAAGGCGGCCACCGAGCCACCGACCCGGTCCAGCTCAAGGCCGGTGAGGGAGGCGCGCTCGATGGCAAAGGGGATGAGGTGGCAGAAATCGAAGATCTCCCACACCAGCCGGCAATCTTCCAGGTTGTAGCGGGCCAGCGCCTCCTTGTCGGAGTGGAACAGCTCGGTGATCTTCTCGCCCCGGTTGGCCACGTCCTCGATATCCTTGCCGCGGCCGAGCAGCTCGCTTGCCACCGCATCCAGGCTGTAGCTCGGGAACTGCCAGGTGGCGCTTTTCAGGGTGTCGATGCCATCCAGCACCATGCGCCCGGGGATGATGACGCTGCCGCTCTGGGGGTCGTTGCGCGAGGATCGCCAGAAGCAAAGCTCGTGGCCGCGCCCCAGCCGCAACCGCCGCTTGTTGAGCTCGGCGCGGCGCAGCAGCAGGCGAAAGTCGAAGTTGACCACGTTCCAGCCAATCACCAGATCCGGGTCATGCCGCACAAACCAGCGCTCCAGCGCACTCAGCAGGGCGCTCTCGTCCGCCACCCATTCGACCTGGGTACCCCAGCTGTCGGCATCCGCCTCCGGCGTACCGATCATGATGACCCGCGCATCCTGTTCGCTGTAGAGCCCTACCGAGAAGAGCGCCCCGTCCATGGCGCACTCCACGTCCAGCGACACCCAGGAGAGGGTCGGCGTCACCGCCTGCGGTGCGCAGCGCGCCTCGTTGACCTCCCAGTAGCCGTGCTTGCCCCCTTTCTTGAGGGTGCGCCCCTCGAAGCGCACGCCGGCGGTGATGAAACGCTCCATCAGGTAGCGCTCCGGCAGCCGGATATCCGCCTCGAAATGCTCCAGCCCGCGGATGAGCAGCAGCTCGATGGCACGGTGAAAGGCGCTCAAGGTGGCAAAGTAGCAGCCCACCACGGCGCGGCCGTCGAAGGTGTACATCGGCAGGCGGCGAAACCGCCCGCTCACCCCGGCCCCCTTGAACAGCTCGGCGGCTTCTTCCATATGGCTCTGTGGCAGAAAGAAGACCGGCTCCTGCCCCGGCACTACCACCCGCACCGGCCCCTGCTCGCTCCAGAGCCACATCACGATCTCGGTGCGTTCGCCATGTCCGTTGCGGCCGCGCACATCCCGCCCGTGACGGGTCAGAATAAAGCCGTCTCGCGGTGGTGTAGTGGATGGGATGGGCGGGTGATCGGTCATGCAAGTCATCGGATCAACATGGAAATGGGAGTATTGTACGTTCATACAGTGCTTTGCTGCAATCGGCACGCCCAGCCGCCATGGCCACGGCCACGCCAGGCTGCGAGCCGCGCCGCAAAACTGGTAAGCTCGGCCAGACTGGCAGCGACTGCCGGTGGCGGCTTTATTCGCCGCGCCATTCATCCAACACTCACTCTTCACCCGACATCAGGAGGTCATGTGGCGCTTTACTCTCTGCTGGATCAGCTGGCCATTCCCTATCAGCGCATCGATCACGCCCCCGTCTTCACCTGCGAGGAGGCCAGCCGGCTGCTGCCCAAGCTGCCCGCCGCCAAGACCAAGAACCTCTTTTTGCGCGATCCAAAGAGCGAGCGACTGTTTCTGGTGGTGGCCCCTGAAGAGAGCCGGGTCGATCTCAAGGCGCTGGCGAGCACCCTTGGCGTCAAGCGGCTGAGCTTTGGCTCGCCCGAGCGCCTGGAATCCGTGCTTGGCCTCACCCCGGGGGCGGTCACCCTGCTCGCCATGGTGCGCGACAGGGAAAAAGCGGTGGAACTGGTGGTGGATGAAACGATCTGGCAGGCCGAGCGGGTGCAGTGCCACCCGCTGGTCAATACCGCCACCCTGCTTATCCGTCTCGACGACGTGCGCCGCCTGCTGGCCCACCTCGGCCGGGAGGCCACCGTCATGCGGCTGCCGGTCGTGAGCAACTGACCTCAGCGTGAGGGAAGCATAAACGCCCCGGCGTCATGCCCCTCCCCTGATTAATCGAGTCAGCAGCCCTCTTGTGGCGGTTGTTGCCGCGATCGTGCCCGGATCACTTAAACCATTGCTCAGCGGCGCAATTCATGCTGTGATCCGGCCCAGTCACCCGGCCCTGAGGTCGCTGCGCCGTTCCCGGCAGGAAGAGCCCACACCCTTGATGCAGAGTCTGTTTTCCTCGGCCCAGTTGCTGAGCCTGGTGTTGTTCGTCAGCCTGTCGCACATCGGGGTCGCGGCCATTTTCGCCTACCTGTGGCATACCCAGCGACCGCTGCGCTCCCTGCTCTACTGGTCGGCCAGCGAACTGGCCATCGCCGCCGCCTTTGGCTGCCTGCTGCTGCGAACCCTCACGGGGGATAGCTCCCTTGCCAACATCCTGCTCACCAACCTGCTGCTCATCGCCACCCCGCTGCTCTATGAGCGGGGGCTGCGCCACTTCTTTCGGCGCGAGGCCGACCGTTTCGGCTGGCTCTGCCCGCTCCTCGCCCTCGCCGGCTTCCTGCTGTTCGCCGTCACCGCCGCGCAGCTGCCGCCGGATGACATACACAGCCGGATCGTGGTGCTCTCCGGGGCCATCTCGCTGCAGATATGCCTGCTGCTGTGGCAGCTCTGGCGCTATCAGCGGCTGGCGCCCGCCTACCGGGTGTTGCGCTTCGCCATCCTGCTGCTCGCCCTGCAACTGGCCCTGCAGCTGGTCAGGATGGCCAAGCATCAGTGGTGGCCGGAGTCGGCCGCCTCCAGCCTGACCGATCCCCTGCTCGGCCCGGTGATCCTGCTCAGTCTGCTCTTTACCATCGCCCGCAGCTTCATTTTGCTGAGCCTGGTGCACACTCGCCAGCAGCAGGCGCTGCTCGCCACCCAGCGCGAGCTGGAGCGACGCGCCAACCTGGATGCTCTGACCGGGCTGGACAGCCGCCACCATTTCGAGCAGCAGCTGGCGGCGCGCGCCTGTCGCAGTGCCCGCCCCTGGCAGCTGCTGCTGATCGACCTGGACAACTTCAAGCAGATCAACGACCGCCACGGTCACCCCGCCGGCGACGCCATGTTGCGGGCGGTGGGCCGGGTGATCCGAGAGAGCCTGCCACCGGCGGGGCTGGCCGGGCGCCTTGGCGGCGATGAGCTGGCGCTGCTGGTGATGGAGACATCGCAGACGCTGCCGGCCTGCTGCCATACCCTGCAGCAACGGGTCGCAGACGCCACCCGGCTGCTGGCCGGCGGCCCCATCAGCCTCAGCATCGGACTGACCTCGCTGCAGCAGGGCGAGAGCTTCGAGCAGGCCTATCCGCGCGCGGATCGGGCACTCTATGCCGCCAAACAGGCCGGCCGCCAGCGCGCCTGCATCCAGGAGCCGCACCACAGCGAGCCCAGGCCGCTGTGGCCCCTGGCCACCCAGACCTGATGCCCCCCCCCATCGAGTGCCGGGCCGCTCGGCTGACCGACGCCCCCGCCTACCGCCGCTACGTGGCCGAATGTGGCGCCGCCGGGTTGCCGCTCTATCAGGTGGCGCAATTCGACCCGGATCAGTGGCTGCAGGAGTTGCTCGCCCATGCCGATGGGCTGCATCTGCCACCGGGCTACCTACTCACCACCACCTATTTTGCCCTCGAAGGGGAGGAGATCCTCGCCACCTTGCGCCTGCGTCACGGCGACAACTCCGCCACCCGCCAGTGGCTTGGCCACATCGGTTACGAGACCCGTCCCACCCGCCGGGGTGAAGGCGTCGCCCGCACCCTGCTCGGCTGGCTGCAGCGCCATGTGCTGAGCGAGCCCGTGCTCATCAGCTGTGACGAGGCAAATGCCGCCTCGCTCAAGGTCATTGATGCCGTCGGCGGGCAATGGCTGGATCGCCGCTACCATGCCGGCGATCGCTGCTGGCTCCGGTTTTACCGGCTGGCCCCGGCCAAGGGGCCAGCCAGCCGACAATAAAAAAGAGCGCCACAAGGCGCTCTTTTTCACTGACTACGGCCACCCGCAGCAAGATCAGTAGCTGTCTTCCTCTTCGGCCTTCATCCTGGCCTGACGGGCCAGTGCCTCCTCCTGGGCGCTCTCGATCTCGTGCAATACAGAATCGAGATCCACCTGCTCGCGGCTCTCCTCGAACAAGCCGGTCAGTTCGCTGTCGGGGGTCAGCTTGCCATCTTCATACAGGGCCCACATCTCCCGGGCGTAGCGGGTCTTGAGCAGCTCGGGGGCATACATGCCGTAGTAGTTGCGCATGTTGTTGACGTCCCGCTCCAGCATGGCCTTGGCCTGGTTGTTGGCGGCGGCATCCACCACCTGGGGCAGATCGATGATGACCGGGCCCTGTTCATCCACCAGCACGTTGAACTCGGAGAGATCGCCGTGGATGAGGCCGGCGCAGAGCATGCGCACCACGTAACGGATCACCTTGCCATGGTCGATGAGCGCCTGCTCGGCAGAGAGCGCCACGTCGTTGAGGCGGGGGGCGACATTGCCCTCTTCGTCAGTGATGAGCTCCATCAGCAGCACGCCATCGAGGCAGACATAGGGCCTGGGCACCCGCACCCCGGCCGCCGCCAGCTTGAACAGGGCATCGACTTCGGTGTTTTGCCACACCTCTTCATGCTGCTTGCGACCGTATTTGGAGCCTTTCTCCATGGCGCGGGCATCGCGACTGCCGCGCACCTTGCGCCCTTCCTGATAGACCACGGCCTGCTTGAAGCTGCGCTTGGACGCCTCTTTATAGACTTTGGCGCAGCGGATCTCGTCGCCGCAGCGCACCACATAGACGTCGGCCTCTTTGCCGCTCATCAGCCGGCTGATGACGTCATCGACCAGGCCGTCATCAACCAGAGGTTGGATTCGATTTGGAATTTTCATGGCCGCCCTTTTACCCTATTTGCGCATCAGAAGATAGCCCCTCCCGGGCCACTTGCCTATCCCTGTTTCCTGACGGCACCCGGCGTGCCGACAACCGCAATGATCCCGGTGCGATAACCCGCGCCGCCGGGTCGGCCGGCCTCACTCCCCGGGAGGGAGATCGCCACGGATCCGCTTAATGCCCTCTTCGTAGAACCCATCCGATCCTTGCTGGTGCTCCATGGTCTCGAAGATCTTGAGAAACCACATGTACTGCTCGGGATGCTGTCGCAGCTGCTGCTCCACCATGCCGTTCATGGCGCAGACATCGGCCACCAGATCCGCACCGGGATAGGGGTCGAAAGGCGGCTCGATCTCCAGCCGGTAGCAGCCCTCCTCCTCGTCATAACAGGCGAGAATGGGCACCGCCCTGGCGCCGGTCAGTTTCACCAGTTTGGGCAGGGCCGGCAGGGTCGCCTTGGGATGGCCGAAGAAAGGTACGAAGATGCTGGCCTCGCGGCCGTGATCCTGATCCGGCAGGTAGAAGAAGCTGGCGCCGCTGCGGATCGCCTTGATGGCCGGCTTGATGCCGACACTGCGCTCATATACCTTGCCGCCCTTGGCCCGCTCACGGTTGATGTACCAGTCAAACACCTGATCCTTCGGGCTCTTCATCATGGTGCACATGGTCAGCCCCCGAATGGCGAAGTAGCGGCCGATCATGTCCACCGCCCAGGTGTGGGGCACCACCAGGATCACCGGCCGCCCGGCGGCCCGCTCTGCCTCGATATGCTCCCAGCCACGCACCTTGACGCGGCTGGCCAGATGAGCGGCGCTGCGCAGGGTCAGCTCGGCAAAGCCCATGAAGGTCTTGAGACCGACTCGGATCGATTTGAGCAGCAGGGCCTGACGACCAGCCTCGTCCAGCTCGGGAAAACAGATCTTGAGGTTGGTCTCGGCAATGTAGGCCTGCTTCTTAGAAATCCGCAGCAGGGTGGGCGCCAGACGGTTGGCGAGCCGGTCGCGCAGACCATGGGGCACCAGCGCCAGCAGACAGAGCAGACCGAGCGCCAGCCAGCTGCCCCACCAGCGCGGATGCAGCAGACGGGGATGAAATGAGGTGTCAAAAACCGGATCGTGTGAGGACATGGCCGCCATCAAGTCATAGAAAATAAACGGTTATTTTAATTATCCTGACAGATTTTTCCACTTTGGCGGCCACGCCCCCCGGCCACCGGGCTGGCAGGCAAGGAAGCCCTCCCCCCATGACGGGTCACCATCGCCAACAAAAATGGCCCCGCAGGGCCATATGACATAAAGGCGTGCCGCCTCAAGGCAGCGGCTGCAAGCCACTGCGGATGCGCTGGATCCCCGCCTCGTAGCGGCCATCCAGGCCCACCTGATCCTCGCGGGTGTCGAAGATCTTGAGGAACCACATGTACTGACCGGGGTCGCGGCAGAGCTGCTGCTGCACCATGTCGTTCATCCGGCAGGTGTCGGCCATCACGTCCTCGGTGGGATAGTTGTCAAACGGCGCGTCGATCTCCAGCCGGTAACAGTGCTTGGCCTCGTCATAGCAGGCCAGCAGCGGCACCGCTTTGGCACCGCTCACCTGCACCAGCCGTGGCAACGCCGGCAGCGTCGCCTTGGGGTGCCCGAAGAAGGGGGCAAAAATGCTCTTCTCGCGGCCATGATCCTGATCCGGCAGATAGAAGAAGCTGCGACTGCCCTTGATGGTACGGATCACCGCCTTGATGCCGGCACTGCGCTCATAAACCCGGCAACCGTTGCGGGCCCGGGCCCGATTGAGGTGCCAGTCAAAGACCGGATTGCGCGCCCGCTTCATCATGGTGCACATGGGCACCCCGCGCCGGGTGAAGTAGTAACCGGCCGCATCCACCGGCCAGCTGTGAGGCACCACCAGGATCACCGGTCGGCCGGCGGCCTGCTCCGCCTCGATATGTTCCCAGCCGCTGACCTGCATCCGGCTCATCAGATAGGCGGGGCTGCGCACGGAGAACTCGCCAAAGCCGAGCAGACTCTTGAGACCGACCCGGATCGAGGTCATCAGGATGGCGTCGCGTTCGGCCTCGCTCTTTTGCGGAAAACAGAGTGCCAGGTTGGTTCTGGCGATATAGATCTGCTTTTTCGAGATACGGAACACCAGCGGTGCCAGGGCGGCGGCGAGACGGTCGCGCAGACGGACCGGCACGAAGGCCAGCAGCATCAGTACGCCAAGCGCCAGCCAGCTCAGCCAATAGCGTGGATGCAGGAATCTGGCCTCGAAGCGGGTGTCAAACACGGGATCATGGGAAGACATGGATGGGGATCAAACTAAGAAAATGGAGCTGCATTGTATTCGTCCTGACAGGTAATACCAGTGAAATTCATCATTGTCCCCCCAGGCTGGGCGCTGGCGCAAAAAACGGGGCGCCAACGGGCATGAATGGCACCTTTCTCTGCCAGAACCGGTACAAAAAGCGCTTCACCCGGGGGTGAAGCGCTTGGTCATTATCCGGTTGATGGCCCCTGTCTGCTGCAAGGTTGCTCATCAACGCCCCGTATCCCGGCTCTCGCCGTCTTTTTCTTAGCGACGAACCATGCCGTGCGTCATCTCATCGCTGCCGCCGAGTGGCAGGAAGAACATCAGGTAGCGCAGGGCCACATAGCCGACGATCAGGGTGGCGGCGCCCAGTTCGAAGTGGGCCAGCAGCCGGATCTGCTCGACATACTCGGCCGCCTGGGGCCACTGCTCGACCAGGTGGCTCACCTTGAACAGGGCGGTGGCGCCGATCACCAGCGGGAAGGTGAAGGCGGCGTAGCCCGGTGAGAACGGCAGACGCAGCAGCTTGATGAAGGCCAGATAGATGATGCCGGTCATCAGCACCGCAATCCCCAGCAGCACGGCCACCAGCAGCAGGGAGGGTTCCTCGCTCACGGTCAGGTAACCGGCCAGTGACAGGCTGGCGGGGGCCGCCAGGATGGCGATGGTCGGTTTGGCGGCATCCGGCACTTCATGGCTGAAGATAAGGCGATAGAGCATCAGCGGCAGCATCAGGCCATAGCAGAGCATGCCGAACCAGAGCAGGCCGTTGGCCAGCCCCGCAAACTGGCCGCCCGGGAAGGCGACGTCAGCAACGATGATCCCCACCGGCGGCACGAACCAGCTCGGCACCATGTGGTGGATTTCAAACTGTTTGGCCCGATGCCAGACGAAAGTGGCCAGGAACGCCAGGTGCAGCAGCACGGCAAACAGCCAGAGCCCCTCGCCCAGACCGGCGTCGAGCATGCCGACCGCCTTGGAAACCACCATGGTGCCCATGGCATAGGTGGGCACCACGCTGCCGACCACGGGGTGAGCCAGATCCTGCCACAGCAGGCGCGGGTGCAGCAGAAACTTGAAGGTCAGGATCACCAGCAGCACGGCGGCAATGGCTGCCCCCAGCAACTGCAGACGGCCATCGAAGTGACCGGCATTTTCCCAGCACCAACCGAGACTGGCGATCCCGAGTGCCAGCCCTGCCATGGGAGTCGGGGCTTTGCCTAAGGATTGACGGGTTCTTGCGATCATGTCTGAAACCTCTGATGAGAGACGATGGGCATAGGATAATGGCCCCGTATCGTTTACGATATCTAAATGAATTAAATCAATCGTTCAGGATATCCAAACATGAAGCTGACCCTGCAACAACTCAAGGTCTTTGCCACCATCGCCCGTTACGGCAATCTGGGGCTGGCCGCCAATGAACTGTGCCTGAGCAAGGGCGCCGTCTCCCAGTCGTTGCAGGAGCTGGAGCGCCAGCTCGCCACCCCGTTGTTCGATCGCATTCACCCCAGATTGCAGCTCAACAACGAGGGGCGCCTGCTGCAACCGGCGGCCGAGGAGCTGCTGACCCGGATGCAGGACATCGAAACCCTGTTCAGCCCGGATGCCGAACCGAGCGGCCAGCTGCGTCTGGGCGCCAGCCAGACCATCGGCAACTACCTGCTGCCGGCCCTGCTCGCCACCAGCAAGCAGGAGCTGGGACAGCCACCCCGGGTCACCATCACCAATACCCACCAGCTCTGCCACCTGCTGGCCAACTTCGAGCTGGATCTGGCGCTGATCGAGGGGGAGAACCATCACCCGGATCTGGTCAGCGAGCCCTGGCTCCACGACGAGATGCTGATCGTGGCCCAGCCCGCGCACCCCCTCGCCGGCCGCAGCCGTCTCTCCCTCGCCCAGCTGAGCGATGAGACCTGGGTGCTGCGCGAGCCCCAGTCCGGCAGCCGCGAGCAGTTCGAGCAGCAGATCCAGCCCGAGCTGCCCCGCTGGCAGGCCGGGCTCGAGCTCAACACCCTGGAGGCGGTGATGCTGGCGGTCGAGAAGGGGCTCGGCATCTCCTTCATCTCCCACCTGGCGGTGTCGGATCGGTTGCAGGCCGGCCGTCTGGTGGCCCTGCCCCTGACCCGTCGCTTCCCCCGTCAGCTCTCCCTCATCTGGCACCGGCAGAAGTATCACTCCGCCACCCTGCGCCGCTTTCTGCAATTTTGCCGCGCCCAGGAGGATGTGTTGCACAGCGATGCCAGCAGCACCTGAGCCAATGGGATGATCTGCCCGGCATTGCCCTTGCCGCCGGGGTATCGGCCGCAATATAAGAGGGAGAGCCCAGGCTCTCCCTCTTTGTCATTCAGCCTTGTGACTCAGCGTTTCGCGGGCTGCAATCCCCGCTCGACCCAGCCCAGCACTTGTCTGCTCAGCGCCTGCGGCACCCAGGGCGAGTCGCTCAATCCTTGTCTGACGCAGGCGGCAAAGTGATCCGCCTCGTGCTGCATGCCGCCGCCCCCGACCGGCTGCGCGATGTCGTGCGGCCAGGCTGGCAGGGGGTCGCCACCACGCCACGCTATCTGCTGGGGATTCCACCACTTGCCCACCAGCTCCAGCGCCCAGCCGGGCCCGGACAGCCAGGCCGACTTGTCGAGATCTGCGACGATGGAGGCAGCAAGTTCGGCCTTGAGCGGGCCGGCAAAATCAAAGCGGGCGGCTTCGTCCACCTCGCCCGCCTGGCGAGACAGCGTGACCTCGGGCTCACCCGCCGCCAGCCCGAGCTGGTGACACAGGGCGGCATAGAGCCAGAGCGGGTAGACCCCCACATCCCAGGCGGCGCCGCCGGCCAGCGCCGGGTTGAACAGCTTGCCGTCCCATGCCTGCACCGAGCCAAAGGCGGCCCGCAGCCTGTCGGGGGCCGGCAGGGCCGCAAGCCGCCCCAGCAATTCACGCATGGCGGGGAAGCACATCACCTTCATCGCCTCCATCAGCAGCAGGCCTCGCTCGGCGGCGAGCCGCACCAGCCGATCCCAGTCCGCCACCCGGGTCACCGCCGGTTTTTCCACCAGCACGTGCTTGCCCGCCAGCAGCATGAGTTCGATCAGGGCGGCGTGCTCCGGGTGGATCACCGCCACATAAACCGCCTCCACCTGGGGGCTGGCCGCCAGCGCCTGATAGCTACCATGGGCGTGGGGCAGCCCCTGCTCGTCGGCAAAGGCCTGCGCCCGCGCTTGATCACGGGCGGCGATCGCCACCACCCGGCTGCCACTGGCATGCCCGTTCACATCCTGACAAAAACGGCGAGCAATGGCCCCCGCCCCGGCAATCCCCCAGCGCAGCGGCTGGTCGCTTGATCTATCTTGCATCCCTGTTTCCTTATGCTGTCTGCCAGTCAGTCATCATGCCTTCGCCAGGCTGCGCAACCAGCGGATCTCGTCGCCCCAGATGGACTCGTCGATGGTCTCCAGGATCAGCGGAATGCCGTCGAAGCGATGGTCATTCATGATGTGATGGAACACAGCCTCCCCCAGGTTCCCCTCGCGCAGGCTGTGGTGGCGATCGACCCGGCTGCCGAAAGTGCACTTGGCGCCGTTGATATGCATCCCCTTGAGGTAGTCGAACCCCACAATACGGTCGAAGTCGGCAAACACCGCCTCGCACCCCTCGGGGGTACGCAGATCATAACCGGCGGCAAAGGCGTGGCAGGTGTCAAAGCAGATGCCGACCCGGTTCTTGTCCTCCACTCCGTCGATGATGGTGGCCAGATGCTCGAACGACCAGCCGAGGTTGGTGCCCTGACCGGCGGTATTTTCGATCACCGCCGTCACCCCCTGGCTGCGCTCCAGCGCCCAGTTGATGGATTCGCTCACCAGCTTGAGGCTGGCCGCCTCCGGGATCTGCTTCAGGTGGCTGCCCGGATGAAAATTGAGGTAGCAGAGCCCCAACTGTTCGCAGCGCTTCATTTCGTCCAGAAAGGCGTCTCGGGACTTGGCGAGGCCATCGGGATCCGGGTGGCCCAGATTGATGAGGTAGCTGTCGTGGGGCAGGATCTGCTCGGGGCGAAAGCCCCCCTTCTCGCAGGCCAGCTTGAAGGCGCGGATGCTGGTCTCGGAGAGCGGCGCCGCCTGCCACTGGCGCTGGTTCTTGGTAAACAGGGCGAAGGCATTGGCGCCGATGGCCTGGGCGCGGGCGATGGTATTCTCCACCCCGCCGGCCGCACTGACGTGGGCTCCGATAAATTTCATCTCATCTCCTCTGCACTGTTGCTGGGTCTGGCCACACAGCAAAGGGGCGGCCAACATGGGGCGCCATTATGCCCAAGCCCACCCCTTGCGCCAAACCGGGATTGTCGATGGCAACCATAGAGAGGCCCGCAGTGCCGGCCGCCGATGAGAGTAACGTCAACGAGTCAATCGGCCGCGTCGCTCCCGCTGCTTGGCTGCCCGCCATCGCACAGTTTGTCAGGCTCCTGCGCCGACGCCTGAATGCCGCTCAACCACAGGATGAACGCCTGCACCCGGGGAGCCAGCTGACGGCGATGGGCATAGAGGGCGTGAATAGGCAGCGGCGGCGCCTGCCACTTTGGCAGGATGGCCACCAGCTCGCCACTGGCCAGCAGTGGCTCCACCCCGACTCGCGGCAGCTGGATGATACCAAGCCCGGCCAGCGCCGCCGCCAGATAGGATTCGCTGTCGTTCACCGTGAGCGCCCCGCTCATCGCCAGCACGGCGCGAGAGCCATCCGCCTGCAGGTACTCGAAACCGCTCTCCCTAGGTCCGCTGCCGCCACCGTAGTGCACCAGCCGATGGTCGCTCAGCTCGCTCAGGCTGCGCGGTGTTCCATGGCGGGCCAGGTAGCCAGCGCTGGCACAGTTGATCTGGCGGTAGTGGCCGAGGGGGCGCGCCACCAGGCTGGAGGGCTCGAGTGCCCCGACCCGGATCACGCAGTCAAAACCCTCTCGCACCAGATCGACCCGCCGGTCCGTGCTGCTCAGCAGCAGTTGCAGGTCGGGGTGGGCCGCAAGCCAGGCGGGCAGCGCCGGGATCACCAGATGGCGGGCCATCCGGCTCGGCATGTCCACCCGCAGCTGGCCGCTCAGCTGCCCCTGCTGGCGAAACAGCGCGTTGAACTCCTCCATGTCCGCCAGCAGATCCTGGCAGCGGGCGTAACAGAGCTTGCCATCCGGGGTCAGCTGCACCCGCCGGGTGGTGCGTTGCAGCAAGCGGGTGCCCATCTGCTCCTCCAGCCGCCGAATGGTCGCCGAGAGCGTCGCCTTGGGGACTCCTAGCTGTTCGGCACTGCGGGTAAAGCTCTCCAGCTCCGCCACCCGTACAAACATCCTCATCGCATCCAGTTGATCCATGCCGCCATTGTCTCGCCAATTGGAACAGTGCATTCATTATCACCTTATTTATCCAATCAACAACGGACAATAAAGTGATCACACCGGCTCATCCCGAGCGCATTACCCACAGACAGGAGTCCCCACATGGCCCACCCCATCGCACTCATCACCGGCGCCAGCCGCGGCCTTGGCAAACAGGCGGCGCTGACCCTCGCCGCTCGCGGCGTCGACCTCATCATCACCTATCGCAGTCAGGCCGATGAAGCGGCGGCCGTGGTGGCCCAGGCGACCGCACTCGGCGTCAAGGCCCACGCCTTGCCCCTCGATGTGTCCGACAGCAGCAGCTTTGCCACCTTCGCCCGCCAGGTAAAGGAGCAGCTGGGCGCATGGCAGCGCCAGCAGATCGATTTTCTGGTCAACAACGCCGGTATCGGCATTCACGCCACCCTAGAGCAGACCACCGAACAGCAGTTCGATACCCTGTTCAACATTCACCTGAAGGGGGTCTTCTTTCTGACGCAACAATTGCTGCCGCTGATCCGCGATGGCGGGCGCATCCTCAACCTGTCGAGCGGGCTCACCCGCTTTGCACTGCCCGGTTATGCCGCCTATGCGGCCATGAAGGGGGGTGTCGAAGTGCTGACCCGCTATCTGGCCAAGGAGCTGGGGCCGCGCGGCATCGCCGTCAACGTGGTGGCGCCGGGGGCCATCGAAACCGACTTTGGCGGGGGTGTGGTGCGGGACAATCAGGCCGTCAACGACTTCATCGCCAGTCAGACCGCCTTGGGACGGGTGGGCCAGCCGGAAGACATCGGCGGCGTGATTGCCGCCCTGCTCTCCCCTGACAGCCGCTGGATCAATGCCCAGCGCATCGAGGCCTCGGGCGGCATGTTCCTCTAGACCTGCCTGCGCAGAGGATAAACCCCTGCCAACGGAGACAGCCCGTCAGTGGCTTGAGCTGACGTCAGGCGCTTGTCCGCAGGCGGCACACAGCGCCTGCGGCAGATGGGCGGCCAGGGTCGCAACCACTTCTACATCGACCCGGTTCTGGCTGGCCAGTTGCTGCAAAAAGCCGAGCGCCTGCCCGGCGCTCAACCCCTCCCGGTAGGGGCGGTTCTGCACCATGGCCTGGAAGATGTCGGCCACCCGCAGGATCCTCGCCTCCAGCGGCATCGCCTCGGCGGTCAGGTGGAAAGGGTAACCGCAGCCATTGGGCTCTTCATGGTGATAGGAGGCCCACAGGGCGATGGCCTCGAAGCCGTCGATATGGCGCAGGATCTGATAGGTCTCGAAACAGTGAGTATTGATGATGGCCCGCTCCCGCTCATCGAGTGACCCCGCCTTGTCGAGGATTTCGTCAGGCACCCGCAGCTTGCCAAGATCGTGCAGCAGCCCGGCAATCTCCAGCTGCTCGCAGTGCCCCTCTTCAATGCCCATCAGCTCGGCCAGCAGCCGGGCCAGTCTGGCCACGCCGAGGGAGTGGGCCACGGTGAAGGGACTCTTGGCATCAACGATGGCCGAGAAGATCCGCGCCAGCTGCTTGAGCTCGCCGTTGCTGGTGAGACAAGGTTCCCGCTCGCTCAGCATGTCGTGCATGTAGTCGCTGATGGCACGTCCTTCCAGTTGCAGCCAGAACGCCTCCGAGCGGGATGCCAAGAGGAAGGCCGCCACCAGCTCGGGATCGAAAAACTCGCCGGCACACGCCTCGATCCGTTGCCGGATCTCGTGGGTGTGCATCAACAGGGAGCCATCGCCGTAATGAGGTGCCGCCAGGGCATCCACCCGGTCCACCAGAAAAATGAGATTGGCCTGGCGCATCACGCCCGCCGCCAGTCCAGGGGTTTGTACCAACCGGTGCCAGTGGGTGTGGTGATAACGGATGGGTTCCGCCAGCGGCGCCAGCGGCGGAAAGTCCTTTAGCAGGTCATGACCGACCTCGCAGTGGAACTGGGAGGACTCCCAGTCAAACTCGCTGACCAGATGGCAGTGGATGAAGGTGGAGGAGACGCCGATATCGTGCAGCACCCCCAGTTCGAACAGGCAGGCTCGCTCGCTGGCATTTGCTCCCAGCGCCTTGCCGCACTCGGCGGCCATGATGCCGACCCGCTTGCCGTGTGCCACATCACCGATGCCGACCAGATCCAGCGACGCCGACAAGGCGTATACCACCTGGCGCAGATCAACCTGCTGGGAAACGTGCTCACCGCTGCGGGTGTATGGGGTGTTGCTGTTCATGATGCGTGTCCACATCTGCCAACGTGAAACATCCCGTGTCTGGGGCCGGGTAAACACATTGAATTTAAATCAGAATATGCACTCTGGTGGTAGCCTCACCCAGATACCCCTCATCTAATTGACAAAAAGATGAGTTGGATCAATTTGGCAAGGCACGTGCCGGTTGTGTAATAGATGTGAAGAAAATGAGGCCTTGTGGTTACCTTAAACCATCATCAATAGCCATTCGGAAATGGTCTATGGTTAGAGCGAAACGGCCTCAACAGGCTGGATATCAATAAGTTGCCCATAAGGAACCCACCATGAAAGCGCTAACCTTACCCCTGTTTTACCTCTTGTCTTTACTCTTCTGCGGCCAGGCCTACAGTGCCGATGAAGTCATCCTCAGCGTCGCCGCCAAGGGTTGCTGCAACAACGCCGACAAGATGGAGTACAGCCGCGCCCAGCTGCAGGCGCTGCCGCAAGCCAGCGTCACCACCACCACTCCCTGGACCAAGGGCTCCCATGTCTATCGCGGCGTCTTGCTCAAGACGGTGCTCGATACCCTCGGCGTCACTGCCGACAAGATAAAAGTGATGGCCCAGAACGACTACTTTGCGGTGATCCCGCGGCAAGATGTCGAGAAATACCCCGTGCTGCTGGCCATCGAGGAAGATGGCAAGGCACTGACCCTGCGCAACAAGGGCCCGATCTGGGTCATCTACCCCCTGTCGGACCACCCCGAGCTCAATATCGAGCAATATCACAGCCTGATGGTGTGGCAAGTGCTCAAGCTTGAAGGGATGTAATGATGATCAAGGGCAAGTTCCTCTCCCTTGCCTTTATCATGGTCTCCTTTCTGGGGGTGACCATGTGGTCACTCTTCAATTACGATCGCACCTTCAATGACATGGTCAAATATAACCAGCTCTCCGCCTGGTCTCTGGCCCAGCTGGAGCTTGAGCTGCACAGTGTTGAAGAGCAGCTGTCGCTGTATCGCAGCGGTCAGGCCGATGCGAAGCAGTTGAACAAGGCCTATGACATCGCCTGGAATCGGCTGGACATCTTTCTGACCGGGCAGGAGACGGCTCTCATTCGCGAGCGTTTCAACGCCAGCGAGAGAGTCGGCGCCTTCTTTGACGTGCTCAAGGAGTATGAGCAGGACGTGGTCAACCCCACCCCCGATTCAGCCCGGCTGGCCGAGATGGAAGGCAGAATGAACAAGCTGCTGCCTTCCATCCGGGATCTGATGGTGATGAACTTCACCGGCCCCTCCGCCATCAAGCAGCGTCAGGAGCTACAGCAGTCCAAGGAAGGGCACGTACTGGTACTGGTCGCCCTGCTGGCCATCGGCCTGCTCATCCTGTTCGTGGTCTCCCGGGAGATGAAGCTGCAATACTTCCTGGCCTGGAACGACCCACTGACCCTGCTGCCCAACCGGGCTGCCTTCATGACCCGCCTGGCGCGGCTGGCCAAGGGCAAGCAGCCCGCTGACTGTACCCTGACCATCTGTCTGGTCGAGTTGAACAACTTCAAGGAGGTCAACGACAGCCTGGGCTATGCCGCCGGGGATGAGCTGCTCACCATGGTGGCCAACCAGATCAGAGAGTATGCCCATGACCAGGCCTTCATCGCCCGCATGGGCGGCGATGAATTTGCCCTCTTCATCTATGGCGCCATGCCCATCGAGCACCGTGTTCCCTACCTTGTCCGGCTGCTGGATGAATTGAGGCCCACCGTCTTTCAGGCCGATCCGGCGCACCGGGTGCGCGTCAGCATGGGAATAAGCCAGCACCCCATCACGGCCCACAAGATCGAGGAGCTGATCCTGTTCGCCGACATTGCCCTCGCCAATGCCAAAAAGCTCAAGGAGAACCACCTGCAGGTGTTCAACCACCGGATGTTCGAACACTACAGCCGCAACCGGAAACTGGCCGCCGAACTGCGTGAACATCTGAATATCATCTCCAACAGCACCCTCTATCTGCACTATCAGCCGGTGATAAAACCGGGCAATGCCTACAACATGGGGGCCGAGGTGCTGATCCGCTGGCACCACCCCGAATACGGCTTCATCAACCCGCTGGACATCATCGCCATGGCGGAGGAGAACGGCCTCGGCGAGCTGCTCGGCAAATGGATCTTCAGCCGGGTCAACCACGACATGTCGCAGTTGCCGGCCAGCTTCGTGGACAAGCTGGAGCTGGCCATCAACCTCTCCAACTCCATGTTCACCCCGGCCCTGTTCCACCAGGTGAACGAGATGCTGCAACAGAGCCCGCTGCGCGCCGAACAGCTCATTCTGGAACTGACCGAAACCATCGCACTCGACGATCTGCCGCTCAGCCAGCGCATCTTCAAGGAGCTCAAACACATCCACGTGCGCATCGCACTGGATGATTTCGGCACCGGCTGGTCCTCCTTCTCCTATCTGATGTCCCTGAGCTTTGACAAGCTCAAGATTGACAAGTCCTTCGTCAGCAACATCGAGACCGACCCGCGGCAATTCATGTTCGTCGAGTCCATCACCAAACTATCCCATCAGCTGGGGCTGGTAGTGGTGGCCGAGGGGGTGGAGAGCCTGCATGAACTGCAGCAACTGGCCCATATCGGGGTGGACGAGATCCAGGGCTACTACTACTCCAAGCCGCTCTCCCCAGCCGAATTCTTCATCTATGCCATGACCCATCTGGCCCATAGCGCCGAGGAGAGCGTGGACGTCAGCTATCACTGACCCCACATCCCATTGCAGTCCACCCCCTCTTTCGCCTCACCGTCTCGTTCCCACCAAAAACAACAGGCCCCGCCGGTGGGCGGAGCCTGTCAAAGTACTGCGGCTCGATTTGCTTAGAGCGTTTTGCCGCCCGAGCTTATTACCGTCTGATACCAGTAGAAGCTGTCCTTCTTGAGCCGGTGCAGGGAGCCGCCTTGTTCGTCACGCTCCACAAAGACGAAGCCGTAGCGCTTCTGGTAGCCGTTGAGCCAGCTCAGGATGTCGGTGAACGACCAGGCGCAATAGCCCAGCAGTTCCACCCCGTCCTGCAGCGCCTCCTGGCACGCCTTGACGTGGCTGCGCAGATAGTCGATGCGGTAGTCATCGTGTACCCGATCTCCCGCTGCCAGCTTGTCGAACTCGCCGAGGCCGTTCTCGGTGATCATCAGCGGCAGACCGTAGCGGGAAGAGAGCCGGCGCAGGGCGATGCGCATCCCGGTCGGGTCGATGGCCCAGTCCCAGTTGCTGGTCTCAAGGTGCGGATTGGGGGCCGTCTTGTAGAGGCCGGGAATGCCGCTGGACGGCGTAGTGCCCTTCTTGCCAGTGGTGTTGATGCGCTGCAGGGTCTGGCCGCCGAGCGGATTGTCGGTGAAGGTCAGGGTGTAGTAGTAGTTGACCCCGATGTAGTCGGGCGTCCCTTCCCGCAGCAGCTCGAGATCGCCGGGCAGGATATCCGGCGCCTCGCCGGTTTCCCGCAGATAGGCAAGCGCCGCCTGCGGATAGCGGCCAAAGCAGTAGGCATCCAACCACCAGAGGTTGGTGAACTCCTCGGCGTTTTCAAACGCCAGCATGTCTTTGGGATCGCACGACGCCGGATAGGCGGGCGAATAAGCAAAGCTTGGGCCGATGAGGCCGTTCGGCACGTGCTGGCGGAACGCCTTGATGACCCTGGCGTTGGCCAGAAACGCGATGTGGTTGGCAGCAAAGAAGCGCTTGCGGTCCTGCACTGCGGGCGGGTGCGTGCCGAGCTGATAGGCGTTGGTCAGGTTGTAGTTCTGCTCGTTGAGCGATACCCAGTACTTCACCTTGCTGGCAAAGCGCTGGTACAAGGTCACGCAGTAGCGCTCGAAATCCTCGATGATGCGTCGGTCTTCCCAACCGCCGTACTCATCCTGCAGCGCCTGGGGCAGATCCCAGTGATAGAGGGTGAGCACCGGCTCTATCTGGTGCGCCAGCAGGGTGTCGATGAGTTTCTCGTAGAAGGCCAGCCCCGCCTCGTTCACCTCGCCGCGGCCGGTGGGATAGATACGCGGCCAGCTCACCGAGAAGCGGTAGGCCTTGAGCCCCATTTCCGCCATCAGCGCCACGTCCTCCTCCATGCGGTGATAGTGATCCACCGCCACGTCGCCGTTGCTGCCCTCAAAGGTCTTGCCCGGCAACTTGGTGAACAGATCCCACACCGAGGGGCCCTTGCCATCGGCGTTCCAGGCCCCTTCCACCTGGTAGGCGGCGGAGGCGGCGCCCCACAGAAAATCGGCGGGGAAGTCGTTGAACTTGTGGTGATGCATCTGGGGTTGCTCCTTCTGCGGCGGTGGCACCTGCCACCTTTATCGCGCCGACTGGCGGCGCCCAATGGAATTGGCATAAGCATCGAACAGTTATAAAATTCCGTCCAATGACAAATCAAACCATTCAACATTCCAAACAGGAATCATAGGGGCCGGGATGGAGTTACGGGATCTGAAAGCCTTCGTCACCCTGGGAGAAGTGCTGCACTTCGGTCAGGCAGCGGTGCGCCAGCACGTCACCCAGTCGGCCCTGAGCAAGCAAATACGGCGGCTGGAAGAGGCGCTGGGCGGTGAGCTGTTCGAGCGTAATGCCAGCAGTACCCGCCTCACCGTGCTGGGGCGGGCCCTCTATGAGGATGCCCGCGCCTTGGTGGCGGCCAGCGAGCAACTCGGCCGCACCGCCCGTGACGTGCTGGCGGGCAACAGCGGCACCCTGCGCATCGGCTTTGGCGTTGCCACCAAGATCCTGGTGCCCGCCGCCATCGCCCGTTTTCGCACCGAACGCCCGCAGGTCACCATAGAGCTCAACGATCTCTCTACTCACCACCAGTTGCTGGCCTTGAGCGAGGGCAAGCTGGACCTCGGTTTTTGCCGCCTGCCCGCCCCCAAGGGGTGGCACTGTCTGCCGGTGGTGCGGGAACACTTTGTCGCCGTGCTGCCGGCCAGCTACGCCGGCGTACACGAACTGGCGGATCTGGTGGACAAGCCGCTGGCTATCTTGCGCCGGGACAAGGCCCCCTCGTTTTATGATCACCTGATGAACTATCTGGCCCAGAGCGGGCTGCGCTTTCGCGATATCCAGTACGTCAACGACTTCGCCGCCGGCGTCGCTACCGCCGCCGCCGACATCGCCTGGACCCTGGTGCCCTCCTCCACCACCATAGAACATCCGGATGTGCTGACCCTGCCGCTGCGTGATGCCGAGGCGAGCTGGATCATCGGCCTCATCTGCCCGCCCCACAGCAAGGGCCCGCTCATCGACGCCTTCTGGCAGATTGTCGCCGACCTGAATGAGCCGGCTCCCGCGCTGCAAGCGGGGCCTTCTCCAGAGCAGCCATGAGCCAGCTGGCGTTATGGCCAGCTCTTGTCTCTTCACCTGATACATAGGTTCAAAACTAACCCGTTGCTTCGTGATAGCGCTGACATCTCTTTGCCATGGCCACAATATCAAGAAGTTCATACCAACATTGCGAAAACGATGGGCCACCTTGCGCTAGGATCGGAAAACATGCGAAGAGGGTTATTGGTTCAGTTAAAAGGCATCTTATCCCACCATATCAAAAGTCACCAAGATGCCGAAATTGATGTAATAGACTACCTAATTTTACTTTCTGCTTGCAGCAGACACCCACATGATTCGCCATAAAACAGTTCTCTTTTCATGATAAGGGTTCTGGAACAGTCAAGGCGTAGGAAAATATCAATACTCACTATTTTTTAGCCTGTCTTTCAGTTTGAATTCAGCCTTAAATAAACAACGTAGCTTTCACATCTGGATATGCAAACGACTTTGCCATCTAAACTTGTGTCCGGGATGACTAAATCAATACAGTTATATTTTTTGATTAAGCGCCATAACGCATTGAAATGAATTGGTTTTCATCTATACCGGATTGACCACTCATTGCTCGTCATCGAGTTGGATGATATTGATGCAAGTCATCGTAGTGGCTATAGAAGAATACTTCCGCATGTATCAATGCTGTCAGCTGATCATTTCACTCTGATAGTGCAGTATGGATACTGGTTTTCAATCAATATATTTACGACATAGCATGCGAATGCACTCTAAGCCACCACATGGGCTTTTATGAAAAAAGATGTTGAGTAATTATATCAACTATTAGTGATTCGTCGTATGCACTATTAAATATGAAGACACACTTGCCAAATGAATCCAAGCCAGTCTATTCTCTAAAAGAGCGCTTGCTACTCTCCTGCAGTAAATGGATTTAGGCGCCATTATCTTGTTCAAGGAGAAAAACATGGATCCTTTTCTCGGTGAAATTCGCCTGTTCCCCTGGGGCTGGGCACCTGAAGGCTGGCTCGCTTGCGAGGGCCAGGTACTGCCATTCCAAAGCAATGTGGCGCTGGCCTCCCTGCTGGGCAATACCTATGGTGGCAATGGCAGCACCACCTTCGGCCTGCCGGACCTGCGTGGCCGGGTCGCCTTGGGGCAGAACGTCCAGGCCTCGCCTGTCGCTCCGATCATGGATACCCATGCACGGGGCACCATGGGCGGTAGCGAAACCGTGACGATGCCGCAAAACTCGCTGCTCGCCCACACCCATAGCACCCATGTCTCGAACACCCCCGGCAACGCTGGCCCCGCCGGCAACATTCCTGCCATCAGCTCCAACTCCCTAGGCGCGGTTTCGAAACCGACCTACACCTCGGAGGACGCCGCAGACAGTGTGCTGGTGTCCTTGGTCAGCACCACTGTCGTTCCAACCCAGGGCTTGCCCATGCCGAACATGCAGCCTTCGATCGTGGGCTATTTCTGCATCGCCACGACCGGCTACTACCCACCGCGGCCTTAACGACAGTTAACAGACCCTCAAGCAAGGAAATTGATATGTCTGAAGCATTCGTTGGAGAAATCCGCATGTTCGCCGGCAACTACGCGCCTGAAGGTTGGACGCTGTGTGACGGCAAACTGCTGTCGATCAACGACAATCAAGCCCTGTATTCGTTACTGGGCACCCTGTACGGTGGCAACGGCAGCAATACATTCGCAGTGCCGGACTACTCCGGCCGACTCGTTGTGGGGGCAGGGACTGGTCCGGGCCTGACCCCAAGGGTGCTGTCGACAACCACAGGCCTGGCAGAAGTCACCATGCGCCCGGAGAACACGCCGAGCCATACCCATGCCTTCATGGCCAACACCGGCGCCGCCACCTCCGCGGAGCCGTCACCCGCCACTTCGCCCGGAAAAATGACCTTCGGCAAGTTCCCGGGAGCGGGCATCATCACCGGCCTGTACAGCAAGTCGAGCGGTACCTCAGCGACCCACAGCCTGAACTCGGGCTTTCTCGGCACGGCACTGATTCCCCCCAGCATCAATGTGACCCCTCATTCGAATCTGATGGGTTCATTGAGCATCAGCTACATCATTTGCCTGGTCGGCCTGTACCCGACTCGCCCCCAGTAACTTTCATCACTCAATCTGGAACGACCGACCATGGATGCATTTACCGGTGAAATCAGACTGTTCCCCTACAACTTCGCCCCGCAAAACTGGGCCTATTGCGATGGAACGACCCTTCTTGTCCAGCAGAATCCGGCACTCTATTCGGTGATTGGCACCCTGTATGGAGGCACTCCGGGACAGAACTTCAAACTGCCCAATCTCAACGGACGGGTCGCCATGGGTACAGGAGGAACCATAGGCTCCATCCCCGGCACTCAACAGGGCGCCGACAGGATACAAATGGTGCCCGCTAATATCTCGTCCCACAGCCACACGGTATTGGCCAAAGACGGCAGCGAGACAGCAGCTGCCGTGGACACCCCCAGCAACAGCACTTACCTGGCACAACCACGCAATGTGCGTCTGTACAACAACACCACTCCGTCCGCGACTGACCCCAAGCTGGCACCAGGCACGGTGATGCCGAGCGGCAATGCTACGATACCGCCGATCATGCGCAACACCATGCAACCCTTCCTGACGCTGGTTTATTGCATCTGCCTGGATGGCGAGTACCCGATGAGAAGCTGATGACACACTTCATCCACCTGCCCCCAACCACAAGCCGGGTGGTCGAACTGCGTCAGCAGGACGACCACGACCGGGCTTTTTTGCATGAGCTGTACCTGTCACGCCGCTGGGCCGAGGTCAGCGCAGTGCCCGGCTGGCATGACGATCAACGTCGTGCCTTTCTGGCTTCCCAGGCCGAGCTGCAACGCCAGCACTATGAAAAACACTACCCCAAGGCGGACTTCCTGATCATCGAGCAGGCAGGAATGCCCATCGGACGCCTGTGCGTGAATCGCCAGGCGCACGATGTGCGTATCGTCGATATTGCCCTGCTCCCGGCCTGGCACGGCCGGGGCATAGGTACGCAGTTGCTGTACTCATTGCTCGCCGAGGCGGATGCCGATCACCACACCTGCAGTCTGAGCGTCGAACGAGGTAACCCAGCTCGCAGGCTCTATGAACGACTGGGCTTCCAGACCAGTACCGACAGCGGCCTTTATATCCAGATGCAGCGACCCGCTAGGGCTGCTGTCAATCAGCACCTAAATAACCCTTGAACGCATGCAAGAACAGGTGGTTTGACTGGCTGTAACCACGCTGTAACCGTAGGACCTTTATCAACATTTACGTTGGATTCGACCCAAGAACCGGTCGCAAGGCAGGAAGCCCTCATGAAAACACCAGTTGCCACACTCGGTACCAAGGTAAAAGGCCCACTGATTTCACTCATTATATTACTGGTAATGTTGGCACTGCCCACCCAGGCAATGGCCGCAGCTCCCGTGATCACCAGTCCAGCTTCGGGCAGTACCTTACCTAGCGTGGCGGTAGGTCAGTCCATGAGTATTCCCATCAGCTCGACTGGCGGTGCCTTGCCGCTGGACCAATGGGTTGAGTGCGATGCCAACGACCCGAACTACGATGGCGTGACGCCGTGCCTACCACCCGGCCTGATCCTCGACCCGTCGCCGGGTAGCTCGACCACCACGCTCCACGGCGCACCAACTACAGCCGGCACCTACACATTCAGCATCACCCTGAATGACGGCCTGAATCAGGGCGGTGTCGCAACCTATACCTTGGTGGTCACCAGCTCCACAGTACCGACCCTCACTTCCGTTGCACCGAACAGCGGCAGCACTGATGGCGCCACCTCCGTTACCCTCACCGGCACCGACTTTACCGGCGCCACAGCAGTGAGCTTTGGCGGAACAGCCGCCTCCGGTTACATCGTCAGCAACGCCACCACCATCACTGCCACCACCCCGGCCCACGCAGCCGGCGCGGTGAACGTGGTGGTCACCACGCCGAGCGGCACCGCGACCCTGACCAACGGTTATACCTACACAGTACCAGCACCGACCGTCGGGCCGGTCAGCGCCACAGTGGCCGCCAACAGCAGTGCCAACCCGATCACCCTGAGCCTGAGCGGCGGTACCGCCAGCAGCGTGGCCGTGGCCACGGCAGCCAGCCATGGCACCGCCACCGCCAGCGGCACCAGCATCACCTACACCCCGACCGCCGGTTACTCCGGCAGCGACAGCTTCACCTACACCGCCACCAACGCCAGCGGCACCTCCAGCCCCGCTACGGTGACCATTACTGTCAGCGCGCCTACCTTGGCAATAACCCCGACGACACTGCCCGACGGCGCCCAGGGCACGGCCTACAACCAGACCGTAACCGCCACCGGCGGCAGTGCGCCCTACACCTATGCAATCACCGCCGGCAGCCTGCCGGCCGGACTGAGCCTGAACACCAGCAGTGGCGCCATCAGCGGTACACCGAGCGCCAGCGGTACCAGCAACTTTACCGTCACCGCCACCGACGCCAACAGCGCCACCGGCTCCCAGGCCTACAGCCTGGTGATCAACGGCCTGCCACCGGTGGCCAATGCCGTCAGCGCCACGGTAGCGGCCAACAGCAGCGCCAACCCGATCACCCTGAACATCACCGGCGGCGCCGCCAGCAGCGTGGCGGTGGCCACTGCCGCCAGCCATGGCACCGCCACCGCCAGCGGCACCAGCATCACCTACACACCGACCGCCGGTTACTCCGGCAGCGACAGCTTCACCTACACCGCCACCAACGCCAGCGGCACCTCCAACCCCACTACGGTGACCATTACTGTCAGCGCGCCCACCCTGGCAATAACCCCGATGACACTGCCCGACGGCACCCAGGGCACGGCCTACAGCCAGACCGTCACCGCCTCCGGCGGCAGCGCACCCTACACCTACGCGATCACCGCCGGCAGCCTGCCGGCCGGCCTGAACCTGAACATCAGCAGTGGCGTGATCAGCGGTATACCGAGCGCCAGCGGTACCGGCAACTTTACCGTCACCGCCACAGACGCCAACAGCGCCACTGGCTCCCAGGCCTACAGCCTGGTGATCAACGGCCTGCCACCGGTGGCCAATGCCGTTAGCACCACGGTAGCGGCCAACAGCAGCGCCAACCCGATCACCCTTAACATCACCGGCGGCGCCGCCAGCAGCGTCGCCGTGGCCAGCGCCGCCAGCCATGGCACTGCCACTGCCAGCGGCACCAGCATCACCTATACCCCGACCGCAGGTTACGCTGGCAGCGACAGCTTTACCTACACCGCCACCAACGCCAGCGGCACCTCCAGCCCCGCCACGGTGACCATTACTGTCAGCGCGCCCACCCTGGCAATAACCCCGACGACACTACCCGACGGCACCCAGGGCACGGCCTACAGCCAGACCCTCACCGCCTCCGGCGGCAGCGCGCCCTACACCTATGCGATCACCGCCGGCAGCCTGCCGGCCGGCCTGAGCCTGAACACCAGCAGCGGCGTGATCAGCGGTACGCCGAGCGCCAGCGGCACCTTCAACCTGACCCTCACCGCCACCGACGCCAACAGCGCCAGCGGGTTCCAGGCTTACAGCCTAGTGATCAACGGCCTGCCACCGGTGGCCAATGCCGTCAGCGCCACAGTAGCGGCCAACAGCAGCGCCAACCCAATCACCCTGAACATCACCGGCGGCGCCGCCAGCAGCGTGGCCATTGCCAGCGCCGCCAACCATGGCACTGCCACCGCCAGCGGCACCAGCATCACCTATACCCCGACCGCCGGTTACGCTGGCAGCGACAGCTTCACCTACACCGCCACCAATGCCAGCGGCACCTCCAGCCCCACCACCGTGACCATTACCGTCAGCGCGCCGAGCATCGTCGTGAGCCCTGGCGCCCTGAGCAACGGCAGCGTCGGCATGGCCTACAGCCAGACCATCACCGCCACCGGCGGCAGCGCGCCCTACACCTACGCGATCACCGCTGGCAGCCTGCCGGCCGGCCTGAGCCTGAACACCAGCAGTGGCGTGATCAGCGGTACACCGAGCGCCAGCGGCACCTTCAACCTGACCGTCACCGCCACCGACGCCAACAGCGCCAGCGGGCTCCAGGCCTACAGCCTGGTGATCAACAGCCTGGCGCCGGTAGCAGGCGCCGTCAGCGCCACGGTAGCGGCCAACAGCAGCGCCAACTCGATCACCCTGAACATCACCGGCACAGCCACCAGCGTGGCCGTGGCCAGCACCGCCAGCCATGGCATCGCCACCGCCAGCGGTACCAGCATCACCTACACCCCGGCCGCCGGATTCTCCGGCCCCGACAGCTTTACCTACACCGCCACCAACGCCAGCGGTACCTCCAGCCCGGCGACGGTGTCCATCACTGTCAGCACGCCGAGCATTACCCTAAACCCCGGCACCCTGAGCAACGGCAGCGTAGGCACGGCCTACAGCCAGACCATCACCGCCTCTGGCGGCAGCGCGCCCTACTCCTATGCGATCACCGCCGGAGCCCTACCTGAAGGGCTGAGCCTGAATGCAACCAGCGGCCTCATTAGCGGTACGCCAAGCACAGCCGGTACTACCGAGCTGGCCATCACAGTAACTGATGCCAACGGAGCTACCAGCTTGCAAAACTTCTCGATCACCATATCTGCCATGGAGATCTCCGTACCAGCATCCAGCCAGACCCTGGCGGCGGGGCAATCTGCCACTGTCGACTTGACCCAAGGTGCCACTGGTGGCCCGTTCACCCAAGCAACACTGGGTTCGGTCACCCCAGCTTCCGCCGGGCGAGCAATGATGATGGGGCCATTCTCGATGCGTTTTGTACCGTCAGTCGCCTTCGCCGGGACGGCAATCGTCAGCTTCAGGCTGCGAAACGGTAGCGGAGCCAGCTCAGCAAGCACCATCAGTTTCGTCATTCAGGAACGTCCAGACCCGACCAAAGATGCCGAAGTTATCGGCCTGCTTAACGCTCAGACCCGAACAGCAGAGCGCTTCGCCAGCACTCAGATGGACAACTTCAACCGACGTCTTGAGCAGTTGCATCAAACAAATTGCGACCGCACTTCGTTCAATGCCAGTTTGCGCAAGGATGACCGTGATATGCCTCTCGGCGAGATCGCCAAAGCTATCCAGAGTCAGCAGGGAGAACCCACCTATCAGACACAACTGGAAAAAGACAAGGCCGTAACCTCTGTACAGAATGGTTGCAAACAGGATGCCTTGGCATTCTGGAGCGATGGCTTCGTTAACGTCGGCTCGACCCATGCGCTGGGCGCGCAAGACAATATCTTCACGACACTGGGCCTGAGCGCTGGTTTTGACTATCGCATATCACCAACCGCGATTGTCGGTATCGGTATCGGTATCGGTAACGACCGCAGTGATATTGGCAAAAACAACACTCGCAGCGATGGGGATGCCATCGGTATCGCCACTTATCTAAGCCTGAGTCAGGTGCCGCAGGTGTATGTCGATGGCCTGCTGGGCTACAACCGCATCAGCTTGGACTCGTACCGCTACATCACCGGCAGTGATGATGAATTTGCCAGTGGCTCACGGGGTGCAGATCAATTCTTCGCATCCCTGACTGCCAGCTATGAATATCGCAATGGGCCTCTGTCACTGGCCCCCTACAGCCGCTTGAATGCCAGCACAACCCTCATGGAGGCTTACCGTGAAAATGGTGGCGGTATTTACGGTCTGTCCTACGAAGGTCACCGCCAAGAGAATTTCACATCTTACCTCGGGGTGCGTACCAGCTATGACCTGATGGCCCCGCTTGGGGTGGTAACACCAAAGATTGGCCTGGCGTGGGGCCATAACTTCAGTCGTAGCAGCGACTACAAGATGCGCTATACCGACCAGGGCGACGAAGGCATACTCTACAGCCTCCAGCCCGATGCTCGGGAGAGCGATTTAGCAAGCCTGGATATGGGTCTCGATTTCAACCTGGGACACGCTTGGTTACTAGGAATTTCATACAAAACCAACCTTGGTTCAAATGAACGCAACGACTCTTTCCGTCTGGGTTTAAATGGCAGCTTCTGAACCCAGATCCAAGAGATAACAACAATGCACAACACTCCGCGCCCCTGCTAAGTGTTGTGCATTTGCAGTGATGATTTAACCGATGTAGTGCTTCGAGTTGTTGAGTTCTTTGGATGACCAAGACAGCCCGCTCTATCAGGTAACGCTCACTGAGTTCTGAAGGCACAGGGGATGAAATGGCAGAAGGAGCCGCAGAGACTGCCTTAGGGGCAGGATTGACCGCGGAGAGTGTCTGTTGCGGTAGTTGCTGAAACTCCGGCAGGGAATGTGACTGAGGTTCTGGCTGGACAGTCTCAGGTTTAACCCGGGAACGCACACAGGCAAGCATCTGAGCCACTTGTTCACGAGCGACCAGCTTGTCCCGAGTTCGGAGAGATTTCTTGATGTCTTTGCGGCGACCACAGGGAAGCACAGTCACCTTGCGGTAGTACCTGATACATTGCGGAGAGAGCCAGAGATTCACTTTGCAGACTCCTGATTCATCCACACGAAGTGGATTACCAAGCGGTCTTAAGGGGCTGACTAGCTGTAACTTATTGAATTGCATAAACAAGTGGTGGCCCTACCAGCCACATCCCGGCACTCGAGTCCCCCGCCTTGGCTGCTACCTTCCGGTCCTGACCAGGTCGACGGGTTATCAATGCGAGAGGACCAATAGGACCACCGGCGAGGAGAATAGGCAAACTGGCCTCTCAATGCAACGGCTTTCTGCCCTCGCTCATGCTGTTCGCCTTATTTTTCAACAATCTGGCCAAGGGTTCAGCTAAACAGCATGAATTTGGCGCCCACCAGCAGCATCAGCAGGGCGAATGCCTGCTTGAGCCGCTGGGGAGAGAGCCGGTGCGCCAGCTTGGCCCCCACCCGGGCAAACTGGGTACTGGTGAGCACGATGCCGAGCAGCGCCGGCAGGTAGATGAACCCCAGGCTCCACTCTGGCAGGTCTGGATTGTTCCAGCCGGCGTAGAGGTAGCTGAGGCTGCCCGCCAGGGCGATGGGCATGCTGCAGGCGGCGGAGGCTGCCACGGCGTTGCGCATCGGCACGCTGTTCCAGCTCAGATAAGGCACGGTCAGCGAGCTGCCACCGATGCCGAACAAGGCCGACATCCAGCCGATGACGGTGCCGGCGATGCCGGTGCCGAGCGCCCCCGGCAGATGACGCTCCGCCTTGGGCTTGAGGTTGAGCCCCATCTGCAACGCCATGGTCCAGGCGAAGCAGCCGATGATGATGTTGAGGGTGCTGGCGCTGAGCAGGTTGGCGGTCATGCCGCCGAGCCAGGCCCCGACCAGCATGCCGGCGCCGAGCCGGCGGATCATCACCCAGTCGACCGCACCGGCCTCCTGGTGGGCACGCAGCGAGCTGAAGCCGGTGAAGATCATGGTGGGCAGCGAGGTACCTAGTGCCAGATGGGTAATGATGTCGGGCGCAACGCCCTGGGCGTGAAAGCTCAGCACCAGCACGGGCACTATGATGAGACCGCCGCCGATGCCGAACAATCCCGCCAGCATGCCGGCGAACGCCCCCAGCAGCAGATAACCCATAAACAGCATAAAAATTCCTTCCGAGGCGGTGCAGCGAGCAAAGAGTGCGCTGCACATAAAAAAAGAGATGGCCCTTGGGCCATCTCTTTATTGTGCCGGTTAACTCAAGGGAATGGTACCGTCCATCACCTTGTAGAAGGCCAGCACCGCGCAACCGAGCAGGGCCGCCGTCATCCCCTGCTCCAGCCGGTTGAGGCCGCGCAGCCCGTGGTGCTGGCGCGCCTTCCAGTAGATGAAGATGCCGGGGCTGTAGAGCAGCGCCACCAGCAGCAGGTACTCGACCCCGGCGGCATAGACCAGCCAGCAGCCGTAGCCGGTGGCCACCAGCGCCAGGAGCAGGTCGCGCTTGCGCTGATGGGGCTGGCCTGCGTAGGTCTCCCCTTTCAGCGCCAGCTTCAGCCCGTAGGCACCGGAGAAGACGTAGGGCACCAGCGCCGCCGAGGTGGCGATGTTGACCAGCGCCAGATAGGTGCTGCTCTGGAAGTAGATGATGATGAGGAAGGTCTGCACCAGGCAGGTGGAGCACCAGAGCGACACCTGCGGCGAGCCGTTCTTGTTCTCCTTGGCAAACCAGCCGGGGAAGACACCGGTCTTGCCCGCGATGTAGGGCACTTCCGCCGCCAGCACGGTCCAGCTCAGCAGGGCCCCCATCACCGAGATCACCAGGCCGATGTTGATGAGCCAGGCGCCCCAGGGGCCGACCACGGCTTCCAGGATCATGGCGGTGGAGGGATTCTTGAGGGCCGCCAGTTGCGGCTGGTTCATGACCCCCAGCGAGAACAGGGTCACCATCACGTAGAGCGCCAGGGCACCCAGCAGCGCCAGCACGGTGGCACGGCCTACATCCTTGCGATGACGGGCACGGGCGGAGACTACCACGGCCCCCTCGATGCCGATGAAGACCCAGAGCGTCACCTTCATGGTGGACTTGACCTGATCCATCACCGAACCCAGTTCAGGGGTGCCCTGACCCCAGATATCCAGGGTGAAGGTCTCCATGTTGAAGGCGAGCAGGATGGCCACGCAGAACACGATGAGCGGCACCATCTTGGCGATGGTGGTGACGATGTTCACCAGCGCCGCCACCTGAATGCCGCGCAGCACCAGGGCGTGCACCGACCAGATGAGCAGGGAGGCGAGCGTGATTGCCACCGGCGTGTTGCCGTCACCGAAGATGACCTTGTCAGGCGTGTCGAAGAAGTAGCTCAGCGCACTGAACACCACGATGGCGTAGGAGACGTTGGCCAGCAACTGACAGAGCCAGTAGCCCCAGGCGGCGTTGAAGCCGATGAAATCGCCGAAACCGGCCTTGGCATAGCTGAAGATGCCGCCATCGAGATCCGGGCGACGCATGGAGAGGTTCTGATACACCAGTGCGAGGCAGATCATGCCGATACCGGTGATGGCCCATCCCAGCGCGACGGCCCCGGCACTGGCATGAGCGGCAATGTTTTGCGGCAGACTGAAGACTCCGGCACCGACCATGGAGCCGATCACCAGCGAGATGAGGGCACCAAGCCCCAGTTTCTTGTCCATCTCAATCCTGTTTAATTAGGCGGCGGCAGAGCGTCCGTATTCATACTGCGCGCAATATGGGAGGGGCTAGAAATCCGTACCCCGTGAAAAAGGCGGCAACTATATTGCATGACTATTCCGACCGCAATCCCTCGTACCGTCAATCATGCACCGTCTTGACCGCGCGCAATTTTACAGCACTGACCCCGGGGGCCTGTGAGCTGGTTCAAATTAAGAAAGACCCGTTGATATTTCACATTTTTCCATGACCTGAGCCCCGTTTTTACGGATCAGACCTGCATGAGAATGCAGCTTGCGGCCGAGGTCGACAAACCCGGTTGCTGACAAACGTTTCAATAAAAATGCCCCTGCGCCGAGGGCCAGGGGCATCTGCAAAAGAGCGCCGATATTCAGAGGCGCAAGCCGCCGTCCAGCTCGATCATCCGCCCCGACAGATAGTCATTGGCGAGAATAAAATGCACCGTCTGGGCCAGCTGCGCCGCCTGCCCGAGGGTGCCCACCGGGATGGCCTGCTGCATGCGGGCCATCGCCTCCGGCTTCATCGCCGCCGTCATGTCGGTGGCAAACACCCCGGGAGCAATACCCATCACCCGGATGCCGTGGCGAGCCAGCTCCTTCCCCCAGGTGACCACCAGCGAGGCCACCCCCGCCTTGCTGGCGGCATAGTTGCTCTGGCCGATGTTGCCGGCGCGGGCGATGGAGGAGATGTTGATGATGACGCCCCCCTCCCCGCCGGTGGCCATCAGCGCCGCCCCCTCGCGCCCGCACAGGAAGGTGCCGGTGAGGTTGACGTCGATGACGCTCTGCCACTGGGCCAGGCTCATCTTCTCCGTCAGCGCCCCCTCCTTCACCTTGATCAGCATGCCGTCGCGCAGAATGCCGGCACAGTTGATGAGGCCGTGCAGGGCACCAAACTGCCCCTTGATGGCGGCGAAGGTCGCCTCGACCTCCGGCTCGCTCGCCACGTTGCAGACGAACAGGGCGCACTGGCCGTCACGGCTGCGCACTTCCGCCTCGGTCACCTCCAGATCGGTGCGGTTGACGTCGATGAGCGCAAGTTGCGCCCCCTGCTCCGCCAGACTCAGGGCGATGGCGCGGCCCAGCCCCCTGCCCGCCCCCGTGATGGCGATGACTTTCTGTGTGATATCCATAAATGCTCCTGGTGAGATGGCCGGTGACTGTCGAGTCAAAGACTATCGGGTAAAAAGGTAGATAGCGGCCCTTAACCCGGCTCTGTCTTGTCCAGATAGAGTTCGACGATGCTGGAAAAATCCCGAGCCCCCTGCCCCTTGGTGGCGTGCAGGTTGAAGAGGTTGCGGGCCAGGGCCCCCATGGGCACGGCGCTGTGGGCATGCTCGGCCAGGGCCATGGCGAGCCCTAGGTCTTTGACCATCAACCGGGTCATGAAGCCCCCCTGATAGTTGCGCGACGCCGGTACGTTTTCCATCACCCCGGGCCAGGGGTTGTAGCGCTCGAGACTCCAGTTGTTGCCCGAACTCTTGCCCATGATGGTGGAGAGCACCCCCGGATCCAGCCCCTCCTTGACCCCGAGCGCCAGCGCCTCGGCAGTGCCCGCCATGTGGATGGCGAGCAGCATGTTGTTGCACATCTTGGCGATCTGGCCGGCGCCGAGCGCCCCGGCGTGAAACAGGTTCTGCCCCATGCAGGCCAGCACGGGTTTGGCCGCCTCAAAATCCACTTGTTCGCCACCGACGATGAAGGTGAGCGTGCCCGCTGCCGCGCCGGCCACGCCCCCCGAGACGGGGGCATCGAGAAAACGGATGCCGCGCGCCTTCGCCGCCGCCCCCACCTGACGGGCCGAGGCCACGTCGATGGTGGAGCAGTCGATGACCAGGGCGCCGAGCGGCAGGGCTGCCAGCAGATCCTGCCCGCCCCGTTCACCGGCGCTCTCGCCCAGCCAGAGGCTGCGCACATGCTCACCCGCCGGCAGCATGCTGATCACCAGCTCGCAGCCGCTCACCGCCTCGCGGGCATCGCCGGCGGCGATGCAGCCGGCCTCGATGGCGCGGGTCAGGCTTTCGGCCACCAGATCAAACACCTGCACCGTGTGCCCCGCCCTGGCCAAGTTGGCGGCCATGGGGCCCCCCATGTTGCCAAGCCCGATAAATCCAATCCTTGTCATGGTCTGTTCCTTGTGTGATCGCCCGTCAGCAGGGGCGCAGAGGGTTGTTCCCCTCGGGCCAACGATAGAAGCCATCCAGCCAGGCCTCACCCGCCTGTGGGGCCTGCCAGCGGGGTGATTTGTCCTTGTCGATGAGCAGGGCCCGCACCCCTTCCACGAAATCCCCTTTGAGCACGCAGTTGACCGAGAGGGCCAGCTCGTCGGCAAACACCTCGGCCAACGACTGGCGCCGTGCCTGCCAGAACTGGCGCCAGAGGATGGCACGGCTGATGGGGCTGCCGCTCTGGCAAGTCTCCCTCGCCTGGGCCAGCGCCGGTTCGGCCAGCTCGGCCCCCGCGAGGCGTGCCAACACCCCTTGCAGGGAGCGGCCGGCCAACAGCGCATCGATGCGTTCCTGGTGGGGCAAGAGCACGGGAGCCGGCAGCGTCCGGCCAAGGGATCGCTGCAAGCCGGCGAGCAGCCCCTCGATCTGCTCGCCAGTATCGGCAGAGTCAGACCAGTCGAGGGCGGCGAGGCGCGCCGGCAGCTCCATCCGTTCACGGCTCGCCATGGCGTGATCCGCCATACCCAGGCCGATGGCATCCGCCCCGTTGAAGCGGGCCCCGGTGAGGCCGAGCCAGAGCCCGAGCCGCCCCGGCATGCGGCTCAAAAACCAGCTGGCCCCCACATCCGGATAGAGGCCGATGGTCACCTCCGGCATTGCAAACAGGCTCTTTTCGGTCACCACCCGGAACCCGGCCCCGGCAAAGAGACCGATGCCGCCGCCCATGCAGATGCCGTCAGCCACGCAGATGAGTGGCTTGCTGTAGCGATGGATGTGATGATCGAGCCGGTACTCCTGCAGGAAGAAGTCGCGGGCATATCCAAACAGTGCCGACTCGCTCCCCTCCTGTTTGCGGTAGTAGAAGGAGCGGATGTCGCCACCGGCGCAAAACGCCTTCTCGCCTGCCCCCTGCAGCAGCACGCAGACGATGGCCGGATCCTGCTCCCAGCGGGTCAGCGCCGCCTGCAACAACTGGATCATCTCAAGGCTCAGGGCGTTGAGGGAGGCGGGGCTGTCCAGGGTCAGCATGCCGATGTGGCGGCCATCCGCCGTGGGGTGGGTCTCGATGCGCACAGGCTCACTCATGGCGAGCCCCCGCAGACAGGGTATCAGCCCCTGCGACATGGCGGGCCGCCATCATTACCTCATTCATCCTTCACTCCCTCACTCTTCACCGGCTTGGATTGGTCGTAGTGCCAGCGCGGGGCTCGCTTCTCGAGGAAGGCGGCCACCCCTTCACGCTGGTTGGCATCGTCAAACAGGGTGAGAAACAGGCTGCGCTCGAGCGGCAGTGCCGCGTCCCGATGGCTGCTGCGCCCCTGGTTGATGAGCTGCTTGCAGGCGCGCAGGGCGCTCGGGCTCTGACGCTCCACCAGCTGGGCCATCTGGTGCGCCGCCTCCCAGGCGTGGCCCTCCTTCACCACCTCCTCCACCAGCCCCATCTCGTAGGCCAGGGTGGCGCTCACCTTCTCGCCGCAGAGGATCATCCGCTTGGCCCAGCCCGGCCCCACCAGTTCGGTCAGGCGCTGGGTGCCGCCGGCGCAGGGCAGCAAGCCCACCGAGGCCTCCGGCAGGCCCAGCTTGGCCTGCTGCTCGGCGATGCGGATGTCGCAGGCCAGCGCCACCTCGAGGCCGCCCCCCATGGCATAGCCATTGATGGCGGCGATGCTGACCCCGTGAAAGCGGGCCAGCGCCTCGAAGGCGCGGCCAAAGGCCTCGGCCACTTCGCGGGCGTGCTCCAGGTTGCCGTCGGCAAACATGTTGAGATCGGCGCCGGCACAGAAGAATTTGTCCCCGGCCCCGCGGATCACCAGCGCCACCACGTCGGGGCGGCTGTCGAGCTCCACCATCATCTGCAAGAAGGCCTGCAGGCTGGCGAGGGTCCAGGTGTTGGCGGGAGGATGGTCGAGGGTGATGTAGGCCACGTGACCGTGATATTCGAGCCTGATCCTTGTCATTGCGTTGTCCTTGTCAAAAAACCTGCCCCATGATGACAGGGTTGAATGGAGCCGACCTGCGGCTGGCTCACAAAGCCTGACGACGCGTCACGCCAGCCGCGTCGTCAGGGCGGGCTGGGCACGGCGGCCCTCCCGCTACTCCAGCGCCAATCCGGGCTCGGCCAACAGGCGGCGGGCGATGATGAGCCGCATCACTTCATTCGTCCCTTCCAGAATGCGGTGGACCCGGGTATCGCGCAGGTAGCGCTCGAGCGGGTACTCGCGGATATAACCATAGCCGCCAAAGAGTTGCAGGGCGTCGTCACAGATGCGGTGACCCACATCGGTGGCAAAACGCTTGGCCATGGCGCACCAGGCGCTCTTGTCCGGCGCCCCGGCATCGAGTCTCGCGGCCGCCTGACGCACCAGCAGCCGGGCGGCGGCGAGTTCGGTGGCCATGTCGGCCAGGCGGAACTGCACGCTCTGGAATTCGCTGATCGGGTGGCCAAATTGCTGGCGCTGCTGCACATGGGCCAGCGCATCGTCGAGGGCCTGCTGGGCAGTGCCGACCGAGCAGGTGGCGATATTGATGCGTCCACCATCGAGCGCCTGCATGGCGAACTTGAACCCTTCCCCCTCCTGCCCCAGCCGGTAACGGGCAGGAATGCACACGGCGCTGAAGTTCACCTCCCGGGTCGGCTGGCTGTTCCAGCCCATCTTCTCCTCCGCCTTGCCGTAACTCACGCCGGGCGTCTGGGCCGGTACCATGAAGGCGGAGATCCCCTTCGCCCCCACGCCCCCGGTGCGGGCCATCACCACCAGCACGTCGGTGCTGCCAGCGCCCGAGATGAACACCTTGCTGCCGTCGATGACGTAATCCTCGCCATCGCGCACGGCGCGGGTCTTGAGGGCCGCGGCATCGGATCCGGCGCCCGGCTCGGTGAGGCAGTAGGAGCCCAGCAGCTCGCCGCTGGCGAGCCTTGGCACCCACTCCTCGGCCACCTCGGGAGGCAGCCAGCTGCCCAGCATCCAGCTCACCATGTTGTGGATGGTCAGATAGGCGGTGGTGGAGGTGCAGCCCATGGCGAGGCGCTCGAAGATGAGGCTGGCATCGAGCCTCGGCAGGCCGAGGCCGCCGTACTGCTCCGGGGTGTAGAGGCCACAAAAGCCAAGCGCCGCCGCCTGCTTGATGGTAGGGATGGGGAACTCATGCTCCTTGTCCCAGCGCGCGGCGTGAGGCTTGAGCGCCTCCTCGGCGAAGGCGCTGGCGGCCTCCATATAGGCCTGCTGATCCGGGGTCAACGTAAAATCCATCTTGTTCGCTTCCTTGTACTTGTTCGATCCGTTTCTGTCAGTGGGTGCGCCCGGGCAACCTGCCATCAGCGCAGCTGAATGGTCATGTTGGGGCCGCTGGGAATGTCTTCGTCGAACCAGCGTTCGGTGACCGTCTTGGTCTCAGTGTAAAAACGCACCGCCTGCTTGCCGTAGGCGTGCAGATCCCCGTAGAAGGAGCCGCGCCAGCCGGTGAAGGAGAAAAACGGCAGCGGCACCGGGATGGGCACGTTGATCCCCACCTGGCCCACCGCCACCTCGTGGCGAAACTTGCGGGCAGCAGCGCCACAGCCGGTGAAGATGGAGGTGCCGTTGCCGTAGGGGTTGTCGTTGATGAGGGCGAGCGCCTCATCGAGGCTCGCCACCTCGAGACAGGCCAGCACGGGCCCGAAGATCTCCTCCTGGTAGATGCGCATCTCGGGGGTCACGCCGCGAAACAGGGTCGGCCCCACCCAGTTGCCCACCGGGTAGCCGGGCACGTCGCAAAAACGACCGTCCAGCAGGCACTCGGCGCCCTCAGCGATCCCCGCCTCGATGAGCCCCTCCACCCTGACTTTCGCCTCCGGGCTGATGAGGGGGCCATAAGCCGCTTCAGGATCGTGCCAGACGCCGGGCTTCACCTTGGCGAACTCGGCGGCGAGCTCGGGGATCCACTCCCGGGCACTGCCCACGAACACCGCCACACTGATGGCCATGCAGCGCTGACCGGCGGCGCCGACCCCGGCTCCCACCAGGTTGCTCAGCACCTGCGCCTTGTTGGCATCCGGCATGATCACCATGTGGTTCTTGGCACCGACAAAACACTGGGCCCGCTTGAGCTGCGACGTGGCGCTGCGATAGACGTGGCCGCCAACCCGGGCCGAGCCGACGAAACTGACCGCCTTGATGTCGGGATGGGCCAGCAGTGCATCCACCTGCTCGGCGCCGCCGTGCACCACCGACAAAATGCCCTTGGGGGCCCCCGCCTCGGCAAACAGCTCGGCCAGCCGCATGGGGGTGAGCGGATCCTGCTCGGAGGGCTTGAGCACGAAGCCGTTGCCGCAGGCCACCGCCAGCGGGAACATCCAGAGCGGGATCATGGCCGGAAAGTTGAAAGGAGTGATGCCAAGGCAGACCCCGAGCGGCTGCACCCAGGAGTGACCGTCGACCCGCCGTGCCACGTTGCCCATGGTCTCCCCCAGGGTTTGGCTGGCGATGGCGCAAGCCTGCTCCACCACCTCGATGCCGCGCCACACATCCCCTTTGGCATCCGCCAGATTCTTGCCGGTCTCCTGGGCCAGCAGGGCCGCCAGCTCGTCGTGATGCGTCTTCAAGAGATGCTGGTAGTTGAACATCACCCGGGCTCGCTCGGAGGCCGGCACCTCCCGCCACAGCAGATAGGCGTCGTGGGCGGTGCGCACCGCCAGCTCAATTTCCGCCGAGGTGGCCTTCGGCACCCGCGCCAGCAGGCTCTGATCCGCCGGATCGGTCACCTCGATCCACTGCTCGCTCGCGGAAGGATACGCCTCCCCGCCGATGTGCAGCGGCACGTCGCCGAACCGGGTCTGATGGTTGTTCATGGGCACTCTCTCCTTGCTGGCACATCATGGGCCGCTTGCGAACGGACCATGGGCACTCCTGTGACGGGGGCCATCACGACCGGGCAATCGCCCTTGCCGTCATGGCGCAACAAATTTACCTTAGACTAACAATCAATTTACGTTTACGCTAACGTAAACTTAAATCACAAATGGACTGACCAGTTTGGCCCCCTGTTTCAGCTCGGCCGCCAGGCTGTCACCCCCTTCATATGAGGAGAGCAAGGATGCATGCAGTGATGGACGAGACCCTGTGCGCCCTGACCGAGCAGGTCGAGGCCTTCTGCCAGAAAGTGATCGCGCCGCGCGCCAGCGAGATTGATCAAAGCAACGCCTTCCCCCGCGATCTCTGGCCCCGTATGGGGGAGCAGGGTCTGCACGGCATCACGGTGGCGGAGGAGTATGACGGGGTGAACCTCGGCTATCTGGCCCACGTGCTGGTGATGGAGCAGGTGAGCCGCGCCAGCGCCTCGGTCGGTCTCTCCTACGGCGCCCACTCCAACCTCTGCATCAACCAGATCCACCGCCACGGCACGGCGGAGCAAAAAGCGCGCTACCTGCCCCCGCTGGTGAGCGGGGAGCATGTGGGGGCGCTCGCCATGAGCGAGCCGGGCGCCGGCTCCGACGTGGTGAGCATGCGCCTGACTGCCGTGCGTGAGGGGGATCACTTCGTGCTGAACGGCAACAAGATGTGGATCACCAACGGGCCCGATGCAGACACCTTCGTCATCTATGCCAAGACCGATGCCGCTGCCGGTCCCAAAGGGATTTCCGCCTTTATCGTCGAGGCGGGGGCTCCCGGTTTCTCCACCGCCCAGAAACTCGACAAGCTCGGCATGCGCGGCTCCAGTACCTGCGAGCTGGTATTCGATAACTGCCGGGTGCCGCAGGAGAACCTGCTGGGTCCCCTGCACGGCGGCGTCAAGGTATTGATGAGCGGGCTGGATTACGAGCGGGTGGTGCTGGCGGCGGGCCCCCTTGGCATCATGCAGGCCTGCATGGACGTGGTGCTGCCCTATGTGCGCGAGCGCAAGCAGTTCGGCCAAGCCATCGGCGAGTTCCAGCTGGTGCAAGGCAAGCTTGCCGATATGTATACCCGCCTCGCCAGCAGCCGGGCGCTGGTCTACTCGGTGGCGAGCGCCTGCGATCAGGGCCGCACCAGCCGCAAGGATTGCGCCGCCGCCATCCTGTTTGCCGCCGAGAACGCCACCCAAATGGCGCTCGATGCCATCCAGCTGCTCGGCGGTAACGGCTACATCAACGAATACCCCACCGGTCGCCTGCTGCGGGATGCCAAGCTCTACGAGATAGGCGCCGGCACCTCGGAGATCCGCCGCTGGCTCATCGGCCGCGAGCTGATGGGGGATAATGCATGAGCAGAATCCACTCCCGCCTCGACACCGCTAGTCCGGAATATGCGGCCAATCGGGCCGCCATGCAGGCCCTGGTCGACGATCTCAATGCCCGCCTGGAGGAGATAGCCTTGGGCGGCGGCGCTGCCAACAACGCCCGCCATCAGGCTCGCGGCAAGCTGCTGCCCCGCGAGCGCATCAACCAGCTGCTGGACCCGGGCTCCCCCTTTCTCGAGCTCTCGGCGCTGGCCGGCTGGCAGGTCTATGACGAGCCGGTGCCCGCCGCCGGCATCATCACCGGCATCGGCCGGGTCTCTGGGCGCCTGTGCATGCTGGTGGTGAATGACGCCACCGTGAAGGGCGGCACCTACTACCCGCTCACGGTGAAAAAGCACCTGCGCGCCCAGGCCATCGCCGAGCGGCTGCGCCTTCCCTGCCTCTATCTGGTGGATTCCGGCGGTGCCTTCCTGCCGATGCAGGACGAGGTGTTCCCCGACCGGGATCATTTTGGCCGCATCTTCTACAACCAGGCCCGCATGTCGGCCCAGAACATCCCCCAGCTGGCGGTGGTGATGGGGCTCTGCACTGCCGGTGGCGCCTACGTGCCCGCCATGGCGGATGAGTCGATCATGGTCAGGGAGCAGGCCACCATCTTTCTGGCGGGGCCGCCGCTGGTCAAGGCCGCCACCGGCGAGGAGATCAGCGCCGAGGCGCTGGGCGGGGCCGAAGTGCACTGCGCCCACTCAGGGGTGGCAGATCACATGGCCCGCGACGATGGCCACGCCCTGGCCATCGCCCGCACCCTGGTGACCCACCTGAGGAGCGAACCGGTAGAGACCAGCCCCGGCTATGAGCCCCCCTGCTACCCCATCGAGGATCTCTACGGTCTGGTGGGCACCAGCCTCAAGCGCCCCTATGACGCACGGGAGCTGATCGCCCGGCTGGTAGATGGCTCGGACTTTGACGAATTCAAGGCGCTGTTCGGCACTACACTGGTGACCGGTTTTGCCCGGATCTGCGGCATGCCGGTGGGGCTCCTCGCCAACAATGGCGTGCTGCACAGCGACAGCGCCCAGAAGGGGGCCCACTTCATCCAGCTTTGCAACCGGCGCGCCATCCCGCTGATCTTTTTGCAAAACATCACCGGCTTTATGGTGGGAAGCCAAGCTGAGCGCGAAGGGATCGCCAAGCACGGCGCCAAACTGGTCACTGCCGTGGCTTGCAGCCGGGTGCCCAAGATCACCCTGATCGTCGGCGGCAGCTTCGGTGCCGGCAACTACGGCATGTGCGGGCGCGCCTACGACCCCGATTTTCTGTTCAGCTGGCCCAACAGCCGCATCTCCGTCATGGGCGGCGAGCAGGCAGCCGGGGTGCTGGTGCAGGTGCGCCGGGACAAGCTGGCGGCCGAGGGCAAACCCTTGAGCGAGCAGGAGGCGACCGCCATCCGTGCCCCGGTGATCGAGCAGTATGAGCGTCAGGGTCACCCCTACTACGCCAGCGCTCGCCTGTGGGATGATGGCGTCATCGACCCGGCCCAGAGTCGCACCGTGCTGGCGCTGGCGCTGGCGGCCTGTCAGGGGGCCGAGACCGGCCCGGAACAGTACGGCATCTTCCGGATGTAAGGAGTTCACATGTCCGATCCACTCAGTCACGCTCTCCAGCCCGGTTTTCGGCTGGAGCGACACGGCCCGCTGGCCGAGCTGGTGCTCGACCGCCCGGCCCGCCACAACGCCTTTGACGCCGACCTCATGCTGGGGCTGCTCGACTGCCTCGACGAGCTGGCCCACACCCACGGCCAGGCCCTCGCCAATCGCCCCCACGCATTGCTGCTGCGGGCCGAAGGCAAGCATTTTTGCGCCGGCGCCGACCTCAACTGGATGCGCAACCTGGCTCACGCCGATTTCGAGCACAACCGGGAAGACGCCCGGGTGCTGGCCCGGCTGATGCAAACCCTGGACGAGCTCCCCTTCCCCACGGTGGCGCTGGTACAGGGCGCCGCCTACGGCGGAGCGCTCGGCCTCATCTGCGCCTGCGATCTGGTGCTGGCCGCCGATGACGCCCGCTTCTGCCTCTCCGAGGTGAGCCTCGGGCTGGTGCCCGCGGTGATCAGCCCCTACGTGGTGCGCGCCATGGGGATGCGCCAGGCCCGCGCCCTGATGCTCTGCGCCGAACCGTTCGATGCGGTGACCGCCTGCCGGCTCAACGTGGCGCACCGGCGCTGCCCGCCGGATCAGCTGCTGGCCGAAGGGCGCGCGCAGGCCCTGCGCCTGTGCCGCAACGGGCCGGAAGCGATGAAAGAGACCAAGCGGCTGCTGGCCGCCCTCGAGAGCCACGGCGCCAGCCTGCACGAAGAGAAAACCGTCGAGACCATCGCCCGGGTACGGGTCGGTCTCGAAGCCCAGGAGGGGATGCAAGCCTTCTTCGATAAACGCCCCCCCGCCTGGCGCCCCCGTTTCAAGGACGAAGCATGACTCAATACCACCCCATCAAGCCCCTGCTGATCGCCAACTGTGGTCAAGATAACGGGAGTGTGGATCAACACGCTCCGCACTTGTGCGCCTTGAACGACAGGGAGCCAGCATGACCAACCACACTCCAATTAAGCGCCTGCTGATCGCCAACCGCGGCGAAATCGCCGTGCGCATCATCAAGACCGCGAGGCGCCTCGGCATTCACACCATCGCCCTCTACTCGGACGCCGACGCCCGCGCCATGCATGTGCGGGAAGCCGACGAAGCCTGGCATCTGGGGCCCGCACCGGCCAGAGAAAGCTATCTGGACACCGGCAAGGTGCTGCGCATCGCCCAGCAGGCGAACGCCGACGCCATCCACCCGGGCTACGGTTTTCTCTCAGAGAACAGCGACTTTGCCACCGCCTGCGAGCAGCGTGGTGTGCGCTTCATCGGGCCAAGCGGCGCCGCCATCCTTGCCATGGGTGACAAGTCGGGCGCCAAGGCGCTGATGCAGGCAGCCGGCGTGCCGGTGCTGCCCGGTTATCACGGCGCAGATCAGCACCCCGACTTTTTGCGCGATCAGGCGAGCCTGGTGGGCTTTCCGCTCCTTATCAAGGCGGCCAGTGGCGGCGGTGGCAAGGGAATGCGCCGGGTCGATCAGCTGGCCGGCTTTGACGACGCCCTGGCGGCGGTCAAGCGGGAGGCCAGCGCCGCCTTCGGTGACGACCACGTGCTGCTGGAGCGCTATCTCGCCCGCGCCCGCCACGTGGAGGTGCAGGTGTTTGCCGATACCCTTGGCAACGCCATCTATCTGGGGGACCGGGACTGCTCGTTGCAGCGCCGCCATCAGAAGGTGATCGAGGAGGCCCCCGCCCCCGACATTGCACCGGCGCTGCGCCGTACCATGGGCGAAGCAGCCGTCGCCGCGGCCCGGGCCATCACATATCGGGGAGTCGGCACCATCGAGTTTCTGCTCTGCGGGGAGGAGTTCTTCTTCATGGAGATGAACACCCGGCTGCAGGTGGAGCACCCGGTCACCGAGGCCGTCACCGGCCAGGATCTGGTGGCCTGGCAGCTGGCGGTGGCCGAAGGCAAGCCGCTGCCGCTCACCCAGGAGGAAGTGGTGCTGCGCGGCCACGCGGTGGAGGCGCGCCTCTACGCCGAGGACGTGGCGGCCGGTTTTCTGCCCGCCATCGGCCCCATCCAATGGCTCCACTGGCCGGCTGGCGTGCGCATCGACACCGGCGTCGGCGCCGGCGATGCGGTGAGCCCCTATTACGACCCCATGATCGCCAAGCTGATCGCCCACGCACCGAGCCGCAGCGAGGCCTTTGCCAGCCTGGCCGACGCGCTGGCGGCGCTGGAACTCGGCCCCTTGGTGCACAACGGCCCGCTGTTGCTGCGCCTGTGCGAAGAGCCAGAAGTATTGGCCATGGGCCACCACACCCAGTGGCCCATTCCCACCGACACTCTGCCCGTTCCGGCGCTCGCCTGGCCGCTCGCCGCCCTCTGGCTCGCCAGTCGCGAGCACGGCGCCTCCCCCTGGCAGCAGGCCGCAGGCTTTCGGCTGGGCCCCACCCGCAGCTTTAGCGCAGCGGTGCGCATCGGCGAGGAGGCCCGCGTGCTGACCCTCGTCGAACGGGCAGGCAGCCTGCTCTGGCAGGGCGAGCAGATCCCGTTCGAGCTCGGGACGGATCAGATCCGCCTGCAGCAGGCCGGCAGCTGGCAGCGCTACCCGCTGCACCCCCTCGGCGAGGGCGACTATCTGCTGCACCTGGCGGGCAGGCGCATCCGCTTCTCGGCCGATGATCAGCATCATCAGCTGCACCATGATCACCAGGCAGGCGACGCCCCCGGCATCCTGGCCCCCATGCACGGCATCGTCGTGGCATTGCAGGTCGAGGCCGGCCAGCCGGTCAGCAAGGGGCAGCCCCTGCTGGTGCTGGAGGCGATGAAGATGGAGCACGTCCTCAAGGCCGACCGGGATGGAGTGATCGAAGCGCTGCAGTGCCGCCAGGGCGAACAGGTGAGTCAAGGCGCACTGCTGGTGCGCTTTGCCGAGCAGCATACCGCGCAGGAGGAGCGCTCATGAGCCGAGCACAGGAGAGCCGGGACGACAAGGTCAGCCTGGTGGAGATGGGGCCGCGGGACGGCCTGCAAAATGAGGCCGCCACCCTCTCGCAGGTGCAGCGGCTGGAGCTCATCGCCCGCCTAGCCGAGAGCGGGCTGCAGCGCATCGAGGTGGGCGCCTTCGTGTCGCCCAAAAAGGTGCCGCAGATGGCGGATTCCGCCGCACTGTTCAACGCCCTGCCGCGCAGGGGGCCGACCCGCTATGGCGCCCTGGTGCCCAATTTGCAGGGTCTGCAGGCCGCCATTGCCGCCCGCGCCGACGAGATAGGCCTCTTCACCGCCTGCTCCGACGGCTTTACCCGGGCCAACATCGGCATCAGCGTGGAGGAGTCGCTGGTGCGCTTCGCCCCGCTGGTGCAGGAGGCGCGCAGCCTCGGCATCAAGGTGCGCGGCTACCTCTCCACCGTCATTGCCTGCCCGTTCGATGGCCCCACCCGGCCCAAGCGGGTTGCCGCCATGGCCGAGCGACTGCTGGATCTGGGCTGCCACGAGATATCCCTCGGCGACACCATCGGCGTCGGCACCCCGGGCACGGTCGCCCCCATGCTGGATGCGGTGCTACACGAGATCCCGGCCGGCCGGCTCGCGGTCCATTTTCACGACACCTATGGCCAGGGGCTGGCCAACCTGCTGCCAGCGCTGGAGCGCGGCATCCGCACCATAGACAGCTCGGTGGCCGGGCTCGGCGGCTGCCCCTATGCCCCCGGCGCCTCCGGCAACGTCGCCTCGGAGGAGGTGGTCTACCTGCTGCACGGCCTTGGCATGAGCACCGGCGTCGATCTCGACCAGCTGGCTGCCACCGGCCAGTGGGTCAGCGAGCAGCTCGGCCGCCCCAACGGCTCGCGGGTCGGCCGGGCCCTGCACGCCAATGCCGAGCGGCTGCGCACCCGGCTGTGCCAGCCATCCCCGCAATAAGGAGCCCTGCCATGTCCAATACCCTCGCCCACGGGCTCGCCGGCAAGGAGGTGACCTACAGCATCTCCGAGCTGGCCCACGAGTTCGATGTCACGCCGCGCACCATCCGCTACTACGAGGACGAGGGGCTCATCACCCCGACCCGGGAGGGGCAGACCCGCATCTACAGCCACAAGGACAAGATCCGGCTGAAATTGACCCTGCGCGGCAAACGGCTCGGCTTCAGCCTGGCGGAGATCCGCGAGTTGTTCGACATGTATGACACCGACCGCTCCAGCAAGACCCAGCTCAACTCCATGATCCAGCTCATCGAGGCCAAGCGTCACTCCCTGCGCCAGCAGCTGGAGGATATCCAGATGGTGATGGCCGAGCTGGAGGCGGCTGAGCAGCGCTGCGTTAATTCCCTTAACAGCTTGAAAACCAGCGCAGATTAACCGAATCTGGGATCATCTCTGCCTGCTGGGAGACCCCATGAAACGCTGGTGCTGGTTGTTGCTGCTGCTCTGCTGTACGGCATGGAGCCACCCGCTGATCCGGGTCGGTGGCTACCCCTATGCCCCCTTCGTCGTCAAGGACGACGGCAGCCACTATCGCGGGCTGACCCTGGATCTTATCGCCCTGCTCAACGACATCCAGCAAGATGTGCACTTCGTGTTCGTGCCTACCTCTGCCCCCCACCGCTACAAGGCGCTGGCCCTCGGCCGCTTCTCGCTGATGCTGTTCGAAGATATCCGCTGGGACTGGAATGCCGATCAGGTGCGCATCACCCGTCCGCTGCTGCTGGGCGGCGAGCGCTATGTCGCCCTCAAGGCGCCAGGGCGGGATCAATCCTTCTTTGACAACCTGGCGCAACGCCAGCTGATCGGGGTCAGCGGCTATCACTACGGCATCGCCGATTTCGACGCCACTGCGAGCACCCTGAAGCAGCGCTTCAATATCACCCTGGTCAAGGACAACATCAGCGCCCTGCGGGCTGTTCAAGGGGCGCGGCGAGGTGGCCATCCTCAACCTCTCCTACCTCAACCAGTTCGACAAGGAGTACCCCGAGCAGGCCGACCAGCTGCTGCGATCCAACCGGTGGGATCAGCAGTATGAGCTGCGAGCCCTGCTCAGTCCGGACGCCGGGATCTCGGTACAGCAGCTGGAGCAGTGGCTAGCGCAGCTGAAAGAGAGCGGGAAATTGGCAAGTCTTTGGACAAAGTACGGCGTACAGCATCAAGTGGCACCATGATCATGACCTGAAAGTTTGTTACCCTATGCGCATCAATTGGAGACCCTCATGCCCAAGCCTCTGCGTGCCCGTCTGCTGCGCTACGCCCTCTACCTCTGCGCCGCCCTGCTGATCTCCCTGCTTATTCTGTTATGGCAAGCCCCCACGCTGACCCAGCGCCACCTGCCAAGCTGGCTGGCCAAACACTACGGCCTGCACCTGAACCTGGGGGAGATCGACGTCGGCCTGCGCCACCCCTCCCTCGCCATTGGCCCCACCACTCTGTTCGATGACCAGCAGCAGCCCCTCGTCGCCTTCGAGCGCCTGCAGCTCACCCCCTTGATTGGGGAAAGCTGGCGCCAGCGCGCCCTGATCCTCGACGAGGCGCGCCTCGTCAAGCCAACCGTCAACCTGGTGCGGCTGGCGGATCAAGGCAAAACCGTTCGCTTCAATCTGACCGAAGCGCTGGCCAGCCTGCTCGCGCCAAGTGACGCCGCGACCACCGACAGCGGTGCCCCCTTGCTGGTGCAGATCAACCAACTGGCGGCAGAGCAGGGTCACATCGCCTATCAAGACAGCCGCAAGCAGAGCAGCCCCGGCTGGGTGCCCACCCTGACCCTGAGCGGACTCGACCTGCAACTGCCGACCTTCTCCACCGCCCCTGGCCGCGCCAACCCCTTCACGCTCGCCACCACAATCAATCAGCAGAGCCCGCTCAAGGCGAGCGGCGAGTTCGACATCATGAGCGGCGCCGGCAAGGGTAAGATCAGCCTCGGCAAGCTGGTGCTTGCCCCCTTCGCCCCGCTCTGGACCCCTTATCTTGACGTCAAGCTGGCCAAGGGCGAGGCCAACGCCGAGCTTTCCTACCAGATAGCCGAGGGCAAGCAGGGGCTGAGCTGGCAACTGTCCAAGGGTAAGTTGACCCTCAATGACTGGCAGCTCCAGCGCCGCAAGGGCGGCGAATTTGCCCGCTTCAAGCAGCTGGCGCTGACCGGCATCGCGCTCGACGGCAACAAGCAGGCGCTGCTGATCGACCGGCTGGCGCTCAAGGCGCCGGCCGTCAGCGCGGTGCTCGATGCCAACCAGCGGCTGGATCTGGCCACCCTGCTGATCCCCCAGCCGCCGGTCAACACCAGTAAAGCCGCCAAACCGGCGGCGCCGGGCCAACCCTGGCACTGGAACCTCAAGCAGACCCGCATCGAGCAGGGCCAGCTCAAGCTGACCGAATCGAGCAGCGGCAAACCACTGCTGCGCGAGCTCTCCGCCCTGACGCTGGCGCTGGGTCCGCTGGGCAGCCAGAGCGGACAGAGCAGCCCGCTCACCTTGAGCGGGGCGCTCAACAACCAGGCGAAACTGGACTTTGACGGCGACCTCGCCCTCACCCCCTTCAGCCTCAACGGCGAGATCAAGCAACAGGGCCTGCCGCTCAGCTGGGCCCAGCCCTATCTGCAGGATCTGCTGCGCATCAGCGTGCGCGACGGCCAGCTTGCCAGTCGCACCAAGCTGGCGCTGGCCACCGATGCCAAGGGGGGATTGAGCAAGCTGGAATTGAGCGGCGGGCTCGATATCGAACGGCTCAACGTGCTGGATCGGGCCGACAACCAGCGCCTGCTGCAAATTGAGCAGCTGCAGCTGAGCGGTCTGCACTACGACGGTATCAGCCAGCAGGTGAAGATCGACGACATCCTGCTGCGCAAACCCTTCGCCCGCATCGAGATCAACGAAGACAGGGTCACCAACGTGCAGCAACTGCTGCTGCCGCAACCCGCCACGGCCAAGCCCGCCAGCAGCGGGCCGGCCCCTCGCGTCAGCATTGCCCAGGTCCGCACCGAGCAGGGCAACCTGCGCTTTGCCGATCGCAGCCTGAGCCCGGAATTCGTGGTGGACATCGCCTCCCTCAGCGGCCAGAGCCGCCACATCAGCAACATCCCCGGCCAGCGCTCCGAGCTGGCCTTCAACGGCAAGGTGGACCGCTACGCCCCGGTGACCATCCGCGGCGGCACCAACCTGCTGATCGAGCAGCCAGTGCTGGACGTAGCCGTCACCTTCAACAATCTGGAGCTCACCACCTTCACCCCCTACTCCAGCACCTACGCCGGCTATGCCATCGACAAGGGCCAGCTCTCCATGAAGCTCAACTACCAGTTGCAGGGCAACCGGCTGGAGGGGGACAACGACATCACCATCAAGAAGCTGCAGCTGGGGGAAAAGGTCAAAAGCGAGCAGGCCAAGGATCTGCCGCTGGGACTGGCGGTCGCCCTGCTGAGCGATGCCAACGGCGTCATCCAGATGAACCTGAAGGTGAAGGGCAACCTGGATCAGCCGGACTTCAGCCTCGGCAACATCTTCTGGGACGTGCTCGGCAACACCCTGCGCAAGGCGGTCACCTCCCCCTTCTCGCTGCTCGCCTCCCTGGCGGGCGGCAGCGAGGATCTCGATGAGCTGCCCTTCCTGCCCGGTGAGCCGGATCTCACCCCCACCCAGCAGGAGAAGCTGGCCAAACTGGCGCAGGCCCTCAAGGACAGGCCCAAGCTCAGCATGAACATTCGCGGCAAGGTCAACTTCAACGAGGAGCGCCCCATCCTGCAACGCCAGAAGCTGGAGCGAGCGCTGGCCAAGATCACCGGCGGCCCGGTGGACCTCGAGCTGCTGGAGCAGGACCCCACCATGCAATCGGCGCTGGCACAAGCTTATGAGGCCCGTTTCAACGAAGATCTCGGGGATCTGGCCGATCGGCTGAAACTCGATGAAGAGAGCCCGGCCCTGCGCGCCCAAGCGGTTCTCCTGCTGCGGGATCAGCAGCTCATCACCGCCAAGTCCCTGCGCAATCTGGCCATGCGCCGCGCCCAGAACACCAAGGAGTTTCTGGTGGACCGTCAGGGGATCGCACCGGAGCGGCTGTTCGTGCTGGACAGCCAGGTCAAGGAGGCCGACAAGGAGGCCAAGGTGGTGCTGACCCTGGACGATTGAGTCGCTGACATCTGCAGGATGAGGGGGATGCCATCTCCTCATCCTGCACGTGGCACGCTCGCCTTCTTCTCGCGCCTGCCGCTACATGCATAGTCTCGCCGCAACGTTGCTTTTCCCCCTTCTTCGACCGGCCACTGGCTCTTCGGCCATTCAGCCACCGCACGGCCACGCCTGCGTGATGACACAGCCACTTATCGGCCCAGAATTCTCTCACTCATCCCCTTTTGCCTTTGGTCGTTTCACACCTCAACTCCCTGAGCGAACAAGTCCGGCGCAAAGACCTCTGCCTAACCTTGCCAGTGCTGCGAGCAGACAGCTTGGCCGTTTGCCTTAATCAAGCAATGAACACTTCTTGTCTGATGGCATATGAGAGTGTTTTTTAGCCTCAAATGTGTTCTGGCTTGGCGATGGAAATACTGTCGACGGCACTGCTCAGCCCATCGGCCAGATTTGTATGAAACTTTCAGAATCGTGCTACTCAATACAATTTTTCAACCTTGCCCGCACCATTCATTCACCTGTCATCTACCTGGATCGCACGAATGGTCAGTCAGGTAAAAATTCCCGTTATTTTTTTACCGTTTCGGTCATTCCCCCCCTTGCCCAGCGCCCAGAGCCTGCCTAAAATCGCGCGTCTTTTATCAACCCCCACCTCTATTTTTGGAGAACGCCACGTGAGCGAAAAATTGGCCAACCCTGCCCCTCTGGGTCTGATGGGTTTCGGTATGACCACCATTCTGCTGAACATCCATAACGCAGGTTTCTTCCCCATCAGCGCCATGATCCTGGCCATGGGCCTGTGCTATGGTGGTCTGGCCCAGATCATCGCCGGTATCATGGAGTACAAGCGCGGCAACACCTTCGGTGTGACTGCCTTCATCTCCTACGGCACCTTCTGGTGGAGCCTGGTGTTCCTGCTGGTGATGCCGACCATGGGTCTGGCCGAAGCCACCCCGCACGCCTACATGGGCTGGTACCTGCTGATGTGGGGCATGTTCACCCTGTTCATGCTGATCGGGACCGTCAACTACCCGCGCGTGAAGCAGTTCGTGTTCGCCTCCCTGACCGTGCTGTTCTTCCTGCTGGCCGCCCGTGACTTCACCGGCAGCACCCTGATCGGCACCATCGCCGGTTTCGAAGGCATCATCTGCGGCGCCAGCGCCATCTATCTGGCCATGGCTACCGTGATCAACGAGCAGTTCGGCCGCACCGTGATGCCCATCGGCGATCACAAGAAAGCCGCCGCCGTTCAGCTCAAAGCCGCTGCCTAAGCACCCGGCCGACACAGCTGTCACGAAAAAGGCACCCCGCGGGGTGCCTTTTTGTTGGGCGCGATTTGCCAGGATCGCCCGGCTAGCCGTGATGCTCGGGCTCCCCCGCCAGCAGCCGGGTGGCCGGAAAACGCGCGGCCGGTTGCTGGCCGAAGAAGCGGGTGAACTGCTGGTACACCGCCGGATAGGTGTCGCGCAGCCGCAGCGGATCGGTAAAAAAGCACTCGCTGCACACCGCAAAAAATTCAGCCGGGTGCGAGGCTGCATAAGGATCGATGGCGGTAGGCTCGTGACGATCCAGCTGTGCCTGCATGGCATCGAATGCCGCCTGCAGCGCACCGCTCCATGGGCGCGGATCCATGCCCGCCGGCAGTGGCGGCGCCCCGTCGGCCTCCCCCCCCAGCATGTCGAGCTTGTGGGTCAGCTCGTGGATCACCAGATTGAAGCCGTCCCAGTCCCCGTCCTGCTGCAGCTCGCTCCAGGCCAGCACCAGCGGCCCCTGCGGCCAGGATTCGCCGGCGTTCTCCTCTTCAACCTCGCTCACCAGCCCGAACTCGTCCTGCACCTGCTGGCGGCGCACCACCGGCTCGGGGATCAGGATGATCTCGTGAAAGCCCCGATACCAGTCGAGCCCCAGATGCAAAATGGGCAGCGCCGCCTGCAGGGCCAGCACCGCCTGCTGACGGGGAGTGAGCGACACCCCGAGCTGGGTCAGGGTCTTGCGGGCCAGCAGCTGCTGTGCCAACTCGATCAGGGTCTGCTCCTCCTCCCGGGAAAAGCCCTGCAAAATGGGCACTGCAGCCAGGGCCTGCTGCCACTCCAGCGCGCCAGGCCCATTGCCATCTTGCCGGGACGCACCACCAAACACACTTCGTAAGCGGGACCAGAACACGCAGACTCCTCTTGCTGATCAGACTGTTTTCACAAACCGTTTCGGACGCTCGACATACCCCTGCGCCAGATAGAAGCGATGGGCCCCCTCCCGCTTGAGGCTGCTGGAGAGCTCCAGCTGGCTGCAACCCTGCGCTCGCGCCCGCACCTCTGCCGCCACCAGCAGGGCGGCGCCAACGCCGCGTCCCCTTGCACCCTCATCGACAACCAGCGCCGAGATCAGGCCCCACGCTGGTGCAACGTGCAGCGGGCTCAGCCAGTGCCACACCAGCACGCCCGCTATCTCCTCCCCCAGGCAGGCCACCAGCACCTCGCGGGCCGGATCCGGCGCCAGCCACCGCTCGCCTAGCACCTGCGGGCTGACCGGGTAACCCAGCTGGCCGAACAGGTCGGCCATGGCGGCCGTATCCTCGGCACACGCCGGGCGGATCATCGCTATTTCTTGCTCCATCTTCATCCTTGGCCTTGATTTTGCTCTCCCTCTCCCACCGCAGAGCGCCGACGAAAGAGGAGATGATACCGGGCCGGCACCGCATTCTGTCCAGTTGCACCGGCCATTTGTTAATGTCAATTCACAAATTAACAAGATAACAACATATTTCGCTGGGAAGCCCCAACACAAATCGATATGTTAAAACCCGCGGACTGGCCAGTGGAAACATCCACCGACCCGTCCCACACCATAACGAGTGACCCGAGGGTCACCACCAATTTGAGGGAGCGGGGCACAGACCCCGCCAACAAGACAGCACAACAAAGGAGTTGTTGTACATGAATGAGATCGTCAATGCCATCAATGGTGTGATTTGGAGCCCGGCGCTCATCTATCTGTGTCTGGGGGTAGGCCTCTACTTCTCCCTGCGCAGCCGCTTTTTGCAACTGCGTCACATCAAGGAGATGATCCGGCTGATGTTTGATGGCAAGAGCACGGATGCGGGCGTCTCCTCCTTCCAGGCGCTGGCCATGACCCTGGCTGGCCGGGTGGGTACCGGCAACATCGCCGGGGTCGCCACCGCCATCACCTTTGGTGGCCCGGGTGCCATGTTCTGGATGTGGATGGTGGCCTTCCTCGGCTCCAGCTCCGCCTTCGTGGAGTCCACCCTGGGCCAGGTCTACAAGGAGAAGATCAACGGCGAATACCGCGGCGGCCCGGCCTTCTACATCGAGAAGGGGCTTGGCATGAAGTGGTACGCCTGGACGTTCGCCATCGCCACCATCTTTGCCTGCGGCGTGCTGCTGCCGGGGGTGCAGGCCAACTCCATCGGTGCCAGCCTGCAAACCGCGTTTGATATCGATCCGAACGTCACCGCGGCCGGTCTGGCGCTGCTGCTCGGCTTCATCATCTTCGGCGGCGTCAAGCGCATCGCCAACTTCGCCAGTACCGTGGTGCCCTTCATGGCGCTCGGCTACATCATCGTCGCCTGCGTCATCATCGCCCTCAACATCCACGCCCTGCCCGGCGTGATCCTGCTGATCTGGAAGAGTGCCTTCGGCTTTGATGCCGGCTTCGGCGCCATTCTGGGTCTGGCCATCATGTGGGGGGTCAAGCGTGGGGTCTACTCCAACGAAGCGGGTCAGGGTACCGGGCCGCACGCCTCCTCCGCCGCCGCGGTGAGCCACCCGGCCAAACAGGGTCTGGTGCAGGCGTTCTCCGTCTACATCGACACCCTGTTCGTCTGCTCCGCCACCGGCTTTATGTTGCTCATCACCGGCCTCTACAACGTGCAGGGTCCGGACGGCGCCGCCCTCTACACCGGCATCGCCGGCGTAGCCGCAGGCCCGGGCTACGTGCAGACCGCCATGGAGAGCATGATGCCTGGTTTTGGCAGCATGTTCGTGGCCATCGCGCTGTTCTTCTTCGCGTTCACCACCATCGTTGCCTACTACTACATCGCCGAGACCAACATCGCCTACATCAACCGCAAGGTGAACCGTCCCTGGCTGACCTTCGTGCTGAAATTGACCCTGATGGCCTCCACCGTCTATGGCACCGTCAAGACCGCCGAACTCGCATGGGGCATGGGTGACATCGGCGTCGGGCTGATGGCCTGGCTCAACATCATCGCCATCCTGCTGCTGCAAAAGACCGCCTTTGCCTGCCTGCGCGACTATGAAGCGCAGCAAGCCAAGGGGCTGGATCCGGTGTTCCACCCGGAGAAACTCGGCATCAAGAACGCCGACTACTGGGCCGGTCATCGCTCCGAAGACAACCTGGAGCAGGAAAAATCCGGTCACCCCTTCGAACCGGACCAGGATCGCAAGATCTCCTGATCGCGCACCACTCCCCAACAAAAATGGCAGCCTCGGCTGCCATTTCTTGTTTATCCCTGCCTGTCAGAGCGCGTTGCGGCGCGGCCCGAACGGCAGTCGCCAGCGAAACAGGCTGTTGAGGGTGGCGCGCCACTGGTTGGGGCGCCCCAAGATCTGCTTTTGCAACCGGGTCTCTTCCTTTAGCATCGCCTCATCGCTGCGGGCCCAGGCCTGGTTGTAGAGCTGCTTGATCCCCGCCAGCGCGTCCGGCGACTTGGTGATGAGGGTCTTCGCGAACTCCCGCGCCTCGGCCAGTGGATCGTCGCAGACCCGGCTCACCAACCCGAGGGACTTGGCCTCCGGCGCCGCCAGCTCGCGCCCGCTCATGGCCAGTTCCATGGCGGTATCCACCCCCATCAGGTTGCGCATGGTGACGCTACCGCTCATGTCGGGGATGATGCCCCACTTGATCTCCATCACCGAGAAACGGCAATCGGGGGTGCTGAACCGAAAGTCGGCGCCGAGCGCAATCTGCAACCCGCCGCCAAAGCAGACCCCCTGAGTCACGGCGATCACCGGCACCGGCAACTGATGCCAGCCATAGGCTACCCGCTGGGCCAGGTTGGTAGCTTCATCCGCCTCGCGTTTTAAGATCTCGAGCGCCGCCACCGGCTGCTTGAGCATGGATTTCACATCCAGCCCGGCACAAAAGGCCCGCCCCTCCCCGTGCAGGATCACCGCCCGCAACCCCTTGTGCTGGCGCAACTGCTCGAGTACCCCGTCGATGGCGCTGAACATGGCTCTGTCCAGCGCATTGAGCTTGTCGCCCCGCGCCAGCATCACCTCGGCGATGCCGTCCCGGATCTCGCATTTGACCCTTGGTTTTTCCATTTTCCCCTGTCCTCTCCTGAGTTCGTACTGGTCATACCACCACGTTATCAGAGTGTTATCGCCAGGTACAGCGAGGAGCCCGGTTTCCCACTGCTGCGGCGCGTGCGACTAAAGTCGGCTGGCTGGTCAGGCGCCGCTTTGTCAGACTGGCTTGACGCCACCGGCCAAGGATTGCCATGACCAGCCTGTTCAACTTTGCCCGCCCGCCGTTTGACTGCCTGACCGAAGAGGAACGTCAACGGCTCGAGCAGCACCTCTCCATCTGCTACTTTCGCGCCGGCCAGCCTGTGCTCAAGGCGGGCGATGCGCCCCCCGGCCTCTATCTCGTCCTCAAGGGGGCGGTGGAAGAATCCAGCCCCCATCATCAGTTTGGCGACTATGGCGAGGGGGATCTGTTCGACGTGCGCGCCCAGTTCGACGGCCACTGCCGCCACCAGTTCAGTGCGCTGGAAGATCTGCTCTGCCAGCTGATCCCCAGAGCCACCTTCATCGAGCTATGCGAGGGCAACCCCGCCTTCGCCCGCTACTTCACCGCCAGCCTGGCACAGCGGCAACAACAGCAGGAGCAGCGCGCCCAGCTGGGGCAGAAGAATCTGGCGGAGTTCATCCTGACCCGCATCGAGCCCGGCCATCTGCAGCCGGCACTCATCGTCGACAGCCGCCTGTCGCTCTTGGCCGCTACCGAGGCCATGGTGGCCAAGGGCACCGACTGCCTGCTCTATCCAGCCACGGATGGCAGCCTGAGTCTGGCGACCCGCAAGACCCTGCTGCACGCCCTGACCCTCAAGGGACTGCCACTGACGACGCCGCTGGCGGTGCTGGATCCGACCCCGCTCATCGGCCTGCCACTGGACAGCTATCTGTTCGACGCCCTGCTGCTGATGACCCGTCATCGCATCAAACGGCTAGTGGTCTGGCAGGGGCAGGAGGTAGCGGGGATCCTGCACCTGACCCAGGTGCTCGGTCTCTTCTCCACCCACTCCCATGTGCTGACCCTGCGCATCGCCCGCGCCGACACTCTGCCGGCGCTGGAGGCAGTGGCCCAGGAGCAGCAACAGCTGACCCGCTCCCTGTTCGGCCAGGGGATCCACACCGCCTTTTTGATGAAACTCATCGCCACCATCAACGAGCAGCTGATCGCCAAGGCCTTTGCGCTGGTGATCCCGCCCGCGGTGCAGGAGCGGGTCTGCCTGCTGATGCTGGGCTCGGAGGGGCGCGGCGAGCAGATCCTCAAAACCGATCAGGACAATGCACTGATCCTGCCCGCCGACCTGCACTGGCCGACCCAGCAGGCCGACCTTGTCGCCTTCAGCGATCTGCTGGCCCGGCTCGGCTACCCGCCCTGCCCCGGCCGGGTGATGGTCAACAATCCGGCCTGGGTGAAGCCTCTCGCACTCTGGCAGCAGGAGATCGAACGGGCCTGTGTCGAGGCCAGTGAAGCGGACCTGCTCTGGCTCGCCACCCTGGCCGATGCCCACCCCATCGCCGGCGATCGCGCCCTGCTTCCTCCTCTCGCCCGCAAGTTGCGCGAGCAGCTGGCCGAGCGGGGAGATCTGCTGGCGGAGATGGTGCGACCGGCGGTGGCGTTTCATGCACCGCTCACCCTGTTTGGCCGTCTGGAGCGGGCACCGGAGGGGCTGGATCTGAAACGTGGCGGCCTCTTCCCGCTGGTACATGGCATTCGCATGCTGGCGCTGGAAGCCGCTATTCTGGAGACCTCTACCCTGGCACGGATCGAAGCGCTGGTGACGGCCGGACGGCTCAGCGCCGGCTTTGGCGACAATCTGGCGGAGGCGTTCAGGCTGTTCGTCCGCTTGCGGCTGCGCAGCCAGCTCAAGGAGGGAGAGAGCCGGGTGCAGGTCAATGATCTCAGCCACGGCGAGCGGGATCTGCTGCGCCAGGCGCTGCATCAGGTGAAGAAGTTCCAGCAGTGGCTCACCTTGCACTTTCGTCTGAGGCAATAGCCATGTTGAGCCGCCTGCGCCGTCGTTGGCATGGCCGCCGCGTTAAAGACCCGGCATTTGCCCCGCTCTATGCCGACCCGCCCGCCGACGAGTGGGTGGCCCTCGACTTCGAGACCACCAGCCTGGATCCCGCCCAGGCCGAGATCGTCGCCATCGGCGCGGTGCGCATCCAGGGCAACCGGGTGCTGACCGGCGAGGCGCTGTCCATCCGGGTGCAAGCGCCGGCCAGCCTGAGCGAACATTCGGTGGTGATCCACGGTCTGCGCCATCAGGATCTGCAACAGGGCATGACGCTGGAGGCCGCGCTGCGCCTGCTGCTCGCCTTTATCGGCCCGCGCGAACTGGTGGGGTATCACATCGCCTACGACCTGCGGATCCTCAATCTCGCCTGCCAGCGATGCTGGGGACTGACCCTGGCGCAGCGGGGAATAGAGGTGAGCCGGCTCTACCACGATCACCTCTATCGCCGCTATCCCGATGCCGCCATCGACCTGCATCTGGCCGCCATCAGCAGCCACCTGGGCCTGCCGGCCCTGCCCGCCCACGACGCCCTGAGCGATGCCATCACCGCCGCCCTCATCTTCTTGCGCCTCACCCGGGGCGGGCCACTGGCTTATCCCAAAGTCTAATTGTCCACAAATAACATTTGATTCACATTTTGCTTACATGAGCAGCCCTGCTGCTCGGTAGGGACCTCCCTTCATTCACCGTCGACACTCAATGTCATGGAGCACTGCAATGGAACAGCAACCGTATCTTCGGATCCAGCAAGATCCCAACTTCCAGGAGCTGGTCGCCAAGCGCCAGCGCTTTGCCTGGTCCCTCTCCATCCTGATGCTGGGGCTCTATCTGGCCTTCATCATGCTCATCGCCTTCGCCCCCGGCTGGCTGGGCACCCCCTTGAGCGAAGGGTCCACCATTACCCGCGGTATCCCGGTCGGCGTCGGCCTCATCCTCTCCTCCTTCGTGTTGACCGGCATCTATGTGTTTCGGGCCAACGGCGAGTTTGACGAACTGAACCAGAAGATCCTCAAGGGAGCCCAATCATGAAAGGCAAGTCTCTGCTGTTGCTGGCCACGCTGGCCTCCTCCCCCCTGCTGGCAGCCGATGCGCTGACCGGCGAGGTGCATCGCCAACCGCTCAATATCTCGGCCATCGTGATGTTCGTGATCTTCGTGGCGGCCACCCTGTTCATCACCTACTGGGCCTCCAAGCGCAACCGCTCGGCCTCCGACTACTACGCCGCCGGCGGGCGCATCACCGGCTTCCAGAATGGCCTGGCCATCGCCGGTGACTACATGTCCGCAGCCTCTTTCCTCGGCATCTCCGCGCTGGTCTACACCTCCGGCTACGATGGCCTCATCTACTCCATCGGCTTTCTGGTGGGCTGGCCCATCATCCTGTTCCTGATCGCGGAGCGGCTGCGCAACCTCGGCAAGTACACCTTTGCCGACGTAGCCTCCTACCGTCTCAAGCAGACCGAGGTGCGCACCCTCTCCGCCAGCGGTTCGCTGGTGGTGGTCGCCCTCTACCTGATCGCCCAGATGGTGGGTGCAGGCAAGCTGATCGAGCTGCTGTTCGGCCTGCAATACCATGTGGCCGTGGTGCTGGTCGGCATTCTGATGGTGCTCTACGTGCTGTTCGGCGGCATGCTGGCCACCACCTGGGTGCAGATCATCAAGGCGGTGATGCTGCTCTCCGGTGCCAGCTTCATGGCCATCATGGTGATGAAGTCGGTCAACTTCGACATCGGCACCCTGTTCAGTGAAGCGGTCAAGGTGCACGAGAAGGGCATCGCCATCATGAGCCCGGGCGGCCTGGTCGCCGATCCCATCTCCGCCATCTCGCTGGGTCTGGCCCTGATGTTCGGCACCGCCGGCCTGCCCCACATCCTGATGCGTTTCTTCACCGTGAGTGACGCCAAGGAAGCGCGCAAGAGCGTGTTCTATGCCACCGGCTTTATCGGTTACTTCTACATCCTGACCTTCATCATCGGCTTTGGCGCCATCCTGCTGGTCAGCACCAACCCGGACTTCAAGGACGCCACCGGCGCCCTGCTGGGCGGCACCAACATGGCCGCCATCCACCTGGCCGATGCAGTGGGCGGCAGCCTGTTCCTCGGCTTCATCTCCGCCGTGGCGTTTGCCACCATTCTGGCGGTGGTGGCCGGGCTGACCCTGGCCGGTGCCTCTGCGGTCTCCCACGATCTCTATGCCAGCGTCATCAAGAAGGGCAAGGCCAACGAAGCCGACGAGCTGCGCGTCTCCAAGTACACCACTGTGGTACTGGGGGTGGTGGCCATCGGGCTTGGCATCCTGTTCGAGAAGCAGAACATCGCCTTCATGGTGGGCCTGGCCTTCTCCATCGCCGCCAGCTGCAACTTCCCGGTGCTGTTCCTCTCCATGTTCTGGTCTCGCCTGACCACTCGCGGCGCCGTCTACGGCGGCTGGCTGGGGCTGGTGAGCGCGGTCAGCCTGATGATCCTGGGCCCGACCGTGTGGGTGAAGGTGCTGGGCCATGCCCAGGCGATCTTCCCCTACGAATACCCGGCCCTCTTCTCCATGGCGGTGGCCTTCGTCGGGATCTGGCTGTTCTCGGTCACAGACAAGTCGCAAAATGCGCTCGACGAGCACGCCAAGTTCTTCCCGCAGTTCGTCCGCTCCCAGACCGGACTGGGGGCAGCCAGCGCCAGCTCCCACTGAACCTTCGATTGACGGTTGCAAGCCGGCCCCCGGGCCGGCTTTTTTCATGCAAAGAGGCAGTAGTTAGCGCCCGTTGCAATCGGAACGATGCGGCCATCGCCGCCAGGGGGCGCAAGGACACAGCACCACCCTCTCTATCCCCTCTGCAATAGGCCCGGATCACAGTTCTTGCTAAAACTTTCGGGGGATCTGTGCCATAATGCGCGCCATTTGACAGATCAACCGGGACATTCCAGTGCTTTCGAGTAACAACATCACCATGCAGTTCGGCGCCAAGCCGCTGTTTGAGAACATCAGCGTCAAGTTTGGCGGCGGCAACCGCTACGGCCTTATCGGTGCCAACGGCTGTGGCAAGTCCACCTTTATGAAGATCCTCGGCGGCGATCTGGAGCCCACTGGCGGTAATGTGAGCCTGGACGTCAACGAACGCATCGGTAAGCTGCGTCAGGATCAGTTCGCCTACGAAGAGATGCGCGTACTGGACGTGGTCATGATGGGTCACACCGAGCTGTGGGCCGCCATCGCCGAGCGCGATGCCATCTACGCCAATCTGGAAGCGACCGACGACGACTACATGAAGGCCGCCGAGCTGGAAGGCCTGGTCGCCGAGTATGACGGCTATACCGCCGAATCCCGCGCAGGCGAGCTGCTGCTGGGTGCCGGCATCCCCATCGAGCAGCACAACGGCCCGATGAGCGAAGTGGCCCCGGGCTGGAAACTGCGGGTGCTGCTGGCACAGGCGCTGTTCTCCAACCCCGACATCCTGTTGCTGGACGAACCGACCAACAACCTGGACATCAACACCATTCGCTGGCTGGAACAGGTGCTCAACGATCGCGAGAGCACCATGATCATCATCTCTCACGACCGTCACTTCCTGAACTCCGTCTGCACCCACATGGCGGATCTGGACTACGGCGAGCTGCGCGTCTACCCGGGCAACTACGACGAGTACATGACGGCCGCCACCCAGGCCCGTGAGCGCCTGCTGGCCGACAACGCCAAGAAGAAGGCCCAGATCGCCGATCTGCAATCCTTCGTGTCGCGTTTCAGCGCCAACGCCTCCAAGTCCAGCCAGGCCACCTCCCGCCTCAAGCAGATCGACAAGATCAAGATTGAGGAAGTGAAGGTCTCCAGCCGGCAGAACCCCTTCATCCGCTTCGAGCAGGAGAAGAAACTCTACCGCAACATCCTGGAGATCGAAGGCGTCTCCAAAGGCTATGGTGAGGCTCCGCTGTTCAAGGGCCTCAACATGATGCTGGAAGTGGGCGAGAAGGTCGCCATTCTGGGTACCAACGGTATCGGTAAATCCACCCTGATCAAAACCCTGGTGGGCGCGCTGGCACCGGACACCGGCACCATCAAGTGGTCCGAAAACGCCCAGATCGGTTACTACGCCCAGGATCACGCCGAGGACTTCGACACCGATCTCAACGTGTTCGACTGGATGGCTCAGTGGAAACAGGAGAACGAAGACGAGCAGGCCGTACGCTCCGTTCTGGGCCGTCTGCTGTTCTCCCAGGACGACATCAAGAAGCCGGTCAAGGTGCTGTCAGGTGGTGAGCAGGGCCGCATGCTGTTCGGCAAGCTGATGATGCAGCGCCCCAACATCCTGATCATGGATGAGCCGACCAACCACCTGGACATGGAATCCATCGAATCCTTGAACCTGGCGCTGGAGATGTACAAGGGCACCCTGATCTTCGTCTCCCACGACCGTGAGTTTGTCTCCTCCCTGGCGACCCGCATCCTGGAGCTGACTGAAGATGGCATCCGCGACTTCGGCGGTACCTACGAGGATTACCTGCGTACCCAGGGCGTGGTGTAACCCCCTCCTGCCCGCATATCCCGTCAATGAAAACCGGCACCTGAGTGCCGGTTTTTTTATGCCTGCGATATCTGCCGAACGACGCGGATCATCCCTTGCGCCATATCCCCTGCCCCCTGCCAGGACCGGGTTGTCATCCCGCCAGGAAGGAGACCGAACGGCGCCTCGCAGATAAAGAAACGGCCCCATCAAGGGGCCGTTTTCACATGGATTGGAGTCGGTTCGATTTATTCGACCGTGGCTTCCACATCGGTGAAGTACTCGATCTTGGCAGACTTGCGCAGCTCGTCGATGAGAGACTTGTAGCTCACCTGAGCCTTGCCCTGACCCAGCTGGCCTTGCAGCAGCTTGGCCATGCCAGACGGCTCCTTGGCGACAGTCACCTTGTCCAGGGCCACCACCACGCGGTCGCCATTGGCTTCGGTCACCAGCTCGACGCTCGGCTTGCCGTCAATCGGATGAGGCATGCGGAAGGCCTGTGCCACCAGGTTCTGATCCAGATCCTGAGCGAAGCGGGCTACCCCGTCATGATTCTCCACCTTCAGACCCAGCGCGGTCAGCTCGGCCTGGATATTCTCGCCAGCCTTGAGCTTGTCCAGCAGACCCTGCGCCTTGCCACGGGCCACTTCACTGGCCTTGTCGTGCTTGATGGCTGCAATCACCTGCTCTTTCACCTCCGCCAGCGGTTTGGCCGCTTTCGGCTGGTGACCGGTGATGTGCATGACCAGCGCCTTGCCATCCGCCAGCTCGATCACGTCGGAGTTGGTGTTGTCATCGCGCAGCTGCTCGGAGAAGGCGGCGGAGAGTACCTTGGGATCGCTGAGCGGTGCCGGTGCATCAGCCTGGCTGAAGTAACCGGTGGACTGCACCTTGAGACCCATGGTGTCGGCGGTCAAGTCCAGCGAATCCGGGTTCTCGAAGCTGCTGTCTGCCATCTTCTGCTGCTCGGCAAAGAACAGCTCCTTGGCCTTGTCTGCCTGCAGACGGCTGATGGTCTCTGCTTTCACATCGGCAAACGGCTTGGTCTGGGCCGGTTCAACCCCCAGCAGCTTGATGACGTGGAAACCGAACGGGCTCTTCACCACGGTGGAGAGATCGCCGGCCTTGGCCAGTGCAAACGCGGCCTTCTCGAACGCCGGATCCATCACCCCTTTCTCGAACCAATCCAGCTCGCCGCCTTTTTTGGCGGAGAAGGTATCGGAAGAGTCAGCCTTGGCCAGCGCGGCGAAATCGTCACCGGCCTTGGCTTTGGCCAGCACGGCCTCGGCCTTCTGCTCGGCGGCTTTCTCGTCCTTGCCGAACGGGATCAGGATATGAGCCACATGACGACGCTCGGCACGCTGGAACAGATCCTGGTGCTGATCGTAGTAATCCTGGGCATCCTGCTCGCTCACCTTGACGTCTTTGCCCAGGGTGGTGGCGTCCAGCAGCAGGTAGTCGACCTTGACCTGCTCGTCATTCATGAAGTGGCTGCTATTGGCCTTGTAGTACTGCTCCACCTCTTCATCGGAGACTTTCACATCCCCCAGGTAGGCAGATGCGGCCAGGCGCACCAGACGCAGATCGCGAGTCTGGTTGTAGAGCTTGTCCAGTTGCTCGGCTTCACCCTTGAGTGCAAATTCGGTGCCCAGCAGGGCGCCCATCAGTTGCTGGCGAACCATGTCCTGGCGCAGGGAGTCACGGAACATCTCCGGGGTCATGCCGGCACGGCGGATCAGCTGCAGATAGCGATCGTTGTTGAACTTGCCATCTTCGGCAAACTCGGGCATGGCGACGATGGCCTGCTTGATCTGCTCATCGCTGACGCGCAGACCCAGTTCACGGGCCTTGCTGTCGAACAGAGCCTGATCGATCAGACGGTCCAGCACGCCACGGCGGAACTGCTTCATGTAGTCAGGATTGGCGGCCAACTGGCTGAAAGACTCCCCCATTTGGGATTCCATGCGGGCCCGCTCGTTGCGATAGGCATTTTCCAGCGCAGCGGAGCTGATGTCATTGCCGTTGACGGTGGCGGGGGCGGTACGAGCCGGGCCGTTGAGGTAGCTACCTACACCGGCCAAGGCAAAGGAGAGGATGATCAGGCCCAAGATAACCTTGGCTACCTTGCCCTGCGCCCCTTCGCGTAGTTTATCCAACATCATGTTTGTACTTATGCTCCCGAACTCGATGGGCGTAAATAATGAAAAGGCGCACCGATTGCGATGCGCCTTGGTCAATCAGTATGAGGGAGAGCCCTCTCACTTGTCTGGTCTGTGACCAAGGACGGTGGCCGATGTGATATCAGCGCCCGGCTTAGTTGACAGCGTCTTTCAGGGCCTTACCGGCTTTGAAGGCAGGAACTTTACCAGCGGCGATTTCGATGGTCGCGCCAGTTTGCGGGTTACGGCCAGAACGGGCAGCACGCTCGCGCACGGCGAAAGTACCGAAACCTACCAGAGCAACCTGGTCACCCTCTTTCAGGGCTTCACCCACGGCGTCAATGAAAGCATCCAGCGCACGGCCAGCAGCGGCTTTGGAGATATCAGCACCGTCTGCAATCTTGTCAATCAGTTGAGATTTATTCACTCTTATATTCCCCTTTTATCGAACATCGCTGCGGCGCCGATTTCCCTGGCCACAACAAGTGGAGGTTTTATAGCAAGCCTCCTGATCAGTTGCAAGTGACAATCTAGCGCAAACCCGCGCCACATCACGCATTGCGACTCATCATGAGTACCCGATCGGTGGTCAAGGCTACTTCCGTTATCCGGCGCATGCAAGCCTTAACCACCCCCCGAATGCGCCAAATTTGCGGCGCATCAACATTTACACGACAGAAACGCGCTCAAACCCTTGTGGATTGTCCTGCAACGCCAGTTCCAGCACCTCGTCAATCCAGCGAACCGGATAGATTTCAAGGTCTTGTTTGACGTTGTCCGGGATCTCCTCGAGGTCACGCTCGTTCTCTTTCGGGATCAGCACCCGCTTGATGCCACCGCGATGAGCCGCCAGCAGCTTCTCTTTGAGACCGCCAATCGGCAGCACTTCGCCGCGCAGGGTGATCTCCCCCGTCATGGCCACATCAGCACGAACCGGATTACCGGTCAAGCTGGAGACCAGGGCGGTACACATGGCGATACCGGCGCTCGGACCGTCTTTCGGGGTCGCCCCTTCCGGTACGTGCACGTGGATATCGCGCTTCTCGTAGAAGTCGGCATTGATGCGCAGCTTCTCGGCACGAGCTCGAACCACCGTCATGGCAGCCTGGATGGACTCCTGCATCACATCACCCAGGGAACCTGTGTAGGTGAGCTTGCCCTTGCCCGGCATGTTGGTGGTCTCGATGGTGAGCAGATCGCCCCCCACCTCGGTCCACGCCAGACCACACACCTGACCCACCTGGTTCTGGTCGGTGGCCTTGCCGTAGTCAAAGCGCTGCACCCCGAGGAACTCCTTGAGGTTGGCCTGATTGACCTGAACATGCTTGATGCTCTTGTCCAGCAGGATGCGCTTGACTGCCTTGCGACAAATCTTGGAGATCTCGCGCTCCAGGCTACGCACCCCCGCCTCGCGGGTGTAGTAGCGGATCACCCCGACCAGAGCGGAATCCTCGATGGTGATCTCGGACTCTTTCAGGCCGTTGCGCTGGATCTGCTTGGAGACCAGATGCTGCTTGGCGATGTTGAGCTTCTCATCTTCGGTGTAACCGGAGAGGCGGATCACTTCCATCCGGTCCAGCAGCGGACCCGGGATGTTCATGGAGTTGGAGGTGGCCACGAACATCACGTCCGACAGGTCATAATCCACTTCCAGATAGTGATCGTTGAAGCTGTTGTTCTGTTCGGGATCCAGCACTTCCAGCAGGGCTGAGGCGGGATCGCCACGCATGTCCGAGCTCATCTTGTCGATTTCATCGAGCAGGAACAGCGGGTTCTTCACCCCGACTTTCGCCATCTTCTGGATGAGCTTGCCAGGCATGGAACCGATATAGGTACGGCGGTGACCGCGGATCTCCGCTTCGTCACGCACCCCGCCCAGCGCCATGCGCACATATTTGCGACCGGTCGCCTTGGCGATGGACTGACCGAGCGAGGTCTTGCCCACACCGGGAGGTCCTACCAGACAGAGGATCGGTCCCTTGAGCTTGTTGACGCGCGCCTGCACCGCCAGATACTCGAGAATGCGATCCTTGACCTTCTCCAGGCCATAGTGATCGGCATCCAGCACCTCTTGCGCCTTGCCCAGGTCTTTCTTTACCTTGGAGCGCGCCTTCCACGGCACCTGTACCATCCAGTCGACGTAACTGCGCACCACGGTGGCTTCGGCCGACATGGGCGACATCATCTTCAGCTTGGCGAGCTCGGCCTGCGCCTTCTCACGAGCATCTTCCGGCATGCCGGCCTCTTCAATCTTGCGATTGAGGGCTTCGAACTCATCCGGACTGTCTTCCAGCTCACCCAACTCTTTCTGGATGGCCTTCATCTGCTCGTTGAGATAATACTCGCGCTGGCTCTTCTCCATCTGCTTCTTGACCCGGGAGCGGATGCGTTTCTCGACCTGCAGCAGGTCAATCTCCGACTCCATCATGGCCATCAGAAACTCGATGCGCTCGGACACGGAGGCGATTTCCAGCACCTTCTGCTTGTCTTCGAGCTTGAGCGGCATGTGGGCGGCCATGGTATCGGCCAGGCGCGCCGCATCATCGATCGCCGAAATCGAGGTGAGCACCTCGGGCGGGATCTTCTTGTTGAGCTTGATATAGCCTTCGAACTGACCGATGGCGGAGCGCACCAGCACATCCTGGTCCTTCTCCTCAATCGCCTTGGAGGCGATGTACTGCGCCTCGCCAACGAAGAAGTCCCGGTCGTCGATCATCCGCTCAAGACGGGCACGCTGGCCCCCTTCCACCAGCACCTTGACGGTGCCATCGGGCAGCTTGAGCATCTGTAGAATATTGGCCACTGTCCCGACGGAGAAGATCTCCTCCACCGTCGGCTCATCGGTTGACGCATCCTTCTGGGCCACCAGCAGAACTTTCTTGTCCTGCTCCATGGCCGCTTCCAGACAGCGAATGGATTTTTCCCGCCCCACAAAGAGTGGAATGACCATGTGGGGGTAAACCACCACGTCACGAAGAGGCAGGACGGGAATCTCGATGCGTTCTGAACGCTCTAGGTTCATATATGTCCTCTCGGCTTGTTATACCGTTGGCAAAGCGCTTGGCTGAGTATATGGGGGCGCTTAGATGAGATTCAATCGCCGAAACCGCAAAAAGCATGAAAGGGGCAAAAAGCCCCTTTCATTTGATTAAAAATCAGACATTTACTCTGATGCGGCGGCCTGGGTCTCGGGATTTTCGTAGATCATCAAGGGCGCGGAGTCCCCCTTGATCACGGTTTCGTCGATCACCACCTTGCTGACACCGTCCAGCGACGGCAGGTCGTACATGGTATCGAGCAGCACGGCTTCCACGATGGAGCGCAGACCACGGGCGCCGGTTTTACGCTCCATCGCCTTGCGGGCAATGGCGTTCAACGCGTCGTCACGGAACTCCAGCTCCACCCCTTCCAGATCGAACAGCGCGGCATATTGCTTGGTCAGCGCGTTCTTCGGCTCTTTCAGGATCTGGATGAGGGCAGCCTCGTCCAGCTCGGTCAGGGTCGCGACCACCGGCAGACGACCGATGAACTCGGGGATCAGACCGTACTTGATCAGATCTTCCGGCTCTACCTTGGCAAAGCTCTCGCTCAAGGTCGCCTTGGCGCTCTTGGACTTGACCTCGGCACCAAAACCGATGCCGGTGCCCTTGACGGAGCGCTGCTCGATCACCTTGTCCAGACCGGCAAAGGCGCCACCGCAGATGAACAGGATCTTGGAGGTATCAACCTGCAAGAACTCCTGCTGCGGGTGCTTGCGACCACCTTGCGGCGGCACGGAAGCGATGGTCCCTTCGATCAGCTTGAGCAGGGCCTGCTGCACCCCTTCCCCGGACACGTCGCGGGTGATGGAGGGGTTGTCCGACTTGCGGGAGATCTTGTCGATCTCGTCGATGTAGACGATGCCGCGCTGGGCCTTCTCTACGTCGTAGTCGCACTTTTGCAGCAGCTTCTGGATGATGTTCTCCACATCCTCGCCCACATAACCGGCTTCGGTCAGGGTGGTGGCGTCAGCCATGGTGAAGGGAACGTCCAGCAGACGAGCCAGGGTTTCAGCCAGCAGGGTCTTGCCGCTGCCGGTCGGACCGATCAGCAGGATGTTGGATTTGCCCAGCTCTACGCCACCAGACTCGCTGCCGCTGCGCAGCCGCTTGTAGTGGTTGTAGACGGCTACCGCCAGCACCTTCTTGGCATACTCCTGCCCGATCACATAGTCATCCAGATGAGCGCGGATTTCATGAGGGGTCGGCAGCTCGCTACCATCGCGCTTGGGGGAGATCTCGCGGATCTCTTCGCGGATGATGTCGTTGCACAGCTCGACACACTCATCACATATGTAGACGGAAGGGCCAGCGATCAGCTTGCGCACTTCATGCTGGCTTTTGCCGCAAAAAGAGCAGTAGAGCAGCTTATCACCCTCACCCTTGCGTTTTTCTGTCATTCAGCAACCTCGTTTTATCAATAGAGGATGGATTGTCCTGTTGAGTTTACAACAGTCCGGAACACCCTGCCCATGCCTGATCTGCCGATTGAGGACATCATCAAACCAGATGATGCCCTCGACGATGGTACGGGCTAGCTCGTGGCTCAGCCGCGGCGGCTCAGGACACCGTCAACCAGACCATAGGCCACGGCCTGCTCGGCCGACATGAAGTTGTCACGGTCGGTGTCACGCTCGATGGTGGCCATGTCCTGACCGGTATGGAAGGCCAGACGCTCGTTCAGGGTATTCTTGATCTTCAGGATCTCCTGGGCATGGATCTGGATATCAGATGCCTGGCCCTGGAAACCGCCCAGCGGCTGGTGGATCATCACGCGGGCATTGGGCAGGCAGAAACGCTTGCCCTTGGCACCACCGGCCAGCAGGAAGGCACCCATGGAGCAGGCCTGCCCCATGCAGACCGTGCTGACGTCCGGCTTGATGAACTGCATGGTGTCATAAATGGACATACCGGCCGTGACGGCCCCACCCGGAGAGTTGATGTAGATGCTGATGTCCTGATCCGGATTTTCAGACTCCAGGAACAGCAGCTGAGCCACCACCAGATTCGCCATGTGATCTTCAACCTGACCGGTCAGGAAGATCACCCGCTCCTTCAGCAGACGAGAATAGATGTCGTAGGAACGCTCCCCTTTCGCGGTTTGCTCTACCACCATCGGGATGAGCGCATTGCGTGGGGATTCAGTCACATCGTTATAGTTCTTGTACATAAGGCATTGTCCCTAAAATAAAATGGCCCGAGTGGAGATCACACGAGCCATTATACTTAACAGTCTTGACCTTAAGTCAAATGTTCTTAGGCAGCGGCACCGGACTTGTTGATCACTTCGTCAAATGCAACTTCCTTCTCGGTCACCTGAGCCTTGGACAGGATCAGGTCGATGGCTTGATCTTCAACTGCCAGGTTGCGAACGCCGTTCAGCATCTGTTCGTTCTTCTGGTAGTACTCGATCACTTCCTTCGGATCTTCGTAGGCAGTGGCCATGGATTCGATGATGCTGTTGACGCGCGCTTCATCAGCCTTGATCTCGTTGGTACGGATCACGTCGCCCAGCAGCAGACCTACGCGTACACGACGCTCGGCCTGGCCCTGGAACAGCTCGGCCGGCAGTTCAGGAGCGTTGCCGCCCTGGAAGCCGCCGAAACGCTGCAGCGCCTGCTGACGCAGGGCATCGATTTCCTGAGCAACGGCAGCCTTCGGCAGATCGATCTGGTTGGCTTCAACCAGACCGTTCAGCACCTGCTCTTTCACGCTGTTTTTCAGAGCTTGAGCCAGTTCGCGCTCCATGTTCTTGCGCACTTCGGCTTTCAGCTCTTCAACGTTGCCGCTCTCGATGCCGAAACGCTTGACGAACTCTTCAGTCAGCTCAGGCAGGATCTGCTCTTCAACCTTGTTCAGCTTGGAAGCGAACTTGGCAGCTTTGCCTTTCAGGTTTTCAGCGTGGTAGTCAGCCGGGAAGGTCACGTCGATGGTGAACTCGTCGCCTGCTTTCTTGCCCATGATGGCGTCTTCGAAGCCCGGGATCATGCGACCGGCACCCAGTACCAGGTTGAAGCCTTCGGCCTTGCCGCCGTCGAACTCTTCACCGTCGATGGAACCGACGAAGTCCATGGTCACACGCATGCCATCGGCAGCGGCGGCGTCCACTTCACTCCAGGTAGCGTGCTGCTTGCGCAGGGTGTCGATCATGTTGGCCAGATCTTCATCCTTCACGGTAGCAACCGGCTTCTCGACCTTGATGGTCTCGAGGCCAGCCACTTCAAACTCGGGGTACACTTCGAAAGTCGCGGTGAATTCGAAGTCCTGACCTTCCTGGATCTCTTTCGGATCCATGGTCGGGGCACCGGCCGGGCTCAGTTTGTTTTCGATGATGGCCTTGATGAAGTTGCTCTGCATCATTTCGTCAGCAACGCGAGCATGAGCCATGGCGCCGAACATCTTCTTGATGATGGCAACCGGAGCCTTGCCAGGACGGAAACCGTCGATGCGACGGGTTTTGGCCAGGCCGTTCAATTCTTTGCGCACGGCGGCGTCAACGGTAGCGGCCGGTACGGTGATGGTAAGACGGCGTTCCAGACCCTGGGTTGTCTCTACAGAAACTTGCATTCTTCTACCTCGTTCAACTCAGCACTGCGTGCTGACCCTTTATTGCCCCTGGGCAAAGCCCGGAGTCTTCCTGTTTATAAAGACAACGACTGTCTTTGTGATGAGAAAATATGACGCGACATTATAGCGGCGCACTTTGATCGAGTCGAGCCACACGTCCCCCAACCGGGCAGGGGATGGCACAATTCCCGCCAAACTGCCCTTTATATGGGGAATAGCAGGGCCGACTTCAAGCACACAAGCCGCAAGAATTTGCACTTGCTCACTTTTTTTCGTGCAAGAGCCTACTTTTTCACCTCATATCTCTCCATCGCGGTCTCTTTTCACCCCCTGCGACCCAAATTGTCCACCCCGCCCCTTCAACCATTGCGTCCATGACCATCGCTCGTTATGGTGGCAGCCATCTTGATAAGTCTGGAGTCACCGACATGGCCTTTTTCCGCTTCTTGTTCAATCTGCTCTGGTTCGTACTGGGAGGCGTCTTCATGGGGCTGGCCTGGTGGCTGGCCGGGCTGATCTGTTTTATCTCCCTCATCGGGATCCCCTGGGGACGCGCCTGCTTCGTCATCGGCACCTTCACCTTCTTCCCGTTCGGCAAGCAGGCGGTCAACCGCAAGACCATGACCGGTCTGAGCGACATGGGTACCGGCACCATGGGGCTGATTGGCAACATCATCTGGTTCGTGCTGATCGGGATCTGGCTGGCCATCGGCCACATCGCCTCGGCGCTGGCCTGCTTCGTCAGCATCGTCGGCATCCCGTTCGGCATCCAGCACCTCAAGCTGGCGCTCATCAGCCTGGCCCCCATCGGCCAGATGATCGTCACCAATCAGGAGGCCGAATCCGGCCGTTATATTCGCTGAAGGCGATGCCGCCAGCCGTAAAAAAGGGCAGACTAGGGTCTGCCCTTTTTCATTGCTATCTTCGAGGTCATCCATGCTGCCCAGCCACTTCTTCGCCAATCTCGCCCGCATGAAGCTCATCTATCGCTGGCCGCTGATGCGCAACATCCAGCCCGAGAACATCGCCGAGCACAGTCTGCAGGTAGCCATGGTGGCCCACGCCCTCGGCCTCATCAAAAACCGGCTCTTTGGCGGCAGCGTGGATGCCGATCGCGCCGCCGTCATGGCCCTCTACCACGACAGCAGCGAGGTGCTGACCGGCGATCTGCCCACCCCGGTCAAGTACTTCAATCCCGAGATTGCCCGCGAATACAAGAAGATTGAGCTGGCCGCCGAGCAGCGCCTGCTGGGCATGTTGCCGCCGGAGCTGGTCGAGGATTTTCGCCCGCTGCTTGATTCGGCAGCTCAGGATGGCGAGCTGGCCAGGCTGGTGAAGGATGCCGACACCCTCTGCGCCTATACCAAGTGCCTGGAAGAGATCAATGCCGGCAACCGGGAGTTCGAGCCGGCGCGCAAGCGCCTCGAGCAGATGCTGGCGGCCCGGATGAGCGACGAGATGCGCTACTTCATCGACATCTTCGTGGCGAGCTTCTCGCTGCCGCTGGATGAACTCAACGCCCACTGAACCAGCCAGATCCCCCCAAAACAGCAGGGCCCGCCGGTTTGCACCGGCGGGCCCTTCATTTTTATCAGCAGACAAGATACTGCGTATCAGTGCCCCAACTCGCGGGACGGCACCAGTCCGCTCGCCCGCCAGGCGGGGTAGAGGGTGGCCAGTAGGCTCATCAGGATGGCGGCGCCAGTCACGATGAGCAAGTCCTGCATGTGCAGCTCGGTCGGCAGGAAGTCGATGAAGTAGATGTCCGGGTTGAGGAAGCGGTGACCAATGAGCCTCTCGATGACACCCAGAATCTGGGTCAGCTTGCTGGAGAGCAGGCCGCCCAGCAGGGCGCCGAGCAAGGCACCCGCCACCCCGTTCACCATCCCCTGAATGACGAAGGTGAGCCGGATCTGGCCCGGGCTCGCTCCCATGGTCTTCAAGATGGCGATCTCGCTGCGCTTCTCGTTCACCGCCATCACCAGGGTGGAGACGATGTTGAAACAGGCCACCGCCACCACCATCAGCATCACCACGTACATCACGGTGCGCACCATCTGGATGTCCTGATAGAGATAGCCCTGGCGGCTCATCCAGCTGCTGATGTAGACATAGTGCGGGAACTTCTGGGCGGCTGCCACCGTGATGGACTGCGCCTTGAGCACGTCGTTCACCTTGAGGCTGAAGCCCTCCACCGCGCTGCCCATGCCGGTGATGGCCTGGGCATCCGCCAGATGCATGAAGCCGAGCACACCGTCCAGCTGGCCACCGATCTCGAGCAGCCCCACCACGGTGAGAGACTCGCGCTTCGGGTTCTTGATGCCGGCGGCATCGCCGCCCTGGGGCAGCAGCAGGGTGACAGTGTCCCCTATCTTGACCCCCAGCTTGTCGGCGATGGTCTTGCCGAGAATGAGGCCGTGCTCGCCGGCTTCCAGCTCGCGCAGACCCCGGCCCGTCATGTAGTTGCCCGCATCGGACAGATTGGCCTCAAGCTCCGGCAGCACGGCGCGCACCTGCAGTCCCTTGAGGGCACTACCGTGCTCCAGCAGGCCGTCGAGCCGGATCACCGGGGCGGCAGCCTCCACCCCGGGCTGAGCCAGCAGGTAATCCCGCAGCTTGGGCCAGTTGGGGAGCGGTGCCTCCATCCCCATCAGCTCGCCGTGGGGCACCACGGAGAGCACCCGGTTTTTGAGTTCCCGCTCAAAGCCGTTCATGGCGGAGAGCCCCAGGATCAGCGCCATCACACCGAGGGCGATGCCGATGAGGGAAGAGGCGGAGATAAAGGCGATGAAGCCGTTGCGACGGCGAGAGCGGCTGTAACGCAGGCCCAGAAACAGGGGCAGCGGTTTGAACATCAGGCGACCTCCGCCATCACGCCGCTCACCAGGGTCACCCGGCGATGGAGCTTGGCTGCCAGGCTGAGATCGTGGGTCACCACCACGAACGCGGTGCCGAGCTCGCGGTTGAGCTCGCAGAGCAGCTCATAGACGGCAGTAGCGCTGGCGTGATCCAGGTTGCCGGTGGGCTCGTCCGCCAGCACCAGGCTGGGTTCGTTGACCAGGGCACGGGCGATGGCCACCCGCTGGCGCTCGCCACCGGAGAGCTCGGACGGTCTGTGATTCAGGCGATGGGAGAGCCCTACCCGCCCCAGCATCCGACTCGCCTTGTCGGTCGCGCTCTTCACCGATTCACCGGCGATCAGCAGCGGCATGGCGGCATTTTCCAGCGCAGTGAACTCGGAGAGCAGGTGGTGGAACTGGTAAACAAAACCCAGCTCCTGATTGCGAAACTTCGCCTGGGTACGGCTGTCCCAGCGATGGATGTCCTGCCCCTTGAACAGCACGGCGCCGCTGGAGGGGTTGTCGAGCGCCCCCATCAGGTGCAGCAGGGTGGTCTTGCCGGAGCCCGAGCTGCCCACCACCGCCAGCATCTCGCCGGGCGCCACACTGAGGTCGATGCCCTTGAGTACCTGGGTCTCCAGATCGCCCTCTTTGTAGACATGGTTGAGGGCCTGACAGCGCAGCAGCGGCTCGCAGGAGACGGATTGATTCATAAAGGAGGCTCCACTTGCACCTGTAACAACGCCGGCGCCGGCAGCAACACCGGAACCAGTAACAACAGAAGATGAATTATTCATAACGCAGCGCCTCGGCCGGTTTGACCCGGGCCGCACGGGCCGCCGGGTAGAGGGTGGCGCTGAAGCTGAGCAGCACGGCGCCCAGCAAAATGGTCACGACCTGGGCGGGTTCGACGATGACCGGCAAGCCCGAGCCGCCGGCCGTCATGTAGAGGTTGAGCCCCACCGCATCGAGCAGGGGGTTGAGCCCCATGGAGAGCGCCAGTCCCGCCAGACCGCCGAACAGGGCGCCGATGACCCCGCTAGAGGCGCCGAGTACCATGAAGATCTTGACTATCCCTGCCTCGCTCATACCCATGGTGCGCAGGATGGCCACCTCCCCTTCCTTGTCGGTCACCACCATCACCAGGGCGGAGAGGATGTTGAAGGTGGCGACCGCGATGATCAGCACCAGCATCAGCCCCATCATCCGTTTTTCCATGGCCACCGCCTGGAACAGTTCGCCGCGCTCGCGGCGCCAGTCCTGCCACTCCAGTCCGTCCGGCAGCGCCGTCTTCACCACCTCGTCGGCGGCGAAGGGGTCATCCAGCCAGAGGCGGATACCGCCCACCTGATCCGCAGGCAACCGCAGCATCCGCTGGGCATCCCCCAGCGCAATCAGCGCGACCTGGCTGTCCACGTCGGCACCGACCCCGAAGATGCCGGAGACGGTGAAGAGGCGCTGGGCCGGCACCCGGCCAAACGGGGTGAAGCGGGTACCTTCGGTCAGGATCAGACGGACCTGGTCGCCCATGGAGACCTTGAGGCGATTGGCCACCCCCTGCCCCAACACTATGTGGTATTCGCCCGCCTGCAGGCTGTCCAGACGCCCCATCTGCATCTGGGCGTGCAGGATGTCGTCCTTGGGCCACTGGGCGGGATCGATGCCCTGCACGCTGACGCCGGTCAGCTGACCGGGGCTTTGCAACATGCCTTCGCTGTCGAGCATGGGGGCATGGGCAATCACATGCGGCAGCCTGGCCAGGTCGGGCAGGCCCTGCGGCGCGGCATCGATGCGCCCCGCCGGGCTGGTCACCACCACATGGGGGATCACCCCCAGGATGCGGCCCTTGAGCTGCCCTTCAAAACCGTTCATCACCGAGATGACCACCATCAGGGCGGCGACCCCGATGGCGATGCCGAAAGTGGAAAACAGGGAGATAAATGAAACGAAGCGATTGCTGCGTCGCGAGCCTGCATAACGCAGGCCGATGGCCAGCGACAGTGGCTGAAAAAGTCCAGTCTTCAAGGATATCTACATTGCCAACAAAATAAGATACCGGATAATAAAGGGAAACCGTCTATGACAACAAGGGATAGCCTCCATGCAGGAACAGTTCTTCAGTGTCACCCATGCCACACCGGTCAATGTGATCCCCATGCCCGGTGACTTTCATCTGCCCTCGCTGGAAGCACTGGAGGCCGAGCTGCCCGAACCCTTTCGCATCGCCTCCGCCATTACCTCCATCGACATGGTGACCAGCCGCCTGATCCGCAATCAGAACGATTCGATGCACGATCTGGTGGAGATCATCAACCAGCAGTCGCGCAAGATCGACATGATCATGGGCTATGTGCTGTCGGTGCAGGATCACCCGGAACATCGCTTTCACACCCTGCGCTTTGGTGCCGGCCAGCTGACCTATCTGCATCCGCGCCAGGGCCACGGCGAGGTGCCGCACCTGCACCAGATAGTGCGGCTCAAGATCTTCCTGCGCGAAGAGGCCTCCGCCATCTACTGCTACGGCCAGGTCAAGCAGCTGGAACCGAGTGAGCACGGCACCCACGTGATGCTCGACTATGTTCGGATCCGCGAGGATGACCGCGAACTGCTGGTACGTGCCAGCCTGCATATCCAGTCCAAACAACTCAAACTTCGTGCGCAAGACCGTCAACGTTAAAAGAATCGAATGATGCCAATGAAGCTTCCCGCCTTGCCCGCCAAGGCGGGCCAAAAGTTAACGCTCGGCCAGCTGACAGGCAGCAGCCTCTCGCTGATGGCCGCCCGCCTCACCCAGGAGGCAGATCGCCCCGTCCTGCTGGTGACCGCCGATACCCCGAGCGCCCTGCGCCTCGAACAGGAACTGCAATACCTGTTGGCCGACACGGGCTGTCCGGTGCTGCTGTTCCCGGACTGGGAGACCCTGCCCTACGACACCTTCTCCCCCCATCAGGACATCATCTCCCAGCGGCTCGAGACCCTCTACAAGCTGCCGCAGATGAGCAGCGGCGTGCTGATCGTGCCCATCTCCACCCTGATGCTGCGCACGGCGCCCCGGGTCTATCTCGACAAATACAGCCTGATGGTGAAAAGCGGCCAGCGCCTCAATCTACAGCAGCTGCGCGCGCGCCTTGCCGAGGCGGGCTATGTGGCGGTGGAGCAGGTGCTGGAGCACGGCGAATTTGCCGCCCGCGGCTCCCTGCTCGATCTTTTCCCCATGGGCAGCAACAGCCCCTATCGCATCGACTTCTTCGACGACGAGGTGGACTCCATCCGCCCGTTCGACCCCGAGACCCAGCGCTCCAGCGAACCGGTCAAGAGCGTCAGCCTGTTGCCGGCCCGGGAGTTTCCCACCGACGAGGGGGCCATCGAGTTGTTTCGTGGCCAGTATCGGGAACAGTTCGAGATCTCCCGCGCCGAGGGCTCCGTCTATCAGGAGGTGAGCAAGGGACGCTGGCCGGCCGGCATCGAGTACTATCTGCCGCTCTTCTTCCAGCAGACCGCCAGCCTGTTTGACCACCTGCCGGACAACACCCTGCTGCTGACCGTGGGGGAGATCTACCCCGCCGCCCAGCGCTTCTGGAACGACATCGCTCAACGCTACGAGGACAGGCGCTGGGACAATACCCGTCCCCTGCTGCCACCCCAGCAGATCTATCTGCCGGTGGAGCAACTGTTTGCGGCGCTCGGCCAATACGCGGCCGTGCGACTGCAGGAGGCCCCCACCGCCGGCGATGCGGGCCAGCACGATCTGCCCATCTCGGCGCTGCCCGAGCTGCAGCTCGATCACAGCAAGGAGCAGCCACTGCTGGCCCTCAACCAGTTCCTGCAAGGTTTTACCGGGCGCACCCTGTTTGCGGTGGAGTCCGAGGGGCGACGCGAGGTGCTGGGCGATCTGCTGGCCCGCATCGCGCTGCAGCCCAAGGAGTTCGCGTCACTGGACGCCTTCATTACCAGCAAGGCCCGTCACGGCCTGCTGGTGGCACCGCTCGAGCGCGGCTTCTTGCTGCGAGAACCGGGGCAAGAGGAGCTGGCGCTCATCACCGAAACCGAACTGCTGGGCGGCAAGATCCGCAGCAAACGGCAACGGGAGAAGAGCAAGAACCTGAGTTCGGATGCGGTGATCCGCAACCTCGGCGAGCTGACCCAGGGTCAGCCGGTGGTGCACCTGGATCACGGGGTCGGCCGCTATCTGGGGCTGGAGACCATCGATGCCGGCGGCCTGCCCACCGAGTTTCTGACCCTCGAATATGCCGGCGGCGACAAGCTGTTCGTGCCGGTCACCAGTTTGCACCTGATCAGCCGTTATACCGGCTCGGACAACCCGCCCAGCCACAAGCTCGGCGGCGAGGCCTGGGTCAAGGCCCGGCGCAAGGCGGCCGAAAAGGTGCGCGACGTGGCGGCCGAGCTGCTGGATGTCTATGCCATGCGGGCGGCCCGTCACGGTTTTGCCTTCAAACACGACCGCGAGGCCTATCGCCAGTTTGCCGCCGGCTTCCCGTTCGAGGAGACCGATGACCAGCTCAACGCCATCAATGCGGTGCTCGGCGACATGTGCCAGGCCAAGAGCATGGATCGGCTGGTGTGCGGCGACGTGGGCTTCGGCAAGACCGAAGTGGCGATGCGGGCGGCGTTTGTGGCAGTACACGGCGGCAAGCAAGTGGCCGTGCTGGTGCCCACCACCCTGCTCGCCCAGCAGCACTACGACAACTTCCGCGACCGCTTCGCCAACTGGCCGGTGCGGGTCGAGGTGCTGAGCCGCTTCCGCTCCGCCAAGGAGCAGACCGCCGTGATGAAAGAGCTCGCCGAAGGCAAGGTCGACATCATCATCGGCACCCACAAGCTGCTGGGCGCCGAGCTCACCTTCAAGGATCTGGGGCTGCTCATCGTCGACGAGGAGCATCGCTTCGGGGTGCGCCAGAAGGAGAAGATCAAGGCGCTGCGGGCCGATGTGGACATCCTCACCCTCACCGCCACCCCCATCCCGCGTACCCTCAACATGGCGATGTCGGGCATGCGGGATCTCTCCATCATCGCCACCCCGCCCGCCAAGCGGCTCGCCATCAAGACCTTCGTGCGCCAGCAGGAGCCGGCGGTCACCCGCGAGGCGGTGCTGCGGGAATTGAAGCGTGGCGGCCAGGTCTACTACCTGCATAACGACGTGGAGAGCATCGAGAAGTGCGCGGCGGATCTTGCCGAGCTGGTGCCGGAGGCGCGCATCGGCATCGCCCACGGCCAGATGCGCGAGCGCGAGCTCGAGCGGGTGATGTCGGACTTCTACCACCAGCGCTTCAACCTGCTAGTCTGCACCACCATCATCGAGACCGGCATCGACGTGCCGAGCGCCAACACCATCATCATGGATCGGGCGGATCATCTCGGTCTGGCCCAGCTGCACCAGCTGCGGGGCCGGGTCGGCCGCTCCCACCACCAGGCCTATGCCTACCTGCTCACCCCCCATCCCAAGCTGATGACCAAGGATGCGGCCAAGCGGTTGGAGGCCATTGCGTCCCTTGAAGATCTCGGCGCCGGCTTTGCGCTGGCCACCCACGATCTGGAGATCCGCGGCGCCGGCGAACTGCTTGGCGACGATCAGAGCGGCCAGATTGAATCGGTCGGCTTCACCCTCTACATGGAGATGCTGGAGCAGGCAGTCGAGGCGCTGAAATCGGGCAAGGAGCCGTCGCTCGAACAGCTCATGAGCCAGCACACCGAGGTGGAACTGCGCCTGCCTGCGCTGTTGCCGGACGACTACATCCCGGACGTCAACATGCGCCTCTCCATGTACAAGCGGATTGCAAGTGCGGCGGACGAGCAGGAGCTGCGCGAACTGAAAGTGGAGCTGATCGACCGCTTCGGCCTGTTGCCGGAGCCGACCAAAACGCTGCTGGAGCTGGCGGCCTTCCGCCAACGAGCCACGGCGCTGGGCATTCGCCGGGTGGAGATGAGCGAGCGCGGTGGCTATCTGGACTTTACCCAGGAGACCAAGGTCAACCCTGCCTATCTGGTCAAGCTGCTCTCCGAGCAGCCGCGCATCTACAAGATGGACGGGCCGACCCGGCTGCGCTTCCAGGTGCCGACCCAGGACAGGGCCATGCGCCTCAAGCTGGTGGATGGCTTGCTGGCGGATCTCGCCAACAACAGCCTGTAGGCGGAAAGCGAAACAAAACGGGAGCCACTGTGGCTCCCGTTTTGTTTATGTTGGCTGGTGACGAGCGTCTCCCTTCTCCCCTTGTGGGAGAAGGGTCGGGGATGAGGGGGGCAGTGAAAACCATTCCCCTCACCCTGCCCTCTCCCAGAGGGAGAGGGAATCGCACCGGTAAACGTTGGGCTTCGCTGCGCTCAGCACCAACCTACACCTCTGACGATCAACCCTGATTAGCCGGATCCTCATGGGAAGAGAACTCCCGCATGAAGGCCTCGGCCCGCTCCACCATCTTGGTGGAACCCACGAAATAGGGGGTACGCTGGTGCAGCGCGGTGGGCTGGATGTCCATGATGCGGCCAAAGCCGTCTGATGCCTTGCCACCGGCCTGCTCCACCAGGAACGCCATGGGGTTGCACTCATAGAGCAGACGCAGCTTGCCGTTCGGCGAGTTGGTACCGGACGGATAGATGTAGATGCCGCCCTTGAGCAGGTTGCGGTGAAAATCGGAGACCAGCGAGCCGATATAACGGGAGGTATAGGGTCTGTGGGTCGCCTCGTCCCGCTCCTGACAATATTTGAGGTACTTTTTAACCCCGTCCGGGAACTTGATGTAGTTGCCCTCGTTGATGGAGTAGATCTTGCCCTCCTCCGGAATGCGGATGTTCTCGTGGGAGAGGCAGAAACAGCCGATGGAGGGGTCGTAGGTAAAGCCGTTGACGCCAAAGCCGGTGGTGTAGACCAGCATGGTGGAGGAGCCGTAGACCACGTAACCGGCGGCGACCTGGCGGTTGCCCGGCTGCAGGAAGTCTTCCAGGGTGACGCCGGCGCCCGGCTTGCTGACCCGGCGGTAGATGGAGAAGATGGTGCCGACGGAGACGTTGACGTCGATGTTGGAGGAGCCATCGAGGGGGTCGATCAATACCACGTACTTGGAATGACGGGAGAGCTCGGAATCGAAGGAGACGAAATCTTCCTCCTCTTCAGAGGCCATGCCGCACACTTCGCCACGGGCTTCCAGCGCCGCCTTGAAGCGCTCGTTGGCGTAGACGTCCAGCTTCTGCTGCACCTCGCCCTGCACGTTTTCAGCGCCCATGGAGCCGATGATGTCCGCCAGCCCCGCCTTGTTGATCTCCCGGTTCACCACCTTGGCGGCCAGGCGGATGGAGCTGAGCAGCGAGGTCAGCTCGCCGGTCGCGGTGGGATAATCCGCCTGCTTTTTGACGATGAACTCGCCCATGGTGATCATGTTTCGCATTATTGTTCCTTTAAGATCGTTTCCGTTGGCTTTGAAAACGTTTGCACGCATAGACAAAAAAAGTGCCGATCCTCGGCAGCCTTGTTTTGTAACCTAATGTAACGCCTGTTTTTTGTTTTTGCAGCGAATTAAGCCGCTGAATAAACGCACATCTCCCCCACCTTTTTCGCCCGAAACCGCCCTAAAACTGGTTTCAATCGGTAACTTTTTAGATGTTAATTCGTGGCAAAAACTCACGAAGATGTCGCCATGAGGATGGCAAGATCCCCGCCATGCCCCCTATCTGGGACGCATGCCATGGGGGACCTGTCTGCCTCTTGAGATCTCGCCATCAATCCCGCACACTGGCCCGGCTTTGGAAGCAAAAAAACATAAGGATATTCAATGAAAAGGACACTCATTGCCGGCACGGTTGCCGCCCTGTTCGCACTCCCCGCCCTGGCAGCCCAGGTACCGGCCGGTACCAAGTTGCTGCCGGCAGAACAGCAAACCTTCATCCGCAACATAGGTACCGAACCCGCCTCCATCGATCCCCAGATGGTGGAAGAGACAGCGGGCAGCGAAATCGTCAACGACCTGTTCGAGGGACTCTACACCCTGGACGGGGACGGCAAACTGCAGCTTGCCGGCGCCCTTGGCTACGAGCTCGATCCCACGGGCACCGTCTACACCTTCAAGCTCAGACCCGATGCCAAATGGTCCAACGGCGAGCCGGTGACGGCGGCCGATTATGTCTATGGCTGGCAGCGGGCGGCGGATCCCAAGAATGCCTCCAACTACGCCTGGTTCATCGAGCTGACCGGCGTCACCAATGCCGCCGAGGTCATTCAGGGCAAGCAGAGCCCGGATACGCTGGGCATCAAGGCGCTCGATGCCCATACCCTGCAGATCACCTTGAAAAACCCGGTGCCCTTCTTCCTGAAGACCCTCTCCCACTACACCACCTTCCCGGCACCGAGGGCGACCATCGAGAAGTTCGGTCATGAGTGGGTCAAGCCGGGCAACATCGTCTCCAACGGGGCCTTCGTGCTCAAGGAGTGGACCCCCAACGAGCGTCTCATCTCCGAGCGCAACCCCTATTACTGGGACAACCAGCATACGGTGCTGAACAAGGTGTTCTATCTGGAGATCGTCTCCGATACCGCCGCCTACAACCGCTATCGCGCCGGCGAGCTGCACTACACCAGCTATCCGCTCGAGCAGTACAAGCAGCTCAAGCAGCAGAGCCCGCAGGAGCTGGTGAGCGTGCCGACCCTGGCCACCTACTACTACGTGTTCAACACCCAGCGCAAACCGTTCGACAACCCCAAGGTGCGCAAGGCGCTCTCCCTGGCCATCGACCGGGACACCATCACCGAGAAGATCCTGGGGCAGGGCCAGATCTCCGCCTTCAGCCTGACGCCGCCCATAGTGGACGGCTTCGAACTCAAGCGACCGGCCAGCGAGCAGATGAGCAAGGAGGAGCGGATCAAGCAGGCCAAGGCGCTGCTCGCCGAAGCGGGCTACGGCCCGGGCAAGCCGCTGGATGTGGACATCCTCTACAACACCAACGAGGGGCACAAGAAGATAGCGCTGGCCATCTCCTCCATGTGGAAACACAACCTGGGGGTACAGGCCAAGCTCAACAACATGGAGTGGAAGACCATGGTGTCGGCCCTCAACGAAGGGGACTTCGGGGTCAGCCGCTACGCCTGGAACGGGGATTACAACGATGCCTCCACCTTCCTCGACATCATGACCTCCAGCAGCAGCGCCAACAGCGGCAAGTGGTTCAACAAGCAGTATGATGCCCTGCTGGCCAAGGCCCATGACGCCAGGGATCCGGCCGAACGCAACCAGCTCTATCAGCAGGCCGAGGCCCTGATCGATGCAGAAGCGCCCATCGCCCCGGTCTATTTCTACGTCAAGTCCCGCCTGCTCAAACCCAACATCAAGGGCTACCCCTATCAGAACCCGCAGGATCTGGTCTACTCGAAAGATCTCTATCTGACCGCGCAATAAGGTTCGCTATCCCGCAGACAAAAAGACCGCCTTTCGGCGGTCTTTTTTCTCACTCGTCCCGGCAGGCGGCCAGTGCCACCCTGCGCCGGCGCAGCACCACAGGCTGCACCAGCAACTGGGCCAGCAGCACCCCAAACAGGGTCATGCCGCCGCCGATCAGATGATAACTGGTCAATCTCTCGCCGAGCCAGCTGATGGCCAGACCGGCGGTCATCACCGGCAACAGGTTCATGAAGATGGCGGTGCGGCTAGCCCCGAGCAGGGCGATGCCCTGCATCCACAGCCAGGGCGACAGGGCCGAGGTCGGGATCCCCGCATAGAGGATCAGCCAGAGTGCCCGGCCGTCTGGCCATTGCCCGTCCACCAGCAGATAGAACGGGGTGAGGAACAGCAGGCTGCAGAGCACCTGGCCGTAAAGCATGGACCAGTTGTCGAGCCCCAGATCCCACTTCTTGAGCAACACGCTGTAGAGCGCATAGGTGCCCGCCGAGAGCAGCATGTAGACGGAGCCGATGTGGATGCCCTGAGTAAAGAGGCGGGCGGGATCCCCCTGCCCCAGCAAGATCGCCAGCCCCAGAATGGAGATGACGCCGCCAAGCAGCGCCCCCCAGGTTGGGCGCTCGCGCAGCAACCAGATGCTGAGCAGCACCGTCATCAGCGGAGTCAGCCCCATCATCAGGCCGATCTCGGTGGCTCCCAGGGTCTGCGCCGCGTAATAGCCGAAGGTCTGGTTGAGCACCATGCCGAGCAGGGCCAGCGCCGCCAGCTGATAGAAGCCGGCGCGCAGCTTGGCGCGATCCCGCCAGGCCCGGTGCGCAAGGAACGGCGTCAAGATGATGGCGGCCACCATCCAGCGCGACCAGGCCAGCGCCGCCGGCGAGAGCACCCCCACCGCCAGTTTGCTGACGATGGCGTTGCCGGCCCAGATGGCCATGCAGGAGAAGGGAAACAAGAAGGCAAGTGGCATCGCTATATCCAGAAAAAAGCAGCGGGTATTTCTGGCGGCAGTATAGGGGGGTCAACAGGATTAGCAAGCGCCGTGCCGCCAAGGCAGAATTGGCTGACATAAAGGGGTTCGAACAGCGCTGAAGAGGCCGGAGGGAGCCTAAAAACAGTCATGCCCGCACGGTGGCGGGCATGACGCGGATCAGCGAGGTGACGAAGCAATCACGCCGCATCCATGTGCAGTCTCGAGATCAACTCGTTGACCTCGACCACGGTCTGGCGGTGGGGAATGTCCGCCGACGTGGGCATCATCAGCAGGCCGGACTGGAAGTCAAAGCGTCCTCTGCCGTGGATGTAAATCCGCCCCTTGAAGAAGGTTTTGACATGTTTTGCCACCATCAGCGGCAGGTACTTCTTGAACACTCTCATCGTTTGCAACCTCTTGCAGTTGTATCCGTATGACAGCAGCTTCTGCGAAATAATTCCGTAAATTCTGTATAAAAATCCGGGAAAATCGCGACTCTCTTCCCCAAAAAACCAATCTATAACTTTTTATTAACTTTTAGCGTATTGTATGTGGTCCTTCCAACCAGAGCAAGACCCCCTTGCCATCTTGCCACTCGATACAGGCCAGACCTGAGGTGGCAAACATGGGGGCACCGGCTGCCGGACAGAGGCTCTGCACTAGATAGCCCACCAGCGGCAGGTGGCTCACCATCAGGATGCTGTCGTGCTTGGCCGCCAGCGCAGTGAGGTAGCTCGCCACGAAGGCCGGATCGCCATAGGGGGTGATGTCACCACTCTCTTCGACGGCCCCTGCCTTGGGTAATTCACTGCATATGCTCTGCCAGGTTTGTTTGGCGCGCAGGTAGTTGCTGTGGATCACCCGATCCAGCTTGCCGCCAAGCTGGGGGGCCAGCCAGCGGGCCATGTGGATGGACTCTTCGATTCCCTGCTCGGTCAGTGGACGCTGTTCATCTGTTTTCGCATTCATGCCAGCCTGGCCATGACGCATGATGTAGATTTTCATTACAACCTCGCCCAACGGGCCTGTTTTGATAGCGGGGGGATCTTACCCCGCCATGCCGGGGGAAACAATTGCGCTACCTCTCAGAAAAGGGTTTGCCTCACCGGGTAGCGGGGTCGATAATCATGTTTAAATTCAAATAAATCCAACAAGAGTCACGCGCCAATGAGCCCATATGCCAGTCCCAACGACCATCGGCAGTACCACTATCTGGAGCTGGCAAACCGGCTCAGGGTCTTGTTGATCTGCGATCCCGACACCGACAAGTCTGCCGCCTCCCTGGCCGTCAACACCGGCCACTTCGACGATCCGGCGGACCGGCAGGGGATGGCTCATTTCCTTGAGCATATGCTGTTCCTTGGCACCTGCACCTATCCCAAACCTGGTGAATACCAGCAATTTATGAGCCGTCATGGCGGCAGCAACAACGCCTGGACCGGCACCGAGTTCACCAACTTCTTCTTCGAGATCGACAACGGCTTCTTCGAGGCCGGGCTGGATCGCTTCTCCCAGTTCTTCATCTGCCCCACCTTCGATCCCGAGTGGGTAGACAAGGAGCGCAATGCGGTCGACTCCGAATACCGCCTCAAGCTGCAGGACGACGTGCGCCGCAGCTACCAGGTGCATAAGGAGACGGTCAATCCCGATCACCCCTTCGCCAAATTCTCGGTGGGCAACCTGGATACCCTGGCCGACCTGCCCGGCCGGGATCTGCGCTCCGACCTCATTCGGTTTTACGAAACCCACTACAGTGCGGATCGCATGGCGCTGGTGATGATTTCGCCAGCCACCATCGAGACTCAGCTCGGCTGGTGCGATCGCTTTTTCGCTCCCATTTTGAATCGCAATTTGGGAACGCCGACCCTCGAGATGCCCCTCTACCGGCTCGATGATCTGGGCATTCGCATCCAGATCAACCCGGTCAAGGAGACCCGCAAACTCGCGCTCACCTTCCCGTTGCCCAACGTGGATGAGTATTACGACAAGAAGCCCCTCACCTTCCTGAGCCACCTCATCGGCTACGAAGGAGACGGCAGCCTGCTCTCCCTGCTCAAGGCAAAGGGCTGGGTCAACCAGCTCTCCGCCGGCGGCGGCATCAGCGGCGCCAACTTCAAGGATTTTGGCGTCAACTTCGGGCTGACCCCGCTCGGGCTCGAACACGTCAACGAGATAGTGGCGGCCCTGTTCGGCTACTTGAAGCTCATCGAGCGCGGCGGGGTGGAAGCCTGGCGCTATGACGAAAAGCGCACCGTGCTTGAGTCCGCCTTCCGCTTTCAGGAGCGGGGCCGGGCGCTCGACACCGTCTCCGGGCTGGTGTTGAACCTGTTCAGCTATGCTCCCGACGACCTGCTCTACGGCGACTACATGATGCGCGCATACGACGAGCCGCTCATTCGCCGCCTGCTCGCCAAGCTCACGCCACACAATCTGCGCCTGACCATCACGGCGCCTGAGCTCGGCACGGACCGGCTGGCCCGCTGGTATCAGACTCCCTACAGCGTGACCACCATCACCGAGGCGGAGAAGATCCGCTGGCAGCAGAGCGAACCGGATCCGGCGCTGGCCCTGCCGCTGCCCAACCCCTTCATCAGCAACCGGCTCGACGTGCGCACGCCCGAGCTCACCGCCGACATGCCCGCCTGCCTGATTGATCGGCCCGGCTTTCGGCTCTGGCACCTGCACGAGCATCAGTTCAGCGTGCCCAAGGGCAACCTCTACATCTCCATCGACAGCGAACACGCGGTCAAGAGCCCGCGCCACATCGCCATGGCTCGCCTGGCGGTGGAGCTGCTCACCGACCACCTCAACGCCCTCACCTACCCGGCGGAGCTGGCTGGGCTCGGTTACCAGATTTATGCCCACCAGGGCGGCTTTACCATCAACCTGAGCGGCTTTGCCGACAAGCAGCCACTGCTGCTCGACATGATCCTCGGCAACCGCACCCTGGGTTACCCGGATCCCGCCCGCTTTGCCGAAATCAAAGAGCAGCTCATCCGCAACTGGGACAACCAGTCCAAGGCGCGCCCCATCTCCCAGCTGTTCAACCAGCTCACCAGCCTGCTGCAGCCCAACAACCCGCCGTTCGAGCAGTTGCTGCGCCACCTGCGCAGCGTCGAGCTGAGCGAGATGCCCGCCTTCGTGGCGAGCCTCTTTGCCGAGGTGCACGTAGAGACCCTGGTGCACGGCGACTGGACCGCCGCCGAGGCCCTCGAGCTCGCCGCCCTGCTGGAGCGCCACCTCGGCGTCAACAGCCAGCCCAGTGCCGAGACCCGTCGTCCGCTCATCTCCATCCAGGACAGGGGCACCCTCATTCGCGAACAGGGCTGCGAGCATGAAGACTCGGCCCTGCTGGTCTACTACCAGTCGCGTACCACCCGGGCACGGGATCTGGCCTGCTTCACCCTGGCCAACCACATCATGTCCTCCACCTTCTTCCACGAACTGCGCACCCGCCAGCAGCTCGGCTACGTGGTGGGGGCCGGCAACCTGCCCCTCAACCGCCATCCCGGCCTCATCTTCTATATCCAGTCGCCGGTGGCCGGGCCGCAGATCCTGCTGGATGCGGTGGAGGAGTTCATCGATCTGTTTCCGCTGGCCATGCTCGAGCTCACCGCCCGTCAATGGCAGGACAGCAAGACGGGCCTGCAGGCCCAGCTGAGCGAGCGGGATGCCAACCTGCGCAGTCGCGGCCAGCGGTTGTGGGTCAGCATCGGCAACAAGGATCTGGGCTTTGATCAGCGCGAAAGGGTGTGCGAGGAGGTCGGCAACCTGAGCCGCGCCGATCTGGTGCGCTTTATCACCCAGCTGAGATCGAGAACGTCGGATCGGCTGATCCTCTGCAGCTATGGTCAGGGCCACGAGCACGACGAGCGCATCACCGGCCAGTTCATCGACGACCCGCGTGCGTTCCGGCTCAATGCCGCCACCTTCGAGGCCTGATCAGGCCGCCTGTTCCCCTTCTTGCAGCCAATAAAAAGCCGACCCCGTGGGGTCGGCTGGAAAAACCATAATCAATTGCGACCAGAGCCGCCAAAAGTGAACATGAGCGTGAAAATCAGACACTGAGTTGATGGTCGACGGGCAGTCCCAAACCAGAGCGCGCCTGCCGATGACAACAGTGATTGAGAAACAGGCTCATCTTAGGCACTCCCCTCCCTTGTCACGTTGATCTATGTCAAAGGAGGTAATAAAGAGTCAACCAGCTGCAGCTTTATGGTGAGTTTTATCGCCTCGGCTCACGCTTTTGGTCAAGCCTCTGGACGGCGCACCAGCCGGTAGGCCACTTCGTCGAAGTAAGAGAGCTGACCCGACAGCACCCTGGGGTGATCGAGCTCCGCCGCTCGTCCCAGCACCTCGACCTGGAAGTGGCGCTCGAACAGGGTGCGCACCTCCATCTCCCCCACCGAGAACGGCGGCTGGCGCTGCTGCTCCGGCTGATATTCCAGAGTCACCAGCAGGATCTGACCACCCGCCTCGATAAGCCGGCTCATCAGCTCGGCATATTGACGGCGCATGGCTGTCGGCAGCGCGATGAGGGCTGCCCTGTCGTAGGCCAGCCGATAGCGGCGGCCAAGTTCGGGGGCGGCGAAAAAATCCCCCTCATAGATGCGCAGGCTGTCGTGCTGATGGCACTGATAGGGCCCCTCGGCACTCTCAGTGTCGCTCAGCGTGTTCTCGCTGAAAAAGCTGTTGATGGCGACGGACGAGAGCTCGAACCCGTCGACCGGATGGCCCTGCCCGCTCAACCAGAGCATGTCGCGGGACTTGCCGCACAGGGGCACCAGCACGGGCTCGCCCTGCTGCTGGGCCGACCACCAGGATTGCAGCCAGCGATTGAAATCCGCCTGATGAAAGCCGATCCGGTTCTCTTCCCAACGCTGATGCCAAAATGCCGCTTCCATCCAGTAACCCCTGTCATGTAAAGATGCCTCAATATCACAACTTAGCCCGGCACACGCAAGCACCAACAGGGCGGCTGCCGTAACTTTTGCCCAAAAAAGCGGAACAAAACAAAAAAGGGCCAGAAGGCCCCCTTTTGACATCTTTTTGTCATCCACTACTGCTCTTTTGCGCCTGCTACTACAGCGACGGCAGGCCTAGCCGGATCAGAGCAAAACTGGCTCGGCGCAGATGACCGCCGCCACCGCAGCAAGCCTGGCCGCAATCTCGGCAAAGTCGGGGCGCGCCGCCACTACCTCGGCGAGACAGTCATCCACCAGCGCATGCAGGGCATCCAGCCTGTCATCACAGGGGGCACAGCGGGCCAGCAGCTCTTCCAGCAGGCAGCCGAAGGCTCTCACTTCCAGGTGCTCCAGCAAGCCGGCCAGCTCACCATCGGTTCGCTCATAACAGGAGGCGGCGCCGAAATCCCCAAGCAGCAGCCGCCCCTCCTCTTGCAAAGAGTGCAGCATGTTGTGGGCGTAGAGATCGCCGTGCAGGATACCGCGCCCGTGCAGATGCAGCGCGGCGCTCGCCACCCCCTGCACCATGGCCAGCAGCGCAGCCGGGGTAAAGCGGGCATCGGCTTGATAGATGTCGCGAGTGCAGGAGTCCAGACTCGGCGGCCCCGCCAGGTTGATAAAATCTGGGTCTATCAGCGCCATCACCAGTGCCGGAATGCCGGAGGGGTGATCGCCCACCCGCCCCTCGACCCCGACCAGATGGGGATGACGGCCAGCCGCCAGCGACACCGCCAGCTCGCAGCGGGGCAGCCCATCGCTGGTCACGGCCCCTTTGAAGCACTTGACCGCCACCGCCCGCGACCCCGCTGGCGTTGCCAGCTCGGCGCGATGGATGACGCCGGATGCCCCCTGCCCCAGCAGCTCGCCCACCGTCAGCGCAGCCCACGGGATGTCGGCCACCGAGGCGCACTGACCCAGCCGCTGCTCCTGCTTGTCGCTGAAGGGGTTGCCCGCATACGCCAGCCAGGCAAGACGCGGCAGCCTCGCCAGCCAATGCGGCAGCGCCTCAAGCCGGTTGGCGGCGATGCGCACCAGCTCCAGACGCTGGCAGTTGGCAAGGCTTGCCGGCAGCTCGCGCAGGCGGTTGCCCGAGAGCATCAGCTTTTGCAGGGCGCCGCATTGACCCAGCTCATCGGGCAACTGCTCCACCGCGTTGTCAGTCAGGATCAACCAGCGCAGCCCCACCGGCAGCGACGCAGCGGGAACCGTGGCGATCCGGTTGGCCTTGAAGCCCACCATGGTGAGCGCAGGGCAGCGCCCCAGCACCTCGGGCAGCTCGGTAAAGCGGTTCTCGGAGCAGAAAATGATGCGCAGCTTGCTGAACTCGGCCAGCTCGTCAGGCAGCCGACTCAACTGGTTGCCGGTGAGATCCAGCACCTCCAGCGTTTCTTTGAGAGTCAGGAGCTCGGGTGGGAACTCCGTCAGGTTTTCGGCGAGTTTGAGGTGGCGGGCGCCGCAGAGTTCACCTGCGCGCAGCTGTTCCAGGGTATGCATGACATCGTCTCTATCGGGGTGGCCGGCTCGCGGCCAACGGCGCCGCCGGTGGTTGGCCCAGCAATCAAACCGGCAGTCAAAAAAAGAGGGGGCATTATAGAGAATGACGGCCGAAGATCCCCTGTTTTGTTGCCGCAAGGGCCGGTATCAGCGCGCAGCAAAGCGGCATGGGGGGCAAAGAGAGCAAGATCCGGGTCGTGTCTGCGAGGGCTGGTTGCCATAGTGGAGCCGAACCAGAGTGGGTCGAACCCGCTGAGGGTCCAACCCACTGCCAACCCCGTGCACCACTTAGCTGGCGCACAACACACCAGCGAGGGAACTGCCATGTCATTACTGTCCAACAAGGTCGCCATTATCACCGGCGCCAGCTCCGGCATCGGCCGCGCCAGCGCCATCCTGTTTGCCCGGGAAGGGGCCAGCGTCGTCGTCGGCGCCCGCCGCCAGCCCGAGCTGGGTCTGCTGGTGGAGGAGATCCGCCACGAGGGGGGGCAGGCGTTGAGCCTGGCGGGAGACGTCAGAAGCGAGACTTACGCCCGCGCCCTGGTGGATCTCGCGCTGACCCGTTTCGGCGGGCTCGATATCGCCTTCAACAACGCCGGCACCACGGGGACACCGGGCAGCGTGCCGGCGCTTGGACTGGCGCAGTGGCAGGAGACCCTGGATACCAACCTCACCAGCGCCTTTGTGGGGGCCAAGTACCAGATCCCCGCCATGCAGGCACGCGGGGGCGGCTCGCTGATCTTTACCTCCACCTTCGTCGGCCATACTCTGGGTCTGCCCGGCATGGCGGCCTATGCCGCGAGCAAAGCCGGCCTCATCGGCCTGACCCAGGTGCTGGCTGCCGAATATGGGGCACAAGGGGTGCGGGTCAACGCCCTGCTGCCGGGGGGCACCGACACCCCCATGGGACGGGCCTTTACCGATACCCCGGAGAGCCTCGCCTTTGTGCAGAATATGCATGCCCTCAAACGGCTGGCCCAACCGGAGGAGATCGCCCGCTCGGCCCTTTATCTCGCGTCCGATGCATCCAGCTTTACCACCGGCATTGCCCTGCTGGCCGATGGTGGGGTATCTATTTGTCGCACATGACCTTGTCGCACCCAAGATACTGCGGCTGCAAACCTATCGTGAGAGCGCCTTATGTCTGATTACGCCCGCATCGCCGATGCCATCCGTTTTATCGCAAGCCAGGTGGCGCGCCAGCCCACCCTGGACGAGATAGCGGCGCACGTGCACTTAAGCCCCTTTCACTTCCAGCGGCTGTTCAGCCGCTGGGCCGGGGTGACGCCCAAACGCTATCTGCAGGTGCTGACCCTGGAGCGGGCCAAGGCGCTGCTGCAGGAGTCACGCCCGCTGCTGGAGGTGGCCGATACCCTGGGTCTTAGCAGCGGCTCGCGGCTCTATGATCACTTCGTGCAGCTAGAAGCGGTGACGCCGGGCGAGTACAAGCAGCGCGGGGCCGGGCTGGTTATCGATCACGGGGTGCACGACACCCCCTTCGGCCAGGCGTTTGTCGCCCTAACCCCGCGAGGGGTGTGCAACTTCTCGTTTCTCGATGACCAGGCCCCACAGGCGCCGCTGACCACCCTCGCCCACAACTGGCCAGAGGCAGAACTTAGGGAGGCACCGTCACGCACCCAGGGGGTCATCCACACCATGTTCGATGACAGCAAGGCACCGGATCGCCCCATCTCCTTGCACGTGAGCGGCACCAACTTTCAGATCAGTGTCTGGCGGGCGCTGCTGCAGATCCCGCCCGCCAAGGTGGTGAGCTACGCCCAAGTGGCGAGCGCCGTCGGCAACCCCAAGGCCGCCCGTGCCGTGGGGCTGGCGGTGGGCGCCAACCCCGTCGCCTTGATGATCCCCTGCCATCGGGTTATCCAGCAAAACGGCAAACTCGGCGGCTATCACTGGGGCGAGACCCGCAAACAGGCGATACACGCTTGGGAAGCGGCAAGGTATGAGTGAATGTGGCCTTTTCTGTTCGCCCTGATGGGGGAGAAACAGGAGTGTTGGTTGTGAGTCAGCAAACTATCCAGGTCACGCCGAACGAGCATTCACGATATAAAGCGAGGGCATTAGCAGAGTCGGGGCGCAAATCGCCCCTTTTTGTTGCTTTGGCGAGGCATTGCGCTTAGCAACACCACCCCAGCAAATTAACGAAACACGTAGGGTGCAATATTGCACCGTTTGCTGAGTAGCTGTTGTGCAAGGTATGAAACACCAAATTAGAGGTGCATTCACGCTGTTCATTACACCCTACGGACTTGAAACGAGTGCTTTTTATTCAAACCGCTGCTCATGCTCCACATCCTCCCGCTGCTCTCGTTCTTTCTGGCGCTCGATTAGCTGAACCAGGTTTGCAGAGACTGTTTGAGCCGCAGTCGAAATATCTGCTCTTTCATGTTCAACCAACTTATGAATTGCCTCCGCTCTGGACTGCATTACTTTGGCTCGGCTACCAGACCAAGATGAAGGAGTGACACGCTCGGCGAATATTTCCAGAACAATAGCAGGGTCAGGAGATGACTCAAGCAGCCTGAGAGCTAACTCTGACATCTCAAATCCTTCAATCTCTTCATCCTTTTTCCACAAGTTAATGCTTGCTGCAATAGCCCCCCACACGCGGGGCTCATTTCGGGCACAACACCACGAAATCAGAAAATCCATATTAATATGGGCAAGAGGTGAGAATCGTAAGTCTCTATTACAAATAAAAAACTGCCGTCGTTCTTGTTGCTCTTCAGTGCCTTCAAAGACTCGATTTAAAAATGCTTCTGGCATCAGCGCAGCTGTTGTCTCAATGGCGCTTTCATATGAATGAACGTAACCATAGTGCAGATCAACAACAGCAAAGATCACGTCCAACCACTCCTGTTTTTCGGACTCATTGCCATCGAAACGTAATGCAGCATTGATGACGCATTCCATGCTGTAGCCTCTTGTCCCGCTAGGATCGTTGTGATCTTTTGGCAAATTTAAAATTGCAGCCCTAAGACCTATATGACGAAAATCGAGCCCCAACGTATCCACCATCACATCTTTGTCATGAAGGAGCATGCTTAGCGCCTCCAGCACCACATCACTGCCGCCAGGTTTACTCAGGAGTCGCATTGCAAGCTCGAGTATTCTCTCTCTCGGCAAGGATGCATACTCGTTTCGCCATAAGATTGGTTCATACATATTTAGGTCAATATCAGGGTCATCCAGAAGCATTAGGCAACGATCCAAGTCGGCTTCAGTAAACTTTCCCCAAGGATGTAGATAAACCAATGCCCGCCGAAGCACAGGATGTTGGGCACACTGGTCGAGCAGTTTTTTAGTCAGCAATGAATTGATAGAATTAACCTCTGTGATGAAGCCATCAAAGATCCCAAAATTCCAGCTTGCCTCTGAGTGCTGCTCCAACTGCTCGACTAGTTGCTGCCAAGTAGCCAACAAGTCATGCGATTTCTTCGCTAATCCCTTCCCAAATGCAGTGCGATTAGGCATCCAACCATTTGAAAAAAGGTGTGGTCCTAACACATCTAACGTATGGCCTGATGCCGCAAATTCCTTACCTAGCCGGAATGCCTTAGCTTCAAGTCGTTGCCTAGCTTCATCATATTTATGGATTTTTTCATGATCAAAACTGGCATCCAGAGCCCAATAGTTTTGCCCCTTGCTCAACACATAAGTAAGGATTGCCGAAATCAAATCATGTGGCTCTAGCTCTTTCTCCAAGGCAGCAAGATTATCGGGTATGGGCTCGATATTATTCGCGTTTCTACGCTCAGTATGATCGAAATAGATCGTAGAGCGGACAGCTTTCCAACCATCTCCCCAAGGGCAATGTGCATGTAGTTTACGGGCAGCATCAATAAGCTTTTCCCTTATCGCGTGCTGACCCCACATCCCTCGAAATGTATTAGCCATGATCTGTCGTGCAGGGACTTCAAGAGCAGGATCGCCAGAAGTACCCAATTGTACAGCCTCATCGATAAAAGCGCGGCGCCACTGCACAAGCTCATCATGATTAGGGTGAAGTCCATAGTCTCTCGGCCGAGCACCAAACGCATTCATTCCAAAGCCAGTCCAGCGATCCTCTAGGGCTGTCGAAAGCATCTTGAAACCCAATGATCTACGTCTAGGTACATCAGATAAAAAACATTCATTCATAATGGCAATTCGCTGAACTAAAGTAGCGTGCGTACCAGACAAATATGCTTGGAAGAAATTCGTTATCTGCCTTGTCAGTGAGTTATTGCCATCGTTTTCCTTCTCATGAACAGCCATATTAACCAGGAGTTTCATGCAACGTTCAAAGGCTTTTGGTTCATATGCCAATTGACATAAAATATTAACAATTGATGTTCGGCGTGAATTACAACCCGATTTTATGTCGTTAAAGTCAGAGGCGGTGAGTACAGCCTCAATCCTGTCAAGCAAATATTCTGGTGCCACTGGTGAGATATAATCCAGCATTCGTGCCGATATCTCGTTCAATGCTGTTATATTCCCTAACAGCCCATCTGGTTCAAGCCAATTCTCCACAATCTCTTTCGCCACGGGATGCTCGTGCAACAGCCCTAACCTGTGCGCGAATGACATGAGTAAACGCTGACGCCCAGGGGTTTCAAACGTCTCTTTTAGCAGTTCAACTGGAATGCTATTCAATGCCAATGCAGCCAGCCTGTTGGCGATAGCATGAGGCAAAATGGCACGCCAATGAGCCCTCTTTTGTACGATATGGCGTTCTGACAACTTGCTTGTTGCTTGGAACAACTGCTTTACGGAATACCCCGAGATAGAACCCAATACCTCCAGTTCGTTTTGGCCTTCCTTCGCCGATGAAACCGAAAATGAATAAACCAGAGACAATATTTCAGCCTGATCCCGTAGATTATCATCCGGATTTTTCTGCTGCTCGAACAAGCGGTTAAACAACTGTGCATCTGAAAGTTGGGCCAGACTTTCACCTTCCTCAACTCTCTCTGCAATAGCCAAGGAAACCCGTGCATTCCCATCCGCAAACTCGGCTATGCGGCGGGCGTTATTTCGACCAATATCAGGAAAGCGACGAAAAAGAAGCTGTTCAGCAACCTCTGGCCCAACAGTCTCTATATGAATAACTTCTGTATATTGCGGTCTATCACCTTCTTTAATGTCATATTCAACTGTGATAAGCCTCACCTGCGAGCCGTTTGCCGTCACTTTACTGGCCAAGAGGGTATGCAATTCAGAAGGACAATTATCAAGGATCATAATGGCCCGTCGCCCCTCAGCAATCAGTCGATCCAGCATTGCTATTGCAGAGGGCTCTGGGTTTTCACCGGTATCAACATAAACTGCGATAGTACGATCGAGCGCATCTGCTCCGACTGATTCATCGAAAAGTGCCTGTACGATTCGGGTCTTCCCAACACCGGATAATCCCGTAATGCGAACAGCTTTATTGGTTGAGCGAATCAGCTCACGCATTGGCCCAATAGCATCCTGAATGGCTAGCTTTTGCCCTTTTCCTGATGGCAGAGTAATTGTCACCCCGGGAGCTGAAATCAAGGTATCTTCTGACCCCTGAGGCGGATTGCTCCAAGCACCATATGGCTGCCATCCAGAATATCCCTGCCCGAGCGTTTTTTTGGCCCAGAGCATGACTGATGGGTGCTGTCGCAACCATTGCGCCAGTTTCGAGCGGTCGTAAAAATCCAAGTGAAGATTAGAGTGGTTAGGATCATCGGCTACCGCATACTGCATTGCTTGCAGGCGATCCTTTTTCATAAGATGAGAGCAATCATCACCCAAGCTGACGATGATATAACTCCCTCCCTTTGCAGATTGCTCCGAGATAGTCGATGATAATGCACCATCAATAGTCATTTCTGAGGTTATCGCGGCCCTCGGCATTGAATGCTTTTTGGCTTGAAAAATCGTATCAGGTCTTTCAATAAAGCCAGTGCTCATTTGCTCGACCGGTGCTTTAACGTGCACATCGATACCGCCATCGGGAGCATTTATAGAGCCTGACCAGTGTACATAAGCAGGGCTATGACCGTGGGTTGCAATTTCCGCCTCAGCAAGGCGCGCTATTAACTCTTCAAGCTGGGTATCAGAGAGCCGAAGTAATTCGTCTTTCTCAATATCAAAAATCGCCACGATGCCCTCTGATGCTTCCGAGTTAGAAGGTCACTATGTTATTCGCATACAAATCCATAATCTACTTGTACAAGAAGTGGTGTGACCTATATCGGAAGGTGATTGCATTTCGAACAAAAAATATCTATCCACGTCAACAATCGTATGAGTTTCATTCCTCCACTATTTAGTTGTCCGAACAAAATTGACATGCAAACTCCAACAATAAGAAAGACGCCCTAAGGCGTCTTTCTTATTTTCAGGATTTGGAGCAAACAGGTTGGAGACTATGCCCCTCCCCGCCTTACCCGCAACCCAATCAGATCGGGGTGATGGAGGTGATATGGGCCGATCCATCCAGGGATTGGAAGATCTGCACCACGGCTTCCCCGTGGATCGGGTTGGGCAGCGGCACCATGGTTTTGCATTTGAAACGATAGTTGGTGCCGGCGACGACCTGGGTGGAGACTTCAAAGGGGGTGTACTGCACCCCGACAAATCCTTCCAGTGCCTGGTTGAATACGGCCTGATCTTTGGCGCTCAGCTTGTGGTAGGCAGTCCATCCGCCCAACAACACTGCTTGTTCTGACATAACAAACCCTCCGTGATCTCTTGTCCCTACTCGTTTGGCTGTTCGGGTTCCGCCCCGTTTATTCAAGTGGTGTCCGGACTCCACCGGGTGCCATACCAGATTTGGTATGTCCGGTGTCGACAGTGCACATGAAGACTTTGCTGTCGTCACCCTCCCCTGCTGCCATGACCGCCACCTCACAGCGCCGGTCTCAATTGGCATGGCTGAGCCTAGTGCGAGATCCATAAAACACCCCCTGTCAGATATGACAGAGGCAGGGAGGCGAGAAAGCGGCTAGCGAGGGGAAAAGTGAGGCGCAAACGATTGGAAAAAGAAAAGACGCCGCAAGGGCGTCTTTTTTACATTTTTATGCTTGAAGGACGAAAGGGCGTTAGCCGCTTATTCCCATTCGATGGTTGCGGGCGGCTTGCCGGAGACGTCGTACACCACGCGGGAGATGCCGTTGATCTCGTTGATGATGCGGTTCGACACGTGACCGAGGAAGTCGTACGGCAGGTGGGCCCAGTGGGCGGTCATGAAGTCGATGGTCTCGACGGCGCGCAGCGCAATGACCCAGTCATATTTGCGGCCATCGCCCATGACGCCAACGGAGCGCACCGGCAGGAACACGGCGAACGCCTGGCTGACCTGGTTGTAGAGGTCGGCCTTGCGCAGCTCTTCGATAAAGACCGCATCGGCCTTGCGCAGCAGATCGCAGTACTCTTTCTTCACTTCGCCAAGCACCCGCACGCCCAGACCCGGGCCCGGGAACGGGTGACGGTAGAGCATGTCGTAGGGCAGACCCAGCTCGAGGCCAACACGGCGCACTTCGTCTTTGAACAGCTCGCGCAGCGGTTCCACCAGACCCATCTTCATCTCTTCCGGCAGGCCGCCGACGTTGTGGTGAGACTTGATGACGTGGGCCTTGCCAGTCTTGCTGGCAGCGGATTCGATGACGTCCGGGTAGATGGTGCCTTGCGCCAGCCAGCGGGCGTTTTTCAGCTTTTTCGCTTCATCGTCAAACACTTCGACGAAGACGCGGCCGATGATCTTGCGCTTGGCTTCCGGCTCGTCGATACCCGCCAGGGCAGAAAGGAAGCGCTCTTCGGCATCGACCTTGACGATGTTCAGACCAAAGTGATCGCCAAACATCTCCATCACCTGCTGGCCTTCGTTCAGGCGCAGCAGACCGTTGTCGACGAAGACACAGGTCAGGCGATCGCCGATGGCGCGGTGCACCAGCATGGCAACCACGGAGGAGTCGACCCCGCCGGAGAGGCCGAGGATCACCTCGTCGTCACCCACCTGCTCGCGGATGCGGGCAACGGCGTCGTCGATGATGGTGGCCGGGGTCCACAGGCATTCGCAGCCGCAGATGTCTTTGACGAAGTGCTCCAGCATGCGGGCACCCTGGCGGGTGTGGGTCACTTCCGGGTGGAACTGCACGCCGTAGAAACGCTTGGCTTCGTTGGCCATGGCCGCGTGCGGGCAGGTGGCGGTCTGGGCGATGGTGGTGAAGTCGGCCGGGATGGTGGTGACCTTGTCGCCGTGGCTCATCCACACATCCAGCAGTGCATTGCCGTTGTCGGCGATGGCATCTTCGATGTTGCGCAAGAGGGCACTGGTCTTGCCAGAGTTGCCCAGCACTTCCACCTTGGCGTAGCCGAATTCACGCTCGGTGGAGGATTGCACCTTGCCACCCAGCTGCTCGGCCATGGTCTGCATGCCGTAGCAGATGCCAAACACCGGCACGCCGGCGTTGAACACGTACTCGGGCGCGCGCGGGCTGCCCGCTTCGGTGACGGACTCGGGGCCGCCGGAGAGGATGATGCCGCTCGGATTGAATTCGCGGATCTGCTCTTCGGTCACATCCCAGGCCCACAGTTCGCAGTAGACGCCGATTTCGCGCACGCGGCGGGCGATCAGCTGGGTGTACTGGGAACCGAAGTCGAGGATAAGGATACGGTGCTGGTGAATGTCTTTAGTCATTTTATTCCTGCATCAGGCTGCTGTTGTCACAAAAAGCACGGGATAAAAAAGGGGTGGAGAAACGGGGCCGCAGCCCCGTTTTATCAGCCCATCCGATAGTTGGGGGCTTCTTTGGTAATGGTCACGTCGTGAACGTGGGACTCTTTCATCCCGGCGCCGGAGATGCGCACGAATTCAGCCTTGGTGCGCATGTCGTCGATGGTGGCGCTGCCGGTCAACCCCATGGAGGAGCGCAGGCCGCCCATCTGCTGGTGGATGATCTCTTTGAGACGGCCCTTGTACGGTACGCGGCCTTCGATCCCTTCCGGCACCAGCTTGTCGGCGGCGTTGTCGGTCTGGAAGTAGCGGTCGCTGGAGCCCTTGGACATGGCGCCCAGAGAACCCATGCCACGGTAGGATTTGAAGGAGCGACCCTGATAGAGCTCGATCTCGCCCGGCGCCTCTTCGGTACCGGCGAACATGGAGCCCACCATGACGCAGCTTGCGCCGGCGGCGATGGCCTTGGCCACGTCACCGGAGAAGCGGATGCCGCCATCGGCAATTACCGGGATACCGGTGCCTTCCAGCGCGTCGACGGCGTCGGAGATGGCGGTGATCTGGGGCACGCCCACGCCGGTCACGATACGGGTAGTACAGATGGAGCCCGGGCCGATACCCACCTTGACGGCGTTGACGCCGGCAGCGGCCAGCGCCTTGGCACCGGCGGCGGTGGCGACGTTGCCGCCGATGATCTGCAGATCAGGATAGGCTTCGCGGGTCGCCTTGATGCGATCCAGCACGCCCTGGGAGTGGCCGTGGGAGGAGTCGATCAGCAGCACGTCCACACCGGCTTCCACCAGGGCGGCGACGCGCTCTTCGTTACCTGCACCGGCACCTACGGCAGCACCCACCCGCAGACGACCCTTGTCATCTTTACAGGCGTTCGGCTTGCGCTCGGCTTTCTGGAAGTCTTTGACGGTGATCATGCCCTTGAGCTTGAAGTCGGCGTTGACCACCAGCACCTTCTCGATACGGTGCTTCTGCATCAGGCCAACCACCTCTTCGCGGGGGGCGCCTTCACGCACAGTGACCAGACGATCCTTCTGGGTCATGATCTGTTCGACAGTCTGGGAGAGATCGATCACGAAGCGCACATCACGACCGGTGATGATGCCCACCAGCTGATTGCCCTCGGTCACCACCGGATAACCGGCGAAACCGTTCTTGTGGCTCAGCTCTTTGATCTGGGCGATGGTCATGTCGGGGCGTACGGTGACGGGGTCAGTGACCACGCCGCTCTCGTACTTCTTGACCTTGCGCACTTCGGCAGCCTGCTGCTCGATGGACATGTTCTTGTGGATAAAGCCGATACCGCCTTCCTGGGCCAGTGCGATAGCCAGACGGGCTTCGGTCACTGTGTCCATGGCAGCGGAGATCATGGGGATGTTCAGGCTGATGGCAGAGGTCAGCTTGGTACGCAGATCGGCAGTATTGGGAAGAACTTCGGAGTGGGCGGGAACCAACAGTACATCGTCGAAGGTTAACGCTTCTTTGGCAATCCTGAGCATGGCAATATCTCACCGTTGAGGAAGTGGGGGTGTAAAATATTGCCGACGAAGTTTACTCACGCATTGGTCACTGGTAAAGAAGTTTTTTGAATTTTTTATGGCGTTTTGGCCTTTTCAGCCGCCAAGCCGCTAAAAAACCAACATTTTCAGTCGCAAAACAGCCTTTTGGGGACAAAAGAGTTGTCTCATTGCGGTTTTATGCAAAAAAGTTCCCGTTTCATTTTTTCACACAACCCCGCTTCCCCTCCCCCGTTGCAGACCGTTTGGTTCTGCTCAAGCGCACTCGACAACCAGCTCATGCGCGCTTGGCCGTCCCCCTCAAACACTAAATCAGGCAGAGCAACATCCGGGGTATTTCACCCAAATCGGCACGCCCAACGCAGGGGCCTTTTCGTGGCGCGGGTTTCCTTTGTGCCTGTGCCTGCGTATCATGATTAACAGTCTGAATTGAAATGGAATTTCATGATGAGCCACGGACACCAGCAAGGGCGCATGGCCATTACCCTGGCAGCACTGGGGGTCGTCTATGGCGATCTCGGCACCAGCCCGCTCTATGCCCTCAAGGAGAGCTTCGCCGGACACCTGGGTCTGCAGCCAACTCCGGAGGGGATCCTCTCCATCGTCTCCCTCTTCTTCTGGACCATCATGATCGTGGTCTCATTCAAATATGTGCTGCTGGTGCTCCGGGCCGACGACAAGGGAGAAGGGGGGATCCTCACCCTCGCCTCACTGGCCTCCCGCCGCCTCCCGGCCAAGCCGCGCGCCCTGCTCATGCTGCTCGGTCTGGTCGGCGTGGGGCTGTTTATCGGGGATGCGGTGATCACCCCCGCCATCTCGGTGCTCTCGGCGGTCGAAGGGTTGCAGGTGATCACCCCGGAGCTGGCGCCGTTCGTGCTGCCCATCACCCTCACCGTGCTGGTGAGCCTGTTCGGGGCCCAGCATTACGGCACCGCCGGCATCGGTCGCCTGTTCGGCCCCATCATGCTGCTCTGGTTCGGGGTGCTGGCGGCGCTCGGGGCTTATGAGATAGCGCAAAACCCCGCCATCCTGCAGGCGGTCAACCCGCTCTACGCCCTCGATTTCATGATCAGCCGACCGGGTATCGCCTTCATCACCCTGGGGGCCGTCGTGCTCTGCGTCACCGGGACGGAGGCGCTCTACGCCGACATGGGCCACTTTGGCCGTGGCGCCATCCAGCTGGCCTGGGGTTCTCTGGTGATGCCAGCCCTGCTGCTCAACTACTTCGGCCAGGGAGCCCTGCTGCTGCGCAATCCTGCCGCCATCGAGAATCCCTTCTACCTGCTTGCCCCCTCCTGGCTGGCCTTTCCCCTGCTGATCCTCGCCACCCTGGCCACCGTCATCGCCTCCCAGGCGGTGATCTCGGGCACTTACTCGGTGGTGCGCCAGGCCATTTTGCTCGGTTACCTGCCGCGCCAGGAGATCCGCCACACCTCGGAGCACGAGATAGGCCAGATCTACCTGCCGCTGGTGAACTGGCTGCTGCTGGGGGGCATCGTCATCGTCATCCTCTGGTTCCAGAGTTCAAGCAACCTGGCCGCCGCCTACGGCATCGCGGTGACCGGCACCATGGCGCTCACCACCCTGCTGTTGATGGTGGTGGCCGCCCGCCGCTGGAAGTGGTCGCGCTGGCTGATTGCGCTGGTGTGCGCACCGCTGCTGCTGGTCGATGTCACCTTCTTTGCCGCCAATACCACCAAGTTTCTGGCCGGTGGCTGGCTCCCCATCCTGTTTGCGCTGCTGGCCATCATAGTGATGACCACCTGGAAGCGCGGACGGGAGCTGGTGCTCGACAAGCTGGAGCACAAGTCACTGGCGCTGAAGGGGTTTGTCGACAACATGCAGGCACACCCGCCGCTGCAGGTCCCCGGCACCGCCGTGTTTCTCTCCAAATCGGTGCAGGTGGTGCCACACGCCATGCTGCACAACCTCAAACACAACAAGATCCTGCACGAACGGGTCATTTTCCTGACCGTTCAGATCAAGGACGAGCCCTGGCTCTCCTTCAAGGAGCGCATCGAGCTCACCCACCTTGGCGAGGGGTTCTGGCAGGTGGTCGCCCACTTTGGCTACAAGGAGGTGCCCTCCATGGAGGAGATCTTCCAAGCCTGCGCCCAGGAGGATCTGAAGGTCACCATGGCCAAGACCTCTTTCTTCCTCTCCCACGAGAACCTGGTCAGCACCGATCTGCCCGGCATGGCGCGCTGGCGGGAGGGCCTGTTCGTCTGGATGAACCGCAACTCCCTCAAGGCGACCGACTTCTTTCATATTCCCGCCAACCGGGTGGTGGAGCTGGGGGTATTGCTGGAGCTGTGACGCCGCTAGCCAACAGGGGGAAAAACCGGTGCGAACACACACCGCTCAACCCATTGCCAGTCGGGAACGCAGCTTGCCGGCCCGGCTTCTTATATTCTGCGAGCCAGCCTCGTCACGATTAAAATACGATTGATAATGGTTGTTGTTTGCGACACTCGTTGTCAGGCATGCTAGCGGCCTGACGCCTGTTCTGGCGCCTTCACACTAGCCGTTTGAGTATGAATATGAAGACCTGGAAGGGAGACAAGTGATGGACTCCTGCAGCCCGAGACCAACACTGCCCGCCAACGATCCCGACGCCGCCCGTCTCGTTTGCCTTGCCATCGCGATCGCCCTGCATCTTGCCGCCTTCTGGTGGCTCTATGCGCACCAGCCTGCGCCCATCACCCCGCCCTTGCCGCTGACCCTGTCGGCCCGCTGGGTTGGTGAGGCAGCGACCAATGACGCGCCAGCCAAGGCGGCCCCGGCCCCTGCTCCCACAGCGCAGCAAGTACAAAAAGTGCAGCAAAAAGCCAAGCCATTGCCGACACCCAAAAAACCGCCGCTCAAGCCAGTCAAGAAAAGCGTCAAACCGGTGGTCAAACCGCTTAAACACCGTACCCCGCCGGTGCAGCCCGCCAAGGTCATGCCGGTGAGCAGTCCGCAACCGCCGGTCACCGCGCCCGCCCCTGCAGCGGCAACAACGGCCACACAGGCGAGTGGCGGAAGTGCCAGTCAGAATCCTGCCCAGAAGGCTGGCGGCGGCGCGGGCAACAGCGCCCCCATCGCCCGCGATGCCCGGCTCAACAACCCCGAGCCCCAATACCCCTATGAGTCGAGACGACGGGGAGAAGAGGGGCGGGTCATCCTCAATGTGCGGGTGACGGCCGAGGGCACCGCCGCCTCGGTGGAGGTGGACAAGAGCAGCGGCTATCGGCGGCTGGACATGACAGCCCGCAAGACCGTCAGCCGTTGGAAATTCATTCCTGCCAAACAGAACAACGTGGCCGTCGAGGCCTCGGCAAAAGTCACCATCATTTTCAAATTAAGGGCTTGAACATGGATCCTGAAATCGCAAGCAACGGCATGGGCATCGCCCACCTGCTCAGCCAGAACAGCGGTGTGGGGCTGATCCCCTTCATCCTGCTGGTATTGATGTCCCTTGGCACCTGCTATTACGCCCTGCTCAAGGGCTATCTCGCGCAGCGGGAACAACGCCTCAACGCCCGCTTCATCGCCGATTTCTGGCAGCACGACAGCGTGCAGGAGATGGAGCGCCAGCTGGCCCACCTGCCGCCGCAGGAGGCCTATGGCCGGCTGACCAGCGCCGCGCTGGCGGCCGTGGCCCAGCTGAACCGGGCCGAGGAGCGTGCAGTCAGCTGCAAGCTGGGCTCGCCGGATGAATATCTGCTGCGCGCCATGCGCCGGGCCATCACCCAGGAGCGGGTGCGGCTGGAGCAGGGGCTGGCCTTCCTCGCCTCGGTGGGCTCGGCAGCCCCCTTCATCGGGCTGTTCGGCACCGTCTGGGGTATCTACCACGCCCTGCTGGCCATCGGCGCCGCCGGTCAGAGCAGTCTGGACAAGGTTGCCGGCCCCGTGGGCGAGGCGCTGATCATGACCGGCTTCGGCCTCGCGGTCGCCCTGCCGGCCGTGCTCATCTACAACTTCTTCGTGCGGCGCAATCGCCTCAGGCTCGCGGCGCTGGAGGAATTTGGCCACGATCTGTTCACCCTGCTGGTGACCGGCTTCGAGCAGGTCGCCACCAACAACGTCACCCCGCTGGTCGAGCGGGAAACCAGACAGGGGCGCGGCTGATGGCATTTGGCAAACTGTCGGACGAAGGGGACGATCAACCCCTCTCCGAGATCAACATGATCCCGATGATCGACGTCATGCTGGTGCTGCTCATCGTGTTCATGATCACCGCCCCCCTGCTCACCAACGCGGTCAAGCTGGAGCTGCCAGAGGCCAGCAGCCAGCTCAACCAGCCAGACAAGCAGGACATCAACCTCGCCATCGATAGCACCGGCAAGATCTACTGGAACGATCAGGAGGTCGACGAGGCCGCCCTGCTCGCCAAGATGGAGAGCGCCGGCCAGGCCGAGGGGGAGCTGCCCGAGATCCAGCTGCGCATCGATCGCAAGGTGGAGTACGGCATCATCGCCAGGGTGATGGCCCAGGCCTCCCAGCACGGCCTGCACAAGATTGCTTTCGTGAGCCAGCCGGAGCCGTAACGCTCCCGTCACCCACACACCGGTACGCCAGGGCATGGATGCCCTGCTGCCATCCAGGCAGTTGCCAGCACAGGCACCTTGTCGGCATCATGCCGATGCAGCGCCAATATTGGCCACCATCACCTCAAGGACGACACCATGAAACCTGCCGATTACGGGCGCCTGCTCCTGCTGGCCGCCATCTGGGGCGCCAGCTTCCTGTTCATGCGCATCGCCGCCCCGGCGTTTGGCGCCGTCAACACCACCTTCCTGCGGGTCCTGTTCGCCCTCATCGGGCTTGCCGTCATGCTCCTGCTGCTGCGCGCGCCCATGGGGTTTCAGGGCAAGCTCAAGTCAGCCATGCTGCTCGGCGTCATCAACTCCGCCATCCCGTTTCTGATGTACGCCATCGCCGCCCTCTGGCTGCCGGCCGGCTACTCGGCCATCCTCAACGCCACCACGCCGCTGATGGGGGCCCTCATCGGCTTTTCCTGCTTCAACGAGCGCCTTGACAGGCGCAAATGGCTGGGGGTGGTATTGGGGGTGCTCGGGATCAGCCTCATCACCACCACCGGCGAGGTGAGTGCCGGTGGGCATCTGCTGCCCGGGGTGCTGGCCTGCCTGTTTGCCACCGCCTGCTACGGCCTCGCCGGCTTTCTCACCCGCAGCTGGATCACCCATCGCGGCGGGCTCGATGCCAAGCTGGTGGCCTTTGGCAGCCAGCTGGGTGCCAGCCTGTTCCTGCTGCCCTTTTTCGCTTACCAGCTGGCCGCCGGCCCCGCGGTCGACTGGGCCGTGCCCACCGCCTGGGCCAGCGTACTGGCGGTCGGCGTGGTCTGTACCGCCCTCGCCTATCTGCTCTATTTTCGACTGTTCGCCGATATCGGCCCGCTGCGCAGCCTCACCGTCACCTTCCTCATTCCCCCTTTTGGCATCTTGTGGGGCGCGCTGGTGCTGGGCGAGACCTTGAGCCAGGGCTTCGTGCTGGGGGGCCTAGTCGTCTGCCTCTCGGTCTGGCTGGTGACCAGCCAGGCCAGCACCCCGGCCGTTCAGGCCCAGGCGCAGCCTCAGGATCCGGACGCACGTTGAACCCGACAGGGCCAGCGCCGCTCGGCGTTCGCCCCGAACTGCGTTAAGATGGCGCCATTGTTTTATGCCCCCGCCCCCAAGGCGGGGCACACAGTGCAGGACCAGCCTTGAACTACCGCAACGAACCGAGTCAAAGCAGACAACAGCAGGTCTTTACCGTCACCCGCCTCAACAGCGCCGTGCGCATGATCCTGGAGCAGGATCTGGGGCTGGTGTGGTTGACCGGCGAGCTCTCCAACCTGGCGATGCCAAGCTCCGGCCACTGGTACTTCTCGCTCAAAGACATGTCAGCCCAGGTGCGCTGCGCCATGTTCAAGGGCAACAACCGGCGGGTGGCGTTCCGCCCGCAGGATGGCATGCAGGTACTGGTGCAGGCGCGGGTCTCGCTTTATGAGCCGCGCGGCGACTACCAGCTGATCATCGAATCGATGCAGCCGGCGGGCGACGGCGTGCTGGCGCTGCGCTTTGAGGAGCTCAAGCGTCGCCTTGGCGCCGAGGGGCTGTTCGACGAAGGGCGCAAGCGGCCGCTGCCCCGTGAACCGCGCGCGGTGGGCCTCATCACCTCCGCTACCGGTGCTGCCCTGCATGACATGCTGACGGTGCTCAAACGGCGCGCGCCGGATCTGCCGGTGTTTATCTACCCGACTCAGGTGCAGGGGAGCGCCGCCATCGGCCAGATCGTCTCTGCCATTGCCCTGGCCAACCGCCGCGCCGAGGTGGATGTGCTGATCGTCGGGCGCGGCGGCGGCTCGCTCGAAGATCTCTGGTGCTTCAACGAAGAGGCGGTGGCGCGCGCCATCGCCGGCTCCGCCATCCCGGTGGTGAGTGCGGTGGGCCACGAGGTGGATGTCACCATCAGCGACTTTGCCGCCGACTTACGCGCCCCGACCCCGTCGGCAGCCGCCGAGCTGGTGGCGCCGGATCAGAGCGCCCGCGCCCAGCGCCTCGCCCATCTCAAGCAGCAACTGCTGCAGGCCATGAACCGCCAGCAGACCGCCGCCCGCCACGATTTCATCCTGCTGCAAAAGCGGCTCGATCATCAGGATCCGAAGCGGCGGCTGGAGCAGCAATCCCAGCGCCTCGACGAGCTCTCCGCCCGTTTGCAACAGCTGATGAATCACCGACTGCATCAGGGGGAGCAGCGCCTCACCAATCTGGAGCTGCGCCTGCAGGGCAAGAGCCCGGAGCGCTTGCTGGCCGCCGGCAAGCGTCGCCACCAGCTGGCCGAGGAGCGCCTCCATGCCCTCATCGCCAAACGCCGGGATCTGGCCGACCACCGCCTCGCCATGCTCAGCGCCCGCCTCGACGGGGTGAGCCCGCTCGCCACCCTGGGGCGCGGCTACTCCATCACCCGCACCGCACGTGGCGAAGTCATTAGCCGCGCCGCCCAGGTGGATGCCGGCCAGACGCTGGTCACCCAGCTTGCAGAGGGGCAACTGCGGGTACGGGTGGAAGAGGTCCACCAGCCATAACGAACAAGGGGGCACATCAGGTGCCCCCTTGTTTATCATCCTCTCTTTGTCAGGCCCTCTCGGCCAGTGCACTCACACCAGCGAATGGCGCACCGCCTGCGCCGGATCGGCAGGTGGCGTACCCGACCCCGCCAGCGGGTTGAGCTGCAAGTATTCAAACAGTCCGGCCTGCAGATTGACGTTCCAGAAGCGTCCCGCCAGGGTGAGCTCGAGCCGCGCCTCGCTCAGCGTTGCCAGTCCGTGCTGCTGCCAGGCCTCGAACAAGGGGTGCAGATGTACCCGCAGCGGCGTCGGCAAGCGGGCCAGCGCCAGCCAGCCGCTGTCGAGCGCGCCGCGCAGCAGACCATCGAGGCGGCCATTTGGATTGCGCCCCATCACCATGCCGGGGGCCCGCTGCTCCGCCGCCAGCGCCTCGTGCCAGAGCGCCAGATCCCGGCCATACATGAGGCCATGCCCATGCACGTTGCCGCCAGCCCCGGCCCCGAAGGGGAGGATCTCGGCGCCGCGCTTGGCCATCTGGTTGTAGCGGCTCTGTTCGGCCTCGCCGCGCCGCCAGTGGCTGCAGGAGAGCCGCTGCCAGCCCCCCTGCTCCAGCGTCTGGGCGCCATAGGCATACATGGTGGCCCGCTGCTGGCCATCGGCGGCCCAGCCGAGTTTGCCCTTTGCCTCGGCACGGGCCAAATTGGTGCCGGCCATGGCGATGAGCTGATAGAGATCCACCCCGTGCACCCCGCTCGCCATCACGTCCGCGATGTCCTGACGCCACACGGCATCATCCTGGCCCGGCAAGCCGAAGATGAGATCGGCCACGATCACTGCGTCGTCGTGACGGGTCAGCTCCCCTAGCCGGGTCAGCAGGGTCTCCCTGTCGTCGAAGCGGGCCGCCTCCTGGCGCACCTCGGTGTCAAAGCTCTGCACCCCGAACGAGAAGCGGTTGAAGCCGCCCGCCAGCGCACTGTGCCACTTGGCATCGTCAAAACCGTTGAGGCGCCCCTCCAGGGTCACCTCCGCATCCGAAGTCAGAGGAAAACGACGGATGGCAGCGGCCAGCATCGCCAGCTCGTCGGCGCTCATGTCCGTCGGCGTGCCGCCCCCCACATAGACGGCCGAGAAGGGGCGGCTCTGGGTGAAGGGTGTCTCGGCGGCCTGGGCAAGCTCGCGGCAGAGCGCGTCGACATAGCGGGTGATACGGGCCGGGTTGGCGCCATTTTCAAAGAAATTGCAGAAGCTGCAGCGCTTGCGGCAAAACGGGATGTGGATATAGAGCGCTCGCTCGTCCGCCTCGCTCTCGCGGTGCCACCAGGCTTGCCAGTCGGCATGGTCGAGGGTGAGCGGGCGCATGCCGCCGCGACTGGCGTGGGCCGAGGTCTTGGCGCCAAAGGCGAACTTGAGGGGATCCGGGGTGGCAAGACCGGTCATGGTCGGAGTCAGCTGTGGTGTCATCGCAGGCAAGGTTATCAAGTGAAATAATGCAAATGATAACCACTATCAATAAATGCCAAGTTTGTGCTGGATCAACTCAACGACGAACAGCCCTCGTTTGCTACGCACCATTAACCTCCAACACGGATCCAGTTAACAGATAATTTACTCAAGATGAGGTAGGGTGTGCCGATAGAGAACCATCTCCCCCGTTCTGATGAGCGAGCGCGGGGAGAGTCATCAACCATTGACGATCGCTCACCTGCGCATGGACCTGCCAACGATGCAAAATCTGTCTCTGAACTGGAAAATCTTTCTCCCCCTCGCCTTGGTCATCGGCTGCACCTTCGCCCTCAGCTTCGAGCTCTCCGCCTGGCTGCAACGGGATCTCGCCATCCGGCTGGCGGGGGAAAAGGTGGAGAGCGCCGCCAACACCTACATGGATCAGCTCAACGTGCTGATGATGACAGGGGCCATCGCCAACCGCCAGATCGTGCAGACCAAGCTCAAGAGCGAGGCCGGCATCGTCGAGGCCCGTCTGATCCGCGCCCCGGCGGTGACCAGCCTGTTCGGCCCCGGCCACCCGGATCAGCAGATTGAAGACAAGCTGGACGAGCGCGCCATCAACCAGGGGGAGACCATTCTCGAGCAGCAGGGCAACCAGCTCACCCTGATCAAGCCCTTCAAGGCTTACAAGGAGTACCGCGGTACCCAGTGCACCACCTGCCACCAGGTGGCAGAAGGCACCGTCATGGGGGCGGTGCGCATCAGTTACGATCTCAGCCACACCTTTGGCGAGATCCATCGCAACAACCTGATCCTGAGCGGCAGCCTGGTGGCGGTGTTCGGGCTGGGCTTCGGCCTGCTGGGCTGGGTGCTGCAGCGCTACATCAAGCGGCCGGTACGCCATCTGCAGCTGGCCATGACCCGCATGGCCAAGGAGCGGGATCTCTCCCTCCCCCTGATCAATCCCAACCGGGATGAGCTGGGCGAGATGACCCGCGCCGTCAGCGACATGGTGCAGGGGTTTCGCCACAGCCTGCAGGAGGTGGAGAGTGCCACCCACCAGCTCTATCAGGAGTCCAACCAGATCCGCCAGGTGGCGACCCAGACCGAAGGCTCGGCCCGCCAGCAGGAGAGCATGACGGTACAGGTGGCCGCCGCCGTGAGCGAGCTGGCCGCCAGCTCCCACGAGGTGCGCGAACACGCCCGCAAGAGCGCCGAGCTCTCCGCCCTCACCAACCAGGATGCGGCCAACACCAGTCGCCTGGCCCAGCACTCCATCAACGACATGGGCGAGATGTCGGCGGAGATCGAGCGGGTCGACAGGGTGATCCAGCAGCTCGACAACCGCTGTCTGGCGGTCGACGGGGTGCTGGAGGTGATCAAGGGGATCGCGGATCAGACCAACCTGCTGGCCCTCAACGCCGCCATCGAGGCGGCCCGGGCCGGCGAGCAGGGCCGTGGCTTTGCGGTGGTGGCCGACGAGGTACGGGCCCTCTCCAACCGCAGCCGCGCCGCCAGCGAGGAGATCTCCCAGATGATCGCCGCCCTGCAGAACGAGGCCCAGAGCGCGGTGTCGGTGATCGGGGATGCCAAGGCCAAGGCGGACGAGAGCATCCACAAGACCGAGGCGACCCTGGCCGCCATGCAGAACATCATCGGCCGCATCAGCAGCATCAACGATCTCAACGCCCAGATGGCGCAGTCCGCCGAGGAGCAGGACAGGGTCTGCAGCGAGGTGGACGGCTCGGTGAGCGACATTCGCAACACCTCCAACGACACCCTGGGCCAGGCTCACGCCGCCAACCTCGCCAGCGTCCAGCTGGTCGAGCAGTGCCGCAAGCTCGAGCAGTTGCTCAAGACCTACCGCTGGTGATCATGCCTGCCGTCCGCTCTGGCCAATAAAAAAGCGCGACCCAGGGTCGCGCTTTTGTTGTGTGTGTCGTAGCTCAGGTGCGCCACGCGGCGCAGCCAGGCCGGGATCAGCCTGCGTTGCGGGTGGCCACCGCATCGGCCAGATTGCGCAGCAGGATTTCGGTGTCGGCCCAGCCGATGCAAGCATCTGTGATGCTCTGACCGACGGTGAGCTCGCACCCTTCCACCAGATCCTGGCGCCCCTCCACCAGATGGCTCTCCACCATGACGCCGAACACAGCCCGGCTGCCGGCACGCAGCTGACCGGCCACGTCCTCGGCCACCAGCATCTGGTTCTTGAACTGCTTGCTGCTGTTGGCGTGGCTGAAGTCGATCATCACCTTCTGCGGCAGACCGGCCTTGTCCAGCCCCTTCACCACCTCGTCCACGTGGGCAGCGCTGTAGTTCGGCTCACGGCCGCCGCGCAGGATGATGTGGCAGTCCGGGTTGCCCCGGGTCGCGACGATGGCGGAGTGGCCGTACTTGGTCACCGACAGGAAGTGGTGCGGTGCACTGGCGGCCCCGATGGCATCGATGGCCACCTTGATGGTGCCGTCGGTGCCGTTCTTGAAGCCCACCGGGCAGGAGAGACCGGAGGCCAGCTCGCGGTGCACCTGGGATTCGGTGGTACGGGCACCGATGGCGCCCCAGCTCATCAGATCCGCCACGTATTGCGGAGTGATCATGTCGAGGAATTCGGAGGCGGTCGGCAGCCCCATGTCGTTGAGATCCAGCAGCAGCTTGCGACCGATGCGCAGGCCGTCGTTGATCTGGCAGCTGTTGTCGAGGTAAGGGTCGTTGATCAGCCCCTTCCAGCCCACCGTGGTACGCGGCTTCTCGAAGTAGACCCGCATCACGATTTCCAGCTGGCCCTTGAGTTCGTCACGCAGCACCTTGAGGCGCTTGCCGTACTCCAGCGCGGCGGCGGGGTCGTGAATGGAACAGGGGCCGATCACCACCAGCAGGCGCTGATCTTCACCGGCCAGGATCTGATGGATGGCCTGACGGGATTCAAAGACGGTACTGGATGCGGTCTCGGTGGCCGGAAACTTCTCAAGCACCGCAACCGGGGGCAATAACTCTTTGATTTCACTGATACGAACGTCGTCGGTTTGATGCTGCATGACAAGGCTTCCTGCTAGATGACTGCGATAAAGAAACTTCAATCTAGCCCGCACGGGCAGCGGTGTAAATAGAAAATTACATTATCTTGGAAGGAATTTTCTTATCCTGCCTTGCAAGTTTTAATAATGCTGCTAAGCGAGGATGAAGAGAGGGGGGGAGCAGAGCGGGACAGCCCAAAGAAACAGGCCCGCAGCGAGGCGGGCCTGGGTTCATCACGCGCGCTGACTGATGCTGGCCAGCTTGTCGAAGTAGTCCGGGAAGGTCTTGGAGGTACAACCCGGATCATTGATGGTGACGGCGGTATCGGACAGCGCCACCAGCGAGAAACACATGGCGATACGGTGGTCGTTGTAGGTATCGATGGCCGCATGCTTGAGCTGCGCTGGCGGGGTGACGGTGATGAAGTCACGCCCCTCCTCCACCTCGACGCCCAGCTTGCGCAGCTCGGTCGCCATGGCGTGCAGGCGGTCGGTCTCCTTCACCCGCCAGTTGTAGATGTTGCGAATGGAGGTGGGCCCCTCGGCGAACAGCGCTGCCACGGCGATGGTCATGGCCGCATCGGGGATGTGGTTCATGTCCATGTCAATGCCGTGCAGCGGCGCCTGCTCGGCCTCGATGAAGTCATCGCCCCAGGTGATGCGGGCGCCCATCTTCTCCAGCACGTCGGCGAAGTGGATATCGCCCTGAATGCTGTGCTTGCCGATGCCGGTGACCCGCACCTTGCCCTTGATGGCGCCCGCTGCGAGGAAGTAGGAGGCGCTGGAGGCATCCCCTTCCACCAGGAAGTCACCCGGGCTGACGTAGCTCTGGTTGCCCTTGATGTAGAACAGCTTGTAGTTGTCGTGCTCGATGACCACCCCGAACTGCTTCATGATGTGCAGGGTGATGTCGATGTAGGGCTTGGAGACCAGCTCCCCCTTGATATGGATGCGGGTGTCGCCCGCCGCCATCGGTGCCGCCATCAAAAACGCCGTCAGGAACTGGCTGGAGACGGAACCGTCGACGTGCACATCGCCGCCCCACAACCCCTTGGCATCCACCACCAGCGGCGGATAACCATCTTTCTTCAGGTACTGGATATGGGCGCCCGCTTCGCGCAGGGCATCCACCAGATGGCCGATGGGGCGCTCTTCCATGCGCGGTTCCCCGCCCAGGGTGTATTCACCGGAACCCAGACACAACGCGGCGCACAGCGGTCGCATGGCGGTGCCGGCGTTGCCGAGGAACAGATTGACCGGCGCCGATACCGCGAAACTGCGACCCAGACCGTGCACGGTGCACTCGGTCTTGTCGGCGGAGAGCTTGTACTTGACCCCGAGCTGGGTCAGCGCCGCCAGCATGTGACGAATGTCATCGCTGTCGAGCAGGTTGGTGAGCCGGGTGGTGCCACGGGCCAGGGCTGCCAGCAGCAGCGCCCGGTTGGACACGCTCTTGGATCCGGGCAGATTGACCTCACCGGCCACACGAGAAATGGGTTCCAAACGCAACGAATTCATAGACTTCCTGTACGATCTCAAAAAAATGACCTGACCGGACGTTAGCAGCCCGCGCCCTGCTCGGCAAGACTGCGGGTGGCACAAAAGCAGACCGCGAGGGCGGCCGGTCCGGCATCACGGAAAAAACAGACGCCGGGGAGTCCCCGGCGTCGGCAATCGGGGAAAAACGCCTCAGCCGTGGCGCTTGGCAAAGCCGTCCATAAAGCTGACCAGCGCCTTCACCCCTTCCAGCGGCATGGCGTTGTAGAGGCTGGCGCGCATGCCGCCGACGATGCGGTGGCCCTTGAGTGCCAGCAGGCCTGCGGCTTCCGATTCGGCCAGGAACAGCTTGTCCAGTTCGGCATTTTTCAGCTGGAACGGGATGTTCATCCGCGAACGGCAGCTGGCATCCACCTGGTTGCCATAGAAGCTCGACTGATCGAGATAGCCGTAGAGGAAATCGGCCTTCTCCTTGTTGCGCGCTTCCATCGCCTCGAGGCCACCCTGTTCTTTCAGCCACTCGAACACCAGCCCGGCCAGATACCAGGCATAGGTGGGCGGGGTGTTGAACATGGAGTCGTTCTTGGCGGTGAGCTGGTAGTCGAAGATCGACGGCACATCGGCACGAGCCTGGCTCAGCAGATCGTCGCGCACGATGGCGATGGCCAGCCCCGAGGGGCCGATGTTTTTCTGGGCGCCGGCATAGATGATGCCGAAGCGGCTCACGTCGATGGGACGGGAGAGGATGGTGGAGGAGAGATCCGCCACCAGCGGCACATAACCGGTTGCCGGGATGTCGAACATCTCGATGCCGTCGATGGTTTCATTCGGGCAGTAGTGTACATAGGCCGCATCGGCGCGAAACGCCGGGGTCGGCAGCAGGTGGGAGATGCCCTCGGCACTCTTGGCCACCCCGTCAAAGGTCTGGATGTCGCCGTACTTGCGCGCCTCGTCCACGGCACTCGCAGCCCAGACACCGGTCAGCAGATAGTCAGCCTTCTTGTTGACGCCGCCGAGCAGGTTCATGGGCACGGCAGAGAACTGGCCACGGCCACCGCCGTGCATGAACAGCACCTTGTAGTTGTCCGGCACCGCCAGCAACTCGCGCAGATCGGCTTCGGCCTTGGCGGCGACCGCCATGTAGGGCTTGCCGCGGTGGGAAAGCTCCATGACCGAGGCTCCCAGCCCCTGGAAATTACAAAATTCGCGCTGGGCGCGCTCCATGACTTCGACCGGCAACATGGCGGGGCCGGCGCAGAAGTTGTAAATCTGTTTGCTCATGACGCTTTCCGTGAGTGGATGAGTGTGATCGGTGACTTGTCTGGTTTTACACAAGTGCAGCCCCCGGATCAAAGGCTTTTTGGGAGCTGGCTCAACCTTTTGTCGACCCGCCGACAGAAAAAAGCCCTGAACGGGTCAGGGCTTGCAGAGAACATGCGTGGAAACAGGCGTCTGCCGGTGCTCAATGCCCCCGGCCCCCTTTTTCATCAGGTTACAGCTTGGCGGTGAGCTCCGGCAGCAAGGTGAAGAGATCCCCCACCAGCCCGTAGTCGGCCACTTGGAAGATGGGGGCCTCGCTGTCCTTGTTGATGGCGACGATCACCTTGGACTCCTTCATCCCCGCCAGATGCTGGATGGCACCGGAAATACCGACCGCGATGTAGAGCTCGGGAGCCACCACCTTGCCGGTCTGGCCCACCTGCAGATCGTTGGCGACAAAGCCCGCATCCACCGCGGCCCGCGATGCCCCCACCGCGCCGCCCAGCTTGTCGGCCAGCGCCTCTATCAGGGCGAACTGCGCCTTGGAGCCGAGCGCCCGTCCACCGGAAACCACCACCCGTGCCGCCGCGAGCTCGGGTCTGGCGGAGCGCACGGCGCGCCGTTCGATGAGGCGGGTACGGCAGGCCACCTCGCTCACCGGCAACCGCTCTACCTGAGCCTGGCCACCGCTCGCCGCCTTGGCGAAGGCGGTGGGCCGGATGGTCAGCACCTTGATGGGGGCGCTGCTGGCCACCCGGGCCACGGCGTTGCCCGCGTAGATGGGGCGCAGGAAGGTATCACCACTCTCGATGCCGGTCACTTCGGAGAGCATCTCCACCCCGAGCCTGGCCGCCACCCGTGGCAGCAGATCCTTGCCCTGGGTGCTGGCGGCCATCAGGCAGTGCTGATAATCCCGCGCGATATGGGCCAAGAGCGGATCGACCCCGTCGCTCAGCCCCTCCGCCAGCATGGGATGCTCGGCCAGCAGCACCCGGCTCACTCCCTGCAGGGCGGCGGCCTGCTCGCCCGCCTCGGTCAGCCCCTGCCCCAGCAACAGCAGATGCACCTCGCCGCCCAGCTGGCTCCCGGCGGTGACCAGACGGGCCACGTTGTCGGCCAACTGGCCCTGATGATGTTCGGCAATGATCAATACGCTCATGACTGCCCCTTGCTATCGTCCGTTGATGTCCCTGCCTGTGCGCCCATCACGCCCTCGAGCTTGCCGCCGACGGGCGGGGTTCTGTTGATTGCTGACAGCATCAGAGTACCTTCGCTTCGTGCTTGAGTTTTTCCAGCAGCTCGTCCACCGAGCCAACCATGATGCCGGCGCTGCGGGCCGCGGGGGCCATCACCCCGAGCAGCCGGGTCTGAGCGGCCGGCTCGACGCCGAGGTCAGCAAAGGGCGCGCTCTCGAGCGGCTTGCGCTTGGCCTTCATGATGTTGGGGAGCGAGGCAAAACGCGGCTCGTTGAGGCGCAGATCCACGGTCACCACCGCCGGCAGCGGCATGCCAAGGGTCTCGAGGCCGCCGTCGATCTCGCGGGTCACCTGCAATTCCCCCTCCACCAGCTTGATGGCGGAGGCGAAGGTGGCAAGTGGCCAGTCATTGAGGGCGGCGAACATCTGGCCCACCTGGTTGTTGTCGGAATCGATGGACTGCTTGCCGAGCAGCACCAGATCGGGCTGCTCCAGCTCGCACACCTGTTGCAGGGCGCGAGCCACGGTGAGCGGGGTCAGGGTCTCGCCAGTCATGTAATGACGCGCCCGGTCCGCCCCCAGCGCCAGGGCGTGACGCAGTTGTTCAGCCGCTGCCTCGGGGCCGAAGGTCACCACCACCAGCTCGCTCGCCACGCCGGCTTCGCGCAGCCTGACCCCCTCCTCCACCGCAATTTCACAAAACGGGTTGATCCCCATCTTGACGTTGGCCAGCTCCACGTCTGAGCCATCGCTCTTGACCCGGACCTTGACGTTGTAATCCAGCACCCGCTTGACCGCGACCAGCAGCTTCATGACGCGCATCCCTCGCTTCTGTTGAGTGAATCCATGAAAACCCTCACATTTTTTTGCTTACATTTACTTTACGTTTACGTAAACTACCAGCACTACCCTAGGCCAAGTCGAGCACAGAGGCAAGATGGAACGCGAAGCAATGGAATTTGATGTCGTCATCGTCGGTGGCGGCCCGGCGGGACTCAGTGCCGCCATCGCCCTCAAACAACACAATGCCGAGCTGTCGGTCTGCCTGCTGGAGAAGGGGGCGGAGATCGGCGCCCATCTGCTCTCCGGCGCCCTGCTGGATCCCGTCGCCCTCAAGGAGCTGCTGCCAGAGAGCTGGCAACAGGCCCCGCTCGGGGTCGAGGTCAACGACGATCAGGTGCACCTGCTGCAAAGCGACAGCCGCACCCTGCAACTGCCCAACTGGGCGGTGCCGCCGCGCATGCACAACGAGGGCTGCCGCATCATCAGCCTCGGCAACCTCTGTCGCTGGCTCGGTCAGCAGGCCGAACAGTTGGGAGTCGAAATATACCCGGGTTTTACCGCAAGCGAACTCATCATGGAAGCGGGACGGGTCAAGGGTGTGATCACCGGCGATCTCGGGCTGGATCGAGCGGGCAATCCGAAAGCGGATCACGTGCCCGGCATGGCGCTGCTCGGTCGCTACACCCTGTTTGCCGAAGGGGCGCGCGGCCATCTCGGCAAGCAGCTGATCGCCGACTTTCAGCTGGAAAACGCCGCCCAGCCGCAGCACTACGCCATCGGCTTCAAGGAGCTGTGGCAGCTCCCTCCCGGCCAGGGCAAACCGGGCCGGGTGCTGCACGGCAGCGGCTGGCCGCTCTCTGAGGGGAAGGAAGACAAGAGCCAGGGCGGCTTCTATCTCTACCATCTGGAGCAGGATCAGGTGGCGGTCGGTCTCATCGTCGATCTCAACTACCGCAACCCCTGGCTCAGCCCGTTTGACGAGTTTCAACGCCTCAAGCACCACCCGCTCATCGCCGCGGCTTTGCAGGGGGGCGAGCGCATCAGCTACGGCGCCCGCGCCATCGCCAAGGGGGGCTGGCACTCCCTGCCCCGCATGCACTTTCCCGGCGGCCTGCTCATCGGTTGCGATGCCGGCACCCTCGACTTCTCCCGCATCAAGGGGATCCACACCGCCATGAAGTCCGGCATGCTGGCGGCCAAGACAGTCGCCATGAGTCTGCGCGGCGGCGATGAAGGGGGCCGGGATCTGGCCGAATACGGCGATGCGCTGCAACAGAGCTGGCTGGCCCATGAGCTGAAAACGGCGCGCAACTTCGGCGCCGCCCTGCACCGCTGGGGCCCCTGGCTCGGTGGCGCCTTCAACTGGCTGGAGCAGCGGCTGTTTGCTCGTACCTCGCCCTTCACCCTGCTGGACAAGGAGCCAGACTACCGCCAGCTGCGCATGGCCAGCCGCTGCCAGCCCATCGACTACCTCAAGCCAGACGGCAAGCTCAGCTTCGACAAGCTCTCGTCTGTCTACCTCGCCAACACCAGCCACGACGAGGATCAGCCCTGCCACCTCAAGCTGCGGGATGAGACTATCCCGGTGGCGGTCAACCTGCCCACCTGGGCCGAACCCGCCCAGCGCTACTGCCCGGCCGGGGTGTTCGAGATCCTGGGTTCAGAGAGCCTGCCCCGCCTGCAGATCAACGCGGCCAACTGCATCCACTGCAAGACCTGCGACATCAAGGATCCGAGCCAGAACATCGTCTGGACACCGCCGCAGGGCGGCTGTGGCCCCAACTATCCCAACATGTAACAGGCTTGCCCATGCAGACCTGTGCAGACCTGTGCAGACAACAAAAATGCTCAGCCCCAACACATCAAATAGAGGCGGTTTCCGGCGCGCGGCCAGGGCTGTCGCAGGGCGCTCGGCAGCCCGCCATCCCGGCCGGTGAGCCCGACTCCTCCCGCGTGCCAGGGGGAATAAAGGAGGCGACGCCGGGATCACCCGTTTCGAGGTCGGCGTGGCTGCTCCGACCTCGCTGTTTTTTTGAGCGAACAGGCTGAACCTCCGATGAATAGACCCTGACAAGCGCGGCCCGCCCCTGTATAGTTCGCCGCATTCAGGTTTTCCATCGGCCCGTTCAGCTTGTCCACGGGATCGCTTTCTATGCGATCTAGGCCGCATGACCTGTGCAACCATCCCTGATTACCCATGACTTCTTAAGGGGGGACAGATGATCACCGCCTACATTCTCAATAACAAGGTACTGGACATAGTCACGCTCGGGCCTGACGACATAGTGCCTGACAACACCGTCTGGCTTGATGCCTACAAGCCGGACACGGCGGAACGAGAATGGTTGACGGGCCTGTTTCTGGAAGAGGTTCCCGACAAGGAGGAGCTCGATGACATCGAAGCATCCGCCCGTTTCTACTGGGATACCGACGGTCTGCACATTCACTCCCTGTTTCCCCAGCGGATCGGCCGTGACACCAAGGGTGTCCACGTCTCCTTTACCCTGCGCAACAACCTGCTGATCAGCATCCGCGAGGATGACATCGGTCTGGTACGCCTGCTGCGCCACTACATGCGCCAGGATCGGCTGGAGGTGGAGGACGCCCTCGACATCCTGCTGGAGGTGCAGAACCTGAAAGTCGAATACCTCTCCGATCTCATCGAAGATGGTTACAAGACCCTGGAAAACACCGCCGATCAGATCTTCGAGCCGGATCAGATCAATCCCATGCTCAAGGAGTTGATGGCCCAGGAAGAGGCCAACGGCCAGATCCGTCTCTCCCTGCACGATACCCGTCGCGCCCTGCGCTTCTTGAAACGCAGCCTGCGTCAGCGGATGAGCAACGAGCAGAACAAGTGGATCGACGAGATGCTGCACGACGTGGAGTCCCTGCTGCCCCACACCCAGTTCCTGTTCGACAAGATCAACTTCCAGCTGGAGGCCTCCATGGGGGTCACCAATCTGGAGCAGAACAAGGTGATCAAGATCTTCTCGGTAGCCGCGGTCATCTTCCTGCCGCCGACGCTGATCGCCAGTATCTACGGCATGAACTTCGGCCGCATGCCGGAGCTCGCCTGGGAGTACGGCTATCCGCTCTCTCTGGTGCTAATGGTGATGTCATCGCTCGGCACAGGCCTCTTCTTCAAGCGAAAAGGCTGGCTGTGACGCCGGCGACCCGGCACGAAAAGAGATAAGCGGATTGGGGGGCATGGCCCCCCGATTAATTCCCGCCCCTCGCCCGCCTTGCAAAGGGCGCCCCTTCGCCCCATATCCCCTTCATCCTTTGCACAGACGACCCCGGGCAACCATGACCCTCTACCCCGAACACAGATATGACGATCACGGCCAGCTGCGTCCCCCGCTCTGGTTCTGGCCCATCGCACTCTTGCTGACCCGCTCGGTCTGGCTGTTTCTGATGGCCGGCGTCACCCGCGAGAGCGGCAGCGCCATCCTGACCCTCTTCTACCCGGACCGGCTCGCCCTCTACATCAGCCTGCTGACCGACGTGCCCGCCATAATGGCGCTGCTCGCCTGCGGCGGCACCTATCAGCAGACCCGCAGCCTCCGGGCCTGGCTCAGGCGCCACAGCCCATTGCTGCTGCTCTGCTCTGCCGTCAGCGGCCTGCTGATGCAACTGCACAGTCTCAATCTGCAGAAGTGGTCGTTCAGCTGGCCCACCGCGCTGGTGCTGGTCGCTACCCTCTGGTCACTCTGGTACCTGCTGCGCAGCCGCCAGCTGCGTGAATACGCAGCCGATCAACCCCACGCCGGCAACTGATCAGCCAGGCACCTCACTGGCACGTGACCCGGATCTGCAGGGTCTGGCGATCGCTCTGACTGCCACGTCCCCCCTGCAACTGGGTGCCCAGACTGCTGCCCTGCTGCGCCGCGCTGGTAGAGAGCTCCCCCACCGTCAGCCACTGACCGGGGGCACCGCTCACCTCGGTGGCACTCTGCCCCCGGTTGATGGTGCCCTGCTCCAGCCTGGCCTGCTCGCTGCTGAGCGCTATCTGTACCCTGTCGCCGATCAGGGTGGCGGTGGCATAGAGGCCGTTCACCAACGGCATCATCCCCACCACTGCCCCTCCATTCCACTGATAGAAGGTGACCGGTTGATAGGTACCCATCTGCAATAACACCGGCCGACCCGACAGGCCACGTACCTGCCAGCTGTCGCTCTGGCTGCGTTGATACTGCTGGGCATTGCCCTCCAGCAACCACTGCCGTTTGGCGGCATCCCGGCCCAGCCCCACCCCGGCCTGCTGACTGCTGGAAGCGCCATCCACCCGCCACTCGATGAGCAGGCTCTGGGGCGGCTGATTGAATTTGGCCAGCGCCGCTTCTGCCTCCTGCAGCTGGGCGGCGCTGCCGCTCAGCACCAGCTGGTTGCCCATGGCGCTCACCCCCAGCTCCGGATAGAGATCCTTGAGGGTCTGCACAGCCGCCTGGGTCTCGAATACCGGGATCACCTTCACCTCGGCCCGCAGCGGCAGACACCAGAGCCCCCACAGCAGCCAGAATCCAAACCCGCGCCATCTTCTCATTTTGTCCTCCCCTCCCACTCGGCGGCCAACGAGATCATGTCCTGCATATCACCTCGTCATCATGGGCCATCCGCCCCGCTTTTCAATGATTTTGCCCGTGAGCAATGCGCGTCGTGAAGGTCAGGCCCTTCATTTTTCTATGAAAAGAGCAGAGACAGATCAAATAACACAAATAAAAATAATTACCATTTGTTGTCACAAAAAAATCGCTCGGATACAATTCGGTCTCATTTTTTTGAGCTTGCCGTCGATGAAGCCAGTGACCACCACCCCCGCCGCCATCCACCTGGCCCTGCTTGTCAACATGCTCTCCATGGGCAGCATGATGATGGTGATGCCGCTCGGGCCGGATCTGGTCATCAGCCTCGGCATGCAGCCGGAACAGACCGGCTACTTCAGCGGCGGTGCCACCCTGGGCGCCGCCCTGATGGGGCTCATCGCCGCACCCTGGCTCGATCGGGTCAACCGCAAACCGGCCCTGCTGGTGCTGCTCACCTTGCGTTTTCTGCTGCTGATGGCCTGCGCCCTGGTGCAAAACAGCCAGCAGCTGCTGGTGCTGTTCGTCCTGTCGGGCTGTGTGGCCGGACCCCTCGCCGCCATCTTGATGGCCGCCGTGCTGGATCTGGTACCGCCTGCCGAGCGGGGCCGTCGTCTCGCCTACGTGGGCATGGCGTTCTCGCTGGCCGCCATCCTGGTGGTGCCCATCGCTCTGGTGCTGGCCCAGTGGTTTGGCTGGCAGAGCCCCTTCCTGCTGTTTGGCGTCTGCGGCCTGCTGCTGGCCCTGCTCTGCGCCACCCTGCTGCCTTCGCTGCCGGTCAGCCGCGCCCCTCACGGCAGCGGCCTGCGCCAGTTGCTGGCCTCCCCGCTCTGCCAGGGCGCCCTGTTCATCCTCTGTTTGCAGATGTTCGGTCACTTCCTGCTGATCCCGCACTTTGCCAACTACTTCCAGTTCAACTTGGCGTTCCCGCGCGAGCAGATCGCCGCCCTCTATCTGTGCGGCGGCCTCGCCAGCATGGCCACCATGCGGCTGTGCGGCAGCTGGATTGATCAGGGCCGGGCCCAGGCCGCCATCCTGATCACCAGCCTGCTGCTGGCGCTGATCACCATGCTCGGTTTCGCCATGCCGGTCGGCGTGCCCGTCTACCTGCTGTTCACCCTGTTCATGGCGCTGAGCTCGGCCCGCTCCAGCACCACCCTCGCCATCACGGCCTCCATCCCGGCCCCCCATCAGCGCGCCGCCTTCATGTCTTTTCAGGGCACGGTCACCAATGTGGCGGCCGGGCTAGGAAGCCTGCTCTCCGCCAGGTTGCTGGTGTCGGATCAGAGCGGCGTCCTGCACGGATTTGCCCATCTGGCCTGGATCAATATCGGCTGCGGCCTGCTGGCCTGCGGCGGTGTCTGGCTCCTGCTCAAGGGGCTGGCACAGACAAGGAATAACAATAACCCCGAGTCTGGCACCGCCAGACAAGGAAGTCAGTGAGCCACCGGCCCCAGAGCCGGACCCCATAACCTCTGTTTTATTCATGGAGTTTTGACTATGCAGTTGCAGCCTGGCGTATTTCGCTTGAACCCGATTTTGCTCTCCCTCGGCCTGTTTGCCTTGCCGGGCCTGGCCCAGGCCGAAGCGGTCAAGGCCAACGAGACCATGGTGGTTACCGCCACCCAGACCCAGCACACCGAACTCTCCGCCCCGGCCAGCGTCTCTGTGGTGACCCGCGCTGATCTGGACAAGATGAACGCCAACAACGTCGGCGAAGCGCTCAAGCACGTGCCCGGCGTCAACATCATCGGCACCAACCCCACCGGCCGCAGCGAGATCAAGATCCGCGGCATGGGCGGCGACTACACCCTGCTGCTGATCAACGGCAAGCGGGTCAACGCTCGCGAGACCCTGGGCAGCTCGTTTGGCAATGACTTCGACTTGAGCTCCATCCCCATGGCCGCCATCGAGCGCATCGAGGTGATCCGCGGTCCCGTCTCCTCCCTCTATGGCGCCGACGCCCTCGGCGGCGTGGTCAACGTGATCCTGCGCCAGGCCAAGGAGCAGACCGAGGCGGCCTTCGGCTACATCCACACCATGCCTACCAAGGGTGATGGTGGCGATGCCAACCGTGGCAACGCCTTCGTCTCCGGCGCCCTGATCGACAACAAGCTGCTCGGCAGCCTGGTGGTGGAAGGCTATCAGCGCGACCGCTGGCACAGCGATCAGTCCAACAACAAGGACGCCGATGCGTTGGAGAAACGGGAAGTGGTCAACATGCTCTCCAGCCTGAAGTGGCTGGTCAGTGACAACCAGGATATCGATTTCGATCTGGGCTACAACCAGAACGACATGGACAGCTATTTCAACAACGTGCCGCGTGCCCCCACCGCCCCGGCCACCCCGCACAACGTGCAAAAACTCGATCGCCTGAGCCTGGGGCTGACCCACAACGGTCGTTGGGAGCACTTCGACAGCCGCGCCCGCTACTACTTCGAACAGACCGATCTGATGGATGACTCCCAGCTCAATGGCGGCGCGGCCGATGTTACCCAGACCAACCACACGGTCGACGGCCAGCTGAGCGGCTACCTCGGGGATCACCTGCTGACCTCAGGCGCGGAATTCCGCAAGACCGAGCTGGAGCACAGCCGCAGCATCACCAGCGGCAGCGTGGATGCGAGCCAGAGCGCCCTCTACCTGCAGGACGAGTTCAGCCTGGGAGATCTGGCGCTGACCCTCTCCGGTCGTCTGGATCACCACGAGACCTATGGCAACGAGTTCAGCCCGCGCGCCTATGCGCTCTACAAGCTGAGCGACGAGTGGGTGATCAAGGGTGGCGCCGGCAAGGCGTTCAAGGCCCCGACCCTGGCCCAGTCCAGCGAAGGCTTCGCCACCACCGCCTGCCGCGGCGCCTGCAAGGTGATCGGCAACCCGGATCTGAAACCGGAAACCGCCGTCAGCTACGAGCTGGGCACCGCCTATGAAGCCGATCGCTTTGGCGCCGGCCTCACCGGTTTCCACAACGACATCGAGGATCTGATCCAGAGCGATCAGTGGGGCCCGGGCTACCGTCCAACCGTCATGACCTACCTCAACGTCAAGAAGGCGCGGGTCAAGGGGCTGGAGCTGACCGGCTGGGTCGATGTGATGGACGACGTCAAGCTGACCGGCAACTGGACCATGCTGGACTCCGAAGACAAGAGCACTGGCGACGATCTGGCCAAGACCCCGGATCACACCGGCAACCTGAGCCTGGATTGGCAAGCCACCGAGATCGTCAGCACCAACCTGGCCTGGCAGTACGTGGGCAGCCAGTTCATCAAGGTGCCGATGCACAACTCCCAGGCGCTCAAGTCCGACAGCTACCAGACCCTGGACGTCAACACCAAGTGGAAGGTGACCCCGGAGCTCGACTTCAAGCTGGGCATCACCAACCTCACCAACACCAAGCGTGACCAGGTCGCCACCGACGCCGACTTCATTCTGGAAGGTCGTACCGTCTACGCCGGCGTGGATTACAAGCTGTAAACCCCGCAGGGAGCCCATCAGGGCTCCCTTTTCTGCTGTTATTGCCTCGACATTAAGGAGTAGCCGGGTGCACAGACACCAAACACACCTGTTCTGGCTGGGAGTGGTTCTCCTGTTCCTGCTCATTTGTCTCTCACTGGCCACCGGCGCCGGTGTCTATGGTGGCCGCGAGGTCGCCGGATTTCTGCTGGGCGATCCCGCCCTCATGGCCGATGAAAAGCTCGCCATGATCGTTCATACCCTGCGTCTGCCCCGCACCCTGTGTGCCCTGGTGGTGGGCGTCTGTCTTGCGCTGGCGGCCTCCATGCTGCAAAGCGCCACCCGCAATCCGCTGGCCGAACCCGGCCTGCTCGGAGTCAACGCCGGCGCCGTGTTCGCCCTGGTGATCGGCCTCACCTATTTTGGCGTCGAATCCGCCTACGGTTACCTGCTCTGGTCCGGCATGGGGGCCCTGCTCGGCAACCTCATCGTGCTCGGCCTCGGCCTGATGGTGGGGCGCTCCAACCCCCTCAAGCTCATCCTGGTGGGGGTTGCCCTCTCCGCCACCTTCGGCGGCCTCTCCAACTTCCTGCTGCTCTCCAACCAGGTGGTGCTGGAACAGTTCCGTTTCTGGAATCTGGGGTCGCTGGCCGCCTCGGATCTCGATGCGGTGCTCACCGTGATGCCCTTTGCCCTGCTCGGCCTGCTGCTGACCCTGGCGCTCTGTCGTCAGCTCACCCTGATGCAGATGGGGGACAACCAGGCGCTGGCGCTCGGCATCCGGCCGACCCGGGTGCGCATCGGTGTGCTCCTGGCCGCCACCCTGTTTACCGCCTGCGCCATCGCCATCGCCGGTCCCATCGGCTTCGTCGGTTTTCTCGCCGCCTACTGCGCCCGTCTGGTTGAGCCGGTGCGCCTCGCCATCCAGGTGCGCTTCTCCGCCCTGTTCGGGGTACTGTTCCTGCTCGGCGCCGACATCCTGGCACGCTGGCTGATCCAGCCGTTCGAGCTGCCCAACGGGGTGATCCTGGCGCTGATCGGTGCCCCCGTGCTCATCCTGGTGGTGCGCAGCGGCGGCTTCCGCTCCCTGCTGGCCGTCAAATAAGGTTGCCTGCCTCATGAACAATCCAATCCATCCCACCCTCAACACGGCGCTTCCCACCGGCACCGTCTGCCTGCGCGTTGGCAGCCGCACCCTGTTGCTGCACCGCCGCGCCTGGCTCATCACGCTGGGGCTCTTGGTCGCCCTGGTGCTGCTCTCTTTGCTGGCGCTGACCCTGGGCTCCGGCAAGCTCACCATGCTGGGGGTGATCCAGACCCTGCTTGGCGAGGGCAACCGGCTGAGCGAGGTGACCGTCTTCAAGATCCGGCTGCCGCGCATCGTCGCCGTGCTGGTGGCGGGCGCGGCCATGGGCCTCTCCGGCTGCCTGGTGCAGACCCTCATTCGCAACCGCCTCGCCACCCCGGACATGATCGGGGTCAACGAGGGGGCCTCCTTGGCCATCATCGCCTTCTCCCTCTACCTGACCCTCGGCAGCTGGCCCTGGTGGGCCGCCCCGCTTGGCGCCCTGTTTGCCGCCGCCGTGCTCTACGCCCTGTGCAACAAGCCGGGGGAGCAGGGCTATCTGTTCGTGGTGATCGGCATCGGCGTCTCCGAGCTGATGAACGCCATCGGCCAGTTCGTGATGTCCACCCAGTCGCTGGTGCACCTCACCAGCCTCTACCTGTGGAACATGGGCAACTTCGTCGGCCAGGGTTACAGCACTGTGCTGCCGGTGGGGATCCTGATCCTGCTGGTCTGCCCCTGGATCATTTATCTCTCCCGGGCTCTGGGCGTGCTGCGCCTCGGCCCCGTCACCGCCCAGAGTCTGGGGGTGAACGTCAACCGGGTGCAGCTCGGCGTGCTGGCCCAGGCCATCGTCGTGGCGGCGCTCGGCACCGCCATCGGCGGCCCCGTGGTGTTCATCGCCATGGCGGCCCCGGTGCTCGCCTCCTGGCTCAGCCGGGATCGCATCGTGCCGCTGTGGATTGCCGCCCTGTGCGGCGCCCTGCTGCTGCTGGCCAGCGACACCCTGGTGCGGGTGCTGGCCAGCCCCCACGAAGTGGCCACCGGCATCATGACCCGTATTCTCGGCGGCCTGCTGCTGCTGTTCATCCTGCTCAAAGACCGCCAGAAGGCCGACTGACGATGCCATTCATCCATTTTCAAGACAGACCGAGGGCCGCCTGATGACGCTCACCATCAATCACCTGCAATTTGGCTATCAGCACAAGCCCGTCTTCAAGGACATCTCCTTCACCATTCCCCAGGGCAAGCTGGTAGGGATCGTCGGCCCCAACGGCGGCGGCAAGTCCACCCTGCTCAAACTCCTGGCAGGCCAGGAGCAGCAGCAAGCCGGCGAGATCCTGCTCAAGGGCAAGCCGCTGGCCAGCTACGGCAAGAAAGCGCTGGCCCGCGAGCTCGCCTACCTGCCCCAGCGTCCGCTGGTGCCCGCCGGCATCCAGGTCGAGCAGCTGGTGCAGTACGGCCGCCATCCCCATCAGGGCTGGTTCAATCAGTGGAGCGAGGAGGATGCGCGCATGGTGCGCTGGGCCTGCGAGCGGATGCAGCTGGGCGACATTCTGCAGCAGAGCGCCAGCTCTCTCTCCGGCGGCCAGGCCCAGCGGGTGTGGCTCGCCATGGTGCTGGCCCAGGATGCGGACATCATCCTGCTGGATGAACCCACCAGCGCCCTCGACATTGGTCACCAGACCGAGGTGATGGAGGCCATCCACCAGATCACCGCCGAGGGCAAGACGGTGCTCATCGTCATCCACGATCTCGCCACCGCCGCCCGCTACTGCGACGAGCTGATCGCGCTGGGGGATGGCGGCATCCAGGCCATGGGGCCGGCCCGCGAGGTGGTGACCAAGTCCCTCATCGACCGCCTCTACCAGACCGACGTGGACATACTGCATGCCCCCGGTGACGGCGCCCCCATCATAGTGCCGCGCCGCAGACCGCACGCCTTTGCCATGCGCCAGCCGGCCTGAGCCACATCAAAAAACCGCCGAGAGGCGGTTTTTTGATGTTTGCAGCTCGGCGCGCCGCCACTCACAGCAGCAGGCTGGTGAGCACCCCGCCCGGCTGTGTTTGCCAATGCAGTGTTTGCCAGTACATTGGCTGCCAGTACACAGTGCAGCGCCAACCGGCGGGCAGTGTCGGGGTCAGTCCGCCCACCAGTTCGAGGGTGAGGGTCTGCGCCGTCATGGTCAGCCAGCGGGCATCGAGAAAGTCAAAATAGCGCCCCACCCTGGGGTAGAGCGCCTTGAACAAACTCTCCTTGGCCGAAAAAATCAAGGTAAGCGCCTCAGCCCTGCTCAGGCCGATGGCAGGGGCAGTTGCCGCCAGCCGGGCCCACTCCTCTCCACTAACAATGCCGGGCCAGAGCTCGCTCGCCTGCCCCTCTGCCAGCCAGCCCTCCAGATCCAGTCCCATTCCCGCCCGACCGGGGCGTACCGCACACAGCGCCATGCCGCGCCCCTGCAACAGGCTGTGGCTGATGCTGCCCTCAAACCCCGCAGGCCAGCAGGGTTCGCGAGCCTCCCCTATGCTCACCTGCTGCTGGCCCAGACCAAAGGGGTGCAAGGCCCGGCGCGCCGCCAGCCGGCCGGCCAAAAACTCCCCCAGTCGCTTGGGGGCCGCGCGCTGCAAGCTGGCGGGCAGCACCATGCCGGCCGCGTCGTAACAGGCCGGGGTAAAGGCGGCGGGATCAAAGCAGATCCGTTGCAGCGCCAGATGCGCCGCGCCGGGCAGCGGCAGGCTGTCAGCCTGCACGATAAAGCGATCCAGTGAACAGGCTGGCGCGCTGGCAATGAACATCACGAAGAGCCCTTGGTTGGTGAGCCCGCATGGTAGCAAACCGTCCTCTCCCTACGCCACAAACACAAATGACAATTCTTATCATTTGAATTTGTGGTAGCATGAGTTCGCCCGTTTGGGACCCAGTGTTCCACTGATTTCACCAAGAAGGATGTAACGATGAAGATCTCCTCTCCCCTGGCTGCCGTGCTGATGCTGGCCAGTCTGGTCGGCTTCCAGGCACAGGCCGGCAGCGAGACCCGTCAGGTGACCGATGCCGACGGCAAGACCCAGGTCGTACCGGCCCAGCCCAAACGGGTGGTGGTGCTGAGCGAAATCGATCTGGACAGCGCCCTGACCCTGGGGCTGCAGCCGGTCGGCACCGTCAATGGCCGCGGCCAGTCCACCCTGCCCCGCTACCTGCTGCAACAGGCGGGCAAGGAGATCGCCGTGGTCGGCGATCTGGACAACCCCAACCTGGAGAAGCTGATCGACCTCGAACCCGATCTCATCCTCACCGGCCAGACCAAGCCCGAGCTGCTGGCCCTGCTCAAGGAGATCGCACCCACCGTGGTTACCGGCAACTGGGGTGACTCCTGGAAGGAGATCTTCAATCGCAGCGCCCACGTGCTGAACCGGGACGCCGAAGCCAAGACCTTCCTCGCCCAGTATGACGCCCGCCTGCAGGAAGCCCGCAGCAAGCTCGCCAAGCATCAGGGTGAGCGCCTGAGCATAGTGCGCTGGAACCCGAAGGGCCCGAGCTACATGCACAGCGGCACCTTCGCCAGCAGCGTGGTGGAAGAGATGGGGCTGACCCGGCCGACCCACCAGATCGGTGACAAGACCCCCCACTCCCCGGCCCTGAGCCTCGAATCCCTCAACCTGCTGGACGGCGACTGGCTGGTGATCGGCACCCTCAGCGCCAGTGGCGATGCGGTGGATGCCATGAAGCAGGCCGAGCAGACCCCGGCCTTCCAGCAGCTCGGCGCCATCAAGAGCAAGCGCTTCGGCGCCGTGGACGGCTCCCTGTGGACCTCCACCGGCGGCCCCCAGGCGGCCCTCAAGGTGATCGACGACGTCGAGCAACTGCTGGCCAAACCCGATGCGGCCCCCATCACCCAATAAGCCCGCGTGATCAGCGCCCACAAAGAAGCCCGCATTTGCGGGCTTCTTTTTTATCTGCTGCGCGGCACTTACTCGGGCAAGGGCAGCGCCTTCCTATCTAATTTTCCGCTGCCGGTCTTGGGCAGGGCATCCAGCAGGATGAGCCGCGCCGGCACCATGTAGTGCGGCAACGTCGCCTGCAGCCCCTTGCGCAGGGAGAGGCGATTGAGGGTCACCCCGCTTTTCGCCTCCACGTAGCCCACCAGCATGGCCTCGTCCCCCTCGCCCACCAGACGCACCGCTGCCTCCTGCACCCCGGCCTGGCGGCGCAGTCCCGCCTCCACCTCGCCGAGCTCGATGCGAAAACCGCGCAGCTTGACCTGATCGTCGCGCCGTCCCAGATAGAGGAAGCGGTCCGCCCCCAGCCGCCGCACCCGATCGCCGGTGCGATAGAGGCGATGGGTGGCAAGGCGCAGGAAGGCGGCGCTGGTCAAAGCCGGCTTACGCCAGTACCCCTCGCACAGGGCCGGGCTCTCGATACAGAGCTCGCCGCACTCCCCCTCTGCCACCGGCTGCCCCGCCTCATCCAGCACCCAGTGCCGATAGCCGGGCAGGCTGTGGCTGATGGTGATCTGGCCATCAGTCGGTGGCCAGCGCACCTCGCTCACCAGCGACCAGACGGTGGCCTCGGTCGGCCCGTAGCAGTTCCACAGCCGCCGGGTGCGGGCACAGAGCTGCTCGGCCAATCCTGAGTCCAGCGCCTCACCGCCACACAGGGCGGTGAGGGTATTGCGCCCCTGCCAGCCCGCCTTGAGCAGCATGCGCCAGCAGGCCGGGGTGGCCTGCAGCCAGTTAATGGAGGGATCGGCCTCGAGCAGCGCCAGCATCCCCAGCGGATCCTTGTTGTGCTCGCCGCCGGCCACCGTGAGCCGGCCACCGCCCCAGAGCGGCCCCAGCATCTCCAGCAGGGAGATGTCGAAGGCCGGGGTGGTGATAAAGAGCCAGTGGCAGCCAGGTGAGAACCCGAGCCGCTCGCGGATCCCGTCGAGGAAGCAGAGCAGGGCCCGACGGCTGATGACCACCCCCTTGGGCTCGCCGGTGGAGCCCGAGGTGAACATCATGTAGGCAGCCAGGGCGTCATCCACCTGGGGCCAGGAGACGGGCCCTGCCGCTGCCGGTCCGTCGAGGGTGCGCAGTGGACAGCCGAAGGCGGGAGCCGGCCTGTCGCCGTCGCAGATCACCGCCGACAGGCGCGCCTGGCGGGCGATCCCCTGCAGCCGCTCCACCGGAAAGTCCGGCTCAAGGGGCACGAAGGTGAGGCCGAGCCGCAGGCAGGCCAGCAGGCTGGCCACCAGATCGGGGCTGCGGGAGAGATAGAGGCCGACCCGCTCCCCCACCGCCAGCCCCTGCAATCGGGCGGCAATCTGGGCAACCCGATCATTGAGCGCGCCGTAGCTAAGCCACTGCTCATCTGATCCGCCCTCACTGATGCCCTCCCCGCCCATACGGATGGCGGGGGCCAGCGGGGTGGCAGAGAGGCAAGCCGCCAGCCGCGCACCCAGATTGGCCGCCCCCTCGCGGGGGGCAGGCCGGGTTTGCACGAGCGAAGCCTCATGCTTGATGGTCACTGTCATAGCGCGGCCTCCGTTTGGCGCACCAGCCAGTGCCGATAGAGCCGGCTGGGGGATGGATGGGCCTTGAGCATCTGCAGGGTAAGCGGCGCCCGCTCCTGGCCAAACGCCTCGTTGAGGGCCGCCAGCAGGGCGAGCTGCTGCACCGAATCCACCCCGAGTTCACACAGGGTCTGCTGCCAGATGCCGGGCACGCCGCACTGGCGCTCCCACAGGGCCACCAGCGCGCGGGCCTCGGCCGGCGGCTGAGCCAGGCCGGACTCAACCCTGGTGGAGGCCACCTGTGGCATCACCGGGGGCTGTGCCGCCGCCACTCTGGCCGGCTGGCTCAGATCCGCCTGCGCCAGCCAGTCGAGCTCGGCCAGCCAGTCAGCCAGCACCGCCTCGGCCCGGGTCTCGGGGATCTGCTCGCCGTCGAATTCGAGGCGCAGCTGGAGCGTCTCGCCCCGGCTGCTGACCACCAAGGAGAGCGGCAGCTCCACCTTCTCCACCACGGTGCCAAAGCGCGGCACCAGCTGGTGGGGTTCGGGGGCGGCAGGGACCGCCGGCATGGGGTAGTTCTCGAACACGAACAGACTCTGGAACAGGCGTGCTCGGCCTTTGGTCAGTGCCGCCAGTGACTGGGTGCCGTGCTCGTTGAGCGCCATCAAATCGGTCTGCAACCGGGCGATATGCTCGGCCAGGGTCAGCTCGGTGCACCACGCCAGCGCCAGTGGCAGGCTGTTGATGTAGAGCCCGACGCTCGCGGTGATCCCCTCGATGGGGTAATCCCTACCCGGGGTCACATTGCCCACCAGGGTGACGGCATCGCCAGAGCGGCGTGCCAGCAGACGGTGCCAGGCATATTGGGCCAACAGGCCCGCAGTCACGCCAAGCTCGCGGGCACGGTGCGCGAGCAAGGTCGCCACCTCGGCCGGCAATGCCGTGGCGCGCACCGCCGGTCGCTGCTGGGTATGGCGCCCGCTTGAGCTAGCGTCCAGCGTCACCCCAAACAGGCAGGCGAGATCGTTAGGCATTGCCAAGAGCTCGCCCCGCCCCTGCCAGTAGGCGTCGGCGCTGCGGGTTTGGCTGGCGATATGGCGGCCAAATTCGAGCCAGGCCGTATCCGGCTCGCGCTGCGGCAACAGGCCGTTCATCAGCGCCTGATAGCCGCGATGCAGGGAACCCAGCAACACGGGGCCGCTCCAGCCATCCAGCACGCCGTGATGGGCGCTGAAGATCACCTTGTGGTGATCGGGGGCCAATTTGAAGCAGGCAAGGCGCAGCAGGGGCGCCTGATCGAGCGGGATCGGGCGGGCCAGATCCTGCTCGCGATAGGCCTGGACCCGTGCCTCGGCCTCTCCCGCCTCATTCCCTACCTCGGACAAGTCCTCATAGTGGAATGGCAACTCGGCATGCTTGAGGATGCGCTGCAGCGCCACCCCGTCCGCCAGCACCAGTTCGCTGCGAAGGGCCGGCCAAAGGGCGATCTGCCCCTGCCAGGCCTGACGGTAGACCGCCACGTCCAGCGGCTGGTGATAGTCCATCTCGGTCTGCAGGTGATAGGCGTGATCCCCGGGCAGCAACGCCCTGTGATGGAACATGCTCTGCTGCAAAGAGGTCATCGGCAGCAGAGTCTCCACCTCGCGCCCGCTCAGCACCCGATCGAGCGCGCTTTGCGAGAGGCCAAGCCCCGGGAAGTCGCTCGGGGTATGGCGTGGGGCCTTCACCGCGCAGCAGTGTTCCACCAGCGCCGTCAGGTTGTCCGCCAGCCGCGCCATCAAGGCGTCGCTCGCCTGCTGGTTGAGGGCGCCCACCTGGCGCAGGGTGAGGCGGCCATCAAACACGCCCCCGTGCAGACTGACCAGCTCGCGCGGCAGGTTGTCAGGGGACGTGGGGGCCCCCGGCGCCAGCGGCAGGGGTTGCCAGGGTTGAGCGGCCTCGCCCTGATGGCTGACCCCCAGATAGTTGAAGACCACCAGGGCTTCGGGCAGTGCCCAGCCACGTGGGTGGTGCAGCCGCAGGGCGTTGAAACCCACCCCCTTGTCCGGCACGGCGCGCAGCTGCTCCTTGGTGGCGCACACCAGCGCATCCCACGCCCCGGCATCCGCCAGCGCCAGCGGGTAGGTGCTGGTGAACCAGCCGAGGGTACGGCTCACGTCCAGTTCAGCATCGATGGCCTCACGGCCGTGTCCTTCCAGCATCACGCAGTGACGGCTGCCGTAACCCTGCTCGCTCAGGGTACGAGTCAGTGCCGTCAGCAACAGGTCGGGCACCCGGGTGAAGTAGGCCTGGTTGGCGGCGTCGATGAGACGAGCCGTGGTCTCCTGACTCAGTTGCAGCAGGCTGGCGGCGGCTCGGCCATCGGCGGCGCGCGCCGCTTCCAGCAGGTGACCCTGGCTGCCTTCCCCCTGAGCCAGCCAGAAGCCAAGCTGTTCCTCTTCCCGTTTGGCGTAGGCCGCCAGCCCCTCGCCCCACTGGCGATAGCTGCTGCCCTTGGCGGGCAGCGGCTCGCCCCTGCTCACCCGAGCCAGATCTTCGGCCAGAATGCGCCAGGAGACCGCATCGATGACCAGGTGATGGAAGGCGAGGAAGAGCCCCTCCACCGTCTCGCCCTCGCGCGCCCCCTCGAGGGCGAGATTGCGCAGGCGGGCCCAGGCCAGGGTGTGGCCGCTGGCAGGGTCGAAATCTCCCTGCAGCTCGGTCAGGCGGGCCTGCAGCTCGACCTCATCGAAATTGGCGGCATCCAGGGTCGGCAGCGGCGGCAATGGCAGTTCGGCCAGGTAGCGCTGGCCGGTCGGGGTCACCGCCAGACGCAGGGCATCGTGGTGCTGGCGCAACGCATCCAGCCAGCCACGCAGGGCCTCATCGTCCACCCCGGCCGGCAGGCGCAGGATCACCCCCTGGTTCCAGTGACCGGACTTGGCAAAGCCCTGCTCGAAGAACCAGTGCTGAATGGGGTGGAGCGGGAACTCGCCGGTCAGGCTGCCCTGCTCGCTCCTGTGGCTGACTGCCTGCTGCTGGCCGAGCTGGCGGCAGAGGCGACGCACCGTCTTGGCTTCGAACACGTCCTTCACGCTGCAATGCAGTCCCGCATCCCGCAGCCGGGTGGTGAGCTGGATGCTGAGGATGGAGTCACCGCCTAAGCGGAAGAAGTCATCCTCCACCCCGAGCGGTTGCTTAAGCACCCCTTGCCAGATGGCCAGCACTGTCTGCTCCAGTTCGTTTTGCGGCTCGCCCTTGCTCTGCTGCCAGACGATGGCGGGCAAGCGGCGCAAGTCCAGCTTGCCGTTGGGGGTGAGCGGCATCTCGGGCAGCCAGCAGAGGCGCGCCGGCACCATGTATTCGGGCAGGCACTCGCCGGCTCGCTGCAGCAGGGCGTCGCCGTCGGGCTCGCTCGCCCCGGCCTGCAAACAGGCGTAAGCGAGCAGACGACCCTCCTGCACCACCACCTTGATCTGGCGGATGACCGGGCACAACTCGGCAAGCCGGGTCTCTATCTCCCCCGGCTCGATGCGATAGCCGCGCAGCTTGATCTGCTCGTCTATCCGGCCCAGATACTGGATGTTGCCATCGCGGCGCAGCAGGGCCCGATCGCCGGTGCGATAGAGGCGATGGGTACGTTCCGCCAGCGCCAGCTCGATAAAGGCCTCCTGGGTGCGCTCCGGCAGATTGAGGTAGCCGCGGGCCAGCCCCAACCCTGCCAGGCAGAGCTCGCCGGGCACCCCCACCGGGCAGAGGTTGCCCGCCTCGTCCAGGATCAGCGCCTTCAGGTGGTTGACCGGTCGACCTATGGTGATGGGCTCCCCCGGGGTGAGCCGCGCGCAGAGTGCGGTGACGGTGCACTCGGTCGGGCCGTACATGTTGAACAGCGCCACCCGCTCCCCCCAACGCTCCACCAGGCTGCTCGGGCACGCCTCGCCGCCAAAACCGATGGCCTTGAGGGAACCGAGATCCGCCACTGGCAATAGATTCGCCAACAGCGCCGTGGGCAGGATCATATGGCTGGCACCGCAAGCGACCGCTGCACTGATCACCCCCTCGCCCGGCTCGCCGAAGTGCAGGGCCGCGCCGCAGTACAGGGGCAGCAAGGCGGTCATGTTGCCCGCATCAAACGAGAGGGACATGCAGTTGAACATGGCGCCATTCTGATCAAGGGCAATGCGCTCACCGTGATCCGCCATCAGGTTGACCAGGCTGCCCTGCTCCACCATGACCCCCTTGGGCAGGCCGGTGCTGCCGGAGGTGTAGATGATCTGGGCCAGCATGGCTGCGTCCCGGGGCAGTGCGGGTGTGCTGGTTGGCACCTTGTCCAGCGCAAGCTGGTGCAGATCATGATATTCGGCAGTCGTGCCCGCCAGCGCCTCGCCAAGCCGCGGATCCGGCACGCCCCCCAACACCAGGCTGATGCCAGCGTCGGTGAGGATATGGGCCAGCCGCTCGGCGGGATAGGCCGGGTCGAGCGGCACATAGGCCGCCCCCGCCTTCCAGCAGGCGAGCAGGGCGATGACGAAGGCGACATCGCGTCTGGCCTGGATGCCGATGGCGGCGCCCGGGGTGACCCCCTGAGCCTGCAGCCAGTGAGCCAGCCGGTTGGCACGCACCTCCAGCTCGCCATAGGTCAACGATTGCACGCCGTCGCTCACCGCCAGCGAGTCCGGCAACTGCGTGGCGCGCCGCTCGATATGACAGAGCAGGGTGTCGCGGCTCGGGTAGTCCAGCGGCAGATCGGCAAGCTGTGCGGCCAGCGCCGCCTCGTCGGTGCCCGCCTCCAGCGGTAGCTGCCAGATGTCGGTCTCGGGGGCCGCCACCACGGCGCGCATCAGGTGCAGCAGGCGATCGGCAAGAGCCTGGATGGTCTCTCGCTCGAACAGGGCGGTGGCAAACAGCCAGTCCACCCTGACGGAGTCCATCAGCTCGGTCACCTTGACCGAGATGTCGGTCTTGGCCGGCAGCACCGGCGAGGTCTCCTCCACCAGCTGGCAGCCGGGGATGAGATCGTTGAAGTCCACCTTGGCCTGATAGACCAGCATGATCTGGAAGATGGGGTTGATGGCGGTGGTGCGATCGGCGCCGATGGCCTCGGCCAGCGCCTCGAAGCGGTAGAGCTGGTGATCGAAGGCCGCCAGATCCTCCTCCCGGCACTGCTGCAGATAGTCGACAAAGCTGGGGCGCCCCTCAAGCCGGGTGCGCAGCACCAGGGTATTGACGAAGAAACCCACCAGCGACTCGATTTCGTGGCGCTCGCGATAGGCGAGCGGGGTGCCGATCACCACCTCCTTCTCGCCGCTCTGGCGCACCATCAGCAATGCAAACAGGGCGTGCAGACCGATGAAGTTGGAGGTGCTGTGGCGCTGACAGAGGCGCTTGAAACTCTCCCACAGATCGTTGTCGATGGTGGAGAAGACCAGCTCGCCGCCGCTGGCCTGATGGGCCGGGCGCGGCTTGTCGAGCGGCAGACCGTGCACCTCGGGGCTGCCACCGAGCCGATCGACCCAGAACGGCTTGAACTCGGCGTGATAATCGAGAAAACGCGGTGAGTTGAACCAGCGGGCATAGTCGATGTAGGTGAGCGGCAGCTCGCTCACCTGCAGGGGCTCGCGATTCTGGTGGGCAAGAAAGGCGCGCTTGAGATCCGCGAACATGTTCTTGACCGACCAGCCGTCGGAGATGATGTGGTGCTGGGTGATCAGCAGCACGTGCTCGCGGCTGCCCAGCCGAATAAGGTGCACCCGGCTCAGATCCCCCTGGGTCAGGGAGAAGGGGCGGCCGATCTCCTCGCGCACCCGGCGGGCCACATAGGCCTCGCGCTCGGCAATGGGCTCTGCGCTCACGTCCTCAATCTGCAGCTTGAAGGGCACGTGGGGCAGGATCTCCTGCGCGCCCCTGCCCGCCTCGTCCTTGATGAAGCGGGTGCGCATGCTGGGATGGCGGGCAAACAGGTGGTCGAAGGCAAACTCCAGCGCCGCCGTGTCCAGCTCTCCCTTGACGCGAAAATAGACCGGCATGTTGTAGAGGTGGGAGGCCTCCTCGTACTGCTCGATAAACCAGAGTCCGCTCTGGGACGAGGAGAGCGGCCCCTGCCGGGCGCCCTCGGCCTCACGTTGCGCAAGAATGGGCGCCTCGAAGGCGGCGCGGGCCGCCAGGCAGCGCACCAGTTCATCCCTGTGGGCCTTGATGGTGGCGCCGATGGCCGGCGTCACCGCCTCCTTGCTCGACTGGGAGATAAGCTGGCCCTTGTCGTTCAGCGCCAGCTTGACCCCCTGCCGTTCCAGCTGTTTCAACAGCAAAATCATATTGTTCATCTGTTTCTCAAGCCTCAGGCACTCAGGGTGGCGCCGCCGTCGACGACCAGATCCTGCAGCGTGATGTGGCTGGCCAGATCCGAGGCCAGGAAAAGGACGGTATGGGCGATCTCCGCCGGGGTGGCGACCTTGCGCAGGGGGATGCCGAGCTTGAACTGCTCCGGCAACCCGGCGATGGTGCGGGCCATGGCCTCCTCGCTGGGCAGCATGCCGCGCAGCATGGGGGTATCCGTCGAGCCCGGCGACACCAGGTTGGCGCGCACGCCGAAGGGGGCCAGCTCCAGCCCCACCGTCTGGGTCAGGCTGGTGACCGCCGCCTTGGAGGCACAATAGGCCGCCATCTGCATGCGCGGCACATGGGCGGCGTTGGAGCCGATGGTGACGATGGCACCGCGCCGCTGCCCCTTGAAGTGGGGCACCAGGGCCCGCAGCAGATAGAAGACGCCGCTGGCGTTGACCGTCATGCAGTCGTGCCAGTCGTCATCGCTTAAGGTTTCGGTGGGGCCGAGGCGCAGTACCCCGGCCCCGTTCACCAGCACATCCAGCCCGCCGTCCGCCAGCAGCGCTGCGCAGCAGGCGTTGACCGCCTTCGAGTCGCCAATATCGAGCAGCCGGGTGGCATAGGGGTAGTCGGCTTCGGGAAACGCCAGATCCAGCCCCACCACGATTGCTCCGGCCGCCACGAACTGCGTTGCCACCTCGCGGCCGATGCCGCGCCCGGCGCCAGTCACCCAGACCCGCTTGCCAGTGAAATCAAAGGCCATTGCTTGTTGCTCCTTATCCATCACCACACCATCTCCACGCTCTCTTCGTCCTCGGCAAGCAGGCCGTCGAGGAAGCGGCAGAAGTCATCGAGTCGCGGGTGATCGAACACGTCGGAGACCTTGACCTGCACCCCGAACTCGGCGCCGAGCCGATTGACGATCTGGATGGTCTGCAGGGACTGGCCCCCCAGCTCGAAGAAGTTGTCCGTGGGCGCCATGGTGGCGAGCCCCAGGATCTGCTGCCAGATGGCGCCAACCCGGTTCTCGGTTTCGCTGCCAAGGGTCAACGCCTCACCACCCGCCTGGTAGGCGGCCAGCAGGGCCTTGCGATCCAGCTTGTTGGAGCCGGTGCGGGGCAGCTGGTCATAGTGGCGATAGTCGGTGGGGATCATGGCGGCAGGCAGCACCCTGGCCAGCTGCGCCTTGATGACCCGGCTGTCGCGCTCCGGCCCCGCCACGAAGGCCACCAGCCGGCGCACGCTGCCGATGCTCACCCCCTGCACGCAGGCCTCGTCCACCCCCGGCAGGGCCAGCAGCTGGGCCTCCACCTCACCGGGCTGGATGCGATAGCCGCTTATCTTGAATTCGTTGTCGCGCCGGCCGAGGTAGACCAGCCGGCCGGCCACCAGGCGCACCCGATCGCCGGTGCGATAGACGGGCATCGGCTCCGCGCCAACCCGCAAGGTATCGAAGCTCCCTTGCACGCCCCCCACATAGCCATTGGCCAGCTGCGGGCCGAGCAGCACCAGCTCCCCCTCGCCGGCGGGTTGCTCCCCCGCTCCCAGAATGAGCGCCTGCATGCCGGGCAGCGGCAGGCCGATGGGCAACTGGGCCTGGCTCGGGTCTTCCTGCTGCAACTCCTGGGTGGTCACCACCACAGTGGTTTCGGTGGGGCCGTAGGTGTTGAACAGGCGCACATCGGAGCGGCCCTGACGCTGCCACTGGGCCAGCTGCTCGGGGTAGACCGCCTCGCCGCCGATGATGACGGTGGTAAGCCCGGCAGGAATGTGGGCCTGACCCGCCGTCAGCGCCACCACCCACTCGTTCCAGAACGCGGTGGGCAGATCGAGGTGGGTGATCCCCATCTGCTCCACCCCGGCCGCAAAGGCGGGCATGGATTCGAGCAGGGCGTCGGTGCGCAGCACCAGGGTGGCGCCGGCGCTCAGGGTGGCGAACACCTCCTCGATGCTGGCGTCGAAGTTGAAGGGGGCGAATTGCAGCATCCGCGCCTCTTCATCCAGGTGATAACGGCAGCGGGCGGCGGCGGCGAAGTGATCCAGCGCACCGTGGCTGACCGCCACCCCTTTGGGCAGGCCAGTCGAACCCGAGGTGAACATCAGGTAGGCGACGGCGCGGCCGGCGGCCGGCTGGTTCAAGCGGTTATCGCTCACCAGATCCCCCGCCAGCAGGGTGCGCCCCTCAAACAGGCTGGCCAGCTTGTGGCGATACTCGGCCTGGGTGATCAGGGTCTTGACCTCCCCCAGCCGCAGAATATGGCCCTGGCGCTCCAGCGGCTGCTCAGGGTCGAGCGGCACGTAGACGGCGCCCGCCAGCAGCACCGCCAGCTGGGCGAAGATGGCCTGGGGGGTGCGGGCCAGCATGACCCCCACCTTGTCGCCGGGGGCGACGCCTGCGGCCTGCAGGGCGGCCGCCATCTGTTCGGCTCTGGCCAGCAGCGCCTCGTAGCTGAAGCGGGCCTCTCCCTGCTCCAGCGCGATCTTGTCCGGGGTCTGGGCGGCGAAGTGGCAGAGCGCCTCCAGCACCGGCCGTGCCTTGATCACTTCATGGGCGGGGCCGGCGATCAGGGCGCTGGCCCGCTGCTTGGCCAGCCAGTCGGCCTTGAGCGCACCCAGGGTCTGGGCGGGCTCGGCCAGCCAGCGCCCCAGCAGGGCAAACAGTGTATCGGCGATGGCAGCCAGATCCGCCTGACAGTAGCAGCCGGGGTTGGCGTCCAGATCCAGGCGTGGCTGGCCATCGACGCCGACCTGCACCTCGATGGTGAGATCCTCCACTGGGCCGGCGCTGATGTTGAGAATATGGGCAGATAGCGGCCCGAAGCGGCGAGCGTGATCAAACGGCATGATGTTGACCAGCGGGCCGAACAGGCGCTTGTCGCCCCCCACCAGGCCAAGGTCGCGGCGCAGCAGCTCGTAGCGGTAGTGCTGGTGTTTGCGCACCCCGCGCTTGGCCTTGGCCACTGCGCCGGCGGCCCCCGCCAGACTCAGCCCCTCTTCGAGCTCCAGAGCAAGGGGGGTAATGTTCATCTGCATGCAGGGCACGGTCAGGGACGCCGAGCCGATGCGGTTCATCATCATCAGGCCGAGCAGGGTCTGGCCCTGGCCGCTCGACAGCGACAGCTGTGCAGACAGGCCGGCCAGCAGCAGATCGGGCCAGCCCAGCTTGTGCTCGTCGGCAAAGCCGGTCAGGGATTGCCACAGCGCCGCCGGCAGCGGACGGCTCTCGCGGATAAAGTTGGCGGCAATCGGCGCCCGTAACGAGCCAAAGGATGTCACCTCGGGCCAGCCTTGCAGCTGCTCCTGCCAGAAGGCGCGGGCGGCGGCGTTCTTGCCGCTCTGCTCTCGGCTCGCCTCTTCCGCCAGCACCTCCGCCAACGAGCCGAAGGGGGATGGGGAGTTCATCTCACCGGCCAGCCCCTCTGCATACAGCTCGGCGATGCGCTGGAACAGCAAGGTGGTGCCAAAGCCGTCGAGGGCAATGTGGTGCACGCAGCTGTAGAGGTAATCGCGGCCGGGGCCGCGCAACAGGGCGAAGCGGCAGGGCGCCTCTTTGGTCAACTCGAACGGGCGGCGCAGATCGGCCCAGGCCCAGGCGCGGGCGGCGGCCTCGTCATCACTCGCAAGGTTCACCTCGCCATAGGCGAGCTGTGCCTCGTCCGAGACAAAGCAGACCGCCTCCCCATCCTCTTCGAAATGGCCTCTGAGCGCCTCGCACTCCCCCACCGCCTTGGCAAGGGCTGCGGCCAGCACGGCCGCCTCGACCTTGCCATCGAAGGCGATGCACTCGGCGGTGTTGAACATCGCCTTGTCGTCGTTTAACAGATGTCCGGACCAGAGCCCCTGCTGGGGGATGGTCAAGGGGAAACGGTTCATGGGGTCACCTCCAGCGCCTGGGCTGCCAGCTTGGCCTCGATGAGGCGCCACCAGCCATTGAGGGTCGGCAGCTTGGCGAGATCCACGAAGCCGAGCTCCACCCCGGCGGCGCGCCACTCGGTGAGCAGAGCCATGATCCGCACCGAATCCAGACCGTAGTCGATGAGGTTCTCGTCGGGGTCAAACTCCCCTTCGTCCTCGTCGATATGGCTCAGCAGCCGCGTCTTGAGCCCCTCGTAAGTCAAGAGTGGATTAGTCTGGGCGGCAGAAGCGGACGCCGGGGCAAGGGCCAGCACCTCCTCGCAGGGGATCACCTTGCCGCAGCGGGTCGCCACGTAGTCCAGCGCCATCTGGTGGTCGGCCAGGGAGAAGTCCGCCACCCCGTCTGCCAGGAAGAAGGGCTGGATGTCGCGCATGAAGGCGTCACAAGCGGTCATCATGCAGCCGATATGGCCGTAGATGCCGCCGATGATCAGCTGATCCCGTCCCAGCGCTTTGAGCATCTGCTCGAGCTCGGAGCGCTGGAAGGCGCTGTAGCGCCACTTGACCAGCACGGTGTCGTCACGCTCCGGGCGCAGTGCTGCCACCACCTGCTGCTGCTCGGGCCGCTTGTTCAGGCCCGGGCCCCACATGTCGTTGAGCAGGGCGCGATCTTCAGGGGATTGATCCTTGGGCTGGGCGGTGTAGAAGACCGGGATGCCGAGGGCCTTGCACTGCTTGCGCACGGCAGCCAGGCGCTCGGTCAGGGCCGCGATCAGCGGGCTGTTTTCGCCATAGAAGGCAGTGAAGTACTCCTGCATGTCGTGGATCAGCAGGGCGGCGCGTTTGGGATCCAGAGACCAGTCGACCTTGTTGGCCTTCCACTGGCTGGGCATGGCGTAATTGTTCAGGGTTGGGATAGCCATAACGTCATGATTCCTTTTTAGTTTTATGCTGTTGTCAGGGGCTGGTTGGCGGTGATGGCGTGCGCAATGCGCGCCCGCAACCCCTGCTTGTCAATCTTGCCCACCGCCGTCATGGGCAGGGCGTCCAGGGCTTCGAAACGGTCGGGCAGCTTGAAGTCCGCCACCCCGCGCTCGCGCAGAAACTTGCGCAAGGCCAGCGGCTTCAAGGCGGGATCCGTGCTGACGATAAAGGCGCAGCTCTTCTCCCCCATGGCGCTGTCGGGCATGGAGACCAGGGCCGCATGGGTGATGGCCGGGTGGTGCAGCAGCTGGTTTTCCACCTCTTCCGCCGCGATCTTCTCGCCGCCCCGGTTGATCTGATCCTTCTGCCGCCCCACCACGGTGAGGTAACCATCGGCATCCTGTACCACCAGATCGCCGGAGCAGTAAAACCCCTCGGCATCGAACACCCGGGCGTTGTGGGCCGGGCTCTGGTAGTAACCGCGGAAGGTATAGGGGCCACGGGTGTGCAGGGCGCCAGGCTGGCCGGGGGCGACCGGGTTGCCCGTCTCATCGAGGATGCGCACCTCGTCGTCCGGGCTCATGGGGCGACCCTGGGTGTGGATCACCTTTTCGTCGGGGTCATCCAGCCGGGTGTAGTTGACCAGCCCCTCCGCCATGCCGAACACCTGCTGCAGCCGGCAGCCGAGCAGCGGCCCAATCTTGCTGGCCACCGCCTCCCCCAGCTTGGCGCCGCCCACTTGCAGCAAGTCGAGGCTCTCGAGTTGAGTGCGCGCAGTGGGATCCGCTTCTGCGGCCTGCAGCCAGAGCGAGACCGCCGGCGGCACCAGCGAGGTGAGATTGACCCGGTGGCGGGCGATCAGCGGGAAACAGCTGATGGGGCTGGGGTCGGGTGCGAGCACCACGGTACCGCCCGCCTCGAACACCCCCAGGGTGCCAGGGGAACTCAGGGGGAAGTTGTGGGGCGCCGGCAGGGCGCACAGATAGCGGGTATGGGGGCCGAGGCCACAGAGCTCAACGCTGCGGCGCACGCTGTACAGGTAGTCATCGTGGGTGCGGGGAATGAGCTTGGGGGTGCCGGTGCTGCCGCCGGAGAGCTGGAAGAAGGCCACCTCGTCTGCCGGGGTCGGGCCAGATTTCACCGGCTCACTCTCAGCCCCCTTTGCCAACCAGCGGGTCAGCCCCAGCTCTCCTGCGTCGCCATCCAGCAGCACCAGCTCGGCGCCGATGGTCGTCAGCAGCTCGCTCTCGCGCCCCTTGCTCGCAAACAGCGGATGGGCCAGCGAACCGATAAAGAGGCGCGGCGTGATCTGCTCGGCATAAGAGAGGAGCTCCAGCCGGTTGTGGCTAAAGAGCGCGTTGACCGGCGCAATGCCGGCCTTGAGCAGGGCGAAGAACACCAGATAGAACTCGGCCACGTTGGGGAGCTGCACCAGCGCGGTGTCCCCCACCCCCAGGCCATGGCGGGCCAGATTTTCGGCCAACCGGCTCGAGGCCGCGTCCAGCTCGCCATAGCTGAAGCGGCGCTCACCGCAGAGGATGGCCTCGGCGTCGGGGGCCAGCTCACACTGACGCGCCAGCATGGCGGTCAGCGGCTCGCCGCGCCAATAGCCCTTGGCGCGGTACAGCTGGGCCAATGCGTCAGGCCAGCGGGTATAGGGCAGGAGGCGGTTGGACTGGGTCATTGCGCCACCTCCGGACTCAGGCCCAGGGCTTTCAGATTCGGCTGCCCGCTCGGCCAGCCCAGATATTGACGCTGGGTCATTGCGCTACCTCCAAATCCAGGCCCAGGGCCTTGAGCATGGTGCCCAGCTTGGTGCCGGTCTCGGCCCACTCCATGGCGGGGTCCGAGCCCGCGACGATACCGGCGCCGGCAAACAGCTCGACCTGATGGCCATCGAGCACCCCGCAGCGGATCACCACGGCCCACTCGCCGTTGCCCTGGCTGTCGCACCAGCCGACGATGCCGCTGAACAGGGCGCGCCGGAAGGGCTCCTGCTCGCGGATGAACTGGCGCGCCAGATCGGTGGGATAGCCGCACAGGGCCGGGGTGGGATGAAGCTGGCAGGCAAGTGACAGTACCGATGCCTCGCCGCCATTGAGCCGGCCGGCGATGGGGGTGCCCAGATGCCAGAGGGTATCCGTGCTCATCAGGGAGGGATGAGCGGGGATCGCCAGCTCGCGGCAGTGGGGCGTCAGCACCCGGCGGATCTCGTCGATCACCAGGCGGTGCTCATGCTGATCCTTGCGAGAGGCCAGCAGATCCCGGGCCACCATTTCGTCTTGCGCCGGCTCGCTCGCCCGTCTGGCGGAGCCCGCCAGCGGGTGGGTAAACACCTCTCCCCCGCTGACCCGCAGCAGCAGCTCGGGGCTAGCGCCAAGCAGGCGGCGGCCGTGGCCGAGCGGCAGGGAGAAGTGGAAGGCATGGGGGTTCTGGGCCATCAAACGGGCCATCACCTGCTTAGGGTCGGCGGGCTGGTGCAGGGTAAGGGTGAGTTTGCGCGACAGCACCACCTTGGCGAGCTTGCCTTGTGCAAACGCATCCAGCGCCGCACTGACCGAGGCCTGGAATTCGCTGGCCGGCGGGGTGCTCTGCACCGAAATGACCCGGTTGGCCTCGACGGCCTGCTCTGCCATCGCCGCTGTTGCCGGCACCTGTGCCAGCGGGACAGGGCGATCGCCCCGCTCATAGCGGCCGGGCACATAGAGGCAGGAGGCTTCCGCCGGGTCGAACGCGAAGGCACCGATCAGCAGAGGATTAACCTGGCCGGCGGCGCTGGCCGCTGCCAGCGCATCGGCAATCTTTTGTTCCAGCAAAGGCCATTCACAGGCGGGGGTGGTGATAGGCTGCCCCAGGTCAGTGGCACTGAGCGTGCCCTGACCCGAGGTAAACAAGAATTCGGGCGAAGACGCAGCCTGGGCAGGCGCGCTATTTTCCATCACAAGAGTATCCACGTTACACCCTCAAATATGATTCAAAATGATAATGATTATCAGTTTGTATTTGTGCGGCGGTAAAATACTCGCTTTGAAATCCCCCGGTCAATGGGATTTTTATGCCGATAAAACTGGAACTTATCTGTGGATATGGCGGGTGCCACGGCTGCTGCGGCCCACCGTGCAGGTCCGGCCAGCCTTGTCCGTATGAGCACCGCAGCCAACCCCCCATATGAGGCTGCGACAAAAACCGCGGACTCGCCGCCCGCGCTGGCAGCGAACGCCATTTCCCCCTAAGATGGCGCCATCTTTATGACCATTGTCTCAACCCACGGGATCCTCGATGTTAAAGCACCTGCTTCTGCTCCCCCTCAGCCTGCTGCTGGCCGCCTGTTCACTCACCCAGTACAACGTCAGCGAAGGGGAGATCAACCAATACCTCAAAGAGAGGGTCGCCTTCGAAAAGCAGCTGGGGATCCCCGGCATCATGTCGAGCAAGATCCGCCTCGATGAGATGCAAAGCCGCATCGGTCGCCGCCAGGCCGACCGGGTCGAACTGGATGCCGCCGGCGATCTGCAGGTAGCGAGCCCCCTTGGCAGCCAGCAGATGAAGATCCGCCTCTCCCTGAGCGCCCGCCCCGACTACGTGGCCGAGCAGGGCGCCATCTACCTGCGCGATCTCGAGCTCATCTCGGTCAAGACCGAGCCGGCCGACGTGGGCACCGCTCTCACCCCACTGCTGCCTACCTTCAACCAGTCGCTCTCGCTGTTCCTCTCCCAGACCCCCGTCTACCGGCTTGACGGCAGTCGCAAGAACGAAGCCAGGATCAAGGATAAAGTCGAAGCCCTCAAGGTGGAACCGGGCCGACTCGTCATCCCCTTCAAGCTGCTCTGACCCCCAACCGCGCCCCTCTTCTCTTCAACTCCAGGGGCGCGGTTTTTTCTTCTCAAGCTTCCCCCTTTGCCTCATAATGCACACCATTCTCATTTAGATTCATGAGAAGCGTCATAATAAAATCAAACATATGGTGAGAAGGGACATGAGAAAAACCGTACTGGTCCAGGCGATCGCCTGCGCGATCCTGAGCGGCGCCGCACACGCCGCCGTCAAGGTAGAAGACAAGACATTCAACACCGCCGCCAACATGCTGGCCTACACCGAGTTCGAACTCTCCGGCGAGCCGCTGGCCGAGGCCCTCGGTCTGGATCTGGATGTGCTGGATGCCAACCGCGCCGATGAGCCGACCCCGTTCGACTTCGCCGCTGGCATCGAATCCTACGAATACTCCGAAGAGGCGATGTACGCCCTCAACTACCAATCCGGCATGGGCCCCCATCTGGTGAACGGGCCGCAAAACCAGGCTCGCGGTGGCACCATGGCCTCCCTCGGCCAGCGGGTGCTGGCCATGGCTGATGCGGTCGGTTTCCCGGCCGATGAAGTGCCGCAGGGTATGTATCCCCTCTCCCTGCCCTACGCCTCCGCCAACCCGGAGTTCGCCCAGGCCGTGAACGCCACCCCGGTCAACGGTGACCAGATCACCATCAAGACCGCCAAGGGCAACGAGAAGAGCGTCAAGACCCAGGTCCCCGCCTACTTCCGCGACTACGCCACCCTGCGCTGGAGCGGCAGTGACAACCTGCTGGTCCCGGCCGCCGTGGGCGGCATCCTGCTCAAGGAAGTGATGTGGTCCCAGGATTTCCTCGGCGGCATGCACGTAGCCGAGACCGATGAAGAGGTGGAAGCCGCGTCCGCCACCATGGATCAGGACGGCAAGCACAAGCTGGGGGTTTCTGCCGCCGACGGCTTCAACGGCATGATGCTGACCGAGCAGTCCATCGACAAGCTCGCCATCCTGCAAGGTCAGCTCGGCTTTGACGGCAAGACCCTGGGCGCCAAAATCACCCCGCAGTACGATCCGGCCAAGGGGGTTGTCTACTTCCCTCATCAGGTGAAAGTGACCGAGACCAGCAAGAACGACGCCGGTGCCATCGGCAAGCTGGAGGTGGTGGACGGCTCCGCCCAGTTGCGCGACGCCTGGATGCTGCTGTGGCCCCTCTCCGAGTTCTACGCCTTCAGCGATCAGCGCACGGCCAACACCAACCAGAACCCGGCCTTCCACGCCGTGTTTGACGGTGCCCCGTTCGCCGCCGCTCCGGCTGCCAACCAGACCAACGATCTGGGCAAGGCGGTAGCGGGCAGCGATGCCTTCTCCCTGGCCCTGAACCTCTCCAACCTCACCTTCAAGAACCTGCTGGCCCTGCACTTCGAACCCAAGGCTGGCACCCTGGTCGACAGCTGGCAAGCTGGCAAACAGGCCGGGCACGTCACTACCTTCGACGCCGCCTACGCCCTGGTCGCCCTACAGATCTTCCAGCGCGCCCAGGATGCGCTGCCGGTCGGCTACGCCGCCGGTGGCAATGGCGAGCTGAACCTCAAGACCCCACAGGGTGAGCAGGCGATCGCACTGGTCCGCAAGCAGGCCGATTTCATCCTCTCCAACCTCAAGGGCAAGAACGGCCTGGTCCATGACGGTCTGACACTGGGCGGCAAGCTTGACGCCGGTCAGTCCATCGACGCGCAGTTCGCCGCCATCCGCGGCCTGACCGCCGCCTTCCTGGCCACCTCGGATGCCAAGTACCGCACCGCGGCGCGCGAGCTCTTCATCGCCGCCGACAAGGCCTACTTCAATGCCAAGGCCGGAACCTGGCTCGCCGGCAAGCAGGGTGAATACACCCCCTGGACCCAGGCCGCCATCTCCGGCGCCCTGCGCTCTGCCATGCTGAACCTGCGCAACGAAGGGGCCGAGAAGGCACCCGAGCTTGAGCTGGCACAGCTGACCCAGCGCTACGTGAGCTGGTTCCGTGGCACCGTCAACGGCGGCATGCAGATGGCCGAATGGGTCGGCGACTCCGGCGAGAACGTCATCGAGGGTGCCGGCAGCGACACCGACGAAGATGGTGTCCCACAAGTGACCGCCGCCGGTGGCAAGCATGGCACCGCCATGGTGATGGCCGGCAAGGCCCTGGTCAGCGAGAAATAAATCGACCACCAATAGAAAGGGAGCCCAGGGCTCCCTTTTTTTGTCTGTGTCGACAAGGTTAGCCGAGCTTGGCCAGCATCGGCTTGGTCACCAGCACTATGCCCTGCTCGGAGCGGTAGAAGCGGCGTGCATCCTCGTCCGCGTTCTCCCCCACCACCAGGCCGTCTGGCAGCTTGCACCCCTTGTCCACCACCACCCGGCGCAAGCGACAACCAGCCCCGATCTCGACCCCGGGGAAGATCACCGCCTGGTCCAGGGTACAGAAGGAGTGCACCCGCACGTTGGTGAACAGCACCGAGTTGAGCACGAAGGAGCCGCTCACGATGGAGCCCCCCGCGAACATGGAGTTGATGGTCATGCCGTGCTGGCCGTTTCTGTCCTGCACGAACTTGGCCGGGGGCGACATGTTCTGGCTGGTCCAGATGGGCCAGTTCTCGTCATAGATGTCGAGCTCGGGCACCACGGAGGCCAGGTCCATGTTCGCCTCCCAGAACGAATCCAGGGTCCCCACGTCGCGCCAGTAGGGTTTTTGCCCCTCCTTGGCCCCGACACAGGACATGTTGAACGGGTGGGCAAAGGCCTTGCCCTCTCCCACGATGCGCGGGATCACGTCCATGCCGAAGTCGTGCTTGGACTCCTGGTTGTGGATGTCCTCTTCCAGCAACTGGTAGAGGTACTCCGCCTCGAAGATGTAGATGCCCATGGAGGCCAGCGAGCGATCCTCGCAGCCCGGCATGGCGGGCGGATTGGCCGGTTTCTCCACGAAGGCGCGGATCTTGCGTTGCTCGTCGATGTCCATGACGCCGAAAGCCGATGCCTCGCAGCGCGGTACCTCGATACAGGCCACCGTCACCTTGGCGCCGAGGCGCACGTGATCGAGCAGCATGGCGGCGTAGTCCATCTTGTAGATGTGATCCCCCGCCAGCACCACGATGTACTTGGGACCGTAGTCACGGATGATGTCGACGTTCTGGTAGATGGCGTCTGCGGTGCCGCGATACCAGTGCACCTCGTCCACCCGCTGCTGGGCCGGCAGCAGGTCGATGAACTCGTTCATCTGGTAGCGCAGGAAAGACCAGCCCGATTGCAGGTGGCGCAACAGGCTGTGGGACTTGTACTGGGTCACCACACCCACCCGGCGGATACCGGAGTTGATGCAGTTGGAGAGCACGAAGTCGATGATACGGAATTTGCCGCCAAAGTGGACGGCGGGCTTGGCGCGGTTATCGGTCAACTGCTTCAGGCGGCTGCCCCGTCCCCCTGCGAGCACCAAGGCCATACTCTGATTCAATAGTTGCCGTGCTTTGGCGGTGTCTACGGGTTCTAACAACATAATTACCTCTGCCTTGTTTTGGTCCATTTTCGATTCATCTTCGCCTGTTTCCGGCGCCATGAAAGTGGTTTCACTCACATTTAACTGATTTCAATTGGCCCTTTTCCAGGAGTTGAGCGTGATCTCATGCTTTGCGGCGCGAGCTTGGTTAGAATTTCAACATCAACGACATCATCAAGGATGACACCATGTTGAACAAGCTCGGGAGCAACCAGCTGCTGGTGATCGCTCTCCTCTGTGCTCCCCTGCTGCTGTTGCAGGGGCTCTGGCTCGCCTTCACCAGCACGCTGCTGACCCTGCTTATCATCCTCGCCACCAGCCTGCTCGGCTTCGGCTTGCTGAGCATGCTGACCCTGCGCCTCCAGCAGGCGCAGCGCAGCCATCAGGAGCAGGTGTGGTGCCGGGCGCTGCAGCTGCGCGACCCCACCTGTCTGACCACGCCCGAGGCCCAGGCCGCCCTGCAGCAACTGCTCGCCCACTTCAACGAGGCCGAGCGCGACGCTCACCGCCAGATCAGCGAGCTGCACAACCAGGCGACCCAGGACGAGCTGACCCAGCTGCAAAACCGCCACGCCTTTCGGCGCGACATGACCGAGCTGCTGCAGCGGGATCAGGACACCCAGACCGCCACCCTGGTGCTGATCCGCGCTACCGAACTCGGCAAGCTCAACGCTCAGCGCGGTTTTCAGTCGGGGGATGCCTACATCAAGGATATCGCCAATATCATCACCAGGGTGGTGAGCCGCTTCCCCGGCCATCAGGTCTACCGCATCTCGGGGGCCGACTTCGCGGTGCTGGTGCAGCCGGTCGCCAATATCCCGCCCCCCCTGCTCGGGCGGGATCTGAAGATCGCCTTCGATCACTATCAGCAGCAGCATGAACTGGAGAGCGCCGCTTACTCCGGGCTGACTCGGCTCAGCAGCGGCCAGAAGATCGAGGCCATTCTGGCCAGGGCGGATCTGGCGCTGGCCCGTGCCCAGACCGAGACGGTCAACGGCTGGGCCATCCAGCAGGATGACAGCGTGGTGGAGCTGCAGGGGCAGCATCACTGGAAGCTGGTACTGACCGAGCTGCTGGAGCAGGAGCGGATCAGCTTCACCTACCAGCCGATCCAGCCGATGCACCGCAGCATGCTGGCCTACAACGAGATCTACACCCGTTTCAGCAGTGCCGACGGCACTGTGCTGCCCACCGACACCCTGTTCGCCATGGCCCAGCGGCTGGACATGGTGATGCGGCTGGAACAGATGCTGGTGACCCACGTCATGCGCCAGTACCGGGCCTTTGGCTCGAATCAGAGTCGCTGGGGCATCAACCTCTCCAGCAACCTGCTGCAAAACAGCGCCTTTCTGATCTGGCTGGACCGACAGCTGCTCAACGACCCCAACACCAGCGCCAACCTGGTGTTCGAACTGGATGAAGAACATCTGGAGCGCAATCTGACCGGGGCCAAGCGGGTGTTCGAGCTGCTCAGGCGCAACGGCAGCCGCTCCGCCATCTGCAACTTCGGCAAGGGGATAGGGTCATTCAACCTGTTTCGCGAGCTCAAGCCCGACTACATCAAGCTGGATCCCGCCCTCATCACCGGGCTGGAGCAGGATCTGACCAACCAGCAGTTCGTGCGGATGATCGTCGACGTGTCACACCGGATGGGTTGTCAGGTGATTGCGGAAGGGGTGGAGCAGCTGGGCCAGAAGCAGCTGCTGCAGGGCATGTATGTGGACGGACTGCAGGGCTATCTCATCGCCAAGCCCCAGCAGTTGCGACCGGATATCAGCCAGCTCGGACTGTTTACTGAGGATGCTTCAACTTCAACAGAGTCAGAATGATGTCGTTGAGCTGGCGATAACGCTCCAGCTCCTTCTGATCGTAACGGGTCGCCAGGGTGGTGGGATTGTGGCGATTCTTGAGGTAACGGTTGATCTGCAGCCGGTTGAAACCGGCCACCTGATAGACCTGCCCGAGCAGGGCATTGAGCTCTTCGTGTTCAAGACCGGCCTTGGCGAGGTAATCCTCCTGGGCCGGGCTCTCCAGCTGGCAGCTCTGCTTAGCGATGCGGCCGGTCTCCTGCAGATAGCTGAGCCACTGCTCCAGGTAGAGCGGCTTGCAGCCCGCCAGCAGATTGAAGAAGCCCACCGCATCGCAGCGGCAGTCGGTCAGCAGCAGCACCGCCAGTTGATCGTCATCGCAGCGGAAGGTGACGGGGCCGCTCTGCCCCCAGTCCAGCGCCTGAACCCGGATCTCGGCTCGCGCCCCTGCAACGCCGGTGACGTCGAATACAAACATGGCTCCTCCCGCTCGGCAAAAGGTTGATGATGGACCATCCCTCTGACGGGTGCAAAGCCAAATCGCCTTTTCATTCAGTATTCTGCAAGCCGGCCATAAAAAAACCGACATCCTCGCGGATATCGGTTCTCATCAGACGGGCCAAGGCCCGGCTCAATGCAGTGTGGTTCAGGCGTCCAGTTCCACCAGCGCCTTGGCCAGCTCGATGGGTTCGAGCTCCTGCCCTTCCAGATCGGCGTTCCAGTTCGGGCCGACCAGCACGTCGTCTTCGTCCAGATCGTTGATCCAGATGTCGAGAAACTCTTCCAGCTCGATCACTTCCGGCTCGTAATCGGCCCACTCGTCCACACAGTGCAGGCGGGCATCCCCTTCGGCAGACCAGAGCGGCATCACGTCGGCATCTTCGAACTCGGCAGAGCGGCAGACGACCCAGTCTTCACCGTAACGCAAGCCCCATACCTGACCCGACTCGCGGACTTCTTCGATGAACAGTTGGAAATTGGCGTCAAGATTGTCAGTTAACTTACTCATGGGGCTCTCTCTCTATCGGGTGCTGCGGCCACGGCAGTGCCGAGTGGCAATGCGGTGGCCAAATGGTGTCGCAAAAGTAACATGGACTCAAGCATCTTGGGGTTTATCACACAAAAAACTGCCCGCGGCCGGGTTTTACCTGACAAAACGCCTCCCGAAGGAGGCGTTTTCAGCGCAAGGGGCGGGATCAACGCTCCCAGTACACCTCTTCCAGGCTGTCTTCCTTCTCCGGCAGACCGCGCGACAGGCGCGGGCTGCTCTGAGCCAGCACCTCGTAGCTCACCCGGTTGGCGTACTTGCACACCTGGGAGAGCGAGGAGTAGGTGAGGAACTCGGCCACGTGCTTGGCGGAGTTGGGCACGGCGCTGCGGTGATAGGCGTTGGCCACCATGTCGTGCAGCACGGCGGAGAGGGCCCCGTCCCCTGCCCCGTTGGTGTTCTTGATCTTCTCCGGCCCGCCCATGTAGGGAGAGATGTGGGAGTAGATACGCTTGGGCACGCGGCAGCCGCTGCGGGTCATGGGGCGGCTGAACTCGTACATGTTGAACTCGGGGATGACACCGGGCAGCAGCGGCAGCGTGGTCTCGCGCTTGAAATCCTCTTCGGTGTAGGCCGCCATGTAGAGCCCCACCGGCCCTGCGGTGCAGAGCACCATGTCGGCCCAGTCCAGCGCCTTGTCGGCGGCAGCCAGCGGATCGGAGAAGCCAGTCAGGGCCTCACCCTCCTCCTCGTTCATGGCGAGCACAGTGACGTTCTCGCTGATGAAATCGCGCCACCACTGGGGGTCGGACTCGATGACGAAGCGGGTACCCAGGGTCAGCACCACCGGCACACCGGCCTCGCGGGCATAACGCACCGCGGTCATGGCCGCGTCCTTCATCGGGGTGCCATCTTCACCGCGCACCAGGTAGGCGGTGATGACCAGGGCGGAGGACTCCTTGATGATGGTCTCGGGGATGTGGGCCACATCCAGATGGTCCATCTTGCCGGCGTTGATGCCGAAGCTACGCTCGCCCCCTTCAGTGATGAAGGTGAAGCAGCGACCGACCGGGCCGTCTACCGGCTGCAGGTAGTCGAGGTTGACCCGTGACGAGGTGTTGCACAGGTAACGGTAGGCGTAGCTGCCGATGCGAATGTCCTGGCTCATGACGCCGAGCAGGATAGAGTGGGAGTCCGCCAGCACCGAGTAGTTGTGCATGGTGTTGCCGATGGTGCCGCCGGCAAATTCGCTCACCACCATGTTGTTGCTCTTGAGCTCGTCGTAGATCTGCTCGGCCACGTCATCGGAGATGAGCATGGAGTGGCCGCGGCTCAGGCCGTAACGCTCGAGAAATGCCAGATCAACGTGCGCCTCGATGTCGACCAGTGTCTGGTCAATCCCGACCACATAGGCCTTGCCCCGCTCCGCAAGCACCGCGCTCTGGGAGATGAGGGGATCACGACGATCCACTGGAAAGTAGTGTTTGGACTTGCGCTGACCGGGAAATTTCATGGCAATGTTCTTGTGCTCTGGGGGAAAGAGGGGCGGGATTTTAACACAATCCGCCGTGCCGAAAAGTCGCCTGATTAAAATATGAAGTCAGTATAGACACGGGCTGCAGAGGAAAACGTTTACCAAAACCCATCAAAAAAACCACCTCGCAAGGAGGTGGTTTTTGCAGCGAACAAGACTCAGCCGGCGGCGAGCCCCTGTGCCAGCGCCAGCACCGAGAAGAGCCCCAGCGCCAGCCAGAACAGCAGGGTACCGACCAGCCTCGGCAGGTTGGGCGCCTTGGGGATCTGGATGCCGATGGCATGCAGGATCCGTCCCACCAGCAGCGCCAGGCCGCCAGCATGGAGCCAGAATGCCCCGACACCCGCCAGCTCGCACAGCGCCATCAGCAGCAGGGTGAGCGGCACGTACTCGGCAAAGTTGCCGTGGGCCCGGATGGCGGCGCGCATCTCCGGCGCCTCCCCTTCCCCTATCATCACCTTGAACTGGGCCCGGCGCTTGACCACCCAGAAGGAGAGCAACAGGAACAGCAGCCCCAAGAGGCCGGCGTAAATCAGGGTGATATGCATCATGGTGAAACTCCTTCTCCTTGGATAGCGAACGACTGGCAGCCGGTGCCGATGGGCGGCACCGGCTGTATGTCTGTCAGGCCAGCTCGCGGCAGATCAGCGACACCATCATGCGGATGTGGGCCTGATCGCTGTTGAGGGCCGGAATGTATTCAAACTGCTCGCCACCGGCGGCCATGAAGATCTCCCGGTTCTGCACCTGGATCTCCTCCAGGGTTTCGAGGCAGTCGGCGGCAAAGGCGGGACAGATCACATCGAGCCGCTTGATCCCGGTGGCCGGCAGGCCGCCGATGGTCACGTCGGTGTAGGGCTTGAGCCACTCCTCCTTGCCAAAACGGGACTGGAAGCTGGCGGTCCACTGGCTGGCATCGAGGCCGAGCGCCTCGGCCAGCAGGGCGGCGGTGCGCCGGCACTGGTGACCATAGGGATCCCCTTCCCGCTCGTAGCGCTCGGGAATGCCGTGGAACGACATCAGCAGGTGCTCGCCCTGGCCGTGCTGTTCCCAGTGGCGGCGTACGCTCATGGCCAGCGCCTGGATATATTCGGGGTGAGCATGGTAATCACGAATGAGCCGCACCACCGGCAGGTTGCGCTCTTTTTTCATCGCCTTGGCCCAGCCATCGAACACCGAGGCGGTGGTGCTGACCGAATACTGGGGATAGAGCGGCAACAGGATCACCCGGTTGACTCCCTTGGCCTTGAGCGCCTGCCAGCCCTCATCCAGCGAAGGGGAGCCGTAGGTCATGGCCAGCTCCACCGGCACCTCGACCCCTTCGCGCTTGAGCTCCTGCTCCAGCGCCGCACACTGCTGCTTGCTTATCACCATCAGCGGCGAGCCCTGCTCGGTCCACACCTGCTGATAGAGCTTGGCCACCTTGGGAGAGCGGGTCGGCAGGATGATGAAGTGGAGCAGAGGACACCAGAGGTAGCGCGGCAGGTCGACGACCCGCTGATCGTGCAGAAACTGGCTGAGAAACGCCTTGACGGCGGCCGTGGTGGGCGCGGCTGGGGTACCCAGATTGACCAGCAAGATCCCGGTTTTCGTGGTCACGTATGCTTCCTGTCGTTCTGTTGTTATGTCTGAATGCAAGAAAGGGCCCATGCCGGGCCCTTGTCTCACTGGCACATCGCCGCAGGCCCCTTGGGGACGATGGCAATGGCGGGCTTAGCCCAGGATGGTCGCCAGCTGCTTGCTGACCAGATCCACCGGCTGGGTGCCATCAATCTTGACGTAACGGGTGTTGCCCGCTTCCGCTTCCTTGCCGTAGAAGCCGATGAGCGGTGCGGTCTGCTGATGGTACACATCCAGACGCTTGCGCACTGTGGTCTCTTCGTCGTCGGCACGGATCACCAGATCTTCACCGGTCACGTCGTCCTTGCCTTCCACTTTCGGCGGGTTGAACACCACGTGGTAGGTACGGCCGGAACCGGAATGAACGCGACGACCGCTCATGCGCTTGACGATCTCTTCGTCCGGCACGTCGAACTCCAGTACGAAGTCCACGGCAACACCGGCGTCCTTCATGGCTTGCGCCTGGGGAATGGTGCGCGGGAAACCGTCCAGCAGGAAGCCGTTGGCGCAATCCGGTTGGGCAATACGCTCTTTGACCAGGCCGATGATGATGTCGTCAGAGACGAGCTGACCTGCGTCCATCACGGCTTTGGCCTTGAGGCCCAGCTCGGTGCCCGCCTTGATCGCGGCACGCAGCATGTCGCCGGTGGAGATCTGCGGAATACCGTGTTTTTCCATGATGAACTGAGCCTGAGTACCCTTGCCGGCACCCGGAGCCCCCAACAGAACAATGCGCATACACGCTCCTATTGATTGGTTATTCAATTCTTGAGAAGGCAAAAAACTACACGGTTTCGCCCATTTTCACAAGCTTGCCCCGTGTGAGTGGCTTATTTTTCACCATCTTTCCGACATGGCAATACGACCATTGGCGCAGATCCGTGTACGAAAAATGAGTGAAAATGCAGCAGCGCTGCACGCAACTGGCGCCCGCCCCAAACGGGGCAGGCGCCAGAAAAGAAAGAGCCCACTGCACGCAGTGGGCCCAAACATCATGCCTGGAGTAACAGACGGTTGATACGGGAGACGAAGCTCGCCGGATCATTGAGCCCGCCCTGCTCGGCCAGCTGGGCCTGTTCGTGCAAGAGGGTGACCCACTCGCCGAACAGCGCCTCGTCCTGGATGGTGTCGAGTTTCTTCACCAGAGCGTGGTCAGGGTTCAGTTCCAGAATGTACTTCTGCTCCGGCACCGGCTGACCGGCGGCGCGCATCAGCTTGATCATCTGGGTGCTCATGCCGTGGGCATCGGTGACGATGCAGGACGGTGAGTCGGTCAGACGGTGGGTGACCCGTACCTCTTTTACCGCATCCCCGAGGCTCTGCTTGACCCGCTCCACCAGACCGGCGTTGGCCTTCTCGGCCTCTTCTTGCGCCTGCTTGGAGGCTTCGTCTTCCAGATCGCCGAGATCCAGCTCGCCACGGGTGACGGAGACCAGCTGCTTGCCGTCGAACTCGGTCAGGTGGCTCATCAGCCACTCGTCGACCCGCTCCCACATCAGCAGCACTTCGACACCCTTCTTGCGGAAGATCTCGAGGTGCGGGCTGTTCTTGGCAGCGGCATAAGAGTCGGCGGTGATGTAGTAAATCTTCTGCTGACCTTCCTTCATGCGGCCAACATAATCCTCCAGCGACACGGTCTGGGCTTCGCCCTCGCCGGCGGTGCTGGCAAAGCGCAGCAGCTTGGCGATCTCTTCGCGGTTGGCGTAATCCTCGGCCGGACCTTCTTTGAGCACATTGCCGAACTCGCTCCAGAACTTGGCGTATTTCTCGGCATCGTCCTTGGCCAGCTTGGCCAGCATGGTCAGCACGCGCTTGGAGCAGGCCTTGCGCAGGGAGACGGTCACCTTGTTGTCTTGCAGAATTTCACGGCTGACGTTGAGCGGCAGATCGTTGGAGTCCAGCACCCCTTTGACGAAACGCAGGTAAGCCGGCATGAACTGTTCGGCGTCGTCCATGATGAAGACGCGCTGCACGTAGAGCTTCAGGCCGTGTTTCTGATCCCGGTTGTAGAGATCGAACGGTGCGCGGGCCGGCACGTAGAGCAGGCTGGTGTACTCCTGCGCCCCTTCCACCCGGTTGTGACCCCACAAGAGCGGATCTTCGAAGTCGTGGGCGACGTGCTTGTAGAACTCCTGATACTCCTCGTCCTTGATCTCTTTCGGGTTGCGAGTCCACAGTGCAGTGGCGCGGTTGACCTGCTCCCACTCGCCCGGGGTACCGACGATGGTCTCACCGTCTTCTTCCCGATCCGGGGTGCCCTCTTTGAACATCTCCACCGGCACGCTGATGTGATCGGAATATTTGCTCACCACGGAGCGCAGACGCCAGTCGTCGAGGAACTCGTCCTCTTCGGCGCGCAGGTGCAGGATGACGTCGGTACCGCGGCCGGCTTTGGTCACGTCAGCCACGGTGAAGGAGCCTTCCCCTTCCGACTCCCACTGCACGCCCTGCTCCGCAGCAGTACCGGCGGCGCGGGACACCACGGTCACCTTGTCGGCAACGATGAAGGCGGAATAGAAACCGACCCCGAACTGGCCGATCAGCTGGGAGTCGCGGCCCTGATCACCGGAGAGGTTCTTGAAGAACTCGGCGGTGCCGGACTTGGCGATGGTGCCCAGGTGCTCGATCACCTGATCACGGGTCATACCGATCCCGTTGTCGGAGATGGTCAGGGTCCGATTTTCTTTATCAACCACCAGGCGAACGCGCAACTGGCCGTCGTTTTCGAACAAAGAGGCATCGGAAAGCGCCTTGAAGCGCAGCTTGTCCGCCGCATCGGAGGCGTTGGAAATAAGCTCGCGCAGGAACACTTCTTTGTTGGAGTAGAGGCTGTGGGCCATCAGGCTCAGCAGTTGTTTGACTTCAGTCTGAAACCCGTGGGTTTCGGCATGAACGCTTTGGGTCATCGACACTATCCTCAGGCGATTCGGGTTGAACATATTCCCGATCCAAGATGGGGCCGGCGATCGCCATTTCAAGGGGGACAAAACGCCGAGGTGTGCGAATGGCGATTTTTGCGCCAATCGACCCTGTTACCCAACAAAAAACCCGCCGGGGCGGGTTCTGGTATTGCTGCTGAGTCGCGACGCAGGACCTGTTGAAGAACACAGGCTGACTCAGTTCAGGGGCTGACGCTGACTCAATTAAGGGGCTGACGCCCCATCAGGGAGTGGGAGAGCGTGGTGCCGTCCACCAGCTCCAGCTCGCCGCCCACCGGCACCCCGTGGGCAATCCGGCTCACCTTGACGCCGGCGGCACGGGCCATGTCGGCGATGTACCAGGCGGTGGCGTCCCCTTCGATGGTGGGGTTGGTGGCCAAGATCAGCTCGCTGATCGCCTCGTCTTTCAACCGTCGCTCCAGGATCTCCAGCCCCAGCTCTTCCGGGCCAATGCCGTCCAGCGGCGAGAGGTGGCCCATCAGCACGAAGTAGCGGCCGGAGAACTGGCCGGTCTGCTCGATGGCAGCCACGTCCGCCGGGCTCTCCACCACGCACAGCAGGCCGTTCTCTTCGCGCTTGGGATTGGCGCAGATCTCGCAGCGCTCATTCTCGGTGAAGGTACGGCAGTGGCTGCAGTGGCCAATCTCGGTCAGGGCGCGAGAGAGCAGCTGGGCCAGCCGCAGGCCGCCGCTGCGCTCACGCTCGAGCAGGGTAAATGCCATGCGCTGGGCCGACTTGGGGCCGACACCCGGCAGCACCTGCAGGGCTTTCATCATCTCATCCAGCAGCGGGCTGAATTTCATGGGCTTGGTATCCTTTGGCGCTGTGTCGGCCGCGGCGCCCTGACGGGCAAGGAGCGCGACCGAACCTATCTTGTTGGCGCAGGACTATACCCGAGCCAACCCCGAGCGCCAATGGCCTTGTGCCCTCAGCCCTCTGCCGAAACGGGGGATGATGCCGCGCTCGCCAGCAGGATGCGCTGGCGGCCGCTGTAGATCTCCGCCCGCCCCGGGCGGCAAAAGCCCACCAGGGTGAGCCCGGTCTGCTCGGCCCGCTCGACCGCGAGCTCGGTGGCAGCCGAGATGGCGAGCAAGATCTCCACCCCCGCGCTGGCGCACTTTTGCACCATCTCGAAGCTGGCGCGGCTGGTCACCAGGATGGCTCCGTCGCGCCGTTGACTTCGCTGCAGGTGTCCCACCAGCTTGTCCAGCGCGATATGGCGCCCCACGTCCTCGCGAATGGCGAGGATGTTGCCCTCGCCGTCCACGTGCACGGCGGCATGGGTCGCCCCCGTGCTCTGCCCCAGCAGCTGGAGCGGGCGCAGCGCCGCCAGCACCTTGTCGATATGGCCCACCGCAAAGCGCTGGCTGTCGGGCAGCCTTGGCTGGGCGCGCACCACCTGCTCCAGGCTCTCGCTGCCGCAGATGCCGCACCCGGTGCGCCCGGCCAGGGTGCGCCGCTTCTCTTTCAGGCGATGGACGCAGCGATTGGCCAGGGTGATGTGCAGCTCGATGCCGCGACAGGCGCTCTGCTGCTCGATGTCGTGGATATCGAGCAGGCTGTCGATGATCCCCTCGGAGAGCGAGAAGCCGATGGCGAAATCCTCCAGATCGGCGGCCGAGCACATCATCACGCTGTGGGCGATGCCGTTGTAGACCAGCGCCACCGGGGTTTCGCAGGGCAGCTGCATGGCGCTGTCGGTGGTGACGCCGCGCTGATGATAATGGACCACCTCGCGATGGGCGCTGAGCGCCTGCGGGGTATCGGGGTCGAGTTCAAGCAACATCTAAGTGCCCCTTAGTTGAGGGTGCGGGGATCTTTGGCCGAGATCCCGAGCCGTTTCATTTTCGACAGCAAGGTGGTGCGCTTCATGCCGAGACGCTGGGCCGCGCCCCGCTCGCCGGCAACGATGCTATTGCACGCCTTCAGCGCCCGGATGATGCTGACCCGCTCATCCTCCCCCTGTGCCTCGTCACTCTGCGGCAAGGCGGGCAGCGGTTCACGGAACAGCTCCCGGGCCGGCTCGTCATAGACCAGGGTCTCTATCTTGTGAAAGCCCTTGAGGGGCAGCAGCTCGTCCGGCGAGAGGTTGAGCACATGGCCGCGGGTCATCACCACCGCCCGTTCGATGATGTTCTCCAGCTCACGGATGTTGCCGTACCAGGGGAGCGACACCAGCATCTTCATGGCGTCGGCCGGGATGGAGGTGATGGTGCGGCGCATCCGCTTGGCGATCTTCTTGATGAAGAAGTTGACCAAGAGCGGAATATCCTCACGCCGCTCACGCAGGGGCGGCAGCTCGATGGGAAAGACGTTGAGCCGGTAATAGAGATCGCTTCTAAAGCGCTTGTTCTTGACCATGGAGAGCAGATCGCAGTTGGTGGCCGCCACCAGCCGCACGTCGATGGCAATGGGGTTGCTGTTGCCCACCCGCTCCAGCTCGTGCTCCTGCAAGACCCGCAACAGTTTGGGCTGCAGATCGAGCGGCATGTCCCCCACCTCGTCGAGGAACAGGGTGCCCTTGTGGGCCCGCTCGAAGCGGCCGATGCGCTGGGTCAGCGCCCCGGTGAAGGCCCCCTTCTCGTGGCCGAACAGATCGCTCTCGATAAGGCCGGTAGGAATGGCGGCGCAGTTCACCTTGACCATCTCGTGATCGTGGCGGGCACTCAGGGCGTGAATGGCCTGGGCGATCAGCTCCTTGCCGGTGCCGGTCTCCCCCAGAATGAGCACGGTGCAGTCGCTCTGGGCCACCAGCTTCACCTTCTCCAGCACCTTCTCCATCACGGCGCTCTGGTAGATGATGTTGGCAAAGTCCCCCTGCGGTGCGGGTCCGTCGACCCTAAGGGTCTTCTCCCTAGCGCCGGTGGTGTTGGAGATCTCCTGCTGCGCCTGCACGTTGTTCATGGCAATCGCCGTGCGCGCCGCCACTTGTTCGAGCAGCGAGATATCGAGGTCGGCGAAGAAATCCGCCTCGGGGTGGGAGAGGATCAACACCCCCAGCAGGTTGCCCCGATAGCGCAGCGGCAGGATGCAGGAGCTGTCGGCGTCGGGGGGCAGGATCTGGGAGGTGAAGCGGCAGCTCGACTGACAGCCGTGACCCTGCTCGCGATAGAGGAAGAAGGGCTCGCTGTGACCGAGGGCCCCCTGCAGGCAGTTCTTCTCAAAACACGAATGGTTGATGATGCCGGGCTGTTCACGCTGCTGCTGATTGACCAGGTAACTCTTGAAGCTGTCGGAGGTGGCGTTGTACTCGGCCAGGCACAGGCTGCTGATGCCAAAGTGGTGGTGCAGTATGGTGAACAGGCTCTGGGGCAGCTCGGCGATACGCACCAGTTTGATCACCGCGTTGGTCACGTCCACCAGGATCTTGCAGCTGTCGCGCTCAAGGCGCAGGGAGTTGGCCTGCTCCAGGGTGCGCTCCTTGTCGAGCACGTTCTCCAGCGCAATGGCGACGATGGCCGCCAGCTGGGTCAGCTTGGCCAGGGTCTCCATCGGGAAGGCGTTGGCCTCGCGGCTGATGAACTCCACCCCGCCCAGGTGGCTGCGGGCGGTGGTGATGGGCAGCTGGCAGTAGGATTGCAAGCCGTCATAGACAGGAGTGCTCGCCAGCTGTTCGCAGCGGTGGCGAAAGCGGCTCGCCGGCAGCACGATGGCCTGCTCGCGGGAAAAATGGAGATCGGCCTTGCGGCAGATGAGGTGAGCCGGCCCCTGCACCCCCAGGTAGTAGAAGACCGCCTCCTCCCCCGTCCCCAGGTTGAGGATGAGGTTGACCCGATCCACCTGGCGAAAGCAGGGCTGGATCCGGTTCAGCTTCTTGATGAAGTCGTCCAGGGTGACGGCGGAGAGCAGGTTCTTGGAGAGGGAGAGAAAGCCGTCATCCCAGATGGGTGAGATGTCGGTCAACGGAATGGCACTCACATTCAGCATTCAGGCCTCGCATTACATCTAGATGGGTACCCTTGCCGGCCAATTGCAGCACGGCAACAACGGTAAACAATGCATCAGCCATCGCAGTCAGATGTTATAATTAATTTTTAAAAACTTAACGCTTAATTATAAAAACTAACATGCAGCGAAATAGCATCGCGCAGATTATCGCAGGATGGTTGGCATAATAAGTTAGCCCCATCCCCATTACAACCAAGCCGGCCCTGGCACATATTACAGCTCCGTCAGCGGATATTTCCCGCCGCGCCCAAATATGGCGTCACTATCGCCGTCATTCGCCGCATATCGCCGCCAACTGGCCCATCCTCTGCCCCTGTTGCCGCTGTCGCAGGATCATGAGGAGAGCAGCCGGTAGTTGTGCAGTTTCAGCCCGCCGAAGATGAAGGCGGCTGAAAAGAGCTGAAGCCCCAGCAATAACCCACTGATATTGTCAGCTATTTCCACCGACACTACCCGATGGGTGAGATAAACACCGAGCCCCAGCACGCCCGCCAGCAGGCAATTGACCAGGGTGGTGGAGAGAAAGGCAATGAGCCAGGCCGCCTGCACGCTCAATGCCGCCAGCACGGCGCTCATGGCGATGCGCGCGGCGATAAAACAGCCAAAGAAGGAAAACCCCAGCAGAAATATCAATTCGTCGTGCCATAGAAAACACCCAATCCCTAACAACATCACCAGCAAATAAGCGGAGACATAAAAGATCCCGAACGAAAGATTTAATTCATTTTTCATGATGGACACCTGCCAGCTGAAAAAAGGATGAGCGGATCCGGGCCCTGTATACAGAGCCTGGATCCACTTTATTAACGACGATTACCCTTTGGCGGCGCTGCGCAATTTCGCCTTGAGCGCGCTGTATTCAGTCTGGACGTACACTTCCGCCCCCGGCTGATCCTCGATACGCTCAATTTTCACTGCGCAGTACTTGTATTCCGGCGTGTAGGAGACGGGGTCAACGTGCTCGATGGTGAGCTCGTTGCAGGCCCCGATCCACCACTGGTAGGTCATGTAGACCACCCCGGCGTTGACCCGCTCGTTGTAGTTGGCCCGGGTGATCACCTTGCCGCGCCGCGACGAGATCCAGACCAGCGCCTGATCCTTCACCCCGAGCTTCTTGGCATCGCTCGGGTGGATCTGCACATAGCCCGGCTCATCGGCCAAGGTTTGCAGCGCCGAGCAGTTGCCGGTCATGGAGCGGCAGGAGTAGTGACCCACTTCGCGCACGGTGGAGAGCACCAGCGGGTACTCGGCACAGGGCTGCTCCAGCGGCGGCCGCCACTCGGAGGCAATCAGCTGACCCTTGCCGCTCGGGGTGGTGAACACGTTCCCCTCGAACAGGGTGCTGGTGCCCGGGTGATCCTCGGTCGGACAGGGCCACTGCACGCTCTTGAGATCGGCCATCTTGTCATAGCTGACCCCGGCGTAGAGCGGGCAGAGTCCGCGCAGCTCGTCCCAGATCTGCTCGGTGTCGCGATACTCCATGGGATACCCCATGGCGGTCGCCATCAGCGAGAAGATGGCCCAGTCCGGTTTCACGTTGTCCGGCGGCGTCACCGCCTTGTAGAAGCGCTGGAAGCCGCGATCCGCCGAGCTGTAAACCCCCTCGTGCTCGCCCCAGCTGGTGGCGGGCAGGATCACATCCGCCATCTCGGCGGTCTGGGTCATGAAGATATCCTGCACGATCACCAGCTCCATCCCCGCCAGGGTACGGCGGAACTGACCGAGATCTGCTTCGGTCTGCGCCGGATCTTCCCCGAAGATGTAGAAGGCCTTGCACTTGCCCTCCTCCACCTTGTGGCCAAGCTCGGTCAGCCGATAACCCGGTTTCTGGGAGAGCGCATCCACCCCCCACGCCTTGGCAAACTTGGCGCTGATGGCAGGATCGCTCACCGACTGATAGCCCGGGAACTGGTGCGGCAGCATCCCCATGTCGCAGGTACCCTGCACGTTGTTCTGACCGCGTACCGGCCCACAGCCAGTGCCACGGCGACCGAAGTTGCCGGTCAGCAGCGCAATACCCGCGAGCCCCTTGACCACGTCCACCGCCTGACCGTACTGGGTCACCCCCATGCCCCACAGGATCATGGAAGCAGGCGATGCGGCATAGGTGCGAATGGCGGCGCGGATATCGGCGGCTTTGAGGCCGGTGATCCCCTCCACGTATTCCGGGGTGTACTTGGCCACCGTGGCCTTGAAGGCGTCAAACCCTTCGGTGTAGTTGGCGACGAACTCCTTGTTGTAGAGCCCTTCATTGATCAAGACGTTGGCGAAGGCGTTGACCAGCGCCATATTGGAACCGTTTTTGAGCGGCAGCCACTGATCGGCGATGCGGGCGGTCTCCACCATTCGGGGATCACACACAATCACCTTGGCCCCGTTTGCCTTCGCCTTGAGGATATGGCGGGCGACGATGGGGTGAGAGTCAGCAGCGTTGTAACCAAACACCAGCAGGCACTTGGTCTCTTGAATTTCGGGAATGGCGTTGCTCATGGCGCCGTTGCCTACAGTTGTCTCCAGACCGGAGACTGAGGGTGCGTGTCACACCCTCGCGCAGTGATCGACGTTGTTCGTCCCAAGCACGGCGCGGGCAAATTTTTGCATCACATAGTTGGCTTCATTGCCGGGGCCACGGGCAGAGCCGGTGGTCATGATGGCGTCCGGGCCATATTTCGCCTTGATGGCGGAGAGACGGCTGCTGGCGAACTCGATGGCTTCGTCCCAGGAGACGGCTTCGAGCTTGCCACCGCGCTCGCGGCGGATCATCGGGCTCTTGAGACGGGGGGTCAGCAGGTTGGTGTCGTTCAAGAAATCCCAACCGTAATAGCCCTTGAGGCAGAGCTGCCCCTCGTTGGTCCGGCCGTTGGCGCCTTCGGCCCCCACCACCTTGTCGTTTTCAACCAGCAGGTTGATTTTGCAACCGGTGCCGCAATAGGGGCACACGGTAATGACTTTTTTCATGACTCACACTCTTGTTTGTTAACGAAAAACGGCTCGGCAAGCCCGCTCACACCCGCGCCGGCATCGCCAGCAGGGCCTCGGCACTGGCCAGCTGCTTCTGCCGGTTCAGGGTGTCAAGATGGGCCGGCGTGACCAGCCGCAGCGCCTGGGTCGGGCACACTTCGACACAGGCCGGGCCCGCCTCGCGGTGCTGGCAGAGATCGCACTTGAGCGCCTGCGCCTTGGTCTGCGGCCGCTTGAAGAGCGAATCGGCCGTGGGGGCCACCTCTTTCACCACCACCGCCATGGCGCCGTAAGGACAGGCCACCACGCAGGACTTGCAGCCGATGCAGCGCGCCTGCAGCACCTTGACGCAACCATCCTCGGTGACGATGGCGTTGTTGGGGCAGGCCATTGCGCACGGCTTGTCTTCACACTGGCGGCAGAGCACCGGCGTGGTCACCTTGCTGCCCACGATCACCTTCAGGCGCGGCTGAAAATGGCTGTCCTTGGAGACCAGATGTCCATCCTCGATGGCAAGATGCAGGCCGCCCTCCCGCTCAAGGGTCCCGCTGCAGGACCCTGACTGGTGTGAAACGGCGCAGGCCACCTCACAGGTACGACACCCAATACAGAGACTGGGATCTGCAATCACGAAGCTGTTCATAGAGAGGGATCCTAAATGGTTCGTTACACCCGACCGCCCTCACCCACCTGGCAGGTGACAACGCGGTCTGCCCCCACAAAGCATTTATCAGACCAACACCGGCAGATGGCCCGTCATAAAATCACAAACCTATGAAAATAAAGAGATAATCTGGATGACAAAGGCGGCATTAGCCGCAACTGACGAGGGTGACGAAGAGGCCGCCCCCCTGCTCGACATGACAAAAGTGACGAGGTCGACACTGGCTGATGATCTCCTCCCCAACCACTTTACAGAGCAGACCCGAGTGGCTCTACACAGGGATCGGGCACCATACAGCTAGCAAGTGGGAGGGCAAAATCCGAGAAAATGCCCCCTGAAGAAAGAGCTCCAAATAGCCACCATAAAGCGCAAAGCTAGCGCAGTACAGTCAGAGTTTTTTTGGTTTTACTGTAAAATCGCGAGGCAAAACAAAAACCTTAATAATTAATTTATTGAGTTAGATCCTGTTTTATATCTCTCGCTCTTCTATTTTTCATCTTTCCGGTTATCATGTGCCTCACTTGAAAACCAATATGACAATATCGCAGTCATGAAGTTTATTTTTCGGAGGGAGTATGAAATATTTATTCTGCAATGTCGGCTGGATGAAACGATATGATGGAATTTACAATGATAAGCCTGAGCGTGGTGGAGCCTATAATAAAAATGATACTGGACATGAGGCTTGTAATTTCACAGAGGTTGACAACCAAATATTTGGCTATGTAAGACCTACTGGGCAAATAAAACTAGAAAAATTAGGCGCATCCAAATCAGATGAATCCATAGATGATGTACTAGTAATTTGGACTGCTGGTCCAGATTCTGGTGGTACTGCGGTTGTGGGTTGGTATAAACATGCGACAGTATTTAGACATGAGCAATTTTTAAACCTGGAAAGCATAAAACACAAGGAGAGTGGGATAAATATCTTTCGAATTAAAGCACATAAAGACAATGTAACCTTACTTCCCATGGAGCAACGTCATTTAATGATTCCTAGGGCAGTAAAAGGAGGTATAGGACAAAGTAACGTTTGGTTTGCCAACACTGAAGACAGCAACCAATATACTCGACCAATTCTAGAATTTATTGAGGGCTATGATTTTAGCGACATCATTCCAGATATCGACTTTTCTGCTCTGGAAGGTAACCCTCGGTTATTAGCTCATATCAAAAGAGAAAGAAACCAGAAAATAGTTAAACTTAAGAAAAGACAAATTTTAGAACGCACTGGAAAACTCGTATGTGAAGTATGCTCTTTCGACTTTAAAAAAGTCTATGGTGTTCTAGGTGAGGACTTTTGTGAAATTCACCACCTTATCAAATTGGCGGATGCAGAAAAGCAAGTAGAGACTACATTATCTGATTTAGCTGTAGTTTGCTCTAACTGTCATCGAATGCTTCATCGAGATAGTCCAATGAAAACACTATCTCAGTTGAAAAGTCTTGTTCTCTCTGGCAATTATTATTAGAAAATTTACCCTTATTTCATAACCTAGCTATTCATGTAAATAGTGCAATGAACATCGTTCATTGCACCTGACCTTTCGTCTAATAAAGACTCCATCGCAGCCTTACCCCCCATCCTTTACTGCCAGAGCCCCTCTTTATTGGTCAGCATTTTATCGTTTATTTCTTAGCCAGCTTGATGCAAAACGCTGGCAAAAATGGATAGCCAGTTAAAACAATCACTTGCCATGGTCTGGGCGGGGTATTTCAATCAGTGGCCAATTAATAATTTCGTTAGCCACCCCTTTTTGATTATTTATACCTGAGCATAAACCCACGACGGGTGTGTCATTATACCCTTAACGGCAGATGAACAGACTGTGTCCCATGATAAGCCTCTTTATATCCAGTTAGCTCCCTTTCCCATCGCAATCCATTAATGCGTTCCTGCGGCACCTGCCGCACGCCCGATAGACGGGGGCGGCCCGTGCTGGCCAATTGTCACCATCAAACTGACAGACAACTTCATGAACGGTAATCACAAACAAGCCCTGTCCGGCGTTACGCTGGCGGCGATCGGCGTGGTCTATGGCGACATCGGCACCAGCCCGCTCTATACCCTGCGCGAGTGCCTCTCCGGCCAGTTCGGTTTCGGGGTGGAGCCCGCCTCCATCCTGGGCTTTCTTTCACTGATCTTCTGGCTGCTGATCCTGGTGGTCTCGGTCAAGTATCTCTCCTTCGTGATGCGGGCCGACAACGCCGGCGAAGGGGGCATCCTCACCCTGATGTCGCTGGCCACCCGCAACACCCCGGCCAAGTGGACCCCCTTGCTGATCATCCTGGGGCTGATTGGCGGCAGCTTCTTCTATGGCGAGGTGGTGATCACCCCGGCCATGTCGGTGATGTCGGCCATCGAGGGCTTGAACATCGCCGCCCCCTCCCTCGACCCCTATATAGTGCCGCTCTCGGTGCTGGTGCTGACCCTGCTGTTCGCCATCCAGAAACACGGCACCGCCACCGTGGGCAAGCTGTTCGCCCCCATCATGCTCACCTGGTTCATCACCCTGGCGGTGCTGGGTCTGAACAGCATCTTCCAGCACCCCGAGGTGCTGGGGGCGCTCAACCCCGTCTGGGCGCTGCGCTTCTTTGCCAAGTACCAGACGGCCTCCTTCTTTGCCCTCGGCGCCGTGGTGCTGGCCATCACCGGGGTAGAGGCGCTCTACGCCGACATGGGCCACTTTGGCAAGAGCCCGATCCGGCGCGCCTGGTTTATGGTGGTGTTGCCCTCTCTGGTGCTCAACTACTTCGGCCAGGGGGCGCTGCTGCTGGCTCATCCCGAGGCCATCACCAACCCCTTCTTCCTGCTTGCACCGAAATGGGCGCTGCTGCCGCTGCTGCTGCTGGCGACCCTGGCCACGGTGATCGCCTCGCAGGCCGTGATCTCCGGGGTCTTTTCACTGACCCGGCAGGCGGTACGGCTCGGTTATCTCTCTCCCATCCGCATCGTGCACACCTCCGAGCAGGAGTCCGGCCAGATCTATATTCCGGTCATCAACTGGATGCTCTATATCTCGGTGGTGATCGTCATCATGAGCTTCGAGCACTCCAGCAATCTGGCGGCGGCCTACGGCATCGCCGTCACCGGCACCATGGTGCTCACCTCCATCCTCTCCTGCTCGGTGGCCCGCCACAGCTGGCACTGGAACAAGTACCTGGTGGCCGCCCTGTTTATCGCGCTGCTGGCCATCGACGTGCCGCTGTTTGCCGCCAACCTTGCCAAGATCTTCTCCGGCGGCTGGCTGCCGCTCACCCTGGGCGCGGTGATGTTCACCGTGATGACCAGCTGGAAGAGCGAGCGCTTCCAACTTATTCGTCGCCTCAACGAGCACGGCAATTCGCTGGAGCCGATGATCGCCTCGCTGGAAAAATCCCCGCCGACCCGGGTGGCCGGCACGGCGGTCTATATGTCGCGGGTGGTCAACGTGATCCCCCATGCGCTCCTGCACAACCTCAAGCACAACAAGGTGCTGCACGAGCGGATCATCCTGCTCACCCTGCGGGTGGAAGAGGTGCCCTACGTTCACAACGTGCGCCGGGTCTGCATCGAGCAGCTATCCCCCACCTTCTGGCGGGTGGTGGCAAGCTATGGCTGGCGCGAGACTCCCAACGTGGAGGAGATCTTCCACCGCTGCAACGCCGAGGGGCTGAGCTGCCGGATGATGGAGACCTCCTTCTTCATGGCCCACGAGTCGCTGATCATGAAGGAGCGCCCCTGGTACCTCTACCTGCGCGGCAAACTCTTTATGCTGCTGCAGCGCAATGCCCTGCGCGCACCGGATCAGTTCGAGATCCCGCCCAACCGGGTCATCGAGCTGGGATCCCAGGTGGATATCTGATGGCGTGAGTTGCGCTAAAGAGAGAGGGAGGCATTGGCCTCCCTCTTTTTTACCGTTAACCCCGATGGCCGCCCCCTCATCCCCCCCCCTTCTCCCCCGAGGGGAGAAAGGGGCAAACCACGGCAAATCGAACCAGCTCATCTCCCCTCTCACAACAACCGTAGGGTGCAACAAGCGCAGCGCCGTGCACCACAAACATATTTTGATAGCGGTGCAATTCACTTCGTTCATTGCACCCTACTCATGCTGTGTTTTCCAAGGTGACGAACCCTCTCCAACCCTTCGTCACAAGTGACGAACGTCACGCTTCGACAGTGGGTCAAGGCCTCGACACCCGTCGGCGCTATTTTTAACGTCATTTAAAAACAAACACTTACACTCATCCAGCCAGGCAAAACCAAGCTGGCCCGTATCTTGCCAACCTGCCCCTACTTTCTCCGTTCGCGACACGACAAGGTAGGCTATGAACCGCTTCGTTATCGCTGACCCCAAGCTTTGTATCGGCTGTGGCACCTGTATGGCGGCCTGCAGCGAGGTACACAAGGCGCAAGGTTTGCAACAAGCCCCCCGTTTAACCGTTATGCGACACGAGCAGGCGACCATGCCGGTTCAGTGCCGTCACTGTGACGATGCCCCCTGCAGCAAGGTGTGCCCGGTCGAGGCAATTCGCCAGACCGGCGATTGCGTGCAACTCAACGAGTCGCTCTGCATCGGCTGCAACCTCTGCGCCGTGGCCTGTCCCTTTGGCGCCATCCAGAGCGGCGGCAGCCGTCCGGTGGCCATGGCCACCAGTTACGACACCTATATTCCCAGCTCCATCCGCTCCAGCAACCCCTCCACCTCCGCTGGCCTGCGCTGCTTTGGCGAGGATCTGCTGAGCTGGGAGCCGGGCGTGCGCAGCATCGCGGTCAAATGCGACCTGTGCGAATTTCGTGCCGAAGGCCCGGCCTGTGTCGATGCCTGCCCCTCCCAGGCGCTGAAGCTGGTCAATGACAGCGACACCGAACGCGCCGCCCGTATCCGTCGCCAGCAAGCAGCCGACACCAACCCGCAGGGGGCCTCTGCCTTCTCGGCGCCCATCACGGCGCTCCCTACATCCGATCTATCCACCACAGAGGGAGCATGCTGATGTTGTCCCCCCTTGTTATGGCCACGCTCCTGCTCTTTTTGCTGGGCGCCGCCGCCGGTTTGTTGCTGCAAAAGCTGCCCGCACTGGCCAACCGCCTCAACAGTGGCCTTGCCCTGCTGGGCTCGCTCACGGGCCTCATCGCCGCCATCCAGATCTTTGCCCAAGGCGCCCCCGTCGACGGCCAGCTCTGGCTGCTGGGTTCGGTTCACCTCGATATGCTTGCCGCGCTGATGCTGCTGGTGATCAGCACCGTCGGCGTCGCCGTCGCCCTCTACTCCTTTGCCTATATTCGCGAATATCAGGGCAAGGGGGATGTGGCCATCGGCGCGCTGATGAACCTCTTCCTCTTTGCCATGGTGGGCATGGTACTGGCCGACAACGCGCTCGGTTTCTTGCTCTGCTACGAGCTGGTGACCCTCACCACCTACTGGCTGGTCAAGACCAACCCGGAAGCCGCCAAACAGAGCCGTCTCTATCTGGTGATGAACCATATCGGCATGGCGCTGGTGCTGATCGCCTTCTGGCTGCTCTGCCGCGAAAGCGGCTCGCTGGAGTTCGCCGCGCTGCGCGAGCACCATCTGGCGGGCGGATTGGCCTCTCTGGTTTTCCTGCTCAGCTTCTGCGGCTTTGGCCTGCGCGCCGGTTTCGTGCCGCTGCACGGCTGGCTGCCGGTGGCCGAGCCCGTTGCGCCGTCCCATATCTCGGCTCTGATGTCCGGCGTCATGGTCAAGCTGGGGCTGTTTGGTATTTTGCGGGTCAGCATCGATTTTCTCGGCGCCAGCCAGCTCTGGTGGGGCTATGTGGTGCTGATCTTCGGTGCCTGCTCGGCAGTGCTCGGGGTGCTGTTTGCGCTGGCCGAGCATGACCTCAAGCGGCTGCTCGCCTACCACACGGTAGAGAACATCGGCATCATCCTGATGGGGATGGGGATCGGCATGATCGGCATCGCCAACCAGCAGCCGGCGCTGGTGGTGCTGGGGCTGCTCGGCGCCCTCTATCACCTGCTCAACCACGCCATCTTCAAGAGCCTGCTCTTTATGGGCACCGGATCTGTGATGTTCCGCCTGCACACCCGCGACATGGACAATATGGGGGGCCTGGCCAAGCTGATGCCCTGGACCGCGCTGGCGTTCCTGATCGGTGCCATGGCCATCTCGGCGCTGCCGCCGCTCAACGGCTTTGTCAGCGAGTGGTTTATCTACCAGTCTCTGCTCTCCATGACCAAACTCGGCACCTCCGTTGTCGCGCCGCTCGCGGTAGTGATGCTGGCAGTGACCGGCGCCATGGCGGTGATGTGTTTCGTCAAGGTGTACGGCATCTGCTTCTGCGGCGCCCCGCGCAGCGAGAAGGCGAGCCACGCCCGCGAAGTGCCGGGCGCCATGGTGGCAGGCACCCTGCTGCTGGCCGCAGTCTGTCTGGTGCTGGGTCTGGGCGCCCCCTGGATTGCCCCCCATATCGCCAGCTATGGCCAAGCCTTGGTAAGCGGCCAAATGAACGTGGCCACCGGCGCCACCCTGCTGCCACTCGACAGCTCACAAGCGATCCTCTCCCCGCCCGTTATCGCCATCACCTTGCTGGGTCTGTTCCTCATCCCGCTGCTGGTACTGGCCATCTTCAAGGGGCCCAAGCTGGGTCGTCGTCACGCCGGCACGCCGTGGGCTTGCGGTTACGCCTACGAGGAGCGCATGAGCCTCACCTCTGGCGGTGTCACCCACACCTTGCGCCAACTCTGCGCGCCGCTCTATCGCAAGCAGCCGCAGCTCGATCTGGCCAGCGCCCTGCACGGGGTGAGCGATACCAGCGGGACGACCGGCTGGCTGCTGCACGGCCTTGTGCTGGCGCTCTTTATCCTGATGGCAGTAGGAGTCTGATATGCCTGTTCTTGAAATGCCGAGCTGGGGCATGGTCGCCCTCGCCCTGACCCAGGCCATCGCCATGCTGGCGCTGGCGCCGCTCGCCACCGGTTTCAACCGGGTGCTGCGGGCCAAGATGCACTCCCGTCAGGGGCCGGGCCTGCTGCAGGATTACCGGGATATCGCCAAGCTCCTGCGCCGTCAGGAGGTGACCCCGGAGCCTGCCGGCATCATCTTCAACCTGATGCCTGCGCTGCTCATTGCCGCTCTGTTGCTGGTGGGGATGGCGCTGCCGACCCTGACTCACGAGTCTCCCTTCCCCATCGCCGGGGATCTCATCACCGACATCTATCTGTTCGCCATCTTCCGCTTCTTCTTCTTCTCCCTCTCGGGGCTCGACAGCGGCAGCATGTTTGCAGGGATCGGTGCCCGCCGCGAGCTGACGCTGGGCATTCTGGTGGAGCCCATTCTGGTGCTCGCCTGCTTCATCATGGCGATGATGGTGGGCAGCTCGGATCTGGGCAACATCAGCCGCTATGTGGCGACCCAGCCGCTGGCCGCGCCGGTTGCCACCCTGCTGGCGGGCGCCGCCTGCGCCTTCGCGGTGTTTGTCGAGATGGGCAAGCTGCCCTTTGACTGCGCCGAGGCCGAGCAGGAGTTGCAGGAGGGGCCGCTCACCGAGTATTCCGGTGCGGACCTGGCCCTGCTCAAGCTCTCCATCGGCCTCAAGCAACTGGTGGTGGTGCAGCTCTTTCTGGTGATTTTCCTGCCCTTCGGCAAGGCGGCCAACTGGAGTCTGCCTGCACTGATCGGCGCGGCGCTGATCCTCGCCTGCAAGCTGCTGGTGGCCTTTTTGCTGGCTGGCATCATCGAAAACGCCATGGCCCGTACCCAGTTCGTGCGCACCCACAAGCTCACCCGCTACGGCTTGGGGCTGGCCCTGCTGGCGCTGCTCGCCTATCTGGTCGGGATATAAGCCATGCCCGCCATCACAGCCATTTTTTTCGATTTCACCTTTTGTGAATTTAAAGTGAGAACTGCATGACCATCGCCATTTCGGATCGCATCGGCTGCGACTACATCCAGCAGGTGCGAGCACAACTGCCCCACGCCATCGTCGACGAGGAGTGGCAAACCGCCGATCAGGCCACCATCACCGTCAAGCCCACCAGTCTGGTCGAGACCGCCAGCCTGATCTTCCATCAGCTGGGGGGCTGGCTTCCGCTCTCCTTTGCCAATGACGAGCGCAGCCTCAACGGCCACTTCGCGGTCTACCACGTCTTCTCCATGGAGGGCGACACCAAGTGCTGGATCACCGTCAAGGTGCTGGTGGATGCCGATACCCAGGAGTACCCCTCCATCACCCCGACCATTCCGGCGGCGGTGTGGGGCGAGCGGGAGATCCGCGACATGTACGGCCTGCGCGCCATCGGTCTGCCGGACGAACGCCGTCTGGTGTTGCCGGACGACTGGCCGGAGGATATCCACCCCCTGCGCAAGGACGCCATGGATTATCGCCAGCGCCCGATGCCCACCACTGACACCGAGACCTACCCCTTCGTCAACGAGCTCGGCAATGATGCCAACCGCATCGTGCCGGTCGGCCCGCTGCACATCACCTCGGATGAACCGGGCCACTTTCGTCTGTTCGTCGATGGTGAAGACATCATCGATGCCGACTACCGCCTCTTCTATGTCCATCGCGGCATGGAGAAGCTGGCGGAAACCCGCATGGGCTACAACGAAGTGGCGTTTCTGACCGACCGGGTCTGCGGCATCTGCGGTTTTACCCACAGCGTCGCCTACACCACCTCGGTGGAGAACGCCATGGGTATTGTGGTACCCGAGCGGGCCAAGATGATCCGCGCCGTGCTGCTGGAGGTGGAGCGCCTGCACAGCCATATCCTCAACATCGGCCTGTCGAGCCACTTCACCGGTTTCGACACCGGCTTCATGCAGTTCTTCCGGGTGCGGGAGAAGTCCATGACCCTGGCCGAGCTGCTGACCGGCGCCCGCAAAACCTACGGCCTCAACCTGATTGGCGGGGTGCGCCGCGACATCTTCAAGGAGGATCGCATCAAGGGGGCCCAGCTGGTACGCGAGCTGCGTGATGAGCTCAAACCCTTGGTGGCCATGCTGCTGGATACCGCCAACATCTCTTCCCGCCTCATCGGCATCGGCAAGCTCGACCCGCAAATTGCCCGCGATTTCAGCTGCGTCGGCCCCATGGTACGGGCGAGCGGCTTCAAGCGCGACGTGCGCCGGGTCCACGACTTTGCCGGCTACCGCGAGCTGCCGATGGAGATCCAGACCAAGGCGGGCTGCGATGTGCAATCCCGGGTGCTGGTGCGGATCCACGAGCTCTACGACTCCCTCGACATGATTGAGTTCGGTCTGGAGCACCTGCCACAGGGGCCGCTTTTGACCGAAGGCTTCACCTACCAGCCGGGCAAGTTTGCGCTGGGCTTTACCGAAGCGCCCCGTGGCGAGAACGTCCACTGGAGCATGACCGGGGATAACCAGAAGCTGTTCCGCTGGCGCTGCCGCGCCGCCACCTACGCCAACTGGCCTGCTCTGCGCTACATGCTGCGCGGCAATACCGTGGCGGATGCGCCGCTCATCATCGGCAGTCTGGATCCCTGCTACTCCTGTACCGACCGGGTCACTCTGGTCGACCCCAAGAAGGGCAAATCCACCGTGGTCTCCTACAAGGAGATCGAGCGCTACGGCATCGATCGCAAAAACTCTCCGCTGAAATAAGGGGTCATCATGATCAAGCTGTTCAAGACCATCCTCAAGGCTGGCACCCCGACCGCCAAGTACCCCTTCGCCCCTTATGAGGTGAACCGGGATTTTCGCGGCAAACCCAAATATCAGGCGGATCAGTGCATCGCCTGCGCCGCCTGCACCAAGGCCTGCCCGGCCAACGCGCTGGTGATGGAAGTGGACATGGAGACCGGCGAGCGGCGCTGGGAGATCTCCATGGCGCGCTGCATCTTCTGCGGCCGCTGCGAAGAGGTCTGCCCGACCCGCGCCATCGCCCTCTCCCCCGAGTTCGAGCTGGCGGTGACCAACAAGGCGGATCTCTATGAGGAGGCCCGCTTCGCGCTGGCCCCCTGCACCCTGTGCGGCACCTACTTTGCCCCGAGCAAACTGGTAGCACTGGTGGAGGACACCCTCAAGCAGGCGGGCACGCCGCTGGCCACCCCGGAGCGACTGCACCACTGCCCCGACTGCAAACGAAAACAGAGCATGCTGAGCCAGCCTGACTCGGCCCTGATCACACCGATAGCCACACCGATGGCCGCACAAAAGGAGTGGATGTGATGAGCAAGATCAAAGGCATAGAACCGGTTGTCGGCCATGCCCATACCCGCGCCGTGCCGCTGGCACAGGATCCCGAGATCACCAAACTCAAGAAGACCCTGCTCAAGGACATTCGCCGCTCGGCCTATGTCTACCGGGTCGATTGCGGCGGCTGCAACGCCTGCGAAATCGAGATCTTCGCCACCATCACCCCGCTGTTCGATGCCGAGCGTTTCGGCATCAAGGTGGTCGCCTCCCCCCGCCACGCCGACATCCTGCTCTTTACCGGCGCGGTGACCCGGGCGATGCGGGTGCCGGCCCTGCGTGCCTACGAGGCGGCGCCCGATCCCAAGATCTGCATCGCCTACGGCGCCTGCGGCTGTGACGGTGGCATCTTCCACGACCTCTACTGCGTCTGGGGCGGCACCGACAAGATCGTGCCGGTGGATGTCTATATCCCGGGCTGCCCTCCGACACCGGCGGCTACCATTTATGGCTTTGCCGTGGCGCTCGGTCTGCTTGAGCAGAAACTCAAAGCCACCAGCCACGAGGTGCAACCGGGTGAGCGGGTCGAGCTGCGCCTCACCGGCATCCCCAACGAAATCCGGGTAATGATCGAGCGCGAAGCGCGCCGCATGGCCGGTTACCGTCAGGGGCGGATCATCGCCGACGAGTTCATGGCCCTGCTCGAAGGGGCAACCCAGCAGGATGTGGATCTGCGCATCCAGAGCTACCTCGATCAGCACGACGATCCGCGTCTGGCGGAGATCGTCAACAACCTCGCAAACGCCTGCCTCAGCCGGGCGGCCGGCAAGGGAGAGGCGGTGCATGGCTGACGAGGTTTTCTTCTATCGCCTCTCGCGCAAGTTCGTCGACGAGCAGTTCGACGTGCCGAAAGAGGCCAAGGAGGTGATGTACTACAGCCTCGCCATCGGCCATCACCTCGGCATCGTCGATTGCCTGCGAGCAGACCTAGTCTGCTCGCTGACCGGTTATCGCGACTGGGTAGCCAAGCTGCCAGAGGGGAGCGAGGCGCGCCGCAAGATGGAGGGGTTTCTCACCTTTGGCGAGATCACCATCTATCGCGAGCACTGCCATATGCTGGCCTGCGCCTTCGACCGACTGCGCAAAGCCGACAATCTGCTCGATGAGCAGGAGCTGGGCTGGACCAATACCTTTATGGATCAGCTCACCGCCCTCTTTAACGACCCCCATATGTACCTGATGGTAAGGAGCCGCTGATGGGCTGCAATCTCGTGTTGACCGTGGGCAATGCCATGATGGGGGACGACGGTGCCGGCCCCTATCTCGCCGACAAGCTGCAGGCCGCCCCCATGCCCGGCTGGATCCATATCGACGGCGGCATCGCGCCGGAAAATGTGGTCTACAAGGTGCGGGAGCTGCAACCGGAGCGAGTGGTGCTGGTGGATGCCGCCGAGATCGGCGAGAAGGCGGGCACCCTGCAGGTGATCCCCCCCGAGACCATCGCCGAGATGTTTATCTTCTCGACCCACAATATGCCGCTCAATTTCCTGATCGACGAGCTCAAGACCTTTGTCCCAGAGGTGATCTTTGTCGGGGTACAACCGGCCATCGTGGCGTTCTCCTTCCCGATGACCGAGATGGTGAGCGAGGCGATGGATTATCTTTATCAGCATCTTGATGCCGCCAGTGACACCAGTCTGTTAATAGATAAACTGGATCAGTGGAATATTGCCAACGCCAAGCGGTGATTATTTAGCGAGTTGTTAACGACCGTTATTGACCAACGGTTATGGCAATGTGATCGAGGCCCGATGTTAAATTAAAAACATCGGGCTAATTGTGCTGAACTTGATATAAAACAAGGTTCTTTGATTTTTTCAAAAAATCGCTAACTCTCGCATTTTTATGACAAAAAAAGCGTTGCCAGTCACAGAAATTTGCCACAAAATGGCGGCCGTTACGGAAGTTGATGGGGTCTGGTGGCCTCCTCGGTCTTCAAAACCGATGTGAGCCGAGAAGGCTTTGGCAGGTTCGATTCCTGCCTCTTCCGCCAAATTTATCTATTGAACAAATACTCTCTCGCTGAATTTTTCGGCCTGGATGTTATTTCCATTATTTGTTCAATATGTTTGAAGTAATACCTTAAAAAGGTGCTTGCCGCTTGCCAATATAATCCGAACTCAGGTTATCTCGCTGGCCAAAAATTAATTTATCAGCATTGATGCAGCATTAATTTATACCCGCTCATGGATGCACCCAGTTTGCACTCATCCGCAAATCGCCAGCAGTGCCATAACCCGTCAGCTCGGCCTCTCTATCGGCAAACCGGTGCGCATCCCGAACCCACGCACTGCACTGGTAATCCCATGCCGAACTCGTCTCACGCGTCAGCCATCCCCCACCGCCAGCCTGCATCAGGTACGGCTGCCGACGATTCACTGCCAGATTCACAGCAACAGCCCAGCCAGCAACAAACGCGCCGTTTGCCGCAAGTGGAGCAACTGCTGCAGCAACCCTTTCTCGCCGGTTTTATCGAGGCGCTGAGCCGCCCGCTGGTGACTCAGGCGGTGCGCGACACCCTGAGCGAGCTGCGCCAGAGCGAAGATTTTCGCCAGCATGGCGTTGCCCCCGAGCAGATCGAGGCGCTAATTGCCAAACGCTGCCAACAGCAGTTGCGCCAGCGTCAAACCCGGGTGATCAACGCTACCGGCACCTTGGTGCATACCAATTTGGGGCGTTCGCCGTTAAGTGCCGATCTGTGGGATGAGGTGCGTGACCTCAACACCGGCTACAACAATCTGGAGCTGGATCTCGCCACCGGCAAGCGTGGCGGGCGCAAGGGGCTAATCGCCCCCCTGCTCCGTTGCCTCACCCAGGCCGAAGATTCACTGGTGGTCAACAACAACGCCGCCTCGCTCTTTTTGCTGCTGCAGGAGGTGGCCAAGGGACGCGAGGTGATCGTCTCGCGCGGCGAGCAGATCCAGATTGGCGGCGGCTTTCGCATTCCCGATATTCTGGCGCTCTCCGGTGCCAAACTGGTGGAGGTGGGCACTACCAATATCACTACCGCCAAAGATTACCTCGATGCCATCACCGATCAGACCGCGCTGGTACTGATGGTGCACAGATCCAATTTCGCCATTCGCGGCTTTACCGAGACCCCCGATATCGGCGAGGTGGCCCGCGCCCTGCCCGAACACGTGGTGCTGGCGGTGGATCAGGGCTCCGGCTTGACCAGCGAAGAGTTTGCTCCGGATGAAACCTCGGTGCGCCAGTACATCAAGGCAGGGGCGGATCTGGTCTGCTACTCAGGCGACAAGCTCTTGGGGGGCCCGCAATCGGGCATCATCAGCGGCCGCAGCGACCTTATCAAGCGGCTGGAAAAACACCCCATGATGCGCACCTTCCGCCCGAGCCGCATCGTCTACTCCCTGCTCGAACGGCTGCTCATCCACAAGCTCAACAAATCTCCCGTCGGCGAGGGCATCGCCCAGCAAGTCTTAAGCAACCCGGCCGCCATGCAGGCTAGAGCAGACCAGCTGATGGCCGCCCTTCCCGGCTGCTTTGTGCCGGTTCCCGCCCAACTGGTGGTGGGCGGCGGCACCTTGCCGGACGAGTTCTATCCGGCGCCTGCGCTGGAGTGCACCGACCCGCGTCCGGCCCAGCAGCTGCTCGACGCTCTGCGCGAACTGCCGGTGCCGGTCATCGCCACCGTGCGCCAGCAGAAGGTGCTGCTCAATATGGCCACCCTGCTGCCGGCGGAGATGGCGCTGTTGATCGCCCAACTCAAGGAGTTGCTGCTGCCCACCCCGTTCAATGCAACAAATGCGACCGAGGAGCCCTGATCCCATGACCCCCTATCGCGCCGTTATCGGTCTTGCCGGCCACGTGGATCACGGCAAGACCCTGCTGATCAAGGCCCTCACCGGCATCACCACCGCCCGCGCCCATGAGCAGGCCATCGGCATGACCCAGGATCTCGGCTTTGCCCACTTCGACGACGGTCAGGGCAACACCATAGGCGTCATCGACGTACCCGGTCACGAGCGCTATATCCGCAACATGGTGGCGGGGCTCTGGAGTCTGGATCTGGTGCTGCTGGTCATCGCCGCCGACGAGGGGTGGATGCCGATGACCGGCGATCACCTGCGCCTGCTCAGGGCGATGGGGGTGCCGCGCCTCTTGGTCTGCATCAACAAGTGCGATCTGGTCTCCCCTGACGAGCTTTTGCTGTTGGAAGAAAGCCTGCTGGAGCGGGTGATGGACGAGAGCGGCATGGTGCCCGACATCGTCAGCGTCAGCGCCAAAACCGGCGCCAATATGGCTGCCCTGCACGTCGCCATCGTGCGCCAGTTGGGGGATATGGCCGAGCATCATGCCCCCCGCGAACAGGCCGCCCCGCGACTGTATGTAGACAGGGTCTTTACCGCCAATGGCACCGGCACCGTGCTCACCGGCACCCTGCAGCAGGGCAGCCTCAAGGTGGGGGACAAGCTGCGCCTCTACCCCGCCGATCGGGAAGTACAGGTGCGCTCCCTGCAGGCCTATCACCAGAGCGTCGACGAGATCGGCGCCGTCTGCCGGGTGGCGGTGGGATTGAAAAAAGTGCCCCACAAGGAGGTGGCCCGCGGTCACTGCCTGACCAGCGCAACTGGCCAGTGCGAGGTGGCAACCCACCTTATCGTGCGACTCAACGCCGAGAGCCTGAGCGGCAAGGCGCTACGCACGCAGGAGGTGGAGGTGGCCCTCGGCAGCTGGCATGGCCGAGCCCGTTTCGTGCCCATCAAGGACACCCGGCTGGCACGGCTGATCTTTACCAGCCCCATCCCCTGCTTCTTTGGCCAGCCGCTCGCCATCATTCGCCACGGCAGCAGCGAACTGCTGCACGGCGCCCGCATCGTCTGGTGCGGCGATATCCATCCCGCCAGACGCAAGACGCTGCACGCCCTGCTGGGCGAGCTGCCGGATGGCTTGGAGCGATACAACCCGGCCACCCTGCAACTGGGGCTCAACGGCTATGTGCTGGCCAGCCGCTTTGACCAGCGGCCCGAGCAGGTTACCCCCCTCGGTGAGTGGCTGCTGGATAGCTGCTGGCTCACCCAGAGCCGCGACCAGCTGCTCGCCACCCTGGCCAGCGAACCGCTCAGTGCTGCGGAGCTCACGACCCGCTTCGGCATCGCCCTGCCGGTCATTCAGGCCCTGCTCCAGCAGCTCAAAAGTGAGCAACTTGTTCGCCTGCACCATGACAAGTGGCAGCCGGGCAGCGGCGAGTCGGAAGATGATCTGGGGGAAGAGGCGCAGCTGGTGCTCAAGGTGGTGCGAGATCAAGGCAAGGAGGGTTACGAGCCCGGTAAACTGGGCCCCGGCGGCGTGGAGCTGGATCCCTTTATCACCCGCAAGCTGCCCGCAGTTCTGCAGCAGGGCCTGCTACAAAAAGGCGCGTTGCAAAAGCAGCTGCGTAACCTGGCGCGACTCAAGTATCTGGTGCAGCTCGACGGCCCCATCTACTACGACGCCGCCCTTTACAACCAGATGGTCGCCGCCGTGCTGGCGGGCCAGCAGGTAGGAGATCTGATCGACATGGCATCCTTCAAGGAGATCACCGGTTTGTCGCGCAAATACGCCATTCCGTTCTGCCTGCGCATGGAGATGGATGGCTGGGTGCGACGCGAGGAGAACGAGCGCCGGGTGCTGCGTTTGCCGCAGACTCAAGATGAGATGGAGCCAGCATGAGCGCCACCATAGCCTCCTCTGGCTCTTCCAATCCTGTGGCCAGCCGGCTGCGCCGCGAATTTCATATCGACGGCATCGTACAGGGGGTCGGCTTTCGCCCCTTCGTCTATGGACTGGCACTGCACCACGGCCTTGCCGGTTATGTCTTGAACGATGCCAACGGCGTCACCATAGGCGCCGAAGGTTCCCCCGAGCAGCTCGCCAGCTTTGCCCGCGAACTGCGGGAACTGGCGCCGCCCTTAAGCCGTATCGATCACTTCAGCGAGCGGGAACTGCCCCTCGCTCATGATCCCGACTTCGATGGCCAATTTCATGGCCAGTTTCGAATTAAAGCCAGCCAGCAGCAGAGCGCTGCCACGGTCGCCATCTCGCCGGATCAGGGGATGTGCGAGGCGTGCGCCACGGATGTGGCCAATCCGGCGGATCGCCACCACCGCTACCCTTTTACCAACTGCACCCACTGCGGCCCGCGCTACACCATCATCCGCCGCCTTCCCTACGACCGCCCCCATACCGCCATGGCGGGCTTTGCCATGTGCCCGCGCTGCGCAGCGGCCTATGAAAACCCGCTGGACAGACGCTACCACGCCCAGCCGGTGAGCTGCCCCGAGTGCGGGCCCCATCTCAGTTGGCGCTCCGGCCGCGGCGATGCGCTGGCCGAGCGCGAGGATGCCCTGCTCGAAGCCGCCCGCGCCCTGCAAGCGGGAGCCCTGATTGCGGTCAAGGGGATGGGGGGTTATCACCTGATATGCGATGCCCGCAATGAACAGAGTGTCGCCAGATTGCGAACGCTCAAACGGCGCGCGCGCAAGCCGCTGGCGGTGATGATGGGCTCCCTTGCCGAGGCCAAACTGCATGTCACCGGCAGCGAAGAAGAGTGGCAACTGCTCGCCTCTCAGGCCAGACCCATCACCTTGCTGCGCAAGCGCAAAAACGATGATCGGCTCTCAGAATCGCAACAACCAGCGGCCCCGCTGGCCGAGGGGATCGCACCCGGCATCCCCTACCTCGGCGTCATGCTCCCCTATACCCCGCTGCACCAGTTGTTGCTGGATGCCTGCGCCATGCCGCTGGTGGCCACCAGTGCCAATGGTCGCGGCAGCCCGATCCTTATCGAGTACGAGGCTGTGGTCAGGGAACTCGGGGGCGAGATTGACGGCATCCTGGATCACAACCGCCCCATCCTGCACCCCTGCGACGACAGTCTGGTGCAGTGGGCCGGTGGGCGACACCAGACGTTGCGGCTAGCCCGGGGCTATGCCCCCTGCACCCCCAGCCTGCAAGAGGCGGTCAAGGTGCCGCTGCTGGCGGTCGGAGCCCAGCAGAAGAACCAGCTGGCGCTCGCCTTCGGCCGCCAGCGCATCTACAGCCCCTATATCGGCGATCTGCACAGCCTGCCGATGCAGAGCCACTTCGAGCAGACCCTGGCCACCTTTCGCGATCTCTACGATCTCAAGCCCGAGCTGCTGGTCTCGGACTGCCATCCCGGCTACCTCAGCCACCAGTGGGCCAAAGGCTATTGCCGCGATCAGGGTGCGACCCACCTCGAGGTGCAGCACCATCACGCCCACCTGCTGGGGGTGATGGCCGAGCACGACATCACGGGCCCGGTGCTGGGGGTTGCCTTCGATGGCACCGGCCTTGGCAATGACGGCACCCTCTGGGGCGGCGAGCTGCTGCTGGCCGATGTGAAGGGCTTCGAGCGTGTTGCCCACCTTGCCCCCTTCAAGCTGATCGGCGGCGAAGCGGCCATCCGCGAGCCGGTACGTCAGCTGCTGGGGCTGCTGTTTGAATCGCACAGCCCTGAGCAGATCAGTGCCCTCGATATTCCGTTGATCAAGCAACTGCCCCTTAAGCGGATCCGCAACCTGCACCAGCTCTGGCATCTCGGTCGCAACGCCCCCTACACCAGCTCCATCGGTCGGCTGTTCGATGCGGTGGCGGCACTACTGGGGGTTATCGATACCCCCGATTACGAGGGTGAAACGGGGCTCCTGCTGGAGGCGGCCGCCTTGCAGCTGGCCCCCGATGAACAGCCCTTCCCCCTCGCCTTTGATCTCAGCCAATCATCAGAGGGGTCACTGCATATCGAGTGGGCAGAGCTCATCAATACCCTTGTCAGCGAGCGGCGCCAAGGCACCTCCACCGCTAGCCTGGCCGCCGGTTTTATCCGCGCCATCAGCGCTTTGGTCATCGCCCTGGCCGAGAGTTTCCCCGGCTATCCGGTGGCGCTCGGGGGCGGCGTCTTTCAAAACCGGGTGCTGATGGACCAGCTGGTGCCCGCTCTCGAAGCCGCCGGCCGGCAGGTATTAACCAGCGAAACCCTGCCGCTCAATGACGGTGGCATCGCCGCCGGTCAGCTCTGGTTTGCCATCCACCATCTTGCCACGCATCAGCCTGTCACAACCGGTTGTGCCACCTTGTCGGAGTCCTGAAATCCATGTGTCTATCCATTCCCTCTCAGGTGGTGCAGCTGCACCCCGAAGATAACTGCGTCACCGTCGACACCCTGGGGGTGCAGCGACGCGTCAGCTGCATGCTGCTCGAAGAGCCCCTCCAGGTGGGCGACTATGTGCTGCTCCATATCGGCTTTGTGATGAGCAAGATTGACGAAGAGGAGGCGCAGGCCAGCCTCGAGAGCTTCCGCCAGATGGTGGCCCTGATGCCCAACCAGGATATCTTGCCATGCTGACCTTGAATGATCTCTTTCAGGGCTTTCGCCAGCCTGAGGTGATCCGCGCCCTCGCAGCCCAGATCACCGAACTGGCCAAAGATCTGCCCGAACCGCTGCGGGTGATGGAGGTGTGTGGCGGCCATACCCACACCATCATGAAGTACGGCCTGCACCAGCTGCTGCCGGCCAGCATCGAGTTCGTTCACGGCCCCGGCTGCCCGGTCTGCATCATGCCCAAAGAGCGCATCGATCAGGCCATCGAGCTGGCGAGCCAGCCCAGCGTCATTCTGGTCACCCTGGGTGACATGATCCGGGTGCCGGGCTCCAAAGGCACGCTGGCCCAGCAGCGGGCCAAGGGGAGCGATATTCGCCCGGTCTATGACCCCCTCGATGCGCTGCGCATCGCCAAGGAGAACCCGGAGAAAACCGTGGTCTTCTTCGCCATCGGTTTCGAGACCTCTACCCCCATGACCGCCGCCTTGCTGGCTGCCGCTGAAGCTGAGGGGATTGAGAACCTGCTGTTTCATATCAACCATGTGCTGGTACCGCCCGCCATCCACGCCGTGATGGCCGACGGGGTGGCCAAGGTGAACGCCTTTATCGGCCCCTCCCACGTCAGCGTCATCACCGGCGCCGATATCTACCTGCCCATCGTCGATCGCTATCAGGTGCCGGTGGTGGTGAGTGGCTTCGAGCCGGTGGACGTGATGGAGGCGCTCTTGATGATGGTGCGCCAGAAGGTGGAGGGTCGCTACGCGCTGGAGGTGCAGTACAGCCGCGCCGTTACCGCCAGTGGCAATAAAGCCGCACAGCGGCTGGTCGAGCGCTTTTTCGAGACCCGCGAGCACTTTCGCTGGCGAGGTCTCGGGGATATCAACGCCTCCGCCCTGCGCCTGCGCGATGCGTTTGCCAAACGCGATGCGGAGCGCCACTTCCAGCTTGATCAGACTCCCATTGATGACCACAAGGCGTGCCAGTGCGCCGATATTCTGCGCGGCCTGGCCAAACCGAACCAGTGCAAAGTCTTTGGCCGGGGCTGCACCCCGACCCAGCCCATGGGCAGCTGCATGGTCAGCTCCGAAGGGGCCTGCAATGCCTACTACCGATATATGGGGATCCAGGAACGATGAGAGAAATCCAACTTAGCCACGGCGGCGGCGGTGTGGAAATGAATCAGCTGATCAACCAGCTCTTCTTTCGCCACTTTGGCAACGAGATCCTGCTGCGCGGTGAGGATGCCGCCCTATTGCCGGTGAGCGGCCCCGTCGCCTTCACCACCGACAGCTTTACCGTCTCGCCGCTCTTCTTCGAGGGGGGGGATATCGGCAAGCTGGCCATTGCCGGCACGGTCAATGATCTCGCCATGATGGGTGCCAAACCAGAGTATCTGAGCGCCAGCTTTATCATCGAGGAGGGTTTCCCCTACGCCGATCTGGCCCGCATCGTCGAGTCGATGGCCACTGAGCTTGCCAAGAGCGGTGCCCGCATCGTCTGCGGCGACACCAAGGTGGTGCCCAAGGGGGCAGCCGACAAGATCTTTATCAACACCAGCGGGGTCGGCACCTTCCCGCTGCCCGAACAGAGCCGAGGCATCTCGGTACGGAGCCTCAAGGCCGGTGACGCCATCCTGGTGTCGCGGGATATCGGCAGCCACGGCGCCTGCATCCTGATGGCCCGTGACGCCCTGCAACTGGGCTCCGATCTCAAGAGCGACTGCACCACCCTCTGGCCACAAGTAGAAGCGCTGCTAAAAGCGGGGATTACCCCTCACGCCCTGCGCGATGCCACCCGCGGTGGCCTCGCGGCAGTGCTCAACGAGTGGAGCAGCGCCTCCGGCGTTGCCATCGAGCTGGAGGAGTCCGCCATTCCGGTGTGCGATCCGGTGCGCGGCCTGTGCGAGCTCTACGGTTTCGAGCCCCATGATCTCGCCAACGAGGGAACCATGGTACTGGCCCTGCCTGCTGAACAGGCGCAGGACGCGCTGGGCATCTTGCGGCAGTTCAACCCCTCAGCCAGCCAGATCGGCGTGGTGCAGGCGAGCGAGCGCCACAAGGTGATCCTGAACAACCCCTGGGGCAGCCGCCGTTATCTGGAGCTGCCGCAAGGGGAATTGCTACCGCGGATCTGTTGAGCGGCCATGCCGTTCGGTCAATTACAGGGAGGAGTCACTGCTCCTCCTCCTATCGGTTAAGGAGCCACCATGCACGAAATGTCTCTGGCCATGGCCGCCATCGATCTGGCGGCCGAGCAGGCCACCCAGCGGGGCTTTACCAAGGTGACCGCCCTCTGGCTCGAGGTCGGCAGCTTCTCCTGCGTCGACCCGGACACCATTGCCTTCTGTTTCGAGGCGGCCGCCAAGGGCACCGCCGTCGAAGGAGCCCAGCTGCACTTTCAGCACCAGGCGGCAGAGGCCTGGTGTTACGACTGCAACCAGACGGTCACCCTCACCGAACGCGGGCAAGCCTGTCCCGAGTGTGGCGGATACAAATTACGAGTCGCGCAGGGCGATAGCCTGCGCATCACCGACATCGAGGTAAGTTGATATGTGTAGCGTATGCGGATGCGGTCAGGCGCGGATCGCCGGCCATGAGCACGATCATGAGCATCATCACGAGCATGAGCATCACCATGAACATGGTCATGAGCACGACCATCATCATGCTCATGACGCCCATCACCATCATGACCACGAGCAGAGTGCGCCGCGCACCCTGATCATTCACCACCACTATCACCATCAGGGGGATGTCCATCACCACTACCACGGGGTACGGGCTCCGATGAGCCATGAGGGTCATGATCAGACGCATGAACACCACCATGATCACCCCCACGACCATCATCATGAACATGCCCACTATCATGACCACGGCCATTCCCACGCACATCCCCATGATCACCCCCACAGCCATGACCATGACCATGACCATGACCATGACCATGACCATGACCATGACCATGACCATCAGCAGGCTGATCTGCACTACGGCAAAGGGGAAGCGGGATTGTCGGTCCCCGGCATGGGGCAGCGCCAGCTGATCGCCATCGAGATGGACGTACTGGCCAAGAACAACGCGCTGGCCGCCCACAACCGCGAACACTTCGATGAGGCGGCCCAGCTGGTACTCAACCTGGTCTCTAGCCCGGGTTCAGGCAAAACCACCCTGCTGTGCGAAACCCTGCGCCAGCTGGCCGACAAGCGGCCTTGCGCGGTAATCGAAGGGGATCAGCAGACCAGCGCCGATGCGGATCGCATTCGCGCCACCGGCGTCCCTGCGGTGCAGATCAACACCGGCAAGGGCTGTCATCTGGACGCCAAAATGGTCCACGACGCCTGCCACCAGCTGCCTGCCAATGAAGGGGGCATTCTCTTTATCGAGAACGTCGGCAATCTGGTCTGCCCCGCCAGCTTCGATCTCGGCGAGAAGTACAAGGTGGCGATCCTCTCCGTCACCGAGGGGGAAGAGAAGCCGCTGAAATACCCGGACATGTTCGCCGCCGCCCAGCTGATGGTGATCAACAAGATCGATCTGCTGCCCTATGTCAGCTTTGACGTGGCCCGCTGCATCGAGAACGCCAAACGGGTCAACCCCTATATCCAGGTGATCCAGGTCAGCGCCACCGCGGGCGAAGGGATGGATGCCTGGCTCAACTGGCTGGCTACAGCCTGAACCAGAACCGGTTAAATGCCGTTACCAACGGCGGATAGCAAGAGAGGGAGGCTGATGCCTCCCTCTCTTCTATCTGTTATCTGCGAACCTTGTCAGGCGCTCTCTCTATACCGAATAGCCAGCGTTTCATACTCGCCCCCCTCACCCTAACCCTCTCCCCAGGGAGAGGGAACCGATGAGTGAACACCGATAATGCTATGCCAGTATCCAGATACGCCTAGGTACATCTTGCTGGCGAATCGCATATTGCTCCCTTCTCCCCTTGCGGGAGAAGGGCTGGGGATGAGGGGGAAGCCAATCCTCAGGCCACGCTACGGGCCATCGCCTCCTGCTCCGCAGGCACTTCACCAAAGCGCAGCACCCGATGGCATATCTGGCGCAGCAGCGCCTGCTGGTGACTGAAGACAAGCATGGCGAGCCCGCGCTGCTCGCATTCAACCATCAACTCCAGCCAGAGCTGGCGCTGAATTTGCGGGTCCAGCTGGGCGGTCACCTCATCGGCAATCAGCAGACGGGTGCGAGGATCGAGGGCGCGCAGCAGCGCGATGCGGGCCAGCTCGCCGCCGGAAAGCTGGCCGGGTTTACGACCAAGCCACGCAGGCTTGACCATAAAACGGGCCAGCACGGTGTCATCGGGGCGCCATACATCCCACAGCGCTTGGCCGGTAGTGCGATAGGGATTGAAGGTGAGTTCCGGGTGCTGGGGCACCAGCTGGATAGGGTTATAGCCTTTTACCTGTTCAGGCACAGGCAGCCCATCCAGCAGGATCTGCCCGCCAGCCCCAACCGATTGCCAACTCGCCAATACCCGCCCCAGGGTGGTCTTGCCATGACCGCTCGGCGCGGAGATGCCAAGCCGCGCCCCCGCTTTCACCGTCAGCGACAACCCCTGCCAGAGGGGGCGTTCCCCCTGGGCGATGGTGAGATTTCGTAGTTCCAACATCAGGAAACCTCCGGCACAGAGAAGAGTGCATTGAACTCCGGCAGCGCCTGCCAGTGGGCTCTGAGCATCTCGCTCCCCTGTCCCTGGCGCAAGTGGTGGCAACTCAAGGTGTCGCTCACCTGCCCCTGATGCAGCGCGACGATGCGATCGGCAAAGCGGGCCGCCAGCGCCAGATCGTGGGTCACCCAGAGGATACCGCTGCCCTGATTGGCCAATTCACGCAACTGGCCGAGCAGCAGACAGGCCAGCCCCTCGTCGAGCCAGGCGGTGATCTCGTCTGCCAGAATGTAGCGGGCACCGCCGAGCGCCGCAGTGCAGGCCAGAATGCGCTTGGCCATGCCGCCGGAGAGCTGGCGCGGATAGCTGTCCAGGGTGGTGGCGGGCAGCTGGTAGCGCAGCAGCTGCTCGCCGAGCCGCTCGCGGGAACCACTTTGACCGCAAAGGCGCGCCGCCCTGCCCAGCTGGCGCTCCACCGTCAGCAACGGATTGAGGGCGCTCACCCCCTGCGGCACATAGCAGAGGGTGTGGCCGCGCAGTCCGGCCCGGCTGGCGTCGCACAGGGGCACGCCATCGAGGGAGATAGTGCCGCGCATGCGCAGGTTGTCCGGCAGCAATGTCAGGGCGCTTTGCAGCAGCAGGCTCTTGCCCTCGCCGCTCCCCCCCACCAGCGCGACGATCTCCCCCGGCGCCAGTTGCAGGCTGATGTCGGTCAGCAAAGGCTGCCAGCTGCGCCGCCCCAGCCAGGAGTAGTGGGCCGCTTCTATGGTCACCTGGTCGAAGCTCAGCATTGTTCACCCCCAAACCAGAGTTGTTGCAGGGCGCGCGAGCCACCTGATCGAACAGCGGCGCCAGCCAGACTGTGCTGACGCCAGATGGCGCTTTCAAAACTCAGCATGCTTCACCCCCAAACCAGAGTTGTTGCAGGGCGCGGGTAGCCTGATCAAACAGCAGGACCAACGTCAGCAACATCAGACCAGGGAAGAGGGCCAGCCACCAGCCGCCACCGGCCAGATAACGCAGGGCATCGGCCAGCAGCAGACCCAGCGAAGCCTCGTGGGCCGCCAGGCCAAAACCGAGGAAGCTCAGCGCCGCGCTGTGCAGCACAGCGTGGGGGAACATCAGCAGGGTGCCGATAAACCACTGTGGCAACAGCCCCGGCAGCAGGTGGGTACGCCAGCGGCGCAGCGCCCCCATCCCCTGACAGCGGGCCAGCACCACGTAGTCGCTGCTGGCGATGCGCCGCGCCTCGGCGCAGAGAATGAGCGCCAGCTTGGGCCAGTGGGTGAGCGCCACCGCCAGGATCACCCCGCGCATGCCCCCCCCTGCGGTAAAGCAGATGAGGATCAACAGCAGCATATGGGGCAGCGCCAGCATGGCGTCGATCACGAGGCGCACCGCCGCATCGCACCTGGGATGGATAAGCGAGAGGCTGGCCGCCACCATGGCCAGCAGGCCACTGCACAGGGCCGTGCTGATGCCCAGCTCCAGACTGGTGAGGGTGCCCTGAAAGGCCCGCAGCCAGAGATCCCGCCCGATCTGATCGGTACCGAACCAGTGGGCCAGCGAGGGGGGCTGCTGGCGCGCCAGCAGATCCATCGGCACATCCTGATGAGAGAGGCTCCAGCCGTAGCTGGCCAGCAGCAGCAGGCAGATCAGCGCAAAACCAAGACGCAGCAAGGAGGGGAGCGGATTAAACAGCATGCACACCCTCCCAACCGCGGTTGATGCGGGCCAGCAGCACCCGCGCCGCCGTGTTGCCCAAAAAGACCAGCAGGGTGCAGAAGAGCACGATTCCCATCAGTAGGGGGATATCGCCCCGCAGCCCCGCATCCACGGTGGCCTGACCGAGCCCCGGGTAGGAGAAGACCTTCTCTGCCAAGAGCGATCCGCCAATCAGCTCCCCCAGCGAGGCAAACTGCAGGCAGAGCGCCGGGGTCAGGGCATGACGCAGCACGTGAAAGCGCAGCATGGGCCAGCCGCCATCGCCCTGGGCGCGGGCGTAGCGAATAAAATCGCTCGCCAGCACCTCGGCCACCCGCTCCCGGGTGTGCAGCGCGATATTGCCAAGCCCCAGCAGGGCCAGGGTGGTCACCGGCAACAGCAGATGACGCAACCGCATGGCCCAATCCGCCTCATCGGCAGCCAGTCCCGGCGTCCAGGCGCAGCAGACCGGCAACAGTGGCCAGTGCACCGCAAACAGCGCCAGCAGCAAGAGGCCCACCCAGAAGGTGGGCAGAGAGGCGAGCAGGTAGGCAAAGCGGCAAATCAGGCGGTCGGGCCAGCGGTTGAGATAGCGACCGGCGCAGAGGCCAAGCAGAATGCCGAAAAAGCCGGAGAGCAGCCAGGCACCCGCCAGCAGCAGGAAGGAGGCAGCAAAGCGCTGGCCTATGACTTCACCTACAGGCGCGTTGTAGAGCATGGAGTAGCCGAGATCCCCCCGCAGCACCTGGGTAAACCAGTGCCAGTAGCGCAGCCAGAGCGGCTGATCCAGCCCCCAGCGAGCGGCGATGCGGGCGTACTGCTCGGGCGGCACATGGAGCAGATCGTTGCCGATATAGGCCTTGATGGGATCGATGGGGGAGTAGCTCAGCAGCACAAAGGTGGCAACCGAGACCAGACAGAGCAGCCCTGCCAAACGCAGCAGGGCTTTCAGAGTGGCAGTCATCATGGTGGACGAACTTAGCGGCACGTCCACCGCCAATCCTGCAGGTTGTTGAGCAAAGACCAGCTACCGTGAATTTCCGGCGCCCCCTTGCCAAGGTCGATGCAGCGATTGGCCAGATAGGTATGCTGCACGTTGAGCAGCCAGGCCCAGGCCGCATCCCCCTGCACCCCGGCGCCACGCTTGCCATCCCACTCCACCTGCTGCCAGAACGGCACGGCCGCCTGCCAATCGGGGGCATCCAGCGCCTGCTTGAGGTGGCCATCCACCACCGGATTCTGGTAATAGCCCGGGTTGTAGAACTCCACGCCGGCGGAACCGCTCTGGTAGTGGTGGTAGAGCTCCATGGGATCCAGGCTCCCCCACCCCATCAGCACCGGATTGGCATGCATCTCGCGCTCCACCTGCTCCCAGCTGCCGGATTTGAGGCTCACTTCGAGGCCGATGGGTTTGAGCATGGCCCGCACCGCTTCCGCCAGATCCCGGCGAGTGCTGTCGCCACTGGTGTACCAGAGGGTAAAGGTGGCGCGCAGGGAGCCCTTGTGGCGAACGCCGTCGCTCCCCCTCTGCCAGCCAGCTTCATCGAGCAGGGCGTTGGCGTGGGCCGCATCACCATCCTTGAAGGCGGTGGCTTTGTTCAGCCAGGGCAAGCCTTCCACCGCGCTGTAAGCGGGGATGGCGTGCCCTTCCAGCAGTTGATCGGCCAGCAGCTTGCGGTCGATGGCGTAGTTGATGGCGCGGCGCACCGCTACATCCGAGGTCACGTCGTTGCCGATGGGATAACCCTTGGCATCCTTGCCGCCCGCTGGTGGAATGGGGAAGACGATGCCGCGGTTCTCCACGCTTGGCCGCACCCAGAGCTTGAGGGAGGCAGGGACTGTGGGCGCCAGCGACGGGGCGATGCGCACCAGGTCGAGCTGGCTGCTCTGGGCGGCGGCATAGGCGCTCTCTTCATCGATAAAGACAAACACCAGCCGTTTGAAGTCATTGTTGCCGCCGGCGTAATGGGGGTTGGCCTCCACCACCAGCTGCTGGCCGGGCAGGAAGCTCACCAGCCGGTAGGGGCCGGCGCCGACTGGATGGCGGGCGTAAGCCTTGGGATCGTAATCCCGCTTCGACACTATCCCGAGCGATCCCAGCACGTTGACGAAGGTACTCTGGGGGGCGCTCAGGCTGATGGCAACCTCGGTAGGTGAGAGCACCTTGGCCGAGACAAAGTTGCCCATGTCGATCTTGCCGCCACCCTGGGCTGCGCTGTTGTAGGTAAAGGCCACGTCTTCGGCGGTGAGCGGCGCGCCGTTGGAGAATGTCAAATCCGGCTTGAGGCGGATAAGCCACCCCTTACCATCCTGGTTCGGAGTCACCGCTTGGGTAAGCACGTTTTGCCAGCTGAGGTCGACGTTCTGCTTGAGCAGCGGGCTGTGCAGCAGCAGGTAGCTGCCGTGGCTCCAGCCGAGCAGCGGGTCGAACCCTTCGGTGGGCTCACTGCCGATGGCGAGCTTGAGTTCGGCGGGGACGGGCTGGGCCGCCAGCGCCATGGAAGAGAAACCGCCCGAGAGCAGGGCCAGCAAGGCGGCCGCAGTGACAGAGAGGCCTTTGCGGCGGGTGGCATTGCTGCCTGAGTGGCAGCCAAAGCATTGAATGGTCATAAGATCCCTTGTTCGTTTTACCACTCACTACCCAAAAAACAGGGGCACGACAGAAGCGAGTGAGGGGCCAAAACGGCCCCTATTCTAAACCTGATTGCAGATGAGACCTAGCGCTGGGTGTCGCCCACAGGGTCGCCGCGCCGGCCGCTGAACAGGCGACGCCGGCTCAAGTTCACGCCGCCCTCCCCCTGCTGCACCGGAAGCGAAAGCAGCATCTTGAGGGTGCTGCTCACCAGCGCGCGCCCCTCGTCGGCCCCCAGGTGCGGGTCGATGGGGGACATGAGCGAGCAGGCCAGCAACTGCCCCGTCTCGGGCAATGCCCCCACCATAAAGGTCAGGTTGCCGCAGGGGAGCTGCAGGGCGAGGCGTTCGCTGCTGCCGCGCACCGGCCAGAGCTGATCCGGCCCCGGCAACACCACCACGCTCAGCATCCAGGGGGTGAGCACGCAGCCGAGCCACTGCCCTTCAAACAGGGTGCACTCGGCCACGATGGGCATGGCCGGGTGATAGAAGGGCAGGGCCTGCATCTCTTCTCTGGCGATCCGCTCGTACTGGGCTACCAGCAATGGCGCGGGATTCGCGGCAAAACCGGCAAATTCCTGCACCGACTCTTTCGCGGCTTCGTTCACTGTCTCGTTCACTGCCTCATTCACAATGGATTGCGCCATACACCCTCCCGCGCTCGCTCGGCCTTCTCCTGCTCAGAGAGCGGGATGGCCGGAGCACCCAGACTGGCCAACAGGGTCAGGATCCGATCTGTCGCCTCCCCCAACGCCGCCGCCACCACGGGGGTGAGGCCGATGCGGGGCTCGAGGGATTCGGGTTCGACCCCGATCAGGGTGAGCCGCTTGGGCGACTCCCCCGTCATGTGCAGCGCCGAGAGCACGTCCGCCAGCCCCAGCTGATGGGGGGAGATCTTGCGACCGAACAGGGTCGGGATCTCCTCATCCTTCAGGGTCACCACTGTGCCCGGCGGATTGCCGCTGCGCACCGCGTCCGCCAGTATGATGTGGTCGCGACTGGCCATCGCTTCGAGCAGTTCCATGCCGGCGGTGCCGCCATCGAGCAGCTCGATGCCGGGGGCGAAACGGTAGTCGCACTCCAGCCCCTCGACGATCCGCACACCCACGGCCTCGTCACTCAACAGCAGGTTGCCCACGCCCAGGATCAGGGTGTTCATCACAGCACCTTCACCTGAGTCGTTTCACCACTCTGGGTATCCACCACGTGCACCGCGCAGGACATGCAGGGGTCGAACGAGTGGATGGTGCGCACCACCTCCAGCGGCTTGGCGGGATCGGCCACCGGGGTGCCTACCAGGGATTGCTCGTAGGGGCCGGGTTCGTCGTTGAAGTTGCGCGGGCCCGAGTTCCAGGTCGATGGCACCACCGCCTGATAGTTCTCGATCTTGCCGCCCTTGATGACTACCCAGTGGGAGAGCATGCCGCGCGGCGCCTCTTCAAAGCCTACCCCGCGAAACTCTTTGTCCGCCGGGATCTCGGTCTTGATGTAGGCGCTGAAATCCCCCTTGCCGATGTTGTCCACCAGCGCCTTCCACTGATGAGACAAGGTGTCTTTGAGCACGCAGCAGCGCACCGCCCGGCCGATGATGCGGCCCAGGGTGGAGTGCAGCTGTTCAGTCTTGATGGCTGAACCGGTGAGCGTCTTATAGAAGCCGTTGAGCTGATCGAAGTGCGCCACCGTCTCCGGGTGCTTGGCGGCCAGCTTGACCAAGAGGTCTGCGAGCGGCCCCACCTCCACCACCTTGCCGTAGAAGGTGGGGGATTTGACCCAGGAGTACTTGCCGTCATCCTGCCAGCCGGTGTAGTTGGGCTCGGTCTTGCCCTCCCAGGGTTTGAGGGGGGCATCATCCTTGTACCAGGCGTGCTTGTTGCTCTCGGCGATGCCATCCATCAGCCAGGCATCCTGATGGCTCTCGATGGGGCGATAGCCGGCCAGATCGCCGTTCTCGATGTAGCCACCCGGCATCAGGAAGCTGCCGCCGTCACCGTCGGTGGGCAGCTCAGGCACGCTCAGGTAGTGCTTGGCCCCCTGCCCCAGGTTCAGCCACTCGGGGTAGTGCGCGGCTATGATGGCGGCATCCACCTTGTAGACCTGCTCGATAAACTCGCCGAGCCGATCGATAAAGCTCTTCACATAGAGCAAGCGCTCCAGGTTGAGCACGCTCGGTGCATCCAGGTTGATGGGGTTGGCCACGCCGCCCACCGCCAGGTTCTGGATGTGGGGGGTCTTGCCGCCGAGGATGGCGACGATGCGGTTGGCATCGCGCTGGCACTCCAGTGCCTGCAAGTAGTGGGCCACGGCGATGAGGTTCACCTCCGGGCTCAGTTTCATCGCCTTGTGGCCCCAGTAGCCGTTGGCAAAGATGCCGAGCTGGCCGCTCGCCACCAGGGCGCGGATCTTGTCCTGCACCTTGGTCAGCTCGTCGGCGCTGTTGAGGGACCAGGTCGATACCCCCTTGAGCAGGTCGGCCGCTTTTTGCGGATTGGCCTCAAGGGCCGCGGTGATGTCCACCCAGTCCAGCGCGGAGAGCTGATAGAAGTGGACGATGTGATCGTGGATGTTGTGGGCCGCAATGATCAGGTTGCGGATGTACTGGGCGTTGACCGGCACCTTGGCGCCGATGGCATTCTCCACCGCCCGCACCGAGGCGATGGCATGAATGGAGGTGCAGACCCCGCAGATGCGCTGCACTATCATCCAGGCATCGCGCGGGTCGTTGCCCTTGACGATCTCCTCCATCCCGCGCCACATGGTGCCGGACGACCAGGCCTTGGTGACGACGCCGCCTTCGATTTCACAGTCGATACGCAGGTGACCCTCGATGCGGGTGATGGGGTCTATGGTGATACGTTGGCTCATACGTTGGCTTTCCCTCGGGCCTGATAATCTTGGTGAACACGTTCAAGTGATGGCAGTACCGGCAAGAGCCGGATCAGCAGCAAATAGGCACACACCTCGATGGCGACGAAGCCCAAGGAGATCAGCACTTCCGCCGCGGAGGGGAAGTAGTGGTAGCCATTGCCGGGGTTGAAGGCGAGCAGGGAGTAGTCCAGTCGCCAGAGGGCGGCGCCCAGCAGCATGCTGAGGGCCCCCAGGAACAACATGCGCGAATCGCGGCGGCTCTTGTCCCAGTGGAACACCAGCAGCGGGAAGATCATCAGCGCGATCTCGCTCCAGAACATCAAGGCGTAGCGATCCCACTGGGAGAGGTACTCCGACTTGTCGTTGATGACGATCTCGGCAAAGCGCAGCGCCACAAACAGGATCAGGAAGATGTCGATCACCTGGGTCAACTTGTAGAACAGCGGCTTCTCGTTGGGGCCGCGCCCCGCCAGCCCGGCCTGCACCAGGGAGCCTTCAAACACCACGATGGAGAAGCCCATGATGAAGGCGGTGAGCAAGGAGAAGACCGGCAGCAGCTCGTAGCTCTGCCAGAGCGGATGGATCTTCTCTCCCGCCACTATCATCAGGGATCCCATGGAGGATTGGTGCATGGTGGGCAGCAGGGCCCCCAGCGCCAGGATGAAGAACATGACCTTGTTGATCCGCGCAAGGGAGACCTTCCAGCCGAACTTCTCCATCAGCACGGGGGCAAACTCCAGCGCCATCACCCCGATGTAGATGGTCATGCAGACCGCCGTCTCGAACAGCACCGAAGAGGTGTTGAAGAAACCCGGAATGTAGAAGTAGGGCAGGTTCCAGTAACGGCCGACGTCGATGGTGATGGAGAGGCCGCCCAGCGAATAGCCGAACAGGCTCGCCAGCAGGGCCGGCCGCACCAGGGGATGATACTCGCCCCGGTTGAAGACGTAGACCGCCCAGGCCAGCGCCCAGCCGCCGCAGGCGAAACCGGTGCCGATCAGCAGATCGAACGAGATCCAGAGCCCCCAGGGGTAGCCGCCGTTGAGATCGGTGACCGAGCCCAGCCCGAAGATCAGGCGTTTGAGGATCAGCATGCCGCACAGGATGACGAACGGCGCCAGCACCATGACCGGCCAGCTGACCAGCCTGCCCCCCAGCGGATGTGCCTTGTGATTACTCATGATCCTTGCCTCCCGATTGCTTGTCATGGCCCGCGTGCGAGTCATGATCGTCGCCATCCTGATGGTCCTTGGTGTTGCGGCGAATGAGCACCGACAGCCCGGTCAGCACCACCAGCGGCAGCACCATCCCCTTGTAGAGGGTGTGCTGGATGTGCTCGGAGCGCGCCCCGGAGGAGAGCTCCGGCAAGTCAGGCATGTCGAGCTTGGTGTAGGGCACCCCGGCCAGCACCAGCACCTGGGTGCCGCCCCCCTCCTTCTCGCCATAGACGTAAGGCTGGTAGTTGGGCACTTCATGCAGGTAGGGATCGTTGGCGCTGAAGGTCTGGCGCGGATAGGCATATTCGCTGCCCGGCGTTGCCAGCAGCCGGCGCTTGGCCTCGGCCATCAGCGCCTCGCGGGTGCCGAAGATGACGGCGCCGGTGGGGCACACCTCCACGCAGCCGGGCAACTTGCCCTGATCGATGCGCGCAAGCCCCTTCTGGTTGCAGAGCTCGCACTTGTGGATCGCTCCGAACGGGTTGTCGTAGTCATATTTGGGCACGTCGAACGGGCAGCCCACCATGCAGTAGCGGCAGCCGGTGCAGACATCCGGGTCGTAATGGACGATGCCGGTCTTGGGATCCTTGGTCAGCGCCTGCACCGGGCAGACGGAGACGCAGTTGGGATCGACACAGTGCATGCACTGCTTCTTGATGTAGGCATAGCCATCCACCAGCTGATCCTTGTGCTCACCCGTGCCGCTCTTCCACACCTGAATGATGTTGTTGGTGTAGGGGCTCAGCTTGTCGTTGTTGGACCAGGTCGCTTCCCCGGCCGGATTGGCCGGGTTGCCGTTGAGGCGCTGACACTCCGCCACGCAGGCCTGGCAGCCGATGCAGAGGGTGGAGTCGTAGAGCATGCCGAGTGCGCCGGGAATGGGCGGCTTGTTCTCGGCCGCCGCCAGGGCAGTACCGGAGACGGTGGTGCCCGCCGCCAACGCACCGACGGAGGCGAATTTGAGGAAGTTGCGTCTGTTCACGGTCACTCCTCCCGTGAGGTGTGCTGCCCGGCTTCATGGCGCTTCTGCTGGCGACCGAGCTCACGCACCGTCATCAGACTCACCCCGACCAGCACCCCGAGCGCCCCACCGATAAGGCCGGTGGCGGTGGGCGACATGTGTCCTCCCTCCTGGATGGCCACGTCGGGCTTGTTCACCCGCGGGGTGGGATTCTCCACCTTGGCGAGCTGGAAGATCCCCTTGCTGAAACCCACCCCCTGCTCGTTGCAGCCATAGCAGGGGTGGCCGATGCCCACCGGCCAGATGCCGCCGCCCACATCGCAGAACTCCAGGGTCGAGCAGTTGCCGTAGGTCTCCGGCCCCTTGCAGCCAAGATGGTAGAGACACCAGCCCTGACGGTGGCCCTCGTCGCCAAACTCCTTGGCGAAGCGGCCGGCATCGAAGTGCGGGCGGCGCTCGCAGTTTTCGTGGATGAGCCGCTCATAGGCAAACAGCGGCCGCTTCTTGGCATCGAGCGCCGGCAGCTTGCCGTAGGTGATGTAGTAGGCGACCGTGGTGAGGAAGTTGTGAGGGTTGGGCGGGCAGCCCGGGATATTGATAATCGGCGTGCCGAGGTTGCCGAGGGCCTCCTCCAGGCTGACGGCACCGGTCGGGTTGCCACCGCTGGCGGGCACCCCGCCCCAGGCGGCGCAGGAGCCGATGGCGATGACGGCAGCCGCATCGGCAGCCGCGCGGCGAATATGGTCGACGATGGGTTCACCCGCTACCATGCAGTAGATGCCGCCATCCTTGAGCGGGATGGAGCCATCCACCACCAGCACATACTTGCCCTTGTAGCGTTCGATGGCATTGTGCTTGTTCTCTTCGGCCTGATGACCGAAGGCCGCCGAGAGCACCTCGTGGTACTCCAGCGAAATGGTGTTGAGGATCAGGTTCTCGATGGTGGGGTGGGTGGCGCGTAGCAGCGATTCGGTGCAACCGGTACACTCCTGCGCCCCTATCCAGATCACCGGTGGCCGCTCGGGGCTGGTGAGCGCGGTGGCCATCCTGGCCACGGCATGCTGGCTTAATCCAAGGGTTGCGGCCATCCCGGCGCACAGTTTCATAAAGTCACGGCGATTAATTCCATGAGCCGATAAAAAAGTATCCTCGACCATTCTTTTTATTCCCGTAGTGAGCACTTGTTTGATAAATGCTTAATAGCGGAAATGCTAAGTACTCCCCCCCTGCCCCGCGTTGATCTCCATCAAGTGACGGAACATTATTCAAATAGAAAACTCATCAGCATGGATTTAAAAATTTCATATGTAGCATAGACTTAGAAAGCATGGCGCACACCGTCAAAATACCCACTAGGGGGTAATTTTGCGTGTTAATGAATTTAATTCATTTAAATTACCCGTTAATTCGTGATGTTAAATAATCAGAATGAAAGCGTTGTCACACTATTTGACCCGGTCTTTATGTTACCAGCCATAGGCTATTTTACCTCGTCAAAAGTGGCTGATAATATATACCTTTATATTTGTATGATTATATGTAAACAAGTGGAACGGACGCGCAAACGATATTTATTATCAGCTTCTAAAATAAGCTTACCTGCCTATTTCAAGAAATATCTCCCTTGCTTGATTAATTAACTGTCATCAACAGGGTATCTGCATTTCCCCCCTATTCCCCCTCTTGCAACGGGTGACCCGCCCCCTCCTGCCCGGCCCGGCTGCACCACCTGGCCCGTACAACTGGCGCCATTTGTCTCTATTAGTCAGTGATGACATAAAAATCTCTCCAACATCAAGCTGTTGAACAACAATTATCACTGAGCCCTGTGCGAGCTCTGCCCTTGGCGCTAAGGGCAAGGAACCCATGAAGTCGATGAGGATGACCGATGAGCAAAACCATACTGGTGGTGGATGATTCCGTGGGGATCAGGGCGGCCATCACCATGACGCTCAGCAGCGCCGGTTTTGAGGTGATTGAGGCCGGCGACGGCGAAGCCGCTCTCATCGAACTGGATCAGCGGCGGGTACACCTCATCATCTCCGATCTCAACATGCCCGGCATGGATGGCATGACCCTGCTAAGACGGGTCAAGGCCCAGCAGACTACCCGCTACCTCCCCTTCATCATGCTGACCACCGAAGACTCCGAGCAGATCAAGCGGGAAGGATTCGAGGCCGGCGCCCGAGTCTGGCTCACCAAGCCGTTCGAACCGCTCAAGCTGCTGGACGATGTCTGCAAGGTGGTGCAGCCATGAGCCTGACGATCGACACCCGGCAGACACCGGTGACCGCCACCCTGAGCGGCGAGCTCAGCGTCATTACGCTGGGTGATCTGCAGGATGATCTGTTCGGTCTGCTCAATTTCTCGGTGCTGACGCTGGATCTCACCCCGCTGGAGATGCTCGATGGCTGCGGTGCCCAGCTCATCGCCATCCTGCGGCAGGAGGCCGGCCAGCAGGGCAAGCAGCTGCGACTCGAGGCCGCTGAAGGGAGCCAGGCCCGCCATGTCTTGAGCCTGATGGGATTGTGGCCGACCGACCATGGGGAGGGCCACGTGGATGGACATCAATAAGGCCCGCGCCCTCTTCTTCGAAGAGGCCTACGAGCAGTGCGACAATCTGGAACACGCCCTGCTGGATCGCGACACCTATCCGGCCAACCCCGACACCTACAACCTGATGTTTCGCACCGCCCACACCATCAAGGGCTCGGCCGGCATGCTGGGGCTGGCCATGCTGGTGCGCTTCGCCCACGCCATGGAGAACATGCTGGAGCGGCTGCGCAGCGGCGAGATCGCGCTGGACGAACACCTCATCAACCTGCTGCTGGCCTGCAACGATCAACTGCGCGACCTGCTGCAGGGAGCCGAACACAACCCCGAGCTGCAGCAGACCGAGACCCAGCAGATCCTGGCCCTGCTCTCCCAGCTGCAAGGGCACCAGACCCTGCCCAGCCAGCCGCTGATCATGCCGGCTCCCGCCCCGGTCAATCAGACGGATCGGCGCGCCTGGCACCTCTCCCTGCGCTTCTATCCCGCCCTCTACCAGGACGGTTTCGATCTGCTGGCCTTCATCCGCTACCTCGGCAACCTGGGGGAAATCCGCGTCATCCAGCCGGTCTGGCAGGAGTGGCCCCCGCTGCAACTGCTCGATGCCACCGAGTGTTTTCTCGGCTACGAAATTGGCCTGCTCAGTGCCGAACCGGCCGAGCGGATCCGGAGCACCTTTGATTTCGTTGCCCACGCCAGTCTCATCTGCCTGCTCAGCCCCCATCAGGATCTGGCGCAGTTTTCAGAACAGGGGCAAAAGCTGGCAGCCTGGCGCAATGAGCCGCTCGCGGCCCAGTTGCAGCGCTGGGTGCAGGCCGGCGCGCTAAGCGAAGAGGAAGCGGCCTGCATCGCGCGGGGCGAACTGGCCCCCGGCACGGCAAGCGCCGAACCGGTCCCCGTGGCTACCACCCACTCAGCCCCCGCGCCGCAAGAGGTCCCCCAACAACAGAGCAGACCCGCACCGCTGCGGGCGGAGGGGCACTACATCCGCATCGAGGCGGCCAAGCTCGATCGGCTGATCAATCGGGTCGGCGAGCTGGTGATCGCCACCTCGGCCACCACCCTGCAGGCGAGGATGAGGGGCGATGCGGAGCTCATCGAGTCAGTCGCCATCGTCAACACCCTGGTGGAAGGGATCCGCGACGACGCGCTCACTCTGCGCATGGTGCCCATCAACGAGATCTTCAACCGCTTCCCGCGATTGGTGCACGAACTGTCCCAACAGACCGGCAAGGAGATCCAGCTGCAGATCCGCAACGCCGATACCGACATCGACAAGTCGATGGTCGAGAAGCTGACCGACCCCCTGATGCACCTGGTGCGCAACGCCGCCGACCATGGCCTCGAAGAGCAACAGATTCGGCTCGCCGCCGGCAAGCCGGCGCAGGGCACCATCACCCTCAATGCCTATCACGACGCCGGCGCCGTGGTGGTGGAGGTCAGCGATGACGGCCGCGGCATCGACCGCGACAAGATCCTCGCCAAGGCCCATGGCCAGGGGCTGCTGCCGGAAGGCAAGGTATTGAGTGAACAGGAGATCTTTCAACTGCTGTTTCTGCCCGGTTTCTCGACGGCCAGCGATGTCAGCGATCTCTCCGGGCGGGGAGTCGGGCTCGACGTGGTCAAGCGCAATCTGGAGTTTCTGCGCGGCGAAACCACCATCGACAGCCGGCTGGGGCTGGGCACTACCTTCAGGCTGAGACTGCCGCTCACCCTGGCCATCATCGACGGTTTTCGCATCGAGGTGGATCACGCCTCCCTGGTGATCCCCCTCGACATGATGGTCGAGTGCATCGACCTGCCGCCGGATGCCCTGCGCACCCCGGCCCGCCAGATCAACGTGCGCGGCGAATGGGTGCCCTTCATCGTCCTGCGCGAGCTGTTTGCCCTGCCCCCTGCCGACGAACCCGAATTCGTGGTGATGGTGGACTATGCCGACCACCGTGCCGGCATCGTGGTGGATCGCCTGATTGGCGAGGTACAGGCCGTCATCAAGCCGCTCGGCGAGCTGTTCAAGTCCCTGCGCTACGTGAGCGGCTCCACCATTCTTGGCAACGGCCAGCCAGCGCTCATCCTCGACGTCCCCCAGCTCATCCAGCTGGCCTGGCGGCGGGAACAGCATGCGCTCCGGCAACAGGCCGATGCCCTTTACAGTCTCAGAGATTGACCACACACCTTAAGCACATCAACGGAATTGACGGAGTCAGACCATGGACTGGTTTCACAACTTGCAAGTCAGAACAAAGCTGGTGTTCTCGTTCTCCATCCTCATGGTGCTGCTGGTGGTGCTGTCGCTCACCAGCTACTACTCCACCAGGACCATGGTGCAGCTGGTCAGCAACATGCACGCCAACCAGCTGTTGCCGATCAAGGACATCGCCAACGCCAACATCTATGCGGTCTACCAGAACCGGGCCCTCTATCGCTACATCGGTGAGGTCGACCCGGATCTCAAGGCCCAGGCGTTGGTCAATGTCGACAAGTTCGAGAAGGGGATGTGGGATTTTCTGGCCAGTTACCGCAAGACCTATCTCACCCAGCGGGAGGTGGACCTGCTGACCCGCTTCGATCAGGCCTGGGCCACTTACAAGCAGTACGCCAGCGAGATCCTGAAGCTGGCTCAGACACCGGGCCAGGATGGGGTGCCCGAGCGCAACGCCTTTCGGCTGATGGGTGACAAGGGGCGCCCCGCCTTCGACATCGCCGATGCCCTGCTGAGCGATCTGGTCAAGGTGAATGCCGAGCTCGCCACCCAATCCATGGATGAGAGCCAGAACATCTATCAGGACAACCTGCAGATCCTCATCGCCATCGCCAGCGCCGCCTTTCTCATCTGCCTCATCCTGGCTTTGCTGGTGACTCGCAGCATATTGCGCCAGCTGGGGGGCGACCCCTCCTACACGGTGCAGGTGGTAGCCCTGGTCGCGGAGGGGGATCTCTCCACCCCGGTGCTGCTCAAGGCCGACGACACCTCGAGCCTGCTCTATGCAATCAAGAGCATGGCCCACCGCCTCTCCGACACCCTCAACGAGGTGGGCGCCATGTCGGAAGCCATCGGCTCGGCCTCCGAGCAAGTGGCCGCCACCGCCAATGCCCTCTCCCAGACCTCCTCCGAGCTCGCCTCCAGCGTCGAACAGACCAGTGCCTCGGTCGAGGAGATGACCGCCACCGTCAGCCAGAATGCCGACAATGCCAAGGTGACCGAAAACATCTCCACCCGGGCGGCCAGCAGCGCCACCGAAAGCGGCAAGGCGGTCGGTGAGATGGTGCACGCCATGAAGGAGATAGCGTCGCGCATCACCGTCATCAACGACATCGCCAACAAGACTGACCTGCTGGCCATCAACGCCGCCATCGAGGCGGCCCGCGCCGGCGAGCACGGCAAGGGCTTTGCCACCGTTGCCGCCGAAGTGCGCAAACTGGCCGAACGCTCCCAGACCGCCGCCAAGGAGATTGGCGAGCTGGCCGGGCGCTCGGTCAGCGTCGCCGAACAGGCAGGATCCTTGCTGCGTGAAATGCTGCCCGGCATCGATCAGACTGCCACCCTGGTGCAGGAGATCGCCTCCGCCTCCCGCGAACAGCGGGCCAGCGTCTCCCAGATCAACATCGCCGTGACCCAGATAAGCGACGGCATGCAGGCCTCGGCCGCCTCGGCGGAAGAACTGAGCTCCACTTCGGAAGAGCTGAGCTCCACCGCCCTGCAGTTGCAGGAGCTGATGCAGCAGTTCACCCTGCGCGGCGGCAACACCCGCCAGCCCTATACCCCGCACGGCGGCGCCCATGTCATCCGGCGCAGCAAGCCGAAGTCGGCATTCTCCCGCCCCTACCCCTTTCATGAAGAGGATCTGGAGCGAGAGATAGACGATGGCAAGTTCACCAACTACTAGGAGCTGGCGATGAGAGACAAGCTTGCCCCTGACACCAGCGCCCACTTTCACTGCGTCACCTTCATGCTGGGCGGCGAACTGTACGGCATCGACATCGGCTGCATCCGCGAGATCATCGAGTTCGAGGGGATGACCCCGGTGCCCATGATGCCGCGTTTCGTGCGGGGCATCATCAACCTGCGCGGCGCCGTGGTGCCGGTGATCGACCTCTCAATCCGTTTCGGCCGGGGCCAGACCCTGCTGCAACCCACCACCTGCGTTGCCATTCTCTCCCTGCCCAACAGCACCGGCGAGGAGCAGGAGATCGGCATGCTGCTGGATGCGGTCTGCGAGGTGCTGGAGATCCGCAGCGACACCATCGAACCGGCTCCCACCTTCGGCACCCACATCCGCGGCGACTTCATTCAGGGGGTGGTCACCATCGATCAGCAGTTCGCCATCCTGCTCGACATGCACAGGGCCCTCTCCATCGCCGAGCTGAGCGCCATGGCCGAGGCGGCCACCGAGCAGCAGTTCTCCCCGGAACAGGGCGGCTGACCATGGTGGCGCCCCCCTTCACGTCCGAACTTACCCCGACCCTCAGCCAGAGCGAGTTCGATCTGTTTCGCCGCTTCATTCTGAATTCGGCCGGCATCGATCTTGCCCCCTGCAAGCGGGCGCTGGTGCAATCCCGGCTCGCCAAGCGGCTGCGGGCACTGCACCTCTCCAGCTATCACGCCTACTGGGAGCGGATCAATCAGTCCATCGATCCCCACGAGCGGCAGCTCGCCATCAACCTGCTCTCCACCAACGAGACCTATTTCTTTCGCGAATCCCAGCACTTCAGCTGGCTCAAGCACCATGCCGAACAACTGCTTGCCACTCGCCGCCAGCCGCTGCGGATCTGGTCCGCCGCCTGCTCCACCGGGGAAGAGGCCTACTCCGCCGCCATGGTGCTGGCCGAACAGCTCGGCATCAACGATCGCTGGAGCATCCACGGCACCGACATCAACACCCGGGTCATCCCTTTTGCCCGCCGCGCCGTCTACTCGGTCGAGCGAGCCCAGCACGTGCCGCCCCATCTGTGGCTGCGCTATTTTCAGCGCGGCCATGACGAGTTCGCCGGCAAGATCCGGGTCAAGCCGGAGCTGGCCGGCAAGGTCACCTTTGCCAACCTCAACCTGCTGACCTGCGGCGACTATCCGGAGCGCAACTTCGACGTCATCTTCCTGCGCAACGTGCTCATCTACTTCAATGAGGAGACCAAGGCCCGGGTACTGACGCAGCTCTGCAACCTGTTGCGCCCGGACGGCTACCTGCTGGTCGGCCACTCCGAGATCATTCGCCAGCAGGATCTGCCGCTGGTGCAGGAGGCCCCCTCCCGCTACCGCTGCCTGCCCCTTCAGCCCAAGGAACTGCCATGACTATACGCGTGCTTATCGTTGACGACTCGGCCCTGGTACGAGAGGTACTGACCCAGATGCTGAGCAATGCGGAGGATATCGAGGTGATCGGCGCCGCCTTCGATCCCATCTTCGCCATGCAGCAGATGAAGAAGTGCTGGCCCGACGTCATCATTCTCGACATCGAGATGCCGCGCATGGACGGCCTTACCTTCCTCAAGAAGATCATGGCCGAGCACCCCACCCCGGTCATCATCTGCTCCTCCCTCACCGAAGAGGGAGCCATGATCACCCTGGAGGCGATGTCGGCGGGGGCCATCTCCATCGTCACCAAGCCCAGCGTCGGCATCAAGAGCTTCCTGCAGCAGTCCGCCAACGACTTCATCCAGGAGATCCGGGGCGCCGTCGGCGCCAAGCTGCGCAATCTGCTGCCAGGTGCCGCCCCGCTGCCGGTCACCCCGAGGCGTAATGCCGACGAGGTGCTCTCCCCGCCGGCGGAGCGGATCTCCTTTCGCACCACCGAGAAGATAGTTGCGCTCGGCACCTCCACCGGTGGCACCCAGGCGCTGGAGTACCTGCTCTCCCGCCTGCCCGCCACCTGCCCGGGGATCGCCATCGTCCAGCACATGCCGGCCCGCTTCACCGCCTCCTTTGCCGAGCGGCTCAACGGCCTCTCCCAGCTGGAGGTGAAAGAGGCCGAGACCGGCGATCGCCTGCTGCCCGGGGTCGCCATCATAGCACCGGGGGGCAAGCACCTGCTGATCCAGCGCAGTGGCACCCAGTATCTGGCGGAAGTCAAAGAGGGGCCGCCGGTCTCCCGTCACTGCCCCTCGGTGGACGTGCTGTTTCGCTCGGTGGCGGTGAGTGCGGGGCGCAACGCCCTCGGCGTCATCATGACCGGCATGGGGGATGACGGCGCCCGCGGCATGCGGGAGCTGCACGACACGGGCGCTCGCACCATTGCCCAGGATGAAGCCAGTTGCGTGGTGTTCGGCATGCCCAAAGAGGCCATAGCCCACGGCGGAGTGGATGAAGTCATGTCCCTCACCCACATTACCCAGACGCTCAGCCGTCCGGATCTACGAGGCGTGTAATTATGTCATTGGAAAAATGGCAAGGCCGCAGTGCCATGGTGGTGGATGACTCCCGCACCCAGCAGTACGAAGTGACCTGTCTGCTGCAGGAGCTGGGGTTCGGCCAGATCCACGTTGCCCATGATGGCCAGGATGCCCTGAACAAGCTGCAGCAGCTCGAGCGCATCGATCTGCTGCTGACCGACCTCAACATGCCCGGCATGGACGGAGTCGAGCTCATCAGCAACCTGGAGAAGAACACCCACTACCGGATGTTCGTGGCCGTGATGAGCGGGGTGGAGCGGGACGTGCTGGACGTGATCCACGCCATCGCCGATGCCAGCACCCTGGAGGTGATCGGCGTGCTGTCAAAGCCGCTGCGACAAAGCGATCTGCGCAACATGCTGCAGCATTGCGATCCGCTGGCACACCGGGAAAACAAGAAGTGGATGCAGCTCACCTTCACCGCCGAGGATGTACAGCAGGCGCTGGACAACCGCCAGCTGATCCCCTTCCTGCAGCCCAAGGTGCTGATGGCGGACGCCAGTCTCTACGGCTTCGAGGCACTGGTGCGCTGGATCCATCCCGAGCACGGGGTCATCCCCCCCATCTGCTTCGTTCATCACCTGGAAGAGGGGCAGCTGGCGCTCGATTTCTTCTACCAGTTTCTGCACGCCACCTGCGAGGCGCTCACCACCCTGGGCGCACTGTCCGAGCACCCCACCTGCTCCATCAACATGCCGGTCAGCCTGCTGCTGACGGACAAGCTGGTCGAGAACATGATTGCCATCGTGCAGGCCCATCAACTGCCCTGCAGCGCCATCATCATCGAAGTCACCGAGACCACCTTCATGTCCAACCTCGCCATGTCGCTGGGCACCCTGGCACGCTTGAGACTGCGGGGATTCGGCATCGCAATGGATGATTATGGCACCGGCTACTCCTCCATGAAGCAGCTATCTCGCTGTCCTTTCACCGAGATCAAGATTGACAAGGAATTCGTGCACGACGCCCATAGCAGCCCCAAGAAGCTGGCTATATTGACCTCAGCGATCGTCATGAGCCAGAAGCTCAACCTCAAGACGGTCGCCGAGGGAGTGGAGACCGAAGAGGACTGGAAGCAACTGGCACTGCTTGGCTGCGAGCTGGCGCAAGGCTATTACATCAGCCGACCGCTGCCGGTCGATCAGATTGAAAAATGGTTTGCCGAATGGCAGGCCAGGGCGACCTGAATCGTGTCCCTTTGCGCTATTGAGGAACCCCGCTCTGAGAGGGCGGGATAACAACAACACCGGCAGTATCGACATCGCTGCATGGACGCTTGAAACAAGCATGAGGCTACCATGAACAACCTACTTCGCCAGCTCTCCATCAAGACGCGGCTTATCGTCTCCTTCCTGTTGCTGAATCTCATCCTGATCGGGGTCGGGCTCTACGGCAAGCAGAACACCAACACCATCAATGACATGCTCAACGACATGTACCTCAACATCCTGACCCCCATCACGGATGTTGCCAACGCCAACATGCAGGCCATCTATCACAACCGCTCGCTGTTCGATTACGTCATCGAGCCGACCCAAAGCGGCATGGACAAGATTGCCAGGGATATGGATCTGCACGAGCAGAAGATGGCCGCCCTGCTGGACAAGTACCGGGCAACCCAGCTGAGCGAACCGGAGAAACTGGCTCTGGCGGACTTTGACCGCGCCTGGCCGCTTTACAAGGAAGCGGCGCACAAGGCGATGGCGGCAAGTTACGCCAACGACAACGACAGCGCCATCAAGCTGATGAAAGGCGAGGCTGCCACCACGTTTCAGGTGGTGGACGATCTGCTCAGCAAGCTGGTCGACATCAACCAAGGGCTGGGCAAACAGGCCTTCGATGAGAGCGACGTGATTGCCAGCGACATCACCACCGCTACCTACACCATACTAGCCATCTCGGTGCTGCTCTCCTTGCTGCTGGGCTGGCTGCTCAGCGGCAGCATCAACCAGCCGCTGCTCGCCATCATGCAGGATCTGCAGCAACTGGCGCAGGGCCGACTCACCGCCCCGGATCAGGCCGAGGGCAACGACGAGCTGACCCGCATGCAGCAGGCGATGATCAGCACCCGCCGCAGCCTGCGCGACATCGTCTCGACCATGCAGCATGCCGCCGAGAGCCTCACTGCCAGCGCCTCCCAGCTGGGTGCGGCGGCCGAGCAGGTCAATACCAGCTCCCAGCAGCAATCCCTCGCCACCGCCAACACGGCCGCCTCGGTCGAAGAGCTCACCACCTCTGTCTCCCAGCTCTCCTCGTTTGCCAATCAGGCCAACAGCGTGGTGATGCAATCCGGGGAGATAGCCCAGGCCGGCGAGAAGCAGGTCAAGCACGCCTCCCAGGAGGTGCTCAGAGTCACCACGGCGGTCAACGACTCCGCCAAGCAGGTGCAGGGACTGTTTGACGACATCACCCGCATCAGCCAGATCTCGGTGATGATCCAAGGGGTCGCGGATCAGACCAACCTGCTGGCGCTCAACGCCGCCATCGAAGCGGCCCGGGCCGGCGACATGGGCCGTGGCTTCGCCGTGGTGGCCGACGAGGTGCGGACCCTGGCGGCACGCACTACCCAGGCCACCCAGGAGATCAACGAGATGCTCACCTCCATCCAGCAGGGGGCCACCAGCGCGGTCAAGGGGATGAACGCCTGCTCCGACAGCATGAGCACGGTGCGGGAGACCACCGAGGGATCCAGCGAAACCATGGCCCAGGTGGATCAGAGCTCCCGCAAGGTGGTGGAGCTGATCCAGGAGATAAGCTCCATGCTCCACGAGCAGGCTGCCGCCAGCCAGCTCATCGCCCAGTCCGTGGAAGAGATCACCCAGATGTCGCTGGAAAACGTCTCCGCCGCCGAAAGCGTCAATCACGACGCCTCCCAGCTGACCACCATCATCCAGCAGCTCAATCAGGGCATCGGGTTCTTCAAGGTCTAATAAAAACGCCGAGACCCGCCCGGCCATGGGCCTGGCGGGTCCCTCTTCCTTATCCTGCCATCAAGCTCCCATCTTTACCCCGCCTCCTTGCCACGGGCTCACGACGGTCCGACGCAGGAATGCCGACATCAGAGCGGTATCCGCTCAACCATCCATCAGAAACAGCCCAAAACAGCCTCATGCCCCTCCCGTTTGGAGGGACAAAACCAGTGATAAATACTGGGTCATAGGGAGCCAGAGAAAGCGTTGGCAGGCAAATTTATACAGAGGAATATCCCGTATTTTGCGCATTTTCATATTCCCATTCGCCACATAATTTACCAACCAAAAAACAACTGATAACATCTTTTTACATTTTAAAGCATATAAAACAACATGATTCAGTGACCCCCCGTTTGCTCGTCGTGGCAGCCAGGATCACCGGATCAGGATTGAAACCAGCAGCCAACTTCTCATCGAGCAGACACCCGACCCCATGATGAACACAGTTACGGCCAGCATCGATATCGATGCACTCCAGCACAATTTCGCCGTGGTGCGCCGCCATGCCCCCCACAGCAAGATCATCGCGGTACTCAAGGCCAATGCCTATGGCCACGGGCTGCTGCCGGTGGCCCATGCACTCGCCCAGGCCGATGCCTATGCGGTGGCCAGGGTCGAGGAGGCGCTGGTGCTGCGCGCCAACGCCATCACCAAGCCCATTCTGGTGCTGGGAGGCTTCTTCAGTGCCGAAGCACTGCCGCTGCTGGTGAAACACGAACTGCAAACCACCTTGCATACCTGGGAGCAGCTGGCACTGCTCGAGCAGGCCAGTCTGCCCGCCCCCATCAAGGTGTGGCTCAAGCTCGATACCGGGATGAACCGACTCGGGCTGCGCGCCGAGGAGCTGCCCGCCTTCATCGAGCGGCTGAGCCATTGTCGCAACGTGGTGCAGCCGTTCCATCTGATGACGCACTTCAGCCAGTCCGATGAGCAGGATACCCAGGCCACTCAGTTGCAGATCGAGGAGTTCAACCGCCTCTCTGCTCATCTGCCGGGCGAGCGGGCCATGGCCAACTCCGCCGGCATCCTCGCCTGGCCGGCATCGCGCAGCGACTGGATCCGGCCTGGCCTCATGCTCTACGGCGCCTCCCCGTTTGCCGGTCAGCTCGCCACCGACCATGACCTGCGCCCGGTCATGACCCTCAAGAGCCAGCTCATTGCCACCCGCGCCTGCGCGCAGGGCGAGGCGGTCGGCTATGGGGGACACTGGGTGGCGGATCGCAATACCACCCTCGGCGTGGTGGCGGCGGGCTACGGGGATGGTTACCCGCGCATGGCGCCCCAAGGGACCCCCATGCTGATCAATGGCCGCCGGGTACCCATCGTGGGTCGGGTTTCCATGGACATGATCACCGTCGATCTGGGGCCGGCGGCCCGCGACAAGGTAGGAGACGAAGTAACGCTGTGGGGGGAAGGGCTGCCGGTGGAACAGGTGGCCGAAAAGATAGGCACCATCCCCTACGAGCTGCTGACCCGCCTGACCAGCCGGGTCCATCTCAGGCACTGTGACAAGCGCGACCAGATGCCGATGTTGAAGCTGGCCTGAGCAAGCGGGTACGGGCCTGCAATGTGGGCCCTGTTATGCCGTCATCAGGCAATAAGTTGGCCGCTCCTCATGGCGGGAGCAGCAATACCACGGCGGGGGCGCCCTTCCTCCCAGCGTTGGGATGAAGGGCTCCCCTGCTGCCCGGTTCAAGGAAGATCGAAGCCGACCAGGCTCTGCTCGATGCGGGCGTCAGGCATCATGCGCCGCAGCCCGTCCACCAGCCTGGCAGCGGCCTCCTGCAACGCCGCCAGCGGCATCTCGGGCAGGCTCTCCAGAATGAACCACATCTGTCTGGCATCGCTATCCAGGCGCGTTCTCACCCCCTGACGCCAGTTCCAGCGCCGGCAGGTAACACCCTGATCGTCGCGCCAGATCACCTCGCCCGCCTCCGGGCACTCCTGCGCCGGCGCTCCCTCTTTCATGGTGTCAAAGGCTTCGCTGCCATCGGCAATGACCAGACGGGGCGTCCCGACATAGGCGGCCAGGTTTTCCCCGCCGACCGGAAGGGCGTAGGCGAGGCTGATGGCGTTGTAGAGATCCACCACGGGATCGATGCTCGGCAGGGCGCCATCACGCAGCACCCGCTTGCGCAGGGCATCCGCCGAACAGGGTGTACGCTGGGGCTTGGCGCCAAACCCCTTGAATACCTCGGCCCAGGCGGCCAGATGCGCCTCGGTCCAGGGTGCGGGGTCGTGCAGAACCCGCAGGCAGGCCTGCGCCAGCGCCTCCGCGGCGATGGCAGGATTGACGATATCGTCGGTCTGCAGGGTAATGCTGATAGCCCGAAATCCCGGGGCCAGCGTCGCCAGCGCGGGATCGATTGACGGTTGTACCGATCTCATGGAACATCCTTATATCGACTATTTTATTTCATGATAATGACCGATGACCAAGAGAGTCAATATAACGACCGATGCCGGCGCCGATGTGGGGCATGTCACTGCCGCCGTCTCCCGCCGGCTCAAGGAGTACAGACAACAGGGCCGACTGTCGCTCGATGAGCTGTCGCGCCGGGCCGGGGTGAGCAAGGGGATGCTGGTCGAAATCGAAAAGGGGGCGGCCAACCCCAGCATCGCCATCCTGTGCAAGCTGGCCGCCGCGCTCGGGGTATCGGTTGCCGATATCGTCGACGTAGCCAGCACCCCGACGGTGCACCTGATCGAGCCGCAAGCCATCCCGACCCTGTGGCAGGGCCCGCTCGGCGGCTCGGCCCGCCTGCTGGCCGGTACCCGGGGACCGGACATGATCGAGCTGTGGCATTGGCAACTGTACCCCGGCGAGCAGTTTGACTCTGACGGCCACCCGCCCGGCACGGTGGAGCTGTTTCACGTCGAGCAGGGCACCCTGCAACTGCAGCTGGGAGCGAGCGAGCTTGCCGTCACTCAGGGCTGCTCTGCGGTGGCCCGCACCGACCGGCCCCATGCCTATCGCAACGCAGGCGACAGCGTGCTGCGCTTTACCATGACGGTGATGGAGCCACACGGCTGAGGCTGGTCGCTGCGAGGTGACAAGCCGTATCCTGGTAAACACGCCTCCTGATAAACAAAAAGGCCCCGTCTTGCGACGGGGCCTTTGCCAATTGGTGGCGAGCACGGACATTGCTGCGCCCAAAACAAAAAACCGACCATCAGGTCGGTTCTTCAATATGGGCGATGGGTCGGGATTGACTCGCGCCATCCCTGGCGCTCGCCCTGCGGGCGAGCCTCTGGCCGTCCAGATGGGCTATCCTGCCCACCTGTCGAACCAGGGCTCGAACCGAGCCGCCCGTCACCGGATAAAGTAAAAGGGCCTGTCGAAAGACAGGCCCTTTTACTTTATTTGGCGGTGAGGGAGGGATTCGAACCCTCGATACGTTGCCGTATACACACTTTCCAGGCGTGCTCCTTCAGCCACTCGGACACCTCACCAAATTTTGGTCTGCTGTTTAACGTGCTCAGCCAGCACGATGTTCGCTGCGCTGTTGCGCTGGAACGGGGCGTAATGTACGGGATACGACGGCATGCGGTCAATGCAATTTTTCACTTTTTGCGTTCGTTTGCTCATTATCCGAACCAAGTGACTAAAAACATGCCATTTCGTATCCCTTTCCATCAATTTCCAGTCGCTTCGTGCAAGTGCTCGCCTTTGAGCGCCTCTTCCAGCGAGCCGTAAAACTCCAGCTGACCGGGCACCGGGCGCACCTTGGCGCGCGCCAGGGTCTTGAGCGGCTGGAACTGCAACTCGGCGACCCGCAGTTGCACTCCCGCCTTGGCCATCTGCTTTTCAAACTGCAGGAAGGCGGAGAGCCCGCCCGCGTCCAGGATGGAGACCGCCTCCATCTGCAACACCAGCAGCTTGTGGCCCTTGACCTGGGCTACCAGCTCGCCGAACACCCGCTCGGCAGCGGCAAAGAACAGCGGGCCGTTGATCTTGTAGAGCAGCGCCTGCTCCGGCACCTCATGGGCATAGCGCTTGTGATCCGCCAGATCGTGCAGCTTGGTCATCTTGGCAATCTCGCGCATGAACAGCAGGGAGGCGAGGATCACCCCGAAGGTGATGGCGATGACCATGTCGAAGATGACGGTCAGCGACAGACAGACCAGCAGCACCAGCACGTCGGATTTTGGTGCACGCCGGATCAGCTCCACCACCTTGTGCGCCTCGCTCATGTTCCAGGCGACGATGAGCAGCAGGGCCGCCATGGCCGAGAGCGGCAGCCAGGAGAGCCAGGGCGCCAGCACCAGGATGGCCGCCAGCACCACCAGCGCATGCACGATGCCGGAGATGGGAGAAGTAGCCCCGGCCCGCACGTTGGCGGCGGAGCGGGCAATGGCGGCGGTGGCGGTGATGCCGCCGAAGAAGGGGGCGACTATGTTGCCAAGCCCCTGCCCCACCAGCTCGGCGTTGGAGCTGTGCTTGCGACCTGTCATGCCGTCCAGCACCACGGCGCAGAGCAAGGATTCGATGGCCCCCAGCATCGCCATGGAGAAGGCGGCGGGCAACAGGCGCTCGATGGCAGCCAGGTTCCACTCCACCGGCGAGCCATCCGGCCCCGGCAGGGCCCAGGGCATCACCAGAGTCGGCGCGATGGGCGGGATCCCCATGCCCTGACTGCCGTCGGCCAGGGTATAGCTGAACTTGCTGCCGATGGTGGCGACGTCCACCCCGAACTGATGCAGGCCAAAGCCAAGGCCCACCCCCACCAGCACGGCGGGCAGGTGGCCGGGCACCGGCAGCCGCAGGCGCGGCCAGAGCAACAGCACCGCCAGGGTCGCAATCCCGACCAGGGTATCCCCCCACTGCCAGCTGGGCAGGGCATGAGCCAGCGCCTCGACCTTGCCGATGTAGGTTTCCGGCATCTCGGGCACGTGCAGACCGAAGAAGTCCTTGATCTGCAGGGTTGCGATCACGATGGCGATACCACCGGTGAAGCCCAGGGTCACCGAAGGCGGAATGTACTCGATGAGACGTCCGAGCCGGGCCACCCCCATGGCCACCAGAAAGAAGCCCGAGATCAGGGTCGCCATCAACAGGCCGCCCACACCGAACTGCTGGGCCACCGGATAGAGGATCACCACGAAGGCGGCGGTCGGCCCCGAAATGGAGAAGCGGGAGCCACCGGTCACGGCGATGACGATACCGGCGATGATGGCGGTATAAAGACCGTGCTGCGGCGGCACGCCACTGGCGATGGCCAGCGCCATGGCCAGCGGAATGGCGATGATGCCGACCGTGATGCCGGCGATCAGGTCGCGGCCGAAGCGGGGAACGCTGTAGGGTTCGTCAATACAGGATTGGCGTAAAGCAATGGCCAGCTTCACGCTTTGCAAAGGTGCTTGGTTGTGCATGTATTCGTAATACCAGAAGAGGGAGATAAAGGCCGGATTGAACCGGCGCCCGATCATCATCAAGGGCCGGCAGAGCTGTCGACACGGCGATGGTATCCTGGCCAACCATACCCCAGCCGATGAAATATTTCGATGGGCGGGATCAATGAATGACCGTTACCACGCAGAATTACCGTTTATTGTCAGCATATCGGCCACTTTTCTCACCATTACGCAGCACTCTCACTTCGCCTGCTAACCAATTTATTCCGCCCTTATGCATGCCCTGTCTCTCCCCTCTGTTGTATCTGCCATTGCTCGGCCCTAAGACAGCTGCCTATCCCGCACCATGCCATCCCGGGCATCGACATATCCTCATCCATCCCCTCTTCATGCCACTGAGCCGTCTCACTCAGCCCAAGGGGCCAACGCCAAGCTGCTGATTGTGCTGAAAATAGTCCGCAACGGCCAAGTTTTGGGCAAACGGGCCAAAATACCCTTTTTGCAGCGGATCGCGGGTTGACACCCGGCGGATGGGCCATTAATATCCGCACCGTCTCGACGAGACAGGCAATTCCTCCTTAGTTCAGTCGGTAGAACGGCGGACTGTTAATCCGTATGTCACTGGTTCAAGTCCAGTAGGAGGAGCCAATTCCCTCGTAGTTCAGTCGGTAGAACGGCGGACTGTTAATCCGTATGTCACAGGTTCAAGTCCTGTCGAGGGAGCCAAATTATAAAGCCCAGCCTTATGGCTGGGCTTTTTTCGTTTCCGCTTGCTCTGCCGCCATCAGCCCTCTGTGCGCAAACAGGGATGCCCTCGATGGCGGATCCGCGCCATAATCAGCGCAACCTCACCCTCTTCAGGAGTTTTCATGCGCCGTTTCAACTTCATGCTCAATGGCAGCCGGTTGATGATGTTCCCCTTCTATGTCTGCATTCTGGTCTGCGTGGCCCTGCTGATGGTGAAATTCGCCATGCTGCTTTATGCCCTGTGCATCGACATCGTGGGCATTCACTACATGGATCTCATCACCGGCGTGCTCACCCTGGTGGACTTCGTGCTGGTGGCCCAGATGCTGATACTGGTCTCCATCTGCGGCTATGTGCAGTTCATCCAGACCCAGGAGCAGCGCGAGGCGCTCGGCAACAACTGGCTCAGCAAGATCAACTTCGCCTCCCTCAAGCTCATCGTCATCAACTCCCTGGTCACCATTGCCGGGATTGAAGTGCTCAAGGCCTTCCTGGATGACGGGGTCGGCAACGAGGTGGAGATGAAGTGGTCGGTGATCGTGTTTCTCGCCTTCTCCACCGCGGCACTCATCTACGCGGTGACCGAGCGGCTGGCGGACCACAAATAGCGCCGGTTTTCATTCAGCCTTTATTCATCAAGAGCGGAATTGATAACTCTTTTCATTACCTTTCCTGCATTGTAAACTTGCTCCCCCGGGCTGCACTGCCCGGGCGTTGGAGCACCTATGACAAGCCTTTCCCTCTCACCACGACACTGCTGGCAGTGGCTGGCCTATCACCATCAGGCCGCCGAGGGCTCCCTCTATCTGATGTTCTTCTCCGGCCTGCTGCTGTGGGAACCGCTGACCCCGCTCTGGTCGCTGGCGCGCTGGAACCTGTTTCTGCACGTCGCCCTCTCGCTCACCCTGTTCCCCTTGCTGTTCGGCGCCTTCTGGCTCTCTCATCGCAGCCTGCTGCGCAAAAGCCGCAAGCCTTTCTTGCGCACCACCGGCCGCATCATCGAAGCCTTGCTGCTGGTCTGTCTGGCCAGCGGGCTGCTGCTGGTACTGCACGGCACCCCGGGCGATGGCATGGGCAACCTTGCCAGCTGGGCCCACTGGCTGAGCGCGCTCGCGTTGACTCCCCTGGTGCTGCGCCACGCCTGGCGCTGGACCATCTTGAAATGGCGCACCTGATCTTATGTTGAAGTTGTTGTTATCCCTGATGTTGGCCACCCTGCTGCTGGGGACCGCCTCGGCCCAGGAGATGGGCACCGCCATGATTGCCTATGACGAGGGGAACGCCCCGCGCCTTGTTACCGCCAACCAGAGCGCCGGCTCGGTCACCCTGCTTGAGCGCAATAGCGGCAAGCGACTCAAAGAGATGCAGTTGGGGGGCGATCTGCGCCAGTTGGCCCGCGCAGACGATGGCACCCTGCTGGTGAGCGATTATCGCGGCGATCGCCTGCTGCTGCTGGATGATGATCTCACCCTGGACAAGGCGATCCCCACCGGCCATCGCCCTTACGGGGTCATCTTCGATCCCAAGCGGAAATGGTTCTGGGTCACGTTGTTCGAATCAGCTCGCCTGCAGGCCTATGACAGCGCGGGCAAGCTGCAGCTGGATGTGGCCACTGCCGAAACCCCGCGCGGGCTGGCTTTGACCGACGACGATCGCCTGCTGCTCACCCACGCCATGACCGGCCAGCTTGCCATCTATGATCTCGCCAAACTGGGCAGCGGTGCCAAGGGTGCCTCCCTGCTCGACACCACCCTGCCCAAGCCCAAGCTCATCACCCTGGCCGAGACCCACAGCGACACCCCAAGCGACTCGCAGGGCCTGCCGCGCCTGCTGGATGGCATCACCCTCTCCCCCGATGGCAGCGAAGCCTGGCTGCCCCACGTGCTGTGGAGCTTCGACCACCCCTTCCAGTTTCAGAGCACCGTCTTCCCGGCCGTCTCCATCATCGATCTCGATGAAGAGAAAGAGCGGGTGGACGAGCGCAAGCAGCTCTTTTTACAGATCAACCTGCCCAGCGTCGGCAACCGCAGCCAGATCGTCTCCAATCCGTTTGCGGCGCGCTTCGCCGCCGACGGCAAGCGGGTTTATCTGACCCTGGCGGGCTCGGAGGATCTGCTGGTGTTCGACCTGTCGCGCAGCGGCAAGCAGAACAGCAACCGCCACCGCCGCAAGAAGTTCCAGGGGGGCGCCAAGGCGACCCAGCTCCTTCGCCACCTGCCGGGCCAGAATCCGCGCGACTTGTTTGTCGACGGCGACCACATCCTGGTGCACAACGTCATGGGGCAGGATCTCACCCGCCTCAACACCGGTGGCAGCGGCCCGTTTGCCCGGGTCACCGTGGATCTGCCCCACTTCGCCAAACTGGTAGAGACGGATCAGCGCCCTGAACCGCTTCAGCGCGGCGAGCGGTTGTTCAACCTGGGCAACACTGCCGCCAATAGCCGCTTCCCCATGGCGGGGGACAACTGGATGAGCTGCAACTCCTGCCATCTGGACGGTTTCAACTTCACCAACCGCTATCTGATGGCGGCCCACCGCCAGCAGAGCGGCGACAATGCCATCAACGGCCACGCCAACCTCGCCAACATGGTGGCGGGGGACTTTATCGGCGAATACCTGCGCATGACCCAGCAGACCCAGGGCGGCATGGGTCATGACACCCGCGATGGGGCCGAGCCGGTCGACCCCACCAAGCCCCAAGCAGAGGTGAAGGCGATGATGGAGGAGTTACACGCCTTCGTCACCGCCGATGGCAACCTCCCCTATCTTGCCAACTGGCTCAGGCTCGATGCCCCGCGCACGGATCCCGCCAAGGCGCCGACCACTCATCCCAAGGAGTGGCTCAACTCCGCCTCCTGCCAGAACTGCCACCAACAGGCGTTCCAGGATTGGAGCGAGAGCAACCACCGGCTGATGGGCAACTCCCACCCCTACTACAAGGTGGTGCAGGCGTTGGCTCGCGAAACCGAGGGCGAAGCCTTCGGCCAGTGGTGCCAGGGCTGCCACATGCCCCAGCAGGTGATGAACGGCCAGCAGGATCTGCCCAAGGGCTCCCACATGTTTGAGCGCGGTGGCGCCTCGCTCATTGCGGCACACCAGAAAGGCGAACCCGTGGTGGAAGAAGGCACCGGCTGCGTGCTCTGCCATCGCATCACCCGGCTCGAGGATGCCGGTGGCAACAGCGCCTTTACCGTGAATCTGAAAGACCGCGAGAGCTATGTGTTCGAGGATGCCCAGGGCGGCAGCCTCCAGCACTGGCTGGCCGAGCGTCAGATCAACGCCCGCCCCGCCATGCACAAGGCCTCTTACCAGAAGGATTTCTACCGCGACGCGGCCCTGTGCAAATCGTGCCACAACGAGTTTGCCCCCGGCACCGGCGCCAACATCGTCAACACCTGGGACGAGTGGGAGAACTCCAGCTTCGCCAAGGCGGACGATCCCGCCAAGCGGCGCACCTGCATCGACTGCCACATGAATCCGGAGCCGGGCAACGGCGGCGCGCCGGTGGCGGGCCAGTCCACCGAAAACGGCACAGTGAAAGAACGGCTCTATCGCCACAACTTTACCGGCGCCCAGCATCAGCTGGTGGGGCTGAGAAGTGCAACGCTCGAGCAGGAAAGCCTGGCGCTCTTGCGCTCCAGCGCCACCCTCTCGGCCCGCATTGAAAACCAGAGTGGCCAACCCGTGCTGGTAGTGAGAGTCGCCAATACCGGCGCCGGCCACGCCCTGCCCACCGGGGTCGCCGATTTCCGTGAACTCTGGTTGGAGCTGACCGTCACCGACGCCAGCGGCAAGCGGGTGCTTGCCAGCGGCCAGCCGGTGGATGGCGCCGTGCCCGACGATGCGCGGCTATTTAGAAAAGTGTTCGGCGATGCCGAGGGCAAGCCGATGGGGCTCAAGTTCTGGCGCTACGCCAAGCTCTTGGAAGATACCCGCATTCCGGCCGATGGCTGGCGCGATGAAGCCTGGCCGCTGCCGGCGGATGCCAAGGGGCCCTTCAAGGCCGATATCAAACTCAATTTCCGCACCTATCCCAAGTGGGTCAATGATGCGGTGCGCGCCGCCGAGCCGAGCCTCCCGGAGCCACCCATAGTGCTACTCAATCGGCTGCAACTCACCTTGCCGCCTCTCCCCGTCACGCCCGCTACGGAGCCTCAAACCTGATGTTTGCAAGTTTTCTCATTACCCTGCGCGAGGGGCTGGAAGCCTTCCTGCTGGTCGGCATCTGCCTCTCCTACCTCGCCAAGCTGGGGGCAAGCCGCTACAACAAATTCGTCTATCTGGGGGTGGGGCTGGGTCTGTTTGCCTCTCTCGTCGTCGCCTTCCTGTTCCAGGTGGTGGTGAGCCAGTTCGAGAGCGAGCGCTACAACCATTTACTAATGGCGGGGATCCTGATTTTCGCCACCCTGGTGCTCACCTACATGGCGGTCTGGATGCAGAAGCAGGCCAAATCCCAGGTGGGGGCCATGACGGCGCGCATCGATGCCGCCATCGACGGCGGCAACCTGTTTGGTCTGGTGCTGCTCGCCTTCCTGGCGGTAATGCGCGAAGGCTTTGAAACCGTGCTGTTCTTCTCGGCCCTGGTCTACTCCGGACAAGGGGTGGATCTGCACGAGGGGCTGATGGGAGCGCTGGGCGGCCTGCTGCTGTCGGTGGTGCTGGTGTGGGGGCTGCTGCGCTCCACCCGCAAGGTGGCGCTGGCCCCCTTCTTCCGCTGGACCGGCCTGCTCATCATCATCATCGCCGCCGGGCTGCTGTCGTCCGCCGTCAACATGCTGCAGGCGGCCGGGCTCATCACCTTCTGGACGACGCCGGTCTTCAACATCAGTCACATTCTCGACGATCAGGGGGTATTTGGTACCTTCCTGCGCGCCCTGTTTGGCTACAATGCCTCACCAGCCGGCCTGCAGTTGCTGACCTGGGCCAGCTACCTGGTGATCTTCGTCACCGTCTGGCATCGCAACTATCGTCCCCAGCGCTGATCGCCCAGCGCGGCGCAGCAGCGGATGACAAGGCGGCTCAGCGGGGCCGCCTTTTCAACGTCTTCTCTTTTGGTCAGCTTTTCGGATAACAGAGTCATGAGCGACAACAACACACAACACATTGCGGTACTGGGTGCCGGCCCTGCCGGTCTGATGGCCGCCTGGCGCCTGCGCCAGGCCGGTTTTGCGGTCACCCTGTTCGAGCAGGAGAGCGTGGTGGGCGGCATGTGCGCCACCCAGACCTTCAAGGGGCGCGACGGCGAGTATCGCTTCGACTACGGCGGCCACCGCTTCATCACCAAGAACCCCGAGCTGCTCGCTTTTATCGACGAGCTGATGGGGGACGATCTGCTCCACGCGGAGCGCAAGAGCGTGATCCGCTTTGGCGGGCGCACCTATGACTACCCCTTGAACCTGCCCAACCTGCTCAAGACGGCGCCGCTCGCCCTGATGGCCGGTGCGGTAAAAGACTTGCTGCTGTTGCCCTTTGCCAAGAAGCCCACCGATTTTGCCAAGGCGAGCTTTGCCGAGTGGATCCAGAGCCACTTCGGTCGCACCCTCTATCGCCAGTTCTTCGAGGGCTACACCGGCAAGCTGTGGGGCATCAACCCGGACCAGCTCTCCGCCGACTGGGCCGGCCAGCGCATCAGCCTGATCGATCTCAAAGACGTGGCGCGCCGCCTGCTGCCAAGACGCAACGGCAGCATCTCGGTGCGCACCTATGCCCGCAAGTACCGCTACCCCAAGTACGGCTTCGGCCAGATCTTCACCACCCTGGGGGAGCGGCTGGTTGCCGAAGGGGTTGAGCTCAAAACCGGCGCCACCATCACCCGCCTCGAGCAGACCGATGGCCGCATCGAACGGGTCTATTGGTCACAAGATAATGTGGAGCAGAGCGAGCGCTTTGATCAGGTGATCTCCACCCTGCCGCTGCCGCTCACCTGCCAGCACCTGGGCTTGCCGTGCGATCTGCACTACCGGTCCCTACGCTTCGTCAATATGCCGCTCAAACAGGAGAACCTGTCGGACAACACCTGGCAGTACCTCTCCGACCCCCATATTCTGGCGACCCGCCTGCAGGAGCCGCGCCGGCGCAGCCCCTTTATGGCGCCAATGGGGCAAACATCCGTGATGCTGGAGATCCCCTGCAACCCGGGAGATGCCACCTGGCAGGCGCCGCTCTCTGATCTGCGCGGCCGGGTCACCGCCGATCTCGCCAGCCTCGGCGTCGATACCCAGAAGCTTGGCGATGAAACTTTTGAAGCACGTAGCGAGTACGCCTATCCGCTGATGGATCTCGGCTATCAGGCCCGCCGCAACGAAGCCATCAAGGCGCTGATGCCGATAGGCAACCTCATCATGACCGGCCGTCAGGGGACATTCCGCTACATCTTCACCGACACCGCCATGGAGATGGGGATGATGGCCGCCGACATGGTGATCGACGGGGTGGACAGACGCCACGCCATCTTCAATCATCGCAACGAAAACACCGTGATTGAAACCCAGAGCGTGGCCTGATGGCCCCTGAATGTGGTGAACGAGAGAGGTGCACAGACGCCGCAACACCTTCAACCATCGCAACGAAAACACCGTGATTGAAACCCAGAGCGTGGCCTGACCGCGCCATTGGCATAAGTAAGGAGAACTGGATGACCATCCGCCCGGGTTTACTTGCCCTCACCCTGCTGCTGGCCCTCTGCGGGCAGGCGCAGGCTTACTCCTACGCCGCCGCCGGCAAGGAGCCGCTGATCGACGCCCGCGAAGCGCTGCTGGGCGCCGCCACTGACGGCAAGGATGCCAGTGCCACCTTGAGCGAGATTGCCGAGGAGCTGACCTATCTGGAACAGCACCACAAGGTCGAGCTGCAAGCACCGCTCGCGGCCGCCATCAAGGCCAAAGACGCCGCAGCTACCGCCGCCCTGCTCAACCGGGCCTACAAGGCGGAGATCGAGCGCCGCCTCGAGGGGGCCAGCCAGAACCTTGGCGACTACCAGACCGCCAAGGTGCTGGTAGTCAAGAGCAAGCGCTTCTTGGATTTGATCCTCCCCTCCCTGAATGAAGGAGATCGCAAGGCCGCCGAACAGGCGCTGGCCAAGGTGCTGGATGCCATCGGCAACCCTGGGGTGTTCGGGGTGGGTGCCAAGCCTGCCGATGCCGCCGCCTTCGCCGACGCCGAAAAAGCGCTGATGGCCGTGCTGGCACCGCTTTGATGGCCTCTCATTGATGCCGATGGCCCCCCTCATCCCCAACCCTTCTCCCGCACGGGGAGAAGGGGGGCGTCACCACGGCCGATTACGCTTCGCCAATCGGCCCTACTTGCTAATCCTGCTGCAACTGGCTTGGTTTGGCTGGTTGCTGACCTTCCCGGTGGCGCTCGATTCCGACGATGCCCTCAATTTCGCCCACGGGGTGGTGCGCTTCAGCGTGCTGGAGTTCTCCCCCCACTTTCCGGGCTACCCCGCCTTTATCTGGCTGGCGCGGCTGATCAATCTGCTGCTGGACGATCCCGCCCGCGCGGTGCAGTGGGCCAGCCTCTTGGGTAGCAGTTTGCTGGCGCCGCTCGCCGCCTCCCTCGCGGTCAGATTGTGGCAGCGGCCCAGCCTGCTGGCGCCGGTCTGGCTGCTGGTGCTGGCCCTGCCGCTCACCCCGACGCTCGCTCTTTCCGGCCTCTCGGACGGGCCGGCGCTGGCCGCCTGGCTGGGCGCGATCCTGGCTTTGCAACAGCGCAAGATAGCGCTGGCGGGTCTGCTGCTGGGCCTTATGCTGGCGCTGCGCCCCTCCTACTTCGTGCTGGCCCTGCTGCCCCTTTGGCTCGGGATGGCGCAAAAGGGTCAGCGACTTAACTTTCTGCTCCCCATTGTTCTGGTGGGGCTAGCCTGCCTGCTGTTTGTCTGGCAGGCCGATGGCTGGGCCTATTTTGCCGAGGGGCGCCGCTTCACCGACGGTCACTTTACCCTGTGGGGCAACACGGCGGCGGCCCACGGCGATCGACTGCTCAGCTGGGCCCGTACCTTCAACGAGCAGCTGACCCCGCTCTGGCCCCTGTTGATGGGAACCTTGCTGATGCTGCCACTCTGGCAACGGTCAAAGGATCACAATGCAGCCCCCTCCGTGCTCTGGATCCTCTACTGGCTCGTCCTGCTGCTGTGGACCCTGTTTGGCCAGAACCCGGACAATCCCCGTCATCTGGCCCCCATCACCCTGCTCGGCCTGGTGCTGCTGGCAGGCTGGCTGCCGCGCCGGGGCGAGCTGCCAGCCATGCTGGGAGCCCTGTTGCTGCTGCTCTGCACCCTCACCCCTCCCACGGCGCCAGCCATGACCCGGGCCACCAGGTTGGCCGAGCAGGCGTGCCCGGCGCTGGTGACCCAGTGGGGGGTGAGGCTGCTGCGCGAAACCACGCCCCTGCCCGTCACCGACGGCTGGTATCAGGGGGATGCTCGCCTCGCTTTGGCACAAGGGGCCTGCCGGCTCAGCCGGCGTCCCCTCGGCCCGGAGGATCTGCCCGCCGGCGGCCAACGGGTCTGGTTTGCCCCCCGCTTTCACGCCGAGCCCGGCCTGTGGCTCGGCATACAGGATCACCCCCGTCACCAAAACTGGTAGACTGGATGTTTGTCACTCCCTGACTTCGCACTCATCAAGACTGGATAGCCTATGCCCCACGCCCCCCTCTCCCCCCGTTTCCTGTTCATCCTGCTCGGCGCGCTGGCGGGCCTGACCCCGCTCGCGGTCGACATGTACCTGCCCGCCATTCCGGCCATCGCCCGGGATCTGGCCACCAGCATCGACGGCGCCCAGCTCACCATCAGCGCCTTTCTGGGTGGCTTCGCCATCGGCCAGCTGTTCTACGGCCCGCTCGCCGACAGCTATGGCCGCAAGCCGGTGATCCTGGCGGGGCTGGTGATGTTTGCCATCGCCTCGGTGGGCTGCGCCATGGCGGACTCCCTGCCCGAGCTGCTGGCGTATCGGATGTTGCAGGCAGCTGGCGGGGCGGCCGGCTCTGTGGTGGTCAATGCGCTGCTGCGCGACCTGTTCGAGAAGGAGGCCTTCTCCCGCGCCATGTCGTTCGTCATTCTGGTGATGACGCTCGCCCCTCTTGTCGCGCCGGTGGTGGGCGGCTACATCAGCGCCCACAGCGACTGGCGGGTGATCTTCTGGCTGCTGGTGGGGATCAGCCTGCTCATCTGCCTGATGATGCAGTGGAAAATTCAGGAGACCCTGAAGCCCGAGCACAAGCAGCCCCTCAACCTCGGCCAGATCCTGAAGAACTACTGGGGCGTGCTCTCCCATCGCGGCGCCATGGGCTACGTGCTGTGCGGCTCGCTCTCAAGCTCCGGCATGTTCGCCTTCCTGAGCGCCTCCCCCTACGTCTACATCGAGTACTTCAAGGTACCGACCGAGCACTATGGCTGGCTGTTTGGCCTCAACATCCTGCTGATGATGGTGGTCACCTTCGTCAACAGCCGGCTGGTGAAGGGGGTGGGCGCCGAGCGGATGCTGCAATACGGTCTGCTGGTGCTGCCCTGTGCCGGCGCCCTGCTCATCTACAACGCCTGGAGCCAGACCGGCGGCCTGTGGGGCATCGTCATTCCGGTGGTGCTGTTCGTCGGCCACATCAGCCTGGTGGGGGCCAACGCCATGACCGGCCTGATGGGCCACTTCCCGCAGTCGGCAGGCACCGCCTCGGCGCTGGCGGGCACCTTGCGCTTTGGCATCGGCGCCGTGGTGGGGATCCTGGTCAACCTCAATCCCCCCGAATCGCCGTTGCCGATGGCCATCGCCATCGCCGGCTGCGGGTTCGGCTCGACCCTGAGCTACTGGCTGCTGACCGGCAAAAAATAAGCCCAACCACCAACAAGCAACAAGGCCGCCCACCTGCATCGCAGGGGCGGCCTTGTGTTATCTGCACCTTGTCAACCCATCCTCTGCCCCGAGGGGTGAGGGCTCAGCCTACTTCTTGCCAAACCCCGAGCGCTTGAGGGTGTAGCCGGCGCTGTTTTGCCAGGCGTCCAGCCCGCTGCGGTTGTTGCCCGCCACCAGGCTGGCGGCCAGGCTCGGGCTGTTGAACAGCTGATCGGCAGTAAAGACGAAGCCCCCTTCGCTGCGCGGGGCCAGGATCCCCTTGCCCAGCAGCTCCTGGCGCAGTTCGATCACCGCCTCGCGCAGGGAAGCCGCATCCTCGCCGTTGGCGGTGGAGCCCGCCAGCACCATGAAGCCGGGGTTCTGCCGCTTGCCCACCGGATAACCGTGGGCCTCGGCCCCCTTGCCGTTGAAGTGGTAAAGCTCGCGCTCGCCCGGCTTGTTGTCGGAGAGCGCCTTTTGCAGGGTCATCAGCTCGTTGTAAATCTCGATGGGGACCACGGCAGCCTGCTTGTTGCCCTTGCTGTCGATGATAAAACTGACTTGCTTGTGTAACATCCTTGCGCATCCTGTGACCCATGGAGGCCCCTATTCTAACCACCACAGGCGAGCGGGATCCAGCTAGGATCCTCACCTCTTTTGCAGCCTTGATCACTAACTGGCACTCTCGCGCAAAAGCAAAGCAGCGTGATCATTAGGCAGGGGAGCAACGTACATGGCATGATGAAAGCCATTGACCATCAACCGGTTATCCCATGCTGACCCTGCGCAATCTCGGCAAGAGCTTCGATAACGGCAGCGAACGGCTGCCGCTGTTTCACCACCTTGATCTGACCCTGGCGGCCGGCGAGATCACCCTGCTGCTGGGGCAGAGCGGCTGCGGCAAGTCGACTCTGCTGAACCTCATCGCCGGCCTCCTCCCCCCGGATGAGGGGGAGATCTGGCTGGGGGAGACCCGCCTTGACAACCAGTCGGCGGACGAGCGGGCCCGCCTGCGCGGCCGCCATTTTGGCATCGTCTATCAGGACTTCAACCTGCTGCCGACCCTGACCGTGGCCGAGAACCTCGCCCTGCCCCTGGCCATCAACCAGCTTGCCCGCGATGAGACACGCATTGACGGCCTGCTGGAGCGCCTCGATCTGGCCCACAAGCGCCATGCTTGGCCGGAGCAGCTCTCCGGCGGCCAGCGCCAGCGGGTGGCGCTGGCCCGCGCCCTCATTCACCAGCCCCAGTGGCTGCTCGCCGACGAGCCCACCGGCAGTCTCGATGAACACAACGCCGAGCAGGTGATGGCGCTGATGATGACGGCGGTGCGGGGCACCGGCGCAGGCCTCTTGCTGGTGAGCCACAACCCCGCCTATGGCGCCCTGGCGGATCGGGTGCTGCGCCTTGAAGGGGGCCATCTGGTCGAGCTCAAGGGGCGCCGCCATGACTGACGCCCGCCACGGAGGGCAGTGATGTTGCCGCTGCCGCTCAAGGCGCTGCTGCGCCTCTATCGCGCCCACCCCTGGCTGCTGCTGATGAGCCTGGTCGGGCTCACCCTCGGGGTCTCCCTGGTGGTGGCCATAGAGCTCTTGAACCACAGCGCCCGCACCAACTTCGTCGCCGCCCGCAGCCAGCTGGCGGGGGAAGCGAACTACCGGCTGGCACCGGACGGCGGGCTGGACGAACAGCTCTATGTGACGCTGGTGCGCAGCCAACCGAACCTCGACGCCATGCCCCAGCTGCACGGCTGGCTGCAGGACGAACAGGGGCGCAGTTTTCAGCTGCTGGGGATGGATCTGTTCAACCCCGGCCCCTTGCGCCGGCTGTTTGGCGCCGCGCCGGACAAAGAGCCCACCTTCTCCCTCACCCGCGCCGACAGCGTCTGGCTGGCCACCCCCGAGGCCAAGCGCCTTGGCTGGCAAACGGGCCAGAGCCGGCGCTTCGTGCTGGGCGGCGGTGAAGGGGCGTCGCCCCGCCCGCTGACCCTCACCCTGGCCGGCACCTTCGAGCCCGGCGCCGTGCCCATGGAGCGGCTGCTGGTGACCGACATCGGCCTCGCCCAGCCGCTGCTTGGCAAGGAAGGGCGGCTCGATCGCATCGTCTTCAAGCTCAGCGAGCAAGAGGCCACGGCCTTGCAGGCGGCCCTGCAATCCTATGCCCCCCATCAGCCGCTCTGGCTTGAGCCCATCAGCCCGGCGCTCGATGCTAGCCAGCTCGGCGATGCGCTGGCGCTGAACCTCACGGCGCTCTCCCTTCTCGCCATGGCGGTGGGATTGTTTTTGGTGTTCAACGCCCAGCGCTTCGTGCAGAGCGTGCGCCGCCCCCAGCTGGCCCAGCTCATCATCCTCGGCATGCCGCCGCGCCGGCTGCTGCGCTGGCTGACCCTGGAGATCCTGATCCTCGCCAGCATCGGCACCCTGCTCGGGCTGCTGCTGGGGAGCCTTTTGGCCCTCGCCCTGATGGGGCAGCTCACCCAGGCGCTGGCCGATCTCTATGGCCCCAACCCCATCGACCTGCTGCGCCTCTCCCCCGCCAGCCTTGGCAAGGCGCTGGTGATTGGCCTGCTGGGCACGCTCGCCGCCAACCTGCCCGGCTGGTGGCAACTGCTGCGCCAATCCCCCCTAGAGCTGCGAGAGGGCAACAGCCGCCCGCCGGCTCATCCCTGGCAACGTCGGGGGCTCGCCATCGCCATCTTGCTGCTCTGCGCACTTTGTCTGTGGCGGCCAGAAACCGGGCTGGGCGGCGCCCTCTTCGTGGCCGGCGGCTGGCTGCTGGCCATGGCGCTCGCCCTGCCCGATGTGCTGCGCGCCGTGCTGGGCCGGCTGCGCCGATGCGAGCGCAGCCCCCTCAGCGCCCGGCTCGGGGTGGCCGAAACCCTCTATCACCTGGATCGCACCGCCATCGCGGTGATGGCGCTGCAACTGGCCATCGCGGCGGCCATCGGTATCGGCGTCATGGTGTCGAGCTTTCGCTCGAGCGTGGAGATCTGGCTCGGCCAGCGCCTGGCCGCCGATCTTTATGTCACCGCCCCCAAGGGGGTGGCCGGCAACAAGGGCGCCCTGAGCGAGCAGACCCTCAACACCATACTGGCCGCGCCGGACGTGGGCGCCGCCTCGCGCCGCTCGGTGCACCCGGCCCGCTGGCAGGGGCAGCCCATCGAGTGGGCGCAGATGGACTTTATCCCCGAGCTCAAAGCCGCCTATCCGCTGCTGACCGGACGCTGGCCCGCCACCCCCGACGAGGTGCTGGCCAGCGAACCGCTGACGGTGCGCCTAGGGGTCAAGGTGGGTCAGCGCCTCGAGGTGAGCGGCGAGCAGGGGCCGCGCACGCTCACTGTCACCGGCGTCTATCAGGATTACGGCAGCGACAAGGGGCAGATACTGCACGCCTTCGAGGGGGGCAAGGTGCAATCCCTGGCCCTCTTCAGCCCGCACGTTGATCGCCTCGCCGATCGCCTGCGGGCCCAGTTTGGCGAGCGGGTGAACCTGTTGCCCGCCCCCGCCATCCACGCCGCGGCGCTGAAGGTGTTCGACCAAACCTTCGTGGTGACCGAGCTATTGAAGTTGCTGATCCTGGGGATCGCCTTCGTCGGCATCGGCTCGGCCTTCATGGTGCTGGGGCTGGCCCGGCGCGGCGAGTTGCAGACCCTGCAAAGTCTTGGATTGAGCCCGCGCCACTGCCGCCGGCTGCTGGTGTGGCAAGGGGCGGGCCTCGGGCTGCTCACCGCGTTGCTGGCCCTGCCGGTGGGCTATGGCCTTGCCTGGGTGCTGATTGAGGTGGTCAACCCCCGCGCCTTCGGCTGGCGGCTGGCCTTCGAGGCCGCCCCCTTACACGCCGTCACGGCGCTCCTGCTCGCCCCCGTCTGTGGCGCGCTCGCCTCCTGGTACGCAGCAAGGAGAGTGGTATGAAAGCAATCATCTGGCCGCTGGCACTGATCTGCACCCTGTATGGCGCCGGGAGCAGTGCCAACGATCTGGGTGCCATCCTTGGCGGCGGCAACGATCACTTCAAAAAGGCCCTGCCGGGTCAATCCATCCACCTGCCCACGGATCACGGTGCCCACCCCGACTACCGCTCCGAGTGGTGGTATCTCACTGGCAATCTGAAAGACCAGCAGGGGCGCGTCTACGGCATGCAGTGGACCCTGTTTCGCCAAGGCATCGAGCAGGAGATAACATCCGACAACCCCTGGCTCACGCCCCAGCTCTGGCTGGCCCAGTTCGCCATCACGGATGTGAGCAAAGGCAGCCACCAGCAGGACGAGCGCACCAGCCGCCAGGGGCCAGGGCTGGCCGGTGCCAGCGGCGGTCAGTATTGGCTGAAAGAGTGGCGGCTTACCTCTCAAGGGGAATCGCTTTTTCCCGCCACCCTCAAGGTGCAGAGCAAGGCGGGGGATCTTGATTTGCAGGTGAGTGCCGCCAAGCCGGCGGTGCTGCAAGGCAAACTGGGTTACAGCGAGAAGAGCCCGGGCAACGCCTCCTTCTACTACTCCTACCCGCGCCTGACCATCAGCGGCACGCTGACCCTGGATGGCGAGACCCGCAACGTCAGCGGTGAGGGCTGGTTTGATCACGAGTGGAGCAGCTCGGTCTTGGCCCAGTGGCAATCGGGCTGGGACTGGTTTTCGCTGCAATTTGAAGATGGCCGCGAGCTGATGCTGTTTCGCCTGCGCACCAAAGCAGGACGCACCGAGCCGGAGAACCGCTACGGCATCCTGATTGAACGGGATGGCAGCAGCCAGGTGCTGAATCCTGCGCAGATCCGCCTCACCCCCGGCAAGACCTGGCGCGGCCCCAAGGGGCAAGCCTACCCCATCGAGTGGCAACTGGAAGCCGCCGATATGAAGCTCGTTATCAAGGCCCGCCAGCCCGATCAGGCCATGACGGGGCGCTTTGACTACTGGGAGGGGGCGGTTTCCGTCTCGGGGGATGCCAAGGGGGTCGGCTATCTGGAGATGACGGGGTATTGAGCTGTTCAGATATTCGGCAATGAGTTTGTTCACCTGATTTCTGAATGGCTTTCTCTTACCATACTCAATAGATTGAAAATAAAGGGTTTTTATTCTCAGACAAAATAGCAGAGATCCACCGCATGCAAAGTGTCAAATCTTGCAGTTGATACTTATATAGAGAGTGTTGAACATCTATCGGCAATCAGAAAAGTCTTCATGCCTTTAATTTCATCGGTGTCCTTGATGGCAAGTTAAGTCGTCCATCCGGCCTCTTCGAAATTAAAAAATTGCATCATTACTACAAATTAGAGGATGATAATATGGGAAGTTTAACCATAGTGAATGCCCTAGGTGTTGATGTAGAGATTATCGAAGCAAGCCCTTACCAATTCATGACGCTGACCATCAAGAATGGCCAATCAGCAGTGGCAAAGGTTGCAACCAACTTTGAACGATTCATATTAAAAATCAGAGTGCTGGAAAATATATATTCCTATGACCTTAATAAAGGTCATTGGTATGGTGGTGATGGTGATAACCACTACCCTAATCCAAACAGTAAAGTGAATATCATTTTGACTGGCGATCGTGGCAGTTATATTGAGACCAGCTATAATTATGCCCCTGATAATACCGCCACCATGTGCAAGTATGCGTCAGATACCAAAGCATTGGATAAAGTCTAAATCCTCCCCTGACACATTTTAAGATTGTGCCAATCAGACCCTAGGCAACCCCACGGTCTGATTGATAACACAAGATGGTCAGTATTTCTCGCCCACCATCATCAGACCGTGCTGTTCGGGGAAGCCCACCACCAGAGTAGTTTTGCGGGTTTCCGGCATCTCGAATGCGGCGACGTAGGCCGCTGCCCCCTCTTTAGCCTTGGCCAGGCCCAGCATCCACTTGTTCTCAAGCGGGTTGAGATCGCTTGATGCCTTGAAGCTGCACTTGCCAAACCCGCTCAGGTTAAGCTTGCTGAGCCCCTTGCCAGACTCTGCATTGCCCTTGCCGGTCAGGGTACAGCCCGCCTTGGGAAATTCGATCTCCAGGGTCAGGGAGCCGCCATTGTTGGTGCTGCGGATCAGCCCCACCATGGCATCGCCAAAGCCGGCGTCCTCTGCCACCCGCCAGCTGTCGCAGCTGATCGTCCGGGTGGCGAGCTTGTTCACGGCCAGGTGGCCGCTCCAGTCGCGATAGAGGGCGGTGCTCTGATCCGGATCCCGGAACTGGGTGCCGGTACGGCTGAAGTCAAAGGTCCAGCGCTTGACCTCCTTGCCAGCCAGATCGGTTACCGCCTTGTCTTGAAAACTGATGAGGTTGTGGTCGTTGCTCTGGGCATCGAGCCGCTTGCCCCGCACCGAGGTGCGCTCCAGCAGCACCGGATAGATACCCTCCTTGTTCTCTTTCTGGGCCGCCTGCCCCATCCACTGCGAAGAGGTAATCGACTTGCCGTCGTTCTCGACCCAGACGCCCCAGCGCTGCTCGCCATCCCCCTTGGGATAGACCAGCGCCAATCCCTCCAGTCCCTTGATCATCTTGAGCGGCCCATCGCCATCGCGGCTGAGCAGGTTCGCCTCATAGACGCCGGCATCGGGCAACGGCAGCGGCGCGCGCTTGGCGATGCTGTTGGCCGCCTTCTCGCTGTCACAGGCGGACAGGACGGCGGTGCAGGCGATGGCCAGCATGGCCTTGTGGTGCATTCTCATGACTCTTGTTCCTTGCAATTGCTTTGTTATGTGAGGTGCATTCAATCGCCGCTGAATTTACTGGAGGAAGGGTTCGCCGGTCGACGCAAGATCTGTAACCAGCTGTTACAAGGCATTGATGAGCAAGAGATAACACATGACTTGGTTGACCAGGGCGGTGCAGCAAAGTGGTATGACAAAAACACAAGTAACGAGGCTCTCAAGAGGGATGTATGCAACGGGGCATTGCAAGGCGTGATCAGGCACCACTGCTCAAAAAAAACACCACAAATCACTCTAACAGGGCTTTATGTATCTCTTCGTCTCACAGAATTCTGTGGTAAGGAATGTCAGCGTGATGACTGAAAATTAGCTGGCCCTAAATATACCCATGCTACGATTAATGACCGGTATCCCATTATTAAACAAGGCATTTAAATGACGAACCCCACAGATTTTTACCCTTCTTAGAAGGGCATAATCTATTATGCCCCTCCATTCCGAAACCAATATCTGCTCACAATCCCCATCAACTAAAAACACTACCCTCCGCAAAGAAATTTCAATGGATGCCACAGAACACTAAAGATTCAAATAAATTAAATCAATATTGCCCCCCACATGGGCACTTCACCAAGAATTAATCTATCTGTAACATGACATATTCACATTGGAGAAAAAACATGAAAAAACTTTTGCTACTTTTGCTAATGGTATTTTTTTCAATTCCAGCGTTCGCTAACGCAAATACAAAACTGCCATTTTCATTTATTACTGAATGTAAAAAGGTTTTTAATGTAGGTGAGGTTAAAAGAGCAGACAATAGATATTCTTGGAAAGAGGATGACTGCCAATTCCTTCCTCAAGGACAATGTGTTGGCTCTATTAGTGTGCATAGTATATGTGGTGGAGCAGAGGATGGTGTGACTGTTATGAACCCAAAACAGGCACAAGATATGCCAAATGGTGGTGTCTTATTCTACACCACTTATAATAGAGAACCATGTGACTGGGGAACAGGGAAGAGCGCTCATATCGCAGTGGTATATCAATGTTTTACTCCTACCACGAAGTAAACTCTGTTTTCATGAATGATTTTTCATCCGAAATTGACAGTCTGATTTCACATGAAATTTCATATGAAATGAAAAGGAACCCTGCATATATTTAAGTCACATTGACCAATACAAAGGCAACACGAATTACTAAAAACATTCACTCTTCATGAGATAATCCCCTGGCAGAATATATTCTGCCAGGGGATTATCTATTTCGCCGCCTGATCAACCAGATAGAGGATGCTGTGATAGGGAATGCCGGCGTGCTGGCTGAGCCCCATTTCGCAGGTGCGGCTGTTGCTGAATCCCTGCCGGCAATCGCTGGGGACCTGGGCGGGCAGGCTGGAAAGCGCGGCGGCGTTGAGCTCCGGGGTCATCAGCCCCTTGTCGCCAGCAAAGCCGCAGCACTGGATATGCTCGGGAACTATCACCTCGCGGGCGCAGGCGCGGGCCACCGCCAGCATCTTATCGCCGAGCCCCATGCGCCGGCTGCTGCAGGTGATATGGAGCATCACAGTCTCATCGATGGGGGTCAGCTCAAGGTGGGGCAGCAGGTGTTCCAGCACAAAGGCGGAGGGCTCGAACACCCGAAGCCCCTTGCCGAGCTCCCCCGACAGCAGTCGCTGCACGCAGGGGCTGGTGTCGAGCAGCACGGGCCAGCGCCCTTGCTCGCTTGCCTGCCACAGCGCCTCGGCCAGTTCCGTACGCTTGGCTTCCGCCACCTCGACCATCCCCTTGCTGTCATAGGGCATGCCGCAGCAGAGCCCCTCAACTCTCACCGGCACTATGACCCGGCAACCCGCCTTCTTGAGCAGGGATAACACCACGTCCGGCAGTGACGGGGCATTCTCCTGCTGGCCGAATACCCGGCTGGCACAGGAAGGCAGATAAACCACGGCGCGCTCGATGGATCCATCATTGCTCCCCTCCCCTGAGGGCCATTGGTAGCGGCTCGGCCCCGGCAGGGTCGGCAGCCAAGCGGGTGTGCGCTGGCCGCTAAGCTTGCGCACGCCCCCCACCAATCCTGCCAGCGCCTTGTCTCCCAACACCTTGCCGGCAATGGCTTTGAGGCCGAGGGCCCCACGCGCCGTGCGGGTGACCCCTGCGAAGTGATCAGCGCTCCAGCGGGCGATGGGCACGAAGCGCCGGTACTTGTCAGTGCGCAGCTTCTTGATGAGCGCACCGGTATTGATGCCGACCGGGCAGCGATCGGCGCAAAGCCCGGTCGCGGCGCAGGTGTCGATGCCCTGATAGTCAAACAACCGGGCCAGTTGGTTGGAGGGCTCATCGGCACGATTGCGGCGGGCCAGTTCGCGATAGAGCACGATGCGCTGGCGCGGCGAGAGCGACAGGGTGCGCGAGGGGCAGACCGCCTCGCAAAAGCCGCACTCGATGCATGGATCGACGATGGCATCGCTCGCCGGCATAGGCTTGAGATGGGCCAGGTGGGCCTTGGGGTCGTCGTTGATGATGACGCCGGGATTGAGCAGGCCGTCCGGGTCCAGCAGCGCCTTGATGCGGCGCATCAGCGCCATCCCCTCCGGCCCCCATTCGAGCTCCACATAGGGGGCCATGTTGCGGCCGGTGCCATGCTCGGCCTTGAGCGACCCGCCAAAGCGCACCGCGACCAGCTCGGCCACCGCATCCATAAAGGCGCCGTAGCGGGCCACCTGGGCCTGCTCGTCAAAACCCTGGGTAAAGACGAAGTGCAGGTTCCCCTCCAGCGCGTGGCCGAAGATGATGGCTTCACCGTATGCGAAGCGATCGAACAGGGCTTGCAGCCCCGCCACCCCTTCGGCCAGACGCTCGATGGGAAAGGCGACATCCTCGATGATGACGGTGGTGCCGGTGGTGCGCACCGCCCCCACCGCCGGGAAGAGCCCCTTGCGAATGGCCCAGAGCCCGGCGTAGTCGACGGTAAAAGGCACAGAGGCGACCTGAACGAACTCGGCCGCCATGGCCGTCACCTGCTCGCAGCGATCCACCAGCTCCTCTTTCGATTCCCCATGCACTTCGATCAGCAAGGCGCAGGCAGCCAGATCCAGCGTCTTGATAAAGTCCGGCAGGCCGGGCTTGCCCGCGACCGAGCGAAGGGATCGCCCATCCATCAGCTCCACCGCCGCCACCGGCGCACTTTTCAGGCGCGAGGTGGCCAGACAGGCCTGCTCGGCGTCCCGGAACACCAGCAGGGCCGAGGCCTTGTGGGGGTATTCCGGCACGGTGTCGAGCACCACCTCGGCGATAAAGCCGAGGGTCCCCTCCGAGCCGATCATCAGGTGGGTGAGGATATCGACGGGGTCCTCATGATCGAGCAGGGCATTGATGGCGTAGCCGGTGGTGTTCTTGAGCCGGTACTTGTGGCGAATTTTGGCGGCAAGCTCGGCGTTCGCCAGCACTTCGGCGCGCAGGGCGGCGAGCCCCGTGAGCAGCTCCGGGCGCTTGTCCGCAAAGGCGGCGCGGCTTTGCGGATCGCCGCTGTCCAGCACGGTGCCATCGGCCAGCAGCAGGGTCATGGCGTGCAGGGTGTGATAGCTGTTGTGGGCGGTGCCGCAACACATGCCGCTCGCGTTGTTGGCGGCGATGCCACCGAGCTTGCAGGCGTTGATGGAGGCCGGATCCGGCCCAATCTTGCGCCCCAGAGGCGCCAGATAGCGGTTGGCATCGGCGCCGATCACCCCGGGTTGCAGGGCAATGCGTGCCCCCTCGTCCAGAATGCGATGGCCGCGCCAGCTGTCGGTCAGGGTAATGAGCACCGAATCGCTCAGGGCCTGGCCCGAGAGGCTGGTGCCGGCGGCGCGAAAGGTGCACGGCAGGTGCAATTTGCGGCACACCGCCAGCACAAAGCGCACTTCATCGAGGGAGTCGAGGCGCACGATGCGCTCGGGCACCAGCCGGTAGAAGCTGGCGTCCGTGCCGTGGGCCAGCCGAAGATCTGGGTCGCTCACCAGCCGCTCCGGCGGGATGCGCGAGAGTACGGCGGCATCAAACTGGTTCCAGGGCATCAGCAATCCTCCACCAGCACTACCAAGAGGCGGCTCGGGCCGTGGGCGCCATAGGCCAGGGTCTGCTGGATGTCGGCAGTCTTGGAGGGACCGGAAACCAGCAGCAGGTTGGTGGGCATGGCCTGCTGCCAGCGCCCGGCCGCCACCAATCCCGCCAGGTTGTCGGTTATGGTGGAGGCCGCCAGCAGGGCGATATGGCAGGGGGGCACCAGAGATAGGGTGCGCGGCTCGCCGCCATCCGGCAGCAACACCAGGGTGCCGGTATCGGCGATGGCGCCCGCGCAGTGGGTGATGCCCGCCTGACAAACGTCAAACAGATCGTCTTTCCAGCCGGCGAACTCCCCCGCCGGGGTCAACACAGAGCGCCCGGCGCAGGCGGCCGCGACCGCCGCCTGCCAGCGGCCGCCCTGGCCACAGGCCAGATGCGTCACGCCTTCTTCATCCAGCCAGGCGCTCAGCTCCCTGGCAAGGGTCGCCTCCTTGACGGTGAGGATCTCGGCGTGGCTGGCGCTGATCCCGGCAACAAAGCGCTCGCGCCGCGCGCCATCATCTACCCCGCGCCAGGGCTGCCAGCCATGGGGGGCGTGGGCAATGGGGGGGGCGGCGCCGCGCAGGCGACTTAATATGGCCTCTTTGCTCGACATCTCAGGACTCCTTCTTCTTCTGGCGCAGCAGGGCATGCAGGCTCTGGGGGGCGGGTTGGGGGGCTTCGCGGCACTGGGTCCAGGGGCCCAGATGTTTGGGCATCAAGCCCCGCAGGCGACCGGCGACACCGGTCGCGGCGTGATAGAGGCGCGGGTGGGTGGCGGCAAAGGCAAAGCCCTGCATGGCAAGCGTCTCGAGCCGGCTCTTGGCCGCCCCCTGCCCCGCCAGCGGTGCGTGGCCGGGCTGTGCGTCGTGCTTGGCCTCCCGGCGCAGACGCTGCAACAGGTCTGGAATGGGGATGCGCACCGGGCACACCTCGCCGCAGGCGCCGCACAGGCTCGAGGCGGTCACCAGATCCTGGGTACTTTCCAGCCCCAGCAGATGGGGGGAGATGATTTTGCCGATGGGGCCCGGGTAAATGGTGCCGTAGGCGTGACCACCGATACGGGTGTAGACCGGGCAGTGATTCATGCAGGCGCCGCAGCGGATGCACTGCAGGGTCTTGCGCAGCTCTTCGTCCCGATAGGCCTGGCTGCGGCCGTTGTCGAGCAATACCAGGTGCACCTCGTCCGGGCCATCCAACTCCCCTGCCCGGCGCGGGCCGCTGATGACGTTGAAGTAGGTGGTGATGGCCTGACCGGTGGCCGAGCGGGTCAGGGCACTATAAAGGGGCAGCACGTCGGATAAGAACTCCACCACCTTCTCGATGCCGGTGATGGCCACGTGCACTTTCGGCACAGTAGTGCACATGCGCCCGTTGCCCTCGTTCTCGACGAGGCACAGGCTGCCGGTCTCGGCTACCGCGAAGTTGACGCCGGAGAGCCCCATGCCGGCGCGGCGAAACTCTTCACGCAGGGCCCGCCGTCCGGTCTGGATCAGGGCGTCCACGTCGGTGGTGGGGGTGAAATCCGCCAGATTGCCGGCGAAGGTGTCGCTCACCTCCTGCTTGTTCTTGTGGATGGCGGGCATGATGATGTGGGACGGGGTGTCGCCGTCGAGCTGGACGATAAACTCCCCCATGTCACTCTCCAGGCAGCGGATGCCGTGGCGCGCCATCTCGTGATTGAAGCCCACCTCCTCACTCACCATGGACTTGCCCTTGACGATGGAGCTCACCCCGTGTTGCTGGGCGATGCCAAGGATGATGGCGTTGGCCTCGGCCGGCGTCTGGGCCCAGTGCACCCGGATGCCGTTGCGCTCGCAGTTGGCTTCGAGCTGCTCCAAAAGCTCCGGCAGGCGCGAGAGACAGCGCTGGCGAATGTGCTCCGCCGCATCGCGCACCGCCGCTTCTTCGGCGGGATCGGCGAAGGCGTCGCGGCGCTTGGCGCGCAGGTAATCCATGGCGCCGCGAAAATTCTGGCGCAGTACCGGGTCGGCCAGGGCCGCCTCGGCCTGGGGATGGAAGCGGCGCGGCGAATACTTGGCGTGCTCACTCATGATGGGCCTCCTGTTTTGGCTCTTGTAAGCACGGAGCCACCGGCTTGCTGTGAGCGAGCAGGAAGCTGGCCAAGTGCATGGCGGGCAGTGTCTTGCCCTGATAGGCCAGGGACCCCTTGATGTTCAAGAGGCACCCCCAGTCGGCGCTCACCAGGGTGTCGGCGCCGGTGGCCAGCAGGTGACGGGTCTTGTCCTCCACCATGGCCTGACTGATGTGGGGATGGCGCACCGAGAAGGTGCCGCCAAAGCCGCAGCACTCGCTCTCATAGGCCTGCTCATGCAAGGTGACCCCATCGAGCTGGCCCAGCAGGGCGCGGGCCCGGCTGTGTACCTGCATCTCGCGCCGGGCCGAGCAGGAGGTGTGCATGACGATGCTCGCCCTCCCCACCCCGTGCCAGCGCACCCGGCAGACCTGGGCCAGAAACTCGGTGAGCTCGAACACCCGCTCGCAAAACGCCGCCACCTCGGAGCTCTCGGGGAAGAGTCGGCGGTAGTGGTGGTGCATCATGCCGCCACAGGAGCCCGACAGCACCACCACCGGCCAAGGCTCGGGGAAGAGTGCCATCTGGCTTTGCGCCACCTGGCGTGCCTCCTCTTCATGGCCCGAGGTGTAGGCCGGCTGCCCGCAGCAGGTCTGTTTCTCGACAAAGTGCACCCTGATCCCTTCCCGCTCGAGCAGGGCGATGGCATCGAGCCCCGCCACCGGGTCGAACAGGTCCACCAGACAGGTGGCGTAGAGATAGACATCGGCCGGCTTGGCCGGATAGACCCGCATTACCTTCATCACTTGCTCTCCTTTACTTCAACTGCAGCAGGACGTCCGAGATGTGGAAGCTGTACATGAGCGCCAGCCCGATCAGGCCGGTGGCCAGCAGGTAGTAGAGGGTCGGCAGCGCGGTCTTGCGCAGCGTCGCCCCCTCACGGCCGAGCAGCCCCACGGTGGCCGACGCCGCCACCACGTTGTGAATGGCAATCATGTTGCCGGCGGCGGCGCCCACGGCCTGCAGCGCCAGCATGGCGGCGGTAGAGACCCCCAGGGTCTGCGCCACTTCAAACTGGAACTGGCTGAACATCATGTTCGACACCGTGTTGGATCCGGCGATAAAGGCCCCCAGCGCGCCTATGGTGGCGCTGAGCGCCGGGAAGAACTCCCCCACCAGCCCCGCAGCAAAATTCGCGGTGGTCACCGGCATGCTGGCGAGATCCGCCCCGTTGACGCCGGAGTTGATGAAGATGCGCACCATGGGCACGGTGAAGATGAGCACGAAGCCGGCGCCGATCAGGGTGCGGCTGGACTCCCCCAGCGCCCGCCCGAAGGGGGCCAGGGAGCGCGATTGCAGCAAGGTGGCGAGCAGGGCGCAGAGCACCAGCAGCCCCCCCGGCAGGTAGAGCGGCTCAATGGAGGCGCTGACCCCCTTCTCCCCCAGCAGATCCGTGAAGGCGAGGCTCACCGACAGGAGGCTGGCCTTGAATGCCGGGCTTACCCGGCTGGCCACCAGCAAGAGCGCCAGCGCCACATAGGGGAGCCAGGCCAGCAGCAGCGACATGGGGCGGGCGGCGGCCTCTTTGAGATCGAGCTTGAGGGAGCCCAGCCACTCGGCGGGCCACTCCTGCTCGGGGGCAAAATCCCAGCTGGTTTTTGGCACCAGAAAACCGGCACGCGCCGCCGTCACCACCAGGGCCAGCCCCACCAGGCCGCCGATGAGGGACGGGAACTCGGGGCCAAGCAGCATGCCGGTCAGGGCATAGGGGACGGTGAAGGCAAGCCCGGCAAAAATCGCGAACGGCAGGATGGCGAGCCCCTCGGTCCAGCTGCGATGACGGCCGAAGAAGCGGGTCAGCATCATCACCATCAGCACCGGCATCAGGGTGCCGACCACGGCGTGAATGAGGGCCACGTTGGTGGTCACCTGCTGCAGGTAGACCTCCCAGCTGCTGCCGCCGGCGCTCAGGGTCTGGCCGATGGTCTGGCTGTCGAGCCCCTTGTTGATCCCCACCAGAATGGGGGTACCCACCGCACCGAACGACACAGGTGTGGACTGGATCATCATGCCGAGCAGCACCGCGGCCAGCGCCGGAAAGCCGATGGCCACCAGCAGCGGCGCCGCGATGGCCGCCGGAGTGCCAAAACCGGAGGCCCCTTCGATAAAGGCGCCGAAGCACCAGGCGATGATGATGGCCTGGATGCGCCGATCCGGCGAGATGTTGGTAAAGCCGCCGCGAATGGCACTGATGGCGCCGGTGTGTTTGAGGGTGTTGAGCATCAGGATGGCGCCGAACACGATCCAGAGCACGGTCACCGTGATCACCAGCCCCTGCAGGGTGGAGGCAAAGACCCGGGTCGGGCTCATCTGCCAGCCCCACAGGGCAATGAACACGGTCAACAAAAAGGCGACGGGCATGGCGCGTTTGGCGGGCCAGTTGAGGCCGACCAGCAGCACGGCGGCCACCAGGATCGGCGAGAAGGCCACCAGGGCCAGCAGGGTGTCTGTCATCATTGCGTCCTTGTCCGAGCGGTGCAGAGGCGCACCTTGTTGTTGTTTTGTTAAGCGGACGTGACCTTACCCTGTTCCTTTTTCGCGATATATGGAAATAATGAACAACATTAGTTCCAAAAGTTGATCAATATGGCCAGTACCGACGACCTCATCCTCTTCGCCCAGGTGGTGGAGGCCGGCTCCTTCAGCAAGGTAGCTGAACAAAATTCCCTGACAAATTCAGTGGTTAGCAAGCGGATCGGGCGTCTTGAAGAGGAGCTCGGGGTGCAGCTGCTCTATCGCACCACCCGCCGGCTCACCTTGAGCGAGGCGGGCAAGGCGCTCTATCAGGGTGCCAAAAATGTGAAGGCCGCCGCACTGGACGCCTTCGATGCGGTGGCGGGTTTTGGTGAAAAGGTGAGCGGCCATGTGCGGATGTCGGTGCCCACCATCTCCGGCGAGCTGCTGCTGGCCGACGCGGTGGCCGATTTTTGCCAGCAGCACCCGGGGCTCACGGTGGAGATGTCGCTGGACAACCGCTTCGTCAATCTGGTGGAAGAGGGGTTCGACCTGGTCATTCGCACCGGCTATCTGGATGACTCGAGCCTGATTGCCCGCCACATTCTCGACTCCCAGTGGGTGATCTGCGCCGCCCCCGCCTACGTGCGCCGCTTCGGTGCACCGCGTGAGCCATCAGACTTGCTCACCCACAACTGTCTGCGCTACGCCTACCAGAGCACGGGGGCCTCGGAGTGGGCCTTCAAGGGGGAAGGGGGCAACTACCTGCTGTCGGTATCGGGCAGCTTTTGCACCGACAACGCCGGCGCCCTGCGCAAGGCGGCGCTGGGGGGGCGCGGCATCGTCTATGTGCCGCGCTGCCTGGTCTATCACGACCTGATGAACGGCGAGCTGGTGGATCTCTTCCCCGATCAGGTGGGCAAGAAGCTCGGCATCTACGCCGTCTACCCCTTTACCCGCCAGCCGCCGCGCAAGATCCGGCTGCTGATCGAGCACATCCGCCAGCGCTATCTCGACATCGCCCACTATTTTGGCTGACGGAGGATGGTGAGCATCCTGTACTACGGGGGGCTTTTTTGACCCGGACGGCAGAGTTGCCTACCATGGCCCTCCCCTTTACCGCTCAGGACCAGCCCATGTGCACCGTCTTCTCCGGCCAGGATCCCAGTCACTACGCCTGCACCACCCGCTCGGTGCGGATCTGCGGCCACAGCACCAGCATCCGGCTGGAAAACAAGTTCTGGACCATCCTGGAGCAGCTCTGTCAGGCCCAGGGGCGCTCCATGGGGCTGTTTCTCTCCGAGCTCTATCAGGAGGCTCTCGGCAACGGCATGGAGATGAGCAACTTTGCCTCCCTGCTGCGCTGCTCCTGCCTGGTCCATCTGGAAACAAGACAGGAGCCGGACGTCGCCGCCTGAGGGGCGCCGCTTCCTTCCTCATGAAAAAAGGGCCGCAGCACCGGGCTGCGGCCCCTTCTTATTCCACGCTTCAAGCTCAGGCGAAGCGGCCGGCCCGCTCGATGAACTCGATCTGGTAACCGTCGGGGTCGGTCAAAAAGAACAGCCGGGCCAGCAGGGTGCCCTCATGGTACATCGCCTTGACCGGTGCAGGGGCCAGATCCAGTGCCGTCAGACGCTGATGCGCCGCCTCGATGTCTTCCACCGTCACCGCCAGATGGCCGTAGCCGTTGCCGTGGCGATAGGGCTCGGCCTGGCCCTGGTTGTGCGTCAATTCGAGCTCGAAGCCACTCTGGTCATTGGCGAGGTAGGTGAGGGAAAAACCGTCGAAGGGAAAGTGATCCCGCACCGCCAGCTCGAGGGCCTCGCGGTAGAAACGCACGGATCTATCCAGGTCGCGAACCCGGATCATGGTGTGGACGAGTTTGGTCATAGGGACTCCTTGGTGATGGGAGTCACAGGGTAACCAAGGGCTCAGCCGGCCGGGTAGTAGTGGACTAGCACCCGGAAATTGGCGGCCAAAACCTGACATGACCTCGCAGGATCAAGCCACCAGGGCCGCATCAAATCGACGGCTGGCGCCGATTCAGCCGGGCTGGGCGGTGAGAAAAGCCAGCGACTGGCGGTTGAAGTGCTCGGGCCGCTCCACGTTGCAGACGTGGCCGCAACCGTCGATGATCTCGAGCCGGCTGTAGGGATCACGCGCCACCTGCTCGCGCACCGGCGCCAGGAACATGTGATCCTCCTCCCCCATCACATAGAGGGTCGGAATGGGCAGGGCCCGCTCCTTGAAGTAGCGCATCAGGGGGTTCACCTCGGTGGCGAGGCGAAACCAGCGCTTGAACTCTTTTTGGCACAATTTGCGCGCCTCGCGCACGAACAGGTTGCGCGACTCCTGATGGTGCTGACGGGGCATGATGATGAAGGCAAACAACCGGTATAGCCACATGTAAGGCAGGATGTGCTGGCCGAGGCGGCCGAGCTGCACCAGCACCCGCGAGCGGATGTCGAGCCGCAGAATGGCGCCGCCCAGCACCATGCTCTTGACCCGCTCGGGACAGAGCTCCGCCAGATGGCGAATGAGGATGGTGCCAAGGGAGATGCCGACAAAGTGGGCGCGGCGAATGTTGAGATGATCGAGCAGTTGCAGGATATCCTCGGTCACCGCCCGAAAGCTGTAGTGGCCCTTGATCACCTGCTGCAGCTTGTGGGACTGGCCGTGGCCGCGCAGATCCAGCAGCAGCACGTTGAAGTGTTCGCGATAGGCGCGCAGCTGCTTGAACCAGATGGAGGAGCTGCCGCCCGCCCCGTGCACGAATACTACCCAATCCCGCTCGGGACCCAGCTCGAAGGTCTTGTGATACAGCATCTTGCGACTCCCTCATCAACGGCATTGGGGTATAGTAGGCGCGCATCTTAGCAGATTTTTTCACCCGACTAATACGTTTGCACCGCAAGCGGCGAGGAGCATGACCATGGAGTTGACCCGTTTGAGATCCTTTCTGCTGACCCTGCCGGGCGCTCAGGAGGATACCCCCTTCGGCCCAGAGATCCTGGTCTATCGCATCGCCGGCAAGATGTTTGCCCTGCTGGACTGGCAGGCCGAGCCGCTGCGGCTGAACCTCAAGTGCGAACCCGAGCTGGCCCTGCTGCTGCGCGAACTCCACCCCGAGGTCAAATCGGGCTGGCACATGAACAAGCAGCACTGGAACACGGTCACCTTCAGCGACAGCCTGGCCGACGATCTCTGGCAAGGCTGGGTGCATCACTCCTACGAGCGGGTGGTGGCCGGTCTGCCCAAAGCCAAGCGCCCGCAGGCGCTGCAGCGATGAACCCCGCCATGGCGGCAGAGCCCAGGCTCGTTCAGCTGAACGAGCAGCACATCCCCGCCCTTTGCGCCCTGTTCGAGCAGTCGGTGCGAAGGATTGGCCCGCAGCACTACAGCCCGGAGCAGGTGGAGCAGTGGGCCCTCGGCGCCCATCATCCCGGCTTTGCCGGCCAGCTGCGCGAGCACCATGGCTGGGTGCTGGAGCAAGGCGGTGAGCCACTCGGTTTTGTCACCCTGAGCCAGGATGGCCACCTCAGCCTGCTCTATGTGAGCGCCGATCACCCGCGCCGGGGCTATGGCGGCCTGCTGCTGGCTGCGGCCCTCGCCGAGGCAAAACGGCTCGGACTCACACAGCTGACAACGGAAGCCAGCGCCTTCAGCTATGGGCTATTTTTACGGTATGGCTTTGAGCTGACCGGATTGGAGAGTGTGGAGCGCGGCGGGGTCGGTTTTATCCGTTATCGCCTGCACTGCCGCTTGCCAAGCTAGGTCCAGCCACTAAAATACGCACAGTTTTTTCGTATTGTTGAGGATTGAGGCCGCCATGGTTGTAGAAAGCGAAGGCTATATCGCCCTGATTGAGTATCTGGTGGAGAGTCTGGGACTGTTTGAAACCCAGCAACAGAGCAGTGGTGAACAGACCATCGAAGATCTGGTGAGCGGCCGGGTGGCCAGCAACCTGATGGCCATCTGCGAGCAGAACCCGCAGCTCGATCCCAAATTGCGCTTCGTGATCATGCAAGAAGCCGATGCGGTAGTGGCCGATCTGGAAGAGGTGCTCTCCGCCGTCTGGCTGCGCGCCCCGACCCCGGAGCAGAAAGCCTTCCTCGAAGAGTTCATCGATCTCATCAAGAACCTGTTTGACGGCGCCATCAGCTGATCACAATGGCGAACGCCAAGTTCGTCACTCCCTCGCAAATTTGTCCGCACCGCAAACATGAAAAGGGCCGCCTTCAACGGGCAGCCCTGCTTGCTATCATTTCAACTCATCAAGCTTTTCAATGACTTTTATGAATTTTCGAGGCAAGAAATGTGTCTGGTCTTAGCCGCCATCCATGGTGGCTACTAGGTTAGGCAAAGCGGGTTCAATTTAGTTCCCGCCCATGACACATTTTTTTATGATTTTTTTCACTCTCCTGACAAAGCCCGATAAAAAGGCCGCAAACGCGGCCTTTTTCTTTTTCAATCAATGACAAGTAACAGATACCCGTCATCTTCACCTAGCGGTTGAGGCTCGGTGGCAGGCAGACGCCGATGCCACCCAGGCCGCAATACCCGTCCGGATTCTTCTCCAGATATTGCTGATGGTAATCCTCGGCGTAATAGAAGGGAGCCAGCGGCAGAATGCGGGTGGTGATGGTGCGCCCGTCACCGCTGGCCGTCATCGCCTGCTGGTAGGCGGCCAGACTCTGCTGGGCAATCGCCTCCTGGGTGTCGTCCCCGAAGAAGATGACGGAACGGTACTGGGTGCCGATGTCGCCACCCTGGCGCATGCCCTGGGCCGGATCGTGCTGCTCCCAGAACAGCTTGAGCAGGTCGCCGTAGCTGATCACCTTGGGATCAAACACCACCTGCACCGTCTCGGCATGGCCGGTCAATCCGCTGCACACCTCCTTGTAGGTGGGATTCTGGGTCACCCCGCCCTGATAGCCGGCGGCGGTGGAGTAGACCCCGGGCTGTTGCCAGAACAGGCGTTCCACACCCCAGAAGCAGCCCATCCCGAACCAGGCCACCGCCATCCCTTCAGGCCAGGGTCCCTGAGTCGGGTGACCATTGACCGCATGCTGCTGGCCAATCACCATCGCCTCGCGGCGTCCCGGCAGCGCGTCTGCCGGCGAAATAATCTGTTCCATGCACCCTGTCCTTGTATAAAAACCTGTGCGATCGCACAGCTGACGAAAAGGAATATCGAAGATAACAGTTTATGGGCCGGGATCAACCTGAGGCGCACCGTCATACCGCTGACACCCCTGCCCTGCCTGGTGTCGCCGCTGTTCGGGCCGCCAGGCCGTCCCGATGACAAAATCGCGCCAAATCAATATTTAATCTTGATTTGTGCATTTATTTTCATATATTGAGCCCATTGCTGTTTTTTTATGGAAGAAGCCTCAAGTGCGTGAACGCGAACCCAGCCTGGTCTATGCCTTTCGGCAGTCTACCCCCTACGTCAATGTGCACAGAGGCGCCACCTTCGTGCTGATGATGGGGGGGGAAGCCCTCTGCCACCCCAATTTCGCCAACATCGTCAGCGATATCGCCCTGCTGCAGACCTTGGGCATTCGCCTGGTGCTGGTATTCGGCTCCCGTCCGCAGAACGACGAGGCGCTGGCCCGTGCCGGCATCGAGGCCCACTACCACAAGCGCATCCGGGTCACCGATGACGAAAGCTTCGCCATCATCAAGCAGGTGTGCGGTGGCTTGCAGTACGACATCACAGCCCAGCTCTCCATGGGGCTCGCCAACACCCCCATGCAGGGTGCCCGCATCAGCGTGGTGAGCGGCAACTTCGTCACCGCCCAGCCGCTCGGGGTGGATGACGGTATCGATTTTTGCCACAGCGGTCGGGTGCGCCGCATCGACGTGGAAGGGATCACCCGCCAGCTGGATCAGAAGAGCCTGGTGCTCATCTCCCCCATCGGCTGCTCGGTCACCGGCGAGAGCTTCAACCTGAGCTCGGAAGAGGTGGCCCGCCGGGTGGCGGTGGACCTCAAAGCAGACAAACTCATCTGCTTCAGCAGCACCCAGGGGGTGATGGACCGCCACGGCGAGGCCATCTCCGAACTCTTCCCCGAGCAGGCCGAAGAGTTGCTGGTAGAGCTGGAGCAGGCAGGGGAAGAGATGTCCGGCACCGCCCGCTACCTGCGCGCGGCCATCGCCTCCTGCCGCGGCGGCGTGCCCCGCTCCCACCTGGTGAGCTATCAGGATGACGGCGCCATGCTGCAGGAGCTGTTCAGCCGCGACGGCCTCGGCACCCAGATCGTGCGGGAAAGTGCCGAGCAGGCGCGCGCCGCCACCATCGAAGACATCGGTGGCATCCTGGATCTCATCCGCCCGCTGGAGGAGGAAGGCATTCTGGTACGCCGCTCCCGCGAGCAGCTGGAGATGGAGATCGACAAGTTCACCATCATAGAGCGCGACGGTCTCATCATCGGCTGCGCGGCGCTCTACTGCTTCATGGAAGAGGCGATGGCGGAGATGGCCTGCGTCGCCATCCACCCCGACTACCGCAACTCCAACCGGGGGGATCAGCTGGTGGCCAAGGTGGCCGAGCGGGCGAAACGGCTCGGCATCCGCCGCCTGTTCGTGCTCACCACCCGCTCCATCCACTGGTTCCGGGAACGGGGCTTCGATCCGCTGGAGGTGGAAGATCTGCCGGTGGCACGCCAGCGCCTCTACAACTGGCAGCGTCGCTCCAAGGTTTTGTCAAAGACAATCGTATAAGCCATTGATTTTGCGTTGCCTTGGCTGACTTTTTGAACTTTTTCACAAACTCGATTGACAGTGCAATCCAACGCAAGGTATTTCTAAATGCACTCCACCGCCCTGGTGGAGCCAGAAGAGGAGCGCTGCCCAGGCAGCCCGAGGGAGGACACCAGTGTCCGGTGAACTTGGGTCAGGGGGAGCAGCGCCGAGACATCTGAGGCAACTGGATACCTCAGTGTCGGCTGCGGGGGCTGAATCCCCCGGGTTGTCATCGGTAGTGGTCATCCCCCACCGCGCCCCGTCAGGGGCGGGTACGGGATGGGCTCTGCGGGTGGAGTGCTTCTGGCCGGGATAGCTTCGATCATTCCTGCCATTTTTAGCCTCCTCCTCTCTTTTTGCCCGATGGATCCGGATTTTCATATTAAGACAGGAGTAAGCAATGAGCCCGATCAATGTCGCCAAGTTTGGCGGAACCAGCGTCGCCAACGCGGCGGCCATGAACAACTGCGCCGATGTGGTGCTGGCCAACCCGGCCACCCGGGTGGTAGTGCTGAGCGCCAGCGCCGGCGTCACCAACCTGCTGGTGGCACTGGCTCAGGGCGATCTGGACGAGGCGGGCCAGGAGGCGCAACTGGCCAGGCTCACCGAGATCCAGCAGGCCATTCTGACGGAGCTGGGCGACCCAGGCGATCTGAGCGACCTCATCCACGGCCAGCTCGGCGAGATCCGCACCATGGCACGCCAGGCCCATCTGCACACCGATGCCGAGCTGGCAGACAGGCTCATCGCCTGCGGCGAGCTGATGTCCACCCGCCTCTTTACCGAACTGCTGCGCCAGCGCGGCGTGAAAGCCTGCTGGCAGGATGCGCGCCAGCTGCTGCGCACCGACAGCCGCTTTGGCAAGGCCAGCGTGGATCTGGCCGCCACCCGCGCCCTCTGCCAGGCCGCGCTGGGCCCCCTGCTTGGCGACAGCCTCATCATCACCCAGGGCTTTATCGGTGCCGACGGCGATGGGCGCACCACCACCCTGGGCCGGGGCGGCTCCGATTACAGCGCGGCCCTCTTGGCCGAAGCGCTCGACGCCGGAACCATCGAAATCTGGACCGACGTGCCCGGCATCTACACCACGGATCCGCGCCTGGTCACCCGGGCCCGCCCCATCCCCGAGATTAGCTTCGTGGAGGCAGCCGAGATGGCCACCTTCGGCGCCAAGGTGCTGCACCCGGCCACCTTGCAGCCGGCGGTGCGCCAGGACATCCCGGTGTTTGTCGGCTCCAGCAAGGATCCGGCTGCCGGCGGCACCTGGATCCGCGCCAGCACTCGCACCAATCCGCTGTTTCGCGCCGTGGCCCTGCGCCGCAACCAGGTACTGGTCACCCTGCACAGCCTCAACATGTTCCACGCCTACGGTTTTCTGGCCGAGGTGTTCGGCATCCTGGCCCGCCACCGCATCTCGGTGGATCTCATCACCACCTCGGAGGTGAGCGTGTCGCTCACCCTGGATCACACCGGCAGCCAGAGCAATGGCGAGCCCATCCTCGGCGACAAGGTGCTGGCGGAGCTTGGCCAGCTGTGCAAGGTGCAGGTGGAGACGGGGCTGGCGCTGGTGGCGCTCATCGGCAACCGGATGAGCGAAGCGGCCGGGGTGGGCAGTCAGGTCTTTGACGCCATTCGCGAGCACAACATCCGCATGATCTGTTACGGCGCCAGCGCCCACAACCTCTGCTTCCTGGTCAAGGAGGACGAGGCGGGCCACATCGTCAACCGCCTCCACCAGGAGCTGCTCGACTGATTGTGCAGGCACAGCATGGAAATAAAGAGAGGGGCCGGCTGGCCCCTCTCTTTATATAGGGTGATACGCAGATGAAACCTAAGTGCGGTTCTCCCTAGCCCACCAGGGTCGGTACCGGCAGCAGGTTGGCCCGGATCTCCTCGCGCAGCCCTTCCAGCCGGCTCAGCAGCGCCACCTGACTTAAGCCCGCCTCGTCGGGGCCCAGGTTGTCCACCAGCTCGGCGAAATGCTCGGTCACCGCCTGCTGCAACCAGTCGAGCCGGCGCAGGGTAAGCGGACCGCAGCTCTTGCCGCTGAGATCGTCGGCAATGTCGAGCCGATGGCTGCGATACATGTCGCGCCACCAGTTGGCGGCGAGCGCTTCCTCGCTGGCCAGCGCCGAGCGCCACTCCCCCAGCAGGCTCTGCAAGCGGGCAAGCACCGGCGCACTCGCCCCCTCCCGGGTCAGGTGTTGCAGCTCCCGCTGCGCCCAATTGATACACAGGCCGCGCCAGTAGCGAAACTGCGGCAGCGGATCCGGCTCGTCGAGCCACAGGCCCGAGAGGGTGCGGGTCTCCAGCCGCTCCGGCACGTGAAATGCGGGATCGGTGAGGCCGTTGGAGTTGAATTCATGGCGGGGGTCAAAGGGCCACATGTAGCCAAAGTCGAACACGCTGATCTGCTGACCGTCGTCGAGCAGGTTGCCGGGGCTCGGATCCCAGTCGAACCAGCCCCAATGGGCCAGCTCCGCCTGCACCGCCAGCATCTGCGCCAGGTTGCGCTCGTTCAGTGCATGCACCGGCACGCCCCGCAGCCAGGGGGAGACCAGCACGCCGGCCCGGGCCGAGCCAAAACAGGTACAGACCACGTTGGCCAGGATGGTGGGGTGCAACTCCCGCAGGGCCTCTATCTCGCGGCGGCGCTCCAGCTCGGTCAGGAAGGCGGTTCTGCCGTCCACGTTGGCCACCAGGGAGTCGTGCCGGCGCCGCTTCAGGCACCAGTGATGTCCCTCCACCTTGAGGTGGAACACCTCGGCGGTGAGGCCGTGACGATAGACCTTGAGCACCGCTGGATGATCCTCCTTGAGTCGCACCAGCTTGGCCACGGACAAGGGACAGTCCTGCTCGCGCCCGATCCGGATCTCCTGTTTGCTCTCCAGCATGCGGAGCAATCTTGCCTGACGTGCCGCTACTTTGGGATTCATACATGTACCTCCATCCATATTGAGAGACTAAGCAGCAAGGCAGAGGCAGGCCAGTGGCAAAGCGCCATGATGACGCTTTCATCACAGAATGAGTGCGGCCCCCGGATCGGGATCACAGTTTGCATGGTTTCACGGTCACGTAATGTTCATTGTTCGGTCATTAAATTGACAACAAGGAATAAGCCCATCACCATCGGGTCAAATTAAAGGCAGCAGCCATATTTCATCGTCACTCGCTCAAAGGATGAGCCCATATGAAAGCCCCCACTTCAGCGCGCTTGTCAGCCAGGGTGCCCGCTCTGCCCGCCGTGCTGCTCGCCCTGCTGGCCGCGCTGCTGCTGCTGACCCTGTTGCTGCCGCAGATCAACCCCGCCAGCTGGCTCGGCCGGGCCCAGCCGCTGGTGCTGGGGCCGGCGGACAACCCCATCGCCACCCTCACCCGTCACGCCCTGCTCTACAAGAGCGACAGCCGCGGCCTCTATCTGGTGGTTCGCAGCCAGTGGCAGTTGCGCGGGCCGCTGCAGGAGGGTGACAAGGTCAGGGTGGAGCTGCTCAATGAGAGGGGTGAGCGCATCGATCAGCTGAGCCAGCCGGTGGACAAGCGCCAGCAGTGCCGCAAGGGGCGCTGTACCCTGGATCTCAACAGCACCCTGCGCGCCCCCGACGACGCCCTGGCCAGCCGCTATCAGCTGCGGATCGGCCTGCTGCTCAAGGAGAGACCCGAGAGCGGTGAATTCAGCCAGATCCTGCAAACCCTGCCGGAGCGGGGTTTCAACCTCACCTATCTCTGCACCAGTCTGCTGCTGGTGCTGGCCCTGAGCGCCGCCGTGCTGAAGGTGGTGCTGCCCACCCTCAGGCGCAATCTGCGCTGGCGCATCGCCGGCAGCCTGCTGCTCGGCAACCTCACCTTCGTGCTGCTGCACGGCTTCGTGGTGTTCAAGCTGGGGGAGTTTCTGCTCTGGTCAGGCTTTCGCCCGGAGCACTACTACCTGGCCTGGGGCAGCATGGTGCTGGGCTGGAGCCTCTGCGCGCTGGCGGGCTTCAACCTCTACATGGGGCTGGTGTTCACGGCGCTGTCCGGCATCGGGCTGCTGGCAAATTTCATGAAGATCGCCATCTACGGGGTACCGCTCGGGGGGGACGATCTCGGCAACCTGGTGGCGCTGCTGCGCATCCTGCTGGAGCAGCACCCGGTGCTGCCGCTGCTGGGCGGTGCGCTCGCCCTCTTCTTGTGCTGGCGCTTCGCCCTGTCGCGCTGGATCCTGCGCACCATGGCCGCCACCGCCGCCTTCTTTGCGCTGTGCGTGTTCGCCACCCAGACCGGCAACAAGCTGCTGGGGCACAACATTCGCTACGTGGACAGAGCGGTCAACTACCACAGGGACATCATCCGCTCGGGGCCCGGCCTCTATCTGTTCAACCTGGTGGACGAGATGCTGCAAAGTGGCAGCGTGTTTCGCTATCCCTTGCAGATCAACGAGTTCACCCCTCAGCTCAGCCACGTCAGCCTGAGCCAGCCGCCCCGCTTCGATCTGGTGATCGTGCTGCAATATGAATCTCTCTGGCTCGGCTGGCAGGGCAAGATCTGCGCGCCGCCCCCCACCCTGAGCCTGCCGGCCAGCGTGCAACAGTGGCACAAGACCATCCACTCCCCCACCACCGGCGGCATGACGGTACTGGCGGAGTTCGAGATGAACACCGGTCTGCCGGTAGGGCTGCTCAAACAGGGGGTGGTGCCCTACTACTACCTCTCGGAGCAGGTGCCGGGTCTGGCGCAAAGTGCGAAGCAAAGTGGCTACCAGACCCTGTTTGCCCACCCCTATGTGGAGAAATTCTGGGGCCGCGCCAAGGCGATCCCGGCCCTTGGCTATGAGGAGCGCTGGTTCGATACCCGCTTCTCCACGCTCGAACACAAGGGGCTCTATATCTCGGACGATGCCCTCGTCGACCACCTGCTCAAGCGCAGCGAGCAGGATGACAAACCGCTGTTTGCCTACGCGGTCACCATGCAGGGGCACGGCCCCTTCGACGGGGATCGCTACCAGGCCCAGCAGCTCGACAAAGCCTGCCCGGATCAGAGCGACGCCGATCGCCAGCTGCTCAACACCTACTACACCGGCGTGGTGGATGCCATGGCGTCGCTGGAGCATCTGCTGACCAGCCTGGATCGCTCAGGCAAACGCTACCTGGTGGTGGCGTTTGGCGATCACCAGCCGTTCCTGATGTCCGCCGGCAAGGGCATTCACGGCGACAAGCCGCCCCGCGATGCCAGCTACCAGATCCCCATGATGGCCTTTGCCCGCGCCGATGACTCCCTCAATCTGGCGACCCAGTTTGCCCCGGTGCGCCAGCTCTATCAGATGGGCCAGGCCACTCGCCAGCTGCTGGCCGGCGACATGACCCCCATCCCGGATCTGGCCCTGCTCCACCCGGTGCTGGGAGAAGAGAAGGGATTCGATGTCGCTCCCCTGGTGCCGCAGATCCGCGCCAGCTTCCGGCCCGACGCCCTGCCCTGAGCCCCGCTACCGCGGGACAGATGACAAAGAGGTCGCCCAGGCGACCTCTTTGTCTATGTGCCGATGCGGCCATGGCAGCCAAAGCGGGTTCACTCGCCGAGCCAGGGCTCGCACAGGGTGAGACGCTGGGCATCGAGATCCAGCATCGCCTCGATGCCAAGGGGCAGGGTCAGCATGGGGTGGGTATGGGCACAGTCATACTCAGCCAGAATGGGGAAGGTCGGCTCCCCCACCACCTCCAGCAGGATATCGAGCGGCCGCCGGCCGCTGCCCTGACAGTCGAACAGCTCGTGTTTGCCGAGCACCAGGGCGCCGATGCGATCAAACACCCCGCACAGCTTGAGGTGGGCAAACGAGCGCTCCACCGTCGCTGCCAAATGGAGGCTGTCTTCCAGCAGCAGAATGTCCCCTTGCTCGATGGCCGGCATATAGGGGGAGCCCCAGATCCCCGCCATCGTATTGAGGTTGCCACCGATAAGCCGGCCCCGCACCCGACCGGAGCCCACCGAGATCAGCCGGTTTGGTTGGCACTGCTTGGCACGGGTCTGGTTCTCCCAGTCAAGCCGCTCCTCGGTCCATTGCGCCGGGGTCGGCACTGTGTGGGGCACGGCGGCGCCACCGGCCTGGCAGATCTGGCGAAAGCCCGCCAGCGTCTCGTCCACCAGCGGAGAGAGCTCGCCGAAAGAGGCCACCAGCGCCGGCCCGTAGAAGGTGACGAGGCCAGTGCGGGCATGAATGCCGAGCAGCAGGGCCGTCACGTCGGAGTAACCGATCACTATCTTGGGATCGCGCTTGAGCGCATCGAAATCGAGGTGGGGCAGCAGGGAGTTGGAGTTGTTGCCGCCAATCACCGACATGATGCAGCGCACCGCTGGATCGCGAATGAGGGCATTGAGCTCCTCGGCCCGGGCGGCGATGGAGCCGGATCGCCAGTGATCCTGCTGGCCGGTGAGGCTGCCCGCCTTGAGTCTGAAGCCCTGCTCCTCCAGAAACGCCCCGGCACGGGCAAAGCGGTTTGGTGCCCAGGCGGTGGCCGCACTGGAGGGAGAAAAAAAGCCGATGGTATCGCCGGGCTTGAGCCCCGGCGGTTTGAGCAGAGCCATGAATTGCGTACTCCCTGACAGAGATGATGGGGCCCCTCCTTCCCGGGGTCGAGGATAAAAACGTCCCCATACTAGTCCCTTTCTGGCCTGCTTCACAAGCAGTCAAGCAACCCCTTTTGTTTATTAAAACAAAACGACTGATTCAAAATTTACAGATATACCGAACAAAATCCCCTGCCTAGAATAAACCTAATCAGCTCGCCAGCCCGCTGCTGGCCTTTCTAATACGGCTCTGTTTGGCCGGATCATCGATGAGGCGTCAGTCATGAATACACACCCATCCCCCAGCGCTCTGGTTGTCGAAGGCGGCGCCATGCGCGGCATATTTGCCAGCGGCGTGCTGGATGCCTTCATCGAGCATGACTATCGCCCGTTTGACTTTGCCATCGGCGTCTCGGCGGGTGCCACCAACCTGCTGGCCTATCTCGCCAGCCAGCATGGTCGCAGCCACGACATCCTGACCGAGCTGGCCTGCCGCCAGGAGTTCATGGATCCGCTGCGTTTTGCCAAGGGGGGCAATCTGGTGGATATCCACTGGCTATGGAACACCAGCTGCCGCAAGTACCCCCTCGATATTCACGCCTACCGGGAGACCGGCATCCCCTTCTACGCAGTGGTGACCAACACCCTGACTGGCAAGGCGGAGTACATCCGGGTCAAACCGGAGAACATGAACGAGGTACTGCCCGCCAGCTGCGCCATTCCCCTCGCCTCTCGCGAATATCCCGAGGTGCACGGGGTGCCGATGACCGATGGCGGGGTGGCCGACTCCATCCCGGTGATCGAGGCCTACCGGCGCGGTGCCCGTCAGCTGACGGTGATCCTCTCCGAGCCGCTCGGCTATCGGCTCAAGCCGATGCCCTTCCCCTGGATGATCCGCACCCTGCTGAAAACCCGCCCCGCCCTGGCGCAGGCGCTGGAACAGCGGGATCGCAGCTACAACCGGGCGCTCGATTTCATCGCCCATCCGCCGGCGGACTGCCAGATCGAGGTGATAGCACCGGCCGACTACTTCCCGGTCTCCCGCTTTACCCGTGATCCCGACAAGCTGGAGCTCGGTTACGTGATGGGCAAGTGCGCCGGCTATCAGGCCGCCCTGCTCAACTAGCACCGACAGAGAGTGACGCCGCCGGGCAACTGGCTGGCTCGTCCCTCATCACAACCCAACCGTAACCTCGTTTGGGGAAGCAGAGCATCAAGGTCGACAACCGGTGGGGATCTGTCGTCGGCCGGCGCGTGGCTCCGCTTCCCCTTTTTTTCTTGGCCACACAAAAAAGCGGCACAAGCCATCGCCTGCACCGCTGTTCCCCTCGAGATGAACTGTCGGTTATTCCAGCGTGATCGGACCGGTCGAGCCGGCATCCGTATCCTGCCAGCTGCTTTCGCTGCGTACTCGCGGATCGCCCTGCAGGGTATAGAAGATCATCCCCTGACGAAACTGCAGGGTACCGTCGGTGCGCTTCGCCTTCACCTTGACCTCGTTGACCCACACCTGCTCCTTGCCATCGATCCGGATCTCGGCCACGGTCTGACCGGTCCCGCTGTTCTTGGCGGTCCACTTGCCCTGATAGGGAGAGTTTCCCTTGACCATCGGCAACGCGGCCGCCTTGCCCGCCGACCAGGATTGCACGGTACAGAGGCCGTTGGCCCGGTTGTCGTGCTTGATGGCGTAGTCGATGCTGGGCTCGCTGGTGGCGGAATCTGACGTGATGCCGATCATGATCTTGCCGCTCTGGGCCGAATAGGCATTGGGGGCATCGGTTTTCAGGGTGGCCTTCTTGCCGTTGATGTAGACGCTGCCCCCTTCTCCCTTGACCTGGATATTCATGGGGCAGCTGGCGCTGAAGTTGGGCACGGCCGCCGCAACGCTGCCGGCATGGGCGGTGATGGCCAGGGTGATGATGGTCAACAGAGCTGATTTCTTGTGCATCTTGATACGCCTTGAGAGAGATGAAATGTCATCCGTGCCGGATGTCGTCCTGATGGCACATCACTCTAGTGCTGACGGCTCACCGCCGCCCAGTTAAAAAATATGAAATCGGCAGCGGGCCATTATTAAAAAATATTAAAGATAACAATCAACAAGTTATGAACATACATCTGCACTTTTCCCGCTGATCGCCAGGGAAGTGGCACCGCCAGCACCCACAAAAAAGCCGATAACCAGGTTATCGGCCTTTGCCACAACAGCAGGGACGCAGGCTTAAACCAGCACGGCGGTTCCGCTGATGCTGACCATCAGCATGCTGCCGCTTTGTCCCACCACCTCGTAGTCGATGTCGATGCCGACCACCGCATTGGCCCCCAGTGCCGCGGCGCGCTCCTTGAGCTCGTCGAAGGCGATTTCCCGGGCCCGGGCCAGCTCTTTTTCATAGGCGCCGGAGCGGCCGCCGATGATGTCGCGGATGCCGGCGAACAGATCCTTGAACACGTTGGCGCCAAGAATGGCTTCGCCCACGACGATGCCGCGGTACTCGCGAATGGTCTTGCCTTCCAGGGTGGGAGTGGTTGAGAGGATCATCTTGCTTTCCTTGTGGAGTGTACTGGGGAGACAGCCTAAAGCAGCGCAGGGGACCAGGCAAGCAGGCAGACTCGATACGTGCCAGCCAGACCATGACTGATCGTCTCCCATATCCCGAAGCCAGTGCCCGATGACAGGCCTGTTTACCGGCAGAAGTTATCGACAAAAGGTAACGCCGGGCCGCCAAAACGCCCCGTGCAGACGCCCCTTTCATTAGCCGATCCGGCTCAAACATCAAGTGACAAAACTATCAGTTGTGACCCATTTTGCCTTTCCCTAGGGTGAGTCTGTCCCGGCACCAGCGCGGGGACAGACCCACTTCGTCACGAGGAGAGCAGCATGATGCAGCAGGATACCCGACTACCTCACCCCACCCTCGCACTGGGGGCATGTTCCCCCGCCAGTCCGCTCGCCGACACCGCGATGGAGGCCATGTCATGACCACGATCGCCACCCTGGATCTGGGGGATCAAGGTCTGCTGGCCGCCTACCTGTCGGCGACCTCACCCGCCCTGCTCAACCAGACCTATGCGAACTTGCTGTTGATGCAGCAGTCCTTGGCCAATAGCGAGATCGACTCCACCCTCGCGGTAAAAATCGAGGCCTACCAGGCCCAGATGATGAATCAGGCACGCTATTACCAGCAGACCAACCTGTCCGGTCTTATCCACCTGCTGAGCAACGGCTCCAACTTCTACGCCCTGGTCGCCGCGTTCAACCGCCTGCTGGGTCAGGAAGACGACGCCGCCGTTCTCGCGGGCGGAGCCCGGCTGGGACAGCAACTGACGTCCCTCGTCGATCAGGCCCAGAGCTACCGGCTCAATGCCCAGGCACTCAATACCCGCGTGCAGGTGGCCTGGGGCTCCCTGCGCCCCCTGATGACCCAGTTCAACGGCGTGATCACCCAGCTCGAGCAGGATCTGATGGCCGACGCCAAGCGTCAGACCGAGATCATTGACACCCTCAACCAGGCTATCGCCGCCAATATCCAGGCGATCGTCGATGAGGGTGGCAAGGCCGGTGAAGGGGTCAACCAGCTGGGGCGAGCCATCGTCACCTCGCTGACACTGGAGCAGAAACCGGCCGACAAGGGGGCCAAACCCGCCACGTCGCAGGAGATAGCCAAAGAGACCGATCAGCAGACCCAGTACATGATCTCCGGTCTCAAGGCGCTCTCCTCAGGCATCGCTGGCTCCAGCCAGGCGGCCCGCGAGCTCAAGACCAACACCGACAAGCTGGCCCAGGCCTATCAGGCACTGGCTGCCACCAACACCCTGCTGAGCGTGGCCAAGTCGGTCCAGGCGCAAAACCAGCTGTTTGTCGACACCTACAGCCGGGTTGCCGACACCGTCACCCAGTTGCCCGCAGGCTGGCAGAAGGTGGCCGACGCCTATCAAGGGGCCGTGCCCGTGGTCACTGACCTCAACAGCCCCGACGACGTACGCCAGCTGCGGCGCACCGTGGCGCTCAACACCCAGTCCTGGCAGCTGCTCTCGAGCCAGGTTGACGACATCAAGGCAGCCTACGCCGGCAACGGCATCCTGCCCGACGCTTAATCCCACCACGCAAGGACACGCCAAATGACCAACGCAACAACCATCACCATGGACCAGGGTATGGCCAACCAGGCTTCCCAAGCCATGCAGATCCAGACCTACTGCAACAGCGTCAAGCAGCAGGTGCCGGTGGACTTCAGCCAGTTCCCGAACCTCAAGGACAACCAGACCCAGATCAACCAGGGGCTCGATCTGGCGAAGGGGCACGCCGACCTCTATCTCAATACCATCCAGCCGCAGATCATCACCAACATCAGCAACATCTCCAACTACTTTGCCCTGCAAAACGCCATTCCGGCCGTGCTGCCGCCTGGCTCTACCAAGGCGCAGTGGCTCAGGCAGCTGAGCGTCATCAAGGAGCAGGCCACCGAATATCAGCGCCTCTCCTCCGACACCCGCCTGGTGATCGTCAATCTCAACAACAACCTCATCACCGACTCCAGCAACTTCCAGGGGATCGTGGTGAACCTCAACAGCAAGGTGCAGGGGGATAACGGGGTGCTCGCCCAGCTCAACGGCGACATCGACAAGGTGAACGCGGCCATCGACGGCGCCATCGCCGGCATCGTCGCCGGGGGGCTGCTGGTGATTGGTGGCGCCTTCGTCACCGCCATCGGTGCCGTGGCTGACTTCGTCACCGCCGGCACCTCGACCCCGGTGGTCATCGGCGGGGTTGCCATGATGGTGGCCGGGGCCGGCGGCATCACGGCTGGCGCCATTGTGCTGCACAACTCGCTGGGCGCCCGTCAGGATCTGTACCAAAAACGCAGCAGCCTCAACAGCGAGGTGCTGATCGCCACCCAGATCGGCAACGGCTACAAGGGGCTGCAGGTGCAGGCGCAAAACGCCGTCACCGCCGCCACCCAGATGAGCAACGCCTGGGACTCCCTCACCTCCGATCTGGGCAGCCTGATCACCGACCTGGACAAGGGGATCACCAGCGGCGACGACATCCGCCAGCTCTGGCTGACCGCCGCCGACACCACGGTCAAGACGGTGCTCACCGACGTGACCACCATCAAGGCCCAGATGGCCGGGGTGAGCCCGCTGCAAGTGCCGCAGACCGACACCATCGCCAACTTCGTGGCGCGCCTGGCCGCCTAAACCACGGGAGGGCGGCCTGGCCGCCCTCTTCCATCAAGGAGACCCCATGAGCAACGGCATTCTTTCCCAATCCATTGCCAACATGCAGCAGGCCGAAGCGACCATTCAGTCCTTCAGCGGTCTGCCGCAAAACGCCGTCAACATCCAGCAAAACGTCGGTGAGGTGGTTGCCGCCCTGCTGCCCCAGGTGCAAACCATGCAGCAGCAAGTCCTGGCATTTGCTGCCCGCCTGGAGCAGCAACTGACCCAGCAGCTGGCCAATACCGGCCCCTTCAACCCCGAGGCGCTCAAGGCGTTCGTCGATCTGGTCCAGCAGGAGATCGCCCCCATCCAGACCCTGACCGCCCAGACCCTGACCGCCAGCCAGACCGCCAACGATCGCATCACGCAAGACAACATCGCGTTGCAACGGATCGGCGTGGAGCTGCAAGCCACCATCGCCGGGCTGCAATCCAACCTGGATGGCGCCCGGCAGGAGCTCGACTCCCTCAACAAGAAAAAACTCTACCTGCTGGGGCTGGGATTGCTGGGGCTGCCGGGCCTCATCGCCCTGGCCGTCACCCTGACGCAGACCCAGAACAAGGTGAGCAGCCTGGAGGGACAGGTGAACCAGATTGAGGGGCAGATCCAGCGTCAGCAAGGCTTCCTCGGCCAGACGACGGCCTTCTCCCAGCAGTTCGGCTCCCTCATCGATCGGGTGAGCAAGGTCGGCAACACCATCACCCTGCTCGGCGGCGACATTGCCAACGTCGCCCGCGATGCCGGGCAAGGGGATCCGGAGCTGGCGCGGCTGTTCTTCACCGCCGCCCTCACCGAGGTGCGCACCCTGCAGGTGGACGCCTCCTGATACCCCAGCCACAAAAAAGGAGAGGCCAAGGCCTCTCCTTTTTCATAGTGCGCGTTTCATGGTGCGCGGGGCCATTGCCGCCCCGCCACGTTTGCCCCAAGCGGCTTAGTGCAGCTTCAGGGTCGGGCGCAGCACCCGGTTGATGCGGCCCACCAGCATGATGAGGCCGGTCTTGACGTAGCCGTGCAGGGCGATCTGGTGCATCCGGTAGAGCGAGATGTAGACCAGACGGGCGATGTAGCCTTCCACCATCATGGAACCGCGCATCAGGTTGCCCATCAGGCTGCCCACGGTGGAGAAGCGGCTCAGGGACACCAGCGAACCGTGGTCGTGGTAGAGGTAGGGCTTGAGCTCGCCGCCGTTCATCTTGGCCAGGATGTTCTTGAACGCCTGGGTCGCCATTTGGTGGGCGGACTGGGCGCGCGGCGGCACGAACTTGCCGTCCGGCTGCGGGCAGGCGGCGCAGTCACCGATGACGAAGATGTTCTCGTCGCGAGTGGTCTGCAGGGTCTCTTTCACCACCAGCTGGTTGATGCGGTTGGTCTCAAGACCGGCGATATCTTTCATGAAGTCCGGCGCCTTGATACCGGCCGCCCACACCATCAGGTCCGCTTCAATCAGCTCGCCATCCTTGGTGTGCAGACCTTCGGCTGTCGCTTCGGTGATCATGGTGGCGGTACGCACGTCCACGCCGAGCTTGACCAGCTCCTGATGAGCAGCGCCGCTGATGCGCTCCGGCAGGGCCGGCAGGATGCGGGGGCCCGCTTCCACCAGGGTCACCTTCAGGCTGTCGGTGGTCAGGTTCTTGAAGCCGTAGGCATAGAGCTGCTCGACCGCGTTGTAGAGCTCGGCGGAGAGCTCCACCCCGGTGGCGCCGCCGCCGACGATGGCAATCTTCACCTTGTCGCCCGGCTGGTATTCGGTGGCGAACTGCAGGAAGCGGTTCATCATGCTGTTGTGGAAACGGTGCGCCTGGGTGGGGCTGTCCAGGAAGATGCAGTGATCCTTGATGCCCTTGGTGTTGAAGTCGTTGGAGACGGAACCGATGGCCATCACCAGGTAGTCGTAGGGCAGCTCGCGCTCGTTGACCACGATGTCGCCGTTATCGTCGACGATCTTCCCCAGCACGATGCGTTTCTCGTCGCGCTTGATGTCGGTCAGGGTTCCCAGCTGGAAGTCGAAGCCGTGATTCTTGGCGTGGGACTGGTAGCTCAGGGCGTCGATGCCCGCGTCCATGGAGCCAGTGGCCACTTCGTGCAGCAGGGGTTTCCACAGGTGGGTACGGTTGCGATCAACCAGGGTGATCTTGGCCTTGTTCTTCTTGCCCAGCTTGCGGCCCAGGCTGGTGGCCAGCTCCAGACCGCCGGCACCGCCGCCGACGACAACAATATTGGTCATGGTTAATTACCTCGGTTCCATTAAAGCGAAGGGAGCCATCGGCTCCCTTGATAGTTGAATCCATGACGTGACGATCAATCAGGCTTCTTTGAAAGCCTTCATCTGTTGCAGGTGATGAGAGATGTTCTTGAACTTGTGCGTCTCTCGCTCATCCCACACGATGTTGTAATAATTCTTCAATTCACGCTCAGTTTCGCCATTATCGCGCACTTCATCCTGAACGGAAAGGATGCAGAGGCAATTTCCTGAATTTTTACTACGAAATTCAGACACACATTTGGTGCCGATATCCTCGTACTCTTCCGGTCGGTCGATCTTGCCCTGCATGGTGATTTCGGGGTGCAGGTTGGGGTTGAAGATCACCTGCTTGATGCCGCACAGGAAGCCGATGCGCTCGCTCCAGTACCCACCCAGCCCCACCCCGCAGATGAGGGGTTTGGGATCGGTGCTCATGTCGAGCTGCTTCTTCACTTCCTTGAGCAGGTGGCTCATGTCATGACGGGGGTGAACCGTGCTGTAGTGCACGAAACGCACATCATCATCAATAAACTGCAACTGCAGCACTTTCTCGTGATTGCCCGGGCTGGTGGCATCGAAGCCATGCAGATAGATGATCATGGATAAGACCTCAGGATCTGTGTCGGTTTTATCGAAACTACCCCAGCGGCAGGGCCCTGCGCCACCAAAACATCCTACTTTCTTGCTTTGGATCACGCCCTCGGTTACGGATGAAACCAGACGGCGCGCTGCCGTCCGCTGCCGGCTATCAATCTGAGAGCCCGACCGACCGAAATGATAACCGGGCTACCAATCTGAAAGCCCGCCCCCATCGACTGGCAAACGATTGTCAGCCGTCGGCGCGTGCAAGCGTGATCCCGCCTGCAAAAATACCCAAAAACAGGGCCAACAGACACCCATGCCTGCCGGCTGAGCACGGTTCCTGCACTCCCCCTGCGATACCGCGTGAAGGCAACCTTCGCCTGCGCGGCCGGATCCAGGGCGACCCGGACCCCATCCATGAACGGGACAGCCAGCCTGCCCCATCTTGCCCGGCTCTCGCCGCCGGGTCGCAAGGAGTGATCTGTTCATGAACCAGAACCAGACCCAGCCCCCCGGGGCGGCCAAGGGCCGCGCCATCGACGAAGTGGAGCGCCTGCTCCCCCCCGGCCAGCTCTTTACCCTCGGCCTGCAGCATGTGCTGGTGATGTATGCCGGCGCCGTGGCGGTGCCGCTGGTCATCGGCGGCAGCCTGGGGCTGCCCAAGGATCAAATCTCCTATCTCATCAGTTCGGATCTCTTCTGCTGCGGCATCGTCACCCTGCTGCAGTGCCTTGGCATCGGCCGCTTCGCCGGGATCCGCCTGCCGGTCATCATGTCGGTCACCTTCGCCGCCGTCATGCCCATGCTGGCCATCGGCGCCAACCCGGCGCTGGGGCTCACCGGCATCTTCGGCGCCACCATCGCCGCCGGCATCCTCTCCACCCTGCTGGTGCCCCTCATCGGCCGCTTGATGCCGCTCTTTCCCACCGTGGTGACCGGGGTGGTTATCACCTCTATCGGCATCAGCATCATGCAGGTGGGGATCGACTGGATGGCGGGGGGCAAGGGCAACCCCGAGTACGGCAGCCTGCGCTACATCGGCACCAGCTTTCTGGTGCTGGCCTTCATCCTGCTGGTGACCCGCTTCACCAAGGGCTTTTTCAGCAACATCTCGGTACTGCTCGGGATCATCTTCGGTTTCGGAGTGGCCATTGCCATGGGAGAAGTGAGCCTGGACGGTCTGAGTGAAGCGGCCTGGTTCGCCCCCATAGTGCCGTTCGCCTTCGGCTGGCCCACCTTCGATCCCATCTCCATCGCCACCCTTACCGTCATCATGCTGATCACCTTCATCGAGTCGATGGGGATGTTTCTGGCGCTCGGCGACATCGTCGGCCACCCGGCCAGCCGGGGCGACATAGTGCGCGGCCTGCGGGTGGACGGCATCGGCACCATCATCGGCGGCATCTTCAACAGCTTCCCCCACACTTCCTTCTCCCAGAACATCGGCCTGGTGAGCGTGACCGGGGTATCGAGCCGCTGGGTCTGCGTCATGTCGGGGGGGATCCTGCTCGCCTTCGGCCTGGTGCCCAAGATGTCGGTGCTGGTCGCCTCCATTCCCCCCTTCGTGCTGGGGGGCGCCGGTATCGTGATGTTCGGCATGGTGCTGGCTACCGGCATCCGCATCCTGGCCAGGGCCGACTACAACAGCAATCGCCACAACCTCTACATTGTCGCCATCAGCCTAGGCGTCGGCATGATCCCCACCGTCTCCGGCCACTTCTTCCAGCACTTCCCCGCCGCCCTGCAACCGCTGTTTCACAGCGGCATTCTGCTGGCCACCCTCAGCTCGGTGCTGCTCAACCTCTTTTTCAACGGCTACCAGCCAGATCTTCGCCACCAACCGAGGCCCCTGCTGGTGGGGCCGGTGCGCCCGCCCGCTCAGCCGCAGCCAGGCAAACCCGTCCCATAAAAAAACCGCCGGGCAGCATTGCTGCCCGGCGGTTTCATTCAGCAAGCCTGTGTTAGCCGCAGGTCTGGGCGAAACGCTCTACCGCCGCTTCCACCAGCGCCAGGCTGCCCTGCCAGAAGGCGCTCTGGCGGATGTCCTGGCCCAAGTGCTTGGCCACCAGATCTTCGGCGCTCATGCGGCCGGTATCGCGCAGCAGGTCGCGATAGGCCTGGGCCACATTCTGTTCTCCCGCCTTCTGGCGATGCATCAGTTGCTGATAGACGCCGAGACTAAACAGATAGCCGAACAGGTAGGGATAGTTGTAAAAACCCAAGCCCGCGATGGAGAAGTGCGCCTTGGCCGCCCAGAACAGGGGGTGATAACGGCACAGACTCTGCTCGTACCAGCGGCCCCAGGCCTCGTCGGTCAACGCCTTGAGCCGTGCTGGCGAGACATAGCCCGCCGCCCGCTCCGCCACCAGGGCGCGCTCGAAATCGAAGCGGGCCGGGATATTGACCAGGAAGGTGGCGGCGCCGTCCGCTTCCGCCCAGGCAATGGCCTGCTGCTCCTCGGGGGTCTGCGCCTGCTCGAACAGGGCGCTGCGCACCAGGGTCTCGGCGAAGATGGAGGCTGTTTCGGCCAGCGTCATGGGGTAGCTGCGCTGGCTCATGGGCAGATCGCGAATGAGCCAGTTGTGCCAGGCATGGCCGAGCTCGTGAGCAAGGGTAATGACGTTGTCCATGGTGCCGGCATAGGTGATGAAGACCCGCGGCTCCACCGGCTCGGCAAACTTGGTGCAGTAGGCCCCGGTGCGCCGGTTGGGGGTGGGCGCGGCATCGATCCACCCCTTTTCGGCCATCATACGGGCAAACTCGCCCATCTCGGGATCAAAACGAGAGAACGCCTCGGCGATGATCTCGATCGCCTCCTCGAACGGGATCTCGCGGCTCACCGCGGCCGGCGGCGGGGCAAACAAATCCTCCGGCCCCAGCTCTTCGATGCCGAGGCGCTCGGCCATCAGTCCCAGCGCCCGCTGACCGAGCCCGCGTGCGCGCCAGGTCTCCTGCATCAGGGTATCCAGGGTCGCCCGCTCGATATGGCTCTGATGGCAGGAGAGGTCGAGCGCATCGAGCTGGCGGCTGCGACCGCGCTGGCGCGAAAGCTCAAGCCGCCAGCCGTTGATGGCGTTGAGGATGGCGGCCACCGTCTCCTGCTCCCCCTCCCAGCCGGCGCTGATGGCATCGAACGCCTCCCGGCGCAGGGCACGCAGCGAGCTGGAGAGCAGGTTGCTCGCCTCGGCCAACCCCATCTCGCGGCCATCGATCACCAGCCGGATCTTGCCCACCAGATCGTTGTAGAGGTTACCCCAGGCGTGCAGACCGTCGGTACCAAGGCCGATCACCAGCTGCTCCGCCTCCACCGGCAGGCGCTGATCCTGCAAGCGGCGCTCGTGACGCAGCCGGTACGCCTCCTCCCCCAGCAGAGAGTCGGCCATCAGCTGCTCGAATTCGGGCTCCGGCAGCGCCAGCATCAGATCCTCGACCGGGGCCAGGGTCTTGAACAGATCGGCATTGAGGGCGCGGGCGCGGGAGGCCAGCTGCTTGGCCAGCTCGTCGCGGGCATCCTGACTGCCCTGACAGGCCGCCAGCACGGCCAGGTTCCAGCCGATGTTGCGAATGCACTGGGCCCGCAGCCGCACTTCACGCAAGAAATCCTGCAGTGCCTGCGCATTGGCCCGCACGGCGCCAAGCCCCTCGAGGAACAGGCCGAGTTCGTCCACACTGGCGCGCGCCAGGGCGAGATCGGCGGCCACCTGCGGGCAGTCGAGGGCGGGATAGATATGCTGGTTTTGCCACTGTTGTGGGTAGATTGGTTGCTGCATCAAATGCTCGTCATCAGGTTGCGGGGCCGAGCCCCTTTGAATGCGCGTGGCGAGCCACAGGGCCCGCCACCAGGATAAAAACCGCCGTACTGCCTACACCAGCCGCTCGAGGCGGGCGACCGCTTCTTCCACATAATCGAGGCTCTCCTGCCAGAAGGCGGGCTCACGGATGTCGACCCCCAAATGCTTCTCCACCAGCTCTTCTGCGCTCATGCGGCCGGTGTCGCGCAGCAGCTCCCGATAGGCGTGGACGAACTCGCGCCCCGCCCGCGCCTGCTGGGCATAGAGCCCCAGGCTGAACAGATAGCCAAACAGATAGGGGTAGTTGTAGAACCCGAGCTCGGCGATGGAGAAGTGGCCCTTGCTGGCCCAGAACAGCTCGTCATATTGACTCAGGGTGTCACCATACCACTGCTGTTGCGCCGATTTCATCATCTGCCGCAGCTGGCCGGCCCCCACGTAGCCCTGCTCCCGCGCCGCCACCAGGGCCCGCTCGAAGGTAAAGCGGGCCGGCACGTCGAGCAGCAGGCTGGCAGCGCGCTCCCCGTCCAGCCAGGCGATGGCCCGGCGCTGCTCCATGTTGTCGGTGGCCGCCAGCAGGGCATCGCGCACCAGCGCCTCGGCAAACAGGGAGGCGGTCTCCGCCAGCGTCTTGGGGTAGTCACGCTGCTCCAGTGGCAACTCCCGCAGCAGCCAGCTGTGCCAGGCGTGGCCCAACTCGTGGGCGAGCGTGATGACGTTGTCCAGGGTCCCCTCGAAGGTGAGAAACACCCGCGGTTCGGGCGGATCGGCATACTCGGTGCTGTAGGCACCGCTGCGCCTGTGTTCGCTCGGGGCGGCGTCGATCCAACCATTGGCCGCCATCATGCGGGCAAAGGCCCCCATCTCGGGGTCAAACCCGGCGAAGGCGTCGGCCACCAGGGCCAGCGCCTGCTCGAAACTGATCAGGCCGCTCGCCGCAGCCGGCGCCGGGGCATAGAGATCCCAGGGGGCGAAATCACTGATCTGCTGGCCGCAGGCCATGGCGCGCAAGGCCCGTCGCCCCAGCGCCTTGTGCTCGCCGGCTGCCGTCATCAGGGTCTCCAGGGTGACCCGCTCCAGGTGCCCCTGATGGCAGGAAACGTCGAGCGCATCCCACCTGCGTTCCCTGCCACGCTGGCGGGTCAGCTCGTTGCGCCAGCCGTTGATGGCGTTGAGGATGGCGGCCACCGTCTCCTGCTCCGCCCCCCAGGCAGCCTGGATGGCGTGCCAGGCGGCGGCGCGCCGCGCCCGCTGCGGGTGGGCCAGCAGGTTGTCCGCCTGGGCCAGCCCCATGGGCTGCCCCTCCACCACCGGCCTGAGCCTGCCGACCAGGCTACCGTAGAGATCCCCCCACCCCTGCAGGCCATCCACGCTCAGCCCCGCGATCAACTGCTCGCTCTCGAGCGACAACCACTGATCCCGCTGGCGCCGATCGTGGCGAATGGCGTAGGCGAGTTCGAACAGCTCGGGATCCTGCAGCAGGGCGCGCACCAGCTCCTCGGGGGCTCGCACCCAGAACAGGGTCACCGGTTTGCAGAGCTGGGCCAGGCTTGCCTGCAACTGCTGGCCACGGGAGAGCAGCAGCCGGGCCGCCTCGTCGCGCCCATCCCGGCTGAGCCGGTTGTAACCGTAGATCTGGCAGTTCCACTCCAGCCTGCGCACCTCGCGCCAGCAGGCCCGAATGGCCCGAAGCAGATGGCGCAAGGCATTGATGTCGTTGGTCTTGGGTAGTTCATCCAGCAGGGGTGGCAGGCGGTTAAGGGCCTCGCGGGCACGCTGGAAATCGGCGTCGATCGCCGGGCAGTCGGGGGCGGCATAGATGTGATCATCCAGCCAAACGGGTGGTTTCATGACCTTCCTTGTCTGTTTGCGTCCATGTGGGCTGACCCCGCCTCTGTGAGCGGGTGTCTGCCGGATAGTACGAAGGGGGCAGGTCCTTGCCTAGCCCCCATCCGAGGCAACAGACGAGACAGTATCTGACGGGAGGCCCCCCATCGCAGGGATATCCCCCGCGAGGGTCAGCCCGCCGCCACTATTTGGCGGGCTTGAGCTTGCTCACCAGGGTCATGGCCAGCACCAGCACCAGCCCGGCCACCACGCCGGCCACGGCATTGAGCAGGGTCGGCGTCACCAGCGCGAGGGCGGCGCCGACCGCAGGCAGGGTAGCCACGGCGGCGGCGGCCCCTTCAATCAGGTGGTGCACGAAAGGCCAGCCGTGCACCAAAATGCCGCCCCCCACCATGAACATGGCGATGGTGCCGACCAGTGCCAGCAGGTGCATCAGCCGCGGCGCCGTCACCAGCAGCCCCTGCCCCACCGCCCGGCGCAAGGCACTGCCATCGGGCTTTTGCAGCAGGTGCAGGCCGATGTCATCGAGCTTGACGATGAGCCCCACCAGACCGTAGACCCCCACCGTCATCAGCAGGGCGATGCCCGCCACCACTGACAGCTGCAGCGCCAGGCTCGCCCCCTGTGCCGTGCCAAGGGCGATGACGATGATCTCGGCCGACAGAATAAAGTCGGTGCGAATGGCCCCCTTTATCTTCTGCTGTTCAAACGCCACCAGATCATCGGGAATGGGTGCGGTGTGCGCCTCCCCCTCGCTCTCCTCGTGGGGCAGAAACTTGTGGGCCAGCTTCTCGGCCCCCTCGAAGCAGAGGTAGGCGCCCCCCAGCATCAGGAGCGGGGTGATGAGCCAGGGCACCAGGGCACTGATGGCGATGGCGGCGGGCACCAGAATGAGCTTGTTGCGAAACGACCCCTTGGCCACCGCCCACACCACCGGCAGCTCCCGCTCGGCGCGCACCCCGGAGACCTGCTCGGCATTGAGGGCCAGATCGTCCCCCAGCACCCCGGCGGTCTTCTTCGCCGCCATCTTGGTCATCAGCGCCACGTCGTCGAGCACGCTGGCAATATCGTCGAGCAGGGCCAACAAACTGGTTCCGGCCATATCAGAGAATCCTTATGTCAGTAGAAGAGAGCTTCCCGCAGCACACCACGCCCTTGTTGGCCACATCATCTGCGCCACACCATCGAGTACATTGGCCATGTCATCCGACAGGACCGACCAACCGATGCCGGCCGAAGGGGGATCCCTATTGCGGGAAAAGATGGCACAGTGTAACGAGAAGCCGCCCGTTCGGCAGCAACCACATCAGGGTCATTTGGCCTTGATTCATCCGGTGCCCGCAGGCCCAAGGAGTATTCCATGCAACCCTGGCAACCGCTGATCACATTCTGGTTTGGTGAAGAGACCGACGACGTCACCCGCGCCAAACGCCAAGCGCCCCTCTGGTGGGGCAAAAACAGCGACACCGACGCCCTGCTCGCCAGCCGCTTCGGTGATCTGGCCGCGGCAGCCGCTGCCGGCGAGCTCGCCCACTGGGCCGATTCGGCCGAGGGCCGGCTGGCCCTGATCCTGCTGCTGGACCAGCTGCCGCGCAACATCCACCGCGGCACTCCCGCCGCCTTTGCCCAGGATGCCAAGGCGCGGGATCTCTGCCTCAAGGGGCTCTCGCTGGGGGCGGATCTGGCACTGCCCCCGCTGGGACGGGTCTTTTTCTACCTGCCGCTGGAGCACGCCGAATCCCGCGAGCAGCAGGCCAGAAGCGTGACCCTGTTCGAGGGGCTGGCGGCCGAGCAGGCTGACGGCCCGGCGCGGGAGACCTTCGCCGGCTTTGCCGACTTTGCCCGCCGCCATCAGGTGATCGTCGAGCGTTTTGGCCGCTTCCCCCACCGCAACGCCATCCTGGGCCGCCAGGACACGACCGAGGAGGCCGCCTTCTTGCTGCAACCTGGCTCGGGCTTTTGAGGCTCATTTCAGATGCGCATAAAAAAACGGGCCCGAGGGCCCGTTTTGCATGGGAATGGCGGGGTCACGCCGCCTCCGCCAGCTCCTCTTCTTTTTTCTGGTAAGCCTGCGGCGAGAGGCCCAGCAGCTCCTGCACGGTGGAGGCCACCGTGATGGAGGAGATGGTGCCCACCAGAATGCCGGCGAACAGGGTGAAGGAGAAACCGTAGAGGGCGTCGCCACCGAACAGCAGCAGGGCCCCCACCGTGAACAAGGTGGTGCCCGAGGTGATCATGGTGCGGCTGAAGGTGGCCTTGATGGCCACGTCGGAGCAGTCGTGGATCCCCATCTGGGTGCGCGAGCTGAGCAAGTCCCGCAAGCGGTCGGAGATGACGATGCTGTCGTTGAGGGAGTAGCCGATCACCGCCATCAGACCGGCGATGACGTTGAGGTCGAACTCGATGTTGAACAGCGCCAGCAGCCCCAGCGCCACCAGACCGTCGTGCAGCACCGACACCAGGATGCCGATGGCTTGGCGCCACTCGAAACGCACCGCCAGGTAGGCGGAGATGGCAAGCGAGGCCACCAGCACCGCCAGCATCCCCTGCTGGAACAGCTCGGCGCCCACCTGGGGGCCGACGATGGTGGTGCGCAGCAGCTCCACCGGCAGGTTGAGCTGCTGACCCAGCATCACCGCCAGCTCCTCGGCCGCCCAGGGCAGCTCGTGGGGCGGCAGCTTGATCAGCCACTCGCCGGGCACGCCGGCGCCGTGCAGCTCGACCACGCCCGCCAGGGGGGCCGTCAACAGGGCGTTGAGCTCATGAGCCTCCTTCAGGGTCTGGATGCGAAACTCCAGCAGGATGCCGCCGGTGAAGTCGAGACCGAGGGAGAGGCCGTTGATGGCCAGCACCGCGATGCTCGCCACGGTCAGCAGCACGGAGGCCCACAGGCCGATGTAACGCCAGCGGGTCAGCCCCATGGCAATGATCATTCTCAGCATTGTTGTTCCCTCGACAGCAGATGGCTCGGGCTTCCCACAGGGAAGCGTGTGACGCGGGCGCGGAGCAGGCTCGAACGCGCGGCGCGATGACACAGGTGGTGGTCAGTCATGGTCACACCCTCAGCAGCTTGGCGCTGCTCTTGCCCCACAGGGGGTTGATGATGGCGCGCGTGCCCCAGATGCCGGTCACCATGCTGGAGATGAGGCCCAGGATCAGGGTGATGGAGAAGCCCTGCAGCGGCCCGGAACCGATGGCATAGAGCACCACGGCGCAGATGAGCGTGGTGATGTTGGCATCGAAGATGGTGCGAAACGCCGAGCGGTACCCAAAGTCGATGGCGTTGGCCAACGAGCCCCCTTCCCGCAGCCGGTCCTTGATCCGCTCAAAGATCAGCACATGGGTATCCACCGCCATGCCGACGGTGAGCACCAGACCGGCGATCCCCGGCAGGGTCAGTACGGCGCCCGGCAGCACTGCCAGCATGCCCACCTGCATCAACAGGTTGGCGATGAGCGCGGTGATGGCGACCCAGCCGAACTTGCGATACCAGGCCATCATGAACAGCATCATGCCGGCCATGCCGAACGCCAGCGCGGTGAAGCCCGCCTCGATGTTCTGCAGACCCAGGGTCGGGCCTATGCTGCGCTCTTCCAGGATCTTGAGGGGCGCGGTGAGGGCGCCGGCGCGCAGCAGCATGGCCAGCTCCTGGGCTTCCGGCAGGCTACCTATCCCGGTGATGCGGAACTGGTTGCCAAGGGCGGTCTGGATGGTGGCGACGTTGATCACCTCGCTCCGGGCCCGCAGCTTGCCTTCGGCATTGGTCTTGTACTCGGTAAAGACGGTGGCCATCGGCTTGCCCACGTTCTGGCGGCTGAACTGGTTCATCTTGCTGCCACCCAGGCTGTCGAGCACGATGTTGACCTGGGGTTGCCCCATCTCGCCCATGTTGGCGCGGGCATCGACGATGTGCTCACCGGTCAGCACCGGCTTGCGGGCCAGCCCCACCGCCTGGCCGTTGCGATCCGCCATGAAGAAGCGGCTGTCGGCCTGGGCCTCGTAGAAGGCCAGCGAGGCAGTGGCCCCGATCACCTCTTTCGCCTGCTTGGGATTGTGCACCCCGGGCAGCTCGATGCGGATGCCGTCCTGACCCTGGCGCTGTACCGAGGCCTCGACGATGCCGAGCTCGTTGATCCGCTTTTTCAGGATCGACAGGTTCTGGGTCACCGCGTTGTTGGCCAGCAGGGTGCGCTCGGCCTCGCTCATCACCAGCCGCAGCTCGTTGCCGCTGCGCTTGAGGGTCCACTGATCCTGCCGGGTGCCGGCGGAATCCTTGATGATGGTGAGCCAGGGCGCCTGATCGGCCACCTCAGGCAAAATCACCCTCACCTCCCCTTCGCTCACCCGGGCCACGTTGGCGCCGCGCAGGCGCGCCTCGCGAAACTGGGTGCGCAGCATATCCACCAGGTTCTTGGTCTGGTTGTCGACCACAAAGCTCAGATCGACCCCGATCAGCAGCTGGGAGCCGCCGCGCAGATCCAGCCCGAGCTTGATGGGGGCGGCGCCGAGCTGGCTGATCCAGCCCGGGGCGTTGGAGTAGAACTCCAGGGTCAGCGCCGAGCTGTCATAGCCCTGCTGCTCCAGCAGCTGCTTGGCGCGCTGCTGTTCGGCCTGGCTGGCAAACACCAGCTCGACCCGCTCGCCCTGCTGCACCTGTTTGAGTGGCTCGATGCGGTTGTCGGCCAGCAGGGTACGCTGCGCCTCGGTCAGGCTGGTCTGGCCGTGCAGACCGAGAGAGGGCTGCTCACCGAAGAAGGTGGGCAGGGAGTAAAATGCAAAGGTGAACAGCATGAGCAGCAGCAGGGCGTACTGCCACATGTTCATGCGGTTCAAGGTGATACGACTCTTTTTTCTCATGAAATCAGCCTCTGTCAGGAGAAGGCTGCGCACTCGCCACGCAGGCGGCACGCAAGAAAATACGAATGAGACAGTGGCCCGTTCACACGCGGTGAGCAGGCAGCAGGAGGCGATGAGGTGGTGCGAAAGGACCGGACCCCATCGGGATCAGGCGAGGTAACTCTGACAGAAACGGTATTGCAGATGCTGGCGTTGCAACCGGTGCCGATGGATGGTGGCAAACCGATCGCGGAAACTGTGTTTGCGATAGAAGAGGGCGGCATAGAACAGCAGGCCGCACAGCAGCAACAGGATCGCCTGCTGGGACCAGCTCATGATCAGCTGATACACCACGTTGCCGGGCTGATGATCGCTGCGCAGGGAGTGTTCGAGCCGCAGCAGGTGATTCTGATGGGAGCTGACGAACTTGACGACCCCGTCGTCGCTGTCGCTGGCCGAGTGGATCACCTGACCGCCATCGGTCGGCGCCGCACTCTCCCCCATCAGCTGTACCTGCTGGGTCGACTGCTGGGCTGCGGGCAGCTTGAACCCCTCCACCGAGAGGGTAGAGAACAACAGAGCGAGGGTGATGAGCAGGGTCATCAGCGCCAGTTTCACTTTGTCGGTCAGGCTCAAAAAGTTAATTCCCGCATAATAGAAAGGGCAAACTACCACAGGGGCCCCGCCAGAACAAGGGCATGGGGGCCGGCCGGCCCCTGCCCTGCGGCCCCCTTGGCGCCATTATCCCTCCGACATCTGCCTGAAATCGCGGGCATAGCCCTTGAGCAGACTGTAGAGGTGGGCCCGCTGGGAGATGTCCAGCGACTGGCTGAGATCGCTCAGCCAGTTGACGGTGCGCTGGCGCGACTGATCGGTGTAGCCGGTGAAGCGCCCATCCATCAGGCCGTCCCCCTGTTGCAGCAGGGCGGTGAGCTGGGCGCCGAAGTCCTGGCTCTGGCGCTGCTTCATCAGCCGGTCCAGCTCCTTGGTCCAGGCGGTCTGAAACTCAAGCCAGGGGGCCTGCAGCTCGTACTGCCACTGGGCCCACTGGGCCACCAGCGGGGCCTGGGCCGGTTTCACCTCGCCAATCCAGAACACCAGCCGCTCGTTCATCTTGTCGCGAAACTCCTTGAGCATCTCCTCCCTGGGCTTGTCGGCAAACTCCTTTTCCCGTTCCGCCTGGCGGGTGAGCCGGTCCTTCATGAACATGGCCACCTGCGCCTCGGTCAGGGTGCGTGCCAGCCGCACCGCCCGTGGCACCGTGTTCTCCAGGGTGCGGGTCAGGCTCTGCTGGGCCGCATCCAGATGGCGGGAGACCTGGGCCGGGGTCATGGGGCTCGCCACCGCCTTGGCCAGCGCATCGAGATCATCGGCATAACGGGGCACCTCGCGCTGGCGGTGCCAGGCCATCAGCCCCTTCACTTCGTTGTCCAGCAAGCGCTTCTGGCCGCGATCCAGCGAGAAGTAGTCGTCCAGCTGCCAGACGATGGCCACGTCGAGCCAGTAATAGACGACCCGGGTGGAGCAGCCAGCCAGCAGCAGACAGAACAGCAGCAGACTCCAGCTACTGGGCTTGCGCCAGGAAAAGGTGGTCACCATGCAGGGCTCCAATGTTGATGAAACAGGGTTGACGCAACGGATGATTCATAATGCCTGATGCCTACTCCAACCGCTGCCGGTTGAGATCGATCAGCGCCTGGTAGTCGGGCCCCGGCTGCTGCTCGGCCATCAGCAGCGCCCACAGCAGCCCTATGTAATCGACCCAGGGCAAAAAGGCCCGGCTCTGAAAGCCGCGCGGGCCGACCGGCCCCCCTGCCCGCTCGCAATAGCTCTGCTCCAGAGCCTCGCGCTGGGCATCCTGCCAGTTGTGGGTGCGCTGGATGCTGGCCACCTCGAAACCGGGATGCCCGGCGGCGCCATACTCCCAGTCTATGACCCAGGGCCGGCTCCCCAACAAATTAGCCGGATTGAGATCATGATGGCAAGGGAGCCAGCAATCGGCAGGCTCGCGGCTGGCCAGCAGCCCCCGCTCCAGCGCCGGCAGCCAGGCCGGCACCCGGGCCAGCCTGGCACGATAGCCGGCGCTGTGGGCCCGCACCGCCATCACCACGGTCGGCACCGGCAGCCGGTGCAGCCGCGTCAGCACCCCGGCCAGCAGCGCTGGCTGCAACGCAGCCGGGGGCGGCGCCGCCAGCCAGTTCGGCTCGTCGCACCAGTCCAGCAGCATCAGGCCAGTGGCGGGATCGCTGTGATGGCAGGGCAAGGCCAGCCCCTGCCCCACGGCCCCCTGATAGAGCTGCCATTCGGTGGCCCGATCGATGCCAAGGCGCACCGGATCGGGGTGGCCCTGGCGCAAAAAGTGACTGCGCCCCGAGGGGAGGCGCAGTCGATAGTTGCAGTTGGTCAGGCCGCTGGCCAATGGCTCCAGCCGGCCCGAGCGCCAGGGCGGCGGCAGGCGGGCCAGCAGGGCGCGCTCGGCCGCTTCCAGAGAGGCCTCGCTCGACTTACCAGCCAAAGGTGGACTTCTTGGCCTGCTTGCGGATCTCTTTCTGATCGGCCCACAGCAGCTCGCCGTTTTGCAGATCCATCAGGTTCATGGTCATCTGGTAGTAGACATCCTTCACCTTGCCGTTGTCCTTGACGATGCTGGCGAGGTTGCCATAGACCATGTAGCGGGCGCCGGTCTGCTTGCCCAGGCGCACCATGGAGGCAGGATCCACCATGCCGCTGCTCTGCTGGTATTCGAGCTGCTGCTTGACCGCCGCCACCTTGCTCATGTCGACGAAGCGGAACTTGCCGGCGCGCAGCAGCTTGGTACGGATGGTGTCGGTGATGGCTTCGGTGTCGATGTGTTCGGAGGTCTTGTTGCGGATGGAGTCCATGAACATCACCGGACGGCCGCCGGCGGTGATCTCGCTGGTGGCCGGCGACGCCAGCATGGAATCCGCCATCTTGTCGGCGATGGCCTGCAGATCGCTGGAACCGTAATCGACGGTCACCGTCTCGGTTTCGGTCGGATCGCCATAGCTGACGGTGGTGCTGGAGCAGCCGCCCAGCACCAGGGCGCCGGTCAGGATCAGCAGGGCATGATTCATTTTCATCAGTAGGATTCCTCAATCACTTCGCGTACGTAAATCCGGTAGCCCCGGGCGGCCGGGCTCGGCGCCAGGGCAGACAGGGTGCGGGTCTGATAGCCGTGCAGCTTGAGCGGCGTCCAGCCGCGGCCATCGCTGGCCACCTCCTGCCCCGCCTCATCATACCAATAGAACAGGTATTGCAGCTTGTTGTCACCGCGCTGGGTGCTGGCCGCCGCCACATTGACCTGCAGCAGGCCGTTCTGTTCGCGCCGGCTGAGCTCGGTCAGGGTGACATTGACGTTTTGATGCTGCTCCGTCACTGGCGCGGCGCCCGCCGCCCCATAGAGCGCCACGCCGGAGGTATTGGTGGCGCAGCCTGCCAGCAGCAGAACCAGGCCCAGAGCCAACCCGTGTGCTTTCATCTTGCTCTCCTTGCCGGCGACCCCGAGGGGCCCGACCGGTCACTCATGTGTATTGCCATCGTTCGCCGTCACAGCGGCATCACCCGCGTCGTCAACCCGGCGCCGAGGCGCTGCACCCACACCAGGGTGGTGCGTCCCTGGTGGATGGTGAGCGGCAATTGCCGCTGTGCTGCCCCCGCGCCCAGGGTGAGGGCCACGTCGCCCGCAGGCAGCATCCCCTGCCAGCTCGCTGCCTGCGCCGGCAGCGTCAGCCAGCTGCGGGTGTCAGCCCGCTCCGAGAGGGTATTGAAGATGCCGACCAGAATGTTGCCCACATCGCCCCCCTCCTTGGCCGCGGTGCGCCGCACCTGCTCCTTGGCCACCAGCCGCAGCGCCTGGCGGGTCAGCATGCCGGGCAGCCGCTCCTGCAGATCTTTGGCCGCCAGCGCCTCCAGCCTGACCAGCTCGCTGGTCTGCTCGACCCGCTTGCCCACCGATACCGTGAGCGGCCCGGTGTCGCTGGCCCGATTATCGTAATAGGGGATGGCCACGGTAAAGGTGCGAAAATCGCCGCCGGAGGTGGAGATAGGCAGCGGCAGGAACAGCTCGCGCCGCGCCGGGATCAGCCCATCTTCAAACAGCACCACCAGCTGGCCCTGATCCTTGGCCAAGGGCGGTGCCTTGCGGCCCACCTTTTTCTCGGTTTCGCGGATCTCGTCTGCAGCGCCACGCTGCCGGGCCAAGCGCAGCAAGGCATCCTGCAGGCTGCGGTTGTCCGGCGCTATCTGGTAACCGCGCTGATAGTCGACCCAGGCATCGTTGAGATCACCGGCCGCCTCATAGAGCACGCCGGAGAAATAGAAGGTGTAGGCGTTCTGAAAACCGTTCTTGACCCGCCCGATCAGCCGGTCGAGCTCGGGGGCGCCGCGCGACATCAGCTGGCGCATCTCCCCTTCGGCCTCGGCCTCTTCGCTCTCATCCTTTGCCTTGCGCACCTCGTCGGCCCGCCGTTTGAGGGCCTGCTCCTGCACCTGGTTGGCGCGGCGCACCTCCACCAGGGCCCCCTCAGCATCCCCGCGCTGCAGGTAGTTGAGAGCCAGATAGTGGTGCAGCATGGTGCGCTCGTAATCGGGCGCACGGTAAACCATGGTCTGGTCGTTGGTGAGCAGGCTGCCCGCCTGGGCCAGCCCCTGGCTGACCCGGTACTCGGCCTGATTGTCTTCCCACGCCAGCCGGCTGTCGGCGGCGGCAAAGGCCTGCTTGCTGGCGGCGTCCTGACTCGCCAGCCAGGCGATGCGCCCCTGCTCGAGCCGGTCCAGCACATAGGTATCGTCCCCCGGCGTGGAGTCGCGCACCTCGGGCAGCGCCTCGGCGGCATGACCCAGCAACAGCTGGTTGCGCAGCGGCACCATCTGATCGGAATAAGAGACGAACATGTCTTGCCAGTGGGAGGCACAGCCCCCCAGCAGGGAACCGGCCAGCAGCAGACCGGCCAGCGGAAGGCGCGGCATCACAGGCTGAGCAGGGGTCCCAGCGGCTGGCCGCCGACCAGATGCAGGTGGATGTGGTAGACCTCCTGCCCGCCGTGGCGGTTGCAGTTCATGATGAGGCGGTAGCCATCCTCGGCAATGCCTGCCTCGCTGGCCAGCTTGCGGGCGACGGTGAACATCCGGCCCAGCGCCAGCTCGTGATCCGGCTCCACGTCGTTGACGGTGGGGATCAGCACGTTGGGGATGATCAGGATATGGGTCTTGGCCTTGGGCTGGATGTCGCGAAAGGCGGTCACCAGGTCGTCTTGATAAAGGATGTCGGCGGGGATCTCTTTGCGGATGATTTTGCTGAAAATGGTTTCTTGCGCCATGGATAACTCCTTTATATGAAAAAGAAAATTCAATGCCTGTCTCAAGCGGTTCCAACGCCCGTCATCGAGGCCCGGCAAGTGTGACACAAGCCGACATTTGACACAGCCGTTGTCCCATTCTCTTCAGTTATTGTTAAAAATACCGATAGCCGGAAGACGTCTGCCGACGTTGCTCGCCCACAGTGGTAGCAGGGTATCAAATGGACGGGGTATTCAGGCAAGGGACTTTTGCATATACAGCGGGACAATAATGAAACAAACAATGTCAGACCTCTCCATCTTGCAGAGGGTCTATCTTGGCTTTGCCATCCTGGTGGCCGTGATGGCGGCCACCTCGGTACTCACCTTCCGCAGCCAGAGCGAGCTCAATCAGGCGCTGGATCAGGTCACCCGGCAGACCATGCCGCTGGTGATCGCCAGCAGCCAGACCCAGATCAGCCTGCTCAGCGCCAACAAGTGGCTCACCGACGTGCTGACCGAGCAGGATCTCAAGCAGATCCCGGCCGAAGTGGCAGAGCTGCAGCAGGCCAAGGCGCTGGTCGACCAGACCCTCGCCACCCTCGCCCGGCAGGCGGCGGAGCACCCGGAGCTGCAGGGGGAGCTCGGTACGCTCAACCAGCTGGTCAAGGACTACCTGCAGCTGACCGACACCCTGCCCACCGAACACCAGGCCCTGCTCACCCGGCTCTACAAGGTGAATCAGGCCAAGGGTCAGTTCCAGGTCAGCCTGCCCCAGTTCAAGAAGAACCTCGGCGACATGATGATCACCATCGACGACAGCTTCATCAAGATGCTCTCCGAGACCCTGACCACCAAGCTCTCCGCCATTGAACTCTCCACCATGGATGCCCTCAACCAGAGCATCCCCGCCCCCATCGAGGCGGCGCTCAAGCGCAACAAGATGCAGATCGAGGGCTTCAACAGCACCATCAAGGATCTGCAGGGGGAGCTCAAGGATTTTGACAACAACATGGGCCACTACGTGCACGGCTTCGTGCGCGACACCACCGCCAGCGACGGCGTACTGGCCCAGTACCTGGCGCTGATGCAGCAGCAGGAGCGGATGCGCGAGCAGAGCAAGCAGGCCAGCAAGCTCATCGTCAACATCCAGAGCAAGCTCGAGCAGATCACCGCCCAGAGCCAGCAGCTGATGAACAACAGCATCCGCGCCTCCGGCAAGGTGCAGACCCAGAGCACCCTCACCCAGGGGGTGGCGCTGGTCATCGCCATCACCATCGCCATCCTGGTGGCCTACACCCTCGGCAAGGCCATCCGCCGTCCGCTCAAGGAGCTGCTGCGGGTGCTGACCGAGGTGACCCAGGGCGACATGACCCAGCGCATCGGTTTTCGCAGCAACAACGAATTTGGCCGGCTCGGCAGCCAGGTCAACCTGCTGATCGAGCAGATGGGCGAAGTGCTGAGCCAGCTCTCCCAGGCGTCGGCCCAGCTCAACAACGCCGCCCATGACAACCGCCACACCACCGAATCGGTGCGGGCGGACCTGGAAAAACAGCGCCAGGAGACCGCCTCGGTCGCCGCCGCCATGACCCAGATGGAGGCCTCGGTGCGCGAGGTGGCCCAGGCCGCCAACCAGACCCTGGAGCGGGTGATGGACGTGGAGAAAGCCTCCGAGACCGGCCGCAAGGTGATGGCCGGCAACATCACCACCACCCACCAGCTGGCGGGCAAGCTGCAGCAGACCGGCAAGGTGATTGGCGACGTGAGTGCCATGAGCGGCCAGATCGGCAACATCCTCGACGTCATTCGCGGCATCGCCGAGCAGACCAACCTGCTGGCCCTCAATGCGGCCATCGAAGCGGCGCGGGCCGGCGAGCAGGGACGCGGCTTTGCGGTGGTGGCTGACGAGGTGCGCAGCCTGGCCGGGCGCACCGCCCAGTCCACCAGCGAAATCCAGACCATGATCGAGAACCTGCAGCAGGGGGTCGCCAAGGCGGTCAGCGTGATGCAGGAGTGCTCGCGCGAGATGGACAGCTGCATGGATCAGAGCTCCCACGCCAACAACGCCATGGAGGAGGTACAGGGCATAGTGGTGCTCATCAGCGACATGTCGAGCCAGATCGCCTCCGCCGCCGAGCAGCAGCAGGCCACCAGCGCCGACATCGCCACCAACCTCAACCGCATCTCCGACATCTCGGATCTCAACTATCAGGGCATAGAGCGGGTGGCCGAGACCAGCCAGCAGCTCGACTCGCTGGCCGAGCAGCAGGAGAGCCTGGTCAAGCGCTTTAGGCTCAGCGCCTGACGCCCACGCCAGCCCCGGCAACGACAAGGCCCCGCAGATGCGGGGCCTTGTTTTTTACTGGCAAGCGGCGCGGGATCAGGCGTAGGCGATGGCGCCCTTGCCCACCCCTTCATAGGCGACAATCTTGATGAACTTGTCGCCCACGCTCTTCTTCACTTCGCGGGCGATGTAGTGGGCCAGCAGCTCGATGGTGGTGTCGGTGTCGATCATCTCCACCTCCGCCGCCGGCATGGCCAGCTGGAACAGCCCTTGCGGCGCCACATACTTGAAGCCGACATAGTGCTCGCCAGCCTCTTGCAGGATGGCCTTGGCCTGCTCACTCAACGCGAGATCGCCGAGGGCCACCCGATCCTCGTCGGTCCCCAGGTAGATGTCGGCCCAGCGCTCGGCCCAGTTGAGCTCAAGCTCCTGGTCGCGCTCGCCGTCCACGTGGATCTCGATGGGAGAGCGGTGGCCGTGGGCGATGCGCTGGCAGTTGCCGTCGTGCTTCTTGAGGCCGTGGCTGTAGTGGTAGAAGGCGCCGTCGATGGCCTCCTGGCGCAGGGTCAGCGACAGATCCTTGATGTTGCCCGGCAGCCGCTTGGCCAGCACCGCCAGCAGATAGCGGGTGACGGACTCCTTGTCCACCTGAGGGGCCGGAATGAAGGCAAAGCCCTGGCTCGGGCAGCGCAGGTGAATGGAGCGACCCGGCCGCAGCAGATCGACGGTACTCTCGTCACCGTCCAGCTGGGCCACCTGCACCAGGGGGCACTCGGTCGGCACCAGCAGCTTGTGATCCACCTCGTCGTCGATGATCGACTTGATCAGTTTCTTGACCCGGCCGAAGTCCAGCAACATGCTCATCTCGTTGAGCTCGCCGCTCATTTCGATGTCCACCAACCAGCTCTCCCCCACCATACCGCGGCGTTCGCACAGGTAGCTGGAGTCGATCACGGTCAAATCTTTTACAAATAACTTCATCAGTCAGGCCTTGCTACAGAGAAAGGGCGGTTTGCGCTATTATGACCCGCGATCACTGACAAAGGAACCGGACTCCCCCATGAACAAATTGCTTATCAAGAATGCCACCCTGGTCAATGAAGGCCGCATCTATGCCTCCGACGTGCTGATCGAGGGGGAACGGATCGCCCGCATCGCCCCGGATATCCAGGCGCCCGATGCAGTGGTGATCGATGCTGCGGGCCGTCACCTCATCCCCGGAATGATCGATGATCAGGTCCACTTCCGGGAGCCAGGGCTGACCCACAAGGGGACCATCGCCAGTGAATCCCGGGCCGCCGTGGCCGGTGGCACCACCAGCTTCATGGAAATGCCCAACGTCAATCCCCAGACCACCACCCTCGATGCCCTCGAAGCCAAATACCAGATAGCCGCCAACTCCTCCGCCGCCAACTACAGCTTCTACCTCGGCGCCACCAACGACAACCTGGAAGAGATCAAGAAGCTCGATCCCAAACAGTCCTGCGGCATCAAGATCTTCATGGGCGCCTCTACCGGCAACATGCTGGTGGACAATCAGGAGACCCTGGCCGCCATCTTCCGCGAGAGCCCGGTGATGATCGTCACCCACTGCGAGGACACCCCCACCATCAAGGTGCTGGAAGACGAAGCCCGCGCCAAGTGGGGCGAGGATGTGCCGATGCGCGAGCACGGCCGCATCCGCAGCGCCGACGCCTGCTACAAATCTTCCAGCCTGGCGGTCTCCCTGGCCAAGCAGTACGGCGCCAAGCTGCACGTGCTGCACCTGACCACCGCCAAGGAGCTGTCGCTCTTCACCGCCACCCCGGATCTGAAGGATCTCAAGGACAAGAACATCACCGCCGAGGTGTGCGTTCACCATCTGTTCTTCAATGAGGCGGACTACGACACCCTGGGCAGCCAGATCAAGTGCAACCCGGCGGTGAAGAGTGCCGCCGACCAGCACGCCCTGCTGGATGCGGTGCGCAATGACGTGCTCGACATTATCGCCACCGACCACGCTCCCCACACCTGGGAAGAGAAGCAGAACAGCTACTTCAAGGCACCGTCCGGCGTGCCGCTGGTGCAGCACTCCCTGCTGGCCCTGCTGGAGCTCTACCACAACGGGGTATTCTCGCTGGAAACCATCGTCAAGAAGACCTCCCACGCGGTGGCCGAGCGCTTCCAGGTGCAGGATCGCGGCTACATCCGCGAGGGTTACTTCGCCGACCTGGTGCTGCTGGATCTGGGCAAGCCCTACGTGGTCAACGACAGCAACCTGCTCTATCTGTGCGGCTGGTCGCCCTTCAACGGCTACCGTTTCCACAGCACGGTGGAGATGACCCTGGTCAACGGCCAGATCGCCTGGCAAAACGGCCAGGTCACCAACGAGGTGCTGGGCAAGCGGCTCACCTTCACCCGCTGATCCCTCTTGTATGTGCGCCGTCACCACAGCGCCACCACAGGCCGCCCACCCGGGCGGCCTGTTTTTTTGCAGCCGCTCACGGCCCTGTCATGCGCGGTTTTTCGGCGATTGGCGGCACTTTAAGCGCAGATTGCTCGCAAAGCAGGCGAACGATCCCGGAGTGGAATTTCCACTGTTGACAGGCAGGGTCCATCTCCATAAACTCAGCCCCCGTCAGCCGAGCTGACTCCGTCGGTGTGTAGCGCAGCCAGGTAGCGCATCTGCATGGGGTGTAGAGGGTCGGAGGTTCGAATCCTCTCACACCGACCAAATTCCCCGAGAAAGGCCTTGTCAGATGACAAGGCCTTTTCTTTTTGGTACGGCGCGCCACCACGCAGCCTGCATTGTGCCGCCGATCGGTTTGTGCTGTAGTGATGCCCTGTGTTGCCAACCGGTGTTCGAGATGTCCTCTCCCCGCCCCTTTTGCCAGCGTCTGCTGTGGCTCGGCCTCTGCGCTCTCCTGCTGCTCGGCTGCGCCACCCCTTATCAGAGCCAGCCATCGTTCTGGAACGGCCAGACCGGTTTCTCCCAGACCCGGCTCGGGCCTGACAAGTGGCAGCTGGAATTTGTCGGCAACGATCTGGTGAGCCGGGAAACCGCTCGCAAGTATGTGCTGAAACGGGCCGGTGAAGTGGCACAAGCCGAAGGTTATCAGTGGCTTGAGGTCAATGAATTGACCCTGCAACGGGACGCGGTCAGGGTGACGCCCAGTCGTCCCTTGTTCGGGTTCGATGACGACGAGCCAGATCCCTTTCTGGATCAGCGCACCGTGGAGCACCGCATCTCGGCGTTGCTCATCTTCACCCTCACTCGCAGTGCGAAAAACGACCAAACCATGAAAGCTGATTATCTTGCAAAGATTAAAATAAACAGCGATTAATATAGCCAAATTGCAAGATCTATATCACATACAACTAATGACAAGATAAAATTCTGCCACAAGGCGCTGGATTTACCCCCCCGGATTAGGCATGCTGCCAGCACACCGGCTGTCAGGAATCTACGGCTCGGATCACAAAAACGGACTGAAGTGGCACCCTTGCCGCTTGAAACGCTCTGCACTTATCAAAACTGGGACCCACCCCATGAAAATGAACAAATTGACGGTTGCCATCCTCATCGCGATGCTGGTTGGTATCCTGACTGGCCAGGGCTATCGCATGTTTGCCCCTGACCAGGCCGCCGGCTTTGCCAGCGACATCACCCTGTTGACCGATATCTTCCTGCGTCTGATCAAGATGATCATCGCCCCCCTGGTGTTTACCACTCTGGTGGTCGGCATCGCCAAGATGGGCGATACCCGGACCGTGGGCCGTATCGGCGCCAAGACCCTGGGCTGGTTCATGCTGGCCTCCCTGCTGTCACTGACCCTGGGTCTGGTGATGGTCACCCTGATGCAACCGGGCGTGGGACTCTCCCTCTCCCTGCCTGACGACACCGCCAGCTCCGGTGTGGTTGCCAGCGCCATCTCCCTCAAGGATTTCGTCACCCACGCCATTCCCAAAAGCGTGATCGAGGCGATGGCCACCAACGAGATCCTGCAGATCGTGGTGTTCTCCCTGTTCTTCGGGCTGGCTGCTGCCGCGCTGGGTGATGCCGCCAAACCGGTGGTGATGCTGATGGCCAGCGCCGCCGAGATCATGCTCAAAGTGACCGGCTACGTGATGAACTTCGCCCCGTTCGCGGTGTTTGGCGCCATTGCCGCCATGGTCGCCAAGGAAGGGCTCGGCATCCTGGCCACCTATGGCACCTTCATGGCACAGTTCTACCTGGCTCTGGGTTGCCTCTGGCTGCTGCTGATCGCCATGGGCAGCCTGTTTATCCGCCGCCGCATCGTGACCCTGTTGGCGATGATCCGCGAGCCGATCCTGCTGGCCTTCTCCACCGCCAGCTCCGAAGCTGCCTACCCGAAAACCCTGGATCGTCTTGAGAAGTTCGGTTGTGACAAACGCATCGCCAGCTTCGTGCTGCCGATGGGCTACTCCTTCAACCTGGATGGCTCCATGATGTACTGCACCTTCGCGGTGATGTTCATCGCCCAGGCCTACGGCATCGAGCTCTCCATGGCCCAGCAGATCACCATGCTGCTGCTGCTGATGGTCACCTCCAAGGGGATGGCCGGCGTACCGCGCGCCTCTCTGGTGGTGATTGCCGCCACCCTCAACCAGTTCCACATCCCGGAAGCAGGCATCCTGCTGCTGCTTGGCATCGACCACTTCCTCGACATGGGTCGCTCCGCCACCAACGTGCTGGGCAACGCCATCGCCGCCAGCGTGGTCGCCAAGAGCGAAGACAGCCTAGGTGAAACCGAACCTCTGGGTGACGTGGATACCGCCAAGGCGTGATCCCCGCATCATTCACATACAAACGGCCCGCATTTGCGGGCCGTTTTTTATGCTTCATGGCGACACGGCAAGGCTCAACACCAACGCCTCACCCGCCGGCAATAATCGGCATAGGCATCGCCAAAGCGGGCCTGCAGCGCCCGCTCCTCCGGCACTATCTGCCAGCGGCTGAGCCAGCCCCACAGCAGCAGCGGACCGAGCCACACCAGCAGCCCGCCCAGATAGCAGGCCAGCGCCATCGTCCAGCAGAGCAGCCCCAGGTACATGGGATTGCGGCTGAGGCGATAGAGCCCGCCCGTTACCAGTGCACTGGCCTGCTCGGGGTGCAGCGGCGTCACCGTGGTGCCCTGGCGGCGAAAGCGCAGCACGCCCCCCAAGCCAAACACAGTGCCCAGCACCGCCAACAACAGAGCGGCCAGCCGCCAACCGGCGCCAGAATTGCTCTCTGCTACGCCCCCCCACCCCAGCATGGCCGCCACGATCAGGCCAAACAGCAGCAGCGGTGGCACCCGACACTCAAGACTCATCATCTATTGACTCCTGGAGGGTGCCACGATCGGCACCTTGCGTTACACTTCCCGACGGGAATAGCGCCCTGGAAAATTGTCAAAGTTCATAACAATAACAATGCCTTGGCTACACTTTATCCCATCTGCGTGAAAACGGCCCCTAGCGACCGTCATGCACCTCAACCCAAACAATAAAAAGGAACCACCCCATGCACAAGAAGACACTGCTGGCCACGCTGATCCTGGGCCTGCTGGCCGGTCAGGCCGTCGCGGCCCCTTACCTGCCGCTGGCCAGCGATCATCGCAACGGCGAAGTGCAGACCGCCAGCAATGCCTGGCTGGAAGTCGATCTCGGCGCCTTCGAGCACAACATCCAGACCCTCAAGGATCGCCTCGGTGACAAAGGGCCGAAGATCTGCGCCATCATGAAGGCCGACGCCTACGGCCACGGCATCGACCTGCTGGTCCCCTCTGTGGTCAAGGCCGGCATCCCCTGCATCGGCATCGCCAGCAACGAAGAGGCCCGCGTGGCCCGCGAGAAGGGCTTCACCGGCCGCCTGATGCGGGTGCGTGCCGCCACCCCGGCCGAAGTGGAACAGGCCCTGCCCTACAAGATGGAAGAACTCATCGGCAGCCTGGTGAGTGCCCAGGGCATCGCCGACATCGCCCAGCGCCACCACACCAATATCCCGGTACACATCGCGCTCAACTCCGCCGGCATGAGCCGCAACGGCATCGATCTGCGGCTGGCTGACTCCAAGGAAGACGCGCTGGCCATGCTCAAGCTCAAGGGGATCACCCCGGTCGGCATCATGACCCACTTCCCGGTGGAGGAGAAAGAGGACGTCAAGATGGGACTGGCCCAGTTCAAGCTGGACTCCCAGTGGCTGCTGGAAGCGGGCAAGCTGGATCGCAGCAAGATCACCATCCACGCCGCCAACTCCTTCGCCACTCTGGAAGTGCCGGACGCCTACTTCGACATGGTGCGCCCGGGCGGCCTGCTGTACGGTGACTCCATCCCCTCCTACACCGAGTACAAGCGGGTGATGGCGTTCAAGACCCAGGTTGCCTCCGTCAACCACTACCCGGCCGGCAACACCGTCGGTTATGACCGCACCTTCACCCTCAAGCGCGACTCCTGGCTCGCCAACCTGCCGCTGGGCTACTCCGACGGCTATCGTCGGGCGCTGAGCAACAAGGCCTATGTGCTGATCCAGGGCCAGAAGGTGCCGGTGGTGGGCAAGACCTCCATGAACACCATCATGGTGGACGTGACCGATCTCAAGGGAGTCAAACCCGGTGACGAGGTGGTGCTGTTCGGCCGCCAGGGTGAAACCGAGGTGAAACAGGCGGATCTCGAGGAGTACAACGGCGCCCTGCTGGCGGACATGTACACCATCTGGGGCTACACCAACCCCAAGAAGATCAAGCGCTAAGCCAGTCTTTGCCATAAAAAAGGGTTCTTCGCGGGATCTTGGGGAAGTGGAAGTTGACAGACAGGGTGCTGGTAAACTGGCTGTCTCCAAACACACCACCACCATCACCCTGCTGTCGCCGTGCATCATATTGATATTGCCTCCTTCTGGCCAGGTTATACCGTCATCGCCCAAGCGCTTTCTGCCAACCATCACACCCTGTTTACCCTTGAGCCTCGCGCCGACTTCTTGCCCCGTTGTCGCCGATGCCTGCAACCCACGCCATTGATCCACGACCAACGTATCCGCCGGGTGCGTGAGCGAGACCTATTTGACCGACAAGTCTGGTTACAACTGCCTGTTCGCCGCGTCGACTGTCTGCGCTGTGGTCGCGTCAGTGAACATATCGACTGGCTCCCCTCTGGCTCCCGCCTCACCCGGCGCATGCAGTGCTGGATTGAAGCGCTCGTTCAGTACCTCCCCATCCGCCATGTCAGCCAGCTCACCGGGGTCGGTTGGCACACCATCAAGGAGATCGACAAGCGCCGTTTGCAGACCAGTGTGGGCACCATCGAACTTGGGGAGGTGCGGCGGCTGGTGATGGATGAGTTTGCCCTGCACAAGGGACACCGCTATGCCACCGTGATCATGGATGCCGAGCGAACCCGCGTCCTGTGGGTGGGGCACGGCAACAGCCGGGCCGCTATCCGTCCCTTCTTCGAGCAGCTCGGCGAGCGATGCCAGCAGATTGAAGCGGTGGCGATGGACATGAACACGGCGTTCGACCTGGAGGTGAAGCAACACTGCCCGCAGGCGGAGGTGGTCTACGACCTGTTCCACGTGGTGGCTCGCTATGGCCGAGAGGTGGTGGACCAGGTGCGAGTGGAGCAGGCGAATGCACTGAAAAGCGATAAACCGGCGCGAAAAGTGGTCAAAAGTGCGCGTTGGTTGCTGCTACGTAATCGGGCGAAGTTGAGTGAAAAACAGGATGTGAAGTTGCAGGAGCTGTTGGCGGCGAATCAACCGCTGGCGATGGTGTACGTGCTGAAAGAGGGGTTGAAGGGCATCTGGTATGCGCCGAGCGTGTGGGAAGGATGGCGACGATGGCGGAGCTGGATGCGGCAGGTGAAGGAAAGCGGGCTAGCGCCGCTGCAACGATTTGGTCGAAATTTATCGAAATATATGCGGGGGATCCTGGCGAGTGCAAACTACCCGATGCACACGAGTGTGCTGGAAGGGGTGAACAACAAGATCAAAGTGATAAAGCGTATGGCATATGGATTTAGGGACTCAGAATACTTTTTTCTGAAAATCAAGGCGGCCTTCCCCGGAAAGCCGCGATGAACCTAAAAAAGGGCTCCCGCGGGAGCCCTTTTTGTTAATGCTTTATAGTCTGCCGCGTTCAAGCGGCTTTTTTGCGGGTCACCCAGAGGCTCAACCCCATGGAGGCCAGCAGGATCAGCGCAACCACGCCCAATGCAATGCCGGTGGGGATCTTGAAGATATCCAGCAGCAGCATCTTGACCCCGATGAACATCAGGATCAGCGCCAGGCCGTACTTGAGCAGAGCGAAACGCTCGGCTACGCCCGCCAGCAGGAAGTACATGGCACGCAGACCCATGATGGCGAAGATGTTGGAGGTCAGCACGATGAAGGGATCCGTGGTCACCGCGAAGATGGCCGGGATGCTGTCCACCGCAAAGATGAGATCGCTCACCTCCACCAGCACCAGAATGAGCAGCAGCGGCGTGGCGTAACGCACGCCATCGCGCCAGACGAAGAAGTTCTCCCCCTCCAGCGTCTCCGTCACCTTGAAGCGACGGCGCATCCAGCCAAGCAGCGGGTTGTTGGCCAGATCCGGCTCCTTGTCGGCAGCCCACAGCATCTTGACCCCGGTCAGCAGCAGGAAGGCGCCAAACAGGTAGAGGATCCAGTGGAACTGCTCGATAAGCCAGCTACCCGCAAACACCATACCGGCCCGCATCACGATGGCACCCAGTACCCCGTACAGCAGCACCCGGCGCTGCAGCTCGGCCGGAATGGCAAAGTAGCCGAACAGCATCAGCCAGACAAAGACGTTGTCCACCGCCAGCGCCTTCTCGATGAGGTAGCCGGTGAGGAACTCCAGCCCCTTCTGGTTAGCAATTTCACGGCCTGCGCTGTGATCCAGCCAGAGCCAGATGGCCAGATTGAAGAGCAGCGCCACGCTGACCCAGATAAGGGACCAGATCCCTGCCTCTTTGAGCGACACCTTGTGGGATTTGCCACCACCGACAAACCGTATGTCTATCCATAACAGGACCAGCACTATGCTGAAGAAACCGGTCCACATCCACCATTCACCCATATTCACTTCTCCCAAAAACGACAAAACCCACGACCGAGAGGCGTGGGTTTGCGTTTGGAGCAGATACACCTTGCCTCTCGGCAAGGTCTCACTTACAGCCGACTTGCGTCAACTGCCCGGCTGCCGGGTGCACTGCAGGATATGGGTGCACCGTAATGACGACAAACCGGCGAGAAGTTACTCCCCTTGTTGCGCGGATAGTAACAGCGGAAAAAGATAACGCCAAGAGGCATCTTCATGCCGGCAGCAAAAAACAGGGCGCCACCCGGGCGCCCTGTTCTGCCTGCTCACCCTCAGAGCGGATCCGCCTTGAGGCAGGAGACCGCATGGTCGAAGTTGCCCTCGAGCTGAGGCCGGGTCTTGGCACACTCAGGGCCGGCCACCGGGCAGCGGGTGCGGAACACGCAGCCTGAGGGCGGGTTCATCGGCGATGGCAAATCCCCCTCCAGGATCTGGATGGTCTTGCTGCGCTCCAGATCCGGATCCGGAATGGGCACGGCCGACATCAGCGCCTTGGTATAGGGGTGCAAGGGGTTGGCGAAGATCTCCTTGCGGGTCCCCAGCTCCACCGCATTGCCCAGATACATCACCAGCACCCGATCCGAGATGTGCTTGACCACCGACAGGTCGTGGGCGATGAAGATGAGCGACAGCCCCATCTCCTTCTGGATAGCCTTGAGCAGGTTGACCACCTGCGCCTGGATGGAAACGTCCAGCGCCGACACCGGCTCGTCACAGATGATCATCTTGGGCTCTAGGATCAGCGCCCGGGCGATGCCGATGCGCTGGCACTGACCGCCGGAGAACTCATGGGGGTAGCGGTTGACCAGGTTGGGCAAGAGCCCCACCTTGCTCATCATGGCCCGCACCTTCTCCTTCACCTGATCTCGGGAGAGGTCGGGATAGAAGGTGATGAGCGGCTCGGCGATGATGTCGCCGATGGTCATGCGCGGGTTGAGGGAGGCCAGCGGATCCTGGAAGATCATCTGGATCTCTTTGCGCTTCTCGCGCAGCGCCTTCTGGTCGAGCTTGGTCAGATCGTTGCCCAGCCACACCACCTTGCCGTCGGTGGCCGGCACCAGGCCGATCAGCGCCCGGGCAAAGGTGGATTTGCCACAGCCCGACTCGCCCACCACGCCGAGGGTCTCCCCTTCGTACAGGCGCAGGGTCACCCCGTCCACCGCCTTCAGGGCGGAGGGTTTGGCCCAGGGCCAGGCCTTGTCACTCTTGATGCTGAAGTGGACCTTGAGGTCAGACACTTCCAGCAGCAGTTTCTTGTCAGTCCCCATTTAGTTCACTCCCTTGATCATGGCATCCGATACCCAGTGGCAGGCCCGCTCCCGGCCGTCGTTGAACGGCGTCAGGATCGGTGACTGCTTGCCGCAAATCTCGCTCACTCGGTGGCAGCGCTCCTGGAAGGGGCAGCCGGTGGGCAGACGCAGCAGGTTGGGCGGGTTGCCCGGGATGGTGGGCAGCTCTTCCCCTTCGGTGTCGAGGCGGGGAATGGCGCGCAACAAGCCTTCGGTATAGGGGTGGCTCGGGCGATAGAAGATATCGTTGACCTTGCCGTACTCCATGGTACGGCCGGCATACATCACCAGCACCTTGTCGCAGATCCCCGCCACCACGCCCAGATCGTGGGTGATCATGATGATGGCGGTGTTGAACTCGCGCTTGAGCTCGTTCATCAGGGTCATGATCTGGGCCTGTACGGTCACGTCCAGCGCGGTGGTCGGCTCGTCTGCGATGAGCAGCTGCGGCCGGCACAACAGCGCCATGGCGATCATCACCCGCTGGCGCATGCCACCGGAAAATTCGTGAGGGTACATCCCCATCCGCTTGCGCGCTTCCGGGATCTTGACCGCATCCAGCATGCGCACCGACTCTTCGAACGCTTCAGCCTTGCTGACGCCCTTGTGCAGCATCAGCACTTCCATCAGCTGATCCTTCACCTTCATGTAGGGGTTGAGCGAGGTCATGGGGTCCTGGAAGATCATGGCGATCTTCTCGGAGCGGATCTTGTTGAGCTTGTGCTCGGGCAGATTCAGGATCTCGTCGCCCTGAAATTTGGCCGAGCCGGTGATGACGCCGTTCTTGGCCAGCAGCCCCATGATGGCGAACGCGGTCTGGGACTTGCCCGAACCGGACTCACCGACGATCCCCAGGGTCTCGCCCGCAGCGAGGGAGAAGTTGAGATCGTTGACCGCCACCACATTGCCGTCCGGGGTCTTGAACTCGACCCGCAGATCTTTTACATCCAGTAATTTCATAAAAACTCCTTATCGATCTTTCGTGACGTTTTCCTGTCGATCCGATGCGCTATCCGCCCGATTGAGCCGCACTCTGCGGCCCCTCGGCGCGTTGTTTCAGCGCTTCTTCGCCGCTTTCTCAGCGATCCTTCGGATCGAGGGCGTCACGCAGACCATCCCCGAGGAAGTTGAAGCAAAACAGGGTCACCACCATGAAACCGGCGGGGAACAGGAGTTGCCAGATGGCCACTTCCATCGATTTGGAGCCTTCATCCAGCAGAGCGCCCCAGCTGGTCATGGGCTCTTGTACGCCCAGCCCCAGGAAGCTCAGGAAGGATTCGAACATGATCATGCCCGGCACCAGCAGGGTGGCGTAGACCGCCACGATACCCAGCACGTTCGGCACGATGTGACGGGTGATGATCTTCCACTTGGAGACACCGCAGACGTGAGCCGCCTCGATGAACTCCTTGCTCTTGAGGCTCAGGGTCTGGCCTCGCACGATCCGCGCCATGTCGAGCCAGCTCACCGCGCCGATGGCGATGAAGATGAGCGCCAGGTTGCGGCCGAAGAAGGTCACCAGCATGATCACGAAGAACATGAAGGGGAAGGCGTTGAGGATCTCAAGGACCCGCATCATCAGGCTGTCGACCCGACCGCCGATGAAACCGGAGGCCGCGCCGTAGAGGGTGCCGATGATGACGGCCACCATGGCCCCCATGATGCCGACCATCAGCGAGATGCGCCCGCCGAGCAGTGTGCGCACGAACAGATCGCGCCCCAGGCTGTCGGTGCCGAACCAGTGGCCGGTTTCCATGTCCGGGGCTGCCTGCATGGCGCCCCAGTCAGGATCGTCGAAGGTGTATTGGGACAGATGCGGTCCCACGATCACCGCCAGACCGATGATGGTCAGGATGATGAGGCTGGTGAGCGCGGCCTTGTTGCGCAGGAAACGGCGACGGGCATCCTTCCACAGGGAGCGTCCTTCCACCACTTCCACTTGCTGGGCGAACGCCTCGACGGCTTCGCGTTTTTCAGTTGTGACAACCATGATGTACTCCCGACTTAGTAACGGATCTTGGGATCGATAAAGGCATAGAGAATATCGACCACGGCGTTAAAGGTGATGGTGAGGGCACCGACCAGAATGGTCAGACCGAGCACCATGGAGTAATCACGGTTGAGGGCACCGTTGACGAACAGCTGGCCAATCCCCGGCAGGCCGAAGATGGTCTCGATCACCACGGAACCCGTGATGATGCCGACGAATGCCGGCCCCAGATAGGAGACCACCGGCAGCATGGCCGGACGCAGCGCGTGCTTGAGGATGATGTGACGCAGCGGCAAGCCCTTGGCGCGGGCGGTACGGATGAAGTTGGAGTTCATGGTCTCGATCATGCTGCCCCGCATGATCCGCGAGATGGCGGAGATGTAGTACATCATCATGCCGAACACCGGCAGCACCATGAATTGCACCCCGCCGCCCTGCCAGCCACCGGCCGGGAACCAGCCGAGATGAATACTGAACAGCAACACCAGCAAGGGCGCCAACACAAAGCCCGGGATCACCACCCCGGCCATGGCCGACGACATCAACAGGTAGTCGATGACGGTATTCTGTTTCAAGGCGGCAATGGTGCCGAAGGTGACCCCCAGTGTCACCGCAAACAGAAAGGCAAAGGAGCCAATCTTGGCTGATACCGGCAGCGCCTGGCTCACCAGATCGTTGACGGTGAAGTCCTTGTATTTGAAGGAGGGACCGAGGTCGCCCTGCACAAGGTTGCCCAAATAGGTGAGGTATTGCACGCCGATGGGCTTGTCGAGGCCATATTTGGCTTCGATGTTGGCCAGAACTTCCGGCGGCAGGGAGCGTTCGCTGGTGAAGGGGTTGCCCGGCGCGAAACGCATCATGAAGAAGGAGACGGTGATCAAGACCAGCAGAGTCGGGATCGCTTCCAGTAGACGTTTAAAAATGAATTTCAACATAGACAATTCCTGTCCTGTACTGCTTCCAAAGGGTCGCGGTTGTAATAAAGGCCCGCCATCCGGCGGGCCTGCTTTGTTATGCGACGTGTTACTTTACTCAGTGAGCAATGATGTACATGTCTTTGCTGTAGAGGTTGTCCAGCGGGTTGGCCGGGTAGCCGCCCACGTAGGACTTGACCATACGGGAGGTCACGTACTGATAGATGGGAGCGATCGGCATGTCCTTGGCCAGGATCTCTTCAGCCTGCACATAGAGCTTGTTGCGGGCATCGGCATCCACCTGATTGCGCGACTCGTTCATCAGCTTGTCAAACGCCGGGTTGGAGTATTTGCCGTCGTTGTTGCCGTGGGTGGTCTGCATCAGATCCAGCATGGAAGAGGCTTCGTTGTAGTCGGCGATCCAGCCGGCACGACCCACATCAAACTGACCCTGCTTCTTGGTTTCCAGGTAGGTTTTCCATTCCTGGTTGACCAGGCTCACCTGCACGCCCAGCTTCTTCCACATGGAAGCCACGGCAACCGCCACCTTCTTGTGGTTGTCGTCGGTGTTGTAGAGCAGCTCGAACTTGAGCGGTTTGCCCGGGCCGAAACCGGCTTCGGTCAGCAGCTCTTTCGCCTTGGCATCACGCTCTGCCTGGGTCAGCTTGGACCAGGCCGGCGCCACCGGCTTGAAGCCGTCCACGAAATCAGGCACCAGGGTGTAGCCCGGAGTCTCGCCCTTGCCCATCACCTTGTCGGCGATCACGTTGCGGTCGATGGCATAAGAGAGGGCGGTACGCACCCGCACGTCATCAAACGGCTTGTGCTTGAAGTTGTACTGGTAGTAGTAGGTACCGACATAGCCGCTCACCTTCACCTCGTTCGGCAGCTCTTTCTTCATCTGCTTGAAGCGCTCGATGGGCATGTTGTAGGTGAGATCCACTTCGCCGGCCAGATAGCGGTTCAGCTCGGCGTTGGTGGACTGGATCGGCAGATAGGTCACCTTGTTGATGACGGTTTTGGCGTTGTTCCAGTAGTTCGGGTTGCGCTCGACGTCGACGCGCTCGTTGACCACCCAATCCTTCAGCACATAGGCACCGTTGGATACCATGTTGCCGGGCTGGGTCCACTTGTCACCGAACTTCTCGATCACCTTCTTCGGCACCGGGTAGGTGGTGGTGTGGGAGAGCATGCTGACGAAGTAAGGCACCGCCTTCTCCAGCTGCACCTCGAAGGTGTAGTCGTCCACCGCCTTCACACCCAGGGTGTCGGCCGCTTTCTTGCCGGCGATGATCTCGCTGGCATTGACGATGGTCGGGATCTCCAGATACCAGGAGTAGGGAGACGCCGTCTTGGGATCCACGGCCCGCTTGAAGGCGAACTCGAAATCATGGGCTGTCACGGGATCCCCGTTGGACCACTTGGCATCTTTGCGCAGGTGGAACACGAAGTGTTTGTTGTCCTTGGTTTCCCAGGACTCGGCCATGGCGGGAAGCACTTCCCCTTTGGGGCCGGAGGCAACGAGACCTTCGAACAGGTCACGCAGAATATTGGATTCAACCGTTCCTTCGGTTTTGTGCGGGTCGAGAGTGGCAGGCTCGGAGCCATTGCCTTTTACCAGCTGCTGAACGTCAGCCAGTTTGGTACCTGCGGGAACATCGGCGGCTTGTGCCGCGTTGACACCGCCGAACAGTGCTGCCACCAAGAGGGTATTAATCATTGTTTTTTTATGAGTCATTTCCATACTCCACAAGAACATTCCATGCAATTTTCCATCAACGGGACAAGTACCCCGCTGCCAGCATAATTCCCTGACATTTCTGATAATGCAATAGATATTGTCAGGCAGGACTGGGCTTCATGGTCAAAAAAGCAGCTTTTAACCAATTATTCAGAATTTAAATATCGCGTGATGGACGTTTTTTATACAAACCCGCTCGATTCTAGGAAATGACCAACAAAAAAGAAACAATAAAAAGCCGGTCACGAGGACCGGCTCCAACGAAACAGACCTGAATCACATCAATCCGGGGAAGACCCCCTTGATCCCCGCCACCATGATCTCGATGCCAAGCGACATCATGATGAGACCCATGATCCGGGTGACCACGTTGATGCCGGTGTTGCCCATCACCTTGAACAGCAGGGGGGCGGCGCGGAAGATGAGCCAGGAGCAGAAGGCAAACACCATCACCACCACCGACATCCCCAGCATCTGGGACCAGGTGCTCTGGCTGGCATAGACAATAGAGGAAGAGATGGCGCCGGGGCCGGCCATCAACGGCAGCGCCAGCGGCACCACAGCGACAGATTCCCGCGCGGCGAGCTCCCCTTTCTCCTGCTTGTTGTGCTTCACCTCCCCCAGCTTGCCCTGCAGCATGGACCAGGCAATCAGGGTGATGAGCGAGCCGCCGGCAATGCGAAACGACGCCAGCGAGATGCCGAAACCATCGAGGATCAGCTGCCCCATGTACATGGAGACCAGCAGGATGATCATCACCGCAATGTTGGCGGTGGTATTGGTCTTCATCCGCTCTTCCGGCGTTTGATGGCTGGTCAGGCTGACAAACACCGGCAACAGGCCGAGCGGGTTGATGATCGCAAACAAACCGATGAAAAACTTCAGATATAAAGAGACGTCAATTGCTGCCATAGGCGCCATCCAGAAGTAGAACGAGGCCCTGCGGGCCACCCCGATAAACCGTGCGTAAATTTACACCATGGCCGAAACCTTCACCAATCAAATAATCTCACCCTTTCCGTGGCTTTTCAGTTAGTTCCTCTAATGTAACGACGAAATTCAACATATCGAGTTGTTAATAAAGATTGTCGCCATTTAACACTCTGATAAAATCACTTCGAGTTTTATGCGGCCACGGAGTTTTGGCGCAACATTTCATCTTCGTAAAAAAGGATTTTGTAATGATTGATACGGACATCAAGTTGCAATGGCATCTGGATTCACTGCCCGCAGGCAGTGTCGCCCCCCTGCAGGGCTTCTTCGAGCGGCTGCCGGTTGATCCCTATATCCAGGGCCGCTTTCGCGAACGCCGTTACGGCCGGGTTGAAAAAGAGGGCAGCCGCTTTTACCCCCTCGACAACGGCGTTTTCTTTCAGGCGGCCGCCATCAACAAGTTTCTGGGGGACGTGCCCAGAACCTATGCCGAGCTGGATCCCGCCTTCGTCGCCCACCCCACCTTTCAGCTGATGCTGACCCGCTTTGCCCGCCATACCCGGCTGGCGGATGGCCAGGCCATCGGCATTCACCAGATGCGCATCGTCACCGGCGAAGGTGAAAGCGTGCCACCCGCCCCGGAAGGCGTGCATCAGGACGGCTTTGATTTCATCGGGGTGTTCTTTTGTGGCAGTGACGGGGTCAGCGGCGGTGTCTTGCAGCTCTATCATGGATTAAAAGAACAACCATTTTTTCAACAACAATTAAACGCTGGCGAGTATCTGATCCTGGATGATCACCGTTTCTATCACAATGCCGCCCCCATACTGCCCCAGGGTCCGCACCGGGGACACTGGGACGTAATCGTGCTAACTGCTTGAAAAATGGTGCGTGAGCCCCTGTTCACGCCCCATTCATCCCGCTTCTGGCCCACTCAACAACTGCGCAACATCTAGCAAACATGTATTGTGAAACAAAATTTCTTTTGTTCTTTTGTTACACATGATCCAGATCAAGTTTTTCTGAGTCAGCCCCGCTCTATAATCGACTCAGAAAGCGATTTAGTAAGGCATGTAAATACCCCGTTGTGGTGATTCTGTTCTTGACAGGGCATCTATAATTGCCGGGCATTGCCAACGTCTTACTAAACAGTTTTCAAATCATCAGGAGATAAACATGGCAGTAACCAATATGGCTGAACTGGATGCACTGGTCGCCCGCGTCAAAGAAGCACAGCGTGAATTCGCCAGCTTCTCGCAAGAGCAGGTAGACAAGATCTTCCGTGCCGCCGCCCTGGCCGCCAGCAATGCCCGTATCCCCCTGGCCCAGATGGCCGTGGAAGAATCCGGTATGGGTATCATCGAAGACAAGGTTATCAAGAACCACTTCGCCTCCGAATACATCTACAACAAGTACAAAGAAGAGAAGACCTGCGGCATCCTCAGTGAAGATGACGAGATGGGTACCATCACCATCGCCGAGCCGGTAGGTATCATCTGCGGTATCGTACCAACCACCAACCCGACCTCCACTGCGATCTTCAAATCACTGATCTCCCTGAAGACCCGCAACGCCATCATCTTCTCCCCGCACCCCCGTGCCAAGAACTCCACCAATACCGCTGCCAAGCTGGTACTGGATGCAGCCATTGCCGCCGGTGCACCGAAAGACATCATCGGCTGGATCGATCAACCGACCGTTGAACTCTCCAACGCCCTGATGAAGCACAACGACATCAACCTGATCCTGGCCACCGGTGGCCCGGGCATGGTGAAAGCCGCTTACTCCTCTGGCAAGCCTGCCATCGGTGTAGGTGCCGGTAACGTCCCCGTTGTCATCGACGAAACTGCCGATGTGAAGCGCGCTGTCGCCTCCATTCTGATGTCCAAAACCTTCGACAACGGCGTGGTCTGTGCCTCCGAGCAAGCCGTCATCGTGGTTGACTCCATCTATGACCAGGTGAAAGAGCGTTTCGCGACTCACAACGGTTATGTGCTGACCAAAGAAGAAGCTGACAAGGTCCGCAAGGTCATCCTGATCAACGGCGCCATGAACGCCAACATCGTGGGCCAGCCGGCCACCAAGATCGCCGAAATGTCCGGCGTGACCGTGCCCCCCACCACCAAGATCCTCATCGGTGAAGGTCTGGAAGTGTGTGAAGAGGAAGAGTTCGCTCACGAGAAGCTCTCCCCGACCCTGGGTATGTTCCGTGCCAAGAACTTTGAAGAAGCCGTCGAAATGGCCTGCACCATGGTCAACCTGGGTGGTATCGGCCACACCTCCGGCCTGTACACCGACCAGGATCGCAACGCCGACCGCATCAAGTACTTCGGCGACAAGATGAAGACCGCCCGTATCCTGATCAACACCCCGACCACCCAGGGTGGTATCGGTGACCTGTACAACTTTGCCATCGCACCGTCCTTGACGCTGGGTTGCGGTTCCTGGGGTGGTAACTCCATCTCCGAAAACGTGGGTCCCAAGCACCTGATCAACAAGAAGACAGTCGCAAAACGGGCAGAAAATATGCTGTGGCACAAACTTCCGAAATCCATCTACTTCCGTCGTGGTTCCCTGCCGATCGCCCTGGGCGACCTGGAAGGTAAAAAGCGCGCACTGGTCGTGACCGACCGCTTCCTGTTCAACAACGGCTACGCCGACGAAGTGGTTCGTCTGCTCAAGGGCCTGAAGATGGAAGTGGAAGTGTTCTACGAAGTAGAAGCCGACCCGACTCTGTCTGTGGTTCGCAAAGGCGCCGAGATGGCCCACTCCTTCAAGCCGGACGTAATCGTCGCGCTGGGCGGTGGTTCACCGATGGATGCGGCCAAGATCATGTGGGTAATGTACGAGCACCCGGAAACCGCGTTCGAAGACCTGGCCATGCGCTTCATGGACATCCGCAAGCGTATCTACAAGTTCCCGAAAATGGGCGTGAAGGCCGAACTGGTCTGTATCACCACCACTTCCGGTACCGGTTCTGAAGTGACCCCGTTTGCGGTCGTGACCGACGACGCCACCGGCATGAAATACCCGCTGGCCGACTACGAGCTGACCCCGAACATGGCCATCGTCGACGCCAACCTGGTCATGGGCATGCCCAAATCCCTGTGTGCCTTCGGTGGTATCGATGCCGTGACTCACGCCATGGAAGCCTACGTTTCCGTACTGGCCAACGAGTACTCCGACGGTCAGGCGCTGCAAGCCCTGAAACTGCTCAAAGAGTACCTGCCGTCCAGCTACCAGAACGGTGCCAACGACCCGGTTGCTCGCGAGAAAGTGCACAACGCTGCCACCATCGCCGGTATCGCGTTCGCCAACGCCTTCCTGGGTGTGTGCCACTCCATGGCTCACAAACTGGGTGCTGAGTTCCACATTCCGCACGGTCTGGCCAACGCCCTGCTGATCAGCAACGTGATCCGCTACAACGCCAACGACAACCCGACCAAGCAGACTGCGTTCTCCCAGTACGACCGCCCGCAGGCTCGCCGTCGCTACGCCGAAGTGGCCGACCACCTGGGTCTGACTGCCGCCGGTGACCGTACCGCAGCCAAGATCGAGAAGCTGCTGGTATGGCTGGACGAGCTGAAAGCCACTCTGGGTATCCCGGCCTCCATCCGTGAAGCCGGCGTGTCTGAAGCTGACTTCCTGGCCAAAGTTGACCAGCTGGCCGTGGAAGCCTTCGATGACCAGTGCACCGGCGCCAACCCGCGCTACCCGCTGATCAGCGAGCTGAAAGCCATCCTGCTGGACACCTACTACGGCCGTCCCTTCACCGAAGACGCTCAGGTAGCGGCCAAGGTTGAAGCCAAGGTTGAAGGCAAGAAGAAGTCCAAAGCCTGATAAGCTGAACCGACTCGAGAGCCCGCGCACATGCGCGGGCTTTTTTGTTTGTCTATCTGCTTAATTTTGCTAGCTTGTTCATAGGCATTCATGAAATGCGAGCTAGCGTATGGCGCTGATACAAGCCTCCATCGAGCAGTTGCGGGTAGGCCACTACATCCATCTCCCCACGGGATGGACCAACCACCCTTTTATGTTCAATGCATTCAAGATCAAGGATCAGCAGCAACTCGACATCATTCGCCATCTCGATCTCAGCCTGCTGATGGTGGATCCCGACAAGAGCGACCTGCCTATCGAACCCATCTTGCGCGGTGATATTCCTTCCGCCGGGCCTGACCTCTCGATCATCGAAGAGCTGGTGGAGAGCGGCCCTGCCCCGTTTGATGAGAAAGCCTTTCGCCGCTCCCTGCGCGCCGCCGACAAGGCCTTCGGCCAATCCATGTCCGAACTGCGCGATGCACTGGGGGCTCTCAATCTCAAGCCGGACGAAGGGCTCGCCAACACGGCGCAGATAGTGCGCAACGCCGCCGCCCGCATCAGTGCCCACGAAGGCCCGCTCGGCCTGCACCTCATTCGCAGCCCGCACACCGACATCCTGCTGCAGCACAGCCTGAACGTGGCTTTCATCGCCATGCTGATGGCCCGCGAGCTCGGCATGAGCCCCATTGAAATCGAAGAAACCGGGCTGGCCGGCCTGGTGCACGACATCGGCGAGCTGAAGATCCCGACCCAGATCACCCAGAAACGTGGGGAGCTCAACAAGTCAGAGCAAAACTTCCTCAACATGCACCCCCAGTACGGTCTGGAGATGCTGACCCAGTTGCAGGCCTTCGAGCCCAAGATCCGCCAGGTGGCCCATCTGCATCATGAGCGCCTCGACGGCAGCGGCTTTCCGCTCGGCATCAAGGGGGGCGAGATCCCGCCGCTGGCGCGGATCATCGGGCTGGTGGATTACTATGACGAGCTGCTGCACCCGCGCAACAGCGCCACGCCCGCGGCGCCGAGCCAGGCCATCAGCCAGCTCTACAAGCTGTCGCAGAAGAAATTCGACCAGGATCTGGTCAAGCTGCTGATCAAGGTGCTGGGGGTCTATCCGCCCGGTTCGCTGGTGATGCTCTCCGACGACTCGGTGGCGCTGGTGCTCTCCACCGAGCCCACCATGCCGCTCAAGCCCAAGGTGCTGCCCTACATCAAGGCGCAGCGGCCGGAAGGGGTGGCGATGATCGACCTGCGGGAAGATGAGCGCACCATCAAATCATTTATCAAGCAGGAAGAGCTGGATGAGGGGCAACGGCTGTTTTTCAACCTGACCCGACGCTTCTGTTACTATTTTGCCTTCTGAGTTATCCCCAGAAGCTGGGGATAACTCATTGGACAAACCTGAATAATCACTCGATTGCCCGCAAAATTGTTCGCCATCCACCATGGATAAAAAACGCCCAGCCAAGGGGCCGGGCGGAGCATGCCACCTCCGTGTGGCGTATCCAGCGGATACATTCATGCTCCATCCAGCAATATCAACCCTTGGGCGATTACACAAATATCAATTTAACATGCTGATTTAATATGGTTTTATTTCACGTTTCTGGCACACTGCGGCCGCAATCCCGCCCTGGCGCCCCGCAGAACAAGATCCTGATCACATTTATTCAAGGTTGCCGCTTTTTTCGGCACGGACTCTGAGGAACGTTTTTTATGCAGTTGGTCCTCTCCCTGCTTCAACAGATGAGCGTCAGCCTGGTCATCGCCTACCTCTTTTCCAAGAGTCCGCTGCTGCGTCCGCTGGCCAACTACTCGGTCAGGCTGCCTCACAAGGTGCTCATCTACATCACCTTCTCCTGCTTCTGCATTCTCGGCACCTACGTGGGGCTGGATATCGACGACGCCATCGCCAATACCCGCGCCGTCGGCGCCGTGCTGGGCGGGCTGCTGGGGGGCCCGTTGGTGGGCTTTCTGGTGGGGCTGACCGGCGGCCTGCACCGCTATACCCTGGGCGGCTTCACCGATCTGGCCTGTGCCATCTCCACCACCTGCGAGGGGCTGCTGGGCGGGCTGGTGCACTGGCGGCTGATGCGGGCGGGCAAGATGGATGCGCTGTTCGAGCCGCGCATCGCCTTCTTCACCACCCTCTACGCCGAGATCATGCAGATGGTGATCATCCTGCTGGTGGCCACGCCATTCGATAAATCCCTGCTGCTGGTGCGTACCATCGCCACCCCCATGATCCTGGCCAACTCCTGCGGCGCTGCGCTCTTCATCAGCATGATCCGCGATCAGCAGCAGATGTACGAGAAGTTCTCCCGGGTCTTCTCCGCCAAGGCGCTCAATATAGCCAACCGCACCGTCGGCATCATGAGCCAGGGCTTCACCCCAGAGGCCAGCCACAAGATTGCCCGCATTATCCAAGAGGAGACCGGGGTCGGCGCCGTCGCCATCACGGATACCGACAAGATCCTCGCCTTCATCGGCATCGGCGAGGATCACCACCAGCCTGGCACCCCCATCACCTCGGCCATCACCATGCAGGCCATCGCCCGCAACAAGGTGCTGTTTGCCGACGGCAACAGCCAGCCCTACCGCTGCAGCATCTCGCCCCAGTGCCAGCTCGGCTCGGTGCTGGTGATCCCGCTGCACGGCGACGAGGGGGTGATCGGCACCATCAAGCTCTACGAGCCCAAGAAGCGGCTGTTTCTCAAGATCAACCACACCCTGGGAGAAGGGATTGCCAACCTGCTCTCCCAGCAGTTGCTGACCGGCCGGCTGGAGCAGCAGCAGCGGCTGCTGGTGCAGTCCGAGCTCAAGCTGGTGCAGGCCCAGATCAATCCCCACTTTCTGTTCAACACCCTCAACACCATCAGCGCCATCACCCGGCGCGAACCGGAGCGGGCGCGCCAGCTGCTGCTGCACCTCTCCCTGTTCTTTCGCAAGAACCTCAAGCGCCAGAGCGGCCTGGCCACCCTGCAGGAGGAGCAGGAGCACTGCCAATCCTATCTGGAGATCGAGCTGGCCCGCTTTGGCGACCGGCTGACGGTGCAAAACGAGATCCCGCCGGCCCTCGCCGACCTCAAGCTGCCGAGCTTCACCCTGCAGCCCCTCATCGAGAACGCCATCAAGCACGGCATCTCCACTCTGCTGGAGCTGGGACACATTCGCCTCTACACCGAGCAGACGGCAGAGCGGGTCACCATCCACGTGGAGGACAATGCCGGCACCTGGCAGGAGAAACCAGCCGGTGACGGGCTCGGCATGACCCTGGTGGACCGGCGTCTCAAGAGCGCCTTCGGCAACCGCTATGGCCTGAGCGTCAGTTGTGAGCCCGACTGCTGGACCCGGGTCTCCGTCACCCTGCCAAGGGAGCTGCCATGATCCGGCCGCCGTACAACACCATCCTCACCCACCCCCCCCATCACGCAGGAGAACCCCATGATCCGCACCCTCATCGTCGATGACGAGCTTTATGCCCGCGAGGAGCTGATGCAGCACATGGCCGCCGAGTCCGATATCGAACTGCTGGGGGCGGCCGCCAACGCCATCGAGGCGCTGCCGCTTATTCAGCGGCTCAAACCCGACGTGGTGTTTCTTGACATCCAGATGCCCAAGCTCAGCGGCATGGAGCTGGTGGCCATGCTCGATCCCCTGCCCCGCATCGTCTTCGTCACCGCCTTTGACGAGTACGCCATCCAGGCGTTCGAGGAGAACGCCTTCGACTACCTGCTCAAGCCGGTGGAGCCGGTGCGTCTGGCCAAGACGCTGGCGCGGCTCAGGCAAGATCTAACCCCCCAGCCCATGACGGCGCTCGTCCCCGCCATTCGCCACATCCCGGGCTACCTGCACAACCGGGTACGGCTGCTGCCCATCGAGCAGGTTGAGTACGCCTTCTCCGATCTCGGCGGGGTGCACGTGGCGAGCCAGGGCGAGCTGTTTCACACCCAGCTCACCCTCAAATCGCTGGAGGAGAAGACCCCGCTGCTGCGCTGCCACCGCCAGTATCTGGTGGCCCCGGCCGCCATCTTCGAGATCCGGCTGCTGGAGAACCAGCTGGCGGAGATAGTGACGCCGAGCGGCGCCCGGGTGCCGGTCAGCCGCCGTTACCTGAAGGAGTTGAAGGAGATGCTGGGGCTGGAATAAGCCCCACGATGTGAGCCGGATCACGAGCGCCGACCGCTCGGTCCGCCATATGACCGCTCATGCCGTTTTACCTGCCGTTAACAGAGCAAGCCCCTACACTGGCCGCGCACACCCAACAATAACAAAGCAGGAGCGTAGCAATGATCTGGTTCTTCCTCTGTGTCGGCTTACTTGTGGCCGGCTATTTCGTATACGGCAAATTCATCGAACGGATATTTGGCCCCAAGCCGGAGCTGAAAACCCCCGCCATCACCATGGCGGACGGGGTGGACTATGTCCCCATGTCGGACAAGAAGGTCTATCTGGTTCAGCTGCTCAACATCGCCGGCGTCGGCCCCATCTTCGGCCCCATCCTGGGCGCCCTCTACGGTCCGGTCGCCATGCTCTGGATCGTGTTCGGCTGCATCTTCGCCGGTGCGGTGCACGACTACTTCTCCGGCATGCTGTCAGTGCGCGCCAAGGGCGCCTCGGTGCCGACCGTGGTCGGTGAACACCTCGGCACCACCGCCAAGCACTTCATGAACCTGTTCGCCGTGGTGCTGTTGATGCTGGTGGGCGTGGTGTTCGTGCTGAGCCCGGCTGGCCTTCTGGCCAACCTCACCTCCACCGATCTGGTCTACTGGATTGCGGCCATCTTCGCCTACTACATCCTGGCGACCATCGTCCCCATCGACAAGATCATCGGCCGTTTCTACCCCATCTTCGGCGCCCTGCTGGTGTTCATGTCGGTCGGCCTCATCATCGGCCTCATCGTCTCCGGCAAAGGCTTCTACAACACCGGGATGGATTTCTCCAACCTGCACCCGACCGAGCTGCCGCTCTGGCCGCTGCTCTTCATCACCATCGCCTGCGGCGCCGTGTCGGGCTTCCACGCCACCCAGTCGCCGCTGATGGCGCGCTGCATGCAAAACGAGAGTTCCGGCCGCTTCATCTTCTACGGCGCCATGATTGGTGAAGGGATCATCGCCCTCATCTGGTGCACCCTGGGTCTCTCCTTCTACGACAGCACCGAGGCGCTCAACGCCACCCTGGCCAGCGGCGGCCCCTCTGCCGTGGTGCACGAGGTCTCCACCAGCCTGCTCGGCACCGTCGGCGGCATCCTCGCCATCCTCGGCGTGGTGATCCTGCCCATCACCTCCGGTGACACCGCGTTTCGCAGTGCCCGCCTCATCGTCGCGGACTTCCTGACACTGACCCAGAAGCCCATGGCCAAGCGACTGCTCATCGCCATCCCCATGTTCATCCTCGGTTTCATCATCTCCAAGGCCGAATTCGGGGTGATCTGGCGCTATTTCGGCTGGGCCAACCAGACCACCGCGGTGATGATGCTGTGGGCGGCGGCGGCCTACCTCGCCAAAGAGGGCAAGCTGCACTGGGTCTGCACCATTCCCGCCATGTTCATGACCGCCGTGGTGTTCACCTACCTGGCCAACGCCCCTATCGGGTTCGGGCTGGAGATGGGCGTCTCCACCACAATTGGACTGGCCAGCACCCTGATCGTCACAGTGGCCTTCCTGGTGAAATTTAGGCCCGCGCTGATCAACAAGCCCAGCGAAAGTTGATCCACGCCAACCATGTCAAAAAAGGAGCCGTCAGGGCTCCTTTTTTTGCTGAACATTTCCCTTCAGCAATGCCATACTCCCAGCGTAAGTCCTTGTCATGGATACGACTTTACGGACTTGCCCCCAACAACATCAGCGTCTGTTTTGACGACTTGGAAACTGCTTAAGCTTCAGTACAACAAAACAACTTAAGATTTCGGGCCCGACAGGAGGGAAATCAGGTGGCTGACTGCCTTGCAGAGCCCTGATCCCAATGACAATGCGGTGCGTCAAGCCAGCGGAGGCGTAAATGGCACTCGATTATTTTGCTCTTGGTCTGCTTTTTTTTGTGGGTTTGGTCATTTTTTACGGGGTCATCGTCATTCACGACATTCCCTATGAAATAGCCAAACATCGTCAACACCCCCATCAGGACGCCATTCACGTGGCCGGCTGGGTCAGTCTGTTCACCCTGCACGTGCTGTGGCCCTTCCTCTGGATCTGGGCCACCCTCTATCGTCCCGAGCGGGGCTGGGGCTTCAACCAGCGGCTGCAGCAGGATGAAGATGATATCCAGCAGCTCAAACAGGAGCTGGCCGACCTCAAGGCCCGCCTCAATACCATCGAACAGACCGAGCAACAGGGATAAATCATGGACCTGCTACTGATCCTGACCTACACGGCCGTCTGCGTGGCCATCTTCAAAATCTTCCGTATCCCGCTCAACAAGTGGACCGTGCCCACCGCCGCGCTGGGTGGCGTGCTGCTCATCGGCACCCTGATCATGCTGATGAACTACAACCATCCCTACTCCGAGATGGCACGCAACTACTACGTCTCCACCCCGATCGTGCCGCTGGTCAAGGGCCGGGTCATCGAGGTGCCGGTACAGGCCAACCAGCCGGTGAAGAAGGGCGACGTGCTGTTTCGTCTGGATGCCGCCCCCTTCCAGTTGAGGGCGGACAGCCTGACGGCGCGGGTTGAATCCAACCGCAACCACCTCAAGTCCATCGAGGCCAGGCTGCGCTCCGCCAAGCTCGACCGGGATCGCGCCAGCGACCTGATGCGTCGCGGCGTCGGCAAGCAGCGTGACCTCGACGTCACCCAGGCCAACGTGGACGACATCGTGGCCCAGATCGAGCAACAACAGGCGACGCTGGAAGATCTGCAGGCCCAGCTCGACGAGGCCAGGTATCAGGTCGAACAGACAGTGGTCTATGCCCCGAGCGACGGCCACGTGGTGCAGCTGGCCCTGCGCCCCGGCATGATAGCCACCCCCTTCATGTATCGCCCGGTGATGACCTTCATCCACAAGGACGAGACCGCCTATGTGGGCTGGTTCTGGCAGAACAGCATGCAGCGCCTGGCGGTGGGCGATGAGGCCGAAGTGGTGATCGACGGCATCCCCGGCAAGATCTTCCAGGGCCAGGTGACCGCCGTGATCCCGGCCATCGCCGCCGGCAACGTGCAGGCCAACGCCGGCCTGCTCGATCAGGCCAGTGCCGTTCAGCCGGGCCGCCTGCCGGTGCTCATCTCCATCACCGACCCCGAATGGCCCAAGTATCAGGTGATCGCCGGGGCCAGCGGCCAGGCTGCCATCTACACCAAGCACTTCCACCATGTCTCGGTGATGCGCAAGGTGCTGCTGCGCATGGCCAGCTGGATGAACTACGTCTTCCCCTTCCACTAAGCGAAGACGTCATCGCCAGCGGGCCGGCACCATGCCGGCCCGCTGTTTTTTGGCGCCAAGATCCCTATAATGGCGCCATCCTGCACCACCCCATATCGATACCACCAAGCCTGCATGTTCGTTCTCAGACCCTATCAGACCGACGCCGTCAACGCCGTGATCAGCCACTTTCGTCAGCACCCGGATCCCGCCGTGGTGGTGCTGCCCACCGGGGCCGGCAAGAGTCTGGTGATCGCCGAACTGGCCCGCAAGGCGCGCGGCCGGGTGCTGGTGCTGGCCCACGTCAAGGAGCTGGTGGAGCAGAACCACGCCAAGTACGAGGCGTGGGGGCTCAAGGCCGACATCTTCGCCGCAGGGCTCGCTCGCAAGGAGGCGAGCGCCCAGGTGGTGTTTGGCTCGGTGCAGTCGGTGGCGCGCAATCTGGACGCCTTCGACGGGGCGTTTTCGCTGCTCATCATCGACGAGTGCCACCGGGTCTCGCTCGATGACGACAGCCAGTACCATCGGGTGATCGAGCACCTCAAGGCCGCCAATCCGGCCCTCAAGATTCTCGGTCTCACCGCCACCCCCTATCGGCTGGGGCTGGGCTGGATCTACCGGCGCCACTACCACGGCATGGTCAAGAGCCACGGTGAGCGGCTGTTTGGCGACTGCGTGTTCGAACTGCCGCTGCGCTTCATGGTCAAGAACGGTTATCTGACGCCGCCGCGCATGGTGGATGCCCCCATCGTCCACTACAACTTCAGCAAGCTGGTGGCGCGGGAGAATGGCCTGTTCAGCGAGGCGGATCTCAACGGCGAGCTCAAGCGTCAGCAGCGGGTCACCCCCCATATCCTGAGCCAGGTGCTGGAGTATGCGGCCGACCGGCAGGGGGTGATGATCTTCGCCGCCACCGTCGAACATGCCCGCGAAATTCACGGCCTGCTGGGCGCCAGAGGCCAGCAGGCCGCTCTCATCACCGGCGAGACGCCGGGGCCGGAGCGCGACGCCCTCATCAACGCCTTCAAGGCGCGCGAGCTCAAGTTTCTGGTCAACGTGGCGGTGCTCACCACCGGCTTCGACGCCCCCCACGTGGATCTCATCGTGATGCTCAGACCCACCGAGTCGGTCTCGCTCTACCAGCAGATCGTCGGTCGGGGCCTGCGCCTCTCGCCCGGCAAGACGGACTGTCTGGTGCTCGACTATGCGGGCAACAACTTCAACCTGTTCGCCCCCGAGGTGGGGGAGCCCAGACCCCACGCTGGCACCGAGCCGGTGCAGGTGCCCTGCCCCGCCTGCGGCTTTGCCAACACCTTCTGGGGCAAGACCGACGAGGATGGCAAGGTGATCGAGCACTACGGTCGCCGCTGCCAGGGGCTGTTTGAAGATGACGAGGGCCATCGCGAGGAGTGCGACTACCGCTTTCGCGCCAAGGTCTGCCCCGCCTGCGGCAGCGAAAACGACATCGCCGCCCGCCGCTGCCAGAGCTGCGATCAGCTGCTGGTGGACCCTGACGACAAGCTCAAAGAGGCGCTCAATCTCAAGGACTGCATGGTCATTCGCTGCGCCGGGCTGACGCTGAGTGTCGGACGTGGCAAACAGGGGGAGCGGCTGGAGGTGGTCTATCACGATGAGGATGGTCTCACCCTCAATGAGTACTTCGGATTTCACTCCGAGGGCGCACGGCGCTTGTTTCAACAGGTCTTTGTGCGTCATCATTGGCCCGCACCGGGTCTGGAACCCGAATTTGCCACCCTGGCGAGCGTGCTGGCGGCGCAAAGCCAGTTTCGCCACCCCGATTTCGTCATCGCCCGCAAAGCGGGGCGGTTCTGGCAGATAAAAGAGAAGATTTTTGATTATGAGGGTCGCTATCGCACCGCCAACTCGATGGCGTGATGGCCAGTGGCGACCGGCATAAATCGTATGAATGGCTTTGCCACGGTCGATCCCGCATCGGCGGGTGAAACAAGGTTGAATTGTCAGGGCCGGCACCACTGCCGGGCCCTTCGTCACGTTTAGAGGATGTTATGCAGCGGCTGTTGATTGGTTTTTGTACTCTCTTTTCCCTGGCGGCCCAGGCCGCCCCGCTCACCCCGCCCCAGGGGGGCCAGTACGCCATCATAGTGCAGGGCAACAACGGGGTTGAATTTGCCCGCCATGCGGATCAGATGATCGCCCCCGCCTCCACCATGAAGGTACTCACCGCGCTGGCGGCCCGTCTCGAGCTCGGTGCCGACTTCCGCTTTGCCACCGATATTCAGGCTCAGCCCGGCGCCAAGCAGGGTGATGCCATCAATGGCGACATCTGGATCAACTTCGTCGGCGACCCCACCCTCTCCCGCATGGACCTGCTGGCCCTGTTCAAGCAGCTTGGCGTGAACCGCATCAAGGGCAACGTCTACGTCAACACCGGCGCCTACAACGGTTACGAGCGCGGCAACGGCTGGTCGTGGGGGGATCAGACCCTCTGCTTCGCCGCCCCGGTCTCCTCGGTCATCATCGACAAGAACTGCGCCTACGGCACCATCACCGCCACCCAGATCGGCAAACCGGCCACCGGCAACGTGGCCACCGGTGTGCCCATCGGCATCGGTGCCGACAACGTGGAGGTGATGAGCTACGCCGACATGGCGCGCCAGTTCTGCGCACTGGAAGTGGACATGGCCAAGGGCAACTTCTACGAGCTCAAGGGCTGCATCACCCCGAACAAGGAGCCCCAGGGGCTGCGCTTCGCCATCCACGACGTGGAGGCCTGGGGCTGGGACAACATCCGCTGGGCCATGGACAGGGCCGGTATCAAGCATGACGGCCTGCTGCGGGTGACCCACAAGTCCCCGGACAATGCCGAGACGCTGGGCACCCACTACTCGGTCTCATTGCCGGTGATGCTGGCCAAGATGCTGAAGAAATCGGACAACCTCTACGCCGATACCTTCCTCAAGACCGTCGGTCGCCACTACTACAACAAGCCGGGCAGCTATCGCAGCGGCACCATGGCAGTGCGCGCCATCCTGACCAAGAATGGCATCGATCTGGGCAACGCCACCCTGGCCGACTGCTCGGGCCTCTCCGCCCACAACCTCATCAGCGCCCGCCAGATGCTGTCGGTGCTTAACTTCATCCAGAAAAATGACGCGGAACTTGGCCTCATCAAGCTGCTGCCGAGCTCCCAGGTGGATGGCACCCTGGCCTGGCGACGCAGCGTCACCGCCCCCATGATGAAGAACAAGGTGCATGCCAAGACCGGCACCATCACCGGCACCTCCAACCTGGTGGGCTTCATCGACACCGCCGGCGGCCAGCGCAAGGCCTTCGTGATGTTCCAGCGTGGCCTGTCGCAGGATCCGGCAACCCACGAGCGCTACCGCGCCAGCAAGGCCGCCTGGCCCTGGACCGTGTTCGAGAAGGGAGTGCTGGAGAGCATCTATCAGCAGCAGCCGATCCAGATCGCCGATCAGGGTTGAGCTGCCGCAAGGTGATTGACGATGACGGCCGGCGAAGCGCGCCTTATCGAAGATGGCGAACGGCCGTATCGACAATTTCCACTTTGACTAGTCACGAGGCGGGGCTATCCTGTCCCCAGTCTCATATGAATGGAGAGAGAACATGTTTGCAGTGATTTTTGGTCGTCCCGGTTGCCCCTATTGTGTCCGTGCCAAGCAGATCGCCGAGCAGCTGGTTGAACAGCGTGACGATTTCAAATTCCGCTACGTGGACATCCACGCCGAGGGCATCACCAAGGAAGATCTGGCCAAGAGCGCCGGCAAGCCGGTCAATACCGTGCCGCAAATCTTCCTGGACGAGCAGCACATCGGTGGCTGCACCGATTTCGAAGCCTATGCCAAAGAGAACCTGGGTCTCTACCAGTAAGCTCACGTTGTGAAAAAGGCGCCGTCAGGCGCCTTTTTCATGGTCAATGGTCAGCCTCAGCCGGCAACCGGGGTGAAACGGCTCACCACGTCTCCCTGATGCTCGATCCACTCCATGAACATGGCCACCGGGCGGGCGTAGACGGCGCCATCCTGCTCGCTCTGGTAGATCACCAGCTGCTCCCCGGTTTCGGTGTGCAGGGCCAGGGTCAACACCTGATAATACCCACCCTTGAAATGGCGGTAGCGACCAACTGCGGGGGCTTGCATGGGAACTCCTTCGATATCGACGCCGGGCGGCGCCAGCATGGTGCGCAGACCACATGCTCTGCTTTTTGGACCGGCGCCGACAAAAATAATGACATTTTTCACGCAAGCCAATCGTGCCAGCGAGAGTGAATATTTCAACACAGTCGGGTAGCTTTGTTAATCAGCCCCTCATCTTTCACTGGTGAAACTCGGTTACCACAAACGATCGTGCTGAATTTAACGTTTTGGCAACCCTGTTTTAGGGCTAAAAATCAGGGAATTCTACTAAAAAGAGGATTGTTCTAGCATTCAATTCTGTGAAGAATAGGGGAAAAGAAATTTGATACTAAAAAACGCCTTTTTCGCCAACGCGCCCCCAGGGGAAGGAATCACACTCACCATGTTCACTATCGACAAGTCGCACAAGCTCGACGATGTCTGCTATGACATCCGCGGCCCGGTGCATAAAGAAGCTCGCCGTCTCGAAGACGAAGGCCACCGCATCATCAAGCTCAACATCGGCAACCCGGCCCCGTTCGGTTTCGATGCGCCGGAAGAGATCATCAAGGATGTGATCCTCAACATGCCGCTCAGCCAGGGCTACTGCGACTCCAAGGGGCTGTTCTCGGCCCGCAAGGCGGTGATGCAGTACTACCAGCAGAAAGGGATGCGCAAGGTCGACATCGACGACATCTACATCGGCAACGGTGCCAGCGAGCTCATCGTGATGGCGATGCAGGCGCTGCTCAACAACGGCGACGAGATGCTGGTGCCCTCCCCCGACTATCCGCTGTGGACGGCGGCAGTGACCCTCTCCGGCGGCCATGCGGTGCACTATCGCTGCGACGAAGGGGCCGACTGGTATCCGGATCTCGACGACATCCGCGCCCGCATCACCCCGCGCACCCGCGGCCTGGTGCTGATCAACCCCAACAACCCGACCGGCGCCGTCTACGGCAGCGAGTTCCTGCTTGAAGTGATCGAGATCGCCCGTCAGCACAACCTCATCATCTTCGCCGACGAGATCTACGACAAGATCCTCTACGACGACATCTCCCACACCAGCGTCTGCACCCTGTGCGACGATGTGATGGTGGTGACCTTCAACGGCCTCTCCAAGGCCTACCGCGCCTGCGGCTTCCGCCAGGGCTGGATGGTCATCACCGGTCCCAAAGGCCGTGCCAAGGGCTACATCGAGGGGCTGGAGATGCTGGCCTCCATGCGGCTCTGTGCCAACGTGCCGATGCAGCACGCCATCCAGACCGCCCTTGGCGGCTACCAGAGCATCAACGAGCTGATCCTGCCGGGCGGCCGTCTGCGCCGCCAGCGCGACAAGGCGTGGGAGCTGCTCAACGACATTCCTGGGGTCTCCTGCGTCAAGCCCAAGGGGGCGCTCTACATGTTCCCGCGCCTCGACCCCAAGGTGTACGACATCCGCGACGACCAGAAGATGGTGTTCGATCTGCTGCAGCAGGAAAAATTGCTGCTGGTGCAGGGCACCGGCTTCAACTGGCCGGCACCGGATCACTTCCGGCTGGTGTTCCTGCCCCGGGAAGAGGAGCTGGAAGAGGCCATCGGCCGTCTCGCCCGCTTCCTCAAGGGCTACAAGCAGTAAGCAAGGCTCATGAAAAAGGCTCCCGCGGGAGCCTTTTTTTTGTCTGTCGTTTGCTATCCGTGCCATCAGCCGTGCAGCAGGGCACCGGCCACCAGTACCGCCATGGTGATGAGAGCCACCCCGATGATGAAGGGCAGCACCCAGCGCACGAAGCGATCGTAGGGGATCTTGGCCAGCGCCAGCCCCGCCACCAGATGAGCGGCTGTGGGGGCGAACAGGTTGATCCAGCCGGAGGCGGACTGATAGGCAGTGATCACCAGATCCCGCGAGATGCCGGAGAAGTCCGCCAGCGGCCCCATCAGCGGCATGGAGACGGTCGCCAGCCCCGAGGTGGAGGGGATGAAGAAGCTCAGGATGATGTGCACCAGATAGGCCATCAGGATGAACACCGACGACGACAGCCCGCTCACCAGCCCCTCGGCCCAGTGCAGTATGGTGTCGATGATGACGCCATGCTCCATCACCACATAGATGCCGCGTGCCACCGCCACCACCAGCGCCACCCCGATAAGGTCCCGCGCCCCGCTCAGGAAGGTTGCCACGTAGTTGGACTCCGGCATCCGGTTGATCAGCGCGATCAGGATGGAGGCGCTGAAGAACAGGGTGGAAAGCTCGTCAAACCACCAGCCCAGGGTGGGCAGCAGATCGATGCCCAGATCCGACCAGGGTACCACCGCATAGATCATCAGCAGGAAGGTGCCGAAGAAGACCAGCATGGTGAGCTTCTGCTTGCCGCTGAAGGCGAGGTTGCCGCTCTTCATCTGGGAGAACTCGTCGTCATAGGCGATGTCGGCCAGCACGGAGCGGGACTTGTCCTGCTGCACCTGCTTGGCGTAGCGCATCACGAACCAGGAGGCGAAGATCACCAACAGCAGCCACTGCACAACCCTAAGGCCAATCCCCTCACCGATGGGGATGCCGGCAAAACCGGAGGCGATGCCGGTGGCAAACGGGTTGACGGTGGAAGCGAGCACCCCGACCCCGGAGCCGAGCAATATGATCCCTGCCGCCACCATGCGATCGAAGCCCGCCGCCATCATCACCGGCACGATCAGTGCCCAGAAGGCCACCGTCTCCTCCGCCATGCCGAAGGTGGAGCCGCCGAGGGCAAACAGGGCGATCAGCACCGGGATCAGCAGCCGCTCGCGCCCGGCAAAGCCGCGCACGATGGCCCCTACCCCGGCATCCAGTGCGCCGCTCTGCATGGTCACCGCCAGAAAACCGCCGATGATGAGCACGAACAGCGCCACGTCGGCCGCCTTGTGAAAGCCCTGGATCGGCGCCTTGAGCACATCGAATACCCCCTGCGGTTGGGAGGGCAGCTCGGTGTAGCTGCCGGGCACCGGCAACAGCCGCTCGTCGCCGCTGTAGTCGGCCACGGCCGCCGCAGCAATCGGCTGCTGGGTCTTGGCCGTCACGTAGTTGTATTTGCCCGCCGGCAGCACCCAGGTCAGGGCCGCCATCAGGGCGATGATGATGAAAAGCAGGGTATAGACAGTGGGGAGTTGGCGCTTCTTGGGCGCCTCATGTGGAGTGGTCATAGCTTCCGTACCTCGGCAATGCCGTCATGTGATCCGATCACCGCCAGACTAGCGGGTTTGATATGGGAAAAAGGTGATCGCGGATAATAAAATTCCGCAACTTAGCGGGATTTTTGCCAAAAAAACAGGGCCCCGCGGGGCCCTGTTTTCACTTGGGTCAGACTCAGAGCTCGACCACATCGAATTTCACGTCCGGATTCACATCCGCATCGTAATCCACTTCGTCCAGCCCGAAACCGAACAGACGCAGGAACTCCTGCTTGTAACCGGTGTAGTCGGTCAGTTCGGAGAGGTTCTCGCTGGTGATAGACGGCCACAGGTCGCGGCAGGTCTGCTGCACGTCTTCGCGCAGTTCCCAGTCATCCATGCGGATGCGAGCCTGATCGTCCAGCGCCAGCTCCTCGCCATAGAGACGGGTGCGCATCATGCGGTCCACCTGCTCCATGCAGCCTTCGTGAATGCCCTTCTCCTTCATGATCTTGAAGGCCATAGAGATGTAGAGCGGCATCACCGGAATGGCGGAGGAGGCCTGGGTCACCACGGATTTCAGCACGGCCACGTGGGCGGTGCCGCCCTTGGCAGCCAGATCGCCACGGATGGCGGCGGCGGCGCGGTCCAGATCTTCCTTGGCGCGGCCCAGAGTACCGTGCCAGTAGATTGGCCAGGTCAGGTCGGTGCCGATGTAGGAGTAGGCCACGGACTTGGCGCCGTCGGCCAGCACGCCTGCATCGCGCAGGGCCGCCATCCACAGCTCCCAATCCTGACCGCCCATGACGGTGATGGTGTTCTGGATCTCTTCCTCATTCGCCGGCTCGACGGTGGCGGTGATGATCTGATCCTTGTTGGTATCGATGGCGGTGGTGGTGTAGACCTCGCCGATGGGTTTCAGGGCTGAGCGCACCACTTCGCCGGTATCCGGCAACTTGCGCACCGGTGAGGCCAGGGAGTAGACCACCAGATCAATCTGACCCAGATCCTGCTTGATGAGCTCGATCACCTTGGCGCGGCACTCGTTGGAGAAGGCATCGCCGTTGATGCTCTTGGCGTAGAGGCCCGCCTCTTTGGCGGCCTTGTCGAAGGCAGCGGAGTTGTACCAGCCGGCGGTGGCAGTCTTGGTCTCACTGCCGGCTTTTTCGAAGAAGACACCGAGGGTGGCAGCGCCAGAGCCAAAGGCGGCGGCAATGCGGGAAGCCAGGCCATAACCGGTGGAAGCGCCGATCACCAGCACCTTCTTGGGACCATTTTCGATGGTGCCCTTGGCCTTTGTATAAGCGATCTGGCGACGAACATTGGCTTCACAACCGACCGGGTGAGTGGTGGTGCAGATAAAGCCGCGAACCTTGGGTTTGATGATCATATGGGGTCTCGGATCCGTTTAATGGATGAAATCGGGGCATAAGATACCTCATCTTGCCGCGATAAGGTGCTCTGATGTGTTGAATCGCAGGGAAAATGAGCAAAGCGTGGGACAAATGCCGCCGCAGGGGCCTGCCGTCAGCCTGCAGGAACAGGACCGGCCTCCCCGCCCCTCTGCATGGCTTGACGACATGACAAGATCGATAATGATAAAACAAACAATTAACCCTGATGGCTGAGGCGACGGCCAAACAACCTGTACTAGTATTCAGCCGGTCGGGTATTGTCATGAAAGGCCTCACCAGGGTCTTAACAAGGAGCTCCGCCATGTTTTGGAATCGCACGGGTAAAAGTGAACAGAGTGAACAAGCGGCACAGATCGCAGAACTTGGCGCCTTTGAGCAGGCCATCCAGTCACGGGTTCCCTATATCGAGTTCACCCCGGAGGGGGTGGTCACCTTCGTCAACGATCGTTTGCTCGCCATCGTGGGTTATGCCCGGGAGGAGGTGATCGGCAAGCACCACAGCGCCCTCTGCTTTCCCGAGGACGTGAAAACCCGCGAATATGAGCAGCTGTGGCAGGATCTGCGCAGGGGGGAATCACGTAACGGCCGTTTCATCCGGCAGGCCAAATCGGGCAAGGCGGTCTGGCTCGAAGCCAGCTACTTCCCGATCCTCCTCGATGGCAAGGTGATCAAGGTAGCCAAGGTGGCCTCCAACGTCACCGAGCAGCAATCCACCCTGGAACGCAGCCAGGCTCTGCTGGCGGCACTGGACAAATCCCTGGCCGTCATCGACTTCCAGCCCGATGGCACCGTCATCACTGCCAACCAGAATTTCCTGCACTGCTTCGGCTACCGGCTGGACGAGGTGGTGGGCCAGTCCCACCGCATGTTCTGCGACGAGTCCTTCTATCAGCAGAATCCCAACTTCTGGCGGGATCTGGGGACGGGCTCCATCCAGTCCGGGCTCTTCATGCGCCGTGGCCGCCACGGCGAGAAGATCTGGCTGGAGGCCACCTACAACCCCATCTTCAACCATGAAAGCAAGGTGATCAAAATCATCAAGCTGGCGAGCAACATCAGCGAACGGGTGGAGAAGTCCATCTCGGTGCGCGAAGCGGCCCAGAAGGCCTGCGCCATTGCCGGAGAGACGGTACTGAGCGCCGCCAGGGGCCGGGAAGTGATCGACAAGGTGCTGGAAACCTCGGCCCACATCAACAGCTCGGTCAGTGAAGTCAGCCGGCAGATAGAGAACCTCAACCAGCAATCCAGAAGCATCGAGTCCATCATCTCGACCATCAGCAGCATCGCGGATCAGACCAACCTGCTGGCGCTCAACGCCGCCATCGAGGCCGCCCGCGCCGGCGAGCAGGGTCGTGGGTTTGCGGTGGTGGCCGATGAAGTGCGCCAGCTGGCGGCGAGAACCTCCACCTCCACCGGCGAGATAGTCTCCGTCATCCGGCTCAACTCCGACATCACCTCCAGGATCACCCAGACCGTCTCGGTGGTATCGGACAAGGCGATGGCGGGCCAGGCCCAGGCCGACATCATCGCTGGCGTCATTCAGGAGATCATCGAGGACGCCAACTCGGTGTCGGACACCGTCAAGGGCCTCTCCATCTAGGGGCCTCGCCATCACAAAACACGGGGCCAGGCCCCGTGTTTTTTATCTTCCGATCAAAGTGTCAATCCTGCCCCGACAGATAGTGCCTGGCCTCCTCGTCGGCCTGCTGCAGGGCGCACTCCCACAACTCGGCGATGCAGAGCCCCTCCTCGCCCACCGCTTCCTCTTCCAGCGCCTCCAGTGCCCGCGCATCGGCCAGGGTGAAGGGATGGTGGCCAAGCAGCAGTCGCGCCTGCGCCAGTAACCTCATGTCACTCATGATCTCGCTCCTCGCTGCTACCAGCCCTGACTGTAGTCAATTTGCGGCCATCACGATCCTGTGGTGGCCGCTGGCATCCGCACGCGCCTGGCCGGCAGCTGTCCCACCGCGATCCCCAGCAGCACGGCGCCACAGGCCACCCATTGCAAGGCGTTGAGGGTCTCTCCCAGCAGCAGATAGGCCAGCAGCAGGGTGAACACCGGGATGAGATTGACGTAGGCCGCCGCCAGCGTCACCTTCACCTGGGTCACCGACCAGTTGTAGAGCAGGTAGGCCCCCAGGGTCACGCAGGCGCCGAGAAAGACGATGACCGCCATATCCTGCCACACCCAGGCCGTCGGCCAGGGTTCGCCAAAGGCAAAGGGGGCGAAGAAGAGGGTGCCGACGAAGGCCTGCAACGCGGTCAGGGTCAACACGCTGTAACGGCTGCAGAGCTTCTTGAACACCACGGAGTAGGTGGCGGCGCAGAACATGGCCGCCATCTCCAGGCTGTTGCCGAGCAGGGCGTTGGGGGCAAACTCGTCCACCCCGCTGCCCAGCCCCAACAGGGCTATGCCGAAGATGGCGATGGCAAACCCGAGCAACTGGCGGCGACTCACCCGCTCCCTGAGCAGCACAAAAGCCACCAGGGCCACGATGAGCGGCAACAAGGCGCAGACCATGCCCGCCTGGCCGGCGCTGGTGTAGCGCAGAGCATTCACCTCCAGCAGGAAATAGAGGCAGGGCTCCAGTCCCCCCATCAGGGTCAGCCAGCGCCAGTCTCCCTTTTGATAGCAAAAATTACCCAGGTAGCGGTAGCAGAGCAGCCAGCAGAGCGCGGCCACGCTCATGCGCATGAAGAGCACCTGGCCGAAGCCCCAGACCCCCAGCACGTGCTTGAGCGCGATGAAGGAGCTGGACCAGAGCAGCATCGCCAGGGTCAGGGTAAAAATGGGTAAAGGGCGCACGTTTCCTCCATGAAATTGGCCATTTGAATAATAACCATGCGGCCTTGCGGTTGTTAAAAGGCACCTAAAATCAGATAATACCGCCGCCTTCACACCGGATAACCAACCTGCAATGACTGAGTACCTGCTTTTATTGGTCGGCACTGTGCTGATTAACAACTTCGTGCTGGTGAAATTCCTCGGCCTGTGCCCCTTCATGGGCGTCTCCGGCAAGCTGGAAACCGCCATCGGCATGGGGCTGGCGACCACCTTCGTGATGACCCTGGCCAGCGCCTGTTCCTATCTGATGGAACACTATATCCTGATCCCGCTGAACATCGCCTACCTGCGCACGCTCGCCTTCATTCTTGTGATCGCCGTCGTGGTTCAGTTTACCGAGATGGTTATCCGCAAAAGCAGCCCCACCCTCTATCGTCTGCTGGGCATCTTCCTGCCGCTCATCACCACCAACTGCGCCGTACTGGGGGTGGCCCTGCTCAGCATCAACGAGCACCACAATTTCATCCAGAGCATCATCTACGGCTTCGGCGCCGCCACCGGTTTCTCGCTGGTGCTGATCCTGTTTGCCGCCATGCGTGAACGTCTGGTGGCCGCCGACGTGCCCACTCCGTTTCGCGGCGTCTCCATCGCCATGATCACCGCCGGCCTGATGTCGCTGGCCTTTATGGGCTTTACCGGCCTCATCAAGATATAGCGCTATGACTCACATACTCTTTGCCGTTCTGGTGTTGGCGCTGCTGGCTCTGGCCTTCGGCATCATCCTGGGCTTTGCCGCCGTCAAATTTCATGTGGAAGCCGATCCCATCGTTGATCAGCTCGACGCCCTGCTGCCGCAAACCCAGTGCGGCCAGTGCGGCTACCCGGGCTGCAAGCCCTACGCCGAGGCGCTGGCCAATGGCGACCAGATCAACAAGTGCGTGCCAGGTGGCGATGCCACCATGCGCAAGATTGCCGACCTGATGGGGGTCGAACCCCAGCCGCTCGGCGGCGCCGAAGCCGCCGCCCCCATCAAGAAAGTCGCCTTCATTCATGAAGATCAATGCATCGGCTGCACCAAGTGCATCCAGGCCTGTCCGGTCGATGCCATCGTCGGCGCCACCAAGGCGATGCACACCGTCATTGCCGACGAGTGCACCGGCTGCGATCTCTGTGTCGATCCCTGCCCGACCGACTGTATCGAAATGATCCCGGTGCCGACCACGGTCGACAACTGGAAGTGGGATCTGGCCAACGTCGCCATTCCGGTCAAGATAGTGGAATAAGTAACCATGCAGTCCTTACTCGAACGCATCAAAGCCGGCACTCTGTGGGATTTTCACGGCGGCATTCACCCTCCCGAGAACAAAGACCAATCCAGTCTCACCCCGGTGGTGGACGCGGGTCTGCCGCCCCAGCTCATCATCCCGGTGCGCCAGCACGCGGGCCCGGCCGGCGACCTGCTGGTGCGGGTCGGTGACAAGGTCAAGAAGGGCCAGCCGCTCACCCGCCATGACAAGGGGCGTTTCGTGCCGGTGCACGCCTCCACCTCCGGCACCATCACCGCCATCGGTCACCACACGGTGGCCCACCCCTCCGGTCTCGACGATCTCTGCATCACCCTAACCCCGGATGGCGAAGATGCCTGGGGCGAGCGTCAGGGTCGCAGCGACTACTGGAATTTGGAGCGGAGCGAGCTGCTCGAACGCATCCAGCAGGCCGGCATCGCGGGCCTTGGCGGCGCCGTGTTCCCGACCCACAGCAAGCTCGATGGCCGCGGTCAGCTGACCGAGATCCTGATCGTCAACGGCCTGGAGTGCGAACCCTACATCACCACCGATGACCGGCTGATGCAGGAGTATGCCGACGAGATCATGGACGGCATCCGGGTGCTCAAGCACCTGCTCAAGCCCAAGCTGACCCTGATCGGGGTGGAAGACAACAAGCCGGCCGCCATCGGTGAGCTGACTCGTCATGCCACCGACGAAGACGTACTGGTCAAGACGGTGCCCACCAAGTACCCCTCGGGCGGTGCCAAGCAGACCATCGAGCTGCTCACCGGCCGCCAGGTTCCCAAGGGGGGCCGCGCCGTGGACATGGGCATCATGGTGCTCAACGTGGCCACCGTGTTTGCCATCAAGCGCGCCATCATCGACGGCGAGCCGCTCATCTCCCGCATCGTCACCCTCACCGGCGACGCCTTCAAGAAGCCGGGAAACGCCTGGGTGCTGCTGGGCACCCCGGTGCGCTGGTTGCTGCAGCGTTTCGAGCTGCAGCCCGAGGCGGATCAGCGGGTGATCATGGGCGGCCCCATGATGGGCTTCACCCTGCCCCATGCCATGGTGCCGGTGGTCAAGGCCACCAACTGCCTGCTCTCCCCCACCCGGGCCGAGCTGCCACCGCCCGGTCCGGAGCAGGCCTGCATTCGCTGCAGTGCCTGTGCCGACGCCTGCCCGGCCAATCTGCTGCCCCAAGAGCTCTACTGGTACAGCCGGGCCAAGGAGTATGACAAGGCCGAGGGGCTCAACCTGTTCGACTGCATCGAGTGCGGCGCCTGTGCCTGGGTCTGCCCAAGCGAGATCCCGCTGGTGCAGTACTACAAGATTGCCAAGGATGACATTCGCGAGGCGCGTGCCGAGGCCGAGAAGGCCGAACGCGCCAAGCAGCGCTTCGAGGCCAAACAGGCCCGCTTCGAGCGGGAAAAAGCCGCCCGCGAAGCCCGCCATGCCGAGGCTGCCGCCCAGCGTCGCCAGGCCATGGCGGCGGCCGGCGGAGAAGATCCGGTAGCCGCGGCACTGGCCCGCATCAAGGCCAAACAGGACGCTGCGCCAGTCGGTGCCAGCGAACTCGCACCGGACAACAGCGCCATGATTGCCGCCCGCGAGGCGCGCAAGCAGGAGGCCATCGCCCGCCGCGCCGCCAAGGCGGCCGCCGGCGAGCCCGGCTCGGTCCAGGCCGATGCACCGGCAGCGGACGGGCAGGATGCCAAGAAAGCGGCCATTGCGGCGGCGCTGGCACGTGCCAAGGCCAAAAAAGCGGCTCAGGAGCCAGGCGAAGCAGCGGCTGTGGATAGCCCTGCTGCTGCGCCTCAGCCTGACTCAGCCGCCGACGCGGATCCCAAGAAGGCCGCCATTGCTGCTGCCATCGCCCGCGCCAAGGCCAAGAAAGCCGCTAGCACGCAAGGCGATGAAGCGGCTGCGGATAGCCCTGTAGGCGCGCCCCAGTCTGACCCCGCTGCCGACGCGGATCCCAAGAAGGCGGCCATCGCAGCCGCCATCGCCCGTGCCAAGGCCAAGAAGGTCGCTCAGGCGCAAGGGGACGCAGCCGTGACCGAAGGTGACGAAGCTGCCGTGGCAGCCCCTGCTGCAGCGCCGCAACCTGACTCAGCTGCCGACGCGGATCCCAAGAAGGCGGCCATTGCTGCTGCCATTGCCCGCGCCAAGGCCAAAAAAGCCGCTCAAGCGCAAGGTGATGAAGCGGCTGCGGATAACCCTGCAGCAGCGCCGCAGCCTGACTCAGCCGCCGACACGGATCCCAAGAAGGCCGCCATTGCTGCCGCCATCGCCCGTGCCAAGGCCAAGAAGGCCGCTCAGGCGCAAGGGGACACAGCCGTGGTCGAAAGTGAAGAGGCCGCCGTGGCAGCCCCTGCAGCAGCGCCGCAGCCTGACTCTGCTGCCGACGCGGATCCCAAGAAAGCCGCCATCGCAGCTGCCATTGCCCGCGCCAAGGCCAAGAAGGCTGCTCAGGCGCAAGGGAACATAGCCGTGGTCGAAGGTAAAGAGGCCGTTGCCAAGCCCGCAGAGGTGCATGACGAGGAGGCCGCTGCCCAGCCCGAGGTGACCACAGTGGCGGCACCGGCTGCCGACGCACCGCAGCCAGCCGCCGATGCGGATCCCAAGAAAGCGGCCATTGCCGCCGCCGTGGCCCGTGCCAAGGCCCGGAAACTGGCGGCCGAGGCAGCAGCCCAGGCCTCTCCTTCTCCATCGACCGACAAGAGCCACTGATCCATGTTCAATATCGCGAGTGCGCCGTTTGCCCACAACCGCAAACAGACCCAAACCCTGATGTTGCTGGTGATCCTGGCCTGCCTGCCCGGTTTTCTGGCGCAGAGCTGGTTCTTTGGTTGGGGCACCCTGATCCAGATCCTGCTGGCGCTGGTCACGGCGCTGGGCTCGGAGGCGCTGGTGCTGCGCCTGCGCGGACGCCCCGTCAAACCGGCCCTGCTGGATGGCAGCGCGGCCCTGACCGCCGTGCTGATCGGTCTCTCCCTGCCGCCGCTGCTGCCCTGGTGGATGCTGGTGCTGGGCACGGCGTTTGCCATCATCATCGCCAAACACCTCTATGGCGGGCTCGGTCAAAACCTGTTCAACCCCGCCATGGTGGCCTATGTGCTGCTGCTGGTCTCCTTCCCGGTGCAGATGACCAGCTGGTTGCCGCCCTCCAGCATCGCCGCCTATGACATCGGCTTTGGCGATGCGGCCTCGGTGATCTTCACCGGCTTCAGCCTCGACGGTTACAGCATGGCGCAGCTCAAGCAGGGGGTGGATGGGCTGACCATGGCCACGCCGCTCGACACCCTGAAAACCGGGTTGACTCAGGGCCTCACCGCCGGCGAGGTGATGACCCACACCGTATTCGAAGGCTGGGGCGGCATCGGCTGGAGCTGGGTCAACCTCGGCTACCTGTTGGGCGGCCTGTTCCTGCTGCAGCAGAAGGTGATCAACTGGCGCATTCCGGGGGCCATCCTCGGTTCCTTGCTGCTGGCGGCCACCCTGGGTTATCTGATCACCCCGGATGCCACCGCCACCCCCATGTTCCACCTGTTCAGCGGTGCCACCATGCTGGGGGCCTTCTTCATTGCCACCGATCCGGTGAGTGCCAGCACCACCCCGCGCGGCCGCCTGGTCTATGGCGTGCTCATCGGCGTGCTGGTCTATGTCATCCGCCGCTTTGGCGGCTACCCGGATGCCTTCGCCTTTGCCGTGCTGCTGGCCAACCTGTGCGTACCGCTGATCGACAGCCTGACGCGCCCGAAAGTCTACGGAGCCCGTCGCAAATGACCCTCGCGCACACCTCACCCTCAGGAATGATGCAATGTTAAAGAGCATGCGCAAAAACGGCGTCACTCTCGCCCTGTTTGCCCTCGCCTGCACCGCCGTGGTGGTGCTGACCAACGAGCTGACCCAGGGGCGGATCGCCCATCAGCAACAGCTGGAGAAGCTGCGCACCCTCTCCGCCCTGCTGCCGGAGGGGAGCTATGACAACGATCTGGTCGCCAGCTGCAAGCTGGTGCAGAGCAGACGCTATCTGGGCAGCGACCAAGCCATGCCGCTCTACACCGCGACCAAGCAGGGCGAAATCACCGGCTACGCGCTGGAAACCGTCGCCCCCGACGGCTACAGTGGGGCCATTCGCCTCATCGTGGGCACCGATGCCAAGGGCGCCGTGAGCGCGGTGCGGGTGTTGGCCCACAAGGAAACCCCCGGCCTTGGCGACAAGATCGAGCTGAAGAAATCGGACTGGATCAACAGCTTCGTCGGCAAGTTTCTCAGCCACGACAACGAGCCCAGCTGGGCCGTGAAGAAAGACGGCGGCGAGTTCGACGCCTTCACCGGTGCCACCATCACCCCCCGGGCCGTTGTCAAGGCGGTGAAGAACCTGCTGCTGCTGCAACAGGAGCACCCAGAGTTGCTGCGCGACGCCCCCGCCTGTGACGCCACCCCCTAACGCCGGAGCACAAGCTATGGAACAAGTCGATGTGATTGACGGGCAGGGCCCGCTCAGCGAGAGCAATGGCCGCCGCGAAGAGCTCAAGGAGCTGATGCTGCAGGGGCTGTGGAAGAACAACCCCTCCCTGGTGCAGGTGCTGGGTCTCTGCCCCACTCTGGCGGTTTCCTCCACCTTCACCAATGCGCTGGGGCTCGGCCTTGCCACCATGGCGGTGCTGGTCAGCTCCAACCTCGCCATCTCGCTGGTGCGCAACCTGGTGCCCAAGGATATTCGCATCCCGGTCTACGTGATGATCATCGCGGCGCTGGTGACCAGCGTGCAGTTGCTGATGAACGCCTACACCTACGGCCTCTATCAGGCGCTCGGCATCTTCATCGCCCTCATCGTCACCAACTGCGTCATCATCGGCCGGGCCGAGGCCTATGCCTCCAAGAACCCGCCGCTGCTGGCGGCCCTCGACGGCTTCATGATGGGGCTCGGCTTTACCCTGGTGCTGCTGGTGCTGGGCGGGCTGCGCGAGATCATTGGCATGGGTACCCTGTTCGACGGTGCCGACCTGCTGCTGGGAGAGTGGGCCAAGTCATTGCGCATCGAGCTGTTCCACGCCGATGCCAGCCTGCTGCTGGCAATCCTGCCCCCTGGCGGCTTCATCGGCCTCGGTCTGATGATCGCCAGCAAGAACGCCATCAACGACTGGATGGGTCGCAAGCAGAGCGCCGAGAAGGCCCACTGCAGCGTGCCGGCCGCGGGTGCCCGCGCGACCCAGCTCTGAGCCAAGAGAGAGCCATGAACAATCAGAAACGTAGGCAGATACTGGAGCGACTGCGGGACGACAACCCCCACCCCACCACCGAGCTCAACTTCAAGACGCCGTTCGAGCTGCTGATCGCCGTGCTGCTGTCGGCCCAGGCCACCGATGTCAGCGTCAACAAGGCCACCGACAAGCTCTACCCGGTGGCCAACACCCCCCAGACCATGCTGGAACTGGGGGTAGACGGGGTCAAGGAGTACATCAAGACCATTGGCCTGTTCAACACCAAGGCCGAGAACGTCATCAAGACCTGCGCCATCCTGCTGGAGCGCCACAGTGGCGAGGTGCCGGAGAACCGCGAGGCCCTTGAGGCCCTGCCCGGGGTCGGCCGCAAGACCGCCAACGTGGTGCTCAACACCGCCTTCGGCTGGCCCACCATCGCCGTCGATACCCATATCTTCCGGGTTTCCAACCGCACCGGCTTTGCGGTGGGCAAGAACGTCGATCAGGTGGAGGAGAAGCTGCTCAAGGTGGTCCCCGCCGAATTCAAGCTGGACGTGCACCACTGGCTGATCCTGCACGGGCGCTACACCTGTCTGGCTCGCAAACCGCGCTGCGGTTCCTGTATCATCGAGGACTTGTGCGAGTACAAGGAAAAGGTCTACCCGGAGAGCTGAACACGGCTGCCGGCCCGCAAGCGGCGCAGTCATGGCGCCGCTCCTGGCGAGCACGGGCTTGAGCCCAGCGCCGGTATCCGCCCCCCTGGGCGGTACCCATACCACAAGAACCACTACCCGGAGAATTGAGCAATGAGAATCCTGCATACCATGTTGCGCGTCGGCGATCTGCAACGCTCCATCGACTTCTATACCCGAGTGCTGGGGATGAAACTGCTGCGCAAGAGCGAGAACAGCGAATACAAGTACACCCTGGCCTTCGTCGGCTACGGTGACGAGAAAGATGAAGCGGTGATCGAGCTCACCTACAACTGGGGTGTCAGCGAGTACGAACTGGGCTCGGCCTACGGTCACATCGCGCTGGAAGCGGACGACATCTACGCAACCTGTGAGGCGCTGCGCGCCGCCGGTGCCAAGATCACCCGCGAGCCGGGCCCGGTCAAGGGCGGCACCACCGTCATCGCCTTCGTGGAAGATCCGGACGGTTACAAGATTGAGCTGATCGCCAAGAAGGATGCCGGCAGCGGCCTCGGCGACAGCGTCTAAACCAGCCTGATCCCCAGAAAAACCAAAAGAGCGCCAAGGCGCTCTTTTTTATGGATTCGTTTTCCTCAGATGGCGCCGTTACGGCCCATGTTGATCACCACCCGCCGGTTCTTGGCGCGACCATCTTCGGTTTCGTTGGAAGCGACGTGCTGCTTCTCGCCGTGCCCCTCCACCGATATCTTGCCGGGTTCGATGCCCAGATCCACAAACACCTTCTTGATGGCATCGGCCCGTTTCTCGGAGAGCTTCTGGTTCGGCCAGCGACCGCCATAACTGTCGCTGTAGGCGTCGATCACCACCACGTCGATGCTCTTGTCCACCTTCACATACTCGCCGATCATCGCCAGCCGCCGCTTGGAAGCCAGCGACAGCTCGTCACTGTTCTTGTCATAGGTGAGCACGCTGAAGGCGATGTCGTTGAAACTGTAGGGCAGCAGGCCATTGAGGCAATCCACGAATGCCTGATACTTGACCCGGAAGTTGACCGAGGAGAGCGAGACCCGCACCGGTCGATTCTGCCGATACCAGTCGCGGTACTGGAAGGTCGGCATGCGCCCCCCTTCCAGCTCGTCCAGCATGGTCCAGGCGGTCTGCCCCTCCACCAGCCCGTCAAACTGCTGGTAAAAGCGCAGCTGGCTCACTTCCCGCCCGGCGATGCCGGGGCGCCAGACCGGCGGCATGATGCCCAGGCTGACCGTCTGGGTCTGGGCCTGCTGGCGCAGCCCCTTGAGCTCGAAATCCAGATTGATCTTACGACCGGCGCGGCTGACGAATGCCCCTGTTCCCCAGTTGGGGATGGGGTGCTCGAGCCGGCACTCCACCTGGGTGTCGGAGGTCAAGCGCCAGACGGATTGATCCAGGCCGGCACCGAACTCGGTGACTCCCGCCTGTAACTGCATACTCACGGATATGCTGACCAACCCCAACATCCAAGCGTTCAACTGCCTGCCCTCCACACGATCTCAGGTTAGATATCGGCAGGGGCAGGACAAGCTTTAGGGCAAACCGATCAGTGGGTCGAGGCGGCGTCCATCAGTTTGAAGCGGGCGATGCGCCCCGCCAGCTCCCGCGCCAGCTGATCCAGCTCGGCGCTGTTTTGCTGCAGGGTTTCCGAGTGCTGGCGATGCGCTTCGTACACCTCGCGGATGGTCATCACGTTGTGCTGGATGTCGTCGGTGACATAGCGCTGCTCCTCGGTGGCGGTCGCCACCTGGGCGGTCATGTCGCTCACCTTGCGCACCTCGTTGACGATGTCGGTCAACTCGCTGCCCGCCCGCTTGGCCTCGGTCACGCTCAGCCCCGCCTGCTCGGTCCCCAGGTGCATGGCGGTGACCGCCTGATTGGCCCCCTGTCGCAGCCGCACCAGCATCCGCTCTATGTCGTCGGCGGCCTGCTGGGTGCGCGACGCCAGCGCCCGCACCTCTTCCGCCACCACCGCAAAACCGCGGCCGGACTCGCCGGCGCGGGCTGCCTCGATGGCGGCGTTGAGGGCCAGCAGGTTGGTGCGATCCGAGATCTGCTTGATGAGGTTGAGCGCCTCGCCCACCGATTCGGTGTCCTGATGCAGGCTGTCCACCAGCTGCTGGGTATCACTCAAGGTACCCGCGACCTGCTGGATGGCATCGATGGTCTGATCCACCTCTTTGTCACCCTGCCGGGCCCGGCCGATGGCCTGCTGGGTCGCCAGCGAGGTCTGGGTCGCGTTGCGTGCGATCTCGGCCACCGTCGAGGCCATCTCGGTGGCCGCCGTCGCCACCAGATCCACCTGGCCAAACCCCTTGGCCACCCCGGCGTTGACTTCGGCAATGACGTTGGCCGAGGCGGCGGCGCTGCGGGCCAGCACCTCGCAGGAGCGGCGCACCGCCAGCATCAGTCCCTCCAGATGTTCGAGGAAGTGGTTCAGATCCCGCGACAGTGCCCCCAGTTCATCACCGGATCGCCAGTTGACCCGCACCGTCAGATCGTTCTCCTGCACCAGCCGCTTGAAGGTATGGTGCAGGGCCATGAAGCCCAGATGCAGATCCCGCACCACCCGCCAGCAGACGAAGCTGGTGAGCAGCACGCACAGCAGGACTCCGGTGGCGGCCCACCAGAAGTCGCTGGCGCTCTTCGCCCGCATCTGGTCCACCCGCTCGGACAGCTGCTGATAAAGGCGGTCTTCGCTCTCCTTGAGCAGGCTGATCTTGTCGGTGCTCAAGGCAAACCAGGCCTCGGCATCCACCCCGAAGCCGCCGCCGGCCGCCTTGTCCAGCGCCAGCTTCTCCATGGCGGCCACCTTGCTCACCACCGGCGAGGCCAGGCTGTCGGCCAGCAGCTGACGCTGGGAGGGGCTCGCCACCGCCTGGAAACGCTCGAGATAGGTATTCTGGGCCGCCAACAGGGAGATGAACTGCTGCAACAGCGCCGGTGTGAAGCTGTCGCGGCCGAACACGTTGCTCAAGGTTGCCCGCTCCAGCCCCATCCGCTCCTTGCTCTGCAAGAAGGCGGCATAGGCATTGGTCTGCAGCGCTATGGTGGCATCCCGGCTATTGATGCTGATCTGATCCACCACCGCCAGCAACTGGGTGATCATCCGGGTATAGAAGCTGACCTGCTCGGCCACCTCGACCCCCAGCGCACTGACCCGCTCGCGCATGGCGGTGAGCCCGGCCAGCTCCTGCTGCACCTCTTTGAGCGCCAGCAGAGCGGGATCCTCATGAAAGCGCTGCAGCAGGGTATCTACCTGCTTGCGCTGCGCCGGCAGGGCATCGCGAAACTTGTTGCCACCGGAACCCAGGAAGCCGGCCGACATGCCGCGCTCCTTTTGCAGCTCGTGGGCCAGCTGCGCCGCTTCCCGCACCACCGCCAGTGCGGACTGGGCCTGACTCATCTCCTGCTCGACCCGATAACGCTCATAGACGTATCGGCCGGAGAAGAACAGCAAGGCCAGCAGTGGCAGGCAGACCACCAGCAACATCTTGTGCGCCAATCCCAGCTTCTTCATCGTTGCTCCCCATTCCATTGTTGAAGTGGTCAATTATAAGCCCGCGTGTCGATAATAGAATCGGCCACTGTGCCGATGGCGGCCGATGAGGGACAAAGGCCGGCTTTTTTGCCATAATGCCGCCTCATTTCACGCCGACCGAGATACCATGACCGACGCTGTTCACACCCTCAAGGGCCGTTTTCGTGGCTTTTACCCCGTCGTCATCGATGTTGAAACCGCCGGGTTCAATGCCAGAACCGACGCCTTGCTGGAAATCGCCGCCTATACCCTCAAGATGGACGAGCAGGGCTGGCTCGTGCCCGACCAGATCTTCCATTTTCATGTCGAGCCGTTTGAAGGGGCCAATCTGGAAAAAGCGGCGCTGGAGTTCACCGGCATCGACCCCTTCAATCCGCTGCGCGGCGCCGTCAGCGAGAAAGAGGCGCTGACCGAGATCTTCAAGGGCATCCGCAAGGGGATGAAGGAGCAGGATTGCGGCCGCGCCATCATAGTGGCCCACAACGCCACCTTCGATCACGGCTTCGTCATGGCCGCCGCCGAGCGGGCCGGCCTCAAGCGCAATCCGTTCCATCCGTTTGCCACCTTCGACACCGCCGCCCTCTCCGGCCTGGCGCTTGGCCAGACGGTGCTGGCCAAGGCGTGCCAGAGCGCGCGCATTCCGTTTGACAATAAAGAGGCGCACTCCGCCCTCTACGACACCGAGCGCACCACCGAGCTGTTCTGTCATATCGTCAACCGCTGGAAGAGCCTGGGTGGCTGGCCCCCGGCCCACCCGGACGAGGTGGCCAACGACGCCAGCGAGTAACGACGCCCCCTTCCCAAGAGGCTGCCACGGCAGCCTCTTTTCTTGCGCCATTTGGCAAGCCATCTGGTTTGACCAGAATGTCGAAAAAAGGCCCATCCAGCACCGTTTTTTACCTCTCAAGACTCATCACCTGGGTTGAACCGCCGGGAATGCTGTAGATAGGCCATTCACCTGATTTTTTACTCGACATTTGTCACATTTTTCGCAAACTAACTGCCTTTCACACGACAGACAGCAACACAAACTATAAGGAAAGCAAATGAATCCTGTTGTTATCGCGGTGGCGCTGATGCTGGTGCTCAGCCTGCTGCGGATCAATGTGGTGGTCTCTCTCGCCATCGGCGCCATCGTCGGCGGCCTGATCGGCGGTCTCTCCCTCGAGCAGACCCTCAGCACCTTCAGCGGTGGCCTGGGTGGCGGCGCCGAGATCGCCCTCTCCTACGCCATGCTGGGGGCCTTCGCAGTCGCCATCTCCCGCTCCGGCATCACGGATCTGCTGGCGCGCAAGGTGATCAGCCAACTCGGCAAGGATGCCAGCAGCTCCCGCATCCTCTGGGTCAAGGCCCTGCTGCTCAGCTCGGTGCTGGGGGTCTCCATCTCCTCCCAGAACCTGATCCCGGTCCATATCGCCTTCATTCCCATCCTGATCCCGCCGCTGTTGCACGTCATGGCCCAGATGCAGATCGACCGCCGTCAGGTGGCCTGCGTCATCACCTTTGGCCTGACCGCGACCTATATGCTGCTGCCGGTGGGCTTTGGCGGCATCTTCCTCAACAACATCCTGGCCAAGAACCTGATCGACAACGGCGTGCCAGTCGAGCACAGCCAGCTGCCGCTGGCGATGGCCATTCCGGTACTGGGCATGTTCGTCGGCCTGCTGATCGCCGTCTTCTTCAGCTATCGCAAGCCACGCCAGTATGATCTGGAGAAGATCCTGGCCGCCGAGCCGGAGACGGTCGATCTCAACCTCAACCACATCTGGGTCGCCCTGCTGGCCATCGCCGTGGCGCTGGGGCTGCAGCTGATGACCAACAGCATCGTGCTGGGGGCGCTGGCCGGCTTCGTCATCTTCACCTGTGGCGGCGTCATCAAGTTCCGCGAGAGCCAGGATGCCTTCACCCAGGGGGTGCGCATGATGTCCCTCATCGGCTTCATCATGATCTCCGCCGCCGGCTTCGCCGCCGTGATGAAAGAGACCCACGGGGTGGAGAGCCTGGTACAGGCCGTCTCCGGCATGATGGCGGGCCACAAGGGGCTGGCCGCCTTCCTGATGCTGCTGGTGGGCCTGCTCATCACCATGGGGATCGGCTCCTCCTTCTCCACCGTGCCCATCATCGCCACCATCTATGTGCCGCTGTGCCTGCACCTCGGCTTCTCCCCCCTGGCGACCATCTCTCTGGTCGGCACCGCCGGCGCCCTGGGGGATGCGGGCTCTCCCGCCTCCGACTCGACCCTGGGCCCCACCTCGGGCCTCAACGCCGACGGCCAGCACGACCATATCTGGGACAGCGTGGTGCCCACCTTTATCCACTACAACATCCCGCTCATCATCTTCGGCTGGATTGCCGCCATGGTGCTCTAAGCCCCTCAAGATGCATAAACATAAAAGGCGACCCCAGGGTCGCCTTTTTGCTGCCTTCACCGCGATGGCATAGGTCCGGACAAGTCAGCCCGGGCGCCCCTCTCAGCCTGCTCTTGCTGCTACATTCTTCCCTTTATGCTGGCGTCGCTCGTCCCAACCCTCCGCTACCCTGCGTTTACCCGTCGCTTCCCTGCCCCATCCCCACACTACCAGGACGATGTCAGGCAACCCATCGGCAACATCAACGGTGCGCCATGGACTGACCCTTTCACATCCCCCCATGCGGCGCTGCAACGTCGCCTGGGTGAACGACGGGCAACAAAAAGGCCGCTCGATGAGCGGCCTTTTTAGCTAGCAGTCAGGGTTTAGCTGTCGCGGCGCTTGCCACCGAATTTGCGACCCTTGTCAAAACCGCCTTCACGGCGATCCTTGTTGAAGGGACGGTCACCCTGCGGACGGCGATCCTTGTTGAAAGGACGGTCGCCACGGAACGGACGATCACCACGGGGCGGACGGGGAGCCGTGTTGCTGCCGGCCGGCACTTCGGTGTAGCGGCTGATCTGCAGCGGACGCTGGCAGACACGGGCCTTCTTGATCACTTCCAGCACGTCGGCGCTCATGCCCTTGGGCAGATCGACGGTGGAGAAGTCATCGGCGATATCGATGTTGCCGATGAAGCGGCTCTCGATGTTCGCTTCGTTGGCGATGGCACCCACAATCTGGCCCGGCTTGACGCCGTGATGGGCACCCACGTCGACGCGGTAGCGCTCCATCTCCACATCCGGGTTGTCCTTGAGCGGACGCGGTTCCAGGGACGGCATGCGACGAGCCGGGCGATCGCCACGGTCGGCGAAATCACGGCCACCACGGTCGTTGAAGTCACGACGCTCGAAACCACCGCGATCGTTGCCGGCGTTGAACACCGGATCCGGAATGGAGTCATCCAGCAGCAGCGGTTGGTCGCCCTGTACCAGTTTGGCCAGTGCGGCAGCCAGTTCCAGCGGATCGGCAGAGTCTTCTTCGATCAGCTCGTTCACCAGGTTCACGTAGATCTCGAGCTCTTCGCCCATCATGGTTTCGCGGATGCGCTCCTTGAACTTGGCCAGACGGTGCTGGTTGATGTCCTCGGTGCTCGGCATCTTCATCGGCTCGATGGCCTGACGGGTTGCGTGCTCGATGGCACGCAGCATGCGACGCTCGCGCGGTGCCACGAACAGGATGGCTTCACCCTTGCGACCGGCACGACCGGTACGGCCGATACGGTGAACGTAGGATTCGGTGTCGTAGGGGATGTCGTAGTTCACCACGTGGGTGATGCGCTCAACGTCCAGACCACGGGCGACCACGTCGGTGGCGATCAGGATGTCCAGCTGGCCTTGGCGCAGCTTGTCGACGGTACGCTCACGCAGCTTCTGCGGGATGTCACCGTGCAGCGCTTCACAGGCGTGACCACGGGCAGCCAGCTTGCCAGCCAGTTCTTCGGCGGCGTTCTTGGTGCGTACGAACACCAGCAGGGCTTCGTAGGGCTCGACTTCCAGCAGACGGGTCATGGCGTCCAGCTTGTGCAGACCGGTCACCTGCCAGTAACGCTGACGGATGGTGGTAGCGGTCGCAGTCTTGGAGGCGATCTTGATCTCTTTGGGCTGCTTCAGGTGCTTCTGGGCCACACGACGGATCTGCTCCGGCATGGTGGCGGAGAACAGGGCAACCTGACGACCGGCCGGGCACTGTTCCATGATCCAGTCCACGTCGTCGATGAAGCCCATGCGCAGCATCTCGTCCGCTTCGTCCAGCACCAGGGCTTTCAGGCCGGAGAGGTCCAGGTTCTTGCGACGGATCAGGTCCATCACACGGCCCGGGGTACCCACGACAACCTGAGCACCGCGGCGCAGGGCGCGGGTCTGGGTTTCGTAGGAGGCGCCGCCGTAGATGGGCAGCACGTGGAAATCAGGCATGTGGTGGGCATAGCGTTGGCACGCTTCAGCCACCTGCAGAGCCAGTTCACGAGTCGGTGCCAGCACCAGGATCTGGGTGTTGCGGTTACCAGCTTCCAGACGAGACAACAGAGGCAAGGCAAAAGCAGCGGTCTTCCCTGTACCGGTTTGCGCCTGCCCCAGCAGATCGTGGCCCGCCATCAGGTGGGGAATTGCTGCGGCCTGGATGGGGGACGGGCGCTCATAGCCCACGTCCTGCAGCGCTTTCAGTACAGGCGCGGCCAGTCCAAGCTCACTAAAAAGGGGCAGTTGTTCGGTATCAGACATAGATTCTTCCAGATTAAGGCAGGCGGCTAACACCGCGGAATAGCAAAAAGGCGGCGATTATAGCGCCACTTTGTTCTGCTGTCTTGAAAAATGTGATAAGCCTCTCAAGACGTTGGCAATTATAGAGGGATCTTGCGACTATGGCTTGCTTATTTTTCACTCATGGTGCGTTATTGCAGATCACGCTTCGCCAGAGTCCTTGTCCCGCTTGTGTTTGAGCACCGCCATGGTCAACCGGCTGGTGCACAATAAACGACCACGTTCATCGCGAATTTCTATCTGCCACACCTGAGTCGTCGCCCCCAGATGCAGTGGCGTGCAACGCCCCGTCACCACCCCTTCCCGCTTGGCTCTCAGGTGGTTGGCATTGACCTCCAGCCCCACGCAGTAACTGTCAGGCCCGACCGCCATGTTGGCCGCGAGCGATCCCAGCGTCTCCGCCAGCACCACGGAGGCGCCGCCGTGCAACATGCCGAGCGGCTGATGGGTGCGGTGATCCACCGGCATGGTTGCCTCCAGCCAGTCGGGGCCAAAGGCGGTGTAGACGATGTCGAGGTGGGCCATCAGGGTGTTGCGAGAGCTGGCGTTGAGCCCTTCAAGGCTCATGGGTTTGCGCCAGATAGGGCTGCTTTCTTGACTCATGGTGAGCGGACTCCTTGCGTGATCAACGGGTTATCACTGCGCCATAGCGGCAAACCAGCAGTGTCGGCGAAAAAGGACCAAAAAAAAAGATGCCCACGCTGGGGCATCTTGTATCGAGGTTGACCCTCACCAGGGATAGGTCACCCCTGGCCACTCGGCCCAGGGCTGGTCGCGCCCCGGCAGACGCGGCGCGGACCACTGCCACACCTTGCCGAGCCAGGCGCGCAGTTCGGCCTCCAGTTCGGCATCGGTGAGCGGCGCCTCGGCCACCTTCCAGAAGAAGAGCTCCACCGCCACCTCCGGCAACACCGAGGGATAGAGGTAAACCCCGCCCCAGAACTCGGGCTCCCGCGCCGGGCTCCAGAGACCATAGGCAAAGGAGCGTTTGGCCAGAAACTCGGAGTGCTGCCACTCCAGATCGGCCTCGTGCTGGCTCAGGCTGAAATTGGCGGAGGGCCACACATCGTCCGGGCGAAACAGCTGATGAAGCTGCTCGCGCTCGCGCAGCATGGCGACGAACTCCACCACCGCCTGGGTCGGATTGACCGGCAGCAGCAGGAAGTGCGGGTGCCGATAGGCTTGCGGCACCCGAAACCGCTTGGGGAGCGTCAGCATCAGAGCAGTTCCAGCAGGGCCTGCAGCGGGTGCTTGAGCTTCTCCCCCTCCATCCGCTTCACCTGGCTGCGGCACGAATATCCGGTGGCCAGACAACGGGCTTGCGGCAGGCGAGCCAGGGGCTCGGCCCAGCTCAGGCCATAAATGCCCTTGGAGTTATCCACCTGTTTGGCATCGTGGCCATAGGTACCGGCCATGCCGCAGCAGCCCACCGACACCGGTTGCAGCGTGGCACCGAAGCGGCGGAACAGGGTACTCCAGTCACCGTGGGTCGACGGCTTGGCGGTCTTCTCGGTACAGTGGGCGAACAGATACCAGGGCTCGACGCCGGCATCCGCTTCTCGCACCGGCAACGCCTCGGCCGGCAAGGAGAGCAGCCACTCCTGGGGCAGCAGCACCTGGAAGTCACCGCGGGCGGGGCCGAGCGCCTTCACGTATTCGTCCCGATAGCAGAGCACCAGGGAGGGATCGACCCCCACCATGGGGATGCCGAGCGCCGCCACCTTGTTGAGGAACTGGGCGCTGCTGGCCGCGGTACGGGCGAAGGCGCGCAGGAAGCCCTTCACGTGCTGGGGCTTGCCGTTGGGCTTGAACGGCAGCAGATAGGGCTGCAGGCCGAGCTTGCTGGCGAGCTTCACCAGATCACGCACCACGGGGGCGTCGTAGTAGCTGGTGAAGGGATCCTGCACGATGAGCACCACTTTTTGACGCTGCTCGGGGCTCATGGCCTCCAGGCCCGGCAGATCGAAATAGCGGGCGCGATGGTCGCGCAGCTCCTCGGCCAGGGTCGGCACGCTCAATAACGGCACGTCCACCATGCCGATGCTCTTCTCGGTCGCCTTCTGGGCCCACTCCTTCTCGAGGAAGAAGTTGACCAGTTTCGGCGCCTTGGCCAGCAGGGGGGCATAGCTTTCCACCGTGCCGACGAAGTAATCCTTGGGGCCGCGCAGATAGCGGCTGTGATAGAGCTGCATGAAGCGGGCGCGGAAGGTGGGCACATCCACCTTGATGGGGCACTGGCTGGTGCAGGCTTTACACGCCAGGCACCCCTCCATCGCCTCCATCACCTCGTGGGAGAAGTCATACTCGCCGCGGGCGCGGGCCACTGTGTTGCGAAACTTGTCGACAATCTGCTTGAAGCGCAGACCGCCGCTTTGCAGGGCCACCTCCTCACTCAGCGGATCGAAGCCCTGCTCTGCCAGCTGGCGCAGCCATTCGCGCATCAGGCCGGCCCGCCCCTTGGGAGAGTGACGGCGGTCGCGGCTGATCTTGACCGAGGGGCACATGGGGGAGTCGGTCTCGAAGGTGAAGCACAGACCATTGCCGTTGCAATCCAGCGCCCGGGTATAGCTGGTGCGCACCGCCAGCGGGATCTGGCGGTCGAACTTGCCGCGCTTGGGCCCATCCACCGACACCAGCTCGGCGCCGCTGCCATAAGGCATGCAGATCTTGCCCGGGTTGATGCGGTTGGCCGGGTCGAACGCCCCCTTGACCCGTTGCAGCTCCTCCCACAGCTCGCCGAAGAAGGCGGGGCTGTATTCGGAGCGAAAGCCCTTGCCGTGCTCCCCCCACATCAGGCCGCCGTATTTGGCGGTGAGCGCCACCACCTGATCGGAGATACGCCGCAGCAGCACCTCCTGCTCGGGGTCGCACAAGTCCAGCGCCGGGCGCACGTGCAGCACCCCGGCATCGACGTGGCCGAACATGCCGTAGTCAAGGCCGTGAGCATCCAGCAGGGCACGAAACTCCATGATGAAGTCCGCCAACGACTCCGGCGGCACGGCGGTGTCTTCGGTGAAGGCCACCGGCTTCTTGCGCCCTTCGGCGTTGCCGAGCAGCCCCACCGACTTCTTGCGCATGGCGTAGATGGTCTCGATGCTGGCCAGGTGGTTGCACACCTGATAGCCGATGATCCCCGCCTCCCCCTTGGCCAGCAGGGCGTCGATGCGCCGGCACAGCTCGGCCACCTTGGCTTGGTGCTCATCCTCGTCGGTGTCGGCAAACTCGACGATGTTGAGCCCCTGCAGATCCTTGCCCGGCACCTCCTGAATGAACTCTTTGACCGAGTGCCAGATGATGTCGGCGCGAGCCAGCCCCAGCACCCGGGAGTCCACCGTCTCTACCGACAGCGCCTGGGCCTGTACCATAAAGGGGGCATTGCGCAGGGCCGACGGGAAGCTGTCGTACTTGACGTTGACCAGGGTGCGGTAGCGCGGGATGGGAGTGATGTTGAGCCTGGCTTCGGTGATAAAGCCCAAGGAGCCTTCCGAGCCACACAGCACCCGGCTGACGTCCAGGGTGTCGGTATCGGGCTGATAGAGGTGCTTGAGATCGTAACCGGTCAGAAAGCGGTTGAGCCTGGGGAAGGTGGCCTCGATGTCGGCGCGGCGCTCCTTGCCGATGCGATAGAGGGTGCGATAGACCTCCCCTTCGCGGTTGTCGAGGGCCAGCTTGTCCGCCAGACGCGGGCCGGTCACCGGCTCGGTGGCCATGAGATCGCCATTCTCCAGCACGGCTTTGAGGCCGAGCACGTGATCCGAGGTCTTGCCGTACACCAAGGAGCCCTGCCCCGAGGCGTCGGTGTTGACCATGCCCCCCAGGGTGGCGCGGTTGGAGGTGGAGAGATCCGGCGAGAAGAAGTAGCCGTGGGGCTTCAAATAGGCGTTGAGCTGATCTTTAACCACCCCGGCCTGGGCCCGCACCCAGCCCTCTTCCAGATTAATTTCCATGATCTGGTTCATATGGCGCGAGAGATCGACGATAATGCCGCCGCCCAAGGATTGACCATTGGTGCCGGTACCGCCGCCGCGAGGGAAGAAACTCAAGGTTGCGTACTCGGGCCCCTGGGCCAGCTTGAGCATCACCGCAATATCGTCCGCACTGCGCGGATAGAGAACCGCCTGAGGTACTACCTGATAGACGCTGTTATCCGTCGCCATCGCCAACCGGCTTGCATAAGACTTTTCGATATCACCACGAAATGCTGATCGCGCCAGCAACTCAAGAAACTGCAGGGTTGTAGGTGACAAACTGTCCTGGTAATCGAGTCTCGGGATCATGAATCCTTGTTCCCTTCCTTTGCTTGATGCCGGAACTCCGGCGACAACGACCGTTCGGGCCAGCCTCTTCGCGGGCCCCCGAACCAGTCCGCTCACATGTGAGCGGGCAGTATATCAGCTAGAAAACCGCTTGCGCGCGCAATCTTCACCATTTGAAAGGAGGACTTTTATGGCTCATTACAGCCATGTTATCAGTACGCTTATTCGCACCGAAAAACAGGCGCTGACCCTGTCGCTGTTTGGTTGCATCACCTTTGCCATTTTCGGGATCGGCTATGGCCTGTTCGTCGGTTCCAACGCCATCATGCTGGACGGCATCTTCACCCTGTTCAGCATGGGCATGACGGGGCTGGGGCTCATCACCGCCTACCTGGTGACCCGTCCCTCCGACGCCCGCTTTCAATACGGCTACGCCCACTTCGAACCCATCGCCAACGTCATCAACGGCACCATCATTCTGCTGCTCTGCCTAGCGGCCCTCTACAACGGCCTCACCACCCTGCTGGCGGGCGGACGGGAGATCGATCTCGGCCACGCCCTCATCTATGCCGTCGTCTCCACCTTCTTCTGCGGCATCATCTACCGGGTCGAGGCCGACGTGGCCGAGCGGGTCAACTCCGAGCTGGTGCGGGTGGACTCCAAGGAGTGGCTGGTCGACACCCTGCTCAGCACCACCCTGCTCATCGGCTTCGTGGTCGCTATCGGTCTCGATGCCATCGGCTACGGCCACTACAACCGCTACATAGACCCGGTGCTGGTCTCGCTGCTGGCCCTGTGCGCCACCCTCATTCCCATCAAGGTGCTCGGTCGCAACCTGCGGGAAGTGCTGAAGATCGCCCCCAAGGGGGATGTCTCCCGGCTGGTGGCCAGCGAAGTCGAGGCCCTGCGCCTGCGCCATGGCATCGAGTGCTACAGCCACCTGGCGAAAAGCGGCCGCCGCTTCGATCTCGAACTCAACATTCTGGTGGCGCCAGGTCAGGAGTGGCCCGTCGAGCGCCAGGATGCCCTGCGCCAGGAGCTCTGGTCCCGCCTCGGCGATACCCTGGGGGACGCCTGGCTGTCGGTCTGCTTCACCCGCGAGAAACGCTGGCTGTAAGCCGCACGGCGGGGCTTGCCTGGCAAGCTCCGCCCGCTCCTGTCGCCCCGCTCGGTTAATACCCCTTTCCCCTGCGCTGCCCACCCCTCTTGCCAAATACGGGATTCCCGTTATCATCAGGGCTCACTTTTAACCCGAGGTTTTATTGCCCATCATGGACAATCCCCGAAGTTGCCCTTCGTTTCTTCCCGTCAAAGCCTATCTTTATCTGCTTAATCAGCGCCTCTGAATAACGCCATTGCCTTGCTGTCACTGCGGCCATCGTACGCCGTGCTTACTCTCTGCTCTGTCTGTTTTTTATTGAGGTCACTACATGGAATTGCTGCTGGATCCCCACATCTGGATCGGTCTGTTTACCCTGATCGTCCTGGAAATCGTGCTCGGGATCGACAACCTGGTCTTCATCGCCATCCTGGTGAAAAAGCTGCCCCCCGCCCAGCGGGACAAGGCCCGTGTCATCGGCCTGTCGCTGGCGCTGCTGATGCGCCTGGGGCTCCTGAGCGTGATGTCCTGGCTGGTCACCCTGACCGCCCCCATTTTGCACCTGTGGGATCACCCCTTCTCCGGTCGGGACCTGATCCTGATGGGGGGCGGCCTGTTCCTGCTGTTCAAGGCCACCTCCGAGCTGCATGAGCGGCTGGAGGCCAAGCCGCCCGAGGACGGGCCGGTCGGCGTCTACGCCAGCTTCGGCGTGGTGATCACCCAGATCCTGGTGCTGGATGCCATCTTCTCGCTGGACTCCATCATCACCGCCGTCGGCATGGTGGAACACCTCGGCGTCATGATGGCGGCCGTCACCATCGCCATGCTGGTGATGGTGCTCGCCTCCAAGCCGCTGACCCGCTTCGTCAACGCCCACCCCACAGTCGTGGTACTCTGTCTGAGCTTCCTGCTGATGATCGGTTTTAGCTTGGTGGCGGAAGGGTTTGGCTTCCATATTCCGAAGGGTTACCTCTACGCGGCCATTGGCTTCTCGGTGCTGATCGAGTTTTTCAACCAGCTCTCCCAGCGCAGTGCCGAGCGCCACGAGGCCAAGCAGCCCCTGCGCGAGCGCACCACCGCCGCCATTTTCAAACTGATGGGCAGCAAGGCGTATCAGGACCGACCGGACGACGATCTGGACGCCCCCGCCGCCGAGCCGGTGAGCTTTGGCGAGGAGGAGCGCTACATGGTGACCGGGGTGCTGTCGCTGGCCGAACGCTCCATCCGCACCATCATGACCCCGCGCTCCGAGATGGCCTGGATCGACGTCAACGACTCCAACGACGAGATCCGCGCCCTGCTGCAGCAGGAGCCCCACAGCCTGTTCCCGGTCTGTGACGGCGATCTGGACGAGGTGATCGGGGTGGTCAAGGCACGCGATCTGCTGTTTGCCCTCAATGAAGGGCAATCCTTGAGCGAGCTGGCCAAGCAGAACGACCCCATCATAGTGCCGCAGACCATCAACGTGATTAAGCTGCTGGCAGAGCTGCGCCAGGCCAAGGGCAGCCTCATCCTGGTGGCCGACGAGTTCGGCGTGATCCAGGGCCTGGTGACCACCCACGACCTGCTGGAGGCCATCGTCGGCGAGCTGCCCGATGAAGACGAAACGCCGGACATCGTCCGCGATGGAGAAGGCTGGCTCATCAACGGCAGCACCAACATCCACCACGTGGAGCAGGTGCTGGAACACGAAGGGCTGGTGAGCGAGAGCGACGAGTACGTGACCCTGGCCGGCATGCTGCTCTCCCACTTCGGCACCCTGCCCGCCCCGGGCCAGCAGCTGCAACTGCAGCAGCTCGGCTTCGAGGTGGTCGAGGTGAGCGAGCGGCGCATCGAGCGGGTGCGCGTCATGCCGCTGGAGGCCTGATACCATTACGTGAACCATGCTGAAAAAGGGGGCCTTGCTGGTCCCCTTTTTTATTCCGGCGCCTCCCCCTGCCCCTCCCTCGTTTCACCATTGCTGCCATCAGTGCAATTCTTTTGTGCAATTACCCCTCTTTTTCGCAAGGGATGCCGGCACTAGAGTGAGCCCATCATCACCATGAGGAATTCACCATGCACCACGATCACCTGTTCTGCCCCCTGCGCCTCGGCCAGCTGCACCTCAACAATCGCATCGTCATGCCCCCCATGACCCGCTCCCGCGCCAGCCAGCCCGGTGACGTGGCCAATGCCATGATGGCCATCTACTACGCCCAGCGCGCCGGGGCCGGCCTCATCATCAGTGAAGGCACCCAGATTGACCCCATGGGCAAGGGCTATGCCTGGACGCCGGGGATCCACAGCGCCGAACAAGTGGCCGGCTGGAAGCTGGTGACCGACGCCGTCCACGCCAAGGGCGGCACCATGTTCGCCCAGCTCTGGCACGTGGGCCGGGTCACTCACCCTGACAACCTCGGCGGTGCCCAGCCCATCTCCTCCTCCGCCATTCAGGCGAAAGGGGTACGGGTGTTCGTCGACAACGGCAGCGATGCCCCCGGGTTCGTCGAAACCGTCACCCCGCGCGCCATGACCCAGGCCGATATCGACGCGGTAGTGGGCCAGTTCCGTCAGGCGGCTCGCAACGCCATGCTGGCCGGCTTTGACGGCATCGAGCTGCACGCCGCCAACGGCTACCTCATCAACCAGTTCCTCGACTCCGAGTCCAATACCCGCACCGACGGCTACGGCGGTTCGCTGGAAAATCGTCTGCGCTTCCTCAAAGAGGTGACCGAGGCAGTCTGCAGCGAGATCGGGGCCGACCGGGTCGGGGTGCGCCTCGCGCCACTCACCACCCTCAACGGCACCGTGGATGCCAACCCGCAGGAGACCTACCTGGCCGCCGCCCGCCTGCTGGGCCGGCTCGACGTGGTCTACCTGCACATCGCCGAGGCGGACTGGGACGATGCCCCGCTGATGGCGGAGGGCTTCAAGCAGGGGCTGCGCGACGCCTTCCCCAACACCCTCATCTATGCCGGCAAGTACGACGGCGAGCGTGCCCGGGCGGCGCTCGAGGCGGGCTGGGCCGACATGATAGGCTTCGGCCGCCCCTTCGTGGCCAACCCCGACCTGCCCGAGCGGCTGCGCCACGGCTACCCGTTCGCCCCCCACGATCCGGCCACCCTGTTCGGTGGCGGCGAAAAGGGCTTGATTGACTACCCGACCTATCAGGCAGCCCCCCAGCCCCACACGGCCTGAATCAAACCCGCCCAGGCATAAAAAAGGTTCATCGCGGCTTTCCGGGGAAGGCCGCCTTGATTTTCAGAAAAAAGTATTCTGAGTCCCTAAATCCATATGCCATACGCTTTATCACTTTGATCTTGTTGTTCACCCCTTCCAGCACACTCGTGTGCATCGGGTAGTTTGCACTCGCCAGGATCCCCCGCATATATTTCGATAAATTTCGACCAAATCGTTGCAGCGGCGCTAGCCCGCTTTCCTTCACCTGCCGCATCCAGCTCCGCCATCGTCGCCATCCTTCCCACACGCTCGGCGCATACCAGATGCCCTTCAACCCCTCTTTCAGCACGTACACCATCGCCAGCGGTTGATTCGCCGCCAACAGCTCCTGCAACTTCACATCCTGTTTTTCACTCAACTTCGCCCGATTACGTAGCAGCAACCAACGCGCACTTTTGACCACTTTTCGCGCCGGTTTATCGCTTTTCAGTGCATTCGCCTGCTCCACTCGCACCCGGTCCACCACCTCTCGGCCATAGCGAGCCACCACGTGGAACAGGTCGTAGACCACCTCCGCCTGCGGGCAGTGTTGCTTCACCTCCAGGTCGAACGCCGTGTTCATGTCCATCGCCACCGCTTCAATCTGCTGGCATCGCTCGCCGAGCTGCTCGAAGAAGGGACGGATAGCGGCCCGGCTGTTGCCGTGCCCCACCCACAGGACGCGGGTTCGCTCGGCATCCATGATCACGGTGGCATAGCGGTGTCCCTTGTGCAGGGCAAACTCATCCATCACCAGCCGCCGCACCTCCCCAAGTTCGATGGTGCCCACACTGGTCTGCAAACGGCGCTTGTCGATCTCCTTGATGGTGTGCCAACCGACCCCGGTGAGCTGGCTGACATGGCGGATGGGGAGGTACTGAACGAGCGCTTCAATCCAGCACTGCATGCGCCGGGTGAGGCGGGAGCCAGAGGGGAGCCAGTCGATATGTTCACTGACGCGACCACAGCGCAGACAGTCGACGCGGCGAACAGGCAGTTGTAACCAGACTTGTCGGTCAAATAGGTCTCGCTCACGCACCCGGCGGATACGTTGGTCGTGGATCAATGGCGTGGGTTGCAGGCATCGGCGACAACGGGGCAAGAAGTCGGCGCGAGGCTCAAGGGTAAACAGGGTGTGATGGTTGGCAGAAAGCGCTTGGGCGATGACGGTATAACCTGGCCAGAAGGAGGCAATATCAATATGATGCACGGCGACAGCAGGGTGATGGTGGTGGTGTGTTTGGAGACAGCCAGTTTACCAGCACCCTGTCTGTCAACTTCCACTTCCCCAAGATCCCGCGAAGAACCATAAAAAAACGCGCCCACCTCTCTGGTGGGCGCGTCGTTTTTTACCTGTCATGCTTGCCGGCACCGCAGGTTAATGGAGGCTGACCCCGTAGCAGGCGGCGTAGCTTCTGATCTCCCGGGTCAGCCGCGCCTTGTCGGCCAGGCTCAGCCAGCTCGCCTCCACCGCGTTCAGTGACAAGCGGCAGAGCTGGTTCATGCTGGCCCCCAGCTCATGGGCCAGGGCGTGGAAGTTGGCACTCATGTAGCCGCCAAAATAGGCGGGATCGTCGGAGTTGATGGTGACGCACAGCCCCTGCTCCAGCAGCGCCAGCACGTTGTGGTGGGCCATCTTGTCAAACACCTTGAGACGGGTGTTGGAGAGGGGGCAGACGGTGAGCGGCAGCCGGGTATCGGCCAGATAGCGCAGCAGATCGGGATCATCGACGCAGCGTACCCCGTGATCGATGCGCCGCACTTCAAGCTCCCGGATGGCCTGCCAGATGTAGTCCGCCGGCCCCTCTTCGCCGGCGTGGGCCACCACCGGCAACCCCAGCTCGCGGCAGCGGGCAAAGACCCGGGCAAACTTGCTGGGCGGGTTGCCCTTCTCCCCCGAGTCAAGGCCGATGCCGTGAATGCGCGACAGGAAGGGAGTGGCCTCTGCCAACGTGGCAAAGGCATCTTCTCGCTCAGGTGGCGCAGGAAGCTCATGATGAGCCGCCAGCTGATGCCAAACGCTTTCTCCCCGCGCTGCAGCGCCCGCTCGATGCCGCCCAGCACGGTGGCGAAGGGCACGCCGCGGGTGGTGTGGGTCTGGGGGTCGAAGAAGATCTCCACGTGTACCACCTTGTCGGCGGCGCAGCGTTCCAGATAGGCCCAGGTGAGGTCGAAGAAATCCTGCTCGGTGATGAGCACGCTGGCCCCCAGGTAATAGAGATCGAGGAAGGATTGCAGACAGTCGAATTCGTAGGCGGCGCGCACGCTGGCCACGTCGGGCCAGGGCAGGGCAACGCCGTTGCGCTGGCCCAGGGCAAACATCAGTTCCGGCTCGAGCGAGCCTTCGATATGGAGGTGCAGCTCCAGCTTGGGCAGACCGGCAATAAAGTTATCCATGATGACGGCTCCATCGGTTCACAGACAGCGGGACCAGCCAGTGGCAGAGCGGATCCCTCCCCTCTGTCGTTCATTGTGCACCTATCTCTGTTTATGGGGGAGACTTGTCATCAAACAGACTTATAATGGCGTCACAAAAACAACATAACTATTTGAAGATCTTGAGAGTTGGCGCAACTTTCCGCCGCCTCTTGCGCCTACACAAGGAGTCCCCATGAAGAAAAACGTCATCTGCGACATCGACGGCGTCATCCTGCACAACAACGATCTGGTGCCCGGTGCCGACCGCTTCGTCCACCGCCTGCTGGAGCAGGGCAGCAAGCTGCTGTTTCTGACCAACTACCCGGCCCAGACCCAGAAAGATCTGCAAAACCGCTTCCGATCCGCCGGGATCGAGGTGCCGGAGGAGTGCTTCTACACCTCCGCCATGGGCACCGCCGACTTTCTCAAGCGCCAGGACGGCAAGAAGGCCTATGTGATCGGCGAAGGGGCGCTGACCCACGAACTCTACAAGGCCGGCTTCACCATCACCGACATCGACCCCGACTTCGTGGTGGTGGGCGAGACCCGCAACTACAACTGGACCATGATGCAGCTGGGGGCAAAGTTCGTCGATCAGGGGGCCCGCTTCATCGCCACCAACCCCGATACCCACGGCCCCATGATGCACCCGGCCTGCGGCGCCCTGTGCGCCCCCATCGAGCGGATGACCGGCAAGAAGCCGTTTTACGTCGGCAAGCCGAGCGCCTGGATCATCCGCGCGGCGCTCAACCGGATGGAGGCCCACTCCGACGACACCATCATCATCGGCGACAACCTGCGCACCGACATTCTGGCGGGCTTCCAGGCCGGCCTCGAGACGGTGCTGGTGCTCTCCGGGGTGAGCAAGGTGGCCGACATCGACCGCATGCCGTTTCGGCCGAACCACATCTTCGATTCAGTGGTGGATATCGACATCGTCTGATCCCTGCCGGCTGACGGGCCGGCCTGGCGCAAGGCCCAGGTCTGCCTCGTTACCCCTGAAGGACGTGTAATGGAACCTGTCATGATCGCCGTGGCCTTCGGCTGCGGCATGCTGGTCAACCTCATCGGCCTGCCGCCCCTGCTGGGCTTTCTGGCGGCCGGTTTTCTGCTCAACGGCATGGGCTATCAGAACACCCCGGCCCTGAACGAAATTGCCGATCTGGGCGTCACCCTGCTGCTGTTCACCATCGGCCTCAAGCTCAACGTCAAGATCCTGATGCGGCGCGACGTCTGGGGCACCACCAGCTTGCACCTGCTGCTCTCCACCCTGCTGTTCACCGTGGTGCTGCTGGTGTGCAAGGGGCTCGGGCTGGCACTGGCCATGTCGCTGGACTGGCGGCTGGCACTGCTGCTGGGCTTTGCCCTCTCCTTCTCCAGTACCGTGTTTGCGGTCAAGGTGCTGGAGGAGCGCAGCGACATGAACGCCCTCTATGCCCGCCTCGCCGTCGGCGTGCTGGTGATGCAGGATCTGTTCGCGGTGGCCTTCCTGGCGGTCTCCAGCGGTCAGTGGCCCAGCATCTGGGCGCTCTGGATCCTGGGGCTGCCACTGCTGCGCCCCTTGCTGCTGAAACTGTTGGAGCGGGCCGGTCACGGCGAGTTGCAGGTGCTGTTCGGGATCTTCCTGGCGCTGGTGGTGGGGGCTGCCGGCTTCGAGGTGGTGGGGCTCAAGCCCGATCTGGGGGCGCTGGTCATCGGCATGCTGATCGCCTCCCACCCCGCCTCCGCTGGGCTGGCCAAGTCGCTGTTCAACCTCAAAGATCTGTTTCTCATCTGCTTCTTTCTCACCATCGGCCTCAACGGCCTGCCGACCCACGACACCATGTTGCTGGCGCTGGCCCTGGTGCTGGCCCTGCCGCTCAAAAGCGCGCTCTACTATCTGGTCTACAGCGGCGCCCACCTTCGGGTGCGTACCGCCCTGCTCTCCACCCTGGCGCTCACCAACTTCTCGGAGTTCGGTCTCATCGTCGCGGCCATCGCCGCCAAGGCGGGCTGGATTTCCCACGAGTGGCTGGTTGCTCTCTCTCTGGCGCTGGCGGCCAGCTTTATGATCTCGGCCCCCCTCAACGGCCAGAGCGAGCGCATTTACCATCGGCTCGGCAACTGGCTGCGCGGCATGCAGGCCACCACTTTGCACCCGGAGGACAGGCCCATCGAGCTCGGCGATGCCGAGGTGATCATCCTCGGCATGGGGCGGATCGGTCAGGGCGCCTACTTCGAGCTGGAGAACAAGTACGGCACCGTGATCCTCGGGGTGGAGAACGACAGCGAGAAGCTGCCCACCCTGCGCGCCCAGGGCATGAACGTCATCGAGGGGGATGCCACCGATACCGACTTCTGGGACAAGGTGCTGCTCTCCAACCAGGTCAACCTGGTGCTGCTGGCCATGCCTCACCACTCGGGCAACCTCTACGCCATCGAGAAACTGCGCAGCCACGGCTTTGCCGGCAAGATTGCCGCCATCGTCCGCTTCGAGGACGACATCGCCTCCCTGAAAGAACAAGGGGTGGATGCGGTGTTCAACGTCTACGACGAAGCGGGCAGCGGCTTCGCCCGCCACGTCATCAAGCGGCTGCAACCACGCTGACGGGGGGCGGCAGCCCCCTTGGCAAGGGAGGCGCTATCGTTTACGTTATGCGCAACCTCGTTTAATAAAACGAACAATCTCGGGGTCTGGATGGCCCCGTTTTTTTATCCCTTACCAAGGAGGCAGCATGAAGACCCTCAACGACTGGATCCTGCTCGACCGCCACGAGGCGGCCCCCACCCCGCTGATGCCCGCCCCCGAGCGCCTGCGCGCCGGCAATCCGCGCCAGACGGTATGGAACCACTACTCCGACCCCAGCCAGCAGTTTCACGTCGGCTTCTGGGCTTGCGAGCCCGGCCGCTGGGCCATCCACTACACCGAGCACGAATATTGCCAGCTGCTGGAGGGCGAGGCGGTGATCCACGACGGCCAGGGCGGCAGGCTGCCCCTCAAGCCCGGCGATCAGTTCGTCATCCCGGCCGGCTTTGTCGGGGAGTGGGAGACCCTCACCCCCTGCCGCAAGCTCTACGTGATCTTCGAGCCCGCCGCGACTTGACGTCTGCGTCAACCCGGGCCGCCGTAGCCGCCCTTTTTCAGGCTGACCGGGTTGACGTGAGCGGCATGATTTTCTGCGGTTTTCCCGCTTGCAAAAGGTTTTTGCACTAGGCATTGTGATTGGCGAGGAATGTAAATGGAATTTCGAGCCCGAACGTGGGGGGCTCATATAAAAATCAAGAGGATTACCGCCAATGTGTTCTATTTTCGGCATTCTGGACATCAAATCCGATGCGGCCGCGCTGCGCAAATCGGCGCTGGAGATGTCCAAGCGATTGCGCCACCGCGGTCCTGACTGGTCCGGCGTCTACAGCTCCGACAAAGCCATTCTGGTGCACGAGCGCCTGGCCATCGTCGATCCGGGCAACGGCGCCCAGCCGCTCTACAACCCCGAGCGCACCCACGTGCTGGCCGTCAACGGCGAGATCTACAACCACAAGGAGCTGGAGAAGAACCTCAAGGTCGACTTCCAGTTCCAGACCCACTCCGACTGCGAGGTGCTGCTGGCCCTCTACAAGGAGAAGGGCCCCGCCTTCCTGGATGACCTGAACGGCATCTTCGCCTTCATCCTCTATGACGCCGAGCAGGATGCCTACCTGATTGGTCGTGACCATATGGGGATCATCCCCCTCTATACCGGTCGCGACGAGCACGGCAACTTCTACGTCGCCTCCGAGATGAAGGCGCTGGTACCGGTCTGCAAGAGCGTCGAAACCTTCCCGCCGGGACATTACCTGTGGAGCAAGGATGGCGAGCTTAAAACTTGGTACAAACGCGACTGGATGGAGTACGGCGCGGTCGAGCACAACGTCAGCGACAAGGCCGAGCTGAAAGCCGCGCTGGAAGCGGCGGTCAAGCGCCAGCTGATGTGCGACGTGCCCTACGGCGTGCTGCTCTCCGGCGGGCTGGATTCGTCCGTCATCTCCGCCATCACCAAGCTCTATGCCGCCCGCCGGGTTGAAGACGATGGCAAGAGCGAAGCCTGGTGGCCCCAGCTGCACTCCTTCGCCGTCGGCCTGGAAGGCTCGCCGGATCTCGCCGCCGCCCGCAAGGTGGCCGATCACCTCGGCACCATCCACCACCAGATCCACTTCACCGTGCAGGAGGGTCTGGATGCCCTGCGGGACGTCATCTATCACCTCGAGACCTATGACGTCACCACCATCCGCGCCTCCACGCCGATGTACCTGATGGCCCGCTACATCAAGGCGATGGGGATCAAGATGGTGCTCTCCGGCGAAGGCTCCGACGAGCTGTTCGGCGGCTACCTCTACTTCCACAAGGCACCCAACGCCCGCGAGTTCCACGAAGAGAACGTGCGCAAGCTCGCCTCTTTGCACCTCTATGACTGCCTGCGCGCCAACAAGTCGATGGCCGCCTGGGGGGTGGAGGGTCGCGTGCCCTTCCTCGACAAGGAGTTCATGGACGTGGCGATGCGCCTGCAGCCTGCCGACAAGATGTGCGGCAAGGGCAAGATCGAGAAGCACATCCTGCGCGAAGCGTTCGAGGATCTGCTGCCCCACGAAGTGGCGTGGCGCCAGAAGGAGCAGTTCTCCGACGGCGTGGGCTATTCGTGGATCGACAGCCTAAAAGCCATGGTCGAGGAAGAGGTGACGGATCAGATGTTCGAGGCGGCGGCCTTCCGCTTCCCCGTCAACACCCCGCTCACCAAGGAGGCCTACTTCTACCGCGCCATCTTTGACGAGCACTTCCCGCTGGAGTCCGCCGCCCGTACCGTGCCCTACGGCAAGTCGGTCGCCTGCTCCACCCCGACCGCGCTGGAGTGGGATGCCAAGTTCAAGGAGATGGCAGACCCCTCCGGTCGCGCCGTGATGGACGTCCACCAGCAGGGTTACTGATCTGCCGGCGACCTTCCTTGCCTGAATACCAAGCCCCTCCTGCGAGGGGCTTTGTTTTTTCCCGCCGACCCATTCCCGCTTTTTGCATAACAAGCGCCCATCTCGCCCTTGGCGGCCGGGCTCGCTCGTGTCACATTGTTGCGGCTTGGAAGCAACCACAACAACACAAGGAGCACGTGATGAACCGACTGCTATTGCCGCTGGTGCTTGGCACCGCCCTGTTTCATGGCGAGGCGTACAGCGCCGGCCACCTCTGGAGCCAGAGCCTGCCCGATTACAGCCAGGGCTATGACGAGCAACGAGACCCGGCCCGCGATCTCGCCGCCGCTACCGCCAAGGCCTGCGCCGAGGGCAAGAAAGTCCTGCTGCTGGTGGGCGGCGAGTGGTGCAGCTGGTGCCAGGAGATGAACCACTTTCTGGACCAACAACCCGATCTTGCCAGTCAGCTCAACCGCACCTTCGTGGTGGTCAAGGTGAACGTCAGCAAGCAGAACAAGAACGAATCCTTCCTCAACGGTTATCCCGAGTATCTGGGGGTGCCCCACTTCTACGTGCTGGATGCCAAGGGCAAGCTGCTGGAATCCTTCAACACCGGGTTGCTGGAGAAGGGTGACAGCTACGACGGGGAGAAATTCGGCAAGTTCATCGCCTTCTTCCAGCCCAAGACCACCCACGGCTGACTCGCCAATCGATGCAATCAGGGCCCTGCACGGTCGGTGACTGTGCTGGGCCCCGATGGCCGTGCAAGCAGGGAGGTTGTAGGCCTGCGGCAAGCCGGCCATCCCCCCGACAAGGACGAAAAGATGTTACGGATACTGGGCAAGGCCTCCTCCATCAATGTGCGCAAGGTGCTGTGGGCCTGCGCCGAGCTGGATCTCCCGTTCGAGCTGGAGCAGTGGGGGTCCGGCTTCAAGCCGACGGATACCCCGGCGTTCCTGGCACTCAACCCCAATGCCATGGTGCCGGTCATTCAGGATGACGACTTCACCCTGTGGGAGTCGAACACCATCATCCGCTATCTGGCGGCGCGCTACGGCGACAACGCGCTCTATCCCGTCGAGGCGAGAGCAAGGGCCCGGGTCGATCAATGGATTGACTGGCAGGCATCGGACTTGAACAGCGCCTGGCGCTACGCCTTCCTGTCGCTGGTGCGGCGATCCCCCCAGCATCAAGACCATCAGACCCTTCACGCAGCGTGCCTGCAGTGGTCTCACTATATGGAGATCCTGGAGAGACAGCTTCAAGCAACCGGGGGATATGTGGCCGGCCCCCACTTCTCGCTGGCGGACATTCCCATCGGGCTGTCGGTCAACCGCTGGCTGGAGACGCCCTATGATCGTCCGCAACTGCCGGCCGTGAACGACTACTACCAGCGACTGGGCGAGCGGCCCGGCTTTCGGCGCTATGGCTGCAACGGAACGCCCTGAGGCGAACGGGAAGGGAGGGTGTTGGCAGAGTGAACACGGCAGGCCGGGCCGGGATGACCAGGCCCGGCCTGCCGTATGTCAGGGTTGGGTATCCGGCTGCTGCTCTGGCGCGGCCTTGATAAAGGCCTGCAGCTGCTCGCAGTTGGCGACGATGCGATTGATGGTGGGGTAGTCTTCCAGCGACATGTCGTAACGGCGGGCGTTGTAGACCTGGGGCACCAGCATGCAGTCGGCCAGGGTCACCTCGTTGCCGACGCAATAGATGCCGGCGGTGGTCATCAGCAGTTGCTCCAGCGCGGTGAAGGTCTCGTCAATCCAGTGGCGATACCACTCATCGCGGTGTGCCTTGCCCTGCCCCAGCGATTGCTCCAGATAGTTGAGCACCCGCAGGTTGTTGAGGGGGTGGATGTCGCAGGCGATCATGTTGACGATCTGGCGTACCCGGGCGCGCTCCTGCGGGGCTGAGGGCATCAGCGGGTGGGCGGGGTAGGTTTCGTCGAGGTACTCCATGATGGCCACCGACTGGCCCACCTGCACCTCGCCATCCACCAGAAACGGCACCAGCCCCTGAGGGTTGAGCCGACGGTAGGCCTTCTCGCGCTGCTCGCCCTGCCGCAGATTGACCGGATGCTGCTCATAATCGAGCCCCTTGAGCTGCATCACGATCCGTACCCGATAACTTGCCGATGAACGCCAATATCCAAACAACTGCAACATAATCTGTCCCTGTGTTGGCAGGTGCAAGGGCACCTGCCGCTCACCAGCCGGCCTCGTATCCATGCTGGCCCCTCACTTCGTCTGACTGGCCCCCGCCGGCGTGACCCGCTGCAAAATGGTGCCAAACAGACTCATCCCGTTGCGATCCTGCATCGCGATGGACACTGTATCACCAAAGCGCAGAAAGGGTGTAGTGGCTTGACCTGACTCGATAATTTCCAGCATTCGCAGCTCGGCGAGGCAAGATGAACCGCGGCTTCTGTCGTAGTTGGAGACGGTGCCCGAGCCGATGATGCAGCCCGCCCCGAGCGGCCGGGTCTTGGCGGCGTGGGCGATCAGCTCATAAAAGTTGAAGGTCATGTCCACCCCGGCGTCCGGGGCTCCGAACAGGGCGCCGTTGAGGTGGGTCTCGAGGGGCAGATGCACCTTGCCGTCGCGCCAGTCATCCCCCAGCTCGTCCGGGGTAATGGCCAGCGGCGAGAAGCTGCTGGAGGGCTTGGACTGGAAGAAGCCAAAGCCCTTGGCCAGCTCCCCCGGGATGAGGTTGCGCAGGCTCACGTCGTTGACCAGCATCAGCAGCTTGATGTGGCCGGCGGCCGCCTGCGGGCTGGTGCCCATCGGCACGTCGTCGGTGATGACGGCGATCTCCGACTCGAAATCGATGCCCCACTCCTCCGACCCCATCGGGATGGTGCCACGGGGCGGCAGGAAGCTGTCCGAGCCCCCTTGGTACATCAGGGGATCGTGCCAGAAGCTTTCCGGCATCTCGGCGCCGCGGGCCTTGCGCACCAGCTCCACATGGTTGACGTAGGCACTGCCGTCGGCCCACTGGTAGGCGCGCGGCAGCGGGGAGAGACAGGCAGTCTCGTCGAACGGGAAGGCGTCGGCGCAGGCGCCATCATTGAGCTGCTGATAGACGGCGGTCAGTTTTGGCGCAAGTTCGGCCCACTCGTCGAGGGCCGCCTGCAGGGTGGCGGCCAGCTGCGGCACGCGCACCGCGCGGCTCAGATCGCGACTCACCACCACCAGGGCGCCGTCCCGTTTGCCATTGTTCAGGGTTGCCAGTTTCATAGGGATTCCTTTTATTTGGTTCATCGCGGCTTTCCGGGGAAGGCCGCCTTGATTTTCAGAAAAAAGTATTCTGAGTCCCTAAATCCATATGCCATACGCTTTATCACTTTGATCTTGTTGTTCACCCCTTCCAGCACACTCGTGTGCATCGGGTAGTTTGCACTCGCCAGGATCCCCCGCATATATTTCGATAAATTTCGACCAAATCGTTGCAGCGGCGCTAGCCCGCTTTCCTTCACCTGCCGCATCCAGCTCCGCCATCGTCGCCATCCTTCCCACACGCTCGGCGCATACCAGATGCCCTTCAACCCCTCTTTCAGCACGTACACCATCGCCAGCGGTTGATTCGCCGCCAACAGCTCCTGCAACTTCACATCCTGTTTTTCACTCAACTTCGCCCGATTACGTAGCAGCAACCAACGCGCACTTTTGACCACTTTTCGCGCCGGTTTATCGCTTTTCAGTGCATTCGCCTGCTCCACTCGCACCCGGTCCACCACCTCTCGGCCATAGCGAGCCACCACGTGGAACAGGTCGTAGACCACCTCCGCCTGCGGGCAGTGTTGCTTCACCTCCAGGTCGAACGCCGTGTTCATGTCCATCGCCACCGCTTCAATCTGCTGGCATCGCTCGCCGAGCTGCTCGAAGAAGGGACGGATAGCGGCCCGGCTGTTGCCGTGCCCCACCCACAGGACGCGGGTTCGCTCGGCATCCATGATCACGGTGGCATAGCGGTGTCCCTTGTGCAGGGCAAACTCATCCATCACCAGCCGCCGCACCTCCCCAAGTTCGATGGTGCCCACACTGGTCTGCAAACGGCGCTTGTCGATCTCCTTGATGGTGTGCCAACCGACCCCGGTGAGCTGGCTGACATGGCGGATGGGGAGGTACTGAACGAGCGCTTCAATCCAGCACTGCATGCGCCGGGTGAGGCGGGAGCCAGAGGGGAGCCAGTCGATATGTTCACTGACGCGACCACAGCGCAGACAGTCGACGCGGCGAACAGGCAGTTGTAACCAGACTTGTCGGTCAAATAGGTCTCGCTCACGCACCCGGCGGATACGTTGGTCGTGGATCAATGGCGTGGGTTGCAGGCATCGGCGACAACGGGGCAAGAAGTCGGCGCGAGGCTCAAGGGTAAACAGGGTGTGATGGTTGGCAGAAAGCGCTTGGGCGATGACGGTATAACCTGGCCAGAAGGAGGCAATATCAATATGATGCACGGCGACAGCAGGGTGATGGTGGTGGTGTGTTTGGAGACAGCCAGTTTACCAGCACCCTGTCTGTCAACTTCCACTTCCCCAAGATCCCGCGAAGAACCTTTTATTTGCCGTTCGTGGCTGGCGTGAGTTCCGGGCGCAACCAGCTGGTGACGTAACGCGGGTTTTCCACCCCGTCACACAAGCTGCCGACGTTGAGCGCATCGCGGGTATCGAGCATCACCGCTACCTCGTCGGTGAACTTCTTGGCATAGGCCTGACCCGCCGCAAACGCCTTGGGATGGGGACCGTGGGTGAACCCGGCAGGATGGAAGGTGACCATGCCCCGCTCGATGTTGTCCCGGCTGAAGAAATCCCCGGCGTGGTAGAAGAGCACCTCGTCGTAGTCGTCGTTGCTGTGATAGAAGGGCACCTTGAGGGCACCGGGATCGCTCTCGATGGGGCGCGGCACGAAGGTGCAGACCACGAAGCGGCTCGCCACGAAGGTGGAGTGAGCCGAGGGCGGCAGATGGTAGCGGTGGCTCATCAGCGGGCGGATGTCCCGCCAGTTGAGGCGCACCACGCAGAGATCCCCGTGCCACCCTTGTGCATCCAGCGGGTTGAACGGCCAGGTGATGACCGAGACCTGGTTGTGACGCTTCACCTGCAGCGACCAGGGGTTCTCATCCTGCTGGGCCAGGAAGCGCTCGTTGATGGCCGGCACGTCCAGCGCCGCCGGATCGAAGATGGCGTGATTGCCCACCAGCCCCTTGTCCGGCAGCTGGTAGCTGTCGTTGGTCGCCTCGATCATCAGGATGAACAGGGGCGCCGTCGGCTCGATGCGCCACATGGTGCCGCGGGGGATCACCAGGTAGTCGCCATCGCGCAGGGTCAGGTGACCGTAGTCGCAATAGAACTCGCCGCTCCCCTCATGGATGAACAGGAGCTCGTCGCCGTCGGCGTTGCGCACCAGAAACGGCATGGGCTCATGCAGGCGCCAGATACGGTAGCGGCAGTGGGGGTTGCTGAGAATATCCGGCATCACCCAGGGGGAGAGGGAACTCACCTCCTCGCCGAGGGCGTTGAGATCAAACAGGCGCGGGCGCAGCGGCCCCTCCCAGTTGACCCAGTCGGTGGGGGCATGCTTGTGGTGCATGTGGGTGGCCGGCCCGAAAAAGCCGGAGCGGCCCAGTTCGCGCTCATAGATGGCCTGCTCGGGCAGGTCGGCATGAGCCTGACGGGAGTGTGTCCCCTCCCGGTGGGGAAAGTTAATCCAGTTGCGCATCGCCAACCTCCCTTGCTTGACAACCAACCCGCCCGTGGCGGCTCCCGTTACGCATCATTGAGCACCCCGCGGCGGATCTGATCCAGCTCGATGGATTCGAACAGTGCCTGGAAGTTGCCCTCACCAAAGCCTTCGTTGCCCTTGCGCTGGATGATCTCGAAGAACACCGGGCCGATCACGGTGTCGGTGAAGATCTGCAGCAGGATACCGTCCTTGGTGGGGGAGCCGTCGATGAGAATGCGCAGCTCTTTGAGCGCCGCCAGATCCTCCTGGTGCCCCTCGACCCGGCTGTCCACCTTCTCGTAGTAGGTGTCCGGGGTCGGCATAAAGCCGGTACCACGGCCACGCAGGGTACGGATGGTGTGGTAGATATCGCTCGACGCCATGGCGATGTGCTGGATCCCCTCCCCCTTGTACTGACGCAGGTACTCCTCGATCTGGGACTTGTCGTCGGAAGATTCATTGATGGGGATGCGAATTTTACCGCAGGGGGCTGTCATGGCGCGGGAATGGAGCCCGGTCAGCTTGCCCTCGATGTCGAAGTAGCGAATTTCGCGGAAGTTGCCGATCCGCTCGTAGAAATTGGACCAGACATCCATGTTGCCGCGCTGCACGTTGTGGGTCAGGTGGTCAATCTCGTACAGCCCGGCATCCACCTCGGCCATGCGGGCCTGCCAGTCGGGATAGAAGACGAAGTCCACGTCATAGATGGAGCCCTTGTCGCCGTAGCGATCGACAAAGGAGAGGGTGCTCTCGCCGATGCCGTAGATAGCGGGGATGTTGAGCTCCATGGGGCCAATCTTGCCGACGAACGGCTTGGCACCCTTGCCGATGGCGTACTGCTGGGCCTTGCCGGCATCGCTCACCCGAAACGCCATGCCGCAGACGCTCGGCCCGTGCAGGCTGGCAAACTGCTCGGCCTGGGAGTGGGGCTCGGCATTGACCACGAAGTTGATGTCCCCCTGGCGGTAGAGCCAGCACTGCTTGTGTTTGTGCTGCGCCACCTCGGCAAAGCCCAGCGAGACGAACAGCGCCTTGAGAGCGGCAATCCCTTTGGCATCCGGCGCCGTGTACTCGACGAATTCGAAACCATCGGTACCGAGCGGATTGATGGTGTGAGTACGGGCAGAAGAAGTGGTCGTCATGATGCGCTCCTTGCGATTGACTGATAACGAAGAGGGTAACACCGGGGCGCTGCGGGCAGCTGCACCAGCATTGTTAACAACTTGTTTCATTAGAGGTGGCGGCGCGGCGGAAGAGAAGAGGCGGCGTTCAGATAGTTTGCCGGGGGGGACGTCCAAAAGATGTAAATAGATTGTGACATTAAGGCCGCAGCCTTGTGGCGCGCTCGGTGGCGCCCCGCAAGGCTGTCAGCTTTGCCTTACAGGGACCAGTATCTGGGCTCGATGCGGGGCAATGCCTGCCGCGCCTGTTGCAGCCGCGCCGGGGTGGGATTGATGAGCCAGGCCGCCTGCCCCTCTGCCAGCAGTGGCAAGTCGTGCAGGCTGTCGCTCAGGGCCAGGGTAGCGCCGAGGGTGTGGATCCCGGGCAGGATCTTGTGGCGGCCGTGGCAGTAAAAACGCGGCATCAGGCCGCCGAGGCGATAGTGCATCCGCGACCCCAGAATGCGATGGGGCAGCTGGCCGGGCAGTTGCTGATGGAGCTGGCCCCGCACCAGGGCGCGAGGGCTGGCAGAGAGCACCCAGCAGCGATGCCCTTCGGCCAGCAGCAGGGCGCGCGCTTCACGAAACAGCCCAGGCCGGGTGCGGCAATAGGCCCGCACCAGGCGTCGCCACCCCAGCGGCGACAGCCCCAGGGTGATGGCCCACCAGATCAGTGAAATGCCGCGCCGACGCTGGCTTGGCAGCAGATAGACCAGCCCGCCCAGCGCCATCACCGGCCACAGCAGCAGCGGCCAGATGCGGCGGCGCAGGATGAAGCGCAGCAGCCCGGCATGGCTGTCATCCGGCGCCAGGGTGTCGTCAAAATCCGCCAGGATCCAGCCGCTGGCGGGCAGATCCGGCACTCCTGGTACTGTTGCCCCCTTCATTCGGCCAACCCCGCGATGGCGGCATGCAACTCGGGCAGCACAAACAGCGTGCCTTCGTCGGGCGGACAGACGAAATCGAACGCCTCCCCCGCCAGGGTGAACGCGAGGCGCCAGGCGTGCAGATAGCCGCGATCGGCCGCCGTACCGCCGTAGCGCTCATCCCCCAAGATCGGCGCCCCCACGCTTTTGAGGGCAACCCTGATCTGGTGGGTCTTGCCGGTTCTGGGCTTGATCCGGTAGAGCCGCAAGCCCTCGCGCACCGAGACCGAGTCGAACCAGCTGATGGCGGGGTTGTCCTGGCTGCGCGCCAGCATCCAGCTGCCGCCCCGTCCCTTCTGCATGTCCCCCTTCACCCAGCCCTGCTTCTTCTTGGGCTTGCGATCGGAGAGGGCCAGATACTGCTTGCTCACTTCCCGCGCGGCAAAGGCCATGCTGAGGGCCCGGTTGGCCTCGGTGGTGCGCGCCAAGAGCACCAGCCCGGAGGTCATCTTGTCGAGCCGATGCACCGGATAGAGCAGCAGACCGGTGTCGGCCTTGACCCGACTGACCAGCCCCGGATGGAGCAGGCCGGCCTCGTCGGTCTCGTCATGCATGCCGAGCCCGGGCCCCTTGTTGATAACCATGAAATCTTTGTGCTGCGCTAGTATCCGGTACATCAATAACCCTTTAGAATGTTTTTAATTACAAGAACATGACCCTGTGGGGTCGCACCCCATGAACACTCAGAACAAGACTCGCACGGATGAAGAGATACCTGCTTTGGCTACTGCTGATAGGCATCAGTCATGCTGTTCCCTTGCGGGCCAGCGAATCCACCCTTGAAGCACCGGAGCGGGTCGTACTCCAGCTGCGCTGGCTGCATCAGCCCCAGTTCGTTGGCTATCACATGGCCAAGGCCAAGGGCTTTTATGCCAGTGCCGGGCTGGACGTCGAGATACGGCCCGGCGGCAAGGACATCAGCCCGGTAGAAGAGGTGCTGAGCGGGCGGGCCGATTTCGGGGTCGGCAACACCGAGGTGCTCACCAGCTACGCCAGCGGCCAGCCGCTGTTGGCGCTTGCCAGCGTCTATCAGCACTCCCCGTCCATCTTTCTGGCTCGCCGTGACAGCGGCATTCTCACCGTTGACGACATGCGTGGCAAACGGATCATGATGTTTTCGGCCCATCAGGACGCCGAACTGCTGGCCACTCTCTTCTATCAGGGGCTCAATGAGCACCAGCTCATCCCGCTGCCCACCTCGGTCAACATCGAGGATCTCATCGAGGGCCGGGTCGATATCTTCAACGCCTACCTCAGCAACGAGCCCTTCTATCTGGAGGAGCGCGGCATTCCCGTCTCCGTCATCAATCCGCGCAACTACGGCATCGATTTCTACAGCGACATCCTGTTCACCACCCAGGCGCAGGAGCGCGCCCATTCGGATCGGGTGGCCCGGTTTCGGGCCGCGAGCCTGGCGGGCTGGCGCTACGCCCTCGCCCACCCGCAAGAAGCCATCGCCCTGCTGCGCGAGGAGTATGGCGTCAACCGCAGTCAGGCCCACATGGAGTACGAGCTGCAGGTGAGCAAGGAGATGATCCAGCCGCTCTATGTGGAGATCGGGTATATGAATCCCGATCGCATGACCCACGTCATGCAGCAGCTGGTCGAGATCGGGCTGGTGTCCAAGCCGGTCTCCTTGCACGAATTTCTCTATCAGGCCCCTTCCGAGCAGTGGATCTTCTGGCGTCCCTGGTTCCTGCTGAGCCTGGCGGCCAGCGTGCTGATCCTGCTGCTGGCCCTCTATCTATTGATGTGCAACCAGCGGCTCAATCGCGAAATCGCCTTGCGCCGCCAGCGGGAGGAGGAGATCTGGCAGCTGGCCCGCCGCGACCCGCTCACTGGCCTGCCCAACCGGCTGAGCCTGATGGAGCGGCTCGATGCCCAGATCAAGGGCCCGGCCCCCGGCTGCCTGCTGTTTTGCGACCTCGACGACTTCAAGCAGGTCAACGACAACTTCGGCCACAGCCACGGCGATGCCCTCCTCTGCCAGCTGGCGGAGCGGATCAGCCGCAGCCTCGGGCCACAGCACTTCTTCGCCAGACTGGCCGGCGACGAGTTTGTGCTGCTGTTGCCGGGCCATGATCAGGCGCAGGCCGACGCCATCGCCGAGCAGATCAGGGCCACCATGCAGTCGCCATTCGAGGTGGAAGGGGTTCCGCTGGCGGTCGGCATCAGCGTCGGCATCAGCCAGTACCAGCCGGGCTGGCGCCCCGAGCAGTGGCTGATCCAGGCCGATCGCGCCATGTACCAGGACAAGGGGGCTCCGCTGGCAGCGCCCCCAGGCTGACCCCAAGCCCCCTACAACAACAAGGCCACCCGCGGGTGGCCTTGTTGTTGTATGGATGGCAGCGGCGGCTAGCCGAAGGTCTGCCCCAGGGATTTGAGCTGTCTGGCCTTGGTCAGCAGGATCTCGCTCGACTCGTCCACATCCTGCATCTTGTTGCTGTTGGCATGGGAGTGCTGGGAGATGAGGTTGACGTTCTGGCTGATGTCTTCCACCACCGCCTGCTGCTCCTCCGCCGCCGCCGAGATCTGGGCCGAGAAGTCCATCACCAGCTCGATCTCCGCCAGCACCTGATGCAGGCTGTCCGATCCCATTCGGGTCATCGCTACGCAGGCCTGGGTCTGTTGCAGGTTGTTCTGCATCATCCCCTTCCAGCCGTTCAGGGTGCGCTGGATCTGGCCGATGCTGCTCTGGATCTGTTCGGTCGCCTTGTGGGTGCGGGTAGACAGAGTACGCACCTCGTCCGCCACCACTGCAAAGCCGCGCCCCTGTTCGCCTGCCCGGGCCGCCTCGATGGCGGCGTTGAGCGCCAGCAGGTTGGTCTGATCGGCAATGCCCTGGATTTCTCCCATCAGCACCCCGATGCGATCCGACTCGCTGGCCAGCGCCACCGCCGAGGCAAAGGCGTGCTCCGCCTCCTTCGCCAGCTCGGTGATCTTGTGCTCGGTCTCGATCAACTGCTGATCCGTGTGCTGGCAGTGAGACTTGGCCTCGGCAATCTGGCTGTTGGTGTCCTGGATGTTGCGGGCGATCTCCTGGGCCGTGCTCGCCATCTCGGTGATGGCGGCCGCCATCTGCTGGGTCTGGGCATCCTGCTCGGCGATATCCGAGCTGGCCTCGCTCGAAGCGCTCTTCAGGTGCACCGCCAGATCCTGCAGGGCGTGAGTGGCATCATCCACCCGGCCGAGTACGGTGCGAATACGGGCCTGCAGCAGCTTGATGTGGAAGTCGGCGATGGCGCTTGGCTCCTGGCCCGAGTAGATGAGCCGGGTCAGGCTGTCGTACTCGCCGGCCAGTTGCTGCAGATAACGGGGGGTGGTGATGAGCTCGTGGCGATAGAGCAACCCCAGCAAGATCAGCGGCAACGCCATGTAAAGCGCAGCCCAACCGCCCAGTTGCACTGTGCCGAGCCAGCCCAGCGCCAACAACCCGGCCACCGCGACCCCGTGGCGCAGCCGTGCCAGCGAAATCCTGGGCTTGCCGCCACCCTGCTCCGCCGCCCGCAGCCGCGCATAGGTACGGGCGGCGATCTGCTTCATCTGCGGATCGGCGCGGCATCGCACCGACTGATAGCCGCTGATCTTGCCCTGCTCGAAGATGGGGGTGACGTAGGCATCCACCCAGTAATAACGACCATCCTGACAGCGGTTCTTCACCATGCCGCGCCATGGCTGGCCCTGCTTGAGTTTGCCCCACAAGTCGGCAAATGCCGCCTTGGGCATGTCGGGATGGCGCACCATGTTGTGGTGCTGCCCTACCAGCTCGGCCCGGCTGTAACCGGCGACCCGGCAGAAGTTGTCATTGGCGTAGGTGATCACGCCCCGCAGATCCGTGGTGGACACCAGCTGTTCATCAGCTGCGAAATCCACTTCCTGATCAACAAGATGGCCTTTTTGTTCGCGCATGTAGCCCCCACTCTTGCGTTATTGCTCAGTAGAGTGTTGGGAAGCAATCAGCACCTGTAAAGGTCAATGCAAAAAGATTCTGACGGGCCGAAAATGGATCGGGTCGGCAGGAAATAATCATTGATTTAAATCAATATTTCCTGCCGGCACGCGATATTTATTGCAGTGAAAGATGGCTGGCAATGGTCTTGAACAGCACCGGGTAGTCATCCTCGAAATGGTGCGAACCGGGCAGGGTCACCGTGGTCACGTTGGGCTGCTGCAGACGGGGACAGAGCCGTACCGGCGAGTCGTCATCCGCCCCCTGCACGCAGAGCATCGGCAGGGTGTGGATGGCGTTGACCTCGGGCTGGGTGGGATAGCTGCCCGCCTTGTCGTGGGTCACCATGTCGCTGACGTGGATCTCGAAGTCGGAGGCGGTCGAGGGCGAGAGCATCACGGCCCCGATCAGGCTCTGCCGATAAGGTTCTGGCAACCGGTTGATGACGAAGGGCACTATCTCGGCACCGAAGGAGAAGCCCACCAGCAGCCAGCGCTGGCGCCCCCAGCGGGACTGGTAATCGTCCAGGATCCGCACCAGATCGGCGGTGACCTGCTCTGGATCCTTCTTCTTCCAGTAGTAGGTGAGTGAGCTCCAGCCCACCACCGGCATGCCGTGCTGCTGCAACTGGGCACTGAGGCCCTTGTCCAGCGCCGCCCAGCCGCCGTCACCGCTCATGAACACCACCATGGGGGCACTTGAGGCTTGCGCCACCGGCAGCTCCACCAACCCCAACTCCTCTTTCACCGGCGCGGCAGAGAGCGAAAAGGCGCAGCACGCCAGCAGCAATAACAGGATTTTCATGGCCGACTCCTATTTTTTGATGAGCCCGAACGGGCCTCGGCTGATCAGGGATATCAGGTTGGTCAGCACCCTCGGCAGCACCAGCTTGCTGGTACAGAGCAGGTAGCGCGGCTCCCAGTCCGGCGAGAACTTCTCCTTGTAGCGTCTGAGTCCCTGGAAATTGTAGAAACGGCTGCCCCGGGTGAAGATGGTGTTGCCAAGCCGGGTCCAGTAGCCGCTCAGGGGGTGATCGTTGAAACCGGACATGGGCGCCATGCCGAGGTTGAAGCTGGCGTAGCCCTCGGCCTTGCCCCACAGCAGCAGCTCGACGAACAGGAAGTCCATGATGGGCGCCGTGCCCGTGTCCAGGCTGTAGCGCATCAGATCGATGGAGAGGCTCTCCTTGTTGTCGCTGACCCAGAGGTTGGCAAAGCCGACGATCTGCCCCTCGTGACGCACCAGCGCGGCCGGGCTCAGGCTGAGGTAAGCGGGCTCGAAACTGCCCACCGAGAAGCCCTTCTCCTTGCCCTGCTTGCTCTGCAGCCAGGTGTCCGATACCTCCTTGAGGCGCGGTAACAGTGCAGGCACGCATTCAGGCGCCACCACTTCGAACGACAGCCCCTCCCGCTTGCCCTTGGCATGGCTCTGACGCAGGTTGCGCAGCCGGCTGCCGGCCAGCTCGAAGGCTGCCAGATCGACGATGGCCTCCTCCCCCAGCTTGAACGGGATCAGGCCCAGCTCCAGATAGAGCGGCAGGTAGCGTGCCGACACCTGATAGAACACCGGGCTGGCATCGTGCTGATCGCACAGCTCGCGAAACTGCCAGAGCAGCTCCTCGATAAGCTCAGGCTGACCGATGGGATCCCCCATCACGATCCAGCCATTGCCCTCGACGCCGTACATCAAGAACGCCTCGCCGCCGGGATGAAACAGCAGCGACTTGTCGCCAAGCTGGGCCAGGTAGCCATGACCGCCCCCCTCGCGCAGCACCAGGGCATGGGCGCGGGCCAGCTCCTCTGCTTCCGGCTTGCGCCCGGAGACCCGCAGCGGCGCCAGCAGCTGGGCTACCCCGACCACGGCCAGCACGGCCACCACGCTGCCCATGGCCCGCAGCCCGCGGGAGGCGGCGCCATGGGGCGAGAAGTGGAACCAGAGGGCGTGGTCATATTCCACCTGGCGGTAGGAGAAGAGCAGCAGCCAGAGCGCCCCCAGCAGCACGGCCCCCACCGAGATGAGCCAGCCCGGGGTGAACTGGGCGTGCAGCAGGGAGCCCTTGCGATAGAACAGCGAGCGGCAGGGAGTGATGATGAGCAGGAACAGCCCGAGCAGCAGGGCCGACTCCCAGTCGAACCCCTTGAGCAAGGAAAAGATCATCCCCAGCCCCAGCAGCAGCTGGGTGATGCGAAACGCCGCATCGTGGCGCCGGTAGAGGCTGCGGGCCAGCAGGATCAGCAGCACGCCGCTGACGCTGCCAAGCACATGGGAGAGCTCCAGCAGGTGCAACGGCAATACCTGCAGGAACATCTCGATGCGCCCGCGCATGGTGGGGATCATCCCCGAGCAGAGCAGCAGGCTGCCCGCCGCGAACGCCCCTAGGCTGATCAGCGCTGGCAGGAACTCGCGCACTGCGGTCATGATGCCCTGCAACCGGCTCCAGCGCGCCTTCTGCTGCAGCAGCTCCTGGCTGGTGAACAGCAGCAGGGCGCACAGGAAAGGCAGCACATAGTAGATGCAGCGATAGAGCAGCAGGGAGGCCAAGAGCTTGTCCACCGGCAGGTATTTGGCCAGCAGCAGGCTCATGCTCGCCTCGAACACCCCGATCCCGCCGGGCACATGGGCCAGCACCCCGAGGAAGCTGGCCAGCACGAAGGCACTGAGCAGCACCGGATAGGAGACGCTGTCCGCCGGCAGCAGCACATAGAGCACGGCGGCGGCGGCCATCCAGTCCAGCAGCGCCACCAGCAGTTGCAGCAGCCGGGTTCTGAATACCGGCAACACCAGCTCGTGGCCGCGCCAGACCAGCGCAGGCTTTGGCCAGAACAGGTAGCCAAGCACCGCCAAGAGTGCCAGCCCACCCGCCACGTTGAGCAGCTGATCGGCCCACAGCGGCCAGTCCGGCAGCAAGGTGGTAGCCTGTCCCACCAGCAGTGCCGTGCCCCCCCAGGCCAGCAGGCCGAGGAAGAAGGTCACCGAGCAGAAGACGATGATCCTGGCCACCTCCCCGGTGCCAAGCCCCAGCGACGAGTAGATGCGATAGCGCACCGACGAGCCGGTCAGCAGGGCGAAACCCAGAGTATTGGAGAAGGTGTAGGCGATGAACGAGGTGACCCCCACCTGCTGCCAGGGCAGCCGCTTGCCGAGGGCATGCACCGCCAGCATGTCGTAGCAGCAGAGGCAGGCATAGCTGAGCAGGGTCAGCAACAGGGCACCGCCCAGCAGCGGCAGCGGCAAAGACCAGATGGCCAGCCGGATGTCGTGCCAGTGCCAGAGGTGAGTCAGACGATAGAGCACGGCCAGCGCCGCCCCCAACAACAACAAGCTACATAACGGGCCTAACCAGATAAACAGATGACGCCGCATTGCCGATCCCTACCGACGCGAGGCCATGGCCATGCGCGTCACGTTGCTGAACATGGCCACCCGCAGCGGGAAGCACAGACTGCACTCCTTCGCGCCTTGGCCTTCAAATAGATGTTTTATGGGCCGTGGGCGGCGAACGGTCGGCACTGATGACATGGCCAGTTTGGCCCTGGCTGCCCGGAAAATGCCCCCGCCCAGCATGGCATCCCACTTTATATCGACTTTTTTGCAAAAGACGAGTCTTGCCTCCGAAATAAAATTACTCAGCTGCTGGCAGATTAATTCGCCGCTTACCCTGGCGGTCAGCCCCGCCACATCCCGTTGGCGCACAGCACAATTAATGAGCAGTGACATCATACACCAGATAACGGGGTTTACCCGACCCATCTGGTCAGGCTGGCAAGCCGCTCACGGGTCATCATCAGGCTGCGCCCAAATAAAAAGGGGAGCCAGGCTCCCCTTTATCTCAATATGGCGTTACTGCACGCCGCGACACTGGCTGAAGATATCCAGCTGCTGGTCATATACCGCCGTATTCACATCCCAGATCCCCAGCATGGACGAGAACAGGTTGTCGTGGGAATAACGGGTATTGGCTGCCTTCTGCTGCAGACAATCGAGATTCATCCCCTTCTCTTTGGAGAAACCGGGCGACATCCACACCTGCATGGGCACCCGGGTCTGATCATCCGGCGCAAACTTGTAAGGGGTACCGTGCAGATAGAGCCCCAATGCCCCCAGTGACTCGCCATGGTCGGAAATATAGATCAGCGCCGTGTTGTATTTGTCTTCATATTTTTTCAGCCGTTCGATCATGCTGGCAATCACAAAATCGGTGTAGCGAATGGTGTTGTCGTAGGTATTCTCCAGCTCCTGATCGGTGCAGTTTTCGATATCGCTGCGCTGGCAATCCGGCAGGAAATGGCGATGCGACCCCGGATAACGCTTGTAATAGGTCGGGCCATGGCTGCCGATCAGGTGGAAGCCCACCAGCTTGTCCCCCTTCATGGCGGCCAGCTCGTCGTCCAGCCCCTCCAGCACCACCTCGTCATAGCAGGTGTTCTTGTCGCAGAACTTGGGGTGATCCTTGGGTTTGACCACCATGTTCGGCACCCGATCGCACACCCCCTTGCAGCCGCCGTCATTCTCCTTCCAGAAGATGGAGATACCACTCTTTTGCAGCACATCCAGCAGCCCTTCGCTGTTGCGGGCCTGGTTGCCGTCGAACTGGTTGCGCCCCATGTTGGAGAACATGCAGGGCACCGAGACCGCCGTCGCCGTGCCGCAGGAGCGCACGTCGTTGAAGGAGATGATCCCCGCCTGCTTGCTGGTGAAGGGGTTGGTCTCCTTGTGATAGCCGTTCATGGAGAAGTTCTTGCCACGCGCCGTCTCCCCCACCACCAGGAACATCATGGTCGGCTTCTCCTTGCCGGCCACCCGCTTGGCGTCGTCGCCCATGCGCTGGAACGGCACCGGCTCCGCCAGATAGCGTTTGTAGAGATACTTGGTGGTGCTGTACATGTAGTTGGCCGGCGTGATCTCCCGGTTCAAGGTCTGGTTGTTGCGCCCGACCGAGGCATAGTCCTGATAGTAGGCTGCGGCGATGATCCCCAATACCGCCAGCGAGGCCAGCATGGAGAGGCCGCGCTGCAACAGGCCCTGATACCATTTGGCCGGATACTCTATCTTGACGAAGAACAGCAGTACCGCCGGCAGCACCCCGGCCAGCAATACCCAGACCACGATGGGCACGCTCAGGTAGGAGTAAGCCTCGCTCTGGTTGGTCTCAAAGATGTTCTGGATCATGTCGCCATCAAACAGCACCTTGTATTTCATCATGGTGTAGCTGGCAATGGCACCGGTGATAAACAGAAAGGCAAAGAAAGGCTTGATGAAATAACGCACAGAGAATGGCATGAATACAAAGTTCAATGCCGCGACCAATACGATGGGAATGGAGATGGCAAACCCGATTTTAAAATGCTCAAGCTGCGTCAATATCTCATAAAAATGTAGCAGGACTGGCCAGTTGAGCAAGAAGGCAAAAATAAATGCCAACAACAAAATAAATGGAACAATTCTTATTCTAAGAAAAGAAGGCATGCATATCTCCCTGTTACGCTTCTTTATTACACGTCGAAATAGCCGAACCAGAGTCGACACGCCGATATTTGGCGCCGGATAGTAACAGCGTGCTGAAAACACCAAATATACTATTTTCAAATATCTTCAATAATGTGATGTATATCAACAATCATCAGCAAACTGACAGCCTAGCCGACAATACTTAAGGAAAAATTAAGATACTCGTGTTATGAAACCGCTCAAAAAACAGCCATGCATATACGACTCACCTCCCCGCCTCGCGCTCGCACCACTCTTTTTCAAGACGACCGCTCGTCCTTAAGTTTTGCTTAAGACTGCTCGGCGAGGCTGTTCCCTGACGAGTCCTCGTCACACGACAGATGCGAGAGAGGGTTAACATGCACAACAGCAACAGCGCAGCAATCAGCAAGGTGCCAGAGATCACCCTGGCGTTCTGGGTCATCAAGATTCTGGCGACCACCCTGGGGGAGACGGGGGGTGACGCCGTCTCCATGTCGATGGAACTCGGTTATCTGGTGAGCACGGCCATCTTTGCCGTGATCTTTTTCGTGTCGGTCAGCGCGCAGATCGCGGCAACCTCCTACAACCCCCTCCTTTACTGGACCACCATCATCGCCACCACCACGGTCGGCACCACCCTGGCAGACTTTGCCGATCGCTCGCTCGGGCTGGGCTATGCCGGTGGTTCCACCCTGCTGCTGGCCTTGCTGATGGGCTCCTTCCTGCTCTGGTATCGGCTGCAAGGCAGCATCTCCACCGGCAGCATTACCACCCCGCGCACCGAGCTGTTCTACTGGGTCACCATCATGTTCTCCCAGACACTGGGCACCGCACTGGGTGACTGGACCGCAGACGAGGCCGGCTTTGGTTATGCAGGCAGTGCCGTGCTGTTCGGCGGCATGCTGGCCGCCATCGTCGCTACCTACTACCTGACCCGGGTGTCGCGGACCCTGCTGTTCTGGGCCGCCTTCATTCTGACCAGGCCGCTGGGAGCCGTGGTGGGGGATTTTCTGGACAAGCCGCTCAGCAAGGGCGGGCTGGAGCTGAGTCGTTACTCCGCTTCCTTCACCCTGCTGGCCGCCATCGCCGCGCTGGTGCTGATCTCCACTCTGCGCAACCGGCAACCGGTCCAGGCTGAACTCGATATCGAACAGTAATCACGCAGCAAGCCAGCCCGGCCGCCTCTGGGTCGCCGGGCTGGCTATGCTCTGTGGGAATTGATGCGAGGCAAGGCTCCCCCCGATGACGACAGGCAACAGACAAGACCCGACCACTCCCTCCCGCCAGATCCCGCGCGGGGTCTGGGTGCTGGGCTTCGTCAGCCTGCTGATGGATATCTCGTCCGAGATGATCCACAGCCTGCTGCCCCTGTTCATGGTGACGGTGCTCGGCAGCAGCGCCCTCACCATCGGGCTCATCGAAGGGATGGCGGAGGCCACGGCACTGATGGTCAAGGTCTTCTCCGGCACCTTGAGCGACTATCTGGGGAGACGAAAGGGGTTGGCCCTGCTGGGTTACGGGCTGGGAGCCCTGACCAAACCGCTGTTCGCCATCGCCACTGGCAGCGGGTTGATACTGACCGCCCGCCTGCTGGACAGGATTGGCAAAGGCATTCGGGGCGCCCCCCGCGATGCGCTGGTGGCCGACCTCACCCCCCTTGAGCTGCGCGGCGCCGCCTTTGGCCTGCGCCAGTCCCTCGACACGGTCGGCGCCCTGCTGGGGCCACTGCTGGCCGTGGGATTGATGCTGCTCTGGCACGATGATTTTCGCGCCATCTTCTGGCTGGCGGTCATTCCCGGGCTGGCCTCGGTCGCCCTGCTCGCCATCGGCCTACGTGAACCCAAAGAGAGCGACCGGCGCGAGCGCCGCAACCCCCTGCGACGCGACAACCTGCGCCGGCTGGGTAAACCCTATCGCTGGGTGCTGCTGATCGGCGCCCTGTTTACCCTGGCCCGCTTCAGCGAAGCCTTTCTGGTGCTGCGTGCCCAACAAAGCGGCATGGCGCTGGCACTGGTGCCGCTGGTCATGGTGGCGATGAATCTGGTCTATGCCCTCAGCGCCTACCCGTTCGGCCGCCTCTCGGATCGCATGAGTCACCGCACCCTGCTGATCTGGGGGTTGCTGGTGCTGATTGCCGCCGACCTGGTGCTGGCGACCAGCACCCACTGGGGCGTGCTGCTGGCAGGGGTGATGCTGTGGGGCATTCACATGGGAATGACCCAGGGGCTGCTGGCCGCCATGGTGGCCGACACGGCCCCGGCGGATCTGCGCGGCAGCGCGTTTGGCTTATTCAACCTCGTCTGCGGCCTCGCCATGTTGCTGGCCAGCCTGCTGGCCGGCCTGCTGTGGGACCATCTGAGCCCCGCCTTCACCTTCTACGCCGGCGCCGCCTGCTGCCTGCTCACCCTGCTGATACTCAATAAACACCAGCCGCCGCCATCCACCATGACACCATGACACCATGACCCGAAAATATCGGAACCTGCATAGCAAAAAGCCCCCGGCAACCAGGTTGCCGGGGGCTTTTTCTGAATATGGCGGAGGTGCTCAACCCCATCATCAACGGTTATTTTCAGACAAATAGATTGCTAGCATGGACGGGGACAGCATCCTCTCTGCAACAGCGGCAGCAGAGTGATATATGCTCTGTGGCGCAAATCACCTGACATGGTACGTATTAATGCGCAGGATGGTCGCCCCGCTCAAGCGTCATGGAAATAGCCCGTGACAGTGCCTCCAACTGGCCATCCAGACTGGCATCAATGATCCCCACTTCGGTTTCCAGGATACATCCCCCCTGATCGAGCCGGGCATCGGCGGAAATATCCAGATAACCGATCTCCGGGAAATCCTTGTGTACCCTGGCGATTTGATCCCGTACCGCCGTGACTTGCTCAGGGTGCACCCGCACAGTGACCTGCTTCTGGTTGCTCACCAACGAGAGTGCCTCGCGCACTACCTTGAGGGTCAATGCAACCTGGTCATAGTCATGCAGGATCTTGCGCACGGCTTGCAACACCACCTCGCTCATCTGCTGCTCTACAGTGCGATAGTACTCTTGGCACTGCAGTTGAGTCTGGTGGATCAACACCGCCTGTTCACGGCGAGCCTGCTCCATGCCAGCTTGCCAACCAAGCTCGCGCTGTTGCTCGTACACGGTACGAGCTTCCTGCACAATCTCGGCCGCCTGTTCCCTGGCCGCCTCAACCAGTGCCTGGGCACTCAGATAGGATTGGTAATCCTGACTGCGCAGGATCCGCTGACCAGGCTCCAGTTGCAGGTGTTCACTCTTTATTTCAACAAATGGCAGCATTGTGGTGTGACCTGTTTGGCGATTTTAAGACAGAGCGCCCGAGCCAGTGGCAACGACTCACTCGCCAGATGCCAGGATGGTACGGTGGATGATGGAGGAAGACGCAGGGCAAGCCTGCGAGCCCAGCCAGATTCAGCATTCCCTGCGGCTGCCAACCAAAATTGCAAGCCGGCCGCTTCCAGATAAGAGCCATTCAGTTCAAGCGGCAACGGCTGCTGCCAGCCTGCAGGCCAGGGGCCGATCAACAGATCAAGCTGGGACAGCAGATTCCTGTGCCCCTCTTCCCCCAACAAGCCGATGATATGGCGCAGCGTGCTCCCCTGCAGACAATGACGAATGGCCTCCCCATGCAACACGGCACCAAGGTGTGACAAGGTACTCGCGAGCTCAGACTGGGGGAATAATGCCAAGCCGCCAAGGGATGAGGGCGACTCATAGGCAATGTCCAAGGCCAGCTCCTCCAGCAGCGCTTCATTAACGGCGGGGTGGGTACGCCAGTCAGGCAGTGCATCCTGCAGCCAGCGCCATGAATCGGGAAAATGGCCGTCATCAAGATAGGCTGCCGGACAGAAGCGCAATTGGTAAGGTGTCAGGCCTACCGTCATCAACGACTCCGGCTCCGGTGCCACATGTACTGGGCCAGATTGGTGGTCACGACCAGCATCAACAACAGGGCAATCAGTCCTGCCAGCCGCCACTTCGACGACTCACTCACCTCGATGGAGAAGAGGCTGGTATTACGCGATACCAGAGGCATCTGGCGAATATCGGCCGAGGGTACCAGCACCACGCTGATCCGATCGTAAGCCAACCCCTCAATGCTGTTGTTGACCAGCTGCTTGATCTGCGGAATATAACTGTCCAGCTGGATATCGGCGGCATGCTTGATGAAAACGGATGCCGAAGCGGGTGAGGGTTTCTTGCTGATCCCTTCATTTCCTTCTGGCAGTACCACATGTACTCTCGCAACCAATACGCCATCTATCTCCGAGAGGGTGTGGGAAATCTCCTGGGCTTTGGCGTAGTTGAGCCTAGCCCGCTCTTCGGTAGGCGAAGAGATGAGACCATCCTTGGGAAATACGTCCTGCAAGGTGGAGAAACTCTCCCGCGGATAGCCCTTGCGCTTGAGTGCCTCGATGGCTTGCGCTACATCGGACTCCTCCACCAACAACTTGATATTACCATCCTTGTCCGGTTGCTTGTCTGAGGAGATCCCCTCGGTACGCAGAAACGCCAGCATTTCATTACCTTCTTTCTGACTGACTCCGGTATAGAGCTCCACTTTGCAGCCACCTAGCAGCAGTGAGGTGCACAACACCCCCATCAGCATCGATTTCTTCACACTACCTCACTGGGTCTTCAACAGGGTTTCTACGTTCTGACTCATCTTGCCAACTGTCTTGGCAATCAGCTCTTCCTGCATGGTGATACGCATCAGCGCCCACTGCATCTGCATCAGGCTGTTGGGATCGTCTCCCGGTGTCGACAGCTCGGCCCGCAGGCTCTCCTTGGCCTCCACAAACTGCTGCTTTATTTCCCCCAGCTCACCAAGCAAAGAACCGCCTATGCCCTGGGATGGAGTACTCATCGCCTGTTCAAAGCTGGCAACTTGGGAAGAGGCTGTGTCCGCCGTTTTCAACTCATCCAGGCTGGTCACGACCGCCTGGGCTGACTGGGTAATCTCCATTACGCCTCCAGATCAAGTTTGTGTGAATGCCGTATCAGGTTGTTCACCACGCCGTTAAGCGGGATCAACGTCATCAGCTCACGACGAGCCAATTCCTCGAGATATGCCAGGTCAACCTGAGTTCCATTGGCAGCCTTCTTGATATCTGCCATCACGTTCAGCAGCACAGTCTCCCGCCGTGATGACAGTGGATCAAACTCTCGCATCAGCGCGCGCAGCTCAGGCTGGTCAATGGCAGCAACGACAGGCAGCTGACGGCCGGAAAAATGTGCCACCAACTTGTCGGTGACAGGCTGGAACAGTCGCTTGCCAACCGCCTGGGCATGCTCTCCTCCCTGCTGATGGATCTGCCAGAGCAGGTCCCGCTGGGCAGAAGGTGAAGCACCCTCGAGCAGGGTCTCAAGCCCAGCCCCCTGCTGCCAGCGACTGAACAGGGTAGGCTCATCTGCTTTTGCCAGCAGCCGTTCAAATTGATGTTGAACCTGTTGCCTGGGAAGTGGTTCGATATCGGTAAATCCGCTTCGGGGCGGATGCTCGCTGCCTTCAATCTTCATAATGCCATCTGTTCACGCAAGCCTGCCGCAAACTGACACAGGGAGGGCTGACCGCTCGCTTCCAGCCTTGCCAAGCGCAATACCAGCTCATCATGCATACCGAGCCGCCATTCACACAGGGCGAACCAGGGTTCAACATCCGCAGAGTGGTGCGAGGTTTCCAGCAGCAGTGCGCTCTGATAATCCCCTTGATTCATCAAAGATGAGAGGCGGATCAACGTGACGCATTCGGCCATGCACTCCTCTTGCGCCAGCCAGTCGGCAATGGATGCAGCCTCTTGGTGGCAATGATGACCTGTTCCAGCCAGGGCCAGTTCTGCCAGTTGTTTTTTCAGTTGAACGTTCATCATCAGATCTTCTGTAAAATGCCCTGCATCAAGTCTTTCATCGCCCGCGTCACGGTAGAGTTGATGTTGTACACCACCGACCATTTGTTGATCTTGTGCTGCAGCTCGGCCAGCAGGGCCGGGTTGTCCGGGGCAGTTTTCATATCAGCAATAGCTTTGTTAACTGCTTGATTGCTCTCATTAGCCTGATCTTTCAATGCTTTGGCAACACTATCAAGGGTGTTGTTATTATCCCCTCCATTGTCAAAAAATCTCTCGATAGCCATGGTTACTCTCCTTTTATTTTCTCAATTATGTTGAGCCCCGCCTCGATGGCGTCGGCTTCTTGTTGCCACTGCTGATACTGCTGCTGGGTACCCCCACGTAGCAGTCGCCGCTTCACGTCACCCAGCGCCTGGACAAGCTGCGCATGCAGCTCGCGGGCAAATACCGGATCAGCGCCGGACAGTCGCGTTTCCAAATTGGTCATCATGACGCTCGACTCCTTTTAACTTGACGATATATTGCTGTTTGCCCTTGCTGACCACCACGGCATCAGGACGAATCGCTAATACGCGAACCCCGTTGGCAGTCGCCCCGCCGATTGGATAACGCTGCTTATCCGCCAGGGTCACGTAAGGAATCCGGCCAAACGAGACACTGCGTACCTCAAACTCCAGCTCATCCTGACGTGGGATCCGCTCCTGATTGACCAGCTCCAGCACAGGGTGGGAACCAAACTCGCGCTTGAATTGCTGCTGGGCCAGCTGAAACTTGGCAAGCTGGGCACTGTCCAGCTGACCGGACACCTCGATACGGCCGCTGGTTTCAGCCACCCGCAACAGCCCGACCAACCCCTGCTCCTGCAGCAGGTCATCGAGTCGTTTACGATAGGCCCCTGCCACCTGAACCTGATTCTCTATCCCCAGCACACCGGGCACCTCTTGCCTTAGTAGCGTATCGAGCGTGCTCCACTTCGGGTCCTGCGTATCAATCTCGCCACTTAGCCGCAGCCAGCCAGGTTCCTTGCCATTGCGGATCTGCAGTCGCTCATATCCCAGCTTTTGCAAGATGAAACCGGCTCCCTGACGCAGATCCTCCATGGTGCGAACGTCCAGCCGATAATTGAAACCGTTCCCCTCCAGATACTGCTGCAGAGCCAGTCGCGTGCTGTTCTCATCGACATAACCAGCCAGCTGCCAAATACCATGGGTATCGTTAATCAGCGTGACCTGCTGATAGGCTGGCGCCACAAGGAAACGCTTCAGAGCCTGCTCCTGGCGTGCCGCATCATTTTCACTGCTCCCCTGCCACCAGCCATGCCCTAGCAGTGCCAGCACGGCGATGATCAACATCAGGCATAGCCCTCCCATCCAGACATCGGCACGTGCAGCCCGTTTCGGTGGGCGAAGGGCCGTCTGCACGGTAGTCAGTGGCTCAAGCTGCTCTGGCAACGAACGACTGCTATCACAAAAACTCCAGAGCAGCGGGCCCGCTTCCAGCCGGGTTGCCGCCTTGAGCAAAGCCCCAGCAGCCAACACTTCCCCATCCTGAGTCGGCATCACGCCCTCGGCCCACTCCTGCAGTACGATGCCCTCTGCCGTCACCATCAGCGTCAGATGAACAGGCGCCATGCCCTCGTCCACCAATACCAAGTCGGCTTGCAGCGGATCGGCACCGATTATCAGGCGTCCCTCCGGCAGGGAGACTTCAACGCCGTGGTTCAACCCGCGGTATATGCGACATTTCCAGCTCATCGGGCTTCCCCGGCTTGCACGCACCAGGTCAATGCCGGCGTACACTTCTGCGCCTTGCCCATTTCGACCAGCCGCCACCCCAGTTCATTGCCCATCTGGCATTGCGTCAAAGAAGAACTCTTGCCTCCCTGGCGCATCAGTTGCTGCACCTCACGAGCGGCCGCCAACGGCTGACACTGGGCACCTCCCAGTACCTTGCCAAGAGAGAGACTCTGGTTGGATATCTCGTCAACCCCCAGCACACCTGCACGCAGATCCTGACCATGCCCGAGCGACAGATAGTGAGCGATGCCATCGTCGATCAGCCGAGGCTCGATGACGAAGAGCCGAACCTGACGACGTGTCTGACTCTCTTTGCTGCGAAACAGGGCACCCAGATAGGGGATGTCGCCCAAAAAAGGCACCTTGCTCAGGCTTTCGCTCAGTTCATCGCGGTAGATACCGCCGATCAGCAGGCTCTGGCCATGTCCTACCCGGGCTATGGTATCCACCACGGTACGACTGATGGTGGGAATGCCATCCAGACCCGAGCTGTTTGGTTTTTGATTACCATCCTCGATATGCAGGCTCAGACTCACTTCCGGTCTGTCCCCCAACTGGATCACTCTGGGCGTCATTCTCAACATGGTGCCATAGGTGATCCCTTTCAGCTCCGCCACCCGCTCGCCACTGATCTTGACGTAGTAGGTTTCGCTGTGGTCGATCACCGCCTGGGTGTTTTCCTGGGTCAGCAGTGTCGGCCGGGAGACAACCTGGGCATTGCCCTGGTTCTCCAGCAAATTCACTCTGGCCAGCAGATAGTCGAGTCCCTTGGAATCCACCAGGCTGCCGAGGGCTGCGCCTCCCTCAATGCCCTTGCGATCGCCGGTGGTCTTGATGATCACCTGCTGGTTGGAGCCGGTACGGATCCCGACTCGCCAATCTACCCCCAGCTGGGAGAGATCCTCGGCATTGATATCAATGATGGAGAGCGCCACTTCAATACGGGCAGACGGCTTGTCCAGTGCAGCAATCAATTTGCCATACATGGCCATCCGCTCCGGAGCATCGCGCACCAACACGGCATTAAGGGAAGGATCAGCCTGCACGATTGCCTGCCCTGAATGGGATGTGCCCCCTTTTGTGCCCTCACCATTGACCATCTGTACGCCAGCATCGCTGAGCAAGCGAGAGAGAATGGTGGCAACGCCGGGTGCTTCAACATCCGTATCGCGATACTGAATGGAACGATCGGTCGCGGAAGCGTACTTGAGCGGGAAGATCTCGATGGCAAGCGGTCCCGTCTTCTCGCTACGCAATTGGGACTGTTGCTCCAGCGCCAGGGCAGTTTGTTCAACCAGCTCAAGGTAGCGGGGAGGGCCGGAAACATAGACCAGGCGATTGTCTGTGTCTGGGCGCCAGCCAAAACGCGCCTCCCAGATCCCGGCACGCTGCAGCGCTTGCTGCAATTCCGCCGCACCAGTCTGTGCCAATTTGATGAGACGAGACTGAACTTCACTGTTCTTGAACACGTACAGCACGTTGCCATCGTAGTACCAGACCAGGTTGTAGAGAGAGGCAAGCTGCTGCAAGAACGCCTGCGGCTCATCATGTTCGAACTGGCCGTTGACCTGATCATTGACCTTATCGCTGACGACGACCGACACCTCGTAGTTGGCACCGAAGTTGACAAGCACATCACGCAGGCTTTCCCCTTCCGCCACATAGCTATAGGGCATGGGCAACCAGTCAAGCTCTTGTGCCAATGTGGGACGCGACCACATCATAATCCCCATGCCGAGCCATAGCAGAGGATGCAGCAGACGTTGCATGTTTACGGATGCCATATCATCTGTCTCCATTCCGGGGCTAAGGCCGCCTCATTCAACTGGGGCTCCAACCGCTCCAGCAAGGTAATGTGCTGGCTCAGAAAGACTTCCAGCTGGTGTTCATCAAGCCCGTCAAGCTCCAGCCTGGCTTCCAGTTGCAGATTGCCGAGTTCATCGAGTGTCAGAGCCTGGGGCGCATGGCGCCCCCAGGCCACAACTTGTTGCAAGAGGCGTTTCAACAATGCCGGATCCAGAGATTCACCTTCTGACGTGACGGCGCTTGCCAGAGGAGTGCTCAGCAGCAGTTCGTTGTGCCTGGGTAGCAGAAACAGAGGATAACCATCGAGTCGCAAATGATATTTGCCCTGAACGTCGGCAACAAAAGGCCCTTGGCCAAGCTTTTCGGCCAATCGATTAAGTAGATTTTGCATAGTTCCTCGGGTTATCTAGCGGGCCGGTGGCTGCCAGTAGAAGCGGTCCTGAGAAAGGGCCAGCCCTCTTTCAGCAAGCCACTCGTGCAACATATGAGCAGCTGTGGATTGATGCGGTAACACCTGCAGGGCATGCCAGAATGCCTCCAGCTCGAGCGGTACCGGCATGAGCACAGCCGGGTCCCCCTCCTCAGTCTGCTGCCCATACCAGGCAGGCCAGGCCAGATGAAGGCGATCTTCACATTCGGCCTGCAGCTGTTGCAGTTCCCGTTCACGCTGGGTCAGCTGCGCCAGCTGGGCTGCAATCTTGCTCTCAATGCCAGACTGTACATCCACCACCGTCTGCCAGAAGGCGGCCTGGGCATGCAACTGCCGTCGCATGACCTGCAACTGTGCCAACTCATTGATCCAGCCGGTGTGAAGGGGTTCCTGATGACGGACCCACCAGCGATGCAAGGGATACAGCACCCAATGCCATAATTTCGACCGTTCTGCCAGATTGATGCTATCCCCCAGTTGGGCAATCCAGTCACCCTCCTCACCCGCAGCCAACCGCAGGATCCGTTGCAGATCCTGACGTGACACGGCCATGGCGACATCCACACGACGCTGAAACCAGACCGATGCCAGCAGACTCTCCAGACGGGTTCTGGGCAACACCCGCTGCAACAGACTCATCTGCTGGGCAGTCAACACACCGGCATCCTGATAGCTGAGCACGGACTGCTGGCCAACCAGCTGGTCTTTACAAAGAGACGCTGACTGGACGACAGTGACCCGGCGGCCTGCAAACAGACCTCGTTTGGGAGAGTGGTGATCTTGCTGACTCATGCTATGCCTTGCTCATCTTGCTGCGGGCAATAATGGGATAATGTTTTGATATGCGACCATTCTATCCATTAAGCCCTTCCCTGACTTATAAAAAACGTCAGATTATTTTAGTCCGACGTTAATCTTTGCCATGTCTGGCACGACTTGGCGTACAACCGAAACGGCGGCGATAACTCTGGGTGAAATAGGACTGGCTGGAGAACCCGGCTTCCATCGCAATATCCACTATGCTCATCTCGCTATTGAGTAATAACTGATGAGCATAGAGAATACGCCGCTCGCTGATCCAGGCTCGGGGAGACACTCCATAAATAGACCCGAAAAGCTCCTTGAATGTGGTCAAGCCCATGCCAAATTCTTTGGCAAATTCACTGAGTTTCCACTCCATCAAGTAATGCTTTTCCATGAAGTGCTGTAATCGTTCAACCTGGCGGTTGCTCAATTGACGCAGAATCGACATCAATTGAGGGCCGGACTCACCAAAAGCCAATAGAAACAACAGCTCCTCAGTACGTAGCTGAGCTAATGCTGGCGGGTATTCATGTTCCGTCAAGCCACGTAAACCCTGAATACATTGGGTCAATAGTGGCGAGGCACAAAATGGCAACAGACTGGGGGCCATGGCGTCAATTCTGGGCACGTCGCTCAGCAGTGAACCAAAACGTTGCAAGAAGCCTTGCAGAAAGGTATTTGAAAGGGGTAACCAAAGCAGGTGGCAAGGTTCTTCACCGGTACAAACCGCATAATTGCCACGACGTACGAACATCAACTCATTGGCGGATAACTCGTAGGTATCGGTGCAGTCTTGCCAAGTCATGGAGCCTTCCAGCAGGATGTATATTCCCTCCTGTGTATGCTCAATGACGTTAAAAGCAGACATGCACCACTGGAGCTGGGCTATATCGCCCTTCTCTGTGGTTGTAATGCCTTTCATATTTTTCGTTTTCCTGAATCTGCGTGTGGTGCCTGTGACGCCTCAGCAAAGACAGGATTTCTGCTGGGAGTCTTATTATTGGCGTTTTATTTTTAAATTAATTCATCTCAATACCAGCAACTAATTAATCACCATTGAAATGAGGGGGAGCATCCTACAACAGCTATATGCAAGAAAACCAGCCACAAATTAGAGTCAATACACTAGTCATGCGTTATTTGGAGATTAAAATTAAGTTACTGTTATATGCTGGGATAGTTTGTTACAAAAAGAAACTTTCCCATTGAATCATAAGAGCCATAAACAGCTGATTTCAGTGTTGTTTGTGAATAACGTCATTATTGACATAATGGATAGCAAGTTCTGGGCTGCAAATTAATGACGTAACCATCAGGATTAAACGCCTTAAAAACTTTCTGTTGATGACTGGCTTGTACTGCTGAACTGCCGATGAAACGCAATCGCGTACGCAGATATAAGTCACCCTCCGCCATTTGCAAAGGTGTCAGGCGTAGTTCAAATACCAGTGGCAACATGGTCACATCATATTCCGTTGCCGCCACAGCCAAAGGACGACCATCGATCACGCTCAGCACAGTGACCTCCACCCGGGCTGGGAAAGGCAATTTTCCCGCCAGACGCACCTCTCCTTTTACCTGTGTCAACGCGGGTTTGAACACGGGTGTCGTGACGCAACCACTCAGCGCAGTCAGCAGCACCAGCGCAAGCCATATTCTCATACGACCCTGATCCTGCGTGCGGACAGCGGCAAATGCTCACCCTGCTGCAAACGCTGCAACGCCACTTCCTGAACCCGATCGAGGGTTATGCAACCACGCAACAATACCGACAAGGGCTGCTGAACGCGGGTCATGGGGAGCACATGCATCGCTCGCCCGGCAAAGCTGCCATCTCTTGCTTGGAGCGTGTCTTGCGATACCGTCATCGCTTGCTGTTCCTGTATCTTCATGGCTATACCCGAACTCCCCTCATCTCTTCATGGCCATGCTCGACCTCATGCCGTGATTGCAGCAACTCCTGCCAGAACTCGGCATGTTCCAGCATGCTGGCCAGACTATCTTCGAGGGCTGTCAGTGTCAGTTGACTGGCGGACATCTGACGATATAGCTGTACCGTCAGGCTCTCGTCATCAAAACCGAAGTGCAGATTGAACTGATACCAATGGCGGTTGAAACTGGCCAGTTGACGAAAAATACCTTCGCCAACCTGATGCAATTCGGCGACATCAACCTGCAAAACCAGATGATCCCGCTCTGGCACCAGGATCAGACCCAGCTTTAGCTGGTCATCAAAGCACAATGCCGCAACGCCTTCCGGATTCAAGGCTAAAGATGGCAAGCCATATTTGGTAGCAAACTCAGCAAACAGCTGATTGATGGTGAGGGTTAGATCCATGATGTCCTCCAGCAGAGAGGAGAGGATGTTAGCCTGCCTGTACCACGCTGGCTGTCACTCAAAGGCGGCTCTTTTAAGAAAAATGATAAAAAAAGCGCCCGGATGGGCGCTTGACACACATTGGTGACGAGGCCGTTATGCCACGCCAAATGCGGCGCGCATGGCCTGATTGTGACTCTGGGCGTATTGCTGCATCATCTGAAGCACATCTTTCATGAAGTTGTTGTTGAAGTTCATCAGATCTTCCACTTTTTGCTTCTGTGTCTGGGCAATGCTGGAGCGCACTTCATCTTCCTTGGCATCGGCCTGGGAATAGCCCTGGAAAACCTGTGTGGTGCTATTTCCCACTTGGGCAGACCCTTGCAACACGGTGCCAGCCAGCTGCTGACGCGCATTGTTGGCCTCAAACTTCTTGTTCAGTGTTTTCAAGGCAGCCTTGTCATGCTGGTTCCTGGTCATTAACTCCTGACCAGCATCCCCCATTTCTTGCCCCGTACTCTTCTTCACGTCCGCCATTTTTTGCAGATCTTTCTCTCGACCCGCCATATTGGCGTTCAGTGCCTTGTCCTGTTTGATGGCTTTGGCAGACTTGCTCAAGGAAAAGCCGCCCATGACGGCCGAAGCGACGGTCATCACACCGGATACCACCGCCATGGCGATCATCAGATTGGCACCATGTCGCATCTCGCTCACCTGATCCTTCTGGGCGGCGATCACGGCCTGATTTTCCATGTCCCGCTGCAGCAAACCCATCTCGCGGGCCTTGCGCGCCATCTCGAACAGCAGGCTCATAATACTGAGAACATTGTCGAGCTCAGACCCCCCCTTGCTCAGCAGGCTCGAATCCAGCCCCTGACGTGGCCCTATCAACTCGGGCAATGCTTGACGTTGCGGGGTTGTGTGCACTGTTTTGTGACCTGGCTCATGGGTGGTCCCCTGCCCTGTCAAGCCCTCTTTGTTTTCTACCCCCTGCCCATCGGCAGGTCCTACATAGGTGTTACCCGGGATGTAGTTATTCGCATTGATATTGTTCATCTTGTATTCTCCTTAAATGGCTGTCGGTCTGCTGGCAAGGCTGTTGAGCATGGCCCCCTTGGCCGTGATCATCTGGAAAATCATCTCCATTACCTGCTGGAATGATTCCGTCATCTGCGACAAGGCCTCCTTGAGTTTATCCATCACCCCTTGCAGCTCGGTCATCACCTGCCGATTCTCCAGCAGGTTCGCCTGTTTGATCTGCGCATCGGCCTGCAACCCGCTATCGATGGCCTTGGCTGTCCCGGTGCCAATATCAACTACAAGATCGGCCGCCTGAGTGGCAAATTTGACGGCCTTCATGGCGGTACTTGCGGCACTTGCCCCAAAGGTGACCGCAATAGAAACAATGGCCACTAAAATCTCGGCCGCAATCATGATGGGCCCCAATACTTTCATCGTTTCGGGCGAAATACGGCCATCTGCAGCGGCTTGCTGGATCGCCATATTCGCGACCCCAACGGCACCGCCGACGATCATCATGGCTCCAACGGCAGCCCCTACGCCGGTAGCGATCAAGATGGCACCAATGACCATGGAAGCGATGGCGCTGATCCAGCCAAAGATTTTGGAAGCCAGACCAGACTTCTTGGCCTTGTCGGCAGCCTCGCTGGCTTCCTTCATCTTGGTCTGGTTTTCATCAATTTTTTTCAGATTCTCGGCGCGGATCCGCTCGAGATCGGCCAGTTTCAACTTCTTCTGGGTCTGCTCCAGTTCGCTGGTCATCTTGCCCAGCTCAATCTCGAACTCTTCGGGAGACGCAAACGCCAGTTTGTTCAGCAAGGTACTGCTGCCCAGCAGCTTGGCCGCGTTGGCGGCCCCCAGCTGCGCCGTCTTCCTCAATTGATCAAGTTCCTGCTGTTGGGATGCACTCACCTGCTGCCTGACACCTGGCATGGGTTGCGGCAACACCACCCCCTGCCCATGTTTTTCGACGTGACGATGGCTATCCCCGGCAGCCACCTGAGTGGCTTGACTGCTCCCCTTGTTGTCCTCAACCAGAGGGGGTTGCATCCCTCCGATGGAGAGAGGGCGTTCACTACTTATCGAATGCATGCTCCATATCCTTTTTGGTTTTGACTACTTCCAACATGATGCCGGCACGGGCGGCCAGTTCCGCCAGCTCCGGCTTTGCTGCCGCCAGCAACTGGGCCGAGTGGAAGCCACTCTCGGCCCCCTCGAGTTCTCCCAACTGCAGGAGACACTCGGCGGCATGGAAAGGAAAGCGGGGCTCCTGCAGGTCCATCATGGCGCCATAGCTATAACTGTCGATGGCCAGCCGGAATTGTCCCAGCGCCTGGCGGCAAGCCCCCAGTCCCAGAAAAAAACGCGCTTCGTAATGATCCAGCACGCAGAGGGCCTGAAAAATCTTGTGTGCCTCGTCATGCTTGCCGGCGTGATATTGATTGAAACCCAAGGTATAGAGCTGCTCGAGGGTATCGGTAGATACATCGTTGAGCATGGCGAGGGTGCCACCATCCTGCAGGAAGGCCTCTACCGCCTGCTCATTCACTTGGGTCATGTCGTGTTCCATTACTGCTCCTGAAAATTAAATAGCCTGAAGGATCTGCTGCATTACGCTTTCATATTTCTGGATAAAACGATTGAGCGCTTCAATAACCGAGTTATAACGAGAGCTGATATCATTCAACTCAGTGGTCTTCTGGCCGAGTTTGTCATTGAGAGGTTTGGCCCGATCGCCCACTGTGGTCGCAAAATTGCTCAGTGGATTGTTATCTTTTTCATATTTATAGGAATGATGAACGTTGCTCAGAGCACCGGTATCTTTCTTTGGTGAAGTCAGAAAATCTCTAGCCGAGAGGAATACCGGTTTGTCACTTTTAAGATCGCTCAGTTCATTTCTTAGCTTAGCGCGATATTGCTCACTGGTAATGCCCAGCTCTGAAGCTTCATAATCCACTATTTTATCAATATCACCATTACCGCTGACCAACATTGCCTCTTTTCTCTCGACAGCAATTTCTTTCAGCAGCTGGTACTGCGGGTTATATTGGCCATTGGCATCTTTCTTGGCAAAAGCCTCATGGCTGTTATAACCATAATGCTGGTAATCGAATATATTGGCGCCTTTCCTGCCGACTTCTACGGTACCGTTATGCTGCTGTGCGGTACTGATCTCCGTCTGTATGATTGAGTAGCTTCGCAACTCGGCAGTCAACTTGCCCACCTCGTGTTTGAGCGTATCCCGTTTGCTGCTGTGGCTGCCCATGGCATCGAGCATGGCTCCGATGACATCATCATCGATGCGATCGGGGGTCAGGGAAAAGTGGGTGGCAGCCAAGAACTCTCGCAGGGTAAATTTCGTCTTGCCAGCGGCGGCAGCCTCATTAATTAACTTATGAAGCTGCTCAAATCCGGCTTTTATCTGAAGATCATATTGTCCGCCCGGATTCTTCGAATCGGCAGGCATAAAATAGGCGAGTACTTTTTTCAACAGCATCTCATTTTCGGTGACGACCTTGTCGGCAAAAGGATTGCTGTCTATTTTCTTGTCGTAGGTGGCGGTAATGATTATTTTCTTCTCTTGAAGAAGTTTGACCAGTTTTTGCAGTTCCGATGAACCGCCACCTTGCAACTTATCCAGTTCGACCGAATCAAGCCCCGAGAGGAACAGTTGGGGATCTTTTTTGTACGAGCTAATTTCCATCGCTATATCCTATATGACCAAACCGCGCATCATGGCCGGGCGTCTGGGACGAGCCCCACTGTTTTTTTCCTGTGGGGAGTGTTGACGACGTCGATGCAGCTCCCCCAGCAACTCCTGCTCAGCCTGTGACTTTTGTGCCGCCGAACCTTCCGCAAACAACAAGTGGGTTATTTGTGGGCTGATACCAAGGGAATCCCACATTTCATTCAACAAGGCGGTGCGCTGCTCACTGTCTTTTATGGCCAGCTCCGCTTGCGCAATCGTTGCCTCATCGGTATTGCCCGAGCGTTCTTTCATCTTGCCTCCCATTTTAATTTTGCGTGCCGTCCCTTCCTATCAAGGGAGGTCGCTGTTTTGTTGTTTTCTCATGGATGTCAACGAGATAACTTTTGCAACATCGAGTGAAAACCAACCTGGCTGCGGCTCACTTGCCCCGGCCCAACGACGGTAAAAACGGGAAAGACGGTCACTGCTCAGGGGACTTTCCCCCAGCACACAGACATTGCCATACAGCACATAACCGTTCCCCAAGACGGAAAAGCCGGCTCGGGCCAAAAGATAAAGGGCGGCGAATGGATTACTGAGTCCTGCTCGTTCATGCACTCGCTCAATAAATACAATCCAGATACGCCGCTCTGACGCCTCGACACGCCAGGCAACCCGCAGCCCTGCATGCTCAAACACATGGCCAAGCGGGATAGGCGTTCTGCACAGGGTATGCACGGCGCAGGCAATCCCTCTTTCTGCAAACCAGGGCAGCAAGGGATCCTGCGTCATAGACCCACTCTCCCCAGCGGCTGAATATTGATCTGCTGAGTCAACTCCTGATAGGAGAGTACCGGCAGCGCATGGTAATCACCTTCGATGAGCTTGCGCACATAGCGGCGAATATCCATGGAGACGATGAGCACCGGTTTGTTCTGCATCTGGGTCAGGTCTCCTACCGTATGGCGCACCTGTTCCAGAAAGCTCTGGGTAATAGTGGGGTCGAGCGCCAGGTAACTGCCCGCGCTGGTTTGACGAACACCGCCACGGATCTGCTCCTCCACCTGCTGATCAAGCAGATAAGCAGGCAGAATGTTGTTGCCGTTGGCGTACTTGTAGCAGATGTAGCGTTTGAGGCTGCTGCGGATATATTCGGTGAGCTGCACCACATCCTTCTCCTTCTGACCCCATTCAACCATGGCCTCCAGAATCGCACGCATGTTGCGGATGGAGATGTCCTCCCCTACCAGCCGTTGCAATATTTCAGTCATCCGCTGTAACGGGATGATCCGCTGAGCCTCTTTCACCAGCTCTCCATAGCTCCCCTCCATCTGCTCCAGCAGATAGCGGGTCTCCTGAATACCGATAAAGTCCTCGGCATACTCACGCAGCACATGGGATAGGTGCCAGGTCACCACCTGATCGGGGGTCAGAGCAGCAAGGCGCATCTTCTCGATCCGCTCCTGATGCTCCTTGGCCACCCACAGGGTGGGCTGCCCCGGCAACAGCGGAGTGCCCTCTTCATAGGGGATCCCCAACAGCTCAAGCTGAGAGGCATTCTCCTGTACCAGCAGATAGCCTGGTCTTAGCAGGCCACGGGCTACTGGTACCTCCTGCAGCTGGATCAGATATTCACCGGCGCCCACACCTTCGTTGAATCGCAAGTGGATCCCAGGAAAAGGCACCCCCAGATCGAGGTAGAGAGCCCGCCTCACCCGCACCAACTCATCGTTGAGGGCTATCGCCTCCAGCTCAGCTTGCAGGGCGGCGTCCACATCGATCAGCAGAGGAACCGTCATGGCAAACTCTTCCTTTTCACCGAGCTTGCCGCGGGGTTTACCACCGGCCTTGGGTTTGCTGCGAGCCGCCGGGGCCCCTGCTCCCTGCGCCAGGACAGTGGGCAAATCCTGGTTGCTGGTCTGCGCGTTACGCTGGCGCAATCCGATAAAGTAGCCACCAGCGGTCACGACGGCGGCAAGGGTGAAGAAGGTCACCATCGGGAAGCCAGGGATCAGACCAAACAGCACCAGCAGCACACCACCGATCAGCATCGCCTTGGGCTGGGCCACCACCTGGGCACCGATGTCGGAACCGAGATCGGCCGACTCTTCGGAAGAAACCCGGGTCACGATAATGCCCGCCGTGATGGCGATAAGTAGCGCCGGCACCTGGGAGACCATGCCGTCCCCCACGGTCAGGATGGAGTAGAGCTGCAACGCATCGGCCGCCGACAACCCCTTCTGGGTCACCCCTATGGTGACGCCACCGAGTATGTTGACAAAGATGATGATGAGGCCCGCGATGGCGTCCCCCTTCACGAACTTCATGGCGCCATCCATGGAGCCAAACATCTGGCTCTCCTTCTCGATGACGCTGCGCCGCTCCCGCGCCTCATGAACGTCGATCACCCCGGCACGCATGTCGCCGTCGATACTCATCTGCTTGCCGGGCATGGCATCGAGGGAGAAGCGGGCGCTAACCTCCGCCACCCGCTCCGAGCCCTTGGTGATCACCAGAAACTGGACGATGGTGATGATGAGGAAGATGACGATCCCCACTACCAGATTGCCCCCTACCACGAAGTTGCCGAAGGTGTAGACGATCTGGCCGGCATCGGCCTGCAGCAGGATCATTCGGGTAGTACTCACCGAGAGGGCGAGCCGGAACAGGGTGGTGATCAGCAACACCGCCGGAAAGGCGGAGAACTGCAATGGTGAGTTGATATAGACCGCCATCATCAGCAGCACCACCGAGATGGTCATGTTGATGGCAATGAGAATATCGAGCGCCACCGGCGGCAACGGCAGTACCATCATAAAGACGATGGCAAGCAGCAATACCGCCAGCATGATGTCCTTGCGCTCGCCAATCCGGCGCAGCAGCTCAAGGGTGCGTTGATTCATTCTGCTCTTCCAGTTCGAGATAGTATTGATAGGCAAAACGGGCTTCATCGAGTCGCCCTGCCAGCTGGCAGGCTCGGCTGCGGCAGAGCCATAAAGCCTCGTCGGTCACGCCTTTTGAGACCAGATAATCGACATGAGCCAGTGCCTCCTCTCCTCTGCCCAGCTTGAGCAAGGCCACCAACAGCGTACGTCGCCCGCTCTCATGTCCCGGGTGGAGCTGCAGCAGTGCCGTCAGCAGGGTACGGGCACGATCAGGGTGGCCGTACTGCAAATGCAGCCAGCCGGTGAGCAACAACAGATCCTGTTGCTGTGACGAAAGGGGCATGGTCATACCTTGTGCAACAGATGAAGCGTCATCTGCATCAGTTGTTCATCTTCATGCATCTGTTCGAGCAATACCGACGCCGCTATGAGCTCGTCCGTTCCCCCCTCTTTCAAAAGGGCTCGCAACCCCTGCATCGCCAGGGTGAAATCCCGTGGCCGCAGCAAATCGTGAAAGCCGTGGGCGGGAGCGGCAAAATCCAGCAGTGCTCGTTCTGCCAGGCGTTCGGGATAGAGCCGGTTGATGTGAGGTTCGATGGACTGTCCATCAGGCAATAGAGCGTAGCGTCCGGGCAAGCTCTGCTCTTGCTCATCCAGAGTGAGGGCGCTGAGCTGCTCTATGCCGATATGGGCGGCAGTAATACGGCTCATCGTCTCCATCCCTTGCGAAAGAGCTCAGTGATCTCGTCAAAGCAGGCGATTGCTGGATGACAGGCTGTCGTGATCCAGCTCATGGTGCCAGGGCCTCTCGTTGCAGCTGCGTCAGGGTTCTCAGCGCCTGATGCAGCAGCGGCAGAGTAACCGCTCGCTCATCCAGCGTGACAAACAAAAGCAGTTGATCCTCACCCAGCCAACCACAACGCACTGGCAAGACGGGAGCCTGCGCCGCAGCGGTAAGGGTCATCGCATGGCGAATGGCATCCGCACTCTGATGCCACGGCACTCGGCAAGCCAACCAGAGAGTGAGCCGTCCCTGATGACGCTCCAGTTGCAACGTACCGCTCTGTTCCAGTTCCAGCTGGATCAGGTGGTGAGGGTGCTCTCCAATGGGAATGCCCAGATCCTGGCAAAACTGTACCAGCTGAGGTTCAATCCAGTTCATGACGGGTCTCCAGACAATTCATCCTCTTCCCGCTCGATGGCGTTATCGAGCGCCCCCTGACAACATTGCAACAGGTTTTGACGCTGCTCTTCCTCACTGAACAGCTCGATCGGCAACAAACGGATCAACCGCTTGAGCTCCTGATAGAGCTGCACCTGCTGCCGGGTATCCTCCAATTCCAGTGCAGTCCCGACCTGCTCTACATCCCGTACCGTTGCCCAGCGCTTCTCCACCAATGCAATCAGATCGCCCATCAGATCAGAAGGCCCGTATGCCATGGGCCGCCCCCTCCTTCACCCGCTGCCACAGTTCATCTACCTGAGCCGAGAGGGTATTGAGCAACCGCAGCTTGTGCATGTCGCTCATCACCCGTTCCAACTTGACCGGATCGAGCCAGCGCTGCTGTGAGTCCAGATCAGCACTGAGTGCCTTCATCATGAAACCGGTTACCTTTTCCAGAGAACCGTTGCCAAAACGATGGTGAATATCACGCCACGCACTGGAGAGGGCGCGATAGTCCTGCACCGCATCACGATAGAGGTCCCGCAGTGCCTGCTCACTCCCCACACCTTGCCTGGCAGCTTCGGCTGCCGGGCCCGTGATGCGCGCGCCAAGTACGATGGCAGTTCCCTGCTCATCAGCCAGTTTGGCCAGCGCCTGCTCAATGAGATTGAGGGTGCCCTGCATCTCGGGGCGTCCCGCCAGGGTTGTTCGCGCCTGGCAAAGCGCTTCAAACTGTTCGCTAACCTCACCGGAATAGCTCTCCAGGTAGGCCAGAAGTTGCGATAGATTGGCCAGTCGCCCGCTGCCAAGATGACTCACCATTTCCTTTATCTTCTGTTGGCGTTCAAGCTCGGGAACCTTGTCCAGGTACTCCCCCACCAGCGCCTCGATCTCGCTGATCCGGGCATGGCTGTCACTCAGCTTGCGCTTGGACAGGGATAATTCGGCTCGCTCGGAAAAGGCAAACGTGAGCTCTTCAGCCGCATCAGCCAGGGATTGGGATGCAGGCACCAGTACGACCCGCTCGCCCTGAAATTGCCCTCTCTGCAAAGCGGGTTGCCGGGACACCTCCTCTGCCGCGCGCCCTTCAGGCTGGGCGGCAGAGAGGTAGGGGTTGCTCTGGATAATGGCCATGGAAACTCCCGTGATGAATGGATTGACGAGGATTGCATTATAAAAATCACCGTTCCTCACCTATGCCAAAATCAGCCGTGAATTTTTAGCCCTCTCCCAACTGTTTTCTAAAAAGTCCCGACTCGCGCTGAAATCCAGCTCTGGCCGCCATCACTTATAGTGCTCACCGCTTTTACTGGTGTTGCTTCCTATGAATCTTTCCTTCGACCACATTGCAGGCCAACTGCGTCACGCCATTGACGACGCCCGGTTGATCCAGATCCGTGGCCGGGTCACCCAGGTGACCGGGACCCTGCTGAAAGCCGTGGTCCCCGGCGTTCGCATTGGCGAGTTGTGCCATCTGCGCAACCCGGACAACACCCTCTCCTTGCAAGCAGAAGTGATCGGATTTGCTCAGAATCAGGCGCTGCTCACCCCCCTTGGCGAGATGTTCGGCATCTCCTCCAACACCGAGGTGAGCCCTACCGGTGCCATGCATCAGGTCGGAGTGGGCGAGCATTTGCTGGGCCAGGTATTGGACGGGCTTGGCAATCCTTTTGCCGGCGGACACCTGCCAGAGCCAGCCGCCTGGTATCCGGTCTATCGGGATGCTCCTCCTCCCATGAGCCGAAAACGGATCGCTCAACCCATTTCGCTGGGCATTCGCACCATCGACGGTCTGCTGACCTGTGGCGAGGGACAGCGGATGGGGATCTTCGCCGCAGCCGGTGGCGGCAAGAGCACCCTGCTGGCTTCGCTTATTCGCAGCGCCGAAGTGGATGTCACCGTGCTTGCCCTCATCGGCGAACGTGGCCGGGAAGTGCGGGAGTTTATCGAGGCGGATCTGGGAGAAGAGGGGTTAAAAAAGGCCGTGCTGGTGGTGGCCACCTCTGATCGCCCCGCCATGGAGCGCGCCAAAGCCGGCTTTGTCGCCACTTCCATCGCTGAATACTTCCGGGATCAGGGCAAACGCGTGCTGCTGTTGATGGATTCCGTCACCCGCTTCGCCCGTGCCCAGCGCGAGATTGGCCTGGCCGCCGGTGAACCGCCAACCCGCCGCGGCTACCCGCCGTCGGTGTTTGCTGCCCTGCCCCGTCTGATGGAACGGGCAGGCCAGTCGGACAAAGGTTCCATCACCGCTCTTTATACCGTGCTGGTGGAAGGTGATGACATGACCGAACCGGTGGCCGATGAGACCCGCTCCATCCTCGATGGCCACATCATCCTCTCGCGCAAGCTGGCGGCCGCCAATCACTACCCGGCTATCGACGTACTGCGCTCCGCCAGTCGGGTCATGAACCAGATCATCGAGCCTGAGCATCAGGCACAGGCCGGTCGCCTGCGCAGCTGGCTGGCCAAGTACGAAGAGGTCGAACTGCTGCTGCAGATCGGCGAATACCAGAAGGGTCAAGACAAGGTGGCCGACGAGGCAATCGCCCGCATTGAAGCGATCCGCCAGTGGCTCAAACAAGGCACCCATGAGCCGAGCTCGCTGCCCGAGGCGCTCGCAACCCTGGAGGCGTTGACCCGATGATCAGCCGTCTGCAACAGATAAAACAGTTGCGGCTGGAGCGGGCCGAGCAGCAGCTCGCCGCCCAGCAGGCCAGATTGCAGCAGGCCCATGCCCGGCAACGAGAGGCGCAGCAGAAGTGCCTTGACTACCGTCAGTGGCGCCTCGTCGAAGAAGATCGTCTGTTTGCCCTCTGTCAGGCAGAGCCGCTTGATCGCAGAGGACTCAAAGAGTGGCAACAGCAGGTCGCTCTGCTGCGAGAACAAGAAGCCTACCTTGAACAACTGGCCGCCGAACAGGGCGAGCGGGTCGCCGAAGAACGCACCCGACTACAGGCATGCCAGCTAGCAGTGCATCGTGCCCGCCAGCAGCAGGAAAAGTTTGCCGAATTACACCGGCAGGAGCTGACAGCCCAGCAAGCCCTGCGCGACTACAACGAAGAGCAGGAACAGGAAGAGTTCCGCCAGCAGATCAGGATGTGACCAGAGATGAACCGACTCACCGCCCCCCGCGCTGATACCAAGATTGCTTGCGAGCAGCACAGCTTGCAACGCGAAGCGAACAAGGCTGATCCGGCGCAGCAGCAGCGCTTCGAGCAGGCCCTGCAGCTCGAGTCCGCATCACAGAAAGTGCGTGATCAAAAAAGAGTGCTAGGCAAACAGGAGCAAGAGCGTCGGTCAAAACCGGATGCCCCCCTGTCAAACAGCAAAGTGGCTAACAAGGAGTCGGAACTGGCAGAGAGGAAGCTGGCACGTCCAGCCCCACACGCCAAAGCCCCCTATGACAAACAGGAGGGAGGCGATTGGCAGGAATCCCAGTTGCTTCCTGCGATGTTGCCGCAGATACCCGAGGGCGTATTGGTACCAACTACTCAGCAAGAGCGCGAGACAGCACAAGCTGAGCAGTCCAGGAGAGTGCCTAGTGATATCACCAGCAGTCATGAGTTACTTGGCGCAGCCGAACCGGAGACTAGGGACGGAATTTATGAAAATGCAGCAGACCTGCCACTGACCGAGGTTTCCAACGAAATACTCAGCCGGCTACAGCTAAGCGACAGCAACAAACTGCAAGAGCCCGGCGAACTGGCCACTCGGCCTGAGGTCAGCGAACGGCTGCAAACAGAAGATGAACCTATTGAACTGGCACCGGTGGCCAGTGAGGAGGAGTTGCTTGCCAGAGAGAATTTTGCCGGCTCGGCCATCCGGGTTCCTCCTCTCGCGACCACGCCTGGAGACCTGCTGCTGGCCCGGGTAACGCCCAGTGTCAATCATCACGAACTGGGCCAGCTGATCAGCCGGCTGGCGGTGGATATGCACCTTGAACTGGATCGTCTGGATCGCCCCCCTCTGCTGCAACTCTCCCTGCCCGCGCTCGGGGAACTCACCATCCGCATCGAGCGTCATCAGGGCATGCTGCAGGTGGAGATGCTGGCCAGCGAACAGGGCTCCCAGCTACTCAATCAGGGTCGCAGTGAGCTTATCGATCGCCTGCAACGTCTCTACCCCGGTGAGCGAGTCGCCGTTGATCTCTTTACCCGGGGCGACAGCGAACAGGGGTCACGCCAGAAACGATCCATCTATGACGAATGGGATGCCGACGCATGACATCGATTGCCTTTACCTCCGCCTCACCGGCGGAGCTGGCCCTGCAACAGCGGCTCAGCCAGTGCCGCCACCACTATGGCTGGAGCGGCGGCGAGCTCATGCTCGCCATCGCATCGCAGCCGGCGTCCCTCGACTACCGCTTGCAACTGCAGTGGCAGGGGCTCTCCCTGCCGCTTTTGTGCCATGGCGCCGAACTGGCCCGCTGGCTTGCGCCGGACTTGCAGCAGGCAGCACTGTTCAGCCTGCCAGAATCGCTGCAACTGGCGCTGGTCGAGCGCCTTGGTCAACCTCTTGGCAACCTCAGCTGCTCGGCGTTGGCTCCGCTCACCACCAACGAAGCCGCCAGTCAGCCGGCACTGCAGCTGCTGCTCAAGCGGGAGGGGGCCACTCTCGCCTTTTGGCTTGCCGAACCAGGCCCGCTGTTTGGCAAGCTGCCCACTCGACCAAGCCAACAGCGCCTGGCGCTGCCCCTCACCCTCTCCTTGCAGTGGGGGGCAATGCGGGTCGCCATCAGTGAGCTTGAGACGCTGACCTGTGGCGATGTGTTGTTGCCACCACCTCACCCATTGCTCGGCCAGCAATTGCTGGTCTGCGTCGAGGGGCGACCCTTTGCCTACTGCCTTCCCCATCAACAACATCTGGAACTGACTGCCATGCACAACGCCGCCGATGACAATCTCGATGCCACCCAGCTGGATAACCTCCCCATCCAAGTTACCTTTGAAGTGGGCCGCCAGACGCTGGACTGGCACTCTCTGACCACCTTGCAACCGGGCTCACTCATCGATCTCGGCACCCCCATCGACGGCGAGGTACGCATCATCAGCAATGGCCATCAGCTCGGTAGCGGCAGACTGGTTGAGATCCAGGGGCGACTCGGTGTGCGGGTCGAGAGCCTCAAGAGCGAGCCAGCGTCATGATCCAGTTGCCAGACGAGCTAAACCTTATCGTCGGGCTGGCGCTGCTGGCGCTGCTCCCCTTTATTGCCGTGATGGCTACCTCCTTCGTCAAGCTGGCGGTGGTCTTCTCGCTGCTGCGCAACGCCCTGGGGGTACAGCAGATCCCCCCCAACATGGCGATGTACGGACTGGCCATCATCCTCAGCATCTATGTGATGGCCCCGGTCGGTTTCGCAACCCAGGATTACCTGCGCCAAAACGAGGTGTCGCTGGCCAAATCCGAATCGGTGGAGAAGTTTCTCGACGAGGGAATGGCCCCCTATCGCGCCTTCCTGAAAAAACAGATCAAGCCGCGGGAGCACGCCTTCTTCATCGACAGCACCAAACAGCTTTGGCCCAGCGAGTATGCCGATCGACTGGAATCCGACAGCCTGCTGATCCTGCTGCCTGCTTTTACCGTGAGCGAGTTGAGCCGGGCCTTCGAGATAGGGTTCCTGATTTATCTCCCCTTTATCGCCATCGACCTCATCATCTCCAACATTCTGCTGGCGATGGGGATGATGATGGTGTCCCCCATGACCATCTCGCTACCCTTCAAACTGCTGCTGTTTGTGCTGCTTGATGGCTGGGCCCGTCTCACCCACGGGCTGGTCATCAGTTACGGAGGCTAACATGAGTCACGCCGATATCCTCCACTTCACCAGCCAGACCCTCTGGCTGGTGCTGATCCTCTCCATGCCGCCGGTGTTGGTGGCAGCGCTGGTGGGGACGCTTGTCTCTTTATTGCAAGCCTTGACCCAGATCCAAGAACAAACACTGGGCTTCGTCGCCAAACTGATTGCCGTGGTGATCACCCTGTTTGCCACTACCGCCTGGCTTGGCAACGAACTCTACAGCTTTGCCGACATGGTGCTATTCAAGGTGCCTCAGATCCAATGAACCTGGATAGCCTGCAGGGCCAGATGCTGGCCTACACCCTGTTGCTGCCGCGCTTTATCAGCTGTTTCGTCATGTTGCCGGTACTGAGCAAACAGATGCTGGGGGGGGCGATGATCCGCAATGGCGTAATCTGTTCGCTGGCCCTCTTTGCCTACCCCATGGTGGCCGACACGTTGCCACCCACCATCACAGCTCTGGATCTTGCCCTGCTGGTAGCAAAGGAAGTACTGCTTGGCCTACTGATCGGCTTTGTGGCAGCTATCCCCTTCTGGGCTATCGAGGCAAGCGGCTTTCTCATCGACAACCAGCGTGGCGCCGCCATGGCCTCCATTTTCAACCCGAGTCTTGCCAGCCAAACCAGCCCGACCGGACTATTGCTGACCCAGACTCTTATCACCCTCTTCTTTGCCAGCGGTGCCTTTCTCGCCCTCCTTTCTGCTCTGTTTCAGAGCTATGCCAGCTGGCCTGTCGCACACTTCTTCCCCACTATCGGCGATCACTGGGTCAGCTTCTTCTACAGCCAGTTCAGCCAGATGCTGCTGCTTTGCGCTCTGCTGGCCGCACCGCTGCTTATCGCCATGTTTCTGGCTGAATTCGGGCTGGCACTCATCAGCCGCTTTGCCCCCTCCCTCAACGTCTTCGTACTGGCAATGCCGATCAAGAGCGCCGTTGCCAGTCTGCTGCTGGTTATCTACATCAAGTTGATGATGGACCACGCCTATAGGCAGGTGCTGGCGGTCATGGATCCGCTGCGACTGCTGATCCCCATTCTGGAGGCCCGATGAGCGGAGAGAAAACCGAGCTGCCCACCCCTAAAAAATTGCGAGACGCACGCAAGAAGGGTCAGGTGGTCAAAAGCAAGGAGGTGGTTTCCACCGCCATCATTCTGAGTCTTATCGGCATGTTGATGGCGATGTCCGATTACTATCTGGAACACCTGGGCAAATTGATGCTGATCCCGGAATCCCATCTCAACCTCCCTTTTACCCAGGCTCTCAACCATGTGCTGGAAAACCTGATGCAGGAGATGGCTTATCTATGCATCCCGCTGCTCGGAGTCTCGGTACTGGTGGTGCTCATCTCCCACTTTGCCCAGTACGGCTTTCTGCTGAGCGGCGAATCCATCAAACCGGACATCAAGAAGATCAACCCGGTGGAAGGGGCCAAGAAGATATTCTCCATCAAGAGCCTGATGGAGTTCGTCAAATCCCTGCTCAAGGTCACTCTGCTCAGCCTGCTGGTCTGGATCACCATCGAGGGCAACCTGCAGGCGTTGTTGCAGCTGCCAGGGTGCGGCATGAGCTGCATTCCTCCTGTGCTGGGAGGCATGCTGGGCCAGCTGATGGCGGTCTGCGCCATGGGCTTCGTGGTGATCGCCATCGCCGACTACGCCTTCGAACACTATCAGCACACCAAGCAGCTCAAGATGAGCAAGGACGAGGTAAAACGGGAATACAAAGAAATGGAAGGGAGTCCAGAGATCAAGAGCAAACGCCGTCAATTCCATCAAGAGCTGCAGTCGAGCAACATGCGTGCCGACGTGAAGCGTTCCTCGGTCATCGTCGCCAACCCGACCCATATTGCCATCGGCATCCGCTACGAGCGAGGGGAGACGCCCCTGCCTGTGGTGACTCTCAAATTCACCGATGCCCAAGCACTGCAGGTTCGCAAGATAGCCGAAGAGGAAGGTATCCCAGTGCTGCAGCGTATCCCATTGGCCCGTGCCCTCTATCGAGATGCGCTGATCAACAACTACATCCCTGCCGATCAGATCGAAGCGACCGCCGAGGTGCTGCGCTGGTTGGAACAGTGGCGTCAAAACGAAGGGCCGCAATGGTAACCGCCATCGGGTTATCTGCGCACCGCTTCATCTAAAAATACCCGGCTTCAATTTATATCCAGTTGGCCCCTGTTTTTGCGATCCTGTGCGCCAATCATCAACCACACGAAGAGATGGGTATGGAACTCAATTCCCGCTTGCCCCGACTGGCCAGACAACTGGATGCCTATCAACTCAATCAACTGTCTACCGACGAGTGGCGGCTGCTCGCAGCGGATAGACGCTCGCCAGCCGACACTCCAGACAGAGCATTGATGGCTAATTTATGGCCACAAGCAACGTCCGTTTTTGAAACCACCAGCCAGGAATTCCCATGACATTCGATGCCATGCTATCCGCCCTCTGCCGCCATCTTTACCTGCCTCCACACTATCAACATGCAGATGGACTGGACATCCCGGTGGGCCCCTTCACTCTTCATATCAGACAGCAGGATCGGCTGGTCACCCTGTTCATTCCATTGGGCGATATTCAGGCCACATCGCTCGCCAACATGGCTGATTGGCCAATACTCCAGCTCAGTAACACAGATGAACGTAATACCCTGCTCTGGGCTCGCGAGTGGCTCGACAAGCTCAACCAAGAAATCATGGTGGATTTGATTAGCCGCATGCTGCATCAGGCGCAAGCCTTGACACTGGACAGCCAACCGTCCACTACTTTGTCAGACAATCGACACTCTGCAGATCTTCATAGCTAAATGCCCTACAGGGAACTCATCCCGACAAGACTCCGGCTAAATGTTGAGCGGCCGGATAGCAAAAGCCCCCGGCAACCAGGTTGCCGGGGGCTTTTCTGAAGATGGCGGAGGAGGTGGGATTTGAACCCACGGATGGTCGCCCATCGCCGGTTTTCAAGACCGGTGCATTCAGCCGCTCTGCCACCCCTCCGAACGGCGTGCATACTACGTCAGCCCCTTGTTCATATGCAATACATATTTGATTTGGGATAGTAGGGGGCAACAGGCTGGGGTGGGGCTTGAAATCAGCGCTCGTCATCCCGACATTCAGTGCATACAATGCGTTAACGAGGCGGATTGCCGTCTCACCCCGGAAATCAAGAGGACACCCAAGATGGATACCCGTTCTATCTATACCGGCACCCAGAGTGCCGCGCGCGATACCAACAAGGTACTGCGCAACACCTATATGCTGCTCTCCCTCACTCTTGGCTTCTCTGCCGTGGTGGCCGGGGTAGCCACCGTGATGAACATGCCGCCCCTGCACTGGGCCATCTTCCTCATCGGCGTCTACGGTCTGATGTTCCTGACCGAGAAGAATCGCGAAAACGGCATGGGGCTGGTGTTTACCTTCGCCCTGACCGGTCTGCTGGGCTACAGCCTGGGCCCCATCATCAACATGTACATGAACAACGGCGGTGGCGAGATCGTGATGACCGCGCTCGGCGGCACCGCGCTCACCTTCTTCGGTCTGTCGGCCTATGCCCTGACCACCAAGCGTGACCTCTCCTTCATCGGCGGCATGCTGTTCGTCGGTTTCTGGGTACTGCTGGTGGCCATGATCGCCAACATCTTCCTGCAGATGAGCGCCCTGAGCCTGGCCCTGTCTGCCATGTTCATGCTGTTCTCCTCCGGTGCCATCTTGCTGACCACCCAGCAGATCGTGCGCGGCGGCGAGACCAACTACATCTCGGCCACCGTCACCCTGTACGTCTCTATCTACAACATCTTCCTGAGCCTGCTGAGTCTGCTCGGCGGCAACCGCAACTAATCAAACACCCCGCTTCGGCGGGGTTTTTATTGGCACCTGTTTCTGTCAGGATAAGTTGTAAATCAAGGATATGAAGCGAAGTGGCCCTGATCCAAATCAGGGCCGTTTCGTTGTTGACCGGTTATGCTCTGGTTTTCGTTTCGCTCAAGGGTTGCGCTCTCCCATGCCCATGGATTTCTCTGGCCTGTTGCGCCGTTTGCTGACTGACAGTCATATCTATTTCGCCCTCAAGGTACTGCTGGCCATCATGGGGCTGCTTGCCTTCACCCTGGCGACCGGCGACATCCAGCTCACCGTGCTGCTCTCCCTCGGGGTGGTGGCCGGCGCCATCGCCGAGACCGACGACAGTTTGTGGGGCCGGGTCAAGAACCTCGCCATGACCCTGCTCTGCTTCCTGTTCGCTTCCCTGTGCGTGCAGTACCTCTTCCCCACTCCCTGGCTGTTCGCCCTGGGGCTGGCGGGTTCCACCTTTATCTTCGTGATGGTGGGGGCGCTCGGTCAGCGCTACGCCACCATCAGCTTCGGCTCCCTGCTCATCGCCATCTACACCATGCTGGGGGCCGCCAAGGCGCCGGATCTCTTCTATCAGCCGCTGGCCCTCGGCGCCGGGGCACTCTGGTATGGCCTGGTATCGCTGGTCTGGCTCTGGCTGCTGCCCTACAAGACCCTGCACGAACAGCTGGCCCAGAGCTACTTTGCCCTCTCCCGCTATTTGCTGGAAAAATCCCGCTTCTTTCCGGCCGACGAGCACGGCGCCCAGGCCATTCGTCACAACCTGGCCCAGCTCAACATCAACCTGGTCAACGCCCTGACGCTCACCAAGTCGGCGCTCAACGCCCGTCTCAGCACCCGTCACCGGGCCTCCCCCGAGCTGGCCAGCCTGCTGCGCCTCTACCTGCTGGCGCTGGAGATCCACGAGCGGGCCACTTCCAGCCACTACCCCTACAGCAAGCTGGAGGCCGAACTCAAGCAGGGCATCGTGCTTGACGGCTTTCAGGAGGTGTTCCTGCAGCTCTCCGAGGCGTGTCAGCGGCTCGGCTACGCCATCCTGGTACACAAGCCCTATGCCCACAACAAGCGCATCCACTGGACGCTGGAGGCCCTCGGCGATCAGCTGGAGTTCACCCACCTCAAGCAGCACTACCCGAAAACCCTGCTGACGCCGATGAAGTTCCTGCGCCGCAATCTGGCCAGCATCAACCAGCTGCTGCAAAGCGCCGAGGAGCTGCAAAATCCCGAGCAGGCCCCGCAGAGCCTGCCGCCCCTGGCCCGCCCCGCCCGCCTGCCGCTGCTGACCCAGCTCAAACAGCATCTCACCCCCAACTCCATGGTGTTTCGCCATGCCCTGCGGCTGTCGCTCGGGCTGGTGGTGGGCTATGGCATCCTGCAGGCGTTCCACCTGGACAAGGGCTACTGGATCCTGCTGACCGTGCTGTTCGTCTGTCAGCCAAGCTACAGCGCCACCCGTCGCCGGCTGGTGCAGCGCATGCTCGGCACCTTCGCCGGCCTGCTGGTGGGGATCCCGGTGCTTTGGCTGTTCCCCGAATTGCACGTACAGCTGGTGGTGATGGGGCTGGCCGCCTTCCTGTTCTTCACCCAGGTGCGCAGCAACTACAGCGCCGCGGTCTGCTTCATCACCCTCTACGTGCTGATGGCGTTCAACCTGCTGGACGGCATCGGCTTCGCCATCCTGGGGCCGCGCATGCTCGATACCTTCCTCGGCTGCCTGCTCTCCTACGCCCTGGTGGCCTGGTTGTGGCCGGACTGGCAGTACAAGCGGCTGCCGACCCTGATCGCCAATTCGCTCTCGGCCAACGCCCGCTATCTCTCGGCGGTGCTCGCCAGCCTGCAGCAGCAGCGGGATGAGTCCATCGACTACCGGGTGGCGCGCAAGAGCGCCCATCTGGCAGACAGCGAGCTGGCCATGGCCTGGCAGAGCATGCTGGTGGAGCCGCAAAAGCGCCGTCGTTTTCTCGACCTCTGCTTCACCCTCACCTGGCGCAACCACGCCCTGCTCTCCTACATCTCGGCGCTGGGGGCCCATCGCGACAAGCTGGAGGCCATCGGCGAGCTGGACGAGATCAGCCGTCACCTGAGCCACACTCTGGAGCGGGCTGCCGGCCACCTGGCGGGAGAGATGCCGGAGCAGATCGAGGGGCAGTGCCCGGTCATCACCCCGGACAGCAGCGAGGAGCAGCTGATGCTGACCCAGCAGCTCAACCTCATCAGCCAGCTGGCGGATGAGTTGCTCACCCTGGCCAACGAGAGCCGGTTGCTCACCCGGGAACAAGGCGCTACCATGCCCGCCCAATCCTGACAGGCCACAAGGAGCCCACCATGTCCGAGCATCACCAGCTGGAATTCAACGGCCAACTCATCGAAACCGATGCCAAGGGTTATCTGCTCAACAGCAACGACTGGAGCGAGGCGCTGGCACTGGTACTGGCCGAGCAGGAAGGTATCGTGCTGGAGGAGCCGCACTGGGAAGTGGTGCGCTTCGTGCGCGCCTTCTATCTGGAGTTCAACACCTCCCCCGCCATCCGCGCCCTGGTCAAGGCGATGGAGAAGCAGTATGGCCCCGAAAAGGGCAACAGCCGCTACCTCTACAAGCTGTTCCCGGAAGGCCCCGCCAAGCAGGCCACCAAGATTGGCGGCCTGCCCAAACCGGTGAAATGCATCTAAAAAAATACCGCGCCCATCCAAGATGCAGCGCGGTATTTTTTTACCTTGTCGACCCTCTTAGGGGTTGTAAGCCACCACGGAACCACTCAAGCCGGTCATCTGGCCGATGCGGCTCTGCATGCCCTGCAGCTTGGCCTTGGAGACATCCGGCCCGATGAAGACCCGGTTGAGCTGACCCTGGACCGGCGTGCGCGGCGAGGTGTGCGCCGAGTAGCCCGCAGCCCGCAGCTTGCCCACCAGCGCATTGACGCTGTCGACGTTCTTGAAGGCGCCGAGCTGCAGGATCCAGCTGCCCTGGGCCGGCGCAGTAGCGGCAGGCGCCGGGGCTGTCGTCGTGGTCGGTTGTCCCATCTTGCTGGCGATGAGATCGTCCATCGACTTGATCTGGCCCGCCTGCGGCTTGTTCTCAACCGGTTTTTGCACCTCGACCGGCTTGGGCGGCACCACCTTGGGCTTGGGCTGCTCCACCGGTTTCTTGGCGATCACTTCAGGCTTGGGCTGGAGCTTGACCACAGGCGGAGTGACGGGCTGGGTCACCGGCTTGGCGGCCGGTTGCTGCACCGGCGGCTGGCCCTGCTTGGCCCCCAGGGTTACCGGCTCAGATACCTCTTCCACCTGCCACTGCTCGGCGGCAGAGGCCTGCTGCTGGCTGGCCAGGTGTTCCGCCGGCAAGGTGCTGGCGGCCGATACCTGCAAGGCGGGCTTGGCGGGCTCCAGCTCAGGGCGCAGCGGGATCTTGGCAAACGCCTCTTCCTTCTGCTCCAGCTTGTGGCCGTCCATCAAATCCGGCAGAAAAATGACAACCAGGGCCACCAGGATGACGGTGCCCACCAGACGGTTTTGAAACTTAGAGGCCAAGTTGAATCCTACCTTTACGTAACTCAATATGCGATTTGGCTCCCCGCCAGAGGGCCGGGGAGCCGGGGTGTGGCCTAGACGGCGACACCCGCCAGAATGTCGGCAACAGTGTAAAACGAACCAAACACAATGACCATATCATCAGGACTCGATGCGGCCAACGCGGCAGCATAGGCCTGCCCCACGCTGTCAAAGGTGGTCGCCGGCCCCCGCTCGCTGCCAAGGGCGGCCGCCAGCTGGGCCGAGCTCGCCGCCCGCGGGCCGGTCAGGCTGGCCAGATACCATTTGCCGATGAGACCATCGAGCTCGGCAAGCGAGCCCGCCATGTCCTTGTCCTTGAGCATGCCGACCACGGCGCGGCGCACGCCGGTGCAGGGCATCTTGCGCAGCTGGGCTGCCAGGTAGGCGGCTGAATGGGGATTGTGGGCCACATCGACGATGACCAGCGGCGCGCTTTGCAGTTGCTGCATCCGCCCGGCCAGCCGGGCATTGGCCAGCCCTTGCCGAATAGCCTCTTCCGGCAGCGGCAGGCCGAGGGACTCCAGCGCCGCCAGAACTGTGACCGCGTTCATCAGCGGCAGGGCCGGTTTGGACAGGTCGCGCCACTGATGAAGGCCGTGATAATCCCAGCCGGTGGCGTGCTCATCGCCATGAAAATCAATGCCGACCTGACGCAGGCAAGCACCGAGGTGGGCAGCCTCGCTGGCGATGGTGACGGGCGGATTGGGCTCACCGCTGATGGCGGGTTTGCCGGCGCGATACACCCCCGCCTTCTCCACCGCCACTGCCTCGCGGGTATCCCCGAGCCAGTCGCAGTGATCGAGCGCAATGGAGGTGATCATGGCGACATCGGATTCCACCACATTGGTGGCATCGAGCCGGCCGCCCAGCCCCACTTCCAGCAGCAGCACATCCGGCGCGGCACGCCGGAACAGCCACAAGCCCGCCAGGGTGGCGAACTCGAAGAAGGTAAGGGCAATCTCGCCGCGGGCCGCTTCCACCTCGGCAAAGGCGATGCAGTGATCGCTGTCGGCCAGTTCGGCCCCGTTGATCCGCACCCGCTCGGTGAAGCGCAGCAGATGGGGGGAGGAGTAGACGCCGACCTGATAACCGGCTTCCATCAGTATGCTGGCCGCCATGGCACAGCTGGAGCCCTTGCCGTTGGTGCCCGCCACCGTGATCACCTTGAACGGCAGTTGGGTAAGACCCATGCGGCGGGCCACGGCGCCGACCCGATCCAGCCCCATGTCGATGTTGACCGGGTGGATCTGCTCCAAATAAGAAAGCCAGTCGACCAGCGACCGGCTTTGGGATTGTTGCATGTTGGAACTCATCTTCACTCTTCGATGACGTGAGTATTCAGCATTTTGGCGAGCAGGCTGGCCAGACGGTTACGCATCTCGCGGCGATCGATGATGAGGTCGATGGCGCCCTTCTCCAGCAGGAACTCGGAGCGCTGGAAGCCTTCCGGCAGCTTCTCGCGCACGGTCTGCTCGATGACGCGCGGACCGGCAAAGCCGATCAGTGCCTTGGGCTCGCCCACGTTGATGTCACCCAGCATGGCCAGACTGGCGGAGACGCCACCCATGGTGGGGTCGGTCAGCACGGAGATATAGGGCAGACCAGCCTTGGAGAGGCGGTCCAGCGCCGCACTGGTCTTGGCCATCTGCATCAGGGAGAACAGCGCTTCCTGCATGCGGGCACCACCCGAGGTGGAGAAACAGACCAGACCGCGACCTTCCTTGATGCTCTCCTCGACGGCGCGCACGAAGCGGGCACCCACCACGGAGGACATGGAGCCACCGATGAAGGAGAACTCGAATGAACAGGCGACGACCGGCACCCCCTTGAGGGTCCCCTTCATCACCACCAGCGCATCTTTTTCTCCCGTCTCTTTCTGGGCGGCAGACAAACGATCCTTGTAGCGCTTGGAATCCTTGAATTTCAAGACATCCTGCGGCTCCAGCTCGGCACCGATCTCGGTGCGGCCCTGCTCGTCGAGAAAACTCTCGAGACGGGCACGGGCGCTGATGCGCATATGATGATCACACTTGGGGCACACTTCGAGATTGCGCTCCAACTCTGCCCGGTAGAGCACCTGTTCACAAGCACTGCACTTGGTCCACACCCCTTCCGGAATGTTGTGACGACGAGGTGTAGTGATCTTGCTCTTGGGAAGGATCTTCTCAAGCCAGCTCATGGAATTCCTTAATGCTTTTGTGCCTGACAAAACGCATCGAGCCTAGATTGTTCAATGACTTAATAGCTCGATGGCAATAAATGACGGATCATTAAACCACAAATTTTCGGGGCCAGTTACTAAAAACTGGTCGTACCCGGTGCCGAGTCCGGCAGCCACAACGGGCCCAGCGGCATCTGCGGCAACCCCAGTTCTGCCGGGTAATCCACGTCCACCAGATAGAGTCCCCCCGCCTTGGCAGTCGGGCCCGCCAGGTTGCGATCCTTTGCCGCCAGCACCTCGGCAATCCACTCCACCGGCTGGAGCCCCTGCCCCACCAGCAGCAGGGAGCCGGTGATGTTGCGCACCATGTGGTGCAGGAAGGCGTTGGCCTTGATGTCGAGCACGATGTAGGGGCCGGAGCGGCTGACACAGAGGTGGGTCACATTGCGCCAGGGGGTGTTGGACTGGCAGGCGACGGCCCGGAAGGTGCTGAAGTCGTGCTCTCCGAGCAGGCTCTGGCCCGCCTGGTGCATCAGATCGGCATCGATGGTTTCGTGGTAGTGACTGACGCCACTGCCGAGAATGGCCGGCCGGAAGTTGTGGTTGTAGATGACGTAGCGGTAGCGACGGGCGGTGGCGCTGAAGCGGGCATGAAACCCCTCGTCCACCTGCTTGACCCAGCGCACGGCGATGTCCGGTGGCAGGTTGGAGTTGAGACCCAGGGTCCAGGCCCCTTCGGCGCGATTTGCATCGGTATCGAAGTGGATCACCTGGCCGGTGGCGTGGACACCAGCATCGGTGCGCCCTGCGCACTGGATGGAGACAGGGTGATTGGCGATCCGGCTGAGGGCCTTCTCCAGCTCCTCCTGTACGCTGATCACTTCGCGCTGACGCTGCCAGCCGAAATACCGGCTGCCGTCGTATTCAATACCTAGGGCAATTCGCATGGATAAACTTGTCTTCTGATGAAAAGGGCGGTGAACGAAACGGGGCGGATTATACGCGTCTCGCCTCAAAAATCCCAAATAGCCGCGCCCAGGCCGGACCAGACGCCCAAAACACAGGTACCAAAAACAAGGGGCAGCCCATCGGCTGCCCCTTGTTTCACCACTATGCGCTGGCTCTCTAGCCAAGACGCTTGAGCAGCTTCTCGGCCTCGGCCCGTTGATACTCGGTGCCCTGCTCCGCGGCTTCTTGCAGCAGTTCGCGGGCGCTATCCTTGTCGTCGATCTCGAGGTAGGCACGAGCCAGATCCAGCTTGGCACCCACACCGCCATCGTCGGCATCCACGTCAAACCCGGTGGACTCCGGCAACACCTCGGGGAAGCCATCCAGCCCCACATCCAGCGAGAAGCCCTGATAGGGCTCCTGCTCGGTGGTGGTGGCGTCCGCCTCGGCCAGCAGCTTGTCGATCTCGACATAGCCGCTCTCCTGGGCCTGCTCCCGTGGCTTCACCTCGCCCGGATGGGACTCCACCTCGGCGAAGGCATCCTCGAAATCGGCCAGGGCCAGCTCGTTGGGATCCCACTCCAGATCCGCAGCGGCCTCCTGTTTCCCCTTGGTCGGCTCGGGCTCCAGCCCCAGCTCCGCCAACAGCTCATCGGCACTGGCATCGGCCGTGCCACTGGCTGCCTTGTCGGCGCCCGGCTCGGCAAAGGCGGTCTCGAAGTCGCTCAAATCGAAGGAGGCGAGATCCTCGTCGCTAACCATGGGGTCGGCATCGGGCTGACCGTCATCGCTGCCGTCCAGCGCCAGATCGGCTTCCAGGTCTGCGTCCAGCTCGGCGAACAGGGCTGCCTGCAGCTCCTCTTCGCTCATGATCTCGTTGCCAGCCTTGGGCTTGGGATTGAATTCGCTGGCAAGGTCCAGATCCGGCTCGGTGTCGAGGGTGATGGACTCGTCATGGGCCAGATCCAGCTCGGGCACCAGATCCGGATCCCGGATGGCGGCCTTGGCGGGCGGGGCCGGCTCGGCATCGAAGCTGGCCAGGTCCATCTCGCCGTCGTCGCTGAACACCAGATCGGCCGGCGCGGCAGGCTCTTCCACCGCCATGTAGCCATCCGGCGTGTTGAGATCCGGGCGCGGTCGTACCGGCTCGTCGTCGGTGATGCCGACCGTCATCAGCTCGTCAAATTCGCTGCTCTCCTGATCCATCACCATGGCGGTGGATTCGGACAGGCTCTTCTCCTGCTCTTCCAGCTCGCGACGGGCCCGCGCCCGCAGCCACAGGGTCACCAATGCCAGCACCAGCAGCACCGGCAACAGGATGATCATGGCCAGGTTGAGCGGCGAGGAGAGCAGGTCCATCAGCCAGTTCTGCTTGGGCTCGGGGGCCGGTGCCACCGGCGGAACCGGCTTGGCCTTGAGCTCGGCAATCTCTTTTTGCAGCGCGGTCTGATCCTGCAACTGGGCCTTGAGGGTCTCCACCTCTTCGGTCAGGGATTGCAGCCGCAGCTTGAGCCTGTGGTTCATCTCGGTGACCTGGCCGAGCTGGGCGTTGGCATCTTCCAGCGCCAGCGCCATCTCGGTGGAGGGCTTGCCGACCGGTTGATTGACATCGGCCGGCAACGGCGCCGGTGCGCTGGCCGTGGCGGCGCTGGTGGCAGCCGCCTGGCTGGCTACCGGCTCGGGAGCCTTGGCGACCGCCTTCACCTCGGTGGCCGGCTGGGGCGTCTCCACCTTGGGTGCCGGGGCCGGAATGGGCGCCGCCTTGGCGGGTGCGACCTTGGCTACCTCGGGTTTGGCCGGCTCGGCCGCCTTGGTCGGGGCCGCTTTGGTGGTCACCGGCTTGGCCGGCTGGGTATGCTTGCTGGCCAGGTATTTCGGGCTCAGCCCTTTCCAGCTGGCGTTGTCACTGCGGAATTTGGCGCGGGCCTCGGCATCGGTGATGACGCTGGCCTCGGCGGTGGTGGGCAGCTGGATGCGCGAGCCCACCAGAATGTGGTTGATGTTGCCGTCGGCGAAACTGCGGGGGTTCTTTTCGTAGATCGCCACCATGGTCTGGTAGACGCTGACACTGCTGGAGGGACGGTACTTGCTCGCCAGGCTCCAGAGGGTGTCGGTGGGACGAATGGGGCCATAACTGCCGGCATTGCTCGCGACCTGCCGCACGATCGGCTGGGTCGTGGCTCGGCTGGGTTGGGACGTGGCGCGGGGAGCGGCGACGGGTTGTGCCAGCGGCTGGGAACTGACGGCGGGCGGAGCCGGCTCGTCCGGGCCTTTGAGCTCAACAAAAAAAGGCTCCCGCGCCGAGTCTTCGGCCTGGGCCGTGCCCAGCAGACCCAATGCGAGTAGCGTTGCCAATGTTATGCGGGAATGTCCCATATTCGTTCCTTCGTATGACGGCCCTATCACATTGAAAAATCTGGATAGTTACCCCAAAACAGTCGGTTCAATATAAATCAGGCTCAGGTTGCAAGCCAGCAGTCCGACACATTTAGCACCCAACTTGCCCCTGAGTGTAGGAAAAAACTTAATCAGTTGATATCGCGAAAAATTCTCGGGGCTGCAGAGTGCGCCCCCGGTCACATCCACCCCATGGGTGCACAGGCTGGCAGCCTGGCGGATTTCCCTCCCCGCCAGGCCAATGGACCCGACGATCAGAGGTAATCGCGCACCAGCAGTTCGGCAATCTGTACGCTGTTGGTCGCCGCGCCCTTACGAACGTTATCGGCCACGATCCACATATTTATACCGCAGGGGTGAGAAATATCCTGGCGAACCCGGCCCACCAGCACCTCGTCCTTGCCGGTTGCGTCGCGCACCGGGGTCGGATAGTCGTTCTCGTCGTCAAACAGGGTGACGCCCGGCGCATTGCGCAGCAGCTCTTTTACCTGTTCGGCGTCGAGTGGCTGGTGCAGCTCGACGTGGACCGCCTCGGCATGGCCGTAGAACACCGGCACCCGCACGCAGGTGGGGTTCACGGCGATGCTGGCATCCCCCAGGATCTTCTGGGTCTCCCACACCATCTTCATCTCTTCCCGGGTGTAGCCGTTGTCGGTGAAGCTGTCGATCTGCGGGATCAGGTTGAAGGCGATCTGCTGCGGGTAGAGGCTCGGCTCCACCGGACGACCGTTGAGCAGGTGGGCGGTCTGGCCGGCCAGCTCGCTCACCCCCTCCTTGCCGGAGCCGGAGACGGACTGATAGGTCGCCACGTTGATGCGGGCAATACCCACTTCATCATGCAAAGGCTTGAGCGCCACCAGCATCTGGATGGTGGAGCAGTTGGGGTTGGCGATGATGTTGCGGTTGCGAAAATCGGCCAGCGCATCCGGGTTCACTTCCGGAATGACCAGCGGAATGTCTTCGTCGTAACGGAAGCAGGAGGTGTTGTCGATGACGATGCAACCGTGCTCGGCGGCAATCGGCGCCCACTTGGCAGAGACCTCGGCCCCGGCGGAGAAGAGGGCGATCTGCACCTGGCTCCAGTCAAACTCCTCCACGTCCAGAATTTCGACGTTCTTGCCGGCAAAACGCACCGTGTCGCCGGCGCTGCGGCTGGAGGCCAGCGGATAGAGGGTGGCGATCGGGAATGCTCGCTCTTCCAGGATCTCGATCATCGCCTCGCCCACGGCGCCGCTGGCGCCCAATACCGCTACGTTGAATTGCTGACTCACTGCTGTTCTCTCCTATGATGGTGCCGGTGACGCGCGCTGGCATCACCGCTGGCAGGCGGACCTGCCTGATAGCGGGTCTGGCGTCGGGCCAGACCGGGTATGGGCGGGACAAGGCTCCCGCCCCTTCAAGTATGTAAAGTGTTCAGTCTGGCTGGCAGACAAACCCGAGCCGGGCCAGGGCATCGCCCGCAAACGGCCCCTTCAGTTGCAGGGAAGAGAGCTCGCGCCGCTCCGGATAGTGTTTGCGCTGCTCATCGAAACTGCCCGCCACACCGAGTCGGTTGCGAAAACGGGCGTCATCGCGGCGCACGTCATAAACAAGGTGGACCAGTTGCTTGATCAATGCCTGATCCGCCGGCTGGCCCGGCGTCACCTCGCGCACCTCGGGAATGGGCAGCAAGCTCTGCAGATCCTGGCGCGGTGTGCGCCCCAGTTGCCGGCAGAGAGCTTCATAGAGCATCCAGGTGCCGCGGGCCTTGCCTTCCAGGCTGTAACCCGCGATGTGCGGGGTCGCGAGCTCGGTGTGGGGTACCAGGGCCTGCAGCGGCTCCGGCTCCCCTTCCCACACGTCCATCACCAGCCGCAGCGGCGCCTGGCTCTGCTGGCGCGCCAGCAAGGCCTGGTTGTCCCACACCTCGCCACGGGAGGCGTTGATGAGGATCTGCCCGGCCGGGCGGGCGGCAATCTGCGCCGCATCCAGCAGGTGGAAGGTGGCGTCCGGCCCCTGACGGGTGATGGGAACGTGGAAGCTGACGATGTCGGCGCCAAGGGCCTGCTGGTAGTCGACAAACTGCGCAGCCTCGTTGGCCTCGGCGGCGCGAGCACGGGGCGGATCGCAGCGCAGTACCCGCATGCCGAGGGCCTCGGCCTTGCCTGCCACACACTCGCCGGTATTGCCGGCACCGATGACCGCGAGGCTCATCTCGTTCAAGTTGAGCTCATGGCGCTCGGCCAGCACCAGCAGAGCAGAGAGCACATAGTCGCCGACCGAATATTTGTTGCAGCCGGGGGCGCTGAAGAAGGGAATGCCCCGCTCGGCCAGCAGCCCCTTGTCCACGTGATCGGTACCGATGGTGGCGGTGCCGACGAAGCTCAGCCGAGGGCAGCTGGCCAGCAGCGCGGCGTCTACCCGGGTGACGGAGCGCACCAGCAGCACGTCGGCCTCTTGCAGATCTGCCGCCTGCATCTGCCTGCCGGGCAGCGGGATGACCTCGCCAAATTCGGCAAACAGTTCACGGGCGTGGGGCATATTTTCATCAACGACGATCTTCATCGGGCTCTCTCACTTCGCTAGCGGCCACAAGCGCGCCATTCTAGCCCAAACAGACCGAAGTTTCAGATGCTTATTCATCCATGAGCGGCCGCCGCCGCGACTTTCTGGCGGGAATCTGCGCGCTGCTGACTCATCTCTGCTCAACCGAGTGGGACGGTCTGCACGGGCAACCCCGGACGATCCCCCTCACCACCAGCCGGATTGCACTCGGCGGGTTGGCCATCACCACACTCATTTGTAACCCCGTGTTACAGCGAGCGGGGCGCGACTTGACCGACCGGACTGGGCTGGCACAATGGCGCCTCTTTTTTTGCTGCCCATGAATGGGCACCTTGCCGAGCCCCGTTATGCCGACTCACGCCTCTTCCCTGCCGCGCCGCCAGGTGCTGTGTTTCAGTGCCGCCCTGATCCTGCCGCTGCTCCTGCTGGCCTGCCTCCCCTGGCAACCGTTCATGAGCCAGGCCCTTCACTCGGACTGGCTCTGGTGGCCCTACGCCCTCACCCGCATGGTGGATGTGCCCGGCATCGCCGTCAGCATCCTGGCCCTGCTGCTGCTGACCCGTCACAAGCTGACGCTGAGCCTGCCGGCGCTGCTGGCCCTCGGCGGCGCCCTGTTTGCCGTGCTGGCCGGCGACTGGCTCATCAAGAGCCTGATCAAGCATCTGACCGAGGAGCCCCGCCCCTACCTGCTCTGGCTGGAGAGCCAGCAACTGATCCCCGCCATCCAGCAGTTCTACGCCGGCAAGGTGGAGGTGCGCAGCGAGCAGGTCCATGCCGCCAGCCAGCTGCTGGCACTGCCCGAGTGGCTCGCCAACCACTGGCAGGCGGAGGTGAACTACGCCTTCCCCTCCGGCCACAGCATCGCCGCCATGAGCCTGGCCCAGTTCTTCGGCCTGATCTGGCTGGCGCGCGCCCCTGCCGGCGCCTGGCTGCTGCCGCTGTGGGCCATCGGTGTCGGCCTCTCGCGCATGCTGATCGGCATGCACTGGCCGCTGGATGTGCTGGCGAGCGCCCTGCTCGGCAGCCTCACCGCACTGTTCGCCGCCCGCTGGTGGCTGCGCCATTACTGACATCTGCACGACACAAAAAAACGGGCACCCGCGGGTGCCCGTTTTTGTTCAAAGCCTGTGACGCTGGCCACTCAGTTGCTGGCGCTCGCTCCCTGCCACCCTTCGGGGTACTTGTAATCGACGAAGCGCTTGGCGGCATAAGCCTTGAAGGCGGCCGAGTTGTAGGCCGCAGCCACATCTTTGGCAAAAGGCTTGTCCGCATCGGTGCTTTTTACCACCACCCAGTTGATAAAGTCGTAGCTGCGCTCAAGGAACAGGCCTGAGCTGAAGGGAATGCCGCTGGAGGCGGCAAAGTTGCCGTTGATGACCGAGAAGTCCACGTCTTCGCGCGAGCGAGGCAACTGGGCCGCCTCCAGCAGCACCAGCTTGAGGTTGTGCGGGTTTTTCACCACATCGAACTCGCTCGCCTTGAGCGGGTTGATCCCCTCCTTCAGGGTCAGCCAGCCCAGATCCTGCAGCATCAGCAGCGCCCGCGCCTGATTGGTGGGGTCGTTCGGAATGGCCACCGTGCTCCCCTCCTTCACCGCCTTCAGCTCTCCCAGCTTGCCGGCATAGAGGCCCATGGGGCCGGTCGGTACCTGGGTGATGGGGGCAAGCGACAGCCCCCGATCCTTGGCAAAGCTCTCCAGGTAGGGCTTATGCTGGAAGCAGTTCACATCGAGCGAGCCGTCGGCCAGCGCGATATTGGGCGTCACGTAGTCGGTGAACTCCACCAGTTTGACCTGGTAGCCCTTGGCTTCGAGCTGCGGCTTGATGGAGTCGGTCACCATGTCGGCAAAATCCCCCACAGTAGTGCCGATGACGATTTCCTGTTTGGCCGGATCGGCAGCCAGCGCGGCCAATGGCAGAGTACCGGCCAGCAGGGCCAGGGCGGAAAGGGTAAAGAAGGAACAACGCTGCATAAAAACTCCCTGTAAACATCTCAACGGCTGGCGCGATGGCAGAGTCGTGCTTGAACCACCGCAACCATCTAGCCATCCAAACGGCTAATTAACCACACCATAACAGAGCCGTTTCTCTTCGCCAAGCAACAAAACCGGGCAAGCTTTACCGGATGGCAGTGAAGCCCGGCACTCAGCTCTGCCGGGTACCCATGACAAGAAATATTTGATAAACCACACAGTTATTGATTGACCCCCTCCCCAAGCGGGCCTCAAGTGACTTATTGTGGTCACTTGATGGCTGTTGCATTTGATTAACCTTGTTATTCAATCAGCAAAGGAACTGCTGTGGACACATATCTGGGTGTCAATGCTCTCATTTTGCAGGCTGAGCATATTCCATGCATGCAGCAGACTACCGCACAGTTATTATTCCAAACAGGAAGAGTATCTAGACCGTGATACGTTTTTTACAATTGGATTTATTGTGATGACAGGAGGTCACTTGAAGGATAAAGAGAAAATAGCGGTCTTTATAGATGCAGATAATGCGCCAGCCGGTAAGATGGACAGGGTATTGTCAGAACTGGCTCGCTATGGTGTAGTCAATATTCGTAAGGCATATGGTAACTGGAAAAACCCAACCCTCAAGTCATGGGAGGAAATACTGCACGAGTTTGCAATTCAACCAATTCAGCAATTCGACTTGACCAAGGGGAAAAATGCCACCGATATGGCACTGGTGATTGATGTCATGGATGTTCTCTATACCAAGGATGTCGACGTTATTTGCCTCGTCTCTTCTGACTGTGACTTCACCCCACTTGTTACTCGATGTCTGGCTGATGGCAAGTTTGTGATCGGGTTTGGCGAACGGAAAGCCCCGATGCCTTTCGTCAATAGCTGCTCTCGTTTTCTCTATCTGGATGCAGAGTGTAATAACATTAAAGAAGATCTTCCAATCGCAAAACAGATAAAAAACATTAAAAGTGATACTCGTCTAATTAATTTGCTACGCCAAGCCATCGATGCTGTTGAAGAAGGTGGTGGTTGGGCAATGTTGGGAGCGATAGGGAATCATATATCAAATCATGCTTCTTTCGATCAAAGAAATTATGGTTTTAGAAAGCTCAGCGATCTATTCATGGCAATTGATCTGTTCGAAATGAAGAAAACTGACAACTCGGTCTTATGGGTAAGAGATAAAAAGCGGGCATCCCAATTAACCAAATCCAAATGAAACGATGGTCGTTTTTTTTCGATTGGCAGGCTGACATAAGGAAAACGCCTTACCTCAGGCTTTCATTGTATGGCCAGGCTGCAACTAAATTTACATTTTGCATTACTTTATTTTTGACCTGTTCCCGCCCTGCCGGTAATTTGCGGAAGTGATTCACATAGTCATCCCAAAGTAACCGTTACCACCTTCAGGAGTAACCATGACCCCCAAACAACATCTGCTCGCCAAGGCCATCTTTGTCGTTGCGACCATGCTCTCCCTCGCCATGATTGCGTTCGTTGCCTGGGCCGTCGTCACGGTCAGCCCGCTCCATCCGGCTGACATGGCACCATCGCAGAGTCTCAGCCTTGGCCTGGCAACAGCCATCGCCCTGTTTGTGCTCGCCTTCAACTATGTGGCCTACCGCGGGCTCACCGAACAGGTGACGGCCTTCAAGGTGGTCTTCTGGTGCTTCGTCGCCCTGCAGTTGTTCGCCTTTCCGATAGGTACCGTCATCGCGCTGACCCTCATCTATCTGTGGAACCTGTCGCGCGCATCCCTCGCCCGCCCACTCGGCGCCACTGTCTCACTCTGATCCGGGAGAGTATCCATGCTGACCACCACGAACACCGGCCTGCTGGTCGTCGATATTCAGGGCAAACTGGCTCGGCTGGTTGAGGGGAGCGACGCCCTGATCGCCAACACCGCCAGACTGGTGGCGGGGGCCAGACTGCTGGGCCTGCCGGTTGTCTGGCTGGAGCAGAACCCGGACAAGCTCGGGGCCACCGTGCCCGAGCTGCAGTTGATGCAGGCAGGCGATCTTGTGCTGCCCAAGCACAGCTTCGGCGCCCTGGGGGAACCGGCGCTGGCCAACGCCCTCGCCCGCCAGGGCGTCAGCCACTGGCTGGTGTGCGGCATCGAGGCCCATATCTGCGTCTACCAGACGGTGCAGGGACTGCTGGACGCGGGCAGCCAGGTGTCGCTGGTGGTGGATGCGGTGTCGTCGCGCAGCGCCGCCAACCGAGAGCTCGCCATCAACAAGCTGGCGGCGCACGGGGCCGAACTCACCTCGGTGGAGATGTGCCTCTACGAACTGCTGGGCGATTGCCGCCATCCGGCGTTTCGCGCCATTCTGGCGTTGATCAAATAGCCCTCCTGCCGCCCGGCCTCTCCGTCCGCCCATCCGACGTTTCGCGCCATGCTGGCGCTGATCAAATCGCCTTCCCTGCCGACCAGCGGCTTCATCCCACATGGCGCCATTGGCGCCGTGTGGCCTCCCTGCACTGACCCTCACTCTGCTTTCGATCTCGGCGCCCCCCGCCAGCACGGGGCGCCTCCCATTTCACGCCGCTCCGCACACCCCTTTCGCACCGGCATCCTCACCAAACGTTAATGAACGGTTACTAATAGGTTGATCTACAAAGATAAATATCAACACTAGCCAGCTGAGAAAAGTTCTCAATACACCACATAAAAGGATTCACAGGAACCCCCACATGGTCTGTAAAATATTTGTTGTGGGATTTTTTTGAGCCTTATCTCAGAATCAAAACGAGTGCTTTTTGACTCTGTTTTTCCCGTGTATAGATGCCAGTCGCACCCAGGACGGTGCGATATAAGATGGAGTTTATTAATGAGAAAAACATCGTTAGCGTTGGCAATCTCGGCCCTGCTCTCGGCCCTGCCCATCGCTTCAGTTCAGGCGAGTGAGAGTTGCACCCCATTGACCGGCAAGGAAGCCGGCCTCGATACCGGCCGCAGCAGCGCAGCGCGCTGCCTGCCCGGCATCAACCCGCTGCAGGATCAGCAGTGGCACCTGCTCAACAGCGGCCAGAATGCCTTCAGCTCCCGCGGCGGCGTGGCAGGCAACGACCTCAACCTCTGGTGGGCACACCGTACCGGCGTGCAGGGTCAGGGCATCAACGTGGCCGTGGTGGATGACGGCCTGGCCATCGCCCACCCGGACTTGGCCGACAATGTGCGCCCCGGCTCGAAAAACGTGGTGACCGGCAGCAGCGACCCCACCCCGACCGAGCCGGACAGTGCCCACGGCACCTCGGTCTCTGGCCTGATCGGGGCGGTCGACAATGGCATAGGTACTCTGGGGGTGGCCCCCCGTGTCCAGCTGCAGGGGTTCAACCTGCTGGATGAGCGCAGCAAGCAGCTGCAGAAAGACTGGATCTATGCGCTGGGCGGCAGCACCGCCACCGCCGACAACCGGGTCTTCAACCAGAGCTACGGCATGAGCCTGGTGGATCCGCAAAGCGCCAGCGGGCTGGATCAGGTTCAGCTCGATCGCCTGTTCGAGCAGCAGACCCAGCAGGCGCAGGGCGCGGCCTACATCAAGGCGGCAGGTAACGGCTTCAACCGCATCGCTGCGGGTGACTACATGTTCAGCCGCACCGGCGTCCTGCCCAAGCTGCCGTTCGAGAACAGCAACATAGACCCCTCCAACAGCAACTTCTGGAACCTGGTGGTGAGCGCCATCAACGCCGATGGAGTGCGTTCCTCCTACTCCAGCGTCGGCAGCAACGTCTTCCTGAGCGCCCCCGGCGGGGAGTACGGTACCGATGCGCCGGCCATGGTGACCACGGATCTGCCCGGCTGCGACATGGGCTACAACCGCACCGACGATCCCAGCACCAACCGGCTGCACAACAACCCGCAGCTGGATGCCACCTGCGACTACAACGGCGTGATGAACGGCACCTCGTCGGCCACCCCCAACACCTCGGGCGCCATGGCGCTGCTGATGTCCGCCTATCCGGATCTGTCGGTGCGGGATCTGCGCGATCTGCTGGCCCGCAACGCCACCCGCATCGATGCCGGCCAGCAGCCGGTCCAGGTCAGTTATACCGCCGCCAACGGTCAACCCCGCCAGGTCACCGGCCTGGAAGGGTGGGAGCGAAACGCCGCCGGCCTCTGGTACAGCCCCACCTACGGCTTTGGTCTCATCGACGTGAACAAGACCCTGACAGCCGCCGCCAACCACACCCCGCTACCGCCGCTGGTGCAATTGCCGGCTCAGAAGGTCACTGTGCCACGCAGTGAAGGGAGCATCGCGGATGTGGGCAGCAGTGCCACCCGCTCCAGCACCCAGGTGGCGCAAGCCTTGACCGTGGAAGCGGTCCAGGTCACGGTGAGCCTGGATCATCAGCGCCTGCCCGACCTGCTGATCGAGCTGGTCTCCCCGTCCGGTACCCGCAGCGTGCTGCTCAACCCCAACAACAGCCTGGTGGGGCAATCCCTCGACCGGCAGCAGCTGGGTTACGTGCGCACCAAGGGGCTGCGCGACATGCGTATGCTCTCCCACAAGTTCTATGGCGAAGCGGCCCAGGGCGAGTGGCGACTGGAGGTGACCGACGTCTCCAACAGCAGCCGCCAGCTGACGCTGGTTGACCTCAACACCAACCGCCGCAGCACCCTGACCGAGCGCAACAACAGCCAGCCGGGTCAACTGCTCAACTGGTCCCTGCGGGTGATCGGCCACGATGCCGCCCGCTCATGATCACAAGGAGTCACAAGATGAAACACAGCTTACTCGGCCTCGCTCTGGCCGGCCTCCTGGCTTCGGCCGGCGCACACGCCGCCGATGAGTCGGTGGTGATCGACGGCAAGCAGTACCGCACCATCGAGGTGAACGGTCAGACCTACCTCACCCCGGACAACGGCAGCAAGCAGCGGGTCGCCCGCAGCGCAGACGGCAAGGCGCCCCGGCAAACCCTGCGCAGCGGCGACGTGCTGCTGCAAGGGGTGGCCAGCCCACAGCTCACCGCCAGCGGCACCCTGCTGGTGGAAGCCGATGACAACCAGGCCAGCGCGCTGGCCAGCCGTCACGGCCTGCGCTTCAAGCAGAGCAGCGGCGGCATCGCCCTGCTGGAAGCCAAGCCGGGCACCGATCTGAACGCCGTCGCCACGGCGCTCAAGCAGGAGGGGGTCAAGGTGCAGATTGAACTCGCCGGGGCCCTCAAACAGCCCAAGTGAGCCGTCCCGGGCCATTGCCCGGGCATATCAGCTGATCTTCGAGGGGGCCGCCGGCCCCCTCGCGCGTTGCTCGCAGCCATCCTCATTGGCCATCAGGCCACCCGTTTCCCCAATCTCCCCTGCCCTTTTCCCCTCTTGCCACCTTCCACCCTTGGTTTGGCACCGCCTTTCGATGCGACCTTGCTCACAACTCGACACCCTTGCTCCCGCCGGCACATTTCTCGCTCCCCCGGGGCAAGGCGGCCCTCGCCCGGCTTGTTAACCTGCCTGCAGCCAAACGTCTGCCCACGGGCCCGTTCGGCCTTCCTTGCGATATCCAATGGCAGCCGCCAGCAGAGCGGCCCAGCCCGGGCGGATGCCTTCCACCCGGTGTCGATATCTCCTTTTTATTTTTATTCAGACAGTTACGAGGACGTCTTCATGCCTATCACCACAAAATTGAAAGCGGTTTCACTGGGTGTCAGCCTAGCGCTGGCCGGCCTGCTGGTCGGTTGCAACCAGAATGACTCGGATCCCCTGGTCAAGGACGATGCCTATTACCGCGGTCAGGCCGAGGCCATGGTGGCCAAGCTGACCCTCGGCGAGAAGCTGGACCTGCTCTCCGGCCCCGGTTACGGCAGTGCCAACGGCGCCATCAACGTCAAGCAGGACGTGCCCGGCGTGGCGGGTTACATCAACGGCGTGCTGCGCAGCGCGGACGGCATCGACATTCCAGCCCTCAAACTGGCGGACGGGCCGGCCGGGGTGCGGATCAACGCCAACCGCGACGGTGACAGCGCCAGCTACTACGCCACCGCCTGGCCCATCGGCTCGCTGCTCGCCTCCAGCTGGGACGTCAAGCTGGTCAAGGCCGTCGGCGAAGCCATGGGGGACGAGGTGCGCCAGTACGGGGTCGACATCCTGCTGGCCCCGGGCATGAACATCCAGCGCAACCCGCTCAATGGCCGCAACTTCGAGTACTACTCGGAAGACCCCCTGCTCACCGGCAAAATCGGCGCCGCCATGGTCAACGGGGTGGAAAGCAACGGGGTGGGCACCACCATCAAGCACTACTTCGGCAACAACTCCGAGACCAACCGCAACCAGATCAACGACATCGGCGAGCCGAGAACCTTCCGCGAGATCTATCTGCGCGGCTTCCAGATAGCGGTGGACGAGGCCCAGCCCTGGGCGGTGATGACCTCCTACAACAAGGTCAACGGCACCTATGTCAACGAACGCAGGGATGCGGTGACCGACCTGCTGCGTGGCGAGTGGAAGTTCGACGGCCTGGTGATGTCCGACTGGTTTGCTGGCGATGTGGCCAACAACGCCTACAAGCAGGTGCTGGCGGGACAGGATTTGATCGAGCCGGGCAACGTCAAGGAGCAGTTGCAGCAATCCATCGAGCACGGCGATCTTGACGAGGCCAAGGTAAACGAGGCCGCCATCCACATCCTGACCCAGGTGATGAAGAGCCCCTCCTACAGCCAGCTGGCCATCAGCAACAGCCCGGATCTGATCGCTCACGCCAAACTGGCCCGTCAGGCCGGTGCCGAGAGCATGGTGCTGCTGCGCAACGACGCCGCGGCCTTGCCGCTTTCGGCAAGCAGCACCCTGGCCAGTTTTGGCATCAACCAGATCAACACCTACAAGGGTGGCACCGGCAGCGGGGATGTGAACGCCGCCAGCACCACCACCATCGCGCAGGGACTGGCGGCACGCTTCCCGGTCAACGAGGCGTTGCAGAGCTACTACCGCGATTTTTACGAGAACAACAAGGTCTATCACGAGGGGCAATTTGGTGCCAAGGGCTACTACACCTGCGCCGAGGCGCCAATCAGCGGCGATCTGGCGGCCCTGATCGCCAATGCGGCCACCACCCAGCAAGCCGCCGTCATCAGCATCGGCCGCCAGGCCGGGGAAGGGGCGGATCGCAGCAGCGGCAAGGGGGACTATCTGCTCGGTGATGACGAGCGCGCCCTCATCGACGCGGTGAGCAGCGCCTTCCACGCCCAAGGCAAGAAGGTGGTGGTGGTGCTCAACGTCAACGGCGTCATCGACACCGCCCAGTGGAGCGACAAGGTGGATGGCATCCTGCTGGCCTACATGGCTGGCCAGGAGACCGGTCACGCGGTGGCGGACGTGCTCTCCGGCGCGGTCAACCCGAGCGGCAAACTGGCCCAGAGCTTCCCGCACAGCTACGCCAGCGTACCCTCTGCCGGCACCTTCCCGGGTGAGGACACCGACGGGGACGGCGAACCGGACGATCTCTACTACAACGAGGGGATCTACGTGGGCTATCGCTACTACAGCACCTTCGAGCAGGCGGTCTCCTACCCGTTCGGCTTCGGTCTCTCCTACACCAGCTTCAGCTACACCAGCCCCGCCATCGCCAGCAATACCCTGGAGGGCGGCAGTGCCGGCAACCTGGTGCTGACCGCCACCATCACCAACACCGGCGCCGTGGCAGGCAAGGAGGCGGCCCAGGTCTATGTGACCGCCCCCGAGGTCAAACTGAAGAAACCGCTCATCGAGCTCAAGGCCTTTGCCAAGACGGCGCAACTGGCACCGGGGGCCAGCGAACAGCTGAGCTTCACCATTCCGGCCAGCATCCTCGCCAGCTTCGATGAGGCCAGCAACCAGTGGATCGTGGAGCCGGGTCGCTACAGCGCCTACATCAGCCCCTCGTCGGATGTCTCCGCCAGCACGCCGGTCAGCTTCACGGTAAGCAAGGAGATCGTGGTGAGCAACACCACGCCAGGGGCACTGGCACTGCCGGCCGGGGTGGATCCCGCCAGCGTCACCACAATCACCCGCTAACAGAGGCAGGCACGGCCGGGCTCCCAGCCTGGCCTTGCCCGATAGTTCCTCAGCAATGACCCGACCACGGGACCGGCCTTGCGCCGGTCCCGTTCTTATTGGCGGGCGTTGCGATAGGCCAGCGGCGTCATCCGGGTGTTAGCCTTGAAGAAGCGGTTGAAGGCGCTCTGGGACGAGAAACCGACCCGATCGCTGATGTTCTGCAGCGGTTGATCCCCCTCACCCAGCAAGCGGCAGGCTTCGCTCACCCTCGCTTCTCTCAGCAGGGTGGAGAAGCTGCTCCCCTCCCCCTGCAATTTGCGATTCAGGGTCCAGCGGCTGACATTCATGGCCGCGCACACCTCCTTGAGCAGGCTCTCGTCGCTCTCCAGCTCCCCTTCCCGGATCTTGTGGCGGATCCGCTCCCCCACCAGATAGGCAAAAGGGGCCCGCTCGGCGATGTCGGCGCAGATCTGCGCCAGCTGGGCCAGTTGCAGATGACCCAGCGGTTCGTTGTAGCAGTGGCTGGGGCAGTCGAGTTGGCCGTTGTCGATAGTCAGGGTGTTTTCCCCCTGCTCCCAGCGGCAGCGAGTGGCGAAGAACTGATCCAGCAGTTGATGGCGCGGTGGCGGCCGTCCCGTGAAGCCCACCGAGACCCGAGGATCCGCCAGATAGACCCGCAAAATCCGGTAGAGCATGATGAAGTTGGGGATGGCCTGACTCGCCCCCAGGCTGGCAGGCCCCTGATTGACATACAGGTATTGGCTGGCCTGCGCCCCCCGCCGCACCCGCAGCTCGTCACAACTGCCGATGATGGGGCGATAAGCCAGCAGCACCTCGAGCGCCGCCCGCGGCGAGGGCTGGTTCAGGCACAGGCTGATGAGCGGCGGATAGTGCTGGTAGAGCTGGCCGATGTCGTAGGAGAGGATGGTTTCGTGAAAACTGGCCAGATAGGGCTGCATCAGCTGCAGCATCCGGTAGTGGCTGTGGGCCGGCAGCCGGCCCTGCTCCCGCTCGATGTCGAACGACGTGAGGCCGCCCGCCATCAGAATGGCATCGGGATCGCCCCCCTGCTGCTGGCAGGCGCCCAGCATTCGTCTGATCACCTGGTTTGATACGCTCTGTGACATCTGCCGTCCTGGCCTCCGTGCTGACAGGAAACTGCTCGTGATCCCCCGGCCCGCCACTGACGGCGGGCCTGCCACCCCGTGCAGCGGGCTGGCGCGACCATTATGGGGCGGTTGCAAAGCGAGCAGATGTAACGGAGTGTAAAAGCACGCGCCAGCGCGCCATTTTGGGCAGATGTGGCTGCCATATCGGACCAGTTGCGTCAGGTTCGGCCATGAAAAATGGCGCCCGTGGGCGCCATTTTGATGGGGGCTGTGCAGCCGGCGTCAGTTCACCTTGTGCTGCTCGGCCAGATAGAGCCAGGTGTCGACCACGGTATCCGGGTTGAGCGACACAGAGTCTATGCCCTGCTCGACCAGCCAGGCGGCGAAGTCCGGGTGATCGGACGGCCCCTGACCGCAGATCCCCACGTACTTGCCCGCCTTGCGGGCGGCGGCAATGGCCATCGCCAGCAGCGCCTTGACCGCCTCGTTGCGCTCGTCGAACAGGTGGGCGATAAGCCCCGAGTCCCTATCAAGTCCAAGGGTGAGCTGGGTCATGTCGTTGGAACCGATGGAGAAGCCATCCACGTGCTCGAGGAACTTGTCTGCCAGCAGGGCGTTGCTCGGGATCTCGCACATCATGATCACCTTGAGCCCCCGCTCGCCACGGCGCAGACCGTTCTCGGCCAGGATGTCGATCACCTGCTCCGCCTCGCCCACGGTGCGCACGAAGGGGATCATCACCTCAACGTTGGTCAGCCCCATCACATCGCGCACCCGCTTGATCGCCTCGCACTCGAGGGCAAAACAGGGACGGAAGCTGTCGGCGATGTAGCGCGACGCACCACGAAAACCGATCATCGGGTTCTCTTCGTGAGGCTCGTAGCCACGGCCGCCCACCAGGTTGGCGTACTCGTTGGACTTGAAGTCCGACATCCGCACGATCACCCGCTCCGGCCAGAAGGCGGCAGCCAGGGTGGCGATGCCCTCGGTCAGCTTGGCGACGTAGAACTCGCGCGGGCTCTCGTAGCCAGCGATCATCTTGCCAATGGTGGCCTTGAGCTCGGAGCTCTGCTGGTCGAATTCCAGCAGCGCCTTGGGGTGCACCCCGATCATCCGGTTGATGATGAATTCGAGGCGGGCCAGACCGACACCGGCATTGGGCAGCTGGGCGAAGTCGAATGCTCTGTCCGGGTTGCCAACGTTCATCATGATCTTGATGGGCAGGCGCGGCATGTTGCCCACCTCGGTCACCGCCACGTCGAAGTCGAGTTCGCCGTCGTAGATGAAACCGGTATCCCCTTCCGCGCAGGAAACGGTAATGAGCTGGCCCGGTTCGATGCGCTTGGTGGCATCACCGCAACCCACCACCGCCGGAATGCCCAGTTCGCGAGCGATGATGGCGGCGTGGCAGGTGCGCCCGCCCCGGTTGGTGACGATGGCGGAGGCCCGCTTCATGATGGGCTCCCAGTCCGGGTCGGTCATGTCGGTGACCAGCACGTCGCCGGGCTGCACTTCGTCCATCTGGCTGATGGAGGAGATGACCCGCGCCGGGCCCGCCCCGATCTTGTGGCCGATGGCGCGCCCCTCGATCAGCACCTTGCCCGCTTGCTTGAGGGCAAAGCGCTCGAGGGTGTTGGCCTCCTGGCGGCTGCGCACGGTTTCCGGGCGCGCCTGCACGATGTAGAGCTTGCCATCCTGCCCGTCCTTGGCCCACTCGATGTCCATCGGCCGGCCGTAGTGCTGCTCGATGATGAGGGCCTGCTTGGCCAGCTCCATCACCTCGGCATCCGTGATGCAGAAGCGGCTGCGCTCAGCCTCGCTGGTGTCGACGATCTGCACCTGGCGGCCGTGGCTGGCATCGCCGGAATAGGTCATCTTGATGAGCTTGGAGCCCAGCGTCTTGCGCACCACCGCCGGGCGTCCTGCCTTGAGGGTCGGCTTGTGCACGTAGAACTCGTCGGGGTTGACCGCCCCCTGCACCACCATCTCGCCAAGACCCTGGGCGCCGGTGATGAACACCACGTCGTTGAAGCCCGACTCGGTATCCAGGGTGAACATGACGCCGGAGGCGGCGAGATCCGAGCGCACCATGCGCTGGATCCCGGCCGACAGGGCGACCCCCTTGTGGTCATAGCCCTGATGCACCCGATATGAGATGGCGCGATCGTTGAACAGTGAAGCAAACACATGCTTGACGGCAATCATGACGGCGTCGATGCCACGCACGTTGAGGAAGGTCTCCTGCTGGCCGGCAAACGAGGCATCCGGCATGTCCTCGGCAGTGGCGGAGGAGCGCACCGCAAAGGACGCATCAAGCCCACCGCTGAGCTTGTCGTAGGCAACCCGGATCGCCTGTTCCAGTGCGCTCTGGAACGGGGCTTCGATCACCCAGTCACGGATCTGCTGGCCGGCCCGGTTGAGGGCGGCGATGTCGTCCACATCCAGGCTGTCGAGCAGATCGTGGATCTTGCCGTTGAGGCCGCTTGACTCCAGAAACTCGTTAAACGCAAAGGCGGTGGTGGCAAACCCGCCCGGCACCGACACGCCGGCACCAGAGAGGTTGCTGATCATCTCGCCAAGGGATGCATTTTTGCCGCCAACTCGTTCTACATCCTGCATTCCGAGTTGCTCGTACCAGAGTACGTACTGTTGCACTTGCATGTCTCCAGGTTGGTGGGCACTGTGCCGCCATGGCACCTTGTGCGCCAGTTTATGTGCGTTATTGCCTGTTTCTACTGTTGCCAACGACCATGAAAACGTTTTCTACTTATTGTCAAAAAAATCCCCGAGCAAGATTTGGGGATGGTCGAATGACACAGACATTCTACAATGCCAACACAAAAAGGTAACGACTCAGGTTTGCAAGCCACTTCACAACTTGGGCACGGCAGACCGGTTGACAAAAACGATATGGTTTCGAGAGATACTTCTTGCTTGCCAGCTCGCCGACCCCCTCACAGGAGCCTCCAGTGCACACCGTATTCTATGTTTCAGACGGCACCGCCATCACCGCCGAAGTGTTCGGCCACGCCGTGTTGAGCCAGTTTCCGCTGGCCTTCGAGCAGATCACCATTCCCTTTGTCGAAACCCTGGAGAAGGCGCGCCAGGTACGGATGCGAATCGACGAGCAGTTCCGCCAGACCGGGGTACGCCCCATTTTGTTCCACACCATTGTCGATCATCAGGTGCGCGAGGAGGTGCTCAAGGCCCAGGCCAGCAGCCACGACTTTCTCAACACCTTCGTCAGCCCGCTGGAACACGAGCTTGGGGTAAAGGCCGAACCTAGGCTGCACCGCACCCACGGCATGGAGAACCGCAAGCTCTATGACGATCGTATCGAGGCAGTCAACTTCGCGCTGGCCAACGACGATGGCATCACCACCAAGGAGTATGAGGAGGCCGACATCATCCTGATCGGGGTCTCCCGCTGCGGCAAGACCCCCACCAGCCTCTATCTGGCGCTGCAGTTCGGCATTCGCGCCGCCAACTACCCCTTCATCGAGCAGGACATGGGGGTCCTGGATCTGCCGGCCGCCCTCAAGGCCAATCGCCACAAGCTGTTCGGCCTCACCATCGCTCCCCAGCGGCTGCACGAGATCCGCAACCAGCGCCGCGCCAACAGCCGCTACTCCTCGCTGGAGCAGTGCGAACAGGAGCTGGCCTGCGTCGAGCGGCTGTTTCGCCAGGAGGCGATCCGCTTCCTCGACACCAGTTCCCACTCGGTGGAGGAGATCAGCGCCAAGATCCTTGAGGCCACCGGCCTGCGCCGTCAGCTTTATTGAGCAGCACCGCCTGCCGGCAAGCTGACGACACGGCAAACGCCAATAAAAAAGCGCCGGATACAACCGTATCCGGCGCTTGTCGACTGGACCTCAGCGGGGCTGGGAGCCCGGGCGGTTCAGCTCTCTGTTGTTCATCAGCATGGCGTAGAAGTTGAGCACACCGTGACGCCGGCGTACCCGCTCGGTCAGCCAGAGGGCCGGTAGCAGGCCGATGGCACCGGCGATCAACAAGACCGTCCGCAAGTGCATCACCAGATAATCATCACCCTGCACGGCCCACACCAGCAGACATCCTGCCGCCATGGTCAGCAGCAGGGGCGAAAGCCACACGGTGAGCCACAGCGCGACGGCCAGCAAACTGCCAATAATACGTTGCATGAAGTGCATCCTTGTTGCAAAGGAGGCTTCATAAAACAGGAATTGCCGATAGAGTCAACCAAACCGCGCCCAACTGCTCACAATACAACCAACCACTTCCCTGCCAGCTTCACCGCTCCCTAAAAACCTGTCTTTTGCCGAAAAAACCAGCGAATGATGAGGAAAACAGGTGCATCAGCGATGGATTATCACTATTCTGCTTCCGTTGGTAGTCGCCATAAAAAACAGAAAGCGACTCACTGTAACGAAATAAATACGGATTTCGTCACGTTTCAGGCACGCTTTGCCGTGCACGGTCACATGGAGTGACCCGACGGGCGAGATGACAGACGAATGATTTCAGAAGACGTAAGGAAGGAAGAATGGATCTTCAACAAAACGGCGAGGAGCTGAAACGCGGTTTGAAAAACCGCCATATCCAGCTCATCGCGCTGGGCGGCGCCATCGGCACCGGCCTGTTTCTCGGCATTGCCCAGACCATCAAGATGGCGGGCCCCTCCGTGCTGCTTGGCTATGCCATCGGTGGTTTTATCGCCTTCCTGATCATGCGCCAGCTGGGCGAGATGGTGGTGGAAGAGCCGGTAGCCGGCTCCTTCAGCCACTTCGCTTACAAATACTGGGGTGACTTCGCCGGCTTTGCCTCCGGCTGGAACTACTGGGTGCTCTACGTGCTGGTGAGCATGGCCGAGCTGACCGCGGTGGGCATTTATGTCCAGTACTGGTGGCCCGAGATCCCGACCTGGATGTCGGCGGCCTTCTTCTTCGTGTTGATCAACGCCATCAACCTCTCCAACGTCAAGGCGTTTGGCGAGATGGAGTTCTGGTTTGCCATCATCAAGGTGGTGGCCATCATCGGCATGATCGGCTTTGGCGGCTACCTGCTGGCCAGCGGCAACGGCGGCCCGGACGCCAGCGTCAGCAACCTGTGGGCCCAGGGCGGCTTCTTCCCCAACGGCATCAGCGGTCTGGTGATGGCGATGGCGGTGATCATGTTCTCGTTTGGCGGGCTCGAGCTGGTCGGCATCACGGCTGCCGAGGCCGACAATCCCGAGAAGAGCATCCCCAAGGCCACCAATCAGGTGATCTACCGGATCCTCATCTTCTACATCGGCGCCCTGGCCGTGCTGATGTCCCTCTACCCCTGGGGCAAGGTGGTAGAAGGTGGCAGTCCCTTCGTCATGATCTTCCATGCACTGGACAGCAATCTGGTGGCAACCGTGCTCAACATGGTGGTACTGACCGCAGCCCTGTCGGTTTACAACAGCTGTGTCTACTGCAACAGCCGCATGCTGTTTGGTCTGGCCAAGCAGGGCAACGGCCCGCGCAGTCTGCTCAAGACCAACAAGAGCGGGGTGCCGGTGGTGGCCATCTCCGTCTCCGCCGCAGCAACCCTGCTGTGCGTACTCATCAACTACCTGATGCCGGGCAAGGCGTTCGAGCTGTTGATGGCGCTGGTGGTTTCCGCCCTGGTCATCAACTGGGCCATGATAAGCCTGGCGCACCTGAAGTTTCGCAAGAGCAAGCAAGCCGAAGGCGTGGTTCCCAAGTTCAAGGCGTTCTGGTACCCGTTCGGCAATTACCTCTGCCTTGCCTTCATGGCCGGCATCCTGGTCATCATGTACCTGACCCCGGGCATCCAGATCTCGGTACTGCTCATTCCGGTCTGGATCATCGTGCTGGCCATCGGCTATCAGTTCAAGCAGAAGCGCCGGGCTCGCGTCGCGGCCAACCTGGGCTGATGGCATCAGCCTCATCCCCCTCAAAAGCCGGTCACTGACCGGCTTTTTTTCTACCCGGATATTACCCCTGCAGGCTGCCACCGCCCGCCTCCCCCTTCCAGCCCGCCATGACCATGTGAGCACGCTGGCCATCGCCAGCCCTCTCTCTTTGGCAAGCATCCTTGCTCGTCTAAAAACAACAAGCCCGAGACAGAGCGCTCGGGCTTGTTGCAAAAAGGCAGGTAGAAAACCGCGCAGGATTATTCCAGCAGGAAGACGGCTTCCACGTTGTCCGTGATGGTGATCTGCTGCTGTTGGTAGCTGTTTTCCATCATGTCGGCGGCAGGTGCCATGGCGGCAGCCTTGAGGGCCCGGCTGTAGATCGGCATGGGGCTATTGTTGCGGTACTCGACGCTGTAAACCTTGCCGAGTTTCATGCCAAACGCCTTGGCCAGAGACTCAGCCTTGGTTTTGGCATCTTCAACCGCTCCGAGACGCGCCTGCTCCTTGATGGTTTGCGGCGCCTTGAGCCCGTACTCAATCTGGGACACGGATTCCAGCCCGGCCTTGAGTGCGGTGTCCATCAGCTCGCTCAGCTTGTCGAGTTGATAGAGTTTGACCGCAAGCTGGCGCTGGGCACGGTAGCCCACCAGTTCCGGCTTCTTGTTCTGCGGATACTGGTATTCCGGAGAGATCACCAGATTGCCCGCCTCAACGTCGCTGCGCTTGATGCCCAGCCCTTCCAGCTGGCCAAAGAAAGCGGCAACCTTGCCATCCACCTGCTGCTTGGCCTTGATGCCCTGTTTTTCCAGCGCCGTCACGGAGACATTCAGCGTCAGCATGTCGGGCTCGGCTTTTTGCTCGGCATAACCGCTCACCACCAGATGGGGGGCTTGCGGCACTTCAAGGGCAAACAGGGGTGCACTGATAACCAGGGCTGACAGGGTAAGCAGGGGACGCCACATAAAAAAAGACCTCAATCTATTGGAGTGAGGTCATTATGCCCGTCGTCGAATGGGATTCATATATCGTGCAACGGCGGGATCTGATCCAGCACCTGATTGGTCATATCGATATTGATGCTGATCTCGCCACCCGGCAGCCCCTGATGAGCAGCAGCCAATGGTGTGGCGCTGCGGGAACCCAGCAGCACGTCATCATCAAAATGGAAGGAGTCCCACGACAGAACATGTCCGGCCAGCGGAGCTACCGGCTCCGTCATCGTGGTGGTCACCAGAGGAGCACAGTCGATGTTGTCGGAGTGGCCGAGCAGATCCTGCAGGCACACATCGCTCAAACTCTGCAACGTATACTCCTGCTGCCCCTGTTCATGACCAACCAGCACCATCATGTGGGGTGGGGCGGCATCGAAGGCTGGCGTAAATGAGATAGTGGCCGCCGCAAAGTCCACATTCAGTGAACCAGCAACCTCGCCATCATCGCTCTCCAGATCCATCGCATCAATCCGATCACCCGCCATCGTGGCGTGATAGCCAAACTGGCCGGTACAGGTAATGCTGCCCTGCCCGTCCCAGCTATAGCGAATGCCATCGATATCGACCCAATTAAATGACTGCATGGTGACCCTCTCCTGTACTGCTGCTATCTTAGCCGCCCCCTCAGTCAAAAAACAGGGGCCAGGTATTACCCGGCCCCCTTGGCTGGTTACGGATCAACCTTGAGGTTGCCGTCATCCAGCAGTTGCTTGATGATGTCGTGGTTGGTCGTCAGCCCACCGCTGTGATCCAGATCCAGGCTACCCTGGAACTGTACCGTCAGTTGTGAACCACCACTGGTAAGACCATTTGTATCAATGGTCAGCTTGTTGGTTGCAGTATCAAACTTCAAGTAGTTGTCCAGCGCCGTCGCCAGATCGTTGTTGTTGGCTGCCGAGGGAACACCAACCAGCAGATCCGACAGATCCAGTACATCGCCACCGCTGGTCGGATTACCCAACGTAAAGTCGGTAATCTTGTCGGTACTGCCATCCGCATCGCCAGCAAGCCACTTGAAGGTATCGCTACCGGCACCACCCGTCATGGTATCGCTACCCAGACCACCGATCAGCAGATCCTTGCCATCGCCTCCTTGCAGTATGTCGTTGCCAATCCCGCCTATCAGGGTATCGTCGCCAGCTTCCCCGTAGAGCGTGTCGTTGCCGCTGCCACCATCCAGTACGTCGTTGCCCTTGCCACCGACCAGGGTATCCTTGCCACCCATTCCGTACAGCAAGTCATCACCATCACCGCCAGACAAGATGTTGTCCAGACTGTTGCCCGTGATGCTGTCACCGAAATCAGACCCGATGGCGTGCCCTTGCGTGCTGTTGAAGGTCACATTCACACCGCTGGCAGAATTGTCGTAGTCCAAGGTAAACGGTGCTTCCGGCAGCAGGCTAAGACCAATGTTGCTGTGGACTGCATCACCATCTCCATCCGTCAGCGTGACCGGCAGCTGCAAACTGACCGGGATCCCGGGAGTGGCGACACTGGAACCGAAGTCCCCAATCTTGAAGTCACTCCCGGCCGCATAATGGAATTCCAGGCTGTTATAGCCATCCGCGGTGTAGGCCGCCAGCTTGGTATTGGACACAACCCCTACCACAGTCGCGGCATATGCAACGCCAGAGGTGGGATCATCGTCAGTAAAGTTGACTGTAAAGCTGCGGCCTCCCACCGCCACAGTCTGGGACATGCCTGCACCGATGCTGACGATCCTGGTTGAACCGTTGAAGCTGATTGCAACGGCGGTCAGCGACTCCTTGTTGCCATCGCCAATATCGTTGTCACTATCGACATCCTGACGGGCAACCACTTTTACACTGGAACCACCGCTGCTGATTGATGTGAACAGGGCGGAAGCGCCATTCACATCGTAGTGGGCTTCAAAGGCATGGGTCTGGTTGGCCAGGTTGCCGTAAGACCCACCACTGACCGGATTACCTGTCAGGTCGATGACAAAGTCGATCCGCATCGCCTCACCAGATCCAACCGATGCCCCACTGCTAATCCCCCCCGTATTGGCAGAGGTGTTTACGGTGCCACCATCCGCACCATTGGTCATCGCCGTCAACAGCAGATCCTTGCTGTTGTCATTCGCAATCGTATTAAAACCGGCCCAGGAAGCATTACCACCGACGAAGTTGTAATCACCACCATTGAAGTCGATCGTGGTCTGTCCGCCATCGACCTCACCAATCATCTGAACCTGATAGGTCCCGGATGCCGGCTGCAGGGTAGCAATGAACACAGTACCCGCCGCTGTTGCGGCAGTCAGCGTAATGCCATCCGAAGACAAGGTATAGGTGACAGGCAAACCGCCTGAGGTCATGCCACTGCTGCTGCCATTCAAGCTGCTGTCGAACCGGATTGAACCACCATCCCCCCCGTAGTTGTTGGACAAGGAGCCATCACCATCCAGCAGGAAAATGCCAGTCACCCCGGACTGATTCAGCATGACACCCATGGCCGGCGTCATGACAACCGGCACATCGTCCTCAACCTGCACGATGAAGTCGCGAACCAGTGTCACATTATCCACCCCTTCGTGGGCCGTGATCGCACTGGACAGATTCAGCGCCTTCAGTTCCAGATCGTTGCCATCAGCCAGGGCATGATCAATCGGGCCCTGCAGGGTAAAGGTGTAATCACCATCAGCCTCGACAGCCAGCGTGAAGATGGGTTTGCTGCCTGCCACTGCAACCAGGGTATCGACTCCGACACCGTGGATGATGCTGTAGGTAATCGCCACACCACCGGAGGTCAACGCAGGCAAACCGGCTGTACTGCCGACGCCGAAGTTGACGCCGATACTGTCGACCACCATATGGGCCAGAGAGCCTGCAACCGTGGTCAGGGTCGGGTTGTTGCCAGGCAGACCGGCAGGCAGGCCATCTTCGAACACGGAAGCCGTGATCGGGGTGGTATCCAGTACCAGTATCTTCAACAGGGCGCTGGAGGTGTCTCCATCGGCATCCACAATGGTGTAGGTAAAGGTCTCCTGTGTATCGACGGCCACATCATTGGGCGGAGTATAGGAGTAGGAACCGTCCGCATTCACTGTCAGATGCCCACCCAGAGGTGTAGTGATGGGGCCGGTCGTTCCTCCTTGCACCAGGAAGGTCACCACATTGCCATTCACACTGTCGGCAACCCCGACATAAGCGGCCGGATTGCTGACGGTAAAGCTGACCTGCAATACGGTCACGGGGGTATCGGCACCGGCACTGTCCACACCGGCACTGGCATCCACATCCGTGATCACATTGCCGGTAGCTGGCGGCGGCACGGTGGCCTGGAGTGTGGCGTCCAGGTCATAGATGTTGTTGACCAACGTGACGGCATCCCCATGATCCTCCACCAGACCAAGCTGAGCGATCGCCGTCGCATTGCCACTGACGTTCAACCCCACCGCGTAAACCTCAACATTGTTGCTGTTCACAAAGCTGGTCCAGCCAGCCGGTACATTCCCCTCGTTGGGAGCACCATCCGACAGGAAATAGACCTTGGTTTCATACCCAGCCAAAGCGGGGTTCGCCAGATCCGCTGTCAATTGATTCTGCGCCAATACGAGTGGTGCGTTGTAGTTGGTACCGCCACCATCTGTCGGCAAACCGGAAATACTGGCCTTGGCCACATCAGGATCGCTGGTTTGCGGGATCAATACTGCTCCACTAGCAAAATCAATGACCGTGAAGACCAGCGGCACACCCAGCGCCACATAGGAGTCGATCATGTGGTTTAGTGCATCCTTCGCCAGTTCCAGGCGATTTTGCGAACCATTTGTCGACGTACCGATCTGCCACAACATGCTGCCTGATGTATCGATGACCATCACCAGGTTGAAGGGGGGCAACCCTGCTTCGGGGATAACGACGCTGTTGTCTTTGGCTGTAGGTACATCGTCTTCGAACCGGATGTTGCCACCAAGGTCCGCACTCACCGTACCGGTCGCGGTGTCGTTGTCACCATCCACCACCGTCACGGTCGCACTCAGCAGTACCTTGCCATTGGCCAGGCTGATGAGGTTGTTGTCGTTGCTGTTGTCCACGTCCTCCGGCAGATGGTCCAGCTCCGCCGACTGCGTCTGCGTCACCGTGCCATTGCTCGCCACGCTGATGCGGAACACCTCCCCAGCCGTGGTCGAGCCAACGATGTCGCTGCCCACCTTGGTCAGGGTGATGGCCAACCCATTGCTGGTCAGCCCGCTGTTGCTGTCAGTCACGCTCAGGCTGTAGCCGCTCACCGTGGTGGTGCCCGCACCGTCCGCGCCATAGCTCGGCACCGCCGCCGCCAGGAATGCCGCCGCAAAGCTGCCGGTCGCCGTGTCACTGGCCGACCCGATGGTCTGTGCATCCTGGGTAGTCAGAGTGATGCCACCGTCTACCACCGCGTTGATGGTCACGCTCGGTACGTCGTCCTCGAAGCTGATGTTGCCACCAAGGTCTGCACTCACTGTCCCGGTCGCGGTATCGTTGTCACCATCCACCACCGTCACCGTCGCACTCAGCAGCACCTTGCCATTGGCCAGGCTGATGAGGTTGTTGTCGTTGCTGTTGTCCACGTCCTCCGGCAGATGGTCCAGCTCCGCTGACTGCGTCAGCGTCACCGTGCCATTGCTCGCCACGCTGATGCGGAACACCTCCCCGGCCGTGGTCGAGCCAACGATGTCGCTGCCCACCTTGGTCAGGGTGATGGCCAACCCATTGCTGGTCAGCCCGCTGTTGCTGTCAGTCACGCTCAGGCTGTAGCCGCTCACCGTGGTGGTGCCCGCACCGTCCGCGCCATAGCTCGGCACCGCCGCCGCCAGGAATGCCGCCGCAAAGCTGCCGGTCGCCGTGTCACTGGCCGACCCGATGGTCTGTGCATCCTGGGTAGTCAGAGTGATGCCACCGTCTACCACCGCGTTGATGGTCACGCTCGGTACGTCGTCCTCGAAGCTGATGTTGCCACCAAGGTCTGCACTCACTGTCCCGGTCGCGGTATCGTTGTCACCATCCACCACCGTCACCGTCGCACTCAGCAGCACCTTGCCATTGGCCAGGCTGATGAGGTTGTTGTCGTTGCTGTTGTCCACGTCCTCCGGCAGATGGTCCAGCTCCGCTGACTGCGTCAGCGTCACCGTGCCATTGCTCGCCACGCTGATGCGGAACACCTCCCCGGCCGTGGTCGAGCCAACGATGTCGCTGCCCACCTTGGTCAGGGTGATGGCCAGCCCATTGCTGGTCAGCCCGCTGTTGCTGTCGGTCACGCTCAGGCTGTAATCGCTCACCGTGGTGGTGCCCGGACCGTCCGCGCCATAGCTCGGCACCGCCGCTGCCAGGAACGCCGCCGCAAAGCTGCCGGTCGCCGTGTCACTGGCCGACCCGATGGTCTGTGCATCCTGGGTAGTCAGAGTGATGCCACCGTCTACCACCGCGTTGATGGTCACGCTCGGTACGTCGTCCTCGAAGCTGATGTTGCCACCAAGGTCTGCACTCACTGTCCCGGTCGCGGTATCGTTGTCACCATCCACCACCGTCACCGTCGCACTCAGCAGCACCTTGCCATTGGCCAGGCTGATGAGGTTGTTGTCGTTGCTGTTGTCCACGTCCTCCGGCAGATGGTCCAGCTCCGCTGACTGCGTCAGCGTCACCGTGCCATTGCTCGCCACGCTGATGCGGAACACCTCCCCGGCCGTGGTCGAGCCAACGATGTCGCTGCCCACCTTGGTCAGGGTGATGGCCAGCCCATTGCTGGTCAGCCCGCTGTTGCTGTCGGTCACGCTCAGGCTGTAATCGCTCACCGTGGTGGTGCCCGGACCGTCCGCGCCATAGCTCGGCACCGCCGCTGCCAGGAACGCCGCCGCAAAGCTGCCGGTCGCCGTGTCACTGGCCGACCCGATGGTCTGTGCATCCTGGGTGGTCAGGGTGATGCCACCGTCCGCCACCGCATTGATGGTCACGCTCGGTACATCGTCCTCGAAGCTGATGTTGCCACCAAGGTCTGCACTCACTGTCCCGGTCGCGGTGTCGTTGTCACCATCCACCACCGTCACCGTCGCACTCAGCAGCACCTTGCCATTGGCCAGGCTGATGAGGTTGTTGTCGTTGCTGTTGTCCACGTCCTCCGGCAGATGGTCCAGCTCCGCTGACTGCGTCAGCGTCACCGTGCCATTGCTCGCCACGCTGATGCGGAACACCTCCCCGGCCGTGGTCGAGCCAACGATGTCGCTGCCCACCTTGGTCAGGGTGATGGCCAGCCCATTGCTGGTCAGCCCGCTGTTGCTGTCGGTCACGCTCAGGCTGTAATCGCTCACCGTCGTGGTGCCCGGACCGTCCGCGCCATAGCTCGGCACCGCCGCTGCCAGGAACGCCGCCGCAAAGCTGCCGGTCGCCGTGTCACTGGCCGACCCGATGGTCTGTGCATCCTGGGTGGTCAGGGTGATGCCACCGTCCGCCACCGCATTGATGGTCACGCTCGGTACGTCGTCCTCGAAGCTGATGTTGCCACCAAGGTCTGCACTCACTGTCCCGGTCGCGGTGTCGTTGTCACCATCCACCACCGTCACGGTCGCACTCAGCAGTACCTTGCCATTGGCCAGGCTGATGAGGTTGTTGTCGTTGCTGTTGTCCACGTCCTCCGGCAGATGGTCCAGCTCCGCCGACTGCGTCAGCGTCACCGTGCCATTGCTCGCCACGCTGATGCGGAACACCTCCCCAGCCGTGGTCGAGCCAACGATGTCGCTGCCCACCTTGGTCAGGGTGATGGCCAACCCATTGCTGGTCAGCCCGCTGTTGCTGTCAGTCACGCTCAGGCTGTAGCCGCTCACCGTGGTGGTGCCCGCACCGTCCGCGCCATAGCTCGGCACCGCCGCCGCCAGGAATGCCGCCGCAAAGCTGCCGGTCGCCGTGTCACTGGCCGACCCGATGGTCTGTGCATCCTGGGTAGTCAGAGTGATGCCACCGTCTACCACCGCGTTGATGGTCACGCTCGGTACGTCGTCCTCGAAGCTGATGTTGCCACCAAGGTCTGCACTCACTGTCCCGGTCGCGGTATCGTTGTCACCATCCACCACCGTCACCGTCGCACTCAGCAGCACCTTGCCATTGGCCAGGCTGATGAGGTTGTTGTCGTTGCTGTTGTCCACGTCCTCCGGCAGATGGTCCAGCTCCGCTGACTGCGTCAGCGTCACCGTGCCATTGCTCGCCACGCTGATGCGGAACACCTCCCCGGCCGTGGTCGAGCCAACGATGTCGCTGCCCACCTTGGTCAGGGTGATGGCCAGCCCATTGCTGGTCAGCCCGCTGTTGCTGTCGGTCACGCTCAGGCTGTAATCGCTCACCGTCGTGGTGCCCGGACCGTCCGCGCCATAGCTCGGCACCGCCGCTGCCAGGAACGCCGCCGCAAAGCTGCCGGTCGCCGTGTCACTGGCCGACCCGATGGTCTGTGCATCCTGGGTAGTCAGAGTGATGCCACCGTCCGCCACCGCGTTGATGGTCACGCTGGGGCCGTCATCCTCGAAGCGGAACACGCCGTTGGCGCCCAAGTCCACCGCCGCACTGGCGCTATCGCCATCGGCATCCGTCACGGTCTGCACCAGGGTCAGCACGCCCTGACCCAGCGTCAGCGCCACGCTGTCATCCGCATTGGTGGTGTCGCCGTGCCAGACGTTGTCCAGCAGGGCCAGGGTCACTTCACCGGTGGTCGGGTTGATGGTCAGGGTGAAGTAGTCCACCCCACCCGTGCTGCCAGTGATGACGTTGCCCACCTGATTGAGCACGATGGCAGCACCCTGGCCGTTGGCTGCGGCCGGATCGACCGCATACAGGCCGCTCGCCACGTTGCTGCCGGTCAGCGCCAGGCTGTAGCCGATGCTGCCCGCCCCGTCGGCCCCAAAGGCCGGGTTGAACTGGGCCTGCACATTGGCCGCACTCAGGGTGGCACTGGCCACCCCGTCGCTGCCGACACCGCCCAGGCTGACCAGGCTTTCATCCACGGTCGCACCCAGGCTCGGCGCTTCCACCGCCAGCCCGGCCCGCGGGCCGTCATCCTCGAAGCGGAACACACCGTTGGCGCCCAAGTCCACCGCCGCACTGGCGCTATCGCCATCGGCATCCGTCACGGTCTGCACCAGGGTCAGCACGCCCTGACCCAGCGTCAGCGCCACGCTGTCATCCGCATTGGTGGTGTCGCCGTGCCAGACGTTGTCCAGCAGGGCCAGGGTCACTTCACCGGTGGTCGGGTTGATGGTCAGGGTGAAGTAGTCCACCCCACCCGTGCTGCCAGTGATGACGTTGCCCACCTGATTGAGCACGATGGCAGCACCCTGGCCGTTGGCTGCGGCCGGATCGACCGCATACAGGCCGCTCGCCACGTTGCTGCCGGTCAGCGCCAGGCTGTAGCCGATGCTGCCCGCCCCGTCGGCCCCAAAGGCCGGGTTGAACTGGGCCTGCACATTGGCCGCACTCAGGGTGGCACTGGCCACCCCGTCGCTGCCGACACCGCCCAGGCTGACCAGGCTTTCATCCACGCTCGCCCCCAGGCTCGGCGCTTCCACCGCCAGCCCGGCCCGCGGGCCGTCATCCTCGAAGCGGAACACACCGTTGGCGCCCAAGTCCACCGCCGCACTGGCGCTATCGCCATCGGCATCCGTCACGGTCTGCACCAGGGTCAGCACGCCCTGACCCAGCGTCAGCGCCACGCTGTCATCCGCATTGGTGGTATCGCCGTGCCAGACGTTGTCCAGCAGGGCCAGGGTCACTTCACCGGTGCTCGGGTTGATAGTCAGGGTGAAGTAGTCCACCCCACCCGTGCTGCCAGTGATGACGTTGCCCACCTGATTGAGCACGATGGCAGCACCCTGGCCGTTGGCTGCGGCCGGATCGACCGCATACAGGCCGCTCGCCACGTTGCTGCCGGTCAGCGCCAGGCTGTAGCCGATGCTGCCCGCCCCGTCGGCCCCAAAGGCCGGGTTGAACTGGGCCTGCACATTGGCCGCACTCAGGGTGGCACTGGCCACCCCGTCGCTGCCGACACCGCCCAGGCTGACCAGGCTTTCATCCACGCTCGCACCCAGGCTCGGCGCTTCCACCGCCAGCCCGGCCCGCGGGCCGTCATCCTCGAAGCGGAACACACCGTTGGCGCCCAAGTCCACCGCCGCACTGGCGCTATCGCCATCGGCATCCGTCACGGTCTGCACCAGGGTCAGCACGCCCTGACCCAGCGTCAGCGCCACGCTGTCATCCGCATTGGTGGTATCGCCGTGCCAGACGTTGTCCAGCAGGGCCAGGGTCACTTCACCGGTGCTCGGGTTGATGGTCAGGGTGAAGTAGTCCACCCCACCCGCGCTGCCGGTGATGACGTTGCCCACCTGATTGAGCACGATGGCAGCACCCTGGCCGTTGGCTGCGGCCGGATCGACCGCATACAGGCCGCTCGCCACGTTGCTGCCGGTCAGCGCCAGGCTGTAGCCGATGCTGCCCGCCCCGTCGGCCCCAAAGGCCGGGTTGAACTGGGCCTGCACATTGGCCGCACTCAGGGTGGCACTGGCCACCCCGTCGCTGCCGACACCGCCCAGGCTGACCAGGCTTTCATCCACGCTCGCACCCAGGCTCGGCGCTTCCACCGCCAGCCCGGCCCGCGGGCCGTCATCCTCGAAGCGGAACACACCGTTGGCGCCCAAGTCCACCGCCGCACTGGCGCTATCGCCATCGGCATCCGTCACGGTCTGCACCAGGGTCAGCACGCCCTGACCCAGCGTCAGCGCCACGCTGTCATCCGCATTGGTGGTATCGCCGTGCCAGACGTTGTCCAGCAGGGCCAGGGTCACTTCACCGGTGCTCGGGTTGATAGTCAGGGTGAAGTAGTCCACCCCACCCGCGCTGCCGGTGATGACGTTGCCCACCTGATTGAGCACGATGGCAGCACCCTGGCCGTTGGCCGCGGCCGGATCGACCGCATACAGGCCGCTCGCCACGTTGCTGCCGGTCAGCGCCAGGCTGTAGCCGATGCTGCCCGCCCCGTCGGCCCCAAAGGCCGGGTTGAACTGGGCCTGCACATTGGCCGCACTCAGGGTGGCACTGGCCACCCCGTCGCTGCCGACACCGCCCAGGCTGACCAGGCTTTCATCCACGCTCGCACCCAGGCTCGGCGCTTCCACCGCCAGCCCGGCCCGCGGGCCGTCATCCTCGAAGCGGAACACACCGTTGGCGCCCAAGTCCACCGCCGCACTGGCGCTGTCGCCATCGGCATCGGTCACGGTCTGCACCAGGGTCAGCACGCCCTGACCCAGCGTCAGCGCCACGCTGTCATCCGCATTGGTGGTATCACCGTGCCAGACGTTGTCCAGCAGGGCCAGGGTCACTTCACCGGTGCTCGGGTTGATAGTCAGGGTGAAGTAGTCCACCCCACCCGCGCTGCCGGTGATGACGTTGCCCACCTGATTGAGCACGATGGCAGCACCCTGGCCGTTGGCCGCGGCCGGATCGACCGCATACAGGCCGCTCGCCACGTTGCTGCCGGTCAGCGCCAGGCTGTAGCCGATGCTGCCCGCCCCGTCGGCCCCAAAGGCCGGGTTGAACTGGGCCTGCACATTGGTCGCACTCAGGGTGGCACTGGCCACCCCGTCGCTGCCGACACCGCCCAGGCTGACCAGGCTTTCATCCACGGTCGCACCCAGGCTCGGCGCTTCCACCGCCAGCCCGGCCCGCGGGCCGTCATCCTCGAAGCGGAACACACCGTTGGCGCCCAAGTCCACCGCCGCACTGGCGCTGTCGCCATCGGCATCGGTCACGGTCTGCACCAGGGTCAGCACGCCCTGACCCAGCGTCAGCGCCACGCTGTCATCCGCATTGGTGGTATCACCGTGCCAGACGTTGTCCAGCAGGGCCAGGGTCACTTCACCGGTGCTCGGGTTGATAGTCAGGGTGAAGTAGTCCACCCCACCCGCGCTGCCGGTGATGACGTTGCCCACCTGATTGAGCACGATGGCAGCACCCTGGCCGTTGGCCGCGGCCGGATCGACCGCATACAGGCCGCTCGCCACGTTGCTGCCGGTCAGCGCCAGGCTGTAGCCGATGCTGCCCGCCCCGTCGGCCCCAAAGGCCGGGTTGAACTGGGCCTGCACATTGGTCGCACTCAGGGTGGCACTGGCCACCCCGTCGCTGCCGACACCGCCCAGGCTGACCAGGCTTTCATCCACGGTCGCACCCAGGCTCGGCGCTTCCACCGCCAGCCCGGCCCGCGGGCCGTCATCCTCGAAGCGGAACACACCGTTGGCGCCCAAGTCCACCGCCGCACTGGCGCTATCGCCATCGGCATCCGTCACGGTCTGCACCAGGGTCAGCACGCCCTGACCCAGCGTCAGCGCCACGCTGTCATCCGCATTGGTGGTATCGCCGTGCCAGACGTTGTCCAGCAGGGCCAGGGTCACTTCACCGGTGCTCGGGTTGATAGTCAGGGTGAAGTAGTCCACCCCACCCGCGCTGCCGGTGATGACGTTGCCCACCTGATTGAGCACGATGGCAGCACCCTGGCCGTTGGCCGCGGCCGGATCGACCGCATACAGGCCGCTCGCCACGTTGCTGCCGGTCAGCGCCAGGCTGTAGCCGATGCTGCCCGCCCCGTCGGCCCCAAAGGCCGGGTTGAACTGGGCCTGCACATTGGTCGCACTCAGGGTGGCACTGGCCACCCCGTCGCTGCCGACACCGCCCAGGCTGACCAGGCTTTCATCCACGCTCGCACCCAGGCTCGGCGCTTCCACCGCCAGCCCGGCCCGCGGGCCGTCATCCTCGAAGCGGAACACACCGTTGGCGCCCAAGTCCACCGCCGCACTGGCGCTGTCGCCATCGGCATCGGTCACGGTCTGCACCAGGGTCAGCACGCCCTGACCCAGCGTCAGCGCCACGCTGTCATCCGCATTGGTGGTATCACCGTGCCAGACGTTGTCCAGCAGGGCCAGGGTCACTTCACCGGTGCTCGGGTTGATAGTCAGGGTGAAGTAGTCCACCCCACCCGCGCTGCCGGTGATGACGTTGCCCACCTGATTGAGCACGATGGCAGCACCCTGGCCGTTGGCCGCGGCCGGATCGACCGCATACAGGCCGCTCGCCACGTTGCTGCCGGTCAGCGCCAGGCTGTAGCCGATGCTGCCCGCCCCGTCGGCCCCAAAGGCCGGGTTGAACTGGGCCTGCACATTGGCCGCACTCAGGGTGGCACTGGCCACCCCGTCGCTGCCGGCACCGCCCAGGCTGACCAGGCTTTCATCCACGGACACTGCGCCCAATCCTTCAGAATTGGTAGTAAGGGTGACACTGGGAACATCATCCAGAATGACCACATCCAGGCTCCCGCTGGTATTGTCACCATCGGTATCAACCAGTACAACGCTGAAACTCTCGCTAAGCGAATTGTCATTGGCAGGTTGAGTGTGGGTTTCACTCCCTCCCAAGGTGTAGCTGTAGTTCACGCTACCAGTGCCGGTCACGGGATTGTAATTAATGCCGGTAACGATCAATTGATTACCAAGTGGGCTGGTAATGGTTTGTGGGAAGGCTGTAACAGCTTGCCCATTGGTGACCAAGGCGACACCTCCCAGTGTCAGACTCTGCACACCATCGGCTGCACTGAAGGTAAAAGTACCGCTCTGAGTCACAGCGGCTGCATTCGGATTACTCCCTCCTGCCAATGAGGATTCATTTAATGTCAGTTCTCCGCCCTCCAGCTGCAGACCGGCAAGCTCAACCGGCTCATCAACAGGAGTGATCGTGATAGTCAGTAAGGACTGTACTGAATCTGTACCATCTGTGACGGTATAACTCACCGCCGGGACAGGGCCGTCATAATTGGTGGCAGGCGTAAACTGATAACTGCCATCTGCATTGACCAGCAGGGTACCGACCCCTGCCAGAGTGACGGGGGTGCCCAGAGTCGTGTTGGCAACCCCACCCCAGCTAAATCCGGTGACAGTAGCAGCCTGGGGCCCATCATTATCGACGGTGTTGTCAAGCAAATTGCCCGATACCGTCGCATCCTCCGTCACCACGACGTTCTCACCCTGATCAGCAAGATCATTGACTGGCGTGATAGTGAGTTCCAAGGTGGATTGGACCGTATCGGTGCCATCGGTAACCGTGTATACGACAGGGGGAACAGCACCGTCGTAGTTGGGAGCCGGAGTGAATGTGAAGCTGCCATCGCCATTGACGACAAGCGTACCGATCCCGTCGATTGTCACACTGGTTCCGACAGCCACATTGGCGTTGCCTCCCCAGCTGAAGAGCAGAACAGACGCAGCTGACGGCCCATCGGTATTGACCGTGTTATCCAGCAAATTGCCATTCAATACACCGTCTTCCGCAACAACCAGCTGCTCGCCCTGATCCGTCAGTTCATTGACCAGCAAAGGCTCTACTACTTGTTGTGTATCTACAACCGGCTCTGTCTGATATGTGGTGTCAAAGCCTGCGGCAGCAATGGTTGCATCACCAATACGGTCAATGGTGACAAAGCCACCATTGCCACTGGCGCCGGCTACACCACCGATCCCGCCACCACCACCGGCGGCAGGTGCCCCACCGGCAGCAGAAGCTTCAAAGTTTTGTGTCGGGTCTACCCCTTGCAGAATTGATTTTTGCAATGCAGCGATATCAGGAGAAGCCGCAGTACCCGCATCAGGGGCTTGAGGTTGACCAGGGGCTGGTGCGTCATGAGCAGGAGCATCTGGAGTAGCAGCGGCAGGGGAATCGTCATAGGGAGCCAATACCAGTTTGGCGTCATCTGCAATATTAAGCTTGGCTCCCGGCTGGAGGATCTCGCCTTTTTGCAATGGGCGGCTGCTTCCATCAGCCAGCACGATTTGAACACTGCCTTCAATGGAAGAGACCACAACCGTTTTGTCGATGATTTGAGTGCGCATATCCTTTGCTCCAACGTGACAGATCTCGATGTCTACACCATAGATGTCTGTACGCTTCGCATCCGTTGCAAAAATGTATTGGATTTGTTCCGTCTTGGGGGAATGCAAAGTATTAAATCGAAGGGTCTTTTTTATAATGTCAAATCAATCACTTGGTGGCGGCTCAAGCGAATCTCAAACAGAGAGGTGCCCTAAAAATACCTATTCTTATTCATCTTTAGAATAAAAAAAGGGCCCTTATGGGCCCCTTTTGATTTGATAACGTTCAAGCCAGTGGGAATGCGGGATGAACAAAACCCTGATAACCATCGATATGCAATTTAGCAAGCAGCTCAACCTGATGTTGATCTTCCACCCGGGTCGCAATGGTTGTGACGCCTGCATTGTGAGCGGCGCGGCACACTGCTGCCAAGAAAGAGGTATCCGCCCCCGGCTCCATCACCTGACTGGTATAGCCATGATCAACCTTGACATAGGCTGGAGCCAGCTCTTCCAGATATCCCAGTGACTGGAAGTGACGTCCATAATGATCCACGCCCCACTGGAATCCATGTTCCTGCAAGGCCTTAACCAAGGCGGTGACATGATCTTTATGCTTCATGATGGCGGCTTCCGGGATTTCAAACAGCAGCCGTTCTTGCAGCTCGGTATGATCCGTCAGATAGCCGGTCAACCACGCCCTGAACTCATCGGAACACAGCGAGCCAGCGGTAATATTGACCGCCAAGACCAGATCCGCCTGTTGCTGGAGCAATGGAATAGAAGCTTCAAGTATCGCCTGATCGAATTCGCCGCCCAATTTGAACTGTTCGATGGCAGGCAAGAATTGACCGGCAAAATAATCAGTGCCATCACGAGAAATAGAGGCAAACAATTCCGCATGCAAACGAACGCCGTTATCAAATCGGCAGGCAGGTTGCGCCTTGAAGCGCCACAAGTGCCGAGCGATGGCGTCTTGTACCAGATCGCGCCAAGCCAGACGTCCCATCAGTCCTTGATCAACACCGCCCTCCATGACTACTGCACCACGACGTTCATTACGCGCTTTGCCCAAGGCGTTGTCGGCCTTGGTCAGCAACGCTGACAAATCATCATTACCATCGCGCCCTGCAATACCGATAACGGAGAGTGCACCGCCCTCACCCATGGGGTTCACAACCAGGTCGGCAATGCGACTATTGATCACTTCCGCCAAATCTTTCAGCTGGGCCAGATCATCGGTAGGACACAGCAAGGCATATTCCGTGGCCGAAATCCGCGCCAGTGCCGACCCATCCCAGCCTTTCAGCTGCTCCTTTAGAGCCTGTGCTATCGACTTGACCATGTTGTCGCGAGCGGCAAACCCCTCCTCACGGTACAGGTCATCCAGCATATCGACAGCGACCAGCATGACGCCGCCTTGTCCTGCCTCGGCAATCCATGCGTTTACCTGACCCACGAAATAAGCACGGTTGCCCAAGCCGGATACAGCGTCCACATAAACCCGCTCCCGCAATTTTTCAGCCTCATCAGCCTGTTCCTTGAACTGCAGGGCCAGCTTGCTGGAAAGTGTATTGATGGCTTGTACCACCTGTTTCAATTCATGGGTCTTGGGTTCAGGAATGGCATGGCCAAAGTGGTGCAGTTCGATCTCCACCGCCTGCTCGCAGATCTGCTTGAGCGGCTTGAGCAAATAATTGAGCGCACGCATCAACAAAATGGTGGTGATGAGAAAACCTATCAGAAACCAGCTCGCCAGTTCGCTCATACCACGCCACAACTCGTAGTAGGCTTGCCCGGGGTGACCAACAACCTTCAATTTGCCCAGTTGCAGCCAGCCAGAGGTCAGAATCGATTCGTTGGATACTTCCGGAAACAGGCCCAAATTAATGAACCACTGCGGCACCCCCTGAATATTGTTGGTATTTTCCTGCTCAATGACATCCTTGGAAGCCAACAAGTCCAGACGGACCAAGCGATAATATCCCCCATCAAATATCGCCTGGATGACGGATTCAGCCCCCACCTTGTCACCATTTTCCAGATAAGGTGTCAACGCCAATCCCAGGGATGTGGCGGTGTTGATGACTGTGGTTTCCTGCTGCTGCGCCAGATAGGTACGAGTCGAGTTGAATTGCACCCAATAGGTGGCTGCAAATAACAACCCGAACAGGATCAACATGGTGGCCAGTAATTGTCTGTAGAGCGTCATAGGTTAATCATCCAAATTCAACACAGGCTGAGCCAATCGCCCCGAAGTCATGCGATTGCGTAAATCATTCCATAATCCCAGGCGTGAGGACTGTCCAGCCAGTTCCCCTTGACCACGCGCCTTCATCAACCACAAGTGACTACCGTTAAAGCTGTATATCGGCATCAGATCCCGGCGCTGGCTGGCTGGCCGGATCGACCCAATCAAGTTATCCAAAATCACGGGGACTGAGGATGGCGTGTCATAGTAAGCAACCACCATATGAAACTGGTTGTAATCCAATGCCTTGACATAGACCATCCGCATTTTTTCATCCGGCACCCCCAATTCCAGCAGGGTAAAGTACTTTGAAATGCTGAAGTCTTCACAATCACCACCCGCCGCGCCTAAAAATTCCAACGGGGTCGCCCAATAGTCTTTTTTGCGCCACAACTTGATGTCGTCGATAAAACGCATCTGGTTGAAAAACTGGTTTACCTTCTCCAGTTTCTGACGGTCTGTCAGACCGGCGGCACGATTCTGCATGACCAGCGTACGCCAAGTCGTGACCCGTTTGCCGGCTCTGACACCGTATGTTTCCTGTGCCCGCTGTACCAGTTTGAGATCTTCGGGGGTAAGAGGCTGGCTGGCAGAAAGCAGCAAAGGCAGAGAAACCAACAGCAGCCAGAGAGACCAGCGCAACCAGCGCGCGCGCAAAAACGGAGCCAAGCCGAAGCTTGACGCCATGCCGACACTGCCTGCCCGATACTGCTCAGTCACATGCATCTTCAAAAGATCCATTGGCTGTTACAACGCTGGCCAGAAGTGGCCGTCAGAGACAAGGGATGGCGGCAGCCCGGCTGCAGCCATCCCTTTCACTCGCATCAAACCTGATGCGCACTCCATTACTGTTTAGCTTGCCAATCGGCGGGCTGCTTCACATTAAACGCATTGAGCAGACTACCAGTGGCATTGAGGATCCGATAATCCGCCAACAAGGAGTCGTACTCGGCCGTGATGTAGCTGCGACGGGCCTCAAACAGTTCGTTCTCGGTGTTCAGTACGTCCAGCAAGGTACGCTGGCCCAATCCGAACTGCTTCTTGTACGCCTGTACAGTGTCATAGCTGGCATCCACGTGCTCTTTCAGGAAGGTCTTCTGTTTGGTCAAAGACTCTTTGGCGTTCCAGGCCAGGCGGGTTCCCTCTTCAACCTGACGGAAAGCATTCATATGAATATCTTTCGCCTGGGAATAGAGAGCGGACGTCGCCTTGCTCTGCGCCAGATCGGAACCACCACGGAACAGGTTGTAACGCATGCGCACCATGGCGGTCAGATCGTCATTGCGTCCCTTGACTGCATCAATGTCCTCGTTCCAGTTCTGATCCACTTCAAACGTGACGTTGGGATAAAAACCGGACTTGGAGCCTTCATGCTGATACTTGGCGGCTTCGATATCCTGCAAGGATGACAGCAAGGTCGGATGCACCTCGGTCGCCGTCTTCAAGGCGGCATCCAGGCTGCTCGGAATGAGCTGAGCATCCGGCACCGGCTGTACCAAATCTTTTGGCATCTCGTTGACTACCCGGATGAACTCGCTCTCGGCATCCCGGTAGTTGTTTTCGGCAGCCGCCTGATTGGCATAGGCTCTGGCGACACGACCATCAATCTGAGTCTGGTCTGCCGTGGATCCCAAGCCTGAATCGGTCCGCTTGCTGATGTCGCTGCGGATCTGCTCGTGAGTTTCCAGGTTCTGTTTAGACAGCTCCAGGATCTCCTGCTGACGCAGCATGTTGAGGTAAACCTCAGCCACGCGCAGGGCTGTATTCTCCGCCTCGGAGATCATGGCCAGACGCTGAGCATTGGCTTCGGCATCGGTACGAGCCACGTTGCTGCTGACGTTGAAACCATCAAACAGCATCTGGCGCAGGCTGATACCCGCCTCTTTACGGGTCATGGAGTCATCGATAGTGGTCGAGTTCGCATCGGCCGCACGAGTTGACGGGCTGTCAGTTTTCTCATAGCCAACACCGCCACGCAGATCGATGGTGGGATAGTAACCACCTTTGGCCCCATCATGCTGATACAGTCGCGCCTGATAGAGATCAAAAGCTTCCTTGATTTTGGGATGGGTAGCCAGTGACTGTGCCACTGACTGTTCCAGTGTTTGGGCCTGGGTAAGGCCCGGGAACAGCACGGCGCCACTTACTAACATGGCAACAATCGTCTTCTTCATGGTATCTCCAGTCATGTTGTTTTTAGATTGTTGGCTTATCGTTCTCTCAGTGCCGACTGCTTTGCCCGTAAAATCGGCTTAAGCAAATAGTCTAGGACACTTTTTTTACCAGTAATAATATCTGCACTGGCTAACATACCGGGGATGATGGGAAGTGCGTTAAGCTCATCGCCCAAGTAACTTTTCTCGGTGCGTACTCGTACCAGGTAAAAGGAGTTGCCATCTTCATCCTGGATCGAGTCAGCACTTATCTGTTCAACCTTGCCATGTAATCCTCCATAAATTGTGAAGTCATAGGCAGTAATCTTGACCACGGCCTCCAGCCCTGGCCGCAAGAACGCGATATCTTTGGGCGACACTTTGGCCTCGACCAGCAGAGTGTCTTCCAGTGGAACAATTTCCATCAGATCCATACCGGGTTGCACCACACCACCCAGCGTGTTGATCTTGAGCTTCTTGATGGTACCCTTGAGCGGCGCAATGACGCTGGTGCGATCCACCCGATCCCGCAGCCCAACCTGGCCTTCGGACAGCTGGCTCAATTTGCCTTGCCGTTCATTGAGCTCGGTCTGTGAATCGGCCCGGAATTTCAAGGCAATGTCGTTGCGCTTGGAGATGGTTTCCCGCAACACGGAATCGAGTTTGGGAATAAGCAGTCGGTTGCTCTCCAATTCCCCCTGCATTTCGTTGACCTGACGTTCCAGCTTGATGAGCTCGACCTGAGGTACTATCCCCTCCTTGGCCAAGGGGCGGCTGATATTGAGCTCCTGCCGCGCCAGATCCACGCTACGCGCCACCGTCCTGATCTTGGCGTTGAGCTCTATGGTCTCCTGCTCTTTCTGTTCAATCTGTTGCCCCAGAATATAGAGCTGGTTGTTCAAATTGTTGAGACGCTCATCCTGAACTGATTTTTCTCGAGCCGCATATTCGGCAAAGACGTTTTCGAAACCATCAGGGAAATCGATGGGCTGCTTGTCGACCACGACCTGTTCGCGCCATCCCAAATTGGGGCCGGTCTTGACCACCACGCTCTGGATTTCGGAGCGCAGCCTGGCAATATCCCCCTTGAGGGTCACCAGCTCCTGCTCCCGTTCACGAAAATCGGAGCGGAAGCGGGTGTCATCGATGCGCAAGAGCGGCTGCCCTTTTTCAACGATGTCACCCTCTTTGACGAAGATCTCCTTGACGATCCCCCCCTCCAGATTCTGGATCACCTGCAACTGACGGGAAGGGATGACCTTGCCCTGTCCAACGGTGACCTCATCGAGCTCGGCCCAGGCGGCCCAGACGATGGCGCTCATGAAAAACAGGAAGCAGGCCCACAGCAATGCCCTGGCTCGAGTCGGAGTACTCAGCAGTACCGCAGCCGCACCGTCATCAACGAATTCAAGGTGCTCCGGCGCCGGCAGTACGGTATCGGATGGCGCCTTCTTAAACAGTCCAAACTTAGCCATTGGACGCCTCCTGCACACGCACCTTGCCCTCTTTCAACTGTTGCAGCACAGCCTCTTTGGGCCCATCGGCCACCACCTGCCCCTGCTCAACCACGATGACCCGTGAAGCGACATCGAGCATGGAGGTTTTGTGCGTGATCAGGATCAGGGTTGTTTCCGGCCCCAATCGTGCCAGCTCATGCTTGACCTGCATCTCGGACTGGTTATCCATGTTGGAGGTGGGCTCGTCCATCACCAGAATGGGGGGGTCGTTGAGCAAGGCTCGCGCCAGCAGGATGGCCTGACGCTGACCACCCGAGAGCTGACGGCCTCCTTCGCCGATTTGCCGATCCAACCCGTTGGGATCCCGATTGGTAAAATTGGTGACGCCAGCCCGTTTGGCGGCCCGCATGACCCGCACATCGTCCACCAGCGGATTGCCCAGCATGATATTGTCGCGTACCGAGCCAAAAAACAGGGTCACGTCCTGCGGGACACAACCTATGTTGCGCCGGATAACCGAGGCCGGCAGTTGATCCAGCTCGAACCCATCGAGTCGCACCGAGCCATCGGTGGGCCGATACAAGCCCATCAAGATCTTCTCGAGCGTGGTTTTGCCCGCCCCGATCCGGCCTATGATGGCCACCTTCTCACCCGGCTCGATACGCAGATTGATGTTGTGCAGCGTGCTGGTTTCCATCCCCGGGTACTTGAACGAGACATTGTCAAATTCGATCCGACCGGAGATCACGGGATGGTGGATATACTGTTTGCCCTCTTCCTGCTCACCCGGTGTCACCATGATTTTTTCCAGGATTTCCAGTGCGGACTTGGCCTGGTTGTAACGGGTGGAGAGCACCGACAACTGCACCATGGGCGCAATGGCACGGCTTGACAGCATGACGGCAGCAATCATGCCCCCCATGGTGACCAACCCTTCCGAGATCTGATAAACACCGACAATCACCAGTGCCACCGTCACCACCTGCTGGATGTAACTGGCCAGCGAGGACATGGAGTTGGTGATGCGGCGGGTCTGCACGCCCCAGGTCGAGATATGGGAGACGGCCTGCTCCCAGCGATGCTGGAACATGCTCTCGGCCCCGAAAATCTTGACGGTCTCAAGGCCTGAAATGCTCTCGATCAGATTGGCATTCTTCTGGGAGGCAAGCCGCGATCCCTCTTCGATGGACTGCTTGAGCGGCGCCTGAATATAGAAGCTGTAAATAATGAGGATCAGCATGGCGACGATCGGCACCACGACCATAACCCCGGCGAAAATCCAGATGATGAACAGGAAGAAGACCGCGAACGGCAGGTCGATGAGGGTAGAGACGGTGGCGGAGGTAAAAAACTCCCGTACCGATTCAAACTCCTGCAGATGTTTGGCAAACGCTCCGGTCGAGGCCGGCCGCGACTCCATCCGCATGCCCATTACCTTGGCGAAGATCTTGGCCGACAACAGCACATCCGATTTTTTACCGGCAATGTCGATGAAGTAGCTGCGCAGCTGACGCATCACGAAATCGAAGGTGAACACCACCATGGCCCCGACCGCAAGCACCCAAAGGGAATCGAATGCCAGATTGGGCACTATCTTGTCGTAGACGTTCATGGTGAACAGCGGGCTGGCGATGGCAAACAGGTTGATCAGGATGGACGCGATCAGTACGTCACGATAGATGCCACGGGATTCAAACAGAGTGCTCCAGAACCAGTGCCCATCACGGGTCTCCAGCACCTTGGGGGAGCGCTCATCAAATTTGAACTGCTTTTTGACAAAAAACAGTCGACCCAGATACTCATCACCCAGCTGGGCTGCATTGAGCCACTGGGCCGCATCTCCCGCCTGAGGAAAGATGACCTTGCCCTGGCTTCTGTCTTCATTCCACTCCAGCAGAATGCAGGCGCCACCATTGCGCATCTGCAGCACGCAAGGCAGCAACAAGGGAGAGATTTCGGCAAGCGGCTGGATCACTTCCCGGGCCGACAGTCCGCCCCGCTCGGCGGCACGGCCAAACAGGTTGGGCGTCAGCAGGCCGGACACCAGTGGCAAACCGGTCGTCAGGGCATCCTTGCTGTTGGGCACCCCATAAAAGCGGGTCAGAAAGACCAGGCACTCCAACAACTCGTCAATACGGTTAGTTTCTGCTTGCATAGCATCCTGTCACTGCATGATTGGGCCGGCTCTATCGCCACACCGATATTCAAGCTTCACGGGCGCAGTTTGGCGCAGACGATCCCGTGACATAAAGAACAGAGCTCCCCGAGAAGGGATCAACAGCCTGATACACATTAAGCACAGGTACATGACACTGAATGTCATTGGCAGACCTGGTAGGCATTACACCCAAAGGCGAGACGGGCAGTTTGGTTGCGGATCGCGACACAAGATGGCGCCACCTCCGATATATCCCGTCCAAATTGGAAATAATACAAGCTTATTGATAATGATATCTTTTTCAAGCCAAGTACTATATCAAGACAATTTTACCGAAACTATACCGCAAAGACTGAATTTCATCTAATAACTCACTGTTTTTTTGATGAAATCTGATTACCTAGCCGATATTGCCAGAAAGCGAAAAAGGGCGCCTCAGCGCATGACCCTGGGCGCCGGAGCGGGCCAGTTCACTAGCAATGTCAGCCATGGCTGTCCAGCGATTCTCGCACCAGGCCGGCGCCAACAGAGTCGGACGGCGTGCCGACGCCGAGATGCGATGGTACACCACCTCGGGCGGCGTGTGCTGGATCATGGCAACCGCCGCTTCCACATACTGCGCCAGGCTCGGCACCTCCAGTCGACCCGCCTGCCACGCCTTGCCAAGGGTGCTTCCCTCTACCACGTGCAGCGGGTGCAGTTTTATCCCCTCCACCCCCGTCTCCACGATGCGCTGCAGCGTATTCAGGCTGTCCATGGCGACTTCACCGGGCAGACCGACGATCAGGTGGGCGCACACCTTGATGCCGCGCTGATGGGCCCTGGTCACAGCGTCAACATAGGCGGCATAGCCATGACCCCGGTTGATGCGCTGCAGCGTCTTGTCGTTGGCGCTCTGCAGCCCCAGCTCCAGCCACACCTCGTAACCCCGAGCCTGATAACCGGCCAGCAGGTCCAGTACCGCATCCGGCACGCAATCTGGGCGCGTCCCCACACACAAGCCCACCATGTCGCTCACCGACAGTGCCTCTTCATACATGCGCTGCAGGTACTCCACCTCGGCATAAGTGCTGGTATAGGCCTGAAAGTAGGCGAGATAACGTTTGGCCCGGGTCACTTCATCCCGGCGAGCCAGCAGTTGCTGCACCACCGAAAGCTGCTGGGCCGACTCGTCGGCAAAGGAGGAGACATTGCAGAAGGTGCAGCCACCACGGCCCAGCGTGCCGTCCCGGTTCGGGCAGGTGAAGGCACCGTGAATGGAGAGCTTGTGGATCTTCTGGCCATGGCGTTGCTTGAGATCCTGGCCGAATGTATTGACGAGTTCGTGTAACTGCATGACACCTCCAGTAAAGGGGCGTCATTGTACGAGCTTGGCCGCGCTCGGCGCTGCGCTGGATCAAGGGAGGAGAGGGTCGGGAAAACATATAAATATTCACCAATAACCGGATAAATATCAGCGAATGGGTAGTTATCGACGCTTTCGAGACTCATCCCAAATTTGACGAAGGCTCAACACCACCACAAAACCATCTTCTAACAGTTTGTTGAATAATGAAAATTTTCTCATAGACGGTGGTTTTGCAAATGCAAGTCACCTGCATCGTTATTGTGATCTCGGCCATTCACTTGTCGAGTGGATTGGTAAAATTACTACAAATCCTTGCCCCCATTGAGTCAACCAGCAAAGTCCAATATGGCAATACAAAACTCCACGAAAACAAAAATAACCAGAGCAATCGCCAGTTAATACCCCATATATACCCGCACCCCGACATTTTGTTATGGGTTTGTGATAATGAAAACAGCCGGGATGTCCAATTGACCTTGCCGAAAAATCCCATTAGTTTGGAGATTCGCCACCTCAGGCGGACGGAACCACAAGAGCCAATCGCAATTTATGCAGTCTGTTGATGACAGTGCGATGCAAGGCCGAGCAAGGGAGAAATGCAATGTCACTATATGATCCAAAGCTGGAGAGGGATAACTGTGGCTTCGGCCTGTTGGCCCACATGGAAGGTGAAGCCAGCCACAAGCTTGTCCGTCTCGCGATGTCAGCATTGGCTCGCATGCAGCACCGTGGCGGCATCTCCGCCGACGGCAAGACCGGCGACGGCTGCGGTCTGTTGCTGCAAAAACCCGACAGCTTCTTCAGAGCTGTCGCCGAAGAGAAGGGATGGCACCTGGGCCGCAACTACGCGGTCGGCATGCTGTTTCTCAACCCCGATCCCGTCTTGGCGCAAGCCACTCGCGACATCATCGACGAAGAGCTGGAAAAGGAGACCCTGAGCCTGGTCGGTTGGCGCAAGGTGCCTATCGATACCAATGTACTCGGCCCCATCGCCAAGTCCTCCCTGCCCAGCATCGAACAGGTCTTTGTCAACGCCCCCCCCGGCTGGGTCGACAAGGATCTCGAGCGCCGCCTCTATATCGTGCGCCGCCGCATCGAGAAACGCATCAGCGACGACTACTTCTACGTGGTCAGCCTCTCCAACCTGGTCACCGTCTATAAAGGACTGTGCATGCCGGTGGACTTGCCGCGTTTTTATCTGGATTTGGCCGACATCCGCATGCAGGCGGCCATCTGCGTGTTCCACCAACGTTTCTCCACCAACACCAGCCCGCGCTGGCCGCTGGCGCAACCGTTCCGCTATCTGGCCCACAACGGCGAGATCAACACCATAGCCGGCAACCGCCAGTGGGCCAAGGCACGCAGCTACAAGTTCGCCACCCCGCTGATCCCCGATCTGCAAGAGGCCGCCCCCTTCGTCAACACCACGGGGTCGGATTCCTCCAGCCTCGACAACATGCTGGATCTGTTCCTGGCCGGCGGCATGGACCTGTTCCGCGCCATGCGCCTGTTGATCCCGCCTGCGTGGCAGAAGCACCCAAACATGGATGACGACCTGCGCGCCTTCTACGACTTCAACTCCATGCACATGGAGCCCTGGGATGGCCCGGCTGGCATCGTCATGACCGACGGCCGCTACGCCACCTGCGCGCTCGACAGAAACGGCCTGCGTCCGGCCCGCTACGTCATCACCAAGGACAAGTTCATCACCCTCGCGTCCGAGGTCGGCACCTGGGACTACACCCCGGACGAAGTGCTGGAGAAGGGCCGGGTCGGCCCGGGCGAGCTGTTCGTGGTCGACACCAGCAACGGCAAGATCTGGACCAGCTTCGAGATCGACGACGATCTCAAGAGCCGTCACACCTACAAGCAGTGGATGGACAAGCACTGCAAGCGGCTGGTGCCGTTCGAACAGATGGATGACGCCAGTACCGGCGCCCGCGAGTTCTCCGACGATCAGCTGAAAACCTATCAGAAACTGTTCGGCTACTCCTATGAGGAGCTGGACCAGATCATCCGGGTACTGGGTGAAAACGGCCAGGAAGCGGTGGGCTCCATGGGGGATGACACCCCGATGGCGGTGCTCTCCTCCAGCCAGCGCACCCTGTACGACTACTTCCGCCAGATGTTCGCCCAGGTCACCAACCCGCCCATCGATCCGCTGCGGGAAAACCACGTCATGTCGCTGGCCACCTGTATCGGCCGCGAGCAGAACGTGTTCAACGAGACCTTCGGCCACGCCCACCGGGTGCTGTTCCAGTCGCCGATCCTGCTCTACTCCGACTTCCACCAGCTGCTGGCACTGGAAGGGGAGCACTATCGCCATCAGGTGATCAGCCTCAACTTCAAACCCGAAGAGGGACTGGAAGCGGCGATCCTGCGCATCTGTGAAGAGGCCCAGGCTGCCGCAAAGGCCGGTACCGTGCTGCTGATCCTCTCGGATCGGGACGTCAGTGCCGACACCCTGCCCATCCCGGCTGCCATGGCGGTGGGGGCGGTGCAGCGCACCCTGGTGGACAACAACCTGCGCTGCGACGCCAACATCCTGGTGGAGACCGCCAGCGTGCGCGACCCGCACCACTTCTCTGTGCTGCTGGGCTTTGGCGCCACTGCCATCTACCCCTACCTCGCCTACGAGACGCTCGCCAAGCAGGTAGAAGAGGGCGTGCTCAAGATGAGCCTGCGCCAGGCCATGCTCAACTACCGCAACGGCATCAACAAGGGGCTCTACAAGGTGATGTCCAAGATGGGCATCAGCACGGTGGCCAGCTACCGCTGCTCCCAGCTGTTCGAAGCGGTGGGCCTCTCCAAAGCCGTGGTCGAGATGTGTTTTCGCGGCGTATCGAGCCGCATTCAGGGCGCCGATTTTACCGACATCCAGCAGGATCAGTTCAATCTGGCCCGTCAAGCCTGGCTGGCCCGCAAGGCCCTCACCCAGGGTGGCCTGCTCAAATTCGTCCACGGCGGCGAGTACCACACCTACAACCCGGATGTGGTGCAGACCCTGCAAGTGGCGGTGCGCTCCGGCAACTATGCCGATTACAAGGAGTACGCCCGTCTGGTGAACGAACGGCCGGTCGCCACCCTGCGTGATCTGCTCACCCTGAAAAAGGTCGACAACCCGGTGGCACTGGAGCAGGTGGAGCCGGCTGCCAAGCTGTTCCCCCGCTTCGACTCCGCCGCCATGTCCATCGGTGCGCTGGGCCCGGAAGCCCACGAGGCGCTGGCGGTGGCCATGAACCGGCTCGGCGGCCAGAGCAACTCGGGTGAAGGCGGCGAGGATCCCAAGCGCTTCGGCACCGAGAAGAATTCGCGCATCAAGCAGGTGGCCTCGGGGCGCTTTGGCGTCACCCCCCACTACCTGATGAACGCCGACGTGGTGCAGATCAAGGTGGCCCAGGGCGCCAAGCCCGGCGAAGGGGGCCAGTTGCCCGGTGACAAGGTGACGGCCCAGATCGCCAAGCTGCGCTACTCCGTGCCCGGCGTGACCCTGATCTCGCCGCCACCCCACCACGATATCTACTCCATCGAGGATCTGGCCCAGCTCATCTTCGACATCAAGCAGATCAACCCGAACTGCCTGGTGTCGGTGAAACTGGTGTCCGAGCCCGGCGTTGGCACCATCGCCTGCGGCGTGGCCAAGGCCTATGCGGACTTCATCACCGTCTCCGGCTACGACGGCGGCACCGGCGCGAGCCCCCTCACCTCGGTCAAATACGCCGGATCCCCCTGGGAACTGGGCCTGGCCGAGACCCAGCAGGCGCTGGTCGCCAACGGCCTGCGCCACAAGGTGCGGCTGCAGGTGGATGGCGGCCTCAAAACGGGTCTGGACATCATCAAGGCGGCCATTCTCGGCGCCGAGAGCTTCGGTTTCGGTACCGGCCCCATGGTGGCGCTGGGCTGCAAATACCTGCGTATCTGCCACCTGAACAACTGCGCCACCGGCGTCGCCACCCAGGATGAGAAGCTGCGCCGCGAGCACTTCACCGGCCTGCCGGAGATGGTGATGAACTACTTCAAGTTCATCGCCGAGGAGACCCGCGAGCTGATGGCCCAGCTTGGCGTCACCCAGCTGACCGATCTCATCGGTCGTACCGACCTGCTGGAAGCGCTGCCCGGCCTCACCGCCCGTCAGGCCAAGCTGGATCTCTCCGGCATTCTGACCAGCCCGGTGGCACCGGCAGGCTCCAGCCTGTTCAGCCAGCAGCACAACCCCACCTTCGACAAGGGGCCTTTGAACCTCAAGATGGTGGAAGATCTGCTGGAGGCGGTGGAAAACATGAGCGGCGGCGAGTTTCGCTACGACATCCGCAACACCGACCGCTCGGTGGGGGCGCGTCTGTCCGGCGAAATCGTCAAGCGCCACGGCAACCAGGGGATGGCGGCCGATCCGGTGCGGGTCCACTTCAACGGTACCGCCGGCCAGAGCTTCGGCGTCTGGAACGCCGGCGGCCTTGAGATGATCCTCACCGGGGACGCCAACGACTACGTGGGCAAGGGGATGACCGGCGGCAAGCTGGTGATCAAACCCCATGTCGGCGTGGCATTCAAATCCCACGAGGCGGCCATCATCGGCAACACCTGCCTCTACGGCGCCACCGGCGGCAAACTCTATGCCGCAGGTACCGCCGGCGAGCGCTTCGCGGTGCGCAACTCAGGGGCGCTGGCGGTAGTCGAGGGGATCGGCGACAACGGCTGTGAATACATGACCGGCGGCATCGTCACCGTGCTCGGCACCACAGGCGTCAACTTCGCGGCGGGCATGACCGGCGGCTTCGCCTACGTGCTCGACGAGTGCGGCAACTTTGCCAAGCGCACCAACCCCGAGCTGGTGGAACTGCTGGACGTGGCGGACCTCGCCATCCATCAGGAGCACCTGCGCGGCATCATCACGGCGCACCTCAACGAAACCGGCAGCTCGCGCGCCGAGGAGATCCTGGCCAACTTCGACTCCTATGTGCCCAAGTTCAGGCTGATCAAACCCAAGTCCAGCGACGTCAAATCGCTGCTTGGCCACACCAGCCGTTCCAGTGCAGAACTCAGAATCCAGGCGCAATAAGGAGGGAACCCTATGAGCCAGAACGTATTTCAGTTTATCGACGTGCAGCGGGTCGACCCGCCCAAGAAGCCGCTCAAGATCCGCAAGATCCAGTTCGTGGAGATCTACGAGTCCTTCAACCAGGCCCAGGTCGGCATGCAGGCGGATCGCTGCCTCGACTGCGGCAACCCTTACTGCGAGTGGAAGTGCCCGGTGCACAACTACATCCCCAACTGGCTGAAGCTGGCCAACGAGGGACGCATTCTGGAGGCGGTGGAGCTCTCCCACCAGACCAACAGCCTGCCGGAGGTGTGTGGCCGGGTCTGCCCGCAAGACAGACTGTGTGAGGGTGCCTGCACCCTCAACGATCGCTTCGGTGCCGTCACCATCGGCAACATCGAAAAATACATCACCGACAAGGCGTTCGAGATGGGCTGGAAGCCCGACCTCTCCAAGGTGGTCAAGACCGGCAAGCGGGTCGCCGTCATCGGCGCCGGCCCGGCGGGTCTTGCCTGCGCCGACGTGCTGGCACGGGGCGGCGTCACCCCGGTGGTGTTCGACAAGTATCCGGAGATCGGCGGTCTGCTCACCTTCGGCATTCCCTCCTTCAAGCTGGAAAAAGAGGTGATGCAGCGTCGCCGCGAGATCTTCGAGGGGATGGGGGTGGAGTTTCGTCTCGAGACCGAGGTGGGTCGCGATGTCACCTTCGCCGACCTGCTCGGCGAATTCGATGCGGTCTTCCTCGGGGTCGGCACCTACAAGTACATGAAGGGCGGCTTTGCCAACGAGGAGGCACCGGGAGTCTACGACGCCCTGCCCTACCTCATCGCCAACGCCAATCGGCTGCTGGGCTTTGAGAAGGCGCAAGCCGACTACATCGACTTCGCCGGCAAGCAGGTAGTGGTGCTCGGCGGTGGCGATACCGCCATGGACTGCGTGCGTACCGCCATCCGTCAGGGGGCCGACAAGGTGATCTGCGCCTATCGCCGCGACGAGGAGAACATGCCGGGCTCCAAGCGGGAGGTGAAGAATGCCCGCGAAGAGGGGGTTGAATTCATGTTCAACCTGCAGCCGGTCGGCGTCGAGCTGGACGCCCAGGGCCGCACCTGCGGCATCAAGGTGGTGAGCACCGAGCTCGGCGCCCCCGATGCCAATGGCCGCCGCAACCCGGTGGTGATCGCCGGCTCCGAGCAGGTGCTGGCTGCCGATGCGGTGGTAATGGCGTTCGGCTTCCAGCCCAACCCCCAGCCCTGGATGGCGGAACACGGCATCGAGCTTGACGGCCGGGATCGTATCAAGGCCTCCGAGCAGGCCGAACATCCCTTCCAGACCAGTAACCCCAAGGTGTTCGCCGGTGGCGACGCGGTGCGCGGCTCCGATCTGGTGGTCACCGCCATCTATGAGGGGCGCAAGGCGGCCGAAGGGATCATGGACTACCTGGCCGTGTGATCTGCCATCGCAGCCAAGCAAACAGCCCCGCTCGTGCGGGGCTGTTTTTTTTATATCGCTCTCGATCAGGCAGTACCGGCTAGATGCTCCAGCTCTCCGGCAGCCGCTCGGTGAGGGTGGAGATGTATTCGAAGGTACGCGCCCGCTTGGGGGTGGTGAACATCTGGCGCGCACTGCCCGCCTCCACCACCTCCCCCGCCTCCAGGAAGATCACCTGCTGGGCGATCTGGGCCGCCAGGCGCAAGTCGTGGGTGGCGATCAGCATGGTGGTGCCCTCACTGGCCAGCTGGCGCAGCACCGCCACCACCTCCTGGGCAAGCTCGGGATCCAGCGCCGAGGTGGGCTCGTCACAGAGCAACACCTTGGGAGCTGGCGCCAGCGCCCGGGCAATGGCCACCCGCTGCTGCTGACCACCGGAGAGGGTGGCAGGCACCGCCTGGGCCTTGTGCCTGAGCCCCACCTTGTCGAGCAGTTGCAGGGCGCGCGCCGCCGCCCGCTCCCTCGGCCACTTCAACACAGTCACCAACCCTTCCAGCACATTCTCCAGCACCGTCATGTGCGGAAACAGCTGAAAGTTCTGGAACACCATGCCGGTCTGCTGGCGCAGGCTCAGCACGCTTTGCCGGGACAGGTGATGGGCAAAGTCGAGCTCGCTGCCCCCCAGCACCAGCTGGCCTGCGTCGGGTCGTTCCAGCAGGTTCACGCAGCGCAGCAGGGTACTCTTGCCGCTGCCGGAGGGGCCGATCAGGGCGGTGACGCTGCCCGCGGCCATCGCCAACCCTACCCCTTTCAACACTCGCTGCCCCGCAAACTGTTTCTCGATGCCACTCAAGCGGATCATAGGGCGACCTCCCGGGTCTCTTTGTGAGCCAGTCGCTGCTCCAGCTTGTCTTGCAGGGTGGAGAGTACCGAACTGAACAACAGGTAGATGAGGGCCGTCTCGACATAGAGGATGAGCGGCTCATAGGTGACGGAGGCGAGTCGCTGAGCCGCCTGAAACAGCTCGGGCACGGTCACCGCTGCCGCCAGCGAGGTGTCCTTGACCAAGGAGATGAAGGTGTTGGAGAGCGGCGGCACCGCGATGCGCGCCGCCTGCGGCAGGATCACCCGCCACATCACCTGAGGCCAGTTCATGCCGATGGAATAGGCCGCCTCCCACTGCCCCTTGGGGATCGCCGCCAGGGTGGCACGGATGATCTCCGAGCTGTAGGCACCGATGTTGAGGGTGAACCCGATGACGGCGGCGGTGAAGGCATCCAGCACGATACCGGCGCTCGGCAAACCGTAAAAGATCAGAAACAGCTGCACCAGCAGCGGAGTGCCCCGAATAAGCCAGACATAAAACCGGACCAGCATCACCAGCGGGGCCGGACCATATAATCTGGCCAGCGCCACCGACAAGCCGAGCACAATTCCCAGCACGAAGGTAATCAGGGTGAGTGGCACGGTAAAAATAAGCCCCGCACTAAGCAGGGGCCAAAAAGAGTCGATCATTAACTGCAACCAGGCCGGCACGTTAATATCCTCAGTTGTTATTATGTTGCCGCGATATTATTGCGAGACGTCGGTGCCGAAATATTTCTGCGATATTTTCTGATATGCGCCATCCTGCTTGGCATTGCGCAGCGCCTGATTGATGGCGGCCAGCAACTCGGGTTGTCCCTTGGCGAGCAGGGCGGCAGATTGATCTCCCTTGGCCTCGGTGGCCGCCACCTTCAACTTGGCGTCCGGCTTCTGTTTCTTGAAGTCGAGGAAGGAGAGGCTGTCGTTGAGGGTGGCATCCACCCGCCCGGTCAGCACCAGTTCAAGGGACTGGTTGAATCCCTCGGTGGCCACCACCTCGGCGCCCGATGATTTCGCCAGCTGAGCGAAGTTGCTGGTCAGCGACTGGGAGGATTTCTTGCCCTTCAGATCGGCAAAACTCTTGATGCTGTGGTTGTCGCTGTGCACCACGATCACCGCCTTGGAGGTGATGTAGGGATCTGAAAAATCATACTTTTTCAGCCGCTCCGGGGTGATGGCCACTTCGTTGAGCACCAGGTCGTAGCGCTTGGCGTCCACCCCGGCGATGAGCCCGTCCCACTTGCCCTCGACGAACTGCGGCTTCACGCCGAGACCGCTTGCAATCAGCTCGCCGATCTCCACGTCAAAGCCCACCAGCTTGCCGCTCTTGTCGTGATAGGTGAAGGGAGGATAGGCCCCTTCGGTGCCGATCTTGATCACCCCGGCCCGCTGGATCTCGGCCAGGCTTGATTGTGCCTGTACCGAGGTCATCAGTGCCAGCTGAAGTGCCGCCATTAAAAACAGAGAGTGCCGTTTTTTCATTATTCACCTCGTTATATTTATGAACATCCAGAACGCTTGCCAACCACCACAAAATAAAACCAGCCGGTTATCATGTTGAAATTAATTATCGGCAGAGAGAACTTTCATAATGCTTGCCGGCGGTATGGATGAAACATAACGTGGCTCATGGCATGACCCAACCATGAAATACGGGGATATTTAGCGAAATAATGGATAACGAAAAAATAGTGGCCGGGCTGGCCGAGGAATAGCCCCGCTGGCGGCGCTCCGCCAGCGGAAACCATATCAGGCGGGTTGCGGCTCCCGCGGGATGCTGGTGACCCAGTGACGACGCCAGTGCGGCGCCTCGTAGAGATCGGGCCAGAATTCGGTCTGATGGCAGATGGTATTGCCACGCACCGTGTGGAAGGTGATGGCGCGCGCCTCCACTTCACCGTCGGTGATCACCACTTCGGTCACCACCTCTCGCCCCTGCTCCAGCAGGCGGACGACATCGAAATTCCAGGGCCCGGCCGCCGGGTAGCGCCGATTGATCTCGACGAAGTTGGCCCGCCCCTCGATCCGCTCCCCCGACTGGGGCCAGTCACAGAGGAAGTCATCGCTCAGCCACCTGGAGGCCTTGACGAAATCGTTGCTCTGCATGGCCTGCCAGTAGGCCTCCACCACTGCTTTTGGTTCCATGGTCTTGTTTTCCATGCCTCTCCCCTACAACCGCACCACCAGCCACTCCCCCTTGCCCACCGGCACCAGCGAGGTCGCGAAGGCCGGATCCTGCTCCACCTCTGCCATCCACTCGGCCAGCTCCTCGCGATGGGAGATGGCATTGTCCACCACCAGCAGACCGCGGGGGGCCAGAAGGCGCTGGATCTCGGGCCACCAGGCCTGGTAGTGCTGGCGATCGGAGTCGAGGAAGATGAGCGGATAAGCGGCCGTCGGCAGGGTGGGCAGCAGCGTACCAGCTTCCCCTGCCAACTGCTCAATCCAGGGTTCAAGACCGGCCCGCTCAAAGTTGGCGGCCGCCATGGCCCGTTTTCCCTCGTCCAGCTCGATGGTAGTGACCCGGCCCCCCAGCCGTTTTACTGCCTCGGCCAGCCAGAGGGTGGAGTAACCGTTGGAGGTGCCGATCTCCAACACCGCATCGGCCCCCCTCGTCTGTACCAGCACCGCCAGCAGCTCGCCGGTATCGCGGGTAATGTTGAGCATCTTGCTGCCACGGGACTGTTGCGCGCCGTCATTCTGTTCGCCAAACAGCTCCAACTCCCGTTTCAGTTGTTCCAGTGCCATGTCTCCTCCTTGACGGTGTAAACGAGTCGGCCCGGTGCATGGCATGGCTGGACCGCCCCTCATGTTCATCATGTTGCTGTCGGCCCGCTCGGTGGCGTATCCCCCAGCAGGTAGCGGGGGCCCTCGCCCTGCCCGGCGGCCTGATCATCCGGATTGTAAAGTGCGCAGTGCTCCAGCGAGAGGCAACCGCAACCAATGCAGGCGCCGAGCTTCTCCTTGAGCTGCTGCAGAGCGGTGATGCGCCGATCGAGCAGGCTCTGCCACTGGCCGGCAATGCCGTCCCAGTCACGGCGATCCGGGGTGCGCCCCTCGGGCAGGCCGGCCAGGGCTTCCCCTATCTCGCCCAGACTCAACCCCATGCCCTGCGCCACCCGGATGAAGGCGATGCGGCGCAGCACATCCTGCGGATAGAGCCGCTGGCCCCCCTCGCTGCGCACGCTGCCAATCAGCCCCTTCTGCTCGTAGAAGCGCAGGGCGCTGGCCTTGACGCCCGAGCGTTTGGCTATCTGGCCGATGGCCAGCCATTTGCGTTCCATCGCCACGCTTGACCTCAAGTTAGCTTTAACTTGCACAATCCTGTCTCCCCTTATGAAAGGAGTCAAATGATTATGCATTATCTTCATCATCTGCTCGATGCCAATCGAGCCTTTGCCCTCAACGAACGCGGCACCACCAACCACTGCCCGATGGCATTGCACGCCCTGCACGAGATGGGCGCCAATCCCCGCCAGCTGCAACAGTTCTTCGCACACTGGCAGGCCAACTATGCCCTGCCGGGGGGTGAACAACAGCAGGGGGATGAGGAGGAACTGCAGTTTGTCCGGCTGCGTCAGCAGTTGGCAACACGGCTGGCCGACGAGGGGTGGCTGCCCACCTTTGCCGCCCTGCTGGAGCAGGGTCTCTCGCCGGCCGGCGGCGCCTTCCATCCGCTGATCCGCTTTGCCTGCGCGCTGGAAAATGGCCATCTGGGAGAGCAGGCCGCCGCACTGGCCGCCTGGCAGTGCAGCCCCCTGCGGGTGCCGGCCGGGCAGCGGGCACCGGTGCAGCATATCGACGCTCTGCTGAGCGCGCTGGCCCAGCAATGGGAAGGCGCATGCTGGCAAGGCGAGTGGATCACCGAACGACTGCGGCAGGTGACGGATGCGCCGACCTGGGCGAGCGGGTTGCCGAGCGGGGTATCATCATCGGATCTGCTGGTGCAGCTGGCCGACGCGGCCCTCACCCTCTACTGGCAGACCGGCAATTTTACCGTGCTGCACATGGTGACCGGCAGTCGCGCCGCCGCCATCGTCGCCAGCTATCTGCCCGCGCCATGGCTCGCGCGCTGGCAGACCCTGATGTGGCAGGCGGTGACGGCCGCCTATGTCACGGTCTGCGCGCCGTCACTGCAGACGCCGGTCTGGCCCGATACCGGCAAGCTGTCGTGGCAAAACGTGCTGGCCCGGGCAGTGGCGAGCCTCGACGATCATGTGATCAAGCTGGTGCATTGCTGCTGGCGAGAGGGGCTCGCCAGGCCTTTGCTGGCAGACCGCTATCTGGCGGTGGCCGCCCGCACGGCAGGGCTGCTGGCGCCTCACACCGGGCCGGATGCCATCTAGGTAGTACACAGGGGCTGCCCTAGGAGGCGGGCAGCCGGGTGAAGTGAATGACGGGGCAGCGGGGAGCCACGCCCCGGGTCAGGGTCAGCGGCTGGGCGCGGTAGCTCAGTTGGTAGCGGCCGGGGTGGGAGAGATCGTAGACCAGGGTCAGATCCGCGTCGGCCTGGCTCTGCTGACCGGCCCCCAGCAAGAAGAAATCCTCGGCGCCCGGGTTGCCCCGCTTGGCCAGCGGGCCCTTGTAGGGTATCGGCCGATCATCGAGGGTGAGATCGATGGCATCGGCAAACCAGCCTTCAAACGGCGTGAACCAGCTCAGCACCTCGAGCGGCACCTCCCCCCGGTTGGTCAGGGTCATCACCAGCGGCAGCGGCTCGTTGACCCGGCTTTGTGCCTTGACCGACAGATCGCACTGCAGGGGGGCCAGCGCCAGGGTGGTGAGCAAGAGTGTCATCATGGTCGCTCCTTCCTGTGACAAACGACATGGACAAGAAGGGGCCTTGCGGCCCCCGGTCGGCAAATCAGTTTTCGCTCGGCGTATTCTCGGCGAAGTACTCGTGGTTGTCGGCGTTGTTGAGCGCCTTGGCCGGATCCGTCTTCGCCAGGTTGCGGGCATTGGCCTGACCGTAACCCAGATCGTCGGTGCCCGCCACCACGTTGAAGTGGCTCAGCTCGTGAACGATGGTGCCGGCACGGGAGTCGGTCCCGCTGACCGGTGCGGTCCAGAAGCTCTTGCACAGGTAGACCTTGTAGGGCTGATCCGGATAGACATAGGCAAAGTAGCTCTGCTTGCAACCGCAGTCGAAGGTGAGCGGCTTGTTGTCGATGGCATCCTTGATCTTGCTGAAGTGGGTCTCGGCCTGATCCCAGCGCGATGCATCATAGGCACCAAACCAGCTGCGATAACGCTGGCCTTCCGGCTTGTCCACCGCCAGGTAGCTGCTGGAGTTGTTGGTGATGCCGCTGGCCGCATCGAGCGCCGCCAGGATGTCGCTCTTCTGGGTGTTGGTGCAGCGGCCGCTGAAGCTGACCGAGGCGGTCACCGCCTGCGGCTCGGCCAGGGGGGCTGCCTTGGCCAGCACCCGCTCGTCACTCACTCCGTCCACCCACAGGGTCACGGCATTGGATTCGCTCGCCTGGGCCTGCTTGGCCTTGGCGACTTTCGCCTCTTGCGGCAACGTCGGCAGCAGGTAGCGGATGCTGTACTGGCCCTGGGCACTCATGTCGTAGAGACCGGAGACCTCGGCCTGCACCGTCAGGCTCTGGCCGGCCTTGAGCAGCTGGAAGTCCTTGTCGGTCGGGGCAGCCCGCTTGATCAGGGCCCCCTCGTAGCTGACCGGCTGGCCGTCCCGCTCCACCAGGAACAGGGGGGCATCTTCGCTGCCCGGCAGTTGCCATTTGAGCAGGCTAACCGGCTTGTCCCCGCTGTTGGTCAGGGTCAGGTTGACGCGCACGTCGTCACTGTTGCCATCCACCAGGGTGAGCTGGGCGTCGAGCCCTGCGGCGCAGAGCGGGGAGGCCAGCACGCCGGCCAGCAACAGGGCAATGGGAGTCGCTTTCATCATGTTTCCTCATTCATTGAGTGTCGCCTTGTCAGGCGGTTTGCTTCCTTCAAGGCCCTCTTTGGGGCCCACTCACCCTAGAGCAGTTTTTTCCCGCGACCATCCCACCATATGGGGGACGCCCCCCAGGATAGGGGGAATGCCAGATGCCCCCTCTTGCTGCGACAAGAGTCGCGCCGCCCTCCCCCTTTCTCCTGCCTGCCACCCCGCCCCGCGCCCATAAAAAACCCCGGCACCGGGCCGGGGTATCAGACAAATGAAGCAGACCCAGCTCAGGGGCCCATCAGCAGCGCCAGCGCTGGCTGCGCGTTGCCCGGCACCAGCCGGTAAGCCTTGTGGTGCTTGACCAGGGTGGTTTTCTTGTTGCCCTGGCTCAGCAGCAGGCAATGGGCAAAGGCTGCCCGTGCCAGCCGGGCCTCGTCGCCGCGCACATAGAGGGTGAGCGGCTTGACCAGCTCGCCCGCCTCGATGTGGCCCTGATACTCGCTGGCGCTGATGATGAGGCTCGGCTGACCGCCCGATTGCAGACGCAGCTTGGCGCTCACCTCGCTGTCGGTAATCACTAACCAACCCTCGGCCGCGAGCTCGGCCAGCAGGGCGGCCAGCCGGCTGCCCAGCCCAGTCGGCTCGGCCATGGCCCGCTCATACTGGCCCATGATCCGCTCAAGCAGCCCCTTGAGATCGGCGCCGGCCCCCAGGGTGCGGCCAAGCTGCACCCAATCCTTCAAATCCTCCATCACCAGCCGGGAGAAGCGCTTCTCCTTGAGGGAGTCGGCCATCCAGGTGCAGAGGAAGTGGCTCTCCTGGGCGGGGGTACGCTTGCCGGCCTTCAGTTCGGCGGTGCGCGCCAGCTCGGCCAGGCTCTGGCTGGCCATCTCGAACAGGGCCTGATTGTAGGTAGGAGCGGTCATAAGCAATCCTTGAGTTGACCACCATGGGTCAACACCGATGACAGAGATAGCAAAGGCGCCAGTGGCGCCTTTGCGGTTCAATAGAGCGGCCTGCGCGCCTTATTTCGGCTGGCGCGGCTTCTTGGCGGCAGCCAGGCGCTTGAGGCGCTGGCCCTGCAGCTTGGCCTCGGCCATGGCCTGGGCGGCGGCGTTGTCTTCCCGCTGCGGCCGCTTGCCGAAGCGGCGACGCTCCTGCAGCTGCTTGATCAGCTCGTCGCGGCTGCTCACCTCGTAGCCCGGCACCATGATGCGGCGGATCTTCTGGCCGATCAGCGCCTCGATCTCCAGCAGGGTGCGCTCTTCTTCACGACTGACGAAGGAGATGGCCATGCCGCTCTTGCCGGCACGGCCGGTACGGCCGATGCGGTGCACGTAGTCTTCCGCCAGGAACGGCAGATCATAGTTGACCACGTATTCGAGATCCGGGATGTCCAGGCCACGGGCGGCCACTTCGGTGGCCACCAGTACCCGCAACTTGCCCTCGGTGAACTCGCGCAGGGCGCGGCGACGGCTGCCCTGCGCCTTGTCACCGTGCACCACGGCCGACTTGATGCCGTCGAGGTTCAGCTCAGCCACCAGCTCGTCGCAGCTCTCGCGGGTACTGGCAAACACCAGCACCTGCGGCCAGTTCTGCTTGCCGATGAGCTCGGAGAGCAGCTCGCGCTTGCGCTTCTGCTCCACCGGATAGACGGTGTGGCTGACGGTATCGGCGGTGGAGTTCTGCTTGTTGACGCTCACTATCTGAGGCTTGTCCAGCATCAGGTTGGCCAGCTTCTTCACCGCCTCGGAGAAGGTGGCGGAGAACAGCAGGTTCTGACGGGTCTTGTTGACCGCTTGCAGGATCTGCTGCACATCGGCACTGAAGCCCATGTCGAGGATGCGGTCCGCTTCATCCAGCACCAGGCACTCGACACCGGAGAGGCTCAGGTTGCAGGCGGTGAGGTGCTCCAGCAGCCGGCCCGGGGTCGCCACTATGATGTGAGCGCCCGCTTTCAGTTTTCTGGCCTGCACATCCTGCTTGCCACCGCCGTAGATGGTGAGGGTGGTGATATCCAGATGCTTGGCGAAGTCATTGATGTTGCTCGCCACCTGGGCCGCCAGCTCGCGAGTCGGGGTCAGGATCAGCACCCGGGCATTGGACGGCTGCACCGGTGCGGGGTTGTCCACCAGCCGCTGCAGGATGGGCAAGGCAAAGGCGGCGGTCTTGCCGGTGCCGGTCTGGGCGCTGGCCAGCACGTCACGACCACGGCGGATGGCCGGGATCGCCTGCTGCTGCACAGGGGTCATCTCCTGATAACCGCACTCTGAGATGGCGCGCAAAATCTCGGGGGCAAAATCGAACGATTCAAATCTCATAATGGGTTCCTGTGTTCCAGCTGGACTGTGGCTGGCTTGGTTAGCTCGGCATGAGCGAAAAGTCGGTGCAGACCACCGACGGCTGTGCCTGACATCAAGTCAGAGAGTGGCCGGAAAATGGCGGGCGCGAAGTGTAACAGATAGATGGCGCAAATTCTGCCTCAAATACGCGCCCTTTTCATGGGGCCAGGGCCGCCTGGCTGGCAAGGCGAACACGCCCCGCCAGCAGCCCTTCATGTCCGCACGGGAGTTCAGCCACCTCGACCATTCTGGGCCAGGAAGTCTCTTTGGAACAGGCACATGCGAATGGCGGTGCGGTATTGGCCATCGATGAAGAACTCCTCTTTGAGCTCCCCTTCCGGCTCGAAGCCCAGCTCCTGATAGATGTGGATCGCCCGGGCGTTGTCCCGATCGACGATGAGATAGAGCTTGTGCAGGTTGAGCACATTGAAGCCGTACTTCATCGCCTTCAAGGTGGCGGTCTTGGCATAGCCCTTCCCCTGATGGGCGGGGGCGATGATGATCTGGAATTCGGCGCGGCGATGGATGCTGCGGATGTCCACCAGCTCCACCAGCCCCACGTTGTCGCCCGCCACCTCGAGGATGAAGCGGCGCTCGTGCTGGTCGTGGATGTGCTTGTCATAGAGCTGGGCCAGTTCCATGTACGCCTCGTAAGGCTCTTCGAACCAGTAGCGCATGATGCTGGCGTTGTTGTTGAGTTGATGGACGAACTTGAGATCCTCGCGCTCGAGGGGGCGAAGGGTCAAGGTGTCGTGGGATGACATAAGGTACCTGCTTGCAGAGTGAAGGGACGCCGGCCAGCCAGGGGCGGCGGCGCCATGAAGAGTGAGAGCAACAGACGGCGGGGCCCCTGCCCCGGCCGGTCAGCGAATGCGGTTGGTCGGGCGCTTGAGCAGCCGGATGGCGATGGCGGCCATGGCGATGACGAACAGACCGAGGGAGGTCACCAGCAGGCACTTGGTCAGCAGCTCGTGATACTGGGCGAACACCGGGGCCGCCATCACCGCCTTGCCCACCAGGCTCAGCACCAGCGCCCAGAGGAAGGCGCTGGCAAAACTGGCGATCATCACCCGCGGCAGGTGCAGCCGCGAGACCCCCATCAGCATGGGCGTCAGCACCCGCACGAAGGGCACGAAACGGGAGGAGAACATGGCCCAGAAGCCGTAGTTGTGCAGCAGGCGGGAGGCTCGCGGCAGGCTGCCGTCCGGGATCATCCGCTCCACGTGGCCCATGAAGGCGGTGCCGTGCAGCGCCTGCCCTTGCACATAGGCGATCAGGCTGCCCAGCCCCGCCGCCAGCGGCATGTAGAGCAGCGTAACCTCGGGGCCGAGCACCCCCATTCCCACCAGCCCGCCGGCCAGCAGCACCAGACTGTCGCCGGGCAGGGGCAGAAACACGAAACTCGATTCGAGAAAAAGGATCACCACCAGGCAGGTGACGAGCAGGCCCACCGCCTGCATCTGGATCAATTGGTCAAAGTCCTGTTGCCATATGGCAAGCAGCATGTCCTGCATCTGGTGACTCCCATCAACTTCGTGAGCATCCATCCTGGGCGGCCTGACGGCCTCCGGTGCGGCAGACCCTCCCTGTCGCCAACCCCTTTTCTCCCTGAGGGTGGCCCGTTATACACCCGGCCAAGTGAACAAGAAATTAATACAGGTCATGGATAGGAGAGATAATCGGCCAGGGCCAGCAAAAAAATCGGGCCCGCTCCGGCTGGAGGGGCCCAGACAGCAAAACGGCGTCAACTGCGCTTGAGGCGCTGCAGCTTGGTGAGAGTGAGCAGGGTCTGGGCCGAGAGATCGCACACCGACAACACGAAGGCGAGTTCGTCGGGATGCCATACCTCGCTCAGCCTGGCCCGCTCGGCAATGATGAAGCCGAGCAGCTCATCCCCCTGCTTGAGGGGGGCCATCAAGATGGTGCCGGAGAGCCCCTCCAGCCCGAGCTGGGCCAGCATGGCGCCAAAGCGCGCCAGATCGTAGGGCTCGCGCAGGATGAGGCAGGGTTCATGCTCGGGTTTGGAGACCTCGTAGCGCCCCTGGATCAAGGCATAGGGCAGGTGAAAGCCCTGCTGGTGATGGAGCTTGGGCAAAAAGAACAGATCCTGGCAGTACATGCTCTGCTTGTCTTCGGCACTGAACCAGACGCTGGCCCGCGCCGCGCCGGTGCCGGAACAGATCGCCTCGTTGATGTGGCGCGCCGCCTGACCCGGATCCTCGCCGCTCAGCAGATCGCTCTTGGCCAGATGAATGAGGGCGCCATGCTGCAGTTTCTGGCGGGCTTCACTGTCGAGCTGGCGCTGACGCAGGCTGTCCAGATGATCGAGCATCCGATTGCAGTCGATGGCCACCTGGGAGATCTCGTCGTTGCCCTCCACCAGCAGCCGGCGCACCGCACCGTCGTCGCCGATGAGCCGCAGATTGGCGCTCAGCCGCTGCAGACGGGCGGCGATATAGCCGTTGAGGATCAGCAGCACCAGAGCCCCGAACAGCAAGGTCCCCAGGCTCAGCAGCCAGAAGATGTGGCGCTCGATGGCCTTGCCCTCCAGCATCAGATCCCGTGGCAGGGTGAAGCGAAAAATGAGGGGAGAGTCCTCCTGCAGGGTATCGATCTGGGCCAGGGTGAGCAGCCGCTCCTCCTGCGGCAGTATCAGGCTGTCGTTGGCCCTGAGCCGGGCCAGGGTGGTGACCCCCAGGCTGGTGGCCAGCTGCTGCGGGCTCAAAAAGGAGAGCGAGAGATTGGTGCGCTTTTGCAGCTGATGGACCAGCCGGGTGGTGAAGGCCTTGAGCAGCAGCAGGGTGCCGCGACTCGGCCCCTCCCCCTCGCTGGTCAGGATCTGGGTGGCGGCCAGCAGGTAGTAACGCTCGCCGTCAAACCAGATGCCGGCATTGGGCTTGAGGCTGCCGTAGCGCACCAGATAATCGGTCAGAGGCGCCAGCTGGGCCGGGGTCTGCGTCACCAGCTGGCCGCCATGATAGGCAAACGCCGCCTGCGGCTGCTTGTCCGCATCATAGAGGGCCACCAGATCCACCCCCAGGGTCTCGAAGGTGCGCACGTTGAGATTGGCCGCCAGATAGGCGGGATCGCGGCTCACCATGTAGGCGTAGGTCTCGTCCCACTCGGACCAGTCCTGCCCCAGCATGGTGAGCTGACCAAGCTCGGCCTGCACCACGGCCCGGACCCGCTCGCGGTTGCGCTCCACGCTCATGCGCTCCAGCTCGCCGAACTTGTTGCCGACCACATAATGAAGGCCGACATAGCCGACCCCCAGCAACAGCAGCAGCGTCAGCACTATGGTCAGCGTAATCTTGCGGCTGATCTTCATCTTTACCCACACTCCCGAACAGGTGACCCATTGAGTTTAATGGATTTTGCCTCTGCGCCTGCCCCTTGCGCGAAAAAGCTCGCCAGGGTGACCTGCCTGCACTGCCATGGCGTGAATGGGCACAAATGGCGTCATCCGGCTCACGGTTGGGGCTGCCAAGCGAACAAAAAATCGCTACAGTGTAACCGTGCCTCATCGGAAGAGGCTTCACGGGATCCCGGCATGTTCACACCTCTCACCCTTCCGCTTCGCCCCGCCCTGCTGCTCGGCCTGCTGTGCAGCTGCCAGGCCATGGCTGACGACGACTCGCTGGTGCAGCAGCGCGCCAACGCCGTGGTCTCCCTGATGACCTTTACCGTGGTGCCCGACATCACCGCCAGCAACATCAACATCGGCAGCGGCACCAACCAGTCGGCGGCGCTCAACATGACCCAGGTCGGCGGTGGCGCCACCATGAGCGAGAGCGTGCCGATTTATCTGGAAGGAACCCTGGGGTTCAGCCGCTACGATCCCCAGTTCGTGGTCAGCAACGGCAGCGAGAGCCGCACCGTTCCCACCAAGTGGAACAGCCTGACGGCCACCGGCGGGATCGGCTGGGACATAGGGCTGCACCGGGACAGCCACGGCGGCAACTGGGTGCTGCGCCCCATCGGCAACGTCACCCTCGGCACGGTGGCGAGCGATCTGCGCATCGGCAACTGGCTGCTGGGCCAGTACACCGGCAAGAACCTCGATTTTCTCGATGGTGGCCGGCTCGACGTCTACGGCCTCGGCGGCGCCATGATGCTGGACTACGAGCTGTTTTCCCCCAGCCAGGACATCGACGCCGAGCTGCGTTACTCCTATCAGCATCTGCAGAGCTTCGGTGGCACTGCCGCCAGCGTGACCGGCCAGGCCAATGCCGAAAACCTCGGCCTCTATCTGCGTCGGCGCGCCCCCATCGGCAATCTGACGTTGCTGGGCAAACCCGTGCGCTACGTGATGGAGGGAGCCCGCACCGAATACCTGGGCGAGCAGCGCGGCCTGCTCGGCTTCAACTCCCTCAACTCCCTCGGCCTCGGGGTGGAGCTCGACAGCAGCAAGTACGATATCTTCGTCACCCGCACCCGGCTGGTGGCCCGCTATATGTTCAGCCACAACACCAGCGGCTACGGCGTCGGGCTGGCGATGAGCTTCTAGGCCACTCCCTGCGGCTGCTTCCCTCTCTGGCATTGGCACAAAAAGAGTGATGCGCCGCTCAGTTGGTGCAAGCGGTCACACATTCCTTCTGGTCAACTCGCTACAGTGCTCACTTCGGCACCCCATTTTCCGGATGGCGCCAATCCTCTGGTGCCACACCAGGCTCACACCATAAGAGTGCCCCGTCACCAGGGAGAGGTATCGGGAGCGAGGAGAGATGACATGGACGTTACCGCCCTGATGGCCGTTCTGCTGAACCAGCTCTGGTTTCTGCTGCCACTGTTTTTGCTGGCCACCATCGCCAAGAGCCCCTGGTTCAAGGGCATGATCGGGGAGTGGCTGCTCAATCTCAGCATCCGGCTCTTTCTCGATCGGCAGGAATATCATCTGCTTAGCAATGTCACCTTGCCGCTCGAGCAGGGCAGCACCCAGATCGATCAGGTGATCATCTCCCGCTTCGGGGTATTCGTGATAGAAACCAAAAACATGAAAGGGTGGATCTTCGGCGATCCCAGACACAAGCGCTGGACCCAGCAGCTGTTTCGACGCCGGCACGGCTTTCAAAACCCGCTGCATCAAAACTATCTGCACCTGATGACCCTCAAATCCCTGCTGGGGCTGGCGGATCACCAGTTGCATTCCATCGTCTATTTTATTGGCGACTGCACCTTCAAGACCCCCATGCCGGAGAACGTCATGCGTCGCGGACTGATCAGCCATATCAAGAGCAAGACCACTCCCGTCTTGAGCACCGCCGACGTTGATCGGATTGTCGACACCATTCAGCAAGGCCGCTTGACCGCCAGTTGGCAAACCCACCGGCAGCATGTCACCCAGCTCAAGGCACGCCATGCCGACCCATCCGCCAACCATGTTTCCACCCGCACGCCTGTCAGGCAATCCGTTGCAAACCCACCCTCACAGAGCGTATCGCCAGCGGACAATCCACCCCCGCTCTGCCCCAGATGTGGCAGCACAATGGTATTGCGCACCGCAACTCGAGGGGAGAACAAGGGCAATCAGTTTTGGGGATGCAGCGGATTTCCAAAATGTAGAGGCATTTTGCAGGGGAATTGATCCACTTCACGACATAAAACAAAGGCGGCCCATTGGCCGCCTTTGTTATTGCAGTTACAGCGACCCCAGCCGCTTCAGACAGGTTTGCTGGCGCCACTGCACCCGCTTGGCAAACCAGGCGGTGGTGAGGTTGCGGGTGATCTTGGGGCTCTTGAGAGAGATCCCCGGCAGCACGGCGCGGGGCAGCCGGCTGCCCGCCTTGCGATCGGCCAGTACGAAGACCCTGTGGTAGAGATCGCTTTGGGCAAACTCGCTGGTGTCGCCGAGCTTCAGGCTCTGGTGGATGGCCTGCTGGCTCATGCTGAGCTGGCCGGCGATGGTATGCACCGCCAGCTCTGTCTTGCCCGGCAGCTCGGAGTCGTAGCGAATGAGATCCCCATCCAGCGCCAGCGGCTTGCCGCTCAACCGGCTCACCGCCGCCTGGAAGGCGGCGTTGCGACTGGCGTACCAGCCGGCATTGAAGTCGGCATAACGGTAGAGGTGATCCGGATACTGGGCCGGGTAGTTGAGCAGGTGACGGGTGCCGAACCAGATGCCGCCACGGCGACTGAATACCTCGTGGCGAATGGACTCCTTGATCGGATAGGGATAGCCGTCGGTGTTGGCCTCGGCAAAGGCGATGCTCACCTGCATGGGGCCGCCGGTGCGCACCGGGTTCATGTTGCCGAACAGGGTCTTGCCCATGGGCACCTCCCCTATCATGTCCTCGAAGATCTCGCTCATCTCCCGCTCGGTGCGCAACTTGTCGATGCGCTCGGCGTAAGTTTTGCCGGTAGGCGAGTTGATGGAGAGCGCGGTGCGCACCACGAACTCGGGGATCAGCAGCTTGCCGGCGCGGGCGTTGATCTCCTTCCAGGCGATCTTGCCAAGGCCCGGCACCACGGGGTCGGCCTGAAAGGTGGACTCCTGCTCCGCCACCGCCAGCACGGAGCAGACGTTCTCGTCGGTCACCGCCAGCTCCTGTTTGGCGAGGGCGGTGACGATATCCTGGGCCCAGCCGTTGCGATCCACAGTGCGGGCCGGCAGCAGCCGCACAATGCGTGACTGCATGCTGGCGGGCGCCCGGGGGACCTGGGCCTTGGGCAGCGGGGCGGGCCTGGCGATGGCCGGCCCGGTGACGGCGGCGCTGCCAGGCTTGCTGGCATCGCCCTGACTGACGGGTTCACTGGCACAGGCGGCCAGCAGCAAGGTGGCCAGCAGCGGGGCCAGATAATGACGACAGACGATGAGATGAGACATGAATGCTTCCCGGTGGATGAGGCGTCCCGGCCCCCGCAAAGGGTATCCGGACGCAGACAGGCAGGGCATTGTAGAGGATTGAGACGGGGAGCAGAAGCCATCAATGACAAGGGCCCCCGCCTGTGTGGCGAGGGCCCCCAAGGGTCGAGACGATGCCAGGATCAGGCGCTCTGGCGCAGCGCCTCTATCTGGGCGGCGCCATTGATCACCGCCTGCAGGGAGGCACTGACCACGTCGCGGCCGATGGCCACCCCGCAGGTGCGGGTCCCGTCGACGCTCAGCAGCACGTAGGCGGCGGCGCGGGACTCGGTGCCGGCGCTTAAGGCATGTTCCGAGTAATCCAGCACGTCGATGTGCATGCCGGTCTGGCGCTGCCAGCCGTTGACCAGCGCCGTGATGGCCCCCTCCCCTTCACCACTGAGCTGCAGCGAGCCCGTCGGGGTCTGCAGCTCGAGGCGCAGGCTCTCCTGGCTGTCGCGACCGAGCTGGAAGCGACCGATGCGATAGCCGTGGGCGGGCTCGAGATAGTGGCGCTCGAACAGGGTGCGGATCTGCTCCGGACTTACCTCGCTGCTGCTTGCCTCAGCCTCGGCCTGGACCCGGCGGCTGAAGTCAATTTGCAGCCAGCGCGGCAGTTGCAGGCCAAGGTCGCGCTCCAGCAGATAGGTGACGCCCCCCTTGCCGGACTGGCTGTTGATGCGGATCACCGCCTCGTAGCTGCGGCCGAGATCGGCAGGATCGATGGGCAGGTAAGCCACGTCCCAGTAGTGATCCGGTTTTTCTGCCGCCAGCGATTTGCGGATGGCATCCTGGTGGCTGCCGGAAAACGCCGTGTAAACCAGCTCGCCGGCATAGGGGTGGCGCGGGTGCAGGGCAATCTGGGTGCAGGCCCCCACGGTGGCGACGATGGCATCCATGTCCGCCAGATTGAGCTCGGGATCGATCCCCTGGCTGTAGAGGTTCATGGCCATGGTGACGATGTCCATGTTGCCGGTGCGCTCACCGTTGCCGAGCAGGGTGCCCTCGATGCGATCCGCCCCCGCCAGCACCGCCAGCTCGGCGGCGGCCACCCCGCAGCCCCGATCGTTGTGAGTGTGGATGGAGATGCTCACCTCGGGGCGCGCCTTGAGGTGACGACAGAACCACTCCACCTGATCGGCAAACACGTTGGGGGTGCTCACCTCCACGGTGGCGGGCAGGTTCAGGATCATCGGGCGGGCAGCCGGGCGCCACTGATCGATAACGGCGTCACACACCTCGACGGCGAACTCCACCTCGGTGCTGCTGAAGCTCTCCGGGGAATACTGGAAACTCCACTCGGTGCCCGGATTGCGGGCCGCATACTCCCGCACCCAGCGCGCCCCCTGCACGGCGATGGCCTTGACCCCTTCGCGCCCGGAGTTGAACACGTAGTTGCGCTGGGTCGGGTTGACCGAGTTGTAGACGTGGACGATGGCCCGCTTCGCCCCCTTGAGGGCCTCAAAGGTACGGGCAATCAGATCTTCGCGCGCCTGCACCAGCACCTGGATGGTGACGTCGTCCGGAATGAGATTGCGGTCGATAAGCTCGCGCACGAAGTCGAAATCGGGCTGAGAGGCGGCCGGAAAGCCTACCTCGATGTGCTTGAAGCCGATGTGCACCATCAGCGCCCACATCTGCAGCTTCTGGGCCACCGTCATGGGCTCGACCAGCGCCTGGTTGCCGTCGCGCAGATCCACCGCGCACCAGAGCGGGGCCCGCTCCAGCACCCGGTTGGGCCACTGGCGATCCGACAGATTGATGACGGGGGCACGGCGGTATTTGCGATGATCGAAGCTCATATTCTGATTCCCTTGGCAGATGTCCTGGCGGTACGGCTGGGCTGATTGACGGGGACAAGGAGGGGAAGCGGGTTGGCGCGATAACGCTGGCCCTGGCCGGTCGTGCGGCGGTAGCCCCACGCCCGGTTTCCTGTGGCCCCTTCCGGTAAGTGGGGGCCGGCCGCACAACCCGATAAGGCTGCGGGCCCGATCTGCTTGCCCCTGCGTTGGCAGGCGCAGACGACCTGGGTCGATAAATCCTGTGACGAGAAACCAGTATAGAGAGGTGACGCGAGCGAGAGATTGCAAAGAATGCTGTCAAATACATCTATTGCGCAATCATTGCGACACTTTCTGCTTCACGGTGGTGAATATCACCCTGAACCTGTTGCTCGGTGACGCCGGTTGCCATCACAGTCCAACCTGTTTGCCAATAAAAAACCCCGCCATCGCTGGCGGGGTTTTATCGGGTCACAAAGGAGGCGTCCCTCCTTCATCACGCGGTCTTAGCGGCTTTTCAGCTGGCTCTCGACCTTCTGGTGCAGCTCCTGCACCGAGTTGACGTTGGCGGTGGCATCCACGCTGATGGCCATGCAGGTGGCAAAGGCGGCGTGCAGCGTGGTGGTGTAGGCCACCTTGTGCTGCAGGGCCCCGCGGCGCAGCTGCTTGGAGTCCTGGATGGCCTGACGACCCTCGGCGGTGTTGACGATGTAGGTGTACTCGCCATTCTTGATGCGATCCAGAATGTGCGGGCGACCTTCGTGCACCTTGTTGACCAGGCGCGGGTTGATGCTCGCCTCCCCCAAGGTCACCGCGGTGCCGTGGGTGGCGTCGAGGTCATAGCCCAGCTCCAGCAGCTTGGCGGCCAGGTTGACCACCCGCTCCTTGTCGCTGTGGCGAACGGAGAGCAGGGCACGCCCTTCGCGCGGCACCTGATGACCGGCACCCAGCTGCGCCTTGGCATAGGCCTCGGCAAAGCTGCTGCCCACGCCCATCACTTCACCAGTGGAGCGCATCTCTGGCCCCAGCAGCGGATCCACGCCTGGGAACTTGGCAAACGGCAGTACCACTTCCTTCACCGAGTAGTAGGGCGGGATGATCTCCTGGGTAAAGCCCTGTTCTTTCAGGCTCTGGCCGGCCATCACACGGGCGGCGATCTTGGCCAGCGGGGCGCCGGTGGCCTTGGAGACGAACGGCACGGTACGGGCGGCACGGGGGTTCACCTCGATGAGGTAAATTTCGTTGTCTTTCACCGCGAACTGCACGTTCATCAGACCGACTACGCCAAGCTCCAGGGCCAGCTTGCGAACCTGCTCGCGCATCTCGTCCTGGATGGCCTTGGACAAGGTGTAGGGCGGCAGGGAGCAGGCAGAGTCACCGGAGTGAATGCCGGCCTGTTCGATGTGCTCCATGATGCCGCCGATGACCACATCCACACCGTCGCAGATGGCGTCCACGTCCACCTCGGTGGCGTCGTCCAGGAAGCGGTCCAGCAGTACCGGCGACTCGTTGGAGACGCTCACCGCCTCGGCGAAGTAGCGGCGCAGGTCCTGCTCGTCATAGACGATCTCCATGGCGCGACCACCCAGTACGTAGGAGGGACGGACCACCAGCGGGTAGGTGATGCGCTCGGCGGTCAGCACCGCTTGCTCCAGCGCGGTGACGGTGCCGTTTTCCGGCTGCTTGAGGCCGAGGCGCTCGACGGCGGACTGGAAGCGCTCACGGTCTTCGGCGCGGTCGATGGCGTCCGGGCTGGTGCCGATGACCGGCACGCCGTTGGCCTCCAATGCTCGCGCAAGCTTGAGCGGAGTCTGGCCGCCGTACTGGACGATGACGCCTTTCGGGTTTTCGACGCGCACGATTTCCAGCACGTCTTCCAGAGTGACCGGTTCGAAGTAGAGACGGTCCGAGGTGTCGTAGTCGGTGGAGACGGTCTCCGGGTTGCAGTTGACCATGATGGTCTCGTAACCATCTTCGCGCAGGGCCAGCGCCGCGTGTACGCAGCAGTAGTCAAACTCGATGCCCTGACCGATGCGGTTCGGGCCGCCACCGATGACCATGATCTTGTCGCGGTTGGTGGGGTTGGCTTCGCACTCCTCGTCATAGCTGGAGTACATGTAGGCGGTGTTGGTGGCGAACTCGGCGGCGCAGGTATCGACCCGCTTGTAGACCGGGAAGATGTTGTGGCGGGCACGCAGCTTGCGCACTTCCCCTTCGGCCACGCCGAGGATCTTGGCCAGACGGGCGTCGGCAAAGCCCTTGCGCTTGAGGGCGCGCAGGAAGTCGGCATCCAGACCCGCCATGCCGCGCTCTTTCACCTGCTCTTCGAGTTTGACCAGCTCTTCAATCTGCACCAGGAACCAGGGGTCAATCTTGGTCAGCTTGAACACGCCGTCCATGGAGAGACCAGCGCGGAAGGCGTCGGCGATGTAGAAGATACGCTCGGCGCCGGCATCCTGCAGCTCGTGACGGATGCGGGTCAGGGAGTCAGGAGCGTTCAGGTCAACCATGGGGTCGAAGCCGGTCTTGCCGGTCTCGAGGCCGCGCAGCGCCTTGTGCAGGGACTCCTGGAAGTTGCGGCCGATGGCCATCACTTCGCCGACGGACTTCATCTGGGTGGTCAGGCGGTCGTTGGCGCCCGCGAACTTCTCGAAGTTGAAGCGCGGCACCTTGGTGACCACGTAGTCGATGGCCGGCTCGAAGGAGGCCGGGGTGCGACCGCCGGTGATGTCGTTCATCAGCTCGTCCAGGGTGTAACCGATGGCGAGCTTGGCGGCGATCTTGGCGATGGGGAAGCCGGTCGCCTTGGAAGCCAGCGCGGAGGAGCGCGACACCCGCGGGTTCATCTCGATGATGACCATGCGGCCATCTTTCGGGTTGATGCCGAACTGGACGTTGGAGCCGCCGGTCTCGACGCCGATCTCGCGCAGCACCGCCATGGAGGCGTTGCGCATCAGCTGGTACTCCTTGTCGGTCAGCGTCTGGGCTGGCGCGACCGTGATGGAGTCACCGGTGTGGATACCCATGGGGTCGAAGTTTTCGATGGCGCAGACGATGATGCAGTTGTCGTTGCGATCCCGTACCACCTCCATCTCGTACTCTTTCCAGCCGATCAGCGACTCGTCGATGAGCAGCTCTTTGGTCGGCGACAGGTCCAGACCGCGCTCGCAGATCTCGACGAACTCTTCCGGGTTGTAGGCGATGCCGCCGCCGGAGCCGCCCATGGTAAAGGAGGGACGGATGATGCAGGGAAAGCCCACCATCTGTTGCACGCCCCAGGCCTCTTCCATGTTGTGGGCGATGCCGGCGCGCGGGCACTCCAGGCCAATGCTGCGCATCGCCTTGTCGAAGCGGGAGCGATCTTCAGCCTTGTCGATGGCATCGGCGGTGGCGCCGATCATCTCCACGCCGAACTCGGCCAGCACGCCGTGCTTTTCCAGATCCAGCGCGCAGTTGAGTGCGGTCTGGCCACCCATGGTGGGCAAGATGGCGTCCGGGCGCTCTTTCTTGATGATCTCGCGCACCACTTCCCAGGTGATGGGCTCGATGTAGGTGGCGTCGGCCATCTCCGGGTCGGTCATGATGGTGGCCGGGTTGGAGTTCACCAGAATGACGCGGTAGCCCTCCTCGCGCAGGGCCTTGCAGGCCTGGGCGCCGGAGTAGTCGAATTCGCAGGCCTGGCCGATGACGATGGGGCCGGCGCCGAGGATCAGGATGCTCTGTAGGTCGTTACGTTTTGGCATGGCTTCTCTTTTCCTCTTAAGCGCGATACTGCTTGATCAATTCAATAAAGTGGTCGAACAGACCGGCACAGTCGTGCGGGCCCGGGCTCGCTTCGGGGTGACCCTGGAAGCTGAAGGCCGGACGGTCGGTGCGATGGATGCCCTGCAGTGACCCGTCGAACAGGGAGACGTGGGTCGCGCGCAGGCAAGCCGGCAGGGTCTGCTCGTCCACCGCAAAGCCGTGGTTCTGGGCGGTGATCATGACGGTGTTGTCGTCGAGGCTCTTCACCGGGTGGTTGGCACCGTGGTGGCCGAACTTCATCTTGATGGTCTTGGCGCCGGAGGCCAGACCCAGCAGCTGGTGACCCAGGCAGATGCCGAACACCGGGATATTGGTCTTGAGGAAGGCCTCGATGGCCTCGATGGCGTAGTCGCACGGCTCGGGGTCGCCAGGGCCGTTGGAGAGGAAGATGCCATCGGGGTTCAGCGCCAGTACCTCGGCAGCCGGGGTCTTGGCCGGCACCACGGTCAGGCGGCAGCCACGGTCCACCAGCATGCGCAGGATGTTGCGCTTGACGCCAAAGTCATAGGCCACCACGTGGTATTTGAGCTGGTCGGCAGCCGGGGTGACGTGCCCCTTGCCGAGCTGCCAGCTGCCCTCGGTCCAGTTGTACGCCTCGCCAACCGTCACCTCTTTGGCCAGGTCCATCCCCTTCAGACCGGGGAAGGCACGGGCCTGTTCGAGGGCAAACCCTTCATCTATCTGTTTACCCGCCAGGATGCAGCCGGCCTGGGCGCCTTTCTCGCGCAGGATGCGGGTCAGTTTGCGGGTGTCGATGTCGGCGATGCCAACGATGTTGTGAGACTTGAGGTATTCGGAGAGGGATTGCTGATTGCGGAAATTGGAGGCAAGTATCGGAAGGTCCCGGATGATCAATCCCTGCGCGTGGATTTGACTGGACTCTTCATCTTCGCTGTTGGTGCCGGTGTTGCCTATATGGGGGTAAGTGAGGGTGACTATCTGGCGGGAATAAGAGGGATCGGTGAGGATTTCCTGATAGCCCGTCATCGACGTATTGAAAACCACTTCACCAACGGAACATCCCTCGGCGCCTATCGACACGCCTTTGAACACAGTTCCATCTTCCAGCACTAGCAATGCAGTGTGATTCAAGACAACCTCCAGTTATTTAGCTTTAAATTCAGCAATTTACCTGGGTGTTGCGGGCTCGGTTCCGGCCTTGGACAGGACTCGAACCCGGCAGATTTCTGGCAAATTGGGCGCATTCTACTTAAAAACGATCGCATTTCAACGTCTTTTCTCATCTGAAATGCATCTAAATTCAATAAACAAGCAACATTACCCATTATCTATGCACTCAATCGCTTTGCAACCCCCACCCTGAAAAGAAAAGGCAAAAGTTGCTACCGATCCAGACCAAGAGGCCGCCATTGATACAAAAATCCATTTTTAATCCTTAAAAAACAATAAAATGAAGTTTTACATAAAAAATATCAAAGCCTGCAAACAGCTTTTTTATGGAAGATGAGTGGCCTTGAAAAATGGAAAACGTTTTTCTGTGTTTGAATTTTTAGTCTGTTTTGATGGATGTAAAAAAATGCCCTGACAGGGGCTATTGAGGCCCAATTTCGTTACCAGCCGATGACATTTGTGCAATGGCAGATCCGGCGCAGCAGCAGAGAGGAAGGATTTATGCCATTTCGCATGAAAATCGCTGCGTAATCGGCATTTATACAAAATCACCAATAAAAAACCCCGCATGAGCGGGGTTTTTAACAGACAAACGGGCCGGGCAGCCTCTTCGTGCGCACCACGGGGCCCCTGTTGTCAGCTGATCTGGTTACTTGAGGCCGAGCACGTCCTGCATGTCATAGAGGCCGGCACCCTGCCCCTTGAGCCATTTGCCGGCGCGCACCGCACCGTTGGCGAAGGTGAGGCGGCTGGAGGCCTTGTGGCTAATCTCCACCCGCTCGCCGATGTCGGCGAACATGACGGTGTGCTCCCCCACCAGATCGCCGGCGCGAATGGTGGCAAAGCCGATGGTGTTGCGATCCCGCTCGCCGGTGATCCCCTCGCGGCCGTAGACGGCGCACTCTTTCAAGTCACGTCCGAGCGTCTTGGCCACCACCTCGCCCATGGAGAGCGCAGTGCCGGACGGTGCATCCACCTTGTGTCTGTGGTGCCCCTCGATGATCTCGATGTCGGTGTAATCCCCCATCACCTTGGCGGCCTGCTCCAGCAGCTTGAACACCAGGTTGACGCCGACCGAGTAGTTGGAGGCGAAGACGATGCCGATCTCGCCGGCGGCAGCCTTGAGCGCCGCCTTGCCCGCGTCGTCAAAGCCGGTGGTACCGATCACCATCTGCTTGTGGTGGGCCCGGGCGAAGGCCAGGTTGGCCAGGGTCACCTCGGGGCGGGTGAAATCGATGATGAGATCAAACTCGTCCCGTACCTTGTCCAGGCTGTCGCTGATGATGACGCCGAGCCGACCCAGCCCGTTGAGTTCGCCGGCATCCAGCCCGATCACGGCGGAGCCCGGTCGCTCCAGCGCCGCCCCGACCACCACGCCCTCGGCATGGCTGATCGCCTCCAGCAGCACCTTGCCCATACGACCATTACAGCCCATCACGGCCACACGGATCGGATTGTCCATCTCCACCCTCTCATCTCTATTAAGGAAAGAGACCGTTTTACCAGCCTGCGCCGGCTTTGAAAAGCCCGCCGTGGCCGCCGTTAGTCACCCGAAAATTCAACGACATATCTCTTTAAATCCGAATATTTGACGGATTTAATCAATTAAGCAAAATCACCAGACAAAAAGCAGCATCCATCTGGACGGCTATCTTGACCGGGCGGGCACGACTCACTACTGTAGACGCCCCATAGCGGCAGGATGCCCGCCACGCTCACCCCACTGCGGGCTGGCTGAGACAGGGAGGTCATGTTCAACCATCGAGGAACACATGATCCAGACTCAACCCAGCGCCAGAGCCCTGCTGCCTCTGCTGGTCTTTCTTGCTCTCTTTATCGGTACCGGCACCTGGCTGACCCTGCAGGGGGTCGAGTTCGCCTTCTATCAGCTGCCCGCCCCCGTCGCCGCTCTCCCCGCCGTCATGCTGGCGCTGGTGCTGGGCAAGGAGGGGTTCAACAAGAACCTCGAGACCTTCTTCAAAGGGGTCGGTGACAGCAACATCATGGCGATGTGCCTCATCTATCTGCTGGCGGGTGCCTTCGCCACCGTGGCCAAGGCCACCGGCGGGGTGGATGCCACGGTCGCGCTCGGCCTCTCCCTCATCCCCGGCTGGTTCCTGCTGCCGGGGCTGTTCCTCATCTCCGCCTTCATCGCCACCGCCATGGGTACCTCCATGGGGACCATTGGCGCCGTGGCACCGGTGGCGCTCGGTGTGGCCCAGGCCGCCGGCATCGATCCGGTGCTGATGGCGGGCACCATCCTCTCCGGCGCCATGTTTGGCGACAACCTCTCCATCATCTCCGACACCACCATTGCGGCCACCCGCAGCCAGGGCTGCGAGATGAAGGACAAGTTTCGCGAGAACTTCAAGATTGCCGCCCCGGCCGCCATCGGGGTGATCCTGCTCTATCTGACCCTGGGGTCGGTCGGGGATGCCCCTGCCACCGAGGCCCATGTCGAGCTGCTCAAGGTGATGCCCTACCTGCTGATCCTGGTGCTGGCCCTCTCTGGCATGAACGTCTTCATGGTGCTGGGGCTCGGCATTCTGGCAGCCGGCGGGGTCGGTCTGCTGGGGGATTACCCCCTCGGCCAGTTCAGCAAGGACATCTATCAGGGCTTCACCGGCATGCAGGAGATCTTCCTGCTCTCCATGCTGATCGGCGGCCTCGGCGCCCTGATGGAGCGTCAGGGGGGGCTGGCCTGGATCAGCGCCCGCATCAGCGCCCTCATCGCCCGCTTCACCCGTCAGCACGACGGCGAGCAGAACGAGAAGGCGGCCGAGCTCGGCATCGCCGGGGTGGTGAGCCTCACCAACCTCTGCACCGCCAACAACACGGTGGCCATCATAGTCGCCAGCAAGGTGGCCAAGGAGCTGGCGGATCACCACGGGGTCACCCCGCGCCGCGCCGCCTCCATGCTCGACATTTTCTCCTGCGTGGTGCAGGGGCTCATCCCCTGGGGTGCCCAGGCACTGCTGCTGGGCTCCATCTTCGCCCTCTCGCCGCTGGCGGTGGTGAGCATGAGCTTCTACCCCATGGCGCTGGCGCTGGCCGCCCTGGTGGCGGTGTTCGTCAAGCACCAGATGCGCAAAGCCGCCCACGCCTGATAGTGCGGCCGCCGGGTCCTCGAGGATCCGGCGGCCGAACCGCGCTGTTCAACCCGGCGCGGCCTTGTTAAGGTGATCGCCTGTCAGCGCGATCCGCTCGTCGCCCCCCGCCCGTTCATCAGAGGAGCCCCCATGCCGGATACCCAGCCTGAAAGACAATCCCTGCGCCAGCTCATCCGCCAGCGCAGAAAGAGCCTGACCCAGGCCGAGCAGCAGCAGGCGGCCCAGCAGCTGGTTGCCCAGTTCAAGCAGCATCCCGAGATCCTGGCGGCCAAACGCATCGCCCTCTATCTGGCCAACGACGGCGAGCTCAATCCCCTGCCCGCCATCCACTGGCTGTGGGCCCAGCAAAAAGAGGTCTACCTGCCGGTGCTGCACCCCTTCACCCCGGGCCACCTGCTCTTCTTGCGCTACACCGCCACCAGCCCCATGACCCGCAACCGTTACAGCATCGCCGAGCCGGAGCTCGACATGCAGCAGGTGGTGCCCCACAGCACCCTCGATCTGATTTGCACCCCTCTGGTGGCGTTCGATGCAGCGGGCAACCGGCTCGGCATGGGCGGCGGCTACTACGATCGCACCCTCGCCTGCTGGCATGAACATCGGCTCGGTCCCAAGCCACTGGGGCTCGCCCACGACTGCCAGCAGGTGGACGCGGTGCCGCAGGAGGAGTGGGACGTACCGCTGCCCCAGATCATCACCCCCAGCCGCTGCTGGCACTTTCCCGGCTAGGACCGTCTGCCCCCTCTGCCGCACTCGTCACGCCCTGCTGCCACAGCCATGGTGCAATGACATGGCACAATAAACAGGCAAACGATTTACATCTTGCGAGTTTTTGGCCCGGAACGTGAGCTGGGTGGTCGCTCTGGGGGGGCGGCTTGGATATAATGCGGCCGCTTTTTTCCAAAGGATCGATCATGACTCAAGATGAAATGAAGAAGGCGGCCGGTTGGGCTGCGCTCAAGTATGTGGTTCCCGGCACCATCGTCGGGGTAGGCACCGGCTCTACCGTCAACCACTTCATCGATGCACTGGCGACCATGAAGGACGAGATCAAGGGGGCGGTATCCAGCTCCGTGGCCTCCACCGAACGCCTCAAGGGCTTCGGCATCACCGTGTATGACCTCAACGAGATCGACGCCCTCTCCGTCTACGTGGACGGTGCCGACGAGATCAACGGCACCCGCGACATGATCAAGGGTGGTGGCGCCGCCCTCACCCGCGAGAAGATCGTCGCCGCCGTGGCCGACAAGTTCATCTGCATCATCGACAACACCAAGACAGTCGACGTGCTCGGCACCTTCCCGCTGCCGGTGGAAGTGATCCCCATGGCCCGCGAATACGTGGCCCGCGAGATCAGAAAGCTCGGCGGCAACCCGGTCTGGCGTGAAGGGGTGGTCACCGACAACGGCAACCACATCCTGGACGTGAAAGGCATGGCCATCACCGACGCCAAGGGGCTGGAAGTGCAGCTCAATGCCATCGTAGGCACCGTCACCAACGGCCTGTTCGCCCACCGCGGTGCAGACGTGGTGCTGATTGGTACTCCCGACGGGGTCATCACCCAATAAGGTGCCTGCCAAGACACCCCAATGAAAGACGGCGCCCCATGGCGCCGTTTTTATTGGTTGCTCAATGAGTTGCAAACCCTCGTTTACAACTATCGTTGAAAACTTCAAAGAATTTGACTTTCGTCACAAATATTCCCTCTCCCAAACGTTTTTGCTACTTTACGGTTTTCTTCACACACCATATCTGCACTCACTTTTGCAAACATAGAGGGATCGTCATGACTGCCAAGTTTTCACTGGACAAGGATAAAATCAAGGTACTGCTGCTGGAGGGGGTTCACCCCAACACGGTGGAAACCTTTCGTGCCGCAGGTTACACCAGTGTGGAGTATCTGAAGACCTCTCTCTCCGAAGAAGATCTGATCGAGCGCATTCGTGACGTGCATTTCGTGGGGCTGCGCTCGCGCACCCAGATCACCGAGAAGGTGCTGGATGCCGCCAACAAGCTGGTGGCCATCGGCTGCTTCTGCATCGGCACCAACCAGGTCGAGCTCGACGCCGCCCATCTGCGCGGCATCCCGGTGTTCAACGCTCCCTTCTCCAACACCCGCTCGGTGGCCGAACTGGTGCTGGGCGAGATCCTGCTGCTGCTGCGCGGCATCCCCGAGAAGAACGCCAAGTGCCATCGCGGTGTGTGGGAAAAACTGGCCAACCGTTCGGTGGAAGCCCGTGGCAAGAAGCTTGGCATCATCGGCTACGGCCACATCGGCACCCAGCTCGGCATCATCGCCGAGAGCATCGGCATGAAGGTCTACTACTACGACATCGAGAACAAGCTCTCCCTCGGCAACGCCATCCAGGTGCCGAGCATGGTCGAGCTGCTCAACATGTCCGACGTCATCAGCCTGCACGTGCCTGAGACCGCCTCCACCAAGGATCTGATCGGTGCCGAGCAACTGCGCATGATGAAACCGGGCGCCATCTTCATCAACGCCTCCCGCGGCACCGTGGTGGACATCGATGCCCTGGCCGACGTCATCAAGAGCGGTCACATCTCCGGCGCCGCCATCGACGTCTTCCCAAGCGAACCCAAGTCCAATGACGAGGAGTTCCTCACTCCGCTGCGCGGGCTGGACAACGTGATCCTGACCCCCCACATCGGCGGCTCCACCCAGGAAGCCCAGGAGAACATCGGGCTGGAAGTGGCCAACAAGCTGGTCAAATACTCGGACAACGGCTCCACCCTCTCCGCCGTCAACTTCCCCGAGGTCTCCCTGCCCGGCCACAAGGGCTCCAGCCGCCTGCTGCACATTCACCGCAACCAGCCCGGCGTGATGAACCAGATCAACCAGATCTTCGCCGACGAGGGGATCAACATCGCCGGTCAATACCTGCAGACCAGCAGCCACATCGGCTACGTGGTGATCGACGTGGAGACCGAGCACAGCGAGAAGGCGCTGGCCAAGCTCAAGGAGATCGGCGGCACCATCCGTGCCCGTATCCTGCACTGATTGGCCTGCAGAGCCGCCCAGCAAAAAGCCCGTCGTGATGACGGGCTTTTTTATGCTGCGATGCTCAACGCACATCCGCGTCCTTGCTCCTTTACCCCCTTCTCCCCTCGTGGGAGAAGGGGTGGGGATGAGGGGGAGAGGAGACCTCCCTCACCCAGCCATCTTCCAAAGGAAAGAGCAATGACGCGATAGAAAATGCGGCCTGACTTACCACCAACCCAGCAGATTTCGGCCAACCAAAGCGCCCCACACCAGGGCGTTCAGGGCCAGCGCGATAAAGACGGCGGCGGAGCCCAGATCCTTGGCGCGACCGGAGAGCTCGTGATGTTCGGAGCCAATGCGATCCACCACCGCCTCGACGGCGGAGTTGAGCACCTCGACGATCACCACCAGCCAGCTGATACAGACCAGCAGCAGGATTTGCTCGAGCGTATCGCCGATCCAGAATGCCAGCGGCATCAACAGCAGGATCAGCATCAGCTCCTGCCGGAAGGCCGCCTCGTTGATCCAGGCTGACTTGAGCCCCTTCATGCTGTAACCGGTTGCATTGATGATGCGGGTGACCCCGGTTGCCCCTGGCTTTGCCACGCTATCTACCTCATTTGGAATCGTTTTGGGGCTCACATCCTATCAGAGCCCCTCGAGGTTTCCATCAGGGGTTTTTTGCTTTATTTTATCCCTTTGCCTCTTCGGCACTCAGTCATTGCTACTGCCCACGCCACCCATTTCGAGAATCGAGTCGTATGTCCATTCACACCGATGAATTGCGCACCCGTCGCCTGGAGTCCCTGATCACTCCCAGCGAACTGGCGCACGCCTTCCCGTTAAGCGACACCGTTGCCCAGAATCTGCTGGATGCCCGCCGCGAAGTGGAAGCGATCCTGGCCGGTGAGGATCAGCGCCTGCTGGTCATCGTCGGTCCCTGCTCCATTCACGACCCGGCCGCCGCCCACGAGTACGCTCTGCGCCTCAATGCCCTGCGCGAGCAGTATAAAGAGAGCCTGTGCATCGTGATGCGCACCTATTTCGAGAAGCCGCGCACCATCGTCGGCTGGAAAGGCCTCATCAATGATCCGCGCCTCGATGGCAGCTTCGACGTCAACGAAGGGCTGAAACTGGCCCGCAAGCTGCTGGTGGACATCAACGCCCTCGGCATGCCCACCGCCACCGAGTTCCTCGACATGGTGACCGGCCAGTACATCAGCGATCTCATCACCTGGGGTGCCATCGGCGCGCGCACCACCGAATCCCAGGTGCACCGCGAGATGGCCTCCGCCCTCTCCTGCCCGGTCGGCTTCAAGAACGGCACCGACGGCAACACCCGCATCGCCATCGATGCGGTGCGCGCCGCCCGTCACAGCCACATCTTCTATTCCCCGGACAAGGACGGCAAGATGACCATCTACCGCACCGCCGGCAACCCCTATGGTCACGTGATCCTGCGCGGCGGTCACCGCCCCAACTACGACACCGCCAGCATCGATGAAGCGTGCGAAGCGCTGGCCGACGTCGGCCTGCCCGAGCGGCTGGTGGTGGATTTCAGCCACGGCAACAGCATGAAGGATCACCGTCGCCAGCTGCTGGTGGCGCAGGACATCTGCGATCAGCTGCGCCGCGGCCGCACCGGCATTGCCGGCATCATGGCCGAGAGCTTCCTGGTGGAAGGGCGGCAGGATGTGGAGAACGGCTGCGCCGTCACCTTCGGCCAGAGCATCACCGATGCCTGCCTCTCCTGGAGCGACACCGAAACCCTGCTGGCCATGCTGGCCGAGGCCGCCCTGGTGCGCCTTGCCAAGCAGCAGGGTTGAGTGCGGATGACGAACGCCGACTGGCGGATAGTGCCCCTCGACGAGACGCTGCTGGCGCAGTGGGCAACCCTGCGCCAGCAGCTGTGGCCGCACCACAAAATGGCGGCCCATCTGCAGGACGGGGCCGAACTGCTGGCCGCAGCCCATCTCAACGCCTTTCTGGTGCTGGATGCGCAGAGCCAGGCCGTGGCCTTTGCCGATGCGGCCCTGCGCCGCGATTACGTGAACGGCTGCGAGAGCAGCCCGGTGGTCTATCTGGAAGGGGTCTATGTGCAGCCGGCTTCACGCCGGCGCGGGTTGGCCCAGGCCTTGATCGCCCGGGTGGCCCAGTGGGGCCGCGAGCTGGGTTGTCGCGAGCTGGCCTCCGATGTCGCCATCGACAACCTTGCCTCCCAGCAGCTGCACCAGCGGCTCGGCTTTGCCGAAACGGAGCGGGTCGTCTTCTTCAAAAAGGCCCTCGGCTGACGCCAGGGCCTTGCTTGTCTCTCACAGGCTCGGCATAAACCAGACCCGGCCGCCCGCCTCGATGCGATCGGTCTTTATCTGAAACACCTGCGCCAGCAGCGCCTCGTCCACCAGCTCGACGCCCCCCTCCCGCACCACCCGTCCCTGTTGCAGACAGAGCAGGCGATCAGCCCAGTCGATGGCCAGGTTGATGTCGTGGATGGCGAGCACCACCAGCAACCCCTGCCCGGCCAGCTGCTTGAGCAGCCGCAGCAGCGCCAGCTGATGGTGCAGATCCAGCCCCGCCAGCGGTTCGTCCAGCAGCAATACGCGCCCGCCCGGATTGAGGCTCGGCCACACCTGCAGCAGGGTGCGGGCGATCAGCACCCGCTGCTGCTCCCCGCCCGACAGGCGGCTGAAGTCCCGCGCCAGCAAGGCTTCCAGCTCCAGCGCCTGGCACAGCGCCTGAATAGCCTCGTTCTGTCTGGCCGCAGGTTGAGCCTCATCGAGCCCCAAGCTCAGCACCTGGAACACCGGAATATGGAACAGCTGGGGCTGGCGCTGGGGCAGCATGGCCCGCCGCTGTGCCAGCGCCGGCCAGCTCAAGTCCGCCAGCGACGCCCCGCCGATGCGCACCTCCCCTTGCCCCGGCAAGAGGCCGGCCAGGGCGCCGAGCAGGGTCGACTTGCCGCTGCCGTTGGGGCCGAGCAGGGCTACCAGCTGGCCCCCCTGCCAGGCAAGGTCGAGGGGTGCGAGCCGGTTGGCGACGGCCAGGGCGCGGGCCGCCAGCAAGGGGGGCTGGCCCCCGAGGAGATCAGGTGCTGGCATGGGCATCTTGCCTCAACAACAGATAGATGAAGAGCGGGGCGCCGACCGAGGCGGTGATGACCCCGATGGGCAGCTCCCCCGCCTGCAGGGCGGAGCGGGCAATGAGATCGGCTGCCAGCAGCAGGGCGCCGCCCCCCAGCGCCGAGGCGGGCAGCAGGAAGCGCTGATCGCTGCCGCCACACAGCCGCAGCAGATGGGGTACCACCAGCCCGACGAAACCGATGACGCCGCACAGCGCCACCGCCATGCCGGTGAGCAGGCACACCGCCAGCACCAGCCGCACCCGCATCTTGTCCACATCGAGCCCCATCAGGCGGGCCTGGGTCTCTCCCAGCAGCAGTTGCTGCAGCGCCTTGCCCTGCCAACCGAGCCAGCCGAGGGCGAGCGGGAACAGCAGCCACCACCAGGCCAGTTGCTGGCTGCCGTAGGCCAGGCTGCCCATCATCCAGAACATGAATTCACGCAGGGAGCCGTCATCGGCAAAGTACATCAGCCAGGTCATGGCGGCGTTGGTGAGGATGCCGATGGCGACCCCGAACAGCAGCAGCCGGGCGTGGCCGAGCCGAGCCCGGCGCGCCAGCCGAATGAGCAGCATGGTCACCAGCAGGGCGCCGCCGAAGGCCGCCAGCGACAGCCCCCAGCCCGGCAGATAAACGCCGAGGGCCTTGGCCACCGCCATCGCCACCATGGCGGCCAATCCCGCCCCGCTCGAGACGCCGAGCAGGCCGGGTTCGGCCACCGGGTTGTGCAGCATCACCTGCAGCACGGCGCCACCGCAGGCGAGCGCCGCCCCCGCCAGCAGGGCCAGCAGGGCGCGCGGCAGGCGCAGCTCCAGCAGGATGCGCTGCTCGAGATCCCCCAGCGGCTGCCAGGGCAACAAGACGAATTCGCCCCAGGCGAGGGAGCAGAGGAACAGCGCCAGGGTCAGCAGCAGCAGGCCGAGCAACCAGCGCCGCTGCCAGCGCTGCTGGCGGGCGAGCAAAGAGAGATACACAGAGGCTCTCCGAAGGTGAGAAGGAGCCGGCGCCAGAGCCTGTCGAGCAGCCGGCGCGAGTCATGAAAAACGCATGATAACAGCGTGTTACTACCCGAGGTCAAGGCTGGTAAGGCTTGGCGAGGGCGGCAATTTCGCCGCTTGCCACCAGCTCCTGCAGGGCCAAGGCCAGCGGTTGCTGCAGCGCCTGATGGGGGGAGTGCTTGCTCATGCCCAGATAGAGCACCACAGGTTGCGGTGGCTGATAGGCCGCCTTGAGCAGGCCGGCCTCGTTGTCCTGGCTCAGGGCGTAGTCCACCTGGCAGTCGGTGCCGATCATCAGCGGCAGGTGGCCGCGCTGCACCATGCGCAGCAGCTGATCCTCGGTGGGCACCCCGTGCTTGTCGAGTCGGTTATCGGCATCAAAGGGGGCAAAATAGGCCGAATTGAGCACATAGCCCACCTTCTTGCCCTGCAGGTCGGCGTAGGTGCGCAGGGTCGATACCGCCGCCGCCTTGCCATAGAAGGCCGGCCGGCACTGATAGTAGGCCGGCTGCAGATAATCGATGAAGGCCGCCCGCTCCACCGTCATCGCCAGCCCGATCATGAGGTCGACCTGGCCGGTCTGCATCTGCTTGAGCGCCCGCCCCCAGGGCACCCGTTTCACCTCGAAGCGGATGCCGCTGCGGCGCTGCAACTGCTGCAAGATGTCCATGTCCAGTCCGCCGAAGCGGCCGTCCGGCTGCACGATCCGAAACGGCGGCCAGACATCGGTGGCCACCGTCAGGGTCGGCGCCCCATGCACCAGGCAGGCAAACAGCAGACCAAGCACACCCCAGCTTGTCTTGCCCATCCCGTACAACCCTCTGTGACTTCATCCTTGATGGATTAAAAATACCCTGCCGCCCCACTTATGAAAACCCGTGGTTCGGAGATAAAATGCGATTGATTTTAAAGGAGAACCTAATGAACCCTATCTTTACCAGCATCGGCCTGCTGCTGTGCAGCAACGTCTTCATGACCTTCGCCTGGTATGCCCACCTCAAGAGCATGAATCACAAACCCTGGATCATCGCCGCCCTGGTGAGCTGGGGCATTGCACTGTTCGAATACCTGCTGCAGGTGCCTGCCAACCGCATCGGCCACACCGTGCTCTCCGTCGGCCAGCTCAAGATCCTGCAGGAGGTGATCACCCTCACCGTGTTCGTCCCCTTCTCCATCTTCTATCTGAAAGAGGATCTGAAATGGGATTACCTGTGGGCCGGCCTGTGCATCCTGGGCGCGGTGTTTTTTGTTTTTCGCGAGAAACTCACCGGCGCCTGACGCTGTACACTCAATGACATTCGATGTAATTGCATCTGCTTGATAGACGAGGCAAAACCAATGGAATTGCGAGACATGCTACAGATCCTGGCCAAACAGGATGGCTCCGACCTCTATCTGTCGACCGGCGCCCCCCCTTGCGCCAAGTTCAACGGCGGCCTGCGTCCGCTCAGTGAAACGCCGCTCGAGCCCGGCGAGGTGGCCAGAATAGCCGACGCCATCATGGACGGCGAGCAAAAGCAGCAGTTCGAGCGGGAGCTGGAGATGAACCTCGCCATCTCGCTGCCCCAGATCGGCCGCTTTCGGATCAACATCTTCAAGCAGCGCAACGAAGTGTCGCTGGTGGCGCGCAACATCAAGACCGAAATCCCCCGCTTCGAGGATCTGAAACTGCCCCCCGTGCTGCTCGACACCATCATGGAGAAGCGCGGCCTGGTGCTGTTCGTCGGCGGTACCGGCTCGGGCAAGTCCACCTCGCTGGCGGCCCTCATCGACCATCGCAACCGCAACAGCGGCGGCCACATCATCACCATCGAGGATCCGGTGGAGTTCGTGCACCGTCACCGCAAGAGCATCATCAACCAGCGCGAGGTGGGGGTGGACACCCGCAGCTTCCACGCTGCCCTCAAGAACACCCTGCGCCAGGCGCCGGACGTGATCCTCATCGGCGAGATCCGCGATCGCGAGACCATGGAGCATGCGCTGGCCTTCTCCGAAACCGGCCACCTGGCGATTTCCACCCTGCACGCCAACAACGCCAACCAGGCGCTGGATCGCATCATCAACTTCTTCCCGGAAGAGCGCCGGCCCCAGCTGCTCAACGACCTTGGCAACAACCTCAAGGCGTTTGTCTCCCAGCGGCTGGTCAAAACCAGCGACGGTGGTCGCCGGGCAGCGGTGGAGATCATGCTGGGCACCCACACCATTCGCGACATGATCAAACGCGGCGAATTTGGCGGCCTCAAGGAGGTGATGGAGAAATCCAAGGCCCTCGGCATGGTCACCTTCGACAGCGCCCTGTTCGATCTGGTGGTAGAGGGGGTGATCGACGAGGAGGAGGCGGTGAAGAACGCCGACTCGGCCAACAACCTGCGCCTCAAGATCAAGCTGTGGAAGGAGAAGGGCCAGATCGCGAGCAGCAGCGATGCCACCGGCTGGAGCCTGGAGCCCACCAAGGACGAAAAAGACGATCTGTTCTGACCTCGCCCGCCCCTGACGGCACCTGCAAACACCCGCTTCGGCGGGTGTTTGCACAAGAAACGCCCGCATCTGGCCGTCCCTCAACGCCACCTCCCTCCCCGCCAGCCCAGCGCCGCCGTGACATCTGGTGAACTATCGCACCATCTGCGACAGGTTTTGTCATCACAAATGACAAAACCATCACTTCACCGAAAAACCGTGTGAGAAGTGTGAGTGAAAGCACTTTCATACTGGCTTCAAAGGAGGCAGTATCAAGGAGTTCTATCAATAAAGGGGTATTCAATGTTGTTACAACCTGCCAATACAGCACAGTCCAGACAGTTGCTGAACGAGACCATGGCCTTGGTTCTCGCAGGAGGGCGGGGCAGTCGCCTCAAACAGTTGACGGACAACAGGGCGAAACCGGCAGTGCATTTCGGCGGCAAGTTCCGCATCATCGACTTCGTACTCTCCAACTGCATCAACTCCGGCATTCGCCGGGTCGGGGTGGTGACCCAATACAAATCCCACAGCCTGCTGCGCCACCTGCAGTCCGGCTGGTCCTTTCTGCGCTACCAGATGAACGAGTTCATCGACCTGCTGCCCGCCCAGCAACGGGTGGACGAGGTCAACTGGTATCGCGGCACCGCCGATGCGGTCTACCAGAATCTGGATATCATTCGCGATCACGGTCCCAAGTATGTGGTGGTGCTGGCGGGAGATCACATCTACAAGATGGATTACGCCGCCATGCTGCTCGATCACGTCAACATGGGGGCCAGGGTGACGGTGGCCTGCATCGAGGTGCCGCGGGATGAGGCGAGCGCCTTCGGGGTGATGGCGGTGGATGGGGATCGCAAGATCAACGCCTTCGTCGAGAAGCCCGCCAACCCGCCCGCCATGCCGGGCAAGCCCGACACCGCGCTGGCCTCCATGGGGGTCTACATCTTCGAGGCCGACTATCTCTACCAGTTGCTGGAAGAGGATCTCGCCAACCCGGCCTCCCACCACGATTTCGGCATGGACGTGATCCCGCGGGTGGTGCAAGAGGGCACCGCCTACGCCCACCCGTTCAGCATGTCCTGCGTCGGCTGCTGCCCGCAAAAGCGCCCCTACTGGCGCGACGTGGGCACGGTGGATTCGTTCTGGGAGGCCAACATGGATCTCGCCTCCGTCACCCCGGAGCTCGACATCTACGATCAGGACTGGCCCATCTGGACCAGCCAGAACATGACCCCGCCCGCCAAGTTCGTGCAGGACAGAAACGGCCAGCACGGCATGACCATCAACTCCATGTTTGCCGGCGGCACCATCGTCAGCGGCTCCTTCATCGTGAGCTCGGTGCTGTTTACCAATGTGCGGGTCGACTCCTTCTGCACCCTGGATCAGGCGGTGATCTTCCCCGGGGTCGAGATAGGCCCGGGCTGCCGGCTGCGCCGGGTGGTGATCGACAAGGGCTGCAAGCTGCCGGAAGGGCTGGTGGTGGGGGAAAACGCCTGCGAGGATGCCCGCCGCTTCTACCGCTCCGAGCAGGGCATAGTGCTGGTCACCAAGGAGATGCTGGCCAGATTGTGATGCCGAACAGTCATAGCAGAGGGAGTCATAGAGGCTCCCTTTTTACATTTGCTTACCGCTCGCCCCTTGCCTGACAGGTTGCCGGGCATGCTACTCTGCGCTCGGCCCTGCCTTCGTCTCACCATGGAATCGCATATGAAAAAACTGGATGTTGCCCGCCTTGCCAGCCTCGCCGACGAGGCCGCCCACTCCCCGCGCCTGCGCATGAACCACAACCTGCATCAGGAGCTGGCCGACCCCATCCAGCGCCTGGCCATCGCCATGGAGCCGGGCACCTATATCCACCCCCATCGCCACCTGCAGACCTGGGAGCTGCTCACCTCGCTGCAAGGGCGCTTCGTGGTGCTCAACTTCGATGACGAGGGCACCGTCATTGCCCGAGCCGTGCTGGGGGAAGAGACCTCGGTGCTGGAGACCCCGATCGCCAGCTGGCATGCGGTGCTCTCTCTGGATCCCGGCGCCGTCATCTTCGAGGTGAAACACGGCCCCTACGCCCCCTTTCGGGAAGAGGACTTCGCCCCCTGGTCACCGGCGGTGGACGACATCGCCGGCCAGCAGGCGCTGATGGCCTGGTATCGCCACGCCGAGGTGGGCCAGCGCTGGCTGGGGCGCTGATCTGCCCCCCCCCCCAACGTGAACACAGCCAACACAGCGAACACGCGCCAATAAAAAGACCCGCCAGCGGCGGGTCTTTTTATATATCTGAATGCGGGGCATCGGGCGCGAGCTCAGCCCTTCTGCACCAGACCAATCTGGCCCGGCTCGCACCACTCGAACATCACCTCCTGGCTCTTGCCGCAGCAGGATCCGCCGCACACCTGGGTCTCCCGCTTGGCGACCCGCCCCTTGCGCATCCAGACGCCGAGCATGGCCTCCACCGCATCTTCCGAGGTGTGGAAGTGGCGGGCCAGCTCGCGCCGGCTCACCTTCTGCTGCGCGGCGAGGTACTCCCCAAGCTCGCGCAGGATCACAGGGTCACCACCTTGCGGGCGACGATGTCGCCGTGGCGACGGCCGGCCCACCAGAGCAGCAGCAGGGAGCCGCCGTAGCTCGCCACCCAGAACAGGCTCTGCTCGGGGTGCGCGGCAAAGGTGGCCAGCTGATAGAAGACGGTGGCGCACATAAAGGCCATGTAGTTGCACCAGGCGGCAGTCAGCAGGGCCCACTGGCGGCCGGTTTCCCGCACCAGGGCGCCCATGGCGGCGGCGCAGGGCATGTAGAGCAGCACGAACAAGAGGTAGGCGAAGGCACCGGCCGCGCCGTCGAAGTGGCTCTGCATGTTGCCGTAGGTGGAGACGTCCACCTCCTGCGCCTCGGCGGCAGCTTTCTGGTCATCCAGGTTGCCCACCGCCAGCCCCATGGGGTCGGTCGGGTCGATGTCGGCCAGATTGGTGGCGACCGCGGCGATCGCCTCCTGGAAGCTGTTCACCAGAGAGAACTCGCTCGCCTCCTCTTCCCCGTCACCGCTGCCGGCGTAGAGGCTGTTCAGGGTACCGACCACCGCCTCTTTGGCGAAGATGCCGGTGACGATGCCGACCGTGGCCTGCCAGTTGTCGTCGCGCACACCGATGGGGTGCAGCACCGGGGTCACCGCCTGGCTGATTTTGCTCAGCACCGAGCTCTCCTGATCCTGATGACCGAAGCTGCCGTCGGTGCCGAGCGAGTTGAGCACGCTCAGCACGGCGACCACCAGCACGATGGTTTTACCGGCGCCAAAGACGAAGGATTTGAGCTTCTGCCAGGTCTTGATGCCGACGTTGACCGGGCGCGGCCACTCGTAGTCCGGCATCTCCATCAGCATGGAGTCGCTCTTGCCCGGCAGCAGGGTGCTGCGCAGCAACAGGCCGGTGAGCACCGCCACCAGGATGCCGATGAGATAGAGACCGAACACCAGGTTCTGGCCGGATTCGGGGAAGAAGGCCACCGCGAACAGGGCGTAGACCGGCAGGCGGGCACCGCACGACATGAAGGGGGCCATGGCCGAGGTCATCAGCCGCTCCCGCTCGGAGTTGAGGGTACGGGTCGCCATCACCGAGGGCACGGTACAGCCAAAGCCCATCAGCATGGGGACGAACGCCTTGCCCGGCAGGCCGAGGCGGCGCATCAGGGCATCCACCACAAAGGCGGCGCGGGCCAGGTAGCCGGAGCTCTCCAGCACCGCCAGGAACAGGTAGAGGCAGCCGATCACCGGAATGAAGGTGGCAACGGTCTGCAAGCCGACGCCGAAGCCGTCCGCCAGGATGGCCCCCAGCCAGTCCGGCGCATGGATCAGCCCCAGCAGGTGGTGCACCCCGTCGACAAACAGGGCACCACCCATGATGTCGAAGAAGTCGATGAAGGCGCTGCCCACCTTGATGGCGAACATGAACATCAGGTACATCACCAGCAGGAAGAAGGGGATACCGAACCAGCGGTTGAGCAGCACCCGATCGAGCCGCTCGCTCTGGGCCGCGGTGAGCTTGCCCTTCTGCTGGCACGCCTGGGCGGCCCACTGGTGGATGTGGCCGTAGCGGATGTCCGCCAGTTGCAGGTCCACGTCCTGCCCGTGGTGAGCGCGGGCCACCACGTTGGCGGCGGCGGCCTGCTGGCCGGGCAGCAGGGTCTCCTGCATCACCGCATCCTCTTCCAGCAGGCGCAGGGCGCGGCCACGGGTGGTGAGGTGGTGCGGGGCAAGCAGGGTCTCGAGCTCCGCCAGATCTTTTTCCAGCTCGCTTCCGTAGTCCAGCAACAGCGCCGGCTGCGGCTGGCCGATGAACTGCTGGATCTGGTTCTTGAAGGCGGCGACCTGCTGGCGGTTGTGGGCCGAGAGGGCCACCACCGGGCAGCCGAGGGTGTTGGCGAGCTTGCTCTCGTCGATGGTGATGCGCCGCTTTTGCAGGATGTCCATCTTGTTGAGCACCACCACCATGGGCAGCCCCAGCTCGCGCAGTTGCAGCGTGAGGTAGAGGGAGCGCTCCAGGTTGGCGGCGTCGATGACGTTGAGCAGCAGATCCGGCTGCTGGCCTTCCACGAAGCGGCTGGCGATCTGCTCGTCCAGGCTCCCCTCCTGGTTGGCCAGGCTGTAAATGCCGGGCAGGTCCATCAGTTTGTAGTCGTGGCCCTGGGCACTGAATTCGCCCATCTTCTTGTCGACGGTGACGCCGCTCCAGTTGCCCACCTGCTGGCGGGCCCCGGTCAGGGCGTTGAACAGGGAGGTCTTGCCGCTATTGGGATTGCCGACGGTTACCAGGGAGTAGTTCATACCGGTTCGACCTCGATAGTGCTTTGACCAAGACGATTGTTTTGTGAGGTGTGTTTCATACCGGCTCGACCTCGATTTGCTGGGCAAGGCTTTTTTGCATGGAGAGGCAGATCCCCTGACACTGGATCTGCAGCGGATCCCCGAGCGGGGCCGCGCGCAAATAGATGACTTCAGTCTGGGGCAGCAAGCCCATCACCATCAGCTTGCGCCGCAGGGGACGGGTCAATTGATTCATGTTCTTGATGCGAGCACTCTGTCCCGGTGACAACTGCGCGAGTACCATGACTGACTCCTGAAGTTAAACAATAATAATTCTCTTTTACTTGGGGCATTATAATCCGTGTTTTCAACGCTTATTTGAGTAAAATCAAACTCCGCTTAGCTAACCTACAAATAACTGCCATGAGTCACGACAACAACAGCCGCCTGGTTTACAGCACGGACGGCGGCATCATCAAAGAACAAAGCCAGCCGCAATCCGCCTCCCCCTTCCCCACCGACGGGGTGGTGCGCATTCGCCGCGAAACCAAGGGGCGCAAGGGCGCCGGGGTCATCACCATCCACGGCGTCCCGGCCGAACAGCAAAAGAGCCTCGCCACCCTGCTCAAGAAAAAGTGCGGCACCGGCGGCGGCCTGAAAGAGGGGGTGATCGAGATCCAGGGGGACAAACGGGATCTGATCAAGGCCGAGCTCGAGAAGGCCGGTTTCAGCGTCAAGCTGGTGGGCGGCTGATCCCCGCGCCGCCCGGCTTGCGTCATTTTCGCTTTTTCCCTAGAATGCCCGCTCCCATCGAGGGGGAGTAGTCTCGCCAGCCGGCCCCAAACCGGTTCGCGACCCTGATCAACATACTTGGTGCCAACTCACCATGGTCAGGGTGATCCACGCCAGCCGCGGATTTGACAAGACCTTTGACGGGCCAGTGCCAATACCGGGGACGGATGGCGCAGGCTTGTCTCAGGTATAACAATTCCGTCCCCCGGTCATTTTTATGGAAGCCTTGTTAACCTCAACCCTCAGCGTGGCCATCGCCGAAATCGGCGACAAGACCCAGCTGCTGGCGCTGTTGCTCATCTGTCGTTTTCGCAAGCCCTGGCCCATCATCGCCGGCATGCTGGCAGCCACCCTGCTCAACCACGCCGGCGCCGCCTGGCTTGGCGAGTTCATCAGCCGCTGGCTCGATCCCAAGGTAATGATCTATCTGGTGGCCGGTGCCTTCATCGCCATGGCCGCCTGGATCCTGGTGCCGGACAAGATGGACGACGAGGAGAGCCCGCTCGACAAATACGGCCCCTTCATGGCCACCTTCGTGCTGTTCTTCATCGCCGAGATCGGCGACAAGACCCAGATCGCCACCGTACTGCTGGCAGCCAAGTACGACTCGCTGACCCAGGTCATCACCGGCACCACCCTCGGCATGATGCTGGCCAACGTGCCAGTGGTGCTGCTTGGCAAGCTGGGGGCCGACCGCCTGCCGCTCAAGGGGATCCGCATCGCCTGCGCCATCCTGTTTGTGGGCCTCGGGGTAAGCACCCTGCTGTTCGCCTGACCCGGCCGGATCAGAAGGTGGCGAGGCAAGGGTGAGCACTTGCCGACGCCACTCCCGCGCCCATGTCGTGTCTTTGCAAGCAAGCCCCGCCCTTTGGCGGGGCTTTTTGCATCCGCTTGCCGGGCTGGTTGCGACCGCAGACGGGGGCTGCCAATCGGCGCCATGGCCGTGGCATAATGCGGCAAACCTGATGGAGCATCCCATGCACTTCACTTCAAGACAGACGCTGCTCGACTGGGTCAGGCGTGGACGCCTCGAGCGGGCCAGTCTGCCCGCCGCCCTCGCCCTGTGCGAGCTGCCCCCCGGCCCTGCCCGCTGGCAGTGGCTGTTCGATCGGCTGCTGCTCTGGCTTGGCAGCCTGTGTCTCGGCGCCGGCCTGGTGTTCTTCGTCGCCTTCAACTGGCAGGAGCTGGGCCGCCTCTCGCGCCTCGTGCTGCTGGAGCTGCCGCTGCTCGCCATGCTGCTGTTGCTGTGGCGCAAGCCCCTCGCCGATAGCCAGCGCCAGGCGCTGCTGCTCGCCATCGCCCTCAACATCGGCGCCCTGCTGGCGCTGGTGGGACAGACCTACCAGACCGGTGCCGATCCCTGGCAGCTGTTCGCCACCTGGGCGCTGATGCTGCTGCCGCTGGCGGCGCTCGGCCAGAGCCCGCTGCTGTGGACCTTGAGCTGGCTGCTCGGCCAGCTGGCGCTGGTGCTCTACTGGCGGCTCGGCCTGTTCAACTTCTTCTTCGCCTTCAACGAGGAGGCCCTCGGCTGGTGCCTGACCCTGTTCAATGCCGCCCTCTGGGGCATATTGCTGCTGGTGCCCGCTCACTACCGGCTGATGCCCTCCTGGCTGGCGGGGCTGGCCGCCGGGTTCGGCGTCACCCTGCTCACCCTGCTGGCGCTGTTCGATGTCGCCTCCCCCTGGGTCTGGCCGGCCTGGCTCAGCTGGCTGGCGGCCGCCTACCTGCGCTGGCATCACAGATTCATCGCCGGGCTCGCCATGGGCTGCCTGAGCCTCATCGTGGTGCTGCTGACCGCGCTCGGCAAATGGATGGAGCCGGACGTGGACGGCTTCCTGCTGCTCTGCCTCATCGCCATCGGCCTGTCGGTGGCTGCCAGCCGCTGGCTGCAACAACAACGGAGGCCCCATGAGTGATCTGACCCCCTGGCAGCGACTGCAACGGGCCCAACTGGTAGAAGGGGATGCCCCCCGTGACGACCAGCCCCACTGGTCGAGCCGCTTTCTGCTGGGCATGGTGGGCTGGATTGCCGCCCTGTTCCTGCTGTTCTTCCTGTTCATGTCGTTCTCCCAGCTCACCCGGGATGCCGACAGCGCCCTGCTGATGGGTGCCGTGCTGATGGTCATCGCCTTTTGCCTCAACCGCTTCGCCACCCGCAGCGATCTGTGGGATCAGTTCGTGCTGGCGCTGGCGCTGACCGGCGACGCCTGGCTGCTCTACGGCCTGCTCGATCGGCTGGATCTGCACTCGGCTCCGCTCTGGTTCGGCCTCGCCCTGCTGTCGCTGGCCATCGCCGCCCTGTTCGAGCACTGGCTGATCCGGCTGTTCCACAGCTTCGCCGCCGCCATCCTGCTCACCCTTGGCCTCGCCTGCCTCGGTCTGCAACTGCTGGCCCTGCCGCTGGTGATGACGGCGGTGGCCCTCTGCTGGCTGCAGGCCGAGCGCGATCCAGTGCGCCACCAGCTCTATGAATCCCTCACCCTGGGGCTGGCGCTCTCCCTGCTGGTGCTGGGGCGCCTGCACCACCCGCTATGGGACGGCGGCGCCAGCATGCTCGACGAGCTGGGCCACTCCCGCCTGCCGCTCTGGCTCAACCCGCTGCTCTGCGCCGCCCTGTTGCTGGGGCTGATGGTCCGGCTGAAACTGCCGCTGCTGTACGGGCTGCCGCTGGTGCTGATCAGCGCCCTCATTCCCGGCATGGGGGCCGGCGCCCTGGTGCTGGTGCTCGGCTTCTATGCCGGCAGCGTCGGCCTGATGACCCTGGCCGGCCTGCTGCTGGTCGGCTTTGGCTCCCTCTATTACTACGATCTGGGGCTGACCCTGATGACCAAATCCTGGCTGCTGCTGGGCTCGGGCGCCCTGCTGCTCGGCGCCCGCCAGCTGCTCAAACGGCTGAGCCTGCGGAGCCCCTCATGAGACGACTCGCCCTGCTGCTGACCGGTATCACCATCCTGGCGGCCATCAATGTCACCGTCTGGCGCTACGAGCGCGCCATGAGCAGCGGCGAGGTGGTGCTGCTGCGCCTCGCCCCGGTCGACCCCCGCTCCCTGATGCAGGGGGATTACATGCGCCTCAACTACGAGCTGGCCCGCCAGCTTGGCAACCGGCAGCAAGATGAGGCCCCCACCAACACCCTGGTGATCCGCCTCGACGAGCAGCAGGTCGCCAGCTGGGTGGAAGGGGGCAAGCCGGATCAGCTGGCCCGCGATGAGCGGCGGCTGCAGGTGCGCCGCAGCGACGGCCAGTGGCTCATCGGCCCCGACGCCTACTTCTTCGAAGAGGGCACCGGCGAGCAGTACGAGGCGGCGCGCTACGGCGAATTTCGCCTGCAGGAGAGCGGCAAGGCGCTCTTGGTGGGGCTTCGCGATGAGCAGTTGAAACCGGTGGGAAATACCAGAGCGCGCTGGTAACTACTGGCAATATCAGGCTTTTTTGCCCACACTAGGGCAAGATGGATCGCCCGCACTACGCCAAGGAATGCCCATGAGGATAAGGTTTTGCGGTTGCCTGCTGCTGTTGTCATGCCTTGGCACGGCGCAGGCCGAGCTCGGCAAGCTGGAGTACCTGACCGAGGAGTATCCCCCCTACAACTTCACCGACCAGAGCGGTCAGCCCGGCGGGCTGGCGGTGGAGCTGCTGCAACTGATCTGGCAGCGCACCCAGACCCCTGCCCAGCCGATACGCATCCTGCCCTGGGCGCGGGGTTACTACCTGCTGACCCAGAAACCCAACGTGGTGCTCTTCTCCACCGCCCGCACCGACACCCGCGACCCCCTGTTCAAGTGGGTGTGTCCCATCGGCTACTCCGAGTACGTGCTGCTGGCCCACAAGCGCCGCCCCCTCACCCTCAGCGCCGTCGAGCAGATCAACGACTACCGCATCAGCGCCGTGCGCGCCGATGCCTCCGAACAGCTGCTGCTCAACCGCGGCATGGACGAGAGCCGCATCATCTCCGCCAACCGGCTGAGCCAGGCGCTGAAGATGCTGGTGTCGGGCCGCGCCGATCTGCTGGCCACCGGCAAGCTGGCGGGTTATGACGCCATCAAGGCGCTGCAGCTCGATGCCAATGACTTCACGGTAGCCTTCGTGCTGGATGCCGAGGAGCTCTGCTACGCCTTCAGTCGCCAGGTGGATGACGGCGTCATCAAGCAGTTCCAGCGCGCCCTCACCCAGGCGCTCGCCTCTTCGGAATATCAGGGACTGCGGCTCAAATACCTGCCTGCCCCCTGAGCAAGGCCCGCTACCTCTCGCCGCCAGTCAGTCGTGAGTGGCGATTTGGCGGGCTTTGATAACACTTGAGAATGACGCTACACCCCACCAGGATGGCCAACATGAAAAAATGGATTGGATTCGCCGCACTCGCGTTTGTCACCCTCGCCCAGGCCAGCCCGGAGCTTGGCAAGCTGCACTACCTCACCGAAGAGTACAAACCCTACAACTTCTCCAACGAATCCGGCGCCCCCACCGGGCTCGCCGTCGAGCTGCTGCAGCAGGTATGGCAGAAGACCAACACCCCGCAGCAACCCATCACCATCATGCCCTGGGCGCGGGGTTACTACTTGCTGACCCAGAAACCCAACGTGGTGCTCTTCTCCACCGCCCGCACCGAGGCGCGGGATCCGCTGTTCAAGTGGGCCTGTCCCATCGGCTATGCCGAAATCGTGCTGATGGGGCTGGCCAAGAGCCCGGTCAACATCGCCAAGCTGGAAGATGCCGAAAAGTACAACATAGGGGCGGTGCGGGCCGACGTGGGGGAGCAGCTGCTGCTCAACAACGGCTTTGACGAGCAGAAGATCATGACCGCCAACCGCCTGCCCCAGGCGCTCAAGATGCTCACCTCGGGCCGGGTCGATCTCATCTCCACCAACAAGACCACCATGCTGGATCTGATCGCCTCCCAGCAGCTGGATCCCGCCCAGTTCAAGGTGTTCTGGATGCTGAGCTCGGAGCAGTTCTGCTTCGCCTTCAGCCACCCGGTGAGCGACGAGTTGGTCAAGGAGTTCCAGAGCGGCCTGACCCAGGTGCTGGCCAGCAGCGAGTTCCAGCAGATCCAGGCCAAGTACTTCCCCGCCCGCTGAGGGGCGGCATGAAAAAGGGGCCCGCCGGGGCCCCTTTTGTTTGTCTCGCCTGCGCGGTCAGCTCGGCCGACGGCGCTGGCGCTTGACCTCGTACATGCAGGCATCGGCCAGCCTCAGCGCCTCGTCCACCGTACTGCTGGCCGGATCGATGGCCACCACCCCCACGCTGGCGCCGGGGTAGTGCAGCAGGCCGGCGGGCACCTCGAGCTGCACCAGGCTCGCCTCGAACAGCCGGCGCTGAAAGCCCTGCACCGCCGCCTCCCGCGTCTCTTCGCCGCACTGCGGCCCCATTCCCACCGCCACGAACTCGTCGCCCCCCACCCGCGCCAGCAGATCGCTGCCGCGCAGCACGGTTGAGAGCGCCGCAGCCACCCGTTGCAACAGCAGGTCGCCGGTGTCGTGACCGTGGGTATCGTTGATGGCCTTGAAGCCGTCGAGATCGATGAAGCCGAGCAGCAGCGGATGTTCGACCCGCTCCGCCAGTGAAAACAGCCGGTTGAGCTCGTGCATCAGCGCCCGCCGGTTGGGCAGCCCGGTCAGCGGGTCGCTCAGCGCCTGGCGCGACAGCTCGTGGTTGGCCTGCTGCAACTGCTGCAGCAGCTGTTCGCGCTCCACCTGTTCGGCGATCAATCGGGCAAAGAAGGCGATCAGGTGATCCGAGCCCGCCGTCAGCGGCTTTTGCTCGGCACTGGCGGCGCACAGGGTGCCATAGAGGGAGCCCGAAGGGGTCTGCACCGGACAGCTCAGGTAGGTGCGGATGCCAAGGGCCCGCGCCGCCTGGGAATCCCCCCAGCAGCTCGCCACATCTTCGGTGTAAAAACGCCCCTCGTCGAGGGCCCGTCGGCAAAGGGTATCGCCCCAGGCCACCGAGGCCCCCTCGGGGATCTGCAGGGCGGCGGCGTTGCGGGCAAAACGGATATGTTGGGTGTCGTGACCAAGGTCGATTTCGGTCAGATAGGTGGATTCAAGCCCGGTGACCGTCTCGAGCATCTCCAGCAGCGGGCGGGTCAGGCTCTCCAGATCCCGCGCCCCGGTCACTTGCAGCGACAACGCCTGCAATATTCTGTCCATGCACACCTCCCTGCTTGCATGTCTATTGCTGAAACGATAGCCAACCTCGGGGGCCCTTCACAAGCCGCGCGCGCCCGCCGTGGCACAATTTTTGCGGTTTTGGCAGCCTTTGTCGTCGAACGGCCCTCGATTGTCCGACAACGCGCTCCGTTTGCAGCCAACGCGGGGCGGCCCGATCTGAGCCGTGGTGACCGCCCCCTATTGAGGGCAGCGGCGCCTGTCGGGCGGCATTATTGGCTGCGGCGGCTTGGCTGTGGCGCGAATGCTGTCGAGGACTGGGCTCATGATGGCCCCTGGCGCTCTGCTTGTCTGCTTATCAGCCAGACGCGGCGCTCATCTTCCATCACACCCCGGTCGCGGGTCAACCGCCGGTTGCCACTTTGCAGCAAAGGAGAAAAACCATTTAATTCTGATAGTTGCATCACTAATTTCATGGATTTGGATGGCCCCGCCGAAGCGGGTTCCGTAAGATGACCATCGGCCCCTGTTGGCCCCGAGTATTCATGGATGGTCAAGGGCGCAAGGTGGCGGCGACAGTCAGGGGCGGCAGCGTCTTTGGCAGATAGCACGCGGACTGTGAGCCAGCCGCCCTGTTTGGCCCAACACCCGATACGGCTCGGCACTATCCGGGTTATTTGACCCGCATCAGGCGATGGCGGATGTCACCCAGCTCGACCTGGATCACCTGGGAGCGCTGCATGGCATCGACCCGCTGCAGCATGTCGGCGCTGTACTGCTTGCGCCGCATCCACTGCATGGGCTCCTCGAAGCTGCCTTCGTTGACGATAAAGGTATCCGTGTAGGTGTCGTTCACTATGCTGACCACCCAGATGCGCTGCTGAAACTCCGAGAGTTCGGCAAAGAGCGCGGCCCCGCGGGTCGCGAGCCAGCGCCCTGCCCGAGTGATCCTGTTTTTACTGCCAACGAGCCGGTTTGCCATAAGTGATAAGAGTTGGGTAAGAAAACGGTTGGGCATCCTAGCATTCCAGAGGATGGGTCACCAAGCAGCGGGAGTGCACCTCTCCCACCACGGGATGAGGCGCAGGGTGCAATAAGCCTGTAGGGTCGATTAGCGCAGCGTAATCGTCCGCGGTAACCATCCCCTCTCCCCCTGCGGGAGACAGGTAGGGTGCCAATAAGCGAAGCGCATTGCACCGGGGAACGATCCCCTCTCCCCTTGGGGTCAATGGGTGGGGTCGAGTAGGGTCGATTAGCGGAGCGTAATCGTCCGCGGTAACCGTCCCCTCTCCCCTTGTGGGAGAGGGTTAGGGTGAGGGGTTCGGTAACGTCTTTGCTTGGCTAAATATCGCCGTCTAAATGGCACGGCTTCGCCATGCAGGACACGAGGACTCCGTCCTCGATGGGGTTTCGCCGCCGCTGCGCGGCTGGGCGAGTGACTTTTCTTTGCGTGGCCAAAGAAAAGTCACCAAAAGAAAGGTTCTTCGCGGGATCTTGGGGAAGTGGAAGTTGACAGACAGGGTGCTGGTAAACTGGCTGTCTCCAAACACACCACCACCATCACCCTGCTGTCGCCGTGCATCATATTGATATTGCCTCCTTCTGGCCAGGTTATACCGTCATCGCCCAAGCGCTTTCTGCCAACCATCACACCCTGTTTACCCTTGAGCCTCGCGCCGACTTCTTGCCCCGTTGTCGCCGATGCCTGCAACCCACGCCATTGATCCACGACCAACGTATCCGCCGGGTGCGTGAGCGAGACCTATTTGACCGACAAGTCTGGTTACAACTGCCTGTTCGCCGCGTCGACTGTCTGCGCTGTGGTCGCGTCAGTGAACATATCGACTGGCTCCCCTCTGGCTCCCGCCTCACCCGGCGCATGCAGTGCTGGATTGAAGCGCTCGTTCAGTACCTCCCCATCCGCCATGTCAGCCAGCTCACCGGGGTCGGTTGGCACACCATCAAGGAGATCGACAAGCGCCGTTTGCAGACCAGTGTGGGCACCATCGAACTTGGGGAGGTGCGGCGGCTGGTGATGGATGAGTTTGCCCTGCACAAGGGACACCGCTATGCCACCGTGATCATGGATGCCGAGCGAACCCGCGTCCTGTGGGTGGGGCACGGCAACAGCCGGGCCGCTATCCGTCCCTTCTTCGAGCAGCTCGGCGAGCGATGCCAGCAGATTGAAGCGGTGGCGATGGACATGAACACGGCGTTCGACCTGGAGGTGAAGCAACACTGCCCGCAGGCGGAGGTGGTCTACGACCTGTTCCACGTGGTGGCTCGCTATGGCCGAGAGGTGGTGGACCGGGTGCGAGTGGAGCAGGCGAATGCACTGAAAAGCGATAAACCGGCGCGAAAAGTGGTCAAAAGTGCGCGTTGGTTGCTGCTACGTAATCGGGCGAAGTTGAGTGAAAAACAGGATGTGAAGTTGCAGGAGCTGTTGGCGGCGAATCAACCGCTGGCGATGGTGTACGTGCTGAAAGAGGGGTTGAAGGGCATCTGGTATGCGCCGAGCGTGTGGGAAGGATGGCGACGATGGCGGAGCTGGATGCGGCAGGTGAAGGAAAGCGGGCTAGCGCCGCTGCAACGATTTGGTCGAAATTTATCGAAATATATGCGGGGGATCCTGGCGAGTGCAAACTACCCGATGCACACGAGTGTGCTGGAAGGGGTGAACAACAAGATCAAAGTGATAAAGCGTATGGCATATGGATTTAGGGACTCAGAATACTTTTTTCTGAAAATCAAGGCGGCCTTCCCCGGAAAGCCGCGATGAACCAAAAGAAAGGCCACCCCCACTTGTTCGCCCTCCTGCGTCGGGTCCCCTCGGTTCACCCGTTTGTCCCACGGCACGCGCCGATGGGCCATCCATGGCCCAGCGGCGCTCGCTCGGCGTCCTGCCTCGCGGCCTGGACAAACGGGCTCACCTCGGCGAACAACAGGGGGCAACACCGAACCTGCAGCACCGAGACTGGTTAACAGCATCCGGTGTATTCGAGGCTGTGATCGGGAGAGACGTTATCTCTAATCCGACCCCTCACCCGCCGTATTGCGAGGCCAGATTGCCGCACCGATGAAACAAGAATCATCAACGTGGTTGAATGGGTGAAAGAATCACTATGAGTACAACAGAATTCGGCACAAACCCCTATCAGGAAACAGTTTTATATTGAAGGCTCGATAGTGAATATTTCACCGTAATAAAACCTTATTTCTCATACGTCCGATTACGCTTCGCTAATCGAGCCTATGGTCCTTTATAATTGGATTCCATCCCCCAAAAAATTTGGTATCCATGATATTTAAAATCAACTTGTAGGGGTCAAAATGGGCCGTTCAGCAGACTATACCATTCAAGGCTTTCTGTACCAATTTAATCAGACACTCTCCGAATTAATAATTGCGGAGGATGAAGACGTGATTACTATAGAGGAAATTGTCGAAGACATAGAGGTGGTTAACTTTGAAGGCACCAAGGTAATTCAGTGTAAGTATCACGAAACCCAAGACAACTATACTCCAAGCATTCTTTATCACCCGTTACTTCAAATGATGAAGCAGTATAAATCCAACCCTAACGCAAAAATAAGTTATCACTTATTTGCGCATTTCCCTAACAATCCAGATATAAAAATATCTGCATTAGAACTTAATGCTGCGATCAAATCTAAAAATAAAGCATTGAAAGACTTAACTGCAGAAGTTGATGGCGTTGATGTTGATGGTTTCCTAAAGGTGTTTTTTATTTCTGTAACGCCTAAATACGATGACTTGATGACAGAGAATTCAGAGAAGCTTGTGGACATGGGCTTCGATAAAAGTGAAGTGGAAGTACTATTTTACCCTAATGCAATTCAAATGATTGCCGACTTAAGTGTTAAGCACGATGCAAAATTGAGAAGCATTACCAAAAAGGAATTTTTTGATTCGCTAAGGAAAATAAAGGCTACAGCTATTTCTCAATGGACGTTGGCACTTAAAACACGACAAAAAATTCTAGATACGCGGCGTAAGCAACTCAAAGGTAACTTAAACACAAATGCTCGCTTACGTCACTTAGTCGTATTCCCTAAGCTTTTGGACCAATTTGACGATCAAATTGTCATTTTTATAAAATCGTTCATCGACAAATACCATTTTAAGGTCGCGCATACGCAGACACCACTATTCGCATTAGACGTTCCACAAAGAGAATTTGATGAGATTGCGGAGCGACTAATTGCGAAAGATATAATACCAAACCATGGTCGCCCAGTAATAAATTTTTCAGAAGTTCATTTCTTGCGAGAACCAATGATGATAAAGGACAAAAAGGAATTTTCTCTAAGACTTATTCGCTGGGATGATTACAAGAACATCACGATTAATAAAAAAGCGGATGATCTATTTGTCCTCGGGCATGGGAATATCGAGAGTTTAAACGTCCAAGATATAAACCTAGAGATACTTGACACCGAAAATTTTGGTGAAATCAGATATGTAATGGGGATAGATTATGCATATTAAAATTGGAGCTGTGCTTTCATGCTCGCCAGAAGCAGTCATTGTCGCGGTAGATAACCTAGAAACCTTCGAGCAAAATAAGGCAGGACTACAGGTTGGTCGTTTTTTAAAAATTGCACAAGGAAACCATGACTTTACAATAGCCGTTATCCGAAATATTAAAGGAACAAATACCAACGATATAAACGGACAGCCAGTCTGGAATTTTCAGATTGAATGCCAAGCCATAGGGACTTTGCTTGAAGACAAGACATTTGATCGTGGTAGTCTTCTTTTACCTGTTCCGACAGAGCATGCATTCCTCGTGGATAAAAACACTCTCGACAAAATGTTCTCAGCTGATGGAGAACACAATTTTACACTAGGAAAGCTCTCCATGAATAAATCTATTGACCTCATGATTAATGGAAATAGATTTTTTAGCAAGCATATCGCTGTTGTTGGTTCGACTGGTTCTGGTAAGTCATGTACAGTTGCAAGTATGCTGCAAAACGTTGTTGGTGTTTCCCAGCATAAAAACAAGACCAAGGGAGAACAAAATAACTCTCACATAGTGATTTTCGATATTCATGATGAATATTCCGCAGCATTTACCCTTGATCAAGATGAACTTTTTACATTAAGTCGACTCGACATCGACTCTTTACAGCTTCCCTACTGGCTTATGAACTCGGAAGAGTTGGAAAGCATGTTCATTGAAAGCAATGAAGCAAACTCTCATAATCAAGTTAGTCAATTTAAACATGCTGTCACATTAAATAAAGAAATGCATAACCCGGATATTCCGGAGGTTACTTACGACACTCCAGTTTATTTTTCAATCAAGGAGGTATACTACTTTATTGAAAACTTGAATCGAGAGGTTATTGGACGATTAGCCGGGGAGGATAAGCCTAAGCTGGCTGATGGAAAATTGGTGACTGATCGGAAAATTTATTTCGACAAGATCCACGACTTCATTGCAAATTCCACCGCAGCTGCGACCAGAGCGACCAATGGGCCATTCAACGGAGAGTTTAACAGGTTCACTTCCCGGTTGGAGGCGAAGCTGGGTGACAGGCGTCTCAGGTTTCTTCTAAATGCGAAGAAGCCTGATGGACAGACTCACGTAACGGCAGACTTTGAAGTATTGATGAAGCAGTTTATCGGCTACCTCGATAAGGCTAACGTCACTATCGTAGATTTGAGTGGCATTCCTTTCGAGGTTCTCAGCATCACTGTCAGCCTGATTTCTCGCCTCATCTTTGACTTTTGCTTCCACTATTCCAAATTGCAACATGCACAAGGCAAGCTCAATGACATCCCAGTTATGCTTGTTTGCGAAGAAGCACACAACTACGTACCCCGAGATAATCTTGCAGCCTATCGGGCGTCCCGCAAGTCCATTGAGAGGATCGCAAAGGAGGGACGAAAATACGGCTTGAGCCTGATGGTCGTAAGTCAGCGGCCCTCTGAGGTATCAGAGACAATTTTCGCCCAGTGCAACAATTTTATGTCCTTACGCCTTACAAATGACGCTGATCAAGCCTACATTCGGCGGCTCTTTCCCGACAACTCTAACGCGATAACGGAAATTTTGCCGAACCTAGCTCCGGGTGAGTGCGTTGTGGTTGGTGACGCAGTACTGCTCCCAGCAGTAATAAAAATGCCACTCCCGGCCCCCGAACCTCATTCCCAAAGCGTTAAGGTTCATAAGGAGTGGAAGGAACCGTGGCGCGAAGTTGCCTTCGCACAAGTTATCAAACGCTGGAGAAAATAATGAGTACCTAAATTGGGGCCACCATTGTTCTGAGAACCGCATAGCGGCCAACAGTTCGGCGATCTGCTCCCCCTGTCTGAATCGGGCACGGTATTGGTTCCCCCTGCAAACCGCCGAGTCGAGTTCAACGGGTCAGGAGTGCCATCAGGGATGATGGCGCAGCCGCAGTCGGCACAGGGATGTGCCGTCTGCGGCGCTCCGTCCGACCCGTTGGATGAGAGGAGGGAACCCGCGAAGCGGGCGGTTTGCCGGGGGAGAAGACTTTTGGTGACTTTGGGTCTTTCCAAAGTCACTCGCCCCAGCCCGAAGGGCGGGCGAAACCCCATCGAGGGCAGCGCCCTCATGTCCTGCATGGCGAAGCCATGCCAATCAGGAGAGAGGGAAGGTGCCAGCTCTCAGACAGGCCACAAAAAAACCGCAGCCCTAAGGCTGCGGTTTTTTTATTGGCTCAACCTGTTGGCTCCAGACGCCAACAGCGCCACCGGCCTTAGGCACGGCGCCAGCTGGTCTTGCCGGCGCTGTCTTCCAGCACGATGCCCATCTCGGTGAGACGGTTGCGGGCGGCATCGGCAGCGGCCCAGTTCTTGTCGGCACGGGCCTGATTGCGCTGGGCGATCAGTTGCTCGATTTCGGCGACCTCTTCGTCCGCTTCATCACCCTTCAAGAAGGCATCCGGATCCTGTTGCAGGATGCCGAGCACGGCTCCCAGCTCACGCAGACGGGCGCCCAGCGCAGCGGCAACGGCCATGTCTTCACCCTTCTGGCGGTTGATCTCGCGCACCAGATCGAACAGGGCGGAGTAGGCTTCCGGGGTGTTGAAGTCGTCGTCCATCGCCTCTTTGAAGCGGGCCACCTGCTCGTCACCACCGGCAGCAGCGGCCGCCGGCAGATCGCGCAGGGCGGTGTACATGCGCTCCAGCGCGGCGCGGGCCTGCTTGAGGTTATCTTCCGAGTAGTTGAGCTGGCTGCGGTAGTGGCCAGACATCAGGAAGTAACGGACGGTTTCGGCATCGTAGTGGGCCAGGACGTCGCGGATGGTGAAGAAGTTGCCAAGGGATTTGGACATCTTCTCTTTATCCACCATCACCATGCCGCTGTGCATCCAGGTGTTGACGTAGTCGCCACCGTGGGCGCAGCAGGACTGGGCGATCTCGTTCTCGTGGTGCGGGAACTGCAGATCGGAGCCGCCGCCGTGGATGTCGAAGTGGTTGCCAAGGTGCTTGGAGTTCATGGCGGAGCACTCGATGTGCCAGCCAGGACGGCCCGGGCCCCAGGGGCTGTCCCAGGTCGGTTCGCCGGGCTTGGACATCTTCCACAGCACGAAGTCCAAGGGGTTCCTCTTGGCATCCACCACGTCAACCCGAGCGCCGGCCTGCAGCTGTTCCAGATCCTGGCCGGAGAGCTTGCCGTAGTCGGCGTAGGAGTCGACGATGAACATGACATCGCCGTTGTCCGCCACGTAGGCGTGCTCTTTATCCAGCAGGGATTGCACCAGCTCGATGATCTCGCCGATGTGCTGGGTGGCGCGCGGCTCGACGTCCGGGCGCACCATGCCGAGGGCATCGAAGTCGGCGTGCATGTCGCCGATCAGGCGCTCGGTCAGGTCGTCACAGGTGACGCCGGTTTCGGCGGCGCGCTTGATGATCTTGTCGTCCACGTCGGTGACGTTGCGCACGTAGTTGAGCTGATAGCCGCTGTAGCGCAGGTAACGGGCCACGACGTCGAAGGCGACGAAGGTGCGGCCGTGGCCGATATGACAGTGATCGTAGATAGTGACGCCACACACATACATGCCCACCTTGCCCGGGTGGATAGGTTTGAATTCTTCTTTTTGACGAGTGAGTGTGTTGTATATCTTCAGCATCTTATGACCACTGCCTGTGAGTAAAATGGCCTGCCATTCTACCCGCATCGCGCGTAGAAAACGAGGCAGAAAACGTGCCGGATCAGGCGCACCATCTATGCCGCAGGGCCCTGATGGGCTAGAATTGCCACCACTTTATGCCATACACCTGCGGGCACCTGGTCGCCCGCATCAAATGAAAGGACATATCATGGTCACTCTGCACACCAATCACGGCGACATCACCCTCACCCTGAACGCTGAAAAAGCCCCGGAAACCGTGGCCAACTTCCTGCAATACTGCCGTGACGGTCACTACGACAACACCATCTTCCACCGCGTCATCGACGGCTTCATGATCCAGGGCGGCGGCTATGCCCCGGGCTTCGAAGAGAAAGACACCCGCGCCCCCATCAAGAACGAAGCGGCCAACGGCCTGTCCAACAAGGTCGGCACCATTGCCATGGCCCGCACCATGGAGCCGCACTCTGCCAGCGCCCAGTTCTTCATCAACGTGAACAACAACGACTTCCTCGACTTCAAATCCGCCACCACCCAGGGCTTCGGCTACTGCGTGTTCGGTGAAGTGACCGCCGGCATGGACGTGGTCAACAAGATCAAGGGCGTCAAGACCGGCAACTACGGCCGCATCCACCAGGACGTGCCGACCGAAGACGTGGTGATCACCAAGGTGACCCTTGCCGAGTGATCTCTGCCTTCTACGAGATGAACTGACTGCGGCCCCGGCCGCAGTTTTTCCATCTGTGAAGGCCGGCCCCATCGACTGGCGCCGTCTCGACTACCTGGCCCACGGCAACCCACGCCAACGCTCGGCCCATGCCCTGCTCACAGCCGGTGTGTGGGATGCGCTGGCAGCGCAGTGCAGCGACCTGGCGCTGGTGAGCACGGTCGCCATCGGGCTCGACAAACCCGGCAGCGATCTCGACATCGTCTGCCAGCATCCGGAGCCGGCCACGTTTGCGGCGGCGCTGGCCGCCCAAGGCTGGCGGGTTGTGCAAAAGGGCGCTGACATCTGGCTCGCCGAGCAGACCGTCACCGGCGCCGATGGCCACCCTTGGCCCTTTGAGCTCTACCTCACCCCAGAACCCCTCGAGCGCCTCAACGGCTGGCGCCACCTCAGCCTGATGGCCGCCCTGCTTGAGCAGTTCGGCGCGGTGTTTTATCACCAAGTGCTGCGCCTGCGCCTCGAGGAAGGGTTCAAAGGGGAAGCGGCCATGTGCCACTTGCTGGGCCTTGCCGGCGACCCGTATGCCGCGCTGCTCACCCTGGAGGGCGGCGAGCTTGCCCCATTGGTGTGGCAGCCGGTGACAACGGGCCCTTACTTCACTGCTAATTTCACTGCTAGCTCCAATACCAGTTCCACTTCCAGCCACCTCAACAGGGCCCAGCGCACTTTCTCATGAGCACCCTCTTTATCAGTGACATTCACCTGTGTGCCCAGCGGCCCGACATGACCGCCGCCCTGGTGCGCTTTCTGGCGCACGACGCCCCCGGCGCCGATGCCCTCTACGTGTTGGGCGATCTGTTTGAATTCTGGATTGGCGACGACGATCCCAATCCCCTCCACGGCGAGGTGGCCGACGCCTTTGCGGCCCTGAGCCAGCAGGGGGTGCCCCTCTACTTCATTCACGGCAACCGCGACTTCTTGCTGGGCCAGGCCTTTGCCAAGCGCGCCGGCATGACATTGCTGGGGGATCCCTGCGTCATCGAGCTCTATGGCGAGCGGGTGGTGCTGAGCCACGGCGATCTGCTCTGCACCCTGGATGAGGGCTACCAGAAGTTTCGCCGCATCACCCAGCTCAAGTGGCTGCGCTGGCTGTTCCTGCGCCTGCCGCTCGCGCGCCGCCAGGCCATCGCCCACAAGATGCGTGGCCAGAGCCAGATGGAAAATGCCCACAAGAGCCAGACCATCATGGACGTGACCCCGGCGGCAGTGGACGAGATGCTGCGCCAGCACGACTGCCGGATGATGATCCACGGCCACACCCACAGGCCCGCCATCCACGACTTCAACCTCGACGGCGCGCCTGCTCGGCGTATCGTGCTGGGGGACTGGTTCGAGCAAGGCTCGGTGCTGATCTGCCGCCCCGGCGAGCAGCGCCTCGAGCAACGCGCGCTGATCTGAATTAGCCGGCTGGCTGGCGGCAATAAAAAAGGCGGGAAGATCCCGCCTTTTGTTTGCCTGCGATCTACCTCTATAACGGCTACATCACCGTCATCTGCCCCGCGTAGAGGATGAAGTAGCGCAGCAGCAATATCCCCACCAGGCTCAGGCTGCAGATAAGTGCCAGCCGGGCCGGTTGATGGGCCTTGGCCGGACTGCCCACCAGCCCCAGCAGCTGGGGCAACAGGATCCCCAGCCCGATGACCCCGAACCAGAACACCTGGGACCAGAAGCCACCGCCGATGGCCGCCCACATGGCCGCTTCCCGCTGGCCGCCACCAAAATAGAGGCCGGTGAAGAAGCAGAGCAGCAGGAACAGCTCGATGGCGACGATGGGCCGCTCGAAGCGGTGCACGAAGCTCACCCCGCGGCTGTGGCCATCCTCCCGAAACAGGGTGACCGCCAGCAAGATGGTGGAGGCCACCCCCGAGCTGATGCCGGAGACCAGAAACAGCGCCGGCAGGATCGGGTTGTTGAGCATGGGGTAGGTCTTGAGGGCGGAGAGCAGAAAGCCGGTGTAGGCCCCGAGCAGCACGGCCAGCAGCAACAGCAGCGGCGCCAACAGCCGCTCGAGGCGTGCAAGCCAGCCGATCACCCCATCCACAAAGGCAAGCCTGTCCACCAGCAGCCGTCGGCGCAGGGCTTCGATTTCAGCCCGGAACACCACCGCCAGCCAGGCGAACAGCACCGCCATGTAGATCTGAAACAGCATGACCCCCATCGACATCACGGAGTCGAACTGGTAGTGGAACATCAGCTTCCAGAAGGTCCAGGGGCGGGCCAGGTGGAAGATGAGGATAAGCAGCCCCAACACGACGCTCACCGGCGCCAGAATGGCGGTCGCCTTGATGATGCCGCTCTCGCTGCCGGCTCCCTGCCGGCGCAGCAGCACCGAGAGGGTCGCCGAGCCTGCCGAGATGCCGAGCAGAAACAGGTAGATGGCGATGGGGCCATCCCACACCAGCGAGTCGAAGTGAAACGCATCATGCCACATGGTGCCTCCCTCCTGTCAGCCGGTCTGCGTCATACAGATGAGATGGGATCATGACTTCACCTCCCCTTTCGGCACCCGGTACATCTTGGGCGAAGTACCGAGGAACTGCTTGTAGCGATAGGTGGTCTCCTGCACCAGCCGTTTGGCGATGGGGCTGTCGGGATCGTCCAGATTGCCGAACACCAGCGCCTTGGTCGGGCAGGCTTCCACACAGGCCGGCTGCTTGCCGTTGGCCAGATTGGTCTTGCGGCAGAAGTCGCACTTGTCGGCAACGCGGGTGACCGGGTTGATGAAGCGCACCTGATAGGGGCAGGCGGCCAGGCAATAGCGACAGCCGACGCAGAGGTCGGGGTTGATGTCGACGATGCCATCCTCCACCCGGATGTGGGAGGCGCCGGTCGGGCAGACGTGCACGCAGGGGGCGTTGTCGCAGTGCTGGCAGGACTTGCGAAAGAAGCGATACTCCTGCGCCGGATACTCCCCCACCGGGCCGCTGCGCAGGATCTGCAGGCGGGCCACCCCTGCCGGCACCTGGTTCACCTCGCGGCAGGCGTCCATGCAGGCGGTGCAGCCGATGCAGGCCGTCTCGTCGTGGATCATGCCGTAGCGCACGCCCTTGATGGTCATGCTGTTGGCCAGAGCGCGCGGGGCCCCCGTCAGCAGGATCAGGGCGCCGGCACTCATGCCCACCATGAAGTCGCGGCGGGTCGTGCTCATGAACCCTCCTTGGCGGCGCCGCCCAGATCGGCTTCGTGCTGCTTGCGGTGACAGTCGACGCACAGCTTGATGCGCGACTTCTCGGGGATCCCCACCATGGGCTCCTTGGCCGGGTGCAGCTGGTGACAGCTGGTGCAGCTGATCCGGGTGGCGTGCACGTCGTGGGCCCAGAGAGCCTTGCGCAAATCGTCCGGTTCATGGCAGCTCATGCAGACGCCGTTTTGCTGGCTCAGCGGGAAGGCGTCATTGCCAAAGCGCATCACATCGACCATGCCACCGCGCTGTTTACGGTGATCGGCCGACGCATTGCCGTGGCAGTTGGTGCAGGTGACCTGCTCCCCCGTGTTGGGGTTGGTGACCTGGCCGTGCTTGCCGTGCATCCCCTCCTCCCCGTCGTGGCACTTCTCGCACTTGGCGAAGCGGGCCGCGGCCTTCTTGGCGGCGGCTTTCTTCTTTTCCGCCTTGGCCTGCCGTTCAGCCAGGGTGGGTTGCGCTGCCTGATCGGCACTGGATGTGGCACTCGGCGCGGCTGGCGTGACATCGGCTGCCTGCGCGCTGGCCAGCGCCAGCTGACCCGCCCCCAAGGCGAGGGAGGCAAGCAGCAGCCACTTGATGATCTTTTTCATAGGAAACTCCGAAACGGTGGCACCCGAAGGGTGCCGTCTGCCCGCCTGGCAACAAAAAGGAGCTGGTGACAGCTCCTTTGACGGTCATGAACACGAGACCACACCCCGCCAGAAGCGGGGTGGCTGCGTCAACGGGAGGGGCAGCGACGTTACTGCTGGCTGGCGTAGTACTCGGCCAGCGCCTTGAGGTCGGCATCGCTCATGGCGATGATGGCCTTGTTCATCTTCTCGTCGTTGCTGCGCTTGCCGGCCTTGAACTCCTGCAGGGAGGTCAGCAGGTAGCCCTTGGGCTGGCCGGCCAGGATGGAGGCCTCGTCTTCGGCCACCGAACCCCCTTCGGAGTGGCACTTCTTGCAGCCGGAGTCGTCGTGCAGTTTCTGCCCCGCCTTGGCCAGCGCCGCATCGAACGGCTGCTTCATCGGCTTGTAAGGCAGCTCGGCATAGTGCGCCGCCAACTCGTCGATCTGCTCGTCGCTAAGGCCCTTAACAATGTCGGTCATGTTCCCCTTCTTGCTGGTATCACCGGTGACATGATTAACGGTCTTTGCTGGCCGGCCGTCCAGGTAGGTGCGCATCTGCTCGGCAAGATTTGATTCTGCCAGCCCTGCAATAGTCGGAATATCGTTCTGGGTGCTGATCCCTTGATTTCCATGACATGAGTTACATGTATCCACCAATGAGTCCAGGCTGGCATGTGCGGTGCCAATAGAGCCCAAAAGCAACGACAGTACCAGTATTTCCAGCTTCACACTGCGTTTCATTTCTTATCCCTCTTCCAGAAAAGGTCTATAAACCCCAGTAAAAACAGACATTTTTATACTCAAGGTTGATTTTCGATCCGTTTTTGAGACTTAGATCAACGCCGTCTAATATATAAACCTTACAATTAAGATGGAAATGATTTATACCGTATTCAGTCCTCTTTTGACCCTTAAGTGGTATCTTTTTGGGAATTTTTTGAGCTGGCTCATATATGGAACAATAAGTCCGATAAAAAAGGATAAAACAATGAAATACTGGAAAGTATTGGTGGCTGCAGCAATGGTGTTCACCCTCTCCTCCTGTGGGGGCGGTGGTGATGGCAACGACAAGACGGATCCACCTCCCCCTCCGCCGGGAACCCCAGATTCACTGGTGATCTCGGCCTCCACCCCACAACTTGGCGAGAGCGGTCAGCTCTCGGTGCAATTCAAGGTAACCGACAAGCAAGGCAAGGGTTATGAGCTGGGAACCACCCTTCCCTCCTTCACCCTGGCCAAGGTGATCCCCGGCCGCGACGCCAAACGGGAAGACCCTGTCATCTGGAAGAGCTTCATCTACAGCACCAAGAACAACCGGCCCACCGGCGAGAACGGCGGCAAGCTGGAAACCCTTGGCAATGGCCAGTACCGCTACACCTTCTCCTTCAATACCACCACGGTGCGCGACCCTTATCCGAGCGATTCGCAGGACAACAACGGCTTGATCCGCTGGGATGAGGCAGCGACCCACCGCCTCGGTATCTACTTTGGCGGCAGCAACGGCATTCCGGTCACCGACTACGTGCTGGACTGGGTACCGGCCGGCACGCCGCCACTGCTGACCCGCGACATCCTGGAGCAACAGAGCTGCGACAGCTGCCACATGAAGCAACCGATCCACCACAGCAACCGGGCCGATCCCAAGCTCTGTGTCACCTGCCACAACGAGAGCGTGCCCGGCAGCGGACGGGGCGATCTGACCACCCTGGTGCACAAGCTGCACGGCAACCTGGATGCCACCGCCACCAAGCTGGTGAGCCACTTCCCGCAGGATCCGCGCAACTGCGACACCTGCCACAAGGGCGTCACTCCGACCACCCCGGATGCCAACAACTGGCAGCACGCCCAGGAGAAACCCTGCGGCGCCTGCCACGCGGACTCCACCACGGCGACCGGCTACGTCAGCCACATCAACGGCAAGATCACCAGCGGTACCCTCTGTACCCAGTGCCACGCCGAGACCCCCGGCAACACCAAGTCCCCCAGCAGCGTGCACATGGGCTACCTCGCCAACGAGGCCGCCGGTCGCGACAAACTGGTGTTCAAGTTTGACGACGTGCGCTACGCCGCGCCCAACATCGAGGTCGAGCTGACCGTGACCGCCAACGGCACGCCGGTCGAGACCATGGACGGGGTGCTCAAGTACATCAAGTACGGCGATCTGGCCAAGGCCCCCTACGTGCTGGTCAACTGGGATCAGGGCAGCGGCTTCGAGCTGGGCTACACCAACCCGCAGACCTTCGTCGCCGGCAACAAGATTGACTTCACCAAGTGTGAAAGCCAGGGCGGCGGCAGCTTCCTGTGCCGCAAAGAGGTGGGTAACGAGGTGACCGGCACCCTGGCGGCCACGGTCGCCGAACTGCAGGTGTGCGTGGCCCGCAAGGCGGATCGCAACGGTGCCTTCGCCGCCGGGGATCTGCTCCCCTGCAGCAGCACCGCCAGCGCCCTCTCCTACGTGGCCATCAACCCGGTCAAGGCCTACTTCCGGGTCGAAGGCGGGGTCGACGGCAGCTATGTGCTCAAGGCAGGCGCGGATCTGGCCTCCTGCAACGGCTGTCACAAGGATCTGGCTGTCCACACCGAGGGCAACGCGGGCTCGGCCCACGCCTCCAAGGACTTCGCCCAGTGCACCAGCTGTCACAACGCCACCCGCACCTCCTTCTATGCGGGTGTGCCGGGGGATCTGAAGTACCACGTGCACTCCTTCCACGCCTTCGGCTCCCATCGCAGCGGTGATGCCACCTTCCCGGGCAAGCTGAACAACTGCGAGTCCTGCCACACCAAGGGTCAGTACAACCTGCCCAACCAGCAGAACGAACGACCCTCGCTGGTGGCGACCACGGCGGACAACAAGCAGCCCAAGTTCTTCAGCCCGACCCTGGTGGTTTGCGCCAGCTGCCACCTCAAGTCGCTGCTGGGGCTGGTCAAGCCGGACAACCCGGTCGCCGGGGATGAGTGGGCCACCCACATGAAGAACAACGGCGCCATCTTTGGTGCAGAGACGATAGAGGCCGCCACCGGAGTTGAACAGTGCGCGTCCTGCCATGCCGTCGGGCAGGAGCAGGGCGTTGACAAGGTTCACAAGGTGTATGACTTCCGTTGAGACCACCAGGCCGGGGGGATGCCTCCCCCCGGCCCTTTGCCGTTGAAGGACACGATATGAAAAGAATCACCCCGCAGTGGCTCCTGGCGGGTTTGCTGGCACTCGGTTGCCTGCCGGTCTGGGCCAAGAGCGATGCCCAGCCGGCGGCCGATGCCGATCCGCGCCTGCAGGTCGAGGCCACCCTCGACCAGAAATTCGACCAGGGCAAATACTCCCCCAAGGGGGCCGATACCTGCCTCAAGTGCCACGATGCCGACTCGCGCAAGCCCGCCACCGGCATCTTCCACAATGTGCACGGCAACCTCGGCAACCAGAACGGGCCGATGGCCGACAAACAGTGTGAAGCCTGCCACGGCCCCGCCGGCAACCACCCGCGCAATCCCCGCAAGGGGCAGAAGCGGGAACCCATGATCACCTTCGGCCCCGATTCGCCGGTACCGGTGGAGAAGCAGAACAGCGTCTGCCTCTCCTGCCACACCGATACCCAGCGGATGGGCTGGCATGCCAGCGCTCACGCGGTGGAGGATGTCTCCTGCACCAGCTGCCACAGCCTGCACCAGGCCAAGGATCCGGTGATGGACAGCAAGCTGCAGGTGGAGACCTGTACCAACTGCCACGCCCAGCAAAAAGCCGATCTGCACAAGCGCACCAGCCACCCCATTCTCAATGGCGAGCTGCCCTGCTCCAGCTGTCACAACCCGCACCAGTCGCAGAACGAGGCCAGCCTCAAGCAGCCCAGCCTCAACGAGAGTTGCTACGAGTGCCACGCCGAGAAACGGGGCCCCTTCCTGTGGGAACACGAGCCGGTGACCGAGGATTGCTCCCTCTGCCACAGCCCGCACGGCTCCATCAACCAGGCGCTGCTCAACAAGCGGGTGCCCCAGCTGTGCCAGGAGTGCCACAGCGTGCCCCATGCCAACGTCTCCATCCCCGAAGGGGATCTCAAGGTGCGTGGCGGCAGTTGCCTGAACTGTCATAACCAGATCCACGGGACCAACCATCCCAACGGTCAATCACTGCGGCGCTGAGGAGAGAAGTCATGAAATACTCAACACTTTGGCTCTCCCTGCTGGCGGTCTGCTCGGCCCAGGCGGCCGAGGAGCCGCTTGCAGTCGGGGATTACGCCCTGCAGCAGAGCAAACCGGCCAAGACCGAACGCTGGAGCTGCAAGTCCTGCGAGCGCGATGAGGGCTGGTTTGGCGAAGTGGGGCTGGGTGCCGGCTATGCCAACGACGATGGCGCCACCCGCTTTCGCAACTGGGTTCCCAGCCAGCAGGACAGCGGCATGCTCGGCATCTTCAACGCCGACCTGCAATACCGGGGGGAAGGCTCCCGCTACGGCAGCCTGGAGGTGAAAAACCTCGGCATGGAGCGCTTCAGCCTGGCGACCGAACAGGGCCACTACGACGGCATGCGCGCCCGGCTGGGCTACTCGGAGTCCCCCTTCTACTGGAACAGCCACGGCCGCAGCGTCTATCAGCCGGGCGAGAGCCCGCTGACCCAGGGATCGCTGGCCGAGTTCGACAAGGAGGTGGTGCGCAAGAAGCTGACCGCCGGGCTCGCCTATACCCCGAAGAGCCCGTGGCGCCCCTACGCCGATTTTTCTCATGAGAAAAAAGAGGCCACCCTCGCCTACTACCAGTCGAGCGTGCCCGGCATCGGCAGCGGGCCAGGCCTCTTGCCCAAACCCGTCGACGGCAGCTCGACCACCCTGGTCAAGAGCGGCGTCAGTTACCTGGGAGAAGGCTGGCTGGTCGATCTCGCCTACAACGGCTCCCTCTACCGTACCGATGACACGGCGCTCTACTATGGCAGCGTCGCCGACCCTTACGCCAACGAGCGCGCCTACGAGCCGGACAACAACTTCCACCAGCTGAGCCTCTCCGGCCAGTACAACTGGGACCGGCAGAGCCTGACCGGCCGCGTGCTCACCAGTCAGGCCACCTCCAATGGCAGCCTGACCGCATTTCGCAACGCCCCCATCACCCAGGATGACTTCCACGGCGAGGTCAGCACCCTGCAGGCCGATGCCAAGTGGGTGGGTCGCTTTGGCCGGGATCTCACCCTGCGCGCCGGCGGCGAGTATCGGGACCGCAAGGACAAGTCCGATGAATACGCGGTGGTCGGCAAGCAGCGCGGCAAGAGCGATCGCACCCGCAGCAAGGCGGATCTGGCGGCCGACTACCGGCTCAGCCGCTCGGTCAAGCTCACCACCGGCTATCAGTACAAGGCCGACCAGCGCGAGCAGGCCGACCGGCAGGATACCGACGAGCACACCCTGTTCCTCAAGGGGCGTTACCGCCCGGCCGGGGCGCTGCAACTGGGCGGCAAGCTCGCCTGGAGCACCCGCGACGGCTCGGACTGGCGCCACGACAGCGCCGGTGGCAACGGCAGCCCGACCCTGCGCCAGTTCTATCTGGCGGACAGGGACAGGGTCGAACTCAGGGGGGATCTCGGCTATCAGTTCAGCGAGGGGATGGATGCCCGCCTCGAAGGGTGGTGGGCCAGGGATGACTACAAGGAGCCGGACATAGGGCGCAGCGAGGGCAAGGATTATGGCATCGACCTGACCCTCAACCAGCAGTTCGACGACAACCTGAGCGGCCACCTGTTCAGCAACCTGCAGTGGATCACCTCCAGCCAGAACCACGCCTACACCGGCGCACCGGACTGGGATCCCTACAGCACGGCGGTGCGCGACGAGATCACCACCCTCGGGCTCGGGCTCACCCATAAGAAGGCGTTTGACCGGGATCTCGAGCTTGGGCTCGATTACAGCTTCGCCTATGGCCGCGGCAAAACCGACGCCAGCAAGGGCTATGACTACCCGGATCTGACCAGCAAGCAGCACCGGCTGGAAGGCTACGCCCTCTATCAGCTGACCAAGCAGCATTCGCTGCGCTGGGATGTGCGCTACGAATACTTCCAGGACGTGGATTACCTCTACACCGGCGAAGAGCGCAACCTCGGCAACCTGAACCAGGACTACAACGGCTACTTCACCGCCGTCTCCTGGCTCTACAAGTTCTAAAGGGGCGCCACGCGCCGCATAAGGGCAGACACCCTGTGTTGCCAGCCCAGCAATAAAGAGGGGAGCCCAGGCTCCCCTCTTTCATCATTTCGTCTTTGTTCTCTTGATTGCCTCTTCACTCTGTCGGCCAAGCAGGCTGCCGCATGGCGGCCATCCACCTGTCGGGCTCGACACGGCATCAGCCGGTATAGGTCGGCTCCAGCGCATAGTGCTTGAAGCAGGCCTCCAGCTGGCTGCGTGCCTGCGGTGCCACCTCGATGAACTCCAGCCCGTATACCTCGCCCTCTTCCGCCTGACGGGACCACATCACCCTGGCCTTGATCGCCAGCGGCGTCTGGTTGCGATACAGCTCGATGGAGGGCTTGGGGGTGTAGATCTTGAGCTCCACCTCGGCACGCTTGTCCAGAGCCAGGGGCTGTACCGTGCGCAGCCGCAGGCCGGTGATGCTGAAGTCCTCGGTGATCGACTCGTGGAACCCGCCCCCGGCCTGTACCTTCACCATCATGTGCTGGTACATGCGCGGCGCCCGGCGCAGCTCGTGCTCGCTGCGATCCGCCCCACTCTCGGCCTCGAAGCGGAACTGCTCCATGATATCGCGCAGCTGGCTCGACTCCTGATAGAGGGTGCGGCTGATGATCCCGGTGGTCTGCACCTTCTCGGTGTTTTCCGCGAGCGCATGCAGCAGATCGTGCAGATGGGCATTGAGCGAGGAGAGCTTGCCCATCTGCTCGTCGCTGGTGCCGCGGATCTGATCCGCCGCGCCGACGCTGCGCTCGATCTCCGTCATCAGGCCGTTGATGGACTGGCTCGCCTCGTGCGCCTTGTCCATGGTCAGGTGAGTACGGGCGATGACACTCTTCACCGAGGACTCGTTCTCGCCGATGAGCCGGCTCAGGGTCGTGACGATCTCGTTGATCTCCTTGGTGGCCTGACCGGCATTGTTGGCCAGCTTGCGCACCTCGTCGGCCACCACCGCAAAGCCGCGGCCATACTCCCCGGCCCTGGCCGCCTCGATGGCGGCGTTGAGAGCCAGCAGGTTGGTCTGCTCGGTGATGGCGGTGATGGACTGGGTGATCACCTGAATGCGCTGGCTCGCCTCGCTTAGCTGGCGGGTCTTCTGCTCCGCCTGCTGCGCCTCGGTCACGGCGTGGCGCATCTCTTCGATGTTTTCACTCATCACCCGGGTGCTTCGATGGGCGCTCTGATAGGCAAGCTCGGCCTGCTGCCCCACCTGGCTTGCCAGGCCGGAGACCGCCTCGGCCGCGCAGGAGAGGTCATTGCTGGCGCGGGTCACTTCCGTCGAGTGGTGCTGCTCCAGCTGGGAAGCATCGGTGATGGTTCTCGAGATATCGGAGATCTGATAGGAGGACTGGGCCAGTTGCCGGGTCCGCAGGTCTATCTGGCGCATGTGGCGGCTGAGTTGCGCCGCCATCAGCCGCATGGCTCCGAGCACGCTGTGATTGTCTGCCGAACGGGTCTGGATGGTAACGGTGAGGTTGCCCGCCGCAATCTCGGCGGCCACCCGCGCGGCATAATCCGGCTCGCCGCCCAGGGTGCGCATCAGGTGACGGTACTGGATGAAATAGGCCAGCACCACGAACAGCAGGGAAACCAGCCCGGCCACCAGCCCCATCAGCAGGGCCAGCTCCTTGGCCTCGTCGCGGCTGGCGACGGCACTGGTGATCCGGCTGTCCAGCTGATGATTGATACGCTCAAGCCGCTCGTTGATGCTTATCACCATGTGATCAAAGCCACCCTGGCTGCTCATCATCAGGTTGCCCGCCGCCTGGCCCTGGCGACTGTAGGTATCCACCATGGCCTCCCCTTTCTCATACAGCCCTTTGACCGTCTCCTGCATCGGCAGCAGTTCGTCGCTCAAGTCCGGCAGGCTGCGCATCAGGGTATCGAGATTCTGCAAGGCGGTATCGCGGAACGTGGCGGCCTCGGCGAGGCCCTCTTCCGTGTTGCCGGTCACCGCCGCATCTGTGATGAACTGCTGGATCTGCACCAGGTCATAGCGCGTCTCCTTGAAGATGAGGTGAGCCTGATTGAAGCGCTCGACCTTCTCCTGCGCACGCAGCTGGGCCTGGCTGCTCCACAAGGAGACGATGGATGCCATGATCAGCGGCACCGCCACCAGGATCCCCCCCAGGATCATCATCCGTTTGACCGAATGCCTTCCTCGGGGCGCATGCGACATCGCATGTGCCTCGGTCTGGTCGAAGGCGGTGTCCTGCAAGAGTCCTTGTGCAGTAGCCATGGCATCACCTCATCCTGGTAGCAGAGCGTCATTGGGCCATCGCAGCAAGGCATTCAGCTGCAAAGAGCCGATCCGTTTTGTCGACCCAAGCAAAACCCAAGCCAGAAAAAATGGCCGGATTTCCCCCCTCTCCCACCCCCAATGCGGGCAACTTGCCACAAAGCCCGCCCAAGGCGAGCAAAACGCGATGCAAACTGCAAAAAAAGTGCTGTATTTTGCCCGTTCGCCCTTGGATAACCATGCTCAGCCCTGATAAGGGCGGTCCCCTTTACCATACAAAGTGCACAGACACAGCTTCTCAGCCAAGGGGGAGTCACGTTCAACACTCAGTCATATTGATGAAAAACATAGTATTGGTGGCAGCCCAACCTAGAAGTGAACACCACCAGTCAGTGCACCATGGAGTATTAGGCCTGATTTTTGTATGGAGTAACCTGAGTCAGTTGTCGGCGTCTGTTACACTCACAAATGGAGCCTTATACCTACTAAGTTGTATGAAGTGGATTGAAGGCTCATTGCACATGCACAATTACTACCTGGCTGGGGAGTGCTTATGTTTAACACGAAACTGAAACAAGAGCTGGTTGCAGAGAGAGCAAGAGCCTTGCAGAGCGAGGCGCTGAACCACGCCATGCACGCCCATCTCCCCATGATAGAATTCACTCCCGAGGGCCATATCCTCGATGCCAGCCCGCTGTTTCTGAGCACCGTCGGCTACAGCCTCAAGGAGATCGTGGGGCAGCACCATGCCATCTTCTGTCGAAAAGAGGACTCAGACTCCCCCTCTTACCGGGAATTCTGGAGAAATCTGGCCAATGGTCACAACCAGCACGGCACGTTTCAAAGGGTCGGCAAGCACGGCCAGGAAATCTGGCTGGAAGCAACCTACTTCCCGGTCAGCCAGGATGGCAAGGTCAGCAAAGTAGTTAAAATCGCCTCCGACGTGACCTTGCAACATGATCAGCTCATGACGCAGAAAGCGATATTCGAAGCGCTGGATCGCTCCCTTGCGGTCATCGAGTTTGAGCCAAGCGGCGTCATCATCAACGCCAACCGCAATTTTCTCGACACCATGGGCTATCGACTCGATGAAATAAAAGGTCGTCAGCATCGCATGTTCTGTGATGAGTTGTTTTATCGGGAACACCCCGATTTCTGGCAGGAACTGGCTCAGGGAACCTTCAAATCGGGGCGCTTTCAGCGCTTTGACAAGCAAGGCCATGAAATCTGGCTGGAAGCGACCTACAACGCAGTGCGGGGCAGCCATGGCAAGGTGATCAAGGTCATCAAGTTCGCCTCCAACATCACCTCGCAAATCAAAAAAGATCAGGCCGTGCAAAATGTGGCCAAAGTGGCCAACGAAACCTCCGTCACCACCAAGGCTTCCGCCATCAAGGGTGAGGACATGCTGACCACCGTCGTCTCCACCTCGGACAACATCGTCACCCAGATGGAAAATGCCAGTACGCTGATGAGCAAGCTGCATGCCCAATCCCAAAATATCACCGCCATCGTTTCAACTATCAGCAGCATTGCAGATCAGACCAACCTGCTGGCACTCAACGCCGCCATCGAAGCCGCGCGAGCCGGTGAACAAGGCAGAGGCTTTGCCGTCGTCGCTGATGAAGTTCGTCAACTGGCGGCAAGAACCTCTCAATCCACCAACGAGATAGCAAGCGTGGTCAGCCAGAACCAGCAGCTCACCCATCAGGTCAGCGAACAGATCCAGTCCGCAGCTGATGGCGCCATCCATGGACAAAGACAGATCGATGATGTCGCGAAAGTGATGCAAGAGATAAGAAATGGCGCCGAAGAAGTGTCGACCATCATCTCGGAACTCTAGAAAAAGCAACAAGGGTCACCTTAGGAGCTCAACCCCTCTGGTAGACAAGGCAGACTGGCTACTCACCCAGGTGGTGCACGACCTCACCAACCAGGGCTACACCAACCGCCTCCAGCTAGAGGTGAAACTCGAGGAGCTACCGGAATAAATCTGCGTGGACAAAATGTGGATATGGATGAAAAACAAAAAGGCCGCTATTGCTAGCGGCCTTAGTAAGTCTTTGATTTTAATGGTGCCCGAGGCCGGAATCGAACCGGCACGACGCGAACGTCGAGGGATTTTAAATCCCTTGTGTCTACCGATTTCACCACTCGGGCACCGTAATCGGTATCAAGCTCGCACCGCGGGCTTGTCAATATGGAGGCACGTTCCGGAGTCGAACCGGACTAAACGGATTTGCAATCCGCTGCATAACCGCTTTGCTAACGCGCCATGCAAAAGAGAGAAACTCTCTATTGTCTGAATTTGGAGCGGGAAACGAGACTCGAACTCGCGACCCCGACCTTGGCAAGGTCGTGCTCTACCAACTGAGCTATTCCCGCAATGGTCTGGCTGACTGCCTGACTACGAGGACGCATTCTAGCGATGTTCCTAGCCCAGTCAACCAAAAATGTTTAATACCCTGATCGTTCGGGTGTTTTTTGCCCTTTTCCTGCATTTTCAACGTTCACGACCGTTTCCCTGCCCCAAGTGCGGGGAAACGGTGCTTAGTGCAAGCGCAGACTAGAAGCGGGAGTGGTAGGTCAGATCGCCCCAGGCGGCCTTCATGTACTGGAACATGGACCAGAAGGTGAGCACGGTGGCCACATAGAGCAGCACATAGGCCAGCCACACCATCCAGATGTCGTACTGCCAGATGAGACCGGTGAGCGACACCATCTGGATCATGGTCTTCCACTTGCCAATCCAGCTGACCGCCACCGAGGAGCGCTTGCCCAGCTCGGCCATCCACTCGCGCAGGGCGGAGATGATGATCTCGCGGCCAATCATGGTCATGGCGGGAATGGTCACCCAGATGGTGTTGTAGTGCTCGACGATCACCACCAGCGCCGCCGCCACCATGATCTTGTCGGCTACCGGATCGAGGAAAGCACCGAAGGCAGTGGACTGGTTCAGCTTGCGGGCAAGGTAGCCGTCAAACCAGTCGGTCGCCGCCGCCAGGATGAAGACGATGGCCGCCGCCAGATAGGACCATTGATAGGGAAGGTAGAACAGGATGACGAAGACGGGGATGAGCAAGATCCGAAAAAACGTCAGTAGATTAGGAATATTTGTCATTATTTTCAGCCACTTCTTGTATGCCGCTACATGGTAGCCCCAAGCCGATCACGGATGCAACCGGACAGGCGCCCGCCTTGGTCTATGAATCCATCAACAACCTCAGGATGCGGGCCATTATGGCATTTACGGGCCCCCTGCGTCACGGCTCTTGTGTGCCGGGATCCCCGAAGTGAATGAACCCAGGGTGAATGATGTGACTCAATTCGCCCCTTGCCGATACCCGGGGCGACATGGAGGCGCATTCACCCCTTCTCGGCTACCAATGGCTAGAGCGAGTGCAGGGCGTCGTGGATGGACTGGGCCAGCTCCTGGCTGATGCCGGGTACCTTGGCGAGCTCCTCCACCCCGGCTTTCTTCACCTCCTGCAGGCCGCCCAGGTACTTGAGCAGCGCCTGCCGCCGTTTCGGCCCCACCCCCGGAATGTCCTCCAGGGTACTGGTGGTGCGGGCTTTCGCCCGTCTCGCGCGGTGGCCGGTGATGGCAAAACGGTGGGATTCATCGCGGATGTGCTGAATCAGGTGCAAGGCGGGCATATCTGCCGGCAAATGCAGCTCTTCGTGACTCTCCCCCAGGATCAGGGTCTCCAGCCCCGCCTTGCGGGTCACCCCCTTGGCGATGCCCACCAGCAGCGGATATTTGCCCCCCAGAAACTCCAGCTGGCGGGCCAGGATCTCCTCGGCGCGACGCAACTGGCCGAGACCGCCGTCGATAAACAGCACGTCCGGCACCTTGTCCGGCTCCTGCTGCTTGCCAAAACGCCGCTCCAGCGCCTGCTCCATGGCGGCATAGTCATCGCCGCCGGTGATGCCGTCGATGTTGAAGCGCCGATATTCCGATGAGAGCGGTCCCTCCCGGTTGAACACCACGCAGGAGGCCACGGTGCGCTCACCCATGGTGTGGGAGATATCGAAGCACTCCATGCGGGCGATGGGGCGCTCCAGCTCCAGCAGCTCCTCCAGCTGGTCGTAGCGGGCGGTGGTGGTGCTCTTGTGGGCGAGCCGCGAGCGCAGCGCGGTCTGGGCGTTGATGGAGGCAAGCTTGATGAAGCGAGCCCGCTCGGCGCGAGTACGGCTCACCACCCGCACCTTGTAGCCGGCGGTCTGGCTCAGGGTCTCGGCGATGACGTTCTCGTCTTCGAGCGCCACGTCCAGCAGCACCTCGCTCGGGATCTGCCGCCCCCCCTGCCCCGACAGATAGAACTGCAGCAGGAAGGATTGCACCACTTCGTCAAGCTGGGTATCGGCCGGCACTTTCGGGAAGTAGCTGCGCGAGCCCAGCACCTTGCCCTGGCGGATGAAAAGCACGTGGATGCAGGCAGTCCCCTGCTCGAAAGCCACCCCCACCACGTCGAGCTCGTCCAGCACGTTGCCGCTTACCGACTGCTGTTCGGTCACCCGGCGCAGCGCCTGGATCTGATCCCGGTAGCGGGCCGCCTCCTCGAAACGCAGATCGCCGCTGGCGGACTCCATCTTGCCCACCAGTTCGCCGATCACCTGCTGGTTCTTGCCCGCCAGAAACAGCTTGGCCAGCTCCACCTGCTGGGCATACTCGGCTTCGCTCACCAGCCCAGCCACGCAAGGGCCGGCACAGCGCTTGAGCTGGTAGAGCAAGCACGGGCGGCTGCGGTTGGCATAGACCGCATCCTCGCACTGGCGCACCGGGAAGATCTTCTGCATCAGGTGCAGGCTCTCGCGCACCGCACCGCCGGAGGGGTACGGGCCGAAGTACTCCCCCTTCACCTTGCGGGCACCGCGATGGACGCCGATGCGCGGGTGCTGGTGCGCGGTGATGATGATCCAGGGGTAGGATTTGTCGTCGCGCAGCAGCACGTTGTAGCGGGGCTGGTACTGCTTGATGAGGTTGTGCTCGAGGATCAGCGCCTCGGTCTCTGTGTGGGTGACCGTCACCTGCACGTCGGCGATCTGGCGCACCAGGGTGCGGGTCTTGATGCTGTCGACGTTGGCCCGAAAGTAAGAGGCAAGCCGTTTTTTCAGATCCTTGGCCTTGCCCACGTAGATGACGGTGCCGCCGCTGTCATACATGCGGTAGACGCCGCTCTGGTGGGTGACGGCACTGAGAAACGCCTTGCTGTCGAAGAGAGGTTCAGACGAGGTCATGCTGGCTCCGGCAACGGGGATCGAGGTGCTGGATCTGGGGGATCGCGGCAAACGGAAGATCGAAAGAGAGGCTCATCGGCAACTCGGCTCAACGGATGAAAGCAGAAGACGGCACAGAGCATACTGCGCCAGGCCGGCAAAAAGCAAAAAGGCGGCACAGGCCGCCTTTGATGGCTACACGCCGCCCGTTACAGGGTGTCGGCATCCAGCATGCCATAGCGAATGGCCAGATGGGTCAGCTCCACATCGCCATTGATGTTGAGCTTGCTGAACAGCCGGTAGCGGTAGCTGTTGACCGTCTTCGGGCTCAGGTTGAGCTGTTCGGAAATATCGGTCACCTTCTGCCCCTTGGTGATCATCATCATGATCTGCAGCTCGCGCTCGGAGAGGGACTTGAAGGGGTTCTCGTCGGCCGAGGCAAACTGGCTCAGGGCCATCTGCTGGGCGATCTCCGGGGAGATGTAACGCTGACCGGAGTGGACCAGGCGAATGGCGTGGATCATCTCGTCCGGCGCGGCCCCCTTGGTGAGATAGCCGGCGGCACCCGCCTGCATCACCTTGGTCGGGAACGGATTTTCTGAATGAATGGTCAGCACTATGATGCGCACATCGGGCCGGATCCGCAGGATCTTGCGGGTCGCCTCCAGGCCGCCGATGCCCGGCATGTTCATGTCCATCAGGATCACGTCGGGATGGTGCTGACGACAGAAAGTGACTGCGGTTTCCCCGCTCTGCGCCTCGCCCACCACCTTGATCCCGCGGACATCTTCCAGAATGCGTCTTATCCCTGTACGCACCAACTCATGATCATCGACCAGGAATACATTAATCACCCAAACACCCCGTTTTTTATCTCGTTATATGCCAGTTAGGGTTAACACGGCGTCTTGCATCATAACCAAACTCGCTGATTTGGCAAACCATGGCCGGGAAAAGTTTGAAAGTGCTCATAAATGGTGTTTTGAATCAAATAATTATATAAATATTAAACACAAAAAACGGCGCCCACAGGCACCGTTCAGAGTCATTTTTGCTGTTGTCGGCATCAGTTCGCCAGCAGCGCGCGCACCTTGTCCAGATCGGCCTGGGTATCCACCCCGACCGGCGGCGCCTCGAGCGCCTGGGCCACGTGGATCTTCTCCCCATACCAGAGCACCCGCAGCTGCTCCAGCGCCTCGATCTGCTCGAGCGCGCTCGGCGCCCAGTCCACATAACGCTGGATGAAGCCGGCGCGATAGGCGTAGATGCCGATGTGGCGCTGGTAGTGATCGCCAATCTGCTCGCGATTCGCGGCAAAGCGATCCCGATCCCACGGAATGGAGGCGCGACTGAAGTAGAGCGCATAGCCCTCCTGGTCGGTCACCACCTTGACGGCATTCGGGTTGAACACCTCCTCGGCGTCCTGGATCGGCACCGACAGGGTGGCCATGGGCGCTGTGGCAGCTGCCAGGTTGTCCGCCACCTGACGGATGATGACCGGCGGAATGAGCGGCTCATCTCCCTGCACGTTGACCACTATGGTATCGGCGGCAAAGCCGTAGTGACGGCACACCTCGGCCAGCCGCTCGGTACCGGACTGGTGATCCTTAGAGGTCATGCACACCTCGAAACCCGCCTGCCCGGCGCAGGCGGCCAGTGCCTGCTGCACCCGCTCGTCATCGGTGGCGACAATCACCCGATCGGCGCCCGACTGCAGAGCCTTTTCCACCACGTGCTGCACCATGGGCTTGCCGTGGATGTCGGCCAGCGGCTTGCCCGGCAGCCGGGTGGAGGCGTAGCGGGCAGGAATGACGACGACGAAGCTCATGACGACAGCTCGTCGCTGCTGAGCGGACGGGCGCGGTTCTCCAGCAGCACCGGGATCCCCTCCTCCAGCGGATAGGCCAGCTTGTCGAACCGGCAGACCAGCTCATGCACGGCCTTGTTGTAGTGCAGCTTGCCCTTGCAGACCGGGCAGGCAATGATGTCGAGCAACTTGATGTCCAAAGCCAAAACGATACTCCTTCAACGATGTCGCGCCGGCTGTTTCATCACGCCGGCGATGGATGTCGAGCAACCAGATATGCCATGCGGGGCATGATAAGCCCCTTCCCCCCCACGCGGGCGAGAGAGATTAACCTTGTGCCTTGGTTGCGCCTTGCCCCTTCCCGTTTGCCCCCAGCTTGTGCAGCAGGGTATCGAGCAGGGAGGCGGGCAACTCGGCGCTGACCGGCAGATACCACCAGTTGTCGAGGGCAAAAGAGCGGCACTTGACCGCATCCTTCTCGGTCATCAGCAGCGGCTTGCCGGCAAAACGGCCCACCAGCTCGACCCGATCGAAGGGGTGGTGATCCCCGTAAGCCACCCGCTGATCCAGCTGGTAACCGAGCCCCTCGAGGGTGGCGAAGAAACGGGGCGGATGACCAATCCCCGCCAGCGCGTCGACCGGACCGACCAACGGCGTGGCCAGCGGGGCCTCGTCGCACACCCGGCGGGGAGCGTCGGCCACCAGTTGCATGGGGTACTCTCCCCGCCCCGGCTCGCCGCCGTTGCAGATGATGGCGTCCACCCGCTTGAGCCGGGTGACCGGCTCGCGCAGCGGCCCCATGGGCAGCAGGCAGGCGTTGCCGAAACGGCGGGCGCCATCCACCACCACCAGCTCGATGTCGCGGGCCAGCGCATAGTGCTGCAGGCCGTCGTCGGTGATGATGATGTCCACTTCGCCGCTCTGCTCCAGTAGACGCACCGCATCGGCCCGCCTGGGCGCCACCACCACCGGGCAGCCACAGCGCCGGGCAATCAGTACCGGTTCATCCCCCGCCTGCGCCGTGGTGCTGGCGGCATCGAGCCGGTACGGGTAATGGGGCGCCTTGCCGCCATAGCCGCGGCTCACCACCCCGGGGCGATAGCCGCGGGCCTGCAATTGCTCCACCAGCCAGACCACTACCGGGGTCTTGCCGTTGCCCCCCACCGAGATATTGCCCACGACGATGACCGGCAAAGAGGCACGATAGCCCTTGCGCCAGCCGTGGCGATAGGCGTAGCGGCGAGTGCCGCTGATGACGGCGAACAGCAGGGCAAAGGGGGCCAGCAACCAGCGCCAGCCACTCTTTGCATACCAGAGCCGCTCCAGCATCAGGCGTTGCCACCTGCGGTGGCATGGCCGAACTGGATGGCGCGCAGCTGGGCATAGGTGCCCTGCTGAGCCATCAGCGCCGCGTGGTTGCCGCGCTCGACGATATGGCCTTCATCGATCACCAGGATCTCGTCCGCCTTCTCGATGGTGGAGAGGCGGTGAGCGATCACCAGCGAGGTGCGCGCCTTGCACAGCTCGTCGATGGCCGCCTGGATGTGGCGCTCGGATTCGGTATCCAGCGCCGAGGTGGCCTCGTCCAGCAGCAGCACGGGCGCATCGCGCAGCAGGGCGCGGGCGATGGCGATACGCTGACGCTGACCACCGGAGAGCGACGCGCCGTTCTCGCCGACCACGGTGTCATAACCGTTGCTCATCTTGCTGACGAACTCGTCGGCGTGGGCGATGCGGGCCGCTTGCTTGATCTCGTCGAGGCTGTATTTCTCTTCCGCGGCGTAGGCGATGTTGCTCGCCACCGTGTCGTTGAACAGGTGGACATGCTGGGAGACCAGCGCGTACTGCTTGCGCAGCTCGCTCAGGCGGTAATCGCGGATATTGACACCGTCCAGCAGGATCTCCCCCTGTTCGATGTCGTAGAAGCGGGTCAACAGGCTGGCGATGGTGCTCTTGCCGGAGCCGGACCGCCCCACCAGCGCCACCGATTTGCCCGCCTCCACCTTGAAGCTGACGTTGTGCAGCGCCGGGGTGTCCTTGGTCGGGTAGGTGAAGGTGACGTTGCGAAACTCGATCTCGCCGCGGGCGCGCTCCAGGGTACGGGTACCGGTATCCTGCTCCGGCTCGGTGTCGAGCAGGCCGAACAGGCTGTGGCACGCAGTAATGGCGCGCTGGAACTGGTTGTTGACGTCGGTCAGGCTTTTCAGCGGCTTGAGCAGCATCATCATGGAGGTGATCATGACGGTGAAAGTACCGGCAGTCAGCTCGCTGCGCACGCTGTCGATGGTGGCCACATAGAGGAAGGCCGCCAGCGCGATGGAGGCAACCATCTGCACCACCGGACTGCCGATGGCATCGGCGGCGACCATCTTCATGGTCTGCTGGCGCATGTTGTTGCTGACCTTGAAGAAGCGCTTCTCCTCCACCTTCTGGCCACCGAACATCAGCACCTCTTTGTGCCCCTTGAGCATCTGCTCGGTGGAGGTGGTGATGTCACCCACCGCCTGCTGGATGTGGCGGCTGATCTGACGGAAGCGACGGCTGATGAGGCCGATGATGATACCCACCACGGGCCCCACCACCAGGAAGATCACCGACAGCTGCCAGGAGTGCCAGAACATCAGGCCGAGCAGGCCGATCACGGTCGCCCCTTCCCGCACCAGGGTGACCAGAGTGGTACTGGCAGCCGAGGAGACTTGGCTGGCGTCATAGGTCACCTTGGAGAGCAGGTGACCGGTGTTCTGGCGGTCGAAGAAGCTCATCGGCATCGCCACCATGTGATTGAACACCTGCTGCTGCAGACGCATCACCACGTGGTTGCCGACCCAGGCCATGCAGTAGTTGGAGAGGAAGTTGGCGACGCCGCGCAGGGCCACGATACCCAGAACGAAGAAGGGCATCCACTTGAGCACGGTCGGATCGTTGCCGTTGATCCCCTGGTCGATCAGCGGCTTGATGGAATAGACGAAGGTGGTATCCACGGCGGCGTAGCCCAGCATGCCGATGATGCCGCCGATCAGGCCAAGCTTGCGGTCACGGACATAGCCGAGCAGACGCTTGAAGACAGGCCAGCTGTCTTGTGAGGTTTCTTGTTGCATGAATAGCCGTTAATAAGGGAAATGACGGGCTATTCTAGCCAAAGCGCAGGATTACACCAAGCGGTGCCCATCACCAAGGCGGGAAATGACGGTCGTTATCCCAGCCAAAGCGCAGGATTACACCAAGCGGTGCGCATCACTAAGGCGGGAAATCACGGTCGTTATCCCAGCCAAAGCGCAGGATTACACCAAGCATCGCCAGCGCATGTCCCTCGCCAAAAGAGGAAATGACGGCCGTTATCCCAGCCAAAGCCGGGTTTACGCTCAGCGATCAGGCCAGAATGCAGGCCGCCACCAGTCACCATGGCGGCGAAACCAGGGGCCCTGCTCCCGTTCGGCCCGGATCCGCAGCCCACCCGGCGCAGGCTCGACCAGAATTTCTCCGTCCAGCCCGGTGACCCATTGCTGCGCCTCCTGGTAGCGGGCCACCACCTCGGGGCGGGGAAAGCCCCACTGGTTCATGAAGCCGGCGCTGTGCACCACATAGCGGGGGGCCACCGCCGCCACGAAGGGCGCCGTGGAGGAGGTGCGGCTGCCGTGGTGAGGGCTCACCAGCAGGGTGCTGGCAAGCCCCTCCCCTTCCAGCGCCAGCAACCGCTGCTCTGCCTGTCGCTCGATATCGGCACTGAGCAGGATGCGCCGCTCCCCGTCGCGGATCTGCAGCACACAGCCGTCGTTGTTGTGACCGCGCCCCGGTTGCTGCGGCCAGAGCACCGCCATCTCGAGCCCCTGCCAGCGCCACTGCTGGCCACGCCGGCACAGGGCCGTGAAGCGGCCAAAGTCGAATGACGAGAGCTCATGGCGTACCGGCAGAGCCTGCAGGATGGCGCGCCGATTGCCGGCGTGATCCCGGTCCTTGTGACTAATGATCAAATAAGGTTCTTCGCGGGATCTTGGGGAAGTGGAAGTTGACAGACAGGGTGCTGGTAAACTGGCTGTCTCCAAACACACCACCACCATCACCCTGCTGTCGCCGTGCATCATATTGATATTGCCTCCTTCTGGCCAGGTTATACCGTCATCGCCCAAGCGCTTTCTGCCAACCATCACACCCTGTTTACCCTTGAGCCTCGCGCCGACTTCTTGCCCCGTTGTCGCCGATGCCTGCAACCCACGCCATTGATCCACGACCAACGTATCCGCCGGGTGCGTGAGCGAGACCTATTTGACCGACAAGTCTGGTTACAACTGCCTGTTCGCCGCGTCGACTGTCTGCGCTGTGGTCGCGTCAGTGAACATATCGACTGGCTCCCCTCTGGCTCCCGCCTCACCCGGCGCATGCAGTGCTGGATTGAAGCGCTCGTTCAGTACCTCCCCATCCGCCATGTCAGCCAGCTCACCGGGGTCGGTTGGCACACCATCAAGGAGATCGACAAGCGCCGTTTGCAGACCAGTGTGGGCACCATCGAACTTGGGGAGGTGCGGCGGCTGGTGATGGATGAGTTTGCCCTGCACAAGGGACACCGCTATGCCACCGTGATCATGGATGCCGAGCGAACCCGCGTCCTGTGGGTGGGGCACGGCAACAGCCGGGCCGCTATCCGTCCCTTCTTCGAGCAGCTCGGCGAGCGATGCCAGCAGATTGAAGCGGTGGCGATGGACATGAACACGGCGTTCGACCTGGAGGTGAAGCAACACTGCCCGCAGGCGGAGGTGGTCTACGACCTGTTCCACGTGGTGGCTCGCTATGGCCGAGAGGTGGTGGACCGGGTGCGAGTGGAGCAGGCGAATGCACTGAAAAGCGATAAACCGGCGCGAAAAGTGGTCAAAAGTGCGCGTTGGTTGCTGCTACGTAATCGGGCGAAGTTGAGTGAAAAACAGGATGTGAAGTTGCAGGAGCTGTTGGCGGCGAATCAACCGCTGGCGATGGTGTACGTGCTGAAAGAGGGGTTGAAGGGCATCTGGTATGCGCCGAGCGTGTGGGAAGGATGGCGACGATGGCGGAGCTGGATGCGGCAGGTGAAGGAAAGCGGGCTAGCGCCGCTGCAACGATTTGGTCGAAATTTATCGAAATATATGCGGGGGATCCTGGCGAGTGCAAACTACCCGATGCACACGAGTGTGCTGGAAGGGGTGAACAACAAGATCAAAGTGATAAAGCGTATGGCATATGGATTTAGGGACTCAGAATACTTTTTTCTGAAAATCAAGGCGGCCTTCCCCGGAAAGCCGCGATGAACCTCAAATAATCCAGCACCCGCACATCGAGCCGGTTGAGCAGCGGCAGGATTACGGCATCCGCCATGTTGTAGCCGCCCGGGTAGCGATCGCCGGTGTCGAAGAGGATGCCACGCTCACCCCGGGTGATCAGTACCGCCAGCCCCTGCCCCACGTCCAGCACCCTCAGTTGCCAGTGGGTCGGCGCCGGCCAGGCCGCCAGCAGCAGAGCCACTCCCCCCGGCAACAGCAGCGGACGGCCGCCCGGCACATGCCAGGCGCACCAGAGCAGGGTCAGCAGCGCCGTGAACGGCAGTACCCAGCCCGGCACCGGCCACCAGAGCTGCCACTGGCTGGCCAGCCGGGCCAATGCCCACAACACCCACTGCAGGCCGACATCCGCCAGCCAGAACAGCAGGTGGGCCAGCTCCCCCGACAGCGGCGCCAGCAGCACCCCGATGAGCGCCAGCGGTATGATGCCGATGCAAAAGATCGGCAATGCCAGCAGATTGAGCAGCAGCGACAGCGGGGCATTCCCTCGAACAGCGCCAGTTGCAGTGGCAGCAGCCCCAGCAGCAACAAGCCCTGCAGGCGAATGAGCCCGGGTTTGGCCTCCAGCAGGCTCGCCACCAACAGCAGAGCCACCGCCAGGAAGGAGAGCCAGAATCCGGCCGAGTAGAGGGCGAAGGGATCCCAGAACGTGAGCACCACGAAGGCCCACAACCAGATGCGATGGGCCGGCCACTCCCGCCGTCGCCAGCGCAGCAGGCTCCACACCAGCACCATGATGAGGGCCCGTTCGGTGGCCACCGCAAAACCGGCCAGCCAGCTGTAGAGGGCGGCAAACAACAGGGCAACCAGAGTCGCCCCCCGCAACCCGAACAGCCGCCCCAGCCACCAGCCGAGCACCGCCACCAGCGCGATATGCTGTCCCGAGATGGCGATGATGTGGGTCAGCCCGCTGCCTCGAAACAAGCTCCACTGCTCATCCGTGATACCGCCCTGTTCGCCGAAGGTGAGCGCCGCCAGCAGCGGGCCCTGGCTCAGATCCTGCCAGCTGGCGGCGGCCCGGGCCAGCCAGCGCTCGCGCAGCCCCGTCTGCGCCGGCTCAATCTGGATCACCCGGCGCAGGTTGCCGGTGGCGGTGATCCCCTTGCCGAGCAGCAGGCGCCGCCCATCCATCCCCGCCTCGTTGGCCAGGCCGTGGGCCGGTTTGAGAGAGACCACCAGAGTGAGGCGACTACCTGCCGTCATGGCGGGCAGCGCCTGGTAGGCATTGATGCGCACCAGCGGCGCCGGAGTGAGCGCCTGCTCGTCGAGCCTGTTCACCCGCAGCACCAGCCGGATAAATTTATCGCCCTCGGGTTCTGCACTTTGCAGCTGTGCGGTTATGATGTGGCTCGTTTTTTTGCCGAGCTGATCCAGCCAGGCAAGCCGGTAGTGCAAACTCCCCTGCATCCAGAGGATGCCGCACAGCAGAAACAGCAGCCGCCAGCAGCGGTAACCGGCCAGGGGGAACGCGAGCAGCAGCATCAGGCCACCCCATTCCCATGAAGGCAACCATGGCCAAAGCAGTGAGGAGCTTGCCCCGAGGGCAAACGACAACAGACGCAGATCCATGGTGCAAGTATTTAGCAAGGTTTCAATATGCCCAAACGACTCATACAACGCTGGCTGCCTGATCCGGCGACACTCAAGGAACACAAGCACTTGCGGCTGTTTGGCAAGCTGCTGCTGGATGCCAACCTGTGGCACCTCAATCGGCGCTCGGCGGCCGGTGCCTTCGCGGTGGGGCTGTTCATGGCCTGGGTGCCGCTCCCCTGCCAGATGTTGCTGGCGGCCGGCGGCGCCATCGCCTGCCGGGTCAATCTGCCGCTCTCGGTAGCCCTGGTCTGGCTCTCCAACCCCTTTACCATGCCGCCACTGTTCTACGGCGCCTATCTGACCGGCTGCCAGCTGCTGGGGCAATCCTCCCAGCACATCGAGATCGAGTTCACCTGGGCCTGGCTGGTGTCGGTGTTCGAGACCGTGGCACCGCCGCTGCTGCTGGGTTCCCTGGTGCTCGCCCTGCTCAGCTCCCTTATCGGCTACGCCCTCATTCGTACCTGCTGGCGCATCAGCACCGTGCGTCAGTGGCAGAAACGCAAGGTGGCACGCGCATGCTGAATCGCTGGTTTGCCCGCTTCAAGATTGACCCCGATACCCTGCGCCAGCAGAAGTGGTTCTCCCTGTTTGGCGAGCGCCTGCTCGCACCCGCCCTCTGGCAAGGAGGGCCGCGCGCCCTGAGCGGGGCGGTGGCGGCGGGCATCTTCGCCTGCTGGTTTCCCATCCCCATGCATTCACTCATCGCGGTCGGGCTGGCGCTGGCGTTCAGCCTCAACCTGCCGCTGGCACTGCTGGCGGTCTGGTTCAACAACCCGCTGACCCTGCCCTTCATGTACCTCTATGCCTATCGCACCGGTTGTCTGGTGCTGCACAAGACGCCGGAGCCGTTCCACCTCAGCTGGACCCTGCACTGGCTGGAGCACGAGGCGGCCACCCTGGTGCCCCCCTTCCTGCTCGGCAGCCTGCTGCTGGCGGTGCTGACCGCCGCCACCGGCGGCCTCCTCACCCTGTTGCTGTTGCGCCTCGGCAAGCTGGTCCGCCCCCGCTGATCCCCCCGCCTCGTCAGCCTCTGGCGCGCTGACGAGGCACTGCCTTGCCATCCCCTGGCCCCGCTACCACACTCCTTGTAACCCGTTGTTTTTCGTCCCCCATTTGCCACAAGGAGCCCACCATGGCCGAACCGCTCACGCTGGCCCATGCCAATGGTCATCCTCTCTCTCTGCTGCCAGCCATGGCCAATCGCCACGGCCTCATCACCGGCGCCACCGGTACCGGCAAGACCGTCACCCTGCAGGTGCTGGCGGAGGGGTTCTCCCGCCTCGGCGTGCCAGTCTTTCTGGCCGACGTGAAGGGGGATCTGAGCGGACTGGGCGCCGCCGGGGCGGGCTCGGCCAAGCTGGACGCCAGGCTGGCCCAGCTCGGCATTGCGGCCCCCGCCTTTGCCGCCAGCCCCACTCTGTTCTGGGATCTGTTTGCCGAACAGGGCCACCCGGTGCGGGCCACCGTCTCCGACATGGGCCCCCTGCTGCTCGCCCGCCTGCTCGGCCTCAACGATACCCAGAGCGGGGTACTGGAGCTGGTGTTCAAGGTGGCGGACGACGAGGGGCTGCTGCTGCTCGATCTCAAGGACCTGCGCGCCATGGTGCAGTTTGCCGGTGACAACGCCAAATCGCTCACCACCCGTTACGGCAACGTCTCCACCGCCTCCATCGGCGCCATCCTGCGCAACCTGCTCACCCTGGAGAGTGCGGGCGGCGATCACTTCTTCGGCGAACCCATGCTGGACATTCAGGACCTGTTGCAGACCGATGAGGCTGGCCACGGTCATATCAATGTACTGGCCGCCAGCAAGCTGACCCAATCCAGCCGGCTCTATGCCTGCTTCCTGCTCTGGCTGCTCTCCGAGCTGTTCGAGCAGTTGCCGGAGGTGGGGGATCCCGACAAGCCGGTGCTGGTGTTCTTCTTCGACGAGGCGCACCTGCTGTTCAACGACGCGCCCAAGGCGCTGCTGGAGAAGATCGAACTGGTGGTGCGGCTCATCCGCTCAAAGGGGGTGGGCGTCTACTTCGTGACCCAGAGCCCAGCCGACATCCCCGACAGCGTGCTGGGGCAGCTTGGCAACCGGGTGCAGCACGCCCTGCGCGCCTTTACCCCGAGCGATCAGAAGGCGGTGCGGATCGCCGCCAACACCCTGCGGGCCAACCCCGCCTTCGATGCCGCCGGCGTCATCACCGAACTCGGTGTCGGCGAGGCGCTGGTCTCTCTGCTCGACGAGAAAGGGCGGCCCAGCATGGTGGAGCGCGCCTTCATCGCCCCGCCAGCCAGCCGCATCGGCCCCTTGAGCGACGCCGAGCGGCAGGCGCTCATTCAGGGCTCCCTGCTGCACGGCCGCTACGAGACGCCGGAGGATCGCGAGTCGGCTTTCGAGCGGCTCAACGGCGGCAAGGAGACAACCACTGGCGAGCAAGGCAGTGAGCCGTCATCCAACAGGGAAGGCGGCTTGCTCGATGCTCTCAATGGTATCCTGTTTGGCCGCACCGGCCCCCGTGGCGGCCAGCACGACGGCGTGGTGCAGACCGCTGCCAAGAGCGTGGCCCGCACCATCGGCAGCGAGGTGGGTCGCCAGCTGGTACGCGGCGTTCTTGGCTCTCTGCTGGGGGGCGGCAAACGCCGCCGCTGACACAGCCGTAATACACCCAACAAAAAAGCCGACCCATGAGGTCGGCTTTTTGCAACATGCGTACGGCGGGGATTAACCAGCGCAGTAAACACGCGCCTCGCGCGGGGTGTAAACACCGAAGGTCACTGCCCCCAGCAGGCCATTGAGGAAGGTATGCTGCGCTTCAACACGCACTACCTTGTCGGCACCGTTGCAAACGGCGGCGGCATCGATGGTTTTGCTCTGACCCAGGCCGGAGATGAAGAAGTGGTGGGTCACTTCTTTGGTGGGTTTCACTGCATTACCGGAATGCACGGTAAAACCTTGCTGAGCACAGCCCGCCATCATCATTGCAACGGCTGCAGTCAATACCATTTTTTTCATTTTATTATCCCTGACAACATTATTTTCCCGGCTATGCCGGTGCCACACAAAGAAACATTTCCGTTAATTATCAATGATATAAATAAAGAAGCACTCCTGAGTGCGCGCACATTATCAAAATCCAGAAAGGGCAACAAGGCTTTATTTGAGACTTTATAATGTCAGTACAAAAATCACAGTCTGCAATAAACCCGAGCCGTCCTCGGGGTATATATTCCCAACGTCAAGACGGCCATCAAAGTGTCCTGCGGGCTCTGTTGCATTTCTACTCGTACCACTTTCTGCGGATCATCATGGCAGGCCAGAGCTGCATCAACCATCTCACTCTGGCCAATCCCCGCCAGTACGAAATCATGGCTCACTTCTCGGGTTGGCTGACCCGGGTTACCCTCGTGCACGAAAAAGGTTTGCTGGGCACACCCCGACAACAGCAAGGCGCCGCACGCCATCCATACTATTTTTTTCATCTCTCTTACTCTGGCGATGGTCAGTAGGAAGCCTTAGAAGATCCCTTTGGCCTTGACCTTTTTCATGTTGGCCACCTGGTTGGAGAGATCTTGCACCAGCGGCTCGGTGTCCCCCGCGGCCGTCATTTGGCGACCAGGGGCACTGGCCAGACGCTGGATCAGCCGATGCTGCTCACGAATAAGCCGCGACTGCTCTTCCAATTGACGAGAGAGCTGTTGAATGCTGCTCTGCAGCGGCGCCAGATCCTGCTCGCCGGCAGAAGATGGCAGCTTGCCCGCGATCGCCTCGGCCAGCTGTTCATGGTCGAGAGGAGCCGGCATTCCCTGCCGCAACTCATCCCACAGCTCGGTGGGCTGCTGCTCCCCAAGCCGGCTGACGATCTCTTCGACCAGACTGTCCGAAGAGGACACGGCGGCTTGCTGACCCAGACGCTGAACGATTTCATCCACCAGCCCGCCGGTATCACCCTGGCCAAGCCGGGGGGATAATCTGGCCACTATCTGCTCGATCATGAGATCGGCAGCAGGTTGCGCCGATGCCCCCCCCTCTCCCAGGTTGAAGCCACAACTGGCAAAGGCATGACGCAAGGTGGTCATGCTTACCTGCTCGGGACCCAGCGCATTGGCAATGGCCTTGCAGAGGTTGGGCGCCAGCACATACATGAACATGCCGGAGAGATAGATATCCTTGTGGAAACGACTCTTGGAGAAGTCGAACTCCTCGCTGCCATCCTGGATCTTGCGGGCCCGTTGGTACCAGTTCTGCAATACCCCGACCGCGTAACGATCAGACTCCAGCGCACCCGGATCCATATAGATGGAGAAGGTCATGCGCTTGAGTTGACTACTCATCACCAACCTCGGCCATCACGGCTGCTTCGCGGTACACTTCCTCTTCTTCGGTGGTGTAGAGGCAGATCTCGCGAGCCAGGGCTGACTGGGCATCGTCCAGCAGTTCGACCCTGTCACCCAGAGTCGGGTAGGCGTTCTTGATTGCTTCGTGGATAAGCGACGCCCCGCCCCCAACCAAGTAAACACGGTTCGGGTTCTTGGCAAACTTCTTGGCTTCATGCGCTACCTGGGAGCCCAGTTCGTCAATCTTGTTCTGCATCTTCTCGAGGATCTTGGGGATCTGGCTCTCGTCGTTCACCACATCGCGCACGAAGCTCGTGTCGTGGCGACGCTTGATGAACTCGTTGGCCACCAGATAACTGGAATCGCTGTCCGCCGCCGCCAGTGCCTTGCGCACGGCATCGGTCACCATGGACACACCAATCTCGTTGTTGCCATAGACATCGGAGACATCGTCAAACTCACCGACGATGATCCCCATATCGAGGGTGGTACCGCCACAATCGATCACCAGGGTCTTGGTAAACTCGTTGCAGCCCGAACCGATCAGACGGGAGAGCGCCGCAGGCAGGCTCTCCGGCATCACTTCCACGCTGACGATGTTGAACAGTTCCCCCTTGTTGAGGGAGATGGCCCGCATCAGGTTGCGGCGCTTCTTCTCGATCTTATCCTCGTTGCGCTGACAATCGTCCGGGTTGTAGAACTCGGTGATGGGCAGGGTCACGGTGATGGCCACATCACAGGGGGTCACGCCGGTCTGCAGCAGGGCGTGATGCACGGAGAGCAGGTTCAGATCATCGTACTGATACTCCACGTGGGTGGTCGCCAGCGACTTATCGGAAGTGGCGTCATAGGTGTACTTGGTGTTGCCTATCTCGTAGTTGTAGATCTTCTTGTCCTTGCGCAAGGCGGCGCTCTTCCAGTCCTTGCGAAAGGAGTTGGGAGAGATGATGGTCTTGAGCACCTTGTTCTCAATCCAGCTCACCTTGACGTTGGTTGAACCATCATCGATGGCCATTTTCATTACTTCAGACATGAGGAAATACCTGTTGATAGAGCAAAATGGGTCCGATTGCCTTGCCTTTTTGCGTGGCAAGGCGATCGGACCAATACATACACGGGATAAAAGGGCGACCAGTTTAATGAGTTTCTAAAATCCGGTGAAGCAAATGATTGAAGCCGGAGGGATCTTCCGCCGGCCAAGCATGGTGGCCGTTGGGGGTGTGGATGGTGGCGTTGGGCAGGGAGGCGAACTGCTCCACCCGCTTGGCGAGCGGCAGATAGTCGTGACTGGTGGAGATGATGGCCACCGGTTGCCAGATGTTGCCGAGCCGGGCGCGCACCGACCAGCCGGGCAGTGCCTCCAGCAGCGCCTTGTAGGTTTTCTTCTTGTTGCGCACGAAACGCAGCCGGAAGGTGTGACGCACCTGGGCAAGGTCGGGGCCGGGAAAGAGCTCGCGGCCAAGCCACCAGGCGAGCGGCCGCAGGCCGAACCAGCGCAGCCACTTGAGGCGCTGGGCAAAGCGCTCCTGCTCTTTTGGCGTCTCCAGCAGAAATTCGCTGAAGCCGTTGACCAGCACCAGCCCCTGCACCTTGTGGGGCAGTTGCAGTGCCAGCTCCAGCGCCACCATGGCCCCCAATGACAATCCCACCACCCAGGCGGGCTCAGGCTGTTCGTCCAGCCAGTTCACCACGTCCGCCGCCAGGGTCGTCACATCGAACGGCCCCTCCTGCATGCTCTGTCCGTGGCCGCGCAGATCCAGCGCCACCACCCGGTAGTGCTCGGAAAAGCGTTCGATCTGCGCCTGCCAGTCGAGGCTGGAGGAGCCCAGCCCGTGCAGCAGCAACAACAAGGGGCCCTCCCCCGCGCTGCGCAGGGCAAGACCGTTGGATTTCATCACCTGATTGCGGCGCATCAGTTCATTGCCTCTCGACTCATCCGCTGAACCATCCTGATTTTCTGCCTCTTCTGCAATCCACTCAACCCTCGCTGACCAGGCTCACCGCCTTGATGTAGGCGTAGATCTGCTGGTTCGGGGCGAGTGCCAGCCGTCTGGCGGAGCGGCTGGTGATTCGGGCCAGCAGTATCTGCTGACCCAGCGCCAACTGCAACAGGGTCTGACCGGGGCGCACTTCACGTTCGGCCAGCAATCGGGTGGTGAGGCAGTTGGAGAGACTGGAGTGTTCGATGGGGGCGGTGGCAATCACCACGTCCCGCCCGGCCACCTTTATTTGCAGGGGGCCACCATCGTCCGGCACCTGGGTCATGGTGACCCGCAGCTGCTGCTCGCCGAGCTGCAGGGTCGCCATCTGCTCGTCGTCATCGTAGTGAGAGAGGGTCGCCGCCAGCATCACCCCGGCGTCGTCGCGACTGGCGAGCGACAAGTCGGTGCGGGCGAAGATCTCGCTCGGCCGGCCTTGCGCCTCCACCCGGCCATCCGCCAGCAGCACCAGCTGATCGCAGAGCAGGCTCACCTCCTCCATGGCGTGGCTGACGAAGATCATCGGAATGCCGCTCTCCTGCTGCAAGCCCTTGAGCACGTGGGCCTGGTGGATGCGGCTGCGCCTGTCCAGCGCAGAAAAAGGTTCATCCAGCAGCAGCAGATCGGGCTCGGCCAACAGGGCCCGGGCCAATGCCACCCGCTGGCGCTGGCCGCCAGAGAGGCCGTGGGCCGGCTGGGGCAGCAGTTCGGCAAAGCCGAGCCGGGTCGCCAGCGCCTCGGGTTGCCAGCGCCCTCGCCCCTTGCGGGCCGCCAGTTGCAGGTTGCCGAGCACGCTCAGATGGGGGAAGAGACGCGAATCCTGAAACACCAGCCCGATGCGGCGCGCCTCGGGCAGAAGCTCGCTCAGCGCCCTGCCCTGCCAGTTCAGCTTGTCGTCCGGCACCCTGTCCAGCCCGGCGATGATGCGCAGCAGGCTGCTCTTGCCGCAGCCGGAGGGGCCAAACAGACCGAGGATGCCCCCCAGCTCCAGGGCCAGTTCACAGTCGAGGGTAAAGGCGCCAAACGCCCGCTTCGCCTTGAGCAGCAAAGGTTGCGCCTTGCGGGTGTCGCTCATCCGAACAGCCTCCGTTGCCGGCGCTGCAGCACCCCGTACACCAGCACCAGCATCACCAGCGAGAAGCCCATCAGGCCGCCCGCCAGCAGGTGGGCATTTTGATAGTCCATCGTTTCAACGTGATCAAACAGGGCGATGGAGAGCACCTGGGTTTCGCCGGGGATATTGCCGCCAATCATCAGCACCACCCCGAACTCCCCCAGGGTGTGGGCAAAACCGAGCGCCGCCGCCATCACGAAGCTGGGCAGCGTCATTGGCAAGATGATGTGAAAGAAGCGCTCCACCGGCCCGAGCCCCAGAGTGGCGGCGGCCTCCAGCTCCTTGTTGCCCATGTTGACGAAGGCGGAGGTGAGCGGCTGCACCACGAAAGGGAGCGAGTAGAGGATGGAAGCCAGCAGCAGGCCGGTAAAACTGAACGCGAGCGGCGCCCCGAAGGTGTCGCGCCACCAGGCGCCCAGGCCATAGGAGGGGGAGAAGGCCAGCAACAGATAGAAACCGAGCACCGTTGGCGGCAGCACCAGCGGCAGCGCCACCAGGGCCTCCACCACGGGTCTGAGCCTGTGCTGACTGCGCGACAGCCACCAGGCCAACGGCGGCGAGAGCAGCAGCAGGATGGCGGTGGTGCTGGCTGCCAGTCTCAGGGTGAGCCAGACCGCCAGCAGATCCCCTTCACTCATCGGACTCACTCCCAACGCCAGATCCAGCACCAGACACGGCGAATAAGCCGCACTCCCGGTAGCGCTGCTCCCGAGTTAAACGAGTCATTGCCAGCAGATCTCTTTCAATACTCATCGCCCACCTCCCGGGTCAGTTCAGGCAACGGCATGGTGCGCATCCTTATGGCAAAAGTGGGCCGACCCGAGGGCCGGCCACTCATCAGGCAGGTGTGTGGTTGCGCCATCAGTGGGGCAGCGCATAACCCGCCGCTTTGATCTCTACCTGACCCGGCCCCTTGAGCCAGGCCACCAGCGCCTCGACTGCCGCCCCTTTCTTCAATATCAGCCCCTGCTGTTCGATGGGCGGATAGAAGTCGGCCGGCACGGCCCAGGCTTCACCGGTCTTGCCCGCTTCCACCAGGTTGGCCCAGGCGACGAAGCCCAGCTCGGCGTTGCCGGTGTCGACGAACTGCCAGGTCTGGCCGATGTTGGTGCCGGTCAGCAGGCGGTACTGCTTGGGATCGATCTTGAGATGGTCGAGGGTTGCCATGGCGGCGGTGCCGTAGGGAGCGGTTTTCGGGTTGGCGATGGCGAGATTGCCCTTCCAGCTGCGCAGGGTTGCCTCGTCAGGAGCAGGCCCGCCCTTCTTCCACAAGCCCAGCTGGCCGATGGCATAGGTGAAACGCTCGCTGCCCTTGCCCTCCTGCTCCAGCTTCTGCGGGGTTTTCACATCGGCGGAGAGGAAGAGATCGAACGGGGCGCCGTGGCTGATCTGGGTGTAGAGCACCCCGGTCGCGGCGGAGGAGATGGCCAGGGTGTGGCCGGTCTTGGCGGTGAACTCCTTGCCGATGCGCTCTATGGTGCCCTTGAAGTTGGCGGCCACGGCCACCTTGACCTCGTCGGCCTGCACGGCACCTGCCTGCAGCGCACTGGCGCAGACCCCGGCGATGACAACGGATAACAGCGGTTTCATTCCTTTACCTCCTGACTGGGGCCACTTTTATGAATCCCCAGCCAAGGGGGCGGCCCCGAAAACAGGGGCCGCGGCTCCCGATGAGCCAGCCCCCTTGAACAGGTCAAGCTTGCCAGCGGGCGGCGGCAGTGTTGTCGCTCTCCTTGGCCTCGACCCAGCGTTGTACCCCTTCGGCGGTCAGCTCTTTTTTCCAGAACGGCGCCCGGGTTTTCAAGAAATCCATGATGAAGTGGCAGGCTTCGAAGGCCGCCTCGCGGTGGGCACTGCTCACCACCACCAGCACGATCTGATCGCCGAGCAGCAGCTCGCCGATGCGGTGGATCAGGGTGCACTCCTGCAGGGGCCAGCGGCTGCGGGCCTCGGCCACTATGTCCGTCAGCGCCTTCTCGGTCATGCCGGGATAGTGCTCGAGGGCCAGCCCCTTCACCTGCTCCCCCTGATTGAAGTCGCGTACCTTGCCGACAAAGCTGACCACGGCGCCGGTGTCCTGCCGGGCGGCGAGGCGGGCATATTCGTCGGCCAGCGAGAAGTCATCCCGCTGCACCAGAATGCGATCGGTCATGGTTGCCTCGCTCATCCTTAACCTCCGGTCACCGGCGGGAAGAAGGCGACCTCATCGCCATCATGGAGAGGCGTATCCAGCGGCACCAGGGTCTGGTTGACCGCCACCAGCAGCTTGCCCGCCTCCAGCGCCAGCGCCCACTTGTCGCCGCGCTCGCTCAAGGCGCTTCGCAACTGCTCGGCACTCGCGTAGTCGCACGGCAGGCTCAGCTCGTCGCAGGCCACCAGCTCTTTTACCTGGGCAAAAAAGAGTACCTTGATCATGCTTGCTCTCCGTCAGTCACTCCCAGCTGAAAATGGCCGGACTTGCCGCCCTTTTTCTCCACCAGCCGCACCTGTTCGATCACCATGTCCTTTTGCACCGCCTTGCACATGTCGTAGATGGTCAGCGCCGCCACCGAGGCGGCGGTCAGTGCCTCCATCTCGACCCCGGTCTTGCCGGCCAGCTTGCAGAGGGTGCGAATGTGGACCCTATTTTGCTCCGCCTGGGGTTCTATCTCTACCTCCACCCGGGTAAGGGCCAGCGGATGGCAGAGGGGAATGAGATCCGAAGTCTTCTTGGCCGCCATGATGCCGGCGATGCGGGCGGTGGCAAACACGTCCCCCTTGTGGTGCTGACCGCTCAGGATCAGGGCCAGGGTAGCGGGGGCCATGGTGACAAATGCCTCGGCGCGAGCCTCACGCTCGGTCACCTGCTTGTCGGTCACATCCACCATGTGAGCTTCGCCGCTCTGGTTGAGATGGGTCAGATTGGGCTGAGTCTGCTTGGGTTCGGTCGGGTTCATCAAAGGCCCTCAAAGATGGGAGACAAAGTTGCACGGCTTGGTGCGGGCATCGAGCTGGTCCTGGACAAGCTTCTCCCAACCCAGCTGGCAGGCGCCGGGGGAGCCCGGCAGGCAGCAGATCAGGGTGCGATTGGCGAGCCCCGCCAGCGCGCGGCTCTGCATGGCGGAGCCCTTGATTTCGGCAAAGGAGAGCTGGCGGAACAGTTCGCCAAAGCCCTGCACGGTGCGCTCGAACAGCACGCCGACTGCCTCGGGCACCCGGTTTTGTTCGTTGAAGCCGGTGCCGCCGTTGATGAGCACTACCTGCACCCCTTCATCGGCGATCCAGTCGCTCACCTGAGCGCGGATCCGAAACAGATTGTCGGGGCAGAGCGCCCGGTCGGCCAGCACGTGGCCGGCATCGGTCAGGGCAGAAACCAGATAGTCGCCCGCACTGTCATCGGCGGCGGTACGGCTGTCGGAGACCGTCAGCACGGCGATCTTGAGGGGAATGAATGCGTTGTTTTTCTGTCCCATGGGCAGCTCCTGATGGCAAAGGACCGTGAGCAAAGAGAAGAAAAGTGGCCAGGATCCCGGCTGGCAGCGCTCGATTGCGAGGAGAGGCTCGTGTCCATCAGGACCAAACCTTGACCAGTCGGTCACGCGCTGCGACTCACGGCGGGCCGATTCTACCAAAACTCGCGCCAGAGGGGGGATTAAAAGGGCGCACGGCGGCGCTTTTGCCCTGACCGGGCGGAATATGAACAGGCCGGGCGAACCCGGCCTGCATCAGGTGGGTTTAGAAGCCCTTCACGCCCGTCATGTCGGGCAGCTGGTGAGCAATACCCTTGTGACAATCGATACAGGTGCTCTCGCCGCTGGCCAGACTGGTGGAGTGCATCTGGGCACCCCGTTTGCCTTGCAGGGAGAAGTCCATGTACTCGAAGTTATGGCAGTTGCGACACTCCCTTGAATCCGTGTCCTTCATCCGCTTCCACTCCCGCTCAGCCATCTCGCGCCGGTGCGACTCGAACTTCTCGCGGGTATCCACCTTGCCGGTCAGCATGCCCCACAGCTCCTTGGACGCCTGCACCTTGCGAATGATCTTGTAGGTCCATTCATGCGGCACGTGGCAATCCGGGCAGCTGGCGCGCACGCCGGAACGGTTGGCGTAGTGGATGGTGTCGCGGTACTCCACGAACACGTTGTCCTTCATCTCGTGGCAACCGGTACAGAACTTCTCGGTGTTGGAGGCTTCCATGGCGGTGTTGAAACCGCCCCAGAAGATGACCCCGCCGAAGAATCCCATCAACAGCAGCACCCAGAGGGCGGCCTTCGAGGGAGACTTGAAGGTGGTCCACAGACGCTGCACAAAACCGGGTAATTTCATCTATGGGCTCCTCAGTTCAGCGCTTCAACTGGTTTAAACGTGTTTTCCACCAGCGGCTTGGCATCCGCTTGCGGCACATGGCACTGCAGGCAGAAGTAACGACGCGGCGAGACCTCGCCCAGGGTCATGCCGTCACGGGTCTCGAAGTGAGTCGGGCTGATCTTGGGGGCCTTCATGGCGCTGGCGTTCTTGAAGCTGTGACAGGCCAGGCACTTGTTGACCTTGTTGTCCACTTCATAGTTGCGGGTGTCGTGGGGGATCAGCGGGGGCTGATGCATGTACTGGCGATCATAGAGATCACCATCCTTGCGAAAGTTCTTCATGGGAGCCGCATCGGCATCCGTCACCAGATCCGTGCTCCCCCGCTCCGATTTGATGCCCCCCGTGCTGTTGGTGATTTCGGGGACTGCCGCCATCAAGGAACCTGCCATCAGACAGGCCAGCATTGCTCCAATCAGCTTCTTCATTATGTGTTCTCCGACGTTTTCTCTGCCTTGACGGCAAAACCTACAGTGATTTCAAAAACTTGCTCCGCGCAGACATCGATGCAACGGCCGCAGTTGGTACACTCCTGAGCCACAATCAAGGGCCCGTGACCACGCTTGGCACCGTGAACGGGGCCGCGCAGGATGGGACGTTCCGGGCAGACCGCATAACAATCCATGCAGTTGCTGCACCGCTCGCGCCCCTTGGCAGAAATCTTGATGAACCCGACCCGGTTGACCAGGGCATAGAAGGCCCCCACCGGACAGAGGTGACCGCACCAGCCCCGCTCTACCACGAAGAGGTCGAACAGGAACAGCACCGCCAGCAAGGCCCAGCCCGCCCCCATGCCAAACAACAGGCCGCGCAGGGTGAGCGACACCGGATTGACCAGCTCCCACACCAGCACCCCAGCGATGGCCGGTGCCACCAGCACCATGGCCAGCAGCCAGTAGCGGGTGGTACGGCTGAACTGACCGTTGCCCTTGAGGCCAAGTCGCCCCCTGAGCCAGGCCGCGGCATCGGTGACCAGGTTGACCGGACAGACCCAGGAGCAGAACACTCTCCCCCCGACCAGCCAGTAACCCAGCAGCACGATGACGGCCCCCAGCCAGAGGGTGGGGATGGGCCAATGGCCCGCCGCCAACGACTGCAGCAGGGTCAGCGGATCCGTGAGCGGCACCGTCTCCAGCAGCAGCGAGCTGGAGAGGTTGCCCTTGAGGATCCAGATGCCCGCCAGCGGCCCCAGCAGGAACAGCGTCAGCACACCGAACTGGCAGAGCCGGCGCAGCAGCAGGAAGCGGTGTGACCGCCACCAGCCCAGCCTGGCGGCAGCCTCGGCTCCCGGATAACGACTCATAGCCCCTCCGGTTTGCGGGTCGGCAGAATGAGCCTGTCGCCGATGAGCGATTTGCCCGCCTTCGCCTTCTCTTCCCAGCCGAGCCGGTAGTGGTGGCCGATCTCCCCCTTGGCGAGCTGGCGAGGCACCACCTTGATGGCCGCCTCCTCCAGCACGCAGGCATGCTCGCACTTGCCGCAACCGGTGCAGACATCGCTGTGCACCGTGGGCAGGAACATGGCGTGCTTGCCGGTGCGCTGGTTGTGCTGCAGCTCCAGGGTGATCGCCTTGTCGATCAGCGGGCAGACCCGGTAGCAGACGTCGCAGCGCAGCCCCAAGTAGTTGAGGCAGGTCTCATGATCGATGAGCACAGCCACTCCCATCCGTGCCTGATCGATGTCGGTCATGGTCTGATCCAGCGCCCCGCTCGGGCAGGCCACCACGCAGGGGATGTCTTCACACATCTCGCACGGGACGGCGCGCGCCTTGAAGTAGGGGGTGCCGGTGGTCACGGGTTCAAACAGCCGGGCGAGCTTGAGAGTGTCGTAGGGGCAGGCCTCGACGCAGAGCCCACAGCGCACGCAGGCGCCGAGGAACTGTGCCTCGTCGAGGGCGGCCGGCGGGCGCAGCGCCTGGGCAGGCACCGCCTGCACCTGCTGGCGCGCCATGCCGCCGAGCCCCACGCCAAGCAGGCCCACACCGCAGGCCCCCTTGGCCATGTCGGCCAGAAACTGGCGCCGACTACGACTCATCTCGCGCTCCCCCGCCTTATGCCTTGACGACCTTGACGGCGCACTTCTTGTAATCCGTCTCTTTGGAGAGCGGATCGGTGGCGTCCAGGGTCAGCTTGTTGACCAGCTGGCTCGCGTCGAAGAAGGGCATGAACACCAGTCCCTTGGGCGGACGGTTGCGGCCGCGGGTCTCGACCCGGGTCTTCACCTCGCCCCGGCGGGAGGAGACGATCACCTCTTCACCACGGCGCACGCCACGGGCCTTGGCATCTTCCGGGTGCATGAACAGCACCGCATCCGGGAAGGCGCGATAGAGCTCGGGCACGCGACGGGTCATGGTGCCGGTGTGCCAGTGCTCCAGCACGCGACCGGTGGAGAGCCACATGTCGTACTCTTTGTCGGGAGCTTCGGCGGCCGGCTCATAGGGCAGCGCGAAGATGACCGCCTTGCCGTCGGGCTTGCCGTAGAAACGCACCCCTTCGCCCGCTTTCACATAAGGGTCGAACCCTTCGCGATAGCGCCACAGGGTCTCCTTGCCGTCCACCACCGGCCAGCGCAGGCCACGGGCTTCGTGATACTGATCGAACGGAGCCAGATCGTGGCCATGGCCGCGACCGAAGGTGGCGTACTCTTCGAACAGCCCCTTCTGGACATAGAAACCAAAGTGCTCGGCCTCATCGTTCAGGGCCCCCTTGCTCTGCTCTTTCGGGAACTGGTTGACCTGACCGTTGGTATAGAGCACGTCGAACAGGGTCTTGCCCTTCACTTCCGGCATCTTGGCGATGAGTTCGGCCGGCCATACCTCTTCCACCTTGAAGCGCTTGGAGAACTCCATCAGCTGCCACAGGTCGGACTTGGCCCCTTCCGGCGGCTTGACCTGCTGGTGCCAGAACTGGGTACGGCGCTCGGCGTTGCCGTAGGCCCCCTCTTTCTCCACCCACATGGCGGTCGGCAGGATGAGGTCGGCCGCCTGGGCGGTTACGGTCGGATAAGGGTCGGACACCACGATGAAGTTGGCCGGGTTGCGATAACCGGGCAGCCCCTCTTCGTTCATGTTCGGGCCGGCTTGCATGTTGTTGTTGCACATCACCCAGTAGGCGTTGAGCTTGCCGTCCTTGAGCATGCGGTTTTGCAGCACGGCGTGATAACCCACCTGCTCCGGGATGGTGCCTTCCGGCAATTTCCAGATCTTCTCGGCGATGGCGCGGTGCTTGGGTTCGGTCACCACCATGTCGGCCGGCAGACGGTGGGCGAAGGTACCCACTTCACGGGCGGTACCGCAGGCGGAGGGCTGACCGGTCAGGGAGAACGGACCCGAGCCCGGGGTAGAGATCTTGCCGGTCAGCAGGTGGATGTTGTAGCAGAGGTTGTTGGCCCAGACACCGCGGGTATGCTGGTTGAAGCCCATGGTCCAGTAGGAGACCACCTTCTTGCTCGGATCGGCATAGAGCTGGGCCAGCTTCTCGAGCTTGTCCTTCGGCACGCCGGAGAGCTTGGAAACGGACTCCAGATCGTAATCCGCCACGAACTTGGCGAAGTCGTCGAAGCTCATCGGGGTGGAGTCGCCGCTGTCCGGGTTCTTGGCCTTCTGCTGCAGCGGGTTGGTGGGACGCAGGCCGTAGCCGATGTCGGTCACCCCTTTGCGGAACTGGGTGTGCTTGTTCACGAACTCCCAGTTCACCTTGTCGTTCTGGATGATGTAGTTGGCGATGTAGTTAAGGATCGCCAAGTCGGTCTGCGGGGTGAACACCATGCCGTTGTCTGCCAGCTCGAAGCTGCGGTGCTCGAAGGTGGAGAGCACGTGCACCTGCACATCCTGATGGGACAGACGGCGATCGGAGATGCGCGACCAGAGAATAGGGTGCATCTCGGCCATGTTGGAGCCCCACAGCACGAAGGCGTCGGCCTGCTCGATGTCGTCGTAGCAGCCCATGGGTTCATCCATGCCGAAGGTACGCATGAAGCCCACGACTGCGGAAGCCATGCAGTGACGGGCATTGGGATCCAGGTTGTTGGTGCGCAGACCCGCCTTCATCAGCTTGGCGGCGGCATAGCCTTCCCACACGGTCCACTGGCCGGAGCCGAACATGCCGACAGCGGTCGGTCCCTTCTCTTTCAGGGTGGTCTTGAACTTCTCGGCCATGATGTCGAAGGCCTGATCCCAGCTGATGGGGGCAAAGTTGCCGTTCTTGTCGAACTTGCCGTCCGTCATGCGCAGCATGGGCTGGGTCAAGCGATCCTGGCCATACATGATCTTGGACAGGAAGTAACCCTTGATGCAGTTAAGGCCGCGGTTGACCGGTGCATCGGGATCGCCCTGGGTCGCCACGACGCGCCCATCCTGGGAACCCACCAGCACGGAACAGCCGGTACCGCAGAAACGGCACGGAGCCTTGTCCCAGGTGATAGCGGTCTTGTCGGTACTGGTGATCAGATTGGCCGCCAGCGTGGGGGCACTGACACCAGCAACGGCAGCGGCTGCCGCCACCGCGTTGGCCTTCATAAAGTCGCGTCGACTCAGCTTCATGGCATATCCTCACATTGCTTATCGCGTAAGTTGTCGAGTGTATCGAACTGGTTTTGGCTCAGGGCGGCGAACTCGTACCCCGGCATCGCTTTATCTTTGCATCCATGGCGGCCATTACGATGAGTCACGCAGGCTCGGCCTCATGGCGCTACTCCTTGCACTGGGCCTCGAGCTCATCAAACTGGTGGTAAATCAGGGCGGCGGACAATACGCCCGGCATCGCATTGATGGCGTCGATGGCCGCCATGATGGGACGCTGGCTCGGACCTTCCAGGGTCACCACCAGCTTGCCCTCATCACTGACGGCATGGATCTCGGCCCCCTCGAGGGTCGCGATCTCGTCTGCGAGCTGGTGACGCAAGGAGGGCTGGGTCAGCACCACCAGGCTCGATACATGGAACTCTTGTTTCATTGTGACTCCTGCTTCACACAGATCCTGCTTCATCTGGACTCCTCGCCAGCGGGGGCCCCCACCCGGATGCTGCCCACCGGACAATCCATCACGCAGGCACCGCAACCGGTGCAGGCTGCCGCATCGATGCTGGGGGTCGGCACCCGGCCCAGCACGGGGGAGAAACGGATCGCCCGGGGCTCGCAACTGTCCTGGCAGCGCTGGCAAAATACCTGGCCATAGGCCAGACAGTTGGCTTCAATATGGGCGATGTATTGCCAGGGTGCCTCCGTGGTCGGGCGAAATATCGGCACTTTGCAAGCGGCGACACATTCCCCGCAAAAAGTGCACTCGCCGCGCAGAAAATCCACGCTTGGAAAACCACCATCGCCCTTGACCAGGATCTGCTCCGGGCAAGCCGTGAGGCAGTCACCGCAGCGGGTGCAGTCGGCGGCAAAATCGGACCAGGCGACAGACCAGGGCAGTTGCACCCGAGGCTCATTCAATGTCAGACGACCCCGAAACAGACTGCGACGCGACAGGTTGACCCCATCCGGCATAACGGCTCCTTGCTGCTGGTAATGGCGCACGAGTGAGTCCCATGACAGGTATTTTCAATACCTATTATAAGAGTGGGTGTATATTGCGGCCCTGACAAGTTCAGGGATATACCACCAGGGAGATAATCAGGGGGGATTCTTGCGCTGGATCAAACCCTTGGCGCAATAAAGAACAACGGGGGCAAGGCAAAATACCCCCATTTGAGGATTGCTTATTAATCGATGGCTATTTTTGTCGGCTGCCGTGGATCAGCCGCCGATGGAGGCCAAATGCGGGGTCATGCCGGCATTGCCTTCGTGCAGTCGATGGGTCGCCGCCTTGCCGGCAAGGGCACTGCGGATCCGCTGCTGCAATTCATCCTGCTGGCCGTCGGCCGTCAACAGATCCCGCAGCTCCACCCCGTGGTCGCCGAACAAACAGAGGTGCAGCTTGCCGAGGGAAGAGACCCGCAGCCGGTTGCAACCGGCACAGAAATCCTTGCTGTAGGGCATGATGAGCCCAACCCCGCCCATCGACTCCGGGTGCATGAATACCTGGGCGGGGCCATCGTCGGCACCGCGCAGCTGCTGCAGCCAACCGGCATCGAGCAGACGCTGCTTGATGAGCGCCCCGCTGGCGTGATGATCGCGAAACAGGGTATCCATCTCACCGGTCTGCATCAGCTCGATGAAGCGCAGCTCGATGGGCTTGTGCCGGATCCAGGCCAGAAACGCATCCAGCTGATGATCGTTGAGTCCCTTGAGCAGCACGGCATTGATCTTGACCGACTTGAAGCCAGCGGCCAGCGCCGCTTCGATGCCATCCATTACCTCCGCCAGCTTGTTCTCACCGGTGATCTGGTGAAACTGGCGCGGATCCAGGCTGTCGACACTGACGTTGAGGGCGGTCAGGCCCGCATCGAACCACTCCTGGGCCCGTTCTTTCAAACGATAACCATTGGTGGTCATGGCCACCTTCTCGATGCCGGGGGTATTGGCCACCGTCTCTATGATGGCGGTGAAGTCCCGGCGCAGGGAGGGCTCCCCGCCGGTCAGACGCACCTTGCGGGTGCCCATGGCGGCAAATCCAGACACGACACGGCGGATCTCTTCCAGAGAGAGAAAGGGCCGACGCCCCGCCTTGTCACCGGCCGGTGGACGGTAACCATCGGGCAGGCAGTAGGTACAGCGAAAATTGCACACGTCGGTGATCGACAGGCGCAAATAGTAGAAACGACGGGAAAAACCATCTTGCAGTGGCGACATAAACACCTTTCCAAATACGGGAGGCCAGGGCATTTCTTTCCTGACCCTTACAGCTCGAACATCGGCTGACGGCGGTTTCCCCCTATCATGAGGACTTAGGCAAAACCGCTCGGAGTTCATCTAGTTTTTCGATGCTAGCACAAGTTGGAGTACACTCCCATGCTACTTTGTGGGGTTATTGTCTGAAGTGAAGGAAGAGAGCCGGCATGGGAAAGTGGTTCAAGGTACATTCGGTCAGCAGCGCCATCGGGCGCTCCATGGTGCTCATCCTGTTCATGGCAAGCCTGATCGCCGTGGTGGCCATGGTGACCCTGTTCTATTCGGTCCCCGATGCCAAGGCGATCAACCTCTCCGGCTCCCTGCGGATGCAGGCCTACCGGATGGCCTACGAGATTGAACAGGGCCAGCAGGTGCTGAGCCGGCTCGATCAGTTCGAGCAGACCCTGCATGCCGCCGAGCTGCAGGAGACCCAGCGCTGGATCACTCCCGCCTCCCTGCGCCGCACCTATGGCGAGGTGCTGCAGCAGTGGCAGGTGATGCGCGAACACATCGAAAACGCCACCCCGCGGCGCTACACCGACAACACCGAGCAGTTCGTCGCGGCCATCGACGACTTCGTCAACCAGATGCAATACCACGTGGAGTTCAAGGTGCGCATGCTGGCGCTGGCCGAAGGGCTGGGGCTGCTCTCCATCATCACCATCGCCTGGTTCACGGTGCGCTTTACCCGCCAGCAGGTGGTGGCTCCGCTCAATCAGCTGGTCTATTGCGCTCGCCAGATCCAGCGCCAGGAGTTCGACCTGACCCTGCCTCCCCACTGCGAAAACGAGCTGGGGGAGCTGTCGGGGGCTTTCGTCACCATGGCCGACGAGCTCGGCAAGCTCTACCGGGAGCTGGAGAGCAAGGTCGAAGAGAAGACCGCCAAGCTGCAGCAGGCCAACGACACCCTCTCCTTCCTCTACAGCACCGCCCAGAAGCTGCACGCGGCGCCGCTGAGCCGGCGTACCCTGCTCAAGTTGCTGGAGCGGGCGGCGGCCCACCAGCACATCGACTATATCCGGCTGACCCGCTTCGAGCACAATGCCATGCCGGACTACATCACAGGCCGCAAGGGCTGGCCCGGCGATCTGGATGCCGTGGTCAGCTTCTATCTGCAGATGGACGAGCAGGAGTATGGCCGGCTCGACGTCATCAGCAGCCACCCCATCGACGAGCGGCTGATGAAGAACTTCTCCATGCTGCTGGCCCAGGTGCTGCACAAGGATCAGACCCTGCTGCAACACCAGCGTCTGCTGCTGATGGAAGAGCGGGCCGTCATCGCCCGCGAGCTGCACGACTCGCTGGCCCAGGCCCTCTCCTATCTCAAAATCCAGTCCACCCTGCTCAAGCGCTCCTTCGCCAAGGGGGATACGGTCAAAGCCGAAGCCGCCATGCAGCAGATCGATGAGGGGCTTGGCAGCGCCTATACCCAGTTGCGCGAGCTGCTCGGCACCTTCCGCCTCAGCATTGGCGACGCCAACCTCGGTGAAGCCATCAAGGTGATGCTGGAGCAGCTCAAGCCGCAGACCCAGGCCGACATCAGGCTCCATTACGGTCTGGCCGATACCGATCTCGAAGCCGGTCAGCATATCCATATCTTGCAGCTGATCCGTGAGGCAGTGCTCAATGCCATCAAACATGCCAGTGCGCAAGTGATTGATGTTAGCTGTGAGACCCTCGCCGATGGTAACATCCAGGTTCAGATTTCAGATGATGGTGTCGGAATAGGGATCGCAAGCTCGGCGGTCAACCACTATGGCCTGAGCATCATGAACGAGCGTGCCAGCAAGCTGCATGGTCTGCTGACCATCAGCGAAAGGCCGCCCAGAGGCACCTGCGTACATCTGACCTTTCCCACCAGCCTAACAAGAGATGCCTGATGGACGAGATGAAATATAGTGTTCTGGTCGTGGATGACCATCCCCTCATGCGCAAAGGGATTGTGCAGCTGCTGGCCCTGGAGGAGAACATCGAAGTCGTCGGTGAAGCTTCCAACGGTACCGATGCCGTCGCCATGGCCAAGGAGTCCGAACCGGATCTGATCCTGCTCGACCTCAACATGAAAGGCCTCTCCGGTCTGGACACCCTCAAGGCGCTGCGCACCGAGGAAGTGACCTCCCGGGTGGTGATCCTGACCGTTTCCGACGCCCGTCAGGACGTGGTGGCGCTGCTCAAGGCCGGCGCCGACGGCTACCTGCTCAAGGATACCGAGCCAGACATGCTGCTGGCCCAGCTGGCGGACGTGATGACCGGCAAACAGATCCTGAGCGAGCCGCTGCGTCCCTACCTCGAGAACATCTACGAGCTGGATCACCTGCAGCAGAAGCTGGAGAGCTTAACGCGTCGCGAAATGCAAATCCTGCGCGAAATTGCAAAGGGCCTCTCCAACAAACAGGTCGCCTCCGTGCTCCATATTTCCGAAGGCACGGTCAAGGTACACGTCAAGAGCCTGCTCAAGAAACTCGAGGCGCAAAGCCGCGTGGAAGCTGCTGTCATGTACCTGGAGCAGCGCAACTAAACGCCCTCCCATCCAGCAAAAAGCCACCTTCCGGTGGCTTTTTTCATTCTCTGGCACAGTCGCTGCATTGTCCTATTCAGCAACTACTCAATGGAGGATGGAACATGAAACTTCAACCCTTGGCACTGTTCCCCTTGCCTTCCCACATACTGCCTGGTGGCAAGCTTCCTCTGCGTTTGTTTGAACCGCGCCACCTGCAGATGCTCAAGGAGTCATTCATCAATGACCAGGGCTTCGGCATCGTGATGGAAGAGGCGACAACGACTGGCAAGTCCGGGCGGATCCTGCCGGTCGGCACCCGGGTCAAAGTCACCGACTTTTACACCCTGAATGACGGCCTGCTCGGCGTCACCGTACTCGGCATGGAACGTTTCTGCATCCACGAGATGGAAACGGACGAGCTGGGTCTGCGCCGGGCCAGAGTCGAAGCCCTGCCCAACTGGCCGAGCACCCATTCAGACTTCAGCGACAAGCCGCTGGTGACCCGGCTACGGGAAGTGTTTGAACAGTATCCGGAACTGGATGAACTTTACCCGGACAAGCAGTTTGACGATGCGGCCTGGCTCTGCCAACGCTGGCTCGAAATCCTGCCGATGCCGATCTATGAAAAGCAGATGTTGATTGCCAAACAAAATAGCGAAGCGGCCCGTCAATTCTTGCGCCGACTGATCGCACAGTGAGTCAGAAGTGTATTGCAAAATGCGAATATTCCGATAATGAAAACAAGAATTTCGCATTTTGCAAATCAAGCGCCCAATAGAAATCAATAACCGCGCTGCAAGCCGCATAAACTGGTTCTGAAAAGTTGGCACGACTTTTTCATATAGAATCGTACAACCCGATTTATCCCGTGCTCTCTTCAGTATTTGCTGAAGAATTGGTCAACCACCCAGGTTGACCATTTTTTTTAGCTACGATCCGGCGCTGCGGGCTGAAAATGGCGTTGCAGACACTCTCGCAGCCGCATCAGACTTATCGGTTTGGCCAGAAAGTCATCCATCCCCTGGGCCAGGCAACGAGCCCTGTCTTCCGCCATGGCGTTGGCTGTCAGCGCCACGATGGGCACGCTACAACCCAGTTCTCGCAGACGCCGGGTCGCCTCCAGTCCATCCATCTGCGGCATCCGCATGTCCATCAGGATGAGATCAGGCCGTTGCTCCGCCACCTGGGCCAGCGCCTCCAGCCCGTTGGCCGCGACTCTGACCCGGCTCACCAGCTTTTGCAGCATGAGCGATACCACCAGCTGATTGACCGGACTGTCTTCCACCACCAGCACATCCAGATCCTGAATGGGCTGCTGATCCGGCTCGGGCCGGCTGCTGCATTCGCATGGCAGCGCCATGCCCGGCAAATCGAACCAGAAGCAGCTCCCCTCACCGGGGGCACTGCGCAGCTGAATGCTGCCGCCCATCAACTCCACCAGCCGCTTGCTGATAGCCAGCCCCAGCCCGGTGCCCGAGAAGCGACGGGTGGCCGAACTGTCGACCTGAGAGAAGGGTTCAAACAGCAGCGCCTGATCCTCGGCCGAGATACCGATCCCGCTGTCGGTCACCGAGACCCTCAACTGCTGTTCATGCCAGCTCAGTTGCAGCAATACGCTGCCCTGACTGGTGAATTTCACCGCGTTGCCGAGCAGATTGCTGATCACCTGGGAGAGGCGCACCGGATCCCCCTGCAGCTGGGCTGGTACGGCGTCGTCTACCCGCCAACGCAGGTCGATGCCCTTGCTGCCCGCCTGGGCCAGCAGCGGCTCGATGAGGGACTGGCAGAGCTGGGCCGGCTGCAGCGTCTCGCAGTGAAACTCCAGGGTATGGGATTCAATCTTCGAGAAATCGAGCACGTCGTCGATGATGGTTTGCAGCAGGCGAGCGGCATGGGTGGCATGGCCCAGCAGCGTCTGTTGCTGGGGTTCAAGCTGGGCGTGTTGCAGCAGGTCCAGCATGCCCAGCACCGCGTTCATGGGAGAGCGGATCTCGTGGGTCATCATGGCCAGGAACTGCGACTTGGCGCGGTTGGCCGCTTCCGCTTCGTCCCGCGCCCTGGCCAGCTCCTGCTCACGGCGGATCTGGTTGCCCACGTCCCGCGCCGTGCCGCGATAACCGATGAAGACGCCGGCCGCATCGAAACAGGGCTCGGCGTTGATCTCCATCCAGCGTGGCCCCTTTGCCAGGCTGACCTGGGCCCGCACCGCCCGCACCGGCAGGTGCAGACCGATGAGCCGGCGATACTTGCCCCATTCGGGGTCGCGCCTGTCATGGGCGTAATCGTAGAGGCTCTGGCCGGGTTGATGCACCAGCATGTCTCCCTGCTGACCGGGGGCGGATACATAGCTCAGCCTGTGCTCGGTATCCGTCTCCCAGAACCAGTCGGACGCCATGCCGGCAAAGCTGCGAAAACGCTGTTCGCCCGCTTGCAGGGCCAGCGTTTTCAGCTCGACCTGTTCCTGCAGACGGGCTCGATAGGCGATGTTGACCAGCGCCTGGGAGATGAGCGGGCGACAGCGCTGCATGGCAGCCTTGCTCTTGAGATCGAAGGTCCCCATCACGGCGTGACGGCAGATGAGCACGCCGGAAAAACCGGGAGCGCGCAAGCCCGTCATCATGACGCTGGCCCAGCCCGCCACATCGGCCAGCGGCGCCAGTTCCGGCAACTGGGTCGGATCATAGATGACCAGGGTCTCTCCCTCGATGGCACGAGAGAACAGCGGGGTCAGCTGCCAGCTGCGCCCCACTTCACCATCCTGGGTGCTGAGGTGGGTGATGCCGCCCTCTCCCTCCCAGGCCACCACATCCGCATGTTCGAAGCCGATGAAGGGCTTGAGCACCTGAATGAGGCTGTCCAGCACCTGTTCCAGCGTCTGGGCATCGGCCAGCGTCGCCACCCCGCACAACAGGGTTTGCGACTCCTGGCGGTATTTGGCCTCGCGTTCCCGGCAACGCACCAGCTCCACCAGGGTGGTCTGCAGCTTGTCGCCGAGGGCTTCCAGTTCCGTGTTACCAATCATCTTGTTTCCAGCGCAATGTCAGCTGTCGAGGAAGATCACGCTCGAGACCATCAGGTTGCCGTGCGCCAGCTCACCATGGGGCAGGCGGCCCTGCTCGCCGAAGGTGAACGGGGTGATGAAGGGGATGTCCCCCAGCCGGGTATGAAATTGATCGACAAATTGGCATAAGCTATCACCAAGAGCCAAGCGACAACCAGCACAAAAAATCACAAGGGCGCCAAACGGCTGCATCTCGGTGGCCATGCCGTACTCGGGTTCGATGCGGGTTGCATTCAGACTGCGTTGCAGCAAGCCCTCCTGACTGCTGTACATCAGCAGCAACCGCTCCCCGACCTGAGTATCGGTAAAGAGGCGCAATCCGCCACCTTCTGTCACGGCTTCCGGGTGGGAGAGCTTGTAATAGGGCATATCATCCAGGGTACCAACCTGTCTCGCCAGCGGCGACAGGGTGGTCTCCCGCAAGATGGGACCGACCGGCCAGGGGGTTGTCCGTCCGCTCCAGCGAGCATAGACCTCGGCCGCCGGCTCATGATCGATGGTGAGGATCTCCCGCCCCGACAGGGCCGTGATGGTGCCGCGATATTCGGTGGGGACATAGCCGGAGTGAAACTGGAACGCCAGCTGGCAATCGGGATAGAGCACGGCCAGCGCGACGCCCTCGCGGGTACTGCCCTCATCCCAGCACAGCTGCCAGTCACCGCTGACACTGTTGTCGGCGGCGGAGCCCCCGACGACCGGGACCGTCGTGCCCAGCTCGGCCTCGATGCTCTCCAGCATCGCCTCCTCCTGGCCCGGGCTGGCATGCAGCAAGATGAGTTGTGGCAGCTCGCCGGGGCGCCCCCCGTCGGCGATGGCACTGCGCAGCAGCTGGCGCACATCCACCGCATCCCCCGCCTGGCCCGCCACGCCGTAGGCCCCCTTGTCATCGTAGATGGCCGCCACTGCCAGACCGATCCCCTGGCGGGCATGATGGCCGGTCTGGGTCATGACCCCGCCACAGGAGCTGCAACCTATCATCCGAGACGACGGGAACTGCTGTTTGAAGTGATGGCGCAGTTCCTCGGCATCGTGAGCCTGAGTAAAATAGACCAGTAACAGCGAAGGGGAATGAGGTGATTGAGCGAGCAGCCGCTCACTGACCTGCCGGGCAGCCAGCAGGGAGGTCTCTTCAAGAGAGTGAGCCGTCAGGAAGTTCAACACCATCTCCTAGTTGTTCATGATGCTGGGGGTAAGCAAAAATCATACCTTAATCAAACAATTATCCCGTCTTATCGATTAGAATCACATTCAATTGAGCCCAACCACAGGAAAACGGCATGTGGCAGAAGAACATCAATGATTTTGACCGGGTCGTCGCCATCGGTGGCGGCCACGGCATGGGCCGTGTGCTCTCTTCACTCTCATTTCTGGGATCGCGCCTGACCGGCATCGTCACCACCACCGATGATGGCGGCTCTACCGGACGACTGCGCAAGAGCCAGGAGTGTATCGCCTGGGGGGATCTGCGCAACTGCCTTAATCAACTGGTGACCGATCCCAGTATCGGCAGCCTGCTGTTCGAATATCGGTTCGCCGGTCGCGGCGAACTGGCGGGCCACAACCTCGGCAATCTGATGCTGCTGGCGCTCGACAACCTCTGCGTGCGCCCTCTTGATGCTATCAAGCTCATCAGCGACATGCTGAAAATAGAGTCACAATTGTTACCCATGTCTGAATTTCCCACCGACCTGTGCGCTCACACGGTCTGTGGCAACCAGATCCTGGGGGAAGTCTCCATCGATCAGCTCGACACCCCGCCGCTCTCTCTCAGCCTGAGCCCGGAGGTACCGGCCACCCGCGAGGCGGTGCAGGCATTGGCACAGGCCGACATGATCATCCTCGGCCCCGGCAGCTTTCTGACCTCCATCATGCCGCCCCTGCTGCTGGCTGAGGTGGCCCAGGCCATCAACGAGAGCGATGCCATGCTGGTGTTCATCTGCAATCTGGTCCCCGAAAACGGCCCTGCCAGCCAGCTCAGCCTGCACAATCAATGGCGCTGGCTGGAATCACGGGTCGGAGCGGGTCGGGTCGATGCCATTCTGGCCCCGGCGGGGGAATACCCGGCAGAACTGGCTGGCCGATTGATCCTGGCCGAGCTGGGTGAGGCCGCCCTCCCCCATCGGCACGATCGCCTGAAATTGAAGCTGGCACTGGACAGGGTTATCCAGCAACTGGTCAATCAACGCTAGCGGACGGGTAGAGGATGGCAAGTCCGGCGCCGATGCGCCGGCTGCAGGGACTCAGTGATAGTTGGCGAGGTGGGAAAGCACCTGGGGCAGGGATTGCTCCAGCTCGGCCAGCAGACGGGCGACTTGCTCGCCATCTTCATGTTTGCAGGCTTGTTCCAGCGCCACCACCTGCTGGTAACTGAGCTGGGCGCCATAGCTGCCACAGGAGGACTTCATGCTGTGGGCAAGCCGTGCTAATGCGGGCCAGTCCTGCTGTTCATAGAGCGGGCGCAGCTGGGCAAGCTGTTCCCCCACCTCTTCGATGAAGACCGAGATCACCACCGGCATCATCTCCTGGCCGATATCTTCCGCCAGCTGTCGCAACACCTTCTGATCCAGCCACTCCATTCCGTCATCCTCCTGATGGTATTCAAACAGACCATACTATAGATGCCCGGCACGACTCAGTCACGTCTCATCGCCGTCAGAAAATCGAACTCAAACGGGACGTGAATCAGAAAAACGTGATCAGGATCGCCTAACCAGACAATAGATGGCCGAGTTGCAACATAAATGTTGCCATGAAATTAACAATTAAATAACAATGGCGGCCGTGAGAATGATGCGACTCAGCAACACCTCTCTCATCCCTTTTGCCTGTATGGCTGCTGCGAAGAACCAGGGTAGGATTCTACCCTGGTATTTTTTTATCTCTGGATCAGTTGATTATCACAGCTGATTGGCACCCACCCGCTCACCCAGTCGAAACAGACTGAACTCGCCTGGCGCCATTTTTACCCAGTCTTCATTACCGGTCAGCGGCCGGGTCGCAATCAGGGTTACCACATCGTCCGGTGTCGTCTCGCTCTGAAAGTCGATGGCGACATCTTCATCCAGCAGACGGGCCTCCCCGAACGGGGCTCGCCGAGTCAGCCAGTAGAGGTTGTTGCTGCAGTAGGTCATCACGAACTCCCCATCCGACAGCAACATGTTGAATACCCCCAGGCTGCGCAGCTCGTCGCACAGGGTCGCTAGGTAGCGAAACATGGCGGGAAAGTTGGCAGGGCGTCGGGGATATTTCTGTTCCAGCCGATCGAGCAGCCAGCAGAAGGCGTGCTCGCTGTCGGTGTCGCCCACCGGTCGATGGCGGCCGGTGGCCAACCCTTTGTAACCCGTCAACTGGCCATTGTGGGCAAAGGTCCAGTAACGGCCCCACAGCTCGCGGGTAAAGGGGTGGGTATTCTCCAGCGAGACGCAGCCGCGGTTAGCCTGCCGAATATGGCTGACCACGGCGCGGCTCTTGATAGGCAGCGCCTGCACCAGCCTGGCAATCGGCGACTGGGCACTGGGCTCGGGATCCTTGAAGGTACGAAAGCCTTTCCCTTCGTAAAAAGTGATGCCCCAGCCATCCTTGTGAGGCCCGGTCTTGCCGCCGCGCAGCATCAGGCCGGTGAAGCTGAAGCAGATATCGGTCGGCACATTGGCACTCATGCCGAGCAGTTCGCACATAGGCTGCGGGCTCCTTGCTTACTTGACCATCTCATTTTGCCAATCGGCCGGCTCAGCCTGCGCTGACACCGGCCGCTTGCGCAAGATCCCGCCGGGACACGGCCAGACAAGGCACGACTATCCCGGCTCGAGATCCCTGCCTTACTTGGCCATCTCTTTTTCGACCAGCTGGATCAGGATGTGGATCACCTTGATGTGCACTTCCTGAATGCGGTCGGCGTAACCAAAGTGCGGCACCCGGATCTCGACATCGGCCAGACCGGCCATCTTGCCGCCGTCCTTGCCGGTCAGCGCAATCACCTTCATGCCTTTGGCGTGGGCAGCTTCGATGGCTTTCAGGATATTGCCGGAGTTGCCGCTGGTGGAGATGCCGAGCAGCACGTCACCGCGACGGCCGACCGCTTCCACGTAGCGGGAGAAGACGTAGTCATAGCCAAAGTCGTTGGACACACAGGAGAGGTGGCTGGGATCGGAGATGGCGATACCGGCATAACCGGGGCGGTTCTCGCGATAACGGCCGGTCAGCTCTTCGGCAAAGTGCATGGCGTCGCAGTGGGAGCCACCGTTGCCACAGGAGAGTACCTTGCCTTCCTGCTTGAAGGAGTCAGCGAGCAGCTTGGCGGCCGCTTCGATGTCCTTGAGATTTTGCTCATCTGCCAGGAACGCCTGGAGCACGCTGGCAGCTTCGGTCAATTCATTGCGGATCAGTTCTTGGTACATGATGTCTCTTCCAAAATATGGGCCGCGCCATTGTCGCACAAGCCAATCCCGGAGTCGCCCCCTGCCCGTCAAGCGCCCCTCTGCAGGACGTTATGCCGATCACAGAGCCAAGGTAACGAGCTTGTAAACAGCTTGATAAGTTTGTGCGTATGAATTACAACAGGGACCATATCCAACAGGTCAGACCTCTGGATCAGTTCAACCATATTCACCCAACTTCGGCAACTCATGCAAGGAGCGAAAAATGACGACGACCCTCACTCTGCTCGGAGTGATCCTGGTGATCGGCGCCATGGCTTATCGCCGGGCGTCTCTGTTCACCTCCACGCTTGCCACGGCGGCAGCCCTGATTGTCGGCACCCTCTATGGCCACGTCCCCCTGCTGGTCTGGGCGCTGTTTGCCGTGATCGCCATCCCCCTCAACCTGGTGGATTTTCGTCGCAACCAGCTGACCAAACCGCTGTTCAAACTCTACAAATCCATCATGCCGGAGATGTCCCGCACCGAAAAAGAGGCCATTGAAGCGGGCACCACCTGGTGGGAAGCAGACCTGTTTGCCGGCAACCCGAACTGGAAAAAGCTGCACGCCATTCCGGTCAGCACGCTGTCTGCCGAAGAGCAGGCGTTTATGGACGGCCCGGTTGAAGAAGTGTGCCGCATGGTCAACGACTGGGAAGTGACCCACGAGCGAGCCGACCTCTCTCCCGAAGTGTGGCAATACCTGAAGGACCACAAGTTCTTCGCCATGATCATCAAGAAGAAATACGGCGGGCTGGAATTCTCCGCCTATGCCCAATCCTGCGTGCTGCAAAAGCTGTGCGGCGCCAGCGCAGTGCTGGCCTCCACCGTCGGCGTGCCCAACTCGCTGGGCCCGGGTGAGCTGCTGCAACACTATGGCACCGACGAGCAGAAGGATTACTACCTGCCCCGTCTGGCGGTCGGCAAGGAGATCCCCTGCTTCGCCCTGACCAGTCCGGAAGCGGGTTCAGACGCCGGCTCCATCCCCGACTTCGGCATCATCGCCAAGGGGGAATGGGAAGGAGAAGAGGTGCTCGGCATGCGCCTCACCTGGAACAAGCGCTACATCACTCTCGCCCCGATTGCCACCGTTCTGGGTCTGGCCTTCAAACTGCGCGACCCGGATCACCTGCTGGGTGACGAAGAAGAGCTTGGCATCACCTGCGCCCTCATTCCGACCCACATCAAGGGGGTCGACATCGGCCGCCGCCATTTCCCGCTCAACGTGCCGTTCCAGAACGGCCCGACCCGCGGCAAGGACGTGTTCGTCCCGCTCGACTTCATCATTGGCGGCCCGGCCATGGCCGGTCAGGGCTGGCGCATGCTGGTGGAATGCCTCTCGGTCGGACGCGGTATCACCCTGCCCTCCAACAGCACCGGCGGTGTCAAGATGCTGGCCTTAGCGACCGGCGCCTACAGCCGGATCCGTCGCCAGTTCAAGCTGCCCATCGGCAAGATGGAAGGGATTGAAGAGCCGCTGGCCCGTCTCGGTGGCAACGCCTACATCATGGGGGCCGCCGCCAACCTGACCGTGACCGGCATCGACCTGGGCGAGAAACCCTCGGTCATCTCCGCCATCGTCAAATACCACCTCACCGACCGCGCCCAGAAGTGCATCATCGATGCCATGGACATCCACGGCGGCAAGGCCATCTGCATGGGCCCCAACAACTATCTGGCCCGCGGCTATCAAGGTGCCCCCATCGCCGTCACGGTCGAAGGGGCCAACATCCTGACCCGCAGCATGATCATCTACGGTCAGGGCGCCATCCGCTGCCACCCGTACGTGCTGCCGGAGATGCTGGCCGCCAGCCATCCGGATCAAGAACAGGCCCTCAAGGACTTCGACAAGGCGATGTTCAGCCACGTCGGCTTTGCCATCAGCAATCTGGTGCGCAGCTTCTGGTTAGGGTTAACCGGTGCTCGCTTCGCCGCCGCGCCGTTCAAGGATCAGACCAAGGGCTACTACCAGCAGCTCTCCCGCCTCTCTGCCAACCTGGCCTTCCTGTCAGACATGGCGATGGGCACCCTGGGGGGCGAGCTCAAGCGCAAGGAGCGGGTCTCCGCCCGTCTCGGCGACGTACTGAGCCAGCTCTATCTGGCCTCCAGTGCCCTCAAGCGCTATCAGGATGAGGGTCGTCAGCACGCCGACCTACCGCTGCTGCACTGGGCACTGCAAGATGCCCTGTTCAAGGCGCAGGAAGCCATCGACGAATTGCTGCGCAACTTCCCGAATCGCTGGATTGGCTTGGCTCTGCGCGTCATCGTGCTGCCGCTGGGTCGCGACCTGAAGCGCCCGAGCGACAAGCTGGACAGCCAGGTCGCCCGCCTGCTGCAAACTCCGAGTGAAACCCGCAGCCGTCTGGCCCAGGGGCAGTATCTCACCCGCGAAGAGGGCAACCCCTTCGGCCTGCTGGAGCAGGCACTGGACGACGTGCTCTCTGCCGAGCCGCTGTTTGAGAAAGTATGCAAGGCTGACGGTATCAAGCGTCCGTTTATGCAACTGGACAAGGTGGCAGAGATCGGCCTGGCGCAGGGAGTACTCAACCAGACCGAAGCGGACCTGCTGCGCCGCGCCGAAGAGAGCCGCTTGCGCACCATCAACGTCGATGATTTTGATCCTATCGACCTGGTGGCCAACAAGGCGCTGTTCGAGCCATCGGCCTATCACAGAGCCGCCTGACAGACACATTGATAGTCAAACGCCTCCTAAGTGGAGGCGTTTTTTATGGGGCTACAACAGGATGACGACAAAGAGATTTCACAGATCAAATTTTATTTCTCAATAAGTTTCCTATCCTTAGTGAAGCAGTTAATGTAAGCACAGGATCCCAAACAGGATTGCATGATGGATGACCAAATCCTGATTATTGACGATGACGATCTGCCCCTTCTCGATGACCAGCAGGCAGGATGGAAGGTGATGATTGTGGACGATGAACCCGAGGTTCATCGCATCACCAAGATCACCCTGAGCAAGTTTGAATTCGATAATAGACCCATTGAATTTTTGCATGCTTATTCAGCCGCCCAGGCCAGGGAGTTGCTCGCCAAGACCCCGGACGTAGCACTGTTGCTGCTGGACGTGGTCATGGAGGTCGATCACGCCGGCCTCGATGTGGTCAAATTCGTGCGCGAGGATCTGCAAAACAAGATGGTGCGCATCGTGCTGCGTACCGGCCAACCCGGTCAGGCCCCGGAAGATGACGTGGTCACCAACTACGACATCAACGACTACAAGGACAAGACCGAGCTCACCTCCCAGAAGCTGCGCACCCTGCTGCGGGCCAGCCTGCGTTCATACCGCGACATCCGCACGCTGGAGAGCAATCGCCAGGGGCTGGAAAAAGTCATCGAGGCCTCCAAGGGGATCTTCGAGAAACGGGCGCTGCGCCAGTTTGTTGAAGGGGCTCAGGAACAGCTCGGGGCCCTGCTCAGTCTGGAAGAGTCGCAAATCTACGACGTGAAGCAGTTCGCCTACGAAGTGCGGGATCAAATTCTGGAGCCCCTGCTGCCGGGTCACCCGTCACTGCGACTGGCGGATGCACCCTCTATTCTGCGCCAGGCCATGGCCAATCGTGCCAACGTCTATGATGGCAACCAGATGGTGCTCTACTGCCAGAACCCCCGTCATCACCTGCTGTTTCATATCGAGACCACTCGTCAGCTCAGCCAGATGGACATGGGGCTGCTCAGCCTGTTTACCGAAAACATCATAGTGGCGCTGGAGAACATCCGGCTCAACGAGGTCATCGCCGACAACCAGCGCGAGATCATCTATCGGATCGGCGAGCTGGTGGAGACCCGCTCCAAGGAGTCCGGCCTGCACGTGAAACAGGTCGCCCTCTACACCGAACTGTTCTGCCAGTTGCTTGGCATGAGCGAGGAGCAGAGCGAGCTCATCAAACGCGCCTCCCCGCTGCACGACATCGGCAAGGTGGGCATCCCGGATGCCATCCTTCACAAACCGGGCAAGCTGACCCCCGAGGAGTGGGAGATCATGAAGACCCACGCCCAACTGGGGCAGGACATACTTTCCGGCAGCGATCTGGCGCTGTTCCAGATTGGCGCCACCATCGCCGGCAACCACCATGAAAAGTGGAATGGCAGCGGCTATCCCCGTGGCCTCAAGGGTGATGCCATTCCGTTGGAAGGGCGGGTGGTGGCGCTGGCCGACGTGTTTGATGCGCTCGGCTCGGATCGCTGCTACAAGAAGGCCTGGCCGCTGGACAAGGTGCTGGCGCTGATCCAGGAGGAGAAAGGTCAGCACTTCGATCCTCAGTTGGTAGAACTGATGCTGGCCAACCTCGACAAATTCCTCGAGATCCGTGATCAACACAAGGACATCTACGTCGGGGAACATTGATGTTGAAGATTAATACTCACTACCAAGTCCTAAAATAGGGGGCACATTCTCGGATAACCTCTAGTGGCTCAGCGCCTCCGATGCACTGCATCGGAGGCGCCATATTGCAGTGCCTTATGCGAGCGAACCCAGTTATAAATATCCCCTATCTCATGCGTTAGGCTCAACTAGCCCTACATCAGAAACTTACCTTTCAATGTACCACTCACTCATTCCCCTAACACATTTTCAAAACTGGATAAACCAATACAAAAAAGGCAGCCCATGGGCTGCCTTTTGCATTTGCGGGATGGCGGCTTACTGCAGTTCGGGCAGCAGCAACTTGGCGATTTCGAAGTAGATGATAAGACCGGTACCATCCACCAGGGTGGCGATGAAGGGGGCGGATACCACGGCCGGGTCGATGCGGAAGCGACGCAACACCATGGGGATCACAGAAGCAACGGTGGCGCTCCACAGCACGATGGCGATGATGGTCAGGGTGACGACCATGCCGATCTGGGGACCAACCCCCAGGCTCCAGGCCCGTACCCAGGCGGCCAGCGCGATGGCGGCCGAGATGAGCAGACCGGTGGAGATCTCCTTTTTCAGCACGGTGCCGAGGTTGCGCAGACTCACCTCCCCGACCGCCATGGCTCGCACTATGGTGGTAGTGATCTGGGTACCACTGTTGCCGCCAGTGCCGATCAGGAGCGGAATGAAGAAGGCCAGCGCGATGGCCGCTTCCAGCTGCTCTTCAAACGCCCGCAACACGGTACCGGTATAGGCTTCGGCCACGAACAGGATCAGCAGCCAGCCCACCCGCTTGCGCCACAGTTGCCAGGGGGTCGCCTGCAGATAGGGAGTGTCGAGCGGCGAGGAACCACCCTGCATCTCCGCATCCTCGGTGGATTCGAGCTCCAGGATGTCGGCGGCATCGTCCACGTGGAAGATACCCACCAGCTTGCCCTGATCCTCGACCGGCAGGGTCGAGATATCGCGGTCGATCAGCAGGCGGGCTGCCAGTTCCTGATCCGCCCGGGCGTTGATGCGCACCGTCTCCCGGTCCATCAACTCGCTCACCGGCAGTTGCGGGTCGGCAATCAGCAGGGATTTGAGCGAGATGCTGCCAAGCAGGCGGTGGTCGTTGTTGACCACATAGAGGTTCTGGAACAGCTGGGCGTTGTCCCAGGCATCGTGGATCAGCTGCTTGGCACTGCCCACCGTCTCCTGATCGCTGATGGCCAGGAATTCGTGGCGCATGTTGGCGCCCACCGATTCGGTCGGCCAGTCGAGCAGGGAGTAGAAGGTGGACTGTACCTGCTCCGGGAAGCGGGCAAGCAGCATGGTGCGATCACTGCTGCCCAGCCGGCGCAGAATGGCCAGCATGTCGCGGCGGGGCATGGCCCCCTGCAACACGCTGACGATGCTGGCATGCAGCCGCATCAGCAGACGCCCGGCACAGTCAGCCGACAGCGAACTGAGCAGCGCCGCACCCTCGGCAGTGGGCAGGGTATCGAAGATGCAGTTGAGCTCTTCCGGACGCAGGGTCAGCAGCTGATCGGCACGCTGAACCGGATCCAGGTTGTGCTCTAGCCAGCCCTGCAGGGCAGCCAGATCGAGCAGTTGATGACGATTGAGTAAAGTCTGTGTTTTCTTCATCACAAATGACCTCATGTGATTTCAGGCAAGCCTGAGCGCGAACGGTGATCCGTCGCCGTCTGAAAGAAAACAGCAATTTGATTGACGAGTAATAGGCAGGAAATGACGCCGTCCGGCGTGTCATCATCCCCACGTACCAGCTTTAGCACTGCATAACGTATCCGGCATGCCGGAAGCCACTTGGGTTTACACCTTAATCCGATGAAAACTGTCCTGATCTTGGGCGTCTCTGGACGTCGTGAGATCAGTGGCCTGTGTTTATACAGGAGCCTCGCCTAACGAGATGCTGCAAATATGCGCACAACCCTCTGTTGTGCGGGCTGCATGATTATCGAATGCTCAATAGGAGTCAACCCGTCGCAATGCGCTAAATAGCCTGTGGCAACAGCTTGTTACAATTGGCCGACATGGGGAGTTGAATGAGGATAAACGAACGGGAAAAACAGGAGCCAAGCGGGCAATCATCGCTCGCAGCCATCAGGGCCGCGAGCGATGGGTGACCGGTCAACGAATGTAGTCGAACAGGGTCAGCTTGCTGATCTTGCTGAAGGAGAGCTGGGTGGCGCTCAGTGCCGCATCCTCTTTTGACAGGGTGGCAATCACCTCATAGAGATCCGCTTCGGAGACCTTGGCCCTCGCCTGCTGGTTCAAGGTGCTCAGCCCTTCGTTCGAGCCCATCACCTGCTCCAGCCCGTTCATTCTGCCGCCAATCTCCCCCAGCCCCTGATCCACGTTCAGCCGGGCATTCTTCATGTGGGCGGTGGCATCCGCCACCTTCAGCTGGAAGGTATCCGGCGTGATGTTGGGATCCCGCAGCGCCGTGATGAAATCGGACATGCCATCGAGGATGTTGTTGTTCTGGGGCGGATCCAGCACGAAGTTTTGCGCCGCCCCCCCCGCCGGCAGCGACAGGGTCAACTCCAGCCCGTTGAAAGGGATCTTGTTGCCCGCCACATAGTCGCCGCTTTGCAGCAAGGCACCGCCGCCATCCCTGATCTCATAGGTATCCGGCGTGCCGGCGATGGTGTTCACCGTATACTGGTTGCTGGCGAGCGAGGGGTCGTAGTTGTTGCGGTAGAAGCTGTCGAAGTGGCCCTGATCGGCCACCCCGACCTGAATATTGGCGCTCCCCGCGCTGCTGGTTCTGCGGGTCGGCACTATCTCGAACAGGTTGAAGCCGGAATCATTGGCAGGGATCTGCACCGTCGGCGACACCTGAATGTTGCGCTGGCCGGTATCCCCCTGAAACACATAATTGCCGCTGGCATCCTGAATGAAAGGCTGGGTCTTGCTCTGGTTGCCGCCGAAGATATATTCGCCCTGGGAGTTCTTGCTGTTCATCAGGTCGAACATCTGCTTTTGCAGCCCCTCCAGCTCGCTGGCAATGGCCTGACGATCCTCGTACCCCACCGCCGAGTCGTTCGCCTTCTGGATCAGGGTCTGGGCGCTGGTCATGGCGGTGTTGAGGGCGGTCAGCACCGTCTCCTCGTGGCCCAGGCTGTTTTCCAGCAGGCTGCCGTTGACCCCGTACTGCTTGAAGAGATCGATCTCCTTGGTCAGCGCCAGCTTCTGGCTCATGCCGGAGGGATCTTCCCCCGCCGTCTTGAACTTGTTGCCGGTCATCAGCTGCTCATACGCCGTGCTCAGCCGTTCGTTGGCGCCATTCAGCGAGGAGATATTGCGGTCATAGACCATGTTGGTGGTGATACGCATCGATTTACCTCACTGATGACAACAGGGTATCGAAAATGGTCTTGGCGGTGCTGACGATCTGGGCGGAGGCGGCATAGGACTGCTGATAACGGATCAGGTTGGCCGCTTCCTCTTCCAGGCTGACGCCGGAGACACTCTCGAAAATCCCCCTGCTCTGGGTCAATTTCGTTTCGTCTGCCTTGAGCTGGCTCTTGGCCTGGCTGGCGGTGTTGCCCACCCCGGTCACCAGGCTGGAGTAAGCCTCGTTGAAGGTCATCTTGTCGTTGCTGGTGCCGGCGTTGCTGCTCTTGCGCACCAGATCCTTGTTCTGCAGATCCGCCAGTGCCAGCCCGTTGGCGTTGTCGGCAAAACCGTCGGTGTTGTAGCTGAGGGTAAAGCTGTCTTTGGCCTCCACCTTGCCGGTGATGCTGAACTCGTACCCCGGAGTCTGGGCCGGGGTGGCGTAGACCTTGGGCCCACCCAGCGGACTCTCGAGGGCGGCCATCAGGTTCTGCCCCTTGCTGGAAGCGGGGGCTACCCCAATCAGCGTGGTACCGTCCGCCGCATAGACCTCGTAGTTGCCACTGCCGTCGATCTTCACCACCTGGGGTGAGGCCGGATCCAGACTGTTGGTGCCAAAGCCGGAGCCGGCACCGGTATTGGTGATGCTGTTGAGCTTGATCTCGCCCGCACCGAAGTTGTTCTTGCCTTTGTCGGCCTTGAGCGGCGATGCCAGCGCCAGATCTTCGGCCCGGGTTGCCAGCTGACCCAGGCCGGCTGCCGCCCGCTTGGTCGGTTGCAGCAGGATCTTATCCCCCGCCGCCGGGGTGCCGGAGAGATCGATCTGGATGCCGTGACCCGCCACCTGTACCGTGGCGGGCGGCGTGGTACCTGTGGTCAGCGAGGTGCGGTTGCCATCCTTGTCCACCGAGAACACCTCGTAACCGGTGGCGCTGCTGAACTGCACTTCGTAGTCGAAGGTGGTCACTTCCGTGCCCTTGCCGGGCACGAAGCTCACCTTGGCGGCGCCGCTGCCGGTGTTCTGGCTGTAGGCCATACCATCGCTCGAGCCGAGGGAGAAGAGATCCCCTCCCAGCTCGTTGTCCAGATCCATCCCCAACCGGTTCTGCTGGTTCATGGCATCGGCCATGGCGGCGGCCAGCTGGCCCAGCTCGCGCTTGGATGGCTCCAGATCGTTGCGGGCGGAGAAGAGACCGCCGAGACCGCCACCAATATCCTTGTTGTTCAGGGTGATCTTGTTGGGGTCCATGTTCAGCTGCAACTCGGGCTCACGGGCATCGGGATTGCCCGGCACCACGCTGAGCTGGGCAACGCTGCCATTGAGTACAAGGGAGTGGCCGGTGCTCATGTTGACCAGCATGCTGCCGTTGTCCTGCGGCACGGTGCGGATCTCCATCTTCTCGGAGAGCTGGCGGATGGCCTCGTCGCGCTGGTCGAACAGCATCAGGTTCTCTTCCGGCGTGCCCTGGGTGCGAATGATGGCCTGATTCAGATCGTTGATGCTGTTGATCAGGCTGTTCACCCGCTTGGCCTCATCGCCAATAGTGGTGTTGATGGTGTCGGTCTGCTTGTCCAGCTGAGCCGACAGGGTGTGAAAGCGGTTTACCATGCCGCTCAACTGGCTCAGGGTGGTCTTGCGGCCAGAGATATCGGCGGGGGCTTCGTTGGCGGTATGGAACCCTTCGAAATAGGAGCTGATGGCGGCGCCGACGCTGTTGCTGGTGTCTCCCAGCAAGCTGTCGGTGTTGGCGAGCTGCTGATAACGGGTGGTGGAGGCATAGAAGGCGGACGTGTCGCGCCTGACCTCTCCCTGGGCATAGGCGTTGATGACCCGCTCGGTCAGCATGTCGCCGGTACCAAGTCCGTTGGCATTGGTATAGATCAGGGTCCGTTCACGCACATAGCCCTGGCTATTGACGTTGACGATGTTGTTACTGGTGGTCTGCAGCAGTCGCTGCTGGGCCATCACACCCGAGGTACCAATTCCAAGCAGATCGCTTGCCATGACTTACAGCTCCATTTCTGTATTGTTGGTCGCGGAGTAGCCGGCAATGGCATCACTGCGCAATACCTGTTTCAGTTTCCTGGCGTAGTGCGGGTCGGTGGCGTATCCAGCCTGTTGCAAGGCTTCGAAATAACGGTCCGGACTGTCCACCTTGGCCAAGGCTCCCTTGTAGCGGGAACCCGAGGTCAGGAAATCGACATAGTCGTTGAAGCTCTCCTCGAACGACTCGTAGGAGCGAAACGCCGCCTTCTGGCGCGATGCCACTCCTTTCTCATATTCCAGGGTGCTGACCACCGTCTTGGGCCCTTCCCAGCGCGGATCGGCCTTGATGCCAAACAGGTTGTGGGTCACCTGCCCCTCCCCGTTCTTGATCACCCGCTTGCCCCAGCCGCTTTCCAGCGCCGCCTGGGCTACCAGCACTGCCGGGCTCAATCCCAGCTTGTCGGCCGCCTTCTTGGCCAGCGGCATCAGCCGGTTGACAAACTCTTCAGGGGTGTCAAACACCTGTGTCGTTTTATCGAGCGCCTTGGCGCCGCGAATGCCGTGTCCCACTTGTGCAGGCCCCATCGGCGGTATGGTGCGGCGACTGCGATGAGCCGTTGCCAAAGGCTGCACATCGCCACTCATCTCCTTGTCAGCAAAATCTTTGCCAACTTTTGAGGCTGAGATGAGATCGTTGGCGGCCGAGGTAGGCGGTTGATAGGGTTTATAGACCCGCTCGGTACGCTGCGGCATCTTGAGCACCCGCCCGTCGTGATGGGTAAAGGTCTCCGGCGAGAGCTGCTTGGCCACCATGGCAGCCAGGCCGATGCCACCCTTGCTCGACATGTCGGCGACCCGCTGCTCGTCCAGCATCCCCTCGTAGAACTGGGTGTAGCTGCTGTTGAAGGGGCTGTCCTGGGTCAATACCTGGTTGGCCTGGCGCATGCTTTGAAACAGGGTCTGAGTAAAAATGGACTCAAACTGGCGAGAAGCCGCCATGAGCGCATCCGCCTTGCCCTCCTTGCTCTGGCTCAGCTGGCGCAGGCGATCCAGGTTCTGGATATCCTGCACCATGCCCAGATTCACGCCGCTGTTGGTATCTAACTCTGCCATTTTGCTTACCTCATTGCCGCCCGTGGCAACCCCTTGCCGCTTTATTACAGTATGACCAGCTGGCCTTCGATGGCGCCGGCCTGTTGCAGCGCCTCCAGGATCGCCATCAGATCGCCGGGCGCCACCCCGACCTGATTCACTGCCCGCACCAGATCATCCAGGGTGGCCCCGGTATCCAGCTTGAACATGCGTCCTTTTTCCTGCTGCACGTTGATGGTGGAGTTGTTGGTGACCGCCGTCTGTCCGCCGGAGAGCGGATTGGGCTGGGACACCTGCTGATTTTCCGCGATGGTGACCGTCAAGCCGCCGTGGCTGATGGCAGCCGGTTTGAGCCGCACCTGGCTGCCGATGACGATGGTGCCGGTCCGGGAGTTGACGATGATTTTGGCTGCCTCGCTGGCCGGATCCACCTCCAGGTTCTCGATGGTGGCGAGGTAGGAGACCCGCTGGCCCGGGTCCCGCGGTGCGTAGACCTTGACCGAGGTGGCATCGAGCGCCTGCGCCGTATTGGGGCCGACCAGATCGTTGACCACGTCAGCCAGCCGGCGCGCTGTGGTGAAGTCGGGGCGGTTCAGGTTGAAGGTGATGGTATCCCCCTGGCTGAAGGAGTTCGGGACTTCCCGCTCCACGGTCGCTCCGTTGGCGATACGACCCACGGTCGGGGTATTGATCACCACCTTGGAGCCGTCGGCCCCCTCGGCACCCAGCCCGCCAACCACCAGACTGCCCTGCGCCACCGCATAGACCCGGCCATCCAGCCCCTTGAGGAAGCTTTGCAGCAGGGTGCCTCCGCGCAGGCTCTTGGCCTCGCCGATGGCCGACACCGTCACGTCTATGGTCTGGCCCGGCTTGGCAAACGGCGGCAGATCCGCATGAATGGCCACCGGCGCCACGTCCTTGATCTTGGGCTTGATGTTGTCCGGCACCTTGATGCCGAAATTGTTCAGCATGGTGCGAAAGGTCTGCTCGGTGAAGGCATTGCTCTTCTCACCCGTGCCCGGCAGACCGACCACCAGACCGTAGCCGATCAGCTGGTTGCTACGTACCCCTTCCACCGAGCTGATGTCCTTGATCCGGGAGGCATGGGCCATCCCCAGGGGCAACAGGCAGCAGAACAGGGCAACAAGACGGAGCGACTTCATAACACCTCCTAGAGCGGCCACCAGGGGCCATTGAAAAAGCTGGTGAGCCACCCCTGTTCCTGGGTATTGGCCAGATCGCCGGTGCCACCGTAATGGATGCGCGCATTGGCCACCTTTTGGGAGGAGACGCTGTTGTCGGTGGTCACATCCTCGGGGCGGATCATGCCGGTGATCCGGATATATTCGTTGCCGTTGTTGAGCATGATCCACTTCTCGCCGCGCACCAGCAGGTTGCCGTTGGGCAGGACCTTGGCCACGCTGACGGAGATGTTGCCCTGCAGGCTGTTGCTCTGATCCGCCTTAGCCTGCCCCTTGAAGGCACCGTTCTGGCTGAGGGAGGCCGACAGATCGTAGGGGCCGGCCGTCACTGGCACACCGCCCAACACAGCCGGATTCATGGTGAATTTATTATCCTTGCCGCTCTGGGTATTGGCCTTCTTGGAGGCGGAAGTGGACTCGGCCAGCTCGATGGTTATGATGTCGCCCACCTTGTGCGCCTTGATGTCCGAATAGATGCCGTTGACCTGATCGGGCTGGAAGATGGCACCGGTCGGTCTGACCGAGACCGGCTCCGACTCCCCGTAGACGGGGGCAAACTCGGGATCATCGGGTTTGGCGGTATTGGGGGTGCTGCTGCAGCCCCCTAACGCCAGCAGCCCCAGCATCCATATGGCTTTCATCATGCGCCTCCTACTTATGTGCGCTGGATCAGGAAGGACATCATGCCATCCACCGCCGAGAGAACCTTGGAGTTCATCTCGTACACCCGCTGGGCCTGGATCAGGTTCACCAGCTCTTCGGTCACGTTGACGTTGGAGGTCTCCAGCATGCCCTGCTTGATCACCCCCAGTCCGTCCGTCCCGGCGACACCCTGAACCGGTGCACCGCTGGACTGGGTCTCGACAAACATGTTTTCGCCCATGGGCTGCAGGCCCGAGGCGTTGACGAAGTCGGTGGTGTTGATTTGACCCACCACCTGGGAGGCGCCATCCCCTTTGAGCTGTACCGACACCTGACCATCCTCGCCAATCGTCACGCTCTGGGCGTTCTCCGGGATCTGGATCTCCGGCTGCAACGGGTAACCGTTGCCCGGCGTGACGATGGTCCCTTCACTGTTGAGAGTGAACTGGCCGTTGCGGGTATAGGCCGCGCTGCCATCGGGCAGCTGGATCTCGAAGTAGCCACGGCCGCTTATCATCAGATCCAGCGAGTTGTCCGTGGTTTGCACGTTGCCCTGGCTGTGGTTCTTCTGGGTGGCCACCACCTTGGCCCCCGCCCCCAGCATCAGGCCGGAAGGGCGCTCGGTGTCGGCCGATGAACGGCCACCGGGCTGGTTGATGTTTTGATAGAGCAGATCCTCGAAGATGGCCCGGGATTTTTTGTAACCCACGGTGCTGGCGTTCGCCAAGTTGTTCGAGGTAACCGAGATGTTGGTCTGCTGTGCATCCAAGCCGGTCTTGCTGATCCAGAGTGCAGGGTTCATGTAAAACTCCTTGGTTAGCTGATACGCAGCAGCTGGGTTTGAGCCTCGTCATTCTCTTCCGCGGTCTTCATTATTTTGACCTGGGTTTCAAACTGACGTTGCAACCGAATAAGGTTGGTCATTTCATCGACCACGTTGACGTTGCTCCCCTCGAGGGAGCCGGCAATCAGGCCGACAGTGGCCGATGCCGCTTCATTCTGGCCATCCTTGCGACGGAACAGGCCGTCCTGCCCCTTCTCCACCGCATCCACCGCCGGATTGACCAGCTTGATGCGCTGGAAATTCTCCGGCAGGTTGGCGGCAGCCCCTTCCGGACGGCCACTGATGGTGCCGTCCCGATTGATTTCAATTTTCTCCATCGGCAGCGGCAGCACGATGGGCTGACCGCCGTCGTCCACCACGTTCAACCCGGTGGAGGTTTGCAAGTTGCCGGTCGCGCTCAGCTGCAGATTGCCCATGCGGGTATAGGCTTCACCGCCCTTGGGATCCTGCACCGCAATCCAACCCTGGCCGTCAACGGCAACGTCAAGATCCCGACCCGTGGTCATCAGCATGCCATGCTGCAGGTTCTGGCCTGGCCGCTCCGCCATGGCGAACACCCGGGTGGGCAGCCCCTCGCCAAACGCCTGCATGCTGCGCGCCTGCTCGAAGTCGGACTTGAAGCCGGTGGTATTAGCGTTGGCCAAGTTGTTGCTTCGAACAGCCAGGCTGTTCATGCTCTCCTTGGCGCCCGACATGGCGATGTATAGCAGGTGATCCATGGGATCCTCCGTCAAACTGATGACTCTGACAGAGGAACTGCAATTTGAATGCCAATCCCCATTACCTTGGGTCGTCAAGGCAGCAAATCCCCATGAAAAAGGGCGCCGTAGCGCCCTTTGTTAACAAGAGGATGATTAGCGGATCTGCAGTATGGTCTGCTGCAGGGAGCTGTTCACTTCCAGCGAACGGGAGTTGGCCTGGAAGTTGCGCTGCGCGGTGATGAGGTTGACCAGCTGGGAGGTCAAATCCACGTTGGATTGCTCCAGCGCAGAGGACTTGATGCTACCCAAGGTACCCGAGTTGGGTGTACCGGGCAACGCATCACCAGACAGCAGAGACTGGCGCCAGGAGGTATCGCCGACCTGGGTCAATCCTTGCGAGTTGGAGAATTTGGCAAGTGCCACCATAGCAACCTTCAACGTCGTCGCATTGCTGTAGGTCGCTGACACAATACCGTCCGGCGTAATCTCGACCTTGGTCAGGTTACCAACGGTGGCGCCATCCTGGGTCAGTTTGGTGACGTTGAAAGGAGAGCTGTATTGAGTCACATCACCGAGACGGATCTCCAATGTCTGAGTGGGATCGGCACCGTTGGTGATAATCCCGGCCGCAGTGCCAAGGGCGACGGTTTTGATCGGATCTAATGGGACAGTCAGCGTGGGATCCAATTTACCGGCGGAGGTAAACGTCATCTTCACGCCAGTGGGGATGCCTGCGGCTGGGCTGGGTGAACCACCAGCGATATCGATGGGTTTGTTCCCTTCATACATGTACATGCTCCAGGTACCCGGTGTCAGCGGCGTTCCCGGGGCAGCCGGATCCTCATGGCGGACAAAATATTTGGTGATCACATGGGGAGCACCAAGCGAATCATAAATTGTCACCGAGGTTGAGTGGGCAAAGGTGGCCGAGTTGGTTGGATCAAACGAAGCCGGTGACGTTGGTTTGGTTTTCGACTCGATACTCAGGTTGAAACTGGCTTCCACCAGCTCGGTCATTTTGGGCTCACCCGCCCGATCCGGTATTTGAATCGGTTTGGTGGCGTTGATGCTGACCGCCTTGGGCGTCCCATCCGTGTTGATTTCATAACCTTGCAGATAGTTGCCCTGATTGTTGACCATGTAGCTGTTTTCATTCAGCTTGAAGGCGCCGGCCCGGGTAAAGGTACGATCCAGGTTGGTCAGACCGTCCGACGTCACGAAAAAGCCGTTGCCCTGAATGGACAAATCAAGGGCGTTGTTGGTGAACTGCAGCGCCCCCTGGTGAAACTGCTGTGCCACCGCCCCCGTTGCCACACCATTGCCGACCTGGGTCTTGGCATTGACGAAGATGGAGTTGGCGTAGACGTCCGCAAACTCGGCACGAGACTCTTTAAAGCCCGTGGTATTGACGTTGGCAATGTTGTTGGCGGTAACGTTCAGATCTTTTTGTGCCGCGTTGACACCGCTCAAGGCATTGTTAAATGACATATCCAGCTCCTTAGATCGATGCTGTTGGCGTGGGAGTTGATGGTGTTTTCACCGTACCTGCAATCTGCAAGATACTGTTCAGACTTGTTGTACCGAGGCCTTTCAAATTCAGCTGAGTCGGATTGCTTGCCGTACCTAGGATCACGCTGTCGACCTTGCCATAGGCAAAGATTGGGACACTCTCCGACTTCCCGTCCACGGTACCGTTTGCCTTGAGGGTGTATTTGCCCTCTTTGGCCGGGTTGCCGTCCTTGTCCTTGCCATCCCAGACGATTTCGACGTTGCCCTTCTGGTCACCTTCCAGCGGAAACTCCTTGATGACCTGCCCGCTCTCGTCTTCGATGGTGATCTTGACGTTCGAATACTTGTTTTCTGTACCCACGGCGACCACGCCTGGCAAAGAGCCGTCTTTTTCCAGGTAACCCACATTGCTCTGCAGCAAGACGTTTTGTCCCACCAGTGCCGAGGCTTGCAGCGCCTGGCTGGAGGTCATCAGGCTATTGAGGCTGCCAATCTGGTTGGAGAGGCTGCTGATCCCCTGTGACGTCGACATGGAGGTCATCTGGGAAAGCATCTGGGCGTTGTCCACCGGTTTGAACGGATCCTGATAGGAGAGCTGCATGGTCAGCAGCTTCAGGAACGACTCCTGATCCAGCTCCTTCTTGGGCGTCGACGTCGTTCCCGTGGTCTGGGTGGTCGTGCGGCCGATGCCGTTCACGCCACTGGTTGTATCTGCCATCTATGCGTCCCCCTGTCAGGACTTGCCGAGGTTGAGCGTCTGCTGCAGCATCTTCTTGGCAGAGTCTGCAACCTGCACATTGGTTTGATAGCTGCGCGAGGCGTTGATCATGTCCGCCATCTCTTCCACCATGTTGACGTTGGGTTTGAAGATGAAGCCATCTTTATCCGCCATGGGGTGGTTGGGGTTGTACTCCTTGAGCAAGGGTGCCTCGCTCTCGACAATCCCCTTTACTTCAACCCCGGCCGACGCCTGCTTGTCCGACATGGCCTGATCCAGCTGGGCGGCAAAAATTGGCCGCCTGGCATGGTAAGTTTTTTCCACGCTGGAGCTGACGCTGTCGGCGTTGGCCATGTTGCTGGCTACCGTGTTGAGGCGAACAGACTGTGCACTCATGGCCGAGCCTGCAATGTCAAAGACCTTGAACAAACTCATCACTGTTCTCCTTTCAAGGCCTTCAGCAGGCCGCTGATCTTGCTGTTCATAAATTCAAGGGAGGTCTGGTATTCAAGGCTGTTGCGCAAAAACTCGCTGCGCTCCTGCTGCACGTCAACCGTGTTGCCATCACCGGTATCGGGCTGCAGGGGATTGCGATATTGCGTAACGCCTGGGGCATCCATCTGCAGGGCGAAATGCTTCTCACTGGTCGTGGCAAGGCCAAAGCCCTGTTGTTGCTGGGCCTCTTCCAATGCTTGCGAGAAGTTGATATCCCGAGCCTTGAAGCCCGGCGTGTCCGCGTTGGCAATGTTGCTGGACAACACCTCCGCACGCTTGGAGCGAACGCTCAGCGTGTATTGATGAATACCAAATGCCTTGTCGAATGAAATTGCCATAGCACACCTCCTGCTTGAGAAATTATTAGCAAGAGGTGTGCCAAAGAGGGATTTAAGCGGGGATCATTTAACCTTGTAGACGATGCCTGGGTTGCACCGAATCATCTCGAACCTGTCGGTCAACCCGGCCAGCGACTCAGAAGCCCCCAGCATCAGATAGCCGCCGGGATTGAGGCTGGCAGCAAACTGGTTGAGGATCTTGGACTTCACTTCCGGTGCAAAATAGATGAGCACGTTGCGACAGAAGATGATGTCGAACTTGCCGAGCAGGCTGTAGCTTTCCAGCAGGTTCAATGGCCGGAAGGTGGTCAATTTTCTGACACGCTCCACCACCCGCATCTTGTTGTCACCGTAAGGTTCGAAGAACAGCTTCTTGCGCTCGGGCGACAGACCGCGAGCCAACGCCAGACTGTCGTACACCCCTTCCTTGCACTGATTGAGCATGGTGCTGGAAATATCAGTCCCGACGATCTGTACCCCACCTGGCAAGGTGCCCGGTTTTTTGACCTGCTGTTCCAGTGCCGTCATGGCAATGGAGTAGGGCTCCTGCCCAGAAGAGGAGGCCGCAGACCAGATCTTGATCGGTCTGCCACTCTTGCCGAGCTCGGGAAATATCTTGTCCGTCAGCAGCTGGAAGGGGTAGGTATCGCGAAACCACAGGGTTTCGTTGGTAGTCATGGCATCAACCACTGCCATTTTCAGGTCACGCTCACGCACACTCATCGCTCGAGTAACCAGATCAGACAGACTCTCAATACCAAACTGAGTCATCAAGGGTGAAAGCCGACTCTTGACCAGATACTGTTTGTTGTCACCCAGCACGATTCCGCTCTGTACCGCCAGAAAATTGCTGAATTGTTTGTATAAGTCGTCCGAAAGTGTCTTCATGCAGTTTGTTCTTCTTGATTAGAGTGCGCCTTGTACGGCCTTGGCCAATTCATCCGGCTGGAATTTGGCAATGAAATTGTTCGCACCAACTTTCTGCACCATGGCCTGATTGAACACCCCACTGAGGGATGTGTGCAGAATAACATGTAAGTCCTTGAGGTTGGGATTGTTGCGGATCTCGGCGGTAAAAGTATAACCATCCATTTCCGGCATCTCGATGTCCGAAATCACCAAGGCAATCTGATCCTTGATGGGACCGTTTTTGGACATCTCCAGCAACATGTTGAGCGCTTCACGCCCATCCTTCGCCAGTACGCACTGCACGCCGATGGCTTCGAGCGCACGCTGTACCTGCTTGCGAGCCACGGAGGAGTCATCAGCCACCAGCACCGGGCGTCCCAGAGTCGGATGCTCCACGCTGGCTTCCACCAGCTCTTTGCTGACCTCGGTCGATACCGGAGAAATTTCGTTGAGAATGCGTTCCACGTCCAGAATCTCGACCAACTCACCGTCGACCTCGGTCACTGCCGTCATATAGTTGATGCGCCCCGCCCCTTTCGGCGGCGGCAGGATGGATTCCCAGTTCATGTTGATGATGCGCTCGACCGAGTGCACCAGGAAGCCCTGAATGGAGCGGTTGTATTCGGAGATGATGATGAAGCATTTGGTCAGATCTTCGATCGGACGCTTGCCCATCGCCATGCTGAGGTCGATCACCGAGATGGTCTGGCCGCGAATATGGGCCACCCCGCGAATGCAGGAGTTCAGCTTGGGCATGACAGTCAAGGGAGGACACTGCAACACTTCACGTACCTTGAATACGTTGATGCCAAATCTTTGACGTCCGTTGAGACGAAACAACAATAACTCCAGCCGGTTTTGCCCAACTAGCTGGGTACGTTGGTTGACCGAGTCCAGGATACTGGCCATAAACACTCCCTAAAAACGCTTGGCATTAATCATGCATGCGTGTTGGCTTGCGTCAGACTATCGATGTCACTGCGAACGAATTCTGAAGCAAGCATAGTTAAATATGGTGATATACGTGAACAACTTATCGGCCAGCGAGCGAAAATGATTAGTAGACTTTTCCTCACCTTACTGCTGTTTTGCGGCATTTCTCACGCCACGGCATCCGAGGTGACCAGTTACTTGCAAGAAAAGGCGCAGGATTTTGTGCTCGGCCAGCTCGATGTCCCGCTCGATGCCCAGGTACAGGTGCAGGCAGCCTCCATCGATGAACGCCTGCCTTTGAGTCGCTGCGACGAACATCTTGCCATCACGCTGCCCGCCAAGATGGAGATCCGCCGCAATACCACCGTCTACCTCAAATGTGAGGAAGAGAAACCCTGGGATCTCTACCTGCCGGTGCGGGTCAGCATACAGAAGCCTTATGTGACCGTCTCCACCCCGGTGGCCAAGGGCGATATTCTGAGCGAAGGCGTGCTGACGCAGGCCTATCAGGATCAGACGCTGATGCGCGGCGACTATCTCAGCGATACCACGGCGCTCATTGGCGTGCGCAGCAAGCGCGAACTCAAGCCAGGCCAGCCTATCAGGTTCAGTCAGGTCTGCGTGGTCTGCAAGGGCGATCAGGTGACCCTCAGCGCAGAAAATAGCAGCATGCAAATCAAAACCATGGCCCGAGCCTTGCAAGATGGCAGCTTCGGAGACATGATCAGGCTCGTCAATATCCGCTCAGGCAAAACGGTGCAGGGTAAAGTCAACGCTGTTGGCTCCGTGGTGGTCACCTTCTGAGTGTTTTTCAGATCACTTTTTTTCTAAAGTTATGGCGATGACCACCGATAAACAGGTAAGCGAACAGCAAAGCAGACGAAGGTAAACACTATGGCTATTAACAATATCAACAACTTGGCGAACAACCGGTTGCAAAATACCGGGAGCAGCCAGGGTGCCAATACCAAACCAGCGACCTCGTCCCCCGATAACCGTGCGGCGACCGTCAAGACCGACTCCGTCTCCTTGACCAGCGAGGCGCAGCAATTGCAACAGATGCAGAAGAACCTCAACTCAGCCTCCACCGGCAATGAAAGCCGGGTCGAGAGCCTGAAGAAAGCCGTGGCCAATGGTGAATATCAGGTCAACAGCGAAGCTGTGGCCAAGAAGATGTTCAGCTTCGAATCCAACCTCGACAAGTTGCTGGGATAATGGATTTACCTTCGCTGCTGCACACTCAAGATGACTACCTCTCCCAGATGCAAGGTTTGCTGGAGGAGGAGTTCAACCTGCTCAAGCAGCACCAGGCGCTGGCGCTGCCCGAGCTGGCAGAGCGCAAGCAGAAGCTGCTTGCCGATATTGAAGAACTGGACAAGGCCATGGCGCTGCTGCCAGACCTGAACCAGCAACTGAATGCCTACCCCGAGCAGATGCGCACCCTGCGTGAGAAACTCGATGCCTGCCAGGAACAGAACGATCTGAACGGGCGCCTGCTCGAGCTCAGCATCGTCTCCAACCGCCGGCTGGCCAGCTACCTGAGCAAGCTGCGGGATCGCAACTCCCTGACCTATGACGCCAAGGGCAATACCCGCTCCGGTACCCGCTCCATCGGCATCAAGGCCTGACCTCTCCGTTACGACGATTGGCTGCTCCGCAGCACGACCATCCCAACCCCCTCTCTTTTACAGTTCCAGCCGCAACAGCTCTTCGCTGTCCGCACAGGCGTGGATCCCGAGCACCCCATCCTCGTAGCGGCCATAACTTGCCGCCAGATTGCCGCGTGGAAAACAGATGGATCCCGGGTTCATCAGTACCAGCTCCCCTTCGCGCTGCAGCACGGGCAAATGGGTGTGACCGCTGATGAACAGGCTGCCGGCAGGCAGCGGCACCTCTGCAGGCCGATAGAGATGGCCGTGGCTGACGAACCAGCGCCGACCATCCACCAGCATCTGGTTGTAAGGGGCTGTGATGGGGAAATCCAGCAACATCTGATCCACTTCCGAATCACAGTTGCCCCGTACCGCCATGATGCGGGAAGCCAGCGTATTGAGTCGCTCGGCCACGGCCGCAGGGGCATAGCCCGGCGGCACCGGGTTGCGCGGGCCGTGGTTGAGCAGATCGCCGAGCAGCAGGTAGTGATCCGGCTGCCAAGAGGCAAGCTGGTCCAGCACCCGCTCCAGCGCACTCAGGCTGCCGTGCAGATCGGAAAGAATGGCAATTTTCATGGCAAGCTCCTTACTGCTGGCTGAAGTAGAGATCCTTGGTGGCGATCGCCCCCTTGAGGTTCTGCACCGGCAGGCCGCGCAGGGTGGGATCCACCAGCCGCATCTGGTTGTAGTGATAGACGGGAATGGCCGGCATCTCGTCCATCAGCAGCTGCTCGGCCTGGTGGTAGAGCCCGGTCCGCGCATTGCCATCCAGCGTATCAGCCGCCTGTTGCAGCAAGCCGTCGAAGGCTGGGTTGCAGTAACCACTCTCGTTCTGGGGATCCTGGCAGCGGAAGCTGTTGAGCATGGCGGAGGGCTCCACGTAATCCCCGAACAGGAAGGAGCGGGCCAGCATGAAATCACCGCTGTCTTTGGCCACCTGATAGGCATTCCACTCCATGTTGTTGAGCGTCACTTCAACCCCCAGCGGCTTCCACATGGACGCGACCGCCAGCGCCAGCTTCTTGTGATTCTCCGAGGTGTTGTAGGTGAGCGTCAGCTTGAGAGGATGCTGACTGTCATAGCCCGCCTGGGCCAGCAGCGCCGCCGCCTTGGCCAACCGGGTCGGCTGATCCTGCAGGGCCAGGGGGGAGCTCAGCGCCTCGTAGCCCGGCATGCCGGGCAGCAGCGACCAGGCGGCCTGCTCCCCTTGCCCGCTGACCTTCTCGGTCAACAGGTGCCGATCGATGGTCATGGCCAGCGCCTGGCGCACCCGCACGTCCTGCAGCTCGGGGCGACGCAGGTTGAAGGTGTAGAGGTAGGTGCCCAATAGCGGCAGCCCCCAGATCCGCTCGGGGGTCGCTTCCTTGGTCTTCTGGTAATACTCCAGCGCCACCTTGTTGGTGAGCTGTATCTCCCCCGCCTCGTAGCGCAGCCGTTCGGCATGCTGGGAGGCGAGCGGCAGGTAGGTCACCCGCTGGATCCGGGTGTGGGCATCATCCCAGTACTGGACGTTGCGTTCGGCCTCGATGCGCTCATTGGGCACCCAGTTCACCAGCTTGTAGGCGCCATTGCTCACCAGCTTGCCAGGCTGGGTCCACTGTTTGCCAAACTGGCTGACCGCTTTCTGGTTGACCGGCACGAAGGGGCGCTGGCTTATCAGCTGCAGGAAGTAAGGCACCGGCCGCTCCAGCGTCACTTTGAGGATCTGGTCGCTTTCCGCCTCCACCCCCAGGGTGTTGAGATCGAGCGCACCGGCGTAGATGGACTGGGCATTGTTGATGCCGGTCGCCAGCAGCAGGCCGGCTGAGGGCGAGGCCTGGGCCGGATCCAGCAGACGGCGCCAGGCATAGACGAAATCGGCGGCGGTGAGCGCGTCACCGTTGGACCACTTGAGCTGGGGGCGCAGGAAGAAACGCCAGACCAGCCCGTCCTCGCTGGTCTCCCAGCGCTGGGCCTGGGCCGGCACGATCCGCCCCTGCCCATCTTCGCTCACCAATCCCTCGAACAAGTCCACCAGCACCACTTCACCGGGGAAACCGGAGCGGATCTGGGCCGGATCGAGGGACTCGGGTTCGGCGCCATTGCCCTTGACCAGAATCTGGCGATCAGACAGCGCAGGCTCCTGGGATACCGTGGTCGCCTGCAGCGGCGGCGCCAGCAGCAGACCCAGCAGCATGGGAGAGAGCCAGCGACGGGCTGGCCGGGAAGCGGGGAACAAAACCATGACATAAACCTCGTTCAAAACACTTATTTCAAGAAGGGGGGAAGGCCGGCGGCGCGCCTGAATACGAATGCATGATGCCGCGCTTGTTATCCCCGAAGACGCCCCGTATTGTATCGGGCTTGCCCAAGAGATGGAGTCTCTCGGGCTATTTTTTCCGTAGTTTTTTATGAGGTGCGAGCGGTTGTCGCCTGCGTCCTGCATCTGGCTACATTTTCAGGAGTTTTTATGGGGTACGAGTGGCTGGCACTGGCAGCAGCCAGTTTATGGGCGGTAGCTGCCCTCATCTCCGTCAAACCGGCTCGCCACCTGGGGGCATTTGCCTACAGCCGCTGGCGTATGTTGCTGGTCAGCCTGATGCTGGGTTCGGCCAGTCTGGCCACCGGCGGCTGGCAGACCCTGACCCAGAGCGCCCTGCCCCTGCTGGCACTGTCGGGCTTGATCGGCATCTTCGTTGGCGACACCGCCCTGTTTGCCTGCATGAACCGGCTGGGGCCAAGACGCAGCGGCCTGCTGTTCTCCTGCCATGCCCTCTTCTCCGCCCTGCTCGGCCTCTGGCTGTTTGGCGAACAGCTCGGTGGCTGGCGACTGGTGGGGGCCATGCTGGTGTTTGCCGGTGTCATGCTGGCCATCCTGTTCGGCCGCCGTGGCAATGCTCAGCAGAGTGAATGGGAACAGGTGCGCGGCCATCTCGTCATCGGCATCGGTCTGGGCCTGACCGCCGCCTTCTGCCAAAGTCTGGGTGCCATCATCGCCAAACCGGTGATGATAAGTGGCACCGTGGATGCGATCAGCGCCTCCGGCATCCGCATGGGCAGCGCCCTGCTGGCCCACTGCACCCTGCGTGCGCTGAGAGTGCCGCTGTCATTGCCGCACAACCCCATCAACCGCCAGGTATTGGGGATGATCGGCATCAACGGCTTTCTGGCGATGGCCATGGGCATGACGCTGATCCTGGTCGCTTTGCGCCAGGGAGACGTCGGCATGGTGGCGATCCTCTCCTCCACCACGCCGGTGATCCTGTTGCCACTGCTGTGGTGGCACTCGGGCCAGCGCCCTTCCCTGGCGGCCTGGGCCGGCGCCCTGCTGGCGACCCTGGGCACCACGCTGGTACTGGGAGCCAGCGGACACTGACTCCAGAAGGGTCAGAACCGGGCGATCTCGTCGGCGGTGAGCTCGCGATATTCGCCCGGTGCCAGCTCTTCATCCAGCGTCAGGTCACCCACCCGCTCCCGGTGCAGTCCCACCACCTTGTTGCCGATGGCGGCAAACATCCGCTTCACCTGATGGTACTTGCCCTCGTGGATGGTCAGACGCGCCTCGCACTCTCCCAGGATCTCCAGCTGGGCCGGCCGGGTCTTCTCGGTCTCGCTGCGCAGCAGCACCCCTTCGGCAAACAGTGCAATGGCATCCGGGCTGACCGGGTCGGCCAGCCAGACGTGGTAGGTCTTCGCGCACTCGTGACGGGGGGAAGTGATGCGATGGGACCACTGGCCGTCGTCGGTCACCAGCACCAGGCCGGTGGTGTCGAGATCGAGCCGTCCCACCACGTGCAGCTTGCCCATGGCCGGCTCATCCATCAGGAAGAACACGGTGGGGTGATCCGGATCTTCGTTGGAGCAGACATACCCTTCCGGCTTGTGCAGCATGAAGTAGCGATTGCGCTGATCCAGGGTCAGGGTGACACCGTCAAATTCCACCTGGCTCTGCTCGTTGATGTGGAAGGCGGGCTGCTTGACCACGATACCGTCCACCATCACCTCTCCCTGCCGGATCAGTTTGCCCGCCAGCGAGCGGGTCAAGTCGGAACAATCGCAAAGAAATTTATCGAGCCGCATGCACAACCTCAGAGTCCATCAAGAAAGGGGCGTCATTATATCGGCCGGGGCCGACAACTCCAGCACTAAGCACCGCGGCCGCCACGCATGTCGCCATGACGAACCGGGGCGCCGGTGTTAGACTGCCAACAGAGGGCCTAACGTTACGCATAATAATAAAGTTCAGGAAGCCGTATGAAGTCGCAAACACCTCATCCCGTTATTCCCGTCAACCAGCTGCAACCCGGCATGTACGTGATCGCCATCATCAGCCAGACCGGCGGCATGGAGATTGCCCAGATGGGGCTGGTGACCACCCGCCAGCAGATCAACGATCTGGTCAAGCGTGGCGTACTCACGGTGCGGGTCGATCTCGCCCGCAGCAAGCTGCCCGGCATCGAGCAGGTCATCTCCCCCGACCCGGCCATCTCCCCGGCCAGCACCCAGCGTCCCTCCGGCAGCGGCAACAGCGAGGGGCGCGAGCTGAAGATCCGCCGGCTTTATCAGGAGGCCCGCGAGCTGCAGGGCAAGTTCATCCGCCATCTCAAGGCGGGGGAGCCCATCGACATCACGCCGCTGGCGGCGGTCGCCGAGGAGATGGTGGACACCATGTTCACCCACGGTGACGCCATGCTCTGTCTGGCCCGCATTCGCGCCAAGGATGCCTACTTGATGGAGCACTCGATGAACGTCGCCATCCTGCTGGCGAACTTCGGCCGCTATCTGGACCTGGATCGCAGCGTGCTCAAGGAGCTGACCCTGGGAGGCCTGCTGCACGACGTGGGCAAGATCATGACCCCGGACGAGGTGCTCAACAAACCGGGCAAGCTCACCGACGAGGAGTTCGCCGTCATGCGCCAGCACGTGGTGCACAGCTACGAGATCCTGAGCAACACCCCCGGCATCACCGCCACCATGCTGGAGGTGGCCGCCAACCACCACGAACGGCTCGACGGCACCGGTTACCCGCAGCGGCTCAAAGGCGAGCAGCTCTCGCTCTATACCCGCATGAGCGGCATCGTCGATGTCTATGACGCCGTTACGGCGGATCGGGTCTACAAGCAGGGGATGCAGCCAACCCAGGCCTTTCGCATTCTGCTCAAAGGGATCAACCACCACTTCGATGCCGAACTGGTCACCAAGTTCATCAAGTGCATGGGGGTCTATCCGGTGGGGACGCTGGTGCAGCTCTCCAACCAGCGGCTGGCCATCGTCATGCAGCGCAATCCCCATGAGCCGCTCAAACCGGTGGTGAAGGTGATCTATCACGGGACCCAGCGCCACTACCTCGAGGTGCAGTGGCTGGATCTGGCCAAGAACGGGGTGCAGGAAACCATCGAGAGCACGGTCGATCCCAAGGAGTTCGGCATCAACCTCGCCAACTTCGTCTAGTCGGCATCTCCCTCCCGCAACCGCTCGACGCAGTGCTGGATGAGAAACTCCTCATCCAGCGGCGACAGATCGAAGCGGATGCAGGCCTCTTCGATGGCCCGGATGTCGTGTTGATGGTGCTCGCTGAGCCAGCGCACGGCGCGGCGCAGATCTTCACCATGGGGCAGCAGGGTATGGTCGCTCATGGGGCACCTCCGATCAGCCATCGATAGTGGCCCATCACTGCGGGCCCTCTCTTCTAGCTTAGCCCGCCTGTCGCCCCTTCATCCTGCCTTCAAGCAGCCTCAGGCAAACGCCCGCTGCCAATCCTCGTCAAACTTCGCCAGCGCCGCATCCACCGCCGGCACCCGCAGCAACTGTTCGGCCACGTCGAGCGGTAATGTGATGGACTGGCAACCCGCCAGCAGGCAGTCAAGCGCCTGGCGCGGAGTGCGGAACGATGCCGCCAGCACCTTGCTGTGCGGCGCATGCAGCGCCAGCAGCTGTTGCAGCTCCTGTACGGTGGCGATGCCATCGCCCCCCTGGGCATCCAGCCGGTTGACGTAGGGCGCCACGTATTCCGCCCCCGCCACCGCCGCCAGCCAGCCCTGCAGCGGGGTATAGACCGCCGTGCCCAGGGTCGGTACCCCGTTGGCCGTCAGGGTCTTGATGGCCGCCAGCCCCTCTTCACATACCGGGATCTTGATCACCAGGTCCCGGTCCAGCTCACGCAGGGCAAATGCCTCGCGCACCATCTCGGTCTCGGTTTTGGCCATCACCTGGGCAAACAGCCGCGCCTTGGGACCCAGCACCTCCCGCAGGGCGGGCAGCAACTCGGTCAGCGGCATACCGCCTGCCGCGGTAATGGACGGGTTGGTGGTGACGCCGGCCAGCGGCAGGATCCGTGACCAGCGGCGCACCGCAGCCACATCGGCAGTATCGAGATAAAGCTCCATCTCTGACTCCTTAATGGGATGTTCAATCTGTCGCCATTCTAGCGAGATAACATCCGCACATTGTTTGATCAAAATCAAATCAACTTTCGAACGAAAGAAAATAGAATGCAAAAACAAAAGGAGGCGGTATGATTTTCGACCTGCAACGCTATTCAACTCACGATGGCCCCGGCATTCGCACCCTGGTGTTTCTCAAGGGGTGCTCGCTGGCCTGTCGCTGGTGTCAAAACCCGGAAAGCCGCTCTCCCAAGCCGGACATACTACTCGACCGGCGCCAATGCATCGAGGGATGCCGGCTCTGCAGCGATGCCTGCCCGGCAATCTTGCGTGACAGCCAGGGTGTCCAGCTCACCCGCTCAGCCCTCGGCAATCAGGATGTGGAACGGCTGCGCGGCCTCTGCCCCAGCGAAGCGCTGCAGGTGTGCGGCCGGGAGGAGAGTCTGGACACCCTGATGGCCACCATCCTGCGGGATCGCCCCTTCTTCGAGCGCAGCGGCGGCGGGGTCACCCTCTCCGGCGGCGAGCCCTTCATGCAGCCCGAATTTGCCGCCAGCCTGCTGGCCCGCTGCAAGGCCGAGGGACTGCATACCGCGGTAGAAAGCTGCCTGCACGTGCCTTGGCACCAGATTGAACCTAGCCTCCCCCACCTCGACCTGCTGCTGGCTGATCTCAAGCATGTGGATGAGGAGCGCTTCTTCGACTGGACCCGCGGCAAGGTCGCCCTGCCCCTGGCCAACCTCAAGCGTCTGGCCGAGCGCGGCGTGGCCATGCAGATCCGGGTGCCGCTCATCCCCGGCTTCAATGCCGACCGCGCCTCCATCGAGGCCATTACCCAAGCTGCCGCCACTCTTGGCACAGTGCAGGAGATCCACTTTCTCCCCTACCACACCCTGGGCGCAGGCAAATACGCCCTGCTCGACCAACCCTATCAGGCGCCCCTGCAGCCACTCGATGACCCGGCACTGCTCGCCTTTGCCCATGAGTGTGCCCGTGCGCAGGGGCTGACCCCGCTCACCCGGGGCTAGCAACACCCCATGACATCCGCCACTGACCGACCATTTACCGTCAACTCACCGTCCTATGACCAGAGGATAAGACCATGACCCAGCTCGACCTCACTACCCTGCCCCCGCGGATCCGTGCCCACAAGGAGAGCCTGATCCACATCGTCCAACCGCCGGTCTGCACCGAGCGCGCCCGCCACTACACGCAAGCCTATCAGGCCCATCTGGCCCGGCCGCTGCCGGTGCGCCGCGCCCTGGCGCTGGCCCACCACCTCAAGGAGCGCACCATCTGGATCAAGCACGACGAGCTCATCGTCGGCAACCAGGCGAGTCAGGTGCGGGCGGCGCCGCTCTTTCCCGAATACACGGTGGGCTGGATCGAGAAGGAGATCGACGAGCTGGCCGACCGCCCCGGCGCCGGCTTTGCGGTGAGCGAGGCAGACAAGCTGGCCATTCACGCCCTCACCCCCTTCTGGCGTGGCCAGACGGTGCAGGATCGCTGCTACGGCCTCTTTACCGACGAGCAGAAGGGGCTGCTGGAGAGCGGCATCATCAAGGCCGAGGGCAACATGACCTCGGGGGATGCCCACCTCGCGGTCAATTACGAGCAACTGCTTGCCCTCGGCCTCGACGGCCTCAAGGCCAAGGTGGCCGAGCGGCGCGGCCGGCTCGATCTGGCGGACTGGGCCGATCTGCAGCGCGAGCAGTTCCTGCAGGCCGTCGCCATCACCTTCGATGCCGTCAGCCAGCACATCGAGCGTTACGCCGCACTGGCCCGCGAACTGGCGCAGCAGGAGCCGCGCCCAGAGCGCCGCTGCGAGCTTGAGACCATAGCCCTCAACTGCGCTCACATCGCCCACCGGCCCCCCGAGACCTTCTGGCAGGCGCTGCAGCTCTGCTACTTCATTCAGCTCATCCTGCAGATCGAGTCCAACGGCCACTCGGTGTCGTTTGGCCGGATGGACCAATACCTCTATCCCTGGTATCGCCGCGAAGTAGAGCTGTCGGAATCCCTGCCGCGCACACGCGCCATCGAGCTGCTGCAAGGGTGCTGGCTCAAGTTGCTGGAGGTAAACAAGATCCGCTCCGGCACCCACTCCAAGGCCTCCGCCGGCAGCCCGCTCTATCAAAACGTCACCATCGGCGGCCAGAACTGGCGGGATGGCAAGGCCCATGACGCGGTCAACGGCCTCTCCTACGCGATTCTGGAGTCCTGCGGCCAGCTGCGCTCGACCCAGCCCAACCTCTCGGTGCGCTACCACGCACGAATGAGCGAGGATTTCCTCGACGCCTGCATCCAGGTGATCCGCTGCGGCTTCGGCATGCCCGCCTTCAACAACGACGAGGTGGTGATCCCCGAGTTCATCAAGCTCGGGGTGAGCGAGGAGGATGCCCACCACTACGCCGCCATCGGCTGCATCGAAACCGCGGTGCCCGGCAAGTGGGGCTATCGCTGCACCGGCATGAGCTTCATCAACTTCGCCCGCATCCTGCTGGCGGCGCTGGATGGCGGCCGTGACGCCACCACCGGCAAGGTCTTCCTGCCCCAGCCCCAGTCACTGCGGCAAGGCTCGTTCGGCCACTTCGACGAGGTGATGGCCCGCTGGGATGAGCAGGTGCGCTACTTCACCCGCAAATCCATCGAGATCGACTGCGTGGTCGACAGCGTGCTGGAGGCCCAGGCCCACGACATCCTCTGCAGCGCCCTGGTGGATGACTGCATCGAACGCGGCAAGACCATCAAGCAGGGGGGCGCCGTCTATGACTGGGTCTCCGGCCTGCAGGTGGGGATCGCCAACCTGGGCAACAGCCTGGCGGCGCTGAAGAAACTGGTGTTCGAGCAGGGCGTGGTGGATCAGCGCGAGCTGGCCGAAGCGCTCGAGCAGGATTTTGCCGGGCTCGAGGGCGAACAGCTGCGCCAGCGCCTCACCCACGCGGCCCCCAAATACGGCAACGATCTGGACGAGGTCGACCTGCTGCTGGTGCAGGCCTACCAGAGCTACATCGACGAGCTCAAGGGGCTGCACAACACCCGCTTCGGCCGTGGCCCCATCGGCGGCACCTACTATGCGGGCACCTCCTCCATCTCGGCCAACGTGCCGTTTGGGGCGGCCACCATGGCCACCCCGGATGGCCGCCACGCCCGCACCCCGCTGGCGGAAGGGGCCAGCCCAGCGTCAGGCTCGGATCGCCTCGGCCCCACGGCTGTGTTCAACTCGCTCGGCAAGCTGCCCACGGCGGCCATCCTCGGCGGCGTGCTGCTCAACCAGAAGCTGAGCCCGGCCAGCCTTGAAAACGAGCGGGACAAGACCAAGCTGATGAGCCTGCTGCGCACCTTCTTCGAGGTGCACAAGGGGTGGCACGTGCAGTACAACATCGTCTCGCGGGAAACCCTGCTGGCCGCCAAGGCCCATCCCGACCAGTATCGGGATCTGGTGGTGCGGGTGGCGGGCTATTCGGCCTTCTTCACCGCCTTATCCCCCGATGCGCAAGATGATATCATCGCCCGCACCGAGCACAGTCTCTGACGGGCCCCACCAGGGGCAGCTGTGCCCCTTTATGACCGGCAAGCCACCCGCGCGGTGGCTTGCCGCTATCCACTGCCAGCCAGCGAGGCCCCATGAACCCACGCCACCAACTGATCCTCACCCTGGTCCATCAGGCCCGCAAGATGAGCGTGAGCGAGCTCTCCCAACGTACCGGGGTATCGGAGGTGACGGTGCGCAACGACCTGACCGCGCTCGAAAAACAGGGGCTGCTCAAGCGGGTGCACGGCTCGGCCATGGCGCTGGAGAGCGACGATCCCGACGCCCGGATGAACATCAATTACCTGCTCAAGGAGCGCCTCGCCGAGCGAGCCGCCCAGCTGGTAGAGGATGGCGAGACGGTCTTTATCGAAGGAGGCAGCGCCAACGCCCTGCTGGCCCGTCATCTGGCCCTGCACAAGCGGGTCACCATCATCACCATCAGCAGCTACATCGCCCACCTGCTGCGCGACACCCAGGCTCAGGTAGTGCTGCTCGGCGGCCTGTTCCAGCATCAGAGCGAGAGCGTGGTGGGGCCACTGACCCGGCTGTGCATCGAGCAGGTACACTTCTCAAAGGCCTTCATCGGGGTAGACGGTTTTCATCCCGAGATGGGCTTCACCGGCCGCGACATGATGCGGGCCGACGTGGTCAACAGCGTGCTGGCCAAGGGGGTGACTAATGTGGTCATCACCGACAGCAGCAAGTTCGGCGCCATCCACCCGAGCCCGCTCGGCACGCCAGGCCAGATCGGCGTGCTGGTCACCGACGACGCCCTGCCCGCCCCCATGCGGGCCACCCTGGCCGCACGCGGCATCACAGTGCACTGCGTCGCCGCCTGAATCGCACCTTGCCCCCCGTTGCCAGGTTGCTCCCCCGCCTGGCGGCTTGACGGCGCCCACCGAGGCTGGGGTATGCTCGTCCTCTTTTGGCCTCTCCTGCCAGAGGCCACAGACCGAAGGACGCTGCATGCACACCAAGGACAAATTTCTGGCTGCTCTGGTCATCCTCTGCTGGGGGCTCAACTTCGTCGCCATCAAGTGGGGGCTGGAGGGGATTCCCCCGCTGCTGCTGGGGGCGCTGCGCTTCGTCGGGGTGGTCTTTCCCGCCATCTTGCTGGTCCCCAGACCCGCCATGCCGTGGCGCTGGCTGCTGGCCTATGGCGGAGCCATCAGTCTGGGGCAGTTCTCCTTTCTGTTTTGCGCCATGAAGTTTGGCATGCCGGCGGGCATGGCCTCGCTGGTGCTGCAATCCCAGGTGGTGTTCACCCTGCTGTTCGCCATGATCTGGCTGGGTGAGCGCTGGCAACCCCACCACTGGGTGGCCCTGCCGCTGGCGGGGGCCGGCCTCTATCTCATCGCCACCCATGGCGAAGGCAATCTCACTCTGCTCGGCTTCGTGCTGACCCTCTGCGCGGCCGCCTGCTGGGGGCTTGGCAACGTCATCAATCGCCAGATCGGGCTGCGCTACCAGACCACGCTGCCGAGCCTTATCGCCTGGGGTGGACTGGTGCCCATCCTCCCCTTCTTCGCGCTCTCCTGGTTGTTCGAGGGGCCCGAGCTGATGGCCAGCAGCCTGCTCAACATCAGCTGGCAGGGGTTCCTGTGCGTGCTCTATCTCTCCTTTGTCGCCACCTGGCTCGGCTACGGCCTGTGGGGACGGCTGCTGATGCGCTACCCGGTGGCGCAGGTGGCCCCTCTCTCCCTGCTGGTGCCCTGCGTCGGCATGGTGGCAGCGGCCCTGCTGCTGGATGAGCACCCCACCCCCTTGCAGTGGCTGGGCTCGGCCCTGGTGCTGCTGGGATTCGTGGTGCATCTGCTGGGCGGCCGGCTGCGCTGGTTCAAGCCGCAGGCTGCAGCCTGATCCTTATTTGCCCGCCGCCATTGACCAGGGCGGGGAAACTTTCCATGATGAGCCAGCCCCCATCGGGGCTGGAGCCACCCACCAGTGGCCTGCAGGACGCAGCCATCAGGAGAGCAAGGACATGCCATCGACCTTCACCGCCAGCCCCCGCATCATCCCGCGCCTTCTGCGCACCAGCGCCATTGCCCTGACCCTCTGCCTGAGCCACTACGGCTGGAGCGCCACCCTGCCAGCCGATCTGACCTGGGAGAGCAACAACGCGGATCCGGCTTTCGCGGATCCGGCCGCCAAGCGGGGCGGTACCTTTCGCGGCTTCATGACCAGTTTTCCGCTGACCCTGCGGGTCTACGGCCCGGACTCCAACGGCGGCTTCGCCGGCTATATGCGGGAGACCAACCTGCCGCTCTTGAGCACCCATCCCGTCACCGGCAATCCCATGCCGATGCTGGCCAACGAATGGGCCTTCGGAGCTGACCACAAGACCCTCTATCTGCGCATCAATCCCAAGGCACGCTGGTCGGACGGTCAACCGGTCACCGCCGATGACTGGCTGTTCACCCTCAAGCTGCTGCGCAGCAAAGAGATCAACGACCCCTGGTACAACAACTACTACAGCACCCAGATAAGCGAAGTGACCAAGTTTGATGACCACACCCTGGCCATCTCCAGCGGCAGTGCCAAGAGTCGCCAGGATCTGCTGGAATCCCTGCCCTTCAGCCCGGCCCCCAGCCACGCCATCAAGATCACCGCCGACTGGGTCAAGGCGTACAACTGGAAGCTGCTGCCGGTGACCGGCCCCTATCAGCTTGGCGAGGTGAAGAAGGGCAAGTCGGTCACCTTCGAGCGGGTCAAGGATTGGTGGGGCAATGACGAGCGCTACTTCCAGCACCGCTTCAACCCGGATCGGATCGAGCTCAAGGTGCTCAGGGATCAGAACATCGCCTGGCAGCACTTCCTGCGCGGCGAGCTCGATACCTTCCCGCTGGTGATGCCCAACTGGTGGCACGACAAGAGCAAAACGCCGGAGTTCGCCAAGGGCTATATCGAACGCCTCTGGTTCTACAACCAGACACCCCAGCCCCCAACGGGGCTCTATCTCAACACCGCCGATCCGCTGCTGCGCAATCTCGATGTGCGGCTCGGCATCCAGCACGCCCTCAATCTCGACAAGATGCTCACCACCCTGCTACGGGGAGATTACCAGCGCCTCAACAGCTATGGCTCCGGCCAGGGGGAATTCACCAATACGGAGCTCAAGGCCCGCCCGTTTGATCCCGAGCTGGCGCGCCACTACTTCGCCAAGGCCGGCTTCACCAAGCCCGGTCCCGACGGTACCCTGCAAAACAGCCAGGGCCAGCCGCTGACTCTGACCATCACCTACACCACGGCGGAGCACGCCCAGCGCCTCACCCTGCTGCGCGAAGAGGCCAAGAAGGCGGGGCTCAACCTCGAGCTCAACCTGATGGATGCCTCGGCCGGCTTCAAGTCGATGCTGGAGAAAAAGCACCAGAGCGCCTGGATGGCCTGGTCAGGCAGCCGTTATCCCGCCTATTGGGAGTTCTTCCACAAGATCAACGCCAACAAGCCGCAGACCAACAACATCATGAACATCGATGATGACGCCATCACGGCCCTGGTGGAGCAGTACGACAAGGAGTTCGACTTCGCCAAAAAAACGGCGCTGTCGCGCCAGATCCAGCAGAGGCTCTATGAGCTGGCCAGCTTCGTGCCCGCCTACCAGGTGCCCTACACCCGGGAAGGGGCCTGGCGCTGGATAAAACTGCCCAAGCTGCCGGCGACGCCCAAGAGCGAGGTGCTCTACTGGCCGCTGGACGGCAGCAACAGCGGCTACAGCTACGGTGGCCTGTTCTGGATTGATGAAGAGGCCAAGACGCAGACCCAGGCCGCCATCGAGGCGGATCAGACCTTTCCGGCCGTCACCCGGATTGATACCACCTATCAGCAGAAATAGGGGCCTGCGCAGCCTGCCTCTTTGCCAAGGTTGGCCTAGGCCACCAACAAAAAGACCCCGCACAGTGGCGGGGTCTTTTTTGCTACCGGGGTTGCCAGCTGGAAGCAGCAGCGATTAACCGCGCTTGGCCTGCTTCTGGGCGATAGCGTCGGCCACGTCGGCCGGCTCCAGCACGATACCTTCCTGATCCGGGGTCGGGAACACGGCAACGCACAACTCATCCTGCTCCATGCCGTCGATCCAGCGCTCCAGCCACACCTTGAGGGTGATGGACTGCGGCTTGCAGTCGGCCCACTCCCCTTCGGCCCACGCCTTGGCGTATTCCGGATGCGGCCATACCGGGATGCAGTCTTCATCGTCGGTGGTCAGCATCATGACGCCGTGCTCGTCGGTCAGAACGAACAGCTCTTCGTGCTCGACCAGCTTGCTGATGAAGTGATCAAAGCGGTAGTCCGCGTTCAGTTGCAGCGCTGCATTGCGCTCGGTGTCGCTCAGTTCATAGCTCATCGGTCAAGTCTCTTGTGCAATAAAGGGCGCCATGTTCACATCTTGCCGGCGCCTTGTCCAGTATGAGAGATCGGTCACCGATTTTTCGCGATCTCATCCCAGCTCGGGGGTCACCAGGGTGATCTCCGCCATCTCGCTGAAACGCTGGCGCAGCCAGTAGGCGGACTCCACCTCGACGAAGCAGAGCGGCTCCCGTCCGGCCAGGGCAGCGGCCATGATCTGCTCGAAACGGGCCTGTTGTTGCGCTTGCCAGGCGGCGGCCAGCTTGCCGCCATGGGCCTCATCCACCACCTCGCGGCGCAACTCGAACAGGTTGTCGGTGATCGGGCTGTTGATCTTGGCCGGGCTGTGCCAGTACATCAGCAAATTGTCCATCATTTCGCTGTCGTAATTGGCCAGCGCATCCAGCTCGGGCGTCGCCCCCTCTTCACCGGTGGCAAAATCACACCAGGCCGCCGTCAGCGGGGCCAGGGTCCGGGCGGCGGCCCCCTTGCCATGCTGACGCAGGGCAGCGACATCCGCTCCCTTGCAGGCTGGCAGCCAGACATCGCCCTGATGCTGCTCGAGCAGGGGCAACAACAGGGAGGCGGGATAGACGGGGAAACGCGTCCCCAGAGTGTGCAGCAGTGATACCAGTGTGATCTTGACCATGGAATACGCCTTGAACCGGAGGCCGATACACAGCGTTCGGCCAGAAAGACAAAGGAGGCACCTATCCTATCATGTTTGGCATGGCAGGGGCGGACTCAACTACGCCTCCTGCAAGCACTGGCAGGACGGCCAAAAAAGCAGCGTTTGAGCACGCATGGAAAGGAGAAAGCCCAATAGTTTGAGCCAGCGCCCACTAAAGTGGATCCGGGAATGCTAGTTTGCATACATCTTTAGCGTAAGGAGTGCATTCATGATCGGGATCGACCAGGTTTCTAACGAGTTTGTAAACGATTTGAAAATACTGGCATGTTTTGATCCGGCCAACATGAGCCTGGGGATCAAGTTGCGCAGCGACATGTCCGACGAACTCTGCCAGGCAGCATCACGCCTGCATCAGCAGGGGCTCATCAGCGCGGAAGATGGTGGCTATCTGACGCCATTCGGCATGACCATGGTCGAGCACCTGCAGCACCTGCTGGTCGCACTCAAACCGCTTTGATTGCTTTGGGAGCCCACAGCGAAAAGTTGAGCAGCTCCCAGCGTTTCCCCTGACGCAGCAAACAGGCAAACAGCAAAGGACCTTCGGGTCCTTTTACTTTGCCATCGACCATCCACTCCCCCACCCGTTTTGGCAATGGTTGAGCCTTGATCTCGTCGGGCAGGGAGCCGCCGTCCACGCGCACCTCGACAAACTGCTGGCATACGGCTTTTGCCTCGGCCTCGACAGCATCCCGCCCCTGTACATCGGCAGAAGTGATCAGCGTGGCGGCAAGCAGAAGAGATGGCAGCATGGTGGAGGCAACGAGAGAGTAGGAAGTAGCACCATTCACTCCCCACAGATGGGAGTGAAGCGTCCATAAACAAAAAGCCGCGGAACCAGAGGCACCACGGCTTTCTTAAATTCTGTAAGAATTACAGAGCAGTTACGTTCTCAGCCTGCGGGCCTTTCTGACCTTGAGTCACAGAGAACTGTACGCGCTGACCTTCAGCCAGGGTACGGAAGCCGTTACCGCTGATAGCGCTGAAGTGAACGAAAACGTCCGGGCCGTTTTCTTGCTGGATGAAGCCAAAACCTTTGGTTTCGTTGAAAAACTTAACGGTACCGGTGATCATGTTAGACATATCTTTAAACCTGTATTCAAAATAATTACTTATGCTTTTCAGCGGATAAAGCTCAAAAAACGGGATTAACTTATGAACAACAGGAAAAGATGTAAAACATCATATTCATTGACATAACTATCGCCCTTTCAAGCTGGTTTAGATTATACGTGGCTTTGGGGATTACGCAAACAATTTGTGCCCTGCCACGGCAGGGCACAAATGTCACAATGAGGGGGCTTCCAGCGCCTGTACCAGGGCCTTGAGGAAGCGTGCCGCCTCACCGCCGGTGCAGGCTCTGTGGTCGAATGTCATCGACAACGGCAGTGCTCTGACCGGGCGTGCCTCCCCGTGGATGAACACGACTTTCTCAAACAATTTGCCCGCCCCTATGATGGCCACCTGAGGCGGCGTCACGATCGGGCTGGCATAGCGCCCCGCGATGGCGCCGAAGTTGGTGAGGGTGATGGTCGCCCCCTGCAACATCTCGCGCGGCACCGCGCGCGCCTTCACGTCGGCAATCATTCGATCCAGTCCCTGCCGTAGATCGGCCCCTTCCCGTTCGGCCACGTTTTCCATTACCGGCACGTAGAGCCCATGTTTGGAATCCACCGCAATGGCCACGTTGACCTCTCTGAACAGCCGTCTTGACAGGGTGTCACCGTCAAACCAGGCATTCATGGAGGGTTCCGCCCGACAAGCCACACCGATGGCCTTGATAAGGCGCACCGTGACGTCTTCATCGGGGCGCCAGTGACGCAAGTCCACCTCATCGGTGATGCTGACCGGCACTACCGTTTTGTGGGACAGCTCCATCGCCTTGGCCATGGCCCGGCGCGAGCCCTTGAGGAACTCGTTGCCACTGCTCTGCTGGGCCTCGAATGCTTGCTGCACATCCTGTTCGGTCACCATGCCGGCACTGCCGCTCCCCTTGAGCCGCTCGATATCCAGCCCCAGTTTCTGGGCCAGCAGGCGTACAGCCGGCATGGCCTGCACCAAGGCACCGCCGGGAGCGATGGCCCCTACTACGAAGTGATCCTCGATGTGCTGCTGATGGGCATTGACCTTGCCCACAACGGTGCCGTCATCCTCACCGCCTTCAAACTCCACCAGCGGAGCGCCGATGTGAAGGATGTCCCCCTCGGCACCACACAACCTGGCGATGACCCCCGCCACTGGCGAAGGTACATCCACCAGCGCCTTGGCCGTCTCTACTGACAACAACACCTGATCGACGCTCACGGTGTCGCCGGCGCTGACCTTCCATTCGACGATCTCGGCTTCGGCCAAGCCTTCACCCAGATCCGGTAATTTGAAAAATTTCATAGCCACTGGTTCTCCATCAGCTGATGAGCCGCATCGGCAATGTCCTGCTCGGTGATGAGGTAATACTCTTCGTTGCGGTAATAGGGGACGGCGGCGTCCACCCCGGTGAGCCGTCTGGGCGGTGCCTTGAGGGAAGTCAGCGCCTCCTCGGTGACCCGCGCCACGATCTCGGCGCCGACCCCGAAACTGCCGCACGCCTCGTGTACCACCAGCAGGCGACCGGTCTTGCGTACCGATGCCAGGATGCTCTCCATGTCCAGCGGCTTGATGGTGGCGAGATCCAGCACTTCGCACTGAATGTCCTGCTCCGCCAGCAGGGTCGCGGCCCGCATCACCTCCTGGATGCAGGCTCCCCAGGCGACGACCGTGAGGTCGCGGCCGGGACGCAGGGTAAAGCAGACATCCAGCGGCAACCCGATGCCGTCATCCACCACGTCGGATTTCATCGAGCGATAGATGCGGTCTGGCTCGAAGAACATCACGGGATCCGGGTCGCGAATGGCCGACAACAGCAGACCATAGGCCCGTTTCGGGCTGGAGGGTATCACCACCCGCAGCCCGGGAATGTGGGCGAACAGGGCTTCCACGCTCTCGCTGTGGTGTTCGGGGGAGTGAATGCCGGCGCCGTAGGGGGAGCGGTAAACGATGGGGCAGGTGATGCGGCCCCGGGTGCGGTTGCGCATCCGCGCCGCCTGGCAGATGATCTGCTCCATACCCGGGAAGATGAAGCCCTGAAACTGGAATTCAGCCACCGGCTTGAGCCCCTGGGTGGCCATCCCGACCGCTACCCCGGCGATCAGCCCCTCGGCCAGCGGGGTATCGATCACCCGCTTGAAGCCGAACTTGTCGCGCAGGCCCACGGTGGCGCGAAACACCCCGCCGTTGACCCCCACATCCTCGCCGAGTACCACCACGTCCGGGTCCCGCTCCATCTCGTGATGCAACGCCAGATTGACGGCCTCGAGCAACGTCATATCACTCATGCTTCCTCCCCGCTGTGCTGCTGCATGCCCTTGGCGATGATGCGCTGGCGCTGCGTGCGGTAATCCTTCGGCAACTCGGCAAACTGATAGTCAAGCAGGGTTTCCGGGGCCTGCGCCGCCGTGTTTTCATACACGGCCACGGCGCGCTCGACCTCGCGGGCCGCCTCGGCCAGCAATGCCTGCTCCTGCTGCTCGTCCCACCAGCCCTGTGCAAACATGAACTGGCGCAGCCGCTTGACTGGCTCCTTGGCCCAGGCGGCTTCCACCTCGGCCGCTTCCCGATAACGGGTCGCATCGTCGGCCGTGGTGTGATCCCCCAGCCGATAGCTGACCGCCTCGATCAGGGTCGGTCCCTTGCCGCTGCGGGCGCGCTCGACGGCGCTGCGGGTGGCCTCATAGACGGCGACCACGTCGTTGCCGTCCACCTGAATGCTGCGCACACCGGCCCCTATCCCTTTCTGGGCCAGGGTGGGAGCGCTCGACTGCAGCTTGCGTGGCACCGAGATGGCCCACTGGTTGTTGTTGATGATCATCACCATGGGCAGGTGCCAGACACCGGCACAGTTGAGCCCCTCCAGGAAGTCGCCCTTGGAGGTGCCGCCATCGCCGATGGTCACCACGGCGACCCTGGGCTGATTGCGCAGTTTGAAGGCCGCGGCGATGCCGGCGGCATGGGTGATCTGGGTGGCGATGGGCACGCAGATGGGCAGGTCCTCGGAGAGTTCGCCATCCGCCTTGTAAAAGACGCTGCCACGCTCGTCTCCGCCCCAGTACTGCAGGTTTTTCTCCATGGGCACGCCCCGAACATAGAGGGTGGGCATGTCCCGGTAGTAGGGCACATAGACATCCTGCGGCTGCATGGCGAGCCCGACCCCTATCCCGACCGCCTCGGCGCCCAGGTGGGAGGGAAACGTACCAAGCTTGCCGGTTCGCTGCAGCGCGATCGCTTTCTTGTCATAGCTGCGCACCATCACCATGTTGCAGTAGAAGGTGTGCAGTATCGCCTTGTCCAGCCAGGTCGGTAGTGTGGCGACCGGGCGCCCTTCCTCATCGAGGTAACGAAGGAAAGGGATGTCGACATGGGTCATAACTGGCTCCTTGCCGTTGTCAACGTCACCACCATGAGGTGACCCTTTGAATGTAAATAGATTGTTAACCAAAGGGCAATGAGATTTAGCCAGGTAGGACCAGTAGAAACTTCTTTAATTTCAGAAAGAAGCTGGATTTTTCGGCTGAGAGAAAACGAAACAGGGAGCTGCATCGGGCTCCCTGTCAGGATGGGGGCGGGATCGCTCAAGGCTCCCGAAAAGGGCTGCACGCCCGGCAATGCCGGTGGCAGCCTGCCATTGCCATCAAAAGTGGCGCCGGGTTACTCCCACAGCCGGGTCGGCACCACCAGCAACACGGTACGCTGGCCGATCGCCACGTTGGCGTTGGGGAACACCACCGCCTCCCGCGGTTTCTCTACCGTGTAGCGCAGCTCGCCATCCTCGGCCAGCACGAAACCCTGGGGAAATTCGGTGAAATTGTCCACATCGCTGGCAAACAGGAAACGAAACTGCTCCGAGCGCTTGTTGATCACCCGATCGATGGCAAAGATGGTGAAGTCATCCGCCCGCCAGGGCTCCAGCACCACCTCGTCCCGGGTCACCAGATCCTGCAGCGCCTGCCGGGTTTCGATGAAACGGGTCATGTCGTTCTCGCCAAACGGGCGCACCTTGCCCAGCTCCACCGTAAAGGCGTGAGCACCGTGGCGGTGGGAGCTGTAATAGCTGAAGGTGGTGGTGGGGCCGCTGGAGAGCAGAATGGTGCGCACGCCGCAGGCGCCGAGAAACTGCACCTGCTCCTTGCAATGGGGCCGCTCGTGGGGGAAGGGATAGACGGCAAATTTCTCGTGACGCGAGCCGCGAATGGCAGTGTGCAGGTCGTAGTGGTAGCGCGGTCTGGCCGGGTCGGCGAAGAAGCGGCTCACATACTGCTCGAGGCGCATGGCGCGGATCCGCTCCTGGTTGCACAGCCCCTCCCCCTTGCTGTGGGCGCCGGAGAAGAGCCGGTTCATGTTCTCCTCCACTTCGCGCACGCCCAGGTTCATGGCCGCCGGGTTGCCGAACAGAAACAGCACCCGGTGACAAGCCCTGAGCTCGCCACTGAGCAGACGGCTCAGCAGCTGGTTGCAGATCTCGATGGGGGCCGTCTCGTTGCCGTGGATGCCGCAGGAGAGCACGATATCCTTGCGCCCGCCCGGCAGGTCGCCGGCACCGCTGGCAGGCTCCAGGCAGAGCACCCCCGTATCCCACACACTCGCGCGAGCACCATCCGGCAGATCAAATGAGAACGGCTCAAGCTGCCACTCGTGGCGGCGAGTCAGGGCCAAAAAGTCATGCTGGGGAATCATCCATCTCACCCTTTTGTCAGGAACGCTTGGCCGGATTATACGCAAGGCCCTCGGGCTTAAAATCAATTTTTAAACAAATTCAAACAGTAATGTTACAAGTGTGGGAGGGAGGAACATCACGAGGGAACAAAAGGGGTCGGCTACAGGCCGTGAGAGAGGGGAACGGGTACAACGAAGAGAACGGGCCCAGGCAAACGGGGCTGTCTGTCACGCCATGGCGACGCTGGCTGGCAACAGTGAGTCAGCAGTAAAACGAGGCATCCTTGCCCGGCAGATCAACCACGCCAGAACGGCTTGGTGGTCTCTTGATAACGATCGGCTTCGTTCAGACCAATGTCCTTGAGCAGGTACTCGGGCAGCTCGGAGAGCTGGCGACGGCTGCGGCTGCGTTCCAGCCAGGTCAGTACGGTCATTTTGACGCGAGCAGCCAGATTCAGTTGGCTGGAATGCTGGTAACCGGCTTCGGTATAAGTCATGTTGGCCATGATGTGGCTCCTCTTTACAATGTCTGCGCGGGGTGCGAATTTGTTGCGCAAAGCTTAGTCAGGGGGGGTAGCCGACTCAATTGACGAATTTTGATAGCAGACATTATTAAAACTAATGGTTGATGTCGTCATGAGCATGAATATAACGCATTGATTAATAACAACTTAATCATCTTTTCGTCTGTACAGAATACCCTGCAGCATATTCTCCTGCATGGATCCCTTCTAACTATGCAGTTTCCTCTACTGGCTATGCATTCACTGTGGGCACAAGCAAGGCGGGCAACCTGGCCTTTACATTCAGTTGTTAACCAAGCGATCTTTTATTGATCCTTTATTAACAGCTAGATACAAAGATTTTACCCTCAAATGACTCCGATCTTTTGTCCCTCTCCAACCCCCTGGAACGCAGGCACTTGGCACCCATGCCGCAGGCTGATATGGTTATTTATACAGTGCTTTCACTGCCCTACGATCAGCCCATTCACCAGGGCTGACAGGGGCAAATACAGGACATGCCGATGGAGACATTTACCCCCACAGCCGCCTTGCGCCAGCAGATGGAGCGACTTGAACAGGCGCTGGACAGCCTGGCCACGCAGCTGGAACAGCTTGAGTTGCTGGAGGCCCACGTCTATCCCCTGCCCGCCGTACCGCAAGGACAGGAGCATGAGCCCATCGAGCAGATCGAGGTGGGCTATCTGGGCGAGGAGGCCGCACTGGCCGCGACCCTCAGCGCCTATCGGGATCACAGCGCCCGCCCCGGTTGCTCCACCAAGGCCACCCACCGCCTGCCGGGCTGGCTGCGCTTTCCTGCCGCCAGTGCCCCCCTGCTGCGACCGCTGATCGACGAGGTCAACGGGTGCAAGCTCGCTTTCAAGGCGCTGGTGCAGCAGGCGGGCGGGCGGGATGAGAAGTTCGAGTTGGTGCACAGGGCCCTGCCAGGAGTCATTACCCTGCAGGTCTATCGCAAGCTCACTTGGCTTGAGGGAGAGCTGCACTCGCTCGGCTTCACCTGGGCTGACAAGCAGAGCATCAGTCGGCTCAGTCGGGAGCAGGTGCTGGAGATGCTGGAGCGCAGCCGCCGCTATATCCCGGCGCTGTCGAACAACGAGGAGTGGAGCAAGATGGTGGATCAAGAGGTGTACGACATCCGCCGCCTGCCTGCGGATGCAGAGCTCAGGATCCGCCGGCCGGTCAAGACCCACCCGATGATCAACCTGCTCTGGCAGGACCGGGAGCCTCGCAAGCAGCAGCTCAAGGCGAGCCTGCCCCTGCTGCTCTGCTCGGACACCCAGCCCGCCGTCACCCACCTTGGCCACTACCCGCCCAAGCTGCGCCAGGCCCGGCGGGATCGCAAGATTGGCGGCGAGCCCATCATAGAGCGGTTGCATCTCTACCTCTATCAGGGATAACCGGCACGAACTGTTGTGCAGCCTCGCCCAGGCGTCACGTGCGCCAAACGGCACGAGCCAAATAACACGTACCAAACAACAAGGGGAGCATCATTGGATGCTCCCCTTGTCTGTAGCCCGAGCCAGCTGATCGCGGTCAGCTCATCAGCAGGGCTCGCAGGCTCTCCACATCCAGCCCGCGCACTTCCGACTGGCCGCTCAGCAGGCCGTCGGCCAGCGCCCGCTTCTCATCGTGCAGGGCGACGATCTTCTCCTCCACCGTCTGTTCGCACACCAGGCGATAGACGGTCACCGGCTGGGTCTGCCCCATGCGGTGGGCCCGATCGCTCGCCTGATCTTCCACCGCCGGGTTCCACCAGGGATCCAGGTGCAGCACGGTATCGGCCTGGGTGAGGTTGAGGCCTGTGCCCCCCGCCTTGAGGCTGATCAGAAACAGCGGCACCGCCTCGTGGCGAAAACGCAGGATGGACTCCTGCCGGGACTTGGCCGAGCAGCCGCCGTCCAGGTAGCAGTAGTCCCACTGCTGCTGCTCGATGCGGGCCCGCAACAGGCTCAGCAGATCGACGAACTGGCTGAACACCAGCACCCGATGACCATTGCCGATGGCCTCCTCCAGCAGCGCCATCGCCTCGTCCAGCTTGCTGCTGGCCTGGGACCACTCGGGCATCACCAGCTGGGGCGAGCAGCAGAGCCGGCGCAGCCGGGTCAGCCCGCTCAGCACGTGCATCAGGGCGCGGCCGTCGGCACTTTGTACCTGCTGCACCACTTCGCGCCGGGTTGCCTCGTAGAGCTGACGCTCTTCGGGGGAGAGGCTGATGTGATGAATGATCTCGGTCTTGTCCGGCAGTTCGGTCAGCACCTGCTGCTTGAGCCGGCGCAGGATGAAGGGGCTGATCACCGCACGCAGCAGCGCCATGTGCTGGGGATCCTTCACCGCCTTGCCGAAGCGGCGCTTGAACTCGCCGAGGCTGCCGAGCAGGCCGGGGTTGATGAAGGTGAACAGGCTCCACAGCTCCCCCAGGTGGTTCTCGATGGGCGTGCCGGAGAGGGCGAGCCGAAAATCGCCGTCCAGCTGGAACAGCAGCTTGGCCCGCTGGGTACCGGCATTTTTGATCTGCTGCGCCTCATCCAGCACCATGGAGGACCAGCGACGGGCTTTGAGCGCCTCCGCCAGACTGCCGAGCATGCCGTAGTTGAGCAGGATGATCTGGCCCGCCTTGGCTTCGCGGATCATCCCTTCCCGCTCGGACGGGTTGTCGAACACCACCACCTCCAGCTCGGGAGCGAAGCGTGCGACCTCCTCCTGCCAGTTGGTGACCACTGACTTGGGTACCACCACCAGCGCCGGGCCCAGATGCTGGCGCATGCGCAGCACGATGAGCGCCTGCAGCGTCTTGCCAAGGCCCATGTCGTCGGCCAGACAGGCGCCAAAGCCATGGTGGGCCAGGGTCGCCAGCCAGCGTACCCCCTCCTTCTGATAATCCCGCAGCGGCCCCATCAACTCGGCCGGGCATTCCACCTCCTGCTGCCACTCCTGTTGCAGGGAGTGCCAGGCGGCATCCCCCTCGGTGGTGATGACGGAGAGCAGGCGGGTCAGCGGGTAGGCCAGCTTGTGATTGATGCGCTGCTCTTCGTCGAGCATGGCGCCCAGCATGGTGAGCCGCTCCACCAGCTTGTCGCTCAACATCAGGCTGGTCTTCTCGTCCAGCTGAACGGTGCGTTGGCCCGGGGTCAGCTGGCGCAGGATGAGGCGCAGGTCGAGGATCTGGTGCTCATCGAGAGAGAGCGCCCCTTCCACCTGGAACCAATCCTGGCGCCGCTCGATCCGCAGGCTCAGGGCAGCTTCATCGAGGCTCTTCAGACGCGCGCTGTCCTGATGCCAGTGAATGACCACGCCGGCATCCACCAGCTCCGGCAGGGCATTGACCAGCGCCAGTGCCTGCTCTCCCTCGAGGCGCCACTCGCTGCCAGGCAACTCGATGGGCAACTGATTGCGCAGCCGCTGGGCCTCGCCTTTCTCGGCCGCCAGATCCCGCTGCCAGTAGTGATAATCCTTGATCCCCTGGCGCACGATGGCCTCGCCCTTGCCAAGGGGCTGCGGCGGCAAGTCGTCAAACCGGGTCACCAGCCGGACCGCCAGCTGGCCATCCTGCCAGTCGAGCTGAACCGAGGCCACACCGGGCCAGGGAGCCAGCTCGGCATTGCCGTGCAGGCCCGCCACCTGGCTGTGCCAGGGCAGCCCCGCAATGGCGTCCAGGGTATGCTGCAGTTCCGCCAGCCCCTCGGCCGGCAGCAGCGGAATGGCCTCCAGCGCAGGCAGCCGGTCGAGCAGCGGCTGCGGGGTGAGAATGAGCTGCCACAGATCCTGCGCCAGCGGCAGTATGTGAGCCCCTCGCGCCGCGGCAGCCGGGCTCAGCACGGCGCTCATGCCCTGCTCGGTGGCCACTATCTGCAGCAAGGGTGCCGTGATGGCCAGCTGCAGCTTCTGCCCTCTGGCATTGAACAGGCGGGAATGGTTGGCAAGCGGTGCCCACACCTCGCGCGGCAACCGCCCCAGCGTACGCGGCAGCGTGCGAACCAGCGCCCAGTCCTCCTCGTCGAGCAGGTTGGCGTACTGGGTGGAGAGCAGGGTGGGATCGACCCGGCGACCGGCAGTCCACTCCCCCTTGGTGCTCTGCTTCTGGATCTTGCAATCGAGCTCGGGCCCTTCCGCATGCAGCAGCCAGACCAGTCGCTCCTGCGGCTTGCGCACGCCGCTGGCGCGTCCCAGCCCCTGCAGCCAGTTGAGCCAGCTGGCAGAGGCAGGCGTCTTGTCCTCCCCGTCCTGCTCGTCGGCCTCCTGCTCGCCGCTGGCGGCGCGCAGTTGCTGCAGCGGCTGCTGCTGCGCCCCCTGCCCCAACAACAGCCGCAGCAGATCCTGACAGAAGGCCATCAACCTGTGGCGGGGCGCGGCATCCAGCACGTGGGAGAGATCCCATTTGTGCAGGATGGCCACCTGGGGGCTCTGCTCCCCATGCCGGGCAAGGGCGCAGAGATCGAGCCAGAGGTAGCCCCAGTGCAGCTCTTCCGGCGGCAATTGCAGGGTATCGAACAGCCCGACCGCCTGACCGTGGCGATCACCCGCCCACTGCCCCAGCAGATCCGCCAGCAAAGGAAACTGGTTGGCCAGACTGCGCTGCCACTTCTTGCGCTGCTCGCTGGCGAGCACGGGATCGGCCTGCTGCAACCAGCCTAGCCAGAGCAAGGCACTGAAAGTCAGTGGCCACTTACCCTGCCCATCCTCTTGCCCCTCCTGCGTCTGCCAAGCCCCAAGCGCTGCCAACAGGCGCTCGGCAAGGGGCTGCTCTCCCCCCTGCTCCGCCAGTTGTTGCAGGGCGGGCCAGTGAGTGTTTGCTTTCCCGCTCAGCTCGCCACAGAGCCACTGCCACTCGGCAGCAAAGCCGTCGCTGAGCTTGGCCAGCTCGGCGGCACACTCGCCGGCCGCCTGGGCCAGCGGCCACTGCCCATGGGGCTCGGCATCCAATAGCGTTTGCAGGGCGAAGTGCTGCAGCATCAGCCGCTGCCACTGGGGGCTCGAGCCTGCCAGCAAGCGGTGGGCATCGGGCAGATCGAGCAGGCTCAGCAGATCGGCCGCCAGATAGTAAGCGGGCACTTGCCCGGCCTCCCCCAGACAGAGCTCACGCACCAGCGCCTGTGCCATCTCCTGGCCGGTGACCGACGGCACCCGTGCCCAGTTGGGCATGGGACAATCGCCGCGACGCACCGCCAGGATCAACGCCAGGGTTCCCTCTGCCGTCAGACTCCACTGTTGTTCCCCACGCAGCCGCACCAACCCCAGCAGTTGCAACTGACTCAACTTGTCGAGCAGGGCCTGCCCGAACGGCAGCTGTTCTTGCAAATAGCGGGTACTGGCGGTGCGCTGCAACTGCAGCTCACCGAGCAGGGCATAACAATCTGAAGAGAGAGTGGACGCAGACATCGAGACTCACGGGCAGGTGCAAAAGCGGAATTTTAACGGGAAAGCGACGGCGGCTCGACCCTTAACGACGAAATAACGCAAAAAAGCTGCGGCATCCCCGTCAGGGGCGGGCTTGGGGCAAGGTGAGACCAGGGGGTTCACCGGATGGAGATGACAGAAAAGGCGCACAAAAAAAGGCGCCTGGGCGCCTCTTGATGGACATATTGTCAGCGTGTCAGCCTTCCAGCTGCGCCAGACGCTCGGCCAGCAGCTGCAGCTGCGCCTTGAGGCTCTCGACCTCCTCCTCCAGCACCGTCAGTCGATCCGCTGCGGGCGAGGCATAACTGCTGGCGGGGGCCGCCTCGGCAAGCGCCTGCAGATCCACCTCGCCACTGAACAGGTGGGCATACCGGGACTCGCGCTTGCCCGGCTCGCGCGGCAGCTTGACCACGTAGGGCCCCTGTTCGGCGAGCTTGGCCAATACCGCATCGACCTGGGTCACGTCATCGAAGCTGCACAGGCGGTTGGTGCGCGAGCGCAGCTCCCCCGGCGTCTGCGGGCCGCGCAGCAAGAGTTCGCAGATAATGCCGAGCTCCTGGGCCGTGAACTTCAGCTCGCCGAACTCGGTGTTGCAGAAGCGGTGTTGGTAACGGGGAACCCGGGCATTGAAGCCGGCGGTATTGACCACCAGACGCTTGCGGATCAGCTCATCCACCACGGCCCGGATGTCGAGCTCGGACAGCTCCAGCACCGGCTCGCGGTTGCTCTTCTGGTTGCAGGCATTGACCAGCGCATTGAGAGAGAGGGGGTATTGATCCGGGGTGCAGATCTCTTTTTCGATCAGACAGCCGATCACGCGGGCCTCCAACGGGCCAAGCACTAACTCCATTTCATACTCCCTACTGAACAAGACGTTGAGGCCACTATCTTAGCCATGGTGCCTCTGCCGTCCAGCAGCGGCCGCCATTTTTGCGAGGCGATGGGGCAGTTGATGAAACATCGCACAGCCTGCCCGCCCGGCATGGCCTCGACAGCCGCTATCAGGCCGAGGGTTTGCGCTCCAGCGCCGTGGCCACGGAGGTGGCGGCCGAGCCGGTCAGCAAGGGATCACCCGGGTAGAGCACCAGCGCCTCGCGGCGCAGTACTCTGGCCTCCTCTTTTCGTCCCAGTGCATCCAGCGCGATCACCATGTTGGCGTAGATGTTGGCTCTCGGCGTGTGGCGCACAAACGCCTGACCCCAGTCGAGATACGCCTCCAGCTCTGCGTGATTGTTGGCCTGCAAACCCACCATCAGCCGCACCGAGTTGACGTCAAACTCGACCCGGGTCAACCAGGCCATGGGATTGACGATCTCGAGCAGCAGGGTCGGCTCCTTGTAGCCGCCGCGCTCGTACTTGGTGACCACCCAGGCGGTATGAATGGCGGTCAGCATGAAGGGCACCACCAGCAGGGGAATGATGATGGCCACGAAGCGCAGCAACAACCAGGGGCGATAGACATACTCGCGCCAGCTGGCACGGCCCGAGGCCTGCAGCCCCTCCTCCACTTCCGCATCCAGCACATACACCAGCAGCAGCAGGGCCCACCACAGTGCGATGGCGTGATAAAGCGGATACTCGGTCTGGGTGTGCAGCAGGATGGGGGTCACCAGCGCCAGCAGCGCCGCCCCCTTGACCCAACCGGCCTTGAGCACACGCCACAACAGAGCGCCGCCCATCAGCACCATGCCGATCATGGGGGCCAGCCCCCCTTCCACCGCCCAGTAGAGGAACTCGTTGTGGGGGTGATCGAGGTTGTATTCAATCTGTACCATGGCCGGGTTCAGCGCCTTGTCGGCCATGTAGTGGTGCAAAAAGGTGGTTTCAAAGCTGCCATAACCCCAACCAACCCACGGAGACTGGGCAATCAGCTTGGCGGCATAGGGCCAGTAGATGGAACGCATTCCGCCGGACTGATAAGCCTCCAGCCCACGTTTGACACCACTGATCCCGTACTGGGAGGCGATCCCCAGCCCGACACCGAGTGCAACCAGTCCCAGTACCTGTGCCAGCCGCCCCTGACGATGCAATGCGGGCACGAGCAGGAGCAGCACCAGCAGACCCCCCAACTGCCCCACCCGGGATTGCAGCGCCACCAGCAGCAGGCTGGCCGCCAGGATCACCCCATAGCGCAGCCCCTTCAGCCAAGGGTTGGCATTACCGCGCAGCTCCAGCCAGCCGGCCAGGGCAAGCCCGGTCGCCATGAAGGTCGCCATCACATTGGGTTGTTGAAAGATACCGTAGGGGCGATTGGCGTGGGTGTCGTACCCCAGCCAATTACCCGGGATCAGCAGGTAGTACTGCACCAGGCCCAGCAGCGCCTCGATGGCCACCGCCCCCAGCAGCAGATAGAGCAGCCGATCACGAGATGCCCGCACCAGCTGCCACTGATAGAGACAGAACAGAAACAGCAGACCGGCGAACAACCCCAGCAAACGGGGAATCGCATAGTCTTTCAGGTCAAAGCCGGGATAGGCCATGGGTAGCAGCAGCAGCAACGCCCCCAGCCAGAGCCAGCCCTGCAAAGAGGAGAACACCAGCCGCTGCTGCAGCGTCACCTGCCACAGCCCCAGGCCGATGACCAGGCTCGCGAAGATCCAGCCCCAGGCATTGAACGGCAGATAGAGCCCGGCCCCACCGGGGTTGTGCATGAAAAAATGCATGCCCAGCAGCCAGTACAGAGCGCAGACGGCAGCAAAGAGACCCTTATTGCTCATCTTCCTTGATCCCCTTTATGTTGTTGAGCCCTGTTCATAAGTCAGCGGCGTGACAAAAATACAGAAAAAAAGGGGGCCATAGCCCCCCGTTCCTTATTTCATTTGGTCATCATACCTGCTTTGACCGGCGAAAAGCATGCCTCACCAGAACCACACCGATCCCCAGCATGCCGCCAAGCAAGGTGGCCAGCACGACCACCAGAGGGCGCTTGGGTTTATCACGGCTCAGGGGCTCTTCGGGGGCGTCCAGATAAGAAAATGGACGGAAGCTTATTCCTTCCAAAGAGACACGCTTCAAGCGATCCATCTGCGCTTGTAACTGCTGCAACCCCGGCTGGTAGAAAGCCAGATCCACGGATTTCAGCAAGGTCAGTTTCTCTTCTAGCCCCTTGGAGCCCAACGCGATCGAGAAACGATCCTGAGTAATGCCAACCCTCTCCAGCGGTGTACTTACACCAGCCGCCTTGGCCACTCTAATAGCCAACGCGATCTCGGAGATCTCCTGTTGCAGCGTACGTTTGGCCTCTTCTTTCATCACTGTATAACGAGTACCCATCTCCTCCAACTGCAGGGTACGTTGTTCACCAAGCCTTCTCATCAACTGTTGCTGTTGCAAGGTAACGATGTAATCGACATAACCCTTTAGCATCGCAAGCGAATCATCATTAGTGGGGGCCGCAAAAGCAATCTCGATGTCTAACGTCTCCCCCTTCTTATCGACTGGCTGCGCTACCACCAGCTTGCCCCAGTCACGCAACCAGCGCCGCTGGGCCTTTTCATCCAGCGCCTTCGCCGTCACTTCGTTGGCAAACAGCGGACTTGTCTTCAGATACGCGCTGCGATTTTCATAAGAGTTAAACTCCTGCACAAACTCCTGATAAAGGCCTTTACCATCGGGGAATCCCGTCAGCCCGAGCGCCACGGCCTGCCTAGCGACCTTCTGCATCGGTTGCAGCTCTTCCGGCTTGGGCTCTGTGATCACCGCCTTGGCCGACCACTGCTGTGGTGCCAACAGAGCATAAAAGATACCACCCACAGCAAATACGCCGGCAATAAGTACAATAAGCAGCTTCTGGCGCCACAACACCACCATCAACTCACGAAGATCAATCTCCTCCGAGCTGGGTTCTTGCACCCACTGATTGGGAATAACCGGTGTTTTTTCGTTCATCTTTTCTCTCTTGATTATCAAGGTGTAAAAATATCTCACAACTGCGATGCACTACTATCCTTTGACGAACGACGCTAAGAGTAATCAGCAAAACAGGGTGCAAAACGATCCTTTTCAGACAATAATAACGGCTGACGCTCAGATAATGGCCACTTTATCGCCAAGTTAGGACTATCCCATCGAATAGCAACCTCATCACTAGGATAATAATAATCGCTGCATCTGTAAAAAACATCGGCGCTGTCACTTAGCACATAAAAACCATGCGCAAAACCGGGGGGGATCCATATAAGCTCACCGAGTTCTGCATTTAATCGACAACCCAACCATTGTCCGTACGTGAGCGACGCTGGCCGAATATCAACCGCCACATCAAAAATAGCCCCGCTGATAACCTGTACCAGTTTACCTTGTGGTCGATTATGTTGGTAATGCAAACCGCGCAACGTGCCCCCGACCGAACGACTCAGATTGTCTTGCACCAACGGGTAATGGCCACAGTGCTTTTCAAACTCATCTTGACGAAAACACTCACGAAATTGACCGCGATGATCTGAAAAAGTCGTGGGCGTAAGTATCATCACCCCCTCCAGAGATGTTGTACGATATTGCATTGATAAACCCATACGAAAAAAGAACCAAGTGATCACTTACTGACGTTTTTGTTGCTAGGATAGTAGCTTGAGAGTTTCCACTTATGCTCGCAAATCCCCTCAGGTCACACATCAGGTTGCGTCACAAACAATCGAAGCAGGTATTGATAATATTCATTCTTTGCCAACGGGATAGCAAGTACGCGCAACTGATCGGCATCGATAAACCCCTTGCGAAAGGCGATCTCTTCCGGACACGCGACTTTCAGTCCCTGGCGAGTCTCGATGGTCTGAATAAAGTTGCTCGCTTCAATCATTCTCTCGTGGGTGCCGGTATCAAGCCAGGCATAGCCACGGCCCATCATGGCGACCGACAAATTGCCTTGTTCTAGGTAGATCCGGTTCACATCGGTGATTTCCAGCTCACCGCGTGGCGATGGCTTCAGGCTCTTGGCGATCTCCACCACGCTGTTGTCGTAGAAATAGAGGCCAGTAACCGCATAGTTGCTCTTGGGCTCCAGTGGCTTCTCTTCCAGTGAAATAGCTGTGCCTTGCTTATCAAATTCCACCACCCCATAACGCTCAGGGTCATGCACATGGTAGGCAAAGACGGTTGCACCACTGTCTTTACTTGCTGCCGCTTCCAGTCGTTTCTGCAGGTCATGGCCGTAGAAAATGTTGTCGCCCAGCACCAGTGCACAGGGGTCTGAGCCGATAAATTCTTCGCCCAGAATAAAGGCCTGTGCCAACCCGTCCGGGCTTGGTGCACCTTGTATTGCAAATTCAGGCCCCACTGTCTGCCATCCCCCAGCAGTTGCTCAAAACAGGGGGTATCTTGCGGGGTGCTGATGATCAAAATATCGCGAATCCCCGCCAGCATCAGGGTGCTCAGCGGATAGTAGATCATCGGCTTGTCATAGATGGGTAGCAGCTGCTTGCTCACCGCCATGGTGACTGGATAGAGACGGGGGCCAGAGCCACCTGCCAGAATAATGCCTTTACGTTTGGTCATGATGCTTGTTTCTTATTTTTAAATTGCAAAAGAGAAGGGTGGTTTGAGGCCACACCTTTCTGCTTTATCCCTGTCAACCAGAGATGTATTCAGTACATCCCTGGCCTGTGATTTACTTGCCGAGGATCTCGGTCAACATCCGCTCCACACCGACCGTCCAGTCCGGCAGTACCAGATCGAAGGTGCGCTGGAACTTGCTGGTATCCAAGCGGGAGTTATGAGGGCGCTTGGCCGGGGTCGGGAAGGAACTGGTCGGCACCGCATTGAGCTGCGTGACTGCCAGTTCAACCCCGGCCTCTCTGGCTTTGGCAAAAACCAGCTGGGCGTAGTCAAACCAAGTGGTGGTACCGGAGGCAATCAGATGGTACAACCCGGCAACCTCGGATCTGTTCTGCGCCACGCGGAGCGCATGAACGGTGCAATCTGCCAGCAATTCGGCACCGGTCGGGGCACCAAACTGGTCATTGATGACCGACATCTCGCTACGCTCCTTGCCAAAACGCAGCATGGTCTTGGCAAAGTTGGCGCCACGGGCAGCGTAGACCCAGCTGGTGCGGAAGATCAGGTGGCGCGAGCACAGGGCCGCAGCCTGCTCACCCGCCAGCTTGGTCTCGCCGTAGACGTTGAGCGGAGCGGTCGCATCGGTTTCAAGCCAAGGGCGCTCACCACTGCCATCGAACACATAGTCAGTGGAGTAGTGCACCAACCAGGCTCCCAATGTCTCCGCTTCTTTGGCAATCGCAGCCACACTGGTGGCGTTGAGCAGCTCGGCAAACTCTCGTTCGCTCTCGGCTTTGTCTACCGCAGTGTGGGCTGCTGCGTTCACGATGACATCCGGCTTCACCTGGCGCACAGTCTCCGCCACGCCGGCCGGGTTGCTGAAATCACCGCAATAGTCGGTGGAGTCAAAATCAACGGCAGTGATGCGCCCCAGCGGTGCCAGTGCGCGCTGCAGCTCCCAGCCTACTTGGCCGTTTTTGCCAAACAGCAGAATATGCATCAGGCACGCTCCCCGTAGTTCTGCTCAATCCAGGACTGGTAGGCGCCGCTCTTGACGTTGTTGACCCACTGCTGGTTATCCAGATACCACTGCACAGTTTTGCGAATGCCGGATTCAAAGGTCTCTTGCGGTTGCCAAGCGAGCTCGGCGCTCATCTTGCTGGCATCAATGGCATAACGGCGGTCATGGCCAGGGCGGTCGGCCACATAGGTGATTTGATCGCGGTAGGAGCCGGCCTTGGGCACCATTTCATCCAGCAGATCGCAAATGGTATGCACGACTTCCAGATTCTGTTTCTCGTTGTGACCGCCGATGTTGTAGGTCTCGCCGATGACACCTGTGGTGACCACGGTATAAAGTGCGCGGGCGTGCTCTTCCACATAGAGCCAGTCACGGATCTGGTCACCCTTGCCGTATACCGGCAGCGGTTTGCCATCCAGGGCGTTGAGGATCACCAGCGGGATCAGCTTCTCGGGGAAGTGATAAGGACCGTAGTTATTGGAGCAGTTGGTGACGATGGTCGGCAGGCCGTAAGTACGGCGCCAGGCACGCACCAAATGGTCGCTGGAGGCCTTGGAGGCAGAATAGGGGCTGCTGGGGGCATAAGGGGTAGTTTCGGTGAAAAGCGGCAGTGGCTCACCGGCAGCCACTTCATCTGGATGGGGCAGATCGCCATACACCTCGTCGGTAGAGATATGGTGGAAGCGGAAGGCCGCCTTGCGTACCTCATCCAGGCCGTTCCAGTAGGCGCGGGCCGCTTCTAGCAGCATGTAGGTGCCGACGATATTGGTCTCGATGAAGTCAGCAGGACCGGTGATGGAGCGATCAACATGGCTCTCGGCGGCCAGGTGCATCACGGCATCCGGCTGGTGCTGCGCAAACACCCGATCCAGCTCTGCACGGTTGCAGATATCCACCTGCTCAAACGCATAACGCTCGCTTGTCGATGCATAGGCCAAGGATTCCAGATTGCCCGCATAGGTGAGTTTATCGAGATTGACAACGGCATCCTGAGTATCATGGATGATATGGCGTACCACGGCAGAGCCGATAAAGCCTGCGCCACCAGTAACGAGAATTTTCAACATTTTTAAGCGAGAATTTCTGCGATATAAGGCCGACTGACAAGACATGGTTGAAGGCCACACTCTGACAGAGTATTGCCCCTGATGAGAACAGAGGGTTGCTTTGGCCCAGACAAACTATTGGTACTCAGCATTTTGTCCCTCTGTCCATCTATCTGCTCTCTCATTCACACAAGCAGTGGGCATCCCATAAAACACACCGTTTAATGCATTGGCTGATGACTCTCTGAATTAAGAAAATCAATGTCCTCGACCACACTCAGGCTCGGTTCATGCGACAAAGTATTTTTTGCCTGCCATACCAGATCGCAGATCCCGTCAGTAGGATTAAAACCGGTTGGCATACTTAACAACAGGCTACGGATCTGTTCATGATCAAAACGGAAACACGCGCTATCGAGCTCGGCCAAAAACGCCCGTAGCTGTGGCCATGGCAGCATCGACTCTGAGGCTTTCATAATCCGGGGATGGGCAGTTCCCTCAACCTGCTCGCCAATTAGCAGCTCTTCAAACAGCTTCTCACCGGGGCGCAAGCCGGTGATCTTAACCTCGATATCACCTGTGGGGTATTTGTCGCTCTTGAGCTTCAGGCCACTCAAACGGATCATCCGGTGCGCCAAATCAATGATCTTGACCGGCTCCCCCATGTCCAACACAAACACATCCCCCCCCTGCCCCATGGCCCCCGCCTGTATCACCAGCTGTGATGCTTCAGGAATGGTCATGAAATAACGAATGATGTCGGGGTGGGTCAAAGTCAAAGGGCCACCATCGCGGATCTGCTTACTAAACAATGGCACAACAGACCCAGAAGAACCCAGAACATTACCAAAACGCACCATGCAAAAACGGGTTTGCTGCTGCGCAGCTGCCAAAGATTGCAGCACCAGTTCGGCCAATCGCTTGGTGGTACCCATGGTATTAGTGGGACGCACCGCCTTATCAGTCGAAATCAACACAAAGGTTTCAACCTTTGCCCTGATAGCCGCCTGTGCACAATAAAGAGTGCCAAAAACATTATTGCGCACCCCCTCCACCACGTTGTATTCAACCAAGGGGACATGCTTGTAAGCAGCTGCATGGTAAACCGTCTGGATTTGGAAGGTACTCATTACAGCTTGCAAGCGATGTTGCCGCTGCACCGACCCCAGTAATGGCAATATCTCAACCTGCAACCCTTCCTGCCGGCTGATTTCTTGCAGCTCTTTATCAATGGCATATAGGCCATATTCAGAAAGCTCAAACAATACCAGTCGAGCAGGTTTACAACGGATTATCTGACGACATAATTCAGAGCCGATGGAACCGCCCGCTCCCGTCACCATCACCCGTTTGCCAGATATATTGGCATTGATCAGTTCAGGGATAGGGGCCACTGCATCACGCCCCAACAAATCCTCAATACTGACCTCTTTAAGCTCATCGATATGAGCATTCCCCTCAACCAGATCAGCCATACCAGGGATAGAGAGAACCTCACATGGGCACTGTTCCAATCGATTGATCACCGCTTGCCTCACACTACGCGAAGCACTCGGGATAGCCAGCAAGATTTTTTTAATATCAAAGCGCTCAATCAGCGCCTCGATAGCGTCAGTGCTGTAAACGTTCACCCCCTGAATCACGGTCTTAACCAATGCGGAATCATCGTCAACAAACGCCACAGGCAGGTACTCCTGCCCTTGATTCAACGCAAGTTGCAACTGCCGCCCGGAAGAACCAGCGCCATAAATCAGCACAGCCACTCGTTGCTGACCACCACGCTGGACCAGCGCCCGGAAAAACAGACGCACCCCACCGATCAGCAACACTGAAAAAGCAAAATAGATAACAGATACTGTACGAGGAAGTGGAACCCCCATAAAAAACGCCAGCATAACCAACGACATTGTGGAAAGAAGAGCTCCAAGCGAAACAGTCCACAATACCTTGAAACCGACATAACGTAATACAGCGCGATACAGCCCTAACCGTATAAAGATCACGATAGTGATCGGTAGTAACAACGCCAGCATTTGCCAGTGCAGCGGACTCTGCAATGGAATATTGTCATCAAGGCGTACCCAATAACCGCCCCAGAATGCCAAAGTTAGCAGTAGCAGATCAGCACAGACGCTAATCCCCCGTTTATAAACACGGGGGATAGCCAAGAAAGAGGTTAACATAATAGCATCATCTCGTTAACGGCAGTAAGTAAAATAAGGTGAAGCAAATCGGTAAAAATACTATTTCGATCCAACCGCATCGCCTGCACCGCTACCAGTTGCAGTCATGATGATATAGCGAAAGTAGCTAGTTAGGGTGAGCGTATCGATCATCTGCCGATCTATTTTGGCAAGCAATGCTGGGGTCGACATATCGATATTTTGTACCTGAGCCAAGCCTGTAATCCCGGGTAAAACATCATAAACGCCTAGGGCATCACGCTCTTTAATCAGCTCCTCCTGATTAAAGAGATTAGGCCGCGGCCCAACCAAACTCATCTCACCTTTAAGAACATTGATGAGTTGTGGAAGCTCATCAATTTTACTCTTGCGTAGAAAGGCACCTAACTTGGTGATCGAACTTGTGCTCGCCAAGTGGCTCGCCACCGACTGGGTATCGACCGACATAGTGCGAAATTTAATCAGCTTGAATGGTTTTTTGTGTTTACCAACCCTAGTTTGCACAAAAATCGGTGAGCCGGTGTCAAATAGGCCAATAATAGTGACGATAAGCAAAATGGGCCACAACAGCAGCAAACCCAAAAAAGCTGAGCAAAAATCCAACAGCCGGAACAACATAATTATTCTTCCTCAATAAAACAGCGCTGGATACCTTCTGCGACCGATATAGGTGGTTGCCAACCCAGCGTATGCTTGGTGTGACTGATATCAACCTGAAGATTACCACACAGTCGCTCTATCACAGCCTGTTTTCCAGTCATACGTCCCAAGAACTGTAGCCAACTCATCGGCACAGTTAATAGCCGTGGCCGTTTACCCACTGCGCGAGTCATCATCTCAAGCAATTCGGTTGTTGAAATATCGTCATCATCACTGACTAAAAAGGTTTGATTCGCCGCATTTGGATGACGGATACAGGTGATGATCAAATGGACCAGATTAGCCAGCGCCACCATACTGCGTTGGTTATTGATAGCTCCAAATGGAAGCGGAAAATTTTTTTTCGCAATAGTCAATAATGAAAGAAAATTACCTTTAACTCCTGGTCCATAAACCAGAGGTGGGCGAATAATCACCAACTCCATGCTGGAATTAGTTACCAATTTTCGTAGCCCATCCTCAGCGGCTTGTTTTGAACGCCCATAGGCATCCTCAGGTGCTGCAGCACAATTATGCGTAAAGGGCTGACTATCGTAGGTCGATTCGCCATTGACCTTAATAGAACTGATAAAGATAAAACGCCTCACGCCCGCAGCAATGGCTTGCCGCGCTAAGTGCAAGGTGCCATCAACATTAATATCCCGATAAATATCAGCTCCGTTATTCGCTGAATGATCCATCACATGCGCCTGCGCGGCGCAATGAATGACCACATCAACATCAACCAAAGCAGAGGCATAATTTGCCGTAGCGCTAATCTCACCCGTCACATGGCTAATCATCTGGGCTCTGGCGTCGGCAACACTGTCAATGTTCACCAGCACCGGCACACGGCGACCATAAGTACGGACGGCCACATCAGGTTGCTGCATTAACTTCTTTAACACAGCATTACCCACAAAGCCGGTGGCACCAGTTAGTAGAATCATTAGAATACCTTATTCAACTGGGTGTTGTTGTACACCGTATTTTTTTAACGTCGCTAAATACTGCTGAATCACTAATTGTTCATCAAAAGTATCGCGCATAAAACAGCGGCCGGCAGCGCCCATTTCTGCACGCGCTTCTGGCGACATGACAATAATTTTCTCACAACAAGCGGCGAGTGCCGCGGCATCTTTCACTGGGCACAAATAGCCAGTTTGGTCGGGCAACACCACATCACGGCAACCGACGTTATCCGTGGTAATTAATGGCTTTGACATGGCAGCAGCTTCCATCAGTGTGCGCGGAACACCCTCGCGATAAAATGATGGCAACACCACGCAATCAGCATTCGCGATAATGGGCCGCACATCTGACGTAGTGCCTAAGTATTCAACCAACCCAGCTTGTTCCCACTTGGCAATTTGCTCGCGCTCAATCACGCTGGGGTTAGCCACGTCGCACGCGCCGAGCAGCTGAAAGATCGCTTGCGGGTATTTCTGACGGACAATCCTCGCAGCCTCAACATATTCACCTACGCCCTTATCCCATAACATTCTGGCGCTCAACAAAAAACGCATCTTGCCATCATTATCCACCTTAGACTGTGGTGCAAAATGCATTAAATCCACCCCTTCACCATGCAGCAACACCGCTTTATTTTCAGTGATGAGTTGATGTTTCAAAAACACCTGGCGATCATCTTCATTTAAAAACCACACCTCTTTGGGGAAGCGAAATGCAAGCTTATATAAGCACCTAGCCACCTTAGCCACTAAATTATCGTTAACAAACGTATACCCCAAACCGGTCGTGATGGCAATAGAAGGAATACCAGCCCATTTAGCCGCAAGCGAACCATAAATATTGGGTTTGATAGTATAATGGATAATAAAATCAGGTGCTATTTTTTGATATAGTTGGTACAAGGTGTAGATCAATTTAAGATCTTGCAGCGGATTGATCCCCTTGGCCGCTATCAATATATCTATGACCTCACAGCCCATAGCCCGTAACTTATCCGAAAATTCATCGCGTGCTGAAATAATGGTAAGCTGATAGCCGTCATGAATTAAACGATTTAATAAACCGTAACGAAAATTGAACATGCACCAAGCAGTATTGACAACAAGAACGAGTTTTTTATTGTTCATATCATTAATTAATCTCTAACCGGAAGGCAAGCTTGCGGAAGAAGCAGCAATTTGCAGGTATGAGCAGTGCCTATTTGGAAAAAGTGCTGGATGCAGGGCTAGCTGCACTGACGTTAATTTAACAATTAGTTCACGCTCTGGCCCTGCGGTGATCATACCCTGAAAGCCGCGCCACGCCTCGTATAAGGGGATGGCTAAGGTATATACCAAGGCATGGCTTTGGCAATACCCTCCATAATTCGGTATTCCGGCGCGTAACCTAATTTGCTAGCCGCTTTACCAATATCCGCCTGTGAATGACGAACATCGCCAGTACGAAAATCGCGATAAACCGCTGTTTTCTCATAGGGCTTGCCGTTCTGGGCCAAAGCTGCCTGCAGTGCACGGTACAAATCATTCAACGTAGTGCGGTCGCCCACAGCGACGTTGTATACTTCGTTTTTGGCATCTTCAGCTGCCGTTGCCGCTAACAAGTTAGCCTGTACAGCATTATCGATGAAGCAGAAATCACGGCTGGTTTCACCATCACCATTAATGAACACATCATCACCCAACAGCATAGAGGCTGCCCATTTGGGGATAACCGCCGCGTAAGCGCCGTTCGGGTCCTGCCGTTTACCAAACACATTAAAATACCGCAAACCAATGGCTTTGAAACCATAGGTTTTGGCAAATACATCGGCATACAGCTCGTTTACATATTTGGTTACAGCATAAGGTGACAATGGTCTGCCGATGTTTTCTTCAACTTTCGGCAACGCTGGATGGTCACCATAGGTCGAGCTACTGGCTGCGTAAGTAAAGCTTTTTACACCAGCATCCCGAGCAGCAACCAGCATATTCAAAAAGCCACTTATATTTGTGGAGTTAGTGGTGATTGGGTCATTAATGGAGCGTGGTACAGAGCCTAATGCCGCCTGATGCAGAACGTAGTCCACCCCTGTACATGCCTTCTGGCAATCATCCAAATTACAGATATCACCTTCAATAAAGGTAAAACCAGCCCATTGTTCAGCTGTAACCAAACCTTTTACTTCATCCAAATTATGCTGATAACCGGTAGCAAAGTTATCCAACCCAACCACAGCCTGATTCAGCTTTAGTAATTGCTCTAATAAATTAGAACCAATAAAACCAGCAACGCCCGTAATCAGCCACACTTTAGGCTGGGTTGGTAATGCTTTCAGTAATTCACTGTAAACAGTCATTGTATTAATAAGCTCCCTTAGTGTTACAGACGTAAATCAGCTGCTGAAGCTGGCAGCACATACTTAAGATCGTACAACACATGGGCAGGTTTGCCCAATGCACGTATTTTTTCAGCACCCATTGCTGCAAACTCTTTATGGGCTACGGCCAACACAATACCGTCATAAGCTCCCGCATCAGGTTTCGAAACTGGTGTAATACCGTATTCATGCTGTGCTTCTGTAGCGTTAATCCAAGGATCGTAGCAATCAACACTAACACCGTAGTCTTGCAGTTCAGCAATAATATCCACCACCTTGGTATTGCGCAGATCGGGGCAGTTTTCTTTAAAGGTTAATCCCAACACGAGCACACGCGAACCTTCAACCTGAATGCATTTTTTCAGCATCGCCTTCACCAGATGGCTGGCAACAAAAGCACCCATACCATCATTCAAGCGACGGCCTGCCAGAATAATTTCGGGGTGATAACCAACCGATTGGGCCTTATAGGTAAGATAGTAAGGGTCTACGCCAATGCAATGCCCCCCCACCAAGCCAGGACGGAAAGGTAAGAAATTCCATTTAGTACCAGCAGCTTTCAGCACTTCTTCGGTATCGATACCCAGCTTGTTAAAAATAAGTGCTAATTCGTTGATCAAGCCAATATTCACATCACGCTGAGTATTTTCAATCACCTTAGCTGCCTCAGCAATTTTGATGGAACTGGCTTTGTGCGTACCGGCGGTAATGATCGAGCGATACAGCTGATCGACTGTTTCTGCTACTTCTGGTGTAGAACCAGACGTTACTTTCAAAATGGTAGTAACCCGGTGTTCTTTGTCGCCGGGGTTAATACGCTCTGGGCTGTAACCGCAGAAGAAATCTTTGTTAAAGATTAAACCTGAGACCCGCTCAAGCACAGGTACACACTCTTCCTCGGTTGCGCCGGGGTAAACTGTGGATTCATAAATAACGATATCGCCTTGCTTGAGCACTTTGCCAATGGTTTCACTGGCTTTAATCAGTGGAGTCAGGTCAGGCTGTTTGTGTTGATTAATAGGCGTTGGCACGGTCACGATGAAAACATTACATGCCTTTAAGTCATCGAGTGAGCTGCTGTAAGTCAGATGTTTGGCCTCTGCCAACTCCTGATCCTCCACTTCCAATGTACTGTCATTGCCCTTGCTTAATTCAACCAAGCGAGTTGTATTAATATCAAAACCGACAACGGGGTACTTCTTGCCAAACTCAACTGCGAGTGGCAGACCAACGTAGCCAAGACCAACGATACCAATGCTTAAATTTCTCATGTTTCAAACATTCCATATTAATTAGGATTAAAAATTATTTACCAACCCAACACTGCTCATATTGCCGCACCATACTAGCAATAGAATATTGACCTATAATTCTATCGATATTACGCTGTTTAAATTCCGACCAGCGCTGCTTGTCATTAGCCCACAAATATTTCGCTTTAATTATCAATTCCGACAACATTTCGGGATTCTTTGGTGAGCAAATTAAATTAGGTTCATTTAAAATCTCCTTTGCATCACCTACATCTGTACTAACACAAACCACACCACATGCCATAGCCTCGGCCAGAACATTCGGGAATGCTTCAGATGAGCTGGCTAAAACATGTAAATCTAAAGCATTCATTATTGCTGGTATATCTGCACGTTGACCAACAAGCTGAATGCAATCAATAAGCCCCAAATCAGCAATCTCTTTAGTTAGTAACTTATTCTCTGTTGTTAATCTATTTCCAACCAAGAGACAAGTAAATTCGATTCCTGAATTCTTAATTATCGATAAAGCTTTCAATAAATTAGAATGGTCTTTGAAAGGATCATATCGACCAACCTTGCCAATCAAAAAAGAATCTTTACTGATACAAAGTTCTTTTCTGATGCGAAACCCAGCTTCAGGATCATGCCTCAAAGACTCTAAATCATAGCCGTTGGGTATCAATATGAGCTTTGATTTATCATAGCCAAGGTCCGAATGAACCTCCAATGCCTTACGCGCACAGCAAACAATTTTATCAGGTATAAAATAGGATAGCTTTGCTAACAACCACGCAACATATATAGTGCTTCTCTTTGCATTACCTTTATCTAAAGTTGAGTGCCGCACACCCCAAATAATTCGCTTTACACCAGCAAGCTTGGCGGCAATCCCACCAAGCAAGTCAGCATGATACATCCAAGTTTGAACTACACTTGGTTTACTTTCCCGAATGATAGAAATTAGTTTGATCAACTTCAAAGGATTAGGCCTAGCAGGATTCATTTTCAGGTAATGCACCTTAATACCTGCAGCAACAAGAACTTCTCCATACTTACCTGCATCGATAAGAGAAACCACCTCATGCTCTAAGTTTTTACTTAGAAGACACAAACGAGTAAGCACACCTTCAGCACCGCCATCACCTAAGCCGGTGATAACATGCATTATTTTTTCCATTGTTTTTCTAACCACGCTTGAAACATTAAAATACTCCACAGTTTAAGTGAATGATCACGCTTGCCTTGCAAATGATCACTCCAGACACGGCGCACAACAGCAGAATTTAAGTAACCATCTTGTTCTAAACGCTGTTCATTCAGCAACGCCTCAGCCCAATCTCGTAAAGGCCCACGTAGCCACTGCCCCAGAGGCACCGAAAAGCCCTTCTTGGGACGTTCAATCATTTCACGAGGTACATGACGATATAGAACCTCACGCAGCACCCATTTACTGACACCCCCACGTATTTTCATGTGCAAGGGTAATTTCCAAGCTAACTCCACAACCCGGTGGTCAAGTAAAGGAACCCTAGTTTCCAGACTATTCGCCATGGCAGCGCGATCAACTTTTACCAGAATGTCATCGATCATGTACTGACCGGCATCCATCGCCATCATCCAATGCTCAAAACAGTCAGTTTTCGGCCACTGCGCGGCACTATTAATCAATGTAGGATATTCATTTCCACCGATCACCAATTGCCCGGGGTTATCCCAGTGGCTCATCAATATCCGATAAAACTGCTCTTGATCTTTGGCAGGTAATACACGTAACAGCTTTGCAAGCTTATCAGGAAGTGGCAGACCAGATAATAATCGGCTAGCAATCTGCCGAAGTGGCAAAGGTAGCAGTTGTAATTTGCTCCACACCCGGGGTGCAAATTGATAAGGATTATAACCACCAAATAGCTCATCACCTCCATCACCACTGAGTGCAACCGTAACATGTTGCTTTGCCATACGGCTAACAAGAAAAGTAGGTAACTGAGAACTATCGGCAAAAGGCTCGCAATAAATATCCGGTAAATGCGGTACTAAATCCACCGCATCCTGAGCACTCACATACAGTTCTGTATGATCTGTCCCCAAATACCGCGCAACTTCCTTCGCATACTCAGCCTCGTTGTAGCCAGGCTCATCGAAACCAATGGCAAAAGTGCGTACAGGCTGCTTGGATTGCTGCTGCATCAACGCGACAACGGTACTGCTATCTACCCCACCACTGAGAAATGCCCCCAAAGGCACATCAGATAGCATCTGCCCGCTTACCGCTTGGCTAATCGTTTGCTCCAATAAATCGGCTGCTTGAGTATCAGTGCCGCTGAACGGGTTAGCCAAACAGCGTTCAATCGACTGATTCAACTGCCAATATGCCTTCAGCTGAACGTCAGCACGCAGTTGCCCTTTTTTGATCTGCACATACTGGCCAGCAGGTAATTTTTCAATACCTTGGTAAATCGTATAAGGTGCAGGAATATAGTTGTAGCGTAGCAACAACGATAAAGAACCACGATCAACTTGTGTATCGAATGCAGGATGAGCCTTGAGGGCTTTAAGCTCTGACCCAAACAACAAGGTATCACCACACCAACCCCAATAAAGGGGTTTTTCACCTAAACGATCACGGGCTAGAGTTAATTGCTGTGCTTGCTTATCCCATAGAGCCAGCGCAAACATACCAACCGTCGCTTTTAACGTAGCTTCGACACCCCAGGCACTAAAACAAGCTAACAAGGTTTCTGTATCGGAATAGCCACGCCAAGAAGGTGCAGAACCTTGAGATTCAAGTTGATCTCGCAGATCAAGGTGATTATAGATTTCACCATTGAAGGCAATAACAAAACGATCACCAGCCGAAGTCATTGGCTGGTGTCCTGCGGATGATAAATCAACGATAGCCAAACGGGCATGGCCTAAAGCAATGCCTTGCTTTTCGTTATACCAAGCGCCTGAATCATCGGGGCCACGATAGCTGATTGCAGCGATCATGCATTGCAGAAATTTTGGTTCCGCCTTAGAAAGTTGACGGGATAGTAAAAATCCAGATACGCCACACATTAGTTAACAGCCTTATTTGTTGATGACTCTACACTAGATCTATTAGTAAACTTTAATTTACTAATAATAACCAGAGCCAATCCATAAAACATTATATTGAAATAAGCTCCAAACCAACCATGAAAAAGATAAACTATTGAAAAACAAGCGATCAACATAAGCATTGTGCTTCCAGCATACCTACCAATAAAATAGAATGGAGCAACGACAACAAGAAACAAATATAAAACCATAAACACTACTTTTTCTTGCAGGATAAAAATCCAACCAGCCAGACCTGGATTAGTATTCCACGTCGGATCTTCTATTCCAAAAAAATATTCAACCATATAAGAATTAAGTAAATATTGCTCAAAACCAAAAAGCTTTGAAATAGTGTATTGAGGCAGACCATCCATCCAGTAACTTGAAAATAAACCATTAGACAAATCAAAATATAATTTATCAGAGTTTTCAAGTAGCAGAGCCACATGCCCAAGATGCTGAAAACGATTTAGTAAATAGCTAATAGCCAAGTTATACTTTTCAGCTGAAAACGAGTTGAAAATACTAGAAAAAAAATCCCCAACAGAAACACCCTGTCGCATTGACCATTTCATATCAATAATAACGGGTAAAACCAAAATAAATAACAGCACTAAAAATAAAATATAAAATAAACTCCGCAAGGAAATGCGAACAGGGTAATATCTTGATAATAGCATAAAAATAATTATAAAAAACCCGCCCATCCAACCACGTAGCGCCATCGAAACCAAAAAAATAATCAAATTAACAAGCAATAACCGACCAGATAACAATGAAGTTCCAACCAAAATAAAAAGCATATCGGGTTGCAACAAAATAAAAATGTAGTTAATAATAGAGCCACCTTCGATACGTGCACCATCACCAGCTATATTAACGCCTGTTTTTATATTAAAAATCAAAAAAAACATTTGAATTATTATTAAAAACCAACCCCAGACTTTTCCATATGTGATTTTTTTAAAATTTAATCTGGAATGAAAAAACTTAAACACCCATAAAAAGGACAGGAGAATTAACACTTGCAATAAAAATGAATAAGCAAGCGAGGAGGCCTTTAGCTCAAAAAACTGTCCTTCAAGGACCAATCCATTACCACTAATACCCTGAACCAATGCAATAAAATTAGCAAAAAAATAAAGATAAAAAAGAGATATAACAGGATTAACAGTCACGGCCCGCACCTAAGGTTTAAGCATATTTCTAGCAGGAACACCTACAGCTACATGATTGTCAGGCACCTCGCTTAACACTACACTATTTGCTCCGACTTTCACATTGTCACCAATTTTTATATTTCCAAGAATTTTAGCTCCAGCTCCAATCACAACATTGCTACCAATTTCTGGCTGTTGATTTATAGCAGACTCAGTATCTTTATTACCAAGTGTAACACCATTAAGTATTTTGCAGTTTTCACCAATTAACACATCGCCACCGATCACGATATCGTGGCCATGTACAATCATAAGCCCTGGACCTATTCTTGACTTTAATGAAATGTCACTAGCAAACACAACTCGAATAAAGTACTCAACAACCACTCCTAATAGTGACCCAATGAAGGGGATAGTTCTTAGGAGCTGCCCAATACGTATGCACAAAACCAAATGAAACGCATGACTTGCAATTACTGTCTTTAGTTTTATTTTTAAACCACCAGAAGACACATATTTACTTAAATCCTTATTTATTAACAAAATTATATTCATAAGCCACTCAACTCCCGTCTAATTTTTCTACTCATTAAGTACCTAATAAGACCTTTGAAAGAGAATGTTTTTATAACCATTATTAAAAACCTCCATTTACTTTCCTTTCGATGTTTTACATTAGATAAAAACCAAGTCCATGCAGAAGAGTTTATGTGCTGCATGTATTCAGGGTATGCATCTATAAAATAACTTAAAGAGTTCAAAACAGAATCATATACCACAGAGCTTCCAGAAATACCAATACCGCGCCTATAAACTCCTAGAGCATTTGGACTACAATAAGCGCCGTAGCCAGCGTCGACTTGTATTACGTTTACTGTATAATCAACAATTTCGAATTTTGGCAATTCTATTTCTCTCAACTTAGACCTATACATTTTCGAGCTATTAGCTGCTATTGCCACAAATTCAATTATATCTTTCCTGTAAAACTTATAGTCCAACACCCCCCTTGTTACCATTTTTGTATACATATAATTATCACCATCAATAAAATCCATTCGATGAAACACCATATTACACTTGGGGTTTTTATCTAAAAAGTCAGCTTGCGTTTGCAGTTTACCAGGCAAAGCATAATCATCAGCATCCATATGTGCAATATACTTACCATGTGCCTTAGCATGCGTCATCAAATAGTTTTGACAAGCGCCAACATTCTGCTCATGTAACAACGGCTTAATGATATCTGGATATTTCTTTTGGAACTCTAGAACTATTTCACGAGTTTTATCCGTAGAACAATCCTCACCGACTATAATCTCAAAAGGAAAATCCGTTACCTGATCTACTAAGCTTTGTAAGCATTTAGCAATGTATTTTTCTTGATTGTATGTAACAACACATACCGACACTTTAATCTCTGAGCTCATAATTTACATTTACCACTAAATAATTTTTTGTTAAGCACTTTACGGGCTACCGAAGATGAAACTGTAGCAACAGAAATTGCAAAAAATGACAACACAACCACAGAAAATAATGCTTCTTGCCGAGTTTGATAACTCATATAAGCATTCGCTAGAAATAAAAGTAGTATGACTGGTGCATAAATTCCTAAAATATCTTTAGACAACCAACCTACGTGCACGCCTGGCTGTAATTTATGATGCACATACCCAACCCAAAGTATTAAATACAAACTATTAATACTCAGCCACGCCCAGCCTGCACCTACACCACCATGCTCTGATGCTGCCCAGATGATAGTAGGGATAAGCGTGATTACGATTACCAGATTCCCTATCAGGTGGTAGCGTAAGTTTCCTAAAGCGTATTGCAGGTAATACGGAAATGCGGATACAGCCAGTACGCCATTACCGAGTGCATACAGCGTCAGGATCGGGGCGGCATTACTGGCGATTTCTTTATCCCCCGTCCATGCGTAGAGCAATGGCTCGGCAAAAAATGCGATAGTAAGCGAGGCGGAACCCGCAACCACGCTCACTAACTGCGTTGCATTGCGGTAGACCTGAATCATCTCATCATGCTTACCTTCGGTATGGAGCCTGGTCATACGGGGCATAATGACGGAGCTTACCGGTGCGCTCAGAATCATAATCCCACTGGCAACCAGCACAGCCAAGGTAAAGAAGCCATACTCTGCCAACGGTAAAATACCGGAGAGTATTAACTTGTCCGTTTGTGTTACCAAAACCCAAACCGAAGACGTAAAGGCTATGGTTAATGCAAATTTCAGCACAGGTTTAACGGGTTGTATGCTCCAGCCAATAAGTTCAGTCTTAGCGACGGCAGGCTTAAGCTTGTTACTTATTAAGTACAACCCTAGCACTTCAATAATGGCCACTGCGAGTTGATGCCAGAAAAATACTGTTGGTGTAAAACCATACCGCCACATAGTGATAAATACCGCCGGAAAGCGCAGTGTTGCGATGATGGCATTGAAGCCACTCAACCAAACCAAGCGTTCGGAACCGGTAATAACACCTCGATACAACCCCCCCAACCAACGCAACGCAACGCTGGCAGCCATGATCTGAACAGCAACTACCACCATATTCATGCTAAGGGTTTCAACCTGAAGCCATTTGTAAGCGATGGGTTCTGCTAATAGCCATAAGGCTGTACCACCAATGACTGCTGTGCCGACAAAAATGGTACTGAGTGCACGAAAGAGCTGTCGGTAGTGCAATGCCGACATAGAACCGCCATAGTAGCGAGCTGTTTCACGTGCGATGGTCGGTGTTAAGCCTAAATCAAGCAGTGCAAACCATGCTTGCAGCATGGTAAAAAACCCCACTAAACCATAGGACTCGGCCCCCATGTACTTTATGTAAAGGGGCAAAATTACAATGCCAATGCCAGCGGAGTAAAGCTGACTGGCGTAATTAGCTAAGATATTGACTTTAAGTGAAGGACTACTCTTCATAACTACTCACAAAGCCACTTTTGGTACATCACCATATATTCATGGCTGATATTCGGTGAAAATTCGGACAGTTCAAACATAACATTTTCAATATGAATATCATTTTCGCAAATTACATGATTATTTAAAAACCAATCCACAACTTGTAATAAACTTATTACCTGCTGTAAGAATACTCTATGTCTAAGTTTAGTGATACTTTCTCCCGGATTTCTGGGGAATGCAGCTTGCAAAATAGGTTTACCTGTATCCATACCTTCATCGATAAAGTGCACAGTTGAACCAATAAATAATGCACCACTTTTCAATGTATCACCAAATCCATCCATACCAGGACAAGCGGGCAAAATTGATGGGTGGAAATTAATCACTCTGTGAGGATGAGCCTTTAAAAACACATCACTTAGCAAACGTGTATAGAATGATATAAATAATACATTCTCACCACTTGAATACTCTTGAACTAATAACTTAGAGAAATCATGACCACACTTAGCGTTAAGAACTTTGGCAGGAAAATTATTTGAGTTTGCGTAATCAATTATCCCACATTGTCTATCACTAACAAATTCAATCTCATGCTCAGATAAAAATGACGTACTAATCGCTTCTTTTATAACGCTACCATTAGTAGAGCATATAAAGACTATCTTCATTTTAAAGTAACTCGTATTGTTCTAGAATTTGCTTTACTTTCTCTTTACTATTCCACATTAGGACATCAATCATCGAGAGATTTGGAATGAACTCCCCTTTTGCTTGTGAATATTGAAGTGACTTCATCTTCATGAATTTCAACTCTACACCTCGAGTATCAAAATATCCCTTATCGTACAATGCTTGACCACCAATACTATTTACATATACGGAATCATCAAATAACTTGGTCATTTCTATGAGCCTATCAGCAGGGCTAGCCCCTCTGTCATAAGTAAGATCAGTTGACTTGATAATTTTTTTATCGACATCCAAGTAATCAAAAACACTTTTAATACCCACCTGGCAAACAGATGCAATACGACGGTCTTCCTTTTGCAAAACCATTTCTATTAATGGGTACACATCACTGTAAAAAGGTGCTTTTGAATATGCCTGAGATATAGCTTTTAAAATTTTCTTAGTGTCAGGCGAGAAACTCAACTCACAAATTTTCTTATTTTGTGACGAACCTGGGACAGGAAGCGTAAATCGCTGCACAGCTCCATTAACCAAAATATTATTCCGATTAATATAGCCACGATTTATGAAGTTAACATCATCATACAGTATAAAGACATCGACCATATTCACCAACTGGTAGTAACCCAGATATGGGAATATGTATGGCTGCATTACTGCAATCATAGGGCACCATCCATAATATTAAAGATTACCTTTTTCACATCATCTTCTGACATATCTGGAAAAATAGGTAAACACAGAACCTGATGAGTAGCTTCTTCTGCTACACTCAAGTTTTTTGCGTCAGCCGAACTTAAACCGGAGTACATTGGGAAGTGGCTGATTAGCGGATAAAAATAACGACGAGCAAATACATTATTTTGCTTAAGTTTTTCGTACAGTTCATCACGGCTCAGTGGGTATTCTTCCGTCACCAGTACTGGAAAGTACGAATAGTTGCGCACGATTTCTGCTGTACTGGTTAGAATATTTATACCGGGAACATGTACTAAATGTTCTCTGTAAAACGCATCAACAGCTTGTCGGGCAGCTAACGCTGTTTTAATATGCTTGAGTTGTAACAATCCAAAAGCAGCATTGACTTCGCTCATTTTTCCATTAATGCCAGCATCATTAATAGTTACCTCATCAATAATGCCAAAATTTTTAAGCTGGTTAATGCGTTGCTTGGTTGCTTCATCGTGACAGATAATTGCACCGCCTTCAAAAGTGCTAAATACCTTGGTGGCGTGAAAACTGAGAACACTTAAATCACCACGGCGAAGAATACTGCCACTTTCATCTTGCACACCAAAAGCATGAGCCGCATCGTACAATACCTTCAAACCATGTTTGTCAGCGATAGCCTGAATGGCCTGTACATCACAGCTATTACCATAACAATGCACAGGCATAATGGCAGTGGTTTTGTCGGTGATTGCAGCTTCGATTTTAGCTGGGTCAAGATTCAAAGTTATTGGATCAATATCCACGAAAACCGGCGTTAAGTTGTTCCATACCAAGGAGTTAGTCGTCGCAACAAACGAATACGGTGTAGTGATCACTTCACCACTTAAGTCTAGCGCTTGCAGTGCGGTTAACAGGGCATTGGTGCCGTTGTTAAACAGCACAACCTGATTGACACCCAAGTATTCTGCAAGCTCTTTCTCTAACTGCTGGTGCATCGGGCCACCATTAGTCAGCACTTTGCTTTGCCAGATCTGCTCCAGATACACCACAAATTCTTCCATTGGGGGTAAATAAGGCTGTGTTACATAAATTTGTTTGTTGCTCATACTTCACCATTTGCAAGTGCTAACAGATATTGACCATAGCTGTTTTTGTTCATTAATTTACCGGCTTGTTGCAACCGTTCTTTGCTCATCCACCCATTGTTGTAGGCAATTTCTTCTAGACAAGCTACTTTGTAGCCTTGGCGTTTTTCAATGGTTTCTACAAATTGTGCAGCTTCAAGCATGCTTTCATGGGTTCCGGTATCAAGCCAAGCAAAACCACGAGAGAGCATTTCCACATGCAAGTTATCTTGATTAAGGTACATCTCATTTAGGGTGGTAATTTCCAGTTCACCACGGTGCGAAGGCTTAACTATTTTCGCCTGTTTTACCACATCATTTGGGTAAAAATACAACCCAGTTACGGCGTAATTACTCTTTGCATTTGCTGGTTTTTCTTCAATGCTGATTGCTTTTTGGTCTTGATCAAATTCGACTACACCGAAGCGTTCGGGGTCTTTAACTTGATAACCAAATACGGTGGCAGCTTCACCTGTCTGCGCTTTGGTAACCGCCTTTTTCAACTTGGCGCTGAAATTTTGGCCATAAAAAATATTATCACCCAGCACCAAACATACGGCATCGTTACCAATAAATTCCGCACCAATGATAAAGGCTTGAGCCAAGCCATCGGGGCTAGGTTGCACGGCATATTCCAGTGCTATTCCTAATTGGTTGCCATCACCCAGCAAGCGCTGAAACGCAGCTTGATCTTCAGGGGTGGTGATAATCAAAATTTCCCTGATACCAGCCAACATTAATACCGATAGAGGGTAATATATCATCGGCTTATCGTAAATAGGCAGTAACTGCTTGGAAACACCCATGGTAATCGGATAGAGACGGGTGCCAGAGCCGCCAGCCAGAATAATACCTTTCATTATTTCTTTTCCCCGTACTGCTGATCGATCCAGGACTGATAGGATCCATTCTTCACGTTGTTGACCCACTGCTGGTTATCCAGATACCACTGCACTGTTTTGCGGATACCGGATTCAAAGGTTTCTTGTGGTTGCCAGGCGAGCTCGGCGCTCATCTTGCTGGCATCAATGGCATAACGGCGGTCATGGCCAGGGCGGTCGGCCACATAGGTGATTTGATCGCGGTAGGAGCCGGCCTTGGGCACCATTTCATCCAGCAGATCGCAGATGGTATGCACGACTTCCAGATTCTGTTTCTCGTTATGACCGCCGATGTTGTAGGTCTCGCCGATGACACCTGTGGTAACCACGGTATAAAGCGCGCGGGCGTGATCTTCCACATAGAGCCAGTCACGGATCTGGTCACCCTTGCCGTATACCGGCAGCGGTTTGCCATCCAACGCGTTGAGGATCACCAGCGGGATCAGCTTCTCGGGGAAGTGGTACGGGCCGTAGTTGTTGGAGCAGTTGGTGACGACAGTCGGCAGGCCGTAAGTACGGCGCCAGGCGCGCACCAGATGGTCACTGGAGGCCTTGGAAGCAGAATAGGGGCTGCTGGGGGCATAAGGGGTGGTTTCGGTGAAGAGCGGCAGTGCCACACCGGGGGCCACTTCATCCGGATGGGGCAGGTCGCCATACACCTCGTCGGTGGAGATATGGTGGAAACGGAAAGCCGCCTTGCGTACCTCGTCCAGACCGTTCCAGTAGGCGCGAGCCGCTTCCAGCAGCATATAGGTGCCGACGATGTTGGTTTCGATGAAGTCAGCAGGACCGGTGATGGAACGATCAACATGGCTCTCGGCGGCCAGGTGCATCACGGCGTCCGGTTGATGCTGGGCAAACACCCGATCCAGTTCGGCGCGGTTGCAGATATCCACCTGTTCAAAGGCATAACGTTCACTGTTTGCGACACTGGCCAAGGATTCCAGGTTGCCCGCATAGGTGAGTTTGTCGAGGTTGAGAACTGAGTCGTTGGTATTTTGAATGATATGACGAACAACCGCAGAGCCGATAAAGCCGGCGCCACCAGTGACAAGAATTTTCATATGCATGCTCTTGAAAATTAAGAGAAATTTTATTTTATGAAGGCGATTAAAGCGACGGTGACTCTCGTTTCTGCAGCGGATGTCTGATGCAGTGCAAGTCAAAAGCAATAGCTACCGCCCCTGAGTTACAGCTCCCAGTTTGCTGCTTTTAACCAGATTGTGTGTGCTGTTGGCCATGATGCCCTCCAGCTTGAGAAAATTGGCTATCGCTGTCAGAAAAGTCTGAATTCTAGCGCCTTTCACGGCAGCTTGAATAGCCAAAACAACCTTGCTCAAGACAAGTCATTTATAACCAGCTTTGTTGATGCTCAACGTTCTATTGGCTGCCGAAAATGTTCGCTCGCCATTCAAGAAAGCCCCTATTGAAACCCTTCCATCATCCTAAACAGCAGGGTTCCCAAGTAAAAATAGTGATAAATAACGCATCGAAGTAGATGCTTGCTCACAAGAACACCACTTTGCCCCAATCGTTGAAGAAGATGAGTAACACTTTCTTACAATTGCCATTCACTGGGTACGTAACATTCAGGCTTTTTCACCCATTTCTGCAGCCTGCCGACACGCTGTCTGCACGACGTATTATGTCACTTAGGTTTCATATGTATATGTTTTTGCTCAAAACAAACAGGGCGAACCTGATAGTTCGCCCTGTGACGGTAAGATAACGCAAGGAGAGATCTGTGGCTACTGTCAGCTTTTTCCTTTGCCACCCTCGGTATCGGTGGCTTGCCAGCCGCCACCGACAGCCTTGTAGAGTGCAACCTGGTTGCTGAGCTGCGCCAGACGGGTACTGATCAGCCCCTGTTTGGCACTGAACAGCGAGCGCTGGGCATCGAGTCGGGTGAGATAGCTGTCCACCCCCTTCTCGTAGCGCACCTCCGCCAGCTTGAAGTAGGTCTGGTTTGCCTCCACCAGTGCCTGCTGCGCCTGCAGTTGCTGCTGATAGTCGGCCTGGGCGCCGAGCGTATCTGCCACTTCCTTGAACGCGGTCTGGATGCTTTTCTCGTAGCTCGCCACCGCCTGCCTGGTGCTCACCTCGGCCACGTCCAGATCCGCGATGCGCTTGCCGCCGTCAAAAATCGGCAGGTTGATCTGCGGCATAAAGGTCCAGGTGCCGGTGCCGCCATCAAACAGCCCGCTCAACTGGTTGCTGGCGGTGCCCGCCGTCGCGGTCAGCGAGATGGTCGGGAAGAAGGCCGCACGGGCGGCGCCGATATTGGCATTGGCCGCCTTCAGGCTGTGCTCGGCCGCCAGGATGTCCGGGCGCTGTTGCAGCAGGCTGGATGGTGCACCCACCGGGATGGCCGCCAGCTGCACCTCGGCCAGGGTCGCCGGCTGGGTCATCAGCGCGGGGACGCCGGTCCCGAGCAGCAGCGCCAGGCCGTTGCGATCCTGCTTCACCTGCCGTTGATACTGGGCCAGGCTCACCTTGGCACTCTCCAGTGCGGTACGGCCCTGGGCCAGCTCCATTTCGGAGGCGGCACCCAGCCGGTACTTGTGCTCGGTCAGACCATAGCTCTCCTGCTCGGTGGCCAGGGTCGCCTCGCTCAGCGCCAGCAACTCCTGATCCGCCAGCAGAGTGAGATAAGCGTTGGCCACCGAGGCAATCAGCGCGATCTGGGTGCTGCGCTGGGTCTCAACCTGCGCCAGATAGTTTTCCAGCGCCTGATCTTTGAGGCTCTGGATCCGGCCGAACAGGTCCAGCTCGTAGGAGGTGATGCCGATGTTGGCGCCGTACTGGCTGCTGATGGTGCCCTGCCCCGTGCTGCTGAGATCGTCCGATCCCTGCTGACGGGTACCCGAGCCATTGGCCGCCAGGGTCGGCAGTTGGGCCGCCCGCTGGATCCGGTATCTGGCCTCGTAGGCCTCCACGTTGAGCGCCGCAAGGCGCAGATCCCGGTTGTTCTCGAGGGCCGTGGCAATCAACTGCTGCAGGGCGGGATCCAGGAACTGCTGGCGCCAGGGGGAGACGGCCGCCTCCCCTGCCTGGTTGCTTTGCCAGGCGGCGCCTTGCGGCAGCGCCGGGCGCTGGTAATCGGGGGCCATGGAACAGCCCCCCAGCAGCAGAGTCACGCTCAGGGCGATCAGGGTCTTAGTCATGTTTGATCTCCTCGGCATGGGCCAGACGCGCCTGCCTGGTGCTGTGCTTGGTGAAATAGCGCATCACCAGCACGAAGAACAGCGGCACGAAGAAGATGGCCAGCACGGTGGCACTGATCATCCCCCCCATCACGCCGGTACCGATGGCGTTGCGGCTGCTGGCGCCGGCCCCGGTACTGATCACCAGCGGCAATACGCCGAGGATGAAGGCGAGCGAGGTCATCAGGATCGGGCGCAGACGCAGGCGCGCCGCCTCCACCACGGCTTCGCTCAGCCCCATGCCCCTGTCATAGAGCTCCTTGGCGAACTCGACGATGAGGATCGCGTTCTTGGCCGACAAACCGATGGTGGTCAGCAGACCCACCTGGAAGTAGACGTCGTTCTCGAGCCCCCGCAGGGTGGCCGCCACAATGGCCCCCAGCACCCCGAGCGGCACCACCAGCATCACCGAGAACGGAATGCTCCAGCTCTCGTAGAGGGCGGCCAGACAGAGGAACACCACCAGCAGGGAGATGGCATACAGTGCCGGTGCCTGAGAGCCCGCCTGCCGCTCCTGATAGGAGAGACCGGTCCACTCGATGCCGATGCCTTCCGGCAGTTGCTTCACCATCTGCTCGATGGCGGCCATGGCGTCACCGGTACTCTTGCCCGGCGCCGCTTCCCCGACGATTTCCATCGCCGGCACGCCGTTGTAACGCTCCAGCCGTGGCGAGCCGAAGCTCCAGTCGGTACTGGCAAAGGCGGAGAAGGGCACCATCTGACCGGCGCTGTTGCGCACGTACCAGAGCTTGAGATCTTCCGGATTCATCCGGAAGGGGGCATCCGCCTGCAGGTAGACCTTCTTGACCCGGCCTCTGTCGACAAAGTCGTTCACATAGGCAGAGCCCCAGGCACTGGAGAGCGTGCTGTTGATGTCGCTGATGGAGAGTCCCTGCGCCAACGCCTTCTCGTAGTCGATCTTGATGTCGAGCTGGGGGGTATCTTCCATCCCGTTCGGGCGCACCCGCACCAGATTGGGATCCTGCGCCGCCATGCCGAGCAGCTGGTTGCGTGCCGCCATCAGCTTGTCGTGGCCCACGCCGGCCCGATCCTGCAGGAAGAAGTCAAAGCCGGTCGCCGTCCCGAGCTCCGGGATCGGAGGCAGGTTGAAGGCGAACACCTGGGCTTCCTTGATGCTGAACAGGTAGCCCATGGCACGGCCGATGATGGCATTGGCGCTACGATCCGGCGTGTTGCGCTCCTTCCAGTCTTTCAGCTTGATGAACGCCATGCCGCTGTTCTGACCGCTACCGGCGAAGCTGAAGCCCGCCACAGTCAGCACTGAGTCGACGTTATCCTTCTCGTTTTTCATGAAGTAGTCACGCATGTCGGCCAGCACCACCTCGGTGCGCTGCTTGGTCGCACCGACCGGCAGCTGCACCATGGACATGATGACCCCCTGATCCTCTTCTGGCAGGAAGGAGGTGGGCATGCGCATGAACAGGATGGCCAGTACCGCCAGCATGGCCGCATAGATGATGCCGTAGCGTACGCCCTGTTTGACCACCTTGCGCACGCCGCTCTGGTAGCGGTTGGCGCTGGCGTCGAAGGCCCGGTTGAACCAGCCGAAGAAACCGCGCTTGGCACCGAACTCGCCATGCTTGATGGGCTTGAGCAGGGTGGCGCACAGGGCCGGGGTCAGGATCAGCGCCACCAGCACCGACAGCACCATGGCCGAAACGATGGTGAGGGAGAACTGGCGATAAATGGCACCGGTCGAACCGCCGAAGAAGGCCATCGGCACGAACACCGCCGAGAGCACCAGGGCGATCCCCACCAGGGCGCCGGTGATCTGGGTCATGGACTTGCGGGTCGCCTCGAGTGGAGAGAGATCCTCTTCGCTCATCAGGCGCTCCACGTTCTCCACCACCACGATGGCGTCATCCACCAACAGGCCGATGGCCAGCACCAGACCGAACATGGTCAGGGTGTTGATGGAGAAGCCGAACGCCGACATGACCCCGAAGGTGCCCAGCAGCACCACGGGCACCGCAATGGTCGGGATCAGGGTGGCGCGGAAGTTCTGCAGGAACAGATACATCACGCAGAACACCAGGAAGATCGCCTCCACCAGGGTCTGTACCACCTCCTCGATGGAGATCTTCACGAACGGCGTGGTGTCGTACGGGTAGACGATCTCCATGTTGGCCGGGAAGTAAGTGGAGAGCTCATTCAGCTTGCCACGCACCTTCTCGGCGGTATCCAGCGCGTTGGCACCGGTCGCCAGCTTGATGGCTACCGCTGCGGTCGACTGACCGTTGTAGAGCGCCTCGGCATCGTAGCTTTCGCCGGCCAGTTCGACCCGAGCCACGTCTTTGAGCCGCACCTTGGAGCCGTCCTGGTTCACCCGCAACAGGATGTCGTTGAACTCCTCCACGGTGGAGAGCCGGGTCTGCCCCATGATGGTGGCGGTGAACTGCTGATCGGTCACCGCCGGGGTGCCCCCCAGCTTGCCGAAGGCCACCTGGGTATTTTGCGCCTTGATGGCGGCCTGTACATCACCAGGGGTCATTTGCACCCGGTTGAGCTTGTTGGGATCAAGCCAGACCCGCATGGAGTACTGGCTGCCGAACAGGGTGATGTCCCCTACCCCGTCCAGACGACTGAGCGGCTCCTTGATGTTGGCCACCACGTAGTCGGCCAGGTCATCGTTGGTCATGGCGCCATCTTTGGAGATAAAGGCGGCCACCATCAGGAAGCTGCTGGAGGTCTTCTGGACCCGGATCCCCTGCTGCTGCACCTCTTGCGGCAACAGCGACATGGCTTGCTGCAACTTGTTCTGCACCTGCACCTGGGCGATGTCGGGATCGGTCCCCGGCTGGAAGGTGAGGGTCACCGATACCCGGCCGGAGGAGTCCGACTGGGAGGACATGTAGAGCAGGTGATCCAGGCCGGTCATGTTCTGCTCGATGATCTGGGTCACCGAGTCTTCCACCGTCTTGGCGGAGGCCCCGGGGTAGCTGGCGGAAATGCCCACCGCCGGCGGCGCAATGCTCGGGTACTGGGCGACCGGCAGCTTGATGATGGCCAGGCTCCCCGCCAGCATGATCACCAGGGCGATCACCCAGGCGAAAATGGGTCTGTCTATGAAAAATCGTGCCATGAGGCGACTACTCCATCCTACTTGTTGGCCGGGGCATTGGCCGGTGCCTGGGCAGACTGCGCAGCGGCACTCTGTTCAGCAGGTGCCACGACGACCCCGGGTTTTACCTTTTGCAGGCCGGCGACGATCACCCGTTCGCCCGCCTTGAGACCGGATTCCACCGCCCAGTCACTGCCGACGATGCGGCCCAGCTGCACTTCACGCAGCTCCACCTTGTTGTCCGCCGTCACCACCATCACGGTGGCGCCGCCTTTCGGGGTACGGGTCACCGCGGTCTGCGGCACCAACAACCCTTCGGCGCGCTCGCCCTCCTGCAGGGTGGCACGCATGAACATGCCCGGCAGCAGCAGCTGATGAGGGTTGGGGACGATCACCCGCAGGGTCACCATGCCGGTGGTCTCATCCACGGTCACGTCGGAGAACTGCAGCGAGCCCTCTTCACCGTAGGTGGAGCCATCTTCCAGCTGGAAGCTCACCCGGGCGCCTTTCTGCTCGTCCTGGGTCAGCTTGCCAGCCGCCACCTGGCGCTTGAGGCGCAGCAGATCGGCGGTGGACTGGCGCACGTCCACATACATGGGATCGAGCTGCTGAATAGAGGTGAGACTGTCAGCCTGCTGGGCCGTCACCAGAGCACCCTCGGTCACCGCGGACTTGCCGATGCGACCGCTGATGGGGGCCGTGATGCGGGTGTAGGCCAGGTTGATGTTGGCGGTCTGCAGTGCCGCCTTGGCGGCACCGATTTCGGCCAGCTGTTGCTTCCAGGCCGCATCGGCGTCGTCATACTCCTGGCTGCTGATGGCCTTCACCTTCACCAGCTCGGCATAGCGCTTGGCCTTGAGGCGGGCGCTCTGCTCATTGGCCTGCGCCTTGGCCAGGTTGGCCTTGGCACTGGCCACCGCAGCCTGATAGACGGCGGGGTCGATCTGGTACAGCAGCTGACCGGCCTTGACGTCGCTGCCCTCGGTAAAGAGACGCTTGAGAATGATGCCGCTCACCTGGGGACGCACCTCGGCGACCCGCAGCGGGGCGCTGCGACCGGTCAGCTCGGTGGTGAGCTGCAGCGGCGCCGTGTGCAGGGTGACGACATCCACCGCGGCCGGCGGCATCGCACCGGGCCCCTGCTGGGCACTGCCCTGTTCGCCGCAAGCGGTCAGCAGACCGCTCGCCAGCAGCGCAAGGCCGACTGAACGTGCGAGAATATGTTTATGCATGGAGAACCTGAGCCTCTGTCTATCAATGAATAACCACAGGGTTTATAGGACCCGGTTGGTAAAATCGGAAAGATGAGGCAATATACATACATTCATAAATGTATGTAAGTGACTTTTTTTACTTTTACAAGGTGCGCGCAGAGATGGCCAGAAGAACCAAAGAAGAGGCGCAGCAGACCCGCTGCCACATCATGAGTACGGCCCTGGATCTGTTCTGCTCACAAGGCCTGGCCAAGACCAGCCTGACCGACATCGCCAGGGCCGCCGAGCTGACCCGGGGCGCCATTTACTGGCATTTCAAAAACAAAGAAGAGCTGTTCGTCTCCCTCTGGGAGGAGCTGTGCCAACCCCTCTCCCACCAGCTCGACGCCTGCGTCTCCGAGCTGGAACCCGATCCCCTCGGCAAGCTGCGCACCTTCCTCAAGGGAGTGATCATCAAGATAAGCAGCGAGCCAGCCCATCAGCAGATGTTCACCATACTGTTCAACCTGGAGTCGCTGGAAGGGGAAGCCATCTCCTTGCGCGAGCACATGCGCAGCCAGTCAAACAACTTCTTCCGGGATCTGGAAGCCACCCTGGCCAATGCGGTGCGCCTCGGCCAGCTGCCGCAGGGGCTGGATCTGCAGCGGGCCGCCACCCTGCTGCACTGCACCCTGGATGGCTACATCATCAACTGGCTGCACTTTCCGGAGCGCATCGATCTGCGCCAGGAGGCCGACTTCCTGCTGGACAGCCTGTTCGCCCTGATCGCCCAGCCAACCAGCCCGGCCGCCCGTCGCCCCTGAACCAGCAAGGCCGAACACTGGCGGCCCTGGCCCGGCGCAGACAACCCCTCACTCCCTTCCATCTCCTTTCATTCCTTTGGCGCCCCGGCGCCAAATTGGCTCAAGTTTGCTATAGTCACGCCCCCGAAATTGAGTTGCGCCCCAGAGCAAAGGTGCCCGCCATGTCCCGTCCGTCTCCCTCCTGCCCTCCGGCCTCCATTGCCACGCCCTCAGCCGATCCATGGTCAGCGGCGCGCCAATCGTTTCTGGCGCTGCTGCCAACGGGAGCCCACCTGCTGGAGGCGGGCTGCGGCGAAGGCGACGATCTCTGTTTCTTTCGCCAGCAGGGGCTGGTGGTGACGGCCTTCGATGCCCGCCTGGCACAAGCCAGGATCGCCTCGCGGCGCAGCGGCCAGCCGGTGCGGGTCTGCCGCGTCGAGCAGCTGCGCAGCGTGGTGCCCTATGACGGTATTTGGGCGCGCGGGGCCTTGCCAGCGATCGCGCCAGACGAGCTCAGCGACGCGCTGGCCCATCTGGCTGGGCTGCTCAAGCCCGCCGGGCCGCTCTATTGTGCCTTTCCCCACCCCAGTGGCCAGCCCGTTGCCACCGGCAGCACTCCTGCCGAGGAGCACCTCTCCCAGACCCGGCTCGATGAAGACGGCCTGCGCCGGCTCATCGCCCCGCTGCCGCTGCAACTGCAGCAGTGCTGGGAGAGCGAGCAGACGGATAGCCGCTGGCTGCACGCCCTGCTGATCCGCGCCTGAAAGGGCGCGCAAAATTAATCACCCACCGCACCTCGCGATCAGGTCGCCAGTGGCTATCACCACCATGATCACATTTAACAATATTTAACTCGACATTAACGCACCCACGACAGACATGATGCGGATTTTGTGTTAAAAAGCGGCATTAAAATCAAAATTAAATAACAAATCAGACACTAACACCTGGATTTACTTATGAAACTTGTCCTCAAACTGGTTGCCGGCATCCTCGCCGGTCTCTTGCTCGGTCTCTACGCCCCTGAATGGGTCGCACGCGTGCTGTTTACGGCCAAGACAGTCATAGGTCAGCTGATCACCTTCACCATTCCGCTCATCATCCTGTTCTTCATCATGAGCGGCATCGCCAGCCTGCCAAAGAACTCCGGCAAGCTGCTGGGCAAGACGGTCGCCCTCTCCTACTGCTCCACCATACTGGCGGGGCTGTTTGCCTTTACCGTGGCCAGCAACCTGATCCCGCGCCTGACCACCGCCGCCGAGCCCACCGCCGAGAGCGCCATCAAGCTCGCCTCCTACATCAACCTGGAGATCCCGCCGCTGTTCGGGGTGATGTCGGCACTGGCCGCCGCCTTCGTGTTCGGCATCGGCATCAGCGCCACCCAGGCCACCGATCTGCGCCGGGTCGCCGATCAGGGCCGTGACATCATCGACCGCCTGCTGGCCAAGGTGATCATCCCGCTGCTACCGTTCTACATCGCCGGCGTCTTCGTCGAGATGACGGTGGAAGGTACCGTATTCGCCACCCTGAAGACCTTCGGCGTGGTACTGGTGATGGCCATCGTCATGCACTGGCTCTGGCTCTCCGTGCTGTTCGTCGGCACCGGTCTGGCCCTGGGCCGCTCCCCGGCCCAGCTCATCAAGAACATGCTGCCGGCCTACTTCACCGCGCTGGGTACCATGTCCAGCGCCGCCACCATCCCGGTCGCCCTGCAGGCCAGCAAGAACAACGGCGTGAGCGATGGCATCGCCAACTTCACCGTGCCGCTGTGCGCCACCATTCACCTGTGTGGCTCCACCATCACCCTGGTGACCTGCGCCACCGCGGTGATGTTCCTCTCCGAGCATCTGGCCATTCCGGGCATAGGCACCATGCTGCCCTTCATCATGATGCTGGGTGTCATCATGATTGCCGCGCCGGGTGCTCCGGGTGGTGGCGTCATGTCCGCACTGGGCCTGCTCACCTCCATGCTGGGGTTCGGTGAGGCCTCCATCGCCCTGATGATCGCCCTCTATCTGGCGCAGGACAGCTTCGGTACCGCCTGCAACGTCACCGGCGACGGCGTCATCGCCCTGTGGGCCGACCGTTTCGCCCAGAGCGGCGAGCCAGCGCTCAGCGCCGAGCAAGACGCCGCCTGATAGCGCAAGCGCATAAAAAAACGGGAGCCATCGGCTCCCGTTTTTTTGTTGGCGCTCAGCGCTGCTCAACCGCGACGGCGGATCACCCCTTCCTGCGCCGTGCTCGCCACCAGCACCCCATCGCGGGTGAAGAACTGGCCGCGCACCAGGCCACGACCGGCGCTGGCGCTCGGGCTGTCCACCACGTAGAGCAGCCAGTCGTCCAGCCGGAAGTCCCGGTGGAACCACATGGAGTGATCGATGGTAGCCACCTGCATGTCCGGCTCCCAGTACGACACGCCGTGGGGCTGCAGTGCGGTGAACAGGAAGTGGAAGTCGGAGGCATAGGCCAGCAGGTACTTGTGCACCCGCTGATCGTCCGGCATCTGGCCATTGGCCTTGAACCAGACGTGGCGCAGCGGCTCGTGCACGTCGGGGCGGATCGGATCGACCAGAGTCACCGGGCGAATCTCGATGGGCTTCTCGCACATGATCTTGTCGCGCAGGGCGGGCGGGATCTGCTGCTCGTAGGGGCGCACCAGCTCCAGCTCGCTCTTGAGCTGCTCGGGCGGCGTGATCCCCGCCGGCATGGCGATCTGGTGTTCAAAGCCGTCCGCCTCGACCTGGAAGGAGGCGTTGAGATAGAAGATGGGCTTGCCGCCCTGAATGGCCTTGACCCGGCGGGTGGAGACGGTCTGGCCGTCGCGGATGTTCTCCACGTCGTAGACGATGGGACGGTTGGCATCGCCGGGGCGCAGGAAGTAGGAGTGGAAGCTGTGCACCTGGCGATCGCTTGCCACCGTCTGCTTGGCGGCTGACAAGGCCTGCCCCATTACCTGTCCGCCAAACACGGCCCGCAGACCGAGATCCTGGCTCTGGCCCCGAAACAGGCCCTCCTCGATTTTCTCGAGCGCCAGCAACGCCAGCAGCTCATCAAGTACCTTGCTCATTATTATCTCCTGTGTCAGTGCGGGAAGGCTAACAAGCCCGCCCGTGCCGAGCAACCACCCCCGCCCCTGGCAGTCACCTGCCCGGCCCCATTAATTCAGCTTCATGCGAACTTGAACAATAACGAACTCAAAAGGCGCCAACGAAAAGGCCCGCCGAAGAGGCGGGCCTTTTGCAGTGCGGCCTTGCGGCCACGCAGCGCTTACTTGCTGCCGGTACCCGAGTTGCGGGTGGAAGAGGTCGGCTTGCGACGGGCCGTGGTGGCGCGGGCGCGCGGCTCCTTGCCCTGCATCTCCTTGTGGCGCTTGACGGCGCGACGGATCTGGGCGGCCTGCTTGTGACGGCTGGTTTTGCCATCCTGCTGCAGATCGACCTTGGATTCGGTCTCGTTGGGCAGGTTGACCAGGCCTCGCAGGTAGTTCACCTCGGGCAGTTTCAGCTCCTGCCAGCCACCGCGCGGGATGCCGCGATCCAGCTGCACGTCGCCGTAGCGAATCCGCATCAGGCGGCTCACCTGCACTTCCTGGGATTCCCACAGGCGGCGCACTTCACGGTTGCGCCCTTCGGTCAGGGTGACGTTGAACCACTGGTTCAGACCCTCGCCACCGGCCGGCTTGATCTTGTTGAACTTGGCCATGCCGTCTTCCAGCTGCACACCCTTGCGCAGGCGCTGCAGCATGGCTTCGGTGATCTCGCCAAAGACCCGCACCGCGTATTCCCGCTCCACTTCGTGGCTCGGGTGCATCAGCCGGTTGGCCAGTTCACCGTCGGTGGTGAACAGCAAGAGACCTGAGGTGTTGACGTCGAGGCGGCCGACCGCAATCCAGCGGGCCCCTTCCATCTTGGGCAGACGATCAAACACGGTGGGACGACCTTCCGGATCGTGACGGGTACACATCTCCCCTTCCGGCTTGTGGTAAGCCAGCACGCGGCAGATCACTTCCTCTGCGGCACGGGTCTTGACCTGGTGACCATCCACCCGGATCACGGCGTTCACTTCGACGCGATCCCCCAGTGTGGCGACCTTGCCATCCACACTGACCCGACCTGCGGTGATCAGGGCCTCCATCTCACGACGGGAGCCGTGACCCGCGCGGGCCAACACTTTTTGCAGTTTTTCACTCATCGGGGTTACCTGATTGTTGATCGCTGCCCGCTGCTGCCAATGTCAGCGTGGACAACGAGGGTTGCAGTTCGGGGTCAAGCTCGGGGAGCTGCTCCAGACTCTGCAGATTAAAATAATCCAGAAATTCTCGGGTGGTGGCGAGCAGCTCCGGGCGGCCCACCACCTCCTTGTGACCGATGCTGCGCACCCAGCCACGTTCTTTCAGGGTATTCACTATCTGGCTCGAGACCGCCACCCCGCGGATGGCTTCGATCTCGGCCCGGGTGATGGGCTGACGATAGGCGATCAACGTCAGCGTCTCCATCACGGCGCGCGAATAACGGGGCGCCCGCTCGCTCCAGAGCCTGGAGAGCTCCTCGGCGTACTCCTGGCGGGCCTGAAAGCGCCAGCCGGAGGCCACCTCCTTGAGCTCCACCCCCCGTTCGCTGTAATCCTGTCTGAGCTCCGCCAGCAACAGCTGGACGTAGCGGCTGGTGACCGGGTAGTCCGCCAGTACGCTGCTCTTGAGCTCGCTGACGTTGAGCGGGCGTCCGGCGACGAACAGCGCCGCCTCGATCAGCGTCTTGAGTCGTTCAGCCGGCAGCGCCATGGTCCGCTCCTCGCAACATCGGCCTCTTCAACCGTTCAGTGGGCAGCGCCACGCACGCTCTCCTCATGCTGGCCGGCCAAGGCAAAGTGGATCGGCCCCAGCGGTTCCGCCTGCAGGATCCAGATCAGCTGCTCCTTGCACAGCTCCAGCAGCGCCAGAAACGTCACCAATACCCCCATGCGCCCCTCTTCGGCGCGCAGCACCCGATCCAGGCGCAGGGTCTGGCCCAGCGAGAGCATGGCAAGGATCTCCGCCATGCGCACCCGGGTCGGGATCTGCTCACGGCGGATCTGGTGATGTTCAAAATGAGTCGCGCGTTTTACCACACTTTGCATGTAAAGGGCGAGCTCAACCAGCGAAACATCGGGCGTCAATGGTTTGAGATCGCCAAAATCCGGCGGCAGCGCGGTGGCGATGAAGATCTCCCGCTCCAGCCGCGGCAACTCGTTGACTCGCTCCGCCCCCACCTTGTAGCGCTCGTACTCCTGCAGCCGGCGAATGAGGGTGACGCGGGGGTCTTCCCCCTCCTCCTCATCTTCCAGCTCCGGCGCCTTGGGCAGCAGCAGACGGGATTTTATCTCCGCCAGCCAGGCCGCCATCAGCAGGTATTCGGCCGCCAGCTCCAGATTGAGGCCCTGCATCAGCTCCACGTACTCCATGTACTGGGAGGTGATCTGCAGGATCGGCAGGTTGAGGATGTCGAGCTGCTGGCGCCGGATGAGGTAGAGCAAGAGATCGAGCGGCCCCTCGAAGGTATCGAGAAACACCTCCAGCGCATCGGGCGGGATGAACAAATCCTGGGGCAGCTCGTGATAGGGCTGCCCCAGCACCCGGGCGATGGGAGACGGGACGGCCTGGGGGGGAATGGCCTCCCCCGCCGGGCTCGCCCCCCTCTCGCCCGCCGTGGGCGTGGTCATCACCGGCACAGGATCGGCAGTATCACTCAAACGGAGTCGGGTCACCGGCACCACGCCGGCGCAGCACCGGCTCGTCGTCGGAGAAGTCCACCACGGTAGTGGGCTGCTCGCCCAGATAACCGCCGTTGACCACCAGATCCAGCTGTTTGCCCAGCTTGTCGAAGATCTCCTCCGGGTCGAACTCCGCCATGTCCGATTCCGGCAGGATCAATGTGGTGGAGAGCAGCGGCTCGCCGAGCGCTTCCAGCAGCGCCTGGGCAATCTTGTTGTCCGGTACCCGGATGCCGATGGTCTTCTTCTTCTCGTTCATCAGGCGACGCGGTACTTCCTTGGTGGCCTTGAAGATGAAGGTGTAGGGGCCGGGGGTGTTGTTCTTGATCAGGCGAAACGCCGTGTTGTCCACCTTGGCATAGGTGGAGATCTCGGAGAGATCGCGGCACACCAGGGTAAAGTCGTGGTTGGGATCGATGCGGCGGATGCGGCAGATGCGCTCCAGCGCGCCCTTGTCGCCCATCTGGCAACCCAGCGCATAGCCCGAGTCGGTGGGATAGACGATGACGCCGCCGTTCTGAATGATCTGTACCGCCTGGCTGATCAGACGGGCCTGGGGGTTTTCCGGATGTACGTAAAAGTGCTGACTCATGACTCGTTCTCGCAATGGGGGCGGCAATGCCTGCCCGCTTGATGGCCGTGGAGCCGGGCTCCACGACACTACCTTAATCTGTTTGACGCCTGCAGACGCCTCTTAACGGCTGGCCAGCAGAGCGGCGTGCTGTTCGGTGGTGAGCCCGAAGTGACCGGGATGGGCCAGCCAGAGCGGCATCCCTTCCTTGGGCAACCAGAGGTGGCGCCCCAGCTCGGTCCAGTTGGAGGGGAAGTGAAAATCCGATCCCACCGAGATGTAGAGGTCGTGCTCCTTGGCCCACTGGCCGAGATTCGCCCGCTCCTGCGGGCTCTGCTGGGGCAGCGAAACCTCCATGGCATCGCCACCGGCCGCCTTGAAGGCCACCAGCAGCCGCTTGATCCACTTGGCGGTGAGGTCGTAACGGCTCGGGTGGGCCAGCACCGCCAGACCGCCAGCAGCGTGAATGGCGCTGATCGCCTCGCCCATCTCCGGCCACTCGGCCGGAGCATAGCCCTTGTTGCCCCGACTCAGGTACTTTTTGAAGACCTTCTGCATGGTATCGGCCACCCCGCGCGCCATCAGCACCCGGGCAAAGTGGGCCCGGGTCACGGCGGCGTCGCCAGCCAGCTGCTTGGCCTCTTCATAGGTGCCGGGGAGTTGGCACTTCTCCAGACGACGCCCTATTTCCTGGGCGCGTGCCTCACGACGGGCCAGCTGGCCGGCCAGAAACGCCACCAGCTGCGGATTTTTTTCATCCACCCCCAGCGCCACGATATGGATCTCGTGATGCTCCCAGCCGGTGGAGATCTCGACCCCGCTCACCAGCCGCAGCGGCAGTTGCTCATTCTCGATGGTGCGGCGCACCTCATCAAGCCCGGCAAGAGTATCGTGGTCAGTAACTGCTAACACCTCGACCTGTTTTTCGGCGGCGCGGCGCACCAGTTCGGCGGGGCTCAGCACCCCATCCGAGGCCGTGGTATGGCAGTGTAGATCGAATCTCATCAGATTATTCCGCTCTCGTGGTCAGGTCACCATGGGTACACATTCGGTGAAAGAAGGCTAAAAAGCGACTTGACTTGGCCGCGGCTTTATCGTTTTCTGTAGGCACTTCATTGCAAACATCTTTTTACAGGACTTTATCATGCAAACGACTTCCATCCTGACCATCTGGTGGTGGCACACTCCCTGACATGCGGGCGTGTGGTCGTTGCTGTACCTGTAAATCTGACAGCAAATAAAGAACCCAAAGAAAAAGCCCGCTGACCCCAGCGGGCTTTTTTATTATCCGGCAAATGGACCTGTGATGAAACCGAGAATTCAGACAAGCAAGCTGACCTGGCGATGGCGCCCCTGAACCAGCCACCCCAGACCCATTAAATTTTCAAGGAATTCAACGTCATGAACATCGGTAAACAGCATCACACGCAAGGGAACGCACTATGACAGCCAGCCATCGCCTTCCTCTGGGTGAATTCGATACCCTCACCCTCAACGCCCCCTATGTGGCCGATCCGCTGGCACTCTACAGCGAGCTCTGCCAGGGTCGCCCCAACAACCTGCTGCTTGAATCGGTGGAGATCGACTCCAAGGCCGGCAAACAGAGCCTGCTACTGGTGGACGCCTGCCTGCGCATCGAATGCCGTGGTCGCACCGTGCGGGTGCGCAGCCTCAACGACAACGGCGCCCAGCTGCAGAGCCTGCTGGCCGAGCGCCTGCCCGCCGCCGTTGCCCAGAGCATGGTGGCCGGCGAGCTGCAGCTCGACTTCCCGGCCTCAGATCGGGCGCTCGATGAAGACAGCCGCCTCAAGGGGATCAGCGTGCTGGACGTGCTGCGCACCCTGCAGCGAGAGCTTGATTGCCAGCTCGGCAAAGAGGCGCTGTTTATGGCGGGCAGCTTCGCCTACGACCTCATCGCCTCCTTTGAAGATCTGCCCGTAGTGCCAGAGGGGAGCAACGACTGCCCCGACTACTGCTTCTACGTGGCCGAGACCCTGATCACCATCGACCACATCGCGCGCTCCACTGCGCTGCTCGCCTGCATCTTCGGCGGTGACAGCGACGAGAGCCAGGTGGAAGACAGATACCACCGCCTGAGCGAGCGCCTCGCCCAGTTCAAGCACGCCTGCCAGCAAGCCCCCGCGCAGGCTCCGGCCACCCCGACCCTCGCCGGCGGCATGAGCGTGGACAAGAGCGACAAGCAGTTCTGCGCCGAGGTGGAGAAGCTCAAGGGCTTTATCCGCCGCGGCGACATCTTCCAGGTGGTGCCGTCCCGCTGCTTCTCCCTGCCCTGCCCCAGCCCCGTCGCCGCCTATCGCCGCCTCAAACAGACCAACCCCAGCCCCTACATGTTCTATGTGCAGGACGAGGGCTTCACCCTGTTTGGCGCCTCGCCGGAGAGCGCGGTGAAATTCTGCGCCACCAGCCGCGACGTGGAGATGTACCCCATCGCCGGTACCCGCCGCCGCGGCTTCAACCCCGATGGCAGCATCAACCGAGATCTCGACGGCCGCATCGAGCTGGAACTGCGTCAGGACGAGAAAGAGGTGGCCGAACACCTGATGCTGGTGGATCTGGGCCGCAACGACATCGCCCGCATCTCCGAGCCCGGCACCCGCTACGTCAAGGAGCTGCTGAAGGTGGATCGCTACAGCCACGTGATGCACCTGGTCTCCAAGGTGGTCGGCACCTTGCGCGCCGACCTTGACGCCCTGCACGCCTATCAGGCCTGCATGAACATGGGCACCCTCACCGGCGCGCCGAAGATCCGCGCCAGCGAGCTTATTCGCATGGTGGAAGGCAAGCGCCGCGGCAGCTACGGCGGCGCGGTCGGCTACCTCAACGGCGCCGGCGAGATGGATACCTGCATCGTCATCCGCTCCGCGTTTGTCAAAGAGGGCGTGGCCCACGTGCAGGCCGGTGCCGGGGTGGTCTATGACTCCAAACCCCAGGCCGAGGCGGACGAGACCCGCGCCAAGGCGGCGGCCGTGCTGGCCGCCATCGCCGCCAGCCATGGCACCTCCCTGCAAGCCCTGAGCGCCCAGCAGGAGCAACATAAGGACGTGAGCCATGACTAATATCTTCCTGCTCGACAACTTCGACTCATTTACCTACAACCTCGTCGACCAGTTCCGCTCCCTCGGCTATCCGGTGCGGATCTACCGCAACAGCCTGCCGGCGAGCCGCATCATGAGCGAGATCGCCGCCTGTGAAGGGGACGCCGTGCTGGTGCTCTCGCCGGGCCCGGGCGCCCCCCATGAAGCGGGTTGCCTGATAGACCTCATCAAGCTGGCCCGCGGTCAGGTGCCCATCCTCGGTATCTGTCTCGGCCATCAAGCCCTGTGCGAAGCCTACGGTGGCACCGTCGGCGCGGCGGGCGAGATCGTCCACGGCAAGCGTTCCCTGATTGAGCACAACGGCCACGGCGCCTTCGCGGGGCTGCAAAGCCCCTTACCGGTGGCCCGCTACCACTCGCTGGTCGCCACCTATGTACCGGAAGAGCTGACGGTGATTGCCCACTATCAGGGCATGCCCATGGCCATCGAGCAGCAGGATGAGCGGGTGCTGGGTTTCCAGTTCCACCCGGAATCCATCATGACCTCGGAAGGGGCCCGTCTGCTGACCCAGGCGCTCGCCCATATCACCCGTCCAGAAAGCAGTGTGCGGTAAGGAGACCAACATGCATCATCATCTCAACACCCTCTATCAGGGTCAGTCTCTGAGCCGTGAAAGTACCCGCGACGCCTTCGGCCAGGTGGTACGTGGCGAAGTGGATCCCATCGTGCTCGCCAGTCTCTTGACCGCCCTCAAGATCAAGGGGGAGACCCCGGAGGAGATCGCCGGCGCCGCCGAGGCCCTCTTGGCAGAAGCGCGCGACTTCCCACGTCCGGATTATGAGTTTTGCGATATCGTCGGCACCGGTGGCGATGGCCTCAACACCATCAACGTCTCCACCACCTCGGCGCTGGTCGCCGCCGCCTGCGGCCTGAAAGTGGCCAAGCACGGCAACCGCTCGGTCTCGAGCAAGTCGGGTTCAAGCGATCTGCTGGACAAGATGGGCATCAAGCTCGACATGAGCCCGGCGCAGGCGCGCCGCTGCCTGGATGAGCTCGGCATCTGCTTCCTGTTCGCCCCCCAGTACCACGCCGGCGTGCGCCACGCCATGCCGGTGCGCCAGGCCCTCAAGACCCGCACCCTGTTCAACGTGCTGGGGCCACTCATCAACCCCGCTCGCCCCACCTATCAGCTGATGGGGGTCTATGCCCCCGAGCTGGTGCGCCCCATCGCCGAAACCCTGCTGGCACTGGGGCTGAAAACCGGTATGGTGGTGCACGGCGCCGGGCTGGATGAAATTGCCATCCACGGCCCGACCCAGGTGGCCCAGATCCGTGACGGCGAGATCCGCGAATTTCTGCTCACCCCGGCTGACTTTGGTCTCGAGACCTATCCGGTCAGCGCCATTCAGGGCGGAGAGCCTGAAGAGAACCGCGCCATCACCGCCGCCATTCTGGAAGGGCGTGGCACCCCGGCCCACAACGCAGCCATCGCCGCCAACGTGGCACCGCTGCTGCTGATGGCGGGCAAGGCGAAGGATCTCAAGAGCGCGGCGGCCGAGGTGCTGGCGGTGCTGGCAAGCGGCAAGACGGCAGAGCTCGCCGCTCGTCTGGCCACTTTAAGCCATCAGGAAGCGGGCCATCAGGAGGCATGATGTCAGCCACCATGTCGCATAACAGTCATTCAGAACGCCCGCAGGGCAAGAGCCAGTTTCGCAAGGATAACGAGATGTCAGACCTTATTGCCCCCCATGCTTTTCTGAACATGGCCTCCATCAGCCAGACCATTCTCGGCAAAATCGTGGCGGCCAAACAGGAGTGGGTTGCCGCCCGCAAGCTGGCCCAGCCGCTGGAGAGCTTCGAGAGCGCTCTGACCCCAAGCGATCGGGATTTCGTCGGGGCGCTCAAGGCGGGCTCCACCCGCTTCATTCTGGAGTGCAAGAAGGCCTCCCCCTCCAAGGGCTTGATCCGCGACGATTTCAGCCCGGAGGCCATCGCCGACATCTATGGCAAATACGCCACTGCCATCTCGGTGCTGACCGACGAGAAGTTCTTTCAGGGGGATTTTGCTTATCTAAGCCGGGTGCGCAGTCGCGTCAGCCAGCCGGTGCTCTGCAAGGATTTCATGATTGACCCCTATCAGGTCTATCTGGCCCGCCACTATCAGGCGGACGCCATCCTGCTGATGCTCTCGGTGCTCACCGACGAGGGCTATCGCGCCCTGTTCGCAGTGGCCAAGGAGCTGGGCCTTGGCGTGCTCACCGAGGTGAGCAACGAGGAGGAGCTGACCCGCGCCATCGCGCTGGGGGCGCCGGTGATCGGCATCAACAACCGGGATCTGCGGGACTTGAGCGTGGATCTGAACCGCACCAAACAGCTGGCGGCCATCTTGTCACAAAAAGCCCCGGCCGATCAGGTGGTGATCAGCGAGTCCGGCATCAATCACCGCGCCCAAGTGGCGGATCTGCGCCACCACGCCAAGGGCTTTCTGGTGGGCTCATCCCTCATGGCCGAGCCGGATCTGGAGGCGGCTGTGCGCAAGCTCACTCTGGGCCAGAACAAGGTGTGTGGCCTGACCCGCGCCGAAGACGCCGCCGCCGCCCATCAGGCGGGCGCGGTATTTGGCGGCCTGATCTTCGTGGCCAAAAGCCCGCGTTATGTGGACATTCCCGCCGCCCGCGCCGTGATGGCGGGCGCGCCGCTCTCTTACGTCGGGGTATTTCGCAATGCCCAGCCCGCCACCATCGTCAAGACGGTGGAGGCGCTGGGACTCGCTGCGGTGCAGCTCCATGGCGATGAGGATGCAGCCTATATCGAGACGCTGCGCCCACTGCTGCCAGCAGGCTGCCAGATCTGGAAGGCAGTTGGAGTCACAAGTGGCGAACCGCTGCCCGCCCTCGACTATCCGGCCGATCGCCTGCTGCTGGATACGAAAGTCGGCAGCCAGAGCGGCGGCACTGGTCAGGCGTTCGACTGGACTCTGCTGGCCAATCTCGATAAAGCCAAGCTGATGCTGGCGGGCGGCCTTAATCCCGACAACGCCCTGCAAGCCGCGCAAGTGGGCTGCCTCGGCCTTGATTTCAACTCCGGGGTAGAGAGTGCCCCGGGCCAGAAGGATGCACACAAGCTGGCGGCGGCGTTTGCCGCCCTGCGCAACCTGTAAGCGCGCCCTGTGAGGCCACTACTGAATCACTGTTTCGTAATTGATGTTCCGTTTTCGACTCAAGGTATAAGGAAGAAACCATGACCCTGCTCAACCCGTTTTTTGGTGAATTTGGCGGCATGTACGTGCCCCAGATCCTCATCCCCGCCCTGCTCCAGCTGGAGAAGGCCTTCGTCGACGCCAAGGATGATCCGGCCTTTATCGCCGAGTTTCAGACCCTGCTGACCGAGTATGCCGGTCGCCCGACCCCGCTCACCCTGACTCGCAACCTGACCAAGGGCACCAAGACCCGCCTCTATCTGAAGCGTGAAGACCTGCTGCACGGCGGCGCCCACAAGACCAACCAGGTGCTGGGTCAGGCGCTGCTGGCCAAGCGGATGGGCAAGAAAGAGATCATCGCCGAGACCGGCGCCGGTCAGCATGGCGTGGCCACCGCGCTGGCCTGCGCCCTGCTCGGCCTCAAGTGCCGGGTCTATATGGGCGCCAAGGATTGCGAGCGCCAGAAGCCCAACGTCTTTCGCATGAAGCTGATGGGCGCCACGGTGATCCCGGTGCACTCAGGCTCCAGCACCCTGAAAGATGCCTGCAACGAGGCGCTGCGTGATTGGGCCGCCAACTACGAGTCGGCCCACTACCTGCTGGGCACCGCCGCCGGCCCACACCCCTTCCCCACTATCGTGCGGGAGTTCCAGAAGATGATCGGCGAAGAGGCCAAGGCCCAGTGCTTCGAGAAGGAAGAGCGCTTGCCCGATGCGGTGATCGCCTGCGTCGGCGGCGGCTCGAACGCCATCGGTATGTTTGCCGACTTTATCGATGAACCGTCGGTGCGTCTCATCGGTGTCGAGCCGGGTGGTCACGGCATCGAGAGCGGCGAGCACGGTGCGCCGCTCGGTCACGGCAGCAAGGGGGTCTTCTTTGGTATGCACTCCTACCTGATGCAGGACAATCAGGGCCAGATCCAGGAGTCCTACTCTGTTTCGGCAGGACTGGATTTCCCCTCCGTCGGCCCGCAGCACGCCCACCTGGCCGCCATCGGCCGCGCCGAGTACCCCTCGGTGACCGACAAGGAGGCGCTTGACGCCTTCCAGGAGCTGGCCAAATCCGAAGGCATCATACCGGCGCTGGAGTCCTCCCACGCACTGGCCCACGCCCTCAAGATGGCCCGCAGTGAACCGGAAAAAGAGCAGGTGCTCATCGTCAACCTCTCCGGCCGTGGCGACAAAGATATCTTCACCGTTGCCGATATTTTCGAGAAAGAAGGAACCTTGTCATGAACCGTTACGCACAACTCTTCTCCCGTCTGGATGAAGCCAATCAGGGCGCCTTTGTGCCGTTCGTGATGCTGGGTGACCCGACTCCCGAATTGTCGCTGGCCATCGTCGATGCGCTGGTCGCAGGGGGCGCCGATGCCCTCGAACTCGGCATTCCCTTCTCCGATCCGGTAGCGGACGGCCCCACCATTCAGGGCGCCGCCCTGCGCGCGTTTGCCAGCCACACCACCCCGGACGACTGTTTCGAGCTGCTCGGCCGCATCCGCGCCAAGTACCCGCAGCTGCCCATTGGCCTCTTGGTCTACGCCAATCTGGTCTATGTGCGCAAAATTGACGATTTCTACGAGAAGTGCCGGCAGGCGGGCGTGGATTCGGTGCTGGTGGCCGACGTGCCGGTGCAGATGTGCGAGCCCTACAAGGCGGCCGCCGACAAGTTCGGCATCGACAGCATCTTTATCGCGCCGCCCAATGGCGACGCCGGGACCCTGAAACAGGTGGCGGAGCTGGGCAATGGTTACACCTATCTGGTGAGCCGCGCCGGCGTCACCGGTGCCGAGACCAAGGCCGGCATGCCGGTGGAGGGGCTCATCAACACCCTGCGCGAGTTCAACGCCCCCCCTGCCTTGCTCGGCTTTGGCATCAGCGAACCGGCTCAGGTGCGTGAAGCCATCGCCGCCGGCGCCGCCGGTGCCATCTCCGGCTCCGCCGTGGTGAAGATCATCGAGACCCACCACCAGAACCCGGAGCATATGCTCACTCGTCTGAAAGAGTTTGTAGAAGGGATGAAGGCCGCGACCAATCGGTAAAGAGCGGCATTGACCAAATGCCATTGGCCATGTCTGCGAAAAGGGAGCCTGATAGGCTCCCTTTCTATTTCCTGCTTGTTGCCGCTCCCTGCGTCTTTGTCCCCTCTCCCCTTGGGAGAGGGGCAGGGTGAGGGAACCCATAATCCTCCGACGTTATCGAATCGTAGGTTCGAATGTAGGTTCGAATAGCGAAGCGTATTCGGACATTCGCGATCCGGGCGGAGTTAATCCGAACGCTCGAGCCGGCAGATATTCCTGATGGCATGGCTTTGCCACGCTGGATGCGAGGGCTCCGCCCTCGACGGGGTTTCGCCCGCCCTTCGGGCTGGGGCGAGTGACTTTTCTTTGCGTGGCCAAAGAAAAGTCACCAAAAGAAAGGCCACCCCCGCTTATTTGCCCGACTGACGTCGGGTACCTTCGGCTCATCCTCTTGTCCAACGGCACGCGCCGATGGGCCTTTGGCCTCCGCCATCCATGGCTTCGCCCAAAGCCCGCTTCGAACATCCGTGTTCTCGCGCCAAATCGGGTCGAGCGGTGCTCGCCCTTTCCCGATTTTGCCCATAGCCCAACGCCGCTCGCTCGGCGTCCTGCCTCGCGGCCTGGACAAGAGGACTCGCCTCAGCGAATAAGAGGGGGATCAAAACCGTGCCCGCCTGAGGCTACCGTGCAACAGTGAACAAGCCCCCCTCTCCCCTTGGGAGAGGGCTGGGGTGAGGGGAATTGTGCATCCCCAGCCAAGCTGGTTGTTCATACAGCGCACGCCTTAATGACTAATTTATTGATCCAACACAGATTCCCACCAAAACACGCTTCTCAACTCTCTCCCCTCGCCATTAAGATAGCCAAACGACAATCTCTCTCTCGGGAGCACACCATGGCTGCGATTGTTGCTATCTCGCAGGTTAACAGCAGCAAACTGGGGGCTGTCACTCAGGGGCGGTAGCGTGGTTTTTGCAGGTTGGTGCAGAGCGAAGCAAAGCCCAACAGGCGAGAATCATTGCGCCAACCAGAGCGGGATAAATATGGATGTGGCAGATCCGTAAAACAGATTGATAGATATATTTCGCGGTAAACGTTGGGCTTCACTTCGTTCAGCACCAACCTACGATTTTTAGGGAAGGTGCGAATAAGCGGGGAAATTCTTCTCGGCTGACTCAGTCATTTCATTTTTTCAGTTTGAGCCGATCTTTTCTCCCGTAAATGCCTTGAATCAGCCTATTTAGACCGTTTCTTCGCCATTTAAGGCGTTATTCCCAGTTTTTAGTGAGATCTCTCCCACTGACGTATCATTTGGTCCGCCCGAAACAGGTTGGCCAGCGTGAATAACATCGCCAGTTGGTTATCGTTTTTCAGCAACCCCTTGTATCTGGCTTTCACGAAGCCGAACTGTCGCTTGATGATGCGAAACGGGTGCTCCACCTTGGCCCGGATGCTGGCTTTCATGTATTCGATGTTGATGGCCGTTTTGTTCTTGCGTGGATGCTGTTTCAAGGTTCTTACCTTGCCGGGGCGCTCGGCGATCAGCCAGTCCACATCCACCTCGGCCAGCTCCTCGCGCTGTGGCGCCCCTTGGTAGCCGGCATCGGCTGAGACAAATTGCTCCTCTCCATGCAGCAGATTACCCAGCTGATTGAGGTCATGCTCGTTGGCCGCGGTGGTGACTAGGCTGTGGGTCAGGCCACTCTTGGCGTCGACACCAATGTGGGCCTTCATGCCAAAGTGCCACTGATTGCCTTTCTTGGTCTGATGCATCTCCGGATCGCGTTGCTGCTCTTTGTTCTTGGTCGAGCTGGGAGCCTCAATGATGGTGGCATCGACCAAGGTGCCTTGGGTCATCATGACGCCTGCTTCGGCCAGCCAGCGATTGATGGTCTTGAACAATTGGCGGGCCAGTTGATGCTGCTCCAGCAGGTGGCGGAAATTCATGATGGTGGTGCGGTCCGGCAAGGCGCTATCCAGGGATAACCGGGCAAACAGACGCATGGAGGCGATTTCGTACAGAGCATCTTCCATCGCGCCATCGCTCAGGTTGTACCAATGCTGCATGCAGTGAATGCGTAGCATGGTTTCCAGCGGATAAGGTCGCCGGCCATTACCAGCCTTGGGGTAAAACGGCTCGATGACTTCCACCATGTTTTGCCATGGCAGAATCTGCTCCATGCGGGACAAGAAAATCTCTTTTCTGGTCTGACGGCGCTTACTGCTGAATTCACTGTCGGCGAAGGTAAGTTGATGACTCATGATGAACCCTGTTCCATGGCTCCAGATGACAAACATGATCTCATATCAGGGACTTGTTCGCACCTTCCTTAGCCATCATTTACCTGACGATCTTGGGTCTCTGCATAATACATGCATTACGTGTATTGCTCCGACACCGGGATCAGGGTGCCTTGAGGGCATCAGCCCTACTCGCTCTCTGTGCCATACAGTGGCACAGTTATGGCTATCTTCATCACTTGGCCGCTAGTCTCAGCATCCCCTAGCCCCCCTGCTCCACACCCGCCATCCCATCAACACCAGCATCAATACAACCCCCGGCAGCCAGACCCAGTAGAGCTCGGAGAGGATCACCGCTTCGCCCCGGGCGGTGAGATAGGCCTCCAGCTTGAAGGGGGCGACCCGGATCACCTGCCAGGGGGCGAAGAAACGCTCGTCACGCCACGGCCAGAGCCAGCCAACCCCCTTGCCGCCGGTGGTGAGGGAATCGAGCAGGCTGTGGGAGAGCAGGGAGACCAGCAGAAACGACCAGACGGTGGCGGCGCTGGCCCGAAATTGGCGCTGAAACAGCATGGCCAGGGTGGGCAAGGCAAAGGCAAACAGCAGGGAGTGGGTAAAACCGCGGTGGCCAAAGACATGGCCATAGGCAACCCCCAGTTTGAAGGCGAGCACATCGGCATCGGGCAGCATGGCGATGGCAACCCCCGCCAGCAGCAGGCGCGGCGGAATGATCCGGCTGCCAAGCCCGAGTCCAAGGCAGAGAGGAACGGCAGCGTGAGTGACCATGGTGGGCATAGAATAAAGCTCCAAATGAAGACGTAAGCCTACCCTACCCCCGCTCGGTGAAGTGAAGGTGAAGTGCAATGCGGCTCTGCACACAACATCCTCCCGGCCCCTCTATCATCTCCCAGACCCTCCCTAACCACCTTTTCTGTTCTAAAAGGTGAACACTTCTACACTTTTTTATCGAAAACAACGCTGAGACTATAAAAAGTGCACCATCGTACACTTTTTGTTGCTGTTTGCTCTTACCATGAGCTAAGGTGTAACAACCTACACTTTTTCCGTGATCATGATGACAGATACACCGTTGCCAACCGGCACGAAAGAACTGGATCCCGCCTCGCTGGGACTGGCGATACGGGAGAGACGCAAAGCAGCCAAGATGACCCAAGAGGTGACGGCCTCACTGTGCGGCATCTCCAAGAAAACCCTGATCAAGATTGAAAAAGGGGGGGATGTCTACCTCTCGACCCTGCTGCAGGTGATGAAGGCGCTGGGACTGAGGTTGCAACTGGTGCAAGAAGCGGGATCACAGGTAATGAGCAGCTACAGCCAACCAGAGGTCGGTGATGATGAATGGTTCTGAGCACCATCGGCTGGAACTTCGGCTGGGTAATCAGCTGATTGGCCATCTCGAATATGACTCCAACCGGGATTCGTTTCAGCTCGGCTATCTGCCAGAGTGGCAAGCGCGCGGATTCCCACTCTCACCGCCACTGGCGTTGGATGGCTCGGCCAGCAGCGCTCAGATCCGGGCGTATCTCGGCAACTTACTGCCAGAAAATCGCGGGCTGGATCATCTGATTGAGGTACTCTCCGTTTCGCGCAGCAATCTCTTTGCCCTAATCCACGGTATCGGCCGCGATGTATCCGGGGCTGTCACCTTCACCCTACCCGCAGAGCCCGACATTCCCACCCGGTTTCGCCCCATCACACCAGAGGAGTTGATGCTGCGCCTCGATCAACCCGAGATTTGGCCGCTGGAAGTCTGGGATGGCCGCCCCCGACTCTCGGTTGCGGGTGTGCAGGCCAAACTCAACCTGCTGCGACTCGAGGGGAGGCTAGGATTTGGCGAAGGTGAACTCTGTTCAACCCACCTCCTCAAGTTCGAGCATCACCCTCATCTAGTGATCAATGAATTTGTAACCATGCAGCTGGCCGCACAGCTTAGCATGCCGGTGGCGCGGGTCGAACTGCATACTGTGGGTCAGGGTGAGAAGTCCCACAGAAGCTTGCTGGTGGAACGGTTCGACCGTCGTCTTGATGAGGATGGCATGAGGGTCCGCCGTCGCCACATGATCGATGCCTGTCAGGGGCTGGGGTTCCCCGTCGCCCGAAAATATGAACGCAACTTCGGTGATGGTCGGGACGTGGCCCATATTCGGGAAGGGGTGAGCCTGCCACGGCTGTTCAGCCTTAGCGCTCTCTGCGTCAATCCAGCGCAGGCCAGACTGGACATGCTGCAATGGCTGCTCTTCAACCTCTGCGTCAACAATCACGATGCCCACGGCAAGAACTACAGCTTCTTCGTATCAAAAGCAGGGCTGACGCCCACCCCTTGGTACGATCTGGTCAATGTGGGGCTTTACCCCGAGTTCAACCAGCATCTGGCCATGGCCATAGGCGACGAATTTGCTCCCGAGGCGATCAACGCATGGCAGTTGCTGGAAATGGCCGAGGCATGTGACCTACCCGAACGCCTGCTGCAACAGACCTTGCAGAAGATAGCCAGCGACATCCTCCACCATTTGGATGCCGCTATAGCCATGGTCGAGACAGACCATCCCGCCGAGCTGGATTATCTAGCACGCTATAAAGATGACGTTAAGCGCCGTTGCCACCATTTTCAGGAGCAGGCGGGGCTGTTGCCCGAACTGCAGCTATAGCCAAACCTTGTCCACCCCCATGGGACGTAACCCAGCCTTGAGCCCATGACGGGCATTGCCTACAATGGCCCACTTTTTATCACACTCAGGTAAATAAAATGAGCGACAACAAACCGGCCCTGCCCGACCGTCTGGCGGCCAACCCGCGCAGCCCGCACCATGTGGCGGAGTGCTTCCAGCACGAGATCGGCATTCGCGTGAACGGCAAGGAGCGCACCAATGTCGAGGAGTACTGCATCAGCGAAGGCTGGGTGAAGATCCCCTCCCCCAAGGCCAAGGATCGCTATGGCAACCCCATGCTGATCACCGTCAAAGGCACCGTCGAGGCTTTCTACGCCTAAGCCGCCCTGACCGCGCGCCCCGTCGGGCCCGCCGCCATGCTGCTCAGAACACCGGCCTTGTGCCGGTGTTCTGCTTTGGGCCTTTCATCTTGACGCCTGTGGCGGGCAAGGAGTGTCGCAGCGGGCGCCGCCCCCACTTGCATCGGGGCGGCGTCTCGGCAATCCTTGCCGCCCCTTGAACTGGCAAGATCTCATCCATGAACAAGCTGTTTGTCCTGCTGGCGCTGTTGACCCTGAGCACAGCGGCCCACGCCGATATCCTTATCAATCCGCAGATCGTGGTGAACGGCCAAAGCCAGGGTGGCGGGCGTATCCACATCTGTACCCTGACCCCCTTCAACAGCGTCTATGCCGATGCGGGGCGCAGCGAATGGCTGGCGCGCCAGAAGGTGAGCCGCCGCTGCCAGCAGGGCCAGGGCAACAACAGCCTGTTCTGCGAGGCGGCCAAGGCGAGCTGCCTGACAACCCGATTGGACGAAGGGGACGACGCCAGCCCCCTGCTGGTGTTTGACGGTGCCCATCAGAGCGGCGACTCCCTGCGCATCGACCGGGATATTGCGGATCTCGGCCGCTACGGCTTTGCCAACCGCATCTCCTCCTTCACCGTGCCAGCTGGCTGGGTGGTGCGTTTCTTCGAGGAGACCGATTTTCGCGGTGGCTACTACACCCGCAAGGGCGGCGAGCAGGAGGCGACCGACTTCAACAATCGCATCCGCTCGGTGCGGATCCTGAGCCGCTAGCACCCTGCCCCATCACCTCTTCGCCATAAAAAAACCTCTGCCCGGGCAGAGGTTTTTGCTTTTCGATGCTTACTGCCAGTTGGGGTCGGCCTCAACCTGCTTCATCAGGGCGGCCTGCATCCCCTTGTCCGGCTGGCCGAGCCAGGTGTAGCGGGCGAACTTGGACGGGGTTTCGCGAGCGGCGTCGCTATCCGGCAGGTCGATCAGCACGCCCCACACCCGCTTGGCCTTGGCATCCACCAACAGCTGCATGTAGTGGCTGGCGCAGTCGTGGGGTTTGCAGACCGAACCGCTCTGATACGGGGTGCCAGCCACGGCTTCGAGCGGGGAGCTGGTGCCATTGCCGCTGCGCACCCACTTGGGCAGGTTCTTGATGCCCTGAGTCGCCTTGGCCCAGGGGGCCTTGAAGTCCGCCGACAACAGCAGATCAGAGGTATAGGTGGCGGCGGCAAACGCCGGCGCGGCGCCGGCCAGCAGCAGGGAGAGCGCCAATGCGCGTGAGAGACGGGTCATGGTGTGATTCCTTGTTATATGAATGCCTGAACGGGCACGGACTGGCCGCGCGCCATCACGCTACCGCCTGCGCCCGCCCCTGTCGAGCCCACGCCGTGCCGAGGCGTCAGTGGTTGGCGCCAGATGGACGACACCCCGCCGCGCCAGTGGCGAGACGGGGTGTGCATGGGGGCAAGGGTCGCTTAGCCGAGGGAGGCGAACAGCCCCGCCAGGGTGGCGCTCATCAGGTTGGCCAGGGTCGCGGCCAGCACCGCCTTGAAACCGAGGCTCGCCACGTCGTGGCGGCGCTCCGGCGCCATGGTGCCGATGGAGCCGAGCTGCACCGCAATGGAGCCCAGGTTGGCAAAACCACAGAGGGCGAAGGTGATGATGATCTGGGTGTGGGCGCTCAGATCCTGCTTGATGTTGGCAAAGTCCAGGTAGGCGACGAACTCGTTCATGATCACCTTCTGGCCGATGAGTGACCCTGCCGCCATCATCTCGCTGGCCGGCACGCCGATAAGCCAGGCCACCGGGGCAAACAGGTAACCCAGCAGCTGCTGCAGGGAGAGATCGGCCCAGCCGAACCACTCGCCCACCGTGGTGAGACCGGCGTTGATCATGGTGATCACGCTGACAAAGGCCAGCAGTATGGTGCCGATGGCCACCGCGATCTTCATGCCGCTCATGGCGCCACCCGCCAGGGCGTCGATGGCGTTGCTGTAGTCGCTCTTGTCGAGGGTGATCTCGGCCTGATCGTTCACCTGCTGCTGCTCAGGCACCAGCAGCTTGGCCATCAAGAGGCCCCCCGGCGCCGCCATAAAGGAGGCGGCGATCAGGTATTTCAGATCCACACCCAGCCCTGCGTAGCCACCGAGCACAGAGCCAGCCACTGAGGCCATGCCACAGGTCATCACCGCAAACAGCTCGGAGCGGGTCATGCCCGCCAGGAAGGGGCGGATCAGCAGCGGCGATTCACCCTGGGAGAGGAAGATGTTGCCGGTGGCCACCAGGGATTCGGCGCGGCTGGTGCCGAGCAGGCGGTGAATACCGCCCCCCAGCACCCGGATCACCCACTGCATGATGCCGAAGTGATAGAGCACCGCGATCAGCGCGCTGATGAAGATCACCAGCGGCAGTACCCGCACGGCGAAGATGAAGCCGTTGCTGGCCAGATCGCCAAACACGAAACGGATGCCGCTGTCGGCAAAGCCGAGCAGGGCGGAGACGCCGTTGCTCATGGCACCGAGCATGATTTGACCGGGGGGGAAGTAGAGCACCAGGGCGGCAAAGCCGGTTTGCAGGGCGAGGGCCCCCAGCACGGTCCGCCAGCGGATGGCACGGCGGTTTTCACTGGCCAGCCAGGCGATAAACATCAGGGCCAGCATACCGACCAGACTCAATAACAGCGTCATCTTGCACCTATGAAGAGAGAAGTTTCATACGGCAAGTCTGCAGACAGGCATCGCAGGGAGCGGGCGAGAGAGGTGCCGACCCCGCGACACGCAGACCACAAACCTACAGGTTAGTGGCGGGTCCCATCCTGGGGTCATTCACGTTCCGGGTGACGGCGAGTATCGGGTGACGCCAGCGCCGTCGCAGGGGGAGCTGCGGCCGGGTGGCAGGTCGGGCGGCGATGGTACAGTGATCGCCGTCACAGAAAAAGCGGTAAAACGATTGGCCCCGCCAACTTTTTCACGGCAGCGCTGAGCATTACCCAAAACGCGGCAGGATTGCGCCACAACTGAGCAAACCCACAGGGAAAGCACTCCTTGCAACACCCGGATACGGCAGGCGCCCCCCCTTCCCCGGATAACCGAAGCGGTTCACGTTTTTTCACGCCACGACGCGGTACACTGACCAATCACCAAGTTTATGTTTTTATTGAAAAAGCCCCATGGTCCTGGAATGGCCTGGTGCCATCAACCTTCGGTGGAACGCCATCATGATGAAAAGAACCGCGATTGCCCTGACGCTGGCCGGCCTGCTGACACTGCCTGCCGTGCTCCCTTCCGCAGCCTGGGCTACCCCGGTACGCTCCCTGCAAAAGGAGCAGAATTACGACCAGTACATCAGCAAGCGCCAGGTGGTGGATCAGCTGCTGGCGGATGCCTGGCAGATCTTCAAATCCCCCGCCCGCATCTCCACCGCCGGCTTCACCGCCAAGATGCCAAGCAACATGGAACAGGTGACCGAACTGCTGCTGCAGGCCTACCAGCTCGAGCCCTATCGCACCGACCTGCTCATCTCGGCGGCCAACGCCCAGATCTACAACGGCAACGTGGACAAGGCCATCGGCCTGTTCGAGCAGGCCCTCAGCACCGCGCCCGATGACATCGACCTGCTGAGCTACCTCGCCACCTGGCAGACCTTCAAGCACAACGAGGCCGCCGCCAAGGGCTATCAGAGCAAGCTGGCGACCCTCAATCCCGGCCGCGCCGCCGATCTGCAGCGCATCTTCGACACGGTCGACCGCGTCATCGCCACCCCGCTCAAAGAGCAGGGGGAGCGCTCACCCAAGCCGGGCAACCGGGCCATCGTCACCCTGGGTTATGCCCTCAATCCCGACGGCTCCATGCACGACATCCTGCTGGGCCGGCTGGAAACCACCCGGGCGCTGGCCAAGGCCAACCCGGCGGCCCTCATCATCCTGACCGGCGGCGTGCCCCAGCACCGTCAGACCGAGGGCAAGCTGATGGCCGACTGGCTGGTGAAAAAGGGGATCGCTCGCTCGCGTATCATCGAGGAGAACTACGCCACCAGCACGGTGGAGAACGCCCTCTACAGCGGCTATGCCCTCGCCCGCCACCAGATCGAGTACGCCACTCTGGTGAGCTCCGCCAGCCATGTGCGCCGGGGCCAGACATTGCTGGAGATCGCCTGCTGGCAGAGCGGGCCGGCCGGGATCCGGATTGACAGCGTCAGCTATCCCGACAAACCGCTCTCCGAGCTTGCCAAGGTGAGCGACAGCGAGCTGCTCGGCATCTACCGCGACGCCCTGCGCACCTACGGGCTCTGGAGCTACCGCTCTGCTCCCCTGCTGGAGCGCTGATCCCGGGTGGGCCGCTCTCGCCCGGCTCGTTGCCTCTGCGATCTTTTTGCATCACAAGGCGTTATTAATAGTGCTGTCCCAATTATTTGTTGAAAGGATAACCTTGAAGTAGGTCATCACCTTGAGGGTCTCCATCATGGATACCCAAGCCTTTCAACAGCTACTGTCCTTCTTCCCATTGCTCACTTCGCGTCAGCGTCGTCTCGCGCAACAAAGGCTCGCGGGGAGCCAGCTCCCCGTTCTGGTGACAACGGGCAAAGCTGTGGACCTGCATATCGAGAGCAGCAAAATGGGCGAGTAGGGATGTCTGGGGGCCACCAATCCCCAGGGCAGGGCAGACCATCCCGAGGACCCAGGACTTGGTCGGGAAGTTCAGGGTCTCACGCCGTCCAAAGCGGGAATCGTGCCCCCAGCTTTGTAGCGGCCCCTCCAGCCATAGTAGCAGGTAGGGTTGATTCATGAGTTACTCCACATGACTTTGCAGCTTAGCGATCAGGTGATCCACACATCCTCCCCACTCCTAATCTCTCAGCTTGCCAAACAGGCTGCCGGTGAGAGCCTCTTTCTTGGTGAGGTAGTCTTCGAGTGTCAACAGCAGTCGGATTCTGACCCATCGGTGGATCACTTTCCCACTGCTGCTAACACTATGGGAGTGGGCTGAGAAGCTAGGTCCATATTGCTACTACGGAAGTTTGGCCAAGATTCTGTTGTCGTTCGGTGCAAGAACTCAAGAAGATCGGCTATCAGCTCCCGAAGAATGGAATCTAGCCGAAGGTACATAGACAGTACCTGCATCCAAATCAAAAACAGGTAATAAAATCGTGAGACCAATACCTGATTTTATTCGGCCGACGATAGACGCCTTGCTGAAAGCAGCTGCCGCACAGTCACCCTCATACTTGCTAGGAAGCTCAAGTGACCAGAGGCTGTCAGTCAGTGGGAAAGAGGGATTTGGAAACGGATCGGGCATACTACTCCCTTGGAGCGACGGAGCTTAGCTACCCGGCTAAATGAGGCTGGGATCGCCGCTCATGTTGTGGAGCAGATATTAGGTCATGCCTTACCCGGAGGCATGGCTCACTATGTTCATACAGTTCGGTTACCGGAACAAAAAATGGCGCTGGAGTTATGGGGATGAATTTTTAAACCATCAGAAAAAACGGCTGACAATATTGTGCATCTACAAGTTGGATAGGGTTTATTAAGTCTCTAGTTTTAGACTTTGCCTATGGAGGTTACACTGAGTGTAACCTCCATTTTTATTCATATCATACCCTCATGGAGTGTTTAAACCAGATGGCCAATTTATAGCGAATAGATCATCATCATATTGCGCTATATTTTCACTGGTGTTGATTTAATTATTTTTTGTAATGGGTTGTCAGTGCTTTCATTATTTCCACTTTTTCCAAATGAACGAAGATGTTTTTCATTAGGCTTGCGCACTATCGCATAAGCCAATATGTCCTGAATGAATAAGTCGTTTAAAGATTTAGCCAGCATGTCACGACCGCTTTTATTTTTAATTGGGAAGTTGTCTATTTCACCGCTATATTTAAAAACATCACCGTTGATTACATTGCTTCTCCACATGTTACCGATCTCTTCTACGATATCAAAGCTCTTCCCCCAGTCTGGTTTTAAAAATAAAAATAGATGAAGATAATACTTCCTTATTGAGCAATAATCGACTTTCCAAATATACCCATCTATATACTTCATAACTGGTTTTTTTGCTCCTCGCCTAAATATTGCATCTCTGCCATCAAATAGCTTTGTTAGCTTGTAATAGTATAAGGAGTTAGGGCTTTTATAGATTTCATAAATTTCTTTTTCATATTTTGAATCATATCCATCATCGAAAATGCAGTTAAATCCTAAACAGCACCTTATCACATGCGTAGAATCGCCATCGACCTTTCTATTTATGAAGTCAGTGATAGAGTTTATATTCTTTCTTACATTGTAAAGTCTTTTAGAAACCTCTTTTTTATAATGTGGAGAGTTATAGGTTGCATTGAATTTATTGATGAAAGCGGTCATCAGATCGATTGAGAAATACTCTTCAAAATCATCTCTATATGTGATGTCAATGCCATTCTCATTTACTATCTTTATGAATATAGATACAGCGGGATGCACATCAAAGTGTTCAAGATAATCCTGGTTATTGAGAATGTTATTTACGTTTGACCTCAACAAAATTCTTATTTTATTTTTTATTTCTACTTTCTGCTGAGCACTATACACAAGTGCTTTATTTAGATTAACCTCATCCTGAACGGTTAATTCTAATCGATTGTTGTTTTTAAATTGCCTCCCAATTTTAAATTGTTCATGGTAGCTATATTCCCTAACAGATGAAATAAATAACAATATATTATAAATATGTTCGAAGTTACTGTAATCTTCAGTTGCTATAATTTTTTGATAGTAAGTTACTTCGCTAGACTTATTATTTTCAATAAAATGACCGATAGGTGTGTCGTTCTCAATCTGCAATCCATTCTTACTAAGCCCTTCATGTCTAATTGCCAGATGTGGAGTCTTTCTAGTTCGCTGTGCAGCGAGGAGCCATTCTTTATCACAGTCGTATATTGAATATGGCCTTTCTGTTGTTTTTATTTTACTATTTTTATCTTTATTATTGTCGGTTTTACTTCCTCGCAAAACACGTTTGATTTTAGTTGGTTGCTCCACTTTATTATCATCAGCGAACATATCATCATTTATTTTAATGTCTTCTTTTTTATGCTGTGTTGGGGGGGCGCGAAGCTCACTTTTGGCTTTTACACCAATATGATGATGTGGTCTGTATTTTTTATTTCTTGCCATATTTAACCTTCTTTATGGTGTGTTAATTCCAGCATAACCTTCAATTCTATAGATTTATGTAGCCACATCAACAAGGTTGCACTAAGGATGTGATGCAAGCATCACTTAACTTATAGCATGGTTGCACTTAGTATATTTTGAGCTGCCCTTATCCAGGTGGAGGCTCTTCAGTTCTCTTTGCTGCGGATAGATGAATAGCATCTATCGGTATAGCCCTAACCTAGGGGCCTGCAATTTTGCATTACCTACAATCCATGTATCAGCTGCCTGGATTGGTCACTTTATGTAGCGTTATAGCAAGCAGTTTGGATAGGAATTACAGTTCACACTCTTCTAACTTCTAACTTCTAACTTCTAACTTCTAACTTCTAACTTCTAAAGAGAATGATGCGATACCCTGTTTTTTTTAACTGGCGCGCTCTTCTGATGAACAACTACCTCATCATCAGGAGTACATCATGAACAACCCCATCAAAGTCCTGCGCATCAAAGATCTCACCAACAAGATTGGCATGTTCAGGTCTACTATCTATGACTGGCTTAATCCCAAGTCTCCTCGTTATGACGAGACCTTCCCTAAACCTTTCAAGATAGGGCAGTCCTCTATTGGCTGGTTTGAGCACGATGTTGATAGCTGGCTTATTGGTAGAAGCCAGTCTTGAGTGCATTTTTTCATCCCTAGTGAGCTCCATAACTTCCAGCGTTATCAATCATGCCTTGATAGGCTAATTGGTTAGGGAAATAACCATTCCTTCTTATATATGTTTTTGGGTGTTTTCGTAGGTGGGATAGGCGCATCACGTTTAGGTTTATTTATTATTTAACATCACTACCATTCAATACTATTCCTACGCTATGTACAGTCACCCATATACAACCAATAACCATTACCACTATCGCATACCATTACACAACTCCCATATGGTGGTCATGCTACCACCAGCATAGGTAGCCAATACCACTCCACCAATCGCCGCTATATACACGAGTGTCTATCACACAGTGTAGGGTTACTCCTGCCTAAGCGAGGCCATCATGTTTAACTCAGTCAGACTATTAGATATCCTATCCATACCAGACCTGCTCCAAAATACAACGCCTCCTATTGTCATGGCTGTTGATTCAGCCCCAGGTAAGTCACGCATTACTTGCATTGACCGTAAGCTATCAACCCAACTCTTTAATACGTTGAATACTGTGTGTGATTATTTTTATTGTCATGAGGAGATATCGTCAGCGCATCCAACGGTAGCGCTATTCCTAACGCATATGCGAGAGGTGTTTGGGTTGCACCTCATCCATGAGCGATATCTCGATAGTGATGAAGGCAATGAATTAGCCAAGGATATCAATAACGCGCTGTATGCGTTTCTAAGAGAATGCAAGAGTAAGGCACACCGAAAGCGTCTCAAGAACCTTAAACGCGTTGAGAACCGCAATCAGCTCAGTATAGCGACGTATGTTAATAGCCTATTCGACCAGCATGCCAAGCTATTAATCATCCGATTGGATATCGGCTATCACGAAGACTACTACGACCAGTTAACGTTAGACCTCGTGACGAATGATCGGAATAGTTACCTTCGTCGAATACAGAATAAATATCCTGCATTGGTGGGGTATATCTGGAAACTGGAGTACGGTGTTGATAGATATTTTCATACCCACATTACGTTCATTTTTAATGGGGCAGTACACCAACGAGATATCTCGCTGGGTAGAACACTGGGGGAGCTGTGGGAGGTCATGACCGACAATGACGGGAGCTATTACAACTGCCAAGTCAGGCGGGAGGAATATCAACGATGGGGCACTGATGGCATTGGGATGGTCCACTACAGCGATACAACCAAGTGTCAAAACCTGATTAATGCGCTGAGTTATCTGACCAAGCTGGATACGCAAATACTGGCGATATTACCAGCCGGTCGTCGGACCTTCGGGCGTATGGAGAGACCATCGCCCCAACCTCGCCTTGGCAGGCCAAGGCGCTCCAGCTATGCACTTACATACTGAATTACCCTTGCTTGCACAGATATAGGGGGGGAGCAGCATCGCTCGTTTACAGACGCGGTAATATACCGATTCCAACCGTTGCTGGCGGGAAACTTTAGTCTCTGACAATACAGTTGTCAGGTAGGAGACGCGATGGCGTATGTGAGCACGATAAGAAAGCCACATTCCCTTGATCTGCCAATAAGAAGAAAGCTCCGAGTGTAGCGGGCACTTTAGGCTGGTGAGGCCATTACAGGCTGTTCGATTTAGATTAAACCCACAGTTTTTCAACCGTTTGCCAGTGCAAATCTAATCCCACATAACATGTCGTGGCCTGACGAGTGTCCATAATCCGCAATGTTCTTAATGGCGCACATAACATCTTCTTTTCGGGCTGTCACCAGTTGCAGCAAACGCTCACCATAATGACCTGCTGTCCCCATTTTAAGCATCACAGAACTGATCTCCGTTGTGCGTGTTAGAAGGGGTAACAAAGCAGCGATAAGCTCATCCCTCCCTTGAAATGCAGTCCACTCCAGAGCAAATAGAATCCCAAGCAGAAAGTCATCGCCAGAGGGTGTCAGGCCATGCCCATAACCCAGCAAAGGGGTGAGAACAGGACCCAGCTCCACCTTGGTGCCACCCAACCAATTTTGCAGGGCTGTTAATGGAGGAAACAGATAGTCATGGTCTGCTCCATGCCATTGAGCCCAAAAACCACCTGCAGGAGGGGCTAATGACAAGAAGTGATCCAACGAAGGTAACAGGCATGGCATGCTCCCCTGACCCGAGGTTAGGCGGGTCGACTGCCACTGACAATCGACAAGCCGGATCTTACAGTGAGGCCCCACCAGTGTATTCTCGTGCCAAAGCCAGCGACTCCCGGGCTGCATGTCATCAGGTAACAATCCAGTCGCCAGCTCCATCCCTGCCGGGGGCAAAGCCACGCCATTTATCACCAAAGTCAACCATTCACCTTGGTCCGAGATAAAATTGCAGCTTCGCTGAAAACGAGAGTGAACGGTCAACACATCCTGCTTTGGCATCACCAGGAGTCGCTGACAACCACGAATGACAGAGAGAGAACGCTGTGACAAAAGAGGCTCCTTGAACATGGATTGGCGAGGGGGATCACAGTTCTATGATCTGCTTCACTAACTGCTGAACAGACAGTCATGTGATACCGGTATGGTGCAATGCCAGCAATGACCGGACTCTTAGCCATTGTGCCACCAGCGTTAATTACCATCCTTCAAATCTTTTGTCGGTTGGGCTCAATTTCTTTCTGCGCACCCCCTCAACCCCCTCCATAGACTGGCCATGAATCATCCACCTCGTAGGAGAACACCATGAACAAGCGTATCAGTGCACAGCCCTTCGATTTCACCTTCGACCCGGCCACCACAGCCCTCATCGTGATCGACATGCAGCGTGATTTCGTCGAACCAAATGGATTTGGTCATGCCCTCGGTAACGATGTTTCCCTCGTGCGCCGGGCTATCGAGCCCTGCCGCAAAGTACTGGATGCGGCTCGAGCCAAAGGCATGTTGGTCATCCACACACGTGAAGGTCATCGTCCAGATCTGACCGACTGTCTGCCTGCCAAGCTGGTCCGTGGCGGCAAGCGTTTCATCGGGGAGCCAGGCGCCATGGGTCGCATCCTGGTGCAAGGTGAAGCGGGCCACGACATTATCCCCGAGCTCTACCCCATCGCTGGCGAACCGGTGATCGACAAGCCGGGCAAGGGGGCGTTTTACTCCACCGACCTGCACCTGATCTTGCAAGCCTGCGGCATTCGCTCCCTCATCATCTGCGGCGTCACCACCGAGGTCTGTGTGCAGACCACCGCCCGTGAAGCCAACGACCGTGGCTATGAGTTGGTGATCCCGGCAGATTGCTGCGCGTCCTACTTCCCCGAATTCCACAGGATCACCCTCGAGATGATCCAGGCCCAGGGCGCCATCGTCGGCTGGGTTAGCGACGCAGAACAACTGGTCGCAGCCCTAAAAGACTGACCCCCGGGGCCTATCGCCCCACCTTCTATTGACTGACAGAAGGCCCGTGACCGGGTCAGGGCCTTCTGCACCCGTTTACTACGGAAACGCTGACATGTTGCACTACAAAATCTATTCAAATCTCTACAAGGACTCTGTCTCGCTGATGCAGGTCTCCTCCCGTCTGAGTGGACTGGAGGGCGTGCGTCAGGCCTCCGTCGCCATGGCAACCGATGCCAACCTCGATCGGATGCGCGATGCAGGAATGGCGATCACTGTTGCGGCCAAACCCAGCGATCTGCTGATCGCCCTGCTGGCCGATGAGGCCGTTGGCGAACAGGCGCTGGCACTGGCCGACGAACTGCTGCGCCCTGCACCGGTTGACGACACCCCTGGAGCTGTCGGCCAGCGGCCTGCCACCGCTCTGGCCATGGGCAAGGAGCGTGACAACGACGCCAACCTCGCCCTCATCTCGGTACCCGGTCGTTACGCTGCCGCCGAAGCACTCAAGGCACTGCACCTTGGCATGAACGTCATGCTGTTTTCCGACAACGTGCCCGAAGCACAAGAGCTCGCCATCAAGGCGTTCGCCGCGCAGCGCGACTTGCTAGTGATGGGTCCCGACTGCGGCACCGCCATCGTTAATGGCATGCCGCTGGGGTTTGCCAATGTGGTACGCCGCGGCACCATTGGCCTGGTAGCGGCATCCGGTACAGGCCTGCAAGAAGTGAGCTGCCGTATTCATCATCTGGGCGAAGGTGTCTCCCAAGCACTCGGCACCGGCGGGCGCGATCTGCATGAGGAGATCGGTGGCCTGAGCATGCAGCAAGCGCTCCGGATGCTGGCCGCCGATCCCGGCACCCGCCTTATCGTCCTGATCTCCAAGCCGCCCTCAGAAGCCGTGAGCCAACAGGTGCTGACCCAGGCCCGTGAGTGCGGCAAGCCGGTTGTGGTGCATTTCCTTGGCGCCGACTGTGCCGCATTGGCAGCACAAGGCGTCCTCCCCGCTACCAGCCTGCAACATGCAGCTGATATGGCCGTTGCCATTCTGCGCAATGAACCTCTGCCCTCCTCCACCAACCTTGATGACGCGGCACTGGATCAGGTGCAAAGCACACTCGGCGCCATGGCACCAGGGCAGCGGGATATTCGCGGCATCTTTGCCGGCGGCACCTTCTGCTACGAAGCACAGCTTGCCCTCATTGCTGCCGGTCTCGAGTGCGAATCCAACGCACCAGTTAAAGGCGCAAGCACGCTGCAAGACCCCGCCCGTGGTTATGGCCACAGCTTGGTGGACATGGGTGATGACGAATTCACTCAAGGCCGTCCTCACCCCATGATCGACCCAACCCTGCGCAACGCACGTCTGTTGCAAGAGGCCGCCGATCCCACTACCGCCATCTTGCTCTTTGATGTGGTACTGGGCTATGGCGCGAACCTCGATCCCACTGGCGAACTACTTGCCACGCTGGTGCATGCGCGCCAAAAGGCTGGGCAGGCAGGCCGCCAGCTCATCACCATCGCCCACGTCTGCGGCACCGAACTCGATCCCCAACCGCGCCAGCAGCAGATCGATCGCCTGCACGATGCGGGGGTGCTGATCGCCCAAAGCAACATGCAAGCCGCCCAGCTTGCCGCCCGACTGGCCCTGCAACTGAAGTGAGAACCAAGATGAGCATTCAATCCGCCAACTCCCTGTTTCAACAACCGCTCCGGGTTTTGGGGCTGGGCCTGCAGAGCTTTTCTGACAACCTGACCAACGCCGGTGGTCAGATATTGCATCTGGCCTGGCAGCCGGTCGCAGAAGGGGATGATGCCGCCAACTGGACGCTGGCCACCCTACTGGAAGATCCGCGTATTCAGGCTGCCAACGAGCAGGCTATGCAACGCTACCTAGAAGCCCAACCCACCCTGGTCGGTGTGAGTGTCGCCAGCCGCGAAATATCAGCCCTGAATGGCAAACGCCGCATCCTGCACGCTGGCCCTCCCATCGATTGGAGCGAGATGTGCGGCCCGATGCAGGGCGCCATCGCAGGTGCCATTGTGTTCGAAGGCTGGGCCAAGGATGTCGACAGCGCCATGGCTATGGCCGCTCGGGGCGATATCGCACTCGAGCCCTGCCACCACTATCAGGCTGTCGGCCCCATGTCCGGCATCATCAGTCCTTCTATGCCCGTCTGGGTGGTAGAAAATCGTGCCCACGGCAACCGTGCGTTTTGCAACTTCAACGAAGGGCTCGGCAAGGTCCTGCGTTTTGGCTCCAACAGTGATGAGGTGCTGAAACGCCTGCGCTGGATGGGGGACGTACTGGCCCCGACCCTGGCCGCAGCACTCGAGCAATACGGCAAAATTGAACTCAAGCCTCTTATTGCCCAAGCCTTGCATATGGGTGACGAGTGCCATAACCGTAATGCGGCAGCCAGCGGCCTGCTGTTCAAGCGGCTTGCTCCAACCCTCGCCAGACTTGAGCGTGGACCCGAGGTGCTGGAGTTCATCGCAGCCAACGATCACTTCTTCCTCAACCTCTCGATGGCCGCCTGCAAGGTGATGCTCGATGCGGCGCACGGGGTGCCTCACAGCACCATGGTGACCGTGATGGCCCGTAACGGCGTCAACTTCGGCATCCGCCTCTCCGGCACTGGCGATCGCTGGTTCCAGGCTCCGGCCAACCCAGTAAATGGCCTATTCTTCCCTGGCTACGGCGCCGATGATGCGGCCGCCGACCTTGGCGATTCCGCCATTACCGAAACGGCAGGGATTGGCGGGTTCGCCATGGCCGCTTCACCTGCCATCGTCAAGTTTGTTGGCGGTACCCCAGCTGATGCCATCGGTCACAGCATGGCGATGCAGCAAATCACGCTGACCCAGCATCCAGCCTTTACCCTGCCTGCACTCAACTTTGCCGGTTCAGCAACCTGTATCGATGCCCGCAAGGTCGTAGATCGCATCATCCTGCCTGTCATCAACACCGGCATCGCTCACAAGCAAGCTGGCGTTGGCCAGATTGGCGCGGGGATCACTACTGCCCCGCTCTCCTGCTTTGTCAGCGCTCTCTCGGCCATCGCTGGCAGTCTGGAGGAATAAGCATGCAGAAGAAGAAACTTGCGGTTGTTGCTGTTGGCGGCAATGCCCTGATCCGAAGCAATGACGAAGTGTCACTCGATCAGCAATACGATGCGGTAGTCGAAACAGCGCGCCATGTAGCGGACCTGATTGCTGCGGGCTGGCAGGTGGTGTTGACCCACGGCAATGGGCCACAGGTGGGCTTTATTTTGCGCCGAAGCGAGCTGGCCAGTGCGCAAGTGCCGACCGTGCCGCTCGAGTACGCCGTTGGCGATACCCAGGGCGCTACTGGCTTTATGTTCCAAAACGCCCTCGGTAACGAGTTGCGGCGCAGTGGGCTGGCACACACCAAGGTCATCGCACTGGTCACCCAGACCCTGATTGATCGCTGCGACCCGGCCTTTACTCATCCCGACAAACCCATTGGTGCACACATGAGTCAGCCGATCGCCGAGCAGCTAGCCGCAGAGCAGGGGTGGCAGATTGCCGAAGATGCCGGGCGCGGCTGGCGACGAGTGGTCGCCTCACCAGCACCACTTGGCATCGTTGAGACACCCACCATACGAGCCCTACTCGAGCAGGATGCGCTTGTCATTGCCTGTGGCGGTGGCGGCATTCCTGTGGTGAGGGAAAAAGACGGTTCCCTGCAGGCCGCCCAAGCGGTCATCGACAAGGACCGCGCCTCTGCCCTGCTCGCTATCGAGCTGCAAGCCGACATGCTGTTAATCCCGACCGGTGTCGAACAGGTTGCCATCCATTTCGGAACACCAGAACAACGTTGGCTCGAGACCCTGAACCTTGCAGAGGCAACTCAACTGCTAGCCGACGGCCACTTCGGTGCCGGCAGCATGGGCCCCAAAGTAGAAGCCATGTTGAGCTACCTCAAAGGATGTCCTGATGGGGTGGGTCTTATCACTAATCCGCCTTCCATGGGCAAGGCAGTGCTTGGCCAGGCTGGCACCCGTTTTCTTGGTCACTGACGACAAAAGAGGCTACGGCCCCACCACAAGATACACAGCACCACACTATTTAAGGAGTACTCATGTCTGACAACAAGGTTCTGCTCGCAGTCAACGGCACGCTGATGCGCGGCCTGGAACTGAATCCCAACATGCTGGCCGTCGACGCCGAGTTTGTCGCCGAGTCATCCACCACCGCGGATTACCGCTGCTGGAGCATCGGCGATCGCCACCCCGGCATGCTCCGCTTCCCTGGTGAAGGTGCCGAGATTGCACTGGAGCTTTGGGCTGTGCCGCCCGCAGGACTTGGCAACATCCTGCAAAAAGAGCCGGCTGGTCTCTCGATTGGCAAAGTCACCCTCAAGGACGGTCAGGAAGTGCTGGGCGTGCTGGCCGAGCCTTGGCTAGTTGAGGGCGAACGGGAGATCACTGAAACAGGCGGCTGGCGCAATTACACAGGTCACCACCACATCAACTAAGCAAGGGAGAGCATCATGCGCAAAACCGAAACAAGCCCGGGAACTGCATCCGGCCTGCATATCACCATGATCCTGCTGGGTATCGCCATGACCCCAGTCCTGCTCTCATCATCCAGCTTGGGTAACCAGTTGCTGGAGGGGCAGCTGATCAGCGTCGTTGCATTGGGGGGTGCTATCCTGGCCATCCTCTCTGCCATCACCATCAGCGTAGGAGAAAAGGCCCGACTACCAACCTATGGCATAGTCAAATTCTCTTTTGGCAATAAGGGCGCCATTGCCATCAACATTTTGATGGCAATCAGTCTGTTTGGCTGGATCTCGGTCACAGCCAACATGTTTGGTCACACGGTACAGGATCTGCTCGCACAGCAAGGCGTATCTGTCCCGGCGCCCCTGTTGGTGACAATTGGATGTGTGATATTCACCATATCGACTGCTTTCGGTTTTGCCGTGCTTGGCAAAGTGGCCCAGCTGGCCGTGCCAGTGATTGCTCTGATGCTCTGTTATATCCTGAGCGTAGTTCTCGATACCCCGCCCGCGCCTGTCACCGAAACCTTGAACGGAATGGAGACTGGCGTCGCGGTGTCCAGTGTGGTCGGTACCATTATCGTCCTCGTGGCAACCTTGCCCGATTTTGGCAGCTTCGTGCATAACCGAAAGCATGCCCTTATCGCCGCAGCGCTCACCTTTATGGTCGCTTACCCACTTCTGTTCTGGGCCGGGGCCACCCCGAGCAACATCACGGGGCAAGGCTCCCTATTGGGAGCAATGGCACCGCTCGGCGCAGCGCTACCCGCGGCTCTGCTGCTGGTCTTTGCCTGCGTGACCGGTAATGCCGGCAATATGTTTCAGGGTACACTGGTGGTCTCGACCCTGCTTGAACGCATCCCCAAGTGGCAGATCACCATCGCACTGGGTGTGCTGGCGACCCTAGTTGGCAGCATGGACATTATGAGCTGGTTTATCCCCTTCCTGCTCTTCTTGGGTATCGCAACGCCGCCGGTGGCCGGCATCTACATCGCCGACTTCCTGCGCTATCGCAGCCAAGGGTATGACGAGCGCCTGCTGGCCCAAGAGCCGGCGATCAAATGGATCACCTTTGTAGTCTGGATCCTCGGCTCGCTAGTCGGCTTTTTGACCGCCAACAGCGTCATCACACTGACCATGATCCCGTCGCCGGACTCCATACTGGTCGCCAGTCTGGGTTACCTGGCCCTGAGCCGCCGTCCGGCCCTCATGGTCAGCAAGCGGACAAGCTGAGTTCCGCATATAGTCAAAAGGCCGCATCTGCGGCCTTTTTTATGAACAGATCGGCACTAGCCAAGTGGCCCAAGCAAGCCTTGCAGCAAGGCCGGATCGCGTAATTGCTGTAACCACCAGCTAAAACAGGGGCGCGTGTGCTGACGCTGCCAGGCCAGGAACAGAGGCGTGGATTGCTTCGGAGATTCCACCGTCATCACCTGCAGGCGACCATCATCAATCAACGGCTGGCCAAAATGACGCGGCACAAAACCAATACCGACCCCCTCAGTCTGAAGCGAGAGTTTGCTGTGAAAATCGGGTACCTGTAGCGCTTTCTGGCCGCGCAGCAACCAAGCTTCTTTGGGCTTGAGCTGCACAGAGGTATCTCGAATGCAAATCGCCGGGTAACGGCGCAGGGCGCGTTCAGTAATAGGCTGGGGTAACTTGGCTACCGGATGATTCGGGCTTACGGCAAAGACCCATTCCACCATTCCCATCGGTTCTGCACCTATTTCGCTGTTGGCAATCACCTGATTGGGTGCACCGACAGCAATATCGGCACGTTTCCCCAACAGGGCATCCCACACCCCATCGTGAACATCAATGGCCAGCTGAATTTCAGTTTGGGGGAAAAGCTGCTCGCATTCATGTAGCAAATGGGTAAGCGGCGCCAACGAGAGGATGTTGTTAAAAGAGAGGCGTATCGAGGGTTCAACCCCCATGGCAATCAGGCGAGTTGAGTCCTCCAGACTGTTAAGCTCTCCTAAGATCAACTCACCACGCTTGATAAAGTGGTAGCCAGCCTCAGTAAGCACCAACTGCTTTCCCTGACGTTCAAACAGACTGACACCGAGAGAGTCTTCCAGTTTGTGCAAGGTATAGCTGAGCGCACTCGGAACCTTGTGAAGCTCTTGCGACGCTGCAGCAAAACTACCACAACGGACAATGGCAATAACAACTTTGATCGCGTCGGCAGTGATTACCATGAAGTACAGCTCCTTTTTGGGGTGCATTGTAACATCTCCCTCACTTCGCAACGGGACAATGAATACTGGGGGTGATTCAAAATACTTGATTAACCGTGTTGCCACTTGCCTTCTTGAGCGATACCAACGCAATTAATCATTGGCTTCATCACGGCTATAGTTCCAACTGCCGCATTAATAGACCTGATTAGTCTGCTATCAGTGCGATTGAAAAGTAACTCAGATAGATATCATCAGGAGACACCAAGCAAAGATCGCCGTAAGTCCGCTTGGGAGCACCATTGCGGCCTCCCAAGTTATCGGTCCTGGTATCCCATCGGTCTGTCATCGATGCGCACTGTGAGTCATTAAGGCGCCAGTCGCGCCACCAGCTTATCAACCACCTCCAGCACCAGCGCTCTGTCAGCTGTATCGAGTTTGGCCAACTGTTGGCTGAGCACAATGCCTTGTTCGGTAGGGCGGTTGCTGGTCTCACGCAGGAAGTCTGCGAGCTCACAGCCAAACAGCTGAGCCAGCTCAGCGAGCCGCACGACGGTCGGCACCACGAGACCTCGCTCCATCCGGGAGACCGCTTCCATACCTATCTTTAAGTGCTCTGCCACTTGCTCCTGAGTCAGTCCTGCCAGCTGGCGTTGGCGTCCAATCGCTTTGCCCACGCTCTTGGCCAGCTCTTCAGAGTTGATGCTTGTCATAAGTCCTCCAGTCAACCCTGATAGTTGACTATGGACTTTCATTGACATTAAGGACCCTTTGCGATGAGGATCACCCTATTAGATCTAATTCACTGGAATAGTCACCCCAACATCGAAAGGAGTTCAACACGACCTAACCTCAATCTATCCCCTTGGTGGCATTTGGCTATCAGCCCTCACCACCATTAACCCATTACGTTTACACCCATTAGCCCGACAGGCTCGCCTCGTCGGTCAGGCATCCGTTTGCCATTTTTATTAAGGAGAGATCATGAATCGCGCACTGTTTTATCCCTTACTGCTGGCTTGTGGCCTATCACTGAGCGCTTGCGATACAGCATCCGCTAATAGCCCAGAATTCAGTCTGGAAGTGGAATACACCGCTATCGGGCGACCTCAGATAGTCGTCACCTCGCTCAACGATCAAGTCACTATTCAGAAGGTGCTGATTAATGGCGGCAAGAGTAAATGCCGGGTGATGCTGCGCAATGACATCGGTGGTCAGCTTGGGGGGACCCATTTCCCGTTCAAGCTCAATTACACCGAAAGCTGGCGGCTGGTCATGACCGAGCCGTGCCGATTGAGAGAGGTCACCCTTTTCACCAATCTGGGCAATGCCTCTTACACCATTGAATAAGTCGTCTGGAGAGTGACATGACAGAAAACATCAAACTGGCCCTGTGGTGCACATGGTTATCGCTGTTTGCCTTACCGGCCTGGGCTGCGCCCCAGTTCACTGTGCCAACGGTCACTAAACGGGTACCGGCCAACGTTGATGGTACCCTCAATTTCGCCAGCATGCAGTTTTGGATAGAGACCTCGAAAGGGGAACGCATCATGCTGATGCCGCTGGATGAAGATGAGCCAAGGCTCATACCCAGGGTCAGCCAGCCGGTTTCACTGAACGGTTTTATGCTGACCTATTCAGATGGCAGTCGTTACTTCGAGCCCTCCTTTGCACCTGCGTCAGTTGCATCAAGTACCACGTCATTTACCATCGTGAAAAATGACGAGGACAGTATCGTCATCCGGTATGGGGATGACGTGCTGCTGCGCACCGATGAATATGACGCCATCAAGCTCACGCACCGATTGCCGCTGGCCAACGGGCAGGCGGTCTTGTTTGAGCTACACAGTGGCGGAGTGGCATGCCCGGTGCTCTATCAGTTGGCTGTCGCCCAGACGGGTGTGTTGACCATGCTTTCACAGCCCTTTGGTACCTGTAGTGATGAAGGCAAGCTGACCCCCGCCCCCAACGGTTTCACCCTCGACCTGCCCGGCAATCCTCGTCAGCGCTGGGTATGGGATACCAACAGCTTGACGCTGCGCAAGCAGTCCTGACCACCAGCCTCCACACATTCACCACCATCAGGGCACCCGAAGGTGCCCTCTGTTTTATGCCGCATTTTATTTAAGGAACTGTTCATGTCATTACCACAACCGGGGGACCACCTCGTTTCACTCCGCACAGGTTACCAGCACCACGGTCTCTATCTAGGGGGCCATCAGGTCATCCACTACCAGGGGGTCAGTGCCGGTATACATTCCGGTCAGATAGCTATCACCACGCTTGCCGAGTTTAGCCAAGGGCGGGGCTATCGCATCCAGCACCATAGCGCACGAGCCTTCAACCGGGAGGAGAGTATCGACCGTGCTTACTCCCGCCTAGGAGAGGCACACTACAGCACACTCTTTAACAACTGCGAGCACTTTGTGCTTTGGTGCATCGAGGGCTTTCACTACAGCAAGCAGATAAACCAACTCATTGCCACGGGGTGTATCGCACATCAGGCACTTCGCACTGTGGCTCGGCAGCCTACCCTTACGGCCCTGCCTGGCATGGCCACCAACACGGTACTGACCCCGTCAGCAACTACCGCTGTGACCGCTGCAGTAGGTACGTTGCTGGGAAGCTCAGCCACCTCGCTGGCGGCCCCCTTGGCAGCCACCTACGGCCTCTACCGCGTCTGGCGCTGGCTCAGGGATTAACGGTTCTCACATTCGATACGAAAGGACACACCATGATGACCATGCCATTTCACCTGGCAGGGATGGCCCTGCCGATTTCTCCCGAACTGTCTGACTTGCTGCGCAGCGTCGTGCGGGAACAACGGCTCGACCTCACCCACCTCTCGACACTGACTTTTAACTTTCGCAGCCCCGGCTACAGTGCCGAAACAGGTGGCATCCATCCGTTAGAGCTGCGACTGATCCGGGGGTTGCACGGCTGGGTCTTCGATTACATCACTGACTTCAGTTATCAGAGGCTGGGCCAGGATGCCGAGCTCTGCAAGGAACTCGACTTCAACTTCTCTTGCGACAAGCACTATCTGCAGGGCTGGGGACCACTGCCCGGCGTGGAAGCACGGGAACTGTTTACCCTGTGGCAGCGCAATTTCATTAGCTACGCCCAGTTGGGGTATTTCACCGTCACGGTCAGCGGAGATTAGGAGGTGTGTAATGACTAACAAACTGCCGCTCTCCTACTACTCATGCCAGTGGCTAGGGCTGGTCGCCGCCAAAGCCAAGCTGCAACCAACTCGCCAAGGCGAGCGCTGGTTGCTGCATCTCACCCCTGGTAGTCCAAATGCCCGCACCGTCACACTGCATCTGTGCTGGTCTGGCGTGCAGTGGCAACTGTTATCCCTCACCAATGCCGAGGACTGGCACACCATGAGCCAGCCTATAGATGAAATCTGTGTAGACCCTCAGCGTCGCTGTTTCTGGCGCTGTCAGGCAGGTCCAGTCCCGCTCTCTGACCAGCCCCGTGTATTGGGGAGCTTTTTGAGCAACCTGCAGCGCACCTGCATTCATCACGGTTATCGCGTGGAGAGTGACCCCTTACCCCAAGAGGAGGCGCACGATGCCCAAACAACCGATAGCCGTTGAGCTGGAAGATGGCGAGACGCAGGTGGTGCGTGACAGTGGCCTAACCGTACAAGGCACCTGCGTGCAGTGGAAACCAGCGGGCTGGCCTTGGCCACCTGGGTCGCTGACTACGACGCCATCGGTACCGCCTACCAACTGGCGGAACGGCTGAGCGTTGCGCTCGCAGCCCCCTCACCGTGCAGGTCCCCGGCATCGCTGATACCGATGAAGCAGGAACCCACCGCTAGGGAAGGCGTCACCACCCAGGCCAACTGAACTACCTTCAAAGTGAACCAACAACCTCTTTGCATTTAGCCCCGGGATGCCTCGCGCTGCCGGGGTTTTTCTTTTTCTGGAGACCACCATGCGTTACCACAAACTCAAAGCTGGGGAATGCCCCGGCACTTATGTCGTCACCGAGCCGGTGACCGAGCAAGACCTGCTGCGTATCGCCAACCAGATTGCTCGCAAGCGACTGGCCAAAGGCACCGCCATCACCAACACCACCGAGGCCGCCAAGCGGCTGCAAACCCTGCTGCAGGACCGGGAGCACGAAGTGTTTGGCGCACTGTTCCTTGACTCCCAGTATCGCATACTGGCTTTTGAGGAGCTGTTTCGTGGCACTTTGGACAGTACCAGCATCTACCCACGGGAAGTGGTCAAGCGTGCCCTGCGACTCAATTGCGGGGCCATCATCGCAGTCCACAATCACCCCAGCGGTGACCCGGAGCCCAGTCACTCAGACCGGGTCTTCACCCAAGCCCTCAAAGAGGCCTTGGCGCTGGTCGATGTACGATTGCTTGACCATCTGGTGGTCGGTGCCGAGGGAGTCGTCTCGCTGGTCGAGCGAGGTCTGCTATGAACCTTACTTCAGCGAAATCACACCTCACCGCCCTCGATATCCTCATCGAGTTGCGCTGTTGGCTGACAGACAACGTCGAGATGCAAGCAGAACCCACCATCGTGGCTCATCAGCCCAATTGCTACCGGCTCACCCAGGCTGACTGTATCGAGGCCATTGATGCACAGCTCCATCAGCTGCGCCAAGAAGAGACAAACACCATGCGATTACCCAATCCCTATTCTCTGGAGGAAACCCTAGGCAAACTGCGTCATAGCCTGGCAGCCGCCAGCAACGAGGAGGCGTTGACATTGCTGGAGAAGGCCGTCACCAAGGCCTGTGACGACGAGGTTTATGCCAAGCAGTTTGAAGAGACCTTGCCGCGGGGATCCACCATCGAGATCCGTGACTGCCTCAGTTACTTTGGCGACTACTTCGAGCGATCCCGAGACACACCGCCCTATTTCCCGCACCACGATGCCGTCAATGGCATTGATTGTGCATTCTACGCCATCCTGTTCGATGTGGCTCACCCAAGCGCAGTACTGGTGCACGAATAACGCCAGCATCCCCAAACCTGGATCATCAGCGCCACGATCCGGATATCCCGATATCACCTAAAGGGCCACCTCACTGCAGGTGGCCTTTTGCATTTCAAGGAGCTATTACCATGTCTGCCTTCATGATCGACCGCCAGGATTACCTGGCCTTTGCCGTACAGTTGCACCGCTTTTGCAATGCCCCCATGCCACCGCACTACACCCTTGAGTTGCTGCGATCCTTCTGGTGGCTGCCGCCAGCAGGCACGACCAGTACCTGGACGTGGCGGGTTGACCGGTTAGTGCGACTGATGATGCTCGCCAATCGGCGGGCGGTCTGGCATCGCTATCAGCTAGGACGTCAGCAGGAACGCAAGGAACCGCGCCAGCACCGTTCAAACAAGCTGAGTCCGCTTAAACCTGCCCATCATTACCACCAGGAATCGCTCACCGATAGCGAGCTGGTGGCGCTGTACAAATTCACCTTCTGCACCCTGTACCAATCGAGCGAATGGAGTGGGAGCACCGAGCAGGCTCCCCGGCTTGTAAAAGTAATACAGCAGTTGCAGCAGGCGCTGGCGCAAGACGTGCTGACCCGGCTGTCACTGTGGGAGCAAGCACCCTGGGGAGAGATGTAATGGTTCTCTCCATCACCCTGACGGTGACAAGCTCACTATCGAACTCAAGCGCCCACCTGGCTCAGCGCATCGCCGATGACATGGCACACCTGCATCATCGTCTGGGAGATGCGGTGAGCGATGAACTGGGCATCAATATCAGTTATCTGGTCGAACAGTTTGCGCTGCTTGCAGCGGCCTACCGTTCACCAGCTGAAATGGAGAAACAACAATGATTGAGTTCAACGACAGCTTTAGCCAAGCCGCCGTAGCGGAGGCCATGTGTGCCCATTCAGGACTCGCCAAGCTCATCAGTCAGCAGTTGATGCTGCCGGGCTTTGCCTATGCCCACGATGTGGAGGGGCGGCGTATTGCAGGCCCGCTGGTGGCGCCCAACCCGGTGTTGCACAAGACCACGCTCTTTGTCAGCCCACGGGATATGCGTGAGCACCTGCCACGAGAGATTAACTTCGCACGCTTTCGCTGCTCCTGTAATGCAGCGGGTCAGCCGGTCGGTGAGTGGCAACGGGTAATTGTCGGGGCCTACGTCAACCACGGTAGTAATGACAAGCCGGATTGGAGTAGTCACACCTGAGCCACGGCCACCAGCACAAACAAGACCCCATACAACCCCTCACTCCGAGGGGCTGTTTGCATTTTAAGGAAACCCCACCATGCATGACTTACGTGATTACAACACCCTGTCCGCTCGGCAGATCACTGCTGCCATCGGTCAGCTCAACCACAACACCGCCCCGAAGATAATGACCCACTTGGCATTGCGGGCCACACAACCACACTCGCTAGGTAATGGCCGTAGCAGAGCCAAAGCCCTCAAGCTACTGCACCGGGTCAAGAAGGCCCGCAAGGCGGGCTGTATCCCGTTTGAACTCACCGTGACGGGTTGCCGCATCGACCGAGGGAGCCATCAGGCAGACCGCTACTACTACGACCGAACACTACTGGCCCAGGGCTGGCAGCAATACGACACCGAGGAAGATGCATGGTATTTCGGCATCTGGATTCACACAGAGAAGCTCGAAACCTTTACCTACGCCGAAGGGGATACCTGCCATGTGATAGCACCGAACGTCGAGGCGTTTCGCTCTGAACTGGCGCGGCTCTACCAGTACTACCAGCAAGCCCCTGCGTTTATCAGTATCGACCCGGACGTAGGCGTTGTGACCCACCACTTTGAAGCCAAACCGGAGGTGTGAGATGGCAAAGAACATCACTATCAAGGTGCCCGGCAAACATCCGCAAACCGGGGAACACACTACCTTCGAGCCCAAGGGGCAACGCATGGATATCGACATCGGCGGCCAGGCCGTGCTCTTCCTGATTCACGGGAGGGGCATAGAGACGTCGCTCACCCACATCCCGAGCAGCTACCGCATCGCCCTGCTCGGCGGCTGGCTCACAGCGCGTTACGAAATACCTGAAAATAAGCCCAGCAGAACGGCCTGCGCCCAGACTGATTGGTGGCCCAGTACGGCTCACTGCTCTTGCTGGACCGGCTCAATGGCTAGCGGTTATTAATGAGACGACTGACATCGCTCGTTGACACCCCTCCGTCTCGTTTATCCCCAAACAGCATAAAGGGCCAGCCCTCACAGGCTGGCCCTTTGCATCATTGGGGTCACCGAACACAACCTGCCTTATCAACAGGCTCGAGGTGCATCGCGATGCCCCCGAGCATAACAGGCTGCATCTGCTCAACCTATGGCCATGCCCCATCCCACATGTCCTGCCACACACATTCACATTCCTGAGATCCAAGCTTTCACACTGCCTTCCAGCATCAGCTGGGGTCTGCCGCATGAGATCTCACCACGCTTTGGCGATCGTCTGATACAGAGCCGCTACCGATTCGATTTTTTATCCGAGCGAACCAGTCTGATCGGCAAATAGACTAAAGGAAATATAGATAGGCTCGACAATGCCTTTGCAGTCATTATCAAACAACTGGAGACCAAGTTACTGGCCGGTGAACTGGACGCCCAACGTCAGCAATGCATCACAATCAAGCATGATGGGGTCCCCTGTGAAGCTGATACCTTCTGCAGCCATAGTTACCTCTATATCGTAATTGGCTCTATTGAGTAATATTATTTCAATTGTTCTCATCCATTCATGGCATTAATACACATATTTGAGCTCATCCAAGTAATTGGTATCCATTTTGAGAAACAATCCAAGCAAGTGTGCACTGGCGCCATAAAAGCCAAACTGGTCGGCAGCGCGACAGGCGCTTTCGAACTTGTCGAACCACCCCAGCAGGTGGCCGTGCAGCAGCGCTTCCTGCTCGTCGAGCCAGCGTTCCCGCTCGGCCGCGCTCTTGGCTTCCGCCGCGCGGATGATGAGATTGCCCATCAGATCCAGCTCGATGGCCAGATGATCCGCAGGCTCTTTGTATTTATCGCTGACATTGATACCAAGGCGATCGAGGCGGGCTTGCATCTCGGTCATCGGGGCCTGCATCAGCAACTTGGCCTCGCCGCGGTAGAGCGATTCGTAGGGCAGGGCGCCCTGTTTGGGATCCACCAGAAACAGGCCGGCGAAGTCGGCGGCCAGTTCCAGCTGGCGATCCGGGCGCACCAGCAGGCGCGCGATGGCGTCGTTGAGTTCGGCCACGGCTTCGCGCATTGGATCCTGGGTGGAGAGGCTTTTCAGGAAGCTTCGTACATCATAGGTGTCATATTCGGCGATCTGCTCATCACTGAGCTCGGCGGCGAACAGGGTGGAGAACCACCAGTAGAGTTCGGCCCGGCGTTCGCTGGTAGCCATAAATTCCTGCATTTTTCCTCCGTGGATGGCAATCAGGAGCCATAGAGGCTCCCGATTCTAACGACGTTAAAAATAAAGAAAACTCAAGGGGGCGCTTTCGTCCCTTTGGGGTCAGAGTGCCGGGAACATGGGGTCGATGCCCTTGGCAGATTCCGGCGCGCCGAAGGCAGTGACGGCGGGAGCCTGTCCGCGGAACTTCTCGATCTCCACCAGCGCGGTATGGGCCGTGGTGGCCTGCGCCAGGCTGGAGGAGCCGATGTCGGCAGTCAGCACGTTGGGATCGCCGTAGGTACAGAGCGTACCTACTTTGCCGCCTTCTTGCGGACCATACCAGGCACCTTCCTGAATGCGTACCACGCCGGGGGCGTAATCATCGCTTACCACCAGACCAGCCAATACCTGACCGCGGCCGTTGAATACCCGCACCAGATCGCCGTCCTTGAGGCCACGGGATTTGGCATCCTGTGGATTCATATAGACTGGCTCGCGACCCTGTACCGTGTAGGTGGCGCGGTAGTTGTCGGAGGAGCAGAGCTGGCTGTGCAGCCGCTTGTCCGGGTGGCAGGATTGCAGGTGCAGCGGATACTGTTTGCTGCCCGGCCCGCCGTGAGAGCGCTCGTAGGGCTCGATCCAGACCGGGTGACCCGGACAATCCCCATAGCCGTAGTCAGCGATGGTCTTGGAGTAGATCTCGATAAGGCCGGACGGGGTGCCGAGCGGTTCTAGATCCGGCTCCTGACGGAACGACTCGTGGCGTACCCAGGGTTGGCCCGCCGGGAAGGTGACGAAGCCTTCCCCGTGCCAGAACTGGCTGAAACGGGGCAGACGAATGCCGATGCCGCGGCCCTGCAGGCGGGCGTCGTCATAGATGCTCTGGATCCACTCCAGCTTGCTCTTGCCACCGGTGAACTCGGCCTCACGACCGAAGCGACGGCAGAGATCGGCAAAGATGTCGTAGTCATCGCGCGCCTCGAACAGCGGCTCCACTACCTTGTACATGGCCAGAATGCCCGCGTTGGAGTGGGAGCCCCACTGCTCGATGTCATCGCGCTCATAGGTGGTGGTGGCGGGCAGCACGATGTCGGCGAAGCGGCAGCTGGCAGTCCACTGGTGATCGATGCTGACCACGGTTTCCAGCTTGCGCCAGGCGGCGACCATCTTGTTGCGATCCTGCTGGTGGTGGAACGGGTTGTTGCCGCAGAACACCGCCATCTTCATGTGGGGGTAGGTGATGGTCTGGCCGTTGAAGGCGATCTGCTTGCCCGGATTGAGGATGCAGTCGATGAAACGGGCCACCGGAATGAATTTGGAGTAGCCCTTCCAGTCGCCGTCATGGCGCGGTTTGACCCCGGGAATGACCGAACTGAAACCGGACATGATGGGGCCGCTGGAGGTGATGGTGCCCGCCCCGTTGTAGTGCCAGCCAAAGCCGTAACCGCCGCCCGGCAGGCCGATCTGGCCAATCATCGAGGCCAGTACTACCAGCATCCAGGAGTACTGCTCGCCGTGGTGCATGCGCTGCACACACCAGCCGCCGATAAGCTGGGTACGGCCGCTGCTCATGGCGCGGGCCAGCTCGCGGATGGTCTCGGCAGGTACGCCACAGATGGCGGACGCCCACTCGGCATTCTTCACCTGACCATCGCTGGTGCCCAGCAGGTAGGGCAAGAACTTGTCAAAGCCGGTGGTGTAGTCTTTCAGGAACGCCTCGTCGTGGCGCTTCTCGCTGTAGAGGGTGTGGGCGATGCCCAGCATTAGCGGCACATCGGTCTGCGGATTCAGGGTCACCTGATCGCAGTTGAGGTATTTCTGGGTCTTGGATTTGACCGGATCGACGCTGATCACCCGGATCTCGCCCTTGGCCACCTTCTCTTTGAGCTGCGCCCAATAGTCGTAGACGCTGTGATCCGGCACCAGCCAGCCCACTTGCAGGTTCTTGATGGGATCGGAGCCCCAGATAACGATGGTCTTGCTGTGCTCCAGCACCAGCGGCCAAGAGGTCTGCTGCTCATACACCTCCATGGCGCCCGCCACGTGGGGCAGGATTACCTGGGCGGCACCGGTGGAGTAGTCACCGGCCTTGGCCAGATAGGTGCCGTGCAGGTTCATGGCGCGTCCCAGCATGGCACCAGCTGAGTGCAGTTTGCCCACTGACTGCCAGCCAGAGTGACCGGCATAGAGGGCGCTCGGACCATAGGTCTTCTGCACCCGCTCCAGCTCGTGATAGAAAAAATCGAGCGCCTGTGACCAGGTGACCCGAACAAAGCGGTTCTGGCCGCGTTCGCTGGTGTCGGACTGGTGGCCCTTGCGCAGCCAGTCCAGTCGCACCATGGGGTAGCGGATGCGGGAGGGGTTGTAGACCACTTCACTCAAGGCCTTGAGCATCTCGGTCGGATGCTTGTCATGCTCGAACGGCAGGGTCTCGACCCAGCGGCCATCGACCACCCGGGCGCGGAAGGCGCCCCAGTGGGAGCCGGACTGCACCAGTTTTTCGCCGGACTCGGCGGCCATCACGGCGCGACCGAGCAGGGAGGGGCCGATCAGGGCAGAGGCACCGCTGGCCAGCAAGCCACCCAGAAAACCACGACGGGAAATATTGATCATCTTGTTATTCCTCTTTCGAATCCGGACTTAGTGGCTGCCCTGACCACCGGTATCGGCGGCATGGTTTTGCAGGTATTTGAGCAGGGTGCGCTCCTCTTCCTTGCTCAGGCGATAGTAGGCAGACATCGCCTTGAGTCCCGAGATCCAGCCGTTGGCAGTGAAGTGAGCGGGATCCGGCGCGCCGTGGCAGGAGTTGCAGGTGGATTTGTACATCTCGCCGGCGTAATCCCAGATCGGTTTGAGCGAGGATTCAAAGCCCTTGCCATCGACCCAAGCCTGCACCTGAACCTGTTCCCACTTGATATGGGTGGCGCTGTCGGTCTCCTGCTTGAGCACTTTCTCGCTCGCTTTCAGTTCGTCACGGATGGTGGCGACGAAGACCCGCTTGCCCATGTATTCGCTCAGCACCCGGCCCTTGCCGTCGCTCTCGCGCCACCCTTCGATGGTCACCTTGAGGCGATCGCCGCTGCGGTCTACGACGTCGATGCGGGAGGCTGGCAGCAGTTTGCCGACCGGGTCGGTGCTCTGTTCGCTGGCATAGAGATCTTTTTCACCCAAGTTGTAGAGGGTCTCGGCGGCTGGCGCCTCTTGCGCGTCGTTGACCAAGGTGGCGTAAGTGGCCCGGAAGCCGCCCGCCATGTTGGGCAGTTCGTGGGCGATCCCCTTGTGGCACTCGATGCAGTTCATGTTCTTCGCCGCCGCATCTTTCATCGCCAGCGCTGCTGCCGGGGACTGCTTGGCGTGATCCATGTTGTCGTAGCTGTGGCAGGACTTGCAGGTCTTGGAGTTCTGGCTGCTCATCCGAGCCCACACCTTCTCGGCCAGATGCAGGCGCCGGTCCTCGAACTTCTCCTGGGTGTCGATGCTGTGGCCTATGTACTCCTGATAGAGGTCGTTGGCTGCCTCCATCTTGCGGGCCACCTTGCCGACAAAGTCCTTCGGCTGGTGACAGTCGGTACAGACCGCCTGTACCCCGGAGGCATTCTTGAAGTGGATGGACTCCTTGTACTCCGGATAGACGGTGTCTTTCATGGAGTGGCAGGAGATACAGAATTCGAGGCTGCTGGTTTTCTCAAAACCATAGTGCAGGCCGACGGTGCCCGCGAGGGTGACGCCGACGCCCACCAGAAGTAGCGCCAGTACCGACCAGCGACGGCTGGGGGTGCGCAGGAAGTGCCACAGTTTTTTCATCATGCTCTCTCACATCACTTTTTTGATGGGAGCCATGATAGGGAGGTGTTGTGAACAGGGTTACCGCCACAAATTAATGAAATAGGGGTATTTATGACAAAATGTGAATAGAATAATCCTCCCTTGTCGACCTTCGTGAACCCTGCCCATGAGCTACCACATTCTGGTTGTTGAAGATGATGCGGTGACCCGCGAGAAGCTGACCGGCTATTTCGAGCGGGAGGGTTATCGGGTGACTGCGGTCGAAAACGGCCAGGAGATGCGCGCCGTGCTGGCGGAACAGACGGTCGATCTGGTGATGCTGGATATCAATCTGCCGGGGGAAGATGGTCTGCTGCTAACCCGTGAACTGCGGGCGCGCAGCACGGTGGGGATCATTCTGGTCACCGGCCGCAGTGATGCGGTGGACCGGATTGTCGGCCTCGAGATGGGGGCCGACGACTATGTCACCAAGCCGTTCGAGCTCAGGGAACTGCTGGTGCGGGTCAAGAATCTGCTGTGGCGGATCTCGCTGTCGGCCGCCGCGCCGAGCGAGCCTGCGGTCGTTGACGATGCGGTGCGCTTCGGCTCCTGGCGTTTTGACATTCCCCGCCGCCAGCTCAGCAAGGATGGGGTGCCGGTGCGTCTGACCAAGGCTGAATATGAAGTGCTGGTGGCCTTTGTCGCCCATGCCGGGCGGGTGCTCAGTCGGGAGCGGATCCTGACTCTCATCAGCCATCGTGGCGATGGCCCGAGCGATCGTACCATAGACGTGTTGATCCGGCGGCTGCGCGGCAAGATGGAAGTAGATCCGCGAGATCCCCAGCTGTTTGTCACCATCCACGGTGAAGGCTATCTGTTTGCCGGCGAGATAGCCTCCTGACCCCGTTGCGGTGGCCTTGGCCTGTTTGGCCGGGTATCAGACCGGCGGGCGAGTTTCAAATTGCGGGCAGTCGTCGCCAATCTGGTGCCAGGGGGCCTTGGAGCCGACAAAGATGTGAAACGCGGGCCGCTGGCTCGGCACATCGTCCAGCACCCCGAGGCGCAGGTTGATCTTGCCGCTGCTGCTCTTCTGGCTGAACAGGCTGGAGCCGCAGTGACGACAGAAGGCCAGGGTGGTCTCTGCCGATTTCCGGTAGCGGCCGATGGCCTCTTCCCCCTTCACTATGGTGACCTTGTTGCCATCCAGTCCGCCGACCGAGGCGTAATCACCCCCTGAAAACTTGCGGCATTCGCTGCAGTGGCAGTTCCCCATATAGTCGAACTGATCCGGCAGGGTCAGGGCGACGGCGCCGCACAGGCAGCTGGCATGTAACTCTTTCATCTCTTCTCCTTGAGTGTGCTAATCGGATTTTGGACAGCTATTCGACCCGATAAACGGGACGAAAAGCGCCATCCGAGAGGGAATCGGCGGGATCAGCCAGTGGTGCAGACAGCGTCAGAATGGGTGGCCCCATCACCCGCGGGCACTGCTCGGCACTGGCATCAGGGTGTTGCAGCAGGCAGGCCGCCTGAGCCACTGCAAGGCGCCCCTGCAGCCGCATCTGATCGCTGTTGGCGGCCAGGATTTTGCCCCGGCGCAAGCCCCGCTGTACGCCGTGGCTGAAGTAAGTGCTCAGCACCTGGGGCCTGTCGAGATGGCGCTGTGCCAGCTCGTTGACCGCCACTTCGGCGGCGATGGCGCCCCCCACCAGATAGTCGAGGTCGGAATAGCGGGCCAGCATCTTCTGCACCAGGGTACGCTGGATTTCCCGGCTGTTGTCGCCGCGCTCGGTGGTGACCAGCTTGATGGCGCTCCCCTTGATGGCATCGGCAAAGCCCGGCTCGACGAAGTTGTTGCCGCCGCTCGCTTGCGGGCCGGGGAAGAGGGCGACCGAGACCGGTTTGCTGCCTGCGGGGTGGCGCTGCGCCAGCCAGTGGCCAATCTGCCACCCCATCTGGTACCAGGAGACCCCCACCTTCGCCTGCACCAGACCGCTGGGTAGATCGTTGACCAACCCAAAGACCGGCAGCGGCGTGACCTTGATTGCCTCGCGCAAGCCCTGATAGCTCACCGCGCCGAGCAAGATGGCGTCGCTCCCTTCCTGCACGCAGCGCTGCAACTGCTGGCGCTGCTCGGCGAGGGCGCCATAGCCCCCCGCTTCATGGATCTGCAACTTGACTCCCAGCCGCTTCGCCTCGTCCACCATGCCCTGATTGACCGAGAGCCAGTAGGCGTCGCGCAGATGGGGGTAGAGGGCACAGAGGGTCAGTGGTTTGGTTGCGGCGGCGGGTTCCGGCCACTGCTGGCGTACCGGTTGGCCGCTGAATTCACCGCTGGGCCAGAGATCCACCGCAAAGGCGAGAGTGGCTCGGGGAAGCATTAGCAACCAGATCAGCAACAACGGGGAGAGATAGACGCTTCGCATGGTCAGAGGTTTTGTTAAAGTGTTGGGCCATATTATCCGGTCAAAGCCGACCACAACCAAGGGACTTACCGTGAGAATCTTTTCCGGCCTGGGTGGCAAGTTGCTGCTGGCCTTCTCCCTGATGGCATTACTCACACTGAGTGCCTCCCTGCTGGGTTGGGTGGGGCTTAGCCATCTGCGCCAGCTGGAGCAAGGGGTGCAGCAGACTCTGGCCGACCAGGAGCTGGCGCGCACGCTCTCTCGTCTCAGCAGCGAGGTCCAGAGCGCGTCGCGGCTGCTGGCCACCGCGACCAGCGAGCAGGAGCGGGAGCATCAGGGGCGCTTGCTCACCCTGCAGGGACAACAGCTACAACAGGTACTGGCACAACTTGGCCGTGGGCAGGGTTCAACAAGCCTCGATCAGCTCAGTCAGAGCATCATCGGCAATCTGGGTCAGCAGGGCTGGCTGGTGGGAGAGCGCCTGACCCTGATGACGCAGGGGGAGGCGCAGCGGGCCCGTCTGGTGGCGGCGGCCGGACAGATTGCCGAGCTGGCACGCAGCCAGATGGAGAACGCCGAAACCGTGATGGTGGCGGGATTGGGTTCCCTCTACCAACAGCAAGGCGTGCAGGCGGCCCGGACGCTGGACCGCCTGCTGGAGCAGGATCTCGACTGGCAGGAGCAGATGACCGAGCTGCGTCATCGCACCCTGATGCAGCAACAGCGCATCGAAGAGATGTGGCGCAGCGATCGACAAGAACAATTGCAAACGCTATTGCAAGAGGGGCTGCGGGAGTTGGCCATCTTGCAACTGCGGGCCGGAGCGGTGACCGATCCGGCTCGCCGGCAGGCGGTGGAACAGGCGCTGACCGTGCTGGCGCAGAGCGACAAGCTGGTGCAACTGCGCAGTGACTGGCTCGGCAAGGGGGAGGCGCTGCAGGTGCTGGCCAATGCCAATGAAGCCCTGATGAGCAGCCTCAACCAGCAGGTCGGTGAGCTGGTCAGCCGTGCCCGCGATTCGCTGGGGCAGAGCCAGCAGGCGTTAAGTCAGCGCCTCAGGCTGCTGGAGCAGGCGCTGATGGGCATTGGCCTGTTTACGCTGGTACTGCTGATGCTGTTGATGTGGCGCATGGTCTATGGCCGGATCGTCTGGCCGCTGCAACGGGCGGTGGCGGGGATGAGCCGGTTGGCGCGCGGAGATCTGGCTCCCCTTGAGCCGATCGCCAGCACCGGGCGTGATGAGCTGGCGGAGCTGGGACGGGCCCTGCAGGTGTTTCGTGACAATGCGGTGGAGCTGGGCCGCTATCAGCGAGAGCTGGAGTCGTGGGTCGAGGAGCGCACAGGCCAGCTCAGCCACGCCAACGAGCGGCTCAATGAGGAGGTGGAGAAGCAGCGGCAGGCCCGCGCCGAGGCCGAGCAGGCCAACCGGGCCAAGTCGGTGTTTCTCGCCACCATGAGCCACGAGATCCGCACCCCCATGAACGGCATTCTGGGCGGTCTGACGCTGCTGGAAGATACCCACCTCAGCGAGCCCCAGCAGCGCTATCTGGCCGCCATCGAGCATAGCGGCGAATCCCTGCTGGAGATCCTCAACGACATTCTCGACTACTCCAAGATCGAGGCAGGCCATGTGGAGGCACGCCGTGAACCCTTCCCCCTGTTCCAGCTGGTGAATGAGCTCAGCGCGTTGTTTCGGCCAAAGGCAGCGGCCAAGGGGGTCACCCTGGCGCTGGAATATGCACCCGAGCTGGCGCCTGTGGTCGAGGGGGATCTGGGCAAGCTGCGGCAGGTGCTCGGTAACTTACTCGGCAATGCAGTCAAGTTTACCGCCCGTGGCCAGATTACCCTGATGGTAGCGCCGCTTGTCTGCCAAGGCCCTTGCGCCGAGCCCTGCATCCGCTTCGTGGTGCGCGATACCGGCCCCGGCATTCCGGCCGATGAACAGGAGGCGGTGTTCGAGGCGTTTCACCAGCGCAAGCGCGATATGGGCCATCAGGGCGGCACCGGGCTGGGACTGGCGATCAGCCGCAAGCTGGTGGCCGCCATGGGGGGCGAGCTTATCCTAGCTAGCGAACCGGGCAAGGGGAGTGAATTCAGCTTCAGCCTACCCTTGCAACGCTCGAGCGCCCAGCTGCCTGCCGAGGCGCAACCGCTGCACCTTGGTCAGTCCCGCGACATCCTGCTGGTGGAGGATAACGAGATCAACCGGTTGGTGGCGCACGGCATGCTGACCCGCCTCGGCCATCGCGTCACCCTGGCGGAGGATGGTCGCAGCGCGCTGGCGCTGGTGACCGAGCGCCCCTTCGAGCTGGCGCTGCTCGATATCAACCTGCCCGATATGGACGGGATGACCCTGCGCGAGGATCTGGCTGCCATCAGTGAAGAGATGCATGAGCGCCCGTTGCCTGCAATCGCCATCTCGGCCCAGATGTATCCGGAGGATATCCGCCGCTGCCTTGCAGCCGGGTTTGTCGATTTTGTCGGCAAGCCGGTGCGGCTGGCCGCATTGGCAACAGCCATTGTTCGTCAGTTTCAGGATAAAAGTTTACCACAGGCCAAAATGGTGCCGGTCGAGACCAATCCTATGAGGCACTGGAACATCAATCCAGTGTTGGATACCGACTTGCCTCTGCTCGGTATGGTGAAAATAAGGGAACTCATCGAGTTATTTGAAACACAAGGTACGATTATTATTGCTGAAATTATAGCAAGCGAGCCTAAAGAACGGGCATCACTGATACACAAACTTAAAGGAAGCGCCTTAAGCCTTGGTCTTGATATGTTTGCGAAACATTGCTCAGACTTAGAATCAGCTATTGGAAATCCTGTCGAACTGGAAACAACATTTAAAGTAGCCGTCAGAAACTTAGAATGTTGGCTCGAAGCAAATCATGAAGCCCCATAAATTAGGCTATGTCCCAATTACGTGTTGCATGGGGTGCCCCAGCGCCTCATGCAAGCAACGTGAGATATTCACTTCCCGCCCATAGCGCTCCAACATCCTGCGCCAACCCAGATAATTCCTCAGATAGTGGGTCGCTACCCCATGGAACCGCTCCATCCACTCCTTCAATCGCCTGTGGTACCCGTTCACATGTTGGATGTGATATGCACCCACCACCCGCTCTCCTGCACGATTGCGCACCACTTGGTGTGTTATCCCCAGTCCCTCGCTGAAACTCGCATACACCCCCGGCACCATCGCTGCACAGGACGGCATACGGGGCGATAAGCGGCTGAAGCACCGCCTTCACTTGCCCTGGCATTCAGCCGTTCCAACTGGAAGTCAGCCAGGTGGCCTACTCGGTCTTGCACCACCATGACTGGGATGTAATCCGGCCCTGTCCCCCGGGTACGGCCTTTGTCTCCACGATGGCGGGCCGGGCGGGGTAATCCGGCTGTCCTTTGAACGACTCAAAAGTGTCTAGAGAGGCCGGGGCGATTCACAACGCCAGCAGTGCATTACTACACAACACTAAGGGTTCACTTCAGGATTGGCGGGCTTTTTCATGCTGGCAGGCGTCCTCAGGCGGCGACCAACGACTCCAGATCGCGCCGGCTCAGGCGCTTGCTGTCCACCTTCACATAGACGGAGCGCTCCGAGGCGGCCAGCAGCACGTCGCTCACCCCCTCGCAGGCGCGGATCTTCTGCTCGAGCGCCGCGTCGGCCGCCACCCCTTCCGGCAACACGATGCGCAGGCTGCTCACATAGGGGGGCTCGGCCATGGTCAGGCTGACCCCGAGCCAGACGAGGGCCAGCGCGGCGCAGCCGCCAAACACCAGGGCGCCGCCGCCCAGGCTGTAGAGCAGGCCGCCGAGGCTGCCACCGATGGCCACCCCGATGAACTGGCTGGTGGAGTAGATCCCCATGGCGGTGCCCTTGTAGCCGGGGGGCGACTCCTTGCTGATAAGAGAGGGCAGCAGTGCCTCCATCACGTTGAAACCGATGAAGAAGATCTGCAGCCCGGCGAGCAGGCCCCACAGCTGCAGGCCGCTTTGCCAGAGCACCAGCTCGGCGATGAGCATCACCAGCACGCAGATCTGGAACACCCGCTTCATCTTTCTGCGCTTCTCGGCATAGATGATGAACGGCACCACGCTGACGAAGGCGATCAGCATGGTGACCAGATAAGCCTGCCACTGGCTGTCGCGGGGCAAGCCGGCGCGCTCCAGCAGCGGCGGCAACGCCACGAAGCTCGACATCAGCAGGGTGTGCACGCAGAGGATGCCGAAGTTGAGCTTGAGCAGGCGCGGGTTGGTCAGCACGGTGCGCATCCCCCCCTTCACCATGCCAGACTCGCGATTGAGCAGGTGGCCACTCGGAGTCGGCACCAGCCAGAGGGTGACGGCGATACCCCCCAGCGCCAGCAGGGCGATCAGCCAGAACAGGCCGGAGAGCCCCAGCGCATGGGTGATGAGGGGGCCGGTCACCATGGCGATGGCAAAGGTGATGCCAAAGCTCACCCCGATGAAGGCCATCGCCTTGGTGCGGTTCTGTTCGCGGGTGAGATCCGACAAGAGCGCCATCACGGCAGCCGAGATGGCACCGCTGCCCTGCAGGGCACGGCCAAGGATCACGCCCCAGATGGAGTGGGTCAGCGCCGCGATCACGCTGCCGAGGGCAAACATCAGCAGGCCGCCGACGATGAGGGGCTTGCGGCCCACCTTGTCGGAGAGCAGGCCGAACGGGATCTGGAACAGCGCCTGGGTCATGCCGTAGATGCCGATGGCCAGGCCGATGAGCGCCTCGGAGGCCCCCGCCAGCGACATGCCGTAGGTGGTCAGCACCGGCAGCACCATAAACATGCCGAGCATGCGCAACGAGAAGACGGAGCCGAGCGCCCAGGTGGCACGGCGCTCGCCCCTCGTCATGGTGAAATCATTCATGATGGCCTCGATAGGTCAGGGAAAAGGAAGACTCAAGGGGTGGCCGACACGCGCCATGCCACACCCGGCAGAGGGGAAAAGTGCCCGACGGGGCGGCCCCATAATAACAGAGCCGGGAAGGTTCCCGGCTCTGGATTCTACTGATTTTCCCGCGTCGCATCACAACACGGAGCATGACAGGCAGGCCACTCAGGGCAGCATGCTCACCAGCACCGCAGGCTCGGCCTCCGGCTGGAAGTCCACCGACATCATCACGCTGAGGCAAGTGATGGTGACGATGGAGAACATGAACAGCTTGCGCGCCCAGAGGGAGTCATCCACCGCCGCCTTGTAGCCAGACAGCGCCATCCCCAGCCACCAGACGCTCACTGCGGTGGCCACCACCAGATACTTGTAACCGGCGTAACCACCGAGGAACAGCATCAGGGTCGGCACCATGAAGGCCAGGATGTAGAGGGTGATGTGGAGCTTGGCCACCGGGATCCCCTTCACCACCGGCAGTACCGGGATGTTGGCCGCCTGGTAATCCTTGAAGCGGAAAATGGCGATCGCATAGGAGTGCGGCATCTGCCACAGGCTGAAGATCGCCAGCAGGATCAGCGCCCCCGAGTCGAACTGACCGCTCACCGCGCAGTAGCCGATGACCGGCGGCGCGGCGCCGGAGAGGCTGCCGACCAAGGTGCCATAGACCGAGTGACGCTTCATGTAGAGGCTGTAGACCCCCACATAGACAATGAAGCCCAGCACCGCCAGCAGGGCGGCCAACGGATTGGCCGCAAAGTAGAGTAGTGCAATGCCCGCAATGCCGAGCGCGGTGGCGTACCAGAGCGATACGCCGGGGGCGATCAGACCCTTCACCAGAGCACGGTTCTTGGTGCGCTCCATGATGCAGTCGATGTCCCGGTCGATGTAGTTGTTGAACACGCAACCGGAGGCGACCACCAGTGATACACCAGCCATGGTCAGAATGAACAGGGGCACATCCAGGCTCCCCTTGGAGGCCAGCAGGAATCCTCCGATAACCGAGATGAGGTTACCGAAGATGATGCCCGGCTTGGTCACTTGCAGGTATTGCTTCATCATCATTGCCAACCTGCTCAGTGAACCATCATGTTGATGTTGAGGTTGTACATGATCCACAGGGAACCCACGACCACGATGGCGATGATGAGCACGGTAAAGATCAGTGCCACCAGGTTCCAGCGCTCCTCGGACGAGGTGTTCATGTGCAGGAAGTAGACCAGGTGCACGAAGATCTGCACCACCGCCATGCCGACCACGGTGGCCAGCACGGTAGTGTGGGAGGCAGAACCGTCCATCACCATCCAGAACGGCACCGCGGTCAGGATCAGGGACAGCACGAAGCCGATCAGGTAGCTCTTGGCGCTGCCGTGGCTGGCGCCGTGACTGTCAACGGTATGATTGCTCATTTACATGACCCCCATCAGATAGACCACGGTGAAGACGCAGATCCACACCACATCGAGGAAGTGCCAGAACAGGCTCAGGCACATCAGACGGGTACGGTTGCGATCGGTCAGCCCCTTCTTGGCGACCAGCACCATCATCACGATGATCCAGACAAGACCGCTGGTCACGTGGATACCGTGGGTGCCCACCAGGGTGAAGAAGGCAGAGAGGAAGCCACTGCGATCCGGACCGTAGCCCTCGGCAATCAGGTGATGGAATTCATAGATCTCCATCGCGATGAAGCCGGCGCCGAACAGGAAGGTGATGAACAACCAGGTGTTCACCGCCGCGACCTTGTTCTTGTTCATGGCCAGCATGCCAAAGCCGAAGGTGATGGAGCTCAGCAGCAGCAGCATGGTTTCGGCAAACACGAACGGCAGTTCGAAGATGTCCTTGCCGCTCGGACCGCCGGCAGTGCCGTTGACCAGGACCGCATAGGTCGCGAACAGGGTCGCGAACAGGATGCAGTCACTCATCAGGTAGATCCAGAAGCCGAATACCTTGTTGGCACCGGCATCATGGTGCCCATCCTCATGGGCACCCTGGGGGTGATGTAGAACGTCAGTCGCCATGGAATTAAGCCACCTTGTTGATATTTTCAAAATGCTGACGCTCGATCCGCTCGATCTCGTCAACCTGCACGTAGTAGTCCACGTCGTCGTTGAAGCTGTGGATGATCCAGGTGGCGATCATGCCGACGAAGCCCGCGATGGCCATCCACCAGATGTGCCAGATCATGGCAAAGCCGAACACCACGCTGAAGGCGGCGATGATCACGCCGGCACCGGAGTTTTTCGGCATGTGGATCGGGTCATAGTGCTTGGGCTGCTGATAAGCGGAACCGTCCTGCTTGGCTTCCCAGAACGCATCCAGCCCCTTGATCTTCGGCTCGATGGCGAAGTTGTAGAAGGGAGGCGGCGAGGAAGTGGACCACTCCAGGGTACGACCGCCCCAGGGATCGCCGGTCAGGTCGCGGTTCTTCTCGCGGTCGCGGATGCTGACCACGATCTGGATCACCTGGCACAGGACGCCCAGCGCGATGAGGCCGGCGCCGCAGGCAGCCACCACCAGCCAGCCGTGGAACTCGGGATCGATGTTCTGGCTGACGCGACGGGTCATGCCCATGAAGCCCAGTACGTAGAGCGGCATGAAGGCCACGAAGAAGCCGGTGATCCAGCACCAGAAGGCGCGCTTGCCCCAGACGTCATCCAGCTTGAAGCCGAACGCTTTCGGGAACCAGTAGGTGATACCGGCGAAGCAACCGAACACCACGCCGCCGATGATGACGTTGTGGAAGTGGGCGATCAGGAACAGGCTGTTGTGCAGCACGAAGTTGGCGGCCGGTACGGAGAGCAGTACCCCGGTCATGCCACCCACGGTGAAGGTGATAATGAAACCGACGGTCCACAGCATGGGCGAGGTGAACTCGATGCGCCCGCGGTACATGGTGAACAGCCAGTTGAAGATCTTCACCCCGGTCGGGATGGAGATGATCATGGTGGTGATGCCGAAGAAGGCATTCACGTTGGCGCCCGACCCCATGGTAAAGAAGTGGTGCAGCCAGACGATGAAGGAGAGCACGGTAATGGCGATGGTCGCCCACACCAGCGAGGTGTAACCGAACAGCTTCTTCTTGCAGAAGGTCGCCACCACTTCGGAGAAGATCCCGAAGACCGGCAGTACCAGGATGTACACCTCGGGGTGACCCCAGGCCCAGATCAGGTTGATGTACATCATCATGTTGCCACCCATGTCATTGGTAAAGAAATGGGTACCCAGGTAACGGTCTGCGGTGAGCAGGGCGATGGTGACGGTCAGGATCGGGAAGGAGGCGATGATCAGCACGTTGGCGCACAGGGCGGTCCAGGTGAACACCGGCAGGCGCATCATGGTCATGCCAGGGGCGCGCATCTTGATGATGGTGGCGAAGAAGTTCACGCCGGTCAGCAGGGTCCCCAGACCCGAGATCTGCAGACTCCAGATCCAGTAATCGACCCCGACCCCCGGACTGAACTCCAGCCCCGACAAGGGCGGATAGGCCAGCCAGCCGGTCTGGGCGAATTCACCGACCCCGAGGGAGACGTTGATCAGCACCACGGCAGCGGCGGTGAACCAGAAGCTCAGGTTGTTCAGGAAGGGGAAGGCGACGTCACGGGCACCGATCTGCAGCGGCACCACGATGTTCATCAGACCGATCACCAGCGGCATGGCCACGAAGAAGATCATGATGACGCCGTGGGCGGTGAAGATCTGGTCGTAGTGGTGCGGCGGCAGTATGCCCTCGCCACCGGCCGAGGCCATGACTTGCTGGGTACGCATCATTACCGCATCAGCAAAGCCGCGCAGCAGCATCACCATGCCGAGGATGAGATACATGATACCCAGGCGTTTGTGGTCCACCGAGGTGAGCCACTCTTTCCACAGATATTGCCACTTGCCGAAATAGGTGATGAGCCCGGCGACGGCCAGGCCCCCCAGAATGATACCGGCTATCGTGACCATGATGATGGGTTCATGGTACGGAATAGCGTCGAGTGTTAATTTTCCAAACATCAGTTAGTACCCGCTTTCACAGTCTTGTCGGCCGGCATGTGGCCGGCGTGGTCCATCTGCTCGCCCTGGGCCTCATGGTGCATGGCGTCGCCGTGCGCCATGCCTGCGTGGTTCATGGAGGCGTCATGCTCCATCCCCTCGTGGCTCATGGACTCGTCATGGGACATCGCGGCCTGCTTTTCGCCGTGTTGCATGGCGGCGTGCTCGCCGTGCTTCATGTCGCCCATGAACTTGTTGATGATGTTGACGAACAGCTTGGGATCGGCGCTGGCGAAATACTCCACCGGGTGGTTTTCGCTCTTCTTGGCCAGGGCATTGAACTCATCCATGGTGTTGAGCGCCTTGGAGGAGGCCTTCACCTTGGCAACCCAGGCGTCGAAACCGGCTTGATCCTGGGTCGCGATGGCGTTGAACTTCATGCCTGAGAAACCGGCGCCGCTGTAGCCGCCCGAGATGCCCTTGTACTGGCCTGCCTCGTTGGCGATCAGGTGCAGCTTGGTCTGCATGCCCGCCATGGCGTAGATCTGGCCGCCCAGCTGGGGAATGAAGAAGGAGTTCATCACGGTGTCGGACGTCACCCGGAAATTGACCGGGGTGTTGACCGGGAATGCCAGCTCGTTGACCGAGGCGATGCCCAGTTCCGGATAGACAAACAACCATTTCCAGTCAAGGGAAATGACATCGACCTGGATCGGTTTCACCTCGGATTCCAACGGTTTGTAAGGATCCAGAGAATGGGAGGTTTTCCAGGTGATCACCGCCAGGATGGCGATAATGATGACGGGTACGGTCCAGACGACCGCTTCAATCTTGTTGGAGTGGGCCCAGTCCGGTGCATAGGTGGCCTTGGTGTTGGACGCTCGGTATTTGTAAGCGAACGCCACCGCCATCACGATCACCGGCACCACCACGATCAGCATCAAGCCGAGTGCGGTCAGTATCAGTGACTTCTGCTCCAGACCAACTTGTCCCTTGGGGCTCATCAGAGCCATGTCGCAGCCGCTCAGCAAGCCGGCAGTCGCGAGCAACAGCAAAGCGCCCAAGCCCCTCTTTACATCAAAAGGTCTCATGCAATGTCCTCATCTTCGCAGGGCTAAAGTTGTAAGAAAAACGCAGCATTCTATTTCACCCGGGGGGGATGTGAACAACATGAAAAATTAATCTTTCACTTGTGTGTGGATTGCGATTTCTGTGTGTTGCATGTTAATGCCTTGACGTCATGAAAATTATCAAAACCGCCTCGACCCCCTTTCATCGCCAGCTGGTGCCATTTCACCCTGTATCTGTTTATTAAACAGACACTCCGCGATTTAACCCTTTACTTAACAAGGAAAAATGACACCCCTTTGTGGCTAGCCGGCGAAATTTCGGGCTGAAATCCGTGCACATTTGGTCGCTCAGGGCCGAACAACAGCGGGACTCGAAATCAACCATAATTAATCAAATTAAATTTCAATTAATTCCATGAGGTTGGTGCGGCTTTACCCGCAAACATGCACACCACATACGTCTCATGCAACTTGGCCGATCACAGGGTCCATCATTTTGTTTAATAAGTTATTATCAAACCCATGGACTCCATCCGGATATGGCGGTAGGTTGCGCCCCTTCGTTACTCGCCAGTCACGAATTCAACCTTATCCCATTTCTCACTCGACTCTTCATACACAGGGATTGCCATGAGCATCACACGCAGAGACTTTCTCAACGGCGTCGCCATCACCATTGCGGCCGGGGTTGCCCCCATCAAGTTGCTGCAAGCGGCCGAAGGCGGCACGGCACTGGCTGAAAAAACGCTGGTCTACCCGCCCGCCCTCACCGGGCTGCGTGGCAACCACCCGGGCTCCTTCGAACCGGCCCACAGCATCGCCCGCGACGGCAAGCAGTATGACTTCGCCAACATTCCCCTCGAGGGCGAATACGACCTGGTGATCGTCGGCGCCGGCATCAGCGGTCTGGCGGCCGCCTGCTTCTATCAGCAACTGCTCGGCGCGGACAAAAAGATCCTGCTGCTCGACAACCACGACGACTTCGGCGGCCACGCCAAGCGCAACGAGTTCACCACCCCCGACGGCCTGCGGCTGGGTTACGGTGGCAGCGAATCCCTGCAATCGCCGCGATCTGTCTACAGCCCGGTGGCGCTGGGGCTGCTCAAGGCGCTCGAGGTCAACATCGACGAACTGGCCAAAGGCTTCCAGCAGACCTTCTACCCGGATCTGGGCCTGAGCCGCGGCGTCTACTTCGACGAGAAGCACTTTGGCGTCAACAAGGTGGTGAGCGGTGACCCGGGCCACAACGTGGCCGACGACATCCCGCGCGATCGCCTGAACGGCCGGCCGCTGGCAGAGTTTATCGGCGACTTCCCGCTCGATGAGAGCGACAAGGCGGCCCTGCTGGCACTGCACGAGGAGCAGACCGACTACCTGAGCGGCATGACCCAGGCGGAAAAAGACCTCTGGATGACCCGCAACAGCTACACCACCTTCCTGCGCGACAAGGTGGGCCTGAGCGAGCGGGCCATCACCTACTTCCAGCAACGCACTAACGACTTCCAGGCGGTCGGCATCGACGCCACCGCCTGCGCCGATGCACGCCTGTGCGCCCTGCCCGGTTTCGGCGGCATGAACCTGACCCCGCTCGATGCCGAAGAGCAGGCGGAGCTCGACGATCCCTACATCTTCCACTTCCCGGACGGCAACGCCGGCCTGACCCGGTTGATGGTGCGCAAGCTCATCCCGCAGGTAGCCCCCGGCCACACCATGCAGGACGTGGTGCTGGCCAAGTTTGACTACAGCAAGCTCGACCTGCCCGAGCACAAGGTGCAGCTGCGCCTCGGCAGCACGGCGCTGCAGGCCAAAAACGTGCCGCTCAAAGACGGCAAACAGGGAGTGGACGTCACTTACATCAAGGAGGGGAAACTGCACCGGGTGCGGGCCAGGCAGTCCATCATGGCCGGCTACAACATGATGATCCCCTACATGGTGCCCGAGATGGCGGAGCCCCAGAAGGAGGCGCTGCGCCAGAACGTCAAGGCGCCGCTGGTCTACACCAAGGTGGTGATCAAGAACTGGCAGTCCTTCGTCAAGCTGGGGGTGCACGAGGTCTACTCCCCCGCCGCCCCCTACAGCCGGGTCAAGCTCGACTACCCGGTCAACCTCGGTGGCTACGAGCATCCCAAGAACCCGGATCAGCCCATGTGCCTGCACATGGTCTACGTGCCGACCCTGCCTGGCAGCGGCCTCTCGGCCCGCGAGCAGTCCCGCAAGGGGCGCGCCATGATCCTCGGCATGCCGTTCGAGCAGCACGAGCAGATGATCCGCGAACAGTTGCAGGGGATGCTGGGCGGCGCCGGTTTCAACCACGAGCAGGATATCCTCGCCATCACGGTCAACCGCTGGTCCCACGGCTACTCCTACATCACCAACACCCTGTTCGATGACGAGGAGCAGTGCGACAAGTGGATCGAGCTGGGTCGCCAGCCGGTCGGCAACATCACCATCGCCAACTCCGACTCGGACTGGAGCCCCTACGCCCACTCCGCCATCGATCAGGCCTGGCGCGCCGTCAACGAGCTGGTTGCCATGCACAAGGGAGGTGCCAAATGATCCGTTCCCTGACCCTGACAGCCAGCGCCGTGCTGCTGGCCCTGCCCGCCTACACCCTGCAGGCTGCGCCTGCCATGTCGGCCGGCGAATACGTGGCCAAGCTGGGGGACTGCGCCGCCTGCCACACCAGCGAGGCGAGCAAACCGCTGGCGGGCGGCAAGGGCTTCCCCACCCCCATCGGCACCGTCTATGCCACCAACATCACCCCCGACAAGACCCACGGCATCGGCAACTACAGCCTACCCGAGTTCATCAAGGTGATGCGCGAAGGGATCACCCGCAGCGGCGATCCCCTCTACCCGGCCATGCCCTACACCGCCTACGCCAAGATGAGCGACGAGGATCTCACCGCCCTCTACCACTACTTGATGCAGGATGTGCAGCCGCAGGCTGTTGCCAACAAGGAGAGCGACATCCCCTGGCCGCTCAACATGCGCTGGCCGCTCAACGGCTGGAACTGGGTCTATCACGATGACAGTCGCTTTACCCCGGTAGCCGGCAAGAGCGAGGCGTGGAATCGCGGCGCCTATCTGGTGCAGGGGGCGGGTCACTGCGGCAGCTGCCACACCCCGCGCGGGCTCGGCATGCAGGAAAAAGCCCTGACCGAGGCAGATCCCCTCTATCTGAGCGGCGCCACCCTGGATGGCTGGTATGCCCCCAACATTCGCGGCACCCGCTACGACAAGCAGGCGCTGATCGACCTGCTGAAAACCGGCCGCAGCCAGCATCAGGCCGTCAGCGGCCCCATGGCGGAAGTGATCACGCACAGCAGCCAGTACTTCAGCGACGCCGATCTGGCCAGCATCGCCACCTACCTGACCGAACTCGGCGGAGACGCGGCGGCCAGCAAGGGCAACCGGGCCTACGCCAGCGCCGGCGGCAAGGCGGACTACGCCATGTACTGTTCCACCTGCCACGGAGTCAACGGCCAGGGCAATGACCACGTCATCCCCTCGCTGGTGGGCAACCAGACCGTGCTGGCCGAGGACCCGAGCAGCCTGCTCAACGTGCTGCTGCACGGCGCCGAGACCCCGGTCACCCAGGGCAACATCGGCTACCACATGCCGGGTTATGGCTGGACCCTCAACGATCAGCAGATCGCCGAGCTGGTCAACACCCTGCGCGCCTCCTGGGGCAATGAAGGGGTGGCCATCAAGCCGGAGACGGTCAAGGCCCAGCGCGCCCTGCACCAATAACTCGCACCGACCATAACGAAACGGGCCTCCTGTGGAGGCCCGTTTGCTATGTGAGTGACGACTCACCCCTTGCGCGGTTTGGAGCCGGAGAGCGGCACCGCCCCCAGCCGGTAGTCACCATAGGGGAAGATGTTGCGAAAGCGCTGGGCCACCGGCTCGGGAATGGAGCGGGAGAAGACCAGCTTGACTCCATCTCCATCGCGCTGACCCAGGATGCGCCCGCGCACCGTCTCGTGGCGCAGGATCTGCCTGGCATGCTCGATGAACGCAGGCGACACCTTGCCCCGCTTGACCTGCACCTTGCCTGGCGCAAGCCGGATCTCGAACAGGGCGCCACGCCCCAGCTTCATCAACCACCAGATGAGGGCGATCGCCACCAGCAACGACAACCAGGCCATCCTGTTTCTCCTTCTTCACACGGTTGCGGACAGTATAAGCCGCAACTGGCCCCCGATTGTTTGGCGCGGATCACAGCCGCGCCTCAAGCCCGGCCGCAGGCTACCCAGCTTGCCTAGCCCGCTAGCGGCTGCGGCCCCAGGCCACCAGCGTCTCCCGATAGAGCGCCAGCAGCGCCTGATCCCGCACCGCCACCCCGACCTGCTGGGCACGATAATCGGCCCAGCCGTCATGGGGATGGGACTTGCCGTCAAATTTCTGCAGGGTGTGGCCGATGGCGGGCCCCTCGTTGATGACCCGCACCGGCCCCTCGCGCAGGGTGAACAGGGTCGGATCGATCACGTAGGCGATGGCGGACGGGTCATGCACGTGGCAGCCGTCGAGCCCGATCCGCTCCGAGTAGAAGCGCAGATAGAAGCGGCTGACATCCCACAGGAAGCGCCCCGGCTCGCCCGCGTCGTCGCGCAGCGCATCCAGATAGGCGCTGCTGAAGAAGCTCTGCTGGGTCACGTCCAGCCCGATGATCACCACCGGCCAGTCGGCGGTGAACACCCGGTCGGCGGCATCCGGATCGTCGTGGATGTTGGCCTCGGCATAGGGAGTCACGTTGCCGCGATGACCATTGACGCCAAAGGCGCCCCCCATCACCACCACCTGCTTCACCAGGCCGGTGATCTCGGGGGCCTCTTGCAGCGCCAGCGCCAGGTTGGTGAGCGGACCTATGGTGACCAGGGTGATCTCGCCGGGCGCGGCCTTCACCGCCTCGACGATATACTGCCAGGCCGGCCGGGGATCCGGCGCCAGGGTCACTTCCCCCGCCGTCACGTCCCCAAACCCGCTCGGCCCGTGCACTACGGTGGTTGGGCCCACCGGCTCGCGCCGCAACGGGGCGGCCGCCCCCTGCGCCACGTCCGCCTTCATGCCGTATTGCTGCTTGAGCCAGAGGGCGTTACGGGTACCGTTCTCGATGGTGGCATTGCCAAATACGGTGGTGATGGCAAGCAGCTCGATGGCGGGGTGGGCTTCGGCAAACAGAATTGCCATGGCGTCATCGATACCGGGATCGGTATCCAGAATGATCTTGTGAGTCATGGGGCCTCCTTGGGCAACAGAGCAGCCAGTGTAGCGAGCCGCCGCCGCTTTAACAGCGCCGGGATCACAGCCTGAGGCTTTGCCCTTGCCCGTCTTGCCCAAGTGGCGGCATTTCATACCGGGATGACGACGCGGCAGGGGACCAGGAGGGTCGAAGCGGGTGGCGCCGGCGAAATAGTGGGCAAGCGAATGGCCGGTGAGTGCCGCAGCCTTGTGGAGCGGCGGGCGGGGTGGTATCACTGGCCTCACGATTCACCCCGCTCACCACCTGCCGAGGCGCCATTGATCACCCTGATAAAAGAGTCCGACCAGCTGAAGATGCCCTGGAAGAACAAGCAGGGCACCACAGCCCAGATCCTCATCTCCCCTGCCGGCGCCAGCCTCGACAAGCTCGATTTTGCCTACCGGCTGAGCTCGGCGCCCATCAAGGGGGCCGGCCCCTTCTCGAAATTTCCCGGCTATCAGCGCATCCTGCTGCCCATCAGCGGGGCCGGCTTCGTGCTCAACGGCCACCCCTACGCCACCTTCGAGGCGGCCCACTTCAGCGGGGATGACGACACCCACTGCGAACTGCTGAAAAAAGAGGTGACGGATCTGGGGCTCATCTATGATCCGGCCTGCCTCAGCGCCAACGTGCGGGTGCTCAACCTGCCCTTCCCGCTCACCCTCACTCTGGAAGCGGACAAGACCTATCTCTGTTACCTGTTGAGCGGCCAGCTCACAGCGGCGGGCCACCCCATGGCGGTCAACGAAACCCTGCTGATCAACGGCGAGCAGAGCATCCACTTCGACTGCCAGAAGAAGAGCGCCATCGCCTTCTTTACCCTGCAGCCCATTATTTGAAGAAACTTTCCTATAATAGCCATGCTCAAAAAACACCCTCCAATATTGAATGTCATCAATATTGGAGGGTAGTATGGGTCTCATTGCTTTCATGTAATGAGAGGCCCTATGCAATACACTCTTGAAGGATTCGAGGCGCCACCAGAACTGACCTCAGAAGAAGAAAAAAGCAATCAACAACTACAAACCAAAATAAGAGAAATTCTTATTGAATTTCAGTATGTTGAAGACAGTAAAATGTCTGCGCCAAAAACATTCAAATGCCGTGTTCCTTATGAAGATTTATACGGTCTTAAAGCCATTAGCGCTTTTGTAATTAACCATCCTCTATATGGCCTCACTCGAATTGAGCCCCACCAACAACAGGTATCTGGCTCTGTTGACCGTAAGTTCCCTTTCTTCCTACAAAGTGCCTATAAGGCGCCTGAACCTAATGTCATTATTTTGATAGAAGGACAAGGACATAAAAAAGCAGCCTTTGAATGGTTAAAGACTGAGTCAGCCAAATGCACAACTAAAAACATCCGATGTTTTGACTTGGCCGATTTCACACTTTGGATTTGATATCTCTGTGTAGTAATCAGCGTTTGGGCGCCCGCCCGCCGCTGTCGAGGCAGGCCTGCATGGAGTCGTAGGGGGTGTAGTGCTTGGTGCGGCTGTAATAGGTGCCGCCCTGGGGATGGCAGATACCGTTTCTGCTCTTCTTGACCGGCGGCTCCGCTGCCAGCGCGATGGCGCACACCAGCAGCAGGCAACCGCTGATCACCCATTTCATGGCTTTCATGATGACCTTGGTTCCTCTCGAGCGGGCCTAGCAGGCCCGAAAGGCGCCTATTTTACCCCTTCACTCCCCCGCTCACCTGGCGCCGGATCATAAAACGGCGCGCCATAGCGCCATCACAGACATCCAACTCACGCCGCAAGCGGCCACAAAAAAGCCGGGCAGTACCCGGCTTCTGGATCGGCACAACGTGCTTAGCCGACCTTGAAGGTGCCCTTCATCATGGCGAAGTGGCCGGGGAAGGAGCAGAAGAAGGTGAGATCTTTGCCGGCCAGGCCGTCGGTCTTGAAGGTGACGCTGGTGCTCTCGCCACCGCCCACCAGTTTGGTGTGGGCCAGCACGCGCGGGTCATCCTTGGGCAGGTAGTTGTTGTCAGCACCAGCGCTCATGCCGGCAGTGGCCACGGCCTGATAGTCGGCGGTGTTGGCCAGCGCCCAGTTGTGGCCCATGGCGGTCACCGGCATCTTGCCGGTATGGTTCAGGGTCACGGTGACCTCTTTGCAGGTGGCCGGGACGCTCATCTCCTTGAGGTTGTACTGCATGGCATCATTGCCTTCGATGACCAACGCGCACTCATCGGCCAGAGCCGGGGCCGCCAGGGTGCTCAGAAACAGCAGGGTAATCGCCTTTTTCATCATCCTCTCCTTTGATTGGCAATAGATGGCAACACAATTGCCTGCGGGCTCGCACCATGGCTGGCAAACATGCTGTCAAAATCGACCTTATTCTACTCAACTGTCGTCATTCGGCTATGTCTTTAGCGCAAAGCTGCGGGTCAGGTCACCAGATTATCCCCCTTTTTTGTCTGGACGAACCGGCCGCGCCACGCACTAATCACTCTTTGTTTAATTATCCCCCGCACTTTTGTCCAGCCGCGACTCGCCCGCCGCCGCCCCCTTGGCTAAGCTGGCGACCCCGGCACGCTTGCGCCCCGTGCCATCCGTTTCAGCCAAAGAGATCCGTCATGTCGCTTTTTGCTCGCCCGGCCCACCGTGGCCTGTTGTTGACCCTGCTGCTGCTGCTGCTGACCGCCTGTCAGCCAGCCCCGACCCAGACCCGCATTCAGGGCAAGACCATGGGCACCTTTTACGCGGTGACCCTGAGCGACCCCTTCCCGGGCGGCGAGCCGGCGCTGCAGCAAGAGGTCGATGCCCTGCTGCTGCGCATGAATCACGAGATCTCCACCTACGACCCGAACTCCCTCATCTCCCGCTTCAATCAGGGCCGCGGCCAGCCCCCCATGGTCATTCCCGCCACCATGGCCAACATCGTGCAGCAGGGCATCGACGCCGGCCATCTCACCGCAGGCAAGCTCGACGTCACCGTGGGGCCGCTGGTCAACCTGTGGGGATTCGGGCCGGACAAGCGGCCCGTCAAACGACCCAGCGCCGAGCAGATCGCCAGCGCCCGCCACAAGGTGGGCATCGACCGGCTGACATTGGTGCCCGAGGGGGATCACTTCCTGCTCGGCAAGCGCATCCCCGATCTATACCTCGATCTCTCCACCCTGGGCGAAGGGGCGGCCTCTGACGAGATTGCCGGCCTGCTGGAGCAAAAAGGGGTGCACAACTACCTCATCGAGGTGGCCGGCGCCGTGCGCAGCAAGGGCAACAACGTCAAGGGCAAGCCCTGGCGAGTGGCCATCGTCGAGCCGTCCGACCAGCCCGGCGCCTTCTCGGACGTGGTGATCCCCAACGGCATGGCCCTCAGCACCGCCGGCAGCTATCGCAACTACTACGAGCTCGACGGCAAGCGCTACTCCCACATCATCGACCCCGCCACCGGCCAGCCCATCAGCCACAAGCTGGTCTCCGCCAGCGTCATCACCCCGACCGCGCTCGAGGCCGACGCCCTCGACACCGCCCTCATGGTGATGGGGCCGGAGCAGGCGATGGCCTTTGCCAAAGCGCACGGTCTCGCGGTCTATCTCATCGTCAAGACCGAGCAGGGCTTCGCCGCCAGCCATACACCCCAGTTCGCCCCCTACCTGGTGGCCAAAAAACCATAAATCAGCAGCTATAAACCAGCCGTCATAAAAAGAGGTTCATCGCGTCTTTCCGGGGAAGGCGGCCTTGATTTTCAGGAAAAAGTATTCTGAGTCCCGAAACCCATAGGCCATGCGTTTTATCACCTTGATTCGATTATTCACCCCCTCCAACTGGCTGGTGTGCATTGGAAAGAGGGCGCTCGCTAAGATGCCTCGGATGTAACGCCGGAGGTTTCTGGCAAAATCCTTCAAGGGTGCCAGACCACTTTCCCTGGCGTGCCGCGTCCAGCCCCTCCACCGTCGCCAGCCTTCCCGGATGTCGGGGGCGTACCAAATTTCCTTCAAGGCATCCTTGAGTACATAGGCTGTGGCCAAGGGCTGATTGGCGGCCAGTAGTTCCTGCAATTGCACCTCTTGCCCTTCCTTGAGGTTCTCCCGATTGCGCAGCAGCAGCCAACGCGCTTGCTTGACCACCTTGCGAGCTGGCTTGTCATGCTGCAATGCGTTGGCCTGATCCACCCGGATACGGTCTATCACCTTCCGACCGTAGCCCGCCACGACATGGAACAAGTCATAAACCACCTCGGCTTGCGGACAGTGCTCTTTCACCTCCAGATCGAAGGCGGAGTTCATGTCCATGGCAACGGCTTCAATCTGTTGGCATTGTTCGCCCAACAGCTTGAAAAAGGGGCGAATGGCCTCCCGGCTATTACCGTGGCCCACCCACAACACACGAGTCCGTTCAGCATCCATGATCACAGTGGCATAACGATGGCCTTTATGCAGGGCGAACTCGTCCATCACCAGCCGTCGCACAGCGCCAGGTTCAAAGGTGCCAACACTGGCTTGGAGTCGGCGTATGTCGATGGTCTTGATGGTATGCCAATGCAGTCCGGTGAGCAGGTTGACATGACTGATGGGCATCAACTCAAGCAAGGCCTCAACCCAGCTCTGCAATCGTTGTGTGATGCGTGAACTGGGAGGCAACCACGCGATATGTTCAGACACCCGGCCGCAGTGCAGGCAGTCAACGCGACGGATGGGGACTTGCAGGCGAACCCGCAGTTCAAACAGATCGCGGTCACGGACTAGGCGGGTGCGACGATCGTGGACCAATGGGCAGGGCTGATGACACTTGCCACAAAGAGGCAGGTGGTTAGAACGAGGTTCAAGAGCGAAAGTAATTTGTGTGGCACAGCGGCTATGGACAGAAACGTCGTAGCCTGGCCAGAACGAGGCAAAATTAATATCATGCATAGTGACAGCAGGGTGAAGGAACCGGTTTGTTTGGCGACTACCAGTTTACCCGATCCCTGTCTGTCAACTTACCTTTCCCCACGCTTGCGCGAAGAACCTAAAAAGAGGCCCCGCACTGCGGGGCCTCGTTCTCTTCATGTCGGCGCGAGTCGATGGGAATGCACCAAGGCGCCGGGGCCACCGGCGGCTTGGCATCAGGCCAGTGACCGCCGACCGGCTGCTTTCATGCTACTCCCCGCAGCCGGCCGAGTCGGCAGACGGACGCGCCACCCGGTTGCCCGCCCCATAGAGGAAAAACACCAGCACGCAAGTTGCGGTCATCACGGCGAACAGGGCCGGGCCGCCCCACACCTGCAACAGCCAGCCCCCCACCAGGGGCGAGAGCGCCCAGCCGAGCCCGGCCAGTGCGCTGGCCCCAAAGTAGCTCCCCTTGAGGTGGGCCGGTGCCATCTCGTCGATCAGCACGTTGAAGAGCGGGAACAGCACCGCCTCCCCCACGCTCAGCAAGAACACCGCCACCAGCCAGGGCCACAGCAGGGCTGGGCTCGACAGGGCGAACAGCACCTGGGCGGACGCCATCAGCAGGATGGAGAACTGCAGCCGCAGGCTCACCCGCCAGCGCCGGGTCAGGTGCAGCAGCGGAAACTGCAGGGTGATGATGGTCAACGCATTGGTGGCCACCAGCAGGGCCACCAGGGTCTCCACCTCGCGGGCACCGGCGCGGGTCAGGTACTGGATCAGCGGCGACTCCACCTGGGCGTAGACCAGCATCATCAGCAGATTGGCGAGGATGAACAGCATGAAGGCCCGATCCCGCCCCACCACCCTGAGCATGGCCCCCAGGGTGAGACCCGCATCCGGCCGGCCAGCGCACTCGCGGCGAAAACCGAGCAGGAAAGCGATGCCGAGCAGGCCATAGCTGGCGGCCGTCACCACGAAGGTCTCCTGGCGCGCACCGAGCCCCACCATGACGCCGATGAGCGGACCCACTCCCGCCCCCACGTTGAGCAGGAAGTAGCGCAGGTGCTGAGCCAGCTCCCGCTGCGCCTTCTCGGGCAGCAGGTCCCCCATCAACGCCTTGCCCGGCGTGTCGATGAAGGCGTAGGAGAGACCCGAGCCAAACACCCCGAGGGCGATGAGCCAGAGGGAGTGGCCAAACCCGAGCAGCAGGTAGGCGCCGCACGACAGGGCGCAGCCGAGCAGCAGTATGGTGCGCCGGCCAAGCCGGTCGGAGAGCCAGCCGACGTAGAAGCCGATGAGGCAGGAGAGCACGGCCGCGCCACCCAGCAGCATCCCGATGCCGGACGCCGAGAGATCATACTCCCGGTAGAGCAGGATGGAGAGAAAGGGCCAGACCATGAAGAAACTGGTGCGCACCATGAAGGTGCCCAGGATCACGATCCAGACCAGCGGAGGAAAGGGGGGCAGGCGCATGGGAACTCCTTGTCGCGCAATCGCAGCTGATCCGCAGGGGAAAGCGTTCAGTGGTATCAAAAGACACCTGAGCGCACAATCCCCGTCCGGAAAAAAAACCACCCGAAGGGGCGATCTCAGCGCCGGGCGGTGGGCGGCTTCGCCGTTCAAGTCAGGCAGGCGTCCGCCGCCTCCCCTCCCCCAATCTGCCCCCTATTTGGTCCGGCAGAAGCCATGAATGGCGGGGCTTGGCGGAAAAACCACGGCTGCGCCCCATGTTCAATTGCCTGTCTGCGCGCTTTGGTGGCACACTTCTGTTATCCGCCCGTAGCGCCCTGACCAGACAGATGCAGACACCGGAATCCGAGCCAGAGAAAAAAGCCCCACCCAAACCGAAGCGCATCCTGCTGGTCAACGAACAGCGCTCCTTTCAGGTGATGATGAAGGCAATGCTGATCAACATCGGCATCAACCGCATTACCTATGTCAACTCGGCCGAAGAGGCGAGACGGCGCTGCCAGAAAGAGACCTTTGACATCTACCTGCTCGATTACGAGCTGGGGGTTGGCGAGAACGGCCGCCAGCTGCTGGAGAGCCTGCGGGATCAGAAGCTCATTCCGCCCCAGAGCGTGGTGATCATGGTAAGCGGCGACAGCTCCCGCGCCATGGTGCTGAGCGCGCTGGAAGCCGAGCCCGACGAATACCTGATGAAGCCCTTCTCCCAGGAGCAGTTTTCGTTTCGCCTCAAACGCGCCCTCGCCCGCCGTCAGGCGCTGGAGAGCGTGTTCAGCGCCCTTGCCAAAGAGGATCTGCCCACCCTGCTCGCCGCCTGCGCCGAGCGAGCCGACGCGGTGCCGCGCTTTGCCAACTTCTGCCGCTGTCTGCAGGCCGATACCCAACTCAAGCTGGGCCAGGCCAAGGAGGCCCGCAGCCTGATGCGCCAGCTGCTGGCCGGCCAGGAGAACAGCTGGGCCCGGCTCACCCTCGGCAAGGCGTGCCACACCCTGGGGCTGAACGAAGAGGCGGTGAGCCACCTGCAGGCCACCCTCAAGAACACCCCGCTGATGGTGGAGGCCCACCTCTGGCTGGCAGAGTCCCAGCTGGCGCTCGGCAACGACGAACAGGCCCAGCAGGAGCTGAAGCGGGCGGTCGACATCTCGCCCCAGTCGGTGCAGCTCTCCCGCCGGCTGGCGGAGGTGTGCCTGCTGCGCCACGACTACGCCCAGGCCAAGGACGTGCTGCTGTCGCTCATCGACCTGTCGCGCAACTCCATCCATCGCACCCCCCACTACCTGGGGGCCTATATCCAGTCGCTGACCCTCTACGCCCTCAACAGCAACGACATCTACCACATCGCCAACCTGCAAAAGCAGGTCAACTCGGCCCTGTCGCGCATCCGCGATTCACTGATGATGTCGGAGTTCAACTACCCGGTGTTCGAGCAGATCTGCCAGGCCCGGGTGCAGATCGCCCTGGGCGAGCTGCTCAAGGGCAAGAAGATGCTCTACCGCGCCAACCAGAACTGGCTCGATCAGCCGGCCACCATGCCCCCCAGCCTGCTGGGCGAGACCATCCTCGCCCTCTACCAGCTCGGCGAGTTCGAGTATGCCGAGAGCCTGCAGGCGCTGCTGGCCGAAGACGAGGATCGGCTGCTCACCACCTGCATCCAGGCCACCCGCGATGACAAGACGGTGCTTGAGCGTCGCCAGCGCTACCAGCAGCTCAACGAACTGGGCATCAAGGCCTATCAGAGCGGCGAGCTGGAGCAGGCGCTTGGCCACTTTCGCGAGGCGCTGCGCCGTGCCCCGGCCAATACCGGCGCCGCCCTCAACAAGATCCAGGTGCTGCTGCAGCTGATGCAGAAAAACCGCAAGAGCCCGGAGTTTGGCGCCGAGTGCAAGGAGACCCTGGAGGTGCTGGACGGCATCCCCCTCAATCCGGCCCAGCAGGATCGTTTTCGCAAGCTGCGTCAGGAGTTTACCCAGCTCAGCTGACCAGGGCCCGCTCGCCTATGCTGATACTGACTCGGCAAAGGGAGGAGAGTGGCGATGGCCATGTGTCGATATCTGGTGGCGGACGGTCGCCACTGCAGCGAAGAGGCGGGAGACCATGATCTGTGCCGCTGGCACGATCCCCACGCCAATCATCAGGATCCCCACACCGCCCGCGAGCTGGAGCACTACATCCAGCAGGGCGGGCTGTGCCACGGCCTGCAACTGGCCCGCGCCAATCTGGCGGGCCTCAACCTGGTGAAAAAAGGAGCCCCGCAAGGATTCCTGCTGGAGCAGTGCAACCTCTACCGCGTCAACCTGCAGGGGGCCCACCTCTACGGCATTCGCATCAAGGGCGGCAGCCTGATGAAGGCGGATCTCAGCGAAGCGAACCTGCACTGCGCCACCCTCGACGACGTCAACCTGCTCGGCATTCGCTGGCACAATACCCGCCTCGACAACCTGGATACCGGCAAACGGCTGATGCAGGAGCGGCGCGGCCGCAAGGAGCGCGACCCGGTACAGGCCCGCATCTGGCTGAAGGAGGCCGAAGAGACCTATCGCGATCTGCGCAAGGCCTCGGAGGCGCAAGGCATCTTCACCATGTCCGGCCGCTACATCCAGCAGGAGCTGACCATGCGCCGGCTGCAGCTGCCGTTCTGGTCGACCCAGCGCTTCACCTCCTGGATCGTCGATCTGTTCTGCGGCTACGGCGAGGCCCCCATGCGGGTGGTGCTCTTCTCCCTGCTGCTCATCTTCATCTGCAGCATCTTCTACTTCTTCTTTGGCCTGAGCTTCAACGGCAACCACCTCATCTACCGGCCCGGCGCCCCTTTTGAGCAGAACGCCATCTTCCTGCTGGAGTGCCTCTACTACAGCGTGGTGACCTTCACCACCCTGGGTTATGGCGACTTCACCCCCATCGGCCTCTCAAGGCTCTTCGCCGCCTTCGAGGCCTTCACCGGCAGCTTCACGCTGGCGCTGTTTGTGGTGGTGTTCGTCAAGAAGATGACCCGCTGAGCCCGCTGCGGCGGGCGGCCCACCCCGGATGTGGCCCCTCGCCTTCACTTGCATCCACGGCGGATTCCTAGTCCAATAGCCACTTATAAAAATGACATGAGCATCCCGGACATGAAGATCATCTCTTTCAATATCAATGGCCTGCGCGCCCGCCTGCACCAGCTGCAAGCCATCATCGACAAGCATCAGCCGGATGTGATCGGCCTGCAGGAGATCAAGGTGCACGACGAAGCCTTCCCGCTGGCGGATGTGGAGGCCATGGGCTATCACGTGGCGTTTCACGGCCAGAAGGCCCACTACGGGGTGGCCATCATGAGCAAGCAGAAGCCGGTCAAGGTGGAGAAAGGCTTCCCCACCGACGATGAAGAGGCCCAGCGCCGGATGATCATGGCCACCTTCGAGCGCGAAGACGGCTCCCTCATCAAGGTGATGAACGGCTACTTCCCGCAGGGTGAAAGCCAGGATCACGAGACCAAGTTCCCGGCCAAGCAGAAGTTCTACGAGGATCTGCAGCACTATCTGGAGACCCACCACACCCCGGGCGATCAGCTGGTGCTGATCGGGGATATGAATATCTCCCCCACCGATCTCGACATCGGCATCGGCGAGGCCAATCGCAAGCGCTGGCTGCGGGATGGCAAGTGCTCCTTCCTGCCCATCGAACGCGAATGGATGGAGCGCCTGAAAGGGTTCGGCCTGACCGACACCTTCCGCGCCGCCAACCCCACCGAGTGCGAGCGCTTCTCCTGGTTTGACTACCGCTCCAGGGGCTTTGACGAGAATCGGGGCCTGCGCATCGACCTCATCATGGCTTCCGACGCCCTCAAGGACACCGTGACCGAGACCGGCATCGACTACGAGCTGCGCGGCATCGACAAGCCTTCGGATCACGCCCCCATCTGGGCATGCTTCGCCTGATAACGACAACAGAGGGGGCATTTGAAGCCCCCTCTGTGACCAAGCCCCCACTTCCCCCGCTTTTTCCTTCTTATAATTCCCTCCGGGTCTCCAGCTCCCCAGCAAGGTCACGATGCAGGGTCTGCGTGCCTGACACAAATTGTCGCGGCCCCCTCCGCCACTGCGCGATCGACACCGACAACTTTCAGTGTCGAGCAGCCTGGGTTCAATATTCGTGCTCTATCATTAGAAAACTGTCAGTAATCCAATGAGTTAAATTTGTAACCATGCAGTTAACCATGTTCATGAAGAAAAAGGCTGGGCGCGGCAATCGCGCACCATCCCACAGGAGTGTGATGATGAAGGTGCAATACGTCAGGGAAGAGATGTTAAAGCGCGGCTGTATCGCCCTGGCACTGGCCAGCGCACTGACCGCCTGTGGTGATGAACCGGCCACCGGAGCCCAGGCACTGCCGCCGGTGCCCGTGGTGGTGGCCGAGGTCAAGCTGACCGACGTGCCGATGACCACCGAGATGGTGGGCGAGACCGCCGGTTTTCGCGAAATTGACGTGCGTTCCCGGGTGAGCGGCATCCTGCTCAAACGCACCTACATCGAGGGGCAGCCGGTCACCGCCGGTCAGGCGCTGTTCCTGATCGACCCCGAGCCCTACAAGGTGGCGCTGGAGCAGGCCAAGGGCACCCTGGCCCAGGAGCAGGCCCGCCTCAACAAGGCCCGCGCCGACCGGGATCGCATCATCCCGCTGTTCAAGCGCCAGGTGGTGAGCCGCAAGGACTATGACGACACCATCGCCAACTACGAAGCCGCCATCGCCAGTCATCAGGCGGCTCAGGCCAAGGTGAAAGAGGCCGAACTCAACCTCAGCTACACCCAGGTCACCGCCCCCATCAACGGCATGGCGAGCAAGAGCTCCCAGTCCGAGGGCAGCCTCATCTCCACCAGCGGCGAAAACGGCCTGCTCACCACCATCACCCAGTTCGACCCGCTCTACGTCAACTTCTCCTACTCGGAACAGGATCGCCTCAACTTCGAGAACTCGGTGAAAAAGGGATTGATTGAGGCCAAGGATGCCACCAACTGGCGCACCCACATCCGGCTGGCGGACGGCTCCGTCTACCCCGAGGCGGGCAAGCTCAACTTCTCCGACAGCCGGGTCGACCCGCAAACCGGCACCATCCGGGCCCGCGCCATCTTCGACAACAAGGACGGCGTGCTGCTGCCGGGCCAGTTCGTGCGCATGACCATCGATCTGGGCACCCGCAAAAATGCCATCCTGGTGCCGCCGCGCGCCATCGTCCAGTCCCAGGCCGACCGCATGGTGATGGTGGTGGACAAAGAAAACAAGGTGGTGCCCCGCCCCGTCAAGCTGGGCTCCGTGGTCGACAGCGGCGTGCTGATCGACAGCGGCCTCGAACCCGGTGAGCGCTATATCGTCGAGGGGCTGATGAAGGCCCGGCCCGGCGCCGTGGTCAAGCCCGTCACGGCCTCCGAGATGAAGGCGATCACCACCAAGATGGTCGGCCAGAACGCGGCCAAGTAAGGAGTTCGTATGTTTTCCAAGTTCTTCATCGAACGCCCCATCTTCGCCAGCGTGATTTCGATCATCATAGTGCTGGGCGGGTTGGCGGCGATGCGATCCCTGCCCATCGAGCAGTACCCGCAGATCACCCCGCCGGTGGTGTCGGTCACCGCCTTCTATCCGGGCGCCACCCCCGAGGTGATCTCCCAGACGGTGGCCGCGCCGCTCGAGCAGCAGATCAACGGCGTGGAGCGGATGCTCTACATGCAGTCGGGTTCGGCCTCCAACGGCCAGATGAACCTCAACGTTTACTTCGAGATCGGCACCGATCCGGATCAGGCCACCATCAACGTCAACAACCGGGTCTCGGCCGCCATGGCCCAGCTGCCGGAAGAGGTGAAGAAGCAGGGGGTGACGGTCAAGAAGAAATCGACCTCGATCCTGCAGGTGGTGACCCTGCAATCGCCTGACGGCACCTTCGACACCACCTACCTGTCGAACTACGCCCTGCTCAACATCATCGACGAGCTCAAGCGAATTCCCGGGGTCGGTGACACCACCCTGTTCGGCGGCACCGACTACGCCATGCGCATCTGGCTCAGGCCGGATCGACTGGCCCAGCTCGAGCTCACCCCGAGCGACGTGATCGGCGCCATCCGCGAGCAGAACACCCAGTTCGCGGCCGGCAAGATCGGCGCCCAGCCCACCACGGCTCCCATCGACTTCACCTACACGGTGCAGACCAAGGGACGGCTGGAGGATGTGCGCGAGTTCCAGAACATCATCATCCGCTCCATGCCGGACGGCTCGAAGATCCGGGTCAAGGACGTGGCCAGGGTCGAGCTCGGCGGCAAGGACTACGACCTGCTGGCCAAGGCCAACGGCAAGCCGGCCATCGGTATCGCCACCTATCTGCAACCGGGCGCCAACGCCGTGGCGGTGGCCGATCAGGTGCACGCCACCATGCTGCGCCTCAAGGAGCGTTTCCCGCAGGACATCGAATACCAGATCCCCTACGACACCACCGAGTTCGTGAAGATCTCCATCGAGGAGGTGGTACACACCCTGTTCGAGGCGATCGTGCTGGTGTTCGTGGTGGTCTATCTGTTCCTGCAGAACTTCCGCGCCACCCTGATCCCCTGTATCGCGGTGCCGGTGTCGCTCATCGGCACCTTCGCCGGCATGCTGGTGCTGGGCTTCTCCATCAACCTGCTGACCCTGTTCGGCATGGTGCTCGCCATCGGTATCGTGGTGGATGACGCCATCGTGGTGCTGGAGAACGTCGAGCGGATCATGCAGGAGAAGAAGTGCTCGCCCAAAGAGGCGGCCATCCTCGCCATGCAGGAGGTCTCCGGCCCGGTGGTCGCCATCGTGCTGGTGCTGTGCGCCGTGTTCCTGCCAGTCGCCTTCATGGGCGGCATGACCGGGGTGATGTACAAGCAGTTCGCCATCACGGTGGCGGTGTCGGTAGCCATCTCCGGTCTGGTGGCGCTGACCCTGTCGCCGGCCCTTTGTGCCGTGTTGCTCAAAGAGGGCCACCACAAGCCGGCCCGCTTCTTCGTCTGGTTCAACAACGCCTTCGACGGCCTCACCCGCCGTTACGTGCGCGGTGTCGCCTTCCTCAACCGCCGGGTCGGGGTGGCGTTCACCATCATCGCCTTCATCCTGGTCTCCATCTACGGCCTGCTGATGAAGGTGCCGGGCGAACTGGTGCCGAACGAAGATCAGGGCTACCTGCTTTCCGCCGTCATGCTGCCGGATGCGGCCTCCCTCACCCGCACCCAGGCGGTGGCGAACGACTTCGACCAGATGGCGATGGCCAACCCCAACGTGAAGGATGTCATCACCTTCTCGGGCTTTGACATTCTCTCCAACGCCATCATCAGCAACAGCGGCATCAGCTTCATCACCCTCAAGGACTGGAGTGAACGGCAAGGTGCCGGGCAGGACTCCTTCTCCCTGGCCAAGACCTTCCAGGGCATGAGCCTGATGGGGCTGGCGGACGGCTTCGTCGCCTCCTTCAACCCGCCCCCCATCACCGGCATGTCCACCACCGGCGGGCTGGAGGCCTACCTGCAGAACCGCAGCACCGGCAATGCCCAGGCCTTCTCGGCCGAGGTGCAGCGCTTCCTCGAGGCGGCCAAGCAGCGCCCCGAGTTCGCCAGCGTGACCAGCACCTACCGCGCCAACGTGCCCCAGGTCTATCTCGATCTGGATCGCGAAAAGGCCAAGGCGCTGGGGCTGCCCATCAACGCCGTGTTCGACACCATGCAGGCCACCTTCGGCCAGGTCTATGTCAACGACTTCAACCAGTTCGGCCGTACCTACCGGGTGCAGTTGCAGTCCGAGGCGGACTACCGCGCCAAGAAGAGCGACATCCGCAACGTCTATGTGCGCTCCGACAAGGGGGAGATGATCCCGCTCAGCAGCCTGGTGACGGTGCGTGATGCCACCGGCCCCGAACTGGTGGAGCGCTTCAACATCTTCCAGGCGGCCAAGATCATGGCGCAGCCGGCGCCGGGCTACAGCTCCGGCCAGGCTATCGCCGCGCTGGAAGCCGTGGCCGACGAGTCCCTCGGCAACGACGCCAAGCTGGAGTGGACTGGCTCCGCCTATCAGGAAAAGGCGGCCGCCGGCAGTGCGGGCACCGCGTTCGGCTTCGGCATCGTGATGATCTTCCTCATCCTGGCGGCCCAGTACGAACGCTGGAGCCTGCCGTTTGCGGTGATCACCGCCGTCCCGTTCGCCCTGTTCGGCGCCCTGCTGGCCACCTGGCTGGTGGGTCTGACCAACAACGTCTACTTCCAGATAGGGTTGGTGACCCTGGTGGGCCTGGCGGCCAAGAACGCCATCCTGATCGTGGAGTTCGCGGTGATGAAGCACGAAGAGGGGATGAGCCTCATCGAGTCGGCGCTGGAGGCGGCGCGGCTGCGTTTTCGCCCCATCGTCATGACCTCGCTCGCCTTCATCCTCGGCTGTGTGCCGCTGGTCACCTCCAGCGGCGCCGGGGCGGCGAGCCGTCATGCCCTCGGCTGGCCGGTCATCGGCGGCATGCTGGCGGCGACCTTCATCGCCATCTTCTTCATCCCGCTGTTCTTCCGCCTCATCATGCGGCGCTCGGAACGCGCCGGCGGCAAGACGGCGCAACCCAAGTCGTAAGTCACAGCCCCCGCCATGCGGGGGCTTTTTTTTATCCGCCAGGCGGGCCAACACCTCGCAGCCGGGCCCGAGCCGCGAGCGGGATCACGCGGCCGGCATCCCGTTGCCCACATACCTTGACCTTGCTCTCAAGGTAAGGTTTACAGTGCCCCCAGTCATTGTCAGGATTTCCCCATGATCGTAGCGAGATTGCCCATCGAACGCATTGCCCGGCTGTTGCTGGGGCTGATGCTCGTCTGCAATCTCACCCTCTGCATCGGCTGGCACGGGATGGATGCCCTCAACGCTGCCATGACTCACGGCAATCAGGCCATGAGCGACAGCGCCATGCAGGGGCTCTCCTGCCACGGGGCAAGCCCGGATGCGGGAGCGCAAGATGCTGCCAGCCAGGAGTGCCAGATGCACGGCGGGCTCACCTCGACCGGTACTCCCGGTCTGCCGCTGCTGGCCGCCCTGCTGACCCTGCTCGCTCTGCCACTGTTGCTGCTGCCCCTCGGGACGGCGAGCAGCGTGCTGGACAACTGGTTGCGGGATCCCTTCCTGCGATCCCGCGGCACCCACCCTCCCTCCTGGCCGCGCCGACACCTGATGTTGTCGGTGCTGCGCCACTAGAAAGATCTTCTCTCGCGGCAGCGGCAAGCCTCGGCTTGTCCGTTTTCTGCCGCCTTGCCTGACCCTGCGCCCTGGCCAAACCGGCCCGCGCGCAGGGAGCCGTGCGCGCTGACACAGCTGCGCCCCGTTTGCCGCCTCGTGATGATGCCCTGCCCGCGCACACCACCACACCGGCGGCCTGACAGAAGAGAAGAGATACCATGTCATCCACCCCCGTTACCCGGTCTGCCTGCGCGCAGCCGTGCCAGCCGCCCCTTCGCCTCCCGCGCGCCGGAGGCTTGTCATGAACAAGACGTTGTTGATGTCCGCCCTGCTGCTGGCCCTCGGCGCCGGTGGCGGCTACTGGGCCGCCAAACAGACCACCACTGGCACTGCAGCCAAGGAGAAGACGCCGCTCTACTGGGTCAACCCCATGGATCCGCGCGACAAGCGCGATGCCCCCGCCAAGGACAACATGGGGATGGACTTCATCCCCGTCTATGAGGAAAAACAGGGCGGATCGCCCGGCACCGTCACCATCAGCCCCGAGATCCAGCAGAACCTGGGGGTGCGGCTCGCCAAGGTGGAGAAGCTCCCCATCCACCAGCAGATCGAGACGGTGGGCTACGTCGGCTATGACGAGGACCGGCTGGAGGCGGTCAACGCCCGCATGGCGGGCTGGATCCGCACCCTCGCCATCAAGAGCGAGGGGCAGCAGGTGAGCAAGGGCAGCCTGATTTACGAGCTCTACGCCCCGGATCTGGTCAACGCCCAGCACGAGTATCTGCTCGCTCTCAATACCGCCAACCCGCTGCTGCTGCGCGCCGCCGAGGGCAAGCTCAAGTCCCTGCAGGTGCCGGCGGATCAGATTGCGGCCCTCAAGCGCAGCCGCCAGGTGCAGGAGACGGTGCGTATCTATGCTCCCAGCAGCGGTTATGTTTCCGAGCTGAAGGTGCGCGAAGGTCAGTATGTGGAGCCCGCCGCGGCACTCTTTAATATCAGCACCCTCAAGCAGGTGTGGGTGAGTGCCGAGGTGTTCGAGCGCCAGGCCGCCCAGCTGAAGGTGGGCGATCCGGTCACCATGACCCTGGACTACGCCCCCGGCCGCCACTGGCAGGGCCGGGTCGATTACCTCTACCCGACCCTGGATGCTGCCACCCGTACTCTCAAGGTACGGCTGCGCTTTGCCAACCCGGACGAGTTCCTGAAGCCCAATATGTTCGCCAAGGTGAGCATTCGCACCGGGCTGGGCGAACCCCGGCTGGTGGTACCGAGCGAAGCGGTGATCCGTACCGGCAGCCAGGACCGGCTGGTGCTGGCACTGGGGGATGGCAGCTTCAAGTCAGTGGCCGTCACCCTGGGCCCCCAGTTTGGCGACAAGGTCGCCATCAAGGCAGGGGTAGAGGCTGGGGATAACATCGTCAGCTCGGCCCAGTTCCTGCTCGACTCCGAATCGGCCATCGATTCTGACTTCCAGCGCATGACGGCGGTGCGCCCCGCCCAGGTGTGGACCCAGGGCGAGGTTGAAAGCATCGATCTGGCCAACCGCACCCTGATGGTCTCCCACCAGCCCATCCCCGAGTGGCAGTGGCCCGCCATGGAGATGGAGTTCACCGTGGCCGACGGGGTCGATATGAGCAAGCTCACCGAAGGGCAGACCCTCCATCTGCAAGTGATGCAGGAGGGGGATGAGTACCGCATCACCAGCATCCATCAGGAGCAAGCGCTGGCCAACGGCGATGCCACCAAGCCCGCAACGGATGAGATGGAGACGATGGAAGGCATGGATCATAGCCAGCATCAGATGGCGATGCCCGAGATGGAGAAGAAGTCATGATCCCGTCGATTATTCGCTGGTCCATCGGCAACCGCTTTCTGGTGCTGTTATTGACCCTCATGCTCACCGCCTGGGGGCTCTGGTCGGTCAAGCAAACCCCGGTGGATGCCCTGCCGGATCTCTCCGATGTGCAGGTGATCATCAAGACTTCCTATCCGGGCCAGGCGCCTCAGGTGGTGGAGGATCAGGTGACCTACCCGCTCACCACCGCCATGCTGGCGGTGCCGGGGGCCACCACGGTGCGCGGCTACTCCTTCTTCGGCGACTCCTTCGTCTATGTGCTGTTTGACGACAACACCGACCTCTACTGGGCCCGCGCCCGGGTGCTGGAGTATTTAAGCCAGGTTGCGCCCAATCTGCCCGCCTCCGCCCGCCCCCAGCTCGGCCCCGATGCCACCGGGGTGGGCTGGGTCTACCAGTACGCGCTGGTGGACAAAACCGGCAAGCATGACCTCAGCCAGCTCACCTCGCTGCAGAACTGGTTCCTCAAGTACGAGTTGCAGACGGTGGAGGGGGTCTCCGAGGTTGCCACCGTCGGCGGCATGGTGCGCCAGTATCAGGTGCGGGTCGACCCGGACAAGCTGCGCGCCTACGGCATCCCGCTCTCCCTTATCGAGACCGCCATCAAGCAGGGCAATCAGGAGACCGGCGCCTCCGTCATCGAGATGGCGGAAGCGGAGTACATGGTGCGCTCCAATGGCTATCTGAAAAGCGTCGAGGATCTGAAGCAGATCCCGCTCGGTACCACTGTGCGCGGCGCCCCGCTGCTGCTGGGTGACGTGGCGGATGTGGTCACCGGCCCCCAGAGCCGGCGCGGTCTGGCCGAGCTCAACGGTGAAGGGGAAGTGGTGGGTGGCATCATCGTCATGCGCTACGGCGAGAATGCCCAGCACACCATCGACGGGGTCAAGGCGCGGCTGGCGGAGCTGAAAAGCAGCCTGCCAGAGGGGGTCGAGGTCGTCACCGTCTACGATCGCTCCGACCTTATCCAGCGCGCCATCGACAACCTCTCCGGCAAGCTGGTGGAGGAGTTCGCGGTGGTGGTGCTGGTCTGTCTGGCCTTCCTGTTCCACTTGCGTTCATCCCTGGTGGTGGTCATCTCCTTGCCCATCGCCATCCTGACCGCCTTTATCGTGATGCACCTGCAGGGGATCAACGCCAACATCATGTCGCTGGGTGGCATCGCCATCGCCATCGGCGCCATGGTGGACGGCGCCATCGTGATGATCGAGAACGTCCACAAGCACATGGAGCGGGAGGCGCTCACCGACAAGAACCGCTGGCGCATCATCACCGAGGCGAGCATAGAGGTGGGCCCCGCCATCTTCTTCTCCCTGCTGATCATCACCATCAGCTTCCTGCCGGTGTTCGCGCTGGAGGCGCAGGAGGGGCGGATGTTCCACCCCCTCGCCTACACCAAGACCTACGCCATGGCGGCGGCGGCCGGGCTCGCCATCACGCTGGTGCCGGTGATCATGGGTTACTTCATCCGTGGCAAGGTGCTGGCGGAGCAGGCCAACCCCCTCAACCGCTGGCTGAGCCAGGGCTATGTGCCACTGCTCAAAGCCGTGCTGGCCCGTCCGAAAACCACCCTGGCCATCGCCGCCGTGGTGACGGTGGCGGGCTTCTGGCCGCTCAAGTACCTGGGCTCCGAGTTCATTCCGCCGCTCGATGAGGGGGACATCATGTATATGCCCACCACCGCGGCCAATATCTCGGTGGGCAAGGCGCGGGAGATTTTGCAGCAGACCGACAAGCTGATCCGCACCGTGCCCGAGGTGCAGAACGTGTTCGGCAAGGCGGGGCGCGCCGAATCGGCCACCGACCCTGCGGATCTGGTGATGATGGAGACCAGCATCCAGCTCAAGCCCCGCGATCAGTGGCGCCCCGGCATGACCCCGGAGAAGCTCAAGGAGGAGCTCGACTCCCTCATCCGCTTCCCCGGTCTCACCAACGCCTGGGTGCCCCCCATCAAGACCCGCATCGACATGCTGGCCACCGGCATCAAGACCCCGGTCGGCATCAAGATTGCGGGGCCGGATCTCAAGGTGATCCAGCAGCTCGGCCAGCAGCTGGAACAGATTGTCGGCAAGGTGGAGGGCGCCTCATCGGTCTACGCCGAGCGGGTGGCCGGTGGCCGCTATGTGAAGGTGGACATCGACCGGCTCAAGGCGGCCCGTTACGGCCTCAACATCGCCGACGTACAGGCGGTGCTCGCCACCGCAGTGGGCGGCATGGAGGTGGGCCAGACCATCGAGGGGCGCGAGCGCTACCCCATCAACCTGCGCTATCCCCAGAGCTATCGCGATTCGGTGGCGAGCCTGGAGCTGCTGCCGCTGGTGACCCCGAGCGGTGCGCGCATCGCGCTGGCGGACGTGGCGCGGGTCTACATCAGCGACGAGGCCCCCATGCTGCGCAGTGAAAACGCGCGGCTCAACGGCTGGGTCTACGTCGACATTCGCGGCCGCGACATCGGCTCTTTCGTCGATGAAGCCAAAGCACAAGTGGACAAACAGCTGGTGCTGCCGGCGGGCTACGCCCTCACCTGGTCCGGTCAGTTCGAATACATGGAGCGGGCCAAGGCGCGTCTCGCCTACGTGGTGCCGCTCACGGTCGCCATCATAGTGCTGCTGCTCTATCTGGCGTTTCGCCGCTTCCAGGAGGTGCTGCTCATTCTCACCACCTTGCCGCTGGCGGTGGTGGGCGGGATCTGGACCCTCTGGCTGCTCGACTTCAACCTCTCGGTGGCAGTCGGGGTGGGCTTTATCGCTCTGGCCGGGGTGGCGGTGGAAACCGGCGTCTTGATGCTGGTCTACCTCAACCACGCCTGGGATGACCTCATTGCCAGCGGCAAACCGGACCAGGCGGGCCTGCACCGGGCGGTGATCCACGGCGCCGCCCTGCGCCTGCGCCCCAAGATGATGACGGTGGTGACCATCATCGCCGGCCTCTTGCCCATCATGTGGAGCCACGGCACCGGCTCCGAGGTGATGCAGCGCATCGCCGCCCCCATGATCGGCGGCATGGTGAGCGCGCTGGTGCTGACCCTGCTGGTGCTGCCCGCCGCCTACTACCTGTGGCGCAGCCGGCACCTGGGCACGACCGAGCACCAACCCGCCGGCTAACCCGGTGGCAGCGCCCCTTTTGACAACCAAGAATCTGAATCAACGACGAGGAAACACCATGAACTACAAGACGCTGACCCTGACCCTGCTGCTTGGCCTTGCCACCCACACCAGCCTGCAGGCCGAGGAGATGATGAACCATGCCGGCCACGACATGGGCCAGATGGAAGGCATGAACGAGATGGCGATGACCCAGGGGGTCATCAGCCGCATCGACGCGGCCAACGGCAAGGTCGGCATCAAGCACGAGGCGATCGACAACCTCAAGATGCCCGCGATGACCATGGTCTTTCGGGTGGCCGATCCGGCCCTGCTCCAGGATCTGAAGGTGGGGGATGCGGTCCGCTTTCACGCCGAGAACCCGGCCGGCAAACTCACCGTGACCGCCATCCAGAAACAGTAAGCGGAGTCATTTCAATAAAAGACGGCGGGATCATCCCGCCGTTTTCTTTTACTGCGCTATCTACTGCACCATCCGCTACTGCACTATCCGCCGAGCGGCCTCCTCAGCCGTTCGGATAAGCCTGAGCGATATTCGCCTGAGCTATCCCGAGCAACTGAACAGACATGTCCTGCAGCACATAGAGGTCGCGGCGACGGGTCCAGGGTTGATCGGATTGCTCGTCATACCAGACGGGCAGTTCGATCCCCTCCGGGGCATGGCTCGTCACCTTGCGGGCACGGCAGGTGATGATGCAGCGTTTGACGTGGTCGCGGTGACCAATGACGGCCGCCGTGCCGAGGCTGGCCGGGTCTTGATCCTGGGTGTGCTCCTCAATAATCTTTTTAACCACATCATCCGTGCTCAGATAGATAAGCTTGCCAGCGTCATCCCAGTAAGGCTCGATGGGGATGATATCCGTGGTTGGAATATCCCCATAAGTTTTAGAGTCCAGGAAGCGGGCGATCTCCCACTGTACGTACATGGGCACCGGCTTTTGCCGATAGAGAGCCGCGCAGCAGGCGGCCAGCGCCTCGTTCATGGGGCCGGGCTCGGCCAGTGCATCCGGGTTGCCCGAGGCGTTGGGGCGGTTGCCAAAGGCAAAGGCGATGACGCAGTTGACGCTGTCGATGGCGACCCGGGACGGGGTCATGTTGAAGCAGGCCTCCTCGATGAAGGGGGCCAGCTGGCGGGCCGTCTGCTCGTCGTGCAGCTCGGTGTTCAGCCGGTCGGTCAGGGTGGTGCGAAAATCCGCCGTACTCCCCTGGCTGTCATTGCTGCTGTTGCAACCGGCCAGGGTGGCGATCAGGGGGGTACTCAACAGCCCCAGGGTCACTCTGCGTCTGTGCTTGTCCATAACGACTCCTTTGTTGATGTCCACGGCTGAAAATCAACCCGTTGGAGTCCATACCGTACGGAAAAAACAGGGGGATAAAAGTCAGAAAGGGAGGCAGAGGGGAGGAACGTGCAGCGCCTCACACTTCCCGGGCCATTCGCAAGCAAGCCCTTTTGATTCAATTGCTTGGCGTATCAAAAAAACAGGGCGCAGGGGGAAACCCGCCTGCGCTCCGTCACTGCTGCACCATCAGCCGCGGATATGGTCGATAAAGGCATCGATCTGTTCGCGGCCGCAGGCCGGGTTCATGAAGACCGCCTTCTCCCCGGCGATGTAGGAGTACTTGCCGCGGGCGTCATAGTCGGAGTGAGCGATGGCCTCCACCCAGTTGGTGTAGAGCCCCACCTTGCCGCGCCCGGTAAACAGGCTGCGGTGGTAGTCGGTGTTGCGCTGCAAGCGCGCCTTGTAGGCCGCATCCGGGCTGCGCGCCAGCTCGAAGGCAAACTCGGCGTCGGGGTCCTGTACCCACTCGGGGTTGTAGATCTTGAAGCCCACGCTCGGCCCCTGGTTCTCTTGGGCCACCAGTTTGACGTTGCCGAGCTGGCTTAACCGGAAGCGGAAGTAGTTGGCGTTTTGCAGGCAGTGGGCCAGCACGGTGCGATAGCCCTCCACCCCCAGGTAGTTGAGCGCCGCATAGGCACCGAACAGGCCGCTCGCCCCGCGAGAGCACTCGATGGTGGACTGCAGGTGGGTCTGGCCCTGAATATCCCGCTCAAAGTAGGAGAAGTTCTCCGGGTCGTTCTCCATCGCCTTGAGGTCGTCCTGCTCCTTGATCATCACCAGGCTGGAGGTGTAGGGCACATAGCCCCACTTCTGGAAGTCGACGGTGAAGGAGTCGGCGTATTTGAGCTCGGCAAAGCGGCTCACATTGCGCTCGATCCCCGCCAGGGTGGCGCTGTTGATGGCCAGCGGGTTGGCGGCAAAGTCGTAGTCCAGGAAGAAGATCATCGACCAGCCGATGGCGGCGTCGACGTGGATGTGCGGCTTGACCACCACCTCGAACCGCTCGCAGAGGCGATCCCGCAGCTCGACCACGGGTTTCACCTGGTCCACCCCGAAGGTGTCGGTGGTGCCCATGGTGAGCATGATGGTGGGCACCACGTGCTTGAGAGCGAAGCAGGCAGTCAGGGTGCGTTCCAGGTGGTCAAGGTCGATGTCGTTGTTCTCGCCAACCTGGATGCGGATGGTCTTGTTCTCGATGTCGACCCCGAGCAGGGAGAGGTTGGTGATGTTGGAGTAGTGGCCGCCCTGGGAGTTGATGATGCGGTAGTCCTGATAGTGGCCGAGCCCCTTGTGCTTGGCCTCCGGCAGGCTCTTGCGGATGCCGAGCAGGTAGCCGTAGAGGTTACAGAAGGTGCCGCCCTGGGTGAAGATGCCGGTGGCGCGGGCCGGATCGTAACCTGCCAGCAGTGCTATCTGGCGCACCACCTTCTTCTCCAGCTCCTCGGCTACCCCGGCATACTCGGAGTAGACCAGGTTGGGGTTGGCGAGAATGCCCATCTGGGCGCCGTAGATGGCGGGATCCGCCGACATGGTGATGACGTTCTCGACGCTGGAGGGGTTCTCCCAGTCTTTGGACAAGGCGCCGGCAAACAGCAGCTCGGCCATGGGCTCGCACGGGGTACGCATGGTGGCCGGCACCGGCATGGTCTCGCACAAGTCGGCGAGGCGGGCGCGGCCATCGGGCCAGGCATTGAGCCGCGCGTCCGGGGCCAGGCCACGGGCGCGAAACTCGTTGAGGGTGGCAAAACCGGGTTCACGAAAGACCGGCCAGAGATCGGGGTTGCGCGAGAAGAAGTTGGCTTTGACTGTGGCAAAACGACGTTCGAATTCGGGGTGGATGGCGTTGACGCCTTCATCTTTCAAATAGACCAAGTCACTCATTTTTATACCATTAGTACAGCAAATGTGCAGTCCTTATACCCCCGGGTCGCCGTTTGAAACAGCGACAATATCTAATGGCCTCCCCTACTTTTTGTCATGCATGAGGGCGGACGGCGGCTGGCAAAAAGGCGCCTTTCGGGCGCCTCTTTTGATTTTGTGATCCACCCGCCCCATCGGCGAGAAAAACGTCAGCGCAGCGCCGCCAGCAACCAGCGAGAGAGCGCCTCCAGCTCAGCCTCGCGGGCAGGAAACTCGCTGCGCCACTGGCGCAGCAAGGCGTCGAGGGCATCGGCGCGGTAGGCCGTACCGGGCAACCGCGCGGCCAGCGCATCGAGCGGCGCCGGATCCAGGCTGTCGCTGAAGATCTGCGCCCGCCCGATCACCCCTTTCTCCACGTCGAAGTGCAGCTCCACCCCGCCCCAGCCGAAGCGCTCGTCCAGCTGATGACTGAATGCAGGCGCATGGCCGAAGTTCCACTCCCAGCTGCGCTGGCGGGCGAAGGTGTCGGCAAAGCCGGGCAGGTCGGGCATCTGCGCGGGGGAGATATGCTCAGGCAGCACCCGCTCGCCGTAATGGCTGAAGAAAGCCTCCTGCAGCGCCTCGCTCACCTGTGGGTGATCGATGCCCGGCAGCAGCTCGCAGAGGTTGGCCACCCGGCTGCGCACCGAGCTGATGCCCTTGGCCGCCAACTTCTTCGGGTCGGGATTGAGGTAGTTGGCGAGCCGGCCGAGGTCGGCGTCCAGCAGCAGGGTGCCGTGGTGAAAGCCGCGATCATGGGTCTCCCGATAGGCCGAGCCAGACACCTTGCGCTCTCCGTCCGGGGTCGCCACCAGCAGATCGTTGCGCCCGGAGGCAAAGGCCTCGACCCCGAGCCGCGTGAGCGCGTCCAGCACGATGGCGGTGGAGATACTCTTGTCGTACTCCGGCTTGCCCGCCATGAAGGTGAAGCAGCTGTTGCCAAGGTCGTGAAACACGGCGCCGCCACCGCTGCTGCGCCTGGCCAGGGTCACCCCGTCCTCCTCCATGCGGCGGGTGTTGCACTCCTTCCAGGGATTCTGGGCCCGGCCGATCACTACAGTATTGGCGTTGCGCCACAGGAACAGCACCCGCTGGTTCGGATCCATCTGACGGAAGATGCACTCCTCCACCGCCAGGTTGAACAGAGGGTCGTGAGAGTCGGACAGCAACAGACGCAATCGGGACATGAGAAGGCCTCATCGGGATGGAAGAGTCGCTATCATAACACCCGGGTCGACAGGATCCGGCCCCCTTCTGCCTGTTTCGGCTCGTTACTGACTGATAACGCAACAAATGAAAGGTCGACACAATCTGACAGCAACATAAATGTATCCGTTGATACGGCGACACAGGCTGACGCATTGCGCTGAAAATTAAGTAATCACTCACTGATATTGAGGTAAACGGCTGGCAAATACGATTAAAATGCGACCGTTTTTATTGGTCATATGGCTCCGTAATTATTCGCATAATTGCCAAAAATACCGAGCAGGAAAGCCAAATGTGATGAGTGACACAGAAATCTTTTTTTCTGTTACGCATCCCCCATTCCAACGCCCTTTCGCCCCCTTGCGGGCAACAAGGAATTGTTTGACTCTAGGACTGACCCCCGTCTCCCGAGAGGAATGAGTATGAGTGTCGTAAATTCCTCCCTTCATCGCCTGCTCCGGTATCTGCCCATGCTTGGTTCAGCGATGTTTTGCACCCTTTTCTCCCTGCCATCCAAGGCGGTGGACAAGATAGTGGTGCAACTGCCCTGGCAACATCAGTTCCAGTTTGCCGGTTATTACGCGGCCCAGGCCAGAGGCTTCTATCGAGATGCCGGGCTGGATGTCACCCTGCGACCCGCCGTCACCGGCACCAATGTGGTCAACGAGGTGATGTCGGGCAATGCCCAGTACGGGGTCAGCGGCAGCGATCTGCTGCTGGCGCGCGCCAGTGGCCAGCAGGTCGTGGTGCTGGCCTCCATGCTGCAGCATTCCCCGCTGGTGCTGCTCACCCTGGAGCGGCCCGACATTCGCCAACCGGCGGATCTGGCGGGCAAACGGCTGATGCTGGAGCCCGGCTCCCAGGAGCTGCAGATCTACCTCAATCGTCATGCCCCGCCGGGCAGCTGGAGCAAGCTGCCCTATGAACAGGGGCTGAAGGCGCTGCTCGCCGGCCAGGTGGACGCCATCAGTGCTTACAGCACCACCGAGCCCTTCTATCTGGCCCGGATGGGGATCCCCTATCGGGTGTTCTCCCCCCGCAGCATCGACTTCGATTTCTACGGTGACAACCTGTTCACCTCGGAGCGCGAGCTGAACAACCGGCCGGAGCGGGTCTACGCCTTTCAGCAGGCGAGCCTCAAGGGGTGGCGCTATGCCATGGAAAACCCGGCCGAGATGATCAACTGGATCATGGAGCAGTACCCGAGCGGTTATGGCCGCGAGCAGTTGGAGTTCGAAGCCAGCGCCACCCGGGAACTGATGCAGCCAGATCTGGTCGAGCCCGGTTACATGCAGCCGGAGCGCTGGCAGCAGATCGCCAAAAGCTACCTCGAGGCAGGCCTGCTCTCGGCCCTGCCCGACCTCGAACACTTCCTCTACAACCCGGATCGAGAGCGGATCCGCCAGCAGCGCCAGCTGCTCGACAAGAGCGTGGCGGTAGCCATGCTGGTGACCTTCTCCCTGCTGACCCTGCTCGGCATCTTCTGCTACCTCTACCTGCGCCTGCGCCAGGAGGCGCGCGACCGCCAGCGGCTCACCCGCGAGCTGGCCCAGAGCGAGCAGCACTACCGCTTCGTGGCGGAGAACAGCGCTGACGTGATCTGGACCATGGACACCGCCACCCTGCGCTTTCGCTACGTCAGCCCGGCCATCTTGCCGCTCAGCGGTTACGAGGCGATCGACGTGCTGACCCTCCCCATCAGGCAGCTTATTCCGGAGACATCCAGAAAGCAGCTGCGCGCCGAGCTGAGCGGTTCCCTCGCCGCCTGGCAACGCGGCGATCACGAGCAGACCCGCTGCGTCATTCGTACCCAGCTGCGTCACAAAGAGGGACATCTGGTGGCCACCGAAACGGTCACCACCCTGCACGGCAACGAGCAAGGGGAGCCGGAGGCGATCCTGGGGGTGACCCGTGACATCACCGAGCGGGCCGCCCGCGAGGAGATGATGCGCCGGCTCGCCTTCTACGATCCCCTCACCAACCTGCCCAACCGCCGACTGCTGCAGCAGCGGTTGAAGGAAGCCATGGAGGGCGAAGCGCAGCTGGCCCTGCTGTTCATCGATCTCGACCACTTCAAGCCGATCAACGACACCTTCGGCCACGAGACCGGCGACGTGCTGCTCAACATGGTGGCGGAGCGGATGCGCCACTGCGTGCGGGAGCGGGATCTGGTGGCACGGCTGGGAGGGGACGAATTCGTGATCCTGCTGCCCGACACCGGGGACGAGGCGCTGGCGGTGGCCGACCATCTGCACCAGAGCCTGCGCCATCCGTTTCGCATCGACGAGGAGCAGGAGCTGCGCATCTCCAGCAGCATAGGGGTGGCGCTCTATCCGGAGCACGGCACCGATCCCAAGACCCTGATGCACCACGCCGATCAGGCCATGTATCAGGCCAAGGGCAGAGGGCGGGGCCGGGTCTGTCTGTTCACCGCCGGACTGGATCCGGAGCAGGGCTCGCTGGTGTGGCAGAGCAGCCACGAATGCGGCCATCCCCGCATCGATGCCGAACATCGCCAGCTGTTCGTGCTGACCAACCGGCTGCTGGAACACATGAAGGATCACCAGGAGCACCCGGCCCTGTTCCTGGAGTGCATGGAGAGCCTGTTCGATGTGGCCCGCCACCACTTCGCCTTTGAAGAGCAGATGCTGGCCGAACTCGGCTATCCGGAGCTGGCCAGCCACCAGCAAGACCACCAGCTGTTGCTGCAAAAAGCCAGCCAGCTGATGACCGCCGCTAGGGCGGGCACCCTGGGCAACGACGAGTTGCTCAACTTCATCATTCAGGAGCTGGTCGTCGGCCACATGAGCCAAGCCGACCGGCGCTACTTCCCGCTGATGAAAGGACGCTGACCCAGCGCCCCAGCCACCTGAACGTGTGAAACGAGAAGGGCCACCCAAGTGGCCCTTCTGTCATTGTGCGCCCGGCTGGTCTGCCGCGATCGCGACTCCAGGGCGCGACATCAGGCTGTAGTAGAGCAGCGGGATCACCACCAGGGTGAGCAAGGTGGAGACCAGGATCCCGAAAATCAGGCTGATGGCCAGCCCGTTGAAGATGGGATCATCGAGGATGAACAGGGCCCCGATCATCGCCGCCAGCGCCGTCAGCATGATGGGTTTGGCCCGCACCTGCGCCGCTTCGATCACCGCCAGCTCGAACGCCACTCCGGCGCTGCGCTGCTGTTCGATAAAGTCCACCAGCAGGATGCTGTTGCGCACTATGATCCCGGCGAGCGCAATCATCCCGATCATCGAGGTGGCGGTAAACTGGGCCCCCAGCAGGGCGTGGCCCGGCATCACCCCGATAAGGGTGAGCGGAATGGGCGCCATGATGATGAGCGGCACCAGATAGGAGCGGAACTGGGCCACCACCAGCAGGTAGATGAGGATCATCCCCACCCCGTAGGCAATCCCCATGTCGCGGAAGGTCTCATAGGTGATTTTCCACTCCCCGTCCCACAACAGCGCCACCTCACCCAGCTTGTCGGGCTGCTGCACGTAATACTGGGGCAGCTCGATATCGGCGCCAGCGGCAAACATGCCGTAGAGCGGGCTGTCGGTATGGCCGCCCATGTCGGCCACCACCATCACCATGGGCTGCATGTTCTTGTGCATGATATAGCTGGGAGCCAGCTCATCACGGCGACTCACCAACTCGGATACCCGCACCAGCTGGCCGCTCTGGCTGCGCACCTTGAGCGCCAGCACACCCGCCAGATCCCGCTTGTCACCGGGGGCCAGTTCGATGCGGATCGGTACCGGATACTTGGCCCCCTGACCATGGAACCAGCTGGCATCCTGATAGCCCACGCCCCCGTTGAGGGTCGCTACCAGATCCCCGAGATCGACCCCGAGCAGGGCCGCCTTGCTGCGGTCCAGCACCAGCCGCCACTTGGGCTGCGGGTCGGTCAGATAGATATCCACGTCCACCAGATCCGCCGTCGCCACAAAACGGGCTTGTACGGCGCGCGCGGCCGCCTCGCGGGCGGCCTGAGTCGGGCCATACACCTCGGCGACAATGGGTGACCAGACCGGCGGGCCGGGCGGCACCTCAACGACTTTCAGGTTGCCCCCCACCGCGCTGGCGATGGCCTGCAGCGGCGCCCGTACCGACTGGGCAATCTGGTGGCTGCTACGATGGCGCTCATGCTTGTCCACCAGATTGACCTGAATATCCCCCACGTTGGCGCCGCTGTGAATAAAGTAGTGGCGCACCAGCCCATTGAAGTTGATGGGGGCGGCGGTGCCGGCGTAGATCTGGTAATCCTTCACCTCGGGCACCCTGGCAAGCTCCCGCCCGACCGCCAGCAGGGTGCGTTCGGTCTGCTCCAGCGTCGCCCCCTCCGGCATGTCGAGCACCAGCTGGAATTCCGACTTGTTGTCGAAGGGGAGCATCTTGAGCACCACCCACTGCACCATGGGCATGGCGGCAGCGCCCGCCACCAACAACAGGATGGCCAGCCAGAGTTTGCGTCTGGATTTCTTGGCACCGTCACCGATCAGGAAAGGGGTCATCAGCCGCTGAAAGAGGCCGGCCCTGGCCTCACCGTGGGCGACATGTTCCTCGCTCCTGAGCAGGTGGCTCGCCAGCCAGGGGGAGAAGATAAAGGCCACCAGCAGGGAGATAAGCATCCCCATGCTGGCATTGATGGGGATGGGACTCATGTAGGGGCCCATCAGGCCGCTGACAAAGGCCATCGGCAGCAGGGCCGCGATCACGGTCAGGGTCGCCAGTATGGTCGGCCCCCCCACCTCGTCCACCGCCCCCGGAATCAGATCCTTGAGCGACCCCCTGCCCAAACCGCGATGGCGGTGAATGTTCTCCACCACGACTATGGCGTCATCCACCAGAATGCCGATGGAGAAGATCAGCGCAAACAGCGACACCCGGTTGAGGGTAAAACCCCACGCCCAGCTGGCAAACAGGGTCAGTGCCAGGGTAATAACGATGGCCACACCCACCACCAGCGCCTCGCGCCAGCCCATGCTCACCAGCACCAGCAGCACCACCGCCGTGGTGGCAAAAATCAGCTTGCCGATCAGGGTGTTGGATTTGGTCTCGGCGGTAACGCCGTAGTCACGGGTCACCGTCACCTCGACGCCGACAGGGATGAGTCGATTCTTGAGGCTCTCGACCCGCGCTTCCACCCGCTTGGCCACCTCGACCGCGTTCTGGCCGGGCTGCTTGCCGATGGCCAGGGTCACCGCCGGATAACTGCGATCCCCCTGCCCCATCCAGCTGCACTGTACCGGGGTCTCCTCCCCGAGCGCCACGCTCGCCACATCACCAAGGTAAACCGGCTTGCCGCCCTGCAACCCCACCACCAGCTCGCGGGCCTCCTGCTCGCTTTGCAGGAACTGCCCCACCTGCACCTTGATCTCCCGATTGTCCTGCACCACGGCCTGCTCGCTACCCACCTGATTGGCGGCCGCAAGCCGCTGGTTCAGCTCGCCCCAGCTGATGCCATGGGCGCTGAGGGCCGCCGGATCCGGCATCACCCGCAGCACGGCACGCTGGCTGCCCAGACTGTAGATATCGCGGGTGCCGGGCAGTCGCTTGAGCTCGGTCTCCAGCTCGTGGGCAACCCGGGTCAGCTCGGCGGCGCCCAGTTGCTTTTGCCACTCCTTGCTCCACAGGGTGAGGCTGACGATGGGGACATCGTCGATCCCCCGGGGTTTCACCAATGGCTGGCCGACTCCAATACCCTGTGGCAGCCAGTCGCGGTTGGAGTCGAGCTGGTTGTTGAGAGCGACAATGGCCTGCTCGCGGCTCACCCCCACCTTGAACACCACCACCAGCAAGGCGCCATCAGGGCGAGAGAAAGAGTAGAGGGTATCGACCCCCTTGATTTGGGAGACCACCTGCTCGGCAGGGGTGGTGACGAGAGACTCCACCTCTGCCGGGGTGGCTCCCGGGAAGGGAATATAGACATCGGCGAAGGTGACATCGATCTGCGGCTCCTCCTCCTTGGGGGTCACCAGCACCGCAAACAGACCGAGCAACAGCCCCACCAGCGCCAGCAGCGGGGTGATGGCCGAGCCCTGAAACAGCGCAGCCAGTCGGCCCGCTGGCCCCAGCCTGCCTTTATTGCCGTCAACATCCTTACTCATGGGCCACCGCCTGCTGGCGAGCCCAGCCATCCGCCGCGACCTGATCGCCACTCTGGACGCCAGCCAGAATGTCGCACTGCGCCCCCTGACAGTGACCCACCCGCACCGGCGTCAGCGCCCAGCCATCCCCCTGTTTGAGGTAGAGACCGCTGAACTCACCCTGCCTGAGCAGGGCCTGCTCCGGCACCTGCAACACCTGACGTTCACCCTGCTTGAGCTGCACCTTGAGCCACATGCCGGGCAGCACCCCCGCGGTTTGCGGCGGCAAGTCGAGGCGCAGCCTGAAGGCGTGGCTCTGGCTGTCGGCATAGTTGAAACGGGTCAGTTTGAGGGGGGTAACGGTGTTGCCATCCGGCAGCAGCACCTGCACATCCGCTGGCTGACTGGCGAGTGCGAGCGCAGATTGGGGCAGATCTACCTCCACTCGCAGCGCATCAAGAGAGAAGCCGGAGAGCAGCGGCGTACCCGGGGCGACAGTCTCCCCCAGCTCCACCAGCCGTTTGGTCACCACTCCGGCGTAGGGGGCCAGAATGCGGGTATAGCCGTAGGCCTCGCGGGCCTGAGTGAGGGCAGCATCGGCGGCGTTCACCTCGGCGCGGGCAGCCCGGTCAGTCGCCTGGGCACTGTCGAGCTGGGCGCGGGTGATAACCCCTTTGGCGATCAGCGCCTGAAAGCGGGCAAGCTGGCGCTCTGCCTCCACCTGCTGGGCCTGTGCCCGCGCCAGTCGCGCTTGGGCACCCGTGACGGCGGCAAACTGCTCCTTGCCGCTGATCTCCAGCAGGGGCTGCCCGGCGACGACCTCATCGTTCACATCCACCAGCATACGGGAGACCCGGCCGCTGGTCTGGGCCGCCACCGTCCCCTGATGGATGGCACTCACGGTGCCATCCAGGGTGAGCCAGTCGGTCACCTGACGGGGAGTCAGGATCAGGATCGCATCGCCAGTCGCCTCGGCAGACCATGTTATCGGAGAGACAAGAGCGGAGACCACGGCCAGCATGGTGGCCCCCAGCAAGCGGATCTGTTCCATGATATTCCTCCTTCCCCGACACCAGGGGCAATCCATTCAGGCCGAGTGGGGGTGGCAGCGCTTCTCCCGCACCTTCACCCAAACCCGATCAACAAGCAAAATCCCGGCCACCATGGCGGCGACAAACAACAGTACCATGGGCTGGCCGCTGGAAATGAGACTCAAGCCTGGCCCTGGGCAGATCCCCGCCAGCCCCCAGCCAATGCCGAACAGGGCCGAGCCCCCGATGAGGCGGCGATCCAGTTTGGGGGCCGGTACGCTGGCCATGGGTTCCCCCAGCAGGCTGCGCTTGAGCGGTTTGACCAGCAGGAAGTAACCCGGCATGAACGCCAGCAGTGCCCCGCCCATTACGAACGCCAGGCTGGGATCCCAGTGACCCGCCAGGTCGAGAAACCCGATGACCCGGGCCGGATCTATCATGCCGGAGATGGCAAGACCCAGACCAAACAGCAGACCCGCGAGCAAACTTGTCAGCAACTTCATGGCGATCAGTCCCTTACAGCAGATGATGAGTGACGAACACGGTGATAAAGCCGGCCGCCATAAAGGTGAGGGTGGCGACGATGGATCGTGCTGAAAGCCGCCCCATGCCGCAGATGCCGTGGCCGCTGGTGCAGCCATTGCCAAGGCGGGTGCCGATGCCGACCAGCAGCCCGGCCAGCAGCACCAGTGGCCAGCCTGGCAAGGTGCTGAATGCGGGCATGCTGGCCCAGCCCAGGCTCAGCGCCAGCCAGGCCCCCGCCCCCAGTCCCAGCAAGAAGAGCAGCCGCCAAGGCGCCCTGTGTTGCAGCGCACCGGCCAGAATGCCGCTGATCCCGGCCACCCGGCCGTTGAACAGCATCAGGATCAGGGCCGCGAGCCCCACCAGCATGCCGCCGCCCAGAGAGAGCAGCCATTGGCTTTCCATCATCGAGATTCCTTAATTTCTGAGTGACAAAAATGGGTTTGCAGCGCCGCCAGCACATCGACGGCGGCCTCGCTCACCAGCGAGTAGTAGATCTGCTGGGAGACTTTGCGCGAGCGGATAAGGCCCTGGCGCTTCAATACCGACAGTTGCTGGGAGAAGGCCGACTGCCCGAGCTGGCTGTGAGCCAGCAGCTCCCCGACCCCCTTCTCCCCCTCCACCAGCTGGCAGAGCACCAGCAGCCGCTCGGGATGAGCCAGCGCCTTGAGCAGGGAGGCGGCGGCTGTCGCGTGTCTGTTCATCTCGTCGAATTGGCTCATGACAGTAAATTAGCAATTGCTGATATTTGGTTCTATTGTATAAAGCGACACTAAATTAGCAATATCTAAATTAACTAGGGAGAAGGTCATGACGGTAGACAACGGGGTCAGAGTCCTCGCGGGCTGCATGTTGCTGCTCTCGCTGCTGCTTACCGCCTGGGTGCACCCGGGGTTTGTCTGGCTGAGCGTCTTTGTCGGGGTCAATCTGATCCAGAGCGCCTTCACCGGTTTCTGTCCGGCCGCGATGCTTCTCAAGCGGCTGGGGCTGAAATAGCGTGACGGGTAACGAGGGGGAAAGCAGAAGGTGGAACGAGAGCGGTGAGGATGCTCACCGCGCTTTCATCGTCCTAGCGGTAGCCAGCCGGCCCCGATTATTGACAAACTTGTATCTAAATGTTGCTGAAAGGGTGATGAGGCTTTACCTCCCCGCTCTAGATGAGTACCATCAGGCCGTCAATCAACAGCGGAGACCATCAGTGGGCAACTCATCAAGTGACAGTTGTAGACCGACCCTCGTCGTCGGTACCCGGGTCGCGAGCTAGCCGCAGGTCTTCCTCTGCCGCATGCTCGCAGCCCTGCGAGAAGCGGAAATCCACTCCCCTCTTCTCTTTTTTACACTTGACGTCAGGTGACCTGGCTTTGCCATGACACTTTGCCTGCATAGTTTCTGCTTCCCACAAGGAGGCTGCTATGCGTTTTGTTTCAACTCTGTCCGTATCCAACCGGACTCACCCCCTGCTGAGCAGACTGGGCCGCGGCTTGCTGCCGCTCTGGTTGCGCGGCAAACGGCGCCAGCACCACTACCGGCTGCAGATCCGTTGCGAGGATCGGGCCGACATGGAGCAGGTGCTGGATCTGGTGAACCACACCCTGCAACCGGCGGGCCTGCAACCTCTGCAGTCCCTGCGACCCGGTCGCAGCGGCGGGCGGGAGCTGGTGCTCAACCTGCACTGCACCCCGCCCCAGCGTCGCTATCTGGTGCAGTTCGTGCATCAGGTGGGGGTACATCACCCGGTTCGCTGGGAGCTGCATCCCCGCCGCGACCCCGAACTCGTGCTCAATTGATCGTGCACGACTGATATCCGGGGCCAGCCATGCTGGCCCCTTTCAATCCGTTTCACCGCCCTGCCCGCCATCCTGGATGGACGGGCCGGGCGCCTCGTGCGTGTTTCTCGTCAATTCATGGCCTGCACGCACGGGGCCGTTGGCGGGGGTACCGTCCCCTCGCCCGCCTTCAGAAAGGCCATCTGCAACAGAAGGAGTACGCCATGAGAATGTGGCAGCAATTCGACATGATCTCTCTGCTCGACACCCTGGCCAGCCTGCTGCTGGCCTTCGTGCTGGGCAGCCTGGTGGGGCTGGAGCGCCAGTACCGCCAGCGCACCGCGGGCCTGCGCACCAACGTGCTGGTGGCGGTGGGCGCGGCCCTGTTCGTCAACCTGGCCCAGCGCATCTATGACCTGCACGGCGGCACCTATGGGGTGGTGCACGTGGTGGCCTACATCGTCTCCGGTATCGGCTTTCTCGGCGCCGGCGTCATCATGCGTGAATCCGGCAACATCCGCGGCATCAACACCGCGGCCACCCTGTGGGGCGTGGCGGCAGTTGGCGCCGCCAGCGGGGCCGGGCTGGCCATGGAGGCGATCCTCGGCGCCCTATTCGTGCTGGCCGCCAACACCCTGCTGCGCCCGCTGGTCAACCAGATCAACCGCCGCCCGGTGGACAACACCGACACCGAGGTGACCTACCGGGTGACCGCCCTCACCCAGCGCGAGTACCAGAAGGAGGTGCTGCACTGGCTGGAAGAGATGCTGGAGCAGGCCAACTACCCGTTGAGCGAGCTCGACATCGAGCCCTTCGGCGAGCGGGATCTGGAAATTTCGGCAGTGCTGCTGGCCACCTCCATCGATGGCGACGAGCTCGACGCCCTGATGGTAAAGCTCGGCATCCACCCCCACATCAAGCAGGTGTTCTGGCGCGCCAGTACCACCGACTGACACCAGACTCCACCATTGAAAATGCAAAAGCCCCACTATTGCCAGCGGGGCTTTTGCTTTTCAGGATGCGGGGAGCTCTGGCGACCCGGGCAGCCCGCTGACTGCGCCAGCGGATGCGCGGATTGATCACCTGGGCGGTCTGGGGCGGCGGATTGCCCGCAATAAGCTTTTGCATCAGCTCGAAGGTCGCCCGGGCCAGGGCCGGGCAATCCTGGGCCACCGAGTCGATGCGCATGGGGATGCAGTCGAGCAGGTCGTGATCATCGAAGGTACAGAGCCGCATACCCGTCTCCATCAGCCCCGCCTCGTTGAGGTAGCGCAGCACCCCCTCCAGCAGGGTAAAGGAGGCGGTGAAGAGCCCCTTGGGCGGCGCGCCGAGCTCGGCCACCAGCTCGGCCATCAACTGATAGCCCGAGCTTGGCTGGTAGTCGCGGTGGCGCACCCGGGTCGGGTCCGCCTCCAGCCCGGCGCGGTGCAACCCCAGCTCATAGCCCGCCAGCCGGTGGCGGCTGGGGGAGAGATCCAGCAGGCCGCCGAAGTAGTAGATCTCCTCGCCGCACTGGCCGGCCATCTCCTGCACCAGCTCGGCGGTGGCCTTGCAGGCATCGGAGATCACCATGGGCAGACGCGACTCACCGATGTGGCGGTCGAGTTGCACCACCGGCAGGCGGTCGTGAATGCGGGCATAGATATCATCGCTGTGGCCGCTGGAGGCGACAATCAGCCCATCCACCTGGCGGCTGATGAGGTTGTCCACCACCCGCTGCTCCAGGGTGGGATCATCCTCGGAGCAGGCGATGAGCAGCTGGATCCCCGCCTCCCGGCAGTGCGCCTCGAGGGCACGGGCGATGCTGGCAAAGCCGAAGTTGGTGAGGTCGGGGATCACCAGCCCCCAGGTGTAACTGCGGGTCTCGCGCAGGGCGCGGGCATGAAAGCTCGGCTGGTAGTGGCACTCGTCCGCCACCGCCTGGATCCGCTTGCGGGTGTCGTCGGCGATGCGGTACTCCGCACTCTTGCCGTTGAGCACCAGACTGGCGGTCGCCTTGGACACCCCCGCCAACTCGGCTATCTGGGCAATCGTGATCCGTTTCTTCTTCTCCACCTGGCCTCCCGGCAAACTGACACCGGGCTATTGTACTAGGCAGGCCGCCAGCGGCCAGTGATCGAGGCAAATTTTGCCGCCCGCGACCGGTTTGCCCGGCGCAAGCTGCGGCCCCGGTCCCGGGAAGTAGCGCGCCGACAGGGAATGGCGGCCGCCATCGACGAAACACTCGAGACTGGATCGATCGCACAAGATGGTGATGCCGCCGCCCAGCCAAGGGCAGCATCGCTCCTCCCACGCTCCGCTCTGCCAGTTCAGGCGGCGCAACACCAGGCGCCCCGGCTGCCAGCACAGCTCGGCCACGGCGCCAAACCAGAAGCTCCCCTCACCGCACAGCGCCAGATCGAGCCAGGCCGACTCAACTGCCAGCCCAGGAAATTCGCCGAGCGCCCCCTCGAAGCGGGTCTGTTCTCCCTTCAGTGCCGCCAGCTCCGCCACCGGCCGCTGGCAGAGCCAGTCGCCTTGCCAGAACAGCTCCCGCGGGCAGCTCATCTGGTGCAGCCAGCCATAGGGGATGGTGGGCTGGCTCATCTCGTTCTCTTCGGGCAGTCCCAGCCAGCCAAACAAGAGGCGCCGCCCCTGGCTGTCCTGGGTGGTCTGCGGGGCATAGAACTCGAAGCCCCGGTCCAGCTCGTGGAAAGCCCCGTGCGCGAAGTGCTCGCCGTCGAAGTCGCCCGCCAGCCAGCCGCACTGGTAGAGGTTGCGATAGTCCTCTCCCCGGGGGGCAATCCCCTGCGGGCAGCTGATCAGCACATGCCGCTCACCAAGTGCAAACAGATCCGGGCACTCCCACATATAACCAAACTCATCGAGCCCTCCGCGCCCACTGCCGGCGATGGGGCCCACCAGCGTCCAGGCATCCAGCGCGTCGCCGCGATAGAGCAGCACTTCACCCTTGTCATCCAGGGTGCGGGCCCCCAGCACCATCAGCCACTGCCGACCGTCGTGCCACACCTTGGGGTCGCGCACATGGCCGCTGTAGCCTTGCGGCAGCTCCAGCACGGGCCCCAGCTTGGCAAAGCCCCCCTCAGCGTCGGCGCGGGCCAGACACTGGTAGGCGGTGCGGCTGCCGTCCGGGTATTTGACGTTGCCGGTATAGATGAGGGTCAGGCGCCCCTGCTCGTCGCTCACCGCCGAGCCCGAGTAGCAGCCGTGGCTCTCATAGGCTTCGGTGGGCAACAGCGCCACCGGCTCGTGCTGCCAGTGCAACAGATCGGTAGAGGTGACATGGCCCCAGCCCTTGTTGCGGTGCTCGCAGCCGAGCGGATTCCACTGGTAGAAGAGGTGGTAGCGCCCGCCGTGCTCGATAAAGCCGTTGGGGTCGTTGAGCAGCCCCACCGGGGCTGCCAGATGCAATCGGGGCCGATGGGGATCGGCCGCCGCCTTGATCTGTCCGGCCAGCAGCGACCGGACAATCTGGTTGAGAAGATCGCTTTCCTTCATCACTCCACCTTGTACTTGAGCAGGTAGGAAGCGGCGAAGGCGGCGCCAAAGGCGATCACCAGCCCGATGATGTAGTGAATAAGGCTCATGGGCTGGACGATGGCCATGCCGGGAATACCGGTCAGCCCCACCGCCGTCATCCCCACCTTGGCCGCCACCACGTAGGCGCCGCCGCAGGCCCCGCCAAACAGACCGGCGAGGAAGGGCTTGATGTAACGCAGGTTCACCCCGAAGATCGCCGCTTCGGTGATACCGAGCAGACAGGACATGGCAGCCGGCACCGTGATGGCCTTGATCTTCACATCCCGAGTCTTGAAGTAGACCGCGAGGCAAGCCCCGCCCTGGGCCACGTTGGCCATGGCCCAGATGGGTAGCAGGAAGTTGACGCCGATCTGCGGATTGGCCAGCAGCCCCGCCTCGATGGCGTGGAAGCTGTGATGGATGCCGGTGATGACGATAAGCGAGTAAGTGCCGCCAAACACCAGCCCCGCCAGCCAGCCCGCCTGCTCATAGAGGGCGCTCAGGCCGAACGAGATGCCATCCCCCAGCACCCGCCCGGCGGGGCCGATGAAGAGCAGCGCCACGAAGCCGGTAATGATGACGGTCAAAAACGGGGTGAGGATCAGATCCAGCGCATCGGGGATGCGCCTTCTCAGCTGTTTCTCCAGGTGGGACATGAACCAGACCGCCAGCAGCACCGGGAAGACGGTGCCCTGGTAGCCGATCATGGCCACGTCCAGCCCGAAGAAGTCCATGGTCTTGAAGCCACCGGCCACCCCCCAGGCGTTGGTCAGCGCCGGGTGGGTGAGGATGCCGCCGAGGGTCGCACCCAGATAGGGATTGCCGCCAAACTCCCGCGCCGCCGTAAAGCCGATGAGGATCGGCAAAATGATGAAGGCCGCCGAGCTGAACATGTCGAGCATGACGAACAGGGCGCTGTCGGCGTTGACCCAGCCGTAGGTGCGCACCATGCCGAGCAGCCCCATCAGCAGGCCCGAGGCGACGATGGCCGGAATGATCGGCACGAAGATGTTGGAGAGGGTCCGTGCCAGCCGCTGGGCCACATTGAGCTTGGCCGTCGCCATGTCGGTCAGCTCCGCCTTGCTGGCGGTGCCGGTCCCGGTCAGCGCCACGAACTCCGCATAGACCTTGTTGACCAGACCGGTGCCGAAGATCACCTGGATCTGGCCCGCGTTGCTGAAGCACCCCTTGACCCCCTCCAGCTTGTCGATGGCGGCCTTGTTCACCTTGCTGTCGTCTGCCAGCACCAGCCGCAGCCGGGTGGCACAGTGGGCGGCGCTGACGATGTTCTCCCTGCCCCCGAGCAGGGGCACCAGATCCTTGGCTATCGCACTGATATTCATATTCTTCCTCTTATGACCCGCCACACTGGCGGGCCCTAGTCACATGAGAGTAGGGGCTGTCGAGCCGAGCTTCTAGCCGCAGCTCAACAGCCCTCTGCGCCTGATCGCAAAAAGGCATCCAGTTCGGAGCGGGTCGGCAGCGCCGTCATCGCCCCCTTGGCGGTGGTGGCAAGCGCCCCGCAGCCGTGGGCCTGCGCCAGGATGGCGGGCAGCTCGGCCAGCGTCGGCAGCGAGGTCCGCCCGGACAGGGCCGCCAGCAGACCGGCGACGAAGGCGTCCCCCGCCCCCGTGGTGTCGAGCGGGGTCACTTTCGGCCCTACCCACTCCAACTGCTCGCCACCCAGACGGGCCACCACGCCCCCCGCCCCCCGGGTCACCAGCACCAGCGCCGGCCCCGCTATGGTGGCGATCCCTGCGGCCAGATCGTCCAGACCGCTCAGCAGTTGCAGCTCCTCGATGGAGAGCTTGACCACGTCCGCCTGCGCGATGGCTTCGCGCACCAGCGGCAGCATCTCGGCCGGGTTGCCCCATACCTCGGGCCTCAGGTTGGGGTCGAAGCAGACCCGTCCCCCGGCCGCCTTGATGGCAGCCATAGCCTGCAGGCAACTGCCGCGCACCGGCTCGTTGGCAAGCGCGATGGAGCAAGTCAGCAACCACTGACCGGCATCGAAGCGGGGCAACTCATTCGGGGTGAGGAACTGGTCGGCACTGGGGCGCACCATAAAGGTGAAGCTGCGCTCCCCCTCGTCATCCAATGCCACCAGCACGGTAGAGGTGCGATGGTCTGGATCGAGCCGCAGCGCGGCCACATCCACCCCCTCTCCGCTCAGGGTGTCGGCCATAAAGCGACCGAACGGATCGGCACCAACCCGGCCGATAAAGGCCGCATCGCCACCAAGCCGAGCCACACCGACCGCCACATTGGCGGGCGCACCACCCGGACACTGGAGGTAGTGCCTCTCCCCTTCCGGGATCAAGTCCACCACCGCATCCCCCATTACCCACACACGATTCGTCACCTTGCTACTCCACTGCTGCATCGGATCGACTGCCAAACCCAGACTCTGTTCTGTTGGCTGGCATTATCAGCTAAACCGTTTTAGCCAACCAACAGATCCCGATACCGGCTGCCATTTTTGTGATCGGGATAACGAACTAGAACCAGGTTTCCATCTGCACGCCAAAGTTCCACTCGCCGCCGGCGGTGAAGTTGCTCTGACCCATGGCATCGTTGCTGGCGTAGTGGTCGAGCTCGGAAGACCAGTCCATCCAGGTGGCGAACACCCGCAGCTCAGGCCGCTCGAAGAAGCCGGCGGTCTGCGCCTTGAAGGTGGGGGCGAAGGTGAGTTTGGTGAAGTCGCCGCTCACCGCCTGGCGGCCCTTGTAGCCCTTGGGATCCAGGTCCATGTACTGCCAGGTGGCCTCGTAGACCAGCTCGACGTTCTGGCTCAGCACCTGGGCCAGCCGGCCATTGAGGGTCACCCAGCGGTATTCGTCCCCCTTCACGTAGCGATCCTTGCTCTGCTCGGCCAGCAGGGCCGGGGCGATACGCCAGCGCGGAGCGAGATCGGTGGCGCCAAACACAGCGACCCGCACCGCATCGGCGTCCGGCAGCAGCTCGCTGTCGGAGCCCAGCCCCTTGAGCTCGGCACCCAGGCCATGGCCATACAGCACCGCCGCCTTGGAGAAGCCGGGGTTGATGCCAAAGAAGCTGTCGGCGTGGTAGGCCAGCAGGGTGTGCGCCCCCTTGTTCGCCGCTTCGCTGCCGGCGCCACCATCGTTGATGCGGGTCTCGTTGTCCTTGGCGGAGAGGCCGTTCACCATCCACTGCCAGTTGCCAACGCGGTTGTTCATGGTGAGGATGTAGCTCTCGATGTCGGAGAGACCGCTGGCGCTGATGTCGCCGTAGTCGCGCCCATAGAGAGAGAAGTTGGCCTTCCAGCTGTCGGCCAGCTGCACGTCGTAGACACCGCCGCCGGTACCGGCCAGGAACACCACGTCCGAGTCGAGCCAGTGGATGTCGAAGTTGTCCCGGTCAAAGCGCTTGCCCGCCCACAGTACCGCATTCTTGAAGGGGCCGTCGAAGCTCGCCAGATTGCCGATCTCGGCAAACACCTGACGGGTGTTGAGGCTCGAATCGCTGGCGGTCCAGTCGTTGCTGGTCTCCACCCCGTCCGCCAGCATCAGCTTGTAACGGGCCCAGCTGCCATCGGCGAAGGTCTGGGTCTTCAGCAGATTGGCCTCCATGTAGGTGTCATCCTCGTTGCCAAGGCGACCCACAGCGCCGCCTACCGAGCCGGCCGGGGTGATATAGGGGCCACCGCGGCCCCCGTTGCCATTGCCGTTGACCAAGAGGCCCGAGCGGGCATAACCGTGGAACTCCAAGCCCTGGGCCCCGGCGGTCTGCTTGTCCACCTTCTCGCTCTGGGCCTTGGCCACCACGGCCGTCTCGCGGGCTTCGTTTGCCTTGCTCTGGGCCTCATCAGCCCGCGCTTCGGCGGCGGTGGCGCGCGCCTCGGCTGCCTGTACCCGCGCCTCCAGCGCCGCCAGACGGGCCTCGATACCGCCATCCGCCGCCCACAGCGGGCAGCTCATTCCCAATCCCAGCGCTACCGCCAGCGCCAACTTGTTCTTGCACATCGTCATCGTCCTCACCTGTCATCTGTTGCCCGGTCGGGCCTGTTGTTATCGACGACAAGAGCATAGCTAAACCAATTTAGCTAACTCAATACGCCAGCTAAACCGTTTCAGCTGCAGTGTGAGCGGGATAACATTCGTACAGCAGGAATTGGCGGAAGTTGTGAGGAAGATCCCTCATCGGGATCCACTCAATAAGCGGGGATCTTGCTAAAACAGGGGCAAAAAAAGGGTTCTTCGCGGGATCTTGGGGAAGTGGAAGTTGACAGACAGGGTGCTGGTAAACTGGCTGTCTCCAAACACACCACCACCATCACCCTGCTGTCGCCGTGCATCATATTGATATTGCCTCCTTCTGGCCAGGTTATACCGTCATCGCCCAAGCGCTTTCTGCCAACCATCACACCCTGTTTACCCTTGAGCCTCGCGCCGACTTCTTGCCCCGTTGTCGCCGATGCCTGCAACCCACGCCATTGATCCACGACCAACGTATCCGCCGGGTGCGTGAGCGAGACCTATTTGACCGACAAGTCTGGTTACAACTGCCTGTTCGCCGCGTCGACTGTCTGCGCTGTGGTCGCGTCAGTGAACATATCGACTGGCTCCCCTCTGGCTCCCGCCTCACCCGGCGCATGCAGTGCTGGATTGAAGCGCTCGTTCAGTACCTCCCCATCCGCCATGTCAGCCAGCTCACCGGGGTCGGTTGGCACACCATCAAGGAGATCGACAAGCGCCGTTTGCAGACCAGTGTGGGCACCATCGAACTTGGGGAGGTGCGGCGGCTGGTGATGGATGAGTTTGCCCTGCACAAGGGACACCGCTATGCCACCGTGATCATGGATGCCGAGCGAACCCGCGTCCTGTGGGTGGGGCACGGCAACAGCCGGGCCGCTATCCGTCCCTTCTTCGAGCAGCTCGGCGAGCGATGCCAGCAGATTGAAGCGGTGGCGATGGACATGAACACGGCGTTCGACCTGGAGGTGAAGCAACACTGCCCGCAGGCGGAGGTGGTCTACGACCTGTTCCACGTGGTGGCTCGCTATGGCCGAGAGGTGGTGGACCGGGTGCGAGTGGAGCAGGCGAATGCACTGAAAAGCGATAAACCGGCGCGAAAAGTGGTCAAAAGTGCGCGTTGGTTGCTGCTACGTAATCGGGCGAAGTTGAGTGAAAAACAGGATGTGAAGTTGCAGGAGCTGTTGGCGGCGAATCAACCGCTGGCGATGGTGTACGTGCTGAAAGAGGGGTTGAAGGGCATCTGGTATGCGCCGAGCGTGTGGGAAGGATGGCGACGATGGCGGAGCTGGATGCGGCAGGTGAAGGAAAGCGGGCTAGCGCCGCTGCAACGATTTGGTCGAAATTTATCGAAATATATGCGGGGGATCCTGGCGAGTGCAAACTACCCGATGCACACGAGTGTGCTGGAAGGGGTGAACAACAAGATCAAAGTGATAAAGCGTATGGCATATGGATTTAGGGACTCAGAATACTTTTTTCTGAAAATCAAGGCGGCCTTCCCCGGAAAGCCGCGATGAACCAAAAAAAGAGCCGGCGCAGGGCCGGCTCTTTATATCTGGGTCGCGAAAATCAGCTGGTCAGATCGTCGAAGAAGCGTTTCACCCCTTCGAAGAAGCCTTCCGATTTCGGCTTGTGGGTCTTGGCGGCGGCGCCGCTGAAGGACTCGTCCAGCTGGCGCAGCAGCTCTTTCTGGGACTCGGTCAGCTTGACCGGGGTCTCCACCACCACCTTGCACATCAGATCCCCCACCTGGCCGGAGCGCACGGACTTCACGCCCTTGCCCCGCATGCGGAACATCTTGCCGGTTTGGGTTTCCGGGGTGACCTTGAGCTTGACCCGGCCATCCAGGGTCGGCACTTCGATCTCGCCACCCAGGGCTGCCGCGGTAAAGCTGATGGGCACTTCGCAGTAGAGGTTGTTGCCGTCACGCACGAAGATTTCGTGCTCCTTGACGTGTACCTGTACGTACAGATCGCCCGCCGGTGCACCGGCTTCCCCCGCTTCCCCTTCGCCGGAGAGACGGATGCGATCGCCGGTGTCGACGCCAGCCGGGATCTTGACCGACAGGGTCTTGGTCTTCTGGTAGCGACCCTCGCCATGGCACTTGCGGCACGGATCCTTGATGATCTTGCCGCGACCATGGCAGTGCGGGCACGCCTGCTGCACCGCGAAGAAGCCCTGACGCATCTGCACCTGGCCGGAGCCGTGGCAGGTCGGGCAGGTCTGGGCCGAGCTGCCGGTATGGGCACCGGAGCCGTTACAGACTTCACAGTGGACCAGGGTCGGCACCTTGATCTCCTTGGAGACCCCGCGTACCGCCTCTTCCAGCGTCAGCTCCATGGTGTAGCGCAGATCGGAGCCACGGGCCGGGCCACGACGGCCACCGCCACGGCTGCCACCAAAAATATCGCCAAACACGTCGCCGAAGATGTCGCCGAAATCGGCACCGCCGCCAAAGCCGCCGTGGCCACCGCCACCCTGGCTCTGATCCACGCCGGCATGGCCGTACTGGTCATAGCGGGCACGCAGATTGGCATCGGTCAGGATCTCGTAGGCTTCCTTGACCTCTTTGAACTTCTCTTCGGCCCCGGCATCGCCCTGGTTGCGGTCAGGGTGATACTTCATGGCCAGACGCTTGTACGCCTTCTTGATCTCGCGTTCGTCGGCATCCTTGGATACCCCGAGCACTTCGTAGAAATCGCGCTTCGACATACTTATCCTGTTGCTATATCAGCAGTTACGCAGACGGGCGTTGGTCACCCAACGCCCGTAAATTCATTGACTAAGCCGATGGACGAAGCCTGCTTCGCCCATCTGGGTCGGGCTTACTTCTTGTCGTCTTTCACTTCTTCGAACTCGGCGTCGACCACGTCGTCGTCAGCCTTGGCAGAAGAAGAGGACTGACCGGCATCAGCACCGGCGGCACCTTGCGCCTGAGCCTGCTGCTGGGCAATTTCCATCAGCTTCTGGGACGCTTCCAGCAGTGCCTGCTGTTTGGCTTCGATGGCAGCCTTGTCGTCACCCTTGATGGCGCTTTCCAGCTCGCTCAGTGCGGCTTCGATCTTGGTCTTGTCGTCGGCAGGCAGGGCTTCACCGGCTTCGGTGATCTGCTTGCGGACGGAGTGGACCAGACCATCAGCCTGGTTGCGGGTCTGCACCAGCTCTTCGAACTTCTTGTCCTCGGCCGCGTTGGCTTCGGCTTCGCGTACCATGCGTTCGATCTCGTCATCAGACAGACCAGAGGAGGCCTGGATGGTGATCTTCTGCTCCTTGTTGGTCTCCTTGTCTTTGGCGGAGACGTGCAGGATGCCGTTGGCGTCGATGTCGAAGGTCACTTCAATCTGCGGCAGACCACGCGGTGCCGGACGGATGCCTTCCAGGTTGAACTGGCCCAGAGACTTGTTGTCGCTGGCGCGCTTGCGCTCACCCTGCAGCACGTGAATGGTCACGGCAGACTGGTTGTCTTCGGCAGTGGAGAACACCTGGGACTTCTTGGTCGGAATGGTGGTGTTCTTCTCGATCAACGCAGTCATCACGCTACCCATGGTTTCGATACCCAGGGAGAGCGGGGTCACGTCCAGCAGCAGTACGTCGGTCTTGTCACCGGACAGTACGGCACCCTGGATGGCAGCACCCATGGCCACGGCTTCGTCCGGGTTGACGTCTTTGCGCGGCTCTTTGCCGAAGAAGTCGGCAACGGCCTTCTGCACCATCGGCATACGGGTCTGACCGCCTACCAGGATGACGTCGTCGATCTCGCCAACGGCCAGACCGGAGTCTTTCAGAGCGACACGGACCGGCTCCAGGGAGTCTTTCACCATGTCTTCCACCAGGGATTCCAGCTTGGCGCGGGTCACCTTGATGTTCATGTGCTTCGGACCGGTGGCATCTGCAGTGATGTACGGCAGGTTGACGTCGGTCTGCTGGGCGGAAGAGAGCTCGATCTTGGCTTTCTCGGCTGCGTCTTTCAGACGTTGCAGGGCCAGCTGATCCTTGCGCAGGTCGATGCCCTGCTCGCGCTTGAACTCTTCAACCAGGTAGTTGATGACGCGGTTGTCGAAGTCTTCACCACCCAGGTGGGTGTTACCGTTGGTCGCCAGTACTTCGAAGGTGGTCTCGCCTTCCACTTCGTCGATCTCGATGATGGAGATGTCGAAGGTACCGCCACCCAGGTCATAGACGGCAACCTTGCGCTCGCCCTTGACCTTGTTCACGCCGTAGGCGAAAGCCGCGGCAGTCGGTTCGTTGATGATGCGTTTTACATCCAGACCGGCGATGCGACCGGCATCCTTGGTTGCCTGACGCTGGGCATCGTTGAAGTAGGCCGGCACTGTGATGACGGCTTCGGTCACCGGCTCGCCCAGATAATCTTCGGCGGTCTTCTTCATTTTCTTCAGCACTTCGGCAGAGATCTGCGGCGGTGCCATTTTCTTGCCTTTGACTTCTACCCAGGCGTCACCGTTGTCGGCCTTGGCGATGGCGTACGGCATGATCTCCAGATCGCGCTGTACTTCGTCATCTTCGAAACGACGGCCGATCAGACGCTTGATGGCGAACAGCGTGTTCTTCGGGTTGGTGATGGCTTGGCGCTTGGCCGGCTGACCAACCAGGATTTCGCCGTCATCGGCATAGGCAATGATGGACGGAGTAGTACGGTCGCCTTCCGCGTTCTCGATCACGCGAGCATGGTCGCCATCCAGAATAGCGACGCAGGAGTTGGTAGTACCCAGGTCAATACCGATGATTTTACCCATTTGACGAATCTCCAAATACTTTGAATAAACTGGCGAGGGGCTCGCCTTAATGCGTTAACGGCTAGGTGGGGGCTGCCAATCTGGCTTTCAAGCTCCCGGCATCAAATTTTTTGTGCCGCCGTGGCCTTGCATCCTATATGGGGTCGCAAGCCGCCGCTTCAAGCCCCGCCCTGAAAAAACCTGCCTTCATTCATTGCCATTGGCAGGATGAAGGCCGGCTATCTGTGCCCCCGGCGACCACAGGGCCGGGGCACTTGCCAATAAAAAGCCCGCCGAGCGGCGGGCTCAGCACAGCGATGGGGCTCAGGCCGGGGCCTTGGAGACCATCACCATGGCCGGACGAATGACACGGCCGTTGAGCTCGTAACCCTTCTGCATCACCGCAATGACGGTGTTGGGGGCAAGCTCGGCGTTTTCGATCATGCTCATCGCCTGATGGGCATTGGGGTCGAACGGCTGATTGAGCGGGTCCAGCGGATTGAGGCCGAACTTGCCGACCGAGCTCTGCATGGATTTCAGGGTCAGCTCGACCCCTTCGATCATCGGCTTGAGCGCCTCGTTTTCCTTGTCGGCCAGCTCGATGGCACGCTCCAGGTTGTCCAGTACCGGCAAGAGCTCGGCGGCAAACTTCTCCAGCGCGAACTTGTGGGCCTTCTCCACGTCCTGGGCCGCACGGCGACGCAGGTTTTCCATCTCGGCGACGGCACGAATGGCACGCTCGCGCTCCTCGAGGGAGGCTTGCTGGGCGGCATCCAGTTGTGCCTCAAGCTCGGCAATGCGGGCCTGCTCGGCTGTCACTTCACTGTCTACATCGGTCGGCTCGACTGGCTGGGCTTCCACTTGCTCCATCGCTTCAACCTTTTGTTCTTCGTGGTTCATGACATCTCCAATTCCGGGGTTACTTATTGAGGGCCCGACCACCCGGTTGAGCGACCGGACGGCAATGGGCCGACTATGTTGGCGCTATTATGGGGATGGATCCCCGGCTTTCAAGGGGAAAAGGGCGCCATTATCGCCAAGAGCGTGCGGCGGCGGGCAATTTGGGGCTTTTTCCCGGCATCCGCCGCGGCCGGACCAGCCGGTGGCAGACAAATCCCCCCCAAAGCGCGGTATACTCCCCCCAATACTCATCCCAGACCCGACAGACTATGGATTCTCCGTTCAAAACCATCGCCCTGATTGGCAAACCCCACCACGAAGGGGCCAACCAGACCCTGACCGGCCTGCATCAATACCTGACCACCCGCGGTTTTCGGGTCCTGGTGGAGAGCCGGGTGGCCCATGCCCTCGGCATCATGGACGAGAACGTGATGGATCTGGTGCAGCTGGGCCAGCAGGCGGATCTCGCCATCGTGGTCGGTGGTGACGGCAACATGCTGGGGGCCGCACGGGTGCTGTCGCGCTTCGACGTGGCGGTGATCGGGGTGAACCGGGGCAACCTCGGTTTTCTCACCGATCTCTCACCGCAGGATTACCTGCTGCCGCTGGAGCAGGTGCTGTGCGGCCACTACAAGAGCGAGCACCGCTTCCTGCTGGAGGCGGCGGTTTATCGCCATGGCGAGCGCAAGTCCAACAATCTGGCGGTCAACGAGGCGGTGCTGCACCCGGGCAAGATTGCCCACATGATCGAGTTCGAGGTCTACATCGACGGCAGCTTCATGTACAGCCAGCGCTCGGACGGCATCATAGTGGCCACCCCCACCGGCTCCACCGCCTACTCATTGTCAGCGGGCGGTGCCATCCTCACCCCCAAACTCAACGCCATCACGCTGGTGCCCATGTTTCCGCACACCCTGAGCAGCCGCCCCATCGTGCTGGACGCCGACAGCGAAGTGCGGCTGCTGGTCTCACCGGACAATCAGGATGACGCCATGCAGGTGAGCTGCGACGGTCAGGTGACCCTGGCGGTCCACCCGGGGGACGAGATCCTCATCAAGAAGAGCAGCCACAAGCTGCATCTGGTGCATCCGCTCGATTACAGCTACTTCCACGTGCTGCGCAACAAGCTCGGCTGGGGCAGCAAGCTGTTCTGACGCGCGCTTGACGTTCCTGCGCATCCTGTTGCGGGTCGACTCTTTACTGTATGGAAAACCAGTATATACTGGATGCATACACAGTAATGTTGGCCCATACAGGATGAGACCATGCTGACCCAGCTGACCGTCAACAACTTCGCCATCGTCAAGTTTCTCGAACTCGATCTGCAACCGGGCATGACCTGCATCACGGGTGAGACCGGGGCCGGTAAATCCATCGCCATCGACGCCCTGGGCCTGTGCCTGGGGGAGCGCGCCGAGGCCGGCATGGTACGACCGGACAGCGACAAGAGCGAGGTCAGCGCCCGCTTCCTGCTGGACGGCAACCCGGCCGCCCGCGCCTGGCTTGCCACCAACGAGCTGGAAAACGAAGGGGAGTGTATCGTGCGGCGGGTCATCTCCGCCGAGGGGCGCTCGCGCAGCTACATCAACGGCGTGCCCGTCCCCCTCACCCAGCTCAAGAACCTGGGCCAGCTGCTGGTCAACGTCCATGGCCAGCATGCCCACCAGATGTTGCTCAAACCCGACTACCAGCTCGCCCTGCTCGATGGCTACGCCGGCCACCATCTGCTGCTCGATGAGGTGCGTCGCCACTACCAGCAGTGGCGCCAGCTGCAGAACGAACTCAACCGGCTCAAGGCCGAGCAGCAGCAGCGGGAGGCCCGTCGCCAGCTCATCGAATATCAGGTGCAGGAGCTGGACGAGTTCGCGCTGCAGCCGGGGGAGTTTGAAGAGATTGAAGAGGAACACCAGCGCCTGGCCAACGGCACCGAGCTGATGCAGGAGTGCGGCGCCTGTCTCGACCTGCTCTATGACAACGAAGAGACCACCATCGCCGGCCTGCTGCAGACCGTCGTCGATCGGGCCGAGAGCCTGGTCGCCATGGATAGCCGGCTTGGCGACGTGCTCGGCATGCTCAACGAGGCGCTGATCGGGGTGCAGGAGAGCCACAGCGAACTGCGCAATTATCTGGACCGGCTGGAGCTGGATCCCGAGCGTTTCAACGAGCTGGAAGCCCGCCTCTCCAAGGCCATCAATCTCGCCCGAAAGCACCACGTCAAACCGGCCGAACTGGCCCTGCACCATCAGGAGCTGGCCGCCGATCTGGCGCGCCTCAACTTCGACGAGGAGCGCCTCGAGGGCATGGAAGACGAGCTGGCCGAGGCCCGCCTGGCATTCGTGCAAGCCGCCGAGGCCCTGAGCCAGAGTCGCCAGCGCTACGCCGAGGAGCTTGGCGCCAAGGTGAGTGCCAGCATGCACGAGCTGGCGATGCCGGATGGCCGCTTCGCCATCGAGGTACGCCCCGATGCCCAGAGCAGCCTCTCGCCCCTTGGCATCGATCGGGTGGAGTTCATGGTCACCACCAACCCGGGCCAGCCCATCCAGCCGCTCGGCAAGGTGGCCTCCGGCGGTGAACTGTCGCGCATCAGCCTGGCCATCGTGGTCATCAGCGCCCGCAAGGTCTCCACCCCCACCCTGATCTTCGACGAAGTGGACGTGGGCATCAGCGGCCCGACCGCCGCCGTAGTGGGGCGCCTGCTGCGCCAGCTGGGTGAATCCACCCAGGTGATGGTGGTCACCCACCTGCCACAAGTCGCGGGCAAGGGCCATCAGCACATGGTGGTCAGCAAGCACACTGACGGCAAGACCACGGAAACCCAGATGCAGGCGCTGGATCAAGGGGCCCGTCTCAACGAGCTGGCCCGCCTGCTGGGGGGGGATCAGATCACCGACAATACCCTGGCCAACGCCCGCGAATTGCTGGCCTGCTGAGATACAGATCAGCCATCTGAACGCGGGGCCCACGGTGAGGATCAGGTACCCCGCGTAACCCAGCCCCTTGGTGACGGCGGTTTGCGGCTTAGCGGCTGGAGCATCATCACCATGCTGCCGTTGCCGTATCCTGAAGGGTCACCCCCGGCGGTTTGGATGGTCACGGCCTGCCTAACCGGGTTGGAGCATTCTTGTCGCTAACCAACCCGAGCCACAATCTCATCTCTTTGCTTGCCCATCCCTCTATCCACCTCTTGCAACGTGAACCTTGCGGCGATTAGCGAGCCCGCCAGCGCTTGCCACACAGCCATCTCCTCCCGCTTGTCTCCCTGTCCGGGCTTGCCTCCCTGCCCTAATCTGCTGCCCTGGTCTGCCTCCCTGCCCTGCCCCAAGACGATTCAGCAGCAGAAGTGTGCGCCCCTTTGACCACAGGGTTTCGCCCGCCGTAGGGCGGCCTGCGCCGGTTGCCATCAGCAGGGACGGCGCATAGAGTGAAACCAGAGCGGGGGTCAGCCCCTGTTTTCCCATTTGCCCCGCATACCTGATCTTGCCTCAGGTACGTCATCAACCGCAGGAATGGCACCATGCTCCACGTGTTTGGTCACAAGAATCCCGACAGCGACAGTATCTGTACCGCTCTGGTTGCCGCCGACTGGCTCAATCGTCAGGGCCGCGCGGCCCAGGCCTATGCCCTCGGTGAGCCCATCGCCGAAACCCGCTTCATTCTGGAAACCGCCGGCGTTGCCGCCCCGCCTCTGCTGCAGGGCAGCGTGGCCAACAAGGAGGTGTTCTTGGTGGATTTCAGCGAGCTGGAGCAGGGCCCCGAAGGGCTGGCCGAGGCGGACGTGCAGGGCCTCATCGATCACCATCGCATCGGTACCCTCATCACCCGGGGCCCGCTCGATGCCTGGATCCGGGCCGTCGGGTGCAGCGCCACCGTGCTGCTGGAGCTGATGGGCTATGACACCCTCTCCCGCGCCCAGGCTCGCCTGCTGCTGGGGGCCATCATCAGCGATACCTTCAGCCTCACCTCGCCCACCACCACGGCCCGCGACCGCGCCGCCGTCCATGCCCTGCTGCCGCTGGCCGATCTGGCGCTGGAGCCCTTTGCCCAGACCCTGCTGGAACGGCGCACCCAGCTCGGTGACGCCCCTATGACCGAGCTGCTTGCCGCCGACGAGAAGGCCTACCAGATCGCCGGCTACCAGCTCTATGTCAGCCAGATCTGCGTGATGGATCCCGCCCAGCTGCACAGCCGCCAGGCTGAGCTGGAGCAAGCCATGCAAGAGCGGCTGATGCAGGACGAGCTGGATGCCTATGTGTTGATGCTGACCGATCTGGCCAAGGGGGGCAGCCAACTCTACTTCGCCAGCAACGGCATTCTGCCCGAGCAGCCGACACATCTGGTTGGCGCCGTCAGCCGCAAGAAGGAGGGGCTGCCCTGGCTGACCCGCTATCTCTCCGGCGAGCAGCTCTGACCCCAGGCGGCGGGCCGGCCTCTGCCGACTCGCCGCCCACTCCTCTTTTCAGCCCCGCCTCACCGGCCCATTCACGGCGCTTCCCGGCCAGACGACTCATGCTTTGCTCACACTTTTACCGCCTCGTATCCCATTTTCCCGCCAAAACCCGGTTTTCCTTCATTTTCCATTCAACTCAGTCTGTTATGATGATGTAAACGAACATGGCCTGGCGATGCATCACCGACACGAGGTGACGCCTGCCGTACAGAGAGCCAGGTTCGTGCTATGCGACACATAGCGGGCACACAGTGGTATGGGACAGGCCGTTTGTCCCGGGTGACCCGCGCCATGCCAAGGGAGAACTGCTTATGACCTCAACCAATATTGTGCTGTTGCTGGAAGGCAAGGATTACGAGCAGGAGACGCTGGCCAAAGCGAGTCAATTGGCACAAGCCATGGGGGGCGAGCTGACCCTGTTGCACCTGACCCACAGCAGCAAGATGCGCCGCAAGAGCCTGTCGCTGTCGGAAGAGGAGCGCAGCGCCCAGGGCACGCTGGATGCCAAGGCCATCATCAGCGAACTCATCACCACCCTGCAGCACCCGGTGGATTACCAGTGTCTGGTGGTCGATGACGTGGTGCCCGACCTGAAACGCTGGCTGGCCGCCAACCCGACCGATCTGCTGCTGGTCGGCAGCCGCCACCACTGGATGGAAGGCTCCCTGGCCCGCCTGCTCATCTACAAGCTGCCGATCGACATCCAGATCTGCCACGAACCCTACAGCGAGCAGCTCAAAGCCGTCGGTTGATGACCGGGGTGCCCACCCGCGAGGTGGGCACCCTGTTGCCACCTCCCTTTCGGGGTCCTTTTTACCCCGCCATCCCCTGCTTGCCCTCCTCATTGCCCCGGCCTAATGACAAGGCTATTTACATGTTTCCTTACATATTCATCGCTGTTTTTTAAGCCTCGTTTGCTGCAGGATATTGCCCTTGCACGCCTTCGTTCGCTTCTTTCAGGTGAAACATGAACATAACTCCCCAGCAGAGAAAAGTTGCCCTGCTCGTCCTCGTCCTCTTGCTCGCCATCGGCTGGCTGCTCTGGCCGAGCAAGACGCCCGAGCCGGTGCTGACCGCCCAGGTAACCCGTCAGGATGTGGAGCAGACCGTGCTGGCCAGCGGGGTACTGCAGGCCATCGAGCAGGTGGACGTCGGTGCCCAGGTCTCCGGCCAGGTCACCTATCTCGCGGTGGAAGCGGGCCAGAAGGTCAAGCAGGGGGATTTGCTGGCCGAGATCGACCCGCTGATCGCCCAGAACAACCTCAAGACCGCCGAGGCGGATCTCGCCAGCCGCCGCGCCCAGCTCAAGATCAAGCAGGCCCAGCTCAAGCAGAACGAGCTGAGCTGGCGCCGTCAGCAGCAGATGTTCAGGCAGGAGGCAAGCTCGCGCGCCGATCTGGAGAGCGCCGAAGCCCTCCTGGCCGTGACCAGGGCCGAGCTGCAAAGCGCCCAGGCCGAGGTCGAGAATGCCCAGATCAAGGTGGAGAGAACCAAGACCGAGCTCGGCTACAACCGCATTCAGGCCCCCATGGATGGCACCGTCGTCAGCATTGTGACCCGTCAGGGCCAGACCCTGGCCGCCAGCCAGACGGTGCCGACCCTGCTCAAGCTCGCCAATCTGGAGACCATGACGGTCAAGGCGCAGATCTCGGAAGCGGACGTCACCCGGGTCAAAGCCGGCATGCCGGTCTACTTCACCCTGATGGGAGACCCGGATACCCGCTACCACGGCACCCTGCGCACCGTCGAGCTGGCCCCCACCAACATCAACGAACAGGCCACCAGCACCACGGCCACCAGCAACGCCGCCGTCTACTACTACGCCCTGTTCGACGTGCCAAACCCGGATCACACCCTGCGGGTCGCCATGACCACCCAGGTCACCATAGTGCTCGGCGAGCGCAAGCAGGTGCTGACGATTCCGCAGACCGCCCTTGGCAAGAAGCTCGGGGAAAACGAGTACGAGGTCACCCTGCTCAAGGAGGACGATCAGAAGGAGACCCGCCGCATCAAGACCGGCATGAAGGACGACATCAAGATCGAAGTGGTTAGCGGCCTGAGCGAACAGGAGAAGGTCACCCTGGGCCAGGGCAAGCCAGCCAGCAACAATGACGTGGAGATCATGCTGTGAGCGAGCCGCTGATCCAGCTCAAGGGGATCGAGCGCCGCTACCAGAGCGGGGAGCAGGAAGTGACCGTGCTCCATCCGCTCGACCTCACCATCGAGGCGGGGGAGATGATCGCCATCGTCGGTGCCTCAGGCTCCGGCAAGTCGACCCTGATGAACCTGCTGGGCTGCCTCGATCGGCCGAGCAGTGGCCAGTACCTGTTCCGTGGCCAGGATACCGCGACCCTGGATGCCCTCTCCCTCGCCCGGCTGCGCTGCCACCACTTCGGCTTCATCTTTCAGCGCTACCACCTGCTGCCGCACCTCAATGCCGCCGCCAACGTGGAGATCCCGGCCGTCTACGCCGGTACGCCACGGGCCGAGCGCCAGGCCCGCTCACAGGCGCTGCTCACCCGGCTGGGGCTCAGCGAGCGCAGCCATCATACCCCGAGCCAGCTCTCCGGCGGCCAGCAGCAGCGGGTCAGTATCGCCCGGGCGCTGGCCAATGGCGGCGAGGTGATCCTGGCGGACGAACCGACCGGGGCCCTCGACAGCCAGAGCGGCAAGGAGGTGATGGCCATTCTCAAGGAGCTCCACGCCCAGGGCCACACCATCATTCTGGTGACCCACGACATGGAGGTGGCCAGCCACGCCGACCGGATCATCACCCTGAAAGATGGCCGGGTGCAGGAGGACAGCGGTCGCAAGCCGGCGGCCGTCCCCGTGACCCCGACCGCCGCCCCTGCCGGCAAGGAAGGAGCTGGCCACGACTGGGATCGCTACCGGGAAGCGGCGCGCATGGCGCTGCACGCCATGCTGGCCCACCGCATGCGCACCTTCCTCACCATGCTTGGCATCATCATCGGCATCGCCGCCGTGGTGAGCGTGGTGGCGCTCGGTCAAGGGGCGCGCGCCAAGGTGATCGATCAGATCAACGCCATGGGCACCAACACCATCGACATCTTCCCCGGCAAGGATTGGGGGGACGAGAAGGCGGCCAGCATCCAGACCCTCAACAAGCGGGATCTCGACGCCCTGCTCGGTCAGCCCTATCTGGAAGGGGCCAGTCCCCAGATAGCCGCTCCCGGCCAGTTGCGTTATCGCAACAAGACCAGCAGCGGCAGCATAGTGGGGGTCGGCAACGACTTCTTCCGGGTCAAGGGGATGAAGCTCACCAACGGCCGGTTGTTCGACGAGCGTGACATCCAGAACCGGGCGGCAGTGGCGGTGGTGGACGGCAAGACCATCGAGAGCCTGCTCGGCAAGCAGGATCCCGTCGGCCAGGTGGTACTGGTCGGCACCCTGCCGGTGCGCATCATCGGCGTGGTGGAAGAGGAGACCGGATTTGGCCGCAGCAGCCAGTCGGTGAACGTCTGGCTGCCCTACAGCGCCGTGATGAGCCGTCTCATCTCCCAGAACCACTTCAGCCAGCTCACCATCCGGGTCAAGGACGGGGTGCAACCGGCGCTGGCCGAACAGGCCGCCATCGAGCTGCTGACCCAGCGCCACGGGGTGAAGGACTTCTTCACCTTCAGCAGCGACAGCATCATCAAGTCGGTGGAGAAGACCACCGCCACCATGACGCTCTTGGTCTCCGCCATCGCGGTGATCTCCCTCATTGTCGGCGGTGTCGGGGTAATGAACATCATGCTGGTGTCGGTGGTGGAGCGTACCCGCGAGATCGGCATCCGCATCGCGGTCGGCGCCCGCCAGTCGGACATACTGCAGCAGTTTTTGATCGAGGCGGTGATGGTGAGCCTACTGGGCGGCATGCTCGGGGTCGGCGTCTCTCTCTTCATCGGCCTGCTCTTCTCCCTTTTTGTGGAGAGCATCCAGATGCACTTCTCGCTCTTTTCCATCCTGATGGCGTTTGGCTGTTCCTCGCTCATCGGGATCCTGTTTGGCTACCTGCCCGCCCGCAATGCCGCCCGGCTTGACCCGGTCGAGGCGCTGGCGAGGGAATGACGATGTACCACTTATCCAAACTGGGGCTCTGCCTCACCCTGGCGCTCGGTCTCGGCGCCTGCAGCCAGCAGAGCAGCTATCAGCGGCAGGATCTGGCGCTGGCCGACCACTGGCAACAGCCGGACGACGGCCTCACCCGGCAGCAGGCCGGCCCCTGGTGGCAAGGCTTCCACGACCCCGAGCTGGATCGGCTGATCGAGACCGTGCTGGCCGCCAACCCGGACATGCAGGTAGCCGGCCTGCGCCTGCGCAGTGCCCTGCTCGGCGCCGATCTGGCCGACACCAACCTGACTCCCTCGGTCAATGCCGGCATCAGCGGCAATGGCACCAAGGATCTGAAGAGCGGCAAGGCCAGCGGCAGCATGGGCCCCACCCTCACCCTCGGCTACGAGGTGGATCTGTGGGGCCGGCTCGCCTCGGTGCGGGATCAGGCGAGCTGGGAGGCCGAGGCCTCCGCCCAGGATCTGGCGGCCACCCGCCTGATGCTGATCGGCAAGGCGCTGGAGCAGTACTGGCAGCTGGCCTATCTCGGCTCGGCCATCACCCTCGGCCAGCAGCAGCTCGCCAACTATGAGCGCGCCGAGCAGCTGACCCAGGCCAAGTACCGGGCCGGCGCCGTGACCCGGCTCGACCTGGTGCAGGCCAGCCAGCAGAAAGCCGGCAAGCAGGCGGAGCTCAGCTCGCTCCTGATGCAACAGGAGCAGGCCCGCAATGCCCTGCGGCTGTTGCTCGGTCGCAGCAGCGGCTCGCTGGCGTTCGAACCCAAGGCACTGCCGACGGCCCCCATCCCCACGCTGGCGGTCGGCATTCCGGCCGATGTGCTGGCGCGGCGCCCCGACGTGCGCGCCGCCGAGCTGCGCCTGCGCAAGACCCTGGCGAAGGGGGACGAGATCCGCACCGGTTTCTACCCCACCCTGAGCCTGACCGGCGGGGCCAGCAGCAGCTCGGACACCCTGACACAGGTGCTGCAAAACCCGGTGGGAACCCTGGGCGCCACGCTGGCGCTGCCCTTCCTCGAATACAACAAGACCCGGCTCGCCATCGCGGGCTCCAGGCTCGATTACCAGATAGCCGAGGCAGAGTTTCGCAAGCAGCTCTACAGCGCGCTGGTGGAGGTGGAAGATGGTCTGACCGCCCGCCACCACGGCGAGCAGCGCCTGAACTACCTGGCCGAGCAGCTGGACTTTGCCAAAGAGGCGGAGCGGCTGGCCAGAGCCCGCTACCAGGCCGGCGCCACCGGGGTACAACCCTGGCTGGATGAGCAGAACCGGTTGTGGGATGCCGAGCTCGCCCTGCTCGGCCAGCAGAAGGAGCAGCTCAACACCATGGCCAGGATCTACAAGGCGCTGGGGGGGAGCGATCGCAGCTGACCGGCCTTGCCTCATGCCCTCGCGCGGTGCGAGGGCATGAGGCCTCTCCCTTACTTCTCCCCTTGCGTGCCTTTTCCCCCTCGGCCAGGGTCTGACCGCTGGCACACAAAGCAATTGATAATAATTTTCATTTAATGAAAAATGGGCGCCATTATCAGTCAGGAGTATGCCCATGTCCCAGTCCGCCCCGGTCAATCGTCCCCGTCTGCTCACGGTCAAGCACATTCAGGATGTGAGCCCGCACCTGCGCCGGATCTGCCTGAGCAGCCCGGAGCTCGCTGACTACCCCTTCACCTGTGGCGGCGCCCATATCAAGATCATGCTGCCCCAGCCGGGCCAGGCCCATGCCGTGCTGCCCACCCCCACCCCGCAGGGGCCGCGCTGGGAAGATCCGAGCCAGCGCCCCATCATGCGCACCTTCACCATTCGCGCGTTTCGCCGCGAGGCGCTGGAGCTGGATATCGACTTCGCCCTGCACGGCGATGGCGGCCCCGCCAGCCGCTTTGCCAACGAGGTCAAGCCAGGCGATCTGCTGGCCATCTCGGGCCCAGGTGGTCCGGACCCCATGTTGCAGCCTGCCAGCCACTACTACATGGTGGGGGATCTCACCGCCCTGCCCGCCATCAGCGCCATGGCCGAGGTGATGCCCGCCGATGCCCGCGGCCACATCACCCTGCTGGTGCCCTATCAGGAAGATGTGCAGGATCTGTCGCTGCCCGCCGGGGTGACCCTGCGCTGGTTTGTCGGTTCCCCCGAAGAGACGGCGCCACTGGTGGAGTACTTCACCGCCCTGCCGCTGGAGGAGCAACAGAGCTACTTCTGGTTCGGCGGGGAAGAGGGATTGGTGGTCCCCATGCGCCGCCACGTACGGCGCACACTCGAGGTGGATCGCACCCGGGTCTACGCCGTGCCCTACTGGCGCCACGGCAAGGATGAAGAGGCCTATCACCATGCGCGTCACGACGTGATGGACAGCTGAATCAGCTGATTTTGTCCTGAAATATCAAGCTCATGGTCTGCCGGCCATGGGCTTGATTGCCATTGGTGCAATGCCACCCACCTGTTCTCCCCCCCATTCTGGTATGCCACTCGGTTGTGCTTGCATTTGTGGCCGACAACAAGATAATGATAATCACTCTCAACAGTAACAGGTGATGACGCCCCATTGCAGCTCCCTCGCCCGGGTCCCGGTGTGGAGTGCACGTCATTCACTCCATTTGCACAGCAAGGTAATCCAGATGGCAGTCTTGAACTCGGTAATGCGCGCCTTCGCGGTGGAGGCTCTCCCCACTCCTGCCGACCTGTTGGCACTTCACCCCTGTCCCGCCGACCTGGCAACCGGGATCGATCAGCACCGTCAGCAGGTTCGCCAGATCCTGAGCGGGGATGACGATCGCCTGCTGGTGGTCATCGGTCCCTGCTCCATTCACGATCCCCTCGCCGCCCTCGATTACGCCCGGCGGCTGGCGGTGCTGGCCCACGACTATCGGGATCGGCTGCAGATTGTGATGCGCACCTATTTCGAGAAGCCCCGCACCACGGTGGGCTGGAAGGGGCTGGTGTTCGATCCCCATCTGGACGGCAGCAACGACATAGGTAATGGCCTGCAGCTGGCACGCCAGCTGCTGCTCGACATCAACCAGCTGGGGCTGGCCACCGCCACCGAGTTTCTCGATACCACCAGCTTCCTCTACCTGGCCGATCTCATCAGCTGGGGAGCGATCGGCGCCCGGACCACGGAGTCACAGGTGCACCGGCAGCTGGCCTCGGCCCTGCCCTGTCCCATCGGTTTCAAGAACGGTACCGATGGCAACATCCGGGTGGCCATCGATGCCATCCAGGCCAGCGAAGCCTCCCACCTGTTTACCGCCCCCGGCAGCCAGGGCGGCATGGTGGTGATCAAGAGTGAGGGCAACCCGGCCGGCCACATCATCTTGCGCGGCGGTACCCGCCCCAATTATCACCAGAGCGACGTGGAAGAGGCGGCCGAGCGACTGGCACAGCAGGGGCTCACGCCCCGGTTGATGGTGGATTGCAGCCACGGCAACAGCCAGAAGCTGCACAAAAACCAGATCCGGGTGGCAGGAGAGCTCTGCCGCCAGCTGGGGGAAGGCAGCGACGCCATCGCCGCCGTCATGGTCGAGAGCTTCCTGCAGGGAGGCAGCCAAAAACCGGCGCCGCTGACCGAGCTGGTATATGGCCAGTCGGTCACCGATGCCTGCCTGTGCTGGGACGATACCCAGACCCTGCTCGCCATGCTGGCAGAGGCCGTCGAGACACGGCGCCAGCATCCTGGTCGGGCACAACCGGACATCACCCGCTGGCATGCCCAGCTGGCCAGTTGAACCACCATCAGCAATAAGGCTCCCGCGACGGGAGCCTTATTATTTTGGAGATATTCCTACCCTGTCGACCGCTCTGGTCTACCGATTAAATGACCAGCTCACTCTTTTTCCATGCAAAGTACGCTGACATTCGGATCCGGCAGGAATTAATAATATGTTGGCTCAGGTATTACCCACTGCACGCCGCAGACAAGCAGTCTGCCCCCGGTCAGGGTGGATAACCACTCAGTAAAATTCGGCGGGTTACGGAGCAAAAAAGAGGCACGCCCTACGACTGACTTAATGCTTTTTCCATTGCCGCATCGCCAGCCACTAATACCTGACGGGCTATATGAGTCCAGATATGGCTGACATTTCGATGATCACGTGACAACAAAAGCGCGTACAGGGAGCTATCGGTACGACCATCTGCAATTAATCATTCCATCATGGGGCGACCAATTGACGTGCAGAGTGCCGGTCTGAATGCGACACAACAAGGTCGTATCAGGGGAGTTGGGGAATTGACAGAAGATATTTTTGGTGAGCACAAATAATAATGCCGCCTCATGGGCGGCATCATTCATGACTGATCCCGTGGATCAGATCAGGAAATCATTCAGATCCTTGCCCAGTGCCACTTGCTCGGCAATGGCTTTCGGCATGCGGCCTTGACCAGTCCAGGTTTTCTCCTGGCCATCTTCCTGGTACTTGTACTTGGCAGGACGCGGGGCGCGCTTGCTCTTGGTCGCACCAGCAGCGGCAGCCGGGGCGGCGGCGCTGTTCAGCAGCTCACGGGGATCGATACCGGCCTGCTGCAGCATTTCAGTGAACTCGCTCAGCTTGCGCTGACGCTCTTCCTGTTCGGCACGCTCTTGTTCAACAGACTCGGCACGCTCGTTATATACCAGCTCGAACTTTTCTTTTGCTTCTTGCAGCTGTTCAAACGGCAATTCACGGATGGCAGCGCGCAGGCTGCGAATGTTCAGCAGAACTTTCAGAAACTCGTTCATTACTTCCTCACAGAATTATTTTTGTTTGTCACAGGGATAACACAGCTTGAGAATAGCACGGCTGTTTGATGACAACATAATGATTTTATAGCCGCTGTCACTTTCTTAACAAAAAAGAGCGGCTGAATATACCGCTGACTTTATTCAGCCATTCCCCATTACGTCACACCAGCTCATCTTTTGCCATGCAATTCCCCATACCGGGTATGGCAAATAGCGCAGATGTGCCCCGTTATATTTTCCATCACAGTTGCGACCGCTATTTTACAATTGGCCACGGTTGTTAAAACCTGACTCACCCACATGAGACTCAAGGTAGACGATTGACACTATATATTACCGGCAGCATCCGCTCGTTACTGCCGGCAATGCAGCTCTGCAACCATGATCTGATCAGTCGCAGGACGCTGGCGCCCTATTCCAGGATCAACCGCCGCCAGGGGCCGGTGATCTCGCAGTGGCCGGTTTCTGCCGTATTCTGCCATCCCAGTCGATGATAAAAGGCCAGCGCCGCCGTGTTGTGGGTCGCCACCTTGAGTGAGGCGGGCTTTTGAAAAGAGGCCAACCCGTGACTCAGCAGGGCCCGCCCCACCCCCTGCCCATGCCAGTCGGCCGAGACATACAGGTGGTGAACGAAGCTTTCATCTCCCCAGATGGAGACAAATCCGCAAGGCGCTCCCCCCTGCTCGGCTACCCAGATCTGCTCGCCCCGGGTCTGCTCGTCAAAATTTTCCAGCCGAAAATGCGCGGGATCGACCCAGTGAAACGTCTGCCGCCGCCCTTTGAGAAACAGCTGCGCCAGCTGGGGAATATCCGTCTCTTGCATGACTCTGATCATCAAAGCGTCCTTGTCATTGTGACTGCCTGACCCCACTCTCAATGGAACACAGGCACCATGTCAAATCGCACGGGCATAATAGTCTCTCGGCGATGGCAGGGGTGTGACACACCTCTGTCCATTTCATCAGCCATGGGACTATACTGCCTGAGTCCCATGTATGGATGGTTTGAGGCTCGCTGATTTATGGATAACAAGCAGATAGAAGGCAACATCTTTGTTCCGGCCCATATCGACGATGTCTGGCGCGCCTGGACAACCGAGAGTGGCCTGCGCAGTTTTCTGGCGCCGGAGTGCCTGATGGTACCCGAACCGAATGGTCCCTTCGAAATCTATTTCAGACCCGATGCCCCGCTGGGTGAACGTGGCAGCGAAGGTTGCCGGGTGATGGCCGTCATGCCCCACGACCTGCTCAGCTTCAGCTGGAATTTTCCGCCCTCCCTGCCCCACATACGCCTGCAGAAGACCCAGGTCAGCCTGCGATTCGTGCCGGAAGGCCAGGGCACCCGGCTCTACTTCCTGCAAACCGGCTGGGCCAACGACCCGGACTGGGATCAGGGCTACGCCTATTTTCGCGAAGAGTGGCTGGAAACCAGCCTGCCCCGCCTGCAATACCGCTTCACCCACGGCCCCATCGACTGGAACAACCCGCCGGACAAGCAGCAACTGAAATCCCTGGCTCAATAAGAGCCCATATAAAGAAGAACACCGCCAGCTGGCGGTGTTTCTTTTTTCATGGAGATCAGACTCGGCGCACGCTGACTCACACCCCCAGCCGATCGCGCAGGGTATACCAGGCGGCGCCAGCGGCGGTGAAGGGGATACGGAACAGGCGCCCCCCCGGGAAGGGGTAGTGCGGCAGTTTGGCAAACGCATCGAAGCGCTCCGCCTGACCGCTCAACACCTCGGAGAGCAGCTTGCCCGCCAGATGGGTACAGGTGACACCATGGCCGCTGTAGCCCTGCATGTAGTAGATGTTGGAGCCGATGCGACCAAACTGCGGCAGGCGCGACAGGGTGAGCAGGAAGTTGCCGGTCCAGGTGTACTCCACCTTGACGTCCGCCAGCTGGGGGAAGGTCTTCAGCATCTTGGGGATGATCAGCCGCTCGATGTCCGCCGGATCCCGCGCCCCATAGACCACGCCACCGCCATAGATCAGCCGGTGATCACCGGAGGTACGGTAGTAGTCGAGCAGGTAGTTGCAATCTTCCAGGCAGTAGTTTTGCGGCAGCAGCGAGCGGGCCCGCTCCTCCCCCAGCACCTCGGTGGCGATCACCTGAGTGCCGCAGGGCATGCTCTTGCCGGCGAGCTCAGGCACCAGATTACCGAGATAGGCGTTGCCGGCCACCACCACGAAGCGCGCCTTCACCGCCCCCTTGGCGGTCTTGACCAACGCAGGCGTACCCGGGGTGATGCTGATGACGGCGGACTGTTCGAAGATCTTGCCCCCCTGCAAGCGGATGGCCTCCGCCTCCCCCAGCGCCAGGTTGAGGGGGTGGATGTGGCCGCCGCTCTTGTCGAGCAGGGCACCGACGTAGCGATCGCTCGCCACCACCTCGCGCACGCCGTCGGCATCGAGCAGCTCCAGCTTGTCGTTGCCCCACTTCTCCCAGCGCGCCTGCTGCGCCTTGAGCTCGTGCAGCTGCTTCTCGGTCTCGGCGGCGAACACCCCGCCCTCCTGCAGATCGCACTGGATGTTGTAGCGCTTGATCCGCTCGCGGATGATCTGGCCCCCCTCAAACAGCATGGAACCGAGCAGCCTGGCCTGATCCGGCGGGCAGTTCGCTTCTATGGTGTCGATGTCGCGACTGTAGGAGTTGACGATCTGGCCGCCGTTGCGACCGCTGGCGCCAAAGCCCACCCGGGCCGCCTCCAGCACCACCACCGAATAACCCTTTTCCACCAGATGCAGCGCGCTGGAGAGGCCGGTATAACCCGCCCCGATGACGCAGACGTCGCACTCCAGCTGTTCGGTCAGCGTCGGATAGGGCGCGTGTTTGTTGGCACTGGCTGCGTAGTAACTGTTTACATGTTCGGTCATGATCCCTGTTTCCTTACCGGTTCTTTTCCCAAACGAGACGATGTCTCGGCACTAGAAGTTGGCCGGGGTGTGGGCGCTGACGATGCGGCACACCTGCCCCGACGGATTGCTGAAACTGTGAGGCTCGCCCGTGTCGATCACGTAGCTGTCCCCGGCGCTGAGCGGATAGGCCTGGCCCGCCACCGTCAGGATCACCGATCCCTCCAGCACGGTGCCCACCTCCTCCCCCAGATGCGTGACCTGGCCGCCTGTGTCGGTACCGGGGGCGTAAGTCTCCAGCATGAAACCGAGCTGGCGGCGGTTGTTGCCGTTGTGCACCAGCTTCATGGAGACCCCCTGGCTGCCCAGCTCGATCAGCTGCTCGGCCTTGATCACCACGCTCGGCGTACCGCCCTCCTCCTCCGCGAAGAAGCGCGACAGCGGCAGTTCATAGACGCTGAGCAGTTTTTGCAAAGAGGCCACCGAGGGGCTCACCTTGTCCTGCTCTATCATGCAGATGGCGCCATGGGTCAGGCCGCTCAGCTCGGCGACCCTCCGCTGGGAGAGGCCGAGCCGGCGGCGGGTGGCCGCCAGACGCTCGCCCATGCTCTGCGCCCCCCCCTTGTCCGTCATGGGGTTGTCGGTCATGGACTGCCAGCGCGTCTCGCCCTGTGGTTGCTGCATTCGGCCACCTCCCTGTGTGCCTGTCAGGTGCCAGCTGGGCACCCGGTTAAAATAGCGAGTCAATCCCGCCGGCCTGTTTGTTATCCTGCACAGTGCATGCCGTTCATTATTTTGCACACCCTGCGCCACAAAAACCGGTAAAATCGCTCCAACAGCTCCATTTCTAGCACGCGAGACACAGTTTACTCAAATATATTTAACACTTGAAAAACATTTAAGCTCAATTTATGGTCTTCCTGTGCTTATTATTCTATACGGTGGCGGCACAGGATGAGCCGGCCCCCTGACCCACAATCGAGGCTTGCTATCTATGTCAGCATCACAACCCGCACTCTCCCTGATCAAATCCCTTGCCTATATAGATGGCCGCTGGTGTGAAGCCGGCGGCGGACGCCGGTTCGAGGTGCACAACCCGGCCACCGGTCAGGTCATTACCCAGGTGCCCGACATGGACGAGGGCGACACCCGCCGCGCCATCGCCGCCGCCCACGCAGCCCAACCCGGCTGGGCCGCGCTCACCGCCAAGGAGCGCAGCAACCGGCTCTACGCCTGGTTCGAACTCATCATGGCCAACCAGGAGGAGCTGGCCCGCATCATGACCTGCGAGCAGGGCAAGCCGCTGGCCGAGGCCAAGGGGGAAGTGGCCTACGGCGCCAGCTTCATCCAGTGGTTCGCGGAAGAGGGCAAACGCGCCTACGGCCGCACCATTCCGGGCTTTTCCAGCGACCGCCGTCTGGCCACCATCAAGCAGCCGGTCGGGGTGGTCGCCGCCATCACCCCCTGGAACTTCCCCATCGCCATGATCACCCGCAAGGCGGGCCCGGCGCTGGCCGCCGGTTGCACCATCGTCATCAAGCCGGCTGCCGAGACCCCGCTGTGCGCGCTGGCGCTGGCGGCACTGGCGGAGCAGGCAGACATCCCGGCCGGGGTCATCAACATCGTCACCAGCCATCAGGCCGCGGCGGTGGGCAACGAGCTGTGCAACAACAAGACGGTGCGCAAGCTCTCCTTCACCGGCTCCACCCGTATCGGCAAGCTGTTGATGCGCCAGTGCGCCGACACCATGAAAAAGCTGTCGCTGGAGCTCGGCGGCAACGCCCCCTTCATCGTGTTTGACGACGCCGACCTCGACGCCGCCATCGCCGGCGCACTCGCCTCCAAATACCGCAACGCCGGCCAGACCTGCGTCTGCGCCAACCGCATCCTGGTGCAGGCCGGCATCTACGACGCCTTCGCCGAGAAGCTCACCGCCGCAGTCAAGGCCTTCAAGGTGGGCGACGGCATGGGCGAGGGCACCCAGATAGGCCCGCTCATCAACCCGGCCGCCGCCAGCAAGGTAGCCGAGCTGGTCAAACAGGCCACCGCCGCCGGCGCCGAGCTGCTGCTGGGGGGCGAAGCCCACCCCGCCGGCCCGCTCTTCTACCAGCCCACCATTCTGGGCAAGGTCGATAAAACCAACCCCATCCTGCAGGAGGAGATCTTCGGCCCGGTGGCGCCGCTGGTGCGCTTTGACACCGAAGCCGAGGCCATCGCCCTGGCCAACGATACCCCCTATGGTCTGGCCGCCTACTTCTATGGCCGCGACATCGCCCGCGTCTGGCGGGTGGCCGAGCAGCTCGAATACGGCATGGTCGGCATCAACGAGGGGATTATCTCGACCGAATTGGCCCCCTTTGGCGGCATCAAGGAGTCGGGCCTGGGTCGTGAAGGGGCGGCCGAGGGGCTGGAGGAGTACCTGGAGACCAAATACCTCTGCTTCGGCGGCATCCGCTAGGCAGTCACATCTTGCGCCGGCGGCCGGGCCTGCAACAGGGGCCCGCCACCCGCCGGCGCAGCCATATCAGTTCACAAGGACGAAGTGAGTGCTCCCAAGGGGCCTCGCCACATTGAGACAGGGGCCCCCGGCCCCTCAGGGAGGAAAGATGAGTCAGTCAGCATCAAACAAGGCGTGGCAAGCGCGCCGTGAAGCGGCCGTAGTCAACGGCGTCGGTACCCTGCTGCCGGTGTTTATCGAGCGGGCGCAAAACGCCGAGCTGTGGGATGTGGAGGGCAACCGCTACATCGATTTTGCTTCCGGCATCGCCGTGCTCAACACCGGCCACAACCACCCGAAAGTGGTGGCGGCGGTGCGCGCGCAGCTGGAGAAGTTCAGCCACACCTGTTTCCAGGTTACCCCCTACCCCGGCTATATCGAGCTGGCGGAAAAGTTGAATGCCCTGGTGCCCGGTCCCACCCCAAAGCGCACCCTGTTTCTCTCCACCGGCGCCGAGGCAGTGGAGAACGCCATCAAGATCGCCCGCGCCCACACCGGTCGCAGCGGCACCATCGCCTTCAAGGGGGGCTTTCACGGCCGCACCATGATGGGGATGGCGCTCACCGGCAAGGTGGTGCCCTACAAGACCGGCTTCGGCCCCTTCCCGGGAGAGGTCTATCACCTGCCCTTCCCGAGCGACTACTTGGAAGTGAGCGAGGCCGATGCGCTGGCCGCGCTGGATCTCTGCTTCAGCTCGGATATCGAGCCGACCCGGGTCGCCGCCATCATCATCGAGCCGGTGCAGGGTGAAGGGGGCTTCTACCCCGCCTCCGCCAGCTTCATGCAGCGCCTGCGCCAGCTGTGCGATCAGCACAGCATCCTGCTCATCTGTGACGAGATCCAGAGCGGTTTCTGTCGCACCGGCAAGACCTTCGCCACCGAATATGCCGGCATCGAGCCGGATATCATGACCCTGGCCAAGAGCCTGGCCGGCGGCTTCCCGCTCTCCGCCGTGGTGGGCAAGGCAGAGGTGATGAACGCCGCCAAGCCGGGTGGGCTGGGTGGCACCTATGCTGGCTCCCCCATCGCCTGCGCCGCCGCCCTGGCGGTGCTGGAGGTGATCGAGGAGGAGCAGCTCAACCAACGGGCCCAGGCTCAGGGCGAGCAGATCAAGGCCCGCCTGCAGCAGCTGGCGGAGCGTTTTGACTGCATCGGCGACATCCGCGGCCCCGGCGCCATGGTGGCCATGGAGCTGGTCAAGCAGCGCGATGCGGCCAGACCGGATGCCGACCTCACCAAGCGGCTGGTGGCCGAGGCGGGCAAGCGTGGGCTGGTGCTGCTGGCCTGCGGTGTGCGTGCCAACGTCATCCGCTTCCTGGCGCCGCTGACGGCCTCGCCGGCCCTCATCGACGAGGGGCTGGATCTGCTCGAGCAGGCCCTGCTGGCAGCCCAGGGCTGATCAGAACCGCAACATCCGCTCATCAGTGCAAAAAAATGCGTTTTTGCCCCCTTGATATGCTTGTCAAGGGGGCAACACGAATGCACAATGCGCCGCCGCAACAAAGGACCGACCACTTGCTGAGTCAGGTTCTTTTTTTGCGGCAAACAAATCCACAACGAGGCCGGAACCGACCGGAAATGATAGCGAGATGGGTTGCCATCTCACGACACCCGCTTCTCTAGTGAGGAACACCATGGGGTATTTCACTGCTTTCCTGCCGGCCCACGCCGGTCTGCGCCGCGTCTCTGGCGCCCCCTATGCCCAGGTTGATACCGTCAGCCTGATCCCTTCGGCCCGGATTGAGGGGAAAGCACAATGAATGCCCAACCCGTCGGCCTGAAAAAAAGCCTCAAACTGTGGCACGTGGTCATCATGGGGCTGGCTTACCTGACCCCCATGGCCGTGTTCGACACCTTCGGCATCGTCACCGAGATCACCGAAGGCCATGTGCCCACCGCCTACCTGTTCGCCCTCATCGGCATGCTGTTCACCGCCATGAGCTACGGCCATCTGGTACGCAAGTTTCCCTCGGCAGGCTCCGCCTATACCTATGCCCAGAAGGTGTTTCACCCTTACGTGGGTTTCATGGTGGGCTGGGTCTCCCTGCTCGACTACATGTTCATGCCGATGATCAACATGCTGTTGGCCAAGATCTACATGGAGGCCCTGTTCCCGAGCGTGGAACCCTGGACCTACATTCTCGGTCTGGCCACCGTCATGACCCTGCTCAACCTGCGCGGCATCAAGCTGGTGGCCAACTTCAACAGCCTGATCGTCATCATGCAGTTCAGCATCATCGCCGTCTTCATCGGCCTCATCGCCTGGGGTGTCTACCATGGCGAGGGGCTCGGCACGGTGGCGAGCAGCCGTCCCTTCTTCTCCGAGCACATGAATGTGGCCCCTCTGCTGACCGGCGCCTCCATTCTCTGCCTGTCGTTCCTCGGCTTTGACGCCATCACCACATTGAGCGAAGAGACCCCGGACGCCTCCCGGGTGATCCCCCGCGCCATCGTTCTGACGGCGCTGATCGGCGGCGTGCTGTTCATCTCCGTCTCCTACTTCCTGCAGCTGTTCTTCCCGGACATCTCCCGCTTCCAGCAACCGGATGCGGTGCTGCCGGAGATCGCCCTCTATGTGGGCGGCAAGCTGTTCCAGGCGGTGGTGCTGGTCTGCACCACGGTGGCGGTGCTGGCCTCGGGGCTCGCCTCCCACGCCGGCGTGTCACGCCTGCTTTACGTGATGGGGCGGGATCGCGCCCTGCCGAGCCGCTTCTTCGCCTACGTTCACCCGACCTGGCAGACCCCGGCCCTGAACGTGCTGCTGGTGGGGGTACTGGCCCTCTCAGCGGTGTCGTTCGACCTGGAGATGGCGCTGGCGCTGATCAACTTCGGTGCCCTGGTGGCCTTCACCTTCGTCAACCTGGCGGTGATCGCCCACTTCTACGTCAAGCTCGGTCACAACAAGACGCTGCGGGACCATCTGGTGTTCCTGCTGCTGCCCCTGTGCGGGGCCGCCTGCATCGGCGTGCTCTGGCTCAACCTGGAGCCGGCCTCCTTCGAACTGGGGCTGATCTGGGCCGCCCTCGGCGCCCTCTATCTGCTGCTGCGGCTCACCGTGTTCCGGGTCCAGCTGCGCCGGCCCGAAACAGACGCCTCCTGAGCCTTCTTTGCGTTCACTGCGCCCGCCCTCTGCGGGCGCTTTTTTTTAGGTTCATCGCGGCTTTCCGGGGAAGGCCGCCTTGATTTTCAGAAAAAAGTATTCTGAGTCCCTAAATCCATATGCCATACGCTTTATCACTTTGATCTTGTTGTTCACCCCTTCCAGCACACTCGTGTGCATCGGGTAGTTTGCACTCGCCAGGATCCCCCGCATATATTTCGATAAATTTCGACCAAATCGTTGCAGCGGCGCTAGCCCGCTTTCCTTCACCTGCCGCATCCAGCTCCGCCATCGTCGCCATCCTTCCCACACGCTCGGCGCATACCAGATGCCCTTCAACCCCTCTTTCAGCACGTACACCATCGCCAGCGGTTGATTCGCCGCCAACAGCTCCTGCAACTTCACATCCTGTTTTTCACTCAACTTCGCCCGATTACGTAGCAGCAACCAACGCGCACTTTTGACCACTTTTCGCGCCGGTTTATCGCTTTTCAGTGCATTCGCCTGCTCCACTCGCACCCGGTCCACCACCTCTCGGCCATAGCGAGCCACCACGTGGAACAGGTCGTAGACCACCTCCGCCTGCGGGCAGTGTTGCTTCACCTCCAGGTCGAACGCCGTGTTCATGTCCATCGCCACCGCTTCAATCTGCTGGCATCGCTCGCCGAGCTGCTCGAAGAAGGGACGGATAGCGGCCCGGCTGTTGCCGTGCCCCACCCACAGGACGCGGGTTCGCTCGGCATCCATGATCACGGTGGCATAGCGGTGTCCCTTGTGCAGGGCAAACTCATCCATCACCAGCCGCCGCACCTCCCCAAGTTCGATGGTGCCCACACTGGTCTGCAAACGGCGCTTGTCGATCTCCTTGATGGTGTGCCAACCGACCCCGGTGAGCTGGCTGACATGGCGGATGGGGAGGTACTGAACGAGCGCTTCAATCCAGCACTGCATGCGCCGGGTGAGGCGGGAGCCAGAGGGGAGCCAGTCGATATGTTCACTGACGCGACCACAGCGCAGACAGTCGACGCGGCGAACAGGCAGTTGTAACCAGACTTGTCGGTCAAATAGGTCTCGCTCACGCACCCGGCGGATACGTTGGTCGTGGATCAATGGCGTGGGTTGCAGGCATCGGCGACAACGGGGCAAGAAGTCGGCGCGAGGCTCAAGGGTAAACAGGGTGTGATGGTTGGCAGAAAGCGCTTGGGCGATGACGGTATAACCTGGCCAGAAGGAGGCAATATCAATATGATGCACGGCGACAGCAGGGTGATGGTGGTGGTGTGTTTGGAGACAGCCAGTTTACCAGCACCCTGTCTGTCAACTTCCACTTCCCCAAGATCCCGCGAAGAACCTTTTTTTACCCCTGTCAGCCCTGCGCAACAGCCTTTTTCGCGCGTGACCTGCGTCGCTGCAGCCCCCGTCAACACTGGCTGCCAGCCCGGTGGCGCAGCCCGACCTGACCCAGGTCAACAAAATCCCCCGACCGGGGCTTTTTTGCTTGTGTCCTCCCCCCCCTGAGGGCACAATACGCCGCCCCTGAGAGCCGATGTTTTTTGCAGCATCGGTTCTTCGTTTTTTAGGGGAAAACCACATTCACCAAGAGGCCGGACTTTGTACCGGAATTGATATCGAGATTGCCAGGCAATCTCCCGACGTTGTGAGGAAAAACATGGGGCATTTCACTGCTTTCCTGCCGGTGCCCGCCGGCGTACGCCACCCGTCTGTGCCACAGACCGGCGTCCCCTGTGTCCAGCGACGCGCTGCGTCCCTGATCCCGTCCCCCTTCGCCGACCTGGCGATCGCAGAGGAGAAAGCGTGATGGCCGGTGCCAAGCTGCTCAAGACGCTCACCCTGTTCCAGGTAGTGGTGATGGGTCTGGCTTACCTCACACCCATGGCGGTATTCGATACCTTTGCCATCGTCGGTGACATTACCGAAGGCCGCGTCGCCACCGCCTATCTGCTGGCGCTCGGCGGCATTCTGCTGACCGCCTTCAGCTACGGCCATCTGGTGCGCCGCTTCCCCTCCGCGGGCTCGGCTTATACCTATGCCCAGAAGGTGTTCAACCCCTACATCGGTTTCATGGTCGGCTGGTCCTCCCTGCTCGACTACATGTTCATGCCGATGATCAACATCCTGCTGGCCAAGATCTACCTGACCGCCATGTTTCCCGGCGTCGAGCCCTGGATCTTCATCTTCGGTCTGGTGACCGTGATGACCTTCCTCAACCTGCGCGGCATCAACCTGGTGGCCAACTTCAACGGCGTCATCGTCTTCATCCAGCTCGCCATCATCACCGTCTTCCTCGGCCTGATGGGCTGGGGCATCTATCACGGTGAAGGGGCGGCGACCCTGCTGAGCAGCCGGCCGTTCCACTTCGAGTCGGCCGGCATGGTGCCGCTGTTTACCGGCGCCACCATCCTCTGCTTCTCGTTCCTGGGCTTTGACGGCTTGAGCTCGCTCTCCGAAGAGACCCCCAACGCCGGCAAGGTGATCCCTCGCGCCATCGTGCTGACCGCGCTGATCGGCGGCATCATCTTCGTGGCCGTCTCCTACTTCCTGCAGCTCTACTTCCCGGATCTGGCCCGCTTCAAGGAGCCGGACGCCGTACTGCCGGAGATCGCCCTCTACGTCGGTGGCACCCTGTTCCAGAGCGTGGTACTGGTGTGCACCACGGTGGCGGTGCTGGCCTCCGGCATGGCCGCCCACGCCGGCGTGTCGCGCATCCTCTACGTGATGGGGCGTGACCGGATGCTCCCGGAGCGGGTGTTCGGCTACATCCACCCCAAATTCCGCACCCCGGCCATCAACGTGCTGATGGTGGGCGCCCTGGCGCTCTCCGCGGTGTCGTTCGATCTGGACATGGCGCTGGCGCTGGTGAACTTCGGTGCCCTGGTGGCTTTCACCTTCGTCAACCTGTCGGTCATCGGCCAGTTCTGGGTGCGCGAGAAGCGCAACAAGAGCCTCAAGGAGCACCTGCTGTTCCTGGTGCTGCCGCTGCTGGGCGCCGCCACCATAGGCGCGCTCTGGATCAACCTGGAGCAGAGCTCGCTGGAGCTGGGCCTGATCTGGGCCGGCCTCGGCGTCACCTACCTGTTCCTGCGCCTCGCGGTGTTCCGCATCCCCTTCCGTCAGTACGAAGAGGCGGCCGACACCCAGTAAGGGCGGCAAGAACAAGCACAAATGCAGAAGGGGAGCCATGGCTCCCCTTCTTGCTGTGCACGCCGCGCTCGCGGCCCCGCCCAAAGCAGGCAGGCTGATCAGCCCTGATTGATCACCGCGGTGGCGGCCGCCTTGAGCGGATCCTTGGCTACCGCCTTCACATCCTGTTGGGTCTGCTTGAGCTGCTGACCGGCCTGATTGACCTTCTGCTGAGTCCCCTGCAGCTGGCTCTTGCCCTCTTTGAGGCCAGCGGTCTTCTGGTCCAGCACGTCCGTGGTGTGCTTCTTCACCTCGGCCTTGGCCTTCTCTTTCTGCTGGCGCACCAGCTTGTCGGTGTCGCAGTTGCCCTTGACCCCCAGGGTCGCGTTGAGCGCCTCGTTCTTCACCGCCTTGTCGAGGTTGCACTCGGATTTGAACACGCTCGCCTGCGCACCGGCAGACAGCAGACCCAGGGACAGACACAGCACCCATGCACGCATAACAACATCACTCTCGTTGAGGGAAGGAAAGGGGGCAGCATAGCGCCCTGACTCCCGGCTGCAAGCCGCGCGGGGGATCTGCGGCCAAACCGGCCGGGATCCCGGCCAGCTCCGACACCTCCTGTCCAATGAGCCCCGCCTTTCATGTCATCAAAGCATCACAAAAGTGTCACTTTGTCATATTTCTGTCATGGAGCCTTGGTCTAATGCGCCCGTCCATTTTCACGCAGACTGTCCCAAGAGGCTTCATGCACAGCACCCCATCTTTCGCACAACAGCAGACCCGTCGTACCGGCCCACTGTTCAACTGGCTCGCTGTCATCACTCTGATCTACCTGATCCTGGTTGCCGTCGGCGCCGTCTCCCACGGCTTCAAGGGCTTCTCCGGCGGCGCCGAGGGCGCGGCCCAGATCTTCGCCTTCGCCAGCAACCCCTTCGTCGCCCTGCTGCTCGGCATCCTGGCGACCGCCCTGGTGCAATCCTCCAGCACGGTGACCTCGGTCATCGTCGGCCTGGTGGCCGGCGGCCTGCCCATCGGCATGGCCATCCCCATGGTGATGGGCGCCAACCTCGGCACCACCATCACCAACACCATCGTCTCTCTCGGTCATATCCGGGATCGGGGCGAGTTTCGCCGCGCCTTTGCCGCCGCCACCGTGCACGACTTCTTCAACCTGCTGGCGGTGTTCATCTTCCTGCCGCTGGAACTGATGTTCGGCCTGCTGCAAAAGAGCGCAGAGGCGCTGGCCGACCTGCTGGCGGGCTCCGCCGACATGTCGATGCAGGGGATGGACTTCATGAAGCCGCTGCTCTCCCCGGCCCTCACCTTCATCGACGGCCTGGTAGCCTTCCTGCCGGGCAAAGGGCCCGCCATCGCCACCATCTGCATCGGCATCCTGCTGATCCTCGGCTGCGTCACCTGGCTCGGCAAGGTGCTGCAACGGGTGCTGGTGGGCCGTGCCAGAGATCTGTTGCACCGGGCGCTGGGCCGCGGCCCGCTGACCGGCATCGCCTCCGGCACCCTGGTCACCGTGATGGTGCAGTCCTCTTCCACCACCACCAGCCTGATGATCCCGCTGGCCGGCGGCGGCGTGTTCAGCACCCGTCAGCTCTACCCCTTCACCCTGGGCGCCAACATCGGCACCACCATCACCGCCCTGCTGGCCGCCACCGCCATCAGCGGCGCCGGTGCCAAGCTGGCGCTGACCATCGCCCTGGTGCACGTGCTGTTCAACCTGTTCGCCGTGGTGCTCATCTACGGGGTGCCCTTCCTGCGCGAGCTGCCGGTCAAGGCGGCCGAGGGGCTGGCCCGGGTCGGCAGCGAGAACAAGCTGCTGGCGCTCGGTTACGTGGCGGGCCTCTTCTTCGCCCTGCCCGCCCTGATGATGGTGGCTGCCAAGTAACGACAGGGGCCGGGGGATGCGCTGCGTCCCTCGGCTCTGGCTCTAACTCTGGCTTTGCCCGCCCAGTCACATCTTGCCGCCCGCCGGCTCGCCCTCGCCCCCCGGCTGGGATAAGATGCCGCACTCACTGCCCTCTCGGCATTTCACGACATAGGGATACCCGATGAAATTCGTTTTGATCGCGCTGCTGGTTGCCGGCGTCGCCTACTACTTCTACTCGAGCAGCAACAACAAGAAGCAGGCCGTGGAAAACGTGCGCAAGGGCGCCGAGTTCCTCGCCGCCAACAAGGAAAAAACCCTGGTGACCACCACCGCCTCCGGCCTGCAGTATGAAGTGCTGACCCCGGGCACCGGCACCGTTCACCCCACCGCCACCAGCAAGGTGAAGGTGCACTACGAAGGCAAGCTGCTGGATGGCACCGTCTTCGACAGCTCGGTCGCCCGCGGCGAGCCCATCGAGTTTGGCCTCAACCAGGTGATCGCCGGCTGGACCGAAGGGGTACAGCTGATGGTGGAAGGGGAGAAGACCCGCTTCTACATCCCCGCCAACCTGGCCTACGGCGATCGCGCCGCCGGCAAGATCCCGCCGGGATCTGTATTGATCTTCGACGTGGAACTGCTGGGTATTCAGTAAGTTGTTGATGGCAGGCCTGTCGCCTGTTTGATCCCCCAGGGCCGGCCACTGCGCCGGCCTTGTCATAAGTAAACCACCCCTCCTTCCCCCCCTTCACTATCAACCAATAGTGAACAGTGCTTATTCATCAAGCTGGATTGTTAACTTCATTGTCGGGGCAGATAATGACCATATCGTCAGTGGCATGTCGCCCTGGCCCAGAGTTTTTGGTGCGCCGCGCACCGGCACAACGCATATGGAGTCTGTCATGTCTATCGCCCCCGTCTGGTTCATCTCCCATGGCGCCCCGGATCTGGTTCTGCGCGACCAGCCGGCGACCCATTTCCTCAAAAATCTGCGCCTTGGCGATCTCAAGGGGCTGGTGGTCATCTCGGCCCACTGGTTTACCCGCAGCGAGCTGCAGATCAACGTCGAGCCCAATCCGGCCTTGATGTACGACTTCTACGGCTTCCCCGAGCCGCTCTACCACATCCGCTGGCCGGCCAGCAGCCCGCTCTGGCTGCAGGAGGCGGTGAGCGATCAGCTGCTGCTGGCGGGCCTGCCCGCCGAGCCGGTACGCCGCGAGCTGGATCACGGGGTCTGGTCGCCGCTCTCGCTGATGGATCCCGCCAGCAGCGTCCCGCTGGTGCAGCTCTCCATCCCGGCCAGCTTCACCCCGCGCCAGCTGTGGCAACTGGGGGAGGCGCTGCAGCAGCTGCGCACCCAGGGGATCGGCATCCTGGCCTCCGGCGCCATCACCCACAACCTGCGGGCACTGGGGCCGGAGAACTCGCCGGTGCCGGGCTGGGCCCGCAGCTTCGTCAACTGGCTGGAGCTGACCATGAGCGAAGGCGACCGGACCGCGCTGGAAGATTACCGGGCGCGCGCGCCGGGGGCGGTGGAATCCCATCCCCACGACGATCACCTGCGTCCGCTGTTTGTGGCACTCGGTGCCGCCGGCCAGGACAAGCCGGTCAAGCTGCACGACAGCTGGGATGGCGGCAGCCTCTACATGGGATCCTACCGCTTCGGTTGAGCCCTGGCAGTGCCAGACAGTGCAAGATGGCGGGTCGCTTCCCGCCATTTTTTATGGCGCCGGCACTGACAAACTGCTGAATAAAGGTTCATTGTCCGCTGCTCTTCGGTAGAATCGCCGCTTTCGATCACCATCTGACCAGCGGGAGGGGTACAAGCCGGCAATGAACCTTATTCGACCCCTGCTGCTGCTCTGCCTGCTGTTTCCCCTCTGCGCCCAGGCGCTCACCCTGCACAGCCGTCACTATCTGCAGAGCAGCCCGGCCCCCACGCAGGCGGCCGAACAGCAGTGGCTGGCCCAACACCAGCTGCTGCGCGTCGGTGTGCTGCGCCACGACTACCGCCCGTTCGCCATGACCGGGCCGGACGAGCACTTCGAGGGGAACTCCGCCGACTATCTCGACATCGTCGCCAAGACCCTGCAAAAGCCGGTCGAGCTGCGGGTGTTCGACGACAAGCGCAGCGTACTGGCGGCGCTGCGGGCGGGGGAGCTTGATCTCGTCAATCTCGGCAACCTCAGCCTGAGCGGCCCCGACCAGGCGGGCATCGCCCTCAGCCAGCGCTATTTCAGCAGTGCCCCGGTCTTCTCGGCGCTCGCCGCCGAACAGGGCCCGCTGCTGCTGCCGGGCCAGCGGGTCGCCACCGTACAGGGGTATGTGGACGAGGCCGCCTTCAAGCGCTACTACCCGGATCTGGTGCTGGTCAACTACCCCTCCAACGTGGCGGCCTTCGATGCGGTCTTCTTCGGTCGCGAGCCGCTGCTGCTAAGCGACCCCCACTCCCTGCACTACCTCAACAGCGAGCGCTTCGACAAGATCCGGCAGCGCAGCCAGGCGCAGCCCGCCATCGCGGCAGACGGCTTTCGCTTTGCGGTTTCGTCCGACAGCCCCCGGCTGCTGGCGCTGCTCAATCACGCCCTGGCGGGGGTGAGCGACATTACCCACAGCCTCATCTTCAGCCAGTGGAACGGCCCCATCCGCGACATCGTCGAGCGCCCCAGCGAGCTCTACAGCGCAGAGGAGCGCGCCTGGCTGGCGACGGCCGGCCCAGTCAGGGTGTGGTTGATGGACGATCTCTACCCCTACGGGGTGCGCGACTACGACAACCAGCTCACCGGCATGTCGGTGGAGATGCTGGAGAAGATCAGCCGGCGCTCCGGCCTGCGCTTCGAGTTCGTCAGTTATGGCTCGGAGCTCGCGCGCAACGAGGCCCTGCTCAGGGGCGAGCTGGATCTCATCGGCGCCATCTCCCGCCCGGTGGCCGAGAGCTACCGGCTGCGCCCCTCCCTGCCCTATGCCACCGACGACATCTATGTGCTGGTGGCCCGCAAGGGGGATGCCTTGAGCGGCGATCTGGCACAGCTCGCCGGCAAGCGGGTGGGCAGCACCCACTACAACCCCATCGCCAGGCGGCTCGACAACAGCAGAGTGAGCTATCTGGAGAGCGCCGACAAGGCGATGGCGGCAGTCGACGACGGCCGGCTCGACGCCGCCATCGTGCCGCTCTATTTTGCCCAGCACGCGGTGGAGTGCGGCCGGCTCAGCCAGATCCGCATCGCCGGCCCCGCCGACAACCAGCCCATCCGGATGGGCTTTGCCAGCCTGCCCGGCAACCAGATGCTGATGGATGTCATCGACAAGACCATCCTCTCCATCGCCCCCAACGAGCTGGCCACCATGAGCTACCAGTGGCGCAACCGCAAACTGCCGGCCCCCACCTTCATGGAGCGCAACGCCCCCTACTTCTACCTGCTGCTGGCCGGCCTGTTCGCCGTCGCCCTGCTGCTGCTCTATCGCAACCGCATGCTCAACCGGCTGGCCCGCTCGGAGCAGGCCTCCCGCCGCCAGCTGGAGGAGCACGTGCGCTTCATCGAGGCGCTCGGCGAGAGCCTGCCCCACCCCATCGTCGTGCGTGACAAGCGCGGCAAGGTGATCCTCTGCAACAGCAAGTACCTGGCCATCCTCAACGCCCCCATCGAGCGGGTGCTCGGCACCTCGTTTGCCGAGGGGCTCAAGGGGCTGCTTGGCGCCGACGCCATCACTACCCTGGAGCAGGATTTTCAGCAGGTGCTGCAAAGCGGCAGCCCCATCTTGTCGGATCGCATCTTCAGCCAGCGCGGCCCGCGCCAGTTCGTCTACCACTGGATGGTGCCCTACTTTGACTACCGCGGCGCCATCAGCGGGGTGATCAACGGCTGGATCGACATCACCGAGCGCAAGACCATGGAGGAGGCGCTGCGCCGCGCCAAGGAGCAGGCCGACCGCGCCAGCCGCGCCAAGAGCGACTTTCTGGCCACCATGAGCCACGAGATCCGCACCCCCATGAACGCCATCCTCGGCATGCTGGAGCTGGCGAGCCAGGATCCCGCCCTCGCCCCTTACACCGGCGAGCAGCTGCGCATCGCCTCCGAATCCGCCAACGGCCTGCTGGATCTCATCGGCGACGTGCTGGACATCTCCAGCATCGAGTCGGGCCAGCTGACTCTGGCCCCTGAGCCGTGCGAGCTGGCGCCGCTGCTGCACTCGGTGGCCCGTGCCTTTGCGGGCATGGCCGAGCAGAAGGGGCTCAGCTACCGGGTCGAGCTGGATCCCCTGCCGCGGGTGCTGATCGACGGGCCGCGCCTGCGCCAGATCGTCTTCAACCTGCTCGGCAACGCCATCAAGTTCACCGAGCAGGGGGAAGTGAGCCTGCAGGCCAGCCTCGCGGGGAGCGCGGAGCAACCCCAGCTGCACCTGCTCATCCGCGACAGCGGGGTGGGCATAGCGCCCGACAAGCTGCCCGGGCTGTTCAACCCCTTCTACCGCGCCCACTACCCCTACCAGTTCGCCGGCACGGGTCTTGGCCTCAACATCGCCCGCATGCTGTGCCAGCTGATGGGGGGCAAGATAGCGGTCAGCAGCGAGCTTGGCGCCGGCACCGAGCTCAGGATCCGGCTGCCGCTCACCCCGCTGGCGCCAGCGCCAGAGCCAAAGCTAGAGTGCGAACCCTTGCCTGCGCCGCTCGACACCGCGTCGGCCATGGTGCCCTCCCCCAAGCGGCCATCCCCCCCTGCCGCCTCCGGCCGGCTGCGGGTGCTGGTGGTGGACGACAACCACGCCAACCAGGTGCTGCTGCGCCAGCAGCTCAAGCACCTGGGCCACGAGGTGAGCGTGCGCGGCAATGGGGTCGAGGCGCTGCGAGCCATCCAGAGCCACCCCTTCGATCTGGTCATCACCGACTGCCAGATGCCGCTGATGGATGGCTTCGAGCTGACCCGCCGCCTGCGCGCCCGCGGCCATACCCTGCCTATCTGGGGCTTTACCGCCCACGCCACCGCGCGCGAGCGGGAGCGCTGCCTGGCCGCCGGCATGGACGAGTGCCTCTACAAGCCCATCGGCCTGGCCCGGCTGCGCACGGCCCTCGCCAGCCTGGAGCAGAACAGCGCCAGCGCCCTGAGTCCGGTCTGATAATCTGAGCCAGCTTGCGCTGGGCTGTGCTCCCACCCTATCCGCTCCAGCCGTGTCCGCCCCAGTCCTGCCAGCCCGATCCCCGTCACACCCTCGCATGCTCACGCCGGCCCTCAGCGCCTTCGGGCTGGAGTCTGCCAGCGGCAGGGTGTGTAATAGCCGTTTGTGTTTGGCGACGACCCGGAACCCCATGCAACTCAAACCCCTTCTCAAGGGGCGCTTTCAGCCCCACTGGCAGGCCGGCCACCATCTCATCGAACAGGTGGTCAGCTCCTGCATCACGGAGCAGCGTCTCATCCCCGAGGGAGAGCCCCTGATGCGCCAGGGTGAACCGCTGCGGGATCTGGTGCTGGTCAAGAGCGGCCGCATCGCCATGGGCCACACCGCCATGAATGGCCGCCGCTTTCAGCTCGGCACCCTGGAGTGCGACCACCAGCTGTTTGGCGAGATGGAGTTCTTCACCGGCTACCGCTGCCAGCTCGACATCATCGCCGAGGAGCCGCTGGAGGTGGCCCGCATCGACGGCGAGCAGCTGGAGCAGGCGCTGGTCGCCCACCCCAAGGTGGCGCTCTTCTTTGCCACCGCCATTGCCATCGACTATCAGGACACGGTGGATATCTTCACCTGCCGCATGCTCTACCCCATCAGCTACAACATCGCCCTCGACCTCTATCACAGCCACTGCCACCACAACCCGGTGAGCGGCTTTCGCAAGGGGTATCAGGAGGCGGAACGCTTCGGCACCACCGACCGGGTCTACCGGCGGGCGGTGAAAGAGTTGATGGATAAAGGATTGGTGGAGCGCGGCGAGGAGGGGTTGCAGATCCGCGATCTGGCGGGGCTCAAGGCCTTTCTGGAGCAGCCATAAGTCGCAGGCATCAGTCGCCGCCTGAACAGCAACAAGCGGAACAGCAACAAAAAAGAGGGGCGGTCGATACCGCCCCTCTTGCTGTTTACTCCCCCGCTCAGGCCAGACAAGGCTGGGGCCGGGCCATGCGCAGCGACGCCACCAGCATGGCGAGGATCACGCCATAGATAAGCGGGATGGCGTACATCACCGCCTGCAGGCCGATCACCTGCTCGAACATGGCACTGATGGCCGGGCTGAACATGGCCCCCGCGCTGCCGCTGATGAGGATGTAGGAGACGTTCTTGCTCGATGCCTGGCGCACAAACGACACCCCGTAGGCGATAAAGGCGTTGTAGAGGGCCGCGCAGACAAAGCCGTAACCGTAGGTGAGGTAAGGCAGCTGGCTCAGGTTGTCGGTGGTGACGATAAGCGCCGTCATCCCCATCGCCAGCGTGATGATCACCAAGAGGAAGGTGCGGATCGCAATGCGGGTCACGATGGCGGTCGAGACCAGCGCGCCGAGCAGGGCCGCCGTCCAGTACTGGGTGATGATGTTGCCCGCCTCCTCGAAGGGGATGCCGAACTTGTTCTTCACGAACATGGGCGCCCAGGTGAGGAAGGTGTAGAGCGCCAGCATGCCGAGAAAGAGCCCCAATCCGCCGCTGATGATGCCGAGGTTCCACTCCGAGTGCTCGTTGCCGGCGCTCTCGCCGCCCGCCTCGCAGCTGCGGAAGTTGGTCAGCACCGCCACCAGCATGGTCGCCAGCGCCACCACGCCCACCGCCAGATAGCTCCAGCTCCACGCCATGGCGTGGGTCAGGGTGTAGGTGGTGATGAGCGGGAAGACCACCCCGGCCACGTTGAAGGTGGCATCCTGCACCACCAGCATGGTGCTCTGCATCCGCGCCTGCCAGACGCTCACCACCAGGGTCCCCGCAATGCAGAGCCCTACCCCGCCGCACAGGCCGATCACCGTCATGGCCGCCATCACCACATAGAGCGAGCCGGTCAGATGGAGCGCGGCCGCCGCCAGCGCGATCAGGCCGTAGCAGAGCAGCGTCATCCGCTTGAGGCCCACCTTCTCGATGAGGAAGAAGGCGGCAATGGTGCCCGCCAGTGCCCCGCCGTTGAGCAGGGAGAAGATGGAGGCCACCTGATTGACGTCGGCGCCAAACTTGGCGGCGATGGGGTCGATCAGCATGCCGAACTGGGTCGCAAAACCGGCCATCACGAAGTTGGCCAGGAAGCTGATGGCAGTGAGGGAGAGCTTATTGTTCATATTGGATCTCTCATAAGGGTCAGGGTGCGTGCAGGGTTGGGCAGGCCGCGGCGCTTACAGCGCGGTGTGCAGCGCCAGCTCGATCATCTGGTTGAAGGAGAGCTGCCGCTCTTCGGCAGTGGTCTCTTCACCGGTCAGGCAGTGGTCGGAGACAGTCAGGATGGCGAGCGCCTCGATCCCCTGCTGATGGGCCAGCCCGTAGAGACCGGCCACCTCCATGTCGATGCCGAGCACGCCGAACTTCTCCAGCGCCGGGATCAGGTTGTCGTCCGGATCGTAATAGAGGTCGCCGGTGAAGATATTGCCCACCTTGACCGGAATCGCCTTCTCCTGCGCCTTGGTAAAGGCCTTGTGCAACAGGGCAAAATCGGCCGAGGTGGCCATCTGGTAACCGGCGCTGCGCTTGGCATTGGTGGGGGAATCGGTGCCCGCCGCCTGCGCCAGGATCACGTCACGCATCTGCACGTGGCGCTGGGTCGCCCCCAGACTGCCGATGCGGATAATGCGCTTGACCCCGAAGTCGTTCACCAGCTCGTGGGCGTAGAGCACCATGGAGGGGATCCCCATGCCGTGGCCCATCACCGAGATGCGCTGGCCATTGTAGTAGCCGGTGTAGCCCAGCATGTTGCGCACATTGGTCACCTCGCGCGCATCGGTCAGAAAGGTCTCGGCAATATAGCGGGCCCGCAGCGGGTCCCCCGGCATGATGACTGTCTCGGCGAAATCGCCCGGGTTGGCATTGATATGAGCGGTCATTGTTGTTGTGCTCCAGTTTGACTCGTGTGGATGAGGGCATCCTAGCCCCCGCCCCCTCGCCCCTTGCAGGACAAAAGTCCTGTTGCCCCGATCGAGATCCCAGTTCCGGCAACTTCTCCAGAACCACCTCAGCTTGCCCCCCTTCGCCGCCGCTTGTTGGCTCTGAATCAGCCCAGCCCTTGCGGCAAGCCCCTAGCATTTTGAGAACACAGCCTAGTCACCCGGTCAGCGATAACGCCCCACGCCCCAAAAAGCGCGGGGGGCCATCAGGCCCCCCGCAAACACACCGGACAAGAAAACGCCTTACTTGGCGGCGCTATCCTTCACGCACTTCTGGACAAAGCTGTTCTTGGCCGCACCGGCCAGCTTCTTGTCGGCCGCCGCCTTCTCGCACTTGGCCGCCGGATCCACCGCAGCCCCCGTCTTCACGCACTTCTGAATAAAGCTGTTCTTGGCCGCGCCGGCCAGCTTCTTGTCGGCGGCCGCCTTCTCGCATTCGCCGCTCACAGCGCCGGCGGCATCTTTCACGCACTTGCCGACAAAGCTGGTCTTGGCGGCGCCGTTAAGCTTTTTGGCCGCGGCCTGCGCCTCGCACTGCAACTGGGCCGAGTCGTTGGCAAAGACCGGATTGGCCAGCAGCACACTGCCGCAGAGCAGGCCGAACAGGATGGCAATACGCTTCATATGACGTTCCTTATTGTGATGTGTTGGCATGGTGACCCGTTTGCATGATGATCTGATTGCAAGTAACTGTTATGACAACAGCTGATTGTTGCCGCAGATCCCTCGCCTTGCCAGCCAGGGCCACGGAGCACAGGGCACCATAGCCGCACTATAGCGCCGATTGGCCAAGCGGGATTCTCCCCAGCCAGCTCCGTCTCAACAGCAAGTCAGACCCCTCTTCTCCACCACGCCCGCCAACACCAATAAAATCAAAGGCCATGGGAATCCTTGTCCTGCCTCTCCCATTTTTGAACTGGCGCATAAAACGCAGATCTTCCTGATAGTTACGTCAATTTTTGACTGGTTTGCGTATGAGGCTTGAGGATATGCTGGTCATTCGGCGCCTACAGCACCATCCGGGCCCCGCCTGCAGGTCGATGGAGCATATTGGAAGCTGTAATCCATGGGCGGTAGCGTGTTCTTTAATTAGAGTTGAAAGTCAGTAAGTTATTACTTCAAAATAGGAGATATTAAATGGCTGAAAATGGTCCTCGTGAGGACATAGCAAAAATTGTATCTGAAAAATTATTGAGCATTTTTAAATGGAAGCAATATGGCCCATACGACCAAGATTTTCCATGTCGGAAACAACAAAAACATCTAGAAAAAGATAAAACCCAAAAGCATACACATCCTGTAGATGTTGTCTTTGGATATAAAGACCCATACAGCAACAAGAATGTTCTTCTTAATACAGATCTAAAGAGTTATGGTGAGGGAACCATAAACTCTACAATGGTAGAGGATGCATTAATATCATTAGCAAAAACTATTGATTGCGCCGAGAACAGCCCCGATTGGCAACGAAAATACGCTATTCCTCCTGGAGATTATGAAGTCCGTGGACTCCTTTTTGTTTACAATCATGACAACAAGCAACAAAAAGAGTTTTATGAATTTTTTTATCCTCCAAAAAGAGAGAAAGGACAGCTAGGCAGACCACCAAAGCCGATACAACTATCTAAAATCCCTGTACCCAAGGATAAACAACTTCATTTCGTCGAACCTCTTTTAATTAACTATTGGATGAGTATTGCTGCTGATATTAGCGATATGATTCGCTTAAGCACATTTCCAAAAAATGACTATGGATTCTACTATCCACAGCTAACTTTCCACAAGGTAACATCATCAGAGAAATATCTTCCAGCTACTATAGAGTTATTATCATCCCCATTTATTATAATTAAGCATGATGAAGTAAAAGAAATTGTAAATTCCAATATAGAAACTGTATCCGGCCCAGGGTATATCGTTTATTATAATCGAGAGGGAAAAACAGACAAAGAGTTTATCTATCTACTAGATTTGCTATCTAAATATCAACTTCTAAATAGCGAAAACAAAATAAGATTAAAAATACCTCAAGTTAATGCCGATTCTTCAGCTCGCTCTCATTTTACAAGGGCTTTAGAAAAGTATGCTCATGAATGGGGCTACGATGATGCGGGAAGAAGTCTAAATATACATCTTGATATGATTCCATATACAAGAGAGTTCTACGATTCTGAAAACATTGGCTGGAAGAGTGTTCATGCATAAAAATTATCTATATAGCGTTACAGATAAGGCTTTATTTGACGCATTAAACACATCCAAAATCAACAACTCAGAATTGAGAGATTTATTTCTTTCACGAAGAGTTATTATTTCAATAGAAAGTAAACGAGAAGATCTATCGCGTGAGTTCTCGAAATATAATCACGACTACTATGATCATCAAAAAATAGCCAGTGCAATGGGCATTATACAACGTAAAGAAAAAGTAACTACTGGTGATTATACGACTAGAATTGATCAAGATGCTTTGGAAGAAACTCTTAATACCCTAAAAACAAAGATAACCCAAGAAAGAGACTTATGCATATGGCATGAAGATTCAAATGGTAGCTATATCATAGACATAACATATGAAACACCTGACTACACTAAATCTGAGTTTAAACAAATAGTAAAAAAAGAGGCCTGCATTACAATTGAGAAAAATGATACCGGTTATACGGTAAGATACCCAGACAACCCTAAAGTAAGAGAGTATGAAAAAATAATTCGTGAATCCCTTGTCCGAAAAGCCGAAGAAACAGACTCACCTTTCGATTTTACAAACATAAATTTAGCATCTGTTGATGATGCTATTGCGAGAACATCTTTTTTCCAAAAATTATTATATGGCATGGAGAACCATAAACCTATCGATGTGACAGATGTCTATGTATATCATCCCAAACCCTCTGATGATGACAAAGAAAGATCTGGTGAGCTAGGCATACATATTAGTAGAGCGTCATTAAAAGGCGAAGGAGTATTACAGTCAGGTGAACTTCAAGAGCTTTATGAACGAGGGTATTACATATCTAAAATTAGATGGAAATTTGAAGAGAACCTTATAGGTTCGGACATATATGAAATAGAGGCTATGTTTGGTGAACCAGAAACATTTGAAAACTTTTCTTATATAACCCGAGGCAAGTATAAATATAAGAGTCAAGGTGAATATAATAAAAACCCATCTAGATTAGATGCCAAAGAGGAGCTTGAAATATCAAAAGCCATAGAAACAACAGCTAAAAAAATAATTAATGAAATCTTGATCTCAGCTTTGGAGGAAAATTCAGATGAGTCGAAATAGATTCAGAATGTTACTAATAAACAGTAAAAAGAACACTTTCAATATACTCTCTGATTTAAAAAAAACAGGTAATGAGAATAACGATTTTACATTTTATGGATTATCGCTAAGTGAGGATGAAACTCTTTATGCCACTTACTCAGAGAAACTTGAATTTCATGAGGAAGCTTATGATCAGTTCGGAAATGTAGTCGATGAAATCTCATACATAACATATCGCAACATCAATTTTCACATTGAGACATTAGATACAAATAGAATGTTGATGGTAATTAACAACCCACCGAGTACCATTAAAAACTTTATAAGGAATTTTTCAAGCGCACTGGACTTTCAAATTGGATTCAGCACCCCTGAAATAAACTTAAAAAAATTCAAGGATATTCTTGAGCTAGAATTACAATCCAAGATCAATGGTGCAGAAAAAGTTAAAGTAAGTCAGCTAGCTATAGATAAAAATGCAAGAGCCACAATAGAAATAACTAGTACAAAAGATGCCTTCGAATCGTTAACCCAGTTAATAGCCAACAAAGAATACAAAATTGATAAGCTAAGCACCTCTATTAATATCAATAATACCACTGTAGCTTTTGAAATATCCAAGTTCTGTAGCTTGCAAATACATGAGGAACATATCAAAAAAATAATACCATCACTAAAAGACACATTAATCAAACAATAATTTTTCTGTATCTACTGCGAATAATAACTATGAGAACACCTGCTTTGTTTAGATGAGACTTACATCCTGTTCAAGAAGAGTATTATATGAGTCATAATCTAGGCCCCCCACCTTTCTGAGCCAGCCATTCCTTGGCTGGCTCACGATTTAGCCCCCTATCCCCCCAACCAATACTCCCTTTCAACCCCTACCCCGGCCATAAACTCGGGATCGTGGGAGACCAGCAGCAGGGTACCCGGGTAGTCGGCCAACACCTGAATAAGCAGCTGGCGCGAGACATGATCCAGATGGTTGTCCGGCTCGTCCAGCAGCAACAGGTCTGGCAGTTGCGCCAGCACCATCAGCAGGCCCAGTTTTAGTCGCTCGCCACCGCTCAGACCATGACAGGGCATCAGAGCGCGATCGCCGCGCAGTTTGATACCCGCCAACCGGGTTCTTGCGTCGCTCTCAGACAGTGTCGGTGCAACCGCCAGCAGATTGGCCAGCGGGCTGAGGTCTCGCGCAATCAGGCTGAGCCCCTGATCAAGACACGCCAGCCGGCCATTGATGCGAAAGCTGCCCGCCTCGGGCGCCAACTCACCGCGCAGCATTTGCAGCAGGCTCGACTTGCCGCTGCCGTTGCGACCGACCAGCAAACAACGCTCTCCCCGTTGCAGCACCAGATCTACCTGCTGATCGTGCCAGCGCCTGTGGCGCGCCGCCGTGATCACCAGCGGCTGGGCCGCCCCCTTGCGATCGCGCTCTGCAGCCCCTGCTCGCCCAGCTCCAGAATCTGGCTGGTCTGATTGAGCAGGCGCCGGTCGTGGCTTACCAGCAGATAGCCACCACTGTGGCTGGCCAATCGCTGGCTCAGCCACGCGATGCCACTGGCATCCAGGTGGTTGTCCGGCTCATCGAGCAACAGAAAGTGAGCAGATCTCGCAAACAGTGCCAGCAGGCGCAAGCGGGTGAGCTGGCCGCCGCTCAGGGTGCTGACCGGAGTATGGGCATCGAGCCTGAGGCCCGCCTCTGCCAGCAGGTCGGCAAGATCGCTGCGCAGGTTCCAGCGATCAGCCAGCCGCTCGAAATCGTCCAGGGCACAGCTCCCCTGCTCGATGCGCTCAAGGGCCCGCAGCGGCTCGCCCCAGCCGATAAGGTCGGCCACGCTGGCTCCGTCGTCATGAGCCTGCGCGGGCGCGAACTGGGACAACCAGCTGATGGGGGTCAACCACTCAATCTTGCCAGCAGCCGCGCGGCGCTGGCCCGCCAGCAGTTCGAGCAGCAGGCTCTTGCCGATGCCGTTGCGGCCGATCAGGGAGCAGCCCGCAGCGGGTAAAGTGAAGGTAAGGGGCACAGTGCAGGCGCCGAAGGGCAGTTGCAAGGCGTTGATATGACATGCGATATGGGTCATCTGAACTCCTGTGGGCCAATGCGGAAGCCGCAGGCCAAGAGCCAAGCCAAATGACAGGGACACGTGTCCACAAGTGGGAAAAAAGCAGAGGAATCAGCATCAACCTGTCACGGTAAGACGCACCCGATCTCCCTGGCGGGAGAGGAATCAAAAGCGGGGTGCGGACAGGTTAAATGCGCATCGGAGGAAGTACTCATATATCAGAAGAGCCAAGAGGCTAACCCGACGAAGGTGAGTTGGTCAACTGAACATACAGCTTGCTGCCAAGGTGCAAGCTGGGTGGGCACTCTTAGCAGCGCTTAATGCTTGCCATATGGAAACCCATCTACGTATGATGCCAAACGGCACCGTTTTGGGGCGTGCAGTGCTCTCGCAGCCCTGGCGGCCATTTCGCATCATCACCCACCTTCTCAATGAACAGTGAGCCCTTATGAATGTTCGCTACTGCGCCCTGTTGGCGTGCTGTCTGCCGCTGGCAAGCCATGCAGAGATTGTTGCCCCCTATCAGCTTGATGCCGGCAAGGTCATCTTCAAACCCTATGGCAATCAAGCGGGGATCCCGCTGGCCGGAGCTGTGCCGAGCGACTTTGATGTCACATACCGCAACGATGATTTCAGCATTGCCCACTCGCAGGGGCGCTATTTCTGCAATGCCCAGCCACTGCCCGACAGCTTCGATCTCAACACTGCCAAGGCGCTCGGCAGTTTTCTGCTGAGCGGGCAGCAGGCCTATGCCTATTGCGAGCAGATCAAGGTGCCAGTGAATACCGCCGCCTTTACCTTGCTTGACCACCCTTTTGCCAGCGACGATCGTCATGTCTTTCTCATCACCGGTGAACTGCTCGAGGGAGCGGACCCCAAACACCTGAAGACGGCCCATGGTCAGGCTGCTGACCAGCGCCACTACTACTATGTGGCCGACCAGACCAAGGTCATCCCTCATCGAGGAAAAGTGGCGTTGTACGACGTCTGCCAAGGGTGGGCCAACATCGATGGCACCCTCTATTTCGAAGGTGAACCCCAACAAGGGGTGGATGCCACCAGCTTCCACTGCCTGAACTTCTCTTCCGCCGTGACCAAAGACGGCTTCTATAGCGGCAACCAGCGGATCGCTCCCCTGCCAAAAGGAGTCGACAGCGCCCTTATCAAACCGTTGCAGGAGAACTTCGTCACCGACGGCACACGCGTGTGGTATGTGAACGTCCAGCCGACTGAACTGGAAGGGGTCAACCTGGCTGCAGCCAAGGTGGAATACGACCAGCTCAGCGATGGGGTGCACAACTGGGATTGCAGTGTTCACGATGATCTGGGCAACCCCAGCTGTGAAAAAACGGCCGTGGAATAACTTGCTCCCGATTTCGGGTTGCTCTCGACCTCAACGCAGAAAACAAAAATCCCCCGATATCGGGGGATTTTTTATGGCTGCCATTCAGCACCCAGCTATTTTGCTCAACCTTTTTATTCAACCAAAAATGCTCTTAACCGGGCAAACTCCGCCGGCAGGTTATGGGACAAGAGCGGCAGCACGGCGTGCTTGGCGAGCGGGCCAGGGAGCGGCACGTCCAGCCCCAGGATCTCGTCCACCGACTCCTTGAACTTGGCCGGATGAGCGGTACAGAGGAACACCCCCACTTCGTCCTCAACCAGCTGTTCGCCCAGCAGATCCCAGGCAATCGCCCCGTGGGGTTCGCACAGGTAATCCAGCTCATGCAGGCGCTTGAGTGCGTCTCGAGTCTGGGCATCACTGCGCATGCCAGACCCCAGGGTTTCCAGTGCCCAGCCGTTGCGACGGCACAGCTCTTCCACCCTAGGCCAGTTGTTGGGGCGGCTCACATCCATGGCATTCGACAGAGTGGCCACTGTCTGGTGCGGTTCCCACTGGCCGGTTTTCAGGTAGCGCGGCACGGTATCGTTGGCGTTGGTGGCGGCGATAAAGCGCTTCACCGGCAGCCCCAGTGCCTTGGCGATAAGACCTGCGGTGAGGTTGCCAAAGTTGCCGGACGGCACGCTGATGACCGCCTTGGCACGATCGGCTTTCGGCAACTGGGCCAGCGCCTCGAAGTAGTAGCAAACCTGGGCCAGCAAGCGACTGATGTTGATGGAGTTGGCGGAGTTCAGACCAATCGCCTTTTTCAGCTCCTCATCATCGAAGGACTGCTTCACCAGCGCCTGGCAGGCATCGAAATCGCCGTCGATGGCGATAGTGCGGATGTTGCCCCCTAAGGTGCAGAACAGCGCTTCCTGCAGCGGGCTTATCTTGCCCTTGGGGTAGAGGATCACCACTTCGATCCCCTCCAGCCCGTAGAAGGCGTGGGCCACGGCGGCGCCGGTGTCACCGGAGGTGGCGGTGAGTATGGTGATCTTGTCGTTGGTTCTAAACGCCGCGAGGCACTGGGCCATAAAGCGGCCGCCGAAGTCCTTGAACGCCAAGGTCGGGCCGTGGAACAGTTCGAGGGCATAGGTGCCATCTTTGAGTTTCACCAGCGGCGCCGGGAAGGTGAAGGCCGCCTTGACCAGTTCGTGTACCTGAGGCGCGGCCACTTCGTCCCCCAGCAGGTGGCTGAGGATGCGGGCGGAGCGCTCCACCAACGGCAACTCCAGCAGGGCATCCACATCGGCCAGCGGCTCGAGCCGCTCGGGGAAGAACAGACCCTGTTCGCGGCCCAGACCCTGACGCACCGCCTGGGCGAAGCTCACCTGTTCACTCTTGTCCTTGATATTGTAAAGATTCATAGCTCGCTTCCTGTTACCCGTGCCCCGGCCATGTCGAGTTTGCAAACCCGGGCAAATCCATCTTCATTCTGCACGAAATGTGCATCCATCCAATCTTTCATCCGCTCGGCCTGGGCCAGATCCTTCATCACCACGAACACGCTGGGGCCGGAGCCCGAGATGCCGGTAGCCAGCGCCCCGTTCTGGGCGGCCTGGGCCCGCACCTCGGCAAAACCTTCAATGAGCGCCGCGCGGTAGGGCTCGGCAATCACGTCCTTCAATACGCTCGCCGCCAGCCCCTCCTGCCCGGTGTAGCTGGCGTGCACGAAGGCGGCCAGCCGGCGGCCATAGGTGAGGCAATCCTGCCGGCGATACTGGGCCGGCAGAATGGCGCGGGCGGCGGCGGTGGAGACCACTGTGCCCGGATAGCAGACCACCCAGTACCACTGCTCAAACACCGGAATGCCCTGGCTGATGACGCCGTGCTCTTCCAGCACCAGCTGCATGCCCCCCAGATAGCAGGGGGCGACGTTGTCGTAGTGGACGGAGCCGGAGATCTTGCCTTCCATCTCCCCCATCAACAGCAGCAGGTCGTGTTCATTGAGGGGCGAGCCGTGAAAAGCGTTGAGGCCTTCGAGTGCTGCCACCACGCTGCAGGCGCTGGAACCCAGACCCGAGCCCACCGGCAGGTTCTTCTCCAGCACCATTTCGAGCGGCTTGAGACCAAGGCCGCGCTTCTCCAGCGCCTCGCCATAGGCGAGCCAGCAGTCATGGAGGATGTTCTTTTTCGGGTCAGCCGGCAACTTGTGGGCGTAACGGCCCACGGAGGAGAGGGCAAACGGCACATCAGCCGCCTTGACCTGGACGCGATCCCCGAGCAGAGAGCCATCCACGGGGGCGAGCGCCGCCCCCAATACATCGAATCCCACGCTCAGATTGGCGCTGGAGGCGGGGGCATAGGCCACCACGCTGCTGCCTTCAGTCATATAAGAGGGGTACATGTCTGAACTCATGCTTACAACTCCTGCTTCCAGTTCTGGGTGCGCAGCACGTCGGCAAAGACGCCCGCAGCGGTCACTTCGGTACCGGCGCCATAGCCGCGCAGCACCAGCGGGATCGGCTGGTAGTAGGTAGAGAAGAAGGCGAGCGCGTTCTCCCCGTCTTTGACCTTGAACAGCGGCTCGTCGGCGCCGACCGCCTTGATGGCGACCTTGCACTTGCCACCCTCGATGGAACCCACGTAGCGCAGCACCTTGCCGTCACGCTGGGCCGCCGCGAACTGGTCGCGGAACCAGCCGTCAGCCTCCGGCAGGCGGGCCATGAAGGATTCCACATCCTCGCTCACATCACCCTCTTTTACAAAAGATGGCGGCAGGGCCTGCTCCACTTCCACATCGGAGAGCTCCAACGCCATGCCGGCCTCGCGAGCCAGGATGAGCAGCTTGCGCGCCACGTCCATGCCGTTGAGATCGTCGCGGGGATCCGGCTCGGTAAAGCCGTTGCCACGGGCAATCTTGGTGGCGTCGGAGAAAGCCATCCCCTCGTCCAGCTTGCCGAAGATAAAGGAGAGCGAACCGGACAGCACGCCGTCGAAGGCGCGCAGCTTGTCGCCGGCCTTGATCAGGTTCTGCAGGTTCTCGATGACCGGCAGGCCGGCGCCCACGTTGGTCTCGTACAGGAACTTGCGACGGGTCTGGCGGGCGGTGCGGCGCAGCGCCTTGTAGTAATCGAGCGACCCGGTGTTGGCCTTCTTGTTCGGGGTGACCACGTGGAAACCGGCGGCGAGGAAGTCGGCGTACTGAACGGCGATGGCCTCGCTGGAGGTGCAGTCGACGATCACCGGGTTGATGAGGTGGCTCTCTTCCACCAGCTTTTGCACCGCTTCCAGGCTGAAGCTGTCACGAGCCTCCACCAGCTGTTCACGCCAGTTGGCGAGGTTCAGCCCGTCCTTGTTGACCGCCATCTGGCGGCTGTTGGCAATGCCCACCACCCGCAGGCCGGTGCCCTGCTCGGCCAATACCGGCTGCTGACGGGCAATCTGGTCCACCAGAGCCGCGCCGACACCGCCGACGCCGACCACGAACAAGTCGATGAACTGCTGGCTGCCGAAGAAGTTCTGGTGGCAGGCCTTGATGGCTTCCGCCACTTTGCGATCCCGCACCACCGCCGAGATGGAGCGCTCGCTCGAGCCCTGGGCGATGGCGACGATGTTGATGGAGGCTTGCGCCAGCGAGGTGAAGAAGCGTGCCGCCATCCCCTTGGAGGTGCGCATGCCGTCACCGATGAGAGAGATGATCGCCAGATCCTGCATGATCTCGAGCGGATCCAGCAGCTGGTTCTTGAATTCCAGCTCGAACTCGCGCTCCAGCACCTTGCGGGTCTTGTCGCAGTCATAGCTGTGGATACAGAAGCTGACGCTGTACTCGGAGGAGGATTGGGTGATGAGGACGATGCTGACCCCGGCGCGGGAGACGGCGGAGAAGATACGGCCGGCCATGCCGACCATGCCCTTCATGCCGGGGCCGGAGACGTTGAACATGCACATGCCGGAGAGATCCGAGATGGCCTTCACTTTCAGGTCGTCATCCCCCTGCTCGACGCCAATCAAGGTGCCCGGCCCCTGCGGGTTGAAGCTGTTCTTGATGAGGCAGGGAATGTGGAACTGGGCCACCGGCGCGATGGTTTTCGGGTGCAGTACCTTGGCACCGAAGTAGGAGAGCTCCATCGCCTCCTTGTAGGAGAGGGTCTTCAGCAGATAGGCGTCCGGCACCAGGCGCGGGTCGCAGTTGTAGCAGCCCTCGACGTCGGTCCAGATCTCGCAGCACTCGGCATCGACACAGGCGGCCAGCACGGCGGCGGAGTAATCGGAGCCGTTACGACCGAGCAGCACGGTCTCGCCCTTGTCGCTGCCACCGGTAAAGCCCGGCATCAGGTAGAGGCAATCGGAGCGCAGGCCCTTGGCGGCGAAGCGCAGGCGGGAGGCTTCGATGTCGACGTGAGCCTCCAGGTAGCCGCCGTCGGTCACCAGCAGCTGCTCCGGCACTATGATGTCCAGCTCGAGGCCGCGTACCCGCAGCAGCTCGTGCATGAAGGCGATGGAGAGGTTCTCGCCCCGGCTCAGGATGCGGGCCTGCACGTTGTCCGGGCAGAGCCCCAGCAGGCGGATGCCCTGCATCAGCCGCTCCACCTGATCCAGCTCGGCGGTGAGGCGGGCCTGCAGCGCCTTGTCATCCAGTGCCGGATAGGCTGCCTTCAAGCCTGCCAGCAGGCGGGAGAAGATACCGTTGATCTCGAACAATGTGCTGCTGGCATCCATGCCGCGGCTGGTCTGTTCCACCAGCGCCACCAGGTGGTTGGTCACCTTGGCCGGTGCCGACAGCACCAGGGCAACCTGGGATTGGCCGTGGGTATTCACCGCGATATCGGCGACCCGTAAAAAACGCTCTGCATCGGCCAGTGACGACCCGCCAAACTTCAACACTCTCATCGCTTTCTCTCCCTGTGATCCTTGCAAATTTGCCCGAAAATGGTTCTGAAAATCATCCAACAAAAAGGCCCGTACTGGGTGGGTACGGGCCTTTTCTGATTTCTGTGCTTGTTCGTCAGCGCATCAACCGGCCCCAGTGCCACCTGTGGTGGTACCGGTAATAATGGTGGTGGTGATGACGTTGGTGAATAACTGCATGACGAACACTCTTGAACGAAGCTGGCTTTTAGCAATACCGCGCCGGGCGCCGGGCTGTCAACCTAAACCTCTTTGCCAAGTTTGCGGGCAAGGTCTTTGCAGAGCAGGTGAAGCATATTCAAATCCCGCTGCGGCAGCATGGGCACTCGGTCCATTACCCACTGATGTAGTTTTTCATCCTGCGAAACCCCGAGATCACCAAGAATTTCTGCTGTTTTGCTTTTCAGCACCCGAACCTGTCCGGAGTTATCAACATTTTCTGCTGGCACCTCGGGCTCATCAAGCAACTGGCTCAGCTCGTAGGCGTACAGCATGATCGCCTGCCCCAGGTTCAGGGACGGGTAGCTTACCTTGAGCGGCAGATAGCTGATGAGGTCGACCTGGGCCAGCTGCTCGTTGGAGAGCCCCGACTCTTCGCAGCCAAACACGATGGCGACCTTGTCCAGCGATGGCTTGGCCTTGATCTGGTCGCGGATCTCGGCCGGAGTGAGGTAGTGCTGATAACGACCGCGCTGGCGGGCGGTGGTGGCCACCACCAGATCCATGTCGGCCAGCGCCTCTTCCAGGGTGTCGAACGCCTCGGCCTGGGTCAGGACCTCCTGCGCACCGTGGGCCACCCAGCTCGCCTCCTCCTCTTCGTGCACCCGGCTTGCCACCAGTCGCATGGCATCAAAGCCCATGGTTTTCATGGCGCGGGCGGCAGCGCCCACGTTGGCCGGGCGGGCGGGGGCCACCAGCACAAAATAGAGTTTCATCGGGTTTTCTCCTGGGCAGGGCCGAATGCGCAAACAACAGCGGATCATCGGCAAAACAGGGGCGCAATCTACCGTTTTCACCCGAAAATTGCCACTTGAACAGACGTTTGAATGTTGCCATAGTGGCCGGGAATGTGAACAAATTGCAGCCAATCCCAGGCGCCATCGGCCCGACAGATCACAAGGAAGAGAGAGATGCAGCAGCCATTGGAACAGGCCGTCGCCGAGACGATTCTGCAACGCTTCGAGTCGTTTTACAGCCGGTTTCTCGAAATAACCCAGGGCAGCAAGAGCCGCTTCGAGAACAGCGACTGGCTGGGGGTGCAGCTCGCCGGGCGCGAGCGTATTCGCCTCTACGATCATCACGTCGGCGCCACCACGGCGCTGATCAAGCAGATGATGGGGGCGACCCTGCCGAGCCAGGCCCTGCTCAAGCAGGTGAAGGGGGCGTTCAGCGATCTGCTGCCCAAGTGCGAGAACTTCGAGGTGGCGGAGTCCTTCTTCAACTCCGTCTATCGCCGTATCTTCCGCCATCGCAACATTCGCGACGAGAACCTCTATATCCATCCATTTCGCAGCCGGGGGGAGCACCCCGACCTGAGCGCCTTGCTGCGCATCTATCGCACCGATCTCGCCCATCTGCCGCAGACCCTGAGCCAGCTGCTGGGGGATTACAGCTTCACCCTGCCCTATGAGGACAAACAGCGGGATATTGTCGACATCCAGCGCCATCTTGCCGAGAACGGGCCGGCCATCCTGCACGATGAGCCGTTCGCCATCGAGTTGCTCAAGGAGGTGTTCTACCGCAACAAGGGGGCCTATCTGGTGGGGCTGATCCGGGTCAAGGGGCAGGTCTTCCCCTTCATCCTTCCGCTGCTCAGCACCGGTCAGAGCATCTATGTGGACACCGTCATCTTCGAGCCTGAGCTGGCCTCCATCGTGTTCGGCTTCGCCCGCGCCTACTTCATGGTCTATGCCCCCGTGCCGGCGCTGTTCGTGTTGTTTCTACGCCAGATCATGCCCCACAAGCCGGACTACGAGATCTACAACGCCATCGGTTGCCAGAAGCACGGCAAGACCGAGCTCTATCGCCACTATCAGCAGCACCTGGCCCAGAGCCGGGAGCAGTTCGTCATCGCCCCCGGCATCAAGGGGATGGTGATGAGCGTGTTTACCCTCCCCTCCTATGACGTGGTGTTCAAGGTGATCAAGGACGAGTTCACGCCGCCCAAGGACGTGAGCCACGAGCAGGTGAAGGCGAAATACCGGCTGGTAAAACAGCACGATCGGGTGGGCCGCATGGCCGATACCCAGGAGTTCACCAACTTCGAGTTTCCCCTCGATCGCATCTCGCCGGAGCTGTTGGCCGAGCTCAAGACGGTGGCCCCGTCTGCGTTGACCCTCACCGACGACAAGCTGGTGATCAAGCACCTCTACACCGAGCGCAAGATGATCCCGCTCAACCTCTATCTGGACAAGGCGGACGAGCAGCAGACCCGACTCGCGCTGGAGGAGTACGGCAACGCCATCAAGCAGCTGGCGGCGGCCAACATCTTCCCTGGCGACATGCTGTTCAAGAACTTCGGGGTCACCCGCCACGGCCGGGTGGTGTTCTACGACTACGACGAGATCTGCTACATGACGGAGTGCAACTTCCGCCAGATCCCGCCACCACGCTACCCCGAGGATGAGTGGAGCGCAGAACCCTGGTACTCGGTGGCCCCCAACGACATCTTCCCCGAGGAGTTCGCCACCTTCTTGCTGCAAAAACCCCAGGTACGCGACATCATGATGCAGCTGCACAAGGAGCTGTTCGATGCCAACTACTGGAAGATGCTGCAGAGCAACATCAAGGAGGGGGTGTTCGAGGATGTCTATCCCTATCGGCGCAAGAAGCGCTTCAAGTTTCAGCGGGGGGGCTAGCCTGTCCGGGAGCCCAGTTGCAAAAGGGAGTGCAAATAGCAAAAGGGACGCCGAGGCGTCCCTTTTGCGTTGGGCCGTCAGCTCGCGCTACGACAGTCCCTGACAAAACCGTCAGTTACTTGGCGGCAGGCATGGCGTCGAAGGTAAGCAGCGCCGCCTTGTTGGCGTCGCTCAATACCAGCTGCTGACCGCTGATCTGGAAGCTCGCCACTTTCTCCAGCTTCTGCAGATAGAGCATCTCCTTGCCGGCCAGATCGCCCATGCACATCATGCGGGTCGACCCCATGGGGCCCAGCGCCAGCACGCCGTCACCCTGCTGGGTGATGGCGCCGAAATAGCGGTTGCAGCCGCCCTTTCCCGCCACCTTGTCACCGGCGACTTGCAGGGTAAAGGTGTCGCCGTTCGCCCCTTGCAGTTGCCAGGTGGAAGCTTGCAGTTGAGTCAGCTTGGAACCAGTTGCCATGGCGCAGCCTCCCAGGGCCAGTACGGCCAGCAGAGTCAGTTTTTTGTTCATGGGTTCACCTCTTGATATCAGCAAAATAGGGGAAGAAACATGGTGATGGGGGCCTGTGTATCATGAGAGCGGGGCAAATCAAAACTGTTTTATTGTGATCGGGGTTCCCTTTACTACCAGCTGGCATGTGCCATGCTTGTATTCCTGTTCCGGACCCAGGGAGGGGAAAAGAATGGTCAAATCATCCGTCATCGCACTCGTCTCATGCCTCAGCCTTACCGCCCAGGCCGCCGACTGGGATTTCCTCAAGAACGACGCCAACAGCCAGCTCTACGTCAAGAGTTACTCCGGCGTGCTGCTCGACAATCAGGCTCATCACAACGACAGTTTCGATCTCTGGCTCATCAATACCGGCTATCAGTATCCGCTGCACGATGGCGTCAGCCTCTACATGGAAGCAGGCCCAGCCATCGGCCCCAGCAGCGAGCAATCCGGCTACAACCTGAGCTCGGGGGTGCGCTATCAGCTCTCCCCCATGCTCAACATCGGCAGCCAGCTCAAACAGCTGGAAGTGAACAAACCCAGCACCCTGCTGGAGCTCAACACCAGCCTGCTGCTGACCCCGCAACTGGCCATCACCGCCAATTACGGCGTCAGCGCCTTTCGCACCGAACAATCCCTCAGCGTCGGGGTCGGCTTCAACTTCTAGCGGGATCAGATCAGCCGGGTGGCGCTCACCAGCACGCCGTTGAGATCGGCGTAGACGTAGTCACCCGGATGTATGGTTACCCCGGCAAACGACACCACGGCATCCAGTTCCCCTTGTCCCCGCTTCTCGGTTTTGACCGGACAGGGCGCCAATGCCTTGACCCCCAGCGCCAGTGTCGCCAGCGTGCCCACGTCGCGCACGGCGCCGTAGATCACGATGCCTTCCCAGCCCTGCTCCGCCGCCTTGATCGCCAGCTGATCGCCGAGCAGGGCGCGGCGCAGGGAGCCACCACCATCGATCACCATCACCCGCCCCTGCCCGGGCCGGTTGACCAGCTCCCGCACCAGGCTGTTGTCCTCATAGCAGGAGAGAGTGACCGCCTGGCCGTGAAACAGCGCCTTGCCACCAAAATTTTGAAACAGCGGCTCCGCCACCTGCAGAGCATCGCCGTACTCGTCACAGAGATCGGGCAGTAGATCCAGCATCATAAGTCTCCTTCCATGGACATGAATTCGCTCATTCTTTCATCAAGCAGAGCCCCTGACAATCCAGTGAGATTCAATTCTGCCCAGATGGTGTGGCTCCCCCGCCAGCAACACCGGCAGCAGCCAGAGCTCCCCCTGTTCCACCCAGTAGATGGCATTCTGGCCAAAGCGGGCCGCCAGCTGGATGGCCTCGCTGCGCGTGGAGGCCAGCAGCAGCGACGACTCCTGCCAGCTTTCATCCAGCGAACTGCCCCGGCAGGGCCCCATCACCTGCCAGCGAGGAACCGCCGCAATGGCCCGCCACAGGGCCCGCTGACGGCGGGTATTGCGACGCATTCCCAGCTGGCGACTGGCAGGATTCCAGGCCGTCACAATGGCGTAGGCAGGCCATTTCGGCGCCGAAAAGGGTGCAATAAAGCAGATTTTTCTGTAGTTTTCCCACAAATTCATGTCAACCACATGTTACATTCCATTACATTTTATAGGGGCGAAAATAGGGGCAACCCCAAGTATCATGCTGTGAACTCAGGGTTTGACCTATATCAAACCAGAGTTAAAAAGTTGCTATCTGACGGCAAAGAGTGTTGTTATGCGCCTGTTAACTGATAAAATGCAGCCACTTTTGTAATGGACTACCTTTCCAGGCTTCTCTCGATCAGACTTATTGAGAGCCTATGTGTGGCACAGGGATGTTTGCCAACGCTGATGCCAAATTCGCGATAATCCGACCTGACATTCATACCCAGGATGACGTAATAAATTTTCAGGACCGGTCGGGTAACGCCAAAGAGTGTTAAAATTTAGATAACTAACTGATAAGAATCTGGGAATACTCATGCAAACACCACACATTCTGATCGTCGAAGACGAACTGGCCACTCGCAATACCCTGAAAAGCATCTTCGAGGCAGAGGGCTATATCGTGCTCGAAGCCAACAATGGCGACGAGATGCATCAGGCTCTGACTTCCCACACCATCAATCTGGTGATCATGGACATCAACCTGCCGGGCAAGAATGGCCTGCTGCTGGCACGCGAGCTGCGTGAGGACGACAACATCGCCCTGATGTTCCTGACCGGTCGTGACAACGAAGTGGACAAGATCCTGGGTCTGGAGATCGGTGCCGACGATTACATCACCAAGCCGTTCAATCCCCGTGAGCTGACCATCCGTGCCCGCAACCTGCTGAGCCGCACCATGAATGTGGCCGCTGGTGGCGAAGAGAAGAAGCTGGTGGAGCGTTACCTGTTCAACGGCTGGGCACTGGACATCAACAGCCGCGCCCTGGTCAGCCCGGCTGGCGACATGTTCAAGCTGCCGCGCTCCGAGTTCCGCGCCATGCTGCACTTCTGTGAAAACCCGGGCCAGATCCAGACCCGTGCCGAGCTGCTCAAGAAGATGACCGGCCGTGAGCTCAAGCCCCACGACCGCACCGTGGATGTCACCATCCGCCGTATCCGCAAGCACTTCGAGAGCGTCAACGACACTCCGGAGATCATCGCCACCATCCACGGCGAAGGCTATCGCTTCTGCGGCGAGCTGGAGCAGGAGTAATCCTCCCTCCTCCCGAGTTGAAAAGGCGCCGTTGGCGCCTTTTCCATTTCTGTGCCTTTCAGGGTGGCCGCTCTGGCACTCTCGCCGGCATCAAAAAACAGACAACAAAAAGCCCACTCGCAGGAGTGGGCTTTTTGCATGAAGGCTGGAGCGGGCAGCGGGAATCGAACCCGCATCATCAGCTTGGAAGGCTGAGGTAATAGCCATTATACGATGCCCGCCTGGCATCAAAACTTGCTTGGTGTGATGGGGAAACCCCATGACAGACAGCCGTTTCGGCTGAGGTGACAACGGCCTTGACCATTATCTGGAATTTGGAGCGGGTGATGGGAATCGAACCCACGTATGCAGCTTGGGAAGCTACCGTTCTACCATTGAACTACACCCGCGTCAGGGCCTCTACTATATGCATTTTGCCGCCGAGCGCAATCACCTCGATACGGTTTTTTACCGTAAATCAATCTGTTCGACCAACTAATGAGCAGCAAGCCGCTTTTTCAATCAACCGTTTTCACAAGCCGGAATTTACAAGGTTGCCAAGCCTGGGGGGCGAGGATAGTCTTGCGCCACTCGACGCGAGGATGGTGGTAATGGATAAAAAAACGCAAAAACGACTCTATGGCTGGTTGCGCAATCAATCGAGCCACGGCCGGCGCTGGATCGGCCTCTCCATCGGCTTTGGCCTGGGTCAGGGCATCCTGATGGTGGCACAGGCCTGGCTGCTGGCCACCCTGCTGCACGGTTTCATCATCGAAGGCACCACGCCGGCGCAATCCATTCCCCTCTTCATCGCCCTGCTGTTGGTTACCCTCGGCAAGGCGGTGCTGGCCTATGGCCGTGAAGTAGCCAGCTTCCAGGCCGGCAGCGCGGTGCGCCAGGCCATCCGCGAGCTGGTGCTCACCCGTCTTGGCCGGTTAGGACCGGCCTACATCCAGCGTCGACCGGCCGGCAGCTGGGCCAGCCTGCTGCTGGAGCAGATTGAAAACATGCAGGATTTCTTCTCCCGCTACTTGCCGCAGATGGCGATTGCCGTGTTCATTCCGGTGGTGATCCTGGTGGCCGTGTTCCCGGTCAACTGGGCCGCTGGCCTGATCCTGCTGGGCACGGCGCCCCTCATTCCCCTCTTCATGATCCTGGTGGGGGTCGGCGCCGCCGACGCCAACCGCCGCAACTTCCAGGCGCTGGCCCGTCTCTCCGGCCACTTCCTCGATCGCCTGAAGGGGCTGCGCACCCTGCAGCTGTTCATGCGCACCCAGGCGGAAGGGGATGCCATTCGCGATGCGTCGGAAGATTTTCGCGAACGCACCATGGAGGTGCTGCGCCTTGCCTTCCTCAGTACCGCCGTGCTGGAGTTCTTCGCCGCTCTCTCGGTGGCGCTGGTAGCCGTCTACTTCGGCTTCTCCTATATCGATCACCTGAACTTCGGCCACTATGGCAGCAAAGTTACCCTGTTTACCGGCCTGTTCGTGCTGTTTCTGGCCCCCGAGTTCTATGCTCCGCTGCGGGAACTGGGTGCCCACTACCATGCCAAGGCGCAGGCCATCGGCGCCGCCGAACAGCTGCTGGAGTTCCTCGAAGCCGAGGTGACGGAACCCGCCTCAGGCCATGCGCCCTTCCATGCCGACGCCCCCATCAAGGTAGAAGCCAAAGGCCTTGAAGTGCTGAGCGCCGAGGGCAAGGTGCTGGTCGGCCCCATCGACTTCACCCTGGCGTCCGGTTCGCGCACCGCCCTCATCGGCATCAGCGGCGCCGGCAAGAGTTCGCTGGTCAATGCCCTGCTCGGCTTTGCCCCCTATCGCGGCGAGCTCAAGGTCAACGGCCAGGAGCTCGCCAGCCTCGACATGAGCCAGTGGCGCCGCCAGCTGGGCTGGCTCTCCCAGAACCCGCAGCTGTTCCATGCCTCGCTGCGCGACAACCTGCTGCTGGCCAACCCCTCCGCCAGTGACAGCGAACTGGAGAAGGCCCTGAAACGGGCTCAGGCGTGGGAGTTTGCCATGGAGAAGGGGCTCGACTATGCGGTGGGGGATCAGGCCGGCGGCCTCTCGGTCGGCCAGGCCCAGCGCCTCGCCCTGGCCCGTACCCTGCTCAAGTCCACCCAGCTGATGGTACTGGATGAGCCCACCGCCAGCCTGGACCGCCACTCGGAGCGCGCCATCATGACCACGCTCGAACAGGCCGCAGCAGGCCAGACCCTGCTGATGATCACCCACCGCATCGACCAGCTCACCAAGATGGACAAGATACTGGTGCTGGCGCGCGGCCAGCTGGTGGAGCAAGGCAACTTCCAGCAACTGAGCAGGGCGCAAGGCCCGTTTGCCCGCCTCTTGTCCCAACACCCGGGGGATTCTCTCGATGACTGATCTATTGCCGTTTCTGCGCCTCTATCGCCAGCACTGGCTGAGCCTCTCCCTCGGCCTGCTGCTGGCCCTGGTGACCCTGGTGGCCGGCATGGGACTGCTGTCGCTCTCCGGCTGGTTCCTCTCCGCCGCCGCCGTGGCGGGGCTGGCCGTCGCCAGCCGTGATACCTTCAACTACATGACTCCGGCTGGCGGGGTACGCTTCTTCTCCATCATCCGCACCGCCGGCCGCTGGGGTGAGCGGGTGGTGAGCCACGACGCCACCTTCCGGGTGCTGACCCGGCTGCGGGTCTGGTTCTGGCAAAAGCTTTCGCCGCTCTCCACCGGCGCCCTGGCGGGCTTTCGCCAGGCGGATCTGCTCAACCGGCTGGTGGCCGACATCGACGCCATGGACCACGTCTACCTGCGGCTGGTCACCCCCATAGGTGCGGCCCTGCTCAGCAGCGCCGGTCTGGTGTTCTTCCTCTCGCTGTTCGATGCCGACCTGGCCCTGATACTGGGCGCCATCCTGCTGTTCGGCATGCTGGCCCTGCCGCTGGTGTTCTACTTCCTCGGCCGCCAGCCCGGTCGCCAGCTGATCGCCGAGAAGTCCAACCTGCGTACCCGTCTGGTGGACTATCTGGACGGCCAGGCCGAGCTGCAGATGTTTGCCGCCGCCCCCCGGGCGCGCGACGAGCTGCAGCAGGCCGAACAGGCGCTGATCCAGGCCCAGGCCCGCATGGCCCGGGTGAGCGGGCTGGCCAACTGCTCGGTGCAACTGCTGAGCGGCTGGACCCTCACCCTGATGCTGTGGCTGGCCGGTCACGGGGTAGCAGGCGCCGCGCCGGATCCCATCACGGCGCTGATGGTGTTCGCCACCCTGGCCAGCTTCGAGGCGCTGATGCCGCTGGCCGGTGCCTTCCAGCACCTCTCCACCAGCCTCACCTCGGCCCGCCGCCTCAACGAGATCCTGCAGGAGGCCAAGGCCCCCGAGTGGGGCCACGAACAGCGCCACGCGCCACAGGGGGCGCTGCAGATTAGCGACCTCTACTTCAGCTACCCAGGCAACCCGCAGCCGGTGCTGCGCGGTTGCACCCTGCAGTTGCAGGCCGGTGAAAAACTGGCGCTGCTGGGCCAGACCGGCTGCGGCAAATCGACCCTGATGGGACTGCTGACCCGCGAATGGAACCCGCAGGCCGGCAAGATCCTGCTCGATGGCAAGCCGCTCACCGACTACAGCGAAGGGGCGCTGCGCGCCTCCCTCTCGGTGGTGAGCCAGCGGGTGCACCTGTTTGCTGATACCCTGCGCGGCAACCTCAAGCTGGCCGCCCCCCATGCCAGTGACGAGCAGCTGGTGCAGGTGCTGACCCAGGTCGGCCTTGCCAATCTGCTGGAAGATGACAACGGCCACAGCGACAGCGGGCTCGATGCCTGGCTGGGGGATGGCGGTCGGCCGCTCTCCGGTGGCGAGCGCCGCCGCATCGGCATCGCCCGCGCCCTGCTGCACGACGCGCCGCTCTGGCTGCTGGATGAGCCGACCGAGGGGCTCGACAGCCAGACCGAGCGAGAGATCATGGATCTGCTGTTCAAGCTGGGGGCGGATCGCACCCTGCTGCTCATCTCCCACCGTTTGCTGGGGCTGGAGCAGATGGACCGGATCGCCCTGATGGAAGAGGGGCAGATCCGCCTCTGCGCCCCCCATCAGACGCTGCTGGCGGACGACTACTACCGCAGCCTGCATCAGCGGCTGGCGCCGGCCTGATGAGCAACGAGAGAGGGGTGCCCGGTGAGCCCCTCTCTCATGACACCAGGCCAGTCATCTTTGCCGGCAGCGTGAAGCTGCACGGACAACACACGGCCGGATCCTGGTCACACCCCGCCCATACGGCTAAAAATGGGGCTGGTCGACACCGTCGACTGGCCCCTATAATGGCCCCTTCGTTATTCCACAAGATGCCGACATGGAGCGCCTGCGCCTTGCTACTGTCCTCATCACCGACACAAGATACGAGACGATGAAACGCCTGATCCTGATGATGCCCCTGATTGCCTCCGGCTGCGCCGACTTTGCCTTCAACAGCAATCTGGACAAAGAGAACTTCGACGAGTACTTCAAGCCGGGCAGCGTTCAGATCTATGAACAGGGCCAGCTGGCCGATCTCAACTACCTCTATCTCGGCACCGTCGAAGGGGAGTCCTGCCAGAGCGATGCCAAGCAGCCGATCCCCAACGCCGGCGAGGCCCGAACCCTGGCCCGCCGCCGCGTGGCCGACATGGGCGGCAACGGCGTCACCTTCGACAAGTGCGCCGAATTCAGCGACACCCCGGGCTGCCTGAAGCAGGTGATCTGCTACGGCCAGGCGCTGAAAGTCGCCACCGAGAAATAAGCGTCAACTGCAAGGAGCCTGCATGGCACTGGCCATCGTTCGCCTCGGCACGCCCCGCCTGCCCGACGAGGGACTGCGGATCGGCACCGTGCGCCGTCCGCCCCGCGGCGTGCCGAAAACCGAGTTTGCCAGCCAGGATTGGTACGACGTCTGGTTCCCCAATCTAGCCCCCAGCAACGACACCATGAAGCTGGGCCAGGCTGCCGAGACGCCCGCCCAGTGGAGCGCCTTCTGCAAACAGTACAAGGCCGAGCTGGCGACCCCGGCCGCCAGGCACGATCTGGCGCTGCTGGCCGCCCTCTCCCACACCACCAACCTGTCAGTGGGCTGTTACTGCGAGCAGGAGTCCCGCTGTCATCGCGCCATCTTGCGCGAGCAACTGACCGCCGCCGGCGCCGCCATGCGCACCGAGTAGCTGCGCTCACGCCGAAAAGAAAAGGGCATCTCTCGATGCCCTTTTGCTTTGAAACCGCATTTGCCGGCCTCTAGCGGACAAGCTGACGCAGCCGCGTCTCCTGCTCGGCCGTGATGCCGGCAGCCACCGCGGCGTCCGGCGCGCCGGCCAGCCACTCGGCCACATCCGCCACCGTCTCCTCCAGCGGCCGAAAGTTGAGGCCCTGCACGATGGCCGCCTCGGCGCTGATGCGGCCATAACCGGCATACTCGGGCTGCTCGTTGGGCAACAGGGTCGGATAGCTCTGCCAGGGCTCCACCCCGGCGGCCAGCAGCGCAGGCCAGGGTGTCCATTTGGGCACGATAGGGGTAGCAGGTGCCAGCCTGGCGGCCAGGCGATCCACCCAGTCGTTCAGCGCGATACCGGGCTTGACCAGATTGAAGATGCCGCTCAATTGCTGCTCGGCGGCCCGCAGCACAAACTCGGCGCAGTCGCGCACGTCCAGATATTGCAGCCGGTCTTCCCCCTGCCCCGGCAGCAGCCAGGGACCGCCCTGCTGCACCCGCTTCACCCACCAGGCCAGCCGGCCGGTGGGATCATGGGGGCCGCACAAGACACCTGGGCGCAAAACACAGAGCCGCTCGCCCCAACGGGCCCGATACGTGGCCTCGCACAGTACCTTGAGGGGGCCGTAATCTTCCGGCATCTCCCCCTCGGCAATCTCGTGCAGCGGCGCCGATTCGTCCTGCCCGGGCTGGGCGAAGTCGCGGTAGACGCTGATGGTGGAGATGAAGATCAACCGCTCGCAGCGCCCGAGCAGGGCGGCCGAGAGGCTCGTCGCCTGTTCGGGACGATAGCAGCAGGTGTCGATGGCCAGATCCCAGCTTCCCTGATAGCGATGCAGCGGGGTCAGGTCCTGATCCCGGTCCCCCTGCAGCTGGCTGAGTTCGCGCCAGTCCGGGTGCTGGCGTCGGCCGCGATTGAACAAGGTCACCTCGTGGCCCCAGTCCAGCGCCAGCGCAGTGAGATGGCGCCCCAGAAATCCGGTGCCGCCGATGATCAGCAGTTTCATCCCTGTCTCTCCTGTGCGGCGCGGCCCCTCTCCTGCAGTCACGCCGGTTGTAGCGAGCCGCCCTGCTGGCGGACGCGCCGTTCACTCATCCTGCGCCCACCCTACGCAACTTGGCGGCGCGATACAGCCCCGAAGCGGCCGGGATGGGAGCGGGATCACGGCAAGCAGGCAGCCACCGGCCGGCGGGCAAGCCTGCGTTTTGAGGGCCGCTGTGCTACATTGCCGGGGTTTTCAGTCAGGATCCGCCATGAAGTTCGAAATCGACACCCTGGGTATCATCCGCTCTCCCTACAAGGAGAAGTTCGCCATCCCGCGCCAGCCCGGTCTGGTCAAATCGGCCCGCGCCCGCCTCGAGTTGCAGCCCCCCTACGATCAGCCGGACGTGCTGCGCGGCATCGAGCAGTTCTCCCACCTCTGGCTCAGCTTCGTGTTTCACCAGACCATGACGCAGGGCTGGCACCCGACCGTGCGCCCGCCGCGCCTGGGCGGCAACGAGCGGGTCGGGGTGTTTGCCACCCGCTCCACCTTTCGTCCCAACCCGCTCGGCCTTTCGGTGGTCGAACTGCACGGGGTTGGTCGTGAGCGCGGCAAACTCTGGCTCGAACTGGGGGCGGTGGACCTGCTCGATGGCACCCCCATCGTCGACATCAAGCCCTATATCCCCTATGCCGACAGCCTGCCGGATGCTCGCGGCGGTTTCGCCCCCGATGCGCCCACCCCACCGCTGGCGGTGAGTTTCAGCCCCGAGGCGGAGCAGCAGCTGCAACCCTGGCTCAAGGCCCACCCCGAGCTGCGCCTGCTGGTGAGCGAGGTGCTGGCCCAGGATCCGCGCCCCGCCTACAAGAAGGGCAAGCCGGATGACAAGGAGTACGGCGTCAGGCTGTTTGACTGCAACGTGCGCTTTCGCATCAGCGAGCCCAGTTGCCTGGTGCTCGCCATCGAACCGGCCCTGTGAGCCAGCCATAAAAAACCACCCGCCCGGGTGGTTTTTTGTTGCTTGCCGCGGCTAGGCCCCCCTTACAAACGGGTGAGCAACAGGCTGCCGATGGAGTAACCGGCCCCAAACGAGCAGAGCACGCCGCGCGCCCCGGCGGGAAGGTCGCCGCTGTGAAGGTGGAACGCAATGATGGAGCCCGCCGAGCTGGTGTTGCCGTAGCTGTCGAGAATGACCGGCGCCTCCTGCTGGCTGGCATCGTGGCCCAGCAGCTTGCGGGCGATGAACTGGTTCATGGTGAGGTTGGCCTGATGGAGCCAGAGCCGGCTCAGGGAATCTGCTGCCCAGCCCTGCTCGTCGAGCTGGCCGGCAATCTGGTCACACACCAGCGGCAGCACCTCCTTGAACACCTTGCGCCCCTGTTGGCGGAACAGCTTGTCATCGCCGTAGCGGGTGCGCGGGCTGAGCCGATTGAGGAAGCCGAAGTTGTTGCGGATGTTGTTGGAGTACTGGGTCACCAGCTTGCTGGCCACCAGTTGCCAGGGGTTGGCCACCTTGCAATCGGCCTCCCGCTCCAGCAGCACGGCGGTACAGGCGTCGCCGAAGATGAAGTGACTGTCCCGATCGCGGAAGTTGAGGTGCCCCGAGCAGATCTCCGGGTTGACCACCAGCGCCAGTTTGGCGCTGCCGGCCGCCAGCATGTCTGCCGCCGTCTTGATGCCGAAAGTGGCGGAGGAGCAGGCCACGTTCATGTCAAACGCCATGCCGCCCGCCCCCAGATAGTGCTGCAGCTCAATGGAGAGGGCCGGGTAGGGGCGCGGCATGTTGGAGGCGGCGACGATCACCAGATCGATCTCGCCGGGCTCGCGACCGGCGGCGATCAGCGCCTGCTCGGCGGCGGCCACCGCCATCTCCACCATGATGGAGGGCTTGTCATCGGGTCGCTCGGGCAGCAGCGGCTGCATGATGTCGGGGTCCAGCACCCCCTCCTTGCTCACCAGATAGCGGCTCTTGATGCCGGAGGCCTTCTCGATGAACTCGCTGCTCGAATGCTGCTTGGCGGGGAGCTGGCCGGCGTCGATGGCGGAGGCGTTCTCCTCGTTGTAGAGATCCACATACTGGTTGAAGGCGGCCACCAGTTCTTCATTGCTGACGGCAAAGGGAGGGGTATAGAGGCCTGAGCCACTGATCACGATAGAGGTCATCTTTGCTCCTCGCCGGGTTCATTCCCGGCTTGTTGGTCTGTTCGGGTAGAGAGGGTCACAGCTGGTCGATGGCCGCAGCCAGACCCGCCAGAGTCAACGGGTGCATGCGCCCGCCGATCAATTCGTTCATCAGCTTGATGGAGGGGTGCCAGAGCCACTCCCGGCGCGGGGTGGGGTTGATCCACACCAGCTTGGGAAAGTGCTGCTGCAGGCGGGCCAGCCACACCTGGCCGGCCTCCTCGTTCCAATACTCGACGCTGCCGCCGGGCCAGGTGATCTCATAGGGGCCCATGGTGGCATCCCCCACCAGGATCACCTTGTAGTCGCTGCCGTAAGTGCGCAGCAGGCGCAGAGTATCGAAGCGCGCCTCGTGCCGGCGGGCGTTGTCCTGCCAGACGAAGTCGTAGAGACAGTTGTGAAAATAGAAGTACTCCAGATGCTTGAACTCGTGACGCAGGGCCGAGAAGAGGCGCTGCACCTCGGCCACGTGGGCATCCATGGATCCCCCCACGTCGAAGAAGACCAGCAGCTTGACCCCGTTGTGGCGCTCGGGCCTGAGCTTCACATCGAGCCAGCCCTGTCTGGCCGTGCTCTGGATGGTGTCGTCGAGATCCAGCTCGTCGGGGTTGCCCTTGCGCACCCAGCGCCTGAGCTTGCGCAGCGCCAGCTGGATGGCCCGTTGCCCCAGCGGGGAATCGTCGCTGAAGTTGCGATAGTGGCGCGCCTCCCACACCTTGACCGCCTTGCCATGCTGGCCCTCTTCCCCCATGCGGATCCCTTCCGGGTGAAAGCCGCCGTGGCCGAATGGGCTGCTCCCGCCGGTACCCACCCACTTGTTGCCGCCGGCGTGGCGCTCCTTCTGCTCGCTTAACCGCTGGTTGAGGGTCGCCAGCAGTTGGTCGAGTCCGCCAAGGGATTGGAGCAACGCCTTCTCCTCGGCGCTCAGCAATCGCTCGAACTCCTTACGCAGCCACTCCTCGGGCAGGCTCTCCGGCAACAGGGGGATGGCGGCCAACCCCTCGTAATACTCGGCAAAGGCGCGATCGAAGCGATCGTAATGGGCCTCGTCTTTCACCAGCAGGCAGCGGGAGAGCTGGTAGAACTCGTCCATGTCTAGGCTGGCCAGCCGGGCTGCCAGCGCTCCGTGCAAGTCCAGCAGTTCACGCAGACTGCAGGGAAGCTTGTGGCGGCGCAGGTGAGTAAAGAAGTCGATGAGCATGAGTCAGCTGCCGCGTCTGGCCAGAAAGGCGAGCTTTTCGAACAGATGCAGGTCCTGCTCGGTCTTGAGCAGAGCGCCGTAGAGGGCGGGCACCAGCTTGCCGGGCTCGCGGGCACGCATCGCCTCGGGGGCGATGTCGTCGGCCAACAGCAACCGGATCCAGTCCAAAAGCTCCGAGGTGGAGGGCTTCTTGCGCAGCCCCTCTACCTCGCGCAGCTCGAAGAAGAGATCCATCGCTTCACCGAGCAGGCTCTCCTTGAGGTCGGGGTAGTGGAGCTTGACGATGTCCTGCATCTCGGCCTTGTCGGGGAAGCGGATGTAGTGGAAGAAGCAGCGGCGCAGGAAGGCGTCCGGCAACTCCTTCTCGTTGTTGGAGGTGATGATGACCACGGGCCGCTGGCGCGCCTTGACTCGCTCGCCGGTCTCGTAGACGTCGAACTCCATCCGATCCAGCTCCTGCAGCAGATCGTTGGGGAACTCGATGTCCGCCTTGTCGATTTCATCGATAAGCAGCACCGGGCGCTGGTCGGCGGTGAAGGCCTGCCACAGCTTGCCACGACGGATATAGTGGCTGATCTCCCCTACCCTGGGGTCGCCGAGCTGGGAGTCGCGCAGCCTGGCCACCGTATCGTACTCATAGAGCCCCTGCTGGGCTTTGGTAGTGGATTTGATGTGCCAGGCGATAAGCTCGGTGCCCAGATGGCGGGCCACCGCTTCGGCCAGCTCGGTCTTGCCTGTGCCGGGTTCCCCTTTGATAAGCAAGGGCTTTTCCAGCACGATGGCGGCATTGACCGCCATCTTGAGCGATTCAGAGGCGAGATAGCGATCGCTTCCTGCAAATCCCATAACGTCCATTCCTTTGACGATGAGAGACCTTTTTGAGATCGAGGCCTCAATAAGAAAGAATAAGCTCTATATCTTGTAATAACATATTGTTATAACAAATCGTCACTTCTCATTCAGAAACCACAGGGTAATCTTGTTTCATCGCCGTAACAAACAGGGATAGCACCATGAGCAAAATTTTTGAGGACAACAGCCAGACCATAGGTCACACCCCGCTGGTTCGTCTCAACCGTGTTACCAAGGGCCGCGTGCTGGCCAAGATTGAGAGCCGTAACCCGAGCTTCAGCGTCAAGTGCCGTATCGGCGCCAACCTGATCTGGGATGCCGAGAAACGCGGCGTCCTGACCAAGGGCAAGGAGATCATCGAACCCACCAGCGGCAACACGGGTATTGCTCTGGCCTTCGTGGCCGCCGCCCGTGGCTATCCCATCACATTGACCATGCCGGCCACCATGAGCCTGGAGCGCCGCAAGCTGCTCAAGGCACTCGGCGCCAACCTGGTGCTGACCGAAGGGCCGCTCGGCATGAAGGGCGCCATTGCCAAGGCCAACGAGATCCTCGAGTCCGAGCCGGGCAAATACGTACTGCTGCAACAGTTTGAAAACCCCGCCAACCCGGAGATCCACGAGAAGACCACTGGCCCCGAGATCTGGGATGCCACCGACGGTCAGGTGGATGTGTTCGTGGCCGGCGTCGGCACCGGCGGCACCATCACGGGTGTCTCCCGCTACCTGAAACAGACCAAGGGCAAGGCGGTGGTCTCCGTCGCCGTCGAGCCGAGCGAATCGCCGGTGATCAGCCAGCGTCTGGCCGGCCTTGAAATCAAGCCGGGTCCCCACAAGATCCAGGGGATCGGTGCCGGCTTCATCCCGGGCAACCTGGACCTCACCCTGCTGGACCGCGTCGAGCAGGTGAACAGCGATGATGCCATCGAGATGGCTCGCCGTCTGATGGAAGAGGAAGGGATCCTGGCCGGGATCAGCTCAGGCGCCGCCGTGGTGGCCGCAGCCCGTCTCGCCGAGCTGCCGGAGTTTGCCGACAAGACCATCGTCGTCATTCTGCCGAGCGCCGCCGAGCGTTACCTCTCCAGCGCCCTGTTTGCCGGGGTGTTCAGCGAGCAGGAACTGCAGCAATAAGTGATCGGATTATTTCAAAACAACGGCGCTCCCAGGAGCGCCGTTTCTTTATGAGCTAGACTGAGCACTTGGCAGCGCCAGTCGACCCCTTATTTTTCGGGGTAAAATAACAAGCAACCCAGCGACAAAAAAAGCAGACATTCTGTGATAAATCTCATATCCTGTGCCGCGTCACGAGGTGTTTGCCGACTAGGTATCACAAAGTAACAAAGTGTTATTTTTCGTTATAAAATAATTTCAAGCCAGCATTGACGCGGCTTGTAGAGCGATAACGGAAAAGAGTTGAGGCAGACACCGAATACTGCACAGAAAATTGACCTGGATTAAACCATTGCAGGTCTAATTTCGTTACTTTACAACATATCCATACTGACACGGTGCGAGAAGGAAGCGTCAAAAGCATCCCTCACACCAAAAAATATCAATAATATGGGGTGAAACCATGTACGAGAAGTCTGTTGTTATTACTGCTGAAAACGGCCTGCACACCCGTCCGGCAGCTCAGTTCGTGAAAGAAGCCAAAGAATTCCAAAGCGAGATCACTGTGGTCTCCGGTGGCAAATCCGCCAGCGCCAAGAGCCTGTTCAAGCTGCAGACCCTGGGCCTGACCAAAGGCACCAACGTGACCATCCAGGCCGACGGCCCGGACGCTCAGAAAGCCGTTGAGAAGCTGGTTGCCCTGATGGACGAGCTGGAGTAATCCAGCTTTATTCCTCCCCCACAGTCGTTTTAATAGGAAGGATTATGATATCTGGCATTCTTGCGTCCCCCGGTATCGCATTCGGCAAGGCGCTTCTTCTGAAAGAAGATGAAATCGTTATCAATCAGGGCAAAATTGCTGTCGAACAGATTGATGCCGAAATCAACCGCTTCCTCGAAGCCCGCACCAAGTCAGCCGCACAGCTGGAAGCCATCAAAGAGATGGCCGGTCGCACCTTCGGTGAAGAAAAAGAGGCCATCTTCGAAGGCCACATCATGCTGCTCGAAGATGAAGAGCTGGAAGGGGATATCAGATCCTTCATCAAAGACAACAAGGCCACCGCTGACAAGGCCATCTACGAGGTCATCGAGCAGTACGCGAAGATGATGGCCGAGCTGGATGATCCCTATCTGCGCGAGCGCGCCACAGACTTCCGTGACATCGGTACCCGTCTGGTCAAGAACGTACTGGGCATCGCCGTTGTCAACCTGAGCACCATCGACGAAGAGGTGATCCTGGTCGCCAAAGACCTGACCCCGTCCGAAACCGCTCAGATCAACCTGAAATACGTGCTGGGTTTCGTCACCGACATCGGTGGCCGTACTTCCCACACCTCCATCATGGCCCGCTCCCTGGAGCTGCCGGCCATCGTGGGTACCAACGACATCACCGAGCGCGTCAAGAATGGTGACGTGCTGGTGCTGGACGCGATCAACAACCAGATCATCATCAATCCGACCGCCGAACAGCTGAACGAAGCCAAGCAATTCCAGGCCCAGTTCCAGGCCGAGAAAGATGAACTGGCCAAGCTCAAAGATCTGCCTGCCATCACCCTTGATGGCCATCAGGTCGAAGTGTGCGCCAACATCGGTACCGTCAAGGATACCGAAGGTGCCATCCGCAACGGCGCCGAGGGCGTGGGTCTGTACCGTACCGAGTTCCTGTTCATGGACCGTGACGCGCTGCCGACCGAAGACGAGCAGTTCAAAGCCTACAAAGAAGTGGCCGAAGCGATGCCGGATCAGCCGATCATCGTGCGCACCATGGACATCGGCGGCGACAAAGAACTGCCCTACATGAATTTCCCGAAAGAGATGAACCCCTTCCTGGGCTGGCGTGCCGTGCGGATCTTCTTCGATCGCGCCGACATCATGCACGCCCAGCTGCGGGCCATCCTGCGTGCGTCTGCCTTCGGCAAACTGCGCATCATGTTCCCGATGATCATCTCTGTCGAAGAGTTCCGCAGCCTGAAGGCTACCGTAGAGACGCTGAAAGCCGAACTGCGCGCCGAAGGCAAAGCCTTTGATGAATCCATCGAAGTGGGTATCATGATCGAGACCCCGGCCGCTGCCGTGATGGCTCATCATCTGGCCAAGGAAGTGGATTTCTTCAGTATCGGTACTAACGACCTGACCCAGTACACCCTGGCTGTCGACCGTGGTAACGAGATGATTTCCGCCATGTACAACCCGCTGTCACCCTCCGTCCTGACGCTGATCAAGATGGTTATCGATGCATCCCACGCCGAAGGCAAGTGGACCGGTATGTGTGGTGAACTGGCTGGTGACGAGCGTGCCACCCTGCTGCTGCTGGGTATGGGTCTGGATGAGTTCTCCATGAGCGCCATCTCTGTACCGCGTATCAAGAAGCTTATCCGCAACACCAACTTCGAAGATGTGAAGGCCATGGCTGATCAAGCGCTGAGCTTTGCCACCGCCGCCGAAATCGAAGCCTGTGTAGATAACTTTATTAAGCAGAAGGCAGTCTGCTAAGATCGGCTGCAAACAGCGACAATCATCTCTAGGAGCTTTTACTATGGGTCTGTTTGATAAACTGAAGAAACTGGTTTCCGATGACAGTTCTGATACCGGCGGCATCGAAATCTTTGCCCCGCTGTCAGGCGAAATCGTACCGATCGAAGATGTACCCGACGTAGTCTTCGCCGAGAAGATCGTCGGCGACGGCATCGCCATCAAGCCGGCTGGCAACAAGATGGTTGCTCCGTGCGACGGCACCATCGGCAAGATCTTCGAGACCAACCACGCGTTCTCGCTGGAATCTGACTCTGGTATCGAGCTGTTCGTTCACTTCGGTATCGACACCGTTGAACTGAAAGGCGAAGGCTTCAAGCGTATCGCTCAGGAAGGTCAACAGGTCAAGCGCGGTGACACCATCATCGAGTTCGATCTGGCCGTTCTGGAAGCCAAAGCCAAATCTACCCTGACTCCGGTGGTCATCTCCAACATGGACGAGATCAAAGAGCTGGTGAAGATGACGGGTGCCGTGACCGTGGGCGAGACCCCGGTGATCCGCATCAAGAAATAATGCCGCATGGGCCGAGCGCCCGTCGCCGCAACAAAAAACCGAAGCCCTGGCTTCGGTTTTTTTATGGGCGTTTGCCGGCTAGGCCCTGCCAAATACCACCCGGTTGCGGCCGTTGCTCTTGGCCTGGTAGAGCGCCTTGTCCGCCACCTGCAGCAGGCTGTCGATGCCCTGTCCCTCCTCATGGGTGGCACAACCCAGGCTCACCGTCAGGGAGAAGTGCTCTCCTTGCCAGCCCACAGCATGGCCGACAAACTGCCGGCGCAACTGCTCGGCTCGCTCGACCACCTGTTCAGCGTCCACCCCAGGCAGGATCAACAGAAACTCCTCCCCACCCCAGCGGGCCAGATGCTCTGCGGGCTGCAGCTGATGCGTCATGATGCGGGCCACCTCGCACAACGCCGCATCCCCGACGGGATGGCCGTAGCGATCATTGATCTGCTTGAAGTGGTCGATATCGCACAGGATCACCGAGAAAGGCTCCCCCTGCAGCCAGAGCGCCTGCAACTGCTGGCCGGCGGCACGCCGGTTGCCGAGCTCGGTCAGCGGATCGGTGCAGGAGAGCCGGCTCACCTCCTCGATCATGCAGTGCAGGTCGTGGATGTCGCGCAGCGTCACTATGTGCCAGCCCGGCATGGCATCCGCCGTCAGCTGGGCCGTGATGGTAAACCAGCGCTGCTGGCCGTTCTTGCAGTAGAGACAGGCGTTCATCTCGGCCACCGCCGCGCCGTTGGCCAGACTGGTCATCACCGCCTGGTTCCAGCGCTCAATCGCCTGGGCCCTGCTCTCTTCATCGCGATAGACGGTGGCAAACCAGCTGGCCATGTCGGGCAGATCCGTCAGGTCGTAGCCCAGCTGAGTCACGAAGGCCCGGTTCACGAACCTGTGATGACGGGCCGGGATCTCCGACAGTCGGGTGGGTATGCTGCCCAGCGTCTCGCTGCAGGCGGATTCCGAAATTAGGATCGGAAACGGGATCACGTCGAAGGAGCGAAACAGGATCTGCTGCAGCTCGGTCAGGATCACAGGATCGGTGATGTTCAAGGTAACTCCTTTACCAAGGTATCGTTCCAAGGTAAGTGAGCGCAGATCGCGGGTAAAGCGCTCATTGCGCGGCTCTGACCGCCTTGGTCGCAGCATTTTCTCCCGGTTGCCACTCCTGATAGGGACCGTGAATGGCGGAGTAGATCTTGTCGAGCTGACCGGAGGCTCTCAGCCGTTCGATGGACTGGGTCAGAAAGCGGTCGACCGCATCCCCTTTCGGTCCCTTGGGGATGATGAACACATCGTCAAACTCACCGAAATAGACCCGGTGGATATTGGTCAGCCCCATCTTGCGCAGGGTGAAATCCGCCTCCTCCTGCGCCCACAGAAAAGCATCGATGCGGCCCCGGCTCAACTTGCCGAGGGATTGTTCGAGTGAGAGGGAGCGCTTGACCGAGAAGGGCCAGAAGTCGGTCACCCCCTCGATGAGCAGATCGCGCTTGGTGTACTCGTAACCGAGTACCATGGCGGGAGTAATGGGCGCCGCACTGTTGCTGTAGAGCACGTGGGTCACCTTGCCAAAGGTCGCCGAGCTGAAGCGATAGGGCAGCATGGACTCGTCGATGTAGGGATTGCGCAGCGCCGGCAGGTTGAAGTCCGCCTCCCCCACCACCACGCTGCGGGTGGCACGGGACATGGGGTAGACCATCACGCTCACCTCCACCCCGTCATCCAGCCCGGCGATGGCCTTGACCAGGTCGACGAAGGGACCGGTGCCGTTGGAATCGATGAGCCCCGCCATCCCCAGCAGCATGGCCAGCAGCATCAAGCCTGCCAGCACGCCCACTCTCAGATGCTTCATGATGCAACCCCTCACCACCCTGGCCGGCATGGCCCTGTTGATCAGAAGCATAGACTCGGCACAGAGCGTGTCGGGCGAGTTGCAAATAAGATGTTAAAAAACACACCGAGATCAAGGTTTTGACACATCTGCGCGGTAACATGAAACAGAATGGTGCAGGGGCAGGATGCCCGCTGCGACCACCCTTGACGCAATGCGAGCCCCGAGAAGGATATGAGCATGTTGAAAAATACCGAACAACGTTATGGCAGCCTGAGCATAGGGCTGCACTGGTTGACCCTGCTGCTGATGATCGCCGTCTATGCGCTGATGGAGTTCAGGGACATCTTCCCCAAAGGGTCGGCTGGCCGCGACCTGATGAAGGAGTTTCACTTCATGGTGGGTCTGCTGATCCTGGCGCTGGTGGTCGTGCGCCTGCTGGTGCGCGTGGGTAGCCCTTCACCGCGCATCGTGCCCGAGCTCTCACCCCTGATGCTCACACTGGCCAAGCTCGCCCACCTGGCGCTTTATGGCTTCCTGATCCTCACCCCCCTGCTGGGCTGGCTGCTGCTGAGCGCGGGCGGCAAGCCCATTCCCTTCTTCGGCCTGGAGCTCCCTGCCCTCATCGCCCCCGACGACGGCCTGAAGGGCACCATCAAGGAGCTGCACGAGACGCTGGCCAACATTGGCTATGCCCTGATTGCCCTGCACGCGGCGGCAGCCATCTACCACCATCATGTGCTCAAGGACAACACCCTGACCAATATGCTGCCCGAGCGACGCAGTTAATCCCTTGCCAGCAAAGAGGGGCGTACTCGCCCCTCTTTGGATCAGGCCTGTTTGGCCACAACCTCGGCGGTATCAGCAGCCTTGCTTTTACCTTCAGGCTGCAGTTGCTTGACGTTGCCCTTGCTCTCGCCCTTCTGCTCCTCCTGAGACTGGGACTGGCCGACAAACTGGCCTCCCTTGCGGATGGAGAGGCTCCCGCCCTTGAACAACCCCTTCATCTTGCCGTTTTCGAGGATCTCCACCTCGCTCGAGGCGCAGGTGCCATCCAGAGTGCCATTGATGATCACGTGGGCGGCGCTGACATCCCCTTCAATCCTGCCGCCTTCCATGATGCGTACCGTCCCGCCGTTCAGCAGCAGCGTCCCGACGAACTGGCCATACACATCCAGATTGCCCTCCACCTGCAACTCGCCCTTGAAACGGGCCCCCTTGGCGATCACCGTCGTCGTGCTCCCCGCCCCGACCACCTCAGACTCATTGCGCTTTCGTCCAAACATCTTGGTTTTCTCCACCATCAACAGCAGCACCATCAGTAGCAACGGCACTATGGGTAATTTGTAATATGCAGATCCCGCCACATAGAGCAGCAACGCCAGGCCCCAGCAGAACCAGATGAGATACAGCGCGTCACTGCGTGGCCGCATCGCGATGCGAGCCAAGATCCTTTCAGGCATCAATGTCATTGACCATTCCCTCTTGCGGGCAGATGGATGCAAGACCGGGGTCAACCCCTCACTCTCGTTTTCCGCGATACGCGGGCATGGACCTAGCTCAAGCGACCAGATTGCCGAAACACTGAAACAAAAAAGCCCCGCCAGAAGGCGGGGCCGCGATTCATCCGCAAACCCAAGCAGGACTCAGGGCAACACCACCCGACTTTCGCCGCCGCCGAGGGCCTCCACCCGCACCTGCACGCCGATCCGCTCCACCAGGGTCTGCACGTGGGAGATGACCCCGATCTGGCGGCCGGCCGCCTGCAGGGAGTCAAGGCTGGAGAGCGCCAGATCCAGGCTGTCGGGATCGAGCGTGCCGAAGCCCTCGTCGATAAAGAGCGATTCGACCTGGGTCTGGCGCGACGACAGGCTGGAGAGGGCCAGCGCCAGCGCCAGCGACACCAGGAAGCTCTCGCCGCCGGAGAGGGAGTCCACCGAGCGCACCTCGTCCCCCATGTCGAGATCCACCACCTGTAGCGCCAGATCGGTGCCGGGCACCCGCTCCAGCCGATAGCGGGGCGAGAGCTCGGCGAGCTGGGCGTTGGCCTCCAGCAGCAGCCGCTCCAGCGTGAGGCTCTGGGCGAAGGTGCGCAGCTTGGCGCCGCTGGCCGAGCCGATAAGGTCGGATAGGCGCTGCCAGTGATCCGCCACCGCCTGCTGGGCGGCCAGCTCCTCCTGCAAGGTACCCGCCTTGAGGGCTGCTGCCTCGGCCTGGGCCAGCGTGCTCTTGCACTGGAACAGCTGCTCGTCGAGGGCGCGGCAGTGCGCCTCCAGCGCCGTCAGCCGGCTGGCGAGCTCCTGCGGCGCCAACGCGGCCAGCTCGGGGTGATGCTCACGGTAACGATCCCGCTTGCTCTCCTCCAGCGCCAGCGCCCGCTGCCGCTCGGTCAAACGGGTACGCGCCTCGGCACGGGCATCCTCCAGCACCTGCAAGGCGGCGCGGCGCGCCTTGAGCTCATCCGGGCTCATGGCCAGCAGGCGGCGCAGGTCATATTCGGCGATGCCGAGGCTGCTGGCGTGGGCAGCCCAGCGTCCAAGCACCTCCCGTCGCCGCCGGCTGCTCACCTGCTTCTCCTGCTCCAGATGGCTGAGACGGGTCTTGAGCTCGGTCTGGCGCTCGCGCAGGGCGCGGGCCGCCCCCTGCATCGTCTCCAGCTCGCTCGCCAGTTGCTGCAGCCGCTGCTGCCAGCGGCTCTCCACCAGGGCAATCTCTTCGCCCCCCAGACAGGTGGCACGACTGGTAACCAGCCCCTGCCGTTGCTGTTCATGCTCCTTGTAGTCGCGCTCGAGCTTGTGCAGCAGCTCACGCTGGGTCTGCAGACGCGCCTCCTGGGCGCTCAGGGCCGGGGTGAGGCTGGCAATCTCGCCGGTCAGCCGCTCCCACTCGCTCTGGCCGTGCAGCCAGGCCTCGCAGGCCCGCTGCCACTCGCGCCACTGCTGGCTGCCCAGCCACTGACGCCAGGGCTGGCCCCCCATCTGCTCGTCGAGCCGGCTGCCCCCCTGCTCAAGGCGCTGGCGCAAGGTCGTTTCCTGCTCGCCCATCGCCTTCACCTCCCCTTCCAGGGCGATGCGCTGGCGGTCGGCCTCCTGCCACTGCTGCTCAAACTGCTGGTGCTGGCTGGCCAGCTGGCTCAGCTGCTGGCGCACGGCCTGCAACTGCTGCTGGCCGAGCTGGGCCTCGCGCAGCTGCTGCTGGCTGCGGCCCAGCCCCAGCTCCAGACTCTGGCCACGGCCGAGCAGGGTACTCATCAGTTCGTTCCACTCGATCGGGCTCTGACGCAGCGGCAGCGGATGGCCCAGCAGCTCGGCACCGCCGAGCTGCTGCCAGCGCTGGGTCAGCTGCTCGGCGCGCGTCTCCAGCTCAGGCAGATGCTGCTGGCGCACCACCAGCTGGCGGGCCAGCTCCTGGCGCTCGCTCTCGCACTGAATATATTGGTGATTGAGCCGCTCCCACTCGAGCTCCAGGCTGCGGACGCGCTCCGCCAACTGCCCCAGAATGCCCGCCACCTGTGGCTGGCTCTGGTGATAGGGATGCTCCTCGGCGCCGCAGAGCGGGCAAGGTTCACCGTCGCGCAGGATGTGGCGATGCTGCTCGAAACTGGCGATGGCGCGGGACTGCTCCAGCGCGTGGCGTGCCTCGTCCCGTTGCAGGGCGAGCCGCTCGCGGGCCGGCGTCAGCTCGTCGCCGAGGATGGCCAGCTTGCCGACCGCCTGCTCCAGCTGGGCGATCTCCTGCTGCAGGCGACCATGCTGCTCGCCGTGATTGCGGCCATAGTCCGCCAGCTCCAGCAGCTGGCGCAGCTGGCCCAGCTGCTCGGTCTGCCCTTGCCACTGCTCCTGCGCCTTGGCCAGACGCCCCTCCCACTGCTGCTCCTGCAGCTCGTGCTGTTGCTGCTGCAGTCGCTCCTGCTCGCACTGCCAGTAGTCGCGCTCCTGCTGCCCCTGCTCCAGCTGGTGCTGCAACTGCCTGAGGGCGCGCAGCTTGTGTTCGCGCAGGGTGAGCAGTTGCTGCAGCCTGTCGGCATCCTCGGCCCAATCCTGCATGGCGGTGAGCAGGGGTTGCCACTGGCGAGCCACCGGCGCCAGCTCCTTGTGCTCCTCAAGCCAGGCGCCCCACTGCTGGTGCTGGGCCTTGAGCTGTTCCACCTGCTGGCGCTGCTGGCGCCAGCCCTGTTCCAGGGTGAGCTGCACCTCCCGCTCCTGCGCCCCCTCCTGCTGGATCTTCTGCAGTTGCTGCTGCTTTTCCCGAATGCGGGTGTCGAGCTCCTGCGCCCGTTTGAGCTCGGGCTGCAGGGCGCCCCACTCGCGCTCGGCGGCGATCTTCTCCGCCAGCAGTTGCTGCTCGGTGAGGGCACTCTGCTGGGTCTGCTCCTCCAGCTTGCCAAGTTCGGGGGCAAGCTCGGCCAGCGCCTTCTCCTGCTGCTGCACCTCCAGGGTAAGGCGGGCCAGCTCGTCGTGATCGGCGCGGGCCACCTGGGTCTGCTCGGCGCGGGCGAACTCCTCGCGCTCGGGGACGGCCGCAGCGTGGGCCGCCTCGGCCGCGGCAAGGGCCGCCTCTCCCTCCTGACAGGCCTGCAACTGGGCGGCGATGCGGCCGTTGAGATCGCGCAAGTCCTGCATCAGCTGCTGTTGCTGCTGCTCGTGTTTGAGGCTGGTGGCAAGGCTCACCTGCTGGCTCACCCACTGCTCGCGGGTCGCCTCGTCCATCAGTGCCACATCGCCGAGCCGCTGGCTGATGGCGGCCAGTTTCTGCTGCTCCTCCCGCGCCCGCTCATGGGTCTGGACCGAAATGGCGGAGTAGAGCTCGGTGCCGGTCATCCGTTCGAGCAGGGCCGAACGCTCGTCGGCGCTCGATTTGAGGAAGGCGGCAAACTCCCCCTGCGGCAGGATGACGGCGCGGCGAAACTGCTCCCAGGAGAGCCCCACCAGCTCGTCGATGCGATCCTGCAGCTCCCGCTTGCTGCCACTGAACACCTGGCCCGACGCCACGTCGGTCAGGCTGCGCTCCTGGGCCTGAAAGCGCCCCTCGGCGCGGTTGCGGGCCCGGCGCACCGCCCAGCGGGCCAGCCAGATGCGGCCGTCACAGCCGCGAAACTGCACCTCGGCGAAACCGCTGGCGTGGCCGCGGCTGAGGATGCCGCGCACGTCGTTGGCCTTGAGCTTCTCCTCGTCGTCCATGCGGCCCACTTCGGCGACGTTCTTGCGATTGGCGATAAAGCGCGGCATCTCGTCGTAGAGCGCCAGACAGATGGCATCGAGCAGGGTGCTCTTGCCGGCGCCGGTATTGCCGGTGATGGCAAACAGGCCGGCGGCCCCCAGGGCGCCACCAGCAAAATCGATGGTGAATTGACCGGTCAGGCTGGCGAGGTTCTCACCACTCAAAGAGAGGATCTTCATACGCCACACGCCTCCATCCATACCGACCCGATATCGCGCGTGCTCTTGCCCCCATCAGCCCGGGTATTGCCGGTGATGGCAAACAGGCCGGCAGCCCCCAGGGCGCCACCGGCAAAATCGATGGTAAAGGGGCCGGTCAGGCTGGCCAGATTCTCCCCTGACAGCGACAAGATTTTCATTGGCTAGACTCCTTCACCTGCTCCAGGATCTCTTCAAACGACGCCACCAGCTCGGCCTCCGGCTCCCCGTCGAACTGACGCTGATAGCAGAGGCGAAACACCTCGGTGGGGGAGAGCTCATCGAGCCGGCGCTGGCCGGCACCATCCGCCAGCCCCTGGCCCGAGCCCTGATAACTGGTCGTGATGCGGGCAAGGCGCACCGGCTTGTCGCCGATGGCGGCCAGCACGCGCTCGCGGATGCGGGCCTCGGGTTTGGGCAACAGCAGCCGCACCTCGAGGAAGGGCTGGGCCTGCTGCGGGCAAGCGGGCAGCGCCAGCGCCTCGATGGCCTGGAGCGCCTCGTCGAGGCCGCTCTGGGGCAGCCGGATCATCTCCACCGCGCGGGGCACCGGGATCCGCTCAAGCCGGGCCAGCTTGCCCCCCTCAAACGTCACCTCCAGCACCTGATGGTTGTAGTTCGCCTCGGCCAGCGAGAGCGGCAGCGGCGAGCCGCTGTAGTGCACCCCCTCGGCCGGGCTCTGGGCCAGGTGCAGGTGGCCCAGCGCCGTGTAGTCGGCGGCGGCAAACAGCTCGGCAGGCAGGGCATGCTGGTTGCCGCCGAGCACCCGCCGCTCGGAGAGCTCGGAGAGCTGGCCCGCCGCCAGATAGGCGTGGCCCATGGCGATGAGGGCCTGCTCCGGATGGCAGCGCGCACGCCCCTCGCTCAGCACCGCCTCATAGATCTGGCGTACCCCTTCGATCAGTCTGTCCTGCCCCTCGCTGAGCCCTTCCGGGCGCAGATCGCTGCTGCGCAGAAACGGCACGGCGGCGCACCAGGCGGCCACCTCGCCGTCCTTGCCTCGCAGCGGCACCAGCAGACGCTCGGTCTCGAGCCGCCCCTCGTCGTCCCGGCTGATGCTGCCCACCAGATGCAGGTCGAAGGCGCGCAGCAGCTCGTGGGGGGCATCCAGCTTGGAGGGGGAGTCGTGGTTGCCGCCAATCAGCACCATCTCCAGTGCCGGGTGCTCGGCGCGCAGCCGCGCCAGACAACGGTAGAGCTGCTGCCAGGCACTGGCGGGGGGGTTGGCGGTATCGAACAGGTCGCCCGCCACCAGCAGGGCGTCGATGTCGCGGCGCTTGATGGTGTCGGCCAGCCAGTCAAGAAAGGCATCGTGTTCAAAACGGCGATCGTGGCCATGGAGTTGATGGCCAAGATGCCAGTCGGCGGTATGCAGGATCTTCATGAAAAACGGCTCGTATGGAGGAGGTGTCAGCGGCACCCGATGCAGACAAGATGAGGATATGCCTCCCCTTTTTCAAGCCATACCCGGCGTGGCCGGCAGATTCAGGCGGGCTCGCAGCACATCTGGTACTGGGGATGACCGGTGAGGGGATCGGCCACCTCCCCCTCGATCACGAAACCGTGGCGACGATAGAAGCGCACCGCCAGATCGTTTTCCACGAACACCCGCGCATGCAGCCGGGCCCCCTTGGATTTGGCCTCCTGCAGCAGGGCATGGCCCACCCCCCGCCCCTGGCGGTCGGGGCGCACGAACAGGGCCGCCAGGTAATCATCCACCAGCGCCATGAAACCGAGCAGCTCGCCGCGCTCCTCGAACACCCAGATGCGGGCGTGCTCGAGATAGCGGGTGCGCAGATCTTCCTGGGCCTGCCACCAGCAGGAGGCATCGACAAAGTCGTGGGCCTGCAGGGAGGCCAGCAACCAGATTTCGACGATCTCGTCCATGTCGTCGGACCGACTCGCCCTCAGCATATTGGTATCCTTGTTAACAACCTGAACATCCGCAGTCTAGGGGAGTTTGATGACGGCTTTGGGGACGAATATGACTCCCTGTGAAGTCGATCGCCCTTTATTTAACAAGAATGATTGGCTGATCACAAAGCGCCTCTCTAGTACAATGCCCGCCGGACAATCTATGAGACCGAGGACGCCATGTGGTTTAAAAACCTGCAGATTTATCGCTTTACCCGCCCCTTCGAGCTGACCGTCGAGCAGTTGGAAACCCAGCTGGAAGCCTGTGCCTTCACCCCGTGCGGCAGCCAGGACATCTCCCGGTTCGGGTGGGTCAAGCCCCTTGGCAAATTCGGCTCCACCCTGACCCACTCCGCCGCCGGCCACATCCTCATCTGTGCCCGCAAGGAAGAGAAGATGCTGCCCGGCACCGTGGTCAAGGAGATGCTGGCGGAGAAGGTAGAAGCGATCGAGTTCGAGCAGGGCCGCGCCCTCAAGAAGAAAGAGAAGGAAGCGCTGAAAGAGGAGATCCTCCACACCTTGCTGCCGCGCGCCTTCAGCCGCACCAGCCAGACCTTCGCCTGGATCAACCCGGCCGACAACCTGATGGTGGTGGACGCAGGCTCCGCCAAGAAGGCGGACGACCTGCTGGCCCTGCTGCGCAAATCCATCGGCACCCTGCCGGTGGTGCCGGTGGCCCTCAAGAACCCGCCAGAAATCACCATGACCGAGTGGCTGAACGAGGGCAACCTGCCCGCCTCCTTCACCCTGGAGGACGAGGCAGAGCTGCGCAGCGCCATGGAGCACGGCGGCATCATCCGCTGCAAGCAGCAGGATCTGATGACGGACGAGATCAAGAACCACCTGGCCAACGACAAGCTGGTCACCAAGCTGGCCCTCAACTGGGGCGAAACCCTGAGCTTCGTGCTGGGGGACGATCTCTCCATCAAGCGCCTGAAATTCAGCGAAGAGCTGCGCGAGCAGAACGACGACGTCACCAGCGAAGATCCGGCCGCCCGTCTGGATGCCGACTTCGCCCTGGTCACCGCCGAGCTGGCCCAGTTCATCCCGGCCCTGTTTGCCGCCCTGGGTGGTGAAGAGCAGTCTATCTAAGCGAATTGGCTCAGCCTGATTGCAAAAACCGCCTCCGGGCGGTTTTTTTATGGGCGTGCACTCGGTGCGACTTGTTGATAGATGAGTAACTTGTTGATCTGATTCAACAACTTGAGTCATTAGCGCCAATCGTGACATAGTCCCCCACTCATGCTCATAAAACAGACAAGGAGAATGTCATGTTGCGCAAACCACTGGGGCTGGCCATCGCCCTCGCACTGCTGGCCGGCTGCGCCACTCAGCAGAGCCTGCAAGCCCCCCCCGCCCACACCTTGATCGCGCCGGAGGCCGCCAGCGGCTGGCAGGACAAGCAGGGCTGGCAAGGCCGCGACTTCATGGTGGCCGCCGCCAACCCGCTGGCGGTGGAGGCGGGCTACCAGATGATCCAGGCCGGTGGCAGTGCGGTGGATGCCGCCATCGCGGTGCAACTGGTGTTGACCCTGGTGGAGCCGCAATCCTCCGGCATCGGCGGCGGCTCCCTGCTGCTGGTGTGGGATGGCCAGAAAGTCACGGCGGTGGATGGCCGCGAGACGGCCCCCGCCGCTGCTACCGATCAGCTGTTCATGAAGGATGGCAAGCCGATGGCCTTCTACGACGGCGTGGTGGGCGGGCGCTCGGTGGGCGCGCCGGGCACGGTACGGGCATTGGCGCTGGTCCATCAGCGCTATGGCAAGCTGCCCTGGGCTGCGCTGTTCGAGCCCGCCATCACCCTCGCGGAGCAGGGATTCGTGATAAGCCCGCGGCTGGCCGCGCTGCTGGCCAAGGACCCTTACATTGCCAAGGACCCGGACGCACGGGCCTACTTCTATCAGGCCGACGGCAGCCCCAAAGCGGCGGGAACCCGACTGACCAACCCTGCGCTGGCCAAGGTGCTGCGAACCCTGGCAAGCCAGGGGCCGGACGCCTTCTATCGCGGCCCGCTGGCCGAGGCCATGGTGGCCAAGGTGCACGCCCACCCGACCAACCCCGGGGTACTGAGCGCGGTCGATCTCGCCAGCTACCGCGCCAAGCTGCGCGACGGCCTCTGCTTTGACTATCGCCAGAGCCGGGTGTGCGGCTTTCCGGCCCCCTCGTCCGGCACCATAGCGCTCGGCCAGATCTTCGGCATGCTGGAGAGCCGCAACATGGCGGCCCTCAAGCCGGTGCAGGGGGAGCAGGGCCAGCCGGCCGCCTCCGCCGAGGCGATCCACCTCTACAGCGAGGCGGCGCGGCTCGCCTTTGCCGATCGCAACCAGTACGTGGCAGACAGCGATTATGTGGCGGTCCCCGTCAGCGGCCTGCTCGACAAGCACTATCTGGCCCGGCGCGGCGCCCTCATCGGCGCGCGCTCCATGGGCCTGGCCAAAGCGGGCACCCCGCCGCTGGCGCCGGCTCGCGGCCAGGATGCCACCCCGGAACTCCCCTCCACCAGCCACGTCTCCATCGTCGACAAAGCGGGGATGGCGGTCTCCATGACCAGCTCCATCGAAGACGGCTTCGGCTCGCGGCTGATGGTCAACGGCTACCTGCTCAACAACCAGCTCACCGACTTCTCCTTCACCTCGCAGGACGCCGCCGGGCTGCCGGTGGCCAACCGGGTGGAGCCGGGCAAGCGGCCGCGCTCCTCCATGTCCCCCCTGCTGGTGTTTGACAAGAGCAGCGGCGAGCTGGAGATGAGCCTGGGCTCGCCGGGGGGTTCCGCCATCATCAACTACGTGGGCAAGACGTTGCTGGGCACCCAGGATTGGGGGCTCAACCTGCAGCAGGCGATCAATCTGCCCAACTTCGGCAGTCGCAACGGCCCCACCGAGCTGGAGGCGGGCCGCACCCCGGCCGCGGTGGTCGAGGCGCTCAAGGCGAAGGGGCACGAAGTGGTGCTGAGCGAGCAGACCTCGGGCCTGCAGGGCGTGCAGCGCAACGCAAACGGCTGGCTTGGTGCCGCCGATCCGCGCCGGGAGGGGATCGCCAAGGGCCAGTGAACTCGGCTGAATCTGCATTCAGCCCCCCATGCAGCGAAGCGGCCAGTCGGCCGCTTTTTTGTGCTCTCCCTCCCCCAGTTGTGCCGGAGAAAACCATCACCGATTGATTACTGTTGCCAGCCTGACCGCCAGAGAAGCGTGCTTTCGCCTCAAAATAGCCACTTATACAGTTTTAATCGCAAATTAAGTCTTAAATGTGGATAAATATTGTTTTTCTACCAAAAACGTATTATTTTTCAACAGAAACGGCAACTGTTGTCCCCCAGACACACCCTCTGTGCATGCGGCCAGCATCTGTCTCTTTCGCCCCCTGCTCATTGACAGCTGCCCTCTTCGCCCGCGCGGTGATCTGGTAGCCCCCTGACTGCCATTAGCGAGGTGACGACATGGACCACTCCCTTCCCCTGATTACCACTCTGGTCGGCGGCTTCGTGCTGGCCTACATCCTCGGCATGTTTGCCCAGCGCCTCAAGATCTCCCCCATGGTGGGTTATCTGGCGGCCGGGGTGATCTCGGGCCCCTTCACCCCGGGTTATGTGGCCGACATGAAGCTGGTGCCCGAGCTGGCGGAGCTGGGGGTGATCCTGCTGATGTTCGGGGTGGGGCTGCACTTCTCCTTCCGCGATCTGATGTCGGTGAAGCGGATCGCCATCCCCGGCGCCATCGCCCAGATCGCCGTCGCCACCCTGCTCGGCATGGGGCTCTCCTCCCTGCTGGGCTGGGATCCGGTCGCCGGCCTGATGTTCGGCCTCGCCCTCTCCACCGCCAGTACCGTGGTGCTGCTGCGGGCGCTGGAGAGCCGCCAGAATCTGGAAACCCTGCAGGGGCGCATCGCCATCGGCTGGCTCATCGTCGAGGATCTGGTGATGGTGCTGGCGCTGGTGATGCTGCCGATCATCGCCGACATCCAGTTCGGCGAGCAGACCCTGAGCTGGCAGAGCATAGCGCTGGATCTGGGCTGGACCTTAGGCAAGGTGAGCCTTTTCGTGGCGCTGATGATGGTGGTGGGCAGCCGCTTCATCCCCTGGCTGCTGGCCCACACCGCCAGCACCGGCTCGCGTGAGTTGTTCACCCTGGCGGTGCTGACCTGCTCGCTCGGCATCGCCTTCGGCGCGGTCAAGCTGTTTGGCGTCTCCTTCGCCCTCGGCGCCTTCTTCACCGGCATCGTCATGAACCGCTCCGAGCTGAGCCACCGCGCCGCCAACAACACCCTGCCGCTGCAGGACGCCTTCGCGGTGCTGTTCTTCGTCTCGGTGGGCATGCTGTTCAACCCGGCGGTGCTGCTGACCGAGCCGCTGGCGGTGCTGGCCACCCTGTTCATCATCATGTTCGGCAAGTCGGCGGCGGCCTACGCCATCGTGCGGCTGTTCCGCTACAGCCGGCGCACCGCCCTCACCATCTCCGCCAGCCTGGCCCAGATCGGCGAGTTCTCCTTCATCCTCATCGGGCTGGCCATCGTGCTCAAGCTGGTGCCGGAAGGGGCCCGCGACCTGATCCTGGTGGGCGCCAGCCTCTCCATCATGCTCAACCCGCTGGTGTTCAACGCCGTCGAGCGCTACCTGGAGAAACACCCGGACGCCGACAACGCCAAGGTGCTGGCCGAGTGCAAATGCCCGGCGGTGGAGATGAAGGCCCACACCATACTGGTGGGCTATGGCCGGGTCGGCCGCCTGCTGGTGAGCGGCCTGCAGCAGGCCGGGCGCGAGCTGGTGGTGATCGAGCAGGATCCGCACCGGCTGGAGAGCCTGCGCCAGGCCGACATTCCCCACGTCAACGGCAACGTGGCCGATGACGAGGTGCTGTGCCGCGCCGCCATCACCGACGCCAGCTGGCTGCTGGTGGCCATCCCCAACAGCTTCGAGGCCGGCGAGGCCATCGCCCAGGCCAAGCTCATCAACCCGGCGATCCGGGTGATCGCCCGCGCCCACAGCGACGACGAGGTGAGCTTCCTCACCAAGCAGGGGGCGGACAAGGTGATCATGGGCGAGCGGGAGATAGCCCTCGGCATGCTGGCCCAGGCCACCGCATAAACCGCCATCCAGTGAACCTGAGGGGCCTTGGCCCCTCTTTTTTATGCCCCTTTGTCCACCCGCGCTTTTGGGTACCCACACCCCTCCCCACCCATTCCCGCCGGCGTTTCGCGCCGAGATGGCACAATTTGACTCCCTTTGTCAGCCCCCCAGGTCAGGGCTGCGCGCCGCCTCTGCGGCGGGCACGCTGCGCAGCTTCCCCTCGCCAGCACAAAGCTCCAGCGGTCACCCCCAGCGGGGCACAGTAGACAGCAGATCCTGCAGCGGCCCCCACCGGACGGGGGTAGGGTCGCGCCAGATGGGCAAATTCGCCGTTTTCTTCCTTTGGCTAGACTGGGCCAGTCGTCTTATGACACCCACTTGGCACACATGCCTGCAACTCATTCTGGAAGGATCCGCTATGAAACCCTTGTTGACCGCCCTCTTGCTCCCCCTGCTCCCCTTCGCTGCGCAAGCCGCCGAACCCGTCTGGATCACGGTCGGTGCCGACAGCGGCGTCGAACTCCAGCAGGTCAAGGCCAAGCTGGCCCCCCTGTTCAGCGCCAGCGGTGCCCCCGTTCAGCTGGCCCAGGTCGAGGCGAGCGAGCTTGGCACCCTCTCCCACCTGATGCACGAAGGGCACCAACGCTGCGGCGGCTATGTGGTGCACAGCACCTTGGCCGACGCCCTGCAGAGCATGGCCCAACCCATCAGCCAGAACCTGTTCAGCGCCCCGCCGCTGACCCAGGGGGCCAGCGTCAACCGGCTGCTGCCCTATCTGGATCAGGGCAACATAGTCGGCACCATCAGCCAGCTCGCCAGCTGGCGCAACCGCTACTACACCACCACCACAGGGGTGCAGTCGGCGGACTGGGTGGCCGGCCAGTGGCAGACCCTGAGCGCCACCCTGCCCTGGGCCAGCGTCAGCCGGGTCAAGCACAGCGGCTATCCGCAACAATCCGTGGTGCTGACCCTCAAGGGCAGCCGCTACCCGGACGAAGTGGTGGTACTCGGCGGTCACCTCGACTCCACCGCGGGCTCGGCCCCCAACAGCCGCACCCTGGCCCCAGGCGCCGATGACGATGCCTCCGGCATCGCTACCCTGACCGAGGTACTGCGGGTCATCGCCGAGCAGGGCCGCCAGCCGGAGCGCACCCTGCAGTTCATCGGCTATGCGGCGGAAGAGGTGGGGCTGCGCGGCTCCAAGGACATCGCCACCCGCTACAAGGCGGCCAATACCAAGGTGCTGGCGGCGCTGCAGCTGGACATGACCAACTACCAGGGGTCGGCGGAAGATATCGTCTTCATGACCGACTACACCGACAAGGGGCTGACCGGCTATCTGGCCCAGCTGCTCGACGCCTATCTGCCCCAGATCCGCTACGGCTATGACAGTTGCGGTTACGGCTGCTCGGATCACGCCTCCTGGCACAATCAGGGTTACCCGGCCGCCATGCCGTTCGAGTCGCGCTTCAATGACTACAACCCCAACATCCACACCGCCCAGGACACCTTGCAGAACTCAGATCCCTCGGCTGCCCACGCCCTCAAGTTCGCCCAGCTGGCCACCAGCTTCGCCATCGAGATGGGCAAGATAAACTGAGCCGCCAAGGCGAGGTGACGCACCTAAAACAAGAGGGAGGCCAGGCCTCCCTCTTGTGTCTCTGCATCTGCCACTCAGGGCAGTCGATGCGCCCCGTCAAGCGGGGGATTGGGGCGCGGCAAGCCTTGCTTTGCGCGGGCCGTGGCGGCCTGGGTCTGGTGCATTTCAAGGCGCTCGAACGCGCGCAGCGCGCCATCGCGGGGAGCGGGATCCGCCGGCCAGCAGCTGGCGGGCAGCGCCTGCACGCCCAGCAGGGCAACGGACAACAGCAACAGATAAGGGGCCATCTTGCAGCACTCCGGTGGCAGCAGAGTGTCTATTCTTGTCGAGGACCGATGACGGCTTGATGACGGGATGGGATCGTCATTTTACAACATCTGACGAGGCGGGCCGGCGCCGAGATACATATGGCGACATTTATGCCAAATATGCGCGGACCAGTTAATTTATGCCCTAAAAAGTAGCCAAGAGGAAAACGTTATCCCTGAAAAGAAAACGTTATCTGGTCAAAACGTTGTTTCTGGATCATAAAAAGTATCCAAAAACTGGTGTATATTGCACGGCGGAAACTCCTTAACCATGAAGACTGACATGAAAAAGACCAAAATCGTCTGCACCATCGGTCCCAAGACCGAATCCAAAGAAATGCTGGCCAAGATGCTGGACGCCGGCATGAACGTCATGCGCCTGAACTTCTCCCACGGCGACTACGCCGAGCACGGTGGTCGCATCAGCAACCTGCGCGCTGTCATGGCCGAAACCGGCAAGCACGCAGCCATTCTGCTGGACACCAAGGGTCCGGAAATCCGTACCATCAAGCTGGAAGGCGGCAACGACGTTGCCCTGGTCGCTGGCCAGACCTTCACCTTCACCACCGACCAGACCGTGGTTGGCAACAAAGACAAAGTAGCCGTGACCTATGCCGGTTTCGCCAACGACCTGCGCGTCGGCAACCGCATCCTGGTTGACGATGGCCTGATCGGGCTGGACGTCATCGAGATCACCGAGCGCGAAGTTGTCTGTAAAGTACTGAACAACGGCGATCTGGGCGAGAACAAGGGCATCAACCTGCCGGGCGTCTCCATCAAGCTGCCGGCCCTGGCCGAGAAAGACAAGCGCGACCTGATCTTCGGTTGCGAGCAAGGCGTTGATTTCGTTGCCGCCTCCTTCATTCGCAAGAAAGAAGACGTGCTGGAAATCCGTGAGCACCTGAAAGCCCACGGTGGCGAGAACATCCAGATCATCTCCAAAATCGAAAACCAGGAAGGCCTGGACAACTTCGACGAGATCCTGGCTGTCTCCGACGGCATCATGGTTGCCCGCGGCGACATGGGTGTCGAAATCCCGGTTGAAGAAGTGATCTTCGCCCAGAAGATGATCATCGAGAAGTGCAACAAAGCCCGCAAAGTGGTCATCACCGCCACCCAGATGCTGGACTCCATGATCAAGAACCCGCGTCCGACCCGCGCCGAAGCCGGCGACGTGGCCAACGCCATCCTGGACGGTACCGACGCAGTCATGCTGTCCGGTGAGTCCGCCAAGGGCAAATACCCGCTGGAAGCCGTGACCATCATGGCCACCATCTGCGAGCGTACCGATGCCGTGATGCCGTCCAACCTGTCTGCTGCCAACGACAGCAACAAGCTGCGCATCACCGAAGCCGTATGTAAAGGCGCGGTAGAGACCTCCGAGAAGCTGGACGCCCCGCTGATCGTGGTTGCCACCGAAGGCGGCAAGTCTGCCAAGGCCATCCGCAAGTACTTCCCGAAAGCCTGGATCCTGGCCATCACCACCAACAAGAAGACCGCTGCCCAGCTGGTACTGACCAAGGGTGTGGTTGCTCACGTGGTTGACAGCATCGCCTCCACCGACGATTTCTATCGCATCGGTAAAGAAGCGGCACTGGCCAGCGGCATGGGTCTGAAGGGTGACGTGGTTGTCATGGTCTCCGGTGCTCTGGTACCGAGCGGCACCACCAACACCGCTTCTGTTCACGTTCTTTAATCGGAACTGAACAAGCTGAAAACGGCGCCTGCGGGCGCCGTTTTTTTTATCTGCCCCCCTGCTGCCCATTCCTGCCCGGTGTTAGAATCCACGCGGATTTAATCCAAGTGGGAAATCTCCCAAATATCGCGTAATAACCCGGAAGTTTTATGCTCTCAACACGCTTCAAAAGAGCCTCGGCCACCCTGTTGCCGCTGCTCTGCTTACTCGTCAGCCTCTGCGCCCCGCAAGCCATGGCGCAGGATGTGCCCTCACGTGCCAGTGTGCAGCGGGCGCTCGATGCCCTTGGCAAGTCTGATACCCTCACCGTCAGCCAGCAGGCCGACCAGAAATTCCTGACCGACACCCTCACCCTGCTCGACAGCATCGAGAAGGAGAAGAGCAAGGCCAAGAGCCAGAGCGAGCGCATCCGTTCCCTGCCGGCCGAGCTCAGGGACATCAGCGCCAAGCTCGATGCCCTGACCCAGAACAAGAGTGCCGAGCAGATCAAGAGTGAATACGCCAGCATGAGCCTGAGCGAGCTGGAGAGTCGCCAGCCCGACGTCATGGCCAACATGCAGGATGCCCAGGAAGCCCTCGGCACCATCGGCAGCCAGATCACCAGCCTGCAAACCCTGCCGGAGCGGGCCCAGGCCCTGATGAGCCGCGCCTATCAGCGCAGCCAGGAGATCCGTACCCGCCTCAATGCCGGTGATGGGGTGAGCGGTGCCGAGAAGATGAAGCTGGGCGCCGAGCTGGCCTTGCAGGAGCTGCAACTGGCCAACCTGCAACAGCAGCTGGATAACCGCACCAGCATGCAGGATCTGGCGGTCAAGCAGCGCGACTACCAGAGCGCCCGCCTCGCGAGCGAAGAGCAGAAGCTGCAACTGCTGCAAGAGCAGAGCAGTGCCAAGCGCCTCGGTGACACCGAAAAGACCGCCGAGCAGACCGGCGAGCTGGTCGCCGCGGATGACAACCCGCTGGTACAAAAAGAGCAGGAGCTCAACCATCAGCTCAGCCAGCAGCTGGTCAGCGCCACCACCAACCTCAACTCGCTGGTGCAGAAGAACCTGCAGGCCAAGAGCTGGCTGGAGCGCGGCACCCAGACCGAGCGCAACCTCAACGAACAAGTGCAGATGCTCAAGGGCAACCTGTTGCTGTCACGCATTCTCTACCAGCTCTATCAACAGCTGGAGTCGTCGCCTTCCACGCTGGTGAAGAACCTGGAAGAGCAGATCGCCGACCTGCACCTGGCCCAGTTCGAGCTGAGCCAGCAGCGCGACCAGCTGTTCCAGAAGACCCAGTATCTGGACAACCTGATCGCCAACAGCAGCGAGCCGGTGAGCGAGGAGGACAGAACCAGCCTCTCCAAGCTGCTCGACACCCGCATCAGCCTGCTCGACCAGCTCAACCGCCAGCTGGATGCCCAGCTGACCAACGCCATCAGCCTGCAGCTGACCCAGCAGCAGCTGGCGCGGATCTACTCCTCCATCGAATTTACCCTGCAGCAGCACATCTTCTGGGTGAGCAGCAACAAGCCCATCGATGGCAAGTGGTTCATCAGCTGGCCGGCCCAGGCCTACAAGCAGGCCTCCGACTGGGTGCTGAAACCGGACTGGAGCGGCTGGGGTGAAACCTTGCTGCCCATCACCCTGCTCGCCTTCCCGCTGCTGCTGGTGGGTGGTCTGCTGATCTGGAAGCGTCCGGCGCTGGTGGAGCGGCAGAAGAAGATCACCAAGGATCTGGGGCGTTTTCGTCAGGACAGCCAGTGGCACACCCCGCGTGCCCTGTTGTTTACCGTGCTGCAGCGCCTGCCGGGCAGCCTGTTCATCCTGGCTGCCGGCCTGCTGCTGACCGACTGCGGTCTGCTCAGCTCCAAGCTGATTTTCCAGATCACCCTCAACCTGGCGCTCGGTTACCTGGTGTTCAGCGTCTATCTGGCGGTGATGCGGCCGGGCGGCATTGCCGAGACCCATTTCCGCATTGCCAGAGCCGAGCTGCAGGCCAAGCGCACCAGCATGCGCTACCTGTGGGTGCCCTTGCTGCCGCTCATCATGCTGTCGACCAAGGCGGTGGTAGAACCCTCGTCGCTGGGCAACGACGTGGTGGGTCAGGCGCTGACCCTGGCCCTGCTGGGGCTGGCCGCCTACCTGGTGTTCCCCATCTCCCGCGCCCGCATCAAGGGCGAGGCGAGCATGCAGCAGTCCATCACCGCCATCGCCCTGGCGCTGGCACCGGTGGCGCTGATGGTGCTGGTCGGGCTGGGCTACTACTACACCGCCCTCAAGCTGACCGGCCGGCTGATCGAATCCTTCTACCTCATCATCATCTGGAGCCTGGTCTACCGCACCGCCCTGCGCGGGCTGGAGCTGGCGGCCCGCCGCCTGGCCTATCGCCGTGCGGTGGCCAAGCGCGAGCACAAGTCCTCGGAAGATGCGGAAGGGGGTGAGTCCATCGAAGAGCAGCCCATGGATCTGGAGGATGTCAGCCAGCAGTCCCTGCGCCTGACCCGCACCGTGCTGCTGCTGGTGTTCGGCGTCGCTTTCTACTGGCTCTGGTCCGATCTGGTGGCGGTCTTCTCCTACCTCGACAGCATGGTGCTGTGGCACAAGAGCGTGGGCTCCGGCGCCAATGCGGTGCTCTACCCCGTCAGCCTGAGCGATGTGCTGACCGCCATCTTCATGCTGGGGGCGGCCTGGTCACTGGCTCGCAACCTGCCAGGTCTGCTGGAGGTGTTGGTGCTCTCCAAACTGCGCCTGGCCCAGGGTACGGCCTACGCCATCACCACCATGCTCAACTATGTGCTGATCGGGGTCGGTACCCTCACCGCCCTCTCCCTGATGGGCATGCAGTGGGACAAGCTGCAATGGCTCGCCGCCGGTCTGACGGTCGGTATCGGTTTCGGTCTGCAGGAGGTGGTCGGCAACTTCGTCTCCGGCATCATCATTCTGTTCGAGCGTCCGGTGCGGATCGGTGACACCGTCACCATCGGTACCTTCTCCGGCACCGTCTCCAAGATCCGCATCCGCGCCACCACCATCACCGACTTCGACCGCAAGGAGGTGATCATCCCCAACAAGGTGCTGATGACCGAGCGGCTGATCAACTGGTCGCTGAGCGACACCGTCACCCGCGTCATCGTGCGGGTAGGTGTGGCCTACGGCTCGGATCTGGAGCTGACCCGCACCCTGCTGAAACAGGCGGCGGACGACAACAGCCGCGTCTTGAAAGACCCGGCCCCCATCGTCTACTTCCTCACCTTCGGCCCCAGCACCCTGGATCACGAGCTGCGCTTCTTCGTGAGCGAGCTCGGCGATCGCAACCCGGCGGTGGACGAGCTGAACCGCAAGATCGACGCCCTGTTCAAGGCCAACGGCATCGAGATTGCGTTCAACCAGATGGACGTCTACATCAAGAACATGAAGGGCGAAGAGCAGAAGGTGGAGTCCGACTCCGCCCAGCCTCCTGCCCTGCCGGGTGCCCAGCCCGGCTAAGGCAGCACGCCATGCCACTCGAAGGCCCCGCAAGGGGCCTTTTTTATGGTTCATCGCGGCTTTCCGGGGAAGGCCGCCTTGATTTTCAGAAAAAAGTATTCTGAGTCCCTAAATCCATATGCCATACGCTTTATCACTTTGATCTTGTTGTTCACCCCTTCCAGCACACTCGTGTGCATCGGGTAGTTTGCACTCGCCAGGATCCCCCGCATATATTTCGATAAATTTCGACCAAATCGTTGCAGCGGCGCTAGCCCGCTTTCCTTCACCTGCCGCATCCAGCTCCGCCATCGTCGCCATCCTTCCCACACGCTCGGCGCATACCAGATGCCCTTCAACCCCTCTTTCAGCACGTACACCATCGCCAGCGGTTGATTCGCCGCCAACAGCTCCTGCAACTTCACATCCTGTTTTTCACTCAACTTCGCCCGATTACGTAGCAGCAACCAACGCGCACTTTTGACCACTTTTCGCGCCGGTTTATCGCTTTTCAGTGCATTCGCCTGCTCCACTCGCACCCGGTCCACCACCTCTCGGCCATAGCGAGCCACCACGTGGAACAGGTCGTAGACCACCTCCGCCTGCGGGCAGTGTTGCTTCACCTCCAGGTCGAACGCCGTGTTCATGTCCATCGCCACCGCTTCAATCTGCTGGCATCGCTCGCCGAGCTGCTCGAAGAAGGGACGGATAGCGGCCCGGCTGTTGCCGTGCCCCACCCACAGGACGCGGGTTCGCTCGGCATCCATGATCACGGTGGCATAGCGGTGTCCCTTGTGCAGGGCAAACTCATCCATCACCAGCCGCCGCACCTCCCCAAGTTCGATGGTGCCCACACTGGTCTGCAAACGGCGCTTGTCGATCTCCTTGATGGTGTGCCAACCGACCCCGGTGAGCTGGCTGACATGGCGGATGGGGAGGTACTGAACGAGCGCTTCAATCCAGCACTGCATGCGCCGGGTGAGGCGGGAGCCAGAGGGGAGCCAGTCGATATGTTCACTGACGCGACCACAGCGCAGACAGTCGACGCGGCGAACAGGCAGTTGTAACCAGACTTGTCGGTCAAATAGGTCTCGCTCACGCACCCGGCGGATACGTTGGTCGTGGATCAATGGCGTGGGTTGCAGGCATCGGCGACAACGGGGCAAGAAGTCGGCGCGAGGCTCAAGGGTAAACAGGGTGTGATGGTTGGCAGAAAGCGCTTGGGCGATGACGGTATAACCTGGCCAGAAGGAGGCAATATCAATATGATGCACGGCGACAGCAGGGTGATGGTGGTGGTGTGTTTGGAGACAGCCAGTTTACCAGCACCCTGTCTGTCAACTTCCACTTCCCCAAGATCCCGCGAAGAACCTTTTTTATGGTCGGCGGCCGGCCGCCCACGCTGGTTTTGTGACGTGCCGGCCAGAATGGGCCACCGTTTGCCGCTAGCCTGAAGCGCTTACCTCCCCCAGTGAGGGGGTCTGCCAATCCGGGCCGGCCGCGATACACTGAGGGGCCAACCCCCACATTTGCCAAGGTGCGCCAATGAGTTCCCAATCCTCTCTGCTCTCTTTTCTCGGCTCTCCCCTGCTCGGGGTGGCCGCTACCTATGTCGACCCCGCCAGCAAGGAGACCGGCGTCTACATCTGCGGGGTCGAGATCCAGGCCGGTGACGAGCTGTTGCTGAGCTTCCCCAAGGGGCACCAGCTGGCAGTGGGGGAGAAGATCACCCTGCATCTGGACAACCGCACCGGGGTCGACGAGTACGACGCCTCCTTGAGCGTCTATCGCGTCTCCTACAAGGGGGTGATAACAAAAACCGCCCCGGACAAGGTGCAGGTCACCCCGCTGCAGTTCGAGCTCTGGTACGGCAACCGGGTGGTCTATGGCTTCGCCCGGCCGGACTATCAGCATCCGGCCGATGAACGCCCCGCTCGCGAGCTGCCGGTCACCCCGCTCACCGGCCTGCCGGTACCTGACCTGCGCGAAGTGGAGAACAAGATCGGGGTGCTGGTGACCCGGGCCCAGTCCCAGCCGCACACCACTGTGTTGGCGTTTCTCTCCTCCGATGAGGACGATATCTTCTTCATCACCTTCCCCGAGACCTTCAAGTCGCAGTTGCTCAAGCGCGACGACCGCTGCCACTTCGCCATCGACTCGCGGGCAGTGTTCACCTACACCCGCGCCATCGAGTGGAACTACACCATCATCGCCGCCGATGCCTACCAGATCCCGCAGGATCACCCGCTGTTCGAGCCCATCCGTGCCGCCTTCGTGCAGAAGAACCCGTGGGAAGTGGGCTTCTTCAGCCACCCGCAGGTGGAGCTCTACCACCTCAAGGCCCGTCAGGTGGTCTGCCCGGGGCGGGCAAAAGAGTAGGCCAGAGCGGGCCCGAAAGAGGATAAGATGACCGCCGTTGCCCATGACAAGGAGTAGAGAGCAGATGCAGCAGGTCGTTTATGTGGCGAGCCCCGCCAGCCAGCAAATCCATGTGTTCGCTCTGGCCGGGAGCGGGGAGCTCGCGCCATTGCAAGTGGTCGACACCCCGGGCCAGGTCCAGCCGCTGGTGATCAGCCCGGACGGGCACTGGCTCCATGCCGCCGTACGGCCCGATTTTGCGCTCATCAGCTACCGGATTGGCGTGGATGGCCGGCTCAGCGAGCCGAGCTCGGCGCCGCTGGCGGGCAGCGCCTCCCACACCGCCATCTCGGCCAACGGCCGCTTCCTGCTGGCAGCCTCCTATGCCTTCAATCATGTCACCGTCTCCGCCATCGGCAGCACCGGTCGGGCAGCGCCGCCCCACCAGCAGCTTGACGGCTTGCAGGCCGCCCACTCGGTCACCCTGCTGGCCACCGACGACCGGGGCGAGCAGGAGGTGCTGGTCGCCTGCCTCAAGGAGGACCGTATCCGCCGCTTTGTGCTCTGCCGGGAGGGTCGGCTGCGCCCCCATCCGCTGGGGGATCTGCAGACCGCCAGCGGCGCCGGCCCGCGCCATCTGGCGCTGCACCCAAGCAATGGCGACCTCTATTGCCTGAACGAGCTCGACTGCACCATCAACCGCTACCGGCGTAGCGCCGATGGCGACATCACACTGTGCCAGAGCCTGGAGATGCTGCCCGCCGGTTATCATGGGGAGTACTGGGGCGCGGATCTGCACGTGACGCCGGATGGGCGCTTTCTCTACAGCAGCGAGCGGGCCAGCAGCCTGCTGACCCAGTTCGCCATTGCGCCGGATGGCGAGCTCGGGGTGGTCGGCCACTTCCCCACCGAAACCATGCCGCGCGGCTTTGCCATCGACGGGCAGGGCCGTTGGCTGCTGGCGGCAGGGCAGGCTTCCCACCAGCTGGCGCTGCACCGCATCGATCCGGCCAGTGGCGCCCTCACCCTGCAGGCACGCCAGCCGGTGGGCAAAGGGGCCATGTGGGTGCGGGTATTGACGCTGGCGCCCTGAGCCCTTAGCCCTGAACCTCGGGTCCAGCGCACCGACAAAACAGAGAGGCCACCCTGGGGTGGCCTCTTTTTCATCATCTCAATGCAAGTCAACGCAGGGATTTAATCCTTGGCGCTCTCCATGGCACCCTCTTCAGAATGCTGGGGCAGGATGAGGTTGAGCAGGATGGCGGCCACCGAGGCCAGGCCCACACCCGCCAGGGCGAAGTCACCGATCTTCATCTCCAGCGCACCGACACCCACGGTCAGGGTCACGGCCACGATGGCGATGTTGCGCGACAGCCCCAGATCCACCTTGGACTCCACCAGGGTCTTGAGACCGATGGCGGCGATGGATCCGAACAGCAGCAGCATGATGCCGCCCATCACCGGCATCGGGATGGAGGTGAGCAGGGCGTTGAACTTGCCGAAGAAGGCCAGAATGATGGCGAACACCGCGGCCCAGGTCATGGTGACCGGGTTGAAGTTGCGAGTGATCATCACGGCGCCGGTCACTTCGGCATAGGTGGTAACGGGGGGACCACCGATGAATCCGGCGAAGCAGACGCCGATGCCGTCACCGGCGAGGGTACGGTGCAGACCCGGGTTCTTGGTGTAATCCTTGCCCGTCACGCCACCGATGGCCAGCACGCCGCCGATGTGTTCGATACAGGGGGCGATGGCCACCGGCAGCATGAACAGCGCCGCGGCCCAGTTGATCTCGGGGGTCACGAAGTGGGGCATCGCCAACCAGGGGGCGTTCACCATGCCATCAAAGCTCACCTGCCCCATCAGCACGGCGGCCACATAACCGGCGATGACGCCGGAGAGGATGGGGATGAGCTTGATCCAGCCCTTGCAGAACACCGCCGCAATCAGGGTCACCGCCAGCGAGATGCCGGCCAGGGTCAGCGCAACCGAGGCTGGCACCACCTGCTCACCACCGGCGCGGCCCATCGCCATGTTGCAGGCCACCTGGGCGACCGACAGACCGATCACCATGATCACCGGACCAATCACCACCGGCGGCAGCAGTTTGTGCACGAAGCCCATCCCACGCACGCGAATGAGCGCGGCCAGGATGAAGTACATGAAACCGGCGGCAAACAGGCCGAACATGGTGGAGGGCAGGCCCCAGGTTTGGGTGGCATAAATGATGGGGGCGATGAAGGCAAAGCTGGAACCGAGGAAAATCGGGACCTGGCGGCGGGTGCAGAGCTGGAACAGCAGGGTGCCCACACCGGCGCCAAGCAGGGCCATGGAGGGGTTCAGTCCGGTGAGCAGGGGCACCAGAACCATGGCACCGAAGGCGACAAACAGGATTTGCAGCCCGGCGACACTTTGCTTGACTAAGGAAAACATGGATGTCCTTAATTTTTTGATAACTGACAGGGATATTTGACACTTTTCAGTTATCACAAGACTTTTTCAAGGCACTGAATGAGCCATTCGGCGTCATTTGTTGCCTCTTACTGCTTGGGGAGAGCATGAAACTGGCTTTTTAGGCGGGATTCGTTGCTACAAGCATCGAGGAAGCGATTTTACGCACTTTTATGGCCGACGCCAATCGTTTTTCCACGCTGTTTTGTTGTCAGGTGTTGCCCCTGCCCCGCCACCGGCCCCCTCTATACTTGATGGCGTGAACCCAGCCGGACAAGGAGTCCCCCATGTCACTGCCCGCTTTCAAGCCCAGCCAGCGTCGACTGCTGGTGGGCTCGGCCATCGCCCTGGCCCTGTTTGCCACCCCGCTGAGCTATGACTTCAGCCACCATCAATGGCAGCTGAATCAGGCCTATACCAAGTCTTGTTTCGTGGCCGGCACCCGCATCCTGATGGCCGATGGGGAGGAGCGTCCCATCGAGACCCTGCGGATCGGTGAACGGGTACGGGATCAATATGGCCACAGCAACCGGATCCTGGCGATCGAACGGGTACTGCTGGGAGAGCGCAGGCTCTACGGGCTCAACCGGCTGGCCCCCTTCTTCACCGCCGAACACCCCTTGCTGACCACCCGCGGCTGGGCGGCCATCGCCCCGGCCATGACCCGCACCGAAAATCCGACCCTCGCCGTGCTGCCGCTCTTTACCGGCATGCATCTGCTGGGTTGGTCGGAACACGGCAGCGCAGGCAACCTGGCGCTGGCCCCGCACCCCGTCGAACTACTAGTGGAGTCCCTCTGCTGGCTTGACGCCCCGCCCACCACCGCACTGTTCAACCTGATCCTGGATGGCAGCCACAGCTATGTCGCCAATGGGCTGATCGTTCACAACAAGGATGGCGATGGCAGTGGCGGCGGCAGTGGAAACGGTGGAGGAGGAAGCAGCGGCGGAGGCGATAGCAGTAGTGGAGGCAGTGACAGCGACGGCGGTGGCAGCAGCGGTGGAGGTAGTGACAGCGATGGCGGCGGTAGCAGTGGTGGAGGTAGTGACAGCGATGGCAGCGGCAGCAGTGGTGGTGGAGGCAGTGACAGCGATGGCGGTAGCAACAGCGGTGGAAGCAGTCACGATGGCGGCAGCGACAGCAACCATGGTGGTGATGACAACGGCGGTGGGGAACACGCCGGCGGCGAGCAGCATGCAGGGGGTGATCGGCATGCCGGTGGTGAACAGCATGGCGGAGAGGACCGCCACGCCGGCGGAGATCGTCATGGTGGCGGGCGTGGCCTCGGCAACGGCCTCGATGACAACGGGGTAGACGCCGTCGATACCAACGGCAACGAGATCCGTGGTGACGGCACGGTCGACGACAATGGCATGGATGCCGTCGACGCCAATGGCAACGAGATCCGGGGTGACGGTACGGTCGACGACAACGGGGTAGACGCCGTCGACGCCAATGGCAACAAGATCCGGGGTGACGGCACGATCGACGACAACGGGGTAGATGCCGTCGATGCCAGTGGCAACCAGATCCGGGGCGACGGTACGGTCGACGATCGCGGCCAGACCCTGACCGATGCGCAAGAGCAAGCGCTGATCCAGCAAGGGTTCAACAGCAAGGTGCAACCATGAGCCGTTATCTGCTGATCTGCCTGGCAATGTGGTTGTCCGCCTGTGCCACCCAGCCAGCCGCCCCGTTCTATCACCAGATGGACAAGCAGGACGTGGCGCTGGCCAATCAGGCGCTGGCCGAGGCGCTGCAAACCCGCCCCAAGGGCCAGAGCCTCACCTGGTTCAACTCCGCCAACCGCCACTCAGGCAGCGTCACCCCGCTGCGCACCTTTCGCCACCCCAACGGCCTCTGGTGCCGCGACTACCGCGAGCAGCTCTATATAGGCCAGACCAGCCAGCAGTGGCAGGACACCGCCTGCCGCAGCAAGGCGGGGCACTGGCTGCCGCTGCGCGGCTGACAGCTCAGGTAACAAAAAAGGAGGGTGGCCATGGCCACCCTCCTTCTATTGCAACTGCAAGCTTGCGGCCATCATACCCGGCGATAGGGCAGGTAGACCGGCTCCCACATGTGGTTGAGGATATGCTGCTGCAGATCCTGACCGATCAGCGGGTGGGAAGGATCCCGCCGCACTATGTCCTTGAGCACCGCCGTCGCCACGTGCACCGAGATGTTGCGAAGCTCGCGAATGCGCGGATAGACGGCCCCCTTGGCCAGGTCCACCTCGCTCACGCACTCTGCCAGCGCAAAGGCGGCGGTGGTGAAAATGTCCGGCGTAATTTCGCGGATCTGGCTGACGATGGCCGCCAGACCCACCCCCGGGAAGATGAAGACGTTGTTGCCCTGACCGACCCGGAACTCCTGCCCTTCGTAGTGCACATCCTTGAACGGGCTGCCGGTGGCGACAATGGCCTTGCCCTGGCTCCAGCGATAGATATCGTCCGGCAGCGCCTCGCAGTTGGCGGTCGGGTTGGAGAGCGGGAACACCATGGGGCGCGCGCAGTGTTTTTGCATCAGCTGCACGTGCTCCTCCTTGAAGGCGCCGCCCGAGCCGCTGGTGCCCAGCAGCACGGTGATCGGCACGTGGCGCAGCACGTCGGTCAGGTTGGCCTTGCCGGGCACCTCGGTGTCCCAGCCGGCCAGCAGCAGGCCCGGCTTGGCGTAGCGGCGCTTGTACTCGTCGAGCCCCTCTCGGTTGTCACACACCAGCCCCTGGGTATCCAGGATGTAGATGCGATCGCGAGCCGCCTGCGGATCCAGCCCTTCGCGGATCATGCCCGCGCAGATCTGATCCGCCACCCCGACCCCGCCGGCACCGGCGCCATAGACCAGGTAGTTCTGCTGGCCCAGGGTCTCGCCCTTGACCTTGACCGCCCCTATGATGCCCGCCAGCACCACGGCACCTGTGCCCTGGATGTCGTCGTTGAACGACGGCAGCGACTGCTGATAGCGGGAGAGATTGTTGAAGGCGTTGGACTTGCTGAAGTCCTCCCACTGCAGCACGGCGTTCGGGAAGTGGCGCTTGACCCCGGCCACGAACTTGTCGATGAAGTCGTCGTACTCCTTGCCGCGAATGCGCTTGTGGGGCTGACCCAGGTACATGGGATCATCCAGCAGCGCCTGATTGTCGGTGCCCACGTCGAGCGCGATAGGCAGGCAGCAGGCGGGGTGAATGCCAGCGGCCAGGGTATAGAGGGAGAGCTTGCCGATGGGAATCCCCATGCCGCCCACCCCCTGGTCACCGATCCCCAGGATCCCCTGGCTGTCGGTCACGACGATGATGCGCACCGATTTGGCATCCAGCTGACGGGCCAGGGAGCCCATGTCATCGACGTTCTTCGGGGTGATGTAGAGGCCGCGCGCCTTCTGGTAGCGGTGGCTGAACTCCTGGCATGCCTTGCCCACGGTCGGGGTGTAGATGATGGGGGTCATCTCCTCCACGTGGCGCGCCAGCAGGGCGTAGAACAGGGTCTCGTTGCGATCCTGCAATGCCCGCAGGTTCTGATACTTCTCGATGTCGCTGCAGGCGCTCAAAAAGCCCTGATAGACCCGATCCAGCTGGGCTTCGAAGGTTTGCACCTGGGGAGGCAACAGGCCGTCGAGCTCGAAGTCGGCGCGCTCCTGTTCGGTAAAGGCGGTGCCCTTGTTGAGATTGCGATCGTTGAGCAGATCGGTGCCAGTCAGTGCAACGGGGCGAAAATCTTGTCCCTGTGCATCTTTCCACAGCAGATATTGTCCGGTAGCCATAGTCATTCTCTTTGATTTACGTGAAATTGCCGTTCGGCAGGAGAGCAAGACTCATAATGAAATCAATCATATGACGTTTGCCTGTTTAGTTTTGTGAGCTTGGGCATACCCTGCGGCCAAAATCCGCGCCGAGGTGGATGATGGTCTCATACCGGCCACGCGCCGCAGAGAGCGGCCAACTATGCTCAACAGCAGGCCACCGGCAGGGAGAGGTTCCCGGGGGCAGGAGAGAACACACAGATGAGTGAAATCCTGATCGTCGATGACATGGCATCCAACCGCTACATCTTGCGCAGTCTGCTGGAAGAGGCGGGTTACCGGGTGCGGGAGGCCACCGACGGCCTGCAGGCGGTGGATGCCGCCACCGAGTTCCCCCCCGATCTGGTGCTGATGGACATCAACATGCCGGTGATGGACGGTTACGAGGCGTGCCGCCGCATCAAGCAGTTGCCGGGCCAGTGGTGCCTGCCGGTACTCTTCATCAGCACCAACAGCGGGATCGGGGCGCTCGAGCAGGCCTTTCAGGCCGGCGGCTGCGACTATGTATCCAAGCCGTTCCACCAGCTCGAGGTGCTGGCCCGGGTGCAAAACCAGCTGCGCCTCAAGGAGCTGGGGCGCCAGCAGGCCAAGGTGCAGCTCTACCAGAGCCTGTTTCAGCTCACCGCCGGCATCGCCCACGAGATCAACACCCCCATCGGCATCGGCATCACCGCCTCCAGCCTCATTCACGGCGCCGGCGATCTGCTGGCCAGCGCGGTGCAAAACGGCATGCTGGGGCAGCGCCTGCTCCAGCAGCAGCTCACCGACATCAAGGAGGGCACCGAGCTGGTGGAGTCCAGCCTGCGCCGGGTCGCCCTGCTGGTGACCCGCTTCAAGGAGCTGACCCGGGATCAGACCGAACTGCCCGCCACCCCCTTCGCCGTACAGAAGAGCCTACGCAAGCTGCTGCAGGCCTTCACCCCCGAGTTTCTCATCGCCCGGGTCAACGCCGATCTGGGCGGCGAAGAGGTCACCCTGACCGCCCCCGAGTCGCTGTTTCTCGACCTGGTGCAGGAGCTCATCAAGAACAGCATGGAGCACGCCTTCAAGGGGCCGGGGGAACACCGCCTCTCCCTGCAGGTGGAGCGGGCCGGCAGCGAGCTGCTGCTGATCTACCGGGACAACGGCCCCGGCATGGCGGCCGAGCAGCTGGCCCATCTGTTCGAGCCCTTCTTCACCACCCTGCGCGGTGACGCCCGCCACTGCGGGCTGAGCGCCTGTCGCATCCACAATCTGGTGGAGAACAACCTGCACGGCCAGCTTGCCGTCACCAGCCCCCCCGGCGAGGGGCTCTGCTACCGCATCCGGCTGCCGCTGCAGCCACCGCTCTGAGCGGCAGACACAACAAAGGGGCGCCGCAGCGCCCCTTCTCTTTCATCCTGATGTCGCGATCAGCCTCAGCCTGACTTGCCCGCCTTCGGCTCATCGAGAGTGTGCTTCACCTCTTCATACCAGAGGTCGTGGTGCTCCTTGGCCCAGGTTTCGTCCACCTCGCCGCTGATCATCCCCTCCAGCGCCCCTTCCAGCTGGAACAGGCCCATGTAGATATGGAAGATGAAGCCGCAGATGAGGATGAGGGCCCCGACGATGTGGATGAAACTGGCCCACTCCATCTGGCGGCGCAGCTGGCCGAAGATGGGGAAGTCCAGAAACAGCCCGGTCGCCACCACGATGCCGCCAAACCAGATCAGCAGCCAGAAGATCGCCTTCTCGCCGCCGTTGGAGAAGCCCGCCGAGGGGTGACTCCCCTTGTGGGGCCCCAGCATGCCGCCCGCCTTCATAAACCACTGCACGTCCACCATGTTGACGATGTTGTGGCGAAACCACTTGATGAGCACTCCCATCAGGCAGAGGAAGAAGAGCGGCCCCACGTAGTTGTGGAACACCTTGGCGAACCAGATCCAGTTCTCCCACACCCCCATGCTCACCACCGGCTTGATGAAGTGCTTGCCATAGATGATGGCCAGCCCCGACCCGGACAGGGTCAGGAACATGCCCGCCGTGCTCCAGTGCAGCGCCCGATCGAGCCGGCTCCAGCGCTTGAGCTTGCGCCCGGTGCGCGGTTTGGAGAGCCTGGTCGGCCCCACAGCCCAGTACATCAGGCCGCACATGGCCAAGGAGCCGAAGATGGCGATGGCACCGAGCGGCGACACCCACTTGGTCTTCACCTCGAACCAGAGCTGGCCCGGCACCGAGATCAGCACCCCGTGCTCCGGCGAGCGGGAGGTGGTCACCCCCTCCTGCCCGTCCTTCACCGCTCGCCAGTAGTCGGCGCCGGCAAAGCCGACCGCCTCTTTCTCGGCGTCGGCGAAGCTGGCGGTACTCACCAGCAGCAGGGCGGCAAACAGGGCCATTAGCCAGGTTTTCATGCCGCCCCTCCCTTGCCCGCCTTGCTGGCGTCGTAAAACAGCTCTTCACCGCTGCCCCAGCCCGCTTCCTTGGCGCCGCGATAGGCGACCCGCTCGCGGAAGATGTCGGAGATGACCTGCGCATCCCCCGCCAGCAGCGCCTTGGTGGAGCAGAGCTCGGCACACATGGGCAGCTTGCCCTCGGCGATGCGGTTGGCACCGTACTTCTGGCGCTCCGCCTCGCTGTGATCCTCTTCCGGGCCACCGGCGCAGAAGGTGCACTTGTCCATCTTGCCGCGATCGCCGAAGGCGGCGGTCTTCGGGAACTGGGGCGCCCCAAACGGGCAGGCGAACAGGCAGTAGCCGCAACCGATGCAGAGATCCTTGTTGTGCAGAACTATGCCGTCGTCGGTGTGATAGAAGCAGTCGGCCGGGCAGACCGCCATGCAGGGAGCGTCGGTACAGTGCATGCAGGCCACCGAGATGGAGGTTTCTCCCGGCAGGCCGTCGTTGAGGGTCACCACCCGGCGGCGCTGGATGCCCCACTCCAGGGCATCGTCGTTCTCGTTCTTGCACGCCGTCACACAGCCGTTGCACTCGATGCAGCGCTTGGTGTCACACATGAATTTCATTCTGGCCATGAGATCAGGCTCCTACTTGGCGAAAACGGCACAGGGTGACCTTGGTCTCCTGCATCTGGGTAACCGGGTCATAGCCATAAGTGGTGACTATGTTGACCGACTCCCCCAGCACATAGGGGTCTGACCCTTCCGGATATTTGGCGCGCAGATCCTGGCCCTCGAAGTGACCGCCGAAGTGGAACGGCATAAAGGCGAGCCCCGGTTTGACCCGCGGGGTCACCAGCGCCTTCACTTTCACTCTGCCTCCTTCCGGCCCCTCCACCCACACGTCCTGACCGTCGCGCACGCCGACATCGTTGGCATCCGCCGGGTTCATCTCGACGAACATCTCCTGCTGCAACTCGGCCAGCCAGGGGTTGGAGCGGGTCTCGTCGCCGCCACCCTCGTATTCCACCAGACGGCCGGAGGTAAGGATGATTGGGAACTCCTTGCTGACGTCCTTCTCCTGCACCGAGGCGTACTGGGTCGGCAGGCGCCACAGGCTCTTGGCGTCCGGCCAGGTGGCGTAGTCGGCCAGCAGATCCCGGCGCGGGGTATAGAGCGGCTCGCGGTGCTTGGGCACCTGATCCGGGAAGGTCCACACCACGCAGCGCGCCTTGGCGTTGCCGTAAGGCACGAAGCCGTGCTTGATGGCCACCCGCTGAATGCCGCCGGAGAGATCGGTCTTCCAGTTCTTGCCCTCGGCCTCTTTCTTCTCGGCCTCGGTCAGCTCGTCCCACCAGCCAAGCTGTTTCAGCAGATCGGCGGTGATCTCGGGATAGCCGTCTTCCACCTCGCTCCCCTTCGGCCAGGAGTCTTCGGCCAGCAGCGAGACGCCCTGATACTCGATGCCGAAACGGGCGCGGAAACCGCCGCCCCCTTCCGAGACCGGAATGCTGGTGTCGTAGAGGATATGGCTGCCGGGGTGTTTCATCTCCGGGGTGCCCCAGCAGGGCCAGGGCAGACCGTACACTTCGCCGCTGACCGGGCCCCCTTCGGCCTTGAGGTTGGTCTTGTGGAAGGTGTGCCAGTTCTGCTGGTGCGCCTTGAGCCGCTCCGGGCTCTGGCCGGTGTAACCCACGCTCCACATGCCGCGGTTGTATTCGCGGGTGATGTCTTCCAAGAGCGGCTCGTTGTTCTCCACCTTGATGTGCTTGAACAGCTCATCGGCAAAGCCGAGCTTCTTGCTCAAGAGATACATGATCTCGTGGTCCACCTTGGATTCGAACAGCGGCTCGACCACCTTGTCGCGCCACTGCATGGAGCGGTTGGTGGCGGTGACGGAACCATAGGTCTCGAACTGGGTGGTGGCCGGCAGCAGGTAGACGCCGTCGGTGCGATCGTTCATGACGGCGGCGACGGTGGGGTACGGGTCGACAATCACCATCATGTCGAGCTTTTGCATCGCCTTCTTCATCTCGGGGCCGCGGGTCTGGGAGTTGACCGCATGGCCCCAGTAGAACATGGCGCGGATGTTGGAGCCCTGCTCGATGAGATCGGCGTTCTCCAGCACCCCGTCCACCCAGCGGGAGACCGGAATGCCGTTGTTGTTCATCGGCAGCTTGCCGTTGTAGGCCTTGTTGTCAAAACGGGCCTTGATCCACTCGTAATCGACGTCCCACACCCGGGCCCAGTGCTTCCAGGAGCCCTCTTCCAGCCCGTAGTAACCGGGCAGGGAGTCTGAGGTGACGCCAAAGTCGGTGGCGCCCTGCACGTTGTCGTGACCGCGGAAGATGTTGGTGCCCGCCCCGCTTTTGCCCACGTTGCCGAGGGCCAGTTCGAGGATGCAGTAGGCGCGGGTGTTGTTGTTGCCGGTGGTGTGCTGGGTACCGCCCATGCACCAGACCACGCAGCCGGGGCGGTTGTCGGCCAGCAGCTTGGCGGCGCCATGAACCTGCTGTTCGTTGAGGCCGGTCACCCGTTCCACTTCGGCCGGGGTCCAGCGCGCCACCTCTTTTTGCACCTCGTCCATGCCGTAGACGCGGGTGCGGATGAACTCTTTATCTTCCCAGCCGTTCTTGAAGATGTGCCAGAGCATGCCCCAGATAAAGGCGACGTCGGTGCCCGGGCGCAGGGAGAGGTACATGTCCGCCTTGGCAGCGGTGCGGGTACGGCGCGGGTCGACCACTAGGATCTTGCAGCCGTTGCGCTCTTTCGCCAGCAGGATGTGCTGCATGGCGACCGGGTGGGCCTCCGCCGGGTTGGAGCCGATAAACATGATCGACTTGCTGTTGTGCATGTCGTTCAGGCTGTTGGTCATGGCGCCGTAGCCCCAGGTGTTGGCGACCCCGGCGACCGTGGTGGAGTGGCAGATCCGCGCCTGGTGATCCACGTTGTTGGTGCCCCACAGGGACGCCATCTTGCGAAACAGGTAGGCCTGCTCGTTGGAATGCTTGGCGGAGCCGAGCCAGTAGACGCTGTCGGGGCCGGACTCCTTGCGCAGCCGCAGCACCTCATTGCCCACCTCTTCGATGGCCTGCTCCCAGCTCAGACGCTGCCACTTGCCGCTCACCAGCTTCATCGGGTACTTGAGGCGACGCTCGCCGTGACCATGCTCGCGCAGGGCCGCCCCCTTGGCGCAGTGACCGCCCAAGTTGAAGGGGTGATCGAAGGCCGGCTCCTGCCCGGTCCAGACGCCGTTTTGCACCTCGGCATAAACGCCGCAGCCCACCGAGCAGTGAGAGCAGATGGTGCGCTTCACCTCGACCGGCACCTCGGCTGCCACGGTTTTGGCCTCCGCCCGCTGCATCATGGCCGGCGCCAGCCAGCCGGCGGCCACGGCGCCACCGGCCACCAGACCCGAGTTGACCATAAAGGCGCGACGGGTCAGCCCCTGACCGCGAGCGGCCCCATTATTTTGCAAACCGCCTTGCAAGCTGCCCTGCTCGCCCGCCTGGGGCTGCTCGGCACGTTTCGTCAGTTTCATGAGTTCTCCTTCACTGAGTCGGCTCAGTCGGTGCCGCGCAGGGTGCGATAAAAGTCGTGAACATGGGGGGTCTCCCGATAGCCCTTGTCGGGCTCGGTGTCGTGGGTCAGCACCTCCTTGCCCACCACCCGGCCGGTGGCACCGGCCAGCACGCCTATGGTGGCAACCACCCCCACCCCCTTGATCAGATTGCGGCGGGACGGGTCTTTCAGCTGTTCATCGCTCATCTTTCTGTGACCTCTGTTGTTATGGTCGGCTGCGGTGAGCCGGCTTTGCTATGAGTGGGTGGAGCAGCGTCATGGCTGCGTCACCACCGGGCTGCCAAAGGGCAGGCGCAGTTCCTGTTCCAGTTTGAAAAAGTCTTCGGCAAGAGCACCGACCGCCCGGTAGAAGCTGCCCCCTTTCGCCTGTTGCTGATCGCGGCAGCAGGCCAGTACCCAGGGGGCAAGGTGGCGTTCATAGAAGCGGTTACGCTCCGGGTGCTGCTCGGCAATCAACACCGCCATCACCTCGCAGAGGGCGGCCAGGTGATCTTCCGGCTCGCACACTCCGCTCTGGCGCTCGAAACCGAGGGACTGGAGATCGGCGCGCAGCACCGCCAGTGGCAGCTCCATCAATGAGCCGGTGAGATACCAGGAGGCAAACGGCACGATCTCCCCGCGCCCCAGCCCGATAAAGAGATCCTGATACTCCTCGGCAAGCTCATGCTCGTGGTGGCTGCTGGCCGCCAGCTGCACCAGCCCCAGCCCTCTGGCAAAGGGGCCGGGCATGGCCTGCAGGCCTTGCAGCCAGACGAGCTGCTCGCCTCGGGGGGCGGCGCGCCAGAGGCTCGCCAGCAGGGCGTACATGTCGGCGCTATTGCGATCCAGGTCGGTCATTGCCGGCGCCTCCAGGTAGTTATTGCGTTGTTCAGTCATCAGAGCCCCCTCACACCTTGAGCTGGGAGACGGGATCCGCCGCCAGCGCCGCAAACACATCCTTGACCCGGCAGTCCTCGCACATCAGCAGCCGCTGGGCGGCCTCGTTCTGAAAGTGGGAGTGACCGGCCAGTTTTTGCTGGATGCGGCGGATAAGGGAGGCCGGCGCAAACGGCTTGCCACAGCGAATGCAGCAGGCCGCCTCTTCGGCTTTGAGGCTCTGCACGGCGCGGCGCGCCTCGGGCACCGGTTGCAGGCGGGGCACCAGCACGATGGCCTGCTCGGGGCAGGCCTTTTCGCACATGCCGCACTGGATGCAATCCTGCTCGATAAAGTTGAGGCCGGGGGCATGCCCCACCGCATGCAAAGCGCGGCTTGGGCAGACCGCCACGCAGCCCATGCAGAGGGTGCAGTCAGCGTCTTTGAGCTCGACGCTGCCGTAAGGGGCGCCGTGGGGCACCGCCAGCGGCTCGAGGCCGCCATTGTTGGCTTGCCAGAGGGCATCGAAGGCGGCAAACAGGTTCTCCCGTTTGTCTCCTTTGAGCGGCTTGTCCAGCAGGGCAAGGGTCGGCTCACCGGAGATCGGCTTATCTAATTCGACATCCGGGTTAAACAAGGCGATGCGATCGGCAGCAAGACCGGCGCCAGCCAGCAGCACGGCGGCGCTCGCCAGCTCCCGCTCAACCAGCGCACGGACGCTCTCGGGGGCACCATCGCCCAGCGCGATGCGCACCGCGTTGGCGCCATAGGCAATAGCGGCCAGCCAGCTATCGATGCCTAGACTCGCGCTCTCCTCCACCCAGACCGGCAGCCAGTTGGCAGATAGGCGGGTGAGCTCGGCTTCCACCCATTCCCGCTCGCTTTCACCGGCGATCAGCAGCCGAGGCGCGTCGCCCCCCGCCTCCCGGTAGTGCTTGAGCAGCCGCAGCAGATAGTCGCCGCTGGTGTTGGCATCGGGTTGGTGATAGGCAATCGCCCCGGTCGGACAGGCCGAGGCGCAGCTGCCAAAGCCCTGACAGAGATGGGGATCGATCTGGATGCGACCATTGACGGGCTTGAGCGCATCGGTCGGGCAGACATCGAGACAGCGGCTGCAACCGGGCACGCCGCGGGCGGTAAAGGCGCAGGCCTCGGGGTCGAGGCGAAAATAGCGCGGCTTGTCAAAGATACCTGTCAGCGCACAGAGCTCGGCAAGCCGTTCGGCCAGCCCTTGGTCATCGGCAAGATGCAGATAACCGACTGGCGGGCGTTCCAGCGCAAACAGCGGGACGCGGCCCAGATCGGCCACCAGATCGAAGCGTGGTTCGCCATTTGCAGCGGCCTGCTGAGTAAAACAGAGCGCAGCCAGAGAAATACGCTCACCCTGCCCATTGAGGCCGGTGAGCTGGAACTGGCCGAGATACCCGGTCAGGCTCGGCTCGCGCAGGGTCAGGGCATCCAGGGTGGCGGTAGCCTCGAAGATGGCCTCGAGATCCGCCGCCTCGGCATTGTGGACGGATTCGGTGACCAGCAGGGTCGGCATCACGCCTTGGGGCAGCAGGCTGGCCGCGCGGCGAATGCGGTCTTCCGGGCCGACCAGCAGCAGGCGCCCCTGACTCTGGTAGGAGACAGTAGCCGGGATCAGGTTGTCGGTCTTGACCGCATGCTGCAGGGCATGGGCGCGGGCACGTTCGTTGCGCGCGGCCACGCCATCGGCGGTCAGAGTTGCGACGGATGTTGTTATGGGTTGTTCGATGCTCACATGCACTCCTGTGCGCGCCACCTCGTGGGATGGCGTGCTTGTTGGTCAGCTGGGAGAGCAAGAGCCGAGCCAACTCCCCCAGGAAAAAAGTGACTGGCAGGGAGTCAGGATCCCAAATGCTCCATTCCCCCACCCTTGGTTGGGACATTTTGTCCATCATGGTCAACCAAAATGTCCCGATCATCGGTAGGGTTTTGAGAATGGTTATCAGCCAACCCTTGCGGCTCGCTGGTTATGGCCGTGGCGGCCACCGTCGCCGGTTCGGGTGCGGCGGAGGATAAGTGAGGCGCTTCACCATCGGGCGCCGTCGCCTGCTCCACCAGCCAGTTACGCAGCCCGGCGCTCAAGGCTGCGGGCAGCAATTCGGGCTGGCTGAAATCCTGGGTGTAGTCGTCGAGCCCATCCGGCTTGTGGCTGCGAAACATGGCGCGCAGCACCTCCTTGTCGGGGAGTGCCGGCTTCTCTGAGGGGGTCGTTTTGGGCTCTGATCCGCGCGGCTTGCCCCCTTCAACGCGAAGAGGAACATCACTCCCCTTGTCAGTGCTGACTACGCGGCCATCCAGTTCTGTACCTGGCATTTCACCTTCGCCGCTGCCATCGATGGGGGTCGCAAGTGCCTCAGGAGTGACCTCTTCTCGTGGCTGCAATGCCTGATGCTTGCGCGCCTCGCTCTTGCGAGACGACCAGCGCTTGAGGAACTCACTCATGGGCGCTGTTTCCGGCCTTGTTTCCGGCATCGCTGCCACGCTCGCGACCATCGGGGCCGGTAGCCTTGACGGCGCCACAGCTGGCTTGCTCCTGGCTATCGACACCCAGCTGATCCTGCGCCCGCCCCTTGCCCTTCTTGCCCTTGCGACGGGCCTCCAGCAGCTCGCCGTGGCGGCCGATAAAGGCCTCCACCCAGGCTTGCAGCGCTTCGGGCAGCGGGCAGGAGAGCACTTGCCGCTCACCATCCATATAGGCGGCGGCCACGGTCTGACTCAGGGTGAGGCCATCGGCCACAAAGCCACTGTCCACGCGGCTTCCAGTGACAAAGAGGCGGGGCGAGCCGGAGCTCAGATTGAAGCGATAATCCCCCCGCTCATCGCGAAACAGGGTAAGGGGCAAGGCACCGGCGGCCTCAGGTTCGGCGGGGTGGAGCGCCGCAATCTCGAAACGGCGGCTCTGCCAGCGGCCAACCTGACTGTCGATGGCCTTTAACTCCAGCTGCAGCCAGCGCTGCGGGGAGAGGGGGTTGGTTGTCTCTTGCACTGTCACGGCTCCCATCAGAAGGTCTCTGCCGGGCCACCCTCCCCCTTGCTTAGCCCCAGTCGGGGCGGATCAAGGCAGTACATTCAGGGCAGCCACGGCCATCAGTGGGATAAGACTTAGCAAGAGTGGGGCCAAGGCCGGTTTGGTGGTTGATGGGGGCTTTACTGCGGGTTGGGGCGTCGTGCATCACATGGGTTAGCGCTGAGCGCAGCGAAGCCCAGTATGTGGAGTAAAACCAGTTCACCTGCGCCTACTCAAGGGGGATAGCAGTCATCGGATAACACCAAATTATCCAATAACCACCTTTTCAAATAAAAAGCTCCTAAATATAGGGAACATTAAAAAGGGCTATATCTGTCTAGCATTTACATTTTCCCTTATATGCTTTGGTAGCTTTTTACTTGCCAGGTTAATAATATGATTTTTTCTGCGTTGATATTTTGCATGCCATATAAGACTATATTTAGATGGCTCAGGGTATTTTAATCGTATGGATAGCTCAATTGAGAGTATTGTACTATCTCGGAAAACATCTAACCCAAGACATTTGGCTAATTCAAAAACACCAGAAATTTTTGTCCCCAGATATGCAACTTGTACATATGCAGAAACAATCTGATCTTTATTGAATTTTCTAGCGATAGATATAGCTAATAGTTGTTCCATTAACTTTCTCTTCAATGTAGGCTCATAATGGCCAGTAATAGTCCTCACTAATTGCTGTTCAATGGTGCTCCCCCCTTGCTTTATTCCCCTAAAAATAGGTTCTTCGCGGGATCTTGGGGAAGTGGAAGTTGACAGACAGGGTGCTGGTAAACTGGCTGTCTCCAAACACACCACCACCATCACCCTGCTGTCGCCGTGCATCATATTGATATTGCCTCCTTCTGGCCAGGTTATACCGTCATCGCCCAAGCGCTTTCTGCCAACCATCACACCCTGTTTACCCTTGAGCCTCGCGCCGACTTCTTGCCCCGTTGTCGCCGATGCCTGCAACCCACGCCATTGATCCACGACCAACGTATCCGCCGGGTGCGTGAGCGAGACCTATTTGACCGACAAGTCTGGTTACAACTGCCTGTTCGCCGCGTCGACTGTCTGCGCTGTGGTCGCGTCAGTGAACATATCGACTGGCTCCCCTCTGGCTCCCGCCTCACCCGGCGCATGCAGTGCTGGATTGAAGCGCTCGTTCAGTACCTCCCCATCCGCCATGTCAGCCAGCTCACCGGGGTCGGTTGGCACACCATCAAGGAGATCGACAAGCGCCGTTTGCAGACCAGTGTGGGCACCATCGAACTTGGGGAGGTGCGGCGGCTGGTGATGGATGAGTTTGCCCTGCACAAGGGACACCGCTATGCCACCGTGATCATGGATGCCGAGCGAACCCGCGTCCTGTGGGTGGGGCACGGCAACAGCCGGGCCGCTATCCGTCCCTTCTTCGAGCAGCTCGGCGAGCGATGCCAGCAGATTGAAGCGGTGGCGATGGACATGAACACGGCGTTCGACCTGGAGGTGAAGCAACACTGCCCGCAGGCGGAGGTGGTCTACGACCTGTTCCACGTGGTGGCTCGCTATGGCCGAGAGGTGGTGGACCGGGTGCGAGTGGAGCAGGCGAATGCACTGAAAAGCGATAAACCGGCGCGAAAAGTGGTCAAAAGTGCGCGTTGGTTGCTGCTACGTAATCGGGCGAAGTTGAGTGAAAAACAGGATGTGAAGTTGCAGGAGCTGTTGGCGGCGAATCAACCGCTGGCGATGGTGTACGTGCTGAAAGAGGGGTTGAAGGGCATCTGGTATGCGCCGAGCGTGTGGGAAGGATGGCGACGATGGCGGAGCTGGATGCGGCAGGTGAAGGAAAGCGGGCTAGCGCCGCTGCAACGATTTGGTCGAAATTTATCGAAATATATGCGGGGGATCCTGGCGAGTGCAAACTACCCGATGCACACGAGTGTGCTGGAAGGGGTGAACAACAAGATCAAAGTGATAAAGCGTATGGCATATGGATTTAGGGACTCAGAATACTTTTTTCTGAAAATCAAGGCGGCCTTCCCCGGAAAGCCGCGATGAACCTAAAAATATACTGATAAATTATTCTGCAGAAAGATATCTGGTCTATCCCGTAATGATAGTCTCCCCTATGATCTTCTGCTATCTGCAAGTAATACTTATAATCTGATGGAAAGTCACACCAAAGCTCACCTATTGAATTGACTACTTTACTCTGTAGCAAACGGAAATAGGGGCTAAACGCGAACACAAAATAATAGGCTAATAAATAAGGTGAAGATAATATTATATATATGTACCTCAAATTTTCTCCCGGCTCCAAGTTGTATAACCATTCTGATCAGCAACCATTGTAGAAAATATACCTTCCAGCGTATCTGTTTTATTTTGAATTTTGAGCTTGTACGAGTAAGTAGACTCCCGCCCAAAACCATCCTCTACAACATGTAATACTACCATGTCTTTTGAAAAATAGTTTTTATGGATATACCCATCAACAACACCGCGACATCTGTTTTTACCAATAAATGGTCTTTCTCCATTGACAGAATCCTCATAAACTTTCTCTGTAGTGCCTGAAACTCTATTTCCTTCGCACCAAAGAATAGCAGTATAGCCAAGAGTCATTCCTTTGTATGGGTTATAAGCACTATCTACTGTAATATTCTTTAAGTGCCACATGCCACTTATATTAGGAAGAGGGAAACATTTTTCCCTAATCAAGAAGAATAGAAATGTTAGAATGCAACCACCGATCACTGTTGCTAATACATCACCCCAAAGATTATCCATATTCTTATTTCCTTCATTAGCTGCTTATTAATCGGCATTAAATTTTGTATCTTAACCTAATTCCTCCCAATTCTAACCATATGAGTTTTCAAAGAAAAGCATGATTACTTACTTCCTTATCAAAATGACATCGTGCATAACGTCTGAACTTCCAAATAATGCTGGCTGCGAACTATCACTCTGATACTTAGTCTTCTCACATTTATCTGGAACAAAACTTGCTGTATCCCTCCCCTTAGATCTCGGCAACCGGTCGCGAGGGGCCCATGACACCGACCTTTATCAAAAGCAATGCAGCCGCCCAGCTCACCATGGCCGTCGAGGTGATGGATGAACAGGGCATGCTGCAAACCCGCCAAATCGCCTGTGAACGGCCACTGACGGTCTACCTCAACTGGAAGGAAATCGTAACCCTGATGACGCTGGGGGCCCGCCCCGAGGCGCTGGTACTGGGTTATCTGAAAAATCAGGGCTTTATCGAGGATATTTCGACCATCGAGTCGGTCATCGTCGACTGGGAGAGCGAGGCCGCCGCCGTGGTGAGCAGCCAGCAGGCCGAAGATCTCGACAAGTCACTGGAGAAGAAGACGGTCACCTCCGGCTGCGGTCAGGGCACCATGTATGGCAGCGTGATGAAGAAGCTCGAAGGGGTGGTCTTGGCGGCGCCCGAGCTTAAACAGAGCACCCTCTACGCCCTGCTCAAGGCGCTGTCGGCCCATAACGAAACCTACAAGATGGCGGGTGCAGTCCATGGCTGCGCCATCTGTCGCGGCAGCGAAATCCTCTCCTTTGTCGAGGACGTGGGGCGCCACAATGCGGTGGATACCCTGGCGGGCGAGCTCTGGATGAGTGGCGAGGCTGGCCACGACAAGATCTTCTACACCACCGGGCGGCTCACCTCGGAGATGGTGATCAAGGTGGCGCAGATGGGCATTCCGGTGCTGCTGTCGCGCTCCGGCGTCACCCAAATGGGGCTGGATCTCGCCCGCCAGCTCGGCATCACCATGATTGCCCGCGCCAAGGGGCGCCACTTCGAGGTATTCAGCGGCCACGACCATCTCGTGCTGGACGAGAAGCCGCCGGTGCTGGCGCCCAGTTCGGCCGGTCTCGGGATGCGGGACTAAGCCATGAATGAATTTATGAACGTGAAGCAGGTGGCGGAGTATCTCGATCTCAACGAGAAGAAGGTCTACCAGCTCGCCAACGAGGCGCGCATCCCCGCCACCAAGGCGACCGGCAAGTGGCTGTTTCCCCGCTCCCTGCTCGATCGCTGGCTGCTTGGCAGCTGCCACGAGGGGGTGATGAACGACCGCCTGCTGCTGGCAGGCTCCGACGACGTGCTGCTCCACTACGCCAGCAGCCGTTTGGCCCAGCAGCTCGGCACCCAGGCACTGGTGGGCTACACTCCGTGCGGCACCCGTCAGGGGCTGGCGATGCTGGCACGCGGCCACGTGGATCTCTGCGCCATTCACTGGGGCCAGGCCGAGGAGGCCCACCTGCGCCATCCGGCGCTGGTGCAGCAGTATCAGGGCCACCGGCAATGGGTGATCGTTCATGGATTTCGGCGGGTGCAGGGACTGGTGCTGCGCCGAGGCTTGCAACCGAAAGAGGCGAGACAGGCGCTCGACTGGCGCTGGGCCATGCGCCAGGAGGGGGCCGGCAGCCAGCGCGCCCTGCAGGAGTGGCTGCAAACGCAAGGGGAGTCGCTGACCCGGCTGGAGCGCACCCTCGAGGTCAACAGCGAGCGGGAGCTGGCCGCCGCCATCAGCCGGGGCGATGCCGATGTCGGGCCCGGTGCCCAGAGCACCGCCACCGAGTTCGGCCTCGATTTCATGCCGCTCTCTCAGGAGTGCTTCGATCTGGTGATGCCGCAGGGGGTCTTCTTTCGCACCCTGCTGCAGCAGCTGATCGGCTGGCTGCAATCCCCCGAGGGGCGCGAGCTGGCGGCCCGCCTCGGCGGCTATGACCTGACCCAGAGCGGCAAGCTGGTGTGGAGCCCGCAGTAAATAACCACTCACTCGCCCGTAAAAAAGCCCGCCAAGACCAATATTGACGGGCTTTTTTGTGACTGGCGTGGTTAAGACGGGTGGTCGCCACCGGCCTCACGCCCCTCGGCATTGAGCGCGATGCGCCACCCCTCCAGCCGGTCGCGCTCGCCACCGCTGGCCAGCCGGGCGTGGCTGCGCAGGCGGATGGTAAAGCAGCTGCCCTGCCCCGGGGTTGAATCCACCAACAGCTCCCCGCCCCAGCGGCTGATGATGCGGTGGCTCAGGGCCAGCCCCAGCCCAGTGCCGGTGGCGCGGGTGGTGAAGAAGGGGTCGAAGATCTTGTCGATGATGGCCGCCTCGATGCCGCTGCCATTGTCGATGACCCGCACCTCGGCCCCTTGCAACTGGCCGGCGTCATCCAGCCAGTCGCGGCTCTCGACCCGGATCTCCCCCTGCTCCCCCAGCGCATGGCTGGCGTTGACCAAGAGGTTGATCAGCACCTGCAGCAGCTGCTGGCGATCCGCCTCGATGGGCTGCTGGGCCCTGAGATCGGCCACCAGGTTCACCTGCTGCTGGCGCAGGGCGGAGCGCACCAGGGTCAGACTCTCCTCGATGATGGGGGTGAGGTGCTGCCACACCGGCGCCGTCTCGTAGTCGCCGGGACGGGAATATTGCAGCAGGCTGCGGGTGATGGCGCGAATGCGCTCGATCTGGGCCAGCACCAGCGCCAGCTCCTCGCTCACCGGCGCGGCCGCCTCCCCCAGCTCCAGCTTCATCAGCTCCACATTGCCGAGGATCACCGCCAGCGGGTTGTTGATCTCGTGGGCCACCCCGGCACAGAGCTCGCCGAGGGCCGCCAGCTTCTCGCTGATGAGCAGCTGCTGGCGGGCCTGGGTCAGCATGTGGATGTGGTGCTCGAGCTCGGCGGTCTTCTGCTCAAGGCTCTGGGTGCGCTCGGCCACCTTCTGCTCCAGCTCGTCGGCGCTGCGGGCCAGCTGCTGCTGGTGCGCCGCCTGCTGGTCCAGCATGGCGTCGAACTGGCGACCGAGCTGGGCCAGCTCGTGATCGGGGTCGAGGGCCAGCACGCCGATGCGGGCCGGCTGACCCGCCTGCACCTGGCGCACCACCTTGTGCATCCGCTCGATGGGGGTGAACAAGTCCCGCGCGCCGCGATAGACCAGCAGGCCGGAGAGCAGCAGCAACACCACCACGCCGGAGCCCAGCTCCAGCAGGTTGGTGAGGTAGGTGCGGATGATGGGCCACTCGAGAAAACCGACGTAGAGCATGCCGATGCGCTCGCCATTGGCGCCCAAGAGCGGCTCGTAGCCCGACACATACCAGGCGTCGTGCACGAAGGCGCGATCAATCCAGGGCTCGCCGCGCCCCAGTACCTGCTCGCGCACCGGCGCCGAGACCCGGGTGCCCACCGCCCGCCCCAGCTGGCGACTGCTGCTGGCAGGCACGTTGGTGCTCACTCGCAGGTCGCCGAGAAACAGGGTGACGGTGCCGATGCTGCCGGCAGGCAGGGTGTTCTTGGCGAACACCTGGCCCTTGAGCTCGTCCACCAGCCGGGTGCTGCCGTTGATGAGCTCGCCTCCCTCCAGCACGCCCCAGAGACCGCCGTCCCGCCCCATCACCGGGGTCAGCGAGAGGCTGACCAGGCCGCGGGTCTCCTGCCCCGCCACCGGATCATATTCCCGCTCCAGCACGGCGCGGCTGGCCAGTGCCGGCGAGAGCGCCAACAGTTGCTCCCGCGACCAGACCACGAAATGGCTGACGCTGCGCCCGGCGGCGAGGGCCGCGCGATCCTGCGCTGGCAGCAGATCCAGCTCGCTGCCGCTGCGCAGGCGCAAAAAATCGAGGCCGTAGTTGGCGGCCAGTGGCATCACCCATTGGCGCAAGCGAGCGGGGGATTCACGCAGTTGCAGCTGGAAGGCCCAGGCATCGCGCAGGTGTTCGAGGTGCTCGGCCTGACGCTGCTGCTGCACGCTCACCGCGTGGTGGGCAACGCCAAGGTCGCTGCGCACCGTGGTGAGCAGGTTCTGCCAGCTGTAGGTGAGGGTCCAGTAGAGGGTCAGTCCTATCATGCCGGCCAAAGTCAGCATGATGGGCACCGAGGTGAGCAGCAGCAGGCGCCAGCGCACCTTGGTTCTGAGCAACCCAGGGATCTGCGCCAGCCTCATGACTCACTCCGGCGACAAGGGGCGAGCCGGCTCATTCGATGGCCCACTCCTTGAACTTGCGCTCCAGGGTCTTGCGCGCCACCCCGAGCACCCGGGAGGCGGCCGACTTGTTGCCATCATGGCTCGCCACCACCTGCAGGATGTGAGCCTTCTCCACCTCGGCCAGCGCCCACTCCAGCGGATAGCCCTCCTCGCTCCGTGCCGACTCGGCCGGCTTGGCGCTCTGCCAGTACTCGGCGGGCGGCTTGCCCAGCAGCAGGCAACGCTCGATCAGGTTGCGCAGCTCGCGCACGTTGCCGGGCCAGGGGTAGGCCTGCATGGCCACCACGTCCTCGTGGGTCCAGTGCAGGGCGCCCATGCCCATCTCGGCGGTGAGCTGGCGGGTGAAGTGGTGCACCAGGGCGGGGATGTCATCGATGCGCTCGCGCAGGGGGGCCACCGGCAGCGCCACCACGTTGAGGCGATAGAAGAGGTCTTCACGAAAACGGCCCGCCTCCACCTCCGCCTTCAGGTTGCGGTTGGTGGCGGCGACGATGCGCACATCCACCGAAAGCTCCCGCTCGGCCCCCACCGGGCGGATGGCTTTCTGCTCCAGCGCCCGCAGCAGGGAGGCCTGCATGGCGAGCGGCATCTCGCCGATCTCGTCCAGAAACAGCGTGCCCTGGTGGGCGACCCGGAACAGGCCGTCGCGCCCCTTGCGGGCCCCGGTAAAGGCCCCCTGCACGTGGCCGAACAGCTCGCTCTCCAAAAGCTCGGGGGCGATGGAGGCGCAGTTGAGCGGCACGAAGGCCCCCATCCGGCCGGAGAGCTGGTGCAGGGCGCGGGCCACCAGCTCCTTGCCGGTGCCGGACTCCCCCTCCACCAGCACGGCGGCGTTGGAGGGGGCGACCCGGGCGATCAGCGTCTTGAGCTCGCGGGTCTTGGCGCTGTCGCCGATCAGGGTGGGCGGGAACAGCTTGCTCACCTCCCGGCGCAGCAGCAGGTTCTCCCGCTCCATCTGGCGGCGCTCGATGACCCGGTCCACCGCCTGCACCATCTGATCCAGGTTGAAAGGCTTGAGAATGAAGTCGCTGGCGCCGAGCCGCAGCGCCTTGAGGGCGGTCTCCATGTCGCCAAAGCCGGTCATGAAGATGATGTCGCTGCGCCGGGTGGCGGGATCGATGGCCTCGTGCCACTCGATGCCGGAGCGCCCCGGCAGGCGGATGTCGGCGATGATGAGATCAAAATGCAGGCGGCAGCGCAGGGCCTCGGCCTCCTCCACGCTGGCGGCCGTCTCTATCTGGGCGAAGCGGCGGGCCAGCGCCTTGGCGAGGAAGCTGCGCATGCCTGGTTCGTCGTCGACGATGAGCAAGGAGAGGGCGGACCAGCGGCTGGCGGGTGCAGTCATGAAAAAAGTACCTCAGATTCGACAAGGTTCCGGGATTGTCCCACCGACCTTATAAACTGTGGGACATTTTGTCGCTAACCGGCCCCAAGTGCCAACTCCGTTTATTAAAAGCGACGGTGCCATCACGCAATTAGTGCGCTTAACCGACTGTTTTCACATTAAAAACTGGGCCGAACAAGGCTCGCGGTCAGCTTGGCACCCTGCTTGCTTAGTCCTGCCCTCTCTCCATCACCGGGTACCCTGACATCATGATCACAGCCACAGTGCGCAAACGCCTCGCCCTTGCCCTCTCCTCCGCCCTGCTGCTCAGCCTGCCGCTCTGGAGCGCTGCCAGCCATGCCGAAACCAAGGCACCCATCCGCCTCGCCACCACCACCAGCACCGAACAGTCCGGCCTGCTGGGCTGGCTGCTGCCCCAGTTCACCAAGGAGACCGGCTACCCGGTGCAGGTGATGGCGGCCGGTACCGGCCAGAGCCTGAAGATGGGCGAGAACGGCGACGCGGATCTGGTGATGACCCACGCCCCCTCTGCCGAGAAGGCCTTCGTCGAGGCGGGCTTTGGCATCGAGCCTGAGCACCTGATGTACAACGACTTCGTCATCGTCGGCCCGGCGAAAGACCCGGCCGGTCTTGGCAAGCTGCACGATGCCGCCAAGGCGCTGGAAGCCATCAAGGACAAGGAGCAGACCTTTATCTCCCGCGGGGACGAGTCCGGCACCCACATCAAGGAGAAGACCCTGTGGCAGGCGGCCGACGTCAAGCCCGAGTTCGCTGGCTACAAGTCCATCGGCCAGGGCATGGGGCCGACCCTGACCATGGCTTCGGAGCTGGGTGCCTACACCCTGACCGACCGCGGCACCTGGCTCGCCTACCAGAGCAAGCTGGATCTCGCCGTGCTGCTGGAGGGGGACAAGCGGTTGTTCAACCCCTACCAGGTGATCCTGGTCAATCCCAAGCGCTACCCGGATCTCAACACCGAAGGGGCCCGCACCCTGAAGAACTGGCTGGTCTCCCAGCATGGCCAGCAGCTGATCGGTGACTTCAAGGTGGCCGGCCAGCCGCTGTTCGTGGCCGACGCCAAGCCACAGTGATGCCACGGCCGACCCTGCGCGACCTGCCCCTGGCGCCCCTCGCCACCTTGAGTGACGGAGGCGCCCGGTGCCGACCCTGATCGAAACCACACTGGCGGCCCTGGCGCTGCTGTTCAGCGGCGATGCCGAGCTGTGGCAGGTGGTGGGGGTCTCCTTCTCGGTATCGGGCCTCGCGCTCGGGCTGGTGCTGCTGCCAGCCCTGCTGCTCGGCTTCGCGCTGGCTTATCTGCCGATCCCGGCGCGCTGGCTCTGGCTCTCCTGCATCAATACCCTGCAGTCGGTGCCGACCGTGGTGATTGGCCTCTTGCTCTACATGCTGCTGTCGCGAGCCGGCCCCTTCGGCGACTGGAAGATGCTGTTCACCCAGCAGGCCATGGTGGTGGGGCAGATGCTGATCGCCTTTCCGGTGATCGCCACCATGGCCCACGCCGCGTTCGTGCAGAGCGACCGGCGCGCCTGGGAGACCGCCCGCACCCTGGGGCTCTCCTGGCCCAGGGCGCTGCTCGGGCTGATGCGCGAGTGCCGCTTCGGCCTGTTGGCGGCGGTAATCGGCGCCTTCAGCCGCATCGTCACCGAGGTGGGCTGCTCCATGATGGTGGGGGGCAACATTTTGCACTTCACCCGCAACATTCCCACCGCCATCGCGCTGGAGACCCAGAAAGGGGCCTTCACCCAGGGGGTCGCGCTCGGCATCGTCCTGCTGGCCCTGGCCCTGCTGCTCAACCTGTTGCTGACCGCGTGCCGTGGTCACAGCTATCTGAAGAACTGACCATGGCGCAGCGCACTGTCATCCCTAGCCAAATGCTGCTGACCCCCTCTCTATCGCGGTCACGGTTATGTGAAGAACCGACCATGCCCCCACCGTCCATCCACCGGAGTACGCCATGGCCCTGACCGCCCACCAGCTGATGATGCGCTTTGGCGAGCGCGACCTGTTCCAGATTGAGCAGCTCTCCATCGCGGCCGGCGACGCCATCTGGCTGCGCGGCGCGAACGGGGTGGGCAAGACCACCTTGCTCAAGATCCTGGCCGGTCTGCTCACCCCGACCCGGGGCCACACCAACCTCCCTTCTGGCTGGCGCGGCAAGCTCGGCCAGTGGCTCAAGCGCGATCCGGGGCCGGGCCGGGTCACCTACCTGCACCAGACCCCCTACCTGTTTGATCGCAGCGTGCACGACAACGTGGCCTGGGCCCTCGGCCATCGCGCCGCCGACGAGGTACGGGTGTTCGAGGCGCTGCGCCGGGTCGAACTGGAGAGCCTGGCACGGGAGCACATCAGCATTTTGTCTGGCGGCGAGCGTCAGCGTCTGGCCATGGCCCGCGCCTGGGCACTGCAGCCCGCCTTTTTGCTGATGGACGAGCCCACCGCCAATCTGGATGCACATTCGGTTGCCCTGATGGCCGCCATGGCGCAAGATCTGCGGGAACAGGGCAGCGGCCTGGTCATCATCAGCCACCAGAGCAACGATCTGACCGACCTGTGCGAGCGGCAATGGACCCTCGCCCGGGGCCGGCTGCACGAACCCACTCCTTTGAAAATCATCGAGCGACATGACCTCAAACAGCGAACCTCGTACTGACCGCTTTCCCGTCTCCGCCGTGGTGCTGGCCGGCGGCCGTGCCACCCGCATGGGGGGCGCCGACAAGGGCTGGGTCGAGTTGGCGGGCCGCCCGCTCATCGACCACGTGCTTGACCGACTGAGGCCCCAGGTGGACGAGATCCTGATCAACGCCAACCGCAGCCAGGCCCGCTACCAGGCGCTGGCCCCGGTCATCGGCGACGACAACCCCGACTATCTCGGCCCACTGGCCGGCATGCAGGCAGGCCTTGCCGCCGCCCGCCACGACTGGGTGCTGTTCGTGCCCTGCGACGGCCCCGCCCTGCCCCGCGATCTGATGGCGCGCTTTCGCGCCGCCCTGACCCCGGCGACCGAGCTGGTGGTGGCCCATGACGGTGACTGGCTGCAACCCGTGGTGGCCCTGCTGCACAAATCCCTGCTCCCCTCCCTATCCGCCGCGCTGGCCGAGGGAGAGCGCAAAATCGATATCTGGTTTGCCCGCCACCAGATGGCGGTGGTGAGCTTTGCCGACCAGCCGGATGCCTTCATCAATCTCAACAGCCCGGACGAGCTGGCCGCCTACGAGGCGCGCCTGCCAGACTCCGCGACCGGACAAGGAGCCACTTCATGACCCCGGCCCCCACCCTGCCCCTGCTCGGCTTTGCCGCCTGGAGCGGCACCGGCAAGACCACTCTGCTCGAGCAGCTCATCCCCCTGCTGGTGAGCCGCGGCCTGCGCCTCGGGGTGCTCAAGCACGCCCACCACGACTTTGATATCGACCAGCCGGGCAAAGACAGCCACCGCCTGCGCCAGGCCGGTGCCAGCCAGATGATGGTGGCCTCCCGCCGCCGTCACGCCCGCATCGTTGAGACCGATCTGGGTGAGGCCGATTTTCGCGAGCTGCTGGCCAGCTTCGATCAGCGCAGCCTCGACCTGCTGCTGGTGGAAGGGTTCAAGCACGAGCACTTCCCGAAAATCGAGCTGCACCGCGCCGCCATCGGCAAGCCGCTGCTGTTCCCGCTTGATCGCGACATCATCGCCGTGGCCAGCGATCAGCCCACAGAGACCGCCCTGCCCCGGCTCGACATCAATGATCTGGAGGCCATCGCCGACTTCGTCTGCGCCTACCTGGTGCAGAGCCGGCAGCAGGAGCAGGCGCCGGGGGCCGGCTTCCTGTCGGTCGAGGGGGCGCGCCAGGCCATTCTTGATGCACTCACCCCCTCTACCCGCAGCATCGACCTGCCGCTCGCCCGCTGCCACGGCGCCGTGCTGGCGGGGGATCTCGTCAGTCCCATCAATGTGCCGCCCCACGCCAACTCGGCGATGGACGGCATTGGCCTGCGCAGCGACGATCTCGCCGCCGGCCGCTGGCAGCTGGTGGGAGAAGTGCTGGCAGGCCAACCGCGCAGCGAGCCGGTACTGACCGGACAGGCGGTGCAGATCATGACGGGCGCCCCGCTGCCCCCCGGTGTCGACACCGTGGTGATGCGCGAAGAGACCCAGCTTGAGGATGAGTGGGTCAGCGTCAGCGCCCCCGTCAAGGCGGGGCAGAACGTGCGCCAGGCCGGCGAAGATCTGGCGCTGGGCGCGGTCGCCATCCCAGCCGGCACCCGCCTCGGCGCCCCTCAGCTCGGGCTTGCGGCTTCTCTGGGGCAGGCAACGCTGACGGTACGCGCGCCGCTCAAGGTGGCGCTGTTCAGCACCGGCGACGAGGTGCAGGCACCGGGCGAGACGCTCGCCCCCGGCCACATCTTCGACAGCAACCGCTTCACCCTGATGGCGCTCATCGCCGGGGCCGGCTGCGAGGTGATGGACCTTGGCATCATCCCCGATGATCCCGCCATCCTGCACCAGCAGCTGGCACAGGCCGCGGCCGACGCCGACCTGGTGCTGAGCTCGGGCGGGGTGTCGGTGGGCAATGCCGACTTCATCAAGCAGGTGCTGGCCGAGCTTGGCCAGATCGCCTTCTGGCGCATCCAGATGCGGCCGGGCCGTCCGCTCGCCTTCGGCAAGCTGGGGCAGACCCCCTTCTTCGGCCTGCCCGGCAACCCGGTGGCCGCCATGATCTGCTTCCTGCAATTCGTCGAACCCGCCATCGCCCGCCTGCAAGGCCGGGTGTGGCAGCCGCTGCGCCTGTCGGCGCTGGCCGAACAGCAGATGAAGAGCCGGCCGGGACGCACCGAGTTCCTGCGCGGCATCTTCCATCAGGACGCCAGCGGCGTGCTGCGGGTACGCACCACAGGGCCGCAGGGCTCCGGCATCCTCAGCTCCATGAGTGATGCCAACTGCCTGATTGAAATCGTCCCCGCCCAGCCAGCCATCACGGTCGGCGAGCGGGTCTGGATCCACCCACTCCAGGGACGAGTGGCCTGATACCGGTGTCTACCCCGCCGGGCGTGGCGGGGTGGCTGCCCCCATGAATCCGAGGCTTGTCCCTTGCGCCTGAATGCCCCCCTCTCCCGACTCGATCTATTGATCTACGGTCACTACCGCATCGTCCACGGCCTGCGCATCGCGCTCGCCTTCATGCTCACCTTTCTGCTGACCCGCGAGCTCAAGCTGCCGGAAAGCACCTGGCCCCTCATCACCCTGGTGGTGGTGATGGGCCCCATCTCGTTTTGGGGCAATGTGCTGTCGCGCGCCCTGCAGCGGGTGGTCGGCACCATCTTCGGCGCCAGCTGCGGGGTGGTGGCGCTCTATCTCGAGCTCTACTCCCTGCCGCTGATGCTGCTGTGGTGCGGCTGCATCATGTTCCTGTGCGGCTATCTGGCGCTCGGCAAGCGCCCCTACGTGGGGCTGCTCATCGGCATCACCCTCGGCGTCACCATGGGGGCCATGCCCGGCGACATCGAAACCGCCCTGTGGCGCAGTGCCGACGTGATCCTGGGATCCCTGCTGGCGCTGCTGTTTTGCAGCATCTATCCCCAGCGCGCCTACAGCCACTGGCGGTTGCAGATGCACGACACCCTGCAGCAGGCCCAGCGGCTCTACCACACCCACCTCTCCCCCAACGTGCTGGAGCGGCCGCGCCTCGCCCACAGCCACGCCAGACTGCTCTCCAAGATGGTGAGCCTGCGCCCCCTGCTGACCCCGGCCGTCAAGGAGACCCGCCTTGGCAGCGCCCTGTTCGAAGCGATCCAGACCACCATGCGCAACACCCTCTGCACCCTGGAGATGCTGGCCAACACCTACTGGCGCGATCGCCAGAGCCACTTTCTGATGCAGAGCACCCCGGAGCTGCGCGCCTGCCAGCAGGCGACCGAGGCGCTGATGAGCGAGCTGGCGCTGATGCTCAAAAGCGGCGAGCTGCAGGGCTCTGAACTGGCCATCAGCCGTCTGCAGGAGGCGGCCGGTAGGGTGCGGATCGATGCCGGTGGCGAGGCCGCCATCAGCGGCTATCTGTGGCTCAATCTGCAGCTCACCGAACAGCTCATCCACCTGCGCCGGCTGCTGGGTCTGGTGATACACCCGCCCCGCAGCCAGAACCACCCATAGCAAAACGCCCCGCAAAGCGGGGCGTTGTCGTTAAAAGGCCAGTGACTTGAGGCCCGATATGGCGCCAACATTAACTGGCGTTTGCCAGCGGCTGCTTGAGCGGGAGGTAAAGGGAAAAATCCTGGATCCCCGCCTGCAGGGCAGCAAAGCAGTCCGGATCAATGGCCGAACCCAGCGTCTCGGCCATCATCTCCAGCGCCTGGGGCACCGGGATAGCACCGCGATAGGGCCGTTTGGCAGTGATGGCATCAAAAATGTCGGCCGTGGTGATGATGCGGGTCTCCAAGGCTATCTCGTCCCCTTTCAATCCTTTGGGGTAACCCTTGCCATCGAGGCGCTCATGGTGGGCACCCGCCACTTGCGCCAGCTCCTCGAACGCCCCGATGCGACTCAGGATCTCCTCGGTATAGGCGGCATGCATCTGCACGGCGGCCCACTCCTGCGCATCCAGCTTGCCCGGCTTGTCGAGAATGGCGTTGCTCACCCCCAGCTTGCCCACGTCATGGAGCAGGGCGCCGCGCTTGAGCCAGCGTCTTCGCTGCTCGGACAGGCCCATCTGGGTGGCGAGGATGTCGGTATAGAGCGCCACCCGGCTACTATGACCGGCGGTGTAGGGACTTTTGGAGTCGACCACCTGGCCGAACGCCGCCGCGATCTCGTCCAGATAATCTTCATCCAGAGCGACTTCACCCTGCCCGGCCGGGTGAACGAACACCCACTCAGCCAAACCGGGATCCGCCAGTCCTTGCCAGAAGTCGTCATCCGCCAACGCCTCAAACTCGCTAACCAATTGAGGATCAAACCAGCTGCCGCTGCGCTCACGCAGCTCTTTGAGGGCTGAATCTGGGCCAGCTGCGGCGTGAAACACATCCACCACCTGGCAGAGCAGGGCAATACGGGAGAAGAGCGGAATCGCGTCACCGGCCAGTTGCAACGGTCGACCTTTGCCGTTCCAGTGCTCGTCCAGAGAGAGGATGCCGGCGGCGAGCTCTTCACTGAACCGCAGCTGGCGAGCAATGTCCGCCCCCCGATGACAACGGGTCTGGATCAGTTCGTTGGCTATCTGATCGCCGTTGCGAAAGATATGGAACAGGCTGCGAAAACGCCCCAGCAGGTCCGCCTGTAGGCCGGTGTGGCCCAGCACGAAGTTAACCACCTCCGAGAGGGAGCCATCCACCAGCTTGAAGTCGCGTTTGAAGTGAAGATCGTCGGTGAGATAGAGCTCGCAGATACGGGCCGCATTGCTGCTGCACCCCAGATCCTTGAGCAGCAGCATGTAATAGAGATCATGGCGCTGCCGGGCATCCAGCGCCAACCGCTCGGCCAGTCGGGAACCTATCCAGCAACAGCGAATGCAGTGCCCTCTTGGTTGCCCCTCGGTCATGTCGAGTGCATGACTGAGGGAACCAATCAACTCTGCCAACCGCAATCCATTCACCGTCATAGCCTGCTCCCTTGGACATCATGGCGATCTTGCCTGCTGACTAGGTATACCTTATCCAGAGAGGAATAGATCTGGATTCAGATGAATTTACGCCTCGGCGCTGCCAGTCCGGGCTTTTTCCTCCAGCTGGGCCGGGGTCAGGGTCGACACCAGCCGGCCGTCGAAGTAGATGTCCAGCAACGCGCCGCGCTTCTCGCCACGCATCAGGCTGCTGCGCCCGTCCAGGTAGTGCACCTCCATCTGGGCGGTGCGCTCGTCCGGGTAGCTCACCTCCACCTCACGTACCCCTTGCGGCAGCATGGCCAGCGGCACCTTGTTGAGGGACGGATCCAGGTGCTGGTTGACCTTGATCAGGGCGTCCAGCTTCTGATCCACCAGCGCCGGCGACTTGCCGGTGATGGGGTTCTTGCCCGACCAGAATTCGATGGTGTTGAACACGAACAGATCGGCGGTGGCCGCCAGGCCGTAGACCGGCGAGAGCAGGACGAAGACCCCGGCCCGGCCATAACGGTTGTCCACCACGCTGAGGTTGCCCTTGGTCACCATGGAGGAGAACCCCATCTGCCCCATGCAGCCGCTCAGTCCCACGCTTGCCACCATGCCCGCCAGCAGCGCCAGTGCCCTGCCCTTTCTTCTCGTTGCCATCGTCTTCGCTTGCTCCAGAAATAATGAGGCGGCAAGCCTAAACAGGCCGCCACCAACGGGCAATTCACAAGCAGGGCGCGATACAGCGGGGGTTCAGACTGGGATATCGACTGCTCACCATTCACACAGCCTGTCGAAATAACGGCCAGGATGACAGCCTGCCTCTCACGAGGCAGGCTCCCTGAACGGCATCAGATGGAGAGGCTGGAGACGGTCGCCGAGACGTTGTTGGCCTCCTGCCGGATCTCCGCCATCACTTCGTTGACCTTGTCGATCTGCTGCTTGCCGAGCTCGGCGCTGCCGGCCACCCTGGCCATGTCGTCGGTCACTTTGGCGGTCAGCTCGCGGTTCTTCTGCACCACCTTGGCAATCTCGTCGGTGGAGAGCGACGTGCGTGCCGCCAGCTGGCGCACCTCATCGGCTACCACTGCGAAACCGCGCCCCTGATCCCCGGCCCGGGCCGCCTCGATGGCTGCATTGAGGGCCAGCAGATTGGTCTGATCGGCGATGCTGCTGATGGTGGAGACAATGGCCTCGATGCTTTTGGACTGCTCGTTGAGCTGGTTGATGAGCAGAATGGTCTTGTCCACCTGCTCGCTGATGAGCGACGAGGTGTCCACCACCGAGCGCAACAGATCCGCCCCCTGCTCGGCACTGCGCAGGGTCTCCTGCGCCGTGGCATGGGCCACCTGAGCGGCATCGCGCACGGCGTGGCTCTTGGTCACCCGCTCGGTGATGTCGCTGGCAAACTTGATGACCCGGTTCACCTTGCCGCTTTCGTCGCAGATCGGGTTGTAGGTGGCCTCCAGCCAGATCGCATCGCCATGACTGTTGCGCCGCAAGAAGAGCCCGGACTTGAACTGTCCCTGAGCCAGCTCCTCCCAGAAGCGGGGATGCTCTTCATAGAAGGCGTCATCACAGAACATGCGGTGATTGCGCCCCTTTATCTCGGCCAGGGTGTAGCCGAGACAGCTCAGGAAGTTGGGATTGGCCGAAATGATGTCGCCATTCGGGGTGAACTCGATCATCGCCAGCGAGCGTTCCAGCGCCTTGGTGACAGCTTCCTGACGCAGCAGTTGTTGATGCTTGTCAGTAATGTCGCTGGCGATCTTGATCACTCGGGTCACCCGCCCCTGCGACTTGACCGGGAAGTAGCTCGCCTCCAGCCAGACCACCTCGCCCCGCTTGTTGAGACGCGAGAAGATGCCGGACTTGACCCGGCCCTGCTTGAGCTGGGCCCAGAACTGCTGGTAATCGGCAGAGCGAGCCAGCTCCGGGCTGCAAAACATTCGGTGGTGCTGCCCCTGCAACTCCATCGCGCTGTAACCCATCAGGCTCAAGAATGGCTGGTTGGCCTCCAGGATCTCGCCATCCGGGGTGAACATGATGGTTGCGATCCCTTCCTTGACCGCCTCCACGAAGCCCTGGAATTCGGCCAGCTGTGCCTGGCAGGCCTGCAACTGCGCCTTCAGCTTGTTGTTGAACATGGATGTCATACCTCTGTACTGACAAGATGGAAAAGGGCACAAGACTCGGTGCTGGGTGAACCGTCACGAACCTGTTGAGGCTGATCTTAGTTGAGCACCGTGGTGCGATCAGAATTTGGCCGATATTTTGCCACAGCCGGCGAGGGGCTCGCAGTGCAGCCTGCGCCTGATACGTGCAAGGCCCGGCGAGGGATCACCCGGGCTGCCACTCCAGGTAAGCCGGATTGGCCACAAAACCGATCCGTTCATAGAGCGGGCGCCCCTCGTCGCTGGCATGCAGCCAGACCCGGCCCAGTTGCTGCGCTCTGGCATAATCCGCCATCTGATCCAGCAGGGCGCCCGCCAACCCCTGCCGACGGTGGGCCGGCAGGGTATACATGTTGAGCAGATAGCCCTCCTTCCCCGCCAGGTTGCCGGGATAGGGCGGGCGCACGAAGAGGGCCAGGGTCACACTCGCCACCACCTCGCCATCCACTTCCGCCACCCAGGAGCGGGCGCTCTCCTCGGCCTGCGCCGTGCTGAAGTAGCGGCTGGTTGCCTGCCAGAGATCGAGGTCAGCCAGCGGTTCGCTCAGCTCCCCCACCTCGCAAAACAGTGCCATGCGCAGGGTCACCAGCGCGGGAATGTCTGCCTGCGTTGCCTGACGGATGATCATCGGCGCTTCTCCTTGTGACGCTCGTTGAGGTGAACAGACACCCCGCGGGCGCCTGAACAAAGCGCCAGTGTGGAGACTTCACGCCCGCCTGGCAAGGCGCCACTGGTCCCAGGCCAGCGGCCCCGCGCCCCAGACGACCAGGGTCAGCAGCATCCAGCCCCACAGCTGGTGATCGTAAAAACCGCCGGCCCAGAGGGTGGGATAGGAGATCACCGCCACCATGTTGAAGGCAAACAACAGGGCGGCGACCGGCCGGGTAAAGAGGCCGGCCAAGAGCAGCACCGGCAGCAACAGCTCGGTGGCCGTGCCAAGCCAGGCCGCCCACTGCCAGGGCAGCAGGGGCACCTGATACTCGAACTCGAACAGATAGAGGGTGCTGTCCCAGGCGCTCAGCTTGAGCCAGCCAGAACGAAAGAAGGCCGCCGCCACCCAGCACCTGGCCAGCAGCAACAGGGCGCCGCTCAGCCACCAGGGAACGGCAGGGCCCACCGGTTGCATCAGTGTCCACTTGTGATTTGTCATCGAAATTACTCCAGCGTTGAGGTCACATCGACCAGCAGGCCCAGGGTGACGAGGCGGGTCAGAGACTCTGCAGCCTGCGAGTCCTGAGCCAGCAGGGCCGACAGGGCTATGCCCCGGCGGCAGCCATCCAGCAGGCGCCACTCTCCTTCGCTCAGGCTCAGCGGCAATACCCGACAATCGGGCTGTTTCTTGAGGGCGAGCCAGGCGGGAGCCGCCAGATCCTGCACTGTCTCGCCCTCGTGCAGGGCCATCTGCCAGAGGGCATCAACCGGGCGCGGGCTGTCGAACAGACACAGATCGCAGGCCGGGATCAGCACCAGCGTCTGCCAGGCCGCTGGTGACAGGGCGGCCACCCGCTCGGCCGGCCAGTGGCGCCCCTCGGCAGCCAGCAAACTGGTGCGCTCCAGTACCCACTCAAAGCGGGCCAGCTCCCCCAGCCAGGGCAGATTTGCGGTGGTCGGCAGCCGGGCAAGCCAGTCGCCAAAGCCGGCGCCGTAATGCATCACGCTCCCTTCGCAGAGCGGCTCTGCCAGCACGAAGCCGCGCGCCGCGGCGTCGAAAAACGCCTCCCCCACCATGGCTTTGACGGCCGGATAGCTGCCCGCCAGCACCTCGCCAAGGCTCAGGATGAAGTGGTTGCGATAGACCTGCAGTACGGCATTCGCCGTAAAGAGACGGGAGTGGATGTGGGGCAGAATGGCCTCGCTCTGGCCAAGCAGCCCCTCGGCAAACTGCTGCTGCCGGCGAGCCAGTTCAGACATGGGCGGCCTCCGGCACAAGATCAGCGGCCATGGCGGCGTCCAGCATGGCGCTCGCGCGCTCGGCCTCTGCCAACAGCACGGGGAGCGGCGGGATCTCGAGGTCCCACTCGATCAGAGTGGGGATGGCGCGCTGGCGGCAGATCTCGGCATAGAGGGCCCACACCGGTTCGCTCACCGGCGCGCTGTGGGTATCGATATAGAGGTGCCCCTGCGGCAGGGACTGATCGGTAAAACCGGCCAGGTGAATTTCGCCTACCGTAGCGATGTCGATGGCGGCCAGATAGTCGCGGCATGCAAAGCCGTGGTTGAAGGCACTGACATAGAGGTTGTTGAGATCGAGCAGGATGGCGCAGTCGCTGCGCTGCTGCAGCTCCGCCAGAAACTCCCACTCCGGCATCTCCCCCGCCAGTTGCAGGTATGAAGAGGGGTTCTCGATCAGCAGCCGGCAGCCGAGCGCCTCCTGCACCTGCATGATCTTGTCGCTCATGTTGAGCAGGCTCTCCCGGGTATAGGGGACCGGCAGCAGATCGTTGAAGTGGCGCCCCCCAATGCTGCCCCAGCTGAGGTGTTCCGAGATGCGCACCGGTTTGATGGCGCGGGCCAGCGCCGAGAGGCTGGCGAGGTGATCAAGGTCGAGTGCATCGGCCGAGCCCAAGGACATGCCGACGCCGTGCAGGCTGACGGGATAGTGCCGGGCCAACTCGCTCAGCACCTGAAAACCCCGGCTGTGACGCTCAAAGTAATTTTCGCTGTGCACCTCCAGCCAGCCAACCGCCGGCAGGGTGCGCAATATCTCGTCGTAATGGGGCGTGCGCAATCCAATACCAATCAAGGGGTTCATCGCAAAGCCTCGCTGCAAACCAGCCAAAAGAAGGCCACGGTGCCCCTGAGGCAACACCGTGGCACCCAGCCTTACTTGGGTTGCAGCGAGCCGCCCGCCAGCTTCTCGCACAGCCCCTTTGGCACCACTACGAAGGCGTCACCCTGGGCATCCATCTTGGCGGTACCGGCGCAGGAGCTGGTCTTGGTCGCGCAGTCGTTCTTGCTCGCCTTCACCACCCCGTAGCACTTCTCCTTTTCATCGGCCGCCATGGCCGGGGCGGCGACGAACTGGGCGCCGAGGGCCAGCAGACCGGTCATGGCGGAGGCGATGGCAGTGCTCTTTTTAACGTTCATTCTCTGTTCCTTCTGATTGTGTGTGGTGTGCCCGATCGGTCACGACCGGATGCCCTCCATAGAACCGGAGCGCCGACGAATTGATTTCAAAAAAAATGCAAAATCGACACATCTATAAAAAACACAATTGGCAAAATATTGTTTTTAAAGGGTTATTCCATTCCCCTTTCAAATGTTCTTTCGCCATGAAAATGTGCACTGCGCCACCCTGCCGCCGCCAATCCCAGGGATGCAGGCAATAAAAAACCCCGCCAGAGGGCGGGGTTTGATTGGCACGATACAACCGTGCGGGCATCGGCGGTCGATACTTAATGACAAAAAAGACAGCCGCAGCTGTCTTTTTCAATTGAAACCTGACTTAGTAGAAGATCCGCTCGCCACGCTCGCTCATCTTGAGCCATACCGGCTTGGTGCTGGTCTTGTTCCAGATCCGGTGCAGATAGCTGTAGAAACGGGCCCGATCGCTGCGAAACAGCATCACGGGGAAAGCCAGCATACCCACCAGCAGCACATAGATGCGACGAAGAATTATCTGAGTCAGGGAATAGGGATGAAACATGATAGAACTCCTTACTGGTAAGACCACTGAACAAAGATTACTCCACAATTTGTAGGATTACTACACCAAGATTCCCATTTTTTTGCAAAAAGATCCCTTAAAAGCCTTAAAGTGAAATTGGGTTACATCCATTAACTTACAGGCAACAAAAGCTGGCAAAGCAGCTCCCGTCGACCAGATTTAATGAGTTGGCACTCAAGATGGAGTCGGTGCGATGAAACCCGCAGAAATGGCGATCATAGGGATACTGGGCCTGCTGCTCTGGTCGGAATGGCAGGATTGGCAACTCAACCAGGCCGACAGCATCACGCTGGCCTACAAGGGAGCACCGACCGTCAGCATGTGGCAATGCGGCCAGTTGAAACAGAAGATGATGGATGTGACCGAACACTCGGCCGAAGTGCAGTTTCAATACCGGGGACAGGACCTGACGCAGGTCAACCGCTATCTGGAACGAGAGTGGCAGCAACAGGGCTGTGAGCAGCTGTTGTTGCAGCAAGGATATTGAGCAGAGTGATCCACACCGGGCTGGTGTGATGAAATGCTTTAAGAAATGAAGCTAGGAGAAAATGGAGGCACGTTCCGGAGTCGAACCGGACTAAACGGATTTGCAATCCGCTGCATAACCGCTTTGCTAACGCGCCATGCTGACAAGGCATTGCCTTGAAAGTGATATCCATGATTGGTGCCATGGAAAATTGGAGCGGGAAACGAGACTCGAACTCGCGACCCCGACCTTGGCAAGGTCGTGCTCTACCAACTGAGCTATTCCCGCCTGTACTGCTTGCTGCCAGTTGCCTGACAACGAGGCGCATTATACGTACCCCGAGCGCGGGCACAACCCTTTTTTCGCACTTTGGCCCCTTTCCCGTGCTGTTTGCTCAGGGTTTAGACGGCTTGCCCAAAAAATCCGCACCAGGCTGTGACCCCACAGGCGAATTTGAGATAAAGTCATTGAAATGATTAGCCTTTAGTCAGAGACTTGCTGCGGTTAGTAACCGGATTCTCAATTGAAAATCACCCAATGAAATGGATCTTCAAGCCCCGTGGGCTCAGGCCGCAGCTGATGCTGGCATTTTTCATGCTAGCCATGGTGCCCTTCCTGGTCGTCACCCTGTTTTTCCTCTATAGCCACGGCAAGGATCTCACCACCCAGACTTCCAACCATCTGGTTTCCGTTCGCAACATCAAGAAGAACCAGCTGGAAGACTATTTCGGCAACCTCAAAGAGCAGATCATCAACTTCTCCCAGCAGGATTTTGCCGGCAACAGTATCGGTCGCTTCTACGGCTTCACCGGTGCCTTCGAGAAACTCGGCACCACACCGCAGGAGGCCCGCGCCCGCGCCCAGGCCCGCTATGTGCCGGGCTCCTGGGATCAGCTGCAAAAACCCGACAGCACCAGCGACATCGAACCCTCCATCAGCGCCCTGATCCTGGCGGACGAGATGTACGGCCGGGTACACCAGCGCTTTCACCGCGGCTACGCCGACATGGTGCGCAAGTCCAACTACAGCGACATCTTTCTCATCGATCTCAACGGCGACGTGGTCTATTCGGTCACCAAACACGCCAACTTCGCCACCAACCTGCTCTCCGGCCCCTACCAGTCGAGCGGCCTTGGCAGCACCTTTGCCAAAATCAAGCGCCGCCTCGACGGTGGCCAGAAGCCGCAGCAAATCTTCGAGTTCACCGATTTTGGCCGCAACGAGCTGACCGGCCAGGTGGTCGCCTACATGGCGGCCCCCGTTATGCAATACGACTATGTGCGCGGCGTGGTGATCTTCGAGCTGCTGCCTGACAAGCTCAACCAGATCATGGCGGAGCGGGAAGGACTGGGCGAGACCGGCGAGACCATCCTCATCGGCCCGGACAAGCGGATGCGGGCCAACGCCTGGCTGGCGCCTGAATTCAGCGTGGAGAATAGCTTCAGCCCCAACTTCCGGCCGCTGCAGACCCCGCTGGTAGTCAAGGCGCTCTCCGGCGAGCAGGGGGTCGGGCTGTTTCGCTCCTACCACGATGACGAGGTGCTGGCCGCCTACACCCAGGTGAAGGTGTTCGACACCGAGTGGGCCTTCATCGCCGAGATCTCCACCAGCGAGGCCTATCGCCCCATCCGCCAGCTGGAGACCCTGGTGATCCTGCTGGGGGCCGGCTCCCTACTGCTGCTGATCCTCTTCTCCCGCTGGCTCTCCCACTCCATCACGGCGCCGCTGCGCTCCCTCACCGCCGCCGCCGAACAGGTGGCCGACGGTGCGCTGGATCACCCCATCGCCATCGAACGTACCGACGACGACATCGACCGGCTCGCCCAGGCGTTTCGCCACATGCAGCGCTCGGTGAAGGACAAGATCGAACTCATCGAGCGCCAGACCCAGGAGCTGCAGCAGCAGGTCAAGCTGACCCACAAGCAGAACCTCAGTCTGCAGCAGGCGGACAAACTCAAGGATGAACTGCTGGCCAACACCTCCCACGAGCTGCGCACCCCCATTCACGGCATCAAGGGGATGGCCGAGTCCATGCTCGCCAGCCAGCAGGACTTGACCGAAGGACAGCAAAAACAGCTGGGGCTCATCATCAAGAGCGCCGACGGCCTGGCCCGGCTGGTGGACGATCTGCTCGACTACCACCAGATGCGCTACGGCCAGCTGGAGATCCACCCCCAGCCGGTCTCCTCCAAGGGAGTCATCCGGCTGGTGCTGGATCTCTGCCAGCACCTGGTGCAGGCCAAGCCGCTCACCCTGGTAGACATCAGCCCGGTGGAGCTGCCGCCGGTACTGGCCGACGAGCAGCGGCTCGAACAGGTGCTCTACAACCTGGTGGGCAACGCCATCAAGTACACCCCGCAGGGCAAGGTGGTGCTGAGCGCCCTGGTGGAGGACAACTTCCTGCGCATCAAGGTGACCGACACCGGCATCGGCATAGCCCCGGATCACCTGGAGCACATCTTCGAGCCGCTGGTGCAGATGAGCCCGGAGGTCAGCAAGCAGGGGGCCGGCCTCGGCCTCTCCATCACCCGCCAGCTGGTGCACCTGATGGGGGGCGAGCTGTTCGTGGAGAGCGAGCCGAGCGTCGGCTCCACCTTCGCCTTCACCCTGCCGCTCGCCAGCGGCAAGGCGGGCAGCCTGACCCTCGACAGCCGCCAGATCGAGCACCAGCTGGTGCGCCAGCAGCCGCTGATCCTGCCGGACTGGGAGAGCGAGGATCTCCCCCCTCCCCCCGAGGATGCGCCTCTCATCCTGGTGGTGGACGACGAGCCCATCAATTTGCACATCCTGCGCCACCTGCTGCAGCCCTGCGGTTATCGCATCCTGCCCAGCAGCGACGGCCACGATGCGCTGGCCAAGCTGGCTCAGGAGCCGGTCGACCTCATCCTGCTGGACGTGATGATGCCCACCCTCTCCGGTTTCGACGTCTGCCGCCGGCTACGCCAGCAGCACCCCAAGGAGAAGCTGCCGGTACTGCTGCTCACCGCCCTCAACCAGCCCAAAGACATCGAGGAGGGCTTCAACGCCGGCGCCAACGACTATCTGGTCAAACCCTTCTGCAAGGAGGAGCTGTTCGCCCGGGTCAGGGCCCTGCTGGAAGCCAGCGCCGGGCGCGCCTCTCTGGTAGAGAATCGCTTGCTCAAGCAGGAGATAGAGCACCGTCTGCTGCTGCAGGAACAGCTGCATCAGGATCAGGAGCGACTGCTGGGTCTGCTCGGCGAAGGGGCCGACCCCATGGTGTTCATCGACGGCCAGGGCACAGTGCTGTTCGCCTCGCGGGCGCTGGCCCGCCTGCTGGGCCAGGAGCCGGAAGCCATGGAGGGACAACCGCTGGACGACTGGCTGGCCAGCCCGCTGACCAGCCAGTGGCCCGAGCTGCACGATCGGGGGGAGCAGCAGCTGGCGTTTCTGGTGGCCGGCCAGAAAGACGAGCTCAATGCCCGCGCCCTGCCCATCAGCCTGGGGGGCCAGGCCGCCTTCGCCCTCACTCTCAGCACCGAGCTGCGGCAGGACGAGAACCGGGTGATGGCGCTGGAGAACGCCCTCAAGAGCCTGTCACGCCAGGCCATCATCGAGGATGGCCAGCTGCTGGGCGAGCTGAGCCGGCTGGGCGGAGAGTTCCGCTCGCTGGCCGACGACCTCATCCGCCAGCAGGATGACGAGCCCTTGCGCCGCGCCCTGGTGGACACCATGCGGCTCACTCTGGATGCCTGGCAGCAGAGCACCGGCAAGGGCAAGATAGTGCTGGCCGAGAAGAGCAAGCTGTGGCGGGTCTACATGGATCGCTCCAGCCCGCAGACCCGCACCCTCGACAAGTACCTGAGCCTGGATACCCTGCCCAAGGCGCCGCGCTGGAAGACGGTGGTCGCCACCGCCGAGTATGTGCTGAGCCACGGCCCGCTCAACGAGGCTCAGCGCCAGCAGTTGCACCACAGCGCCCAGACCCTGCGTCAGCTCGCCAACCGCAAGCCCTGATATCCACCGCCCAATCTGCGCCCTGGCTCACACTTGCCGGGGCGGTTTTTTTTTGTGCAGAATTAAGCCTTCGCCATACGTCAAAACAAGAGCCGATCCAATTCACACAATTGTCATGGAAGGTCGATTGACAGGGACTTATTACGCCAAAGCAATTAACATAACCTAATGATTTAAATCGAGTTAAAAGCGGTTTTGACGAAATTGACGTGAGGGCGTCGATTTTTACGATATCGACGATCTGAACAGTTGTTGTTTTCCTGTTAACTCTGCTTTGCTAGGGACGTTGGATGACACAACTACAAGGGTGCAAAACCTGGCCAACATTGAGGGCCGACCTCCCCAGCATGCGAAGTCGGTGCTCAAATCCAAACAAGGAATATAAATAAGAAAGGAAATAATATGCTTGCCAAAGTATCCAAAATCTCTACTGCTGTAATGCTGGGCACCATGATGCTTGCCGGCGCTGCCGGCAACGCCATGGCGGCCGACAACAAGACGGTGCTGACCCTGGTCGCACAACAGGAGACCGCGTGGGTCAAGAACTTCAACCCCTTCCTGCAAGCGGGTCTGTTGCACACCACTCGTCACTTCATCTATGAACCGCTGGTGATCTTCAACGATATGCAGGGTGGCAAACCCGTCTATCGTCTGGCCACCCACTACGAGTTCAGCAAGGACCTCAAGTCCGTCACCTTCGATCTGCGTGACGGCGTGAAGTGGTCGGACGGTCAGCCCTTTACCGCCGATGACATCCTGTTCTCCTTCAATCTGGTCAAGGCCAACAAGGCGCTGGACGAGCGCTCAATCTGGACCCAGATCAAGAGCGTCGAGAAGCTGGCCCCCAACAAGGTCAAGTTCGACCTGACCGACGTCAACACCAACGTGGTGAACGACCTGGTACTGGTGCCCATCGTGCCCGAGCACCAGTGGAAATCGGTGAAAGATCCGGTCGCCTTCACCAACGACAAACCGGTCGGCACCGGTCCCTTCACCGAAGTGGACAACTTCTCCGCCCAGCTCTACACCCAGTGCCGCAACCCGCACTACTGGGACAACGCCAACCTCTCCATCGACTGCCTGCGCATGCCGCAGATGGCCACCAACGACCAGGTTCTGGCCGCGGTGATGAAGGGTGACGTGGACTGGTTCGGCTCCTTCGTTCCGGACATCGAGCGCCTCTACGTCGGCAACGATCCGAAGAACAACAAGTACTGGTTCCCGGCCTCCGGCACGGTGGCGTTCAACGTCAACTTCCAGGCCAAGAAACCGGGTAACCACGAAGCCTTCAACGACATCAACTTCCGTCGCGCCTTCTCCATGGCGATGGATCGCCAGTCCATGGTGGATATCGCGGGCTATGGCTACCCGACCGTCAACGAGTACCCGTCAGGGCTCGGCAAAGCCTTTGACTCCTGGAACAACCCGGAAGTGGACAAGAAGTACGGCAAGTACAACAAGTTCGATCTGGAAGGCGCCAAGGCCCTGCTGAAACAGGCCGGCTACAAGGATTGTGACGGCGACAAGTTCCTCGACACCCCCACCTGCCAGAAGATCGAGTTCAAGGTGCTGGTACCGAACGGCTGGACCGACTGGGTCAACACCGCCCAGATCGGCGTGGAAGGGCTGCAGGCACTGGGCCTGAACGCCAAGACCGCCACCCCGGAAGCCACCGTCTGGACTGAAAACCTCATCACCGGTGACTTCGACGTCGCCCTGCAGGGTTACTTTGCCGGTGCCAACCCGCACAAGTACTTCGAGACGGCTTTCCACTCCCGCAACATGGGTGAGCGCGGCAACCGCTTTGCGGCGCCCCGCTACAAGGATCCGGCGCTGGACAAGCTGATCGACGACTTTACCCAGACCGCTGATGCCGCCAAGCAGAAGGAGATCATGTTCGAGATCCAGGACAGGGTCGGTGCCAACCAGACCATCATCCCGGTATTCAACAACCCGACCTGGTACGAATACAGCACCAAGCGTTTCCACGGCTGGTTCAGTGCCGACAACCCGGTCGCCAAGCCGCAGGTTCACCCGGACACCCCGGAGCGTCTGCTGCACGTGTTGTCACTCAAGCCGAACAGCTAATCAATCCCGGCCCCCTGCGGGGGGCCCTCTTCCCCGCCCATCCCCCTTTTTCCCGGCTCTGCCGGGGTTGGGGTAACTATGCCCGGCGCGGGGCGGACCAGCAGTAAAAGGTATCATAATGGGATTCATACTGAGACGCTTTTCCTTCTATCTGGTCGCCTTTCTGGTGGCCGCCACCATCAACTTCCTGCTACCCAGAGCCATGCCGGGGGATCCCGTCTCCGTCATGTTTGCCCGGGCCGGCGCCATGATGGAACCCGCCGCCCTGGAAGCCCTCAAGGCCACCTTCGGGTTCGTGGACGGCCCCATCGGCACCCAATTTCTCACCTATGTGAAGAGTGTCTTCACCTGGGATCTCGGCACCTCGGTGCGCTACTACCCCCAACCGGTCGCCGACGTGCTCGGCCGCGCCATCGGCTGGACCCTGTTCCTGGTGGGCACCTCCACCATTCTGAGCTTCTCCATCGGTTCCATCGTCGGCATCTTCGCCGCCTGGCACCGGGGCGGACGCATGGACAGCTTCCTCTCCCCACTCACCCTGGTGATGCAGGCCATTCCGCCGGTGGTCATCTCGCTGCTGGCGCTCTTCCTGTTCGGGGTGAGCCTGGAGTGGCTGCCCATCGGCTACGCCTACAGCCCGGAGATCAAGCCTGACTGGGGCTGGGAGCACATCAAGAGCATCCTGACCCACGCCATCATGCCGGTAGGCACCCTGGCCATGGTGCAGGTGGGGGGCTTTCTCATCACCATGCGCAACAACATGATCAACCTGCTCGGCGAGGACTACATCACCATGGCCAAGGCCAAGGGGCTCTCCAGCAACCGGGTGATCTTCAACTACGGCGCCCGCAACGCCATCTTGCCGAGCGTCACCGCCCTCTCCATGGCGCTGGGCTTCGTCATCGGCGGATCCCTCATCACCGAGGTGATCTTCAACTACCCGGGACTGGGTCTGACCCTCTATCAGGGCATTCTGGCCCGCGACTACCCGCTCATTCAGGGGCAGCTGCTCATCATGACCATCACCATGCTCAGCTTCAACTTCCTGGCCGACGTGCTCTACGTCTTCCTGGATCCCCGTCTGCGTACCGGAGGCAAATAAGATGCGCATGCCGACTATTCTGAAAATCCTGCTGGGCAACAAGAAGGCCGCCTGCGGCCTCTTCATCGTGGTCAGCTTCGTGCTGATGGCGCTGTTCGCCCCGCTGCTGGCCAGCTATGAGCCGACCAAGCGGGTCTCCCGCCCGCACCAGCCGCCCAGTGCCGAGTACGTGATGGGCACCACCCGCATGGGCCACGACATCTGGGCCCAGTTCACCAACGGCGCCCGCATCTCCCTGATGGTGGGCTTCGGTGCCGGCATTCTGGTGTGCGCCCTCGCCATCACGGTCGGCATCACCGCCGGCTACTTCGGCGGCGTCATAGACGAGTGCCTCACCTTCCTGATGAACGTGGTGCTGGTGATCCCCAACCTCCCCTTGCTGCTGGTGCTGGCAAGCTTTATCGGGGAGGCGTCACCGACGGTGATCGCGCTCATCATAGGCTTTACCTCCTGGGCCTATGGCGCGCGCGTCATCCGGGCCCAGACTCTGGCGCTGCGCGAAAAAGAGTTCGTCATCGCCGCCGAGGTGCTGGGCGAGCCGGCCTGGCGCATCATCCTGGTGGAAATTCTGCCGAACCTTATCTCCATCATAGGGGTGAGCTTCATCGGCTCCATCATCTACGCCATCGTTACCGAGGCGACCCTGGAGTTCCTCGGCCTGGGCGACCCCACCGTAGTGAGCTGGGGCATCATGCTCTACAACGCCCAGACCTCGAGCGCCATCCTAGTCGGCGCCTGGTGGGAGATCCTGGCCCCCTGCTTCGCCATCGCAACGCTCGGTGCCGGCCTGGCCCTGCTCAACTTCGCCATCGACGAAATCGCCAACCCGCAGCTGCGCTCCCACAAGGGGCTCAATCGCTGGAAGAAACTCGCCGCCCCCGTCACCACGCCGGTGCCGGCCGTACAGGAGAAGACAGCATGAGATCGCAACAACCCCTGCTGTCGGTACGCAACCTCTGCGTCGACTACATCACCGAGAACGGCGACGTGCGCGCCGTCAACTCGGTCAGCTTCGACATCGCCCCCGGTGAAGTGTTCGGCCTGGCCGGCGAGTCGGGCTGCGGCAAGTCCACCGTCGCCTTCTCGGTGGCGCGGCTGCACAAGCCGCCCGCCTACATCAGCGGTGGCGAGATCCTGTTCAAGGGGGAGAACATCCTCCATTACGGCGACGAGCGCCTGCGATCCTACCGCTGGCAGCAGGTGTCGGTGGTGTTCCAGTCCGCCATGAATGCGCTCAACCCGGTGCTGCGCATGGAGGAGCAGTTCTGCGACGTGCTGCTGGCCCACAACCCGGGGCTGACCCGCTACGAGGCGATCAAGCGCGCCCAGGAGCTGCTCGCCATCGTCGACATCCACCCGAGCCGGCTCAAGGACTACCCGCACCAGTTCTCCGGCGGCATGCGCCAGCGGCTGGTGATCGCCATCGCCATGGCGCTCAACCCTGAGCTGCTCATCATGGACGAGCCGACCACGGCGCTCGACGTGGTGGTGCAGCGGGAGATCCTGCAGAAGGTCTATGCCCTGAAAGAGAAGTTCAACTTCTCCATCCTGTTCATCACCCACGACCTCTCCTTGATGGTCGAGTTCTGCGATCGCATCGGCATCATGTATGCCGGTGAACTGGTGGAGGTGGCGCCGGCCAAAGCGATCCTGACCGCGCCGCTGCACCCCTATACCAAGGGGCTCGGCAACTCCTTCCCGCCTCTGCACGGCCCAAAAACCGTGCTGGAAGGGATCCCGGGCACCCCGCTCAACCTGCTGGAGGTGCCGGTGGGCTGCCGCTTTCAGGCCCGCTGCGCCAGGGTGCACGAGCGCTGCCGCCAGCAGTACACCAAACTGGCCGAGATCCGCCCCGGCCAACAAACCGCCTGCCACCTCTATGAGGCGCAGGATGAGCAACAAGATCCCCTGATCTATCTGGACAAGGCCGCTGGCTGTTAAGGATGTCTGTCATGCAAATCGCCCAAACCGACGCCCCCATCATCGAAGTCCAGCACCTCTACAAGGACTTCCCCGTCAACTCCAACGCCATCAAGAGCGGCAAGATGCGGGCCCTCTCGGACATCACCTTCAACCTGCACCGGGGCCGCGCCCTGGCAGTGGTGGGGGAGTCCGGCTCCGGCAAGAGCACCATCGCCAAGATCATCGCCAAGATGTACAAGCTCTCTGGCGGCCGCATCCTCTATCGTGGCCGCGACCTCGAGGAGTTCAACAAGGGCACCGCCCTGCTCGACTACCGCCAGAGCGTGCAGATGGTGTGGCAAGATCCGTTCGGTTCGCTGAACCCGACCCACACCATCTACCACCACATCGCCCGCCCCCTGCTGCTGCACAGCAAGGTGATCGACAAGAAAGATCTGCCCGACATGGTCTACGGCCTGCTGGAGAAGGTGGGGCTCACCCCCGCCAAGGCCACCGCGGCCAAGTACCCGCACCAGCTCTCCGGCGGCCAGCGCCAGCGGGTCAACATCGCCCGCAACCTGGCGGTGGAGGCCGAAGTGGTGCTGGCGGACGAGCCCACCTCCATGCTCGACGTCTCCATTCGCATCGGTATCCTCAACCTGATGGAGCAGATGAAGGATGAGCTCGGGGTCTCCATGCTCTACATCACCCACGACATCGCCACCGCCCGCTACGTGGCCGAAGATCTGGCGGTGATGTACGTGGGCCACATGGTGGAGTGGGGCGAGGTGGACGAGATCCTGCACCACCCCCAGCACCCCTACACCCAGCTGCTCATCTCGGCGGTGCCGGACCCCGAGAAGAGCATCCACGCCGAGCTGGAGGGGGGCCGCAAGGGGGAGATCCCGCTCTGGACGCCGGAATCCTGCGGCTGCCCGTTTGCCGGGCGCTGCAATCAGGCGATGCCCCGCTGCAAGGAGACCCTGCCCCCCGTCAGCAAGCTCGCCGACAACCACTTCGTGCGCTGCTACCTCTACCAATGACAGACCGGCCGGACACGGCGTCCGGCCACGCCTCGCCACGGGGCCGTCAGGGCCCCGCAATGTGCCTCGCCACGCCAGGCGAGCCACAGGAGTAAGACGTTGATGGAACTCTTGATCAATCAGGTGGGTTACCAGTGCGACGGGGAGAAGATCGCCCTGCTGCAGAGCGACACCGACCTCGATATCCGCGGCCACCTCAGGCTGCTGCGCCAGGATGACGAACGCATCCTGCTGGAAATCCCGCTGCAGCCGGCCGGCCAGGTCGAGGGCTGGCAGGGGCGCCACTACTGGCGCGCCGACTTCTCCCCCTGCAAAGAGCCCGGCCACTACCGGCTGGAGGCCCTCATCCAGACGGGCACCAAGGAGCGCATCGTGCGCACCGCCCCCTTCACCATCGGCCAGGATCTGCTGGCCAGCCGCTGCCTCTCCGACCTCATTCACTACTTCAAGGGGCAGCGCGCCAGCGGCGCCTTCGATCGGGCCGACCGCAGCGCCCGCCTGTTTGACAGCGATCAGCGCAAAGACGTGCACGGCGGCTGGTATGACGCCAGCGGGGATGTGAGCAAGTACCTGAGCCACCTCTCCTACGCCAACTACCTCAACCCCCAGCAGACCCCCATGGTGGTCTGGTCCCTGCTCAGGTGCCGGGAGCTTTTGGCCCCGCGCCAGGACATCGACGGGGTCAACCTCTGCAAGCGGCTCAACGACGAGGCGCTGCACGGCGCCGATTTTCTCTGCCGGATGCAGGATGAGTCGGGCTTCTTCTACATGACCCTGTTCGACAAGTGGAGCAAGGATCCCGCCCAGCGCGAGCTGTGCGCCTACGCCACCCAACAGGGGCTCAAGTCCACCAGCTGGCAGGCGGGTTTTCGACAAGGGGGCGGCATGGCCATCGCGGCGCTGGCCCGCGCCGCCCGCGAGAGCGTCAGCGGCGACTTTGATGCCAGCCGTTACGCCGAGGCGGCCCGCCGCGGCTACCTGCACCTGCGTGAACACAACCTGGCCTATCTGGACGACGGGGTCGAGAACATCATCGACGACTACTGCGCCCTGCTGGCCGCCATCGAACTGACCCGCACCCTGGGTCCCGAGTGGCTGGCAGAGGCCAGAGTGCGGGCCGACAGGCTGTGCGCCCGCCAGCACCCTCACCCTGAGCTCGGCCACTACTGGTCGGCCAACGAGGATAGCTCGCGCCCCTACTACCACGCCGCCGAGGCGGGCCTGCCGGTGCTGGCGCTGCTGGAGTATCTCGCCATCGAGCCGGATCCGGCGCGCCAGGGAACGGCCCAGCGCGTCATCGAACAGGCGCTGGCCGCCGAGCTGGCGCTCTGCGCCCGGCCCGGCAACCCCTTCACCCTCGCCCGCCAGTATGTGAAGGGGGTCGATGAGGCCCCTCGGGTGAGCTTCTTTATGCCTCACAACAACGAATCTGGTTACTGGTGGCAGGGGGAGAACGCTCGCCTCGCGTCGCTCGCCGCCATGGCGTTTGCCGCCGCGGCCCAGCTGCCGCGCCAACGCAAGCCGCTGCTCAGCTTCGGCCAGCACCAGCTCGACTGGATCCTGGGGCAGAACCCGTTCAACGCCTGCATGCTGGCAGGCCATGGCAGCAACAACCCCGCCTACACCGCCGGTTATCCCAATGCGCTGGGGGGGATCTGCAACGGCATCACCGCCGGCTTCGATGACGAGGCGGAGATCGCATTCATTCCAGAGGCGTACAAGGATCGGCTGGATCAGAACTGGCGCTGGGGCGAGCAGTGGATCCCCCACGCCGCCTGGTTTGCTCTGGCCATCACTTGGCAGAATGCGCAGGGAAATGGAGGTCGACATGATTGAGTTCTGGGTCGGGGTGGATGGCGGCGGCACCCACACCCGCGCCCGCATTCGGGATCGGGCCGGCAAGCTGCTCGGCGAGGGGCGCGCCGCCGGCTCCAATCTGGAGCTCGGCATCGCGCTCGCTCACGGCAACGTGCTGGCCGCCATCGAACAGGCCCGTATCGAGGCCGGGCTGGCTGAGGATGCTCAGCAACGGATGGGAGTCGGGCTGGCGCTCGCCTCCGCCGAGCTGGCCGACTGCTATCACGCCATGCTGACCATGCCCTTCCCGTTTGCGAGCGTGCGGCTCACCTCCGACGCCTTCGGTGCCTGCCTCGGCGCCTTTGGCGGCGAGGAGGGGGCCATCCTCATCGCCGGCACCGGCTCGGCCGGGCTCATCTATCGCCACGGCCAGCTGCACACCTGCTCCGGTCGCGGTTTTCCCATCTCGGATCTGGGCAGCGGCGCCTGGCTGGGGCTGCGCGCCATCCAGCAATCCCTGCTCTGTCACGACGGCATCCTGCCCCCCAGCACGCTGGCCATTCGCTTGCTCGATCACTTCAAGCGGGATCAGGCCGAGGTGGTGCGCTGGGCCGCCCGCGCCATTCCCGCCGACTACGGCCGCTTCGCCCCCTGGGTGTTCGATGCCGCCAGCGACGGCGACGAGCTTGCCTGCCAGCTGCTGGACGAGACCTGCCAACAGCTGGCTACTCTGCTGGAGGGGATGCGCCAGCTGGGCGCCGACCGGATAGCCCTGCTCGGCGGCATCGGCATGCGCCTCGCCCCCCGCCTGGCACACCTGCCGCTGGTCAGCCCCACTGCTGACGCGCTGGAGGGGGCCATCCTGTTTGCCCGCTCGGAGGCCTACCCGTGTCTGCATCCCTGAACCTATCCCCATCCACCCCACCCCAAAGTGCGGGCCTGACCCCGGTCTGCCCGCTGCGGGGGGTGCCCATGTCAGCCCTGCGGCTCCCTGCCGGGGTTGACCAATACCACAAGGACGCTGTCTGGCTGTTCGTCCCCTTCACTCCATCAGAGGAATTTTCATGTCTGCACCCCTGATCCACACCCAGGTCGACCGACGCGACGGTGACGACGTCTGGTTTCGTTTCAGCCTGAGCCAGCTGCCGGATGCCCCCTGGAAACTCCACTTCTGCCTGGCCCGCCACATCGACCCCGGCTCGGTAGAGGGGGGGGAGCTGGAGCGCCAGAGCGGCAGCTACAAGGTCTTGATCCCGCAAACGGGGGCCAGCGAGCTGTGCTTCTGCTGTCGCAACACCCCCATCAAGCGCCTCTCCGACATGCCGCGCGGCTTCTTCCTGAGCCTGCCCCAGGCCAGCGGCGGCCCCCAGCTGATGCCGGTGGAACTGACCGGCGAGGAGCTGGGCCTGCCACAATCCGCCGCTGCGGCGCCGGATCTGCCCGAGGTGGAACCCCTCGCCGGCATCGTGCCCCTGCCGGATCGGCTGTTGCTGCTGGAGGGCAACTTCCGGCTGGCGGAGCGCGCCCACGTCAGCGGCCCGAGCCCCCTGCTCGGCCCGCTGCTGGCCCACTTCAACGAACTGACCGGGCTCGCGCTGGCGCAGGATCACGACGCCGAGATCCGGCTGGTTGAAAGCGGGCTGGGCCCGGAGGCCTACCGGCTGACCATCACCCCGGAGGAGATAGTGATTGCCGCCGGCGGCGAGGCGGGCTGGCGCCACGGCCTCGTCAGCCTGGCCCAGTGGTATCTGCAGCACGGCGAGAGCCTGCCCTGCATCGAGCTCAGCGATGCACCGCGCTTCGGTTTTCGCGGCATCTTTCTCGACTGTGCCCGCCACTTTCACTCCCTCGCCACCCTCAAGCGCCTGCTCAAGCTGATGAGTCTCTACAAGTTCAACCGCTTCCACTGGCACCTCACCGATGACGAGGGGTGGCGACTCGAGATCAAGGCCTTCCCCCAGCTGACCGAGCTGGCCGCCTGGCGCGGTCACGCCCTGCCGGTGGGGCCCCAGCTGAGCGGCGGTCCCGAGCCCTACGGCGGTTACTACACCCAGAGCGAGGTGCGCGAGCTGGTGGCCTACGGCGCCGGGCTAGGCATCACCATCATTCCGGAAATTGACATCCCGGGTCACTGCCACGCCGCCATCAAGGCACTGCCCGAGCTGCTGGTGGAGGCAGCCGACCGCTCCCGCTACCTGTCGGTGCAATATTTTGACGACAACGTGCTCAACCCGGCGCTGCCCGGCACCTACCGGTTCCTGGACGCCGTGATGGACGAGGTGTGCGATCTCTTCCCAGGGAGTCAGGTTCACATGGGGGGGGACGAAGTGCCCACCGGCGTCTGGACCGACAGTCCCGCCTGCCAGCAGCTGATGGCCGAGCAAGGGTATCAGGATTGCCGCGAGCTGCAGGGCCACCTGCTGCGCCACTGCCAGCACTACCTGGCTGGCAAGGGCAAGCAGATGCTGGGGTGGGAGGAGATACTGCACGGTGACAAGGTGAGCCGGGAGGCCACCGTCTTCGCCTGGACCAGCTTCCAGGCCGGGCTCGATGCGGCGACGGCGGGCTATCCGGTGGTGATGGCACCGGCCCAGCACCTCTATCTGGATCTCGCCTGGAGCCAGGACATCCATGAACCCGGCCTCTACTGGGCGGGTACCCTCAATCTGGCGCAGGTCTACGCATGTGACCCGGCCCCAGCCGATTTCCATGCCAACGATAACATCCTGGGGGTGTTGAGCCCCTTATGGTCGGAGCTGATCACCTCTCGCGATCGCCTCGACTATATGTTGTTCCCGCGCATGCTGGCGACCGCCGAGGTGGCCTGGAGCGACCCCGCCCGCAAGGCGTGGGAGCACTTCGCCGCCCGTCTGCCGGGCCAGCTGCAGATCCTCGACCAGCTTCAGGTGCGTTACCGGGTACCACAGAGGTAGTGTTATCTTTTTTCCTTGGCGGCCCGATGGCCGCCTTTTTTTTACGATTCGCCAACAAAACATCAACTTGCCCCTACCATTCATCCGCCATTGTTGGCAAAATTCAGCCCCCTATGAAGCCGGTCTGCCGCCTGCTGGCACGAGCCTGCAGCCACCTCCAGATCTGCCACAATAACAACGACAAAGTTATCAACAAGAACATCGGAGCGTATTCCTATGGCCCGCAGAGACGTCCATACCCTGGACAGCGAAGTGGAGTTTCCTGCCGACGAACAACTGGTTTCCACCACGGATCTGCGCGGGGTGATCACCTACGCCAACCCCGCCTTCTGCCGCATCGCCGGCTACCCCGTCGAGGAGCTGGTCGGCCACAATCACAACCTGGTACGCCACCCCGACATGCCCAAGGCCGCCTTCGCCGATCTCTGGGCCCGCCTCAAGGAGGGCAAACCCTGGCGCGGCATGGTGAAGAACCGCTGCAAGGATGGCCGCTACTACTGGGTCGATGCCTATGTGACCCCCATCTACGAGGGCAACCGGATCAGCGGCTACCAGTCGGTGCGCTGCAAGCCGGATCCCCAGCTCAAGCGCATCGCCAGCCAGACCTACCAGGCCCTGCTCAAGGCGGAGCGCGGCACCAGCAGCCGCCTCCCCTCCCTCACCCGTGCCCGCCTGCCGCTGCTCGCGCTGTTGCTGCTCGGCCTGCTGGGCTGGACCGCCAGCAGTCAGGGCCCGATGGCCGCCCTGCTGATGCTGCTGCCCCTGCTGCTCATCGGCGGCGCCTACTGGCGCGAGCTCTTCGCCCTGCCGCTCTATCTGCAGCAGCTGGGCCGCGAATATGACAGCCTGACCCGGCTGGTCTACTCCGGGGACGGCCCCGGCGCCATCGCCGACTTTCACATCAAGATGCTGCAGGCCCGCATCCGCACCGTGCTGGGCCGGGTCAACGATGCGACCAATCCGTTGCAGACCCTGGCCACCAATCTGAAGCAGGCCTCCCATCAGGCCTGTCTCGACATCAACGAGCAGGATGCCCAGACCCAGCAGATGGCCGCCGCCATGACCCAGATGGCCAGCACGGCCCACGAGATTGCCCGCAACATCCAGGACTCCAACGGTCAGGTCAGCGAGGCCCGCAGCCGCTGCCAGCACACGGACAAGCAGCTGGCCCAGACCGAGCAGCGCATCGAGCAGCTCGCCAGACAGGCAGAGCTCGCCTTCAACTCGGCGGTGGAGCTGGCCAGCGAGTCGGAGCGGATCGGCAGCGTGATGGGGGAGATCCAGGGCATCGCAGACCAGACCAACCTGCTGGCGCTCAACGCCGCCATCGAGGCGGCTCGGGCTGGCGAGCAGGGGCGCGGCTTTGCGGTGGTGGCCGACGAGGTGCGTACCCTGTCGACCCGCACCCACAAGGCGACCGAGCAGATCCAGGGCAGCATCCAGCAGATCCAGCACACCCTGGGCCGCTGGAAGGGGATGATGCAGGAGAACCTGCAGCAGACCCGCGAATGCGCCGAGATGACCCGCCAGGGCTCCAGCAGCCTGCATACCGTGCTGCAGGAGATCGAGCTGGTCACCGAGTTCTCCACCCAGATCGCCGCCGCCGCCGAGCAGCAGCAGACGGTGGTGGAGGACATCAGCCGCAGCATCAACCAGATCTCCGAGTACTCCCACGCCAACAGCCAGAAGATGCAGGAGGTCGACGACTCCAGTCAGGAGCTGCTGGAGCGGGCCAAGCAGCTCAAGGGGTTCAGCCAGACCTTCGGCTGACCCATTTGCCAGCCACCCGACAGAAGCGCCACAATGGCGCTTCTGTCGTTATTGACGAGTGATCCGGATGAGAATGGAATCGACGCCTGCCCCGCTGAACAAGGTTGCCCGCATCGAGGCGATCCTCGCCCTGATCCCGGCTGGTCGCGTGGTGAGTTACGGCCAGGTGGCGGATTTGGCGGGGCTGCCCGGTCGGGCCAGGCTGGTGGGCAAGGTGCTGCGGGAGACCGACAAGGTACTGCCCTGGCACCGGGTGCTGGGCGCGGCGGGCACCATCTCACTGCCCAAGGGGTCGGCAGGCTTCGACAGACAGGCGGGATTGCTGCAGGAAGAGGGGGTGCCCGTGATTGGCGGGCGGGTCAGGATGCGGGAGTGGCAGTGGCAGCCCGACCTCGCCGAGCTGCTGTTTCTCCTGCCCTTTTGACGATGGCGGCCCGCCTCACCGGGTGATGGGGGCCAGGATCTCGTCGCTGCGCACCTGCACCGGGATGGTTTCGTACTCCCGCTGCAGCAGCACCAGCAGACTCTGCTTGTCGACTTCCAGCACATAGGCGGTTCCTTCCCGGGTCAGACAGGTCATTCCCGGCCGGATCTCGTTAATCTCCATCACAACCTCCGTGTCCAGCGCTGCCATCCTTGCAGCGGTTTCAGTATACCTCCATCCGAAAACAAAAAGGCCCCTGTGAGGGGCCTCTTTCATCAGAGTGTGAACTGCGCGCAATCACGCCTTCTTCGACTTGGCCAGGCTCTCCTGCCACTTGCCATTGTCGTAGTGCGCCGTCCAGCCGGTCGCCTTGCCGTTGACTTCGGTCATCACGTACTGCTCCTTGGTCTTGCGACTGAAGCGCACGATGGCGGGGTTTCCGTCAGGATCTGACGCCGGGGCATCGGCCAGATACTGGTGCTTGGGCGACAGACGCTCCTTGAAGCGCTTGAGCTCTTCCACCAGCGGCGCACGGGTCTCGCGGGATTTCGGGAAGTTGCTGGCGGCCAGGAACAGGCCGGCCGCCCCGTCACGCAGCACGAAGTGGGCGTCGGACTGGGTGCACTTGAGCTCCGGCAGCGGGACCGGGTCTTCCTTCGGCGGCGCGATATCACCGTTTTTCAGGATCTTGCGGGTGTTCTTGCAAGTGTCGTTGGTGCAACCCATGTACTTGCCGAAGCGGCCGTTCTTGAGCTGCATCTCGGAGCCGCAGCGGTCGCACTCGATGCTCGGTCCTTCGTAGCCCTTGAGCTTGAACTGGCCTTTTTCGATTTCGTAGCCATCACAATCCGGGTTGCGACCACAGACGTGCAGCTTGCGGCTGTCGTCGATGATGTAGGCATCCATGGCGGTGCCACACACACCACAGCGGTGCTTGGCACGCAGCGCCTCGGTTTCTGCCTCTTCACCGTCGGTGGCGGAGACGAACTCGTCGGCGGAAACCAGATTGATGGTCTTCTTGCAACGCTCTTTGGGCGGCAAGGCGTAGCCGGAACAGCCGAGGAACACCCCGGTGGTGGCGGTACGGATACCCATCTTGCGGCCGCAATCCGGGCAGTCGATGTCGGTCAGCACCATCTGGTTGGCACGCATGCCCCCCTCTTCCGGCGCCTTGTCCGCTTTTTCCAGCTCCTGGGTGAACTCGGCGTAGAAGGCGTCCAGCACCTTCTTCCACTCCAGGCTCCCTTCGGCGATGCCATCGAGCTTGTCTTCCATCTTGGCGGTGAACTCGTAGTTCATCAGCTCGACGAAGTTCTCCACCAGCCGGTCGGTGACGATCTCACCCATCTTCTCGGCGAAGAAACGGCGGCTCTCGACCCGCACATAACCACGGTCGACGATGGTGGAGATGATGGAGGCGTAGGTAGACGGACGGCCGATGCCGCGCTTCTCCAGCTCCCGTACCAGCGCCGCTTCGGTGAAGCGGGCGGGCGGCTTGGTGAAGTGCTGGCGCGGATCCAGCTTGACGAGTTTGAGGATCTCGCCGACGGTCACCGCCGGCAACTGGCTGTCTTCGCCCTTGCGGCCCATGGGCGGCAGCGCCTTGGTCCAACCGGCGAAACGCAGGGTACGACCGCGCGCCTTGAGCTCGAACTCACCCGCCTTGACGGTCAGGGTGGAGGAGTCGTACTGGGCCGGCGTCATCTGACAGGCGACAAACTGACGCCAGATGAGGTCATAGAGCCGCATGGCGTCGGGCTCCATCCCTTCCAGCATCTCGGCGGTTACCAGCACGCTGGAGGGACGGATCGCCTCGTGGGCCTCCTGGGCATTGGCCTTGGCGCCGTACAGGTTCGGATCGCTCGGCAGGTAGGCGGCGCCATACTGCTCGCCAATGTATTCCCGCACCGCCTCGACCGCCTCTTTGCTGAGGTTGGTGGAGTCGGTACGCATGTAGGTGATGTAACCCGCTTCATAGAGACGCTGGGCCATCATCATGGTCTTCTTGACCCCGAAGCTCAGCCGGGTAGAGGCCGCCTGCTGCAGGGTGGAGGTGATGAAGGGGGCGGACGGCTTGGAGCCGGTCGGCTTGTCTTCCCGGTTCACCACCTTGTAGTCGACCCCTTCCAGGGCGGCCACGGCGGCGAAGGTCTCGGCCTGGGTCACCGGCTTGAAGTCGGCACCGTTGCGGCTGACCACTTCCATCCGCAGATCGCTCTTGTCGGCGGTCAGCAGATCCGCGTTGAGATCCCAGAACTCGACCGGCACGAACGCCTTGATTTCGCGCTCTTTATCAACGATGAGACGTACCGCGACGGACTGTACCCGACCGGCAGAGAGGCCGCGGGCCAGCTTCTTCCAAAGCAGCGGAGAGACCATGTAGCCCACCACCCGGTCGAGGAAACGACGGGCCTGCTGGGCGTTGACGCGGTGAATGTTCAGCTCGGATGGCTGGGCAAACGCCTCCTGGATGGCGGTCTTGGTGATCTCGTTGAACACCACGCGCTTGTAGCGGCTGTCGTCGCCGCCGATGATCTCGCGCAGGTGCCAGGCGATCGCTTCTCCCTCTCTATCCAAGTCGGTTGCGAGATAGATGGTGTCGGCCTTCTCGGCCAGACTCTGCAACTCGCTGACCACTTTTTCCTTGCCGGGCAAAATCTGGTAGTTGGCCTGCCAGCCTGCGGTCGGATTGATCCCCATCCGTGAGAACAGGGCATTGCGATCCTTGGCAGCCTTCTCTGCTTCGCTCAGCTTGATGCCGCGAATGACAGGTTTTTTGGGCTCGTTGCTGGCGCTGCCGCTGGTGGGCAGATCGCGCACGTGACCGACGCTGGATTTCACCACGTAGTCCTTGCCCAAATATTTGTTGATGGTCTTGGCCTTGGCCGGAGACTCCACTATGACCAGTGATTTGCCCATGCTGTAACTATTATCCTCATTGCACCCGACGGGGTTGGTGTGCGGTTTTGTGGGGCTATATAAGAGATTTGACGGGAAAAAGCAATCTTGTGAGCAAATTTGCCCGGCAGCCCGAACCACTTTGTTTCTTTATTTATTAATGCGAAGCCGAGCCGCGGGAAGCAACCGCTTTTTTATTTTTATGCTATATCCACCCTCTTTTTATATTTGAAACGACATAACCAACCGCTCTTGTAACATAACAAACCAGTTTCGTTATCGGCTTGTTACAAAAGACAAAATCTCCTTATAATGGCTGCATCCCGCAGCATTGTGCGCGGAAGGAACCGCTACCCATATAAAAATCGAAAGGATGTACTCAATGAAGCACTTCGAGGTCAACTTCGACGGCCTGGTCGGCCCGACTCACAACTATGCCGGCTTGTCCTATGGCAACGTCGCCTCCCAGAACAATGCCAAAGAGGCGTCCAATCCGAAGGAGGCGGCCAAGCAGGGTCTGCGCAAGATGAAGGCACTGACCGAACTCGGCATGACCCAGGGAGTGCTGGCCCCCCAGGAGCGACCGGATCTCGCCACCCTGCGCCGCCTCGGCTTCACCGGCAACGATGCCAGCGTGCTGGCCCAGGCCGCCAAACAGGCCCCCGCCGTGCTGGCCGCCTGTTACTCGGCCTCCAGCATGTGGACCGCCAACGCCGCCACCGTCTCGCCGAGTGCCGATACCCAGGATGGCCGCATCCACTTCACCCCCGCCAACCTGACCAACAAGTTTCACCGCTCCCTCGAACCCGAGGTGACCGGCCGCATCCTGCGCGCCGTGTTCAACAATGACCGCCACTTCTATCACCATCAGCACCTGCCGGAGAACGACCACTTCGGTGACGAGGGGGCCGCCAACCACACCCGGCTGTGCCGCGCCTATGGCGAATCCGGGGTCGAGCTGTTCGTCTATGGCCGCAGCGCCTTCGATGTCTCCCAACCCGCCCCCAAACGCTACCCGGCCCGCCAGACCCTGGAAGCGAGCCAGGCCATCGCCCGCCTGCACGGCCTGGGGGACGAGAGCGCGGTCTTCATCCAGCAGAACCCGGACGTCATCGATCAGGGGGTGTTCCACAACGACGTGATCGCGGTGGGCAACCAGAACGTGCTGTTCTTCCACCAGCAGGCGTTCCTCAACACCGCCTCGGCGCTGGCCGAGGTGCGCACCAAGTTCGGCGACGGCGAGCTGCACTTTATCGAGGTGCCGACTGCCGAGGTGTCGGTGCAGGATGCGGTGAAGTCCTATCTGTTCAACACCCAGATCCTCACCCTGCCTTCCGGCGAGATGGCGATCATTGCCCCCACCGAATGTCGCGACAACCCGGCGGTATCGGCCTATCTGGCCAAGCTGGTGACCCTGGGGACCCCGATCAAGGGGGTGCACTACATGGACGTGAAGCAGAGCATGCGCAACGGCGGCGGCCCCGCCTGCCTGCGGCTGCGGGTGGCCATGAACGACACCGAACTGGCCGCGGTCAACCCTGCCTGCCTCATCACCGACAGCCAGTTTGCCCGACTCGATGGTTGGGTCGATCGCCACTACCGCGACAGCCTGGCACTGGACGACCTGCGGGATCCGGCGCTGGTCATGGAGTCCCGCACCGCGCTGGACGAGCTGACCCAGATCCTCAAACTCGGCTCCGTCTACCCGTTCCAGCGCTGAGACGCGCCATCGGCCTGCAGCGCCGACCCCATGAAAAAGCCGGGCAAGTGCCCGGCTTTTTTTATTGGGTTTTACGTTGCCCAGACTCAGCGCCAGGGGCCCTGCTGCCACAGCCGACCAAGACCGGACTCCAGCGCCACGGCGGCCTGCTGACCGAGCTTCTGGGTCAGACTCTTTGGCTTGCTGTACCGAATGCCGACCACCTTGTGCTGGCTGGCCTGAGCCAGCAGATAGTCATCGCTGGTGCAGAGGCTGTCTACCAGCCCGAGCTGCTTGGCCTGGCTCGCCAGCCAGTGCTCGCCGGTGGTGACGCTGTCGATGTCGAGGTTGGGTCTGTGCTCGGCCACGAATGCCTTGAAGCGCTCGTGGATGGCGCCCAGCTCCTCGCGAAACTTCTCGCGCCCCTGATCGTCGTTCTCGCCGAACATGGTGATGGTGCGCTTGTACTGACCGGCGGTGTGCATCTCGAACTCGATGTCGTGCTTTTTGAGCAGCTTGTTGAAGTTCGGCAGCTGGGCGATCACCCCGATGGAGCCGACGATGGCGAACGGCGCCGCCAGGATCTGATCCGCCACGCACGCCATCATGTAGCCGCCGCTCGCCGCCACCTTGTCGATGGCCACGGTCAGCTTGATGTCACGATCCCGCAGCCGCTGCAGCTGGGAGGCAGCCAGGCCGTAGCCGTGCACCACGCCGCCGCCGGATTCGAGCCGCAGCAGCACTTCGTCCCCCGGCTGGGCCACCCCTATCACGGCGCTCACCTCTTCACGCAGGGAGGCCACCTCCTTGGCATCCATGCTGCCGTGAAAATCGATGACGAACAGCCGGCTGCGCGCATCTTCGCTCTTGGCCCGGGCCTTGTGCTCGGCCTTGCGCGCCTTCTCCAGCTGCTTACGCTCCGCCTTGCCGGCCAGCGCGGCCTGCAACTGGTGACGTCCCTGCTCCAGCTCGCTGGAGAGATCGGTCACCACCAGCTCCCCCTTGCGGGATTTGGGCTGACGGCTGCTCACCACCATCAGGATGACGGCGCCGATGGCGAGCAGTAGGGTGAGGGTCTTGGCCAGGAACAGGCCGTATTCGGTCAAAAATGCCACTTGATGCTCCACTGGTGTGCCCCGGGGGGACGATTTTTTCACATTCTAGGGAGTTTGCCCGGTGTGCGCAAAAACTCTGCGTCAACCCGTCAAAAATGCCAATCGACAATCACAACCCCTCTGATTTATTCACATTTTTGCCATCTCATACTGGTCAAACGCCGTGCGGGATCAGTACACTTGCCCCTCTATTTGCCGCGCGCATCTGCCACGAATTGTTAACAGGAGTTGTCATGTTCAACTATCAGGCCCCCCGGGATCTGCTCAAGGACAAGGTCATTCTGGTCACGGGTGCCGGTGACGGCATCGGCCGCGAAGCGGCGCTCACCTATGCGGCCCACGGCGCCACCGTGATCTTGCTAGGCCGCACCAGCGCCAAGCTGGAGGCGGTCTACGACCAGATCGAGGCCGCCGGCCACCCGCTGCCCGCCATCGTGCCGGTGGATCTGAAAGGGGCGACCAAGAGCCACTACCTTGGCATGGCCGAGACCTTCGCCCAGCAGTTTGGCCGCCTCGACGGCGTGCTGTTCAACGCCGGCCTGCTCGGCACCCTGTCACCGTTCGAACACATCCAGGAGCAGGAGTGGGACGAGGTGATGCAGGTCAACGTCAAATCCGAATTCCTGCTGACCCAGGCGCTGCTGCCGCTCATCCGCCAGACCGCCAAGGAGCAGGGCGATGCCTCCATCGTCTACACCTCCTCCAGTGTGGGCCGCAAGGGCCGCGCCTACTGGGGCACCTATGCCATCTCCAAGTTCGCCATCGAAGGCATGATGGAAGTGCTGGCGGACGAGCTGGAAAATACCGGTGTGCGGGTCAACACCCTCAACCCGGGCGGCACCCGCACCAAGATGCGGGCCAGCGCCTTCCCGGCCGAAGATCCGATGAACCTCAAGACCCCCGCCGACCTGATGCCGCTCTATCTCTATTTGATGGGCGCGGACAGCCGGGGCAAAACCGGCCAGACCTTTGTGGCCCAGCCCAAATAAATCAACAAAATAACCGCAACCCTGCGCCGCATGGGGTTACATTCAATAGGGTGCCGTCGGCACCCTGTTGCAACATCCGCTCCCTTATCAGGTTGAGATATGTTTCGTCCCAAGAGCACGTTTGAGCAATGGCGGACCTTTCAGGCCGTGGTGGACTGTGGCGGCTACGCCCAAGCCGCCGAGGCGCTGAACAAGAGCCAATCCTCTCTCAATCATGCGGTAGCCAAGCTGCAGCAGAGTCTGGGTGTGGCTCTGCTGGAGGTGAGAGGGCGCAAGGCGGTATTGACGCCTGCGGGGGAGATCTTCCTCAAGCGGGCCCGTCAGCTCAGCCAACAGGTGGAAGAGCTGGAAAATCTGGCCAACAACCTGGAGCGGCAGTGGGAGCCGCAGATCAACCTCTATGTGTCGGTGCTGCAGCCGCGCGAGCGACTCTATCGAGCGCTGGCCAACTTCTATCCCCGCAGCCGGGGTTGCCGGGTCAATCTGCACGAGCGCATCCACTGCCACTTCAACGCCCTGCAGGTGGGGGATCTGATGCTCTCCGAACACCTGCCCCACGATCGCACCGGCCTGCCGCTGGACGAGGTGTGCCTGCTGCCGCTCTGCTCGGCCGAGCATCCGCTCGCCACCCAGGGCGGCGCCATAGCCGCCGAGGAGCTGGCCAGCCACAACCAGATCAGCCTGCATCCCCCCATTCACCGCTCGGTGGACTGGAACGACGCGGATGACACCGGCTGGAAGGCGACCCACTACCACGAGGTGATCGCCATGCTCAAGCTCGGCCTGGGCTACGCCTGGCTGCCGCGCCACCTGGTGCAGGAAGAGCTGACAAGCGGCGCCCTGGTACCGCTGGATCTGGCGAGCGGCAACGAGCGCCACCTCTATACCTATCTGCTGACTCCGTCGGCCGATGCGCTGGGCCCGGCCACCGAGCTGCTGCTGCGCTGCCTGCGCAACGAATACCAGAACGACAACGACCGCTAGAGCGCCTCCCCGCCGCCACAGACATTGAGGCGGGCCGACCCGCTCGCCCCTCACCTTTCAGCTTCAGACGTTCGGCACCCGCCAGCAGGCGGCCAGCGCCAGCAGCGCCAGCCCCATGGCCACCATGAAGACCCCGTGGAAGCTCCAGATCTCCGCCACAGTCCCCGCTATCGCCCCCGCCATGATGGAACCGGTGCGGATGCTGTTGGCGAACAGGGTGGTCGCCACCCCGGCGCGACCCGGCATCAGATCCTGGAAGTAGGACATGCCGATGCCGGCGACGATGCCGATGAAGATGGCGTTGAGCAGTTGCAGTGCTATGAGCGCATGCTGGCTCGACAGGGTCACCAGCCCCACGTAGAAGCCGACCCCGGCCAGCACCGCCAGCAGCATCATGGGGCGCTTGCCAAAACGCTGGGTGTAGTGGCCCGCCAGCAGCATGAAGGGGATCTCGAGGGCCGCCGCCGTGCCCATCAGCACCCCGGCCAGCTTCTCCTCCAGCCCCAGTTCGCGGGTGATGTAGAGCGGCATGTTGATGAGATACATGCTGTTGCAGGTCCACATCAGGGTGGAGGCGATGAAGAGCGCCCGCACCGACGGATCCCGCCAGCTGCTGACCCGCTCCACCTCGCTGTCCATCACCGGCAGCGGCAGCGAGGGCAACCAACGCCACACCACGAAGGCGCAGAGCAGATAGGCCACTGCGGAAGCGAGGTACATCACCTCGAAGCCGTAGCCGATGGCCAGCGCGAAGGCGATGGGCGGCCCTATCACCCAGGCCAGCGAGAACTGGGCCCGCAGCACCGAGCTGAACATGTCGGCCCGCTTGTTGCGGCTGTCGGCGTATTCACGCGCCAGCGCGAACAGCTGGGGACTGGCGGTGGCGGCCAGGCTCGCCAGCAGCACCCCCAGGCTCACCAGCAGCCAGTATTGCCGGTTCCAGGCAAACAGCAGGGAGAGCACCACGCCGGCGAAGCAGCAGCGCAGGATCAGCCGCTTGCGATCCCCCTTGTTGTCGGAGCGATGGCCCAGCCACTGGCTGATGAGGATGCCGATCACCGCGTTGACGGTATAGAAGAGCCCCACCAGGAAGGGGCGCACCTGCACCTCCTCGGCCAGAAACAGGCTCAAAGTGGGCACCTGCAGTGCCACCGCCACCCCGGTCATAAAGGTCACGGCCAGAAAAGAGAGAGAGACGGGATCCGTCCTGTTGCGGGCGGCGGTCAGCAAGCGCATAGAATTACCACTGATTGGAGGGAAGAAAACTGGCCAAAATTCGGCAAGTGCATGAAATGGCGTCGCTTATTTTATGTCATTATCAAGAGCCACCTCAAGGCTTGCGACCCCGTCCCCGACCCCGTACAGTGAAAGCCCACTGGCCAGCATAAGGATTTCACATGTTTGATTTTGACCGGGAAATAGATCGCAGCGGCACCATGAGCCTGAAATGGGACAAGTACAAGGGACAGGACGTGCTGCCCATGTGGGTTGCCGACACCGACTTCGTCTCCCCCCCTGCCGTCATCGAGGCCCTCACGACACGGGTCGCCCACGGCATCTTCGGCTACTCGCGCCCCTCTCCCCGGCTGATCGAACTCATCATCGCGCGGCTGGCCAGCCGCTATGGCTGGACCATCCAGCCCGAGTGGATCGTCTTCCTGCCCGGGGTGGTGCCCGGTCTCAACCTCGCCTGCAAGGCCTGGAGCCAGCACGGCCGCGGCATCATCACCCCCAAGCCGGTCTACTACCCCTTCCTGCAGGCGCCGGGCTTCAACGACCGGCCACTGCTCACCGTGCCCATGGTGGAAGAGGCCGGTCGCTGGGTGCTGGATATCGAGGAGCTGGAGCGCCAGGCACCAGCGGCGGATCTGCTGCTGCTGTGCAACCCGCACAACCCGGGAGGCACCGTGTTCACCCGCGAGGAGCTGCTGGCCATCGACGCCATCGCCGAGCGCCACAACCTGGTGATCTGCTCCGATGAAATTCACTGCGATCTGCTGCTGGACAAGGACGCCCGCCACATCCCCTACGGCGCCATCAGCCCGGCAGCGGCCGAGCGCTCGGCGGTGATGATGGCCCCGAGCAAGACCTTCAACATCGCCGGGCTCTGCTGCTCCTTTGCGGTGGTGCCCAATGCCCGTCTGCGCCTCAAGCTGCAGCAGGCGATGCGCGGCATCAGTGCCGACGTCAACCTGCTGGGCTTCGTGGCGGCAGAGGCGGCCTACGAAGGCGGTGAACAGTGGCTCAGCGAACAGCTCGACTACCTGGCCGCCAACCTGGCCCTGATCGAGCAGGCGGTCGCCCGCTGGCCCGGCATCAAGCTGGCGCGCCACCAGGCCACCTACCTCGCCTGGATCGACATGAGCGCACTCGGGCTGGACGACCCCATCGCCTTCTTCGAGCAGGCCGGGGTGGGGCTCTCCCCCGGTGCCCAGTTTGGTGACGGCCAGTTCGTGCGGCTCAACTTCGGCTGCACCCGGGCTCGCCTCGTCGAGGCGCTGGCCCGCATGGAAAAGGCCATTCTGGCGCGCTGATCACGCGCGTTCTCCCCCATGGCCTCACCATATGGGCAGTGGCGGGGCCGGCAGCAGCCGGCCCCGCAATATATTGAAGTCAGCCAGATCCGTATCCGATCGCAATAGGGTATATTTTCGCAACATGCCGCCACGTCCCCGCAACCCGGGATGTCGATGGCGCCAAGTACGGTACAGTGCCGCCGCCAGCAGCTGGCGCGGCCGAATGCCAACCGGGATGGGCCAGCCCCATCCCTTTTATCAGCCATTGATCCGGTTCACTATGCCCCAACCAGCCTTGCACCCTCTGCCGACTCTGCTTCGCCGCACCCTGCCCTGGCTGGCAGCCGCCCTGGCGCTGCCCCTGCAGGCAGCCACGCCTGCCTATCTCACCATCGGTACTGGGCCGCTCAACGGCGTCTACTACCCGACCGGTGGCGCCATTTGCCGGCTGCTCAATGAAGAGACGGCCAGCCATGGCCTGCACTGCTCGGTGCAGAGCACCTCCGGCTCCCTTGCCAACCTGAAGGCCCTGCATCAAGGGAAAGTGCAGCTGGCGCTGGTGCAGTCCGATGTGGTGCACCACGCCGCCCACAGCACCGGCCCCTTCATGGGTCAGGCACCGGACGACAAGCTGCGCAGCCTCTATCGGCTTCATCAGGAATCGCTGACCCTGCTCGCCAGCGCCAACAGCAACATCAACACCCTGGCCGACATCGAGGGCAAACGGGTCGATCTGGGCAACCCGGGCTCCGGCGAGCATATCACCAGCCAGGCCCTGCTCGATGCCATGGGCTGGCAGGCCAAGAGCTTTGCCCCCGTCATCCCAGCCGCGGCCAACAACCGGCTGGAGGGGCTCTGTGACGGCACCCTGGACGCCGCCTTCGTGGTGGCGGGCCACCCCAATCAGGCCATCGGCGATCTCACCGGCCGCTGCAAGGCGCGCCTCATCCCCATCGAAGGGGAGCAGGTCGACGCGCTGCTCAAACAGCATCCCTACTATCAGCGCAGCCGCATCGGCGCCAACCTCTACCCGGGCCAGCCGAGCGGCGTCAACACCTTCGCCGTCACCGCCGAGCTGGTGGCGCTGGCCAGCTTGCCCGAGGGCGAGGTGCGCACCGTGCGCGACGTGCTGAGCGGGCGACTCAAGCAGTTCACCCGCCTCCATCCGGCCCTCACCGCCCTCACCCTGGAGGGAATGCAGGGCGAGGCGGAAGTACCGCGCCACCCCGGCATGGCGGATGCCCCGCCCGCCCCTGCCCTGCTGCCCGAAGCCCTAAGCCCGGCTCCGGCCACCTCGGAGGCTTTGGCAACCTCAGCGGCGCAGCCCACCGAAGTGGAACGCCCCGCCGGTGAGGACGCGAAGCAACCTGCCGGCGAGACGGGCGCCCCCTCCCCAGAAGGCGCGCCCGCCACCTCGTCCGGACAGACCCCTGGCGCCCTGCTGCCGACCCCCTCGGCAGCCACAACTACCGAGCCGGGTGCGAGTAGCGTGCTCGAAGGGGCCGCCGTGGAGCAGGGCGGCAAGCTGACGGGCACGGCCGCGCCAAGCCCCTCTGCCGTGATGAGCGGAGAACAACCCGCCTCGCCGGCCCCCGCCGAACCGGCATCGACAGCACCGGCCGCACCGAGCGCCGCCTCACCGACCGGGGACGGCGTGCCAGCCAAGTAAGACCGCCAAACAGCCACAACGAAAGAGGCCACCCAAGGGTGGCCTCTTTTTATTTCGATATTGGGTGGACTCAAGCCCTGGCGTCCGGCAACGGCTGCGGGCGCTGGATCTCCTGCTCCACCCAGTGCAGCAGTTGCTTGATGGCCCGCGACAGCACCTGGTTCTGGCGCACCACGTACCCTAAGCTGGTGCCGGGAAAGTCGGTGAGCCGGGTCACCGGGGCGGTCAGCTTGAGCCGCGGGTGAATGGAAAAGTCCGGCACTATGGCCACCCCGAAACCCGCCTCGGCCCAATCGAGCTGGGCGTCCACGCTGCCCACTTCCATGATGCGGCAGCTGGGCAGGCCGAGCAGCGGCAAAGAGGGGTCGATGAGCGCCCGGGTACGGGTGTCGTGGCCCAGCAGGATCAGGGTCGGCTCGTCGAGGGGATCGCTCTCCCCCGCCTTCGCCCGCGCCTGCCAGCGGGCGAGACCGTGCCCCAGCGCGCACCAGGTCACCTGCTGCAACTCGGTGTAGAACAGCGGCTCGCTGCGCTTTTGCGCCATCACGAAGCCCAGATCTGCCTTGCCCGCCTTGACCAGCTCCGCCGCCTGATCCGAAGTGGTGTTGAACAGGGTGAGGTCGATGCCGGGGAACTCCTGCTTGAAGCGCTGAAAGGGCTGAATGAGCAGCAGGCGCGAGATGATGTCGCTGGCGGCGATGGCCAGCGTCCCCTGACTCAGCTGGTTGAGGGCGTTGAGATCGGACTGGCAGAGCTGCAGCTCGGCGATGGCGCGCTCGGCGCTTTGCAGCAGCCGCTCGCCGGCCTGGGTCAGGCGAAACGGGCTGCGCTCGATGAGTTTGACCCGGGTGGCCTGCTCCAGATTCTTGAGGTGCAGGCTCACATTGGGCTGGGTCATGTGCAGTTCGGTGGCGGTCTGGCCAAAGTGCTGCAGCCGGGCCAGGGTGACGAAGGTGTGCAGCCAGTGAATATCCAGCATGGGGATCCTCTTGTGCCGCCACGGCCGCACAGGCCCCTGACAGGGATGCCGGCACGGCAGCGGGGCGGTTTGCCGATAAATTCACCGCAATTATATGACTCTCTTATCGGAATTATAAAGATAATTAATTTTTCTAATCCTCCTGAGCCTCCTAGGATGATCGCCTAACGTCTTAGGAGAAAGAGTCATGTCGTCTATCGTAGTCGTAGGTGCCAACTGGGGTGATGAAGGCAAAGGCCGCATCGTGGATTATCTGGCAGGCCAAGCAGGCGCCAGCATTCGCTTCCAGGGCGGCAACAACGCCGGCCATACCGTCGTCAACGACCTTGGCACCTTCAAGCTGCACCAGGTTCCGAGCGGTGTGTTCAACCCGGATTGCCTGGTCGTGCTCGGCCCCGGCATGGTGATCAGCCCCGAGAAACTGACCGTCGAGCTGGACGAAGTGAAAGCCTCCGGCGTCACTCCCAAGCTGGCCATCTCTGATCGCGCCACTCTCTGCCTGCCGCTGCACGCCATGGAAGATACCCTGGAAGAGCAGCGTCTGGGCGACGGCGCCTACGGTTCCACCCGTCAGGGCATCGCTCCCGCCTATGGCGATCGCGTCATGAAGAAAGCGATCCTGGTGGGCTGGCTGAAGCAGCCGGAAGTACTGGTCGAGCGTATTCAATTCTTCCTCGACTGGAAACTGCCGCAGCTCAAAGCGCTCTACCCGACCTTCGAATTCAACCAGACCGCCCAGGAGATGGCCGACTGGCTGCTGGAAGTGTCCGCACCCTGGATCGACTCCGTCTGCAACGTCAGCATGCCGCTCAAAGCGCTGCAGGCCGAAGGCAAGACCCTGCTGTTCGAAGCCCAGCTGGGCGCCGGCCGTGACCTCATCTACGGCGAATACCCCTGGGTGACCTCCTCCCACGTGTCCGGCGCCTATGCCGGCATCGGTGGCGGCCTGCCGGGTCTGCGTCCCGAGCGCATCATCGCCGTCGCCAAGGCGTTCAGCACCTCCGTCGGTACCGGCACCCTGCTGACCGCCATGGAGAACCAGGACGAGTTCCGCAAGATCGCCAACGAGTTCGGTGCCACCACCGGCCGTCCCCGTGACGTTGGCTACTTCGACGCCGTCGCCACCAAGAACGGTGTCGAGCTGCAGGCTGCCAACGAAGTGGCGCTGACCAAGCTGGACTGCCTGACCGGTCTGCCGGATCTGAAGATCTGCGTCGCCTACGAAGGTGCCCACACCGAGAACCCGATCTGGCCGCAAACTGCCGGTCTGAAGCCGGTTTACGAAGTGATGGAAAGCTGGAGCGAAGACATCACCGGCTGCCGTACCTTCGCCGAGCTGCCCAAAGCGGCTCAGCAGTACGTACTGCGCATCGAAGAGCTGCTGGGCGTACCGGTGCCGATGGTCTCCGTCGGCCCGGGCCGTGACGAGATGATCCTGCGCTAAGTCGCGCGATCAGCTGTCAGCACAGTAAAAAACCGGCATCCAGGATGCCGGTTTTTTTATGCCCGGACGTGCCACCACTCTTTCGCAGCGCTCACCAGCAATCAACACAACGACTCATATCCTGGCAGCAAGACGGCCACTTTGAGCGGTTGGGTCACTCACCTTCTCCCCCTCTTCGCTAGACTGATCCCATCATCCACCGAGGAGCCTCACCATGAAGATTGCCAAGCGTACCACCCTGCTCTCCCTGCTGTGCGTGGCAGCCCTGCCCGCCAGTGCCATGACCCTAAAGAGCAGCGACATCCACGAAGGCCAGCTGATGGACAAGGCCTTCAGCTTCAACGGCTTTGGCTGCAGCGGTGGCAACCGCTCACCCCAGCTGAGCTGGCAGGATCTGCCTGCCGGCACCAAGAGCGTCGCCATCACCGCCTATGACCCCGACGCCCCCACCGGCAGCGGCTGGTGGCACTGGCTGGTGGTGAACCTGCCGGCCAGTCAGAGCGAGCTGCCGAGCAATGCCTCCGGCAAGCTCAAGCAGGGGCTGGAGCTTAAGACCGACTTCGGCAGCCAGGGTTACGGCGGCCCCTGCCCGCCCGCCGGCCACGGCATGCACCGCTACCAGTTCACCGCCTGGGCCCTGCCCCAGCCCCTGGAGGTGAAGGCAGACACCCCGCCCGCCATGGTAGGCTACATGCTCAACAGCATGGCCCTTGGCAAGGCCACCCTGACCGCCACCTTCGTCACCCCCTAGGAGCCAGCCGGATGAGCACGCCGCTGCTGCAACTGCACCACTATCTCGGGATCCGCCAGCAGCCGCTGCACCGGGTGCTCATCTACGCCCCCACCATCATCTGGGTGGAGCAGGGTCACAAGCAGTTATGGTGGCAGGAGAAGCGCCTGGCGTTCGATCAGGCGAGCTGGCTGCTGATCCCGGCCGGTCACCAGCTCACCTTCGTCAACCAGCCGGAGCAGGGCAAGTTTCGCTCCCGTGCGCTGACCCTGCTGACCCCGCCCCCCGTCGCATGGCTCGGCGCCGCCCAGGCCGGCCCGCTCAGGGAGCCGCGCCTGACGGTCAGCCCGGCGCTGGCTTTCTGTTTCGAGCTGGTCTGCTCCATGGCGGATCGGCGACTCCATGAGGCCACCCAGGCCCAGCTGCTGCAGGGCTTCTATGCCGAGCTGCAGGCCGCCGGCGGGCTCGACCTGCTGTTTCCCGCCCACACCATGACCCTCGGCGAGCGGCTGGCCCGCTACCTTGGGGTGGAGCCGGGCGCCGATCACACCCTGGAGGGGGTCGCACCGCACTTCGCCATGAGCCGCGCCTCCATGGCGCGCAAGCTGGCCACCGAGGGGCGCAGCTTTCGCCAACTGCTGACCCAGGTGCGCATGAGCCACGCCCTCACCCTGCTGCAGCAGGGGCTGGCGCCGCTGGAGACGGCCCTCGCCTGTGGCTACGACTCCCCCAGCCGCTTTGCCGCCCGCTTCAAGCAGGAGTTCGGCCTGACCCCCTATCAATACCTGCGTACCTGCCCCTCCTCTCTCTCGCTGGCTGCCGCCAGATAAGTAAATAGTTACTAAAACACTAAGCTATGTAACCTCGTGTAACCGGGTGATCCGGCTCACACCAGCCCCTCCGGCACTGTGACGCAGCGCCAATAATCCCGTCAAAATCGCCCTATAATGGCTCTCGCAAACGCTTTCACTAAAACAAGTACTAAAAAACACCTTCCTTAACCTACAAAAACTGTCATTGGAGCGAGAGATGTTTCGTAAAAGTTTACTATCCGTTACCCTGAGCGTCGCCCTGTTCGGCCTCACTGCCTGCAACGGCAATGACTCCAGCAGCCCGGCCGCCCCCAGCGCCACCCTGGCGAACCAGTATCAGAATGTGATCGACCGCAGCGGTACCCCGCTCCAGTTCCGTGACTTTGACAGCTACTCCAACCTCAAATACAACCCGCTGCTCGATCTCGGCGCCTGGCACGGCTTCCTGCTGCCCGCCAGCGACAGCGAATGGGGTGGCTTTACCGGCCCCATGGTCATCGCCGAGGAGTACAGCCTGTTCTTCGCCAGCGAATTGGACAAGCTGACCCTGAGCGACGAGAGCGGCCGCGCCTTCCCGCTCACCAGCGCCAGCAAGCAGGCGCTGTACGCCATCCCGGGGGCGCTGGTGCAGCGCTTCGAATTCGACCCCTTCACCCTGGAGCTGGAGCTGCGCTACGGCGATGCCCGCACTGCGCTGGTTCGCACCCGCCTCATCAACCACACTGACGCCCCCCTCACCCTCAAGCTCAACTGGCAGGGGGAGCTGCTCAACCAGTGGGATGCCAACAAGACGGTCGCCGAGCAGTACCCCGCCTGGACCCGCTCCATCAGCCAGACCGAGCGCGGCGTGGCATTCCAGTTCGGCAAACTGCGCAGCACCTGGAACATCATGCAAAGCGGCAGCGCCAGCTACCGCATCGATCGCACCCTGCCTAGCCGTACCACCCTCGACGAGCAGGGGCTCGGCTACGTGAGCGAGGCCAGCCTCACCCTGGCCGCCAAGGGCCAGCAGGATATCTACACCCTGCAGAGCTATGTCCACAGCCGTGCTGAAGCGAGTCGTTTCGAGCAGAGCCGCCAGGCGCTGCTGGCCGACCCCGCCAGCCATTTCGACGACTCCATCCGCCGCTGGGAGGATTACCTGGCGCGCGGCCTCTCCAATCAGGGGATCCCGAAATCGGAGCGGCGTATCGCGGTCAAGGCGATGGAGACCCTCAACGGCAACTGGCGCTCACCGGCCGGCGCCATCCTGCACGACGGGGTGACCCCCTCCAACACCGCCCGCTGGTTCGACGGGGTCTGGGCCTGGGACAGCTGGAAGCACGCCTATGCCATGGCCCACTTCAACCCCGAGGTAGCCAAGAACAACGTGCGCGCCATGTATGACTACCAGATCCAGGCCGATGACCCAGTCCGGCCGCAGGATGCCGGCATGGTGATCGACGCCGTCTTCTACAACAAGCTCGCCGATCGCGGTGGCGACGGCGGCAACTGGAACGAGCGCGACACCAAGCCGCCCCTCTCCGCCTGGGCCATCTGGGAGATCTACAGCGCCACCCAGGACAAGGCCTTCATCGCCGAGATGTATCCGAAGATCCAGGCCTATCACGACTGGTGGTATCGGGCGCGAGACAACAACCGCAACGGCATCATCGAATATGGCGCCACCCGCCACGCCGAGCACAACGACGAGTTCGGCAACATCACCTTCAAAGTGCAGTACCCGACGGGGGCACCGGCCGGGCTGGATCTGTCGAGCTGTACCGATGAGGGAGATGGCTGGTATGGCTGCGCCGGCATGGCGCTCTATCAGCAGGTATTGAGCGTTGGCGGCTACGCCGACATGGATATCGGCGCCCAGCACGGCGCCGGCTGGGAGTCCGGCATGGACAACGCCGCCCGCTTCGGCTTTATCGAGCCGGATCAGCTCAAGCGCTATGCCGACAAGACCTATGGCGGCGACATGGCCAGGGCGCGCCAGGACTGGAACGTCTTCTTCTTCGAAAACCATCAGGACGACGGCAGCCTCATCGGCTTCTCCATCGATCAGGAGTCGGTGGAGCTCAACGCCTTCCTCGCCAAGGAGAAGCGCATCCTGGCCGACATGGCCGAACTGCTCGGCAAGCCGTACGAGGCGAGCCGCTATCGCGAAGGGGCGACCCAGCTGGCCGGCTATATCAACAGCTGCCTGTTCGATGAGGCCTCCGGCTTCTATTACGACCGCCAGATAGCCCAGGGGGATCTGCCGGACGCCAACGGCTGCGTTGGCAAGCTGTTGACCGCCCGCGGCCGGGGCCCGGAAGGGTGGAGCCCGCTCTGGGCCGAGGTGGCGGACAAGGAGAAAGCGGCGCGGGTGCGCGAGGTGATGCTCAATGCCCAGGAGTTCAACACCAGGGTGCCGCTCGGCACGGCGGCGCTGACCAACCCGGCCTACGACCCCGACATCTACTGGCGCGGCCGGGTCTGGCTGGATCAGTTCTACTTCGGGGTGAAGGGGCTGGAGAACTACGGCTATCGCAGCGATGCCCAGACGCTGGTCAACAAGCTGTTTGCCAACGCCGAGGGGCTGGCGGGCAGCGGCCCAATCCGCGAGAACTACAACCCGGAGACCGGCGCCATGCAGGGGGCCAGCAACTTCAGCTGGAGCTCAGCCCATCTCTACATGCTCTATCGCAACTTCCTGAAAACAGAGGGCTGATCCCTCTGCGCAGGCATGAGCCAACAAAAAGGCCTCCGCAAGGGAGGCCTTTCTTATGGCGGCGCCGGTGGTGGTGACTTACTTGACGGTCACCCGGGCAAACTTGCGCTTGCCGACCTGGTAGACGGCGGTACCGGCACCGATGAGTGCCTTGCCATCTTCCAGCTTCTCGCCATCGCGCTTCACCGCGCCCTGCTTGATCATCCGCAGCGCTTCGGAGGTGGTGGCCACCAGATCGGCATCTTTCAGCAGGTTGGCAATCGCCAGCCCTTCCCCTTCCAGCGCCAGCTCGACTTCCGGCATTTCGTCCGGAATGGCGTTTTTGGAGAAGCGCTGGGTGAAGTCTTCGTGGGCCGCTTCGGCCGCCGCCTCGTCGTGATAACGGGCGATGATCTCCTTGGCCAGCCAGATCTTCACGTCGCGCGGGTTGAGGGTACCGGCAGCGATGCCTGCCTTGAACTCTTCGATTTCAGCCAGCGGACGGAAGGAGAGCAGCTCGTAGTAGTTCCACATCAGATCGTCGGTGATGGACATGATCTTGCCGAACATCTCGCCCGGGGCATCGTGTACGCCGATGTAGTTGGCCGCGGACTTGGACATCTTCTTGACGCCGTCCAGGCCCACCAAGAGCGGCATCATCAGCACGCACTGGGTCGCCATGCCGGCATCTTTTTGCAGCTCGCGGCCCATCAGCAGGTTGAACTTCTGATCGGTACCGCCGAGCTCGACGTCCGCCTTCAGCGCGACCGAGTCATAGCCTTGCAGCAGCGGATAGAGGAATTCGTGAATGGCGATGGACTGGCCGTTGCTGTAGCGCTTCTTGAAGTCGTCGCGCTCCATCATGCGGGCCACGGTCTGCTTGGCCGCCAGCTTGATCATGCCGGTCGCGCCCAGCTCGCTCAGCCAGGTCGAGTTGTACTCGATGCGGGTCTTGGCGGGATCGAGGATCTTGAACGCCTGCTCGGCATAGGTGAGGGCGTTGTGCTTGATGGCCTCTTCGGAGAGCGGCGGACGGGTGGCGTTCTTGCCGGAGGGATCACCCACCATGGCGGTGAAGTCACCGATCAGCAGGATCACTTCATGGCCCAGATCCTGGAAGGTCTTCAGCTTGTTGAGGATCACGGTATGACCCAGATGAATGTCGGGAGCCGTCGGGTCCATCCCCAACTTGATGCGCAGCGGGCGCCCTTCCTTCAACTTAGCGACCAGTTCTTCTTCCACCAGAATTTCTTCCGCTCCGCGCTTGATCTCGGCTAGCGCCACCTCGAGCTGGGACATTTTTTGACTCTCCAATCACGATTCCACAGGGCCAGACATATTACTGGAATGGCGGGCCAATTGGAAAGGCGGTAAACTCCGACATTCTTCCCGGCTCAACTTCGTCTGCTTCTCATGGTCATTTGGCACGCCTTCAACTCTCTCCCTCACTGGCACCGCAAGATGGTGCTGATCCTGAGCATCATGGTGATGATGCTGGCGGCCTGGCCCAGCGAACAGGCGGTCGCCACCCGGGTCGATGACAACGGCAACGAGCTGGCCATGGAGCAGCAGGTCGACGAGGAGGCGCTGCTGGCCGAAGCCAAGCCCGTTGCCCCCCCCAAGCCGAGCTACATCACCAAGCAGGTGAAGGTACGCAGCGGCGACAACATGGGGGTCATCTTCCAGCGCCTCGGCCTCAGCACCACGGATCTGCACCTCATCGACCAGCTCGAGGGCACGGATACCCTGCGCCTGCTCAAACCAGGTCAGGAGCTCACCTTCAAGCTCACCAAGGGCGGCGAGCTGCACAGCCTCTACTACCCCCACAGCCTGGAGCAGGCGCTCAAGGTGAGCCGCAAGGCCGACAGTTTTGTGGCCAGACCGGTCAAGCTCGAACTCGACACCCGCGAACAGGTGGCCAAGGGCGAGATCCGCTCCAGCTTCTGGGGCGCCGCCGTCGACGCCGGCATGACCGAGGATCAGATCATGGATCTCGCCGCCATCTTCGGCTGGGACATCGACTTCGCCCAGGACTTGCAGCCGGGCGACAGCTTCCGGGTGGTCTACGAAGAGAAGTATCAGGATGACGAGCGGGTTGCCTCCGGCGACATCCTGGCCGCCGAGTTCGTCAACCAGGGCGCCACCTATCGCGCCGTGCTGAACGAGGACGGCAACTACTACACCCCGGATGGCAAGGCGATGCGCAAGAGCTTCCTGCGCGCACCGGTCAACTTCAAATACATCAGCTCCAATTTCAATCCGCGCCGGCTGCACCCGGTCACCGGCAAGGTGCGTCCCCACAACGGCATCGACTACGTGGCGCCGGTGGGCACCCCCATCATGGCGGCGGGCTCAGGCAGCGTGGTGGCCGCCGGCTACAACCAGTTCAACGGCAACTACGTCTTCATCAAGCACGCCGGCAACTACGTGACCAAGTACCTGCACCTCTCCAAGCGCACCGTCAACAAGGGGCAGCGGGTGAAGCAGGGCCAGACCATCGGCAATCTGGGGGGGACCGGACGGGTCACCGGACCGCACCTGCACTATGAATTCGTGGTGGGCGGCGTACACAAGAACCCGCGCACCCTCAACCTGCCGCAGGCGGAGACACTGAGCGGGCGGGCGCTGGCCAACTTCAAGGCGCAGGCCATGCCCCAGCTGGCCAAGCTGGACAGCCCGGAGCTGCAGCTGGCCCAGAACAAGCGGGCCAACGGTGGCAGCTGAGCCACCATGTCAGAGAGCCACAAGGAGCAGTCATGAGCGAGCGTTATATAGGCTTGATGTCCGGTACCAGCATGGATGGTATCGACGCCGTGCTGGTGACGATGGATAGGGAAGCACTTCGAGTAGAGGCGGCGCTGTGCCACCCCTGGCCAGCGGAGACCGCCCACGAGCTGCACGCCCTCTGCACCCCGGGCGACAACGAGATCGACCGCATGGGGGTGGCCGATAACCTGGTCGCCCGCGAGTTTGCCGCCGCCACCCACGCCCTGCTGGCCAAGGCGGGGCTGACTCCCAAGGATATTCGCGCCCTCGGCAGCCACGGCCAGACCATCCGCCACCGCCCCCAGCTCGGCTTTACCCTGCAGATCGGCAACGCGGCCCTGCTGGCGGCGCTGACCGGCATCGATGTGGTGGCCGATTTTCGCACCATGGACATGGCCCTCGACGGTCAGGGGGCGCCGCTGGTGCCCGCCTTCCATCAGGCCTTCTTTGCCCACCCCGGCGCCCTGCGGGTGGTGCTGAACCTCGGCGGCATCGCCAATATCTCGGTGCTGCCGGGTCAGGCAGACGGCGTCTATGGCTTTGATACCGGCCCGGCCAATACTCTGCTCGACGGCTGGTATCGCCGCCATCACCCCCAGGGGGCCGGTTACGATGCCGGCGGCCAGTGGGCGGCCAGCGGCAGGCTTATCCCTGCACTGCTGGAGCAGCTGCTGGCTCACCCCTACTTTGCCACCCCCCACCCCAAGAGCACCGGGCGGGAGATGTTCACCCTGGCGTGGCTCGATGACGAGCTGGCCGGCCACGCCCATGCCCCGGCGGATGTGCAGCGCACCCTGCAATCCCTCACCTGCCACAGCATAGCCCGCCAGCTGCCCGCCCACAGTGACGCGCCAACCCGGCCCGAGCTGTTTGTCTGCGGCGGCGGCGCCCATAACGCCCCGCTGCTGGCGGAGCTGGCCAGCCTGCTGCCCGGCTGGCGCATCGCCAACACGGCCGAGCTGGGGATCGCCCCCGACTGGATGGAAGGCGCGGCCTTTGCCTGGCTGGCACAGCGCTTTATCCACCGCCAACCCGGCAATCTGCCGGCCGTCACCGGTGCCAGCCGCCCAGCCGTGCTGGGTGCCCTCTATCCCGCCTGAGCCATACCCGGTCTCCAAGGCGCCGTCTGACCCAATCAAGCAGGGCCGTCACTCGACGGCCCTGCGGTTTCATTTACTGCCTGTTCAGCGCTGCCAGCCCTTCTTGCGAGGGGGATACGCTATTGGCGGCTCACCGCCTCCAGCAGGGTAGTGGCGGCCAGCTTGCCGAGCGGATTGCCGGCCAGCGGGCTGTCACCGGTCAGCAGATTGCGATCCCGACACACCTCCCCCGAGATGCCGCTGTTGACGATCTCAAACCCCATCCCCTTGAGCCGCTCACCAAACTTCCAAGTGAGCCGGCCCGGCATGTAGCCGATCGCCGGCGTCTGTTCATCCAGCGCATCGGGGAAGGCGCAGATCCGGTAGCCGGCGAAGGTGTGCGGATTGGCCACCGCCAGCAAGGCCGCCGGCCCGTGGCAGAGGGTGATGATGAAACGCTCGTGGGCCATCGCCCACTCCAGCAACACCTTGACCTCGGCGCTCTCGGGCAGCCCCATCAGGGCGCCGTGCCCACCGGGAATGAACACGCCGAGGTAGTCCGAATCGGGGGCCTGCACCCGCGCCAGCAGCTCCGCCAGTTTGGCTGGCTGGCGAAACTGCCCCTGGTATTTGCCATAGAGCCCCACCACCGCCTCATCCTCCGTCGGCATGGCCCACCACTCGAACTTGACCGGATTGCCCGACAGGGTGGCCACCTCAAAGGCAAAGCCCGCCTTGTCGAGGTGATACATGGGCAGCAGGGTTTCCACCGGGTGGTTGCCGGTAGAGAACAGGGTGCCGTTGTCGGTGGGCAGATAGCGCTCATCGGCCCCGATCAGCAGGATCTTCCAGCGGCCGCCCAGATAGGGGGCGGGATAATCGGCCCCCGCCAGATCCGACTTGCGCGAAGTGAACTGGCTCAAAGAATAGGGGGAAGGGAAAAAGGCATTCTGCTCCGCCGGATCCGGGGTCGGTTGCTTGTCGTCAGTCAGCTTCTCGGTCATGGGACTCTCTCCATCATGGGTTGACTCGCTCTCACAGTATTGGCTGCCAGGGGCCGGGTAAATGCGCAGCGCCCTTCCCTCTGACAGGGCACTGACGCACGGCGCCCACGCAGCCAAGTCCTGTTCACAGCGCTGAAAATATATGGCATATGCAGGGTGGCGTCCTGCCCGCCTGGTTGCCGCATCCGGCAGTGAACGGCGCACCTCATTTTCATCCGCTCTTGCCACCCCAGCTTATTGCCATGCAGATGGGCTGAATGTTATTTCAATGACTCGCTTGCGGCTCACTTCAGGCATATTTTTGGCCTTATGAAAAGCCCTTCACCAGGCTGAAAAATAAATAGCTATGCAAAACCGGGATAATATCCTGCAAGTTGGTCAGAATCATTAACCTAGGATTTACAGCTGGTAACCTGAATCGACGCCAATAAAGGCGCCATCAGCCGTCTGTATGGTAAAAAGTGGGAGCGCCATCACCTTTATTGGTCATTCTGGTCATGCATTGAATAGCAAAGTGAATATATTTCACTCTGTTGAGCCACCTCATAGAAACCGGATCCCGGTTTGCATCCGCTGGCAAACGCCCCCTAGAATCCTCCCGTCTGAATCATCAAGCCGATTTATTTCTCCCTTATCTGTTTGCACGCGCCGGCGGCACCGGCACAAGGCTTTACACAGTGATGACCATGGTCCCCTGCCCCCGTCGCCCTGCGGCGGGAACGGGCAACTGTTGCCGCCATCATGGGTATCGCCCTGCGTGACGCATTCGGCCAGGGAAGAGCAACGCGGCCTGACCCTACATCAAAAACGAAAAAGGAGTATCGCCATGAGTGGTACCATCATCAAGTCAGCCAGAAATACCGCCAATGCACCGCAGGATCTGAGCCCCAGCACCCAGAGCGTGGCGTTCTCCCACTACAACAATATCTCCGCCCAGCTGCCGGTCGACCCGAAAACGGGCGCACTGGTCGCAGGGGATATCAAGGCGCAGGCCAGACAGTGCCTCACCAATATCAAGGCCATCGTCGAGAGCATCGATCATGTGATGGATGACGTGGTCAAAATCACGGTATTTCTCAAAGAGATTGCCGATCTCGACGCGGTCAACGCCGTCTATGGCGAGTTCTTCCCCCGCCTGCTGCCGACCCGTACCGTGCTGGCGGTGGCCGGTCTGCCGCTCGGCGCCGCCGTGCAGATGGACGCGCTTATCTCCAACGGTGAAGGCACCTTCCCGCAGGCCCCCTGTCCCTTGCTGAAGCTCTCCCGCAACAGCGACAAGGCGCCGCAGGATCCGCTCTCGACCCATACCGTCGCCTTCTCCCACTACAACAATATCGGTGCCCAGCTGCCGGTCGATGCCGCGTCGGGCCAGCTGGTCGCCGGCGGCATCCAGCAACAGGCTGGCCAGTGCCTGCGCAACATCAAGTACGTGCTGGAGAGCATCGATGTACCGTTTGACGATATCGTCAAGGTCACCGTCTATCTGACCAGCCTGGCCGATCTGGACGCCGTCAACGAGGTCTACACCACCTTCTTCCCGGACTCCGCCATTGCCCGTGCCGTCGCCTATCTGCCGGCGCGCAGCGTGATCGTCGCCTCCGCCCTGCCGCTGGGCGCCCGGGTGCAGATGGATGCGGTCATCTCCCACGGTGACGGCACTCCGCCACAGCTGGTGGAAGACAGACACAATCTGGTGATCCGCGCCCGCAACACCGACAAGGCGCCGCGCAGCCCGCTGCACAGCCAGACTGTCGCCTTCTCCCACTACAACCATATCGCCGGGCAACTGCCGGTTGATCTGGCCACCGGCAAGATCCTGACCGGTTGTGTCAAGGAGCAGACCGCCCAGTGTCTCGGCCATATCAAGACCATCGTCGAGAGCATCGGCCACGTGATGGACGATATCGTCAAGATCAATATCCAGGTGAAGAACATCGCGGATCTGGCGGACGTGGATGCCATCTACACCAAATACTTCCCGGCCTATCTGCCCGCCCGCACCGTTATTGGCGTGAGCGAGCTGCCCGCCGGCGCCCTGGTGCAGATTGATGCGGTGATGTCCAATGCGGAAAGTACCCCGCCGCAGGCATAAGACATGCCCTGAATAATAAAAAGAGACCGGCTGATGGCCGGTCTCTTTTTTATTTAACGAGCAAGGATATTATTTTATTGCTTCACGAAGCTATAATTACATTTCGCTCATCTAGCTTAAAAACTATTAACTGGGTGGGTAGCTGCTTGATATGCTACAAACAATACGCCCTGAACAACAAATGCAAAAACAGAGAATAATAGAAATTTCATTTGATGGTTTGTGTAACGTTCAGAATTACCATAGCGTTTTATTTTTCCATTTACATTACTAATGCTTGACTTATATTCATATGAAGTAAGTTCATCATTATATATATCTTGGGCAAACTTATCGTAGTCACTTGGGTTATGATTACCGGCCAACAGTTCTGTTTTGACTGCTGAATGCCCAAGTAATAGTTGTCTATATTGATTTAGAAGATTATTTGAAAGCACAGTCTGAAATGCTGAAAACAAAATTGAAACACCAGATGACAATATAGAAATGGCACTTGCAATATATGTATAAATAAAGGACTGGTTTGAAGACATTGTTACCGAAGCTGCAATAACACCAATCGCTACCATTGAAAGCCAAGTTGAGTGAGATATCGTATCTTTAATATCCTCAATTTGAGAGCTAGCTGACTGATTACGTGCTTCTATTGCACTTTCAATTATTCTAACAACCTTTTCATTATCAACAGTAACTTTTTCCATAGAAAAATCTCTATTATAGGTAAAAAGAGAAAAATATATCAAAGATAGTATTGAATCATAATGAAATTCATAAAAACTTTAAACTGAGCTTTGGGTGTGAAAACTACAATAGGCTTGATAGATAGATTTAAAACGCCCCTCCATCATGCGATGGAGGGGCGTTTATTTTCCGGCTATTGGGCCAAAGTGGCCCAATGGTCAGCTATTACAGGGATTCAGCGGTCACAACCACATTTTCCACGGTAAAGCCGAATTCCTTGAACAGCAGCTCGGCCGGTGCGGACTCACCGAAGGTGGTCATACCGATGATCTTGCCGCCAAAGCCCACGTACTTGTACCAGTAGTCGGCGATGCCGGCTTCGATGGCCACACGCTTGGTGACGGAGGCCGGCAGGACGGACTCTTTGTACTCGGCAGACTGGGCGTCGAACACGTCGGTGGCCGGCATGGAGACCACGCGCACGGCACGGCCCTTGGCAGTCAGCTGCTCATAGGCGGCAACGGCCAGTTCCACTTCGGAACCGGTGGCGATCAGGATCAGCTCAGGCTTGCCGGCACAATCCTTCAGCACGTAACCACCCTTGGCGGTATCGGCCAGTTGCTGGGCGCTGCGGTCCATCTGGGCCAGGTTCTGACGAGAGAAGATCAGCGCAGTCGGGCCGTCGGTACGCTCGATGGCGTGCTTCCAGGCGATGGCGGATTCAACCTGGTCACACGGACGCCAGGTGCTCATGTTCGGGGTCAGACGCAGGGAAGCGATCTGCTCGACCGGCTGGTGAGTCGGGCCATCTTCACCCAGACCGATGGAGTCGTGGGTGTAAACGAAGATGGCGCGCTGCTTCATCAGGGCGGCCATGCGCAGGGCGTTGCGGGCGTATTCCATGAACATCAGGAAGGTGGCGCCGTAGGGGATGAAACCACCGTGCAGGGCGATACCGTTCATGATGGCGGACATGCCGAACTCGCGTACACCATAGTGGATGTAGTTGCCGGAGGCATCGTCGTTAGTCAGGGACTTGGAACCGGACCACATGGTCAGATTGGACGGCGCCAGGTCGGCAGAACCACCCATGAACTCCGGCAGCAGCTTGCCGAAGGCTTCCAGTGAGTTCTGGGAGGCTTTGCGGGTCGCAATCTTGGCCGGGTTGGCTTGCAGGGTTTCGATGATCTTGGCGGATTCAGCAGCCCAGTTGGCCGGCAGTTCGCCAGCGGTACGGCGCTTGAATTCGGCAGCCAGGGTCGGGTGAGCGGCTTCATAGGCGGCAAACTTGGCAGCCCAGTCGGCTTCCAGCTTGGCGCCCTTCTCCTGACCGTTCCACTCGGCAGCGATGTCTGACGGGATAACGAACGGCGCGTGGTCCCACTTCAGGAAGGCACGGGCAGCGGCGATCTCGTCGTTGCCGAGCGGTGAACCGTGGCAATCGTGGGAACCGGACTTGTTCGGGGAACCGTAACCGATGATGGTGCGGCAGCAAATCAGGGTCGGCTTGCCGGTCTCGGCCTTGGCGGCTTCGATGGCAGCGTTGATCGCTTCCGGGCTGTGGCCGTCAACGGCGGCAATCACGTGCCAGCCGTAGGCTTCGAAGCGCTTGACGGTGTCGTCGGTGAACCAGCCTTCCACGTGACCGTCGATGGAGATGCCGTTGTCATCCCAGAACGCGATCAGTTTGCCCAGTTGCAGGGTACCGGCCAGGGAGCAGGCTTCGTGGGAGATACCTTCCATCAGGCAGCCGTCGCCCATGAAGGCGTAGGTGTAGTGGTCAACGATGTCGTGACCCGGCTGATTGAACTGCTCGGCCATGGCCTTCTCGGCGATCGCCATGCCGACGGCATTGGTGATGCCCTGACCCAGCGGACCGGTAGTGGTTTCAACGCCCGGCGCGTAACCGTACTCCGGGTGACCCGGGGTGCGAGAGTGCAGCTGGCGGAAGTTTTTCAGATCGTCGATGGAGAGGTCATAACCGGAGAGGTGCAGCAGGGAGTACAGCAGCATGGAGCCGTGGCCGTTGGAGAGAATGAAACGGTCGCGGTCGGCCCACTTGGGGTTGTTCGGGTTATGTTTGAGGTGGCTGCGCCACAACACTTCGGCGATATCCGCCATTCCCATGGGGGCGCCCGGGTGACCGGAGTTGGCTTTTTGAACGGCATCCATACTCAATGCGCGAATGGCATTGGCAAGCTCTTTACGAGAAGGCATCTGTATCTCCTGCGATTGCTTCATTTGATGGCCAAGATTAAGGCGCGTTATTGTCCCAGCAGGGGGCGCGGCGTGCAAATATTATCTGGGCGAATAAAGTGGCTTTGGGAGCTCAATCGCTTTTCTTGACAGGGCAAACGATTGAGCCGTAACCGCTTTACACCCCAAATGGGGTAAAGCGCGGATCTTGTTCGGCCAGGGGGCGGTAAAACCAAAATAGTGCTGGCAATCGAGGGGGGCGCTAACTAAAATGGACGTCCAGATGTAGATACCTCTACAATCATCCTATCATCACCCGGTTATTGCTGCGGCGATAACCCCAGACAAGCTGAGAATCCCATCATGGCAAAGCTGTTTACTTCCGAGTCGGTCTCCGAAGGCCATCCCGACAAGATTGCGGACCAGATCTCCGATGCGGTCCTGGACGCCATCCTCAAGCAAGACACCAAGGCCCGTGTCGCCTGCGAGACCCTGGTCAAGACCGGCATGGTCATGGTGGCCGGTGAAGTAACCACCACCGCCTGGGTAGACATCGAGCAGATCGTGCGCGACACCGTGCGCGACATCGGCTACACCCACTCCGACATGGGCTTCGACGCCGACTCCTGCGCCGTGCTGAACGCCATCGGCAAGCAGTCCCCGGACATCAACCAGGGCGTTGACCGCAGCGATCCGCTGGAACAGGGCGCGGGCGACCAGGGCCTGATGTTCGGCTACGCCACCAACGAAACCGACGTGCTGATGCCGGCCCCCATCACCTACTCTCACCTGCTGGTGAAGCGTCAGGCTGAAGTGCGCAAGAACGGCACCCTGCCGTGGCTGCGTCCGGATGCCAAGAGCCAGCTGACCTTCGCCTACGACGACGCCGGCAAGATCATCGGTGTGGATGCCGTGGTGCTGTCTACCCAGCACGCCGAATCCATCAGCCACAAGGATCTGGTGGAAGCGGTGCGCGAAGAGATCATCAAGCCGGTACTGCCGGCCGAGTGGGTCAACAAGGACACCAAATACTTCATCAACCCGACCGGCCGTTTCGTCATCGGCGGCCCGATGGGTGACTGCGGTCTGACCGGTCGCAAGATCATCGTCGACACCTACGGCGGTATGGCCCGTCACGGTGGTGGCGCCTTCTCCGGCAAGGATCCGTCCAAGGTTGACCGCTCCGCTGCCTACGCCGCCCGCTACGTGGCCAAGAACATCGTCGCCGCCGGTCTGGCCGATCGCTGTGAAATCCAGATCTCCTACGCCATCGGCGTGGCCGAGCCGACCTCCATCAGCGTCGAAACCTTCGGCACTGCCAAGGTTGCCGAGGATCTGCTGGTCAAGCTGGTACGCGAGCACTTCGAACTGCGTCCGTACGGCCTGATCCAGATGCTGGATCTGAAGCGCCCGATCTACCAGGCCACTGCCGCCTACGGTCACTTCGGTCGCAACGAGTTCCCGTGGGAGCAGACCGACAAGGCCGAACTGCTGCGTTCCGCCGCCGGTCTGTAAGCGTCACGCTTGTGGTATAAAGGGGAGCCTGGCTCCCCTTTTGCTTGTCCGCCATTTGCCGAGAACCCGATGTCCGTCACCGCCACCCGCCTCGATCCCGCCCTGCACCAGCAGTTGCTCGCCCGTGTCGACGCCTGTTTTGTGCAGGCCGAAGCACGCCTTGGCCGCCCCTTTCCCCGCCCGCAAGTTCATTGCAATATGCGCGGTCGGGCGGCGGGATCGGCGCGGCTGCAAACCTGGGAGCTGCGCTTCAACCCGGCCCTCTACCAGGCCAACCAGCAGGCGTTTCTGGCCGAGGTGGTGCCCCACGAGGTGGCCCACCTGCTGGTCTATGCCCTGTGGGGCGAAGGGCGCGGCAGATCGCGGGTGCTGCCCCACGGCCGCCAGTGGCAATCGGTGATGCGGGAGGTGTTCGGCCTTGAGCCCAGCACCACCCACAGCTTCGATCTGGCGGTACTGGCCCAGCGCACCATCCCCTATCGCTGCCTCTGCCAGCAGCATCAGCTGTCGGTGCGCCGCCACAACAAGGTGGTGCGCGGCGAGGCCCGCTACCACTGCCGTCGCTGCAAGCAGCCGCTGGAGCGGGTTGGCTCGTCGCAGTAAGCCAGCCGGTGTCGCGTCCCTGTGCTAGGGTGCCTCTCTGCTTTTTTCCGCCAACCATCTCATTGCCAAGGATCACCATGTTTCGTCCCCTGCTCTCTCTCGCCCTGACCCTGCTGGTCAGTCTGCCCCTGCATGCCCAGACTTTTCGCGCCGCCAAACAGGATCTGAACCGCCTCTATCAGGATCACCCGGTCACCTTCTATTGCGGCTGCAAGATTGACTATCAGGGCAAGAAAATGAGCCCGGATCTGACCAGCTGCGGCTATGAGCCGCGCAAGCAGCCCAAGCGCGCCGCCCGCATCGAGTGGGAGCACGTGGTGCCGGCCTGGGAGTTCGGCCACCAGCTCAAGTGCTGGCAGCAGGGTGGTCGCAAGAATTGCGGCAAGAGCGACGAGTTCAACCAGATGGAGGGGGACATGCACAACCTCTTCCCCGCCATCGGCGAGGTGAACGGTGATCGGGCCAACTTCCGCTTCTCCGACTGGAACGGCACCCCGGATCAGTACGGCCAGTGCCGGATGCTGGTGGACTTCAAAAATCGCCAGGTGCAGCCGCCCAAGGGGCCGGTACGCGGCCAAATTGCCCGCGCCTACCTCTACATGAGCCAGCAGTATGGGCTGCGTCTGGCGGCGCAACAGCGTAAACTGTTCGAAGCCTGGGACAGGCAGTACCCGGCCGACGGCTGGGAGTGCGAGCGCAACCGCCGCATCGGCAAGCTGCAGGGCAATACCAACCCCTTTATTGAAAAGCAGTGCCGATAACCCCATCTATGAGCACAAGGGATTTAAACCCCTCTTCTTGAACCAGAGACTGACACTGAGCCATGCGCATTCCACGTATCTATGAACCGGCCGCCCTGCAGGTGGGCCAGACCCTCGCCCTGTCGGAAGACGGTGCCAACCACATCGGCCGGGTGCTGCGCATGCAGCCGGGTCAGCAGCTCGAGCTGTTCAACGGCGACGGCAACCAGTACCCCGCCACCATCGCCAATGTGGGCAAGAAGTCGGTGGAAGTGACCATCGACAGCTGCGACACCCGCTCGGTGGAATCCCCGCTGGCCATCCACCTCGGTCAGGTGATCAGCCGTGGCGACAAGATGGACTTCACCATCCAGAAATCGGTGGAGCTGGGCGTCACCTGCATTACCCCGCTCTTCTCCGAGCGCTGCGGCGTCAAGCTGCCGGCCGATCGGCTGGAGAAAAAACGCGAGCAGTGGCAGAAGGTGGTGATCAGCGCCTGCGAGCAGTGCGGCCGCAATACCGTGCCCGAGGTGCGCATGCCGATGGAGCTCGACGCCTGGCTGGCGGAAGAGACTCAGGAACTCAAGCTCAACCTGCACCCGCGCGCCCCTTACAGCATCAACACCCTGCCCATCCCTGAGCACGGCGTGCGCCTGCTGATCGGCCCGGAAGGGGGCTTGTCGAGCGACGAGATCGACCGTACCGTGCAGGAAGATTTCAAAGAGATGCTGCTGGGGCCGCGGGTGCTGCGCACCGAAACCGCCGCCCTGACGGCGATTACTGCGCTGCAGTGTCGATTCGGCGATCTGGCCTAACTCCCGGAGCCTGCCAAGGCGGGCTCCTCTACAGAAGGAACAGCGGATGACCATTAAACTCGGCATCGTGATGGACCCCATCTCGGCCATCAACATCAAGAAGGACTCCAGCTTCGCCATGCTCGAAGAGGCGCAAAAGCGCGGCTACGAGCTGTTCTATCTGGAGATGAAAGACCTCTACATGGAGGCCGGTCGCGCCTTCGGTACCATGCGTCCGCTTACCGTCAAGTATGACTATGCCGACTGGTACAGCCTGGGCGAGGTGGTGGATCAGCCGCTCTCCAGCCTGGACGTGATCCTGATGCGCAAGGATCCCCCGTTCGACACCGAGTTCATCTACGCCACCTACATGCTGGAGCGGGCCGAAGATGAGGGTTGCCTCATCGTCAACAAGCCCCAGAGCCTGCGCGACGCCAACGAGAAGCTCTACACCGCCTGGTTTGCCGAGCACACCCCGACCACGCTGGTGACCCGCCGTGCCGACAAGCTGCGCGCCTTCCACGCGAAGCACAAAGACGTCATCCTCAAGCCGCTGGACGGCATGGGCGGCGCCTCCATCTTCCGCATGAAGGAGGATGACGCCAACGTCGGCGTCATCATCGAGACCCTCACCGACCACGGCAGCCAGTACTGCATGGCGCAGACCTATCTGCCCGCCATCAAGGATGGCGACAAGCGGGTGCTGGTGGTGGACGGTGAGCCGGTGCCCTACTGTCTGGCCCGCATCCCGGCGCAAGGGGAGACCCGTGGCAACCTGGCGGCCGGCGGCCGTGGCGAGGCGCGCCCCTTGAGCGAGGCGGACTGGGCCATCGCCCGCGCGGTGGGCCCGACGCTGAAAGAGAAGGGGCTCATCTTCGTCGGCCTCGACATCATCGGCGATCGGCTGACCGAGATTAACGTCACCAGCCCGACCTGCATCCGCGAGATTGAAGCGGCCTTCGACGTGCACATCACCGGCATGCTGATGGATGCCATCGAGCGTCGTCTGGCCAAGGCTTGAGCGGCCCCAACCACGACTACAAGCGATAAACAACAGAGGCGGCCCCGGGGCCGCCTCTTTTCTATCCTGTTTTTTCTATCCAGCCTCTGCCCCGTCAGCAGCGGAACTGCCCCACCTTCACCTTGAGTTCGCTGGAGAGCTGTTCCAGCTCGTGGCAGCTCTGGTTCAACTGGGAGGCAGCCTCCGTCGACTCGCTGGCGATGTGGGCGATATTGACCACGTTGCGGCTGATATCCTCGGCCACCTTGCTCTGCTCCTCCGCCGCCGTGGCGATGTGGGTATTCATTTCGTTGATCACGTTGACCGAGCTGACAATCTCGCCGAGCGCCTGACCGCAGGCCAGCACGGTGCGGTTGGACTGCTCCACCTGATCCAGTCCCAGCTCCATGCTGGACGCCGCCTGGGTGGCCCCCTGCTGCAACTTGACGATGGTCTTGCCGATCTCCTCGGTGGAGCGCTGAGTACGCTGGGCCAGGGTGCGCACCTCGTCGGCCACCACCGCAAACCCCCGGCCCTGATCACCGGCCCGTGCCGCCTCGATGGCGGCGTTGAGCGCCAGCAGGTTGGTCTGCTCGGCGATGCCGCGAATGGCATCCATCACGCTGCTGATATTGCGGCTGTCATCGGCCAGCTGGGTGATCATGGCGGCGGTGTTCTGGATCTGGGACGACAACCCGGACATGCACTGGATGGCGTCCGCCACTATCTGGTGACCGTGACGGGCACTCCCGTCGGCATGGTGCGCCGCATCGGCAGCGTTGTTGGAGCTGTTGGCCACTTCCGCCACGGTCGCGCTCATCTGGTTCATGGCCGTCGCGGTCTGATCGGTCTCGGCCTGCTGCTGGGCGAAGCGCTGGCGGCTCTCGACGCCGATATGGGCCAGCTGGGCCGACTCTCTGGCGAGCTGCTCCGCCATGCCGTTGATCTGGGTGATGAGCTCGCGAAAATGGCAGATCACGTCGTTGAGGGAGTGGGCCAACCCGCCCATCTCGTCCTTGCGCAGCACCGGTGCCAGCTTGCTCAGATCGAGATCCGTCTGCATGCCGCGCAAGATCCCGCCCATGGCAGCCAGGGGCTGGCTGACGCTGCGCCCGGCCCATACCCCGAAGAACAGGATGCAGGCGCCGCCGACCACCAGCAGCAAGATAAACAGCCGGTTGAGCTGCACCCTGAGCCCGTTGAGCTCGGTCATGTTCTTCTCGGCCTCCTTCAGCTGATACTCCACCAGGGCGCTGCTCCCGTCGCTGACCGGGTCGATCACTCGATAGAGCGGCATGATATGGGCGGCCAGCTGGCCCTGATTGCTCCCCTGCATGTCGGCCAGGATCTGCATCACCGCCTCAATCTCCTGGTCTGCCGCCGCAAACAGCCCCTGCATCTGGTCGGCTTCCCGCTGCTCCGCCTGGCTCATCGGCTGACTGCGGTAGCCCTGCCAGATGCGCTTGATATCCTGCTGGGCGGCGCTCATGTCCGCGCGCGATCTGGCGGGGTCAAAGCCCCCCACATTGGCCTTGTTGGCCGCATCGATCACCTTGACCGCATAGAGATCGGCGATCTGCTTGAGCTCCTTGAGCTGCACCACCTCCCCCTGATACATGCTGTTCATGCCAGCCATCAGCTGTGACATCGCCTGGACAGCCCCGATCACCAGCAGCACCAGTGCCAGCAGGGGTACCACACAACCCAGGATCAACTTCTGTCTGATCGAAATCCCTTCCATGGTGTTATCTCCATCCTGACTGCGGCGGGGAACCGGCCCGCAAGCGGTAAAAAGCGGTTTTTCCCGCCCCGGCTAACTGCCATAATTGACCCAAATACCTTTGCAATATTTGGCCCATATGCAAACACTGCAAAATCACTTCCTGCTCGCCATGCCGAGCCTCTCCGATCCCTATTTCGAGCGTTCGCTGGTCTACCTGTGCGAACACAGCGAAGAGGGTGCCATGGGGCTGGTGGTCAACATCCCGGTGGACATGTCGCTGGATGCCATGTTGACCCAGCTCAAACTGGCGCCCCCTCCCAGCCCCGAGCTCAAACAGCCGGTGTTGCAGGGAGGGCCGGTGCACGCCGACCGTGGCTTCGTGCTGCACAGCTTCCGACCGGGCTTCAACTCCACCCTGCAGGTGGGAGACGAGCTCATGGTCACCACTTCCAAGGATATATTGGAAACCCTGGGCACCGAGGAGGCCCCCGCCCACTGGCTGGTGGCGCTCGGGTATGCCGGCTGGAGCGCCGGCCAGCTGGAACAGGAGCTGGTCGACGGTGCCTGGCTGGTGATACCGCCCAATCCGGATCTGGTGTTCAAGACCCCGATCCATCAGCGCTGGCAGCAGGCCGCCGCCAGCATAGGGGTCAACCCCATCCATCTATCCAGCGACATCGGCCACAGCTGATGCCGTTTGCCACGCATTTTGCGAGGCATTTTGAGGAATCAATGCAATGTCATCACGCAGTATCATGGGCTTTGACTACGGCACCAAAAGCATAGGGGTGGCCATCGGTCAGGAGCTTACCGGCACGGCCCAGCCCCTGCGCGCCATCAAGGCCAACGACGGCATCCCCAACTGGGACGACATCGACAAGCTGCTCAAGGAGTGGCAACCGGATCTGCTGGTGGTCGGCCTGCCGCTCAACATGGACGGCACCGAGCAGGAGATCACGGTGCGGGCCCGCAAATTCGGCAACCGGCTGCACGGCCGCTTCGGCAAGCAGGTGGAGTTCAAGGACGAGCGGCTCACCACCACGGATGCGCGGGCGCGTCTGTTCGAGCGGGGGGGCTATCGAGCGCTGGAGAAAGGCAGCGTGGACGGAGTCTCCGCCCAGCTGATCCTGGAAGCCTGGATGGAAGAGCAGTACGGTTGACAGCCGGGGGAGAGGCAGGTTAATCCCGCCCCTCCCCCATGCCTGCATCAGGCCTTGGCCCGTTGCGAGAGCAGATCCTCCCCTTCTTCACCCTGACCGGCATGCATCATGCGGTTGAGCCAGGGCACCATCAGTGCCATCACCACCGCCACCAGCAGGGTCACCAGCCCAATCTTGCCAAACACGTCCGTGTAGATGGGCAGGGTCTGCAGCGGATCGGTCACCCCTTGCGGCACGGCGGTAAAGGTCGCCACATAACCTCCCAGCAAAGAGGCCATCGCCTGGGTCAGGAACCACATTCCGAGGATGAAGCCCATCAGCCGCTGCGGCACCAATGCCGCCACCATGGCCAGCCCCAGGGCGCTGATCATCAGCTCTCCCAGACTCTGGAACAGATAAATGAGCACCATGAACCAGGGCGAGGTGAGCCCCTGAGCATCGGCAAACCAGATGCCGGAAGCCGCCGCGGTGAGAAAGCCGAGAGAGCAGAACAGCATGCCTAGAGTGAACTTGAGGGGCATGGTGAGATCCCGCCCCTTGCTGCCCAGCCGGGTATAGATCATTGCCAGCACCGGGCTGCCTACCACCACCCAGAAGGGGTTGAGCGCCTGGAAGCTGATGGGGTTGACGCTCATCCCCAGCATTTCGTGATGCATGTTGTTGATGGCAAAGAAGTTGAGCGAGGTCGGCATCTGGGCGTAGAGCACGTAGAACACCACGGCTTCCAGCATCAGCACGAAGGCCACGTACATCTTGTTGCGGGCCACCGCATCGAGCTTGAAGGCCTCGCGAAAGAAGAAGATCACCACGGCCAGGGTCACCGTCATCAGCACCATGTTGGCGATCACCACGTGGTGCATCAGCCAAGCGCAGAAGAAGACCAGCGCCACCGATCCCAGCAAGACCAGCAGCAGCTTGCCGTAATCGAGCGGCAGATGGTCGGGCTCGGAGCCGATGTCCCTGACCATGTGACGACAGGCGAAGAAGGTCAGCAGCGCGATGACCAGGCCCACCCCGCACAGGTTGTAGGTCACCGTATAGCCATAGTGATCGGCGATGACCGGCGCCAGCGACAGCGAGATGAGCGAGCCGATGTTGATCGACATGTAGAACAGGGTGAAGGCCCCATCCAGCCGGGGATCGCCACGCTCATAGCACTTGGCGAGCAGGCTGGCGGGGTTGGCCTTGAACAGGCAGTTGCCGACGGCGATGGTGCCCAGTGCATAGAAGATGAGGTCGGGATTGTAGATGGACATGCCGGTCATGAAATAGCCGATGACCAGCACGATGGCCCCCAGCACCATGGTGCGCTTGGTGCCCAGCACATGGTCGCCCACATAGCCGCCCACCGAGATGAGGCCATATACCAGCGCCGAGAAGGCACCGAAGGTGATGAACGACTGCTCCTGTGAAAATCCCAGTTGCTGGACGAAGAACACCGCCAGGATCCCCTGGACGCCGTAATAACCGAAGCGCTCCCAGAGTTCGACGAAGAAGATCATGAAAAAGGGTTTGGGTTGTTGCAACAACCCGGTCGGGGCCGATGGACGCATGCTAACCTACCTGTCTTGGTGTTTTTTATTGGTGTGATATGGGGCCGCCGCACGGATAAGTGTGCGCGGGCACCTCTGTCTGTGGTGATCACCACTGTGCTCGCAGCGGCGGATGGTCAGCTGGCAGGGCTGGGAATAAGCCGGATGGCTCCTGACACGATAAGGTGGGGATCGGGCGGCTTCATGCCCGGCACAATATTCCGCAGGCGTTTGGCAACGGGCTGGCAGCCGTTTGCACCCGTCATCGTACACCGGACACTCTCGCGACAATTGTAAAAGCCGAAAAATCGACAGATGGCATGATAAGACACTACTATTAACGCAAACCAATAGCCGATCACACTTCACTTGTTGCAATATGTGAAGTTTTCTAATGAAACCACATTAGTTTTATTGGTGCAAACGGATCTGTTTTTCCCGCTGCCAACCCTCTATGCATAAAAAAACGCCGGACTGGCCGGCGTTTTTCAATATGGTGTTGGCGACCCGTGGGCCGTCCGCCAAGTGTGGCGGATCAGGGGGCCAGCTGGCTCAAAATGGCATGGGCCGCGCTGATCCTGGCTTCGTTGGGGTAATTGCGGTTGGCCAGCATGACGACACCGATCCCTTTGGCGGGCACGAAGGCCACATAGGCACCAAAGCCGTTGGTCGAGCCGGTCTTGTTGTAGAGTCGCGCCCCCCCCGTCTCTTGGGACGCGGCAACAGGTTTGACCGGGTTGGCATTGTAAATCACCGCCGAGGAGTTGCCCGCCAGCAGCGTCTGCTCGCTGACGGGATAGGCGTAACTCTCCCAGCCCAGTCCCTGGGTCATCTCGCCGACCGAGTAGCGCCCTTGGTGGGTCAGGGAGATGGCCTGCTGCAACGCCTTGTCATCAACCCCGCTGATACTGGCCTTCACGAACGCGAGCAGATCCGCCGAGCTGGTCTTGATGCCGTAGGCCTCGTCGGCCAGCATGCCGGGATTGACCCTGATGGGCTTGTCCTCTTTCGAATAGCCATAGGCATAACTCGCCATGGCCTGCTTCGGCACCTCGAGATAGGTGTGATGCAAGCCGAGCCCGGGCAGCAGGGTCTGCGCCATCAACTGGGCAAACGGCTGCTGCAGGCTGCTCGCCGCCAGATAGCCGAACAAGCCGATGCTGGGGTTGGAGTACTGACGATGGCTGCCCGGCTGATAGGCCGGCGTCCACTGGCGATAATAAGCCTGCATCTGCTCGACCGATTCCACCTCGTCGGGGAATTGCAGCGGCAGCCCGCCGGCACTGTAGGTGGCGAGCTCGGCCATGGTGATGCCATCGAAGGCAGAGCCCTTGAGCCAGGGTGCGTGCCGGCTCACCTTGTCATCCAGCCCAATGCCCCCCTTGACCACGGCGTAGGCGCCGAGGGTGGCGGTATAGGTCTTGCTGACCGAACCAATCTCGAACAGGGTCTGCTCGTTGACCTTCTTCCCGGCCGCCATATCGGCCAGCCCATAGTTGAAGTAGTGGGCCTGCCCCCCCTTCAGCACGGCGACCGCCATGCCCGGGATCCTGTGCTGCTTGAGCATGGGGCGGATGGCATCATCCACCACAGCGTTCAGCGGATCGACGGGGGCCGCCAGGGAAAGCGGGGCAAGCAGCAGGGTGCCGAGGGCCAGCAGTGGCAGGGATCTGGTCTGTTTCATGGCAAGAATCTCAGTATGTTCAGGAGCTGTCAGCCTACCCGGCCTGCGTGTGCCAAGTATGAGCCAGGGTGAAGTCTGTGTGAAGTCGCCAGCCAAATCATCCAGATTCAATGAGTTATCCATGACTTGCCCCTCTTGCCCGGCAACGGGCGTATAAGCTGTAGAAGCGGCATCACACAAGGAGGCGCACGTGCAGACACAACCACAGATAACCCGGCTGCTGACGGCACTGGAGCTGGTGATCCTCGGCAAGCCGTTGCAACTCAAGATAGCGCTGGTGACCCTGCTGGCCCGCGGCCACCTGCTGATCGAGGATCTGCCTGGCATGGGCAAGACCACCCTGGCCCATGCCCTGGCGCAAGTGCTGGGGCTCGACTGCCGGCGGGTGCAGTTCACCGCCGATCTGCTGCCGGCCGACCTGCTGGGGCTGCAGATCTTTGACCCCCACCAGCAGCAGTTTCGCTTTCATCCTGGCCCCGTCTTCGCCCAGATGCTGCTGGCGGACGAGATCAACCGCGCCAGCCCCAAGGTGCAGAGCGCCCTGCTGGAGGCCATGGCAGAGGGCAAGGTCAGCATAGAGGGAGAGAGCCACCCACTGCCCTCCCCCTTCTTCGTCATCGCCACCCAGAACCCGGCGGATCAGGCGGGCACCTATCCCCTGCCGGAATCCCAGCTCGATCGCTTCGCGGTGCGCCTCTCCCTCGGTTTTCCCACGCAAGAAGCAGAGCGTCGACTGCTGCGCGGGGCCAGCCAGAGCGCCCCCCTCAAGCGCCAGCTGAGCGCCACCGAGCTGGCCGCCCTGCAGGCCGAGGCGGCGCAGATCCACCTCTCCGATGCCAGCCTCGACTACCTGCTGGCGCTGGTGCAGCAGAGCCGCTTCGACGCCGACCTGCCGCAACCGCTCTCGCCCCGCGCCGCCCAGACCCTGCTGGCGGTGAGCCGGGCCTGGGCGCTGGTGGCGGGCCGCCGCTTCGTCAGCGTGGAGGATGTGCAGGCGGTCTTCCCCTACGTGGCCGAGCACAGGCTCAGGGGCAGCTTCGGGGTACAGCGCGGCGAAGCCTGCCCGCTGAGCCAGCGCCTGCTGGCCCGGGTCGATCCGGATCGCCCTTGATGAACTGGCGCCAGCGCAGGGCCAGGTGGCAACAAGGCTGGTTGGCCCGGCGCATCCCGCCAGCCCGCCAGATCACCCTGCAGGGGCGCTGCCTGTTCATCCTGCCCACCCGGCTCGGCCTCTGGTATCTGCTGGTGATGCTGGCCATCTATCTGCTCGGCACCAACTACCAGAACAACCTGGTGTTGCTGGTGGCCTACGGCCTCGGCAGCCTGTTCATGGTCACCATGTGGCTCACCCACCGCAACCTGCTGGGGCTGTCTCTGCTGGGGGGGCCCGCCGTGCTGGGAGAGGCGGGCAGCCCCCTGCCCATGCCCATCACGGTGCGCAGCGAACGGCCGCTGCAGGCACTGCAATTCTCCCTCAATGAAGGGCGGCTCTGGCTGGCGCAGGTGGATGTGGTGCCGCAACCCCTGCTCCTGCCGGTGCTGGGCCCCCGGCGCGGACGCCTGCCGCTGGAGAGGCTGCGGGTGGAGAGCCGCTACCCCCTCGGCCTGTTTCGCTGCTGGACGCTGCTTGACCTGCAGTTGGAGGGCTGGCTCGCGCCGGCCCCCGAGTATGGTCCCCTGCGCGGGGAGGCCGCGACCGATGCGGCGGGCAACCGGGAACAGCCCACTCCGGCCTCGATGGGGGACTTCGACATGCTGCGGGCCCACCAGAGCGGGGAGCCGTTGAGCCGGGTCGCCTGGAAGCAGCTCGCCCAGGGACGCGGCCTGCTGGTAAAGCAGTTCTGCGAGCCGGGGCAGGATGATACCCACCTCAGCCTGCAGCGGGTCGGCGGCCGGGATCTGGAGCAGCGGCTGGCGGTACTCGCCTGGTGGTGTGATGACTACGCCAAGCGGGGCATTCCCTTCAGCCTGACGCTGGCGGGCCAGACGCTCGGGCCGGAAAGCGGGGCCGCCTTTTTGCCGCGCTGCCGGCTGGCGCTGGCCCGCGTCGATGCCGTGGCGTCGCCGCAGGAGACCGACCTCGATGCTGCTCGATAACCGGCGCCTGCTGCCGCTGCTCGCCCTGCTGCAACTGCTGCTGATCCCGGCTCTCTGGCCCCAGCTGCAACTCTGGGTGATGGCCGTTTCACTGCTCACCCTGGGTGTGCGGGCCATGATGCTGTGGCGGGGCTGGCGCCCGCCGCCCGCCGCCGCGCTGGCACTGCTGGCCATGCTGGGCGTGGCGCTGCTTGGCTGGCAGTGGCGCCAGCTCGGCACCCTGCCGGCCCTCATCAACCTGCTCTGGCTCGGCTACGGCCTCAAGCTCATCGAGGTCCGGCGAGAGCGGGATGTGGAGCAGGTGCTGCTGCTCGCCTTCTTTCTCGTCGCGCTGGCGCTGGTGCAACGGCAAAGCATGGGGTGGGCCCTGGCGATGACGGGGGCACTCTGGCTCGCGGTCACCACCTTGCTGGCGGCGGTACAGCCCCTCGGCCAGCGCCTGTGGCGCCGGGCCGGGCTCATCCTGCTGCTGGCCATCCCCCTGCTGCTCACCCTGTTTCTGCTGCTGCCAAGGCTGGCGCCACTGTGGCAGATGCCGAGCAGCAGCCGCGCCCTCTCCGGCCTCTCGGAGGAGGTGGCCCCCGGCGACATCAGCGAGCTGGTCAACTCCTCCGAGCTGGCCTTTCGCATCACCTTCGCCGCCGCGCCGCCCCCGCCAGGGGAGCGCTACTTCCCGCTGATGCGCCAGGAGCTGTTCGATGGCCGGCGCTGGTTGCTCAGCGAGCAGGTGCGCCGCTGGCAACAATCCCAATCCGTGCAGATGCTGCCGGCGGCCACCCCGGCGACCCCGCTGCCGGCCGGCAGCTATCAGGTGATCGCCGAGCCCCAGCGCCTGCGCTGGACCCTGGCCCTGGCCAACCCCGAGGTGTTGAGCGGCCCGGTCACCTTGAGCCCCCTCGCCACCCTCTATCGCCAGGATCGGGGGGATGGCCGCGTCAGCTACCGGGTCAGCACGGCCACCATGGCGCCACCTGCCGATGACGCTGCCCGTCACCTCAACCTGCAGTTGCCCGCCGGTGGCAACCCCAAGGCCAGGGCCCACGCCCTGGCGCTCAAGGCTCGCCATCCGACGCCGGAGGCGCTGGCCGCCGCCCTGCTGGGCGAGTTTCGCCAGGGCGACTTCTACTACACCCTGCAGCCGCCGCGGCTGGGACAAGACGGGGTGGATGACTTTCTGTTCGAGAGCCGGCGCGGCTTTTGCGGTCACTACGCCACGGCCACCGCCTTCGTGCTGCGGGCGGCCGGCATCCCGGCCCGGCTGGTGACCGGCTACCTCGGCGGCGAGTGGAATCCGAGGGGCAACTATCTGGAGGTGCATCAGTTCGATGCCCACGCCTGGGTAGAGTATCTGGATGAGCAGAACCGCTGGCAGCGGCTCGATCCCACCGCCGCAGTGGCCCCCCAGCGCATCGAGGGGGGCATGCCGGCAGCCCTTGGCGGCGAGTTCGCCGCCGCTGACCTGCTCTCTTTGCAGCGCTATCGTAATTGGGCCCTGCTCAACCAGTTGCGCTGGTGGGGGGCCAATCTCGACTACCAATGGACCCGCTGGGTGCTCAACTATGATGCCGCCAGCCTGTGGCAGCAGCTGGGACAACGCTGGCCGGTGCTGGCCGGCCATACCCACTGGCTGATCCTGGCCACCGTGCTGGGGGTGGCCAGCCTGGTGGGTGGCCTGCTGATCTGGCGCGGCCCGACTCCACTGCCCCTGCGGCTATGGCAACCCCTGCGCCGGCGCGCCGCCCGCCATGGCTGGCAGCCCTTGGCGGGGGAGAGCCTGGCCAGCTGGTGCGAGCGCCTCGCCGACCTCAGACCCTCTCTCGCGCGGCCGCTGCAACAGGGCGCCTGGCTCTACCGGCGCTGGCGTTATGCCCCCTTGTCGGCGGCGCAGCGCCACCGTACCTTTCGCCAGCTGCGACAGCGGTTACGCCAGATCTGCCGGCGCTGGGATGCCCACAGCTGACGGCAATGCAGCGTCAACACACCTTGCACAAGGTACGGCGACGGTTGCGCCAGATCTGCCAGCGCTGGGATGCCCGTCACTGACGGCGGTGCAGTGTCAACCCACCTTGCACAAGGTGCGGCGACGACTACGCCAAATCTGCCGGCGCTGGGATGCCAACCACTGACGGTGGTGAAACAACACCCAAACGAAAGGGGAGCCAGTGGCTCCCCTTGTTGTCAGACAACGGCGACTGCGAGGCTTATGCCTGCTTGCTGTTTTGCGCCGGATTGTCCCAGATCCCCTCTTCCAGCTGGCTGCGGATCTCGGGGTACTTGTTGGCGTCGAAGGTGGGCACCTTGCCCAGCTTGAGCTGGTCGTTGTAGTCCCGCGCCAGCTTGATGGCCACCCCGGAGAGCAGCAGAATCGCCACCAGGTTGACGATGGCCATCAGCCCCATGGAGACATCCGCCATGGCCCACACGGTCGGCAGCTCGCCCACCGAGCCGAACATCACCATGCCCAGCACGAACATCCGAAACAGCATCAGACCGCCCTTGTGGTTGTGCTCGAGGAACACCAGGTTGGTCTCGGCGTAGGAGTAGTTCGCCACGATGGAGGTGAAGGCGAAGAAGAAGATGGCCGCCGCGATGAAGATGTTGCCACCGCCACCGATCTGGGAGGAGAGCGCCCTTTGGGTCAGCTCCACCCCGGTGATGCCGGAGCCCGGTTCAAACTGGCCGGACATCAGGATGATGGCGGCAGTACAGGTACAGATGACGATGGTATCGAGGAACACCCCCAGCATCTGCACATAGCCCTGGGAGGCCGGGTGCGGCGGATAGGGCGTCGCGGTTGCGGCGGCGTTGGGAGCGGAGCCCATACCGGCTTCGTTGGAGAAGAGACCGCGCTTGATGCCGTTGATCATCGCCTGGGAGATGGCGTAGCCCAGCGCACCGGAGCCGGCCTGCTCAAGACCGAAGGCGGACTTGATGATGAGGCTGAACACCCCCGGCAGCTCGCTGATGTTCATGGCCACCACGAACAGCGCCATCAGGATATAGGCCAGCGCCATGAAGGGCACGACCAGCTCGGCGAAACGGGCAATGCCGCGAATGCCGCCGAAGATGATGAGACCGGAGAGCACCACCAGCGCCAAACCGCTGACCCAGTCGGGGATGCCGAAGGCCACGTTCATCGCCAGGCTGATGGAGTTGGCTTGTACCGCGTTGAACACCAGACCGAACGCCAGGATCAGGCAGAGCGAGAACAACACCCCCATCCAGCGCATGCCGAGCCCCTTCTCCATGTAGTAGGCGGGGCCGCCACGGTAGTTGCCGTCCTCATCCTTGACCTTGTAGAGCTGGGCCAGGGTGCTCTCGACGAAGGCGGTCGCCATGCCGATGAAAGCGATCAGCCACATCCAGAAGATGGCACCCGGGCCACCCAGATAGATGGCCACCGCCACCCCGGCCAGATTGCCGGTACCCACGCGGGCGGCAAGGCTGGTACAGAGGGCCTGGAAGGAGGAGATGCCGGCGTTGTCTGATTTGCGGCTGTTGCGCAAGACGGAGAACATGTGGCCGAAGTGGCGGATCTGGATAAAACCCAGGCGGAAGGTGAAGAAGATGCCGACGCCGATGAGCAGGTAGATGAGCACGGCTCCCCACATCAGGTCGTTAATCATTGCGATCAAGGTGTCCATATTTCTCTCGTTGTTATCACATCCATGGTCAGTCTGCGCTGACCCCTTGCTGTCTGTTTCTGAATTTGCGGTTCACTAAAGGGGCGGAATCTAGCATAGCGAGGGAGTTCAGAATAGTGATCGGGATCACTGCGGAAACAAAAAACGAGCGATCCAGTGCATTAAAGCTTCATTTAACTCGCAAAATTTCAACAAAACTGAGAATCCAATCAATCAGCCGACAAATTAGACCCAAAAGAGCACTTTTTGGCAATTATCTACATAGAGGTAGAGCAAGCAGAGAAGGGGGCAAACCATTACGCAAGCGTTTACCCATCCGGGCTGTCAAAACCCTCTTGTTTCGCCAAACGTTTTACACGTAATAAAATTTCAAGAGGCTGATCGGACAATTTGTGTGATCGATGCCACAAAACCGATAATCAACCAAAAAAGTTGTTTTTGGCAGCCGCTAAATCCACTCCGGCAAAAAGGATAAAAATCGTTTTTTATCAAACACTTTTAGCCACTCTTTCCCACTGCGGCCAGGGAGTGGCTGATAAGCATACAGCCCCCCCTATTGCAGGATGGGCCACATCCGTATTAATTAGGCAGGCAATGACGATGGGGCACACCCATCGCGCTTTTCTGAGCCTGAGTCGCCGGGATTTTGTAATTTTATTTCAGAACTGTCGTCTCACGCCCGCCACCCCCGAGCCAGCACCCTTTGCAAGAGAGTGCGCCCTCATAAAGAGATGATATTTGCCATGGCCGATAAATTAACCCAGCTGAAAGCCCTGACCACAGTTGTCGCCGACACCGGTGATATCGAAGCCATCAAGCGCTACCAGCCCATCGATGCCACCACCAACCCCTCTCTGGTGTTGAAGGCATCCGAGATCCCCGAATACGCGGCGCTGATCGAAGACGCCATCAACTGGGCCAAAGCCCAGAGCCAGGACAAGGCACAGCAAATCATCGACGCGGGCGACAAGCTGGCGGTCAACATCGGCCTGGAAGTGCTGAAAATCGTCCCGGGCCGCATCTCCACCGAAGTGGATGCCCGTCTCTCCTTCGATACCCAGGCCAGCATCGCCAAGGCCCGCAAACTGATCCGTCTCTACAACGAAGCCGGTATCAGCAACGATCGCATCCTGATCAAGCTGGCTTCCACCTGGGAAGGCATCCGTGCCGCCGAGGTGCTGGAGAAAGAGGGTATCCAGTGCAACCTGACCCTGCTGTTCTCCTTCGCCCAGGCCCGTGCCTGTGCCGAAGCCGGCGCCTTCCTGATCTCCCCGTTCGTCGGTCGCATCCTCGACTGGTACAAGGCCAAGCACAACCGTGACTACACCGCCAGCGAAGATCCGGGCGTGGTTTCCGTCACCTCCATCTACGACTACTACAAGCAGCACGACTACCCGACCGTGGTCATGGGCGCCAGCTTCCGCAACACCGGCGAGATCCTGGAACTGGCCGGCTGCGACCGTCTGACCATTGGCCCGGCCCTGCTGGAAGAGCTGAGCAAGACCGAAGGCGCCGTGGTTCGCAAGCTGAACTACACCGGCGAGCGCAAAGCCAAACCGGCTCCGATGACCGAAGCCGAATTCCGCTGGGAACTGAACCAGGACGCCATGGCCCACGAGAAGCTGGGCGAAGGCATCCGCATGTTTGCCATCGACCAGGGCAAGCTGGAAACCATGCTGGCCAGCCGCCTCTGATGAGAGCCGTCATGAGCCGATGAAAACCGGGTTCCCGCAAGGGAACCCGGTTTTTTTATGGGCGCCGGACCCTTGTCATGTGTTCGTCACGAAAACGTTTTATTTTCAATGCCGTTATGTTATACGGATGGTGAAAACGAGAATAACCAAGGAGGGAGCCATGGAAATGTTCAACTTCGAATATGACGATGTAGTTGAGCTCGGTTCACGTAGCCGCGGGACAACGGGAAAGAAACGTAAATGGCGTGAGATTGAGGCGTTGAAAGACAAGCACCGCCTGCAGAAGGAGCTGCAATCCATCGACATCGCCTACGAAGGTCTCTCAGACGAGATCGAACTGTAAAAACAAGGCCCCGGTTAACCGGGGCCTTGTTTTTTTAAGAGAGTGTCCCCCTCAGGAAGAGAGCGGGAGCGACAGGCGCTTGGCCAGAGCCTGAAAGTGCTGGCTGATCTCGGGCCCGAACAGCGGATCCCCGATGGCGCGGTTCTGCCAGATCTGTTCGAGGTGACGCCAGTCATCCTCGGTCAGCGAATCGCGCAGATGGGGGAAGATGACCCCCTCCTCGTAGTTCATGTGCGCCTCCTGCAGTGCCACGAACTGCTCCAGCTTGACGGTAAACTGATCGAGCGGGATCACCGCATCCATCAGGATCATCTCCACCATCTCCTTGAGTTCGGCACCGGCTTCCAGCAACTTGGCATGCTCCGCCTGCAGCCGGTTGGCGACGTCCCCCTCCACTACCCGGTACTTGAGGTAGTAGTCATAAATGATGTCTTCCTTCGGATGGTGATACTTGTCCGACACCTCCCTCAGGTAATCCACCACATCGCGGATCAGGAAATAGCTGACCCGCTGTTCGTCGCGAATGGCGGCGAGCTTGTGTTTGAGCAGATCCAGCAACCTGGCGATGTTGAGATGGTCCTTGTGCAGACTGGCTAGCATGGGCACTCCTTGCGCTGAAATGAGACGATCCTGTTTCGAGTATACGGTCATTTATCGCGCCAACTTTGCACTCAATCAAGTCATCTGCAGACAAAACAGCGGGTAACACATAATGCCGCCCCCTGTTCATGCCCCCGCTCGTCAGCCACCGGCCCCTCACTCGCAGACCGAGTGCCAGTTGATGGGGCTCATCCCCTGCTGGCTCAGCAGCCGGTTGGTTTCGGAGAAGTGGCCGCAGCCGATGAAACCGCGATGAGCAGAGAGCGGGCTGGGATGCGGCGCGCTCAGCACGTGATGCCGCTGCCTGTCGATGAAGCGACCCTTTTTCTGGGCATGGGCCCCCCACAGCAGGAAGACCACTCCCTGACAGCTGGCATTGATCTGCTCGATGACCCGGTCGGTGAAGGTCTCCCAGCCCAGATGTGCATGGGAGTGGGCCTGACCCGCCTGGACCGTCAGCACGGTATTGAGCAGCAGCACCCCCTGTTTGGCCCAGGACTCCAGAAAGCCGTGATTGGGTGTGACAAAACCCGGTAGATCCCGCTGCATCTCCTTGTAGATGTTGACCAGCGAGGGCGGCGTGCGCACCCCGGGCAATACCGAGAAGCAGAGGCCGTGTGCCTGATTGGGGCCGTGATAGGGATCCTGACCCAGGATCACCACCTTGACCTGATCCAGCTCGGTCAGCTTGAAGGCATTGAACACGTCGGTCGCCGGCGGATAGATCACCTTGCCCGCCTCCCGCTCACACCTGACGGTCGCCAGGGTCGCCTTGAAATAGTCCTGCTCCTTCTCGGAGCCAATCACATCAGTCCAGGTCTGCACCCCAATCTCCTCATTGAATCTGTCCGGATGGACGCCCTGTTACCCCGTGCAGGGTCACACCGCCTGATGCGGGTCGGCGCGCCACCATCCTCGATGAATACGGCGAGTTTTGCGGCATGCGGCTTGGCCCATGCCGGGCCATGCGAGCCAGCACGCCGCCATCCTCGCTAAATGCGGCAGGACATGGTGCTGGGCCCAGTGCTGGCGTCACCATGCCCTCATTAATGCGGCAAGGGGCTCAGGATAGGGGGCCAGCCCCCGGGACGCAACCTTGGCACCCTCTTCCGAGTCCCCTCGCCCCCGAATGGCAACTGCATGGCAACGGTATGACAACCTCCCGCTCACCCAGCTCTCCCTGCCACTGTGGGCTGCGGGGTCACCTTGACCGTGGCAATCGGCGGCTCGGCTAAGACAGCCTTATGCCAAGGCAACCTTATATAGATGTCTGAGCAGCAGAGGGAGGGCAAACCTGGCCCCGTTACCTTCACCACAGGCTTGGCCCCGATGCCCCCACTGAGAAGATGAGGTCGGCTCATGCATGACACAAACCTTAAAACATGTAGTTAAATTACTAGATTTAATTAATGGAAGATGCATAATTCAGATATCTTACATAATCGGAAAAATGACCTCTTTTTGATTAATCTCAATAATTTAATCCCTTCAACCTCGCGCAAACCGCGCATTTTTTGATTTAGATCAATTTTCGTAATATTACCATCGTGGTATATATGACCCAACAAAGTAAAGGTGTAAGGCAAGGGCCCTTTAAATCATCCCGGTGGTTTAAATACATCAGGGTAATTTCCTTACAGTTGAATCCGCTTTCCTATGAGGAGTCATACCATGATCAAGGGCATCCAAATCACCCAGTCTGCCAACGCCGCTCTGCTGAACTCGTTCTGGCTGCTGGACGAAGAGAAGCAACAGGCTCGTTGCATCTGCGCCAAAGGCGACACCTTCGCCGCCGATCAGGAAGTCAGCGTCTCTGACCTGGGCCAGTTCGAATACCGTGAACTGCCGGTACAAGCCGAGCCGGCCGTCGAAGGTGGCCAGCACCTGAACGTCAACGTCCTGCGTCGCGAGACCCTGGAAGACGCCATCGCCAACCCGGAAAAGTACCCCCAGCTGACCATCCGTGTCTCCGGCTACGCCGTGCGCTTCAACGCACTGACCCCTGAACAGCAGCGTGACGTGGTGACCCGTACCTTCACCCAGAGCCTGTAAATCGCTCTGCACCAACCGGTATCATGAAAAACGGCCCAAACTGGCCGTTTTTTTATGGCTTGAATTCACCCACCCGCGCTCGCAGCCCTTGCTCGACAGGCTGTCAGCGCACGGTGCTGGCATCGGCGGCTCAATGCTGATCCAGCTTGATGGCTTGCGGCGGGTTGCTCAGCGCCTCATGCATCTGCTGCTCATCGAGCTGATCGCAGTAACGGGCCACCACCAGGGTTGCCACCCCGTTGCCGATGAGATTGGTCAGGGCGCGGGCCTCCGACATGAAGCGATCGATGCCGAGGATCAACGCCAGCCCGGCCAACGGCAGGTGGCCCACCGCCGAGATGGTGGCCGCCAGCACGATGAAGCCACTGCCGGTCACCCCGGCGGCGCCCTTCGAGGAGATGAGCAGCACCACCAGCAGGGTGATCTGCTGGAACAGATCGAGCGGGGTGTTGGTGGCCTGGGCGATGAAGATGGCCGCCATGGTCAGATAGATGGAGGTGCCGTCCAGATTGAAGGAGTAACCGGTCGGGATCACCAGCCCCACCACCGACTTCTTGCAGCCGAGCGCCTCCATCTTCACCAGCATGCGCGGCAATACGGATTCAGAAGAGGAAGTTCCCAGCACGATCAGCAGCTCTTCCCGGATATAGGAAATAAAGCGCAGGATACTGAAGCCATTCGCTCTGGCAATACTGCCCAGCACCAGGAAAATAAACAGCAGGCAGGTCATGTAGAAGCAGGCAATTAATTGTCCGAGCTGAACCAGCGAGCCGATACCATATTTTCCGATGGTAAAGGCCATCGCACCAAATGCTCCAACCGGTGCCAGCCGCATGATCATGTTGATGATCCCGAAAATAACCTGGGAGAAGCTGTCAATGACATTGAATATCACTTTTCCCTTCTCGCCGATATGGTGCAGGGAGAAGCCAAACAGCACCGCAAATAACAGCACTTGCAGAATATTGCCGCTGGCGAAGGCGCCGATCACGCTGCCCGGGATCACGTCCAGCAGGAAGGGGATGATGCCCTGTGCCTTGGCCTGCTCGGCGTAGGCGGAGATGGCGCTGGCGTCCAGCGTGGCGGGGTCGACGTTCATGCCCGCCCCCGGTTGCAGCAGGTTGACCACGCACAGCCCGATGATGAGGGCGATGGTGCTGACCACTTCAAAATAGAGCAGCGCGATGGCGCCGGTTTTGCCCACCGCTTTCATGCTCTCCATGCCGGCAATACCGGTCACCACGGTGCAGAATATAACCGGGGCGATGATCATTTTGATTAATTTAACGAAACCATCCCCCAGCGGTTTCATGTCCGCACCGAGGTCGGGATATATATGTCCCAGAATGACCCCGAGGGTGATCGCTAACAACACCTGAAAGTACAGGCTGCTGACTATTTTTTTCTGCATTCTTAACGTCCTGTCAATTTAATGAGATGTGTCATGGCAGAAATACGCATGCAGCAATCCGTGACGAAATAGTGTTATTTCGCCCGGTTCGTGCCGTTCCCTCATCACAACAGGGGCTACTTTCCCATGTTAAAAAAAGCAATTAATAGACATCAATCACACAACAGATTTAACAACATTAACACCACGGAAACCTGGCTGTATTTATTCTGTGATTGATTTATGCTGGCCAAAGAAATAAAAACAGGCCGCAAACAAAAATGCCCCGCAGTGCGGGGCATTTTTATTGGGCAAGCAAAGCCAGACTTAGATGGAAGTATCGAGCGGCTCGAAGCCCTTGATGAGATCATCGATGGCCTTCATCTGCTTGAGGAAGCCTTCCAGCTTCTCCAGCGGCAGCGCGCTCGGGCCGTCGCAGCGGGCAATCTTGGGGTCCGGGTGGGACTCAATGAACAGACCGGCCAGACCGACCGCCATGCCGGCACGGGCCAGCTCGGTCACCTGCTCGCGGCGACCGCCGGAGGCAGCACCCATGGGATCACGGCACTGCAGGGAGTGGGTCACGTCGAAGATGACCGGGTAGCCGCCGGTGCTCTTCTTCATCACGCCCAGCCCCAGCATGTCCACCACCAGGTTGTCATACCCGAAGTTGGCACCGCGTTCGCACAGGATCAGACGGTCGTTGCCGCACTCCTCGAACTTGTCGGTGATGTTCTTCATCTGGCTTGGGCTCAGGAACTGCGGCTTCTTGATGTTGATGACGTTGCCGGTGCGGGCCATGGCCTCCACCAGATCGGTCTGGCGCGCCAGGAAGGCGGGCAGCTGGATGACGTCGACCACCTCGGCCACCGGCTTGGCCTGATGGGGCTCGTGCAGATCGGAGATGACCGGCATGCCGAAGGTCGCTTTCAGCTCCTGGAAGATCTTCATCCCCTCTTCCAGACCCGGACCGCGGTAGGAGTGGATGGAGGAGCGGTTGGCCTTGTCCCAGCTCGCCTTGAACACGAACGGGATACCCAGCTTGGAGGTCACTTCCACGTACTTCTCGCACACCGCCATCGCCATGTCGCGCGATTCCAGCACGTTCATGCCGCCGAACAACACGAACGGTTTGTCGTTGGCGACGTCGATGCCATTGACCTTGATATTCTTCTGTTCCATCTCAGGCTTCCTTAGGTAAAAGGGCTTGCAGGGCTTGAATCCACATCCGGCCGCGCTGCCCAGGGCAGCGCGACCTCGATACTCGTCAGTTGCATCTCCCAGGCCTTGCATGCAACGGCATGGGACTCTTCATTCGGCCAGGGCCTCGCCATGCAGCGGGGCCGTTACCGGCCCCTCAGTGGAGGGGCTTGGGGCTCAGATCCAGCGCGGCCAGCTGGGCCTTGAGCACGTCGGCCACCGGATCGTCCGGGCACTGTTCAATAAAGTATTCAAAATCGTCGGCGGCAAAACGCGGGCAATCGAGCTGCTCGTAGATGAAGCCGCGATCCCGCGTCTCCAGCGGGTCGCCGGGCTTCATCCGCAGCAGCAGTTCGCTGCAGCGCAGCGCTTCGGTCATCCGGTCTTCCCGCAGCAGGGCGCCCTTGCTCACGTTGAGCAGCCGCTCGATGATCTCCCACTGGCCGGCAGGCTGCAGGTGATCCGAGCTGAGGGTGGCCAGGTTGCCGAGGGCCCCGCGCAGCAGCAGCTCGATGTGATGCAGGCTCAGCTCGTCGCCGGTGAAGGGGTCCACATAAACCTCCCCCTCGCTGCCCGCAAAGCTCACCAGGAAGTGGCCGGGGAAGCAGATCCCCTCCACGTCCAGCCCGAGCTTGCGCCCCAGCTGAATGATGAGGATGCCAAGGCTGACCGGAATACCCTGCTTGCGGGCCAGAACCTGGGCCAGATCGCAGTTGGCCACCGAGAAGTAGTCCTGCCAGTCGCCGTGAAACCCTAAGGTCTGGTAGAAGCCCTGCAGCAGCTGGCGGCGCACCTGGTCGCAATCCCCTTCCTCGATGGCCTCGTCCAGCCAGGCGTCGAGCCGGGCCAGCTCAGCCGTCCCGCGGCCGCTGATGCCATGGATCTCGTCGCTCACCGACAGCGCCAGCTCGGCGATGTCATGGGCTTCGAAATCGGTCCATTCGTCTACGCGTATCATCGTCATCATCCTTAACCGAACAGGCTGGCCTGCTTGTAGACGGCCAGCTTGGCGATGAAGAAGACCCAGCCGAGGGCTCCCAGAAACGCAAACCAGCGGATGCCGTTACTGCGGGCCAGGCGCAGTGCCATCATGGCCAGAAAGGCCACCACCAGGATGGCGGTCAGCTTTTCGCTGAGCCAGGGGGTGGCGTTGTTGAGCGGGTTGAGATCCAGCACCATGCACAGCAGCACGCCGGAGAGCACCACCAAGCCGTTGAGCCAGCCGCTCAAGCTGAGGGTACGGGCGCTGGCGGCGCGGCTCGAGCCGGTCTGCAGCCAATAGAAGCGCAACATGAACATCAGCACGGCCAAGCCTATCAGCAGCAGGTGCAGATGTTTGATAGCAAAATACATAACGTGTCCTTGAACAAAGGCAGGCCCGGCCTGCCCGTCATCATCACTGAGCCAGCCGCCCCAGGGTCACCCGCTCGTTATCGCCGTAATCGCGCACGCTTTCCACCTGAAGGTAGCCCTGTTGCAGCAGGAGTTGACGCACCGCCTCCCCCTGCTGCCAGCCATGCTCCAGCAACAGCCAGCCACCCGGCAACAGATGGGCCGGTGCGCCCGCCACGATCAGCCGGATATCCGCCAGCCCCTGCTCGTCCGCCACCAGGGCGGAGCGGGGTTCGAAGCGCACGTCCCCCTCATCGAGGTGCGGATCCGCCCCGTCGATGTAGGGCGGGTTGGAGACGATCATCGCAAAGCGCGGCGCCTTGCTTGACGAGGAGTCGACCAGCGGCTCAAACCAGCTGCCATCGCGCACCTCGATGGGCAGACCAAGGGCGGCGCTGTTGGCACGGGCCAGGGCTGCCGCCGCCGGCATCCTGTCCACCGCCCATACATCGGCATCCGGTCGCTCCGACTTGAGCGCCAGTGCAATGGCGCCGGTGCCGGTGCCCAGATCCAGCACGGCGCAGGGGCCTGCTGGCAGCCGCGCCAGCGCCTGCTCGACCAGCACCTCGGTATCGGGGCGCGGGATCAGGGTGGCCGGGCTCACCTTGAGCGGCAGCGACCAGAACTCCCGCTCGCCGATCAGGTGGGCGATGGGTTCGCCATTGAGACGGCGTTCAAGCCAGCCCTGCAGAGTCGCCTGCTGGGCGGCATCGAGCTCGCGCTCCGGCCAGGTCATCAGGTAGCTGCGCCGGCACTCCAGCAGATGGCAGAGCAGCGCATCGGCATCGGCGCGGGGGGATTCCCCCCCTGCCAGAGTCGCCATGATGTGGGCGCGAGCCTGCTGGATCTGCATCAGTTGCTCTCGGCCAGGGAGGCGAGCTGGTCGGCCTGGTACTCCTGGATCATCGGGCTGATGACGCAGTCCAGGTCCCCTTCCATGATCTCGCCGAGGCGATAGAGGGTGAGGTTGATGCGGTGCTCGGAGAGGCGCCCCTGCGGGTAGTTGTAGGTACGGATGCGCTCGGAGCGATCCCCCGATCCCACCAGGTTGCGGCGGGTGCTCTGCTCGGCGGCGCGGTGGCGCTCATCCTCGGCCGCCTGCAGGCGGGCGGAAAGCACCGACATCGCCTTGGCGCGGTTCTTGTGCTGGGAGCGCTCATCCTGGCACTCCACCACCAGCCCGGTGGGCAGGTGGGTGATGCGGATGGCGGAGTCGGTCTTGTTGACGTGCTGACCGCCTGCCCCGGAGGCGCGGAAGGTGTCGATCTTCAGCTCCGAGGGGTTGATCTCGATCTGCTCGGCTTCCGGCACTTCCGGCAACACGGCGACGGTACAGGCGGAGGTGTGCACCCGGCCCTGGGATTCGGTTTCCGGCACCCGCTGCACCCGGTGACCACCGGATTCAAACTTGAGGCGGCCGTAGACGTGCTCGCCCTCGACCTTGGCGATCACCTCCTTGTAGCCGCCGTGCTCGCCGTCGTTGCAGCTGACGATGGAAACCCGCCAGCCCTGGCGCTCGGCGTAGCGCGAATACATGCGAAACAGATCGCCCGCAAAGATCGCCGCCTCGTCACCACCGGCACCGGCGCGGATCTCCAGATAGCAGTTGTTGTCATCCTTGGGGTCGCGCGGCAGCAGCATCACCTGCAGCGCCTGCTCCTCCTCCTCGAAGGCGGCCTTGGCCAGCGGCAGCTCCTCCTGCGCCATCTCGCGCAGGTCGGCATCATCCTCTTCCAGCATCTGGCGGGTGGCGTCCAGGTTCTCTTCGGCCTGGCGGAATTGCTGGAAAGCGTGAACGATATCTTCCAGCTGGGCATATTCCCGGGTCAGGGCGCGGTAGCGATCCTGATCCGCGGCCACGTCCGGCTCGCCGAGCATGGCCTGTACTTCTTCGTGGCGCTCGATGAGGCCTTCCAGCTTTCTGATCAGTGACGGGTTCATAAATCTTGTGTTCTCGATGGAGGACGGGACGACCGGCTGGTCGCCCCAAAACTATGACTCTTGTGACAACCCCAGCACCTGGCGCAACTGGGCCAGCTGGTGGTGATCCCCCTGGGCCGCGGCATGGCGCAGGGCCTGGGTCGGTGCGTGGATCAACTTGTTGGTGAGGCGGTGGGCCAGCGCCTTGAGCGCCTGCTCGGCATTCTCGCCCTGCTGCAGGGCCAGCAGGGCGCGCTGCAGCTCTTCGTCGGCCACCTGTTGGGACTGGTGACGGTAATCGCGGATGAGATCCACCGAGTGCTGGCTGCGATACCAGCCCATGAAGTCATCGCGCTCTTCCTGCACGATGAGCTCGGCCTCGGCGGCGGCCCGTTTGCGGGTCTCGAGATTCTGCTCGATGATGCCCTGCAGGTCGTCCACCGTGTAGAGATAGGCGTCCGAGAGCTCGTCCACCTCCGCCTCGATGTCGCGGGGCACGGCGATATCCACCAGGAACATGGGCTTGAAGCGGCGGGCCTTGAGTGCGCGCTCCACCATGCCCTTGCCGATGATGGGCAGCGGGCTCGCGGTAGAGCTGATGACGATGTCCGCCTCGTGCAGATAGTCCGGGATCTCTTCGAGCGTCATCACCTGGGCGCCGAACTCCTCGGCCAGCAACTGGGCCCGCTGCAGGGTGCGGTTGGCCACCATCATCTGGGTGACGTTCTGCTCGCGCAGGTGGCGGGCCACCAGTTCGATGGTCTCGCCGGCGCCGACCAGCAGCACCTTGGTCTGGGAGAGATCGGAAAAGATCCGCCGCCCCAGGCTCACCGCGGCAAAGGCCACCGACACGGCGCTGGCGCCGATCTCGGTATCGGTACGCACCCGCTTGGCCACCGAGAAGGATTTCTGGAACAGCCGCTCCAGCGATCCCTTCACCGCCTCGGACTGCTGGGCATGGGCATAGGATTGCTTGATCTGCCCCAGGATCTGCGGCTCCCCCAGCACCAGGGAGTCGAGCCCGCAGGCCACCCGCATCAGGTGGCGGACCGCCTCCTCGTCCTGATGCTGGTAGATGGCGGAGACCACCTCGGCCGCATCCAGACCGTGGAAACGCTGCAGCCACTGCAACACCTGCTCGCCCTGCCCCTGCGCCAGGCTGCAGTAAAGCTCGGTGCGGTTGCAGGTCGAGACGATCACCGCCTCGCTTACACCGGGTTGGGCGACCAGCTCACGCAAGGCGCGATCGATGCAGTCCGGGCCGAAGGCGACCCGCTCCCGCAAGGCGACACTGGCGGTGTTGTGGTTGATTCCGAGGGCAAGCAAACTCATGAGTGGGCGTGGATCGTATCTGTGCGCTGGGAGTAAAGGCTGCCAATTGTACGAGAAAGGGTAAGTCTTTAAAAGCGATACGGCCGCCCCGTATACTGTGGCAAATCACCTTTTCCGGAGCATGACCTTGTTGTTGCGTCTTTTCACCCTTGGCTGCCTGCTGTTGCTGGCCGGTTGCGCCACTACCCAACCCCAGCGTGATCAGGTCAACTGGCAGCAGGAACGTACCCGCCTCGAGCAGCTCAGCCACTGGCAGCTGTCGGGCAAGATGGCCATCATCACCGCCCAGCAGAAGGGCAGTGCCCGGGTCAACTGGCAGCAGGATGGCGACGACTACCGCCTCAACCTCACCAGCCTGATCGGCACTCACATCCTCGAGCTCTCCCGCAACAAGGGCGAGATTACCCTGATCGACAACGAGGGCAACCCGCACCAGAGCCAGGATGCCGAGGCGCTCATCTATCAGCTCACTGGCTGGAACATTCCGGTGGCCGGGCTGCCGGAGTGGATCAAGGGCTTGCCGGGCCAGGCCGAATTCGAGCTCAACCCCGACCGCAGTCTGGCCAGCGTGCGGGACGGTCAGTGGCAAATCGTCTATGGCGACTACCGGGATCAGGACGGCTACCGCCTGCCGCACCTGCTCACCATGACCGGCCAGGGCAGTCGCCTCAAGCTGCAGATCAACCAGTGGACCATAGCCCGCTGATGGCGGCCATCGACAAGGACTCCCCCATGAGCGCCATGCGCTGGCCGGCTCCGGCCAAACTGAATCTCTTTTTGCACGTCAACGGCCGTCGCCCGGACGGCTACCACGAGCTGCAAACCCTGTTCATCTTCCTCAACCACGGCGACTGGCTCGAGTTCGATGTGATCCTAGGAAGCGACAAGCTCACGTTGAGCCCGGCCATTCCCGGCGTGCCCGACGAGCAGAACCTGATCATCCGTGCCGCCCGCCTGTTGCAGGCCAAGCTGCCAAGCCCGCAGGGAGCCCATATCCGGCTGGAGAAGGTGCTGCCCATGGGCGGCGGCATCGGCGGCGGCTCGTCGGACGCCGCCACTACCCTGGTCGCCCTCAACCACCTGTGGCAGGCCGGTTTGAGCGAAGACGAGCTGGCCGAACTCGGCGTGCAGCTGGGCGCCGACGTGCCGGTGTTCGTGCGCGGCAAGGCGGCCTTTGCCGAGGGGGTCGGTGAGCGGTTGCAGCCGGTCGAGCTGCCGAGTGCCTGGTATCTGGTGCTCAAGCCCGATTGCCATGTGGCGACCGCCGCCGTGTTTCAGGATCCGGACCTGCCCAGAGATACCCCGAAAATGGCATTGCACAATCTGCTGGAAGGGGAGTGGAAAAACGATTGCGAATTGCTGGTGAAAAAGCGCCACCCCGAGGTTGCCAATGCGCTCGGCTGGTTGCTAGAATACGCGCCGTCAAGAATGACGGGCACAGGAGCCTGCGTCTTTGCTCAGTTTGAAGACGAAGTGGCTGCTCGGGAAGTGTTGGCAAAAGTGCCGAAAGGATGGGATGGGTTTGTCGCCAAGGGCGAGAACATATCACCACTCTTCGCTGCATTGCAACAAGTCAGTGATTGGGGTATCGCCAAGCGGTAAGGCAGCGGGTTTTGATCTCGCCATTCCTAGGTTCGAATCCTAGTACCCCAGCCATCTCCTGAACATCGAACAGGGTATATCGATTCATCTGCCGCAGCAGTCTTGCCGGGAGTGCACACTCCCCCTCGCCAGTTGCAGCATCCATCGTTACCCGCTCGTTGTCGGGAGGTCACAGGTCATCATGGATGACGGGGCGTCGACCAGCACGACGCTCAACCGACTTGCCGCATGCAACGTGGGCACTTGGCCTGAAAGCAGCCTATAGTGGTCTGACCCGTCAACTTGATAAATCGTTTGCCCCAAAACGATAAGGGTCTGAATAAGACTCCCCACATACTGGATGCAACCCCGAGGTTTCAAACCGTGCCTGACATGAAGCTGTTTGCTGGTAACGCAACGCCGGAACTAGCCCAGAAGATCGCAGATCGCCTGTTTATCAAACTCGGCAATGCTGCCGTAGGTCGCTTTAGCGACGGCGAGATCAGCGTACAGATCAACGAGAATGTACGTGGTGGCGATATCTTCATCATTCAATCCACCTGTGCCCCGACCAACGACAATTTGATGGAATTGATCGTGATGGTGGATGCTCTGCGTCGTGCTTCAGCTGGCCGTATTACTGCCGTTATTCCCTACTTTGGTTATGCCCGTCAGGACCGCCGCGTCCGCTCCGCCCGTGTTCCCATCACCGCCAAGGTCGTCGCCGACTTCCTCTCCAGCGTCGGTGTGGATCGCGTGCTGACCGTTGACCTGCATGCCGAACAAATCCAGGGCTTCTTCGACGTCCCGGTCGACAACGTGTTCGGCAGCCCGGTGCTGCTGGAAGACATGAAGTCCAAGAACCTCGAATCCCCCGTGGTCGTGTCGCCGGACATCGGCGGCGTGGTACGTGCCCGTGCCATCGCCAAGCTGCTGGACGATACCGACATCGCCATCATCGACAAGCGTCGTCCCCGCCCGAACGTCTCCCAGGTCATGCACCTGATCGGTGACGTGGCCGGCCGCGACTGCATCATCGTCGACGACATGATCGACACCGGCGGCACCCTGTGCAAAGCCGCAGAAGCCCTCAAGGAGCGCGGCGCCAAGCGTGTATTCGCCTACGCCACTCACCCGGTCTTCTCCGGTTCCGCCGTGGAGAACATCAAGAACTCCGTGATCGACGAACTGATCATCACCGACTCCATCCCGCTCACCGCGGAGATGAAGGCAGTCGACAAGGTCAAGCAGCTGACGCTCTCTTCCGTGCTAGCCGAAGCCATTCGCCGCATCAGCAACGAAGAGTCCATCTCTGCCATGTTTGAGCATTGATAGACCCTGTTGTGACAAAAACCGCCAGCTGGCGGTTTTTGTCTTTTTAGTCCCAGTTACACCCGGTACTGCCCTGCCCCGTCGCAGGTTAAGGATTGTTCCATGAATCGCTTGCGCCCGCTGCTGCTCCTTGCCTTCTGCAGCTTCCTGTTCGCCTGTCAGCCCGGCAATGAAGGCCAGCCCTTCGTGCTGACCCTGGCTCACATGAACGACACTCACTCCCAGTTTGACCCGGTCAACGCCGAGCTGAAGGGGCCCATCTTTGGCAAGCAGGGGGAGACCGACACCCTCTACACTCGCTTTGGCGGCTATCCGCGTCTGCTCACCATGGCGAAATCCTTCCAGGCCGATGCGCTGGCCAAGAACCAGCCGATCCTGCTGCTGCACGGCGGCGATGCCTGGCAGGGCAGCGGCTACTTCAAGCTCAACGAGGGGATGGCCAACGCCGAGCTGCTGAGCCAGTTCGGCCTCGACGCCATGGCTCTCGGCAACCACGAATTCGATCTCGACAACCAGAAGCTCGCCCGCTTCATCCAGGGGGTCAACTTCCCGGTGCTGGCCGCCAACCTGGATACCCGCGACGATCCGGATCTGCGCCATGCCGCCAATCTCAAGCCGTTCGTCATCTACGCCTTCGACGGCAACCAGAAGAGCCCGGTCAGCGATCTCAACAACCTGCCCCAGGGCAAACAGCTGGTCGCCGTGATGGGGCTGGTGCTGGAGGACATGGCCAACATCTCCCCCAACGTCGGCAAGCTACGCTTTGGCAACGAAATCACCTCGGCCCAGGCGACGGTGGACCTGCTGCGCCAGCACGGCATCAACCAGATCGTGGCGCTCACCCACATCGGCAACCAGCGGGATCTGGCGCTGGCGGCCAAGGTGAACGGCATTGACGCCATCGTCGGCGGCCACTCCCACAGCCTGCTCGGCGATTTTCGCAACATCGGCTGGGGCAACACCGGCGAGTACGCCCAGCTGGTCACCAACCCGGACGGGGTCGGCATGACCTGCGTGGTGCAGGCCGGCTCCTATGCCCAGGCCATCGGACTGGCTCAGGTGAGCTTCGATGCCCAGGGCCGGGTCATCGCCTGCAAGGGCCAGAACCAGCTGCTGGCCAGCCGCGACTTCTTCGCCGATCCCGCCCGCAAGCAGGCACTGGACGAGGCCCGCAGCAAGCAGGCAGCCAAGTTCATCGACGCCCAGCCCAATCTGGTGACCGTGGATGAGGATCCCCGCCTGCGCGGCATCATCGACAGCCACTACAAGCCCGCCCTCGAGCAGGCCTTCGGCCCCGTCATCGCCACCCTGCCGGCCGCCCTGCAAAATGCCCGTCGCCCCGGCGACAACGACAGTGACAGCCATGGCTCCGACGTCGCCCCGCTGGTGGCCGAGGGTCAGTACTACTGGGCCAATACCCCGGCGGTGCAGGCGCTGACCGGCGGCCCGGTCCACTTCGCCCTGCTGGCGGTGGGCGGCGTGCGCGCCGATCTGCCGGCCGGCGAGCTGCGTGAAGGGGATGCGGCGCTCACCCTGCTGCCGTTCAAGAACCAGCTCTCGGTGCTCACCCTGACCGGCGCCGATGTGCGCGCCCTCTTGACCGAGACCATCACCGCCACCCTGCCCGCCAGCGCCCACGCCGGCAAGTTCCCCTACGGTGGTCACCTGCGCTACACCTTCACCGAGACCACGCCGGGCAAGCGCGGCACTCTGACCCAGCTGCAGTGGCAGGACGCTGACGGACAGTGGCAGGATCTGGTGGATGCGACGCGCTACCGGGTGGTGATGAACGCCTACAGCGCCAACGGCAACGACGGCTGGCAGGCGCTGGCCCGCGCCCAGGCCCAGGCCCAGCACGCCGAGCGTCAGGATCTCGCCTGGCAGGATGGCAAATTGACGGCGTTCCCGGTCGAGCGGGTGGAGCAGAGCGGCGATCAGCTGAGCGCCCGCTATGCCGCCGGTCATCAGCTTGACTGCAAGGCGAGTGGCATGGATTGCGGCACCGACGCCGCCTCCTTCGTGCAGTATGTGCGCGAGCAGCGCCCGACCCTGACAGCGCTGACGGAAGAGACGGTCACCCTGGTGCGGGCCGCCCAGTAAGTCGGCTCTGCTACCGGCAAGCCACACCACGGGCCCCACGCAGGGGCCCGTTTTGCTGCCGTTGGCCACCGGTTCTCCCGCTTTTCCCCGGCACTGGCCGAGCTTTGGTTGAGTGATCGCCAGTCGGCGGCTAGAATATTGCGTCCCATTGCCCTGGGCAGTCGACCCATTGCAAGCAGCGAGTGAAGAAATCAAGCGTGACAAGCCAAATCAAACTGATCGTGGGTCTGGGCAATCCCGGCCCGGAATATGCCAAGACCCGCCACAACGCCGGGGCCTGGTATGTGGAGCAACTGGCACGCTGGCACAACGTCAGCCTGCGCGAAGAGCCCAAGTTCTTCGGCCACACCGCCCGCATCCAGGTGGATGGCCAGGATGTGCGCCTGCTCATCCCGAACACCTACATGAACCTCTCCGGCAAGGCGGTGGCCGCGCTGGCCCGCTTCTACCAGATCGAGCCGGAAGCCATGCTGGTGGCCCACGATGAGCTGGACCTGCCCCCCGGCATCGCCAAATTCAAGCAGGGCGGCGGCCACGGTGGCCACAACGGCCTCAAGGACATCATTGCCAGGATGGGCAACAACAATAATTTCTTCCGGCTGCGGCTGGGGATAGGTCACCCGGGCGCCAAGGAGCTGGTCGCCGGTTTCGTGCTGACCAAGGCCCCCAGCAGCGAACAGAACCTGATCGACGCCGCACTGGACGAGTCCCTGCGCGCCACCGACATTCTGTTCAAGCAGGATATGACCAAGGCCATGAATCGGCTGCACAGCTTCAAGGCCGAGAAAGTCTGAATACAGATGCCTGACACGCGTCAGGGTCGAACAATATGACGGGGTCGCCCAAGAACCTGTTCATGCTCTGTAACGAGAGGTTGTCAGCAAGGTAAAGCGCAGCGCAGGAACCGGAGCGTATAGTCATACGTGAGGATTCCGAGCAGCACATGAGCCTTGATCACAGCCTCGCAGCAAGAGCGTGGACAGGTTCTGCGGCCCTCACACAGCATCCATCACGTAAGGTAACAATCCATGGGTTTTAAATGCGGTATCGTGGGCCTGCCCAATGTAGGCAAATCCACCCTGTTCAACGCGCTGACCAAGGCCGGCATCGAAGCCGCCAACTTCCCGTTCTGCACCATCGAGCCGAACACCGGCGTGGTACCGATGCCGGATCCCCGCCTCGATCAGCTGGCGGCCATCATCAATCCGCAGCGCGTTGTGCCGACCACCATGGAATTCGTGGACATCGCCGGCCTGGTGGCCGGTGCCTCCAAGGGCGAAGGCCTGGGCAACCAGTTCCTGGCCAACATCCGTGAAACCGAAGCCATCGGTCACGTGGTACGCTGCTTTGACGACGAGAACATCGTCCACGTCGCCGGCAAGGTCTCCCCGGCCGACGACATCGAGGTGATCAACACCGAGCTGGCCCTCTCCGACCTGGATGCCTGCGAGCGCGCCATCAACCGCCAGTCCAAGCGCGCCAAGGGCGGCGACAAGGATGCCAAGCTGGAAGTGGAAGTGCTGGAGAAGATCAAGGTGGCACTGGAAAACGGCCAGATGATCCGCGGCATGAAGCTGGACAAGGATGAGCTGGCCGCCGTCAGCCACCTCAACTTCCTGACCCTCAAACCCACCATGTACATCGCCAACGTGGCGGAAGATGGCTTCGAGAACAACCCCTACCTCGACAAGGTGCGCGAAATCGCCGCCGCCGAGAACGCGGTTGTGGTGGTCGTCTGCTGCGCCATCGAGGCTGACATCGCCGAGCTGGACGATGCCGACCGCGCCGAGTTCATGGCTGACCTTGGCATCGAAGAGCCGGGCCTGAACCGGGTGATCCGCTCCGGTTACGAGCTGCTCAAGCTGCAGACCTACTTCACCGCCGGCGTGAAAGAGGTGCGTGCCTGGACCATCCCGGTCGGCGCCACCGCTCCGCAGGCGGCCGGCAAGATCCACACCGACTTCGAAAAAGGCTTTATTCGTGCCCAAACCATCGCCTTTGAAGACTTTATCACCTACAAGGGTGAGCAAGGTGCCAAGGAAGCGGGCAAGATGCGCGCCGAAGGGAAAGAGTACATCGTCAAAGATGGCGATATCATGAACTTCCTGTTCAACGTCTGACCCAAACAAGCCATTTCTCAGGATTTCACAAGATTACTTTGAAGCCCTGAAGCAGCGACAGAACCCCGGAAAATCCGGGGTTCTTCGTTTCCATGGGTTGCATGAGATCGCCCGGCCTTGCCCGCGGAAAGTGACTACGTAGGTGTATACGAAAATTAGACCCAGCAAAATAAGGTGTATATGATCCATCCATCACCCCTTCTTGCCGACCCCGTGACACCATGCTTACAGATGCCCACTGCCGTGCTGCCAAACCGAAGGAGCAGCTCTACCGCCTGAATGACCTTCGCGGCCTTTACCTCGAAGTGAAGCCCAATGGGGTCAAGGCTTGGCGCTACCGCTTCAAGCTGGGCGGTAAGGGGTCGTGGTTTGCGCTGGGCGACTACCCCACCGTCAGCCTTGCCGAAGCGCGGGACAAGTGCGAGGAAGCGCGGAAGCTGGTCAAGCAAGGCATCAACCCCGTCCAGCATCGGCAGCTTGAGCGCCTCAAGCGCGAACAGGATTCCGCCAATACCTTCGAGACCGTCGCCAAAGAGTGGCTGGCTCTGCGGGACTGGGAGGACATCACCAAGAAACGCCGCCTGGACATGCTGGAGCGGGTGGTCTTCCCCAGCATCGGCAAGCTCCCGGTGCGCGACATCACCCCGGCGCACGTTCTCGACATCCTTACCAAGACCGTGAAGCGCGGTGCGCCGACCGTCGCCGCCGAAGCGAAACGCACCATGTCCGGCATCTTCGAACTGGCGGTCGCCACCTTGCGGGCAGACAACGATCCCGTCTGGCCCGTCCGCAAGGCGTTGCCCGCCAACAAGACGCAACACAAGACGGCGCTGACCACTGCGCAGATCGGCAAGCTGCTCAACGACTTCGACAACCACCGCTGCGGCTATCAGGTCAATTTCTGCATACAGTTGATGTGGTGGACACTGGCGCGTCCCAGCGAAGCGGCAGAAGCGGAATGGGCTGAATTCGATCTCGATGCCGCGCTTTGGACGATCCCAGCCCGGCGCATGAAAGCCCGCCGCGAGCATTTGGTGCCGCTGCCGACGCAAGCCGTGGATATGCTGCGCCGCCTGCACGCCATCAGCGGCGAGCGGACGCACCTATTTCCCGGCAGGGATGACCGCAACAGGCCGATGTCGGTGCATTCGATCCGGCAGGCGCTCAAGGTGCTGGGCTGGAGCGGCACCTACAGCCCGCATGGCACAAGAACCACGGGCAGCACCCGGCTGAACGAAATGGGCTATCGCCCGGATGCCATTGAAGCGCAGCTTGCCCATTCAGAACCAAACTCGGTACGCCGCACCTATAACCATGCCACCTACCTCGAAGAGCGGCGGGACATGATGCAGGCATGGGCGGACAAGCTTGAACTCTGGAAGCGGGAGAGCACAGGTGAAGTCAGTAAAACACAGTGAGTACCTGCCCGACACTGAGGCAGGGCGCTCACTATTCAGGGAGCGCCTGATTGCAAAAATTCAGCAACATCGCGATTTCAAGGCGCTGCCACAAGAAACTCAGTCGAGCTTCTTTGAGGAATTAGCTGAACTCACCCTCTTCGGCACCAACAACTGTTCGGTGGAGACACATAGCCCTAGGATACGCAAGCTCGAAAAACTGGCCGACAGTTATCGCCGGGTTGCCAATAGCATTGCGCTGCTTTCGGAAATAGATGAGCTGCTGCTCGATGATGCCTTTCAACACAGCATGCCTTTGCAACAGCAAAAGAAACTGATGCGACAGCTGGCTGCTGATATTAATGGCCTGATAGGCGCTATGCGTCAGACGCCCGCTGGCACATCTGAGCGGTTTTTGCTACGACTGCAGGGCGCGATCTTTCTGAAGAAATTGGAAAAGCTGGGAGTCGCCTGCAAGATCAACAATGATTTTCAGAAAATCGACCAAGATGATGTGTCGCACCGCGAGGAAAGCGAGGGCGTGCAACACTTTCTGCCGGATCTTTCGCAAAGTATGACTCTTGCCATGCTCTGTACCATGCTGACTATCCTCAACAATGGCCAGGTCGTTGAATGGAGCCATTGCCGAAGGCTACTAAAGGAAGGCAAAAAAGCGCTTGCTTTTGAACGTCGACTCGCTGAATCACTACCAAGATCAGACGAGTTATTAGTGTTAAAAAACCAAATTCTCCAACATGGCCAATGATGCTAAAAGCTGGAAATTAGTATTGCCGTATTAGTCTCAAAAGACGATGAGAGTTTTCGCTCAGCAAAATTGCTGCTTCCTGGGTGGAAATGCCCCATGCTTGTCCTAGGTGCCTAGCTGTGAGGTCTGCGCTCCAGGGTGGAACTGGCTTGTCATCGACCTGTGCAAACGGGCCGTCACTTTCGGGAACAACAAAGTGCCGCGGTAGCTTCGCCGCCAAAGCCCGGCCACTACTCGATGCAAATGCGGCTGGCCCGATGCTGAACCAACAGCCTCGCTCTTCCGCAGCTCGCAGCTCCTTCACCGTCCCTGTGAACCAGTGCATTACTGCGGTCCCAAATCCGGCATGTCGATCCAAAACAGCCAATACGTCATTTACAGCTTGGCGTGAATGAATGCTGAGCACACGACCGCCCAGTGCCGAGCTACGTTCAATGATGGCCTCAAATAGGCCGCGCTGAATATCGTAGCTCTTGCGGTAGCGAAACGAGCCATCAAGGCCCACTTCGCCAACGGCTGCGACATCGCCCATTTGCGTCAACAGAAGATCGAGCTCGCCAGCACGCTCGTGCGCAATCTCTGGATGAAGTCCAGGGGTGATAAGTACATTCGCTGCGCCGGTGAGCACTCGCGCAGTCGCAACAAAGGCCTTGGGGCTGGTAGTCACCAGCCATGTGAATTCATTCTTTTGCGCAGCTTCCTTGAATACCTCGCCAGCGTTCGGATAGAGGTCAAGGTGGCAGTGGAAATCCATCACAGTAGACCATCTCTCTGTAGCAAGGTTTCAAGCTCATTCAGGCCATTAGCAAGTACGTTCCTGTATGCCAGCCTGGCAGCTGGCTCGGCAAATGCCAGAGAGGCTCCCAAGAATCGGTCCAAGCCCTTTTGCCGGGCCGTGAGTACGGCAAGGGCTGCGGCCATCGCATCATCAGGCCCGCTAGCCTTGCCTGCATTTGCCAATGAGGGGTGTACGTACTCAGTTGTATCGCGAGCAGGGTCCCAGGCGATAAAAGCGGCTTTGCGAATCATGCAAGGAACACACCGGCCGCAGTGCTTTCGGTTGTAGGTGCGAAAACGGCCGCAACTCGTGGAGTCCGCCGCCAACTGCTGAAGCAGAGGCTGGTTGAGACACTCGTTGAGCATCTGGCCTTTGGTTTTGAACTGATAGGGAAGTTCAAGCCGAACAGGCACATCCAATCCGTCCAACACGCTCTGCAACATTGCGATGAACTGCGGGTGCGTGGTCCGGGTGCTCAAACTAGAGACGCGTCCTGGCACCAAAGGCGGACCTGATTAGAAACGTGCCTCAGCATGCGACCTGACCGTCTTTTCCTTGATGGGCTTTGCTCTCACGACGTCGACGATGAGACTTGCGACCAGACCACGCAGATCGAAGCGGCGGTTGAACCTGTAGGCGAAGCCAGCAAGGTAGTGCTCGGCGTACTTGCGGTAGTTCAGGGCATGGAAGGCTCCGGCCAACGTGGTCTTGAGATTGCCCAGCACGGTGTTGACCCACTTGAAGCTGGGCAGGTCGCGCGGCTTGAGGGAGCCGACCACCATCGGGAGGTGAAGGCAACCGGCATCGGCCACCGCACTGAAGCAGGCCAAACCATCGCTGTGCACGCTGGTGCCCGGTGCCAGATTGGACTTGGCCCACTTGCTGATCGCTTCAGAGGTGAACCCTCTGACCACATTGAGCTTGATGAACATCGGATGCCCGTGATCATTGACCGAGACAGCCGCGACAAAGGGGACCTTGTTCTCGGAGCCCCGACCGACTTTGCCGCCTGTGCGCTCGCCTCCGAGGTAAGCGTCATCGAGTTGCACCGTGCCGCTGAGTTGGTGGGTGGCGTCTTGCGAGGCCATGGCCCGGTTGATCTTCTGATGCAACAGCCAGGCAGTGGGATAGCTCACGCCAAGCTGACGCTTGAGCGCCAGGGCAGACAGGCCGGTTTTGGCCTGACTGATGAGGTAGATGGCCAAGAACCAGGTCGTCAGGGGCAGTTTGGTGTGTGCCATGAGACTGCCTGCGGTCAGGGAGGTCTGATGCCGACAGCCATTGCACTGGAAGAGCTTACGGACACCGTGGCCGACCACATAGTGATCACTGCTGGAGCAGCGCGGACAGCGAAATCCCTCAGGCCAGCGCGCGGCCTTGATCGCTTCGGCGCACTGTGCCTCGGTGCCAAAGCTACGAAGGAATTCCGGAATCGACATGCCGTGCTGGAACTGAATCTGGTTGAAGGCCATGGTGCTCACCCCACTGTAAGAAGACCACAGATTAGTGAGTCACAAGCTCATGGGGTGAGCCTCGCTGAGGCAGGTTTCTAATCAGGAAGGCGGATTGATGCAAATGAATCCATTTTCTGGAACAAACACCTGGACAGGATCGGCGGCAACCCGCGAGGCAGCCAGCACCGCGAACGCGTAAAAGGCCAGAGACCGAGCGCGCGTTGAAGTCTCACGTTGGCCGCTAAAGCTGATGCCATGGCTCCATTGCCAGTGAGACCCCACCCCGCCAAGCTGCGCTGCGTAATTCCTCTGACGCTGAGAATCCTCATGGGCCAGCTGCGACACAAACATCGGGCGGCGACCTTGTGCAACGAGGTTTATCCCCCCGATGAGGCTATCGAGGCCGCCTGATAGCAGGGACACGCAGTCGTGCGCAATCGCGACGGGCCTGCCATCCGGTGGCGCTGCTCCGCCAGCTACGAAATGGAGCTTCCAGTAGTCGCCAGTGAGAACCTTGAGAAGTGCTTCAAGTTGTTCTTGGAAAGGCAGCCAGCGCAGTGGCTCATGCAGGCCGACAGTGAGCTCAATCACGCGCGTCCAGCCATCCGCACTCGTGCTTCGAAGACAGGCCAAGTCGGCGGCGCAAACTGCTAGGCAGAACTGAACGAAGTCCCAGACCTGAGCGCTCGGTGCGAACCCGCGCCGCTTCAACGAACCTCGCCATCCTTTCGCGATGGTGCCAACCCCAGGGCGTCGGGCGCTCTTGAAGTAGGTAAATGCGAGTTCTCCAGCATCGAGGCGCGCAGGCAAGAAGTCAGGTGTTGTACATAGAACTTTCATTCGACAAATACCTCAAGGGTTGAGGCCAAGACTTCACTGGCAAGTCGTTGATGGTCAATCCCGCGTGGTCCTTGTCGGTCAAGAACCACCTTGACTTGCGCGTTGACATATTCCTTGATGTCGTTCCGATACAGCTGGATTTGCCGCGCGTCGAACTTAAGCTTCTCGTATGTTTGACCCAGTTGCAGGTCAACGCGATTACATAGGTCGTTGGCGACGATGTAGCCGATGAGGTCGCCGATTTGTGCATCTGTCAGATTGAAGATGTCGACTTCAGGGGCTACCTCATACAGCTGACCAAGCGCTTCTGCCGCAGCGTTCCGAATGGATTCTTCGTCGACACTTCCTGTGTTCGGAAGAACTTCTTTGACCACCTCCAGGACGAGGTCGTTTGCTGAAAGGTTCTGGGCGCGAACCCGATGGACCCAGTCGACAACTCGTGGGTCCGTGGCATCCCGTGCGGACGCAAGAAATTGCCCCAGTTGGCCGGCCCCCTGAGCCGTCGCTCTCATGGTGGCCGCTGCTCGTCGCGGGCCGCCCATTCCCTTGCTGACCATGCTCTTGGTCGCACTGCGCAAAGCTTCGCGCCCCCCGCCACCAAGGAATGCCGACATGCCAGAACGGGCTGGAGCAAAGCGGCGGTCAGGCGCTAGCGCAGGCCCGGTCACATCACCGTCTTCACCGCCAGCCGCGTCGCCCTGCCCGTCAGCGTTGGCGTCGTTGGCATCAGCTGTAGGAGGGCCTTCGCCATCACCAGGCGCAGGACTGTCTCCGCCATTGCCGCCTTCGGGCGGCGACAGCCACTCAGGATCAAATGGGGAGCGGGAGCCACCACCTTTGCTTGATGTTGACGTTCCCATCAGCGCGCACCTTTCCTGGCTTGTTCAATGGCTTGCTTGACCGGTCTGGAAGCATCACCGGAGGCATGCCACTGATCGAGCATAGGGCGAGCCCACGTCTGCTCATAAAGGAGAGGGACGAGCCCTGGACCGACCTCCTTGATGGGCGCCTGGGCCAGCAAGGCGGCGGCCTTTGCACCAAGGTCAGGAAAGATCTTGGAGATTTCCAGCAATGGCACAACATCTTCGGTTTGTCGCCAGTTTCGCTTTGGTGACTTCAGCTGCCACACCTTGGCCATTACCGCGTCAGCCTGACTCATTCCAGCTGCTCGAATTGCCTGTGTCAGCGGCTCATTTGCGCTGGTCGCAACCATCAGCGCATCCCGCAAAGCACGGCCTTCGGTCGTCAAGCTGTCGTCACCGAAGTCCCGCATCGCGGAGTCCCTGCTCAGGTGGAGCAATGGGCGCAGGTCCATTTCGCCGAGCGCAGGCGCAAGCCCAAGCCACTCCCTATGGAAGAACTCATCCTTGAAGGGCTCAGGCAAGGCTCCACCTTCTCGGGCGGCCTGTTCAGCCAGTCGAATGGCATCAACACGTCCTTCCGTCGCGGAAGTGACCCGGCCTGCAAGTGCGTTTGCCAAGGCTTCGTCGCAGCGCTCCAACAGGTGCCATTTGGCCAAAGCCTTGAGGTCCAATTCAATCCCCTGAGGCTTGGCCAAGGCTGACCGCAGAAAGACAGTGTTGAGGAACCGCTTCATCAGGCGCGGATTGGCGTTTACCTTGCTCGAACTCGTGAGCAGCGGTGCCAACCCCTCAGCCAATTCCATCAGCTCGACCAAGTGAGCGTTCTGAGGGTTGATGAGGCCCTTCAAAAATTCCAGCGTCACCGCATCACCGCGCCAACTGGTCTTGAGGCGTTCAGAGACGGCCTGAATGGCTCGTGACAACTGATCGTCGACAAACTGCCCTTCGGCCACTGCCCGCTCCAGCAGCAACAGTGCCAGGTAGGCCTTTGCTTCATTCACACCTAGCCTTGGCACATGCAGCGGGACCTGGATAAGCTTGTCGAAGTAGTTCGTCGCAACCTCATCGCTGATGCCCGTCCCCGCAAAGTGCACTCGCACAGCACCTCGGATGAACTCGTTGTCGGCAGCGACAACAAACGCGCTGCGTTTCAGGAACAGCAGCAGGCGAATGGACTCAAGTGTCGAAATGGCCGTCTGCGGGAGACAACGATCAAGGTCGTCCACGAACACGACAAGGGTAATCTTCAGCTCCTCCAGAAGCTCCTCAAGTGCGTCTCGAAATGCCTGAATTTCGCCTGGTAGAGAGACCGGCTCGGCAGGCTTCAGTACCCCCCAATCCTCATCCTTCTCGGCCCGGTCGTCGCCAGCCTCTCCCTGTTCGTCGCTCAAGCCAAACTTTGCGAGCGCACGTCCAATCAAGCCAATCGGAATGCCTGTGGCGATCGTTGCCGCCGCTTCGCCCCCGAGTTGAACAACTCGCAACAGATTGATGCGCTGAAGAAGCCTTTTGGCTTTCTTCACCAGTCCCTCGTCAGCGGCAGCTCGGCGCAACACTTCATCACCGACCATTTGAAGAAGAGCACTACGTGCGCCCTCGAAGTCCTGATACAGCCAAGGATTGAAGGTGACCACCACGTACGTATTCTTGTCGGGATCTGCGTCGACGTTCAGCCGTGACGCGACCATGCGTACCAATGAGGATTTCCCAACGCCCCAGCCGCCGGATACGCCAATAGAAATGGGCTGGCCGTTGGCCTGCTGCAGAAGCTTTGCGCAGGCATCCGCAACGACGCCGAAATTCAAGTAGTCCGTGGTTGTTTCGTTGTCATGCCACATGTTCTCCTCCCTGATAATCGAGTGCTTATAGTTGCCCGCCTACACCCTTGAACTTCTCAACAAAGGCAGCGATCTTCTGGAAGACAGTCTGCTTCTTGGTCAGGAATTGCGGGTTCAATGGGCTCATCTTAGGCAGAACCGCATTGAGCTCCGTGCCATTCTCGGTGGCGAACTCGCGCTTCAGTGAGTTGGTGATATAGCGCTTGGCGGCTTCTGCGTTCAGGCCCTCGTCGCTAATCAGCTCTGCAGCCTCTCGCTGCTGTTCCGCTTGAGCGAAAGTGAAGAAGGCCTCAATTACGCTGGCCTTGTCGCCGATCTGGTCCAAATCGGTCTGGTTGATGAAGTCCACCACCAGACTTTCTTTCGCGCGGTTGCCCAGGCTGGCGCGAATCACACGCCGCACTTCATCCACCAGCTCAGACTTGCTCTTGGTCTTCTTGTTGTGCTCGAAAATCAGTTCCAGGATGTAGTCCAGGTTGATCTCTTGCGACTTCAGCAGGTCCACCTCAAAGACCACGTCATCCCAGTCGATGGTGGACTTCTCTTTCTCGGCCCCCGCCTTCTCCCGGCGTAGCCAGTCGCGCACGTCGTTGTAGGTCGAGCGATAGTCCTGAACCTTCCGCTCGGGCGGGAGCGTGATGGCTTGCAGCGCGGTCAGGTCTTCGTCACTCAGGTAGTGCTTGGCCTTGAATGTCTCAACTGCGGCAGGGTCGGCCAGATCGACGCTTTGCAACTCCTTCAAGCTGGCAAATTCGTCATAGTTCTGCAGCACGTTCTCGACGCGTAGGTATTCGCCGAACAGCTTGGCGAAGGCCTTCTTGTCCGACTCCTTCTCAATGGCGGCCGGGTCAGGGAAGCGGGCTTCCAGTTCCTGCACCACATCCATGAAGCCCCGCCGCGCCTCACCGGTGGCCGCATCGGTGAAGCCTTCCATGTACTCCTTGTAGCTCTTCTCCAGCACCACGTTCTTGGTGTTCTTGTCACCGAACAGAGTGATGGCGTCGATGGTTGCCTGCTCCAGGTCGCGGAAGGTGACGATGTTGCCGAAGGTCTTGGTGGCGTCGAAGATGCGATTGGTACGTGAGTAGGCCTGCATCAGCCCGTGATAACGCAGGTTCTTGTCGACAAACAGCGTGTTGAGCGTGGGGGCATCAAAGCCGGTCAGGAACATACCCACCACGATGAGCAGGTCGATTTCCTTGGCCTTCACCTGTTTAGCCAGGTCTCGGTAGTAGTTCTGGAAGCCATTGCTATCCACGCTGAAGTTGGTCTTGAACAGCGCGTTGTAGTCGGCGATGGCCGCGCTCAGGAACTCCTTGGCGCTGCTGTTCATGGCCGAGACATCAAAGCTCTCGTCCTGGATGTCGCCAATCGCGTCCTGCTCTTCGTTGGCGGCAAACGAGAAGATGGTCGCCACTTTCAGCGGCTTGTCGCTGCTCTTCTGCAACTCGCGGAAGCACTCGTAGTACAGTTTGGCGGCATCCACACTGCTGACCGCAAACATAGCGTTAAAGCCCTTGTTGCCCGCGTGCAGGCGGTGGGTCTTTTGCCGGAAGTTGTTCAGGATGTACTGGGTGATCTCGCGGATGCGATCCGGGTGCAGCAGGGCCTGCTTGTTCTCTGCCGCACTCAGCTTCTTCTCGTCCTGCTCAGTCTCGATGGCCTTGAACTGCGGGCGAACGTCGTTGTAGTCCACCTTGAACTTCAACACCTTCTCGTCGCGGATGGCATCCGTGATCACATACGAGTGCAGCTCACGGCCGAACACGCTGGCCGTGGTCTCAGCGCCCAATGCGTTCTCAGGGAAGATAGGCGTGCCGGTGAAGCCGAACTGGCAGAACTTCTTGAACTTCTTCTTCAGGTTCTTCTGGGCTTCGCCAAACTGACTGCGGTGGCACTCATCGAAGATGAAGACCACCTGCTTGCCGTAGATGGGCAAGTCGGCCTCGCTCTTCATCAGGTTGTTGAGCTTCTGGATGGTGGTGACGACGATCTTGTTGTTGTCCTTGTCCAGATTGCGCTTCAGGCCTGCCGTGCTGTCCGAGCCATTCACGCTGTCCGGAGAAAAGCGCTGGTACTCCTTCATGGTCTGGTAGTCCAGATCCTTGCGGTCCACCACGAAGAACACCTTGTCGATGAAGTCCAGCTCCGTGGCTAGGCGCGCCGCCTTGAAGCTGGTCAGCGTCTTACCGCTACCGGTGGTGTGCCAGATGAAGCCGCCGCTTTCCGTCTTGCTCCAGTTTTTGGCCTGATGGCTGCTCTTGATCTTCCACAGAATGCGTTCCGTGGCCGCGATCTGGTAGGGCCGCATCACCAGCAGCGTGTTGCTGACGTCAAACACTGAGTAATGCAGCAGCACGTTGAGCAACGTGTGTTTCTGGAAGAAGGTGGCCGTGAAGTCCTTCAGGTCCTTGATCAGCGTGTTGTCCGCCTTCGCCCAGTTCATGGTGAAGTCGAAGCTGTTCTTGTTGCGCTGCGTGGTGTTGGCGAAGTAGCGGCTGTCGGTGCCGTTCGAGATCACAAACAGCTGCAAATACTTGAACAAGGATTGATCGCTGTTGAAGCTCTCCTTGCTGTAACGGTGCACTTGGTTGAAGGCCTCGCGGATGGCCACACCGCGCTTCTTCAGTTCCACCTGTACCAGCGGCAGACCATTGACCAGGATCGTCACGTCATAACGATTGGCGTGGCTGCCCGTCTGCTCAAACTGCTTGATCACCTGCACCTTGTTGCGGGTGATGGTTTTCTTGTCCAGCAGGTAGATGTTCTGGATGCGCCCGTCGTCAAAGACAAAATCGTGGATGTAGTCGTCGTGAATCTTGCGGGTCTTCTCGACGATGCCATCGCTGGGCTTGTCCAGCCACGACTCGACGAATCGCAGCCATTCGGCCTCGGTAAACTGAACGGCGTTGAGCGCCTGCAGCTGCACACGCACGTTGGCCAGCAGCTCGGCGGGAGTCTTGATCGATGAGGCGAACTCATAGCCCTGGTTGACCAGATCCTGGATCAGCTCACGCTCCAGATCGCTTTCGCTTTGGTAGCTCTCGGCGACCTTCCACTCGCGGCTGTACTGGTCGAGGACGATGAAGTTCTTGGACTCGGCGATGGCCTTGTACTCAAACATTCTCAGCCTCTTGCTTTTTGAAGCGGTAGGTTTCGCTCAAAAACAATACCAGTTGAGCAAGCCTTTCCTTATCAGAGTCCTCGATCTCAGTAACTTCTTCACCCGCATGCGCAGAATGACTAGACAAGTTCAAGATTCTGTTTGCAAATGGATCCGGGAGACCGCCTGCTGTCTTTTCAAGTAGATCTTCCCACCGCGAATATCCAAGGAAAGTGGCGGTCTTTTCGAGAATATTTCTCAAGAAATTGAAGTGAAATTTTCTAATCTGATTAGCACTTATCGCCGCCCTCAACTCCGACAACAAAAATAAGTGATAAGAAAATGGGTGGTCATTAGAGGCAAGCAATTCAAAGCCACCATCTGACTTCTTCTGAAGCCGATATTTTTCGGACTGATCGCGCTTGTAGAGCTTTTTCGAGGTTCCGTCCGGATTGGTCCTCTTTAAATCATTACTCAACTCATTGAATAATACGTTGTAGAAAAGAGGGCTGTGCGTTGTAATGACGAATCTCAGCCCTTTGCCGTCTACATAACGACTACTTTTAATCAGGCCAGCCAGATCAACTGCGAGCGCGATAAGATGACTATCGTCCAGGGAGCTAACTGGGTCGTCAATGAAGACATATTCAAGGTTGTTGAATTCATTGGTGACCCTATCCTCCTCTTTGGACTCATCCAGTGTGGCAACCACTTGCTGGAGAAGAGTAAAGAAGATGCTCCAGATAAAATTGCTCTCTTCACCCTTTGATATCTTTATGGCTTTGTATTGCCCCTGGACTACAAGTGGCTCGCCATTTGCGGAATCGGCACCGTAGTTGACGCCGTTGGGAGCGCTGGCAGCCACCTGAAAAACAATTTCTGAAAAGGCTGGAAGGGTGATTTCCACCTCCTTGCCATTGAAGTCCTTGGCTTTCTTCTTGTATTCTGCGTTAAAGACGGGGCTTGCATTGCTGGCGGTATATCTTTGAAAATTTGCAGCAATATTTGCATCCTCGCCCAACTCTTTGAGTAAAGCAATGAGCCAGTCTGTGAAGGTGTTCGGTTGAATTTTCAACTTTGGCTCAGAATCGGCCTCCAAATCGTTGTCCCAATAGAACAAATCTTCAGTAAAGGCGCTGTAGTAAAGTATCTTATTGCGCGGAGGCTCTGCTTCGCCGACGTTATCCCCCTCATTATTTTTAGGGGCAATACGTTCCTTGAACGCACGGGAGAGTCGTGTTTTTCCTGATCCATTGAAGGCATAGATCAGTTGCACCTTTTTGTTAGCGTCGTTTAGTTGCTTGGCGATGTCTTCTAGTTTGCTGCTCACCTTATACCTCCACCCTCTCTGATTTTGGAAAGCTCAACAGTAGGTTGCGGTAATGTTCATATTGCTTTTGGCGCAATTCAATTTCTCGCGGCAAACCATCGCTGATAGAGCCAGTCAAGGCGTCGAATTTATCTAAAATTTCTACGATTCGCTTTTTGTCTTCTGGAGATGGATTCGGGATGCGAATGCTTTCAAGACTCTTCTTATTAAGCTTTGGCTGAGCTGCCCCCGAGATATAGGGCGTCAAGTCGATACTATTCAAGTAGTACTCAACGTATTTGCGCTCAGCATACGTTTTGAATTTCAGTACGTGGGCGTGATTGTTAACCCAGCTCTTCCCGCTGATGCTAAAAGCGATTGGCGTGTTTCTTGCCAACAAATTTGCACCATCTTCGGAAATCAGCAAAAGGTCGCAATCAAAGATGTAGTCTTTAACATAGTCAACAATTCCTGACGCTCCGTAATATGGAATATCACCTGGCTCTCTTAGTCCGCTCGTGATTGGCTTTCGCATTGAATCGAGATTTTCTGCAAGAGTCCCAAGCACCTCCCACTCCACATCCCCCTCTTCAAAACTCAACAACCGGCCGCGATAGTAGTTGTATTGTTTTTTGCGGGCGGTAAGCTCGGCGGTAAGCTCGGCGGTAAGCTCGGCGGTAAGCTCGGTGAAGGCATCCAGAATGCGGGCGATTTCGGCCTGGATTTCAAGCGATTTTTTGGGGTTGTCGGGGCACGGAATGGGGATTTCGAGCTTTTCAACTACGGCTATTGATAAGCGCGGAATGCTTGCCCTGCGAACCTGAGATGAAATCTCATGCCGCTTAGTCAAAAGAAAGTGATACAGATATTTGCTGTTAACAGCTTTTGATTCCGGGAAGAAATAGACATCATCTGCTGCCCAGAATGCAGCATCGCTAAAACCAATTTCACCCGCAGCTCCTGCGACAACTACAAAGCATGCCCCTGCTTGCGTATTACTTTCATGGTAGTAGCCAAGCGGCTTCATGCTGTTTTGATAAACCGCATAACTGCCGGCTTCTTCCAATTGGCTTTTGACAAGTCTTCTTCCTCGCTGAGGTGAAATCAACTGACCCACCTCGACCCACTTAACCTCAACGCCACCCAGCAGCATTTCCAAGAAATCCACGTCGCTCATGCCTCCAGCTCCTCGCCTTCAATTTCAGCGACGATGGCATCAATACCCCTGCGAAGCTGGTCGATCCTGGCCACAGTGGTTTTCAGTTCGGCGTTGAGCTGAGCAATATCCACCACTTCGCGGGTATCGCGCGCTTCGATATAGCTGCTGACCGACAGGTTGTAGTCATTGGCCGCCACTTGCTCCAAGGGCACGGACTTGGCGAAGTGATCGACGTTTTCCTTGCTGTCGAACACGGCCATGATTTGCTCGATATGCGACTCCAGCAGGACGTTGTTATTGGTTTCTTTTTTGAATAGCCCGCTGGCATCGATGAACTGAGTCGTCGTGTCTTTCTTGTTTTTCGCCAGCACCAGAATGTTCACCGCGATGGTGGTGCCGTAAAACAGGTTGGGCGCGAGCGAGATCACGGTTTCGACGTAGTTGTTATCCACCAGATACTGGCGGATTTTCTGCTCAGCCCCGCCCCGGTAGAAGATGCCGGGAAAGCAGACAATCGCAGCGCGGCCTTTGCTGGAGAGGTAGTTGAGCGCGTGCAATACAAAGGCAAAGTCGGCCTTGGACTTGGGCGCGAGAACACCGGCCGGGGCAAATCGTTCGTCGTTGATCAGCGTAGGGTCATCGCTGCCGATCCATTTCACCGAATACGGCGGATTGGAGACGATGGCATCAAATGGCCGGTCGTCAGCGAAATGCGGCTCCTCCAACGTGTTGCCCAACTGGATGTTGAACTTGTCGTAGTTCACGTTGTGCAAGAACATGTTCATCCGCGCCAGGTTGTACGTGGTGTGGTTGATTTCTTGCCCGAAGAAGCCGTCTTCGATGATGTGCGCGTCAAAGTGCTTTTTGGCCTGCAGCAACAGCGAGCCCGAGCCGCAGGCCGGGTCGTAAATCTTGTTGACGCTGGTTTGCTTGTGCATGGCCAGCTGTGCGATCAGCTTGGACACATGCTGCGGCGTGAAAAACTCGCCGCCCGACTTGCCTGCGTTGGCTGCGTAGTTGGAGATCAGGAACTCGTAGGCATCGCCGAACAGATCGATGTGGCTGGCATCGAAGCCGCCAAAGTCCAGCTCAGCCACGCGTTTGAGCACTTTGGAAAGACGATCGTTCTTGTCTTTGACGGTGTTGCCAAGGCGGTTGCTGGTGGTATCGAAATCAGCAAACAGGCCTTTAATGTCGCGCTCGGAGGGGTAGCCGTTGGCGGAGGCTTCGATGGCGGCAAAGATGTTGGCCAGATCGGTATTCAGGCTCTCGTTGGTGTTGGCGTTGGCCGCGACGTTAACGAACAGCTGGCTGGGGTAGATGAAGTAGCCCTTGGTCTTGATGGCGTCATCTTTGGCAGCCGCGATGTTCGGATCACTGTCTGCCATGGCGGCGTAATTGACAGCAGGGTCACCGCCGGTGATGTAGTCGACGAAGTTCTCGCTGATGAAGCGATAGAACAGGGTTCCCAGCACGTATTGCTTGAAGTCCCAACCATCGACGGCACCGCGGACGTCATTGGCAATATCCCAGATCTTGCGCTGTAGGGCTGCGCGTTGTTCATTGCTTGTCATTTTAAAGTCCTGTTTCGATTCGTTGAGCCCTGCTCAGGCGCAATGCTTGAGCAGGAGTAAATGGGTTGTTACGGCAATAGGGCCGCGTTCTATCTCCCGGCCTTCTTCGCCTTGGGTCGATAGAAATCCTCGATTCTTCAGGCGGTCACCAACATATCGCCCGGCTTCTATCGCCCACCTATCGACGATAGTGCGCAGGTTGTCCGATAGGCTGCTCATGCCAGCGCCCAGTAGCGCCGCCAGCGCTTGTTACCCTCAAAGCGGACTTCCCCGCGCTCGATCAGCTCTTCCAGCGCGCGCTTGACTTGCTTGGGATGGATTTCGCCGCCGACGCGCTGATGGATGTCGCTGATGGCCGACCTGGGGTAGCGCTGCAGGTCTTCCAGTACCAGCGCGGCCAAGCGGTGCGGCTCAATGCGCTTGAGTGTGGTCTCGCCGGTGAACTGGAGGCTGCGCAGCAAGCTGGGGTCAACAAAATAGCGTGTTGCCTGGGTACGCCCGGCGCTTTGCACCAACTGCCAATCCAGCAGACGCTTAAGCCAGGGCTGCAATGCTTCAACCGATGGCAGCTCAAGCGACGTTGCCAGCTCGCGTGCCGTCAGGGCATCGTGTTGCGCCAACAGGCCCAATGCGATCCGCTCGCGCTGCGTGAGCTGATAGGTCTGGTCCGCTTTCGCAATGAAGTCGATGATCTCGGGCTTGAGAATGCGGCGGCGCACTGTAACCTGCACGCGGTCGTGGGTCTCGATCAACTCGGGAGCCGGGCGGCCTTGCGAGAGCAGCACTTCGAAGATCTTGTCGAAGCCGCTGCCTTCCCGCTCCATCAGCTTCAAGTCATGGAACAGGCGTGCCAGGTGTTCGTTGCGGCGTACCGTAGTGTGGAGCACGTTCTGCGGCGAGACGCCCAGCGGTAGCGGTCCAGGGTTGACCACTTCCAGCCGGTCTGGATGCAGGTTCAAGAAGATGTCACCGCGCTGGGTGTAAGGACGGTGTACCAACGCGTTGACCAACAATTCGCGCACCACGATTTCATCGAAGGCGGGCACGTTCTGGCGGTACAGGCCATCGGGTAGTTCGTAGCGCTCGCGAAAGTCAGGCACCTCCTGCCAGACCGCTTCGATCAATTCCATCGGGCTTTGCGTGTGGTCGTCCCAGACCAGCTTGTTGACCTTCTGTCCGTGCTCGTCGTACTTGATGAACTGGATGACCGGAGCGGTGGTCAGTTGAGCGCGATGATGCTGGCGACCGAGACTGAGCACGCCCAGATTGGTGAGGTTCGGCCCTTGTGCGAGCTGATAGTGATCGAGCAACTCATCGTCAGACTTCTCTTTCACGGACGGCTTGACGCGATCCGATGCGCGCAAGGCTTCGAGCAGCTTGTCGCGTTTGACAGGATCAATTTCGGTACGTGGAACATGCAAGGTGGTTTGCGTTTCCCATGGCAATGCGGAACGCTCGCTGGCGAGGCGCATAACGTCATCACCCGTCACGGGCTTGCTTTGATCGGCCACGCGCAGGAAGTAGCGGCCGTCCGTGGTGGACGCAACGGCCATGGCGCGCGGAATTCGCAATTCGATGTATTGGCCGCCATTCGGGGCGATGGTGACATCCGGCAGCACCGTCACGTTGACCGTGCGCTCTGCCAACTTGCGGCGCAATGTGTCAGGCAAGTCTGGAGGGACGCGCTGGTCGGCTGGGGGTTCGCTCTGCCCATCCTCAATTCCAAGCAGCAGGCTGCCACCCGTTGCATTGGCAAAGGCAATGCAATCCTTAGCAATTTCGTTCCAGTCCGCCGTCTTGCCAGTCACGGCCCGCAAGGACTTTTGGTCAAGGAGTTGCCCTTCCAAGCTCACGCGTCACCTTCCCCTGCTGGATTCATTTTTGTTCGCTCCCATCGCCCGATTCTTCATCGGCACCTCCAGCTCGTACCCACTCATCCACTTCCGAGAGCTGGAACTTCCACAGCCGCCCTACGCGGTGCGCGGGCAGACCCTTGCGCTCGCGCCAGCGGTACACGGTGTCCTTGGCCACGCCCAAGTGCTGGGAGACGTGCTCGGCGGTAACCCACGGTTCTGTGCTCATGTCGATGGCGCTCGAAGGTTGCAGTTGAAAGTCGTCTTAAGTCGTTTGGAGTCTATCATTTGAATGCTGCGGAAGCAGCAAGATTGTTCTTGGCTACTGCCCTTGTGAGTTGAATGTGGTAACAAGGGGCGCAGTGCCGCACTGTCACCACCATGGTGACACGCTGCCACCACAAGGTGACCACATTGTCGCCACCATCCTTGCCACTCTTTCAACACATTGTTCGCACAAGGTTGCCACGTTGTTGCCAACATGCCGCCACACTGTTTACACAGTCGGCCGGCAGCCCGATCTGATCGCACAGATATTTTTTGCTGGTCACAAAGCGCCATGCCCCGTTACTCCCTCGTCTGGGCACAAGATAAGCAATAACAGTCGCGGGATTTGGAATGTACGTTCGCGGATGTTGGAATGTACGTAATCGAAAATGAGGTTTCGGTGCCTGACCATGTGCCCGAACAGCAGAGCGTTGGAAAGAACGCAACGCACAATCAGTATGTACGCAAGCCGAAATAGGGAGTAACGGGGCATGTGACCATGCCAAAAGTCATGCGATCAGCGCCGCAGGATCTGGAAACCCGGCGACTGGAAACAGCACATTTTTTGCTTACCCAATTGGCGGCATGTCCGCATTGCCGCCGCTGCGGAAATGGGCGTCAACCACGCGGGCGATGTCAGCAGGCTGGGCTCCTGCGTTGAATGCAAAACGCAGCGCCTGTTCCAGTTGTTGCCAGCCCTGCGCTGAAGAGACATTACTGCCTAATGTTTCGGTTAGACGGAACATCAGCCCTTCCAGCAGTTCTTCGTCACCCACGTCCGCTGCGGCCTGCTCCGCCAGCGCCAAGAGGACGTTGTGTGCTGATGCCAACGAGTCGATTGGCACCCCGGCCAATGCTGCAGGGGTGGTGATGACACGATCCACCCTGACGACTGTCGCCAAATCAAGGGCTTGATCGACGCCCGGCTCGATCTCCATGCGGATCAGCGCATCGCCAGCCAACAGAAAGCGGGTCTTGATAAGCCCCGGCTGCTCATCCTGAAACAACCACACCGACTGCTTGTCGGCCAGCAGCTTGCCTAGCACGAGCTTGCTGTCATCCAGTGCCCCACGATCCTGCCACTGGTGCAACACGTCGGTACGCAGGCGCCCGCCTTCCACACCGAGGTGGTGCAACAGGCCGACGAGTCGTTTGGCGGAGATCACCTGCTCCTTGCCACGTAGCCAGACCGAGAGGTTGGCAGTGCGGATACCGGTGGCTTCAGCGATCCGCCCCAGCGTTTCCCCGCGCAGTCGTATCAAGGCGGCAGCAAAGGCTGGCAATTGTTCGTTGGCAAGGGTTGGCATGTCGGGCCCTGTGAATTCACTGTAAATCACTATAAGACTTATTGGCCGACAAGACGAGCGCGCGGAGTTTGGCGATTCGTGTAAATTGGCGTTATAGTAAATTATAGTTAGATGTTTTGAGAGGCCATCATGCGCAAGCCGAAGCAAATCCGTCCGTTGCGCCTGCGGGAATACGAAGCTGCCATTACTGCGCTCAAGGAGCAGCATCCCTGGCTTGCCCGGCAGATCGTCGAACCCGCGCCGGGGCATCTGGCTTTGGTAGCACATCTGTTTGCCCAGGTGGAATGCCTGCTGCCGCCCACAGTGCTCGCACTCAAGGGCTCACTGTCGGTGAGTTGCAACCGGGATCGCCTGGTCATTCATTACCAGCCGCCGCGACGCCACAGCGAACGTGCAGCGGCAGTGTTCGATCTGATTGCCCAGACCAAGCACCTTTCGCTGCAACAATGCCCCGTCTGCGGCGCACAGGTTATCGGGGACGGCATCCGTCCCCAGCGCTGCCCGCAACATGACGGCATCCAAGGGTTGTTTGCCGAAGAAGTGCGCCGCAGCCGCCAGCTCATCGTCGAACAGGGGGTACAGCAGGTGGTGCACGATCTGGGCAAGGTGACGACCGAAGATGTACGCGCCGCCATAGCGGTTGAAGATGAGCCCGTCCCAAGTGAGGCCAAACCGGAGCAGGTTCAGGAGCAGCCGACAGAAACCGCTAAATCAATGCCCTTGCCGAGCATCGTCTTTCTCGATGAAGCTGGGCTGGAGGCGTTCGTGGATCGCCACCGACCGAAAGGCGACGACAAGTTCAAGCGCGCGCAGGCGATGGCGGAGCGGATAAAGCGAGCGGGACATGGTAGCCGCCAGCTGGGCCTGCTGCCCTCGGACTGGAAAACCCTTCTGGATGAGTTCGCGCTGGCTTTTCCAAACTTCCATGAACTGGCCGAGCTGATGCGTGATCACTTCGCCTTGTCCAGTCTCGGCGATGGCCGGGTGTCCTGGCCTGCCGTGTTGCTGGTCGGCCCGGCGGGCATTGGTAAAACCGAGGCGGCACGCTGGCTGGCCGATCAGCTCGTGCTGCCGTTTCGGGTCTTCGATATGGCGAGCACGCAATCGAGTTCGCCGCTCGCAGGTTCCGAATCGTTCTGGAGCAATTCCGAGCCAGGCCAGCTTTTCGAGCTGCTGGCCTACCAGCCGCTGGCTAACCCGGTGGTGGTGCTCGATGAGCTGGATAAGGCCAGCAACGGGCGACCGCAATACGATCCGCTGGCGGCGCTCTATACCTTGCTGGAACCGCGCAGTGCGCGGAATTTCATCGACCTGTCGATCCGTGATTTCTCCATCGACGCCAGTCATGTCAATTGGATGGCGACCGCGAATGAGCTGGAAGCGATTCCAGGGCCGCTGCGCTCACGGCTGACAGTGCTGCACATTCAACCGCCCAAGCCGGAGCAGGTCAGAAGCATTGCGCAGTCGATCTACAACCGGCTCCGCGACGAGTCCAGCTGGGGCACAGCTTTTGCCGATCGACTGGGTGATGATGTCCTGTCCCGTCTGCAAGCCTTGCCGCCGCGCAGTGTGCGTCTGGTTCTGCAGCGGGCCTTGGGCTCGGCAGCTCGTGATGACCGAGGAGTCGTCCAGGTGCAAGACATCAGGCCGCTGGTGGAGATCAGCCGCCGTGGCGTTGGCTTTGTCAGCGAGGGATGGAATTGAGGTTGCTCAGCGTTGTCCGGATAGCCAGGCCGCACCGGCGGCCAGTGCATCGGCCTCGCTGGGGTAAGTGGTCGATGGGCCGCTGATGATGCAGGGCTTGGTTTCGCCGTCGCCTTCCACCGTCCACAGCTCCCAGGTTCCGTCATTTTTCCAGCTAGGGATGGCGGTGTAGGGTTTGTCTTTCAGCGCAGCCAGCGCGGCATCCACTTCGGGACGGATCTGCAACTCACCCGAGTAGATATAGGGTGTCGCGCAGCGGGCATCAGATCGGCTCATGTTCCTTGCTCCAAAAAAGCTCCAGTAGTGCGCTCGCCTGCAGGTAGATACCGGGGTTGCGTGCTTCACTCGGGCCAGCAATGTTGAGAATAGCGACGGGATGGCTAAGCAACCAGTCTTGCCATGCCGCCAACAGCTCTTCTGCAGGGTCATGCAAATCGCACAGCAGTAGCGGCTTGCCGTGTCCCGTCGCCAGATCGCGAGTGAGCAGGCTGCCACCTTCGATCCTGTCCCGGTAAATGATCAGTGTGGCATCAGCGTCCAGCACATTGCGTTTGGTGCGCTGGCGATAACCGCTGGATTCGGTCTCCATCAACTGGTAGCGAGCATCCAGTACGCCATCAGCGGCCCGTCGGCCTGCCGGGCACCAGCCGCCGTGCGGAATCTGCCGGGCAATGGCGAAATCCAGCGCCGCCCGGTCTACGCCGGTCTGGCCGCCGGAGAGGATGCGCTGAATGCTCACCCTTGCCCCGTTGCGGCGACCGTGCAAGTCACTTGAACCTCTGCGCTGGGCTGATCTGCCGAGAGCTGGCCGATGCGCCCGCGCTGGCTGGCAAGCTTCAGTTGCTTGCGCACCTGTTCCAGGCTGCGCTTTTCGATCACTGCGGTATAGCTCGCACCCAATTCACCATCCGGGTCGATGAACAGCTCGATACGCGTCACCGGCAACCCGAACACTGTGAAGCTGCGTGCCGGTGTCAGCGACCAACTGCCGGGAGCATTGGGCGCAATGCCGTCCAGTACGTGCAACGGCAAGGCTTGACGGCATTCCACGGCGGCGACGATGGCTGGCTCGATCCGCAACCAGTGGTTGAGGTCTGGGGCAGTGCCATCCATCAGCATCACTGGCATGGCCGCCAGCAGCAACGCTTTCATCCCTTGATGTTCCTGATCCAGAAGCGGCGGTCATCGACCGTGAAGTTGGGGTCATAGCCGACCAGCGTCAACAGTGAACCGACATAGTAAAGGCCGAACTGATTCATCAGCCAGCGTTCCATCGCTGGGTCGCCGGGCAACTTACTGTACGGTGGGATTGGGCCGTCGCTGCGAACCTGACCACTGGTTTTTCCGGAGATGGAAAAGCTCTTCCAGGTCAGCACGAAATTGTTCGACTGTTTCGGCAACTCCGGTGCGCAAAGCGACAGATTGCTGAAGCGCTCGGAGCGCTTGGCGTCGTGCCAGAGCACTGCGTCAAAGTGAATGCAATCGCTGGCTTTGAGCGTGAGGCTGCGGGTCAGCGTCATCTGATCAGCCGGAATTTGCAGATTGCTGATCACCACCTTGGGCCACTCCGGGGCGCGACCGTCGGTAGACAGATTGTGGCGCAAGGCGTTATGCAGTGGAGTGCCCAGCAAGCTGTTGCGACTTGCCGCGCTTGCGGGCGTAGCCGCTTGCGACAGACTGGTTCCAATGGAGTGTCCTAGTCCGTTCAGGGAATCCAACGCCCCCTGCATGTCGGTTGTGGCGCAGCCCGTCAATACAAAAGGCAGAAGCAGCAAGCTCCGGTAGTGTTTCATCGCAGTTCCTCGCGAGGTTATCCGTTGAAGAGGGTATTGAGCCGGGCGCACCAGGTTTCCGCCGCCCGACGGCTCATGGGAAAACTGAGCACTGGTCGTTGCGGATCGGCGGTTTGCAGCTCGATGGCGAAGTTTTTGGCGCGTACCGTGCGCTCGAAGGTCGGCACGCTCATGCCGCTGGCGTTGACCTGACGGCTGCCGCCGTTCATCTCCATGCTCTCGACCTCGCGCCAGGTCATCCGCCAACCAAGCAGCCAGGAGAAGTCGTGGATTCGCCAGGTTTCATCCACGATTGAACAGACAGCCAGTTTGCGATGCTGCCGGTCAAACACCAGAAAGGCCGGCGCGGGGTAGCCCAAGAGTTGTCCAGCATCGAATGACAGGCCCTGCTGGGCGTTGATTTTGGCGACAAGGGCCTGACAGCGAGCCTGCAAACGTGCCAGAAAGCGGAAGGACAGCGTGAAGATCGCCAGCGAAATCAGCAGATAGAGCATCAGCTCACTGGTCAGCAGCCCCCACAGCGACGTCTGTGACAGGCGCGCAGGCCCTATGCCGAACATCGCCAGTACAAGAATCAGCGCAAAACCAGCGGCAGCCAGTCCTGAAAGCCCAGCCACCGGAACAGCAAGCCCCGCAGCCGCCCCCATCCCTGCAGTCTTCCAGACGCTTGCCATACGTCACCGCCTCCCCATTGTTACTCATAGAGGTCATTTTAGTGATTAAGGGCCTAGTTGTCACTTATAGAGCGTGCTCATATAGAGCGTGGCCTTATATGGCGGGCACTCATAGATTCTTTCTTTTTGAAAAGAGAGAGATATGGCCCTTGATCCGCGAGTGCGCTTTGGCCTGAAGCTGATTGAAATACGGAAGACCAAAGGGTGGTCACAAGAGCGCCTGGCGTTGGAGAGCGGCTTGGCCCGTAGCTATTTGGGTGGGGTTGAGCGCGGCCAGCGCAACATCGCGCTGCTCAACATCTTCAAGCTGGCCGAAGCGCTGGAAGTGGAGCCTTCGGTACTGCTGGAGGCGCCTACAGCTGGACAGGAGGCAGCACCGTAACATCGTAGCGCTACGTTATCGTAACGTTACGATGTCATCTGACAGGGGGCGAGTTGCCCCGGCAGGCCTGTCGATAGCATGTTGAGAAAACCGACGCCAAGTAGTCCTGTTTTTTGAGTAACGAGTAGCCGCGCAGCGACCGGAGGGAGCGAAGGATTTTCCACAGCCGCAGGGCGGTAGCTACTAGGTATTTATAAATACTAGGAAAAACCTAAAAGCAGAACTACTAGAGGCGACCTCTCCTCCTGGCTGAATCGCCATCCCAGCGGGGCTTACAGGCGACCTCACACGTTGATCTTGACTAGCGATGTCACGTAAAACGGCTAGTGATGTCACGTACCGATGACTAGCGATGTCACGTGGACAATTTACAGAAGTGGCACCAAAGCCAGCTCTGGCAAGGGTTTCCGTCTTGCTAGTGATGTCACGTGGACAGCCCGAAAAGCCCACAGGCTTATCCCCTCCTCTTGGTCGCTGCGATATGCAGGCGTGCAGGGGTGAGGATCAGGCAATCTTTCGTTTCCTCGATGTGGTTCCGAGCCTCGGGATAGAACAGCAGCGCTTCGTTTAGCCGGAGGCGGAAATTGGTCTTGAAGTTGGCCAGCCCCTTGGGAGTATTCGCATAGCCAGAGCCGAACTGCATCATCAGGCCAGTCCATGGCACGTGAACAAGCCGTTTGCCTCCTTTGCTTGCCCCAACGTTCAAAGTGAACATGCGGTAGACCAGCCATGTGTAGATGTCCATCGCCAGAGGCGACTTTATGAGCGCACGTAGTGCCTCCATCTTGAGTGGCACGGGGGCGCTGATCAGACGTTTAAAAAAGTCTGTGCTCAAGGTGATCGAGCTTTCCCATGCCCCTCGTCGCACCGTATCGCGAGAGCTCCAGAAGACGAACGCCTCCTCCGCGATGAGGATGTTTCTGACGTGCAGCGCATCGCCATCTGCACCACCGACGGTAATCATCGAATGCACCAGCCGCAAGCTCTGGTCACGCACTCGCGCGATGTACCGGCCATCATTGTGCAGATCAAGACTTTGCAAGAATGCCGCCTGGGAACGCCCAAGCGATAGATCGGGACTACCGGTGCGAACGGCTTCAGTACACATCCACGCCAGCAGCAGGCGCGGCAGCCCGCCATACGGTACGCCATAGTCGGGGTTGGCTACGATGGAAAGGCTCAGCTTGCCCGTGCCGCGTTTGAAATGGTTGGTCTTGGGGTCTGTATGAGGAAGTGTGGCCTGCGCCAGAAAGTGTGCGATGTAGCCTGTAGCGCCTGCGTTGCGGGCCTGCTCGATCTCCAGCTCCACAGCTTCGTCGATCAAGTGGCGTACCCGTGGAGTCAATGCATGGGCGGCGTCGTGCTGCTCCGCCTGTTTCGTCACTTCGGCAGCTTTCTGCTTGATCCACGGCAGCGGATCGCGCTTGGGCGTGGCTTCTGCCAAGCCAGTGTCCAGCAAACTGCCCATGCTGCGCATCGTCGAATCCTGACCTTTGACCTGCGAGATCGCGGCGATCAGGGATGGACAGCGTTGTTGCTGGCGGTACGGGCGGCTGCGGCCTTCTGTCCGAGCCAGGTATCAATTTCGTGTTCCAGCCATCCGACAACCCGCTTGTTGATCTGGATGCATACTGGGAATGTCGGATCATCGCGTGTGATCCGCCAGAGCGTTACGTCATTGATGCCGCCAAGCTTTTCGCAGACGGCCTTGCGGCGTAGAATTTTCATCGTCCCCACCTCCTGCACATTGAAAGTCGATGCAGGAAGTTTCAGGCGACGACCCGGCAGCGGTCACGGATTCCCAGAAGGGAATTTTTGCAGCAAAAAATCCGACGGCAGCGATGCGGGACAGGCAAGCGATGCGCGGACCTCGCTCCGGGTAGCAGCGGCTAAAGTGTATATGGAAGTGACTACAAGATGAGTGATAGCAGAGGCAATTCCGCTCCTACACGAGCTTTCCGGCCAGATTTCTGGTTTAACGTCTAATCCCATGAGAGGCCAGCATTTGCTGGCCTCTTTTTTAACTGGCCAAGGCTCGTATCTGCTGGCAAATGTCGTAAAAAAAACCAGATTGTTGGGCTTTTGCACGACAGCGACCAATAACTCGCCAAACGCACCCAAATTCGGTTTTTCAAACAAAAAAAGGGTTGACGCCCCAGAGCCAGATACGCATAATTCGGCCCGCACAGTGACGAGGCAACGAGGCACTGGAAGCAAGGTTGGCTATGTAGCTCAGTTGGTTAGAGCATCGCACTCATAATGCGGGGGTCACAGGTTCGAATCCCGTCATAGCCACCATCTCTAGTTGGGGTATCGCCAAGCGGTAAGGCAGCGGGTTTTGATCTCGCCATCCCTAGGTTCGAATCCTAGTACCCCAGCCATTATTTCAGTTGTCGGCATTCAGATGTCGGTGACAGGTCAAGGGAAGCAGTGATGGGTGTTGCACTCATCAATGTGCCCAGGTTCAAATCCTGGTATCCCGGCCACGGTTAAAAGATGTTTGATAGACTCTGTCAGGCATCGCTGTTGGGGCATCGCCAAGCGGTAAGGCAGCGGGTTTTGATCTCGCCATACCTAGGTTCGAATCCTAGTGCCCCAGCCATCTTTAAAAGATGTTTGATAGTCTCTGTCAGGCATTGCTGTTGGGGTATCGCCAAGCGGTAAGGCAGCGGGTTTTGATCTCGCCATCCCTAGGTTCGAATCCTAGTACCCCAGCCATTATTCTGTTCTCTTCCACACCGTGGTTGACAACAAACGGCTATGTAGCTCAGTTGGTTAGAGCATCGCACTCATAATGCGGGGGTCACAGGTTCGAATCCCGTCATAGCCACCATTTTTGAAAACGTTCCTTCAATCATCTGATTGCAGAGAACACTGTTGGGGCATCGCCAAGCGGTAAGGCAGCGGGTTTTGATCTCGCCATACCTAGGTTCGAATCCTAGTGCCCCAGCCATTTTTGCTTGTATTCGACGCGAGTCGTGCACAAGAAGGCTATGTAGCTCAGTTGGTTAGAGCATCGCACTCATAATGCGGGGGTCACAGGTTCGAATCCCGTCATAGCCACCATTACTCCTGCGGAAGTGGCGAAATTGGTAGACGCACCAGATTTAGGTTCTGGCGCCCTAGGCGTGAGAGTTCGAGTCTCTCCTTCCGCACCATCAAAAGCAGTACCAAACAGACCAGCTCAGGCTGGTTTTTTTGTATTCGGCGTTTACCGTTTTCCTCCCCCTCTCCATCTCATCGCTCACCTGCACCCCTGCCATGTATCAACGGCTGCGCCTTGTGCTCTCCTCTACGACGGCGCTGATGCCCGACTTTCGCTTCACACCACCCTTTGCATGTCACAGAGCACAGCGGGCAATAAAAAGGCGGCCCACAGGCCGCTATGTCGTTTGCTGTCGTCAGAACGGGAAGAACCAGGGAATGGTGATGACGCTCACCACCATCACCAGCAGGGTGAATGGCACGCCGATGCGCACGAAGTCCACGAACCGGTAGTTGCCGGGGCCCAGCACCAGGGTGTTGACCGGCGAGGAGACGGGCGTCATGAAGGCCGCCGAGGCGGCGATGGCGATGGTCATGGCGAACGGATAGGGGGAGATCCCCATCTGCTGTGCCGTACCCAGCGCAATCGGCGCCATCAGCACCGCCGTCGCAGTGTTGGAGATGAACAGCCCAATGATGGCGCACAGGGCGAACAGGCTGGCCAGCATCACCCGCGGCCCCATCTCCCCTACCGCCGAGATCAGCGCGCCGACGATGAGATCCACCCCGCCGGTCTTTTGCAGCGCCAGCGCGAAGGGCAGCATGCCGACGATGAGGATCAGGGTCGGCCAGTGGATGGACTTGTAGGCGCTCTCCATGTCGATGCAGCGGAATTTGCCCATCAGCAGGCAAGCAATCAATGCCGCGATCACGTTGGGCACCGGATCGGTCACCATCAGGGCGATCATCACCCCGAGGCAAATTAGTGCGTGAATGGCCTGGCTGCGGGCTGGCGCCATCTCGTCCACCTCGGCCGGCAGCCCCAGCAGCAGGAAGTCGCGGCTGTGGGTCTGCAGCAGGCGGATCAGGCTCCAGTTGCCCACCACCAGCAGGGTATCCCCCAGTTGCAGCGCCTCGTCCACCAGCTTGCCACCAAGCGCCTCACCGGCGCGGCGAATGCCCACCACGTTGAGGCCGTAGTGGGAGCGAAACGCCACCTCACGGATGCTCTTGCCGAGCAGGCGGGATTCCGGGATGAGCGACACCTCAGCCATGCCCACCTCCCGCGCCTGGTCGGAGAAGTATTCGCCGCGCAGGATCATGGGTTCGAGTCGCGCCTCGCTGCAGAACTCGCGCACGTCCACCTCGGGGTCGGACATGTCGATGAGCAGCACATCCTTGGCCTGGAACTCGGTCACCCCGGAGACGGTGACCATCACCCGCCGGAACTTGCGCCAGCGCTCCACCCCGATGACGTTGGCCCCGTAGCGGGCCCGCAGTTGCAGCTCGTCCAGGGTCTGGCCGATCAGCGGTGAATCGGGCCGGATCGCCAGCCGGCGCGCCCGGCCGGCCAGCCGGTAGTCGCGAATGAGATCGCGCATGGTGCTGCGCCCGATCTGCTTGCTCTTGCCCTCCTCCCCGTCACGCACCAGGGAGGTACGCATCAGCAGCATGTAGAGGATCCCCATCCCCAGAATAATGACCCCCATGGGGGTGAAGCCAAAGAAGCCAAAGCCGTGGATGTTGTGGCGCATCAGCTCGCTGTTGACCACCATGTTGGGCGGCGTCGCCACCAGCGTCATCATGCCGCTGATGAGGCCGGCAAAGCCGAGCGGCATCATCAGCCGGCCGGCCGGGATCCCCATCCGGTTCGCCACGCTCAGCACCACCGGGATGAAGATGGCCACCACCCCGGTACTGCTCATCACGGCCCCGAGCAGGGCGACCGCCACCATCAGCAGCACCAGCAGGCGAGTCTCGCTGCTGCCGGCCACCTTCACCAGCGCATCCCCCACCTGATAGGCGATGCCGGTGCGCACCAGCCCCTCCCCCACCACGAACAGGGCGGCAATCAGGATGACGTTGGGATCGCTGAACCCCGCCAGCGCCTCCGGCAGGGTCAGGGTGCCGCTCAGCACGAACAAGATGATGATCAGCAAGGCAACCACGTCCATGCGGACCTTGTTGCTCACAAACAGATAAATGGCGCCCACCAGCATGCAGAGGACCCAGACCAACTCGGAATTCACACTTGCTCCTTTTGTTCAGCTCCACCCCGGCCGGAGCGGATTCCATCAGACCACAGCTCATTTCTCCCCGATTTGTTACATATCAATAAAGGGGCAGGGCATCATCGCATATCAGGGCGCCATCGGGGGCCTAAAGTTGCCCCTGCTGTTTGTCCATTCTTTGAGGTGGCTCGGCCCGGGTCGGACAAAAGTCCTGCCAGCCTCCCCCCATCGCCCCTAGAATAGGCCCGGTTAACGCCCCCAATTTTCAAAGGAAACGAAAATGAGCATATTCGAGTGGTTCAGCATCAATCACACCCTGGTGACCATACCGCTGGGCGGTGGTTACGCCATGTCGTGGATTGAAGCCGTCGGCACCCTGTTCGGGCTGGCCTGCATCTGGTGCGCCAGTCAGGAGAAGACCATCAACTACCTGTTCGGGCTCATCAACGTCAGCCTGTTCGCCATCATCTTCTTCCAGATCCAGCTCTACGGCTTGTTGCTGCTGCAGCTGTTCTTCTTCTGCGCCAACCTCTATGGCTGGTACGCCTGGACCCGGCCGGCCAACGCCCAGGGGGATACCCTGCAGATCCGCTGGCTCAGCAAGTCCAAGCTCATCGCCACCGCCGCAGTGAGCGTGCTGGCCATCGCCCTGCTGACCCTCTACATCGACCCGGTGTTCGCCACCCTGGCCCGCACCTCGGTCGCCCTGCTCAACCTGTTTGGCGCCAATCTCGCCACCCCTGAGCCCTCCCCCGATGCCTTCCCCTTCTGGGATGCCAGCATGACGGTGCTCTCCGTGGTGGCCCAGATTCTGATGACCCGCAAGTACGTGGAAAACTGGATCCTCTGGGTAGTCATCAACATCATCAGCATCGGCGTCTATGCCGCCCAGGGGGTCTATGCCATGTCCCTTGAGTACCTGATCCTGCTGTTCATCGCCGCCAACGGCACGCGCCTGTGGATGGTCAGCGCCAAACGTCCGCAACAGGAAGCGATCGCATGAGCCTGCTGCCCCATCTGCAATGCCGCCCGGACCAGATAGCCGAACGGGTGGTGCTGTGCGGCGACCCGGCCCGGGTCGACCGCATCGCCGGCCAGCTCGATGAGTGTGACATGCTGGGCCAGCACCGGGAGTTTCGCCTGATCAACGGCCGCTACCAGGGACTGCCCGTCACTGTGTGCAGCACCGGCATCGGCGGCGCCTCCGCCGTCATCGCGCTGGAAGAGCTGGTGCAGGCGGGTGCCAGCTCGCTCATCCGGGTCGGCTCCGCCGGAGCCCTGCAGCATGAGATAGCGCTGGGGGATCTCATCGTGGTGGAGGGAGCGGTGCGCAGCGAAGGCGCCTCGCAGGCCTACCTGCCCCCCGAGTACCCCGCCTGCGCCGACATCCGCCTGCAGGCCGCCCTGCTCGCTCATCTCGGCGCCAGCGGCCAGCCTCACTGGCACGGGCTGGTGCGCTCCCACGACAGCTTCTACCGGGATGACGAGCAGGACGTCTGTCGCTACTGGCACGCCCGTGGCGTGCTCGGGGCGGACATGGAGACCGCCTCCCTGCTCGCCGTGGGGCGTCTTCGCAAGGTGCGGGTAGCCGCCGTGCTCTGCAACGTGGTGGCCTTCGAGCAGGACGTGCAAGCGGGGGTGAGCGACTACGCGGCCAGCGAAGCCGCCATGATGACCGGCGAGCAGCTGGCCATCGCCGCCGCCCTCCACGCCCTGACGCAATAGACCGGGTCTGCCGGGGCCGCAACGGCCCCGGCAAAACGTTAAGCCCGGCACATTCAGGGGCGCCAAAGCTGGCATCCCGCCTGCGCTCTTGCTAGCCTCATGGCCCTCGTCAAGCCGGGCCTTCACCATGCAGCAACAACCCTATCCGCTCGGTCGCTTTCACGCCGAGCTTGCCGCACTCGAACCGCGCTTTGCCGCGGTGCTGGCAGACTGCACCCTGTTTTCGCGCCGCTATCTGCCCGGTGAACCCATCATGCGCCAAGGGGAGCAGTGCGAGCAGCTCTATCTGGTGGCCCAGGGCCGGATTTCCCTCAACAGCGCGGTCCACTCAGGGCGGTTGTTTCAGCTCGGCGAGATTGAGTGCCATAGCCAGATCTTCGGCGAGATGGAGTTCTTCAGCGCCACCCCGGTGCAGTGGAGCGTGGTGGCCGAGACCGAGCTGGACGCCGCCGTCATCTGCGCCGACAAGCTGGCCAAACGGCTGCTGGCCGAGCCCGAGCTGACCCTCTTCTTCGCCGCGGCGCTCGCCAGCGACTATCTCGATACCCTGGACATCATCACCAGCCGGTTGCTGCACCCCATCGCCTACAACATCGCCTTCGAGCTGTGGCGCGAGCGCCAGCGCACCCCCATGCTCGGCTCGCGCAAGCGGGCCCACGAGGCGGCGCGCTTTGGCACTACCGAGCGGGTTTACCGCCGCGCCCTCAAGGAGCTGATCGAACAGGGCATAGTCGCCGACGGCAGCGACGGCCCGGTCATCGCCGATCTGGCCAGGCTGCGCGCCTTTCTCGACCTTTGATTTCCATTCACCCCATTTCGATTCACCCTGTCAGGAGAGTGCCATGTCTACCTATCCCGAGTTCACCTTCTTCAGCCGCTTCGTCGCCGACATCCAGGCCGGCCGCAAGACCATCACCATCCGCGACGAGAGCGAGGCCAACTGGCAGCCCGGCCAGCGTCTGGCGCTGTTTACCAACCCGGAGCACCAGCCCTTTGGCACCATAGAGGTACTCTCGGTCAAGGCGGTCGCCTTCGATGAGCTCAATGACGAGCACGCCCGCCAGGAGAACATGACCCTCCCCGAGCTCAAACAGGTGATCCGCGACATCTACCCCGCCCTGCCACCGCTCTATATCATTGAATTCAAACTGCTTGATTGAGCCGGATTTGGTCTTTGCCGAGCGATGTGTTAATAGTGTCCTCTTTTGAATCAGGGAGGTGACCCGAGTGTTTGAGATAGCGAGCCTGCGAGAGGGCATGATGCACGGGGTCGAGCTGTTCCAGCTGCTGCTGGAGATCATCTCCATCGCCTGCGTGGTGATAGGGCTGGGCAAGACCCTCTGGCTGGCGGCGCGGGTACGGGATCACGAGCCCGGCTTTCCCCATATCCGGCTCTGTTTCGGCAGCTGGCTCATTCTGGCGCTGGAGTTCCAGCTCGCCGCCGACATCCTGGCCACCACGGTGGCGCCGAGCAAGGAGGAGCTGATCCGCCTCGCCATCATCGCGGTGATCCGCACCTTCCTGAACTACTTCCTCGGCAAGGAGCTGGAAGCCCAAGCGGAACGCCAGCAAGACAAGGCAGAGCGCCAGCAGGAGCAGCGCAGCGAACAGGCCAAGGCGGCCCAGTAGCCCGCTTCCTTGCACTGCGTCATCGCTGAGTGTCGTGCCATCCCGACCACCACCATGGCTCGGGATGGCCCAGTTGTGACCCTCCCCTCACTTTTGGCAATCAGTCAACTATGGAACCCTTTTCAAGCCTTTCCCCGCCCTGTCGAGGGCCCGCGCATCTGCGTAAGATAAACCATCGCTTCCCCCAACCGGCCCAGCTGATGAACAGAGACCCGCTCCACCTCGACCAGTGCGTCATCTACCAGATCTACCCCATGAGCTTTCAGGACAGCGATGGCGACGGTATGGGAGACATCAACGGCATTCGTCAGCGCCTCGGTTATCTGGCCACCCTGGGGGTCGATATGCTGTGGCTCACCCCCCTCTATCGCTCCCCCAAGCGGGACAACGGTTACGACGTGGCGGACTACCGCGCCATCGACCCCGCCTTCGGCACCCTGGCCGAGATGGAGCAGCTGGTAGCCGAGGCGGCCGCTCACGGCATCGGCATCATGATGGATATCGTCGCCAACCACACCTCCACCGAGCATGAGTGGTTTGTGCAGGCACTGGCCGGCGACCCCCGTTATCAGGGCTACTACGTATTCCGCGATCAAGCCTTCGTCGACGCCCATCCGGTCACCTCCATCTTCGGTGGCAGCGGCTGGCAGTACGTGCCGGCGCTTGATCGCTACTACCTGCACAACTTCGATGCGAGTCAGGCCGATCTGGACTGGGACAACCCGGCGGTGCGCGCCGAAATGGCAGAGGTGATCAACTTCTGGCTGGGCAAGGGGATCAAGGGATTTCGCTTCGATGTGATCGACATGGTCAGCAAGACCTGGTCGCCCCTCACCATGAGCAACGGCCCACGCCTGCACGATTATATCCGCGAGCTCAATGCCGAGAGCTTCGGCGGCCAGGGGATCATCACCGTGGGGGAAACCTGGGGGGCCGATCTCGCCCATATGCAGAATTATTCAAACCCCGATGGCAGCGAGTTCAGCATGGTGTTCAACTTCGAACATCTGGGGCTCGGCAGTGACAAGTGGTCATCCCGCTTCGACCCCCTCACCTTCAAACGTGCCATGGCCCGCCACCAGCAGGGGCTGCACGGGCGAGGCTGGAACAGCCTGTTTCTCGGCAACCACGACCTGCCCCGCGCCGTCTCCCGCTTTGGCGATGACAGCCCCAAGTGGCGGGAAACCAGCGCCAAGCTGTGGGCCATGGTGCTGCAGCTGATGCAGGGCACTCCCTTCATCTATCAGGGGGAGGAGCTCGCCATGACCAACCGCCACTGGCAGCCGGACGAGCTGCGCGACGTGGAGGCGATCAACTACCGCGCCAGCCAGGCGGAGCTGGATCCTGCCGAGCTGAGTCGGCGGCTCGATGCCATCGGCCGCGACAACGCCCGCACCCCGATGCAGTGGGACGCCGGCCCCTACGCCGGATTCAGCACGGCCACGCCCTGGATTGCCCTCAACGCCAATCACCTCGAGATAAATGCCACCGAGCAGCTGGCCCGCCCCGACTCGCCGTTCCACTGCTATCGCCAACTCATCGCCCTGCGCAAGGCCCATCCCGTCATTCGCCACGGCGACTTCGAGCTGCTGGATGGTGGGGACGACCCCGATCGCATCGGCTATCGCCGCCGCTGGCAGGATCCGGCAAGCGCAGAGCGGCACACCCTGCTGCTGCTCGCCAACCTCACCGAGCACCCCCTAGTCATGCCACACCTTGACCAGGTGGAGGCAGGTGCCACCCTGCTGATGAGCAACTACCCGGGGCTGCCCACCGCCACCTTTGCCCCCTATCAGGCGGCCGCCTGGCTGCTGCCAGCAAGGGAGTAACGGGCAGCGCTATCCTCCGCCACGGGGGGTGGCCCTTGCCCCCCGATGATTTACCTCCCCTCGGCGGTCGATACGCCCCCGCGATTTACTCACTTAAAAACTTCGCATTTTCAGGCCCGCACCGCCTTGCCAGGCAAAATCCAGTCACGGCTTGCTATCGACAATTGAAATAGTTCAACACCTTGTTTTTATTGGAAATAATCGCCATCAAAAACGACGTTTTTATCATCAAGCGGCGATATTAAACGCTGTTTAGTCAGGGTTAAAAGTCAATTCAGATTTGCGCCCTTGTGGTTCTTCGCCGGCTCCTTATGGTTTCCATCCGAAGCGTGCGGCACAACGCTGCACGCCGAGGTTCAGGCTCGCGGGCACTCTCCCGCCATAACAACAGGAAATCATCATGCGCAAAACCGGCGTGGCACTCGCCCTCTCCACCCTCTTCTGGTTCCACTCGGCCATGGCGGCCCCTCTGATCTTCCCGGACGATCCGACCCTCACCGACGGCCAGCACTCCCCCGCCCTCGATCGCAGCTTCCAGCTGGCCCAGGACGATCTGGGCAACCGGATCCACCAGCTCCACCTGCCCCTCCAGACCGAACCGGAACTGGTGGCGGAGCTGGAGCAGATCGGCAGAGAGCAGGGCTTTTCGGTCAGCACCCACGCTGACATGTACACCTGGACCGAGGACAACATGTGGCTGTCGCGCGATGGCGCCCTCATCTTCCGTCCCCGGGCGCCGCTGGCCAACAAGGGGCGCTACCACACCTTCGTCACCGCCCTGACCGAGCAGAGCCCGGAGGCCGAGCAGGAGGGGCACCACAGCCTCGGCAGCCAGGATTCCCAGGGGCTGGATGATTACATGCTCTCCCAGGCCAACACCTTCGCCGAGGCGCAGGGGCGCGAGCTCATCCCCACCTTCTCCATCATCGATGGCGGCAACATGCTGACCGGCCAGCGGGCCGACGGTACGCCCTATGCCCTGATCGGCCGCGACGCCCTGCTGCAGACCACCCTGCACCACAGCCGGCTGGACAGTGAGCGCATCGCCGCCTTGCAGGAGAAGATGGAGCGCGACGGCGAGTTTCGGCTGCAACTCAGCGAAGAGGAGTGGCTGGGCAGCCCCTATACCTTCCAGAAGGGTCATGACACCGAGGTGGACCTCATTCTGCTGGAAGCCGCCAACCTGCTGCCGCAAGGGCTGGGTGAGCCGCAGCGCCACGCCTTTGCCAGAACCGCGCGTGCCAAGGCCGAGCTCGCCAAGTACGAAGTGGATGGGCCAACCCGGGAGGCGGCGGAGCAGCGGATGTTTCTGAGCCCGCAGCAAGGGGAGCGGATTGCCGAGCGCTATCGCGCCATCCATGGCCAACCGCTGCCGGCCTCCTTCGATCTGCTGACCCGCCTCAAGCAGGAGTACACCAGCCTGGTGGTGACCGCCGACCTTCACTCCGAGTTCAATGATGAGCAGATAGCCAAGGCGCTGCCGACGCTGGCGGCAGATGCCGCCACCCTGGCCCGGCTGGGCCGCATGTTGCAGGCCGGTGGCTACCAGCGAACAGGGCTGGCTGGCGCCGAGCAAGATCACCAGACCCGCCGCTTCCTCGCCATGATGGCCATCAGCCAGCGCCTGATGGCGCAGGAGCTCAAGGTGGCCGAGCGGGATCTGGTGATCCTGGCCCAGCCCGGTTTCCACCTCGACATGGCCATGCGTCCGCTGGCCGACGGTCGCATCTTGCTCAACGATCATGCAGCCAGCGCAGCGCTGATCGAGCAGGTGCTGGCTAGCGATGCCACCCTGAGCGACAGCGAGCGGCAGGAACTTCGCCAGAGCGTGACCGACCTGCGCCAGCAGAGCGCACGCTGGCACAAGATCCACGCCCTCATCCGCCAGCAGTTGAGCGATGCCGGCCTGACCCCCATCGCCACCCCGGGCGTGTTCAGCGTGGGCAAGCGGCCGGTGAACTGGATGAACGGCATCATGGGCACCCGCCAGCAGCCCTTCTACATCACCAATGCCGCCAGCATCGCCCCCCTCAATCAGGCATTCGCCGCCTGGCTGCAACGCGAGGTGGCCGGGCTCACCCCCTATTTCGTGGGTCAGGCTGCCAGCAACAAACGGGAGGAATTCAACCAGGCGGAAGCCCTGCTGCGCGGCAGCGGCGGGCTGGATTGCATCACCCAACACCACGAGTAGGGCAAACCCCTCACACGGGCCGGCATCGCATCAGGCCGGTCCATTCCCCAACGCCAGATCCAAGGGAAATAGTGGTGGCAGAGAGCCGCCAAGGCGATTCAAAAGGGCTCCTTTAGGAGCCCTTTTTTGATGCCGGTAAGCGTTACCCTCCCGCACCATGACCCTGTCATCCCGGCCATGAAACACTCTCGCATCGCCCGACGGCGCAAATTTATTTGCTGCTTGATTATTTATTGACGGGGCCGGATCGACCCATTTTGCGGCCGATCCAGTTAATCGAATTACCCTCAACAACCATCCCGCCCGCCCCTCTGCCGACTTGCCCCCATCACCGGTGGTAGGCCGCCATCCCGCGCCGCCGCTGCCTTCGGCCTGATTATTTATCCCGTTTGTTCCGCGTTAATTTCCACTCTTACTATGGCGACGACCTATCCATGGCCGGCTGATCGCAGCCGTCATTCAAACTGGCATAGCAAGTGGGCAATTCATGATCACCACAGACGGAAACAACGCGGTCGCCTCGGTGGCCTACCGCACCAGCGAAGTCATCGCCATCTATCCCATCACCCCCAGCTCCAGCATGGCGGAACAGGCGTCGGCCTGGTCGAGCGAGCGGGGCCTGAACCTGTGGGGCGACGTGCCACGCGTGGTCGAGATGCAGTCGGAAGGGGGCGCCATCGCCGCCGTCCACGGCGCGCTGCAGACCGGGGCGCTGGCGACCTCGTTTACCTCGTCCCAGGGCCTGCTGCTGATGATCCCCAACCTCTACAAGTTGGCGGGTCAGCTCATTCCCTTCGTGCTGCACGTGGCGGCGCGCACCGTGGCGACCCATGCCCTGTCGATTTTCGGCGATCACTCGGACGTGATGGCGGTGCGCCAGACCGGTTGCGCCCTGCTCTGCGCCAGCAATGTGCAAGAAGCCCAGGATTTTGCCCTGATCGCTCAGGTGGCCAGCCTCAACAGCCGGCTGCCCTTCATCCACTTCTTCGACGGCTTTCGCACCTCCCACGAAATCACCAAGATAGTGCCGCTCGATGACGACACCCTGCGCGCCCTGCTGCCGGCCGAGGCTATCCGTGCCCATCGGGAGCGGGCGCTGACCCCCGACAAACCGGTCATTCGCGGCACCGCCGCCAACCCGGACACCTATTTCCAGTGCCGGGAGGCCACCAACCCCTGGTATGACGATGGGTATCGCCATGTGAGCGAAGCGATGGACGCCTTCGGTGAACGCACCGGCCGCCACTACCGGCCGTTCGAATACGTGGGTCACCCAGAGGCCGAGCGGGTGCTGGTGCTGATGGGGTCCGCCATCGGCACCTGCGAGGAGGTGATGACGCGGCTGATTGAGCAGGGCAAGAAGGTGGGGCTGGTGAAGGTACGGCTCTACCGCCCCTTCTCAGCCGCACACCTGCTGGCAGTCATTCCGCAGAGCGCCCGCAAGATAGCGGTGCTGGATCGCACCAAGGAACCGGGCGCCCTGGCCGAGCCGCTCTATCTGGACGTGATGAGTGCGCTGGCCGAGGCGGTCAGCCGTGGGGATCGCACCAGCCTGCCGCGGGTCATCGGCGGGCGCTACGGCCTCTCCTCCAAGGAGTTCAACCCGGCCTGCGTGCAGGCCATCTTCGATGAGCTGGCGCTGGATAACCCACGGCCGCGCTTCACCGTCGGCATCTTCGACGACGTCACCGGCCTCTCCCTGCCGCTGCCGGCCCTCGATTATTCGAGCCCAGGCCTTGGCAACCAGCACAAGCTGGAGGCACTGTTCTACGGCCTTGGCAGCGACGGCACCGTGTCGGCGGCCAAGAACAGCATCAAGATCCTCGGCAACCACACCGACCTCTACCCCCAGGGCTACTTCGTCTACGACTCCAAGAAGGCGGGTGGGCTCACCGTCTCCCACCTGCGGGTCGGCGAGCGGCCGCTGCAATCGGCCTACCTGGTGGACGAGGCGGACTTCATCGGCTGCCACCAGTGGCAGTTCATCGACATGTACCAGATGGCGGAGCGGCTGAGGCCAGATGGCATCTTCCTGCTCAACAGTCCTTACGACGCCGAGCAGATCTGGCAGCGACTGCCCCAGGAGGTGCAACAGGCCCTGCTCCAGAAGCGTGCGCGCCTCTACACCATCAATGCCGCCAAGATTGCCCGCGAGTGCCAGCTCGGCAGCCGCATCAATACCGTGATGCAGATGGCCTTCTTCCAGCTGACCGCCATCATACCGCCGGCAGAGGCCACCGAGTTGCTCAAGCAGGCCATCGCCAAGAGCTATGGCAACAAGAGTGCCGAGCTGGTCGAGCGCAACTGGCAGGCCCTGGCCGCCACCTGTGAGGCGTTGACTCAGGTGCCGCTGCAGGCACTTGATCCCGCCAGCCACCAGCGCCCGCCCGTGGTATCGACCAAGGCCCCCGACTTCGTGCAGACCGTCACCGCCGCCATGCTGGCGGGGCTGGGTGACAGCCTGCCGGTCTCCGCCTTCCCGCCGGACGGCACCTGGCCGGTGGGCACCACCCGCTGGGAGAAGCGTAACATCGCCAAGGAGGTGCCCATCTGGCAGGCAGACCTCTGCACCCAGTGCAACTACTGCGTGGCGGCCTGCCCCCACTCCGCCATCCGCGCCAAGGTAGTGGACAAAGCGTCGCTGGAGGGTGCCCCCACCACCCTGGACGCCCTCGATGTGAAGGCCCGCGACATGCGCGGTCAGCAATACGTGCTGCAGGTGGCGCCGGAGGATTGCACCGGCTGCAACCTCTGCGTCGAGGTGTGCCCGGCCAAGGATCGCACCGAGCCGAGCCGCAAGGCGATCAACATGGAATCCAGGCTGGATCACCTCGAGGCCCAGAAGGCCAACTACGACTTCTTCCTGGACTTGCCCGAGCGCACCGCCGAGCAGCTGGAGCGCATCGACATCCGCACCTCCCAGCTCATCTCGCCGCTGTTTGAATACTCGGGTGCCTGCTCCGGCTGCGGCGAGACCCCCTACATCAAGCTGCTGACCCAGCTCTACGGGGATAGACTGCTCATCGCCAACGCCACCGGCTGCTCCTCCATCTATGGCGGCAACCTGCCCAGCACCCCCTACACCACCAACGCCGACGGGCGCGGGCCGGCCTGGGCCAACTCCTTGTTCGAGGACAACGCCGAATTTGGCTTGGGCTTCCGGCTCACCGTGGATCAGCATCGCGAGCGGGTACGCCGCCTGCTGGCGAGCCTGGGGGACACCGTCCCGGCCGGGCTGCAACAGGAGCTGCAAGACACCAGCCTGCCGGTCTCCGAGCAGCGCGCCCATATCGAGCAGCTGCGCGCACTGCTGCAGGGGCGCACCGACGCCGCAGCCCAGGAGCTGGCCCGTGATGCGGACTACCTGGTGGAGAAATCGGTCTGGCTCATCGGCGGCGACGGCTGGGCCTACGACATCGGCTACGGCGGGCTCGATCACGTGCTGAGCCTGGGGGAGAACATCAATGTGCTGGTGCTCGACACCCAGTGCTACTCCAACACCGGCGGCCAGCAGTCCAAAGCCACCCCGCTCGGCGCCATCACCAAATTTGGCGAACAGGGCAAGCGCAAGGGGCGCAAGGATCTTGGCGCCAACGTGATGATGTACGGTCATGTCTACGTGGCGCAGATCTCCCTCGGCGCCCAGATGAACCAGACGGTGAAGGCGATTCAGGAGGCCGAAGCCTATCCGGGCCCGTCGCTCATCATCGCCTACAGCCCCTGCGAGGAGCACGGCTACGATCTGGCCCAGAGCCATGAGCAGATGAAGCAGCTGACCGCCACCGGCTTCTGGCCGCTCTACCGCTACGACCCGCGCCGCAGCGAGGAGGGCAAGGCGCCGCTGGCACTGGACTCCCGGGCCCCCAGCGCATCGCTGGCCGAGACCCTGCAGCAGGAGCCCCGCTTCAAGCGGCTGGAACGCCAGTTGCCGGAAATCGCCAGCCAGCTCTATCGGGAGGCGGAGCTGGACGCCAACCGCCGCTTCGCCTGGCTGAGCCAGCTGGCCGGCAAGGAGGCGCCAGCCCAGGAGTAGCAACGCAGACCCACCAACAAACAGGGCTCCCCATGGGGAGCCCTGTTGCTATGTCGCGGTGACGCCATCAGGCGTGGATGCTGGCCAGCTCGTGGCGTTTCAACGCCAGCAGGGTGATGAGCAGCGCGGCGGTGGCGATCAGCGCCATGCCGATATAGGTGGCGCTGAAACCGGGCGCCAGCTCGGCCGGACTCAGGCTGGCCAGGTTGTGGCTGCTGCCCGCCGGCAGGGCGGAGTGGAACAGCACGGAGCAGATGGCCACCCCCACTGCGCCCCCCAGCTCCCGGCCGAAGTTGAACAGCGACATGCCGATGCCGCGATCTTCCCGTGGCAGGGCGTTTTGCACCACCACCGACAGCGCCGGCAGCACCAGACCCAGCCCCAATCCGGCAAACCCCAGTCCCAGTCTGGCCCAGAGGTCGAAGTGGATTTGCCACAGCGCCAGCGCCGACAGGGCGAAGCCCACCACCACGAAGCGCCGGTAGTAGCCGGTGCGGCCGATCAGCTTGCCGCCGACGAAGGCCCCCGCCGTGATGCAGACCATGAAGATCACCATGTAGAGCCCGCTCTCGCTGGCCCCCATCCCCTTCTGCCACTGCATCTGCAGCGGCAGATAGACCAGCACGGCGAACATCAGCAACTGCGAGGCCAGCGCCAGCAGCACGCTCACCAGATAACCGGGCAGCCGGGCCAGATGGGCCGGCAGAATAGGATCATGGGCGCGCCGCTCCACCAGAATGAGCAGCAGCAGGGCCAGCGCCAGTCCCGCCGCCAGCCAGATGGCGGGCAGGGCCGTCTCCGGCGAGAGCAGCAACAGGCTCAGGGTGGTGACGGTGATCAGCAGCGCCGCCCCCTTCCAGTCGAAGCGACTGTGACGGCGCACATTGAGGTGGCCCAGATTGCGGTTCACCAGCCAGAGCGCGAGCGCCCCGAGCGGCAGGTTGATCCAGAAGATCCAGCGCCAGCTGAGCTGTTCGGTGAAGTAACCACCGAGCAGGGGGCCGGCGATGCTGGAGACCGCATAGACCGCCGAGATGTAGCCCTGATACTTGCCCACCTCCCGCGGCGGTATGCTGTCGGCGATGACGGTGAAGGCGAGCGCGATCAGGCCGCCGCCCCCCAAGCCTTGCAGCACGCGGGCCGCCAGCAGGGTCGGCAGATCCTGGGCCAGACCGCAGGCCACGGATCCGGCCAGAAACAGGCCGATGCCGATGTTGAGCATGCGCACCCGGCCGAACATGTCGCTCAGCTTGCCGTAGATGGGCAGGGCGGCGGTGGCCGCCAGCAGGTAGGCGGTGACCACCCAGGTAAGGGCGGCGCCGGCGTTCAGCTCGGCCCCGATGATGGGCAAGGGGGTGGTGACTATGCTCTTTTCCAGTGAACCCAGGGCGATCACCAGGGCCACGCTCGAGAAGATGGTTTTTGGGGACATATGACGGGCTCGCTCATTTGAAAATGCCGGGATCTGCAACGCAGAACTTATTATTGTCTCATAAATCATCAGCCGATGGCCAAAACCGCCCCTGAGCGGCAAGCATGACCCCGGTCGCGGCATTGCCTCCTGCATTCTGGTAGGCTGGCTGTTCACCCCCCAAGAGGAAGCAGCCCCATGTCCGAGCAGTTCCGGTTTGAGCAATATGATGCCCTGATTTTCGATATGGATGGCACCCTGGTCGACTCCATGCCCCTGCATCTGGATGCCTGGGAGGAGACCAGCGCCGAGTTCGGCCTGCCCTTCGATCGCGCCCAGCTCAATGAATTCGGCGGCATTCCCACCCGCAAGATAGTCGCCATCCTGGCCGAGCAGCATGGGCTGGATATCGATGTGGACGCTTTCACCCGGCGCAAGGTGGCGCTCTATCTGGAGCATATCGACAAGGTCAGCGTGTTTCCCGCCATGTGGGAGCTGGTCAAGCACTGCCACGGCAAGGTCCCGATGGGCATAGGCACGGGTTCATCGCGCGAGCATGCCCTGCACATCCTGAAAAACACCGGTCTGGATGCCTATATTCCCGTGCTGGTCAGTGCCGATGACATCGACAACCACAAGCCCCATCCCGACACCTTCCTGAAAGTGGCCGAGCTGCTTGGCGCCAACCCCGCCAACTGCCTGGTGTTCGAAGATACCCAGATCGGCCTGCAGGCGGGCCGTGCCGCCGGGATGGAGACGGTGCTGGCGCTGGAGGGGGAGCTCTACCAGCGCTAGGCCACTCCCCCTCTCCTGCCACCAATGAAAACGCCTCCGCAAGGGAGGCGTTTTGCATGCAGCAGTGCCGGAATGACCCGGCCCCGGCTTACATGGCGTTGGTGGATTCGAAGATCTTGTCGGCCGAGGCCTCGACGAAGCCCGGGTAGAGCACACCGTCGGCCTGCGGGTAGCGCAGGGCGAATTCATAGAAACAACTCGGGATGGTACGCACGCCGTCGGTGAAGGCCACGTCAGCCTTGTCGGCCATGGTGGACGATTGCTCCAGCATCACCTGCGGATCCCCTTTCACCTCGCCACCCACGCCATTGAGCACGAAGCCTGCGGCCTTGAGGGCGGCGTTGACCTGCTGGATGGTGTCGAAGTCCTTCAGGCGGTTGATGTTGACGGTGAAGTGGTTGGCGCGATAGCCCCAGGCCGCCATCCAGGCCGCATACTCGCTCTCCGCCAGCAGGGTCTGGTAATCGACCCAGGAGACCTGCCAGGGGGCGCCGGCATAGAGGAAGGCCTGGGTGTCGGTCAGGTGATCGGGCACCTGAGCCGCCAGCTTGTGGATGATGGCCTGGGCCGCATCGGAGAGCTCTTCCACCTTCAGCTCGCTGATGAACACCTTGGGCGCGTCCGGGTCTTTATGCTCGAAGTGCTTGGCGTAGAGCTTCTTGGCCTTGAACACGTACTCGCCCTTCTGCTCGTAGCCGAGCGCCAGGAAGTGGGCGGCCAGCTGCTCCAGCCCCAGCTTGGGCAGGTTGTAGGTGCGAAACGCCACGTGGTCGTTGACGATGGGCTCGCCGCCCCCCAGCAGCTGATGAACCTTGTGGGCACTCGGGGTGACTTGAATGTAGTTATCCCACAAATGACCGAACAGGGTGTCGATATCCTTTTGCATCTCTCTTTCCTTTGATTGCGGGTACAGACAAGGGCACCAGTTCAGTGCCCCTTTTATTGTCGTGGTCAGGCGCTGGCTCCAACACAGAGAGCGCCCGCCTTTGTCTTGCTTAGAACGTCAGGCCGGGGGACAGCTGATCCGGCATGGCGGCCTTGCTGTCTTCGACGGAAGCCACCGGATACGCACAGTAGTCAGCGGCGTAGTAGGCGCTCGCCCTGTGGTTGCCGGAGGCGCCGATGCCACCGAACGGCGCGGCACTGGAGGCGCCGGTGATGGGCTTGTTCCAGTTGACGATGCCGGCGCGAATGCGCTTGAAGAAGTGCTGCCAGTCCGCCTCGCTGTCGCCGAGCAGGCCGGCCGAGAGGCCGAAGCTGGTGGCGTTGCCCAGGTCGATGGCGGCATCGAAGTCGTCGTAGCGAATGAGCTGCAGCAGCGGGCCGAAGTACTCTTCGTCCGGCAGCGCGCTGACTGCGGTCACGTCAATGATGCCCGGGGAGACGAAACCGGTGCCCGCTTCCAGGTGCTTGAGGGTGAGCAGACTCTCGCCACCGAGGCGCTGCAGGTTGGCTTGCGCCTCGACCATGCCAAGCGCTGCCTTCTCGCTGATCATGGCCCCCATGAACGGCTGCTCGGCGGCGTCATAGAGGCCGACCTTGATCTGGCCGACCACCTCCACCAGGCGCTTGACCAGGGCATCGCCCCGCGCGCCGCGCTCGACAAACAGGCGGCGCGAGCAGGTGCAGCGCTGGCCGGAGGTGATGAAGGCGGACTGCACGATGGCATGGACGGCGCCGTCGATGTCGCTCACGTCTTTCACGATCAGCGGGTTGTTGCCGCCCATCTCGAGGGCCAGGATCTTGCCCGGCTGGCCGGCAAACTGCTGATGCAGGAAGTGGCCGGTACGGGACGAACCGGTGAAGAAAAGGCCGTCGATGTCCGGATTGCCGGCCAGCGCCTTGCCGGTGTCGACCTCGCCCTGCACCAGGTTGAGCACGCCCTTGGGCAGCCCCGCCTCCTGCCAGATCTTCAGCATGACCTCGGCCACCATGGGGGTCAGCTCGGAAGGCTTGAACACCACGGTATTGCCGGCGATCAGCGCCGGCACGATATGGCCGTTGGGCAGGTGGCCCGGGAAGTTGTAGGGGCCGAACACGGCCACGACGCCGTGGGGCTTGTGGCGCACGAACGCCTTGGCGCCGGGCATGGGGTTCTCCACCGTGCCGGTACGCTCGTCATGGGCGCGGATGGAGATGGCGATCTTGCCCTGCATGGCGGCCACTTCGGTGCGGGTCTCCCACAGCGGCTTGCCGGTTTCGCGGGCGATGGTCAGCGCCAGCGCCTCCTTGTGCTCGCCGAGCAGGTCGGCATAGCGGCGCACGATGGCCAGACGATCGTCGAGGGCCAGATCGGACCAATGATAGAAGGCATGGCGGGCGGCCTTGACGGCGGCCTCCACCTGGGCGGCGCTGGCGGCCTCCCCTTGCCAGATCACCTGATTCTTGGCCGGGTCCTTTGACTCGAACGGCTTGCCTGCACCGGCCAGCCACTGACCGTCGATAAATTGCACTAACTGGCTCATCCTTCACTCCCTGTGGTTCGCAGGCAGCCTTGGCTGCCTGTTTCATATGCGGTTTTACTGCTGATATGGCTCAATCGAGATCGACGGCGCGCACCATGTCGCCATCCTGCACCTTGAGTGCGGCCGCCATCTTGGGCGGGATGATGGCTTCGTGCTTGTCCAGATCGACCCGGATGTTGCCGTAGCAGGCGCGGTAGTGCTCGTAGCGGGTATTGCAGACCAGATGGGTCTTGCCGCCGATGGGCTCACCCACCAGCACCCGCAGCTTCTGGCTGCGGCGCACGCTGCGAATGTTCTTCACGTCGCACTCGACGGTGGGGCCGGCATCGAAGATGTCGACATAGCCGCGATTCACGAATCCTTCGTCCTGCAGCATCTTGATGGCCGGACGGGTCTTCTCGTGGGTCTGACCGATGACGGCGCGCGCTTCGTTGCTCAGCAGATTGACGTAGATGGGGTACTTGGGCATCAGCTCGGCGATGAAGCGCTTCTTGCCGATGCCGGTGAGATAGTCGACGGTGGGAAAATCCATCGAGAAGAAATGCTTTTGCAGCCACTCGTAGAAGGGGCTGTGACCATCGGCATCGGAGACGCCACGCATCTCGGCGAAGACGGTCTCGTCAAACAGCTCGGGGTGTTCGGCCATGAACAGAAAGCGGTGCTTGGAGAGCAGACGGCCGTTGAGCCCCTCGCGGGCGCATTCGCGCAGAAACAGGGTGCAGAGCTCGGAATTGCCGGTGTAGTCGTTGGAGAGGGTAAGGGTTTCCACGACGTTGTAGATGCCGAGCTTGGGGGAAGAGTGCACCACCTTGCCGATGTGATAGTTGTAGAACGGCTGGGACAGGCCCACGGCCGCATCGATGGCGCAGGTACCGACCATTTCGCCGGTCTCCAGATCCTCGGCGACGAAGAAATAGAGGCAGTCACCCTTGCCCGCAGGCTTGTCCGAAAAGGTCTGGGTGGAAGCGTCTATCTTGCGCTGCAGCAGTTCATCGTTGACGGGCAACGAGGTCATGCCGGTGCCGGATTCGATGGCACAGGTCTTGAGACCGGCAAAATCTTTTTGCTCGATGGGACGGATAACCAACATAAATGACAACTCCCTTTCATTGACGACAGGTGGGGTCCCGGCTCCTGCCGGGAGAGCTCCCCACCTCAATTTGGATCAGGCGTTAACCACCTGGGCAACCGCTTTCTCGAACCGTACCAGCCCTTCCTTGATGTCCGCTTCCGGAATAACCAGGGACGGCGCGAAACGCACCACGTTGGTGCCGGCTACCAGCGCCATCAGGCCCTGATCGATGGAGGCCAGCAGGAAGTCGCGCGAGCGGCCCTTGTAGTCGTCGTTGAGCACGGCGCCCAGCAGCAGACCCTTGCCGCGCACTTCGCTGAAGCAGTGGTACTTGGCATTGATGGCCTCGATCCCTTCGCGGAACAGCTGTTCGCGCTGCTTGATGCCATTGAGCACTTCCGGGGTGTTGACCACGTCGATCACCGCCTCGGCCACCGCGCAGGCCAGCGGGTTGCCGCCGTAGGTGGAACCGTGAGTGCCCACTTTCAGGTGGGAGGCGATTTCGGTGGTGGTAAGCATGGCGCCGATGGGGAAACCGCCGCCCAGTGCCTTGGCGCTGGTGAGGATGTCCGGCGTGACGCCCAGACCCATGTAGGCAAACAGATCGCCGGTACGACCGACGCCGGATTGCACTTCGTCATAGATCAGCAGGGCGTTGTGCTGGTCGCACAGCTCGCGCACCCCTTTGGCAAACTCGTCGGTGGGACGAATGATGCCGCCCTCGCCCTGCAGCGGCTCCATCACCACGGCGCAGGTATTGTCGGAGATGACGGCAGCCAGCTCCGCCAGATCGTTGTAGGCCACGTGGGTGATGTCCGCGGGCTTGGGACCGAAACCATCGGAGTAGGCAGCCTGGCCGCCGACGCTGACGGTAAAGAAGGTACGACCGTGGAAGCCCTGGTGGAAGGCGATGATCTGGGTCTTGTGGGCACCGAACTTCTCGATGGCGTAGCGACGGGCCAGCTTGAGGGCGGCTTCGTTGGCTTCGGCACCGGAGTTGCAGAAATAGACCTTGTCGGCGAAGGTCGCGGCGACCAGCTTCTTGGCCAGGCGCAGGGCCGGCTCGTTGGTCATCACGTTGGAGAGGTGCCACAGCTTCTCGCCCTGGGTTTTCAGGGCCCCGACCAGCTTGGGATGGCAATGGCCCAGGCCATTGACGGCGATCCCGCCGGCGAAATCCACATACTCACGGCCTTCCTGATCCCAGACACGTGACCCTTCACCACGCACCGGGATGATCTTGGCGGGCGCATAGTTGGGAACCATCACTTCATCAAACACTTCACGTGTCACTGCCAACAACTCTGACATATTGCTCTCCTTCGATCTGGCGACAGAATAATCCACCGCCCAAAAGTTAAATCCATGTAAACACATCGGCATTGTCACAAAAAAAAGCTAAAAGTCTGCAACAAAGCGCGTTACAGGGAACAATGTTCGACTGCCCGTGAGATTTTAGGCAACCGCATTGCATAACGGCTCAGGGGGTGTTGGCAAGAGATAATTTGGACAGGGAGGGAGGTGAATAAAGTGTCAGGGAAAATATTTTTGGCCTCCTTTCAATTCTGGGAGGCCGATCACAACTATTCAGTGATTAGCCAAAAAATTGGCCAGCAACTGATGACCCTGCTCGCTCAGAATGCTCTCCGGATGGAACTGAACACCCTCTATATTCAACTGCTTATGGCGCAGCCCCATGATCTCGTCCGGGCTGCCATCGGCATGTTCGCTCCAGGCGGTGATCTCGAGGCAATCGGGCAAGGTGTCGCGCTCCACGATGAGCGAATGGTAACGAGTGACCCGCAGCGGGTCGTTGAGCCCCTTGAATACCCCCTCGCCGCGATGGCGAATGAGCGAGGTCTTGCCGTGCATCACCTGACGGGCACGCACCACCCTGGCACCGAAGGCCTGCGCCAGCGACTGGTGGCCGAGACAGACGCCGAGAATGGGGAGCTGGCCGGCAAAACGGGAGATGGCCGCCAGCGAAATACCCGCCTCATTGGGGGTGCAGGGACCGGGAGAGATCACCAGATAACGGGGAGAGAGCCGGGCAATGGCGTCCAGCGTCAGCTCGTCATTGCGCTTCACCACTACCTCCTGTCCCAAGGCGCCAAAATATTGCACCAGATTCCAGGTAAAGGAGTCGTAGTTATCGATCAACAACAGCATGGGTCAACCAGAGCAGAGAATTAACGATCCAGATAGCGCCCCTGTTCCATTTCACGCTCGCGCTGGCACTCGGCCAGGTAGATGGCGGCGGCGATGGCAGGGGTTTTGTGGTGCTTGTCGATGGCATTGGAGACCATCAGTTGCAGGGTATTGAGGTTTTTGGCCTTGCGAAACTTGCGCAGCCAGTGACCCTTGTCACCCAACTCTTCAATCGTGGTATTTGATTCGACAGACATGCTAACTCTTGGGGCAGACGCCCGCGTTTGAAATTGGAAGATGAAATAACGAATAGCAGGTCGGGTAAAACAAAGAAAGCCAGGCAAATACCCAGCTCTCTTCTACTACACCTTCCCAGTATGTCAGGCTCGAGGAACGAAGCCGACTACATCATATACGCTGGCCAGGGTTTTTTCAGCCCTTTCCCGCGCCTTTTGTGCACCGGCCGCCAAAATGGCCTGCAGATGAGCCTCATCCTGACGCAGCTCGTGGAAGCGGGCCTGAATCGGCTCCAGCAGGGCAACCACTGCCTCGGCGGTTTCGGTCTTGAGGTGACCGTACATCTTGCCTTCGAAATGCTGCTCCAGCTCGGGGATGGAACGGCCGGTCACCCCGGACATCAGGGTCAGCAGATTGGAGACCCCCGGCTTGTTTTCCGGATCGAAACGCACCACCGCCGGCTCGTCGGAGTCAGTCACCGCGCGCTTGATCTTCTTGACGATCTGCTTGGGATCTTCCAGCAAGCCGATGAAGTTGGCCTCGTTGTCGTCCGACTTGGACATCTTCTTGGTCGGATCCTGCAGGCTCATCACCCGGGCGCCTTCGGTCGGAATGAAGGGCTCCGGCAGGGTGAACACCTCGCCGTAGAGGTTGTTGAAGCGGGTGCAGATGTCGCGGGTCAGCTCCAGATGCTGCTTCTGATCGTTGCCCACCGGCACCTGATTGGCCTGATAGAGCAGGATGTCGGCCGCCATCAGCACCGGATAACCGAACAGGCCGACGTTGACGTTGTTCTCGAAACGGGCGGACTTGTCCTTGAACTGGGTCATGCGCGACAGCTCGCCCATCTGGGTGTAGCAGTTCAGGATCCAGCCAAGCTCGGCGTGCTGTGGCACGTGGGACTGGATGAACACGGTGCTCTTGGCCGGATCGATGCCGACCGCCAGATAGAGGGCGGCGGCATCCAGGCAGGCCTTGCGCAGGGCGGCCGGATCCTGGCGGGTGGTGATGGCGTGCAGATCGACGATGCAGTAGAGGCAGTCGAAGTCATCCTGCATGTTGACCCACTGACGCAGGGCCCCCATGTAGTTGCCGATGGTCAGCTGGCCCGACGGTTGGGCCCCGCTCAATACGATAGGTTTAGTCATCAGAGTGTTGATCCTTGTTATTCGGCCTGCCTGGCCAGCTTATTCGGCCAGCAGCGCGTCGAGCTGGGCAAACTGTTCGCATACCCAGTCCGGGCGGGAATCTGCGATGGGACGGCCGTAGTTGTAGCCATAGGTCAGTCCCACCACCTTCATGCCGGCAGCCTGGGCGGCCAGCACGTCATTTTCGGAGTCGCCCACCATCAGGGTGCGCGACGGGCTGACACCCAGCTCGTGGCAGGCCAGCAGCAGCGGCTCCGGGCTTGGTTTCTTGACGGGCACGCAGTTGCCCCCCAGCCAGAGTGCGAAACAGTCGCCGATGCCGAGGGCATCGAGGATCGGCTGCACGAAGTGACTCGGCTTGTTGGTCACGATCGCCTGCTGGTAACCCAGCGCCTGCAGGCGGCGCAGGCTCTGTTCGACCCCGTCATACATGGCCAGCCCTTCCAGCAGGCAGGCCTGATAGTGACGGTCAAACAGCGGACGGGCGCTGGCAAACAGCTCGGGCGCTGCGCGATAGTCCAGCGCGCGCTGGATCAGCTTGTCGGCACCGTTGCCAACCCAGGTCCGCACCACGGCTTCGTCGGCCTCGGCCAGCCCGAGTTCGGTCAGCGTACGGTTGACCGCCAGCGCCAGTTGCGGGGCGCTGTCGATCAAGGTACCGTCCAGATCGAACAGCACCAGGTCAAAATCACGTTCAGCGTTTGACATGAGAGAGCTCCGCCCGCATCTCGTCGATCACCGCCTTGTAGTCCGGACGACTGAAGATGGCCGAGCCGGCCACGAACATGTCGGCACCAGCCTGGGCAATCTCACGAATGTTGTCGACCTTGACCCCGCCGTCGATCTCGAGGCGAATGTCGCGGCCGCTCTCGTCGATGAGGCGACGCACCTGGCGCAGCTTGTCGAGGGTGCCGGGGATGAAGCTCTGGCCACCAAAGCCCGGGTTGACCGACATCAGCAGGATCACGTCCAGCTTGTCCATCACGTACTCCAGGCAGGTGAGCGGCGTGGCCGGGTTCAGTACCAGACCGGCCTGGCAGCCCTGCTCCTTGATGAGGCCCAGGGAGCGGTCGACGTGGTCGGACGCTTCCGGATGGAAGGTGATGAGGGAAGCACCCGCCTTGGCAAAGTCGGGAATGATGCGATCCACCGGCTTGACCATCAGGTGCACGTCGATGGGGGCTTCGATACCGTAGTCACGCAGGGCCTGGCAGACCATGGGGCCTATGGTCAGGTTGGGCACATAATGGTTGTCCATCACGTCGAAATGGACCACGTCGGCACCGGCGGCCAGCACCTTGGCGACATCGTCCCCCAGACGGGCAAAGTCGGCGGAGAGGATCGAGGGGGCAATCAGAAAGTCTTTCATCAGCGTCATCCATTGGCAGCGTGGCAGAAAAAGCGGCGCAATTTTACCGCAAACGGACGCTGAAAACGACCCGCACACGGCACGGAAAAAGCGAACGCCATCATCACCACAAACGGAAGCTGAAAACGACCCGCACACGGTACGGAAAAAGCGAACACCATCATCACCGCAAACGGGCGCTGAAAACGACCCGCACACGGTACGGAAAAAGCGAACGCCATCATCACCGCAAACAGGCGCTGAAAACGACCCGCACACGGTACGGAAAAAGCGAACGCCATCATCACCGCAAACGGACGCTGAAAACGACCCGCACACGGTACGGAAAAAGCGAACGCCATCGTCACCGCAAACGGGCGCTGAAAACAACCTGCACACGGTACGGAAAAGGCGAACACCACCATCATCGGCCACGGCAGACATAAAAAACGGCACCCGAGGTGCCGTCTGTGTCAGCCGAGTGGCGCCAGTTCGGCGTCGCTCGGGTAGTAGCCCTGCTCCGGTTCGATGCCGGGCGGATAGAGCGCCAACAACTCGGCCACCTTGTTGCGGGTGCCGCCGTTGCGGCTGATGGTGCGCTTGACCAGGATCTCGTCGAGGCGGGCGCCGCGATAGAGCTCGCGGGTCAGCTCGATGTCGTGGTTGCTGATGAGCACGGGCACCCCTTTGCGCGCCGCGGTGTGGCGGGCCAGCCTGGCCAGCACGGCCTGATCGTCCAGGGTGAAGCCACCGGCCGAATAGGTGGTGAAGCTAGCGGTAGTGGAGAGCGGAGCATAGGGGGGATCGCAATAGATCACCCAATCCTCTTCGGCGCGCTGGATGGCATCGGCATAGCTTTCACAGATGAAGGTCGCCTTCTGCGCCTTCTCGGCGAAGGCCCACAGCTCTTTTTCCGGGAAATAGGGCTTCTTGTAGGAACCGAACGGGACGTTGAAGCCCCCCTTCTTGTTGTACCGGCACAGGCCGTTGAAACCGTGTCGATTCAGAAACAGGAACAGCAGGGCGCGCTCGAAGCTGGTGTCGGTCTGGTTGAACTGGGTGCGCAGCCGGTAGTAGGCCGCCTTGTGGTTGTGCTCGGTCACGAACAGCTTGCGCGACTCAGCGATGAACCGATCCGGCGTCAACTTGAGATGATTGTAAAGACCGATCAGATCCGGATTGATGTCGTTGAGCACATAGGCGTCGTAGTCGGTGTTGAGAAACACGGACCCGGCCCCGACGAAGGGCTCCAGCAACACACGCCCGGCCGGCAAACGCTCGGCAATCTCTTCAACCAGGGAGTATTTTCCCCCGGCCCATTTTAAAAAAGCGCGTGTTTTTTTCATGGAAATCCGGTGTTAAGAAGGCATCGACCAAAAAAGGGGGACGATTCTACCCCCTTCCCGGCCAAAATGGCTATTGCTTCAACTCTTTTTGTACCTGCGCAAACGACTTGGGCCAGGGTTGACCCTTCAGCAAGGCGGGCGACAGCTTGCGAATGGCGGCCTTGGCCTGGTTGCTGCTGGCGTAGTCCCCCTGCAGCACCACGTACCAGGGGCTGCCGCGGAACTTGGTTTGATAGACCCAGATCTTGCCGGCCAGACCATTTTCGGCCACGAACTTGTCGACCGCCTTGGTGTTGCTCGCGCCCATCAGCTGGATGCTGTAGTGGTTTCTGGGCTTCTTGTTCAGAGTGGCGGCGGGGGTCAGCGCCACCTTGGGAGCAGGTGCTGCCACCGGTTCAACCGCAACTGGCTTGGCCACCGGCTTGCTGGCCGCTGGCGTGGGTTGGGCTTTGGCGGTGTTTGCCGGCTGGGCAGTCTGAGCAGTGGCATTGGGTGTAACAGTCTGCTCGGCAGAGGTCCCCTGAGTAGCCGCTGCTTGCGAATCGGCGCCGGTCAGCTCATCCACCACCGCAGTGGGCAGGGCGCCGCTGACGTTGGGCTGCTTCATCAGCTTCTCGACCACCTCGTCGGAGATCACCACCCGGCGCCCTTCGTAGTTGGTCGATTCGGTGGTCACGGTGTCGCTCTCCACCGCCTTGGGCAATACCTTGGCATCCGGCTGCCAGTCGCGGACCACGCCGCCGGGATTGCTGGCGGCGCCATCACTGGTCACACTCTGGCTGCCATTCTGGCTGGTGTTGCTGCCGCCGATGGTCAGCGGATCGCCCCCCGAGACGGGGATGGGCAACGCCGTGGTTTGGGTGGGCTCGGGGGCAGTGCTCTTGCTGTCGCCGCCAAACAGGGCCGGCAGCAGATAACTCAGCGCCAGCAGACCGCCGGCCAACAGGGCCAGCAGGGTCGCAATCTTCTTGACGGGCAACTCAGCCTGACGTTTCTTGGGCCTTCTGTCGGTCATGATATCCTCCAGTAACTGCATGATGGTGGACGGATGTCCATTTGCCACTTTCAGGATCTCTTCCACTTTCGGCTTGGGCAAGAGGGCTGTCGGGATCTTGAGCTCTTTGGCCTTCTCATACAAGAAGATGCGTTGTTCGGGCGCGCCAAGCGGCGCGACTTCCAGCTCCAGCGCGGGCATGGCCCGCCCTTTCAGCTGCGCCTTCTGATTGCGACACCAGACGTCACTGCCGGAGAGCACGATGGCCAACTGATGGGGGATCTTCAGGGTATCGTTGTGACGACACAGGCTCCACAGCTCGCCGACCAGCTCGGCAGGCAGCTCATCGGCCCGCTCGATCAGCAGCAGCAGGGTGGCCGGTTTGCCTTCCAGCATGCGGAAAAAGCTGTCTGCCAGCGCATCCTGCGGATTGAACAACGGCCGGGCCACCACCTGGGGCAGCAACAGCTGGCGCACGTCCACCATCTTCATGGCGGGGCTGCCGATCAGGCTGACGACCCGCACTTTTTCCGGCAATGCTCCCAGCAGGGATTCGCACAACGTGCCACGACCACTGCCGGGTTTGCCGGAGAGAAAGATAAAAGGATGATTGAATTCAATCAGATGCAGCAGCCGGTCAACCAGCTGCCGCTGGGAGGGAAATTTCAGCAGTTTATTCGTCACGACCAGACTCGATCACCGCCAGCAGTTCAGCATCGGAGACATCGGCCACCACCTGGGCATGACCTATGCCGACCGGCAGCACCAGACGCAGTTTGCCTTCCAGCACCTTCTTGTCGCGGCGCATGTGACGAATGAAGGCCGCAAAATCCATCTCTGACGGCGCCTGCACCGGCAGATTGGCCGCCAGCAGCAAGGCACGGATACGGTCTACCTGTTGCTCGGTCACGTCCCCACGGGCCAGGGCGGTATTGGCGGCCAGCATGGTGCCTGCCGCCACGGCTTCGCCGTGCAGCCAGTTGCCATAGCCCTTCTCGGCTTCAATGGCATGGCCAAAGGTGTGGCCCAGGTTAAGCAGGGCACGCACACCATGCTCGGTCTCGTCCTGGCCAACCACATCGGCCTTGATCTCGCAGCAGCGGCGGATGGCATAGGCCAGCGCGGCCGGCTCCTGCGCCTGCAGACGGGACATGTTGGCTTCGAGCCAGCAGAAGAATTCGACATCCCAGATGATGCCGTATTTGATCACCTCGGCCATGCCGGCGGCAAATTCGCGGGCAGGCAGGGTCTGGAGGCACTCGGTATCGATCACGACGTGTCTGGGCTGATAGAAGGCCCCGATCATGTTCTTGCCGAGGGGGTGGTTGACGGCGGTCTTGCCACCAACGGAGGAATCAACCTGGGAGAGCAGTGTGGTAGGCACTTGAATGAACGGAATGCCACGTTGATAGCTTGCAGCAGCGAAGCCGACAACGTCCCCTATCACACCGCCACCCAGGGCAATCAGAGTGGTATCACGACCATGGTTGGTTTCCAGCAGAGCGGACATGATCCGCTCAAAGGTAGCCAGGGTCTTGTAGGCCTCGCCATCCGGCAGGATCAGGTGTTCAACCTGATAGCCCGACAGCAACTGGACAATTCGCTCAAGATACAAGGGCGCAACCACTGTGTTGGTCACAATCATGACCCGCTTGCCCTTGATGGTTTGCGTCAGCACCTCTGCATGCTGCAACAGACCTGCGGCTATCTCGATGGGATAGCTGCGTTCACCCAGTTCGACCTTCAACCTTTCCATGGACGTCCTCTATATTACATGCCGATCAACTTAACGATTTGATTGGCAACAACTTTAGCGCTCTGGTCATCAGTCTGGATGACAAAGTCAGCCACTTCTTCATACAGGGCGTTGCGTTCTTGTGCCAGACGCTCGAGTACTTCGCGCGGCGGCTCTTCGGTTTGCAGCAAGGGGCGACGCTTGTCTCTTTGCGTACGTGCCAGTTGCTTCTCAATGGTGGTTTCGAGGTACACCACGATGCCGCGAGCAGAGAGCTTGTTGCGTGTTTCACGGCTCTTGATGGCACCGCCACCCGTCGCCAGCACGATACCCTGCTGTTCGGAAAGGTCACCGATGACCTTCTCTTCGCGGATCCGGAAACCCTCTTCGCCTTCAACATCGAACACCCAGCCGATATCGGCACCACTGCGGCGCTCAATCTCATGATCTGAGTCGAAAAACTCCATATGCAGTTGTTCTGCCAGATGTCTACCTATGGTGCTCTTGCCCGCACCCATGGGACCTATCAGGAAAATATTGCGTTTCTCAGCCATGTCTTTTCGTTAGTAATTACAAACTGTACGACCCCGACAAACTCTCGATCGGGGTACCTATGAACCTTATCTTGCGATGGATCAGGAGGGGGATTATCTCAATAGAAATCAGGACTGGCAACCGCAGCCCTTACGCCCCAGCCTCATTGGGGCGTAAGGTTATATGTGTTTTACCTTCACATGTAAAGTCTTCAGAAGGCGTCGGTGACTATCTTCGGCGTCACGAAAATCAGCAGCTCGCGCTTTTTGTTCTCACTGGTTGTCTTGCGAAACAACACGCCCAGACCCGGGATATCACCCAGCAGGGGCACCTTGCTGACATCGCTCTTGATGGTCTGTTGATAAATGCCACCAAGTACCAGGGTCTCGCCATTGTTGACCAGCACTTGGGTGGTGATGGACTGGGCGTTGATGGAGACAGCATCACCGGTACCGGTCGGTACGGTTTCACCCTTGGTATCTTGGGTCACGGTCAAGTCCAGGATCACCCTGTTGTCGGGGGTGATCTGCGGCGTCACCTTGAGGCTCAGCACCGCCTTCTTGAAGGTGACCGAGGTTGCCCCGCTGGAAGAGGACTCCACATAGGGGATCTCGGTACCCTGCTCGATCAGCGCCGGTTTCTGGTTGGCCGTGGTGACCCGGGGACTGGCGATGATCTCGGCCTTGCTCTCTTTCTCCAGTGCCGACAGCTCGAGATCCAGCAAGGTACCATCCGCCAGCCGCGCCACCTGGAAGGCCAGGGTACCGGCCGCATTGGTCACCGGCAGATTGACGTTAAGCCGATCGTCCACCCCTGGTCGGGTGATGGTCGAGCCGCCATTGTTGTTGCCGGAACCGTCATTGCCCTCGATGGTGCCCGAGGTACTGTTGCCGTGACCGTCGTTTTTGGTTACCCCCCAACGCACCCCAAGCGCCTCGTCAAAGCCGTCATCAATGGTCACCATGCGCGCCTCGATCACCACCTGCTTGACCGGAATATCCAGGATATCCAGCATCCGCTTTATGTTGCTGATGACGTCGGCAGTGTCCTTGACCACCAGCACGTTGGTCCGCTCATCGACGCTCACCGCCCCCTTGGAAGAGAGCAGCTTGGTGCTCTCGGACGAGAGCAGCGCCGCCACTTCGGATGCCTTGGCATAGTTGATCTGCAGATACTCGGTATAAAGCGGTGCCAGATCGGCGACCTGGTTGCGGCTCTCCAGCTGCTGTTTCTCGCGAGCGGCAATCTCTTCGGCCGGTGCGACCAGCAGGATGTTGTTGTCCAACCGCTTGTCGAGTCCCCGCACCTTCAAGATGATGTCGAGTGCCTGCTCCCAGGGCACCCCGTCCAGCCGCAGGGTGATGTTGCCCGACACCGAATCCGTGGTCACCAGATTGAGGTTGTTGAAATCCGCGATGAGCTGCAGCACGGTTCTCACCGGGATATCCTGGAAATTGAGAGAGATGGGTTTGCCCTGATACTGCTTGCCGGCAGTCGCCGCGGAGCGCTTTTTCACCTCGACGATGAACATCTTGTCCGCCTGATCGTAACGGTAGTCAAACTGGCCGTTGACCGAGAGTTCAAACAGGGTGTCGTTACCCTGGCGGAACACCTCAACCTGAGAGACAGGGGTCGCAAAATCCTGCACGTTGATCAGATTAAGCAAATCGTCCGGTACCCGGGTGCCGTGAAACTTGGCAAGTACCGTCTGGCCACGGCTGCTGACGTCAACGGCGGCGGAGCTGTTGTCCAGCGTCACCAGAAATTCCCCCTGCCCGTCCTTGCCACGCCTGAAATCTACCCCTTTCACGGAATTGAAGTAGGCACCACTGGCCGCCGTCTGTGGTGATGGCAAAACCGGCTTGCTGGCCACGGGCGCAGCCACTGGAGCGCTCTGGCGAGCAAGCTGCTGACTGTTGATCAGGGCGGACGAGGCTGCCGGCTGGGTATTGATAAGTGCAGACGAGGTCGGCTGGGGGACCACCAGCCCGGAGGATGCTGTGGTGGCCGGCAGCGGCATGGCTGCTTTTTCTCCCAGTGCCACCAACAACTTGTTGCCCTGCTGATGCACCTGATAGGGGGTCAGTTGATCGAGGGAGATCTTGATATCGAGACCTGCCCCCTTGCCCTCGACCTTGAGGTTGTCTACCCCCTGCTGCTTGATGGGCAACGGGTTCACGTTGAGCGCTCCCACCGCCCCAGGCACATGCAGCAGCAGCTGATTGGGTTCATAGGAGAGACGATCGGTAAATCCGCTGACCGGTTCACTGAAACTCAACTCCAGCAACAGCTGATCGGCCATCAGCGGATTGACCTTGACCTCCTGCAGGGTTGCCACGGCCCAGGCCTGGCTCCATGCTCCGGCGCAAAACAGCAGGGTAACTCGGGCTACCATACCTATTGTTGTTTTCATCGCATCATCCCTGATTATCGTTTTGCTTCAAGATTGGCCATGCCCAGCTGAGTTTCTCGAGTCACCCAGCATCCTTTGCCATCCGGTATAGTCTCAATCAAATCCAAGTAGGTGTCAGTGATCCTGATCACCCGTCCCTGATCCAGTCCCATGTGTTGATTGAGACCCACCCGGATGGATTGACCATCAGGAGTCCTGATCAAGGCCCACAGCTGTCCCTGCTTGCCAAGTGAGCCCTGCATGCTCAGGCTGGCCAGTGAATAGCGCTCCAGTACTTCTTTCTCCCTGTTGGCCACGATCTGGGCGCAATCCGGCTTCACCTTGGCATCCACCTTGGCACTGCTGGTTTCAGGCTGGGGGGCGATGAAGGGGCTGCGCTGATCGCTGAGGTGATAAGCCATCGGGGAAAAGGGTTTGATTTCGGGAAGAGGCTCGATGGGTACTGGTTTTCTGGCCTTGGTTTCAGCCACATAGTTGTCCATGTCATCCTGCCCACCGCAGGCGGTCAACAACAGAGCAGGCAACAGCACGCAGAGTAGCTTCATTTGGTCTGCCCCACGGTTTTGCCATTGTATTTGTAGGTTTTGGCCAGCATCGACATGGCGATCATGTCGCCTTGCTCCTTGCCCTGTCCCAGCGTGAACGATTCCAGGATGACGATACGCGGCAAGGCCGCCATGTCGGCCGTGAACTTGCCTATCTCATGATACGTGCCCACCACTTCGATTCGCATGGGCAGCTCGGTGGAGAACTCGTGCTTGATCTCGGGCTCCCAATTGATGCGATTCAATTTGAGTCCATTGTCGGTAGCAATGAAACTGATGTCATCCAGCAATCCGGCCACTTCGTGAGTATTGGGCAACTGCTTGAGTTGGGTATCCACCAGCTGTTCGAGCTGCACCATCTGCGTCTTGTAGGCACCGAGGTTGGCAGCCAGCATCGCCTTGCTCTCGAACTGCGCCTTGAGTTCGGCCTCCTTGTTGGTCTCCTGGGTCAACAGGGTCAGTGAGTTGGCAATCACGTAGTAATAGATGGCCCCCCCCAGCAAGGCACAGAAGAACAGGATGAAAATCCCTTTGGCCAGCTTGGGCCAGCTGGCAATGTTGTTGAGATCCAGTTCGTTGAGCTGTTGTAGATTCATTGCTGCCCCTTAGCCACATCGACCGTGGCGCCTGCCGCACCCGCGACCTGGAACATCATGGAGAACTGGCTGAGCGAAACGGGCGCCACATCGGCCGCAAAAATCGTGCTGATCTGCGACTGCCCCAGCCAGCCGGAGCCATCGATACGACGCATCATGCTGGCTACCCTGCCATAGGCCTCGGTCTTGCCATTCACATCTATTTGGTTGTTCTGCAAGGCAAGCGTATTGAGGTAAACCCCGTTGGGAACCAGCGAAGGCAACTGGTTGAACAGGCGAACCGGCAGATTGCGGCGCATCTGCAGGTGTTCGATCAATTGCATGCGATCGATCAACTCCTTGCGTCGCTCCTTGAGCAGGCGGATCTCGCCAAGCTGGGCATCGAGGATGGTCATCTCCTGCAGCAAACGCTGGTTGCGTTGCTGCTGATGGCCTATCTGCTGCTCCACCAGCCAGTCGGCGGCAAAACCAAGGGAAGCCGTAATGGCCATGAAGATGCCCAACATGACCCCGAATTGCTTCTTCTGTCGCTGGGCCCTGGCCTCACGCCAGGGCAGGAGGTTTATATTTGACATGGCGTGAAGCTCCTCAATGCCAGACCCAGCGCCGTCATAAACTTGGCACCGTGGACCGCGCCCTCCCCTTTCGGCTTGCCGAACAGGGCAAAGGGATCAGGATGCAATACCTCACAGTTCAACTCGCTGCCGACCTGGGCCGCCAGCCCGGGCAGCAGGCTGCCACCGCCGGTGAGCACCAGTCTGGAAAGCTCCCTGTGCCCGGAAGAGCTGCAAAACAGTTGCACGTTCCGCCTGACTTGCTGCAACAGAGCATTCATATGGGGCAGCAACACATCCAGTTCGTGATCAACTGGCAGCTTGCCCTGCAACTTGGCCTGCTCGGCGTCATCCAGCGACAGGTTGTAGAAAGAGGCCAGCGCCTGACTATATTGATCGCCACCGAAGTTTTGCAGGCGTGAGTAGATAACTTCTCCCTTTACCAGTGCGGCAAAGGTCATGGCGCTCGCTCCGATATCAATAACGCCGACCGGTTTCTCCCACTCCTGCAACTCCGGCAGGCAGGCAAGCACGGCACGGCCCAGTGCGTGGGCGCCCACATCCACCACCTTGGTGGTCATGTCGGCTTCCGCCAGCGCGGTCACCCGCCCGCTCACGCTCTCGGTGCGGGCAGCACTCAGCAACACTTCGCGGCGTTCCTGATCGTTAACCTTGCCCAGAATTTCAAAATCCAGGCTCACTTCATCTAGGGGAAAGGGAATGAGTTGCTCAGCCTCGAGCTGAGCCTGATTCTCCAGCTCGTTCTCACCCAAAGCGGCATCCACTTGAATGACTTTCGTGATCACGTTGGAACCGGTGACGGCAGTCGCAACATACTGGCTGCTGCCCGAGATGAGGCGCTTGAGGGCCTTCAGAGACTGGCTGACCCGTTCGATATCCTGCAGCTGATAATCGACCAGAGTGCCTTTGGGAGTGGCGACTTCGGCCACCGATTCGAGATGGAGCTTGCCGGGACGACCGGTAATGGTCACGGCCTTGATGGTCTGGCTGCCAAAATCAATACCCGCCAGAGGAAGCAGAGAACCTTTGTTGAATAGCCCAAACATATACACATCCATGCGTTATTGGGTTTTAGGATTGATTGTAGGACAGCTAATCAGAAGATGATGACTTAACTCATCCTAAATGCTCTATCTATCAATGTCATAAAGTTTATGCCGAAAAGTGATACAACTCGCTTTCCGGCTGCCCCTCGCCTCCCCTTGGTTATTGAGCCACAGAATGCTAACCTCCCGCCTCTTCTCGAGGAGCCGGGCTGCCGTCAGGAAAACCTCGAATTTCCGGAGGCAAAAGGGCTATACTCTGCGCCCGTTGGCTAATTTTAAGACGATTGGTAGTTCTTCCATGCTGAAATGGCTCGTACGCCTGTTTATTGTCATGATGCTGGGTGCTGTGCTGGGTGTTGCCAGCCTCATCGGTATCTACTTCTACATCAAGCCCCAGTTGCCGGATGTGACCGCGCTGCGCGACGTCAAGCTGGCCACCCCGATGAAGGTGTACAGCCGGGATGGGGAATTGATCTCCCAATTTGGCGAAATTCGTCGCATCCCGCTGCATCTGGATGAAATCCCCCAGTCCATGATCGATGCGGTACTGGCGACCGAAGATGCCCGTTTCTATGAGCACCCGGGGATCGACCCCATCGGCATCATTCGTGCAGCCACCGTCTGGGCCGTCTCCGGTCAGGCCCGCCAGGGCGCCAGTACCATTACCCAGCAGGTCGCCCGCAACTTCTTCCTGAGCAATGAAAAGACGCTGGTGCGCAAGATAAAAGAGGTCTTCCTGGCCTGGCGCATCGAGCAGAATCTCTCCAAGGACGAGATCCTGCAGCTCTATCTCAACAAGATCCCGCTCGGCTATCGGGCATTCGGGGTCGGTGCCGCCGCCCAGGTTTACTTTGGCAAGGAGGTCAAGGACCTGACGCTGGACGAGATCGCCATCATCGCCGGTCTGCCCAAGGCGCCGTCCATGCTGAACCCGATCCGCTCGCCGGAACGTGCCTTTGCCCGCCGCAACGTGGTACTTGGTCGCATGCTGGAAACCGGCAAAATCACCCAGGCCCAGTTCGACGAAGCGTCCAAGATGCCGGTCAAGGCCCGCTATCACGGGGCTGAAATCACCTTGAATGCCCCTTATCTGGGGGAGATGGTGCGCCAGAAGATGGTGGAGCAGTTCGGTGAAGATGCCTACACCATGGGTCTGCACGTCTACACCACAGTCACCGCCAAGCGCCAGCGCGCCGCCCGTCTGGCCTTGCTCGACGGCGTGTTCGACTATGACACCCGCCATGGCTACAAGGGCGTGACCGCCCAGCTGTGGAAAGCGGGCGAAGCCGACTGGGATTATGACAAGATCATGGCCCATCTGGCCAAGCAGCCCACCTATGAGCCGCTGATGGCCGCCGTCGTCACCAAGCTGGCTGACAAGAGTGCGACCATAGTGCTGAAGAATGGCAAACAGGCTGAGCTCGGCTGGAACGGCATCAAGTGGGCACGCGCCTTCATCACCGATGATCGTCAGGGCTTTGCGCCCCGCTCGGCCCGCGACATGCTGAAAGTGGGCGCCCAGATCTGGGTACGGGAAAAGGGTGAAGAGTTGCTGCTCTCCCAGATCCCCGAGGTCAACGCCGCTCTGGTGGCCATGAACCCGCAGGATGGAGCCATCGAGGCGCTGGTCGGCGGCTTCAGCTTCGAGCTCTCCAAGTTCAACCGGGTCGATCAGGCACGCCGCCAGATAGGCTCCAACATCAAGCCCTTCCTCTATGCCACCGCGCTGGAACAGGGCTACACCCTGGCCTCCCTCATCAACGATGCGCCGATCAACCAGTGGGACCCCTCCAAGGGCCCCATGTGGCAGCCCAAAAACTCCCCGGCCATCTATGAAGGTCCCACTTCCCTGCGCCTCGGCCTCGCCAAGTCGAAGAACGTGATGTCGGTGCGCCTGATGCGCGCCATCGGGCTGGATACCTACATCGACGGCCTAACCCGCTTCGGCTTTGCTCGCGATACCATCTCGCCCAACGAATCGCTGGCCCTGGGGGCTGCCGAGTTCACTCCGCTGGAAGTGGTGCGCGGCTACTCGGTCATGGCCAACGGCGGCTTCCAGGTCACCCCCTACTTCATCACCGAAGTCACCGACAGCTTCGGCGCGCCTCTCTATCAGGCCAACCCGGCAGCCGCCTGCCGTGACTGTGGCGTGCTGGCCGCCGCCGGTCTCGACAGTGCGGATGCCTATGCCAATACGGCGCCGGACTGGAAAGCCCAGTGCCCCATCGATCCGGTCGTTCCCGGCAACATGGCACCGCAGACCATCAGTGCTCAGAGCACCTTCCTGGTGACCGACACCCTGACCACCGCCATCTGGGGTGGCAACGGTTGGCGCGGTACCGGCTGGCGGGCGGCGCGCGACCTCAAGCGCCACGATATCTCCGGCAAGACCGGGACCACCAACGAATCCCGTGATGCCTGGTTCTCCGGCTATACCCCGAATCTGGTCGCCACCTCCTGGATCGGTTTTGACAACCACCAGCGTGGTCTGGGCCGTGCCGAATTTGGCGGTGGTGCCGCACAGCCCATCTGGATCGACTTCATGAAGACGGCGCTCAAGCAAGTTCCTGAGCGCAAGATGCCGGTACCGGAAGGGATCATCACGGTGCGGATCGATCGTGAGACCGGCCTGTTGACCAACCGGACCGACGGCAGCAGCACGGAAGAGTTCTTCAAGGAAGGCACCGAGCCGACCCGCTACGCGACACAGAGCTCGGATGGCAATCAGGTGTACGGCGGTGAGGGTTCACCCACCGATGGTCCCGTCTCCACCGACGATATCTTCTAAACCACAGCAGAAGATAAAAAAACCGGCGCAATGCGCCGGTTTTCTTTTTGTGACCCTGTAATAGTGATGCGCAGTTAGCCAAGCAGGCTCTGCATCAAGCGCGAGATACGGGCGGCCAGCTCGTTGAAACAGGGGCGGCGCACCGAGTAGTGGCGATAGAGCAGCGCTATGGTACGCCCAGGTACGGGGTCTATCACAGGTCGATAGCTGACGCCGCCCTCTTCGGCATTGGCGGGCACGGCGAGCCTGGGCACCAGCGTCATGCCGCTGCCGGCGGCCACCATGTTGCGCAGCGTCTCCAAACTGGTGCCCTTGAAGCGCTGATCCTCGCCGATACCGGCGGCGAAGCAGAATCCCATCGCCTGATCCCGCAGACAGTGGCCATCGGCCAGCATCAGCAACTTCTTGCCCTTGAGATTGCTGAGCGGCACCGCCTTGGCCTTGGCCTCCGGATGCTGCTGGGGCACCGCCAGCCACATGGGTTCCTGATAGAGCGGGATCGAACCAAACCCGTCCATGCCATCCAGCTCGGCCAGGATCAGGCAATCCAGCTCCCCCTCTTCCAGCCGCTTGAGCAACACCTGGGTCTGCTCTTCATAGAGGTAGAATTCCAGCTTGGGAAAGTGCTCGCGCAGATCCTGAATGATGTGAGGCAGCAAATAGGGGCCGACGGTAGGAATGAAGCCGATGTGGATTTCACCGGACATGGGCTCGGCAAAATGCTGGCCTATGCTCTTGAGCTCACGCACCTCTTTGAGCACCTTGCGGGCCTGCTGGGCCATGGCATCGCCAGCCGGGGTAAACAGCACCTTGCGCGAAGTACGCTCGATCAGGATCACCCCGAGTTCATCCTCCAGCTTGCGCAGCTGGCCGCTCAGGGTCGGCTGACTGACGAAGCAGCGCTCCGCCGCCTTGCGAAAGTGCTTCTCCTCTTCCAGCGCCACCAAATACTCGAGATCGCGAAGGTTCATACATCCAGAATCCTGCCAACCAATGGGGCCATTAGCATGCCCAAGAACGGCGGAACGAACAAGGGATGGTGCAAGAGGGAAAGTCGACAGGCCGATAAAACAAGGCGGGCCCGGATCCAGGATCCGGGCCCGCAGCAGCGAGCATCCAATCCGCCTTACACCCGGAAGCGGCGTACCATCTCCTGCAACTGGGTCGCTAGGTGATTGAGGTCGTTACAGGCCTGTGCCATCTGGGTTGCACCGGCAGCCACTTCCTCGGAGGCATGGCTGATATTGACCACGTTGCGGTTGAGCTCTTCACTCACCGCCCCCTGCTCTTCGGTGGCGGTCGCAATCTGGATATTCATGTGGGAGATGCTCTCCACCGAGCCGCTGATCTCGGAGATGGATGCCCCCGCCTCCCGCGCCGTGCTCACGGTGGAATTCATCATGTCCTGGCTCTGCTGCATGGTGGTGCCGGCCTGCTCGGCCCGCTGCTGCAGTTCGGCGATGATGGTGTTGATCTGGGAGGTGGAATCCTGGGTCCGTTTCGCCAGGGTACGCACCTCGTCGGCCACCACCGCAAAGCCGCGCCCCTGCTCGCCAGCCCGGGCCGCCTCGATGGCGGCATTGAGGGCCAGCAGGTTGGTCTGCTCGGCGATCCCGCGGATCACCTCCAGCACCATGCCGATGTTGCGGCTGTCGTCGCCAAGCTGACGGATCACCACGGCGGTGCTCTCGATGGCACCGGCCACCTGCTCAATACGCTTGATGGAGTCGTTGACGGTACGAGCCCCCAGTTCGGCGGTGCTGCTGGCGGCACTAGCGGCGCTGGCGGCGTCGCTGGTGTTGCGGGACACCTCCTGCACCGTCGCCTGCATCTCGTTCATGGCGGTGGCCAGCTGGTTCAGCTCGTGCTGCTGGCTGTTCATGTTGTTGGCGGACTGGCGCGCCACCGCGCTGATCTCTTCAGCTGCCGAGCTCAGTTGCACCACGGAGCCGGAGACTTCGCTGACCAGGGTACGCAGGTTCTTTTGCATCTCGCCAAAGCCCTTGGCCAGTTGCCCCAGTTCGTCGTTGTTGAACTGGCTGGCATCAAGATGGGCCGCCAGATCGCCAGCAGAAACCTTGCGGGTCTGCTCCAGTAGCGCCATCACCGGATTGCGGATCTGGCCGGTCAGCAGCCAGGCCACCACCACCACGAACAAGACGGTGATGAGGCTCACCACGATACTCATGGTGCGCGAGCTGCTGTAAAGGTCGGCCACCGACTTCACCATGCCGTCGGCAATCTCGTTGTTGATCTCGCGCAGACGGTAGGATTTGGTGCCAACTTCTTCCAGGGCAACCCGTGTCTCGTTCTTGCGCAGGCTCTTGACCTTCTCCAGATCCCCGTTGGAAAACGCAGCCACCAGCTCCTCGTGCACCGAGAAGTACTTGGCGCCAGCTGCCACCAGCTGTTCGTAAGTCTGCTTCTCCTCATCGGTGCTGAAGGGCAAGGAGCCATACTTCTGCGCCGCTGCGTCAAACTCCTGCTTGGCCTTGTTGAAGGTGACGGTACGTTCGCTCACCTCCTGGGCATCCTTGTTGAGGCCACCTATCACCTGCGCCAGTTCGGAACGACGGGCATCGAGAATGGCCACGTGCATCTGGCTGGCATAGCGGGTCGACGGCAACAGGTTGCCCGAAATGGTGGCGGTATCGGCATAAAGACGGGACAGCTGAGTGATGGAGAACCACGCCAGCCCCACCACTAGCAGGGCCAATACGGCAAAACCGGCGCTCAACTTCTGACCTATAGACATATTTTTGAACATGATTGGTATCCTTGGCGGCTAGACGCAAGCCCACGGAGCCGAGCTCCCAGGCTATCCCCATAGAGCATAGCGCGATGATCGCAAGCGGATGATTTTCAAACTGTCCGCTACTGAATATATCGTCTCGCCTGGGGATAGCATGAGCGCCGGACAGGTAGGAAAAATCTGCAACGAGCACCTCGGGCGCTGCACATCCGCCACCGGATACGACCTGCTGTTCGCTCAACGACTCATCATGAGCTGGAGCTGGCGAGCAAACGCCTCTGGTTCACCCAGGAAGGAGGAGGCGGACAAGGGGGTGACTTTGTCGCCTTGCACCAATCCCAGGGTCGGGTAGCCCTGTCCGCCGAGACGGCGCATCCAGCGCTGACTGTCGGCCAGATGGCTCGCCAGGTCGGCCTGCTGATAGGCCTTCACAAAATCATCCGCGCCAATGTTCTGCTCCGCCGCCAGGCTGGTCAGATGCTCGAGCGAACCGATCCAGATGCCATCGCGATAGTGGGATTGCTGGATGCGGTGTAGCAGGCTCAGACCGTTGCCACCCAGGGCCGTCACCGCCAGGATGGCGCGGATGGGCTGCTCCGAATCGAGCAGCAGACCATCGCGCAGCAGCAGCTCGTTGAAATAGCGCTCGCCGAAAGGCTGGCCGGTCAGCGCCTGGATCCGCTCGTCATGGGGACGGACGTAATCACGCAGGGCCTGGCCCATCGCCTGCCTGCGCCCGCCAAGCCAGAGACCACCGGCGTGCAGCTCGATGCGCAGTTCCGGGATGGCAGCCGCAGCCTTCAACAGCGGGGCGGCGCCGTAGCACCAGCCACAGAGGGGGTCATATACATAATGCAGAGTCGTTTCGTTCATATCATTCACTCGTTCATTCGGCTAAAAAAACCGGGCCCTCGGGCCCGGTAAAAAACACAGGGAAGTAGGCGTCAGGGGGTTACCACTTCATCTCGCCGGTGTTGACCTTGGCACCGATGGCCAGACCGTCGTCGACCGGCAGGGACGGGTAAGCCTTCTTCAGAGCTTCAATCAGCTGGCCGGAATTCTTGGCTTTGGCCAGCTCCTGCTCAAAGCGCTCTACGTAGTCACGGGTAAAGGTCACGGCGGCGCTGCCCTTGGGAGCAGTCCCCAGGAAGTGACCCGGCACCACGCGCTCGGGCTTCAGTGCCAGCAGATTGTTCAGCGCCTTGACCCAGTTGCTGCGAGCAGCCTTGGTCTGGCTGTCAGCCATCCACACGTGCACGCCGCTGTAGACCGGTACGCCACCAAACGCCGTCTTGATGGACGGTGCCCACAGGTAGGCATTCGGGGTATTCATCTCTTTGATCTCGATCTTCTCGCCATCCAGTGTCAGATGGCTGGCCGTCATCACTTGCGGCACGGTCAGACTCTTCGGTGCACCCTTGCCGAGGATGGGGCTCCAATAGCTCAGCTTGGCGTCCTTGGTCTGGTTGATATGATCGACCACATGCTGGTCTGCCAGTACCTTGACGTCCGGGAAGGCTGCCTTGATGGGCTCCAGACCGAAGTAGAAGTCGGGGTCACCGGCACTGATATAGACGGTGGTCAGCTTCTTGCCGCTCTTCTTGATCATGTCCACCAGCGCCTGGCCGTTTTGCACGTCGAACTGGGCATCGATCAGGATCGCTTCTTTGTCGCCGGTCACCAGGGAGGAGGAGACCGGGAAGATAGCCTTCTCGCCCGGGTTGTAGACGGTCACGGTGAGCGGGGCGGCCATGGCGGCACCACTCAGCAGGGTGGTGGCCAGGGTCAGGTTGCGGATCAGGGTGTTGTTCATCGGGTATTCCTCATCAAGTCATCAGGGGTTCATCAGATGGACACAGTTTATTGGATCAATTACGGTACAAATACAGCATAATAAGCGCATCACTGTTGCATTAATCGAGCATATAGAGAGCCTGAAATGGATCGACTGACCGCATTGCGGGTCTTTGTCAGCGTAGTCGAACAGGGCAGCCTGAGCGGCGCCGGGGAGAAACTGGAGATGTCGCGCGCCATGGTGACGCGCTACCTGGCGGAGCTGGAACAGTGGATGGGGGCACGGCTGCTGCACCGCACCACTCGCCGGCTCAGTCTGACCGGCCCCGGGGAAGAGGCGCTGAACCGGGCCCGGGCCATGCTGGCACTGGGGGAAGAGATGGAGCAGATCGCCGTGCGCGGCGACGAGGCCCCCAAGGGGCAACTGCGCATCACCAGCAGCTACTCACTCTCGGAAGCCCTGCTGGTGGGCGCCGCCAACGACTACCTGGCGCGCTATGCGGGCACCGCCATCGACATTCTGCTGCTGGACCGCACCGTCAATCTGGTGGAGGAGCGGATCGATCTCGCCGTGCGCATCACCAATGACCTCGACCCCAACCTGGTGGCCCGCCGGCTCGGTACCTGTCACTCCGTGGTCTGCGCCAGCCCGGCCTATCTGGCCAGACACCCGACCCCGCACAAGGTGCAAGATCTCGCCCTACACAATTGCCTCACCTACACCTATTTCGGCAAGAGCCTGTGGGAGTTCCAGGGACCGGACGGACCCGAATCAGTGCCGGTGAGCGGCAACCTCAGCGCCAACATCTCCAACCTGCTGCTGGAGGCGACGCTGGAGGGTGCCGGCATCAGCCTGCAGCCCCGCTACTCGGTCCAGCCTCACCTCGATACCGGCACCCTGGTGCCGCTGCTGGAGCAGTGGCAGCCCAAGCGACTTGGCGTCTACGCCGTCTACGGCACCCGCAAGCAGATGTCACCGCTGTTGCGCAGCTTCCTCGACTTTCTGGTCGAACGCATGGCCGTCGACCCCATGTGGCGAGAGTAGTGGCGGGAACAAGAGACAACGCAAACATGCAAAAGGGGCCAGCAGGCCCCTTTCGCACATATGTCACAGCAGTCCGTTGGCGTCAGGCTTCGAAGCCGGTCAACGGGGCTTCGGCAGGCGTCTCCTGCGTCACGTCCAGATAGATATCCCGGTAGGCCACATAGATGGAGTAGTTGAGCGCCGGGATCACCACCAGCAGACCCACCAGCATCAGCGCCGCACCGAACAGCATCAGGATGGCGGCGATCAACCCCCACCAGAGGAAGGGCCACATGTTGGTCAGGCAGCCTTTGAAACTCAGTTTGGCGGCCTGCAGGATCCCCACATCGTGGAAAAAGATGAGGGCAGGAGCGAAGGTGATGGCCATCAGCACCGGGATCAGCAGTGCCAGCCCCAGCAGCAGACAGAGCAGCAGGCCCTGGGCCTGGGCCGCCGTCACGACCAGAGATTCCGGATCCTGGGTCAGCAGGGAGGTGAGCCCCCACATGGAGAGCAGCCCCAGGCAGATGAGGCCGATCAGGCTGAACAAGGCCAACACCAGCAACCCCCCCAGCATCAGCGGGGTCAGCTTGTGGCGAAAACCGGAGAAGAAATCGGCAAAGCGCAGCGGATTGCCTTCATAACCGTGACGGGCCACCGCCACCCAGCCGGCCCCCCAGACCATGTAAAGCAGCTGGGAGATGAGGCTGCCCGCCGGCAGACGCTCCAGCAGCAGACCGACCGCAAACCAGATGAGGACCATGGCAACACTGACCCCCATCCCCTTGTTGAAGACATCGAAACCGGATCGCACCCAGACCCAGCCACGCCCGATGGGGTGACGAGCAGGTTCTGCGCGCAGGGGGGACAATCCATTCATAACATTTCCTCGGTTCAAAACGGCTGGTTGCCGATTCTAGAGCCATGGGCCGACCGACTCAATGGCGGGTCACCGCCGAGGCCGGTTTTGCACGTCATGGCTGCTTGTATCAGACGTTACGGTTATCATAAGAGACCCCTTTGCAAGGGGCATTCACTTATTCAAGAGAATCCAAGATGCGTACATCTCACCTGGCGCCAATTCTGCTGGCCTCCCTGTTGCTCAACCTCTGGCAGTGGCAGGCCGACCCTGTCAAACCTCAGCCGGGATCCGACACCGCCAGCCCCGCCAACAGCCCGTCGCAATGCGATTCGGCCACCAGCCAGAACAGCGGCCAGAGCACCGGGCAGAGCCTGCTGGCCAAGCTGCCCGGCAAGGGCAGCCAGAGCGAGCCCGCCCCCGCCCAGGAGGTGCTGCCTCCCAATCCCGAGCTGGAGGCCGCCATCAGCCAGTGGAGCCAGTCGAGCGAAGGATCCGTGCTGATCGAGCGGCTCTATGACGCCGAACAGGGCAGCCAGCTCACCACCGTCTTCGACCGGCTCGACATAGTGGAAGACGTGCGCGGCCAGGTCCAGGAGCAACTGCGCGAGCTCTATCGCCTCGGCTTCGACCATCCCGATGCCTACGAGCAGGAGAGCCAGCGCATCTGGGGCAACCTCAGCAACCTGCTGGGGGAGGATACCCGCACCCGGCTCGAACAGGAGATCTACTCGGGCGATACCAACCGCCTGCTGGAGATCCAGGGTCGCCTGGCGGAGCACGGCGAGCTGCTGGCACCGGCCCAGCGCCAATCCCTGACGCGTCTGCTGAGCGAGGCGAACCAGCAGCTGGCCCAGCAGGAGAGCGGCGATGCCGGCACCTATCTGGAGAACCAGCGCGCCTATACCCAGCGGGTGCTGGAGAGCAGCCGCAGCTTCCTCAATCCGGATCAGCTCAAGGTGGTACAAGACATGCTGGAGCTGGACCTGGTGCGCCAGGAGGTGTCGGTCCAGATGGAGGCCATCTACCAGCGCTTCCAGCCAGCGTCCTGATTTCGTTACCGTTTCGTTTTAGTCAACCCAGCCTGGAATCATCATGAGAGTCGTTTGTTGTCTATTGTTGCTGCTGGCCAGCCAGTCCGCCCTCGCCGAGGGCTTCATCAGTCGTCTGCTCAACCACCCGGTGCCGGGGGGCGTCGCCGTGGTGGCGCTCGGCAGCGAGGCGCAGGCCCCGACCGCCCGCTATCAGGGCAAGCCGGTGCTGGTGGTGCGTGAGGAGGGCAAACGCTGGATTGCCATCGTCGGCATCCCCCTCAAGAGCCAGACTGGCGCCCACCAGCTGCAGGTGAGCGATGGCCGTACCCTCGGCTTCACGGTCGGCACCAAGCACTACAGGGAGCAGCACATCAAGCTCAAGAACAGCCGTCAGGTCAACCCGCTGGCCGAAGACATGACCCGCATCAATCGCGAACTGGCGGAGCAGACCCGCGCCTACCAGACCTTCAGCCCGACCCAGCCGAGCAACCTGCTGTTCGACAAACCGGTGGACGGGCCGCTCTCCAGCCCCTTCGGGCTGCGCCGCTTCTTCAACGGCGAGGAGCGCAACCCCCACTCCGGTCTCGACTTCGCGGTCGGTGCCGGCACCCCCATCAAGTCGCCGGCGGCGGGCAGGGTGATCCTGATCGGCAACTACTTCTTCAACGGCAATACGGTGTTCGTCGATCACGGTCAGGGCCTCATCAGCATGTTCTGCCACATGTCGAAGGTCGACGTGAAGCTGGGCCAGAGCCTGCCCCGCGGCGGCATCGTCGGCCGTGTCGGCGCTACCGGCCGCGCCACCGGTCCCCACATGCACTGGAATGTCAGCCTCAACGACGCCCGGGTCGACCCCGCCATCTTCATCGGCGCCTTCAAGCCCTGAGGTCGGTGACCTGTCAGGGGCGCTCAAAACGAAAAAGGCAGCCTAGGCTGCCTTTTTGATGGCCGACTGACGACATATCAGGCGGCGTGCTGACGCGCCTCCTTGCCCATGGCTCGCCACATCACCAGGACCAGCAGGGTGCTGCAGGTGGGCAATGCCAGCCAGACGCCGGATACCCCCCACAGGGAGGAGAAGCCCCACAGGAAGCCACCGATCAGCACCAGCTTGCCGCCAGTGAGCAAGGAGGCGATGCGGGCCCGGTTGATGGCCTGGAAGTAGGTGGCCCCCACCAGCAGCAGGCCTTCCATCGGCAAGCCCCAGAAGTAGAGCCAGATGCCGAGGCTGGCCACTGGCAAGAGGGCCGCGTTGTCACCGGCAAACAGGTAGACCACCCCCTCCGGCCACAGATAGAGCGGCAGCATGCCGCACAGGGCCACCAGCAGGGTCACCCCCAGCGCCAGGTTGCGCACCCGCAGCACCCGCGCCCAGTTGCCCGCCCCGGCGTTGAAGCTGGCGATGGGCTGGATGCCCATGGCGATCCCCTCGAAGATGAGATAGAAGAAGGCCTCGCTGTAACTGATGACGCCGTAGGCCGCCACGTGCAGCGAGGTGCCCACCGCCAGCAGCGCCTTGTTGTGCAGCGCCAGCACCACCGACAGGTAGAGGTACATCAGAAAGCTCGACACCCCGAGTCGCAGCGTCTCCCCCATCAACCGCCAGTCGGGTCGCAGGGTGTCCCAGCCAATGCGCAGCTGGCTGCGCGGGGTGAAGAAGTGCCACAGACAGAGGCCGCCGGTCACCGCCTGGGAGAGCATGGTCGCAATGGCGGCCCCCGCCAGCCCCCAGGGGATCACCGCCATCAGCAGGTAATCGAGCAGCACGTTGAGCACGCCGCCCCCCACCAGGATCCAGGTGGTGAGGCCGGGTCGCCCATCGTTGCGCAGCAGGGCGGTAAACGCCATGGAGAGCACCGCAAACACTCCGAGCCAGGCATACCACTGCAGATAGGCGAAGCCGGCGTCAAAGATGACCCCCTCCGCCCCCATCCAGATCAGCATGGCCTCGCCGTAACGGATGCCGATGAAGGCGAGCAGCCCAGAGGCGATGAGCACCATCACCAGCGCATTGCCGACGATGTGGCGGGCCCTCGCCTGCTCCCCCTTGCCCAGATAAAACGAGGCGAGCGCCGAGGACCCCATGCCGATCAAAGCCCCCACCGCATAGAGCACGGCGCAGATGGGGTACGCCAGCATCATGCCGGCCAGCCCGTCCTGACCCAGAATATGGCCGACGAAGATGCCGTCTATGGTGACATAGATGCCGGTGACCAGCATGGCGGCCACGGTCGGGGTGACGTAGCGCCAGAACAGGCGGGAAAGAGGGGCCGTGCCCAGATCGACTGCGGACATAAAACGCTCAACGGAGGGAAAAACGGCCAGAATAATAGCCAAAGCGGGCCGGGAACGCCCGTTATTTATGTTACAAATCATTAATATGGAAAACTTTACCCGCCCCGGCCCCTGCTTTAGGCTAGGGCGACCTCACCTGAACGGAAACGTGCGCCATGTTGCAACGCCTGCTCTGCCTGCTGCTCTCTCTCACTCTCCTCACTCCCCTTGCCCAGGCCGATGACGCCATCACCCAGGTGGAAGAGCTGCTGCAGAGCGTGCCCAAGACCGACACCCCGGAAAACCAGAAGTTGCGGGAAAGTTACCAGCAGGCGCTGCAGTTTGCCCGGGAGGCCCAGCGTTATCGCGAGCAGGGCAAGGCCTATCAGCAGATCCTCATCGACTATCCCAAGGAGTCGGCCCGTCTCAAGGAGAGCCTGCACAACTACCAGCCCCAGCCTCGCCCGGCCCTCTCCTCCCTGAAGGAGGAGGCGCTGCGCCAGGCCATCGGCCTGAGCAGCAACCGCCAGCTCAACCTGCGCAAGGAGCGCCAGGGGGTGATGGACAGCCTCAACCAGCTGGAGAGCACCGGCCAGGAGTATCACCTGCGGGTCGACGAGCTGCGCAAGCAGTTGCAGCAGACCCGCGCCCTGCTCGACCGGCTCAGCTTCAGCAGCGAATCGGATCGCCTGCAGGATGCCCAGCAGCTGGTCACCCGCCTCAAGGAGCAGAGCCTCTCCGACCGGATCCAGATGCTGGAGCTGGAGCAGCTCTCCGCCCAGCAGCGCAACGATCTCGGCAAGCTCAGGCTGCAGGAGCTCAACCTCGCCATCACCGACGAGGATGAATGGCAGACCAGCCTGCTCAACCAGCAGAACCAGCTGCGCCGCGACAAGACCGAACAGGCGCTGGCGGAGAGCGAGCGGCTGCGCAAGCAGCTCACCTCCGACATGCCGCTGCTGCTGGAGCAGCAACAGCAGAACCAGGCGCTCTCCATCCAGCTCGGCGCGCTGGAGGATCAGATAGAGCGGGTGCAGGATGAGCAACGGGTGATCGACAAGAACCTGTCGAGCCTGAACGATCTGGTCAACTCGGTGCGCGAGCAACTGGAGTGGCTGCAGATCAGCAACGCCTACGGCGAGAACCTGCGCAGCAAACTCTCGGATCTGCCCGCCTACTTCCCCCTCGACAAGCTGGAATCCGCCATCGTCAACGCCCGCATGGCCAAGTACCAGTACGAGACCGAACAGGACGCGCTCAAGGACCCGCGCCAGATGCGCGATCAGCTGCTGGCCGCCGACGAAGTGGCCCTCGATCGCGCCCAGCAGGCGGTGCTCGACAACCTGCTCAAGGCCCGTCGCCAGCTGCTGACCCGGCTCAACGACGCCTCCGACAGCCTCATTCAGGAGCAGACCCGGCTCAAGTTGCTCTACAGCCGCCAGAACAGCAAGATCGACGAGATCCGCGAGCTCAGCGCCAGCCACCTGTTCTGGATGCCGGACGTGCGCCCGCTCACCCCGGCCGTGCTGCTCGGGGTGCCGGCGGCCCTCGGCCTCGCCCTCAACCCGGTCAACTGGCTGCAACTGCCCCAGGCCATCGCCGAGAACAACCCCATCACCCTCACCTTCGCCGGTATCGGCATCCTGGTGCTGGCCTGGTGCTGGTTCAAACTGGCACGCCACCTGACCCACTACAGCCAGCACATAGCGCCCCGCATCGGCAAGGTGACCCAGGACAAGTTCAGCCTCACCAGCCGGCTGTTGATGCGCTCCCTGCTCGCCTCCCTGCCGCTGCCCGCCATGGTGTTGATGGTGCGTGGCCTGCTCGACGGTGCCTGGCAATATCCGTTCGCGGTGGCGGTGGCCCGCGGCCTCGGCGAGATCTGGTTCCTGCTGCTGGCACTCTTGATGGCCCGTCACCTGACGCTGGAGAAGGGGATCCTGATCCTCCATTTCCGCTGGCAGAAGGAGCGGGTGCAGAAGGTGTGGAGCCAGTTTCGCACCCTCTTGCTGGTGATCATTCCGAGCTTCTTCGTGCAGGGCATGGCCAACAGCTATCAGGAGCACGCCTTCTACGACTCCCTCGGCCGGCTGGCCTTCATCGTCGGCGCCCTCTGGCTGCTGCTGTTCTTCGCCCGCCTCAACCGGGAGCGGCTGCCGCTCACCTGGGGCCAGGCCGACATGACCAAGCCGCACCTGCTGCACCACTTCATCTGGAACAGCCTGATGCTGGCCCCGCTGCTGGCGGTGATCGGCTCATTGCTCGGCTACTTCTATACCTCCCGCATCCTGTTGCGCCAGCTGGAGCTGAGCCTGCTGATGGGGCTGGGCTGCCTGCTCGTCTACTATCTGGCGCACCGCTGGATGCTGATCCAGCGTCGCCGTCTCGCCTTCGAGCGGGCCAAGAGCAAGCGGGCCGAGATCCTGGCCCAGCGAGGCCGGGAAGAGGGGCATGACGAGCTCAGCTCCGAGATCCCGGATGTGGTGGAAGACACCGAGCTGGATCTGGATACCATCAGCGCCCAGTCGCTCGGGCTGGTGCGCACCCTGCTGATGCTGGGTTTCACCATGCTGGTGGTGGTACAGTGGTCTGAACTCAACTCGGCGTTCAGCTTCCTGCGCAGCATCGAGGTGTGGCAGGTGAGCAGCAAGATTGGCGGCATCGAACAGCTCTCCGCCATCACCTTGCAGGATCTGATGCTGACGGTGTTTACCTTCATCCTGACCGTGGTCACCGCCCGCAACCTGCCGGGCCTGATGGAGCTGACCCTGCTCCAGCACCTGAGCCTCTCCCCCGGCACCGGCTTTGCCATCACCACGGTGACCAAGTACATAGTGCTGGTGGTGGGGGCGCTGACCGGCTTCTCCATCCTCGGCATCGACTGGTCCAAGGCGCAGTGGATGGTGGCGGCCCTCTCCCTGGGCCTGGGTTTCGGGCTGCAGGAGATCTTCGCCAACTTCGTGTCGGGCCTCATCATTCTGTTCGAGAAACCGATCCGGCTCGGCGACACCGTCACCATTCGCGAGCTGACCGGCACCGTCACCAAGATCAAGACCCGCGCCACCACCATAGTGGACTGGGACAGGAAGGAGATCATCGTCCCCAACAAGGCCTTTATCACCGAACAGTTCATCAACTGGTCACTGTCAGACGCCATCACCCGGGTGCGGCTGCGCATCCGCATCGGCCTGACCCAGGAGCCCAGAAAGATACAGACCATTCTGGAAGAGTCGATTCGGGCCTCGACCCTGGTGCTGGAGACCCCCTCCCCCGAGGTGTTCCTGATCGAATTCACCGACTCGGCGCTGATCTACGAGATCCGGCTCTATGTGAACAGCATGGATCACCGCATGCCCATCACCCACGAGGTTCACTCGCTGGTGCTGGAGAAATTGCAGCAACAGGGGCTGGGGCTGCCGCACCAGCAGATCGACATTCGTCTGAGCCGGGCCTGAGCAGGCACCACAGGAGTACATCATGCAGATCATTGCCCATCGCGGCGCCAGCGGACTGGCGCCGGAAAATACCCTCAAGGCCATCCGGCTGGCACTGGCGCTGGGCGCCGGGACCATCGAGATCGACGTGCAGCTGGCCGACGGCGAGCTGTGGGTGTTCCACGACCGGCGGCTGGAGCGCTGCACCGACGGCGACGGCGTGCTGACGGCCCAGTCGCGCGCCTATCTGGCGAGCCTGAATGCCGGTGAGGGAGAAGGGATCCCGACCCTGTGGCAGGTGATGGAGGCGATTGCCGGCCAGGCCGAGCTGCACATCGAGCTGAAAGGAGCGCAAACAGCCGACGAGGTGGCCCGACTGACCCGACGTGCCGAGGCCGAGCTTGGCTTCGCGCCTGCGCAGTGGGTCGTCTCCTCCTTCCACCACCCGGAGCTCGCCCGCTTTGCCGCCCTGCGCCCCGACATCCGGCTGGGGGCACTGACTTCCACCATTCCCCTCACCCTCGCCAAGTTTGCAGCCGAGCTGGGGGCCTGGTCGCTCAACTGCGACGTGGATTTTGTCGATCAGGCTCTGGTGCAGGATGCCCACGACCGTGGACTCAAGGTGCTGGTCTATACGGTCGATGAACCCGCCGATCAGGCGATGCTGGCCGCCATCGGCGTCGATGGCATCTTTACCAACCGGCCGGACCGCTTCCTGCCGCCGGCCAAAAACGGACTCATTGTGCCAGGGGAAGATCGATAACCGCTGATTTAAGCTATAAATTTAAAGGCGCACCGGGGTACAAAAAGTCCTACTTTGGCCGATACAGTGTTGGCCCATAACAATAAAACCACACATCGCAGACTGACGCTCACAAGGATGTAAACATGAACTTATCCATCAAGAACAAGCTTGTCCTCGCCATCGGGGTCATTATCCTGGTCATCACCGGCCTGCAGGTCTGGTACAACACCACCCAGCTGAGAAGCGAAACCCAGCGCCTGATCTGGAGTTTCATCGACGACAGCTCGGCTGCCAATGTGAAAGGCATCTCCCGCTGGCTGGACGCCCGCATCAGCATGGTCACCTCCACCAAGGAGGCCTTCGCCAAGGAAGACGAACCTATCAGCCATCTGGCCCAATCCATGAATGCCGGCAACTTTGACCTGGTCTACGTCGGCACCAAGGATGGCAAGATGATCCAGAGCAAGCCGACCAATCTGCCGGCCGGCTATGACCCTCGTCAGCGCCCCTGGTACAAGGACGCCATGGCTGCTGGCAAGCTGGCCATCACGGCCCCCTATGCCGACATCACCACCGGCCAGCTGATCATCACCATCGCCGAGCCCTTCACCCGGGGCAATACCCAGGGGGTCATCGCCGGTGACGTCTCCATCGACGCCCTGGTACGCGATGTGCTGGCCATCAACTCGGAAGGGACCTACGCCATCCTGGTGGACAGCAACGGCACCATCATTGCCCACCCGGACAAGGAGCTGGCCCTCAAACAGGCGACCGCCATCTCCCCCGAGCTGACCGCCGCCAAGGTCAACGAGCTGGCCCATGACAACACCATCTCCGAGATGGAGATCAGCGGCAAACCCAGCGTGTTCGACCTGACCGAGATCCCCAACACCAACTGGTATTTCGGCATAGTGGTGGATGAAGCGGTCGCCTATCAGTCCGTCTCCCGCATGGTGACCTCCGCCCTGCTGCAAGGCCTGCTCACCATCCTCATCGTCGCCGGCTTCTCCTATGTCGCCATCAACGGTTCACTGGCCCCGCTGAAAACCCTGGGCGAAGCGATTGCCGATCTCTCCCGCGGCAACGGCGATCTGACCCGCCGCGTCAAGATTGAGCGTGAAGACGAAGTGGGTATCGTCGCCAAGCACGTCAACACCTTCATCGACCGGATCCACGTGATGGTGCAGGACATCTCCAACTCCTCCGGACAGCTGAACCAGCAAGCCAAGTCGTCCCACAACATGGCGGAAAAATCGAGCCAGGGTCTGGCTCGCCAGCAAAACGAGATCTCCCAGATCGCCACTGCGGTGCACGAGATGTCTGCCACCGCGGTGGAGGTGGCCAGCAACGCCGAGCAGACCGCCGATGCGGCCCGCAGCTCTTCCAGCAGCTGCGAGCACGGCAAGCAGGTGATCGCCCGCAACCAGCGCTCCATCACGGATCTGGCCACCCAGGTCAAGCAGGCCTCCGGCATCATTCAGGAACTGGAAAAGAACGCCCAGGAGATCAACACCATCCTCTCCACCATTCAGGGCATCGCCGAGCAGACCAACCTGCTGGCGCTGAACGCCGCCATCGAAGCGGCCCGGGCCGGTGAACAGGGTCGCGGCTTTGCGGTGGTGGCCGACGAGGTGCGGGTGCTGTCCCAGCGTACCCCACAGCTCCACCGTCGAGATCCGCAGCATGATCGAAACCCTGCAGCGCAACACCCAGGGAGCCGTCAGCACCATGCACGAGGGTCAGTTGCTGGCCCAGAACAGCGTGGAAGATGCCAACGATGCCACCCAGGCACTGGAGCAGATCACCGCCTCCATCAACCAGATTTCCGACATGGCCACCCAGATCTCCAGCGCAGCCGAAGAGCAGCGGGCGGTAACCGACGAGGTCAGCCGCAACATCCAGGCGGTCAAGGATGTCTCGGACGAGCTGGCGGTCGATGCCGACAGTTCGCGCCATCTGTCTGAACAACTTAAAAATATTTCAGGTGAACTGAGCAATCAGGTCGGCATGTTCCGGATCTGATCAACCGAAATCAAAGGGGCCACACAGGCCCCTTTTTTTATGAAAAAATGCTTTTGTTTCAATAGTTATTACCACATCAACCATCTGGACAATGGGGATGGGAATCCCCATACGAAGCGCTATCTCGTCATAAAGCAACACATCAAGGCCGACATTCGGATTAGTTTTTTGAACTCAAGCACAGTATTGTTCTATCCGTGAATAATTCTTATTAAATATTTTTGATAAAAAACTTAAAAACTTTATGGGTAATACCTAAAAAGAGAGGTGTTTCTCATTTTTTTGAAAGAAAACTACGTATAATCCTGAGCTTAAAATAACCATAGCAATGACAGCGGCTGATACCGATAACTGAAGGATGGCGATAATTACGGCGTTTTCATCCAAGGAATGGGGTGATTTTGATAAAAGTCACCATTGCCAAGCACTAAAACAAACCAGTTTGACTTGCATCAAGCCTGAATTTTTTTCATAGAGCAAAATCGTGCCCAGCAAATCTATCCCTAAGGAGGCAGATGTGGATATTATCAAGACCGATGTCGCCATCATCGGTGCTGGTGGCGGTGGCCTGCGTGCCGCAATCGCCATAGCAGAAGCCCACCCGGAGCTGGAGATCGCCCTGATCTCCAAGGTCTACCCGATGCGCAGCCACACCGTGGCCGCAGAGGGCGGTGCCGCCGGTGTCGTCCGTGATGATGACTCCCTCGAAAACCACTTCAACGACACCGTATCCGGTGGCGACTGGTTGTGTGAGCAGGACGTGGTCGACTACTTCGTCAACAATGCCACCAACGAGATGATCCAGCTGGAGCACTGGGGTTGCCCCTGGAGCCGCAAGCCGGACGGCAAGGCCAACGTGCGTCGTTTCGGCGGGATGAAGATCCCCCGCACCTGGTTCGCGGCAGACAAATCCGGTTTCCACATTCTGCACACCCTGTTCCAGACCTCCATCAAGTACCCGACCATCAAGCGCTTTGACGAGCACTTCTGCATGGATCTCATCGTGGAAGATGGTCGCGTCCAGGGCGTGTTGACCTTCGACATCCAGAACGGCATCACCCGCTTCATCCAGGCCAAATCCGTCATTCTGGCCACCGGTGGCGCCGGCCGTGTCTATCGCTACAACACCAACGGCGGCATCGTCACCGGTGACGGCATGGCGCTGGCCTACCGCCACGGCGTGCCCCTGCGCGACATGGAGTTCGTGCAGTACCACCCGACCGGCCTGCCAGGCACCGGCATCCTGATGACCGAAGGTTGTCGTGGTGAAGGCGGCATCCTGCTCAACAAGGATGGCTACCGCTACCTGCAAGACTACGGTCTGGGCCCGGAAACCCCGGTCGGCCAGCCGAAGAACAAGCACATGGAACTGGGCCCGCGCGACCGTCTCTCCCAGGCCTTCTGGCAGGAGCAGCAAAAAGGCCGCGTGATCCAGGGCCCGATGGGCGATGTGGTTCACCTCGACCTGCGCCACCTCGGCGAGAAGTACCTCAAAGAGCGTCTGCCCTTCATCTGCGAACTGGCCAAGGCCTACGTGGGTGTGGATCCGGTGAAGGAGCCGATCCCGGTACGTCCGACTGCCCACTACACCATGGGCGGCATCGAGACCAACGGTCAGTGCGCCACCCGCATGCCGGGTCTGTACGCCCTGGGCGAGTGTGCCTCCGTCGGTCTGCACGGTGCCAACCGTCTGGGTTCCAACTCCCTGTCCGAGATCGTGGTATTCGGCAAGGTAGCCGGTGAGCACGCCGGTGAGTTTGCCAAGACCCAGCAACACGGCAACACCCAGGCGCTGGCCGCCAAGGCCGAGGCGCTGATCAAGCAGCACCTCTCCCTGCTCGATATCGACGGCACCGAAAACCCGGCCGATATCCGCAACGAGTTGGGCATGTCCATGGAAGCCGGGGTCGGTATCTACCGTACCGAAGAGCTGATGCAGGGCACCATCGACAAGATCAACGAGCTGAAAGCCCGTTACAAGAAGATCAAGATCAACGACAAGTCCTCGGTCTTCAACACCGACCTGCTGTACGCCATCGAACTGGGATACATGCTGGACGTGGCCGAAGCCATGGCGCACTCCGCCCTCAACCGGAAAGAGTCCCGTGGTTCCCACCAGCGTCTGGACGGTTACGAAGAGCGTGATGACGTGAACTTCCTCAAGCACACTCTCTCCTTCTACAACGGTGAAGGGGCCCCGACCATCGATTACTCCGATGTGAAGATCACTAAATCCCAACCGGCGAAACGCGTATACGGTTCCGAGGGTGAGAAACAAGACGAGGCTAAGAAGAATGGCTGAGATGATCGAAATTGAAATCCTGCGCTACCGTCCCGAGCAGGATAACGAGCCCTGGATGCAGACCTTCCAGGTGCCCTACCTCAAAGAGATGTCCCTGCTGGATGCGCTGCAATACATCAAGGATCATCTGGACTCTACCCTGAGCTTCCGCTGGTCCTGCCGGATGGCGATCTGCGGCTCCTGCGGCATGATGGTCAACGGCATTCCCAAGCTGGGTTGCAAGACCTTCCTGCGCGACTACCTGCCGGGCAAAATGACCATAGAGCCGCTCAACAACTTCCCGATCGAGCGCGATCTGGTGGTCGACATGTCAGACTTCATCGAGAAGCTGGAGAGCATCAAGCCGTACATCATCCCGGCCGAGCCGCGCAGCCTGTGCGACGGCGAGTACACCCAGACGCCGGCTGACATGGCGAAGTATCACCAGTTCTCCATGTGCATCAACTGCGGTCTGTGCTACGCGGCCTGTCCGCAATATGGCATCAACAAGAAGTTCACCGGTCCGGCAGCACTGGCGCTGGCCTATCGCTACAACGCCGACAACCGTGACAGCGCGTCCAGAGAGCGGATGAAGATCATCAGCCAGGACGAGGGCGTCTGGGGTTGTACCTTCGTGGGCTACTGCTCCGAAGTGTGCCCGAAAGGCGTGGATCCGGCGGCGGCCATCCAGCTTGGCAAGGTCGAGAGCGCCAAGGACTACATGATCGCCATGTTCAAGCCAGATTGAGATCAGGAATGAGACCATGAACAACACCAATAGCAAACGTAAGCCTTACGTCCGCGAAATGAAGAAAGACTGGTGGCTGAAGAATGCCTTCTACACCGGTTACATGATCCGCGAAGGCACCAGCATCTTCGTCTCCATCTACGCCGTCGTGCTGATGTGGGGTCTGTTGCGGCTGGTACAGGGTCAGGAGGCGTTCAACGGCTGGCTGGAATCCCTGCAAAGCCCGATCGCCATCCTGTTCCATGTCATCGCCCTGGCAGCCTGCCTGTTCCACGCCAAGACCTGGTTCGCACTGGCCCCGAAAGCCATGCGCATCTTCCGTGGCGAAGACCTGGTGCCGGAGAAGCCGATCGTCATCGCCCAGTATGTGGCGCTGGCGGTGGTATCCCTGCTTGTCCTGATCATCGTGGCCTGAGGAGAAAACCATGAGACGTTCTGACGAACCCATTTACTGGGGACTGTTTGGTGCCGGTGGCATGGTGGTTGCCATGCTGCTGCCGGTCATTGTCCTCATCACCGGTCTGCTGGTGCCCATGGGCATCATGGACGTGGAGACCATGAGCTACGAACGCGCACTCGAGTTCGCCAGCTCCTGGTGGGGTGCCTGCATCCTGCTGGTGATCATCGCCCTGCCCATCTGGCACGGCATGCACCGTATCTACCACGGCCTGCATGATCTGGGGATCCACACCACCAAGCTGCACCACTATGTGTTCTATGGCTTCGCCTTCCTGGTGTCCGCCATCACTCTGGGTCTGCTGATGGTACTGGTATTCCAGTAAGCGCATCCTGACGCAATGACAAACCGGGCCAAGTGCCCGGTTTTTTTATGGCCCCTCGGCGACTCAGACCGCAGCCCGATAGCGGGCATGCTCCCTGGCTGTGCCAAGGCACTCAGCAACGTTCAATGCCAACTATCAGCCCCGTCACCAGAGCGTCGGCGCCGGTTCACGGCCGTTTTCCGCGTAGTAGAGCGACGGCAAAAACTGCGCCAGATAGCTGAACTCACTGTAGCAGTGGCGCATCAGGTTGAAGCCTACCTCGTCCGGTACCTCGTCAAACGGATTGGTACAGGCCTTGCCCAGCAGGAAGCGGCTGCGCAGCACACAGCCATAGGAAGTATCGCGCGCCAGGTGCAGCATCTCGCCATCCAGCGGCGCCCCCTGTTCATCCAGGGCTACCTCGTCGCCAAAGCCGATGCGGGCGCAGATGGCGGCAGAGAGTGCCTGCGTCTCCCGCGCCTCCTGCAGCAGCTGCGGAGCGAACACCTCTTCGGCGCCATGGAACTTGAGGCGGGCCGCCACCGGTGGCAGCTCGGCAAGCCACTCAACCGCCGCTATGCTGGCCCCCACGAAGCGCTCCCCCTTTTTCCAGTGATGATCCCAGCCCCGGTGCTCGACGTGGTCGTGCGGGTGCCACCACCTGATGTGCTGGGTCGTTTCGAAGAAGGTGAACCACCAATCCAGCATGCGCCCCTTGCAGCCGTGCAGATCGGTGCGGATGGCGACCGTCAGCAGGCCGTCGGTGCTGCGGGTCAGGCCCATTTCCAGGCGCAGCGGCTGAGGCCTGAGCAACTCATTGATGTCATTGACGCCCCAGGGGGCAAACAACGGGGAAGTATCCATGATGAGACTCCGATAAATTAGGAAACTAATTTCGTTTCCTAATTTAAGCTATGCCTGTATGCTGGGTCTGTCAATGCTTTCCAGGAGCCCATCATGTCACAACAAACCGATGAAGAAACACGCTCACGGGGCCGCCCGCTCACCCCGGAAGCTGACCTGCGCGCCGCCCTGGCCGAGGCGACGCTGACCTTGTTGCTCAAGGGGGGCTACGGCGCCGCGACCGTGGATGCGGTGGCCAAACAGGCGGGAGTCGCCAAGAAGACCCTCTACCGCTTTGCCGCCAACCGCGACGAGCTGGTAGCGCAGGCGGTGCGCAGCTGGACCGATGCCTTTCAACCGGCCTTCGAGCAGGATGCAACCAACCCCGAGGCACTGGGGGAGATGCTGGAGCAGGGCTTGCAAGCCATTGCCAGCCAGGTGTTGAGTGCACCGGCGGTGGGCATGTTCCGGCTGCTGCAGCATGAGTTCGCGGGGCGCGATGCCCTGCTGGCGGCCTATCAGGAGAACGGCATTGCGCGCGGCAGGGCGACGCTGGCGGCGTGGCTGCAGCGCCAGCAGCAACTGGGCTGGCTGCGCGAGCTGGACACCGCCCAGACCAGCGACCTGCTGCTGGCGATGACCATGGCGGAGCCGCTGCGCCAGATGGCGCTCGGCTTGCTGGCACCGGGCAGCGACATCCGCGCGCGCATCGCCGCCGCCGTTGCCCTGGTGCTGCCCGGTCTGGTGCGGGGGTAAAGCACCCTCGACAAGGAGGCTGCACCAGGGCAACGGGCGAGATGACATCCGAGCGCGGAACCCGCCAAAGAGCCACCGCCAGCCAGCCCCATCACCGCCATAAAAAAACCGGACGCCAGGCCCGGTTGTTGATGGTGGTCACTCTGTCGGTGGCAAAAAGCGGCGCATCACCTCGTCGCTGTAACCGCCGTCCTGAAACTCGATGAACACCTGGTTGAGGCGGGTCACCAGCTCATAGGCCCGTGGCGATCCCTTGCTCACCAGCAGATAGAAGCCCTTGCGGCTGGGCAGAGCGAGGTTGAGCAGGCCGCTCTCGCTCTGGTAGATGCCAAGGCCGATGCCGCTCATCAGCGGCTCAATCTCGCTGGGCAGGAAGTCGCAGCGATCGCGCCCCAGCATGTCGAGCGCCTGCTGCAACTGCTTGACCCGGCGCGGCTCCAGCGCCAGTCCGTAAGGGGCATAGTTGTAGCCGATCACCCCGCACACACGGGAGCGATTGACCGTCTGCAGATCGGGCGCCTCGGGGAAGCGCCGCTTGAGGTAGAAAAATCCGAGGTGGGTGTAGTAGAGCGGCACGCTGTAGAAGGCATATTCCGCCCGCTCCGGCTTGTAGCTGGCATCCCAGGTCAGCTCACACAAGCGGTTCTGGCGATAATCGGCCAGCTCCTGCTGCACCCGCGCCCAGGGCAGATAACGGATCTTGTAGGGCAACCCGAGCTTTTTCAGGGCCTCGAGCACCTGGGTCGTGGCGGAGCCGGTAAGACGGCGGGTGTCGGGCACGCCATCCTTGCGCTCCCAGTAGGTGAAGGGGGCCCACTCGTTGCCCTCCCCCAGACAGATCTGCACCTCGGGCTGGGCCGCCTCCACCAGCCCGGCCAAGCCCCATCCCAGCAGCAACAACATGGATCGTGTCATCGTCTCCCTCCTTCGCTTCCCTTGCAGCTTAGTTCAGGTGGGCGTGACGCTCCCCGTCAGGGTGCCCCCTCCTGCCACAGAGCCAGCAGGGGCGTAGGGATGGCGCCGTAGCGCAAGATCGGGGTCTGATGCCAGTCAGCCAGCCGCTGCAGCGCTTTGGCCAGATCCTGCGCCAGGGTCCGGGTCACCCTGACCCCCGCCTCCAGATAGAGGCTCTTTATCTCGAAGATCCCCTGCTGGCGATGGGCCTTGGCGTCCATCCTGCCCACCAGCTTGCCGCGATGCAGCAGCGGCAGCACGAAGTAGCCGTACTGGCGCTTGGGCGCCGGGGTGTAGCACTCGATGCGATAGTCGAACTGGAACAGCTCGCTGGCCCGTTTGCGATCCCAGACCAGCGGATCAAACGGCGACAGCGCCGTAGTGTGGCTGGCCTTGAGAGTGCCGGACTGGGCCTGGGCCAGCTCGTCTGCCAGCGAGGCGTGCACGAAGGCGCCGTGCTGCCACCCCTCCACCCGCACCGGCAGCAACTCTCCCTCGTCCGCCAGCTGGTGGAGCAGGGCGTCGTATTTGCCGCGCCGCAGCCGATAGTAGTCGGCCACCCAGCCGGTCTTGACCAGCCCCAGCGCCCGGCAACTGGCCCGCACCATGTCCCTTTGTGCCTGTTCCGGGCTAGGCAGATCCCGCTCATCACGCCACTCGGGCATCACCCGCTCGGCCAGATCGTAAACCCGCTGGAAGTTGCGCCGCTCGCGCACCATCAGCTGGCCTGCGGTAAACAGCACCTCCAGATGGCGCTTCTCCGGTTTCCAGTCCCACCAGCCGTTGCCCTTCCCCCCCTTGCGTTCAAAATCCGCCGCCCGCACCGGGCCGTGCTGGCGAATGCGCTCGATGATCTCGCCAATCTCCTGCTGATGGGTGGCAAGCCAGTTGGCCGAAAATTTCCAGCCCATGGCGGCGGGATCCAGCATGCGATGGCGCAGCAGGCGGTAATCCTCGCGTGGCACGAAGCAGGCCTCGTGAGCCCAGTATTCGAAGATCTCGCCATCGGCCAGCAACTGCTCCAGCCAGCGCGGATCGTACTGCCCCAGCCGGCTGAACAACACCAGATAGGGGCTGCGGGCCACCACCGAGATGGTGTCTATCTGCAGCAGCGCCATGCGACGGATGGTGGCCAGCAGGTCGGCCGCTCGCGCCTTGCCACGGCGCGGCGTCAGCAGGCCCTGGGCCGCCAGTTGCAGATGGCGGGCATCCTGCAGTGAAAGATGGGGAATCGACATGACGAACCACTCCTTGGTATCGGGGAACGGGCGGCTTGCGGCGCCTGGGACTCAATGCAGGGAAACAGGCAAGCGGGCCCCGCCAATCAGGCCATCAGCATGCCCAAGCCGCCGCCAAATGAAAATGCCCCGTTCTGGGTTTGGTGATGACCGCCACATCCGCGTGGGGAAACTCGACCTGCGCCTGCCAGCGGGCTGCCAGGGCCCGAAAGGAGGCCTCGGCGAAGAAGACGATGTGGGTCGGATCGTGGCGATAGCGCCACTGCCGAAAGCGCTCATCCCCCAGCACTCGCTGGGTCTGCAGCACCAGCAGGCCGCCGGGCTTGAGACAACCCCACAGCCTCTCCAGCACGGCGCGCGGGGTGGCAATGTGCTCGATCACCTCGGTGCTGGTGATGAAGTCATACTGCTGCGCCAGCAGCTCGGGCTCATCGGCATAGAACTTGTCGTAGCCCGCCATCTGGTAGCCCGCCTCGCGCCCCATGGCGATCAGCGCCGGGCCCGGGCCGCAGCCAAAATCGAGGCCGCTGGCTGGCGGAGGCAGGCGGCTCAGCACCTCGCCGAAGGCCCGCTGCAGAAACTGGCGATAGCGGGGATCATCCACCTGGTTGTCGTGGCCGTCATAGACCGCCTTCTCACGCGCGGGATCCAGGTGCTCGGCCGCATCCAGCCAGACCAGCTCGCAGGCCCGGCAGCGATGGTACAGCTTGCCGGCCACCGGCAGCTCATAGGCATCGGCGGCGCAGCAGAGCGGGCAGGATAAGGGGGGCATGGCATCTCCTCTCGAAAGCGGGGCGGTCAAAAGTGGCCGCAGCTTGCCTGCCCGTCTGGCGGCTGACAAGGTTTTTGTCCGGCAGCCCCGTGTTCGGATCGCAGCTTTACCTCTCTTTTCAACCAGTTGCCTCTGCGTGAAACAGATTTTTTACCTCTTAAGGGTTTCTTAAGTTTGCCCCTTTAGTCTGATGACAATCGACAAGAAGGAGCCATCCATGACCACCGACATTCAAGCCCCCTATCGGCTGACGCTGGCCGATACCCCGCAACAGGTCATGGCACTGCAAAGCTACATCCAGGCCGCCTACAGCCAGGAGTTCAACGCCCGCATTCCCCATTTTCTGCCCTGCCTGCTCGGCCTCTACCGGGCCGACGGCCTGCTGGTCGGCGCCTGCGGTCTCAAGCTGGCCGGCAGCGAGCGCCTCTATCTGGAACAGTACCTGGAGCAGCCCATCGAGGCCGCCATCGAAACCCGGCTCGGCGCCCCCGCCCGGCGTGACCGCATCGTCGAGGTAGGCAACCTTGCCTGCAGCGAGCCCGGCAACGCCCGCCTGATGTTTGCGGCGCTCTGCCGCCTGCTGTGCGACAACGACCTCGACTACGTGGTGTTCACCGGCACCGCCAAGCTTCGCAACAGCTTTCACCGCCTCCACCTCACCCCGGTCGAGCTGGCCCCCGCCCAGGCCGACAAGGTGGGGGACGACGCCAGCGCCTGGGGCGCCTATTACCACTGCCAGCCCAAGGTGATGGTCGGCGATCTCGGCCTCGGACGGCAGGCGCTGGCCCAGGGCAGCCTGCTGCTCTCCCTGCTGGCGCCCATGCCGTCCCTGTTCAACTGCCCGCACCGGAGCGCCTTATGATGCTGTTTGACCAAATCGCCTACTTCGCCCGCCAGACGCCCCACAGCCCGGCCCTCGCCAGCAGCCAGCACAGCCTCAGTTACGAGGCGCTGTGGCAGCAGTTGCCGCCGCTGGCCGACCGTCTGCAGATGGCCGGGATCAGCCGGCTGGCGCTGCAGCTGGACAACGGCCTGCCCTGGGCGCTCATCGATCTCGCCTGCACCATGGCCGGCATTGTGGTGATCCCGATCCCTCACTTCTTCAGCCTGGAGCAGCAGGAGTGGCTGCTGGAGAGCAGCGGCGCCGACGCCCTGATCGGCCCCCACCACCCCGGCTGGCAGGCCAGCGATCCACTGCAACTGGCGGTCGGCGAGCTGCCGCTGTGGCGTCGCACTCCTGCCCGGCTGCCGCCGCTGCCGGCCGGCACCGCCAAGATCACCTATACCTCCGGCACCACAGGGCAGCCCAAAGGCGTCTGCCTGTCGCTGGCCCAGATGATGGCGGTCTGCGCCTCGCTGGCCGAGCGGGTCGCCCCGGCCAACGTTGAGAAGCACCTGACCCTGCTGCCGCTCACCACCCTGCTGGAAAACCTGACCGGCCTCTACGTGCCGCTGCTCACCGGCGCCTGCAGCCGCATCCCTTCACTGGCGGAGCTCGGCTTTGCCGGCTCCAGCAAGCTGGACCCGGCCACCCTGGCCCAGGCCCTGCTGCGCTGGCCCACCCACAGTCTGGTGCTGGTGCCCGAGCTGCTGCGCCTGCTGCTGGCCCTGTGCAGCGCCAACCCGGCGCTGGCCGAGCAGCTGGCCGGCCTGCGCTTCGTCGCGGTGGGCGGCGGCAAAGTCTCGCCCGAGCTCATCAGCCGGGCCCGCAAACTGGGGCTGCCGGTCTACGAGGGGTACGGCCTGTCGGAGTGCGGCTCCGTCGTGGCGCTCAACGGCCCCGACGGCCACAGCCTGGGCAGCGTCGGCCAGCCACTGCCCCACTGCCGGGTATCGATCGCCGCCGACGGCGAGATCCTGGTGGAGGGAGCCACCATGCTCGGCTATCTGGGCAGCGACGAGCCGACGCCAGCACGGGTCGCTACCGGCGATCTGGGCCACCTGGATGATGAGGGCTATCTGCACATCACCGGGCGCAAGAAAAACGTCCAGATCACCGCCTTTGGCCGCAACTTCTCCCCCGAGTGGGTTGAGGCGGAAGCCCAGCTCTGTCCGGCCATCGCCCGCATCGTGATCTTCGGCGACGGCCAGCCGGCCAACGTCGCCCTGATCCAGCCACTGCCCGGCGCCGACGCCCAGCTGGCCCAGCAGATCGAGCAGCTCAATCACCGCCTGCCCGACTATGCCCGCATCCATCACTGGCTGCCGGTGGCGCTGGATCAGCATCCGGAGCTGCTGACCGCCAACGGTCGCCCCCGTCGCGAACGGATTTATCACCACTTTTCCCGGCAGATCAGCCAATGCCTTACAGGAGAGACCTCATGAGCTTCTATCAAGTGCTGCAACAAGCCACCGCCCCGGCCCGGGAGCATCTGTTCAACGCCCCCATCATAGAGGCGTGCCGCAAGGGGGAGATCTCCCGCGACATCTACCTGCGCTTCCTCTCCCAGGCCTTCTATCACGTGCGCCACACGGTGCCGCTCTTGATGGCCACCGGCGGCAAGCTGGGCCAGGAGTATGAGTGGGTGCGCGGCGCCATCGCCGAGTACATCGACGAGGAGTACGGCCATCAGGAGTGGATCCTGAGCGACATCCGCGCCTGCGGCGGCGATGCCGAGGCGGTACGCCACGGCCAGCCCGAGCTGCCCATTGAGCTGATGGTGGCCTTTCTCTATGACCAGGTACAGCGCGGCAACCCCATGGGGTTCTTCGGCATGGTCCAGGTGCTGGAAGGCACCAGCGTCGCCATCGCCCTGACCGTGGCCGATCAGCTCAAGGCGGGTCTCGGCCTGCCCCCCCAGGCCATGAGCTACCTGAGCTCCCACGGCGCGCTGGATCAGGAGCACCTCAAGTTCTTCGAATCCCTGATGAACCGGGTAGAAGCCCCGGCCGATCAGGCGGCCATCATTCACTCGGCCAAGGTGGTCTACCGCCTCTACGCCGACATGCTCTATCAACTGACGGAAAACCAGACATCATGAAGCTTGAAGGAAAACTCGTGCTGCTCACGGGCGCCAGCGGCGGGATCGGCGAAGCGCTGGCCCAGGAGCTGGCGGCCCAGGGGGCGCGCCTGTTGCTGCACGGACGCAGGGCCAGTGCGCTGGAGCGGCTTCGCAAGGAGCTGCCGCACCCGGAGCGCCACCAGACGGTGATCGCCGATCTGGGCTCGCCCCAGGAGCGGGCCAAACTGTTGCAGCACCCGGCGCTGGACGAGGGGCTGGACGTGCTGATCAACAACGCCGGCTGCAACCAGTTTGCCTGGCTGGAGGATCAGAGCAGCGAGCAGGTGGAGCGCCAGCTGCTGCTCAACGTCGAGGCGCCGATCCAGCTCACCCGCATGCTGCTGCCCCGCCTGCGCAAACCGGCGGTGATCATGAACGTCGGCTCCAGCTTCGGCGCCATCGGCTACGCCGGCTACAGCGTCTATTGCGCCAGCAAGTTCGCCCTGCGCGGCTTCAGCGAGGCGCTCGGCCGCGAGCTGGAGGGAACCGGCATCCAGGTGCTGCACTTTGCTCCCCGCGCTACCCGTACCCGCCTCAACTCGGAGGCGGCCTACGAGATGAATGCCGAGCTCGGCACCCACACCGACAGCCCGCAGGACGTGGCCGAGGAGGCCGTCATCGCCCTGTGCAACGAAACCCGCCGCAGCTGGCTCGGCTGGCCGGAGAAACTGTTCGTGCGGCTCAACGGCCTGCTGCCCGGCCTGGTCGACCGGGCGCTGGCCAAGCAAAAACCCATCATAGAGCGCTATGCCCGCCACGCGGCGCCCGCTGCCGGCAATTCGGGGCACGCCACTTCCGTCATGACAGAGAAGGAACGTTAAGATGAAGCACGCCACTTTCCGCCCCCGTTTCACCCACGGCGCCCTCCTGCTGCTCATGCTGGGCTCGGGGATGGCCCAGGCCGCCGACGCCCTGCCCGTCATCCAGCAGCAGTGGGCCGTCTGTCAGTATCAGCAGACCGGCAAGGCCAAGGAGAGCTGCCTCGAACAGCTGAGCAGCCAGGCCGATCAGGCCAGTGCCAAGGAGGCCTTTCGCACCGACCTGCTGATCTGGTCGGCCATCGTCAAGAGCACCTGGGCCGGCGCCAAGGGTGGGCTGGGGGCGCTCGGTCTGGTCAAGGAGGCCAAGGCCAAGCTGGAGATCGCCCTCAAGCAGGACCCCAAGGCACTGGACGGCTCCGCCTACACCAGCCTGGGCTCGCTCTACTATCAGGTGCCGGGCTGGCCGGTGGGCTTTGGCGATGACGAGAAGGCCGAGCAGCTGCTCAAGCAGGCGCTGGCCATCAACCCGACCGGCATCGACCCCAACTTCTTCTACGGCGACTTCCTGCTGGATCAGGGCCGCAAGGCTGAGGCCAAGGGCTATCTGGAGAAGGCGCTGAGTGCCCCGCCCCGGCCGGGTCGCGAGCTGGCGGATCAGGGTCGACGCATCGAGATCCGCGATCGCCTCGACAAGCTGTAAACCCAAGTCGGATCAGAGCGCTATTTAAACTCTGCCCACCAGCTTGCATACTGGTGGGCAGCGTCTTTTGAGGGGAATAACAATGCGGATCCTGTTGGTGGAAGATGATGTGATGCTGGGCGACGGCATGGTGGATGCCCTGCGCAGCAGCGGCTACACGGTGGACTGGCTGCAGCAGGGGCTGCCCGCCCTGTCAGTGCTCAAGAGCGAGGAGTTTGCCGCGCTCATTCTGGATCTCAACCTGCCGGACATCGACGGCATCAGCCTGCTGCGCAAGCTGCGTCGGGAAGGCCAGACGCTGCCGGTGCTGATCCTCACCGCCCGCGACGCCCTGGATGACCGGGTGCTGGGGCTGGATGCCGGCTCCGACGACTACATGGTCAAGCCGTTCGCCCTGCAGGAGCTCAATGCCCGCCTGCGCGCCCTGGTGCGGCGCAGCAAGGGGCAGGCCCAGGCGGTGCTCGAATACGGCGAGCTGCAGCTCTATCCCGAGTCCCAGCAGGTCACCTATCGGAGCGAGCCGGTCAAGCTCACCCCCCACGAATACAAGCTGCTGCAGGAGCTCATCACCCAGAGCGGCCGGGTGCTGAGCAAGGATCAGCTGCAGCAGAGCCTCTACGGCTGGGACGAGGGGGCCGAGAGCAACGCGGTGGAGGTGCACATTCACCACCTGCGCAAGAAGTTCTACAGCGACCTCATCCGCAATATCCGCGGGGTCGGCTACATAGTCCCCCAGCTTGAACAGGCCCAGCGCCGGGATCACCGGGCATGACGCGTCCCCGCTCCATCCGCCGCTTCCTGCTCTCCGGCATCCTGGCGTTGGTCAGCGCCAGCCTGGCCATCAGCGCCCTCATCGGTTATCTGGAGGCCAACCACGAGATGGAGGAGCTGTTCGATGCCCGTCTCGCCCAGTCCTCCCGCATCACCAACCAGCTGCTCAGCCGCTATCTGGAACAAAATGGCGAACTGCCCGCCAACGGCACCGTCTATCAGGACTGGGAGCAGCACAACCCGGATCAGTGGCAGAAGGACACCAGCTTCAACCTGCGGGGAGAGGACAGGGAGCTCACCCCCTTCGGCCACGAATTCGAGCGCAACCTCTACTTCCAGCTGCTGAGCGAGCAGGGCCACATACTGCTGCGCTCCCCCAGCGCCCCCAGCCAGCCCCTAGGCGCCCTGGCCCCCGGCTTCAACAACGTCACCAAGGACAACCACGAGTGGCGCACCTTCACCCTCTACAACCAGGACGAGCACACCTGGCTCATCGTGGCGGAGCGGGATGACGAGCGCAGCGAGCTGGCCAGCAAGATGGCCACCCTGGCCATGCTGCCGCTGCTCATCACCCTGCCCTTCCTGCTCGGCCTGCTGTGGTGGCTCATCTCCCGCGGGCTGGCGCCGCTGCGACAGCTGGCCCAGGCCATCGGTGAGCGCCACCCGGCCAACCTGAGCCCGCTCACCCTGAAGATCCGGGCCCAGGAGCTGACCCCGCTCACCAACGAGATCAACCGGTTGATGCACGCGCTGGCCGACACCATAGAGCGGGAGAAGCAGTTCACCAACGAGGCGGCCCACGAGCTGCGCACCCCCCTGGCGGTGCTGCGCATCCACAGCGAGAACGCGCTGGCTGCCGAGGATGCCGAGAGCCGTCAGCACTCCCTGCAGAAGATGCTGCTGGCGCTCGATCGCAGCGATCGGCTGCTGCGCCAGCTGCTGACCCAGGCCCGCATCGACAACCAGCAGGGGCTGGAGCTGACCGAGCTCAACCTGAACCAGCTGCTGCAGGGCACCCTGGCCACCCTGGCCCCCATCGCCCTGAAAAAAGATCAGCAGCTGTCGCTGGAAGGCACCGAACAGCTGACGGTGATGGGACAGGCCACCCTGCTGGAGCTGATGTTCAGCAACCTCATCGACAACGCCCTGCGCTACACCCAGGCGCAGGGCGAGATCGCGGTCGAGGCGCGCCAGGAGGGGCACAGGGTAAGGGTCGACATCCGCGACAACGGCCCCGGCATCCCCACCGCCGCCCTGTCGCGCCTGTGCGAGCGCTTCTTTCGGGTCAATCCCCAGCAGGGGGACGGGGTCGGCCTCGGCATGGCCATCGTCTCGCGCATCGCCCAGCTGCATGGCGCCGATCTCGATATCCACAACCGGCCGGAAGGGGGGCTGGAGGTGAGCGTGCTGCTGCCCTCTCGCAACCCATCCCAGCCATGACACAGAAACGAAAACGCCTCCCATCGGAGGCGTTGTTCACATTGGTTGATGACACAGAAGCAGCCAGGCTGCGGTCGGCAGATCAAGCAAGCAGCTCGTCCAAACCGGCCGTCACGGCCTCCATTCGGTGACCACCGGAATGTTCTATGACATACCGCTTGCCCACCTGAGCAGAGGCATCCAGCCCGAAAATCCCGTGCTCAACCTTCTGACTCAGCGGATCGCCACTGGTGTTGATATGGGTAACGTTGGCTTGATCAAGCTTGTGGGCGAGCCGATCCCGCAACCCGACATGCAGTCCCATGCTGTTAAAGGCGGTGACCTTCAACCCGTGTTTGATACCGGCATATTGCGCCAGGCCGCCTCCCAGAGAGTGGCCCAGCACCTCGACCTTGCCCCCATGCTGCTCGGCAAACGCCTTGACCAGACGGTCTGCATCCTGAAACGCACTGTCCTTGATCCCGAGTGCTGCACCGGCATCGCTCTTTAGCGTCCCCGGCCGCTTGGTTGGCTGGGTACCAACAAACGAGAGCACTAGAGTGTCGTCACGCTTGTAGACAGCGACCTTGAGCGCAGACCAGGCATCCCCAGCCAAGATGAAGGGATCGTTCTCACCCTTTTTCGCAACGACATGCAGGGCCAGCGCACTCCCGCTACCACCGGTTCCATCTTCACGCCGTGCCAGAATAGAGGGTGGAATGTCCGCCAGCGTAGCGTGATGGTAGCCAGCCGGCATCTCACGATAACTGCTGGAACAACTGACTCTTGCCAGCTGGGCGGCATCCATGACGGCACGAGCCCCTTCGGCAGTGAGCGGTTCCTGTTCCGCCTTGGCCACGAAGGCAGGCTTGAGCACCTCTTTGGCTGCACTCAACGCCTGCAGTGACCCTTGCTGCAGTCGCTCCGACATTCCCAGGGGCAGATGGGAGGCTCCTTTCATCACGGCACCGGCCAATCCCAATGAAGAGGAGGCAACCAGACGAGCGGCCGACTCACCCAGGTTTTTCACCCCGGCAGCGCCAGCGGCCACCGCGCCGCTGGCGACACTGCTGACGCCCCCCGTGATATTGGCCAGGCCCTTGATGAGGGCGCCGGTCCAGTAACGCGCCTTGCCTTTGACACTCTGGGCATGGGAGTCATGGCCGCCCTGAATGGCGATGCCAATCTTGCGAGCCGGGGCACTGAGGGTCAGCCATTTGAGCGAGGTATTCAATACCTTGCCAGGCTGTATGCGGGAACCCAATCCGAGGCTGGTGTAATGGGATGCCAGATTGTGATGAACCTTGTTTTGACCAGACGAGCTCTGTACCTCGCCATGAGCATGAGAAGTAACCGCAGTAGCATGCATAGGCTGGCCAATGCTTTGGATAGACATATTCTGTTCCTGATTAAGACAGATGGACACCCGTCAACATGGAATGATGACGCCGGACAACGGGGATGGTTGTGAAGGGCTCTTCTGCTGCGCGAGCACGTTTTGCAACTGCGCCTGCAACGTAACGCCGAGATCGAGAAACTCGCCCAGGGTCTGCATAAAGAGAGTGCTGTCGAGCATCTCGATGAGAGAAGAAAAGGTCAGCACCAGGTGGTTGCTGCGACTGTCTAGACTGATCTGGCTGCCCCCGGTGGCCAGACCGAACATGTTCAGTTCGAGGGCGGAGCGGGTCAGCTGTAACTGGCTGGCAGTATCATCAGGTAGACGCAGTAACGGGATATAGAGGTAACATACCTGCAGTTCGTCGTTGTCTGGCACTTCGACCAGACACTCGCCATCCTGGCCGAACGGCACACGGCAGTGACCATCACTTCCCAGGCTCAAGGCAACACCTTGCCGCTCACCTGCGAGCGATAGCCATTCAGATACAGTTTGTTGGTAGGCTTTCACTATGCTCCACTCCATGCTCCATCCCTTGCGGGCGAATGGGCTCGCCCGCATCGAGGGTATGGTGCAAATGCTACCTCTGGCAGAGACAGTGTGATTTAGCTGTGAAACGCCGTTTTTTAGATCCGCGCCGAAATTACACTAACGACAGCTCGGCTGCACCGTGAAGGTGCGGCTCGAATCCACCGCGCCGAGATCTGCCAGCAAGCGGCGCCCCAGCAACACCGGATAGATCATCTTGCTGCGATCGCGCAGGGTGAACCACTCCTCGTACACCTTATCGCCCAGGCAGATGGACATGGTGACCGTGGGGCGCTGCTCCATGCCGCCGGCGCCACGCACCGTCACCATGTGCTCCACCGGCCGTTCCAGGGTCTGGCTCACCTGCCGGTCGGTGTTGGCATCGGTCACCTGCAGGGTAAAGCGCACCCAGGACTTGCCGTCACGCTTGAAATGGCGCAGATCCCGCGCATCGAGCGAGGAGGTGAGCGCCCCGGTATCGAGCTTCATCTTCACCGCCACCCCGCTCGGCATGATGAGTCCCTTCTCAATCCAGCCATAGACGGCGGGATCGGAGGCAGCCTGCGCCGCTCCCGGCAGGGCGAGACCGACCAGCAACAGCAGCGGCATCATTCGCAATCCGAACATCTTCACTCCTTGTCAGGGCAGGGCCGACGCTGGCCCGAGCAGCCCAGAGTGGGGATGGAAAAGGCAGCTGTCAACTGGTGAACGTGGCCGCCTCACCGCCGCCAGCGCGGCCATGGTGCGTAACGTCAGGATCACGCAGCAGCCTGCCAAACAGGATTCAATCAGGATATTTCAAGTAGACGGACGAGACGAGATAAACGGGGCTGGATGAAACCCAAGGCTGCGCTCAGGTTGTGACGCCAAAGGCTACCACAACGCTGAGTGAATTATCAGTCTTGTTCCGACGGGATTTTTGCCTACACTGTTGTAAACCGGAGGGCCTGAAAACCACCGGTTTTTTTGCGCCTGCCGAAAAGTTGCCACTGCAAAGTGACCTATCAAACAAGGCTCAATAAGGAATTCGTAATGCGTATCGAAGAAGACTTGAAGCTCGGTTTCAAGGATGTCCTGTTCCGCCCCAAGCGCTCTACTCTCAAGAGCCGTTCCCAAGTCAGCCTGACCCGTCAGTTCACCTTCAAGCACACCCAGACCCAATGGCAAGGGGTGCCCGTCATCGCCGCCAACATGGATACCGTCGGCAGCTTCGCCATGGCACGTACTCTGGCCAGCTTCGAGATGATGACCGCAGTACACAAGCACTACAGCCTTGCGCAGTGGCAAACCTTCGTCAATGAGACCGACCCGGCGCTGCTGGGCCATGTGATGGTCTCTACCGGCACCTCCGAGGATGACTTCACCAAGACCCGCCAGATCCTGGCCATGTCCAGCGCCCTGCGCTTCATCTGCGTCGACGTGGCCAACGGCTACTCCCAGCACTTCGTCGAGTTTCTGCGCAAGATCCGCGAGGCCTGCCCGAACCACGTCATCCTGGCGGGCAACGTGGTCACCGGCGAGATGGTCGAAGAACTGATCCTCTCCGGCGCCGACATCGTCAAGGTGGGCATAGGCCCGGGCTCGGTCTGCACCACCCGGGTCAAGACCGGCGTCGGCTACCCGCAGCTCTCCGCCATCATCGAGTGTGCCGATGCGGCCCATGGTCTGGGCGGTCAGATCGTCGGTGACGGCGGCTGCACCTGCCCGGGGGATGTGGCCAAGGCGTTTGGCGGCGGCGCCGACTTCGTGATGCTGGGTGGCATGCTGGCGGCCCACGAGGAGTGCGGCGGCGAAATCGTCGACGTGGATGGCGAACCCTTCATGAAGTTCTACGGCATGAGCTCCTCAAGCGCCATGGACAAGCACGCTGGCGGCGTCGCCGAGTACCGCGCCTCCGAGGGTAAAACCGTGCTGCTGCCCTATCGCGGCCCGGTCGAAAACACGGTGCGTGACATCCTGGGCGGGGTGCGCTCCACCTGCACTTATGTGGGTGCCAGCCAGCTGAAAGAACTCACCAAGCGCACCACCTTTATCCGGGTACGCGAGCAAGAGAACAACGTCTACGGCAAGGAGTAAACCCGGTCCATCTGCTTTTACCGCCTGCTTAAAGAACTGCACAAAGCACACACCACCTTTATCCGGGTACGTGAGCAAGAGAACAATGTCTACGGCAAGGAGTAACCTGCCGCAGCCGCCGTCACGCGTTGACGGTTAGAAGCCAGCCAACCGGTGTGCTACCCTGCGCACCGGTTTTTTTGTATCTGGATGCCCTGACATGACCAGCCCCCTCCCCCAATTTGACTGGGATATCTTCTGCTGCGTAGTGGACAACTTCGGCGACATCGGCGTCACCTGGCGACTGGCCCGCCAGCTGAAACAGGAAGGCGCGCTCCCGACCCACGGCAATGAGGCGCAGGTGCGGCTCTGGGTGGACGATCTGGCCAGCTTCGCCCGCATCTGTCCGGGGCTCGACCCCGAGCTGGATAGCCAGTGGGTTGAGGGGATTCATATCCAGCACTGGCACGACACTCTGCCGGCCGACACCACCCCGGCCAGGGTGGTGATCGAGGCCTTTGCCTGCCCGCTGCCCGCCCCCTTCATTGAACGAATGGCCGAGCAGATGGCGAGCCAGCCCAGGCCCCCTTGCTGGATCAACCTCGAATACCTCTCGGCCGAATCCTGGGTCGAGGATTGCCACGCCCTCGCCTCGCCCCAGCGGGTCGGCAACCAGAGCCTCAACAAATACTTCTTCTTCCCGGGCTTCACGGCCAGAACCGGCGGCCTCTTGTGCGAGCGCGGCCTCATCGCCGAGCGTGAGCGCTGGCAACAGGATGAAGCCGGGCTTGCCGCCTACTGGGCCAGCCTCGGCCTGCCGCCCAAGCAAGAGCACGAGCTACGGGTCAGCCTCTTTACCTACGAGAGCCCCGCCCTGACCAGCCTGGTCGAGAGCTGGTGCCAGAGCGCCACGCCCGTCACCCTGCTGCTGCCGCTCGGGCGCTCCCTCAACGACGTGCTCACCGGCGCCGGGCTGGCAGCGGCCATTCCGACGGCCAAGGCAGGGGCACTGCTGCAGGCGGGCAACCTCACCATCAAGCTGCTGCCGATGACCGATCAGGCCGGTTACGATCGGCTGCTGTGGAGCTGCGATCTCAATCTGGTGCGCGGGGAGGACTCCTTCGTGCGGGCCCAGTGGGCCGCTCGCCCTTTCCTGTGGCACATCTATCCGCAGGAAGAGCAGGCCCACATGGTCAAGCTGGACGGCTTTCTCGACCACTATCTGGCAGAGCTGCCCACCGCCACCGGCCAGTGGCTGCGCGGTTTCAGCCACGCCCTCAATCAGGGGGAAAACTGTCGCGATTGGTGGGCGCAATGGCCGGAACACGCCGCGATATGGCTGCAACATGGGCGACCTTGGTCACAGAAGCAGCTCAGGGATGGGGATCTCGTCACTCGGCTGGTGAAATTTTTAGAAAGCCGTATATAATCTGGCAGTTTTTATCTGCCCGTATACGAACAGGAATTTTTACATGAAAACCGCACAGGAAATCCGCGCTGGTAACGTCGTCATGATCGGTACCGAGCCGATGGTGGTCCAGAAAGCCGAATTCAACAAATCCGGCCGTAACTCCGCCGTGGTCAAGATGAAGCTGAAAGGCCTGCTGAACGGCAGCGCCACCGAGACCGTATTCAAGGCCGACGACAAGCTGGAAGTTGTTCAGCTGGAACGTAAAGAGTGCACCTACTCCTACTTCTCCGACCCCCTGTATGTCTTCATGGACACCGAGTACAACCAGTACGACGTCGAGAAAGACAACCTGGGTGATGCCCTGAACTACATGGTTGACGGCATGGAAGACATCTGCGAAGTGACTTTCTACAACGAGAAAGCCATCTCCGTAGAACTGCCGACCACCATCGTTCGCGAAGTCGAGTACACCGAGCCGGCCGCCCGTGGCGACACCTCCGGTAAAGTGACCAAACCGGCCCGCCTGAAAGGCACTACCTACGAGCTGGCCGTTGCCGCCTTCGTAGAGATCGGCGACAAGATCGAAATCGATACCCGCACCGGTGAGTTCAAGCGTCGCGTCAACTAAGTTGACCCCTTGAATCCATGGTGAAAAAGCGAGCCTTTGGCTCGCTTTTTTTATGGGTGCACGATGAGCCCAGGCTGTATTCGAAGCGCAAACATGGCTAAATGGGTAAGCTGGTTTGTGCCATCCTCCGGAGCGCCCCATGACATCTCTGCATAAAGGTCTGTTGCTGCTGTTGACCCTGGTACTGCTGATCCTCTCCGGCTGGCAACCCTATGACCGGGCGACCTGGCTGATGGAGGTCGCCCCCGTACTCATCGCCATGCCACTGCTTGCCCTGACGCACCGCCGTTTTCCGCTCACCAGCCTGCTCTATCTGTGCATCGCCCTGCATGCCATGGTGCTGATGCTGGGCGGCGCCTATACCTATGCCCGCGTCCCGCTGGGATTCGAGCTGCAGCAGTGGCTAGAGCTAAGCCGCAACCCCTATGACAAGATTGGCCACTTCTTCCAAGGCTTCGTGCCCGCCCTGGTGTGCCGGGAGATCCTGCTGCGCGGAGGTTATGTGCAGAGCCGGCGCATGCTGGCGTTTCTGGTGGTCTGCGTGGTGCTCGCCATCAGCGCCACTTACGAGTTCATCGAGTGGGGGGCCGCCCTCGCGCTCGGTCAGGGGGCGGATGAGTTTCTCGGCACCCAGGGCGACCCCTGGGATACCCAGTCCGACATGTTCTTCGCCCTGATTGGCGCCGTCACTGCCCTGCTGCTGCTCTCGCCCCTGCACGACCGCCAGCTGGCCGGGCTGGCCAGCACCGAGCGGCCGTCACGCTAGCACTGCACTTCCCCCTTCAGAAAACCGGCCTGGTGCCGCTAACCCGAATAACCGGGGGAGCGCACTATGGCCAGATTGTTCTTATCACTGCTGTTACTGACCCTGCTGGCAAGCAACCCCTTGCAGGCCAGCGAGGGCACACCGCTGACGCCGCTCGATTACTGGCAGAACAACGACTGGCAGGGGCTGCCCAACAGCACCCAGATCGACAAGCAGACAGTGTTGTTCGCCAAGCACGACAGCGACAGCTATGTGGGGCTGGCCATCCTCTTGCCCGACTGGCAGCGCAGCGGCCAGCTGTGGCAGCTGACCCGGGCCCTCGGCCGGCTCGGCTTCGATACTCTGCTGCTGCTCCCCTCGCCCCAGCAGACCGAACTGGACCCCGCCGCCGAGAAAAAGCAGCAGGCCATCGACGACTTTCGCAAGCAGTTCGCCACCCGCATCAGCAAGCTGGGGGATGCCAAGCTGCAGGAGGGGGGCTTCAAGCTGATACTGGCGCAAGGCACCGGCGCCGCCTGGGCCACCAACCTCATCGCCAGCGAACAGTTGCCCGCCCCCGATGCGCTGGTGCTGCTCGACGGTTTCTTCCCCGACCAGCAGAGCAACCAGATCTTCGCCAAGGAGATCGCCCAGGCCACCATGCCGACCCTCGACCTCTATCAGGAGGATGGCGGACGCTGGCCGCTGCTGGCCGCCGAGGCGCGCAGAAGCGAGAGCCGCCGCAGCCACAAGCTCAACTACCGCCCCTACGCCCTGCTGGAGCTGGATGAAACGCCGACCCGGATCCAGGGCTGGCTCACCCACCTTGGCTGGCTCTGACCCGAAAAATGCCGCCTGCCTCACATCCGGCGCGATTGCCAAGCCATTGATGCGCAGCAAACTGGCCCTCGGTCGCCGATGTTTGGCATCATGAACGCCTCAACGGCAGGAGGCTCCATGCAGCAAATTGTGTTTCTCGACAGCGATACCCTGGATACCGGCATCACCCTGCGCCACCCCGACTTTCCCCATCACTGGCAGAGCTACCCGAGCACGGCCCCCGAGCAGGTGGTGGAACGACTCAAAGACGCCAGCATCGCCATCATCAACAAGGTACGCATCGGCGCCGCCGAGCTGGCCCGGCTGCCGGACCTGAAACTCATCGCGCTGGCCGCCACCGGCAGCGACAACGTGGATCTGGAGGCGTGCCGCGCCGCCAACGTCGGTGTCTGCAACATCCGCAACTACTCGGGCCCCTCGGTACCGGAACACGCCATGGCGCTGATGCTTGCCCTGGCGCGCAACCTCTTCTGCTGGCGCCAGTCGCTGCTGGAGGGGCGCTGGCAGCAGAGCGGCCAGTTCTGCTTCTTCGATCACCACATCACGGATCTGCACGGCAAGCGGCTCGGCATCATCGGCAAGGGGACGCTCGGTCAGGCCCTCGGCGAGCGGGCCAGGGGGATCGGCATGGAGGTGCGCTACGCCCAGAGCCAGGTCGGCGCCAGCCACGACGAGGATCGGCTCCCGCTGGACGAGCTGCTGCAAAGCGCCGACGTCATCAGCCTGCACTGCCCGCTCACCCCCTATACCCGCAACCTGATTGGCGAGCGGGAGCTCGAGCTGATGAAGCCGGGCGCCCTGCTGATCAACGTCGGCCGCGGCGGTCTGGTGGACGAGGAAGCCCTGCTGCGGGCACTGGCCAACGGCCGCCTCGGCGGCGCCGGTTTCGACGTGGCGAGCGTCGAGCCGCCGCCTCCCGACCACCCGCTGATGCAGGCACTGCAGTACCCCCACTTCATCCTCACCCCCCACGTGGCCTGGGCCAGCGAGGAGTCGATGCAGCGCCTCGCCGATCAGCTGATCGACAACATCAACGCCTTCGCCGAGGGGCGCCGCCAACACCGGCTGGTGTGAGCGGCATGCCGACCCAAACAAGAGAGGGGCCTGTCGGCCCCTCTCTCATTGCTGGCTGCGATCAATCATCGTCGTGCCATCTGTGTTTCTTGTGCTTCTTGTGTTTCTTGTGGTGCCGGTGCTCATCATCGTAGTAACGATCGTTGTTGCTCTTGTGGCCATCGCCAGTCTTGGCACCGATGGCGGAGCCGCTGGCCCCGCCTACGCCAGCCCCGATCAGCTGACCCGTGCTGCCACCCACGCTCTTGCCGATGGCCGCGCCACCGAGCGCCCCGACCGCGCCACCAAGGGCCGCTTCATTCTTGTTGCCCTTGTTGGCCGTGGCGGCGCCACCGGCCGCACCGCCCAGCGCCGCTCCCACCAGGGCTCCGGTATCACCGCCCAGCTCCTTGCCGATCATGGTGCCGGCCACGCCACCCGCACCGCCACCGAGGATGGTATTGAGTGTCTCCGAGGCCTGCGCTGCGCTGCTGACCAGCAGCAGTGAGCCCAGCAGGGCCAGGGCGCTCATGCCACGCTTGTTCATCTCCATGGGGTACTCCTGTCAAACCTGATTAATTTCCCCGAACTATACGATTCCCGCCAAAGGGCGCCACTGTCGCAGGAGAGCGACACCGCCTCCTGCGCCGCCTTCGATGTCGGTCAATTAGCTCATAAGATATTGAATCTAAATACGTAAATGACATCAGATGGAAATTGGGCAGCGAACGGTGCCGGGGCCCACCGAGCGGCAGCGCTCGCTTAGCCGTTATCCATATGACAGGATCTGTCAGCACCCTGCTCCTGCCGGGTCCGCTCCGTCAAAGACCAGCCATCGCGCCCCAGCCGCTTGCTCCGATAGAGACACTCGTCGGCCCGCTCGAACAGCAGCACACCGTCATCCGGGCTGTGGGCTCCGCCCACGCTCAGGGTCACCGCCTCGCGAAACTCGCGCCACTGCTGATTGCGCACCCGCGCCAGCAGCCGGCTCAGCCCGGACTCCAGCTCGCTGCGCGGCCAGGGCAGCAGGGCGGCGAACTCGTCTCCCCCGATCCGGTAGACGCAGCCACTGCCCAGCTCCGCCACCAGCAGCTCGGCCACCCGGCAGAGCACGCCGTCCCCCACCGTGTGCCCCCAGTTGTCATTGATGCGCTTGAAGTTGTCGACGTCGAACAGCAGCAGCCAGTGGGGTGTGGCGCTCTCCTCCAGTTCGCTGCGGCGCTGGGTGAAGGCCCGCCGATTCATGATGCCGGTGAGGGGGTCGTGCAGCAGGGCATCCTGCCCCTGCAGAAAGCTGGCCCGCACCTGATCTATCTCGCTCAGGCTGCTGTGCACGAACCAGGTCTTCAACTGGCAGGGAGTCTGGGTCGGATCCCGCACTATGCCGGTCAGCGAGCCGGCCACCAGCGCCTGCTCCTGATTGAACACCCGCACCAGAAAGTTGATGCTGCAAAACCAGATGGCAAACAGCGAGAGCAGCGGCAGCACCACCATCAGCAGGGCCTCCTCGAGGCCGTCGTGAAACAGTTCGGGCGGCAGATAGATGTTGAGATCCCAGTCGATCCCCTCCAGCTCCCGGCGCAGATGGCGGCCATGCCAGATCACCTCCAGTCCGCTGCCCACCACGCCCGCCATGGTCACCGGCGGCTGATAGAGCGCCATGTTGCAGCCCACCACCAGTTCATCTCCCCCCCGCGAGCTGATGTAGATGGCCGCCTGATTGCGCCCCATGGCCCGCTGCAGTGCCTGCTGGATGGCGTTGAACGACATGTCGACCATCAGCAGGCCAAGCAGCTGACCATCCAGCCCCGTTACCCGCTTGATCAGGGTCAGGATCTGCTTGTCCGAGCCGTACTCCTGATAGGGGCCCAACCAGATGAGCTCATCCCCCGGCATCGACAGCGCCCGATACCAGGGCCGGCTGGCGGCGCGATACTCGGCAGGCTGCTGCCAGGCCGGGTAACTGCTGATGCGGTCCGTCTGCGGGTGGTAGAAGTAGATGTAGTGGCTGTCGCGCTTGATCTGGTGGGCAATGGCCCAGAGCGGGTTGTCGGCTGGCTCGCCGCGGGCGATGGCGGCCTTGTCCAGCGACGCTTCCAGCACCGCCAGCTGACGCTGGTTGGCCAGCACCAGCTCGTGGATCAGGGCCGCATCGAGGGAGGAGAGCATGTGGCCGTAGCCGGCCACCGTCTTGTCGATGCTGCGCAGATAGCTGGCCGTCGCCAGGGCCAGGGTCACCACCAGCACCAGGGTGCCCAGCAGCAGGGTCAACGAGGTCAACAGGTAGTAACGCCGACTAATCAACCATTGGATCATCAACACCCCGCAAAAAATTCTGTAATGCGAGGATTCTATGGCGGTCGGACAGAATCATTCATTGATTAAAATCAGCCGCCCTCCGGCTAACTGATAAAAAACATATAAACGTGATACTGCTCATCCATGCCGTGGATATGTATATCAACAAAAAGTAAAAACAGTGACCACTGTGCGTTGACGGCTAACCAGGAAGGGGGTGTTATAGTCTATAGCTTGAACAATCGGAGCCGGATGGCCTTGCCAAGGACCACCGAAGACGATTCCCTGTCAAACAAAGGAGATGTTATGAGCAGTCCGTTTATCGAACAGATCAAAGTACGTCGTACCATCTATGCCCTGGGTGACCAGGTTTCCCGTACGCCGGAGCAGCTGACCACTCTCATCCAGGATGCCATCAAGCACAGCCCCTCCTCGTTCAACTCCCAGAGCTCTCGCGCCGTCATCCTGTTTGGCGCCCAGCACCACAAGCTGTGGGACATCGTCAAGGCGGAGCTGAAGAAGATAGTGCCGCCGGAAGCCTATCCCCAGAGCGAAGCCAAGGTGGACGGCAGCTTCCGCGCAGGTTTCGGCACCGTACTCTTCTTTGAGGACACCGACGTCATCAAGGATCTGCAGCAAAAGTTCGCCCTCTATGCCGACAACTTCCCCATCTGGTCGGAACATGCCACCGGCATCGCCCAGTTTGCGGTCTGGACCACCCTGGCCCAGGAGAAGATCGGCGCATCCCTGCAGCACTACAACCCGCTCATCGACCAGGCGGTACACAAGGAGTGGAACCTGCCTGCCAGCTGGCTGCTGCGCGCCCAGATGCCCTTTGGCAGCATCAAGCAACCGGCCGGTGACAAGACCTTCATGGACGACGCTGCGCGTTTTCGCGTGTTCAAATAAGCGCGTCGCCCACCATCCAAGCCCCCGCTCGACGGGGGCTTTTTGTTGTCAGGCCAGCAGCGTCAGCTGCAGACCCGCCGCCTCCTCCGCCACGCTCACCTGGCGCCAGTCCTGGATCAGAGCGCTGATGTTCGGATCCAGCCGCTGCCGGCCTCCCACCTGCACCACGCGGCAACCCGCCTGCAGCGCACTGGTGATGCCGGCCGGCGCATCCTCGAACACCAGGCAATCGGCCGCCGCCAGCCCCAGACGCTCGGCCGCCAGCAGGTAGGGCTCGGGATCCGGCTTGCCATGCACCACATCCTCGGCCCCCACCAGCAGGGCGGGCAACGGCAGAGCGGCACTGCGCAATCGATGACGGGCCACCCGCTGGCTGGCGGAGGTCACCAGCGCCCAGCGCTCGCTCGGCAAACCTGCCAGCAGAGTCCGGGCCCCGGTGATGGCCTCCGCCTGGCCGGTGTGGTTGATCTCCAGCTCGTCGAGCAGGGCCACCTCCTGTGCCATGTCCAGTTGCGGGGCCAGGGCACGGAGCACCTCCCGCGAGCGCACCCCGTGGCACATGGCCAGTACCGGCTCGGGCGCCAGCCGATGACGGCGGCACCAGAGCCGCCATACCGTCTCCACTTCGCCGGTGGAGTGCACCAGGGTGCCATCCATGTCCAGCAGCAGGGCGCTGGCCTGCAGCACAAGCCGGCTCATGCACCGATCCCTGCCAGGCCGGGTTCGCTCCCCGCCAGAATGTCGCCGAAGGCCCGCCGCTGAGCTGCCTGCTCATAGCAGGCCAGCGCCTGTTCGGCATTGCTCGCCCAGACTTGCAAGGGGCCGACCGCAAAGCCCTGCTGCAACAGGCTGGTAAGCAGCTCTCCCGTCTCCGGCGCAGCCAGCGGCTGGGCCAGCACCAGGGTTCCCTTGATCAAAAACAGATAGCGTTCGGCAGGCATGAGATGACTCCTTGTGACTGATCGGATGGGGCCAATGGGGCCCGCTACCAGACCATTAGAACAAGGCGATTAGATAATTTATAATCACAAAATGGCCACTTTAGATAACCATATGGAATGAAATTCGATCTGAAGCAACTGCAGGCATTCGTCACCCTGGCCGACACCGCCAACTACCGGGAGGCCGCCAACCGGCTGTTCATCACCCAGCCAGCCCTCACCAAGCAGATCCAGGGGCTGGAGCAGACCCTCGGCAGTACCCTGTTCAACCGGGGTCGCCACGGCGCCGAACTGACCGCCATCGGCGCCCAGCTGCTCACCCAGGCGAGCGCCCTGGTCGAACACGGCAAGGGCTTTGAGCGCCACGCCATGGCGTTGGCCAGCGGCATCGCCGGGCGCCTCAAGATTGGTTTCGGCCTGTCGAGCTTCGCGCTGGCACCGGCACTGGTGGCCAGCTTCAAGCAGCAGGTGCCCGAGGTGATGGTGCATCTGCAGGACATGACCTCCGCCATCCAGCAGGAGCGGCTGCTGTCGGGCCAGCTGCAGCTTGGCTTCATGCGCCGGCCCCAGGCGCCGCAGTTGCAGGAGCACAGACTGCTGACCGATCGGCTGGTGCTGGCGGTGCCGACCATGATGACCCGGCCGGATCCGGCCGCCTTCGATGTGGAGCTGGCGCTGGCCAGCCAGCCCTTGCTGCAGATGGTCGGCCACCGCTGCCCCGGCCTCAGCCAGCAGATCGCCGGCTTCCTCGGCGCCAACCGGCTGACCGGTATGATCCAGGAGGCGGAGGATATCCAGACCCTGGTGGCACTGGTGGCCGCCGGCATCGGCAATGCCATCCTGCCGCGCAGCGTCAGCTTCATCGCCGGCCCGGACGTCACCCTCTATCCCTTGTCCGGCCCCTGCTCCGAGTGGGAGATAAGCCTGGTGTGGAACCCGGAATTTGCCGATCCCATCCGCGATCGCTTCGTGCAGCTGGTCATCGATGCCCACCCGGCGCCGCAGCCAGCCCTGCCGGGTCGCTGATGCGATAGGTTCAGGGAGTCGATATCAGGGGGCTGGCGAGGTATCGCCACGGAGGGTGAGGCAATCGAGTATCAGGCGGCCGGCAGCGCGCTGCAGCTGACGCTGTGGCAGCGATTCTTGCCCCCCAGCTTGGCCAGATAGAGCGCCATGTCGGCGGCGGTCAGCAGCTCCTCTTCCGAGACGCGGGCCTGCTGCGGCAACAGGGTGGCGATGCCGACACTGGCGCTGAGTCTAAGTCCATCCGCCCCCGGGATCAGCAGCTCGCCGATGCCGACGCGAATGGCCTCCCCCATGCGGGAGGCGGCCTCGTCCCCGGTATTGCCGAGGATCAGGGCAAATTCGTCGCCGCCGAAGCGGCACGGCAGATCGGTGGCCCGCTGGCAGAAGGTGCTCAGCAGCTGGCCCACCTGCTGCAAGAAACCGTCCCCGACCTGATGGCCGAAGTGGTCGTTGCACAGCTTGAAGTTGTCCAGATCCAGCATGATGAAGGAGATGGGGGTCTGTTCGCGCATGCTGCGCCGCCATTCGTTGTGCAGAAAGCTGTTGAACAGCCGCCGGTTTGCCAGCCCGGTCAGCGGGTCGTGCAGGGAGAGGTAGGCCATGTCCAGCTCCTGCAGCTTGCGTTCGGTGATGTTGATGTGGCTGATGGTGTAGAACTCCACCTCGATGCCGGGGATGGCGGAGACCCGCATCATGAACCAGCGCTGGGTATCCGGGCTGTGACAGGGGTACTCCAGATGAAAGTGCTGCTGCTCGTGGCGCAATACCCGCCGGATCCCCTCCGCCGCCATCTGGGCCAGCGGCTCCACCGAGTTGTCGCACACCCTCAGATAGTTGACGCCCAGCCAGTCGTACCCCTCCGGCATGCCGTTCTGTTCGGCGAAGCGATTCCAGGCGAGATTGGTGTAGTGGATGACGCCATCCCGATCGATCACCGAGATCTGCTCCTCCAGCGAATTGAGCAATGCAGACAGGTATTGCGCCCGATCGGAGAAGTGAAACAGTGATCCCTGAAAATAGTCCGCCATGACCCTGCTCCTCACCCGACAACGACGCACCGCACCTGCCGCAACCACAACAGTAATGCCGGCGTTCCGTCCATGACGAAGGGGCATCGACGGCCATGGCCCGCCCCCGGCCTGCAAGATAAAGATAGATGATCAATCACTTGCATCCGCCCCATCCCTCGTTAGTGGCCGCACCACTGGCTTTCACATGGAATGCCGTTCCCTCTTCCTCTGCCGTCCATCTTGGTATTGGGGCAGTTTTGCAAAAACCAGGTCGCCTCCTCGCAGGAGGTCATCTGGGAGCAATACTGCCGACCGTCGCACTGACGGACGAAGGTGGGTGCCGCCTGCGGGCTGTCTGTGCTGTCCGCCGCCTGCTGACTGAAAGAAGAGCTTGGCGAAGGCGAGACCGACTCGGCCGAGAAGCGGGAGTAAATGGAGAAGATCCCGGCCAGCACCAGCAGCGGGATCAGCTTGCCGCGCCAATTGCTGCGGCGCCGATAGACGGGGCGCGGGCGTGCCCTGGCTGGCGTCGGCCGCTCCCCGGTCACAGCCTGCCTGCCCGCAGAGGGCGCTGGTTGGGCGCCTGCCAGCGACAGCGGCCTATCCGGAAAGAACACCTGCTCGGCCCTGGGTTTGCCGTCCTGGCCGCTGCCAAGCTGATAGGAGACCCGCTCGCCGGCTTTGGGCAGCGAGCCATCTGACTGCAGCGCCGAGATGTGCACGAACAGCTCGGCTCCTTTTGGCTCGCCATCCCCCTGCTCGGGGGCGATAAAACCAAAGCCGCGCGCCTCGTTCCAGCGCACGATCCGTCCCTGATAACGCATGCCCTCATCCTTGTGGCCATCGATGCTCGCTTCATGTTGCCCAAAATGGCTGCGGCCTGACAGGGGGCCGCAGACAAAATGTCAAAACAGTGAGCAAGCTCCGCTTGCCGCCGGGATCAGGCCAGCTGGGCCACCTTGCAGATCTCGGCGATGCGGCCGAGCATTCGCAGCGAGGCATGGTGCTCAGTGGCATCCGCCGCCGCGCAGGCATCCTCCAGGATGGTGATGGCGTAGTCGCGATCATGCCCCTCCCGCGCCGCCGCCTGAATGGCCCAGCTGGTACTCACCCCGCACAGATAGAGGTGGTCGATGCGATTGGCCCGCAGCGCCGGCTCCAACGCGGTGCCGTAGAAGGGGCTGACCCTGGGCTTGGTCAGCACCAGATCGCCGGGCTGCACGTCGAGGTCGGCGTGAAAGTCGGTGCCGCTGTCGCCAAGCGACAGCGCCCCGAACTGGTGAGCCCGGCCAAACATGGGCGATCCCTTGGGTTGCAGCAGATAGTGCGGGTCAAAACCCACCTTGATCAGCACCACCAACCAACAGTGGGCGCGGGCATGGGCCAGCGCCTGATTGGCGTGCACGATGGCGTCCTGTTCCAGCACATGGGCCGCCGAGGCGGCGATGCGCCCGTCCGGGTGGGCGATGTCGTTGATGAAATCGATCACCAGCAATGCCTTGTTCATGCTGTCTGCTCCCTCATGATGGCGCCGCGCGCCTTAAACCAGCCCCAGCGCATAGCGTAGCGCCATCTCCTTGAGCGGGCCCGCCTTGTCCGCCAGATTGAGGGCCAGGTTGCGAGCCAGCTTGAGCGGGCCTATCTCGTTGCTGAACACCCCGTAGAAGAGATCCATCCCCGACTGCATCAACAGGTTGTCGGGGCGGCGCCGCCACTCATAGCGCCCGGCCAGCGCCAGCTGATGCCAGTCGGCGCCAGCCCCCTGCAGCAGATCGCTCCAGCAGGCCACGTCCTTGAAGCCGAGGTTGACCCCCTGCCCCGCCAGCGGGTTGATGGTGTGGGCGGCATCGCCCAGCAGCACCACCCGGCCGGCGTGGTAGTCGTTGGCGTGGCGGCGCACCAGCGGGAAACTCCCCTTGGCCGTCACGGCAAACCCGCCGAGCCGGCTCGGGAAGTGGCGGCGCACCTCGGCGGCCAACCCCTCGTTGCTCATGGCAGCCAGCGCCCGGATGCGGGCCGGACTGTCATACCAGACCAGGGAGCCGTGTCGGCCCGGCAGCGGCAGAAAAGCGCGCGGGCCGCTCGGGGTAAACTGCTGCCAGGTGATGTCTTCCTGCTCGAAGTCGGTGTCGATGTTGATCAGCATGCAGTGCTGGCGGTACTCAAAGCGCGACACCCCGATACCGGCCAGCTTGCGGGTGTGGGATTCGGCGCCGTCGCACGCCAGCACCCAGCGGGCGGCCAGCTCGCTGCCATCATCCAGGGTCAGCACCGCCTCGTCCGCGCTCTGGCGCAGGCTCGTCACCGCCGCCGGGGTGTGGGTCTGGATGTTGGGAAAATCTTCCATGCGTCTGAGCAACGCCAGCTGCACCAGCCGGTTCTCGATGATGTAGCCAAGCTGCGGCAGGCCGAGGTCGGCGGCATTGAAGCGGGTGGCGAAGCCATCCAGCTCCCAGGTCTCCAGCCGGCGATAGGGGCACAGCCGCATCTGCTGCAGGTGCTGCCAGGCACCGGCCTGCTCCAGCAGCGCCACCGAGGCCTGGCTGATGGCGGAGACCCGCAGATCCAGCGGCTGCTCGGGGGCGTATTGCTCCGGCAGCCGGGTCTCGATGACCCGCACCGAGAGGCCCTGGGCCGCCAGCAGACAGGCGGTGGCGGCGCCGACCATGCCGGCTCCGACGATGGCGATATCACACTGTTCCATAACTTGATTCCTGCAAGGGGTGAGCCCGGGCAAGGGGAAAACACAGCCGGACCGAATGACCACATGATACCGCAAGGGGCGCCGGGAAACAGTGAAGGGTGTGGAGAATTAGTGCGCCAAATCAAGGAGAAAGCCGATGCCGACAGGAAGCCCGTCGGCGGCGCTCCGGCCGTGGCCGGCTGGATATTCGCTAGGCAGTCTCCGGATTGCGGAGTAAAATGCCCGGTCCTTTGACCATGCCGCATTCAAAACAAGTCAAGAGAAGCAATGAGCAAAAAACTTCACATCAAAACCTGGGGTTGCCAGATGAACGAGTACGACTCGTCCAAGATGGCCGACCTGTTGGATGCCAGCAATGGCTACACGCTTACCGAAGAGCCCGAAGAGGCAGACGTTTTGCTGCTCAACACCTGCTCCATCCGCGAAAAAGCGCAGGAGAAGGTGTTTCACCAGCTGGGACGCTGGAAGAAGCTCAAGGCAAACAAACCCGGTCTGGTGATCGGCGTGGGCGGCTGCGTCGCCTCCCAGGAGGGGGACAACATCCGCACTCGCGCCCCCTATGTGGACATCGTCTTCGGCCCGCAGACCCTGCATCGCCTGCCCACCATGATCAAGCAGGTGCAGGAAGGGCGCGGTGCCCAGGTGGACGTCGCCTTCCCGGAAATCGAGAAGTTCGACAGCCTGCCCGAGCCGCGCGCCGAAGGGGCGACCGCCTTCGTGTCCATCATGGAAGGCTGTTCCAAATACTGCTCCTTCTGCGTGGTGCCCTACACCCGCGGCGAGGAGGTGAGCCGTCCGCTCGACGACGTGCTCTATGAAATCGCCCAGCTCGCCCAGCAGGGCGTGCGCGAAGTGAACCTGCTCGGCCAGAACGTCAACGCCTATCGGGGCCCGACCTTCGACGGCGGCATCTGCACCTTCGCCGAGCTGCTGCGGCTGGTGGCCGCCATCGACGGCATCGATCGCATTCGCTACACCACCAGCCACCCCATCGAGTTCACCGACGACATCATCGAGGTCTACAAGGACACCCCGGAAGTGGTCAGCTTCCTGCACCTGCCGGTGCAGAGCGGCTCCGACCGCATCCTGACCATGATGAAACGCCCGCACACCGTGCTGGAGTACAAGTCCAAGATCCGTCGCCTGCGCGCCGCCCGTCCCGACATCACCATCAGTTCCGACTTCATCGTCGGCTTCCCGAACGAGACGGACGAGGATTTCGAGGCCACCATGAAACTCATCGAAGAGATCAACTTCGACATGAGCTTCAGCTTCATCTACAGCCCGCGCCCCGGTACCCCGGCCGCCGACCTGCCCGATGACGTCGACATGGAGGTGAAGAAAGCCCGCCTGACCCGCCTGCAGCACGTCATCAACAACCAGTCGATGCAGATTGGCCGCGCCATGCTGGGCTCCACCCAGCGCATCCTGGTGGAAGGGCCCTCTAAGCTCGACCCCATGCAGCTGTGCGGTCGCACCGAGAACAACCGGGTGGTCAACTTCGAAGGCCCGCATACCCTGATCGGCGGCTTTGCCGACGTGGAGATCACCGAGGTGCGTCCCAACTCCCTGCGCGGCAGATTCCTGCGCGGCGAGAACGAGATGAACCTGCGCATCGCCACCGCCCCGAGCGAGATCCTCGCCCGTCGCCCGGACAACGTACCGGACCCGCTGGGCGTGGCCGCCTTCACTCCCCACTAATCTGTTCACCCCATCCGGCCCCGGCCGGATGGGATCGCGTCAAGACGAGGACACTTTGAGCCGACACATCTCGACCCTGAATCTGCATCTGGAACCCGCCGACAACCAGCGTCTCGCCAGTCTGTGCGGTCCGTTCGATGACAACGTCAAACAGCTGGAACGCCGCCTCGGCGTCGAGATCAGCTACCGCGACAACCACTTCCAGCTGCTGGGCAAGCAGGCCCAGGTGGAGGCCGCCGCCGTCATCATCAAGCACCTCTATGTGGAAACCCAGCCGCTCAAGGGTGGCAAGGTAACCGACATCACCCCCGACATGGTCCATCTGGCCATTCAGGAGTCGCGCGTGCTGGAGCAAGATGACGAGCCGGCGCCGAGCATCCCTTACGGCAAGGAGGTGACGGTCAAGACCAAGCGTGGCCTCATCAAGCCGCGCAGCCCCAACCAGGCCCAGTACATCGCCAATATCGTGCGCCACGACATCTGCTTCGGCATCGGCCCTGCCGGGACCGGCAAGACCTATCTGGCGGTGGCGGCGGCGGTGGACGCGCTGGAGCGTCAGGAAATTCGCCGCATTCTGCTGACCCGTCCGGCGGTGGAAGCGGGCGAGAAGCTCGGCTTCCTGCCCGGCGATCTCTCCCAGAAGGTGGATCCCTACCTGCGCCCGCTCTACGACGCCCTGTTCGAGATGCTGGGCTTTGAGCGGGTGGAGAAGCTGATGGAGCGCAACATCATCGAGGTGGCGCCGCTCGCCTATATGCGCGGTCGTACCCTCAACGATGCCTTCATCATCCTGGACGAGGCCCAGAACACCACCACCGAGCAGATGAAGATGTTCCTGACCCGCATTGGCTTCAACTCCAAGGCAGTGGTCACCGGCGACATCACCCAGATAGACCTGCCCCGCAACCAGAAGTCGGGCCTGCGCCACGCGCTGGAAGTGCTGCAGGATGTCGACGGCCTGTCGTTCAACTTCTTCGAATCCAAGGACGTGGTGCGCCACCCGGTGGTGGCCCGCATCGTGCAGGCCTACGAGGCGTTCGATGCCAAACAGGCGGCCGACAAAGTCGCCCCCCACACCAGCAAAGAGAGTGCCCAATGAGCGTGACCCTGGATCTGCAACTGGCCAGCGCCAGCACCGACGGCCTGCCGAACGAGGCCCAGCTGCAGGGCTGGCTCGACGGCACCATTCTTGGCTTCCAGCAGGAGGCCGAAGTGACGGTGCGCATCGTCGACGAGGCGGAGAGCAACGAGCTCAACCTCACCTATCGCGGCAAGGACAAGCCCACCAACGTGCTCTCCTTCCCGTTCGAGGCCCCACCCGGCCTGGAGCTGCCGCTGCTCGGCGATCTGGTGATCTGCCGCCAGGTGGTGGAGCGCGAAGCCGCCGAACAGGGCAAGCCGCTGATGGCCCACTGGGCCCACATGGTTGTGCACGGCAGTCTTCATCTGCTAGGTTATGACCATATCGAGGATGACGAGGCCGAAGAGATGGAAGCGCTCGAGCGCGACATCATGCAGGAGCTCGGTTTCGCCGATCCTTATCTGAACGACGAAGAGTAAAGAACCGGATGGTCATCGTCTTGAAACAGCCGACGCCCATCCTCATATAGCCACAACGATTTCAAGTGTGTTCATACGAGTAACCAAGAGAGAAAATGACCGACGATCACCCTAGTACCGGCTCGCCGAAGAAAACCTGGCTCGACAAACTCAGCCAACTCTTCCAGGGCGAGCCAAAAGACCGCAACGATTTGGTGGAAGTGATAGCCGACGCCGAAGAGCGCGATCTCATCGATCAGGACACCAAGGACATGATCGAGGGCGTGCTCGAAATTGCCGAGCTGCGCGTGCGCGACATCATGATCCCCCGCTCCCAGATGGTGACCATCGAGAAATCCCAGCCAGTGGACGAGATCCTGCCGGTGATCATCGAGTCGGGTCACTCCCGCTTTCCGGTGATCAACGAAGACAAGGATCACGTGGAGGGCATCTTGCTCGCCAAGGATCTGCTGCCGTTCGGGTTTGGCGGCCACCACGCCAGCGAACCGCTGCAGCTGGAGAAGATCCTGCGTCCCACGGTGATCGTCCCCGAGAGCAAGCGGGTTGACCGTCTGCTCAAAGAGTTTCGTGAAGAGCGCTACCACATGGCCATCGTGGTGGACGAGTTCGGCGGCGTCTCAGGTCTGGTGACCATCGAGGACATCCTCGAGCTCATCGTCGGCGAGATCGACGACGAATTCGACGACATCGAGGATGAGCCGGACGAGATCCGCCGCATCAGCAAGCGGGTGTTCGCCGTCAGCGCCCTCACCGAGATCGAAGATTTCAACGACTTCTTCGGCACCCAGTTCAGCGATGAGGAGGTGGATACGGTGGGCGGTCTGGTGATGCACGCCTTCAGCCACCTGCCCAAGAAGGGCGAGGAGATCGAGCTGGAAGGCTACCTGTTCAAGGTGATGCACGCCGACAAGCGCCGCCTGCAGCAGCTGCAGGTGAAGATCCCCGACAACCATGTCGCGGCCCAGTCCGAGGCCCAATAAGCCTTGACCCTTGCCAACAGCGCCCCGCCCGTCGGGGCGCTGTTCGTTTGGCCGCACGCCCCTGCTTTCCACCGTTCAAAGGGCCCGTCATCGCCCTTTTATCCCCTCGCTTCGGACCGTAGGCCGGGAGGCTCGCCGTTGACCGCCTTTACGGGTTAAGATACCGGCCACTCAACCCATTGCAGTTCAATCCGAGCCTTATCGCCCGTGAAATTACAGCCCGTGAAATCAAAACTCCTGACCAGCCTGTTTGCCATGGCCTCTGGCGCCATCGCCGTGCTCGCCTTCTCGCCCTTCAACTACTGGCCGCTGGTGATCCCCTCCCTGCTCGGCCTCTACGCCCTGCTGGACAAGGCCAACCCCAAGCAGGCGGCATGGCGTGGCTTTGGCTACGCCATGGGGCTGTTTTTGCCGGGGCTGTGGTGGATCCACGTCAGCATGACCATGTTCGGCGGCATTCCGCTGCCGGTGGCCTTCGTGCTGCTGGCCGGGCTGTCAGCCTATCTGGCGCTCTATCCGACCCTGGCCTGCTGGGCCTTCGCCCGCTTCTTCAGCGGTCGTCACTGGAGCCGCTGGCTGCTCGCCTTCCCGGCACTCTGGCTGATGGCCGACTGGCTGCGCGGCTGGGTGATGACCGGCTTCCCCTGGCTCTGGTTCGGCTACAGCCAGATTGACGGGCCGCTCAAGGGCTTTGCCCCCATTCTCGGCGTGCAGGGCATCACCCTGGCGCTGCTGTTGACCGCCTCCGCCCTCTGGCTGCTCTGGCAGAGCCGCAAGCCGGCCTGGCTGCTGGTGCCGGTGGCCCTGGTGGGGGCCGCCCAGGGGCTGATGCAGCTGAGCTGGGTAACCCGTGGTGAACCGGTCAAGGTGGCGTTGGTGCAGGGCAACATCGAACAGTCCCTCAAGTGGGATCCGGAGGCGCTGGTGCCGACGGTGCGCAAGTATCAGGATCTCAGCCGCGAGAACCAGGATGCCGACATCATCGTCTGGCCGGAATCGGCCATTCCGGCCATCGAGAAGGAGATGGGCAACTACCTGGAGAGCCTGGACAAGGCGATGAAGGTGAACGATACCGGCCTACTGGCGGGGATCATCCACTACGATCTCGAGCAGCAGCGCTTCTTCAATACCGTGCTCGGCATGGGGGTGCAGGATGCGGAAGGCAAGGAGTCCTACTACTACCAGCACAAGAACCGTTACTACAAATACCACCTGCTGCCCATCGGCGAGTTCGTGCCCCTTGAAGATCTGCTGCGCCCCATCGCGCCCTTCTTCAATCTGCCCATGTCCTCCTTCAGCCGCGGTGACGAGGTGCAGCCGAATCTGATCGCCAAGGGGCTCAAGTTTGCCGCCGCCATCTGCTACGAAATCATCTTCCCGGACGAGGTGCGCCGCAACGTGCAGCCGGATACCGACTTCCTGCTGACCGTCTCCAACGACGCCTGGTTCGGCACCAGCATCGGTCCCTGGCAGCACATGGAGATCGCCCGCATGCGTGCCCTCGAGCTGGCTCGCCCGCTGCTGCGCGACACCAACACCGGCATCACCATCGTCACCGAGACTGACGGCAGCATCATCGCCCAGATCCCGCAGTTCGAGGCCGGCGTGCTGCGCACCGAGGTGCGTCCCGCCCACGGCGAGACCCCCTACCTGCGCTTTGGCAGCTGGCCCATGTATGGCATCGCCGCCCTGCTGCTGGCGCTGGGACTGGGGCTGCGCCCCCGCGCCCACCCCTGGGCGCGCAAGGGCTGACCCGGTCGTACAACCCGATAAATGAGGAGAGGCGCCCTTGGGCGCCTCTTTTTTTGGTTTGGCTTATGGCTTGGCACCGTCTGGCGGCTTAGGGAGAGAGCGGCTCACGGTGATACTCATCGGCCCCGCATTCGGGACAGGTGCCGAGCTGCTCAGGATGTAGCACGGTATGGCGCCACTCGCAGTGATCGCACACCAAGACCCCGAGCCCCACCCAGTCGCCAGCCCGGTAGACCCCCTTGTGCTCCAGCTCGTCCGCCAGCTCCTGCCACTCCACCTGGGTGCGGTCGGTCACGTCCGCCAGCCAGGACCAGGCGGTGTCTTTGAGCGCCAGCATGAAGGCGGACTCCTCCACCTGCTCATCCTTGCGCCCCTCGTCATAGTTGCCCAGATCCCGCTTCACATACTCGGCGATCAGCGCCAGCTCGTCCTGGGTCAGATCCCCGGCCGCCTCCAGATAGGCCTGCACCTTGGCGATCATCCGATTGAGGCGCTCCCCCTGGAACTGTTCTGTCTCTTGCCACTGCTTTTGCAGCTCGGCAATGAAGGCTTCGTACCCTTTTTGACGTTTGTCCATGGCCGTTACTCCTCTACTGAACCCTGATCAGGCCCGGCTTAAGGCCCGAGGGACGCTGGCGGTTGTTGCCGCCGCAGGATATGGGTATTCTATTGCGATTTCCCAGCTGATTTATCTATCCATTTCACAGATCCGGATGTCACCAATGCAAGAGCAATACGTTCCCCAATCCATAGAACCAGCAGTGCAAAAGCACTGGGATGCCAAGAAAACCTTCAAGGCGGTGGAGAAAGTAGACAAGGAAAAGTTCTACTGCCTCTCCATGTTCCCCTATCCGTCTGGTCGTCTACACATGGGGCACGTTCGCAACTACACCATAGGTGATGTGATCTCCCGTTATCAACGCCTCAATGGCAAGAACGTGCTGCAACCCATCGGTTGGGACGCATTCGGCCTGCCGGCGGAAAACGCCGCCATCAAGAACAACACGGCACCGGCGCCCTGGACCTACGAAAACATCGAATACATGAAGAACCAGCTGAAGATGCTGGGTCTGGGTTATGACTGGGATCGCGAGCTGGCCACCTGCAAGCCAGACTACTACCGCTGGGAGCAGTGGTTCTTCACCAAGCTCTACGAGAAGGGCCTGGTCTACAAGAAGACCTCCTCCGTCAACTGGTGCCCGAACGACATGACTGTACTGGCCAACGAGCAGGTGGTGGACAACTGCTGCTGGCGCTGTGACACCCCGGTGGAGCAGAAAGAGATCCCCCAGTGGTTCATCAAGATCACCGATTACGCCGAAGAGCTGCTGAACGACATCGACAACCTCGAAGGCTGGCCTGAGATGGTCAAGACCATGCAGCGCAACTGGATTGGCCGCTCCGAAGGGGTCAACATCAGCTTCGCCATCGAGGGTCAGGCTGAGCATCTGGAGGTCTACACCACCCGTCCGGACACCTTCATGGGCGTGACCTATGTCGGTATCGCCGCCGGCCACCCGCTGGCGCTGCAGGCAGCCCAGACCAATCCGGAACTGGCCGCCTTTATCGAAGAGTGCAAGAACACCAAGGTGGCCGAAGCCGAGCTCGCCACCATGGAGAAGAAGGGCATGGCCACCGGCCTCTACGCCATTCACCCGCTGGATGGCCGCAAGGTGCCGGTCTGGGTCGCCAACTTCGTGCTGATGAACTACGGCACCGGCGCCGTGATGGCGGTACCGGGCCACGACCTGCGCGACCATGAGTTCGCCACCAAGTACGGTCTCGAGATCAAGCCGGTCATCAAGCCGGTCGATGGCGAGCTGCCGAACGTGATCGACGCCGCCTACACCGACAAGGGCGTGCTGTTCAACTCCGGCGAGTTCGACGGACTCGAGTTCCAGCCGGCATTCGATGCCATCGCCAGCAAGCTGGAGAGCCTTGGCTGCGGCAAGCGCACCGTCAACTTCCGTCTGCGCGACTGGGGTGTCTCCCGTCAGCGCTACTGGGGTGCCCCCATCCCGATGCTGACCCTGGCCGACGGCACCGTCGTGCCGACCCCTGAAGATCAACTGCCGGTACTGCTGCCGGAAGACGTGGTGATGGACGGTATCCAGAGCCCGATCAAGGCCGACGCCGAGTGGGCCAAGACCACCTACAACGGTCAGGAAGCGTTCCGCGAGACCGATACCTTCGACACCTTCATGGAGTCCTCCTGGTACTACGCCCGCTACTGCTCCCCGGACTACGACAAGGGCATGCTGGATCCGGCGGCGGCCAACCACTGGCTGCCGGTGGATCAGTACATCGGCGGTATCGAGCACGCCTGTATGCACCTGCTCTACGCCCGCTTCTTCCACAAGCTGCTGCGTGACGCAGGCCTGGTGAACAGCGACGAGCCGTTCAAGCGCCTGCTCTGCCAGGGCATGGTACTGGCCGACGCCTTCTACTACAAAGACGAGAAGGGCGGCAACGTCTGGGTCAGCCCGACCGACGTCAAGGTGGAGCGTGACGAGAAAGGCCGCATCACCAAGGCCGTCGACAATGAAGGCCGTGAAGTGATTCACTCCGGCATGACCAAGATGTCCAAGTCCAAGAACAACGGCATCGACCCGCAACTGATGGTGGAGCGTTACGGCGCCGATACCGTGCGTCTGTTCATGATGTTCGCCTCGCCGGCCGAGATGACCCTGGAGTGGTCCGACTCCGGCGTCGAGGGTGCCCAGCGCTTCCTGCGTCGCCTGTGGCGCATCACCTTCGAGCACGTCAGTGCTGGCGTAGCTCCCGCACTGAATGTGGCGGCACTCAGCGCCGACCAGAAGGCCGTGCGCCGCGAGCTGCACAAGACCATCGCCAAGGTGAGCGACGACGTGGGTCGCCGTCAGACCTTCAACACCGCCATCGCCGCCATCATGGAGCTGATGAACAACCTGGCCAAGCTGGGCAGCGACGAGCAGGATCGCGCCCTGATGCAGGAAGCGCTGGAAGCGGTCGTGGTCATGCTCTACCCCATCACCCCGCACATCGGCTTCGAGCTGTGGAAGATGCTGGGCAAGGGCGACGACGTGGATCACGCCGTCTGGCCGGTGGCCGACGAAGCGGCCATGGTCGAGACCGAGAAGCTGGTGGTGGTGCAGATCAACGGCAAGATGCGCGGCAAGCTGACCGTGCCGGCCGAGATCAGCCAGGCCGACGTCGAGAAGCTGGCCATGGCCGATGCCTCGGTGCAGAAGTTCACCGACGGCCTGACCGTGCGCAAGGTGATCTACGTGCCGGGCAAACTGCTCAACATCGTGGCCAACTGATGCCATACCGCCTGGCCATGCAGACTGACCGTCTGGTTGCCAGGCGGTAACAGCAAACGGATGATAACGGCGGGCCCTGCGCCCGCCGCTCTTCACTTCATGCAAAGAGGATTTTCTATGGGCACCACCCTCACTCGCTGGCTGACCATACTGCTGACCGGTCTGCTGCTGCAGGCCTGCGGTTTTCAGATGCGCGGCACCGCCATCCCGCCCGAGTTGATGACCATGAAGGTGGTCGGTGACAACAAGAGCGATTTTTATCGGCTGGTCACCACCCGCCTCAAGGCGGCCGGCGTGCAGCTCGCCGACAAGGAGGGCATCCCGGTGCTGACCCTGTCCGGCGTCGGCAGCACCAGCCAGGTCGCCTCCGTTGACTCCATCGGCCAGGCCCGTGAATACGTGCTGGGCTACAACACCCAGTTCACCGTCTCCATGCCGGGCAAACCGACCCAGGTCTTCCCCATCGCCTTCAACCGCAGTTTCCTGAACAAGCCGGACGCGGCACTCGCCTCCTCCCGCGAACAGGAACAGCTTGGCAAGGAGATGCAGGAGCAGGCCGCCAACCTGGTGATCCGCCAGCTCAGCCAGGTCAAGTTCTGATGCAAGTATCTTGATGAGAGTTCGTTGATGAGAGTCTATCCCGAGCAGTTTGCGGATCACCTCAAAGCAGGGCTCAAGCCCTGCTATCTCATTTTTGGGGACGCTCCCCTGTTCAAGAATGAGCAAGCCATCGACCGTGCATCCTTCCCCCTCAACCAGGCCAGGTTCTGATGCGGATTTACCCTGAACAACTCGCGGACCATCTCAAGGCAGGGCTCAAGCCCTGCTATCTCATTTTTGGGGACGAGCCCCTGCTCAAGCTGGAAGCCATCGATGCCGTGCGCCAGGTGGCGCGCAAACAGGGCTTCGATGAGCGCCACAGCTTCGTGGTGGAACAGGGACTGGACTGGAATCAGGTCTACGATGCCTGCCAGGCCATGAGCCTGTTCTCGGCCCGCCAGATCATCGAGCTGGAGCTGCCGGCCAAGGTCGACAAGGAGTTGGCCGCCCGCATCAGCGAGATCGGCAAGCAGCTGCACCCAGACCTGCTGCTGGTCCTGAGCGGTAATCGCCTCAACCAGACCCAGATGAAGGCAGCCTGGTTCGACAAGCTGAGCCAGAGCGGCACCTATGTGCCGGTCAACCACCCCGAGCCCCGCTTCTTTCCGCGCTGGATGAGCGCCCGCTTCCAGCGCTTCGGGCTGAAGGCGCTGCCGGATGCGGTCAACTTCATGTGCCACTCCTACGAGGGCAATCTGCTGGCCGCCAGCCAGGAGATAGAGAAGCTGACCCTGCTCTCGCCACCCCAGCCCATCAGCGTCGCCTATCTGCAGGAGACCATCATCCGCCACGCCCACTTCACCCCGTTCCAGCTCATCGACACCCTGCTGGAAGGAAAGGTGAACCGGGCACAGCGCATCCTGCTGGCCCTGCGCGCCGAGGGTACCGAACCCGGCATGCTGGCCTGGGCCCTGTGCCGCGAGCTGGAGCAGCTCACCGAGCTGGCGCTGGCGGCCAGGGCCGGTCAGCCGCTGGTGGAGCACTTCTCCCGCCTGCGCATCTGGCAGAGCCGCCAGCAACTCATTCAACAGGCGCTGACCCGGCTGCCCTTTGCCAAGCTGCAGCAGTTGTGGCAGCTGATGGCCCGGCTCGACGACGCCCAGCGTCGCTTCGATACCGAACAGGCCTGGCTGATGCTGCAGACCCTCGCCCTCGGTTTTCGCGATGGCACCCCCTTGCCGCTGGCGGGATCTGACGCATGAGCCAGCCCGTCGACATCCCGGCCGTCACCGGAGGGAGCCCATGTTGAAACCACCCATCGGCATTCTGGGGGGGACGTTCGATCCCATCCACATCGGTCACCTGCGCCCGGCCATCGAGGCCCGCGACGCCCTGGGCCTGGCCGAAGTGCGCCTGCTGCCGAACCATATTCCGCCCCACCGGGCCAGCCCCTTCTGCTCGAGCGAGCAGCGTCTGGCCATGGTCGCCCTGGCAGCGGCGGAAAACCCGGGCTTCGTGGTGGATGAGCGGGAGCTCAAGCGGGACACCCCCTCCTGGACCATCGACACCCTCATCGAGCTGCGTCATGAACTGCCGAACACCCCGCTCTGCTTTTTGATGGGGATGGACTCCCTGCTCGGCCTGCCGAGCTGGCACCGCTGGCAGGAGCTGCTCGATTACGCCCACCTGGTGGTGAGTACCCGCCCCGGCTGGCAACCGGACTACCCGGCCGAGGTGGCCGAGCTGCTGGCCCGCCACCAGAGCCGGCAGGTGGCAGATCTGCACCGGCTGCGCCACGGCCGCATCTGGCTGGCGGACAATCTGCCGGTCGAGCTGTCGGCCACCCGCCTGCGGGCGCTGCTGGCGACGGGCGCGGATCCCCGCTATCTGCTGCCGCCGTCGGTGGCACAATATATTCGCCAGCAGGGGCTGTACCGGCCGGCATGAACCCGATCGCTGCCGGTGGTTGTCCGGCACGGATCGCGCACTATAGTGATCAACAGGGGGCGAGTTTGCCAAGCGGGCACGGCCCCTGTTCCACTCCCCTTCGCCGCACTGGGAAACGGGAGTGACCATGATATAATCCGCCGCCCTCACGCCGTGAAAGCGCGCCGGAATACAGGAGAGACTCATTGCAAGGTCAAGAATTGCATGCCTTTATCGTCGACAAGATCGATGACATGAAAGGCCGCGACATCATCACCCTCGATGTACGCGGCAAATCCAGCATCACCGACACCATGATCGTCTGTTCCGGCAACTCCAGCCGTCACGTCAGCGCCATCGCCCACCATCTGGCCAGCGAAGCCCGCCATGCCGGGCTCGATCTGCTCAGCGTGGAAGGCCAGCTCACCGGCGAGTGGGTACTGGTGGATCTGGGGTCGGTGATCGTGCACGTGATGCAGGATGAGCATCGCGACTTCTACCAGCTGGAAAAACTCTGGAGCGGCACCGCTCAAGTGAACGCGCAATAACCGAGTACAAGTGTAATAAACGATGAAGATCCAGTTGATTGCGGTGGGCACCAAGATGCCCGCCTGGGTAGAGCATGGCTTCGAAGAGTATCGTCGTCGTTTCCCCAAAGACATGCCGTTCGAGCTGGTCGAGATCGGCGCCGGCAAACGTGGCAAAAATGCCGACATCCCCCGCATTCTGCAAAAAGAGGGGGAAGCCATGCTGGCGGCGGCCGGTCGTTCGCGTATCGTGACCCTGGATATTCCCGGCAAACCCTGGACCACCGAGCAGCTCGCCGTGCAACTTGAAGCCTGGAAGCTGGATGGCCGGGACGTGGCCCTGCTGGTAGGCGGCCCTGAAGGGCTGTCGCCCGAGTGTAAGGCTGCGGCCGAACAGAGCTGGTCGCTGTCGCCGCTGACCCTGCCCCACCCGCTGGTGCGGGTGCTGGTGGCCGAGAGCCTCTATCGCGCCTGGAGCATTACCACCAATCATCCGTATCACAGAGAGTGAGCCATGAGCTATTCCAGCATCAGCATTCCCCTCTCAAACCCGAATCACAGAGCGTGAGCATGCACATCTGCACCCCGTTTCTCACCTGCTCGACAGTCATAAGGTAGCGGCATGCTGAAGAATCGCATCGAGATGCGCGACCACAGCGCCGAGGGTCGCCTCTTCTTCCGACGTACCCTGGTCGCCTACGTTGGCATGATAGTGCTGATGCTGGTGCTGCTGGGCAACCTCTATTATCTGCAGGTCGAGTCTTACGACACCTACCAGACCCGCTCCAACGACAACCGCATCCGGGTGGTGCCGGTGGCGCCGCCCCGCGGCCTCATCTATGACGCCAACGGCGTGCTGCTGGCGGAGAACCGCCCGGTCTACAGTCTGGAGATAGTGCCGGAAGAGACCAAGGATCTGGAGAGGACCGCCGACGAGCTGATCACCCTGCTGAAGCTGCCGGAGGGCACCAAGGAGAAGTTCCTGGCCGAGGTCAAGCGTCAGCGCCGCTTCAAGCCGGTGGCCCTGTTCGAGAAGCTGACCGAGTATCAGGTCGCCCTCTTCTCGGTCAACCAGCACAACTACCCCGGGGTCAGCATCGAGGCCTACCTCAAGCGCTACTATCCGTTCGGTGACACCCTCACCCATGCGCTGGGCTATGTGGCCAAGATCAACACCCGCGACGTGGAGCGCCTCGACAAGGAGGACAAGCTCGCCAACTATGCCGCCACCAAGGACATCGGCAAGCAGGGGGTGGAGAAATACTACGAGGATCAGCTGCACGGCGTGGCCGGCTACCAGGAGGTCGAGGTCAACAACCGCGGCCGGGTGGTGCGTACCCTCAAGTTCCAGCCGCCCGAGCCCGGCAAGGACATCTACCTCAACATCGACATCCGCCTGCAGCTCAAGGCGCAGGAGTTGCTGGCCGGTCGCCGTGGCGCCATCGTGATGATGGATCCCAATACCGGCGCCATTCTGGCCATGGAGTCGAGCCCGAGCTACGACCCCAACTTGTTCGTGACCGGCATCTCCAGCGCCAACTACTCGGCGCTGCTCAACGATCCGGCAAGGCCGCTGGTGAACCGCACCACCCAGGGCATCTATGCCCCCGCCTCCACCGTCAAGCCCATGATGGCGGTGATGGGGCTCAACGAGGGGGCCATCACCCCCAACTACCGCTACTTCGGCGGCCCCAGCTTCTCCATCCCCGGCACCACCAAGAAGTTCCGCGACTGGCGCCGCTGGGGTCACGGCTGGCTCGACGTCTACCGCGCCATCGAAGTGTCGGCGGATACCTACTTCTACGATCTCGCCTACCGGGTCGGCATCGACAAGATCAACAGCTACATGACCAAGTTCGGCTTCGGTCAGTACAGCGGCGTCGATCTGTATGAGGAGACCAAGGGGGTGATGCCGTCACGCGACTGGAAAATGGCTCGCTGGCGCCAGCCCTGGTATCAGGGTGACACCATCTCCATCGGCATCGGCCAGGGCTACTGGAGCGCCACCCCGATCCAGCTGGCCAAGGCGATCAGCATTCTGACCCAGAACGGCCACGACGTGACGCCGCACCTGCTCAAGAGCACCGCCTCCATCGATGGCGTGGTCAATGCCCCCATCAACCCGAACATGGCCATCCAGACCAAGAGCGACAGCTACTGGCAGGTGGCCAAGGACGGCATGTGGCGGGTCATCAACGGTCACGAGGGAACCGGTCGACGCGCCTTTGCCAATACCCCCTACAAGGCGGCAGGCAAGTCCGGTACCGCCCAGGTGGTGGGGCTGAAAGAGAACCAGGTCTACAACGCGGCCACCACCAAGGTGGAGCACCGCGACAACGCCCTGTTCGTCTCGTTCGCCCCGTTCGAAGCACCCAAGGCGGTCATCGCTCTGGTACTGGAAAACGCCGGTGGCGGCAGCAGCATGGCCGCTCCGGTGGCCCGCCAGATGCTGGACGCCTACCTGCTGCCACCGGAGCCGCAACTGCCGCCGGCGCCGGCCAAGAAGCCCCAATCTGAAGAGGTCGCTCCTCATGAGTAATTCCGCTCGCCAGCAGAGCATCTGGTACAAGCTGCACATCGACTTGCCGCTGCTGCTCGGCCTGCTGACCCTGATGTCCCTCTCCATGGTGGTGCTCTACTCCGCCTCCGGCCAGGACGTCGACTCCATCGTGCGCCAGCTGGTGCGCGGCGGGCTGGCGTTCGCCCTGATGATCGGCATGGCCCAGCTGCCCCCCTCCCTCTATGCCCGCTGGTCGGTGCCGCTGTTCGTGGTGGTGGTGCTGCTGCTGGTCGCGGTGGACGTGTTCGGCCATATCGGTAAGGGGGCCCAGCGCTGGCTGGACCTCGGCTTCATGAAGTTTCAGCCCTCCGAGGTGATGAAGCTCTCCATGCCCATCATGGTGGCCGCCTGGCTCAGCCGCCACTCGCTGCCGCCCAAGTTCAGCCACCTGGTGCTGAGTCTCATCATGGTGCTGCTGCCCACCCTGCTGATCGCGGCCCAGCCCGATCTCGGCACCTCCATCCTGGTGGCCGCCTCCGGCTTCTTCGTGATCTTCCTGGCGGGGATCAGCTGGTGGCTGATCGGCCTCGCGGTGCTGCTCATCTGCGCCTTCATGCCGGTACTCTGGTTCTTCCTGATGCACGACTACCAGCGCCAGCGGGTACTGATGCTGCTGGACCCAGAGAAGGACCCGCTCGGTCGCGGCTATCACATCATCCAGTCCAAGATAGCCATCGGCTCCGGCGGCGTGTTCGGCAAGGGCTGGCTGCAGGGCACCCAGTCCCAGCTGGAGTTCCTACCAGAGCGCCACACCGACTTCATCTTCGCGGTGTTCAGCGAAGAGTTCGGCCTGGTGGGCGTAGCCCTCCTGCTGGTGATCTACCTCTACATCATCAGCCGCTGCCTGTTCATCTCCATGCAGGCCCAGAACAGCTTCGAGCGCCTGCTGGGCGGTGCCCTGACCCTCACCTTCTTCGTCTACGTGTTCGTCAACATGGGTATGGTGAGCGGCATACTACCCGTGGTGGGGGTCCCCCTGCCGCTGGTGAGCTATGGCGGCACCTCCATGGTGACCCTGATGGCCGGTTTCGGCATCCTGATGTCCATCCAGACCCACAGAAGGCTGCTCGCCTGATGCGACTGGCCGGTTTGCTGCTCTCTCTCGTTGCCCTCACCGCAACGGCGGCCGTCGAGCCCCCGGGGCTCGCCCGGCTCGCCGAGCAGCAACAGGTGCCGCTGGCCGAGCTGCAGGCCGCTGCGGCCCAGGCCCGCTTGCGCCAGGAGGTGCTCGACACCATCAGCCGCCCCTGGGAGGCCAAACCCTGGCACCGCTACCGGCCGCTGTTCATCACCCCGGAGCGGATCCGGGATGGCGTCGACTTCTGGCAACGCCACGCCGCCACCCTGGCACGGGCCGAACAGACCTACCAGGTGCCAGCGTCGCTCATCGTCGCCATCATCGGCATCGAGACCTTCTACGGCCGCCAGATGGGCCGCCATCCGGTGCTCGACAGCCTCTATACCCTGGGCTTCCACTACCCCGAACGGGCAGATTTCTTCGCCAAGGAGTTTGCCCAGCTGGTGCTGCTTGCCCGGGAAGAGAAGTGGCCACTCACCCGCCTGAAGGGTTCCTATGCCGGCGCCATGGGCATGGGTCAGTTCATGCCCTCCAGCTATCGCCACTACGCGGTCGACTTCGACGGCGACGGCAAGCGCGATCTGTTCGCCAACCCGGTGGATGCCATCGGCAGCGTTGCCCACTATTTTGCCGAGCACCAGTGGCGCTGGGGGGAGTCGCCGGTCGAACCCGCCTTGATCGGGCTGGCGCCAGTGGGTACCCTGCTGGGGCCCGCCCCCGAGCTGACCCAGACCTGGGCCGAGCTGGCCACCGCAGGCATTGAACTCGCCACCCCGCTGGCACCCGACACGCCGGTGAAACTGCTGGCATTGGAACAGGCCGATGGACCGGAATACTGGGTCGCGCGCCACAATTTTTATGTGATCACCCGCTATAACCGCAGCCCGCTCTATGCGATGGCGGTGCATCAACTCAGTCAAGCAATCCAGGACGCGTATGCATTACAGCCACAAACTTCTCCCGCTCAGCCTGACCTTGTTGCTGGCCGCCTGTAGCAGCCAGCCGGAACAGCTTCCCCCGCCTCCCGAACCGATCCAGCCGGAAAAACCCCAGGTCATCGAGATCCCGCAGGCTACCGGCGCCATCCCGCGCCCCGAGCCCCTGAGCGCCAGCGGCAACCGGGATTACTGGATAGGCAAGCAGAAGAACGAGGTGTGGCGCGACATCAAGCACTACAGCGAAGAGGGGACCGCCAGCTGGCTGGCGCAGGATCTGGACGGCCAGAAGACCGCCAATGGCGACGTGCAGGACAGCAAGCTGTTCAGCGCCGCCCACCGCAACCTGCCGCTGCCAAGCTATGTGCGGGTCACCAACCTGGACAACGGGCTGGAGACCATAGTGCGCGTCAACGATCGCGGCCCCTTCGGCAGCGACCGACTGATCGATCTCTCCCATGCGGCGGCCAAGCAGCTGGAGATGGTGGAAGGGGGCGAGGCACGGGTGCGGGTCGAGCTCATCAACGACACCCCGGACCAGATGGTGATCATGGCCCCCATGAAGCCCATCGAGATGACGCCGACCACGCCGGCGGCCGCGGCCCCCGCCGCTCAGGACGGCTTCGTCGGTCAGCCCACCGAACTGGCCATGGCCACACCGGCCCCCGTCAAGGCTCCGGTCGCCAAACCCGCCAAACCGGCAGTGGCCAAGGCGGCCACGCCCGCCAGCAACGGCGAGGGCAAGATGATCCAGGTGCTGGCCAGCGGCTCGCAGGCACGGGCCGAGGCGATGGGCAAGGTGATGACCCAGCGCCATGGGGTGCCCTATCAGGTGGCGGCCCACGGCGCCATCTTCCGGGTCCTGCTGGGGCCGGTCCCCGCCGCTCAGCAGACCGCCCTGCTCGAACAGATCCGTCAGGGGGGGCTGGAGCAAGCCTTCATCGTCCCCTGATAGGGAGTGGCTCAGCCAGCATGAACCACCGCCAACCGCCCGCCATCACGTCGTTTCCCGGCGTGATGGCGGCAACGGATGGATAAAAAACCAGGCCAGATGGCACGTCGGGCTTTGACCGACGGTCGCTTCTGGTATAGTGAAGCCCGCATTTTTAACTTGGGTTACCCCAACCAGGCTCCAGGAATTTCAAGATGTCCAAATTTGCCCGTTCAGTTATTCTGGCCTCCCTGATAAGCGCCACCGCTCAGGCCAACACGCCTGTACCGACCCCGAACGCCAACCCCGTGGTCGTTCCCGCCGCGCCGGAGATCTCCGCCAAGGCCCATATTCTGATCGACTACTACTCGGGTCAGGTGCTGGCCGAGCAGAACGCCGAAGAGCGTCTGCCGCCCGCCAGTCTGACCAAGATGATGACCTCCTACATCATCGGCCAGGAGCTGCTGAAGGGGAACATCAAGCGCACCGACATGGTGACCATCAGCCAGAACGCCTGGTCCAAGAACTACTCCGACTCCTCCAAGATGTTCATCGAGGTGGGTAAGCAGGTCTCGGTCGATGATCTCAACAAGGGCATCATCATCCAGTCCGGCAACGACGCCTGCGTCGCCATGGCCGAATTCCTGGCCGGCAGCACCGACTCCTTCGCCAGCCTGATGAACAGCTGGGCCGCCAAGCTCGGCATGAACGACAGCCACTTCATGAACCCGCACGGACTGGATGCGGAAGGTCACTACAGTACCGCCCACGACATGGCGCGCCTGGGCCAGGCCCTGATCCGCGACCTGCCGGACGAGTACAAGATCTACGCCCAGAAGTCCTTCGTGTTCAACGGCATCACCCAGCACAACCGCAACCGTCTGCTGTGGGATCAATCCCTGCAAGTTGACGGCATCAAGACCGGCCACGTCAGCCAGGTCGGCTACAACCTGGTCTCCTCCGCCACCAACAATGAAGGCATGCGCCTGATCGCCGTGGTGCTGGGCGCCAGCAGCGAAGCCTCCCGCGCCGCCGAGAGCAAGAAACTGCTCACCTACGGTTTCCGTTTCTTCCAGAGCCTGACCCCGTACAAGGCCGGCACCGAGCTGGTGACCCAGAAGATCTGGATGGGCGACAAGTCTGAAGTGAAACTGGGCGTCGACAAGGACGTCTCCGTGCTGGTCACCCGTGGCCAGGGCAACAACCTCAAGGCCGACTTCCAGCTCGAGAGCGAGCTGAAGGCACCGCTGGCCAAGGGCCAACGGGTCGGTACCGTGTTCCTCAAGCAAGGCGACAAGGAGATCAAGCAGGTTCCGCTGGTCGCCCTGGAAGAGGTACAGGAAGGTGGCCTGATGAGCCGTCTGTGGGATTACCTGGTGATGCTGGTCTCCAGCTGGTTCAAGTAACCTGCGCACAAACCTGACCAAACAGCGGCGCCAACAGGCGCCGCTGCTGTCTTTTGCGGTCGGGCCAGTCAATAACCCTGCAATCTGCAGGTTCCGCCGACTGACGATTTGTGGTAAAAAGCAGCACCTCCATGCCTCGTCTGCCAGACCGGACCTTGATCCCGGCCTGGGCAATGCCCATATACACTTGAGCAGTGCCCGCCACAGACGGGTAGATGGCGGCCCTGATGGGCCATCGGCCACTAGCCACAAGCGATGAAGTCGTCCCGTGACGACACCAAAAGGTGAGTAAATGAATACCAAGTTTGATGAACTGCTGGAGTTCCCCTGCAAGTTCCCGTTCAAGGTGCTCGGCGTTGCCGACCCGGCGCTGCCGGACATGGTGGTGGAAGTGCTGCAGCAGCACGCCCCCGGTACCTACAGCCCGACCGTGCAGCCCAGCTCCAAGGGCAACTACCACTCGGTCCGGGTCACTGTGACCGCCCAGAGCAAGGAACATATCGAAGCCATGTATACCGCACTCGGTAACATAGAGCTGGTTCGCTACGTCCTGTAAGTCGCCTCTCTCGCCCCGCCACCGGGGCGACTGATTATTTGCCAGCCGGCTGTCGTGGCCGCGCTGGCCGACCCCAGCGCCTGTCAGTGAGGAAAGATGTCACTCCAAACCCCCGCCGAATCACCATCGTCAGCCCCCCGGCTGCTGGTCAGACAGCTGGGCCGCCGTCCCTACCAGCCGGTATGGGATGCCATGAAGGCCTTCACCGACAGCCGTACCCCCGACACCCCGGACGAGTTCTGGGTGGTGGAGCACGACCCCGTCTACACCCAGGGTCAGGCCGGCAAGGCCGAACACCTGCTCGCCCCCGGCGATATCCCGGTGGTGCAGAGCGATCGCGGTGGCCAGGTGACCTATCACGGCCCCGGCCAGCTGGTGCTCTACGTGCTGGTGGATGTGCGCCGCAGCAAGCTGACGGTGCGCGAGCTGGTGACCTGTCTTGAGGCCGCCATCATCAACACCCTGGCCAAGAGCGGGATTGAGGCTTATGCCAAACCCGATGCCCCCGGCGTCTACGTGAAGAACCAGCTCGGCGCCTCGCTGCAGACAGAAGCCAAACTGGCCTCGCTCGGCCTGCGCATCCGCAAGGGTTGCTCGTTCCACGGCCTAGCCCTCAACGTCAACATGGACATGACCCCCTTCCTGCGCATCAATCCGTGCGGCTATGCGGGCATGGCCATGACCCAGACCAGCGCCCTGGGCGGCCCGCAGAGCGTGGCCGAGGCGCAAGCGATGCTGGTGGCCGAACTGGCCAGCCTGATCGGCTATGAGACGATCACGAATACCGAAGAGGCGGCATGAGCAAGTCCATGCTGCCTGGCCATGAGGGCACCGAGATGACCCTGGTGGCTATCAACCAGACAATAACAAACACCGAGAGTGAATCATGAGCAAACCCGTTCGTATGGAGCCGGGCGTCAAGCTGCGCGATGGCGACAAGATGGCCCTGATCCCGGTGAAATTCATGCCGGATCCCAACGAGGAAGTGCTGCGCAAGCCGGACTGGATGCGGATCAAGCTGCCGCCGTCGAGCCAGAAGATCGAACACATCAAGAGCACCCTGCGCAAGAACAAGCTGCACTCAGTGTGTGAGGAGGCCTCCTGCCCCAACCTGGCGGAGTGCTTCAACCACGGCACCGCCACCTTCATGATCATGGGCGCCATCTGCACCCGTCGCTGCCCCTTCTGCGACGTGGCCCATGGCCGCCCGCTGGCGCTCGATCCGGACGAGCCGAAGAAGCTGGCACTGACCATCAAGGAGATGGGGCTGAAATACGTGGTGATCACCTCGGTGGACCGCGACGATCTGCGTGACGGCGGTGCCCAGCACTTCGCCGACTGCATCAAGCAGATCCGCGAGCACAGCCCGCAGACCCGCATCGAGATCCTGACCCCGGACTTCCGCGGCCGGATGGAGCAGGCACTGGAAGTGTTCCGCGAGACCCCGCCGGACGTGTTCAACCACAACCTGGAAACCGCCCCGCGCATGTACCGGGTTGCCCGTCCGGGTGCCGACTACAAGTGGTCGCTGGAGCTGCTGCGCCGCATCAAAGAGATGCACCCCCATGTGCCGACCAAGTCCGGCGTCATGATGGGTCTGGGCGAAACCAACGAAGAGATCGTGCAGGTACTCAAGGACTTGCGCGAACACGGCGTCAACATGCTGACCCTGGGCCAGTATCTGCAGCCGAGCCGCCACCACCTGCCGGTGAAGCGCTACGTGCCGCCCGCAGAGTTCGACGAGCTTAAAGACGTGGCCATGGGGCTGGGCTTCTCCCACGCCGCCTGCGGTCCCTTCGTCCGCTCCTCCTACCATGCGGACCTGCAAGCCAAGGGCGAAGAGGTGAAATAACCTCGCTCCCCCTGGTCAAAAAAGAGCGCCCCTGGGCGCTCTTTTTTATGGGCCGGCCGCAGGCGGACGCCGTTCCAGCTGCCGACCACGGCCAGCGCCGTTTGCACTCACTTCGCCGCCGGGTTAACGTGAGCCTCCCTTCTCCCCTTGAGTGATCTGCAGGATGCCGACACCGCTTATCCGCTTGCTGCCCATGAGCGAGCAGCACTACCCCGCCTATTGCGCCTGCTTCATCGAGGAGTACGCGCAGGATCTCGCCAGCAACCAGGGCCACGATCTCGCCACCGCCCGCCACAAGGCCGAGGCTTCCCTGCAGCGCTATCTGCCGCAAGAGGTGGCCAGCGCCGGCCACCGCCTGCTCTGCATCCTGCCCGCAGAGGGAGCAGTTGCCCCCGCCGAGGAGGAGCCACTGGGTTATCTCTGGCACGCCATCGACAGCGACGGCTCCGCCACCTTTATCTATGACTTCTATGTCGCACCGGCCTACCGTAGCCGGGGGATCGGCAAGGCCGCTATGACACTGCTGGAAGCCGAGCTCAAACGCAGCGGCATCCGCCAGATCACCCTGCGGGTCGCCCACGACAACCCGCGTGCCCTGGCGCTTTACCAGGAGGCGGGCTTCGCCATCACCGGCTATAACATGGCCAAACGACTGGGTTGAACGCCTTGTCCCGCCCTTGTACTACCCGGACAGGGGCGTGCCACCCCCCGGCTGGCGCTGATATGATGAGGCCGCTCCGGCCTGCGTCGCTGCGCACGCCCTGTTTGTTCCCTGTCGCCCCGTTTCAGGATCCTGCTTATGTCACACACCCGCGTCTTCATCGTGCACGGCTATACCGCCTCCCCCCACTCCCACTGGTTCCCCTGGCTCAAGACGCAGCTCGAAGCCCGCGACATCCGGGTCGAGGTGCTGGCCATGCCTGATCCCCACCATCCGCAACCCGCCGCCTGGGACGCCGCCATGGACAGCCTGGTGCGCGATCACGATGAGCGGACCTTTCTGCTGGGCCACAGCCTCGGCTGCATCACCATCTTGCGCCAGCTGAGCCGCCTGCCTGCCTCCCGCCGGGTGGGCGGGATCCTGCTGGTGTCCGGCTTCGATCAGCCGCTGCACACCCTGCCTGAGCTGGATCCCTTCATGACCCAGGGTTACGAGCCGGCCCACATCATGGCGCTGGCGCCCCGACGGGTCGTGGTCGCCTCCCGCGACGATGCCATCGTGCCCTATCGCTACTGCCAGCACCTGAGCGAACAGCTGGCCGCGCCGCTCTACAGCCTGGAGCATGGCGGTCACTTCCTCGACCGGGACGGTTTTCTGGAGCTGCCGCTGGTACACGACCGCCTGCTGGGGATGATCGAGGACCAATAGATGGCAAAACGGCCACTTGCGTGGCCGTTGCAGCACTCAGCCGGCTAGAGCGAGATGCCGGAAAAAGACATGAAGCCCAGCGACATCAGCCCGGCCACGATGAAGGTGATGCCGATGCCGCGCAGCCCCTCTGGCACATCCGAATACTTCATCTTCTGGCGCAGACCGGCGATGGCGACGATGGCCAGCAGCCAGCCCAGCCCTGAGCCCGCCCCGTACACCACGGATTCGATGAAGTCGTAATCCCGCTGGGCCATGAACATCACCCCGCCGAAGATGGCGCAATGCACCGTCAGCAGCGGCAGATAGATGCCGAGCGCGTGATAGAGCGCCGGGAAATGTTTGTCCAGCACCATCTCCATCACCTGCACCAGCGCCGCCAGCACCCCGATATAGACGATGAAATCGAGAAAGCTCAGATCAAACTCGCCGAGGAAGGTACTCTCGGGACGCAGGATATGGCGGTAGATCAGGTTGTTGAGGGGAATGGCGATCACCATGACCACCAGCACCGTCATGCCAAGGCCAAAGGCGGTGTTGATGTTCTTGGAAACAGCTAGGAAGGTGCACATGCCAAGGAAGAAGGCCAGCGCCAGGTTTTCGACAAAAATCGAGTGAATAAACAGGTTTACATAATAATCCATCGGGTCGGCTCACAACGTGTACGGGGCGGGAGCCGCCTTCGCGCCCGCCGGCGGGCAGGCAGGAAGACGGTGCAAGGAGGGCACCGGACCGCACGGGCATGCCTTCGCGGCTGACATCAATCAGCGAGGGAAAAAGCCTTGGGCGGACGGGCGCTCAGCAAGCAGCCGGATACGAGTCGCTGTGGCAGAAACGAAATTGCAGGTGATGGCAGCTCAACTGCCACCGGTGCAGATAACCGAAGTAGTCGCTCAGTTGTCTGAGGTAGATGAGGGGCAGGAAGAACAGCAGGCCGCAGAGCAGGCCAAGGATATCGTGCTGGAACCAGGCCAGCAGCACCTGATAGAGCTCGGCTTGAGCAGCCCCTTCCAGCCGTCGCCCCTGCTCGAAGCTGAGCCGCCACTGGCCGCCCGGCGGCAGGCTGACGCTGTTGACCAGCCCGGGATCGGCCGGCTCATGCAACTGCATCGAGGCGCCCTGGCCGACCGCAGCCTGACGTACGGCTGCACCGACCTCTGCCGCAGCGAAGGCGGCAAGCCACAGAAGGCAGGCGATGGCGAGGGCCATCGGCCAGGTCGAGCGTCGGCCAGCGGGTGACAAGCGGGAAGTCCCTTCTTTAAAAGAGGATTCAGCGAGGCCGAATATATCACAATTCATCTTTTTATTGAATTTGAAACCCTGCAAACACTCACGAATCGATACTAAAAACCCTCGTTATCAATAAAGCTGGCAATTAAAAACCACAATGAGCGCAAGGAGCACCCTCTTTGCCCTCACGGTGCCCCTCACGCCAGCACAAAGGCTGGGTGGTAGCACACTTCGCCACGGGGCATGGCGGCGCCGAACGAGCGGGCCATGAAGTACTCCGCCGGCACGCCGGGCAGCGTCAATCCCGGCTCGGACACGAAGCCGAAACGGCCGTAGAAACCGGGATCCCCCAGCACCACGCAGCCGGCCGCCCCCATCCCCTTGAGCTCGGCCAGACCCGCCTCCATCAGCCGTGACCCCAGCCCCTTGCCGTGCAGGGCAGGAGAGACCGAAATAGGGCCAAGACCATACCAGTGCGGGCTGCCATCACTGATGGTCACCGGTGAGAAGCAGAGGTGGCCGACCACCCGCCCCTCCAGCTCCGCCACCAGCGACAGGCTGAGCGCCCCGGCCTGGCGCAAGGCCCGCACGATCCGCTGTTCGTTGTGATCGGTATGGGGCGCATTGAGGAATGCGGCCATGGTCAGCGCCTCAATGGCGTCGTGATCGGCGCCCGTTTCGGGCCTAATGATGATGTTCATAGGGATTCTCCGTTTGTTCTCTTGCAATGGATAACCTGATCAGGCTGCCTGCAGGCAGCAGATCACATAGCCGTAGCTGCCCAGGTATTGACGGTGGATGGCCACTTCCCGGCTCAGATCCTGCCAGGCGGGGCTATCCCCCAGCGCGGCACTGTGGCGTGCCAGATTGCGCTCGATGGGATCCAGATAGTTGTGCCAGGCCCTTTGCGGCAACTGGGTGTGCGACAGACAGCGATAACCCGCCTCTTGCACCGTCTTCAGCAGGCCCGCCAGCGTCTGCATGGCGGGATAATCCCGCTGCCAGAACGCCAGCGCCTCCTCTGGCGGCGTGTCCGTCAGCCACACCAGGTCGCTCAGCACCAGGCAGGCAGCAGGGCCGGCAAGGTACGGCCGCCATGCTTGCAAGGCGTTGGCCACCCCTATGGTGTAGGCGCTCCCCTCGGCCCAGATGAGATCGACGGGGGCAAGTTCCATGGGCAAGTCCGCCATATTGGCGCACAGGGTGGTGACCTGACCCAGACCCGCCGCACTGGCGCTGCGGGCCACGGCGGCCAGCGCCTCCTCGTCCAGATCGATGGCCACTATGGTGGCGTCCGTCACCTGTGCCAGCGCCAGGGTGGCGGCGCCGCGCCCGCAGCCCATGTCGAAGATCCGGCGAGGCTGGCTGGGCAGCGCGGCAAACTGCTGCTGGGTGAAGAGGCTATCCCCCGGCCCCCAATAACTCATGCCGTCCAGCAGCAGCTTGAAATCCCGGATGTAGCGCTCGTGTTCGTTCATGTCTTTGCTGAGCCACTGCAGGTGGTAACGCTCTTTTTCACTGAACCCCTGCTTCATCACCCAGGCAAAATAGGCCTGCGGGGCTTGATGCTGCAGTTGCCGCTGCCAGGCCTTGAACTCGTCGCCGGAGTGCGCACGCAAACCGGCGAGATCCGCCAGCAGATCCCTGGCGCGCTGCATCTGCGCCAGCTCCTCATCCAGCTCCCTGACCCGGGCTACCAGTGTCGCCTGCTCCAGCTCGCCCGCCAGACAGGCGAGGCACTGCTTGAGGCTGAGGCCGCCGGCCTGCAGGGCCTGTACCATCCGCAGCCGCTGCAGATCCTCATCGTCGTAGTGGCGATAGCCGTTGGCGGCCCTCGTGCCCGCAATCACCCCCAGCTTTTCGTAATAGAGCAGGGTGGAGCGGGCCAGGCCGCAGCGCCGGGCCAGTTCGGATATTTTCATGACAACCACTCGCTGAGGGCTCTGTGACCCGATGAAGGGAAGCTTAAACTGTGAAGCAATAGACGGGTCAACGGCAAAATCCGGGTTTACACCATAAAAAAACGGCCACCCTGAGGTGGCCGTCATCGGCAGCAAGAGAGACTCGCGGGATCAGAGGCCGGCGGCCTCCAGATGCTCCACCAGCAGCTGCACGCTGCGGTTGCCGCGCCACTCGTTGACGTCAAGCCGATAGACCAGCCGCACCCGCTTCACCGAGGCATCGGGCCAGCGCTGCAAGTCGACGCCAAAGGCGATGGCATCCACCGCGTGGCCGGAATCCGTGGTCAGCATCATCTTGAGGTGCTTCTCCCCCACCAGCCGCTGCTGCACCAGCACGAATTCGCCGTCAAACAGCGGCTCGGGGAAGGCCTGACCCCAGGGGCCTGAGGCGCGAATAAGCTCCGCCAGCTCCAGACTCAGTTCATCGGGCAGCAGCTCGCCATCGGTGAGCAGCACCCCGGTCAACAGCTCAGGCGTCACCAGCTCGCCGATGACCGCCTCGAAGGCCCGGCCGAAGGCCTCGATATTGGCCTTGGGCAGGGTCAACCCGGCCGCCATGGCGTGACCGCCAAACTTGCCCATCAGGCCGGGGTGGCGGGTATCGAGCAGTTCCAGCGCATCGCGCAGGTGCACCCCCGGGATGGAGCGCCCGGAGCCCTTGAGCTCGGTCTCGCTGCTCTCGGCAAACGCGATGACCGGGCGGTAGTACTTCTCCTTCACCTTGGAGGCCACCAGCCCCACCACCCCCTGATGCCACTCGTCCCGGTGCAGCACTATGCCGGACGGCACCTCGCCGTCACGAAAACGGATCTGCTCCAGGGTGGCGAGCGCCTCCTGCTGCATCCCCTGCTCGATCTCCTTGCGCTCCTGGTTGAGGCTGTCCATTTCGGAGGCGAGCTGGCGCGCCAGGTTGATGTCTTCGCTCAGCAGGCAGGCGACCCCGAGCGACATGTCGTCGAGCCGGCCCACCGCGTTGAGGCGCGGCCCCAGCGCAAAGCCGAGATCGGCGGCGCACAGGCGACGACCGTCGCGGCCCGACACATCCACCAGCGCCTGGATACCGGGGCGACAACGGCCGGCCCGGATCCGCTGCAAGCCCTGATGAACCAGGATGCGGTTGTTGCCATCCAGCGCCACCACGTCGGCGACCGTGCCGAGCGCCACCAGATCGAGGTAATCCGCCACGTTGGGGGCGCGCAGCCCCTGGCGCTCATACCAGCCGCTCTGGCGCAGCTGGGTGTTGAGGGCCGCCATCAGATAGAAGGCGACCCCGACCCCGGCCAGCGACTTGGAGGGGAAGTCGCAGCCATGCTGGTTGGGGTTCACTATCGCGTCGGCGTCAGGCAGCTCCTGGCCTGGCAAATGGTGATCGGTAACCAGTACCTGCATGCCGGCCGCCTTGGCCGCCGCCACCCCGGCGATGCTGGAGATGCCGTTGTCCACCGTGATCAGGAACTCGGCGCCGCGGGCCACCGCCAGCTCGACGATCTCGGGGGTGAGGCCATAACCGAACTCGAAGCGGTTGGGCACCAGAAAATCGATGTGACGACCACCCATGGCGCGCAGGGCCAGCACGCACAGCGCCGAGCTGGTGGCGCCGTCGCAGTCAAAGTCACCGACGATGAGAATGCGTTTTTGCGCCGTCAGCGCCTCGGCCAGCAGCGGCACCGCCTGCGCCATGCCGAACAGGCGCTGGGGCGGCAGCAGCTGGCTGGCGCTGCGCTCCAGCAGAGCGGGATCTTCGACCCCGCGGCTGGCGAAGATTTGACGAAGCAGCGGGTGCAGGGTGGCGGGCAGATGGGAATCATCAACTCGCGGACGACGACGGATTAGCAGGGGCATTGATGTGATCCAGTATCTTGAGCAGTTGTTCAGGGCTCTGATAACCGCGTACCAGGTCGCCATTTGGCAGGACCCAGCTCGGCAGCGCCTTGATCCCGAGCCACTGGCTCAGGCCGATATGATGGGCAAGGATCTCATTACAGCCGGTCTCAGGCAAACGATCACTGAGATCCAGTGCACCGAACTGCCGGGGATCGCACCAGCGCGCCTGCGCCTCGGCCAGATCGGCAAAAGTGCCGAGCACCGGCAGCAGCTGTACGCTGACCCCCCTCGCCTGCAGGACAGGCAGCTCTGCCAGGGTGGTACGACAGCTGCTGCAGGCGAGATCGGTGAACAGGGTGACGCGATGGCGCTCCTGCTCGGCCCGCAGCTGTACCCGCCGCTCACCGATCTGGGCCAGAGCCAGTTGCCGCTGCTGACGCAGCCCCAGCATGGTGAGGTTTTTCATGTCGTGGGCCAGATCCAGCATGGTGCCCTGCAGCACATAGTCGCCCCTGGCATCGGTATAGAGCAGCCCCTGGGCGGTGCCCAGCATGTAGAGACCGGGCATGGGGGTCTCGTCCACCAGATAGACCTGTACCCCGAGCCGTTGCTCTATGGTCTGCTTCAACAGTTCGGGATCCATCCCCGCGCTGGCGGCAAAAGAGCCCAGCAGCATCATTCCCAGCAGTAAATACTTCACTCTTTTACTCACTTGGCATGAACGAATGGACTCACAAGGTAACTCAGTGAATATTCTCTCCTCAACCGCTTAATTATCGATTGATTAATAACCGGGGCCGCAAAAAATCCCGATCTGACAGGTTGCCAATCGGGCAAAGGCCCAGCAAGCTAACCGGGACGACAGGAAACACGACGGTCATCCTCTGTTTTCCTGAAGCTTTATTATTCAAATACCGGTGCGGCACTGGCCGTACCTTGCCCATTTTTGGAGGGGAAAATGAGTCTGATTCAAGAGTTCAAGGCCTTTGCGTCCAGAGGCAACGTGATCGACATGGCGGTCGGTATCATCATTGGTGCCGCCTTCGGCAAGATAGTCTCCTCCTTCGTTGGAGACGTGATCATGCCGCCCATCGGCCTGATCCTGGGGGGCGTGGACTTCAGCGACCTCGCCGTGACCCTGAAGGCCGCCGAGGGAAGCACCCCGGCCGTGGTCATCGCCTACGGCAAGTTCATCCAGACCATCATCGACTTCCTGATCATCTCTTTCGCCATCTTCATGGGGCTGAAGGCCATCAACACCCTCAAGCGCAAGCAGGAAGAGGAAGCGGCTCCGGCCGGCCCGACCAAGGATCAGGAGCTGCTGACCGAGATCCGCGATCTGCTCAAATCCCAGCAGGGAAAATAAGCGCCAGCTCCTGTCGTGTATTTGAAAAAAACCGCCTTCTGGCGGTTTTTTGTTGCCGGTCAGGCGCGCGGATGGTGCTGGCCGTGCAGCGCCTTGAGCCGCTCGTTGGCCACGTGGGTGTAGATCTGGGTGGTGGAGAGATCCGCATGGCCCAGCAGCATCTGCACTACCCGCAGATCGGCGCCGTGGTTGAGCAGATGGGTGGCGAAGGCGTGGCGCAGGGTGTGGGGGGAGAGCTCGCCCTGGATGCCGGCGCGCTGGGCATAGAGCTTGATCCGGTGCCAGAAGGTCTGACGGGTCATCATGCGCGCCTGCTTGGAGGGGAACACCACGTCCGAGCTGGTGCCGCCGAGCAACAGGGTGCGCGCCTCCCGGTAGTAGCGCTCCAGCCAGTACACCGCCTCCTCCCCCATGGGCACCAGCCGCTCCTTGTTGCCCTTGCCGACCACCCGCACCAGCCCCTGGCGCAGGCTGACATGCTCAGCGGTCAGCCCCACCAGCTCGGAGACCCGCAGCCCGGTGGCGTAGAGCAGCTCGAGCATCGCCTTGTCCCGCAGCTCCAGCGGCTCGTCCACCAGCGGCGCTTGCAGCAGCGCCTCCACCTCGGCTTCGCTGAGATCCGATGGCAACTTTTTGGGCAGCTTGGGCCCCTCCAGCAGCACGGTGGGGTCGTCGCTGCGCAGCTTCTCCCGGTTGAGGTACTGATAGAAACGGCGCAGGGCCGACAGGAAGCGGGCCGTGCTGCTGGCCGCAAACTGCTGGTCAACCCGCCAGGCGAGATAGTGCTGGATGTCGTCCAGCCCCGCCAGCAGCAGGGAGCCGCCCTGCTCATCGAGCCAGAGGGCAAATTTTTCCAGATCGGTGCGATAGGAGCTGACCGTGTTGTCGGAGAGACCCCGCTCCAGCCAGAGGGCGTCCAGAAACGGCTCGATCAGGGGATGGGATTCAGACTTGCTCATGGTGCGCCGCGCTCAGGGGAAACATGGCCCATTGTAACGTGCCGACCCACCGCGGCCGCAAGTTGCCGTTGTCCATCGCCCGCCAGGCGGTGAAGCGCGCCGGGCAATCTGCTAGACTGACGCCCTCCCCCGGGCGCCACCCTGCGGTTGCCCGCTCCCATTGCCGACTGCGATCAAGAGAAGAGCGATGAAGATAGGTTTGTTTTACGGCTCTACCACCTGCTACACCGAGATGGCCGCCGAGAAGATCCGCGCCCTCATTGGCCCCGAGCTGGTTGATCTCCACAACATCAAGGATGTGCCCCTCACCCTCATGCAGGAGTACGACATCCTGATCCTGGGCATCTCCACCTGGGACTTCGGCGAGCTGCAGGAAGACTGGGAATCCCGCTGGGAAGACATTCAGGATGTCGAGCTGGAAGGCCGCATCATCGCCCTGTTCGGCATGGGCGATCAGCTGGGTTACGGCGAATGGTATCAGGATGCCCTCGGCCTGCTGCACGATCAGCTGGTCCCCAAGGGCGTCAAGCTGGTGGGCTACTGGCCCAACGAGGGGTACGAGTTCGATGCCTCCAAGGCACTGATCGACGATGGCCGTCACTTCGTCGGGCTGGCGCTCGACGACGCCAACCAGTACGACCAGACCGAATCCCGCATCGAGCAGTGGGTCGACCAGATCCTGAGCGAGACCCACGAGCTGCTGTGAGCCAGCAGCCACACAGGGTTGCCTGATACAACTGGCGATGGCCCCCGGCCATCGCCCTCTCCCCACACGGCATGACGAAGAAGGCCTGGTGAAAGGTCCCTTGAACAAACCTCAGCTGCGACGCTTCACTGACTACCGGCGGCCGGGTTTCGGGCTGCCGGGCGCATAAATCGCTCCGATTTTCTCAATCGGTATCATCGCATGACGCTATAGCGACTTTTTTGTGCTGGTCTGCAACAATGGAAACGGTACCCCATAACAATCACAGCCGGGTATCGGAAGCAAACGGACAGACCAGAATAAGGAAATTCTATGACCCCATTCTCCCTGTTGGCCCCTGCCATCGCTCGCGACGTGCTCGATCACGCGCTGGCGCTGGGTGCCGACTTCGCCGAGCTGTTTGTGGAGCGCAAGCGCCGCAGCCAGCTCAGCCTGCTCTCCAGCCAGATAGAAAACATCAGCGGTGGCCTCGATTTCGGCATCGGCGTGCGCCTGTGCTACGGCCACAAGGTGCTCTACGGCTACACCAACCTGGCCAGCCGCGCTGAGCTCTTGCGCATCGTCAGCCTGCTGGCGGCCAAGGATCGGCGTGACCCCGTGGTGACTGCCACCGCCTTCGACTTCAGTCGCCTGAGCGATCGCAACCCGGTGGCCTTGCCGCTCTCAGCCGACAAGCTGCTGGAACAGAAGATCGCCTACCTGCACGCCATGGATGCCGCGGCCCGCGCCGAGAGCACCAAGGTGAGCCAGTTTGCCGGCAACGTGCTGGGCTGGGAGCAGGAGGTGGAGATCTTCAACAGCGAAGGGGTGCAGGTGAGCGATCGCCGCCACTACAACCGCATCATGGCCCAGACCATCGCCGCCCTTGGCAGCGAACAGAGCGTGGGTTACGAAGCCCCCGGCGCCATGATGGGCTGGGAACACGCCGCCGGCGTGGATCCCCGCGAGCTGGCCCTCACCGCCACCCGCCAGGCGCTGGTGAAACTGGGCGCCGCCCCCTGCCCGAGCGGCAAGCTGCCGGTCATCATGGAGAGCGGCTTTGGCGGCGTCATCTTCCACGAGGCATGCGGCCACCTGCTGGAGACCACCTCGGTGGCCAAGAAGGCCTCGGTGTTCCACGACAAGATGGGCCAGCTCATCGCCAATCCGGCGGTCAGCGCGGTGGACGAGGGGCTGCAGGGCAACGCCTGGGGCTCCATCAACGTCGATGACGAGGGGATGGCGACCCAGCACACCCAGCTCATCAAGGATGGCGTGCTCACCGGCTTCCTGGTGGACCGGATGGGGGCGCTGCGCACCGGCTACGCCCGTACCGGTTCCGGGCGCCGCGAATCCTACAAGTTCGCGCCGGCCTCGCGCATGCGCAACACCTACATAGAGCCGGGCCATCACAGCCTGGACGAGATGCTGGCGACCGTGGAGCACGGCATCTATGCCAAGCGGATGGGGGGCGGCTCGGTGCAGCCCGGCACCGGCGAGTTCAACTTCAACGTGCAGGAGGCCTACCTCATCGAGGGAGGCAAGATCACCCGGCCACTCAAGTCGGCCACCCTGATCGGCACCGGCCCGCAAGTGCTCAAGGAGATCTCCATGGTGGGGCGCGATCTGGCCCTCTCCGCCGGCATGTGCGGCTCGGTCTCCGGCTCCATTCCCGCCTCGGTCGGCCAGCCGCCACTCAAGGTCGACAATATCCTGGTGGGGGGGAACGCCTGATGAGCCAACTCGACATGAACCAACTGCTTGCCCGCCTGCTGGACCAGGTCGCCGATCTCGGTGCCGAGGCGGACATCATCGCCAACCAGGACAAGGCCTTCTCCCTCAAGGCCGACAAGGGCGAGCTCAGCGAATACAAGGTCACCAGCAGCCAGCAGATCGGCATTCGGCTGATAAAAGAGGGCCGGGTCGGCATCGCCTATTCGGAGTCCCTCGACCAGTCGGCGCTGGCCGCCATGCTGCAGGATGCGCTGGATGCCAGCCGCTTCGCCAAGGTGGACCCGGATCAGACCATCGCCGTGCAGCAGAGCCGGCTCACCACCGACTGCGCCGAGATCAATCAGTCCGACACCACCCCCGTGGAGGAGAAGATTGCCCTGGCCCTGCGCCTCGAGTCGGACATGCTGGCGCTGCCGGACGTGACCGGCGCCCCCTACAACAGCTTCTTCGAGGGAGAGGGCCGGCTGTGGCTCGCCAACAGCCAGGGCAGCCTCTGCCAGCATCAGGCGTTCAGCGTCGGCTGCTACAGCTCCGCCCTTATCGAGCGCGACGGCCGCCAGTCCATGTTCTCCCAGGGGCAATATGAGCGCCGCTTCGATGCACTGGACAGCCAGACCCTCATCCGCCAGATCCACGCCGTGGCCGACGGCCTGCTGGCGGGAGAAGCGGTGCCGAGCGGCCACTACAGCGCCATCTTCGACACCAATGCCCTGGCCAGCCTGTTCGGCTGCTTCCAGGCCGCGCTGTCAGGCAAGTGGGCCCAGCAGGGGATCAACCCCTGGCGCGACAAGCTGGGCCAGTCGGTGGCCTCCCGCTGGCTCACCCTGGAGAGCCGGACCTATATGCCGGGCGGCATGCACATCAAGGCCTTCGATGGCGAGGGTGCCCCCACCCGGGATCTGCTGCTGATCGGCGAAGGGGAGCTCAAAACCCTGCTGCACAACAGCGCCACCGCCCACCACTTCGGCCTGGCCAGCAACGGCTCGGCGGCGCGCAGCGCCCGCAGTGCGCTGGATGTCAGCCCGCGCCACCTGGTGTTCGGGCTCGGCCCCCACAGCGAGACCGAGGCGCAAGGTGGCGAGTACCTGGAGCTGGTCAAGCTGGACGGCCTGCACTCCGGCGCCGATGCGGTGAGCGGCGACTTCTCGTTCGGCGCCTCCGGCTTCCTGTGCCGGGACGGCGTGCGGGTGGCGCCGGTGCGTGGCATCACGGTGGCCGGCAACTTCTATCGCCTGCTGGGTGAGCTGGAAGCGGTCGCCAACGTGTTGCATCACGACGACGGCAAGAGCTTCTATGCGCCTCTTATTCGTTTCGGCGGGCTGAGCATCGCCGGCAAGTAGCCACCGATGGATGACCAGGAGCATCATGCTCCTCCATCCGTCCGCTTCGGCGGGCTGAGCATTGCAGGCAAGTAGCCGCCGATGGATGACCAGGAACATCATGCTCCTCCATTCGTCCGCTTCGGCGGGCTGAGCATTGCAGGCAAGTAACTGTATATCGAGGGAAAAAACCTCCAGTTCCCCACCCGAAAGCGGCGCCATCAGGCGCCGCTTTTTTAGCTCTGGCGCCCCTCATGGGCTGCTCCTAACCTCTAGGAAGCTGCCTGCGAGCTGCCGCGAGAGGCCGTCAGCAAGGAACAGCGCCGCCGGTCGCATCGGCCGGAACATGCTGGAGATCACCAAGATGGACAATACCCTGGTCTGGGCCGACATTCCGACACGGGATCTGGATCGCGCCATGGCCTTCTACTCGGCCCTGCTCGACGTGCCGGTCACGCCGATACAGGAGGAGATCCGCTTCGCCATGCTGCGCCACGATGGCAACAACGCGGCGGCCTGTCTCGGCCCCATGGACAAGTACCACCAGCCGGGGCACACGGGCCCCCTCATCTACCTCGCCCTTGGCGAGCGCCTGCAGGAGGCTGAACAGCTGGTGCCCAAGATCGGCGGACGGGTGCTCGAGCCCCTGCACAGCATCGGCAGCGGCCATGGCTCCCGGGTCATCATAGAAGACACCGAGGGCAACTGGCTGGCTCTCTATGCGCCTCCCGCCAGCTGATGACCGGTGGCTGTGCCAGAAACAACAACGGCGACCTCATGGTCGCCGTTGTGCATTAGCCTGTCTCCCCGGTCATCAGACCTGCGGGTTGAGACGGGTCGGCATGCCGGTACGCTGTTCCAGCACCTGCTTGACCATATTGGAGTCGCTGTCCATGTGGGCGATGAAGCGGGTGGTGGCCTGGGTCATGGGCAGCGGCACGGAGGCGGTGGAGTTGAACTCCTCCTCGTTGCGTGACAGCGGCTCGTGCACTTCCATGTAGCGACCGCCATCCGGCTCGACCGTGGTCTTGACCGGCTGGTTGACGAACTGGACGCGAGTGCCGACCGGCACGTTGTCGAACAGGTACTTGATGTCGTCGGCGCGCAGACGCACGCAACCACTGCTCACCCGCAGACCGATGCCGAAGGTGGCGTTGGTGCCGTGAATGGCGTACAGGTTGCCGATGTAGAGCGCGTGCAGGCCCATGGGGTTGTCCGGACCGGCCGGCCAGACTGCCGGCAGGGTCTTGCCCTGGGCGGCGTAGCGGCGACGGATGTTCTCGGTCGGGGTCCAGGTCGGGTTGGCGCGCTTGCGCTCCACCTTGGTGATCCAGTTCTCCGGGGTGTTGACCCCCAGCTGGCCGATGCCGATGGGCAGCACCTGCACCACGTTCTTGCCTTTCGGGTAGTAGTAGAGACGCATCTCAGCAACGTTGATGACGATCCCTTCGCGGGGAGCGTTCGGCAGGATCAGCTGATGGGGGATGACCAGTTTGCTGCCCGCCTTGGGCAGGTAGGGGTCGACACCCGGGTTGGCTTCCATGATGTTGGTCAGACCCAACTGGAAGTCGGAGGCGATCTGCTCCAGCGGACGGTTGTCCGCGGGTACCACGTACTCCTGGTTCTCACCGATCAGACGGCTGTTGGCTGCAGGCAGCTGGTATTCAACGGCGGCGGCCTGCTGGCTGACCAGCGCCAGAGTACATAAAAGAGCCGAAGCGGCAGTGCGAAGGGGATTCATAAAATTCCTGTGTGGTTTCCTGTACCAAGTTGGCCGACGGCCATTTCATCCTCGGTCTGGCCCGTGACGAGTCACCTTGCGTCCGAGGTCGATTACCGAGCGCGCATTCTTTCCTGAGTCGGCCAAAAATTCAACGTCGGGATCGCTCTTTTTGCATGAAAAAGCGCATCCGGCGCCGCTGACGCCGCCTCTTGTCACCCTGGCCACCCTAGCAGCCACAAACTGAGCGCAAGCTGAACAACAGGGAGGCCATCGAGCCCCCCTGTTTCATCACGGGATCACCCTTGCCCGCCGAGCAGCTCCTTCACCGCCCCGGCGATGGCGGCGCGGGCATCGAGCGCAGCCATCTCGTCGGCCAGCAGCCGGGCCCTGGCCCGATAGCGCGGCTCGTGCACCAGCTTGCGCACCACCGCTGCCACCGCGTCCGCCGTCGGCTCGTTGCTGTGCAGATTGATGCCGGCGCCGCTCCACGCCACCCGGGTGGCCACCTCAGCCTTGTCCTCCCCGGTGCCCGCCACCACCAGCGGCACCCCGTGGGCCAGCGCGGCCTGCACCGAGCCATAACCGCCGTTGGTCACCAGCACGGCGGCGCGGGGCAGCGCCAGCTCGAATGGAACGTGTTCGGTGACGATGGCATTGGCCGGGACGGCGGCGCCGAGCAGCGCCGGATCCCGCCCGCCGGTGGTCAGCAGCAGTTGCAGCTCGTCGCCGGCCAGCCCCTGCATGGCCGGCAGCAGCAACTGCCCCAGATCCACGTTGGCCAGGGTGCCCTGGCTGACGATGACCAGCGGCCGCTCATCGAGCCGCTCCCACCAGGGCGGCGGCGTCAGCTCAATCCGGGGTGGCAGCAGCGGGCCGACATAGCGGATCAGCCCCTCCAGCTCCGGCCGCTCGTATTCAAAGCCGGCGCAGGAGAGCTGCAAAAAGGCATCGGGGGCCGTCACCATCACGTCGGTGAAGGGAGCCGTCAGCGGCGGCGCCCCCGCCTCGGCCAGCGCGGCATCGAAGCTCTGCTGAACCTCCCTTTGCAGTTGCCGGGTCGGCTCATCGAGCCAGGGCAGCTCACCAAGGGAGCGGCGCAGCTCGGGAGGAATGCGCGGGCCGTAGAAGATGGCATCCGGACTCGAGAAGGAGACCGGGTTCACCCCCATCATCAGGATGGGAAGGCGCCGCCCCTCCCCCTGCTGCAACAGCGGCAGTACGCCGTAGAAGCCGTTCTCCACCAGCAGCAGATCCACCCCCTCTGCCGCGATCAGTGCCCGCAGATGGCTGTCGTGTTGCGCCATGGGGGCGGCGAAGAAGCGTTTGAGTGCCAGCGCCATCTGGGCGGCGCCGCTCAGGCTGGCCCGCTCGGGAAAATGCCGCTCCAGCGCCCGGTAGTCAAAGTCCAGCTCGGGGGCGAAGGGCACGAATTCGGCGCCAGTTGCGCGGATGCGCTGCTCGAACAGGGCGCCGCACAGCATCAGCACCCTATGCCCCTGCGCCACCAGCAGACGGGCCGCCGCCAGCATGGGATTGACGTGGCCCGGGGTGGCGGTGGCCGCCAGCAAAATGGTCGCCATCACGCCGCCCCTTGCGGCGCCAGCGCCGGGTTGAGACAGACCGGGCTGGCCTGGATGTGGACTCGCTGGATATGGCGCGCCGAGCGGGCGGTGAACCCCTCGCGGCCGTGCAGCAGACCGAGGTTGTCGGCAATCACCACATCCCCCCCTTGCCACTGGTGGGCATAGAAGTAGCGCGGGTCGTAGAGCCGCTGGTGCAGATCCTGCAGGAAGGCGGCCTGTTCGCCGGGTGCCACCCCCTCAATCTCGAGGGCATGCTGGTTGAGAAAACGTACCCCCTCGCGCGGCGGCTCGTTGTAGCGCAGCACCGTCTCGCCGCTCACCGGATGAGGCACCAGCAGCGGCGAGCGCACCTGGCCGCCGTAGTGCACCACCTGCTTGATGCGATAGGTGATGTGCACCCGCTCCCAGCGGGCCAGTCGCTCGCCGTCGAGTTCGGTGAGCAGCTGACGGGTATTGATGAAGGTGGTGCGCCCCCCTTCGTCCGCCGCCGGGGCGTGCACGCAGTGAAACAGCTGGAACTCGGGCAGGGTCGGCTTGTACATGCCGTCCCAGTGCAGCGGCACATAGCTGGAGTCGAAGATGTGATCGGTGGCGTTCTCGTGCTCCTTCACGTCCAGCACGGCGCCGAACGGCCACATCATGATCTCGCCCCACCCCTCGCCGTAGCGGGTCAGCCGCTCGGGATCGGTGAAGCCGGACTCGAATCCGCGCAGGATCAGCACGCCGTGGCGGCGGGCCAGCTCGCGCAACTCCTCGATAGCCAGGCTCTGTACCGGCTGGGCGTTGCGGGCCGGTTCAATCAGCAGGCCGAACGGGGCCTGTGGCAGGATGCGGCAGCGCTCGCCGCCGAGGGTAACGATGGATGCAGTCATGGGAAACTCCTCAGGCGGCGGCCTGCTTGCCGTTGATCAGGTAGTGGCTCGGACGGCCGTGGATGTGGACCAGCTCATGCTCCATCGCCAGCACGTCGCGCCGCTTCATCAGCACGAACTGGCCATCCAGGTTGGCCGCCACCCCGTGCCAGGGGGTGAGCCAGTCATCCCGGGTCGGCAGCATGTGGATGCCCATCTTCAGGCTGTGGCTCGCCTGGGGGTGGATGGAGAGACGGATCGCCTCGGGGAAGCGCTCTGCCAGCAGGTTGCCCCAGGCGCGGCTGCGCTGGATCACCGCATGGGTGCGCGCCTTGGCATCCCGCTGCAGCGCCGTGTTGGAGAGCGGGGTGTCCGGCAGCTGGCTGTCTTCATAGAGGAAGCGGGTCATGGCGCGATAGAGGCGAATGCCCTCCTCGGTGCTTCTCACCTCTTCCGTGATCTGTGCCAGCGGCTCGGCATAGCGCTCCACCAGCTGTTCGCGCAGGGTATCGAAGTCGCGGCTGGCGCAAAACTCGGCCATGCCCGCCACCATCCCTAAGTGGAAGACCCCGAGGTGAGTCGCCCCCAGCTCCAGGATCAGCTGCTCGATGTGGGCCTGATAGGCGTCGATGGCCGGGTCCGCCACCCGGATGAGATCACCGAACACGTGGCCATCCGAGCAGATGAGGATCCGCATGCCGGGCGCGTAGTGCAGCTGGATGCGCTGGCAGAGGTGATTGAGAAAACTGAGGGAGAGCCGCTCCGCCATGTCCGGCAGGGTGCCCAGCACCTTGTTCGGATTGGGCGACTTGGTGGGAAAGGCGGGCAGCACGCAGGTGATGGTCTCGCCCCGCTCGATGAAGGCCTGCAGACGGGGGATCTGGATGGCGGCCACCTCGGCTTCCTCCTGCAGCCGATCCAGAATGGGATCGGGGAAGCGGCGGCGATAAGGCAACAGCTCGGCAAATATATTTTGGGCAATATGACGGGAAGATAAACCACTCATTATTCCGGCTCCTTTGGCAGGATTAAAATCAATAAAGATGACTCTTTATCAATGCGTCCAGTCTCTGTCGTTATTATTTTTGTATCCGTTTGCTACCCAAACGAATCGAGAGGGGACAGTAGCCGAGATGAAGTCAGGCTATCAATTCGCCATTGATGTAAACAGATTCAACCCGCAGCGAATAATCCATTTCGCATAAGTTAAGTTGAATTATATATATGAATAAAAACAGATTTTATTTAAATTGATGCGTATCAAATATCACCAATCAGAAAAGTTCCCCAACCACTTTATTATTCAGTCACAATTTGACTCGTGGATTATTTAGCACAACTTAATAGTGATATTTTTTCATGGCGGCAATCCTGACCATTTCGCTGTAAATATCGCAAACAATTATCCAGCTACATATTAAGCAAACGAACAGAGTGCAGCCGCCGCCGCGCAAGAGGGGGAATGAGCGGGCGAAATGACGCGTCGCAGATTTGCTGCGCCATCGCCATGCGCTTTCATGGTGGCAGCCCCGACCGGGGCCGCAATGGTGTGCAAAGAGCGCCTAAGCGCTCCCTAGATAGTCGAGGGCCGCCTGCCAGCCCATCTGGTAACCCTGCTCCAGCCGCCCCCGGTCGGTGGTCATGCGGCCGACCCGAAAACCCGCCGGCGGCACTATGACCCGGATGCGGCAATCGGCCGGCGGCTGGCGGATGAAGTCGATGGCATCGTTGTAGCTTTGATGACGCGACAGGCTGGCGCGAGCCAGGGCCGGCGTCTCGCGCAGCAGGTAGCGATGCAGGGCGGGCAGGCGCGGCGCCCGCTTGCGATAACCCAGCGGGCGGGAGAGCACCACTGTGATGTCGCGCGCCCCCTGCTCGTAGGCGTGGCGCACCGGAATGGAGTCGGCCACCCCGCCATCCGTCATGGCCTCCCCGTCGATGCGCACGAAGTCCCGGTAGACCAGCGGCACCGAGCAGGAGGCCTTAATCTGCTGCTCCAGCTCGGCGGCGTTGGCCTTGAGGTAGGCGGCCTGGCCGTCCGCTACCCGGGTGGTCACCACGGTCAGCGGCACCGGGTTGGCGGCAAAGCGCGCCAGATCGAGCCGGCACTCGCGGATGGTGATCGTCCACAGCCAGTCGAGATCGAGCCAGTGGCCGCCGCGCAAGAACTTGGCCAGGTTGATGAACTCGGGACGGCAGGAGTAATCGGTGATGACGTTGTGGTTGCGCCCCTGCTGACCGGCCAGAAAGGCCGCCAGATTGACCGCCCCGGCCGATACGCCGATGCAGTGATCAAACGCCATGCGGCCCTTGGCCAGAAACGCATCCAGCACCCCGGCGGCGAAAATGCCGCGCATGGCGCCCCCCTCGACCACCAGGGCCGTCTGTCGCCGACTCATCTCGCCTCCCCGTTTTGCTCTGTGAATGGTCTCACACTTTGGCCCATTCAGAGCCCGGCTGTCGGCCGGGATCCCTATAATGGGCACGCCTTCGCTCCCCATGAGCAAGGTATAACTTATTGATGCTACGGAATATTACAATGAAAAATATCAGCAAATCCCTACTGGCCGCTGCCATTTCCCTCGGATTGATGGCAGGCTGTAACAGCCAAAATGACTCCGAGACCCCGACCCCCATGGTTCGCTTCGCTACCTTCAACCTCTCCTTCGATCGCACCGCCGCCGGCATGCTCGCCGGTGAACTGGCCCTCAGTCGCACCGAGCAGGATGCCCTGCTGGCGCGCCTCGCCGACGGCACCTTGAGCGGCGCCGAGAAGACCAAGGCCCTCGACGTGCAGCAGATCCGCAACATCGCCGAAATCATCCAGCGCACCCGGCCGGATGTGTTCCTGCTCAACGAATTCGACAATGACGGCAAGGGCAGCGACACCACGGACCTCAAAGCCTTCAACGACAACTACCTGGCCCACGCCCAGCACGACGAGGTGAAGGCCATCAGCTACCCGGTGCTGCAGAACTTCGCCACCAACACCGGTCTGATGAGCGGCCATGACCTCAACCTGGACGGCAAGGTCAACAACGGGCCGGACGACGCCTGGGGCTTTGGCAACTACCACGGCCAGTACGCCTTCGCCGTGATGTCCCAGTACCCCATCGATACCAAGCAGATCCGTACCTTCCAGAAATTCAAGTGGAAGGACATGCCGGGCGAAGTGAACCCCGTCATCGACGACTGCAACAATGCCAAGGCGCCGATCCCGGCCGGCCGCCAGTGCGGCGATGCCTGGTATGACGACGCAGCCTGGCAAGCCTTCCCGCTCTCGTCCAAGAACCACGCCGACGTGCCGGTGCGCATCAAGCGCGGCAACAAGGAGGAGGTGATCCACTTCCTCATCTCCCACCCGACTCCCCCCATCTTCGGCAACGCGGCGCGCCACAACGTCAAGCACAACCGGGCCGAAGTCGCCTTCTGGCAGGACTATGTGGAGACCGCCAGCTACATGGTGGATGACGCCGGCAAGGCCGGTGGCCTGCCCGCGGGTGCCAAGTTCGTCATCGCTGGCGATCTCAACGCCGATCCCCAGATTGGCGATGGGGATCTCACCGCCATTCAGGATCTGCACAACCATGCGCTGGTCAATCAGGCCGTCACCAACGGCGCCCTGATCCCGGTCAGCCAGGGCGGCCCCGAGTGCCTCGCCAGCCAGCCGGATCAGTGCAAGCGCAACAACAACCGCCCCACCCCGGAGCGCATCACCAGCAGCAGCGGCCTGCAGCTCGACCACGTGCTGCCCTCCGCCAACCTGAACGCGGTCGCCTCCGGCGTGTTCTGGCCGGCCAGCTTCGAGCCTGGCTACCACCTGGTGTATGACGCCAAGCTGGGCATCGCCAAGGGTGTCAGCTCGGATCACCGCCTGGTGTGGGTCGACTTCAAACTGTGACAGTGACACAGAGCAGACAAGCAACGGGGCCCGCAGGCCCCGTTTTCATTGGTCGTCATACCAGCTTCTCCACCCGGGCCGGCAGCCCCTGACGGGCCGACGAGCCGATGGCCCAGTCCACCAGGGGGTAGCGGCCATGGCGGCTGGGATCCAGCACCGCCAGATCGTTGAGGTTGACCCCGACCCCGCGCAGCGGATTGGCAACCACTTTCTGGCCGTCTATCCAGTGCTCCCGCGCCCCCAGCTCCTTGTGGCCGAAGCCGTGTTCGATGGCGATGGCATCGGCCTGTACCCCGGCCACGCACTCGGCCACCCCGATCACGCTGCCATCCGGGGTGCTGACCCGCACTCTGTCCCCGCTCTCGATCCCCAGCTGCGCCGCCGTCTGCGCATTGAGCCGCACCCGGTTGCTGGGGTTCACCTGGCGCAGGCGATCCGAGCCGATGCTCATGGAGCTCATAGTGTGGGACTTGTAGCTGGTGAGCAGCAGCGGCCACTGGGCCGGCTTGAACGCCTCATTGAGCGGCGTGCCGTCCGCCAGCTGGGGGCGGAAGAAGCGCGGGGTACCACTCAGGAACTGGCCGCTCTGGCTGTGGCGGCGGCTGCCCACCTCGGGGTTCCACACCATCAGCGGCTTGGTCCAGCGCTTGCTCGGTTGACCCGCGTCATCGCGCCCCTTGGCCGCCGGCTCGAAGCGCCCGCCGCGGGCGAAGAGATAGGCGGCGCGGCCCGCCTCCTCCGCACTCAGGGTGGCATTCAGCACCGGCAGGATCCGTTCCACCCCGGACCAGGCGAGATCCTCAAGCCCGATAGGAGGCACCGGCTCGCCGAGATAGGCGACGTTGGCCGCCCCGTAGAGGGAGAAGTCCGCCGCCTTATGCAAAGCATGCAACTTGCCGTCTGCCCCTTTGAGCGCCCCCTCGCCAAAGCCCGGCAGCCCCAGCCGTTTGGCCACCGCGATAAAAAAGGACTCCATGCAGACCGGATCTCCCTCGGCGGTCTTGGCGACTCTTGGCTCCACGATGGGCCAGCGGCCGGTGGAGACCTTGGTCATCACCCCGTGCCAGGCGGTGGCCCAACCCCAGGACTCGTATGTGAGGGTATCCGGCACTAGGTAGTCCGACAGCGCCGACGACTCGTTGATGAAGCTGTCGATGCTGATAAAGAGCGGCAGCACCTTGGGGTCTTTCAGTTGCTCCCCTATGGCCTTGGCGAGCCCCGCCTGACCGTAGAGGGGGTTGCCCATGTGGTTGATCCAGGCCTTGAGCCGGTAGGGATAGCCGTTCACCGCCGCGGTCAGGTGCTCGCCGAGCAGGGGCCCCGAGATGGGGAACCAGGGCTCCTGGGCCGGATAGGGGTTCAGCCCCGCCTCGCGCTTGCGCCTATATTCGGAAGTTTTCTCGTAGGGGAACTTGGAGCGCGACAGGAAGACGCCGGCGGGCTTGACCATGCCGGGGAAGCTCGCCAGATCGTAGCGCGGCCCCGCCCCGAAGGGGTCGAACTTGCCACCGCTCGCCACGGCGCCACCCCTTGCGTTCAAGTTCCCTACCATGACGTTGAGCATCATGATGGCCCAGGCCGAGTAGAAGCCATTGGCGCTCATGGTGCCGCCGTGGGAGACCACCGCAGCCCGGGTGCCGTGGCTGGTGAATTCCCGCGCCAGCGCCTCGATGTCCGCCACCGGCACGGCGCACTCGGCGCTGTATTGCGCGAGGGAGTGCTCCCGGCACGATTCGGCCAGCAGCTGGAAGCTGCTCTTCACCATCAGCTCCCCCTTGGGGCCCTGAATGGGACGAGCCACCCAGAGGTTGGCCCGCTCACACTGGCCGGCGGGTCTCGGTTCGCCGCTGCTCGCCTCCTCTACCAGCATGGCGTCCCCCTCCCCATAGGCTTCACCCTCAAAGGGCAAGCCAAGATCGCTGGCCCGCAGCATCTGACCGAAGCGCGGGTGGGACTCGTCGCAGAGCACCAGGTGGCTGGCGTTGCAAAAACCGCGATAGCCGGCTCGCTCGGCGGCAGCGGCATTGGGTGCCGTCAGGAAAGGCTCGGCGTAACGTTGGTTATCGATGATCCAGCGCAGCATGGCCATGGCCAGCGCCGAGTCGGTGGCAGGGCGGATGGGCAGCCAGCGGTTAGCTGGGGCGGAGGGCATGTTCACCGTGTTGGGCAAGCTGGGGGCCACCACCACGTAGGAGAACGGCTTGCCCGGTCGCGCCCGGTTTGCCGCCAGCTGACGGGACTGGCGCTTGAAGGGATTGCCCGATTGCTGGGGCGAGGTGCCCATGAACAGCAGGAAGTCGCTCTCGTCCCAGTCCGGCTTGAGGTGGGCGTTCTTCTCCAGATCGTCCAGCAGGGCGCCGGCCCCGACCCGGAACGACAGGCCGCAGTATGCGCCGTGGTTGGCGAAGTTGCGGGTGCCGAAGCTGCTGAAGGTGAAACGCTTGATGAAGTGATCCCGCCCCTCGTCCGAGGCGTTGCTCACCAGCAGCTGGTTGGCCCTGGGGCCGTACTCCGGGTTGGCCGGATCGAGCGGCTCGGCGAGGTTGCGAATGGCCCGCAGCCCCTCAACCTGGCCCTCGCCAAACAGATCGCCCCCCTCCACCACCTCGGCCACCAGCTGCTCGAAGGGGATGCTCTGCCAGCGGCCGCTGCCACGGGGCCCCACCCGCTTGAGACAACGGGTGACTCGCTGCGGGCTGTCGAGTTGCTCCAGCATGGCGTTGCCCCGCGCGCAGGCGGTGGAGCGTCCGTCCAGCCCCCCTTCCTGGTAGCCGCTGGTAGCGAGCAGCGCCTGCTTGACCGGGGTCTTGAAGTCGATGTGATGGCGGGCGGAGAGGGGATGATAGGGATTGCCCAGGATCCGCACTATCTGGTCGCGTTCGTTGTCGATGCGGGCCCGCACTCCGCACAGGGTCCAGCAGCCGAGGCACATGGTGTTGGCAACCCGCTGGGCCGGGTTGGGGTGCAACGCCCCCCGCTCGTCAACCCGGTACTCCACGGCCAGCGAGTTGCCATGGATGGGATCCCGGGTCGGCTGGCCCGAGCTGCCGGTGGCGAGGCCAGTCGCCACCTGCTTGAGGGTGTCGCTGTAACCGGCGACGAACAGCCCGGTGCCACCGGCGATGGCGGCGCCCTTGAGAAACTTGCGTTTGCTGTGATCCATCAGAGTGCCTCGCGTGCAAAAGGAGTGGGTGCCTTGATGGCGGGGGAAACAGAGGGGCGCACCAGCTCCGAGAGGGCCACCAGCAGGGCCAGCAGCAGACCGAAGGTGCCGAGAATGCCGAGCACACCGGCCGGGCCCCAGGCAATTTCATAGAGATAGACGCCGGCCCCGTACTTGGGCGCGAGCTGCCCCTGGATCAGCAGCAGCCAGCGTAGGCCCCACACCAGGTGCAGCCCCAGCAGCGCCAACCCCCAGAGTGACAGGCGGGCAGAGACCCTGGACCGCAGCAGCATCAGCAGGCTGGCCAGCCCCAGGGTCAGCAACAGCCAGTGGGCCGCCAGCCGCCAGCTCGGGTCGAGCCGATAGAGGGCTGCGGCCTCTGCCGCCGAGGCGCCGCCAAACAGGGCCCAGCCCAGCAGGGAGAGCGCCAGCAGGCTCAAGGTCCAGCCGCTCTGGCGCAGCAGGGTCGACTCGGTCTGGGCACGCCAGCCCGCCAGCAAGCGGTTGAGCAGCAGCAGGGCACTCTGGGCCCCCAGCACGGCGCTCAGGGTCAGCAACCAGGGCAACCAGGGGGTATGCCAGAGCGGGCGCGCCGCCACCGCCATGGTCTCGAGCCCGGTGTAGAGGGCGATGCTGAGCCCGCTCAGGGCCGCCAGCAGGGAGAGGGGCCGCAGCCAGACGTGCCCCGACCAGCTTCCCAGACAGAGCAGCCGGGCAAGGCGGGCTATCTTGTCCCCTTCTGCGCCGCGCCGGGCCAGGGCTGGTCTTAGCAGCAGCCAGCCGAGCAGCATGGAGAGCAGGCTGAACAGCGGCAGCAGATAGGCGCCATACCACATGACGGAGCCAACGCGCGTCTGGGCGTAGAAGTGCCAGGCCCGGGCCGGCTGGTGCAGATCCGCGGTCAGGGCGATGGGGGCCACCAGGCCGGCCGCCACCATCAGCACCGCCGCCAGGGTCTGCAGCCGCGGGTCCGGCGCCTTGCGCCACAGCTCAGACGCGCCGAGCCAGAGGGCCCCGTAGGCGAGGCCGATGAGAAAGAAATATTGCACCGCCCAGGGCAGCCAGGTGATGGGCTGAGCCGGGGCCAGCAGTTCGTTAATGACCATGGGCTATCTCCTTGCCATCGTCGGTGAGCAGGGTGCGCAGGGCCGGGTTGCCGTCGACCTTGCTGACGAAGGCCTCGTCCATGCCGAGATAAAAGACCCGCGGCTGGGTATTGGCCTCGGGCTTGAGCACCTTGAGCGCCGGCTCGTGTTCGCGCAGCAAGCGGCTGATCCGGCTCTTGGGATCGTTCAAATCGCCTATGATGCGCGCCTCGCCGACACAGCTCTCCACACAGGCGGGCAAGAGCCCCGCCTCCAGCCGATGGGCGCAGAAGGTGCACTTGTCGGCGGTGTTGGTCTCGTGGTTGATGAAGCGGGCATCGTAGGGGCAGGCCTGCACGCAGTAACCGCAGCCGACGCACCAGTCGTTGTTGACCACGACGATGCCGTCATCGCGCTGGAAAGTGGCGCCGGTGGGGCAGACATCGAGGCAGGCGGGCTCGGCGCAGTGGTTGCACAGCCTAGGCAACATCAAGAGAGAGGCGGGAGCCGCGAGGGCGGCCACGTCGCTCACCTCGTACTGACTCACCGTGGTGCGAAACTGGCCGAGAGGGGGCTGATTTTCGATGGTGCAGGCGACTGTGCAGGCCTGGCAGCCGACGCAGCGGCGCAGGTCGATCAGCATGCCGTAACGCTTGCGCCCGTCCCCCCGGCTGATGGCCGTCCGCCCGTTGCGGGGAGCGGGAACGGACTGCGCCTGAACCTGGGTGACGGGGATCAGGGCCGCCCCTGCGGTGAGGGCGGCGATCCCGGATAACAATCGGCGCTTGCTGGGCTCCATGGCGTCTTTCCTTCTGCTGAGCTGGCTTGAAAGGGGTTGGGCCGATTGTCCTCAACGCAGGAAGTCGCCTCTATTGTGGTTTTCCACATACCGGGAGCCGGGTTGATCCAGCGCAATAAAAAATGTCCCAGCCCTGCTGAACTGTGACCGGGGCGGCGTTTGCCGCTCCTCCCGACCCCGTTCGCGTGCAAGCGCACGTCCCGGTGATAGACTGCCCCCTTTGCACCGAGAGGAGAGCCCCCTGCACGCCCCAGTCCCCTTGCCCCTGCTCAGCCTGCTGCTCTGGCTCGCCCTGTCAGCCCTGCCGCTGCGGGTGCAGGCCACCCCGACCCCCTCTTCGCCAGCGCCGGCCCGACAGGAATCCTCCCCATCCCAGGCCGAGCTGGTGCAGACCTTGCCCGAACCGATACGCATCGGCGTGCTGGCCACCCGCGGCCCCGCTCTGGCCAGAGCCCAGTGGCAACCGCTGCTGCACTGGCTGGCACAGCGCGTGCCCGGCCATCGCTTCGTGCTGCATCCGCTGGGGCTTGATGAACTGGCCGAGGCCGTCGCCCGCGAGCACCTCGATTTCGTCATCACCAACCCGGGCCAGTCGGTGAGTCTGGCACGCCAGTATGCGCTGGCTTGGCTCGCCACCCTCAAGAGCCCGGCCGGGGGAGACAACCTCGCCATCGGTGCGGCGCTGGTGGTGCCCGCCCAGGCCCCCTACCGACACTGGCGTGACCTCGAGGGGCAAGCGGTCGCCGCCGTTTCGGAGAACGCCTTCGGCGGCTACCTCGCCTATCGCTTCGAGGCGGACGAACAGGGGGTCAGGCTGGAGCACTTCTTCTCTACCGTGCAGTTCACCGGCTTTCCGCTGGACCGGCTCATCGAGCGGCTGGCGGCAGGGGAGGTGGCCGCCGCCATCGTGCCGGTGTGCCAGCTGGAGCGCATGGAGCGGGAGGGCAAGGTCACCAGGGGGGCGTTTCGGGTGCTGGACGATCAGGCGCCGGCCGGCTTTGGTTGCCAGAGCTCGACCCGGCTCTACCCCAACTGGTCCTTCGCCAAGACAGAGCGGGCCTCCCCCGCGCTGGCGCTGGCGGTGACCCGTGCGCTGTTCGATCTGCCCGCTGATAGCAAGGCGGCCATCGCCGCCGATTCGGCAGGCTGGACCGTGCCCACCAGCGAGCTCGCCATCGACCGCCTGCTCAAGGCGCTGGATCGCCACCCGCTGCAGGGCCCCTGGTGGCAAGCGGCCTGGCACTGGCTGCGCCAGCATCAACAGTGGGGCTGGGGCGCCCTGGCGCTGGTACTGCTGCTGGGGGGCCACCACCTGCTGCTGCAATACCTGTTCAACCGCAGCCAGCGCCGGCTGCTCAAAGCCCGCCACCAGCTCGAGCAGAAGGAACGCCAGCTGGCACAGGCCAGACGGCTCGCCGAACTGGGCGAGCTGGGCGCCAACGTGGCCCACGAGATCAATCAGCCCCTCAGCGCCATCGCCAACTACAGCCAGGGGGCCTTGTTGCGACTGGATAGATTGGCACAGGATCCGGCCCAGGCTGCCGCCCAGGCCTCCCTGCGTCAGGCCCTGGAACAGATAGGGCTGCAGGTCCAGCGCATCACCCAGACCGTCAACCGGCTCAGGGCCAGGCTGCAAAAGCGCCCTCCCCGCTTCGCGCCTTGCGACCTGCCCACCCTGGTGGCGGAGTTGCGCCCCCTGCTGGAGCAGATGCTGGCGCCGCTCGACGTCGCCTTCACCCTGCACTGGCGGGGTCAGCCGCGCCGGCTGCCTCTGGACGGCACCGGGATGGAGCAGCTGCTGGTCAACCTCATCAAGAATGGCGCCGAGAGTGCGGCGCAGAGGGCGCGCCTTCCTACGCCAGCAGCGGCACAGGAGCCTGCCCGGGTCGAGCTGCTGATCGCCTTCGAGGCGCAGAGCCTGCGGCTGGAGATCCGCGACAACGGCGCCGGCCTGAGGGTCCCCGCCACCGAACTGCAGCAGGCGTTTTACAGCGACAAGCCCGATGGCATGGGGCTGGGGCTGGCCATCTGCCGGGAGGTGGTCGAGAGCCATCGCGGCCAGTTCAGCCTGGAGAACCTGAGCCCCCACGGCTGCCTGGCCCGGGTCATTGTGCCCGTGCCGCCACCCGAAACCCTCCCTTCATCCACCGACATGCCGAGGAACTGAGATGCCGCCCCCTGCCCGCCCCCCGCTCTATCTGGTCGACGACGACGAGGCCGTGCTCGACTCCCTGCGCTTCATGCTGGAGAGCTGCGACGAGCGGCCGCTGTTCAGCTTTGCCGATGGCGAGCGCTTTCTGGCCGAGGTCGACCTGCACCAGCCCGCCAGCCTCATCCTCGACTGCCGCATGCCGGGGCTGTCGGGCCCCGAGGTGCAACAGCGGCTGAAGGCGGCCCAGAGCCCCATCGCCATCCTGTTTCTCACCGGCCACGGCGAGGTGCCGCTGGCGGTGGAGTCCCTCAAGCAGGGGGCGGTGGATTTCTTGCAAAAGCCGGTGCAGCTGGCCCCCCTGCTCGCCGCCATCGCACGGGCCGAGCAGGCGACCCTGAGCGCGGCCACCCGTTTCGCCCAGCTGGCCGCCTATCAGCGGCTCACCCCGCGCGAGCACCAGCTGCTGCAACTCATCGCCCGGGGCCACAAGAATCAGCAGATAGCGCAGGATCTCTGCATCTCGGTGCGCACCGTCGAGGTGTGCCGCGCCAGCCTGATGAAACGCCTCGAGGTCGATTCTCTGGCCGAGCTGATGCTGCTCTATGCAAACGTCCATTCAGCCCCCTGAGCCGGGCCACTAATCCAGGCCCCTGATCCAGGCCAAGGAGAGTGACCCACTTGCCGGGCCTATGCCCATTCCCATCTGCCTGTACAGGGGATGCCTTTGGCTCAGGGTGCCGGCAAATCTGTGCGCAGGCGCGCTATTCCGGCGCCCGCGGCTTGCAGCGCAAATCGGGGTTTGCTAATACTCCGCGTCCATTGGATGAGCATCCCCTTTCGAGATAGTGTGCCGTGGCTTTCGAACAATTCGCGCTCGTGATATCTCTCTTCCAGCAGCTCTGCGTCTATCTGGTGATCGCCTGGCTGCTCTCCAAGACGCCGCTGTTCATGCCGCTGACTCAGGTGACCCTGAGCTGGCCCCACAAGATCCTCTGCTACCTCATCTTCTCCGGCTTCTGCGTGATGGGCACCTACTTTGGCCTCAGAGTCGAGGACTCCATCGCCAACACCCGCGCCATCGGCGCCGTGCTGGGGGGCATCGTCGGCGGCCCTGTGGTGGGGCTGCTGGTGGGGCTGACCGGCGGCATCCATCGCTATTCGCTGGGGGGCTTCACCGCGCTCGCCTGCACCTTCTCCACCATCGCCGAGGGGCTGCTCGGCGGCCTGGTGCACCGCCACTTCGTCGCCCGCCACCGGCTCGACCTGCTGTTCAGCCCCTGGGTGGTGGGATCTGTGGCCCTCATCGCCGAGCTGATGCAGATGGGGATCATCTTGCTGGTGGCCCGCCCGTATGATGACGCCGTCCACCTCATCGAGAACATCATCGCCCCCATGCTGGTGGCCAATACGCTGGGGGCCGCCATGTTCATGCGGATGATCCTCGATCACCGCGCCATGCTGGAGAAGTATTCGGTCGCCTTCTCCGCCCGCGCCCTCAAGATCGCCGAGCGGGCGATGCGGGTGCTGGACAAGGGCTTCACCCAGGAAGCCTGCCAGCAGATGGTGCGCATCCTCTACGAGGAGACCGGAGTGGGCGCCGTGGCCATCACCGATCGGGAGAAGCTGCTCGCCTTCATCGGCATCGGCGAGGATCACCACCTGCCGGGCACCACCATCAACTCGGCCCACACCTTCAAGGCGATCCAGCACAACGAGGTGGTCTATGCCGACGGCAACCTCATCCCCTACAGCTGCAACCTGCATCCCCAGTGCCGGCTCGGCTCCTCGCTGGTCATTCCGCTGCGGGGGGAAGAGGGCTCGGTGGTGGGCACCATCAAGCTCTACGAGCCCAAGCGCAAGTTCTTCTCCTCCATCAACCGCACCCTGGGGGAAGGGATTGCCCGGCTGCTCTCCGGCCAGATCCTGGCCAGCAAGTACAACGAGCAGAAGCGGCTGCTAGCCCAGTCGGAGATCAAGCTGTTGCAGGCGCAGATCAACCCGCACTTCCTGTTCAATGCCCTCAACACCCTGGCGGCGGTGATCCGGCGCGACCCCGAGGATGCCCGCACCCTGGTGCACCACCTCTCCACCTTCTTTCGCAAGAACCTCAAGCGGCAAGGGGACGAGGTGACCCTGGCCGACGAGCTGGAGCACGTGAACGCCTATCTGCACATCGAGCAGGCCCGCTTCGCCGAACACCTGAGCGTGCAGATCCAGATTCCCGAGCCGCTGCTGGAGTACCGGCTGCCCACCTTCTCCCTGCAGCCCATCGTCGAGAACGCCATCAAGCACGGCATCTCCCAGATGTTCGAGCCCGGCCGACTGACCCTGACAGCGCGACAGGAGGACGAGCAGCTGGTGCTGGAGGTCTGTGACAACGCCGGCCTCTATCAGGCCAAACGGGAGGAGAGCGGCCTTGGCATGAACATAGTGGACCGGCGCATCAAGGCCCGTTACGGCGCCGAGTACGGGGTCACCATTCACTGCGAGCCCCATCAATCCACCCGGGTGAGGATCACCCTTCCCCTGCAGGAGAGCCCATGCTGACCGCTCTGATCGTCGACGATGAACCCCTCGCCCGCGAGGAGCTGCGCCTGCTGCTGGAGCAGGCGGGCAACATCCGCCTGCTGGGGGAGTGTGCCCACGCCATGGAGTCGCTGCCCGCCATCCATCGCCTCAAGCCCGACCTGCTGTTTCTCGACATCCAGATGCCGCGCATCAGCGGGCTGGAACTGGTGAGCATGCTGGATCCGGACTTGCGCCCTCACATCGTCTTCATCACCGCCTACGACGAGTTTGCCCTGCGCGCGTTTGAGGAGAACGCCCTCGACTACCTGCTCAAGCCGGTCACCAGCGAACGGATGAACCGGGCGCTGGAGCGCATCCAGCGGCTGCTCTCGCCAAAAGGTGAGCTGGCGGGCCAACCGCTGCCGGATCCGACTCGCATCGCCCAGCCCCTGCGCAGCATTCCCTGCAGCGGCCACAACCGCATCCTGCTGCTGCCCCTTGGCGAGGTGGAGTTCGTCCACAGCGACTTGGCCGGCAACAAGGTGGTGAGCGCCCAGCAGCAGGGCACCACAGAGCTGACCCTGCGCACCCTGGAGGAGAAGACAGGCTTCGTGCGCTGTCACCGCCAGTACCTGCTCAATCCCGGCCAGATCCGCGAGATCCTGCTGCTCGACGGTGGCTTGGCGGAGGTGGTGACCCAGGGCGGTCACAGGGTGCCGGTGAGTCGCCGCTACCTCAAGCCCCTCAAGGAGCTGCTGGAGATCCCCTGAGGGAGCGGGCCACTCACCCCGCTCCCCAGCCCGTAACCACTCACCCGCTTCCCGCGCCCGCCGGCTCATCCCTCAAACCGCTCGGGGCCGCTTTTCTGCCGCTCGCGAGCTACCCTCTGCCACTGACCTTTTCTGCGCTCCCCTTTCCCTGCCGCATCAGTAGAGTGCAGCCTGAGCCCGGCCAGATTGGCCGCAGGAAAAGGAAACTCCGTCATGCAACACGCAATCACCTTCGTCATTGCGGCCCTCTGCATCCTCGCCATCGCCTATCGCCTCTACGGCGTGTTCTTTGTGCGCAAGGTGCTGATGGCCGACGACAAGCTGGTCACCCCCTCCCACCAGCTGGAGGATGGCAAAAACTATGTGCCGACCAACAAGTGGGTCAACTTCGGCCAGCACTTCGCCGCCATCGCCGCCGCCGGTCCGCTGGTGGGCCCGGTCCTGGCGGCCCAGTACGGCTACCTGCCGAGCTTTCTCTGGCTGCTGATCGGCTGCGTCATCGGCGGTGCGGTGCACGACACCGTGGTGCTGTTCGCCTCCATGAAACATCAGGGCAAGTCCCTCTCCGAGGTGGCCAAGGCCGAGCTCGGCCCCATCGCCGGCTGGTGCACGGGTCTGGCGATGCTGTTCATCATCACCATCACAATGGCGGGTCTCTCCATGGTGGTGGTACACGCGCTGGAGCGTAACGCCTGGGGCGTGTTCGCGGTGTTCATGACCATCCCCATCTCCATGGTGGTGGGGATCTGGCACAAGCTGACCGGCAACCTGCAAGCCGCCTCCTGGGTGGGCTTCATCGCCGTGCTGGCCTGCGTCTTCTTCGGCCCCTACGTGCAAGAGAGCGCCTTCGGTGCCTGGCTGACCCTGCGCGCCGAGACCATCAGCCTGGCGCTGCCGGTCTACGCCTTCTTCGCCACCGCACTGCCGGTCTGGCTGTTGCTCACCCCGCGCGGCTACATCTCCAGCTTCATGAAAATCGGTGTGTTCGGCGCTTTGGTCATCGGCGTCATCTGCATCAACCCGGAGATCCAGTTCCCCGCCATGACCCAGTTCGTCCACGGCGGCGGCCCTGTACTGGGCGGCCCGGTCTGGCCCTTCATCTCCATCACCATCGCCTGTGGCGCCATCTCCGGCTTCCACGCCTTCATCGGCTCAGGCACCACCCCGAAACTGGTAGACAAGTGGAGCGATATACTGCCGGTCGCCTTCGGTGCCATGCTGGCCGAGTGCGTAGTGGGCGTGATGGCGCTGATCGCCGCCACTGCCCTGCACCCGGCCGACTACTTCGCCATCAACGCCACCCCGGAAGCCTTCGCCAAGCTGGGGATGCAGGTGGTGGATCTGCCCTTCCTCTCCCAGGAGATCGGCATGGATCTGAACGGCCGCACCGGTGGCGCCGTCACCCTGGCGGTGGGCATGTCCTACATCTTCACCAAGGTGCCCTGGTTCAGCAATCTCGCCTCCTACTTCTTCCAGTTCGTGGTGATGTTCGAAGCTGTGTTCATCCTGACTGCCGTCGACTCCGGTACCCGGGTCTCCCGCTACCTGATCCAGGACTTCTTCGGCGAATTCTACCCGCCCCTCAAGCGCATCGACTGGATGCCCGGCGCCATCGGGGCCAGCGTGCTCGCCTGCGTGATGTGGGGTTATCTGCTGATGTCCGGCGATATCGGCTCTGTATGGGCGCTGTTCGGGGTCTCGAACCAGCTGATGGCCTCGGTAGGCCTCATCATAGGTGCCACCATCATATTGCGACTGGCCAGCAAGCGCCGCTACATGCTGACCTGCCTGATCCCGCTGGCCTACCTGTTCGTCACCGTCAACTACGCCGGTTACTGGATGGTGAGCCACGTCTACTTCAACCCGGAATCCAAGGGCTACAACCTGCTCAACGGCGGCATCTCGCTGCTGATGCTGGGGCTCGGCGCCGTCATCCTGGTGTCGGCCATCCGCAAGTGGATTGAGCTGTGGAAACTGCGCCAGCAACCCGAGTTCCGGATTGCCCCGGCCAGCGCCAGCTGACCCATCCGCTGCAACAACAAACCCCGGCATGCCGGGGTTTGTTGCATCTGCGGTCAAAAAACGGCCTCATCAGGATACATGGCGCCATCGATCACAGAACCCGAGCAGCGATCGGGCTAGAATGGGGGCTTCCGTCACCCGGCCTGGGGCCGGTGACCTCTTCGCGCTTTCACTTATCGAGGACACGCTTCATGGAACTGCTTCTTCTCAGCAACGGCAAAGCCACCGAATGTCCGGGCCTGCTCGGCTGGGCCCGGGATCGGGTGCAGACCCTGCTCGCCCGCAAACAGGTCAAGCACATCCTGCTCATTCCCTACGCGGTGATCCGCAGCGACTGGGATGCCCGCGCCCTGGAGCTCAGCGAGAGCCTGGGGGTGGAGGCCATCAGCATCCATCAGTTCGATGACCCGGTAGACGCGATCAACCATGCCGGCGCCATCTTCATCAGCGGCGGCAACACCTGGCGCCTCAACCAGCTGCTGCACGAAAACGGCCTGGTGGTGCCCATCCAGCGCGCAGTGCGCGAGCGGGGCGTGCCCTATGTGGGCTGGAGCGCTGGTTGCAACGTGGCGACCCCCAGCATCCGCACCACCAACGACATGCCGGTCTGCAGCGCCGCCGTGCTGCCTGCGCTGGGGCTGTTCCCGCTGCAGATCAACCCGCACTATCTGGATGCCAGCATCAGCGGCCACATGGGGGAGACCCGCGACGAGCGCCTGGCCGAGTTCTGCGCCATCAACCCGAGCGAACACGTGGTGGCTCTGCGCGAGGCAAGCCTGCTCCAGATAAGTGGCGAGCACATCGAATACTGGAGCGCCCGCGGCGAAGGCTTCAAGATCTTCAAGCACGCCGAGACCACTCAGGAGTTCAGCACGGCCGCACCGCTGGCCGAGCTGACGCAGTTTCGCCCGCGCGGCTGAATGGTGCTGACCGGTTGAAAACCCACAGGGGCGCAGGATGTCGCCCCTTTTTTCGCAATGAAGGGAGGATGAGATGAAGAGCAGGACTGAACACGACAGCTTCGGCGCGATCGCCGTGCCGGCCGATCGGCTGTGGGGAGCCCAGACCCAGCGCTCCCTGCAACACTTCGACATCTCCGGCGAACACCAGCCGATGGCGCTGATCCACGCCCTGGCCCGCATCAAGTCGGCCTGTGCCCGAGTCAACCACGCCAACGGACTGCTGCCGGCCCGTACGGCGCAGGCCATCATGAGCGCCGCCGACGAGATCCTGTGCGGCCAGCATGATGAGGAGTTCCCGCTCAGAGTGTGGCAGACCGGCTCCGGCACCCAGACCAACATGAACCTCAACGAGGTGCTGGCCAACCGGGCCAGCGAGCTGCTTGGCGGCCTGCGCGGCGAGGGGCGGCTGGTGCACCCCAACGACGAGGTGAACAAGAGCCAGTCGAGCAATGACGTCTTCCCGAGCGCCATGAATCTGGCAGCCGTCACGGCCATCACCGGGCACCTGCTGCCCGCCCTGACGACCCTGAGCACCACCCTGGCCGGCAAGGCGGCAGCCTTCGACGACATCGTCAAGATAGGCCGCACCCATCTGCAGGATGCCACCCCGCTCACCCTGGGGCAGGAGTTCTCCGGCTGGGTCGCCCAGCTCCAGCAGGGGGAGCGCCATATCCGGGCCGCCCTGCCCCATCTGTACGAGCTGGCCCTCGGCGGCACTGCCGTCGGCACCGGCCTCAACACCCCGCCCGGCTTCGCCGACGCGGTGGCCGCCACCCTGGCCGAGCAGACCGGCCTGCCGCTGGTAAGCGCCCCCAACAAGTTCGAGGCGCTGGCGGCGAGCGATGCCCTGGTCCATGGCCACGGCGCCCTCAAGACGCTGGCCGCCGCCCTCATGAAGATCGCCAATGACGTGCGCTGGCTGGCGAGCGGCCCCCGCAGCGGGCTGGGAGAGTTGCTCATCCCGGAAAACGAGCCAGGCTCCTCCATCATGCCCGGCAAGGTCAACCCGACCCAGTGCGAGGCGCTCACCATGCTGTGCGCCCAGGTGATGGGCAACGACGTCGCCATCAACATCGGCGGTGCCAGCGGCAACTTCGAGCTCAACGTGTTCAGGCCGATGATCGCCCACAACTTTTTGCAGAGCGTGCGGCTGCTGGCGGACGGCATGCAGAGCTTCCACGACCACTGCGCCGTCGGCATCACCCCGAACCAGCCCCGCATCGACGAGCTGCTGGCCCGCTCCCTGATGCTGGTGACGGCGCTCAACCCCCATATCGGCTATGACAAGGCAGCAGAGATCGCCAAGCGGGCCCACCATGAGGGGCTCAGCCTGCGGGAGGCGGCCATCGCCTCCGGCCACCTGACGGCGCAACAGTTCGATGCCTGGGTGGTGCCGGCCGACATGGTGGGTCGGCGTGGCGGCTGAGCCAGCCCGGCGGGAAACACGAGATAAAAAAGAAGCCGGACTGCGCCGGCTTCTTTTTTCATCAATGAGTCAGGGTTTGATCAGCTTGCTCAGGGCATCCAGCTCGCGCTGGGCGGCCAGCAGCTTGGTCTGGGCCTCTTCCAGCTTGGCCTGCTTCTTGGCTATCTTGTCGGGCTTGCCCGTCACCCTGGCGTTCTGCAGCTCGACCAACCGTTCGTTGACCTGCTCCTTGAGTTCGGCCACCCGCTGCTGCTGCTCCTTGAACAGGCCGGCGTCGGTGCAGTGAGTCTCGATATTGCGCAGGGCCCGCTCCAGCCCGGCGACCTGATCCGCATTGTCGTGCGCCTTGGCAAACACCAGCTGCTCCTTGACGGCCTGCTGGCGCGCCTTGCAGCCAACGGCCTCACTGCCATAGGCCTGGCCGGCCAACAGCAGCATGCTCATTCCGATAACCTTCCACATAACGACCTCGTTCCCCTGTCATGTTTGATGGCCGCCTATCAGACCGTACTCGGCCGGCCGGGTCAAGGCGCGGGCAAACCGCTACGACAGAGTTTGTGCGACATCACGCCAACCGGGTGCCGATGGGCCTACAATGGCTACTTTCATGAAGGAGTCTGTTATGAATCAAGAGATTGTCATCATCGCCAACGGCGCCCCCTATGGCAGCGAATCCCTGTTCAATGCCCTGCGCCTGGCCATCGCCCTGCGCGAGCAGGGCGGTGCCAACCTGAAACTGTTTTTGATGTCAGATGCGGTCAGCGCCGCACTGGCGGGCCAGGCCCCGGCCGAGGGCTACAACCTGCGCCAGATGCTGGAGATCCTGCTGGCTCAGGGGATCAGCATCCGCCTTTGCAAGACCTGTACCGATGCCCGTGGCATCACGGCGCTGCCGCTCATCGAGGGGATCGAGGTCGGCACCCTGCCGCTGCTGGCCCAGTGGACACTGGCGGCCGACAAGGTGTTGACCTTCTAGCAGTGCGAGAACCGGGCGCAGGCATTGATCTGCAACAATCCTGCGCCATTTGAAAACCTGTTCACAGCTGTTAATGTCTACACTGTCAGTTAGATAACAACGTGCGCGCTTTCATTTTCGTTCAGGGAACTGCCATGAATCCAACCGAACAGACTCTGCTGGAACAAATGCGGATCACCGAGTTCGAAATCGCTCATCGCAAGGAGCTGTTGCTGCTGGATGAACGGGATTTCGCCCTGCTCGCCAGCTACCGTCCCAAAATCGAGCCCCACATCGACGCCCTGGTCGACAAGTTTTACACCCTGCAGACCGGGATCACCGAAATTGCCCTGCTGATCGGTGACGCCGACACCCTCACCCGGCTGCGGGCCGCCCAGCGTCGCTACATTCTCGACCTGTTCAGCGGCCTGTACGACCTGGAATACGTCAACAACCGGCTGCGGATCGGGCTGGTGCACAAGCGGATCGGGGTGGAACCCAAGCTCTATCTGGCCGCCATCAACACCCTCAAGGGGCTGCTCATCGAGGATATCTTCACCCAGATAGACCATGAGCCGGACCGCATCACTATGCTGACCGCCCTCGACAAGCTGTTCCTGTTCGACATCACCCTGGTGTTCGAGACCTATATTCGCAGCCTGGTGTCGGAGATCGAGTCCTCCAAAGAGAAATCGGAGATCTACGCCAAGTCGCTGGAGGAGAAGGTGCGCGAGCGCACCCAGCAGCTGGAGGAGATGAGCCGGACCGATGCCCTCACCGGCCTGCTCAGCGTGCGCCACCTGCAGGAGAACCTGACCCGCACCCTGCGTACCTGCCAGCGCCGCTCAGAGCCGGTGGTCATCGCCTATCTCGACATAGACGACTTCAAGCAGATCAACGACAGCCAGGGCCATCAGCGCGGGGACGAGATCCTGCGCATCGTCGGCGACTGCATTCGCAAGGTCTCACGAGCGGAGGATTGCTGTTTCCGTTACGGCGGGGACGAGTTCTGCCTGATCCTGCCCAACTGCAACGAGGAGCAGGCCAGAGACGTCTACCTGCAGCGGCTGACCAACGCGCTGGCCGAGCAGATCAGTGATGTCACCCTCAGCATCGGTCTGGTACAGACCGGGCCGGTCCAGTTCGACGAGGGCAGCAGCCTGATCCGGCTGGCCGACGAGCGCATGTATGCCGCCAAGAAGGCCATGAAGCAGGTCAACCAGAACAGTACCCACTGAGGTTCAATCCTGCCTGACCCGAATCCGTTCCGGGCGCGCAATGCGGGCGCCCCACTCATAGAGCAGGAAGGTAAACAGGCAGAGCACCGCCATCAGCACATAGAGCGCCTGACCGCCCCACACGGCAAGGATCCAGCCCCCCAGTAGAGCGCCGATGGCGCCACCCAGCCCGGCCAGCGCACCGGCACCGAAGTAGCTCCCCTTCAGGTGCGGGGGCGACATCTGATCGATCAGCACGTTGAGCAGCGGAAACAGTATGGTCTCCCCCACGCTCAGCATCAGTACCGCCCCAACCCAGTGCGACCACTGCTGCGGATCCCCCAGCGCAAACAGCACCTGAGCCCCCAGAAACAGGGTGATGCCGACCTGCAGGCGCACCTTGCCGGGCCAGCGGGCGAGCAGATGTAGCAGCGGGAATTGCAGCAAGACCACGGTCAGGGCGTTGGTGGCCACCAGAAGGGCGATGAGGCTCGCTACCTCTGGCGTCCCGGCCCTAGTCAGATACTGCACCAGCGGTGAGTGGAACTGGGAATAGACCAGGTTCATCAGCAGGTTAGCCAGTACCAGCAGCAAGAAGCCCCGGTCCAGCCACAGCACCTTGATGGCCGCACGCAAGCCCAACTCGCTGCCGTGGGTCGCCACTACCCTGCTTTGCGCAAATCCCCAGAGGAAGGCAGCCCCCAGCAGCAGGTAGCTGCCACTGAGCAGCAGGAAGGTCTGCTGCTGGGCACTGATGCCGAGGGTCACCCCCAGCAGGGGACCGAGAGCCGCCCCCAGGTTGAGCAGGAAGTAACGCAGGTGCAGCGCCAGCTCGCGGGCCTTGGCCGAGGCCAGGCTGTCAGCCATCAGCGCCTTGCCGGGCGCATCGATGAGCCCGGAGGAGAGGCCGCTGCCGAGTACCCCGAGTCCGAGCCACAGCACCGAATGGGAGAAGCCGAGCAGGCCGTAGCAGAGCAGCGCCACCAGGCAGCCGGCCAGCAGGATGTTGCGCCGCCCCAGCTTGTCGGACAGCCAGCCGCCATAGAAGCTGACCAGGGTGGAGATGGCCGCAGTCGCCCCCAGCATGGCGCCGATGGCGGTCGCCGAGAGGCCATACTCCCGATAGAGCAAGATGGAGAGAAACGGCCAAACCATGTAATAGCTGGTGCGCACCATGAAGGTGCCCAGGATCACGGTCCAGACCAGGGGAGGAAACTGCCTGAGGAGGGCCCACGACATCACACTGCTCCTTGTTACCCGTCGCGCGGGAAGCCTTTCGTTATAACAAGAGGTCTCAAAAGAGACAACATCAAGCCGCAAATATAAAAAAAGCCGACCCTGAGGTCTAATGCCAGTCAGTTAAGCCTGACTGGCATTGTTTTTACTAGGTTTTCTCGTCGCATACTTCTGTGGTTTGGCTTTGATGCACCTTGGGTAACTTCGTTCTCGGCGGGCGGGTAACTTGAACTGCTCTGCCTGTTTGTCCAACTCAGCGACACGCCCTGGAACCATGCCCGGTGACACAAACGGCAGGCAACTGAGTTCATGCAGCAGATACACCGATGCCATGTGAAAGCTCAACTGGCTGGCCGTATAGCCCTTTAAGCTCGCCGCCATCCTAACCATCTGATATCTCAGTAGGTTATAGGCCAATACCAAGCCCCATAGCTCCTGCCTTACTCCATCGGGTTTCTTGCTGCGCAGCGTCAGCCGGTGCTGTTGCAGGCTATGTTTCATCTCCCGATAGCCCAGCTCGATTTCCCAGCGATTCTGGTATAGCTCCATCAACTCGCTGGCCGGGAAGCGCAGCGGGTCGGTGAGCGAGGTCAGCACCTGCCGCTCCTTGCCGTTTACCGTCCGGGTCAGCAGCCGGGCTTCGAACTGCTCCGGCAACTCGCTCCACTTCTTCTTGGCCTGCGGACTGGCTCTGAGGCGTACCAGCACATCCTGCCGCCCCAGCTTGCGGATGACCTCGTATTGAGCCCCCTTTTTCAGCGGAATAAGCCAGTGACGCGCTACGCCCTGGCGTTGCCAGGCATGGAGTAACCCCAGTGAGTAGAAGCCCTTATCGAACAGGGTCAGGCTATTATCGGGTGTTTTTTCAATCAGTTGCTCTGCCAACACCATCTCGTTTACCGCACAGGAGTCCATCACTGTCTGGGTCAGCAGATGACTGGTCAGCTCCATCTGACACAACATGCGGACCTGGGGATATTGCGTCTCCCCCTGGACGGTTTTCGACTTGGCAAAGGCGCCGGCATTGTCCGGAGTATCGGGCGTGCGCCAGACCACCCCGTCCACGGCCAGCAGCTGCAAGCCGGCCCAGGTGGGGTGCTGACACTGCTGATGCCAGAGTGTGGCGGTCTGCTGGAACACCTGTCGAACGGCTTGGTCAGCCAGTTTTTGGCGCGCCTGGATGAAGGCGCTGGGGACGACAAACGGCCGGTCGCCGGGTAACAGGATATCGAGCTGGTTGGCCAGCTGGGCCATAGGGACATGACGAAACAAGGACATCCCGATAATGGCCCATAGCACCCGCTCCATGGGCATGCGCCGTCGGCGCAAGGAGACGGAGCCCGTCTCGGCCAAGCAAGCCTGCACCAGTTCAGGTGACAGCAGGTCAGACAGGGACTCAAACTTTCCGGGAGGACAGGCGTGAATGAAGTCGAGAGCTTGGTCGATACGCATAAAAAAATCCGAAACCCAACAAGGAGTTTCGGATTCTTACACAGCCTGAGGATCGGTCAATGGATCCTTAACTGATCGGCATTAGACCCTGAGGTCGGCTTTTTCACGGCTCGGCGGCTTATTCGGCGGCCGGCTCTTCGACGGCAGCAACAGCCGGCTCAGCGGCGGCTTCGGTCGGGGCGTTCGCTTCCTTGATGGAGAGACGCACGCGGCCCTGACGGTCCACTTCCAGTACCTTCACCTTCACCACGTCACCGATGGTCAGGTGGTCAGCCACGTTTTGCACGCGCGCGTCGGTGATCTGGGAGATGTGCACCAGACCATCTTTGCCCGGCAGGATGTTGACGAAGGCACCGAAGTCAGCCAGACGCACAACCTTGCCTTCGTAGATGCGGTTCACTTCGATCTCGGCGGTGATGGCCTCGATACGACGGATCGCTTCCATGGCAGCTTCGTTGGCCACGGCGGAGATACGTACAGTACCGTCATCATCCAGCTCGATGTTGGTGCCGGTCTCTTCGGTCAGCGCACGGATCACGGAACCACCCTTGCCGATCACGTCCTTGATCTTCTCAGGATTGATCTTGATGGTGTGGATACGCGGGGCGAAATCGGAGATCTGGGCACGCGGTGCCTGGATGGCTTCGTCCATCACTTTCAGGATGTGCAGGCGAGCACCACGAGCTTGCTTCAGGGCAATCTCCATGATCTCTTTGGTGATGCCTTCGATCTTGATGTCCATCTGCAGTGCGGTCACACCTTCGGTGGTACCGGCAACCTTGAAGTCCATGTCGCCCAGGTGATCTTCGTCACCCAGGATGTCGGACAGCACGACGAAACCTTCTTCTTCCTTCACCAGACCCATGGCGATACCGGCAACGGAGGCCTTGATCGGCACACCGGCGTCCATCAGCGCCAGGGAGGAACCACAGACGGAGGCCATGGAGGAGGAGCCGTTGGATTCGGTGATTTCAGATACCACGCGTACCACGTACGGGAACTCGTCGGCGCTCGGCATCACGGCAGCAACGCCGCGCTTGGCCAGACGACCGTGACCGATTTCACGACGTTTCGGGCTACCCATCATGCCGGTTTCACCGACGCAGTATGGCGGGAAGTTGTAGTGCAGCATGAAGCGGTCGGCGCGGTTGCCGGTCAGCTCGTCGATGTTCTGGGCGTCACGCTCGGTGCCCAGGGTGGCAACGACCATGGCCTGAGTCTCACCACGGGTGAACAGGGCAGAGCCGTGGGCACGCGGCAGTACGCCGGTGGCGACGGACAGGGCGCGGATCATCTCCGGATCGCGACCATCGATGCGCGGCTCGCCACGGACGACACGACCACGGACGATGCGGCTTTCCAGGCTGTGGAACTCTTCGCCGATCTTCTTGGCATCTTCTTCCACGCCGGAAGCGATCACCTGCTCAACCACGCGAGCCTTGATGGCACCGATGGTTTCGTAACGTACGGCCTTCTCGGTGATGCGGTAGGCTTCACCCAGCTCGGCTGTCGCCAGCTCGGCAACCTTGGCTTTCAGCGCTTCGTTGACGGCAGGAGCAGTCCAGTTCCACGGCTTGGTGCCGACGTCGGCAGCGAATTCGTTGATGGCGTTGATAACGGCCTGCATCTGCTCGTGACCGAACACCACGGCACCCAGCATCACCTCTTCGGAGAGGATGGCCGCTTCGGATTCAACCATCAGCACGGCGTTGGCGGTACCGGCAACTACCAGGTCCAGATCGCTCTGCGGCAGTTCGGTAGTGGTCGGGTTCAACACGTACTGACCGTTCATGTAACCCACACGGGCTGCACCGATCGGGCCACCGAACGGGATACCGGAGATGGCCAGCGCCGCGGAGGCACCGATCATGGCAACGATGTCGGGAGAAACGGCCGGGTTCACGGACATGACGGTGGCAACCACCTGAACCTCATTGAGGAAGCCTTCCGGGAACAGCGGACGAATAGGACGGTCGATCAGACGGGAGATCAGGGTCTCGCCTTCGCTCGGACGGCCTTCACGACGGAAGAAACCACCCGGGATACGACCAGCAGCATAGGTACGCTCCTGGTAGTTGACGGTCAGCGGGAAGAAATCACGGCCGTGATCGGCCTCTTTCTTGCCAACTACGGTCACAAATACGCAGGTATCGTCCATGCTGACCATGACGGCCGCAGTGGCTTGACGGGCCATCACTCCGGTTTCCAGAGTGACGGTGTGTTGACCGTACTGGAATGACTTTACAATAGGATTCACGTGAATTTCCTTTTTACAATTTGGCGCTTTAAATTCGCGTGCAAGTATACTTGATTCGATGCAAAAGGTAAGCAGCGACACAAATTCTGTGAGGGCGGCAACAGCCTGACGCGCAATAAAAAAGGGGAACCCGGAGGTTCCCCTTTTTCGCGAAATCTGATGGTCGATTAACGACGCAGACCCAGCTTGGCGATCAGAGCAGCGTAACGCTGAACGTCTTTACGCTTCAGGTAGTCCAGCAGCTTACGACGCTGGGAAACCATGCGCAGCAGACCGCGACGACCGTGGTGGTCCTTGGAGTGCTCCTTGAAGTGACCTTGCAGATGGTTGATCTGGGCAGTCAGCAGGGCAACTTGCACTTCGGGGGAGCCAGTGTCGTTGGCGCAACGAGCGTTGTCAGCAACGATTTGAGCTTTGATCTCAGCATTTAGAGACATGGTATTACTCCAGTAGAGTGTTTAAAGGTTCACAGCCAATCTCTAATTCAGCCGTGAAATGAGGGCGGTATCATAATCGTCCCCATCACTTTTCGCAACGGGAAAGAGCCACAACGGCCAACACGCGTCGATACCGCCTGAGGATCACTCCTCGTCGTGTTCGTCGTGATAACGCACCAGACGCTTGGGCGCCACGCGCCCCTCGTCGTCGATCTCGCCCACGCCGATGAACTCGCGCTCCGGACCGACCGTCATGCGCACCTGACCGCTCTGCGGCGCTCCGGCGACCTGCACGGCCTGGCCCTGGTTCACATAGGCGGCCACGGCGGCCAGCATGTTCACCTCGGGCAGGCTTGCCACGGCGGTGTCCATCGGCAGCAGCAGCGGATCCAGCTGTTCGCGCGGCGGAATGCTTTCGGCCTTGGCCTGCTCGAAGATGCACTCGAGCTGTTCCAGGGTCAGCATCCGCTCATAGGGATAGCTGGCCACCTGGGTACGGCGCAACTGGATGACGTGCGCGCCGCAGCCCAGCACCTCCCCCAGATCGTCCACCAGGGAGCGGATGTAGGTGCCCTTGCTGCAGTGCACCTCCAGCTTGACCTCGTCCCCTTCAAAGCTGATGAGCTTGAGCTCGAACACCGTGATGGGGCGGGCTTCCCGCTCGATCTCGATACCTTCACGGGCGTACTCGTAGAGCGGGCGACCGTTGTGCTTGAGGGCGGAGTACATGGACGGCACCTGCATGATGGGGCCGCGGAACTGGTCCAGCGACTCGATCAGGGTACCCACGGCCACGTTCACCGGCCGGGTGGAGACCACCTCGCCATCGGAGTCGCTGGTATTGGTGCGCTCGCCCAGCTTGGCGGTCACCTCGTAGCGCTTGTCCGCTTCCAGCAGATACTGGGAGAACTTGGTGGCTTCGCCGAGGCAGATCGGCAGCATGCCGGTTGCCAGCGGGTCCAGGGCGCCGGTGTGGCCGGCCTTGGCGGCGTTGTAGATCCGCTTGACCTTCTGCAACACATCGTTGGAGGTCAGCCCGGTCGGCTTGTCCAGCAGCAGGATACCGTGTACGTCACGGCCCTTGAAACGACGTCTACGAGACATCTCAGGCGTTATCCTCAGTAGTTTCATCCGGCGCGGCATCGTCTTCTTCACGACCGGATTCGGCCATGCGACGCTTGTCTTCACGGATGGTGTTGGTCACCAGGTTGGAGAGACGCATCCCCTCGACCAGGGTCTGGTCGTAGAAGAAACGCAGCTCGGGCACCACGCGCAGACGCATGGCGCTGCCCAGCAGGCTGCGGATGTAGCCAGCGGCTTCCGTCAGCGCCTTGAGCCCTTCCTTGATGCGCTCGGCATCATTTTCCAGCTGCAAGAAGGTGACATACACCTTGGCGTAATTGAGGTCACGGGACACTTCCACATCGGAAACGGTCACCATGCCGATGCGCGGATCCTTGACCTCGCGCTGCAGAATGAGCGCGATTTCACGCTGGATCTGCTGTCCGACCCGACGGGTCCGGCTAAATTCTCTGGCCATATTCTATCCTGCGATAAAAGGGGGCCGCGGCCCCCTATTTAATCTGACTCCAGCTTTACAGAGTCCGTTGAATTTCAACGGTCTCGTAAACTTCGATCTGGTCGCCTTCGCGTACGTCGTTGTAGTTCTTGACCGCGATACCACACTCGTAGCCGTTCTTGACTTCGTTGACATCATCCTTGAAGCGACGCAGGGATTCCAGCTCGCCTTCATAGATAACCACGTTGTCGCGCAGAACGCGAATGCGGTTGGAACGCTTGACCACACCCTCGGTGACCATACAGCCGGCCACGGCACCAAACTTCGGTGACTTGAACACGCTGCGCACTTCGGCCAGACCGATGATTTCCTGACGGTACTCGGGGGCCAGCATGCCGCTCATGGCCTGCTTCACTTCGTCGATCAGGTCATAGATGACGGAGTAGTAACGCAGATCCAGGCTCTCGGCCTCGATGACCTTGCGTGCAGAGGCATCGGCACGGACGTTGAAGCCCACCAGGATGGCGCTGGACGCGGCAGCCAGGGTAGCGTCGGTCTCGGTGATACCACCCACGCCGGAACCCACGATCTTCACCTTCACTTCGTCGGTGGAGAGCTTGACCAGGGCATCGCAAATCGCTTCCACGGAACCCTGTACGTCGGCCTTGATCACCACGTTCACTTCGGACACTTCGCCCTCGGTCATGTTGGCGAACATATTTTCCAGCTTGGCCTTCTGCTGGCGGGCCAGCTTGACTTCGCGGAACTTGCCTTGACGATAGAGCGCCACTTCACGGGCTTTCTTCTCGTCACGCACGACGGTGGCTTCGTCACCGGCAGAGGGAACGCCGGACAGGCCGAGGATTTCCACCGGCAGGGACGGACCCGCTTCCTTGATCTCGCGACCCAGCTCGTCACGCATGGCACGGACACGACCATATTCCAGGCCGCACAGCACGATGTCGCCCTGACGCAGGGTACCTTCTTGTACCAGCACGGTAGCAACCGGACCACGACCCTTGTCCAGGAAGGACTCGATCACGACGCCGTTGGCCATGCCGTCAACCACCGCTTTCAGCTCCAGCACTTCGGACTGGATCAGGATGGCTTCCAGCAGGTCATCGATGCCCTGGCCGGATTTGGCGGAGACATGGACGAACTGGCAATCGCCACCCCAGTCTTCGGACATGACGTTGTAACGGGCCAGCTCGGTCTTGACGCGATCCGGATCTGCTTCCGGCTTGTCGATCTTGTTGACCGCCACCACCAAGGGCACTTCAGCGGCCTTAGCGTGCTGGATGGCTTCGATGGTTTGCGGCATCACGCCATCATCGGCAGCAACGACCAGCACCACGATATCGGTCGCCTTGGCACCACGAGCACGCATGGAGGTAAACGCCGCGTGACCCGGGGTATCCAGGAAGGTGATCATGCCACTGTCGGTTTCGACGTGGTAAGCACCGATATGCTGGGTAATACCACCGGCTTCGCCCGCGGCAACCTTGGCTTTACGGATGTAGTCCAGCAGCGAGGTCTTGCCGTGGTCAACGTGACCCATGATGGTCACGACCGGCGCGCGCGGCTTGGCTTCGGAGGTCTCGTCACGATCGGACAGTACCGCCTCTTCCAGCTCGTTCTCGCGGCGCAGCACCACCTTGTGACCCATCTCCTCGGCGACCAGCTGAGCGGTCTCCTGGTCGATCACCTGGTTGATGGTGGCCATGGCACCCATCTTCATCATCACCTTGATGACTTCAACGCCCTTGACGGCCATCTTGTTGGCCAGGTCGGCCACAGTGATGGTCTCGCCGATCACCACGTCGCGGTTCACCGCGGCAGCCGGCTTGTTGAAGCCATGCTTCATGGCGTTCGGAGTGGCAACCTTGCCACGCTTGCCCTTGCGAGCACGCGGGTTGCGTGCATCGCGATCGTCTTCACGACGACCGGCCTTTTTCGGGCCCTTGGCAGCAGCGGCAGTGCGGCGGCTGGTCTCTTCCTTACGATCCAACTCATCTTCAGCCGCCTGAGCGTGCTTGTTGGTGGTCAGATGGTAATCGCTGCTCTCTTTGGCGCGAGCGGCTTCTTCTTCAGCCCAGCGGGCTGCGTTCTGTTCCGCCATGACACGAGCCTCTTCGGCTTTCTTCGCGGCGAGTTCCTCAGCCTTGGTCAAGGCTGCTTGTTCTTGTTGGCGCTTCAGTTCTTCTGCTTCGCGCTTGGCCATCTTTTCTGCCTCTTGCTGAGCTGTGCTACCGGCTGCTTTGGCGGGCTGTTGAGCCTGTCGAGCCTTTTGTTGTGCCTCGATCCGCGCCTTTTCCTCAGCTTCACGACGAGCCTGCTCAGCCTCACGGCGAGCCTTCTCTTCAGCGTCGAGACGGGCCTTCTCTTCGGCCTCGCGACGAGCTTTTTCTTCTGCTTCCAAACGCGCTGTTTCCTCGGCTTCCGCCTGGCGCTGTTCATCTTCCAGCGCCGAACGTCTTACATAGGTGCGAGACTTGCGCACTTCTACCTGCACTTCCTTGTTCTTGCCGCCAGTCCCCTGAACACTGATGGTGCTCTTGGTCTTGCGCTGCAAGGTCATGCGGGCAGGTGCGGCGACCTCGTCACCTCCATGCTGTTTCTTCAGATGGGCCAGCAGTGTCTGTTTCTCAGACTCGCTGACCATGTCGTCGGCCTTGCTCTTGCTGATACCGGCATCGACAAACTGCTGGAGAAGACGATCAACCGGTGTGTCGATGTCAGTGGCAAGTTGTTTGACTGATACTTCTGCCATTCATTTTCCTCCGTTTGATCTTACTCAGACTGCTCTTCTCCGAACCAACAGATATTACGAGCAGCCATAATCAGCTCACCGGCTTTCTCTGCCGTCAGCCCTTCAATATCAGCAAGGTCATCGATGCCTTGCTCTGCCAAATCTTCCAGGGTACCGATGCCGCGAGCGGCCAGTGCGTACGCCATTTCACGGCCAAGGCCGTTCAGATTGAGCAGTTCTTCGGAAGGTTCTACACCTTCAAAGGATTCTTCTTTGGCCAAAGCCTTGGTGGTCAGAGCATCCTTGGCGCGTTTGCGCAGCTCTTCCACCATGTCTTCGTCCAGGCCATCGATGGCCAGCAGCTCGTTGACCGGCACGAAGGCGATCTCTTCCAGAGTGGAGAAACCCTCTTCCATCAACAGGCTGGCGAAATCGTCATCGATGTCCAGAGTGCTGGTGAACAGCGTCAGAATGCGGTCGTTCTCGGCCTGGTGCTTGGCACGCATGTCCTCGACGGTCATCACGTTCAGCTCCCAACCGGTCAGCTGGGAAGCCAGACGCACGTTCTGACCGTTGCGACCGATGGCCTGGGCCAGGTTGGCGGCTTCCACGGCGATGTCCATGGTGTGGTTGTCTTCATCAACGATGATGGAGGCCACATCGGCAGGCGCCATGGCATTGATCACGTACTGGGCCGGGTTGTCATCGTACAGCACGATGTCGGCGCGCTCGCCGCTCAGCTCGGCGGAGACCGCCTGAACACGGGCACCACGCATGCCGATACAGGCACCGATCGGGTCGATACGACGATCGTTGGTCTTCACCGCGATCTTGGCGCGGGAACCCGGGTCACGGGCTGCGCCCATGATTTCGATCATCTCTTCACCGATTTCCGGTACTTCGATGCGGAACAGCTCTTTCAGGAAGTCCGGGCTGGAACGGCTGACGAACAGCTGGGAACCACGGGCTTCCGGACGCACGGCGTAGAGCAGACCACGGATGCGGTCGCCCGGGCGGAAGGTCTCGCGCGGCAGCATGTCGTCGCGGAAGATCACGGCTTCGGCGTTGCTGCCCAGATCCAGGATCACGTTGTCGCGGTTGCTCTTCTTGACCACGCCGCTGATGATGGTGCCTTCCTTGTCCTTGAACTGGTCAACGACCTGGGAACGCTCGGCTTCGCGCACTTTCTGCACGATGACCTGCTTGGCAGTCTGAGTGGTGATGCGGTCGAAGGTGACAGAGTCGATCTGATCTTCAACGTATTCACCAATCTGGATTTCTGGCTGCTCGATCTGGGCAGCTTCCAGGGTAATCTCGGCGTAGGGGTTTTCCATCGCAGCTTGATCTGCAATGACGACCCAGCGGCGATAAGTGTCGTAGTCACCGGTCTTGCGATCGATCTCGACCCGAACTTCAATCTCGCCTTCGTATTTTTTCTTGGTCGCTGTCGCCAACGCGGTTTCCAGAGCCTGGAAAATCTTCTCGCGGGGTACCGCCTTCTCGTTGGAAACTGCGTCAACGACCAGCAAAATCTCTTTATTCATATCCGATAGCCTCGTTAACCAAAGTTCGGCACTATGTTCGCTTTTTGGATATTGGTGAAAGCCAACACTTCGTCCTTACCATCTACCGTCAGGGTGATCATGTCGCCCTGCACGGCTTTGATTACGCCTTTGAACTTGCGGCGGTTGTTTGTTGCCATCCGAAGCGTTACCGCCGCCTCTTGGCCAACGTATTTTTCGAACTGGGCAACCTTGAACAGGGGACGATCCAGACCCGGGGAAGACACCTCGAGGTAATACTCCTCGGTGATGGGATCTTCGACATCCATGATGGCGCCAACCTGATGGCTGACCTCAGCACAGTTCTCGACGCTCACGCCATGCTCGCCGTCGATATAGACGCGCAAGGTGGAGTGTTTACCCGCACGGATAAACTCAATACCCCACAGTTCAAAGCCCAAGGCAACGACAGGAGCCTCGAGCAGATCGGTCAAACGTTGTTCCAACGTAGCCAAAGTCACCCTCCGAAAAAACAAAAAAAGGGCATAAAGCCCAGATAGAAATTGGTTCAGAGTAAATTGCACATAACAAAAAGCCCCGATGTCAAATCGGGGCTTGGCGCTTTACCCTGATTGTCGCCTCGCAGCGACCGCCTTCCTGAGCGTAGGAAATGCGTGAAATTTGGTTGCGGGGGCCGGATTTGAACCGACGACCTTCGGGTTATGAGCCCGACGAGCTACCATGCTGCTCCACCCCGCGTCCGAAATCGTGCGAGATTATAGCCACTTCACCCTCGTCACACAAGACTGACTGGCTATAATACACCCGGTTACCCAGGCTCACTGCTTAATTGGTGCCGTGGGCGGGACTCGAACCCGCACACCCTAGAGCACTACCCCCTCAAGATAGCGTGTCTACCAATTCCACCACCACGGCAAAACTCTTACTCGGGAACGTCAGTGTCTTTCTTGACTGGCGCTTTGCTCTGCTCAACCTGTTGGGTTTGTTGCAGATTTTCCCATTCACTACCCTGTTTGACCTTGTTGCTGGACATAGAGCCGAGCACCAAGCTAATCAAGAAGAACAGAGTAGCCAAAATCGCTGTTGTGCGGGTCAGGAAGCTGCCTGAACCACCGGAGCCGAATACGGTATTCGATGCCCCTGCGCCGAAGGAGGCGCCCATGTCAGCCCCTTTACCTTGCTGAATCATCACCAGACCAATCAGAGCCAGTGAAACCAGCAGATAAACGACCAAAAGAATCTCGTACATTTAACTTGCACCCTTTGCCGCTTCAACAATTCCTAAAAACGTCTGGTCATCGAGACTTGCTCCACCAATCAGGCCGCCGTCAACGTCGGGCTGGGCAAACAACTCTCTCGCATTGGCCGGCGTCACGCTCCCACCATAGATGATTCTGACTTTCTCACCTATGACCGGAGTATCCTCCGCCAAGCGACCACGTATAAAGGAATGAACCTCTTGTGCCTGCTCGGGTGTGGCGCATTTACCTGTACCTACAGCCCAAATCGGCTCGTAGGCGATGATAGCATTATCGAAAGCCATCGCGCCATTTTTCTCTATGACGATGTCCAGCTCTTCGGCGATCACCTCGAAGGTTCTTCTCGCCTGCCTCGCTGCCCCTGATTCACCCAAACAGAGTATGGGAATCAGACCTGCTGCTCTGGCTGCCGCAAACTTCTCTGCTACGATAAAACTGGTCTCACCAAAGAGACGCCTGCGCTCGGAGTGCCCTACCAGTACGTATCGACACCCTGCCTCGACCAGCATCTGACACGAGATTTCCCCCGTGTAAGCGCCCTGTCTGTGCTGGCTCACGTTCTGAGCCCCCAACTTCATTGCCCGCTGCTCACCGAGCAGTGCGACCGTAAAGTCGAGATGCACATGGGATGGACACAAGACCACGTCTACTCGTTCATCAACGTCCTTCAGACATTGACCGGTAAACTGCTCTAACTGCGACCTACTACCGTGTAACTTCCAGTTGGCTGCTACAAACGGCTTGCGATGTCCCATCGGCAACTCCCTTGCGAAAGCGGGGCTGATAATATCCAGAGGATTGTCAGCTGACAAGCGCTATTTTCAAATTTTCGAATCGTTTGAACAAGATACAACCAGGGCGGCTTAAAAGCCGCCCTTTTTGTTCATTAAAACGCCGATTCGACCTGTTGTGCGATGCGTTGGGCCATATCACGCACCTGCTGTTCATGTTCCCCTTCCACCATCACGCGGATCAGGGGTTCGGTGCCTGATTTGCGCAGCAGCACACGGCCACGACCAGCCAGCTCCTGTTCCACCTTGGCCACTTCCTGCTGCACGGCGTCGGCCGCCAGCGGGTCCTTGCCTTCGGCAAAGCGCACATTGACCAGCACCTGCGGGAACTTGTTCATGCCGGAGCGCAGCTTGGCCAGCGGCATCTCGGCAGTGCAGATGGCAGTCAGTACCTGCAGGGCGGCGACGATGCCATCCCCGGTAGTGGTCTGATCCAGGCAGATGATGTGACCGGAATTCTCGCCGCCGATGCGCCAGCCCTTCTCGTTCATCATCTCCAGCACGTAGCGGTCGCCCACCTTGGCACGGGCGAACGGGATGCCGAGAGTCTGCAGCGCCAGTTCCAGACCCATGTTGGCCATCAGGGTGCCCACCACACCGCCCTTGAGGCGACCGTTGCGCAGTGCATCGCGGGCGATGATGTAGAGGATTTCATCGCCGTCGATGATATAGCCGGTGTTGTCCACCATCACCAGACGGTCGCCATCACCATCGAAGGCCACCCCCAGATCTGCCTTGCACTCCAGCACCTTGGCCGCCAGGGCTTCGGGGGCGGTCGAACCGACACCGTCGTTGATGTTGAGACCATCCGGGCTGCAGCCGATGGCGATCACTTCAGCCCCCAGCTCGCGGAACACGGAAGGCGCAATGTGGTAGGTCGCACCATGACCACAGTCAACCACCATCTTCAGCCCTTCCAGGCTCAGATTGGAGGGGAAAGTGCTCTTGCAGAATTCGATGTAACGACCGGCGGCATCATCGATGCGCAGGGCCTTGCCAAGCTCGGCGGACTCCACGCACTTGAGCTCGTGGTCCAGCTCGGCTTCGATGGCCATCTCGACTTCGTCAGGCAGCTTGGTACCGTCGGCGGAGAAGAACTTGATGCCGTTGTCGTAATAGGGGTTGTGGGAAGCGCTGATGACGATGCCGGCTTCGGCCCGGAAGGTGCGGGTCAGGTAGGCGACGGCCGGGGTGGGCATGGGGCCCATCAGAATGGCCTTGAGACCTGCGGCGGACAGGCCCGCCTCCAGTGCGGACTCCAGCATGTAGCCGGAGATGCGGGTATCCTTGCCGATCAGCACCTTGCGAGTGCCCTTCTTGGAGAGCACCTTGCCCGCAGCCCAGCCCAGTTTCATCACGAAATCCGGGGTGATCGGGTATTCACCCACCTTGCCGCGTACACCGTCGGTGCCAAAATACTTTCTTGCCATTGTCTGTTCTCGTTTTTTATTTGGATATGAAATCTTGTCCCGTCATGACCATCCAGCCGGTACGCAAGGCATCCATGGTCGCTCGCACATCGTGCACCCGAATGATCCGGGCACCGCGCTGCATCCCGATGAGCGCACAGGCCAGACTGCCGGCCAGCCGTTCATCAACCGGGCAGCCAAGCAGGTTGCCTATCATAGACTTTCGCGACATACCGACCAAGAGCGGAAGCTGGTAATCGAGCAACTTCTCCTGTTTGGCAAGCAGCTGATAGTTGTGCGCAAGCGTCTTGCCGAAACCGTAACCGGGGTCCAGCAACAACTGCTCCCTCTCTATTCCCGCTGCCAGGCAGGCGGCGATCCGCTCGTCGAAGAAAGCCCTCACCTCCCCCAGCAGATCGTCATAATGCGGCTCTGCCTGCATGGTTCTGGGCTGCCCCTGCATGTGCATCAGGCACACCGGAACGTTGGCAACGGCGGCCGCAGCCAGGGCCCCCGGCTCGAGCAGGGCTCGTACGTCGTTGATAAGATGGGCACCCGCCGCGCAGCCTTCCCGCATCACCGCCGCCTTGGAGGTATCCAGGGAGATCATCACCTCCAGCTCGGCGACCATGCGCTCCACCACGGGAATGACTCTGTCCAGCTCCTCCTGCTCGCTCACATCGGGAGCACCGGGACGGGTCGACTCGCCACCGATGTCGATCAGGGTCGCCCCCTCCGCCACCATCTGGCGCGCATGGGTCATCGCCCGCTCCAGCTGATTGAAATGACCGCCGTCGGAGAAGGAGTCCGGTGTCACATTGAGGATCCCCATCACGTGGGGACGTTCGAGGGAGAGGCTGAGCCCCTTGCTGGTTAGCTGCATCGTTACTTCCGTTGATATAAAGAAAAACCCCGGGGCCAGCCCGGGGTTTGTATCATCACGATTTATTTGGCCGGCAGATCGTTGGCCTTGTCGATATTGACATCAGCCACCTGCTCGGTCTCGGCTACCGCCGGCTTGGCCTCTGCTGCAACCGTGGCACCGCCTTGCGGGGTATCACCGTGCTCATCATGCCAGTTGCTGGGTGCACGCACCTCGCGGCGAGCCATCAGATCATCGATCTGCTTGGCATCGATGGTCTCGTACTTCATCAGCGCATCTTTCATGCTGTGCAGCACGTCCATGTTGTCCAGCAGGATCTGCTTGGAGCGGGCGTAGTTGCGATCGATGACCTGCTTGACCTCGGCATCGATGACGCGCGCGGTATCATCGGACATGTGCTTGGCCTTGGCCATGCTGCGACCGAGGAACACCTCGCCATCCTCTTCCGCGTAGAGCATGGGACCGAGACGCTCGGACATGCCCCACTGGGTCACCATCTTGCGGGCGATGTCGGTGGCGCGCTCGATGTCGTTGGACGCACCGGTCGATACCTTCTCGGCACCGTAGATCAGCTCTTCCGCCAGACGACCGCCGTACAGGCTGGAGATCATGGACTCCAGATGCTGCTTGGAGTGGCTCCAGCGATCCTGCTCCGGCAGGTACATGGTCACACCCAGCGCACGACCGCGCGGAATGATGGAGACCTTGTAGACGGGGTCATGATCCGGCACCAGACGACCAATGATGGCGTGACCGGCTTCGTGATAGGCCGTCATCTCCTTCTCGGACTCTTTCATCACCATGGAGCGACGTTCCGCACCCATCATGATCTTGTCTTTGGCCTTTTCAAACTCGGCCATGGAGACCACTCGACGGCTCTCGCGGGCCGAGAACAGGGCGGCTTCGTTGACCAGGTTGGCCAGGTCAGCACCGGAGAAACCGGGCGTACCGCGAGCAATCAGCGCCGGATTGACGTCATCCGCCAACGGCACCTTGCGCATATGCACTTTCAGGATCTGTTCGCGACCACGCACATCCGGCAGACCGACCACGACCTGGCGGTCGAAACGCCCCGGACGCAGCAAGGCGGGGTCCAGTACGTCAGGACGGTTGGTGGCGGCGATGACGATGATGCCTTCATTGCCTTCAAAACCATCCATTTCGACCAGCATCTGGTTCAGGGTCTGCTCACGCTCGTCATGACCACCGCCCAGACCGGCGCCACGCTGGCGGCCGACCGCGTCGATCTCATCGATGAAGATGATGCAGGGAGAAGACTTCTTGGCCTGCTCGAACATGTCACGCACCCGGGAGGCACCGACACCCACGAACATCTCGACGAAATCTGAACCCGAAATGGTAAAGAACGGCACCTTGGCCTCGCCCGCAATGGCCTTGGCCAGCAGGGTCTTACCGGTACCGGGAGGACCAACAAGCAGCACGCCGGTCGGGATCTTGCCACCCAGTTTCTGGAACTTGCTCGGATCGCGCAGATAATCGACCAGCTCCTTCACCTCTTCCTTGGCCTCGTCACAGCCAGCCACGTCGGCAAAGGTGGTCTTGATCTGATCTTCACTCATCAGGCGAGCCTTGCTCTTGCCGAACGACATGGCACCCTTGCCACCACCGCCCTGCATTTGACGCATGAAGAAGACCCAGACACCGATCAACAGCAGCATCGGGAACCAGGAGATGAAGATGGACGTCAGCAGAGACGGCTCTTCCGGCTTCTCGCCCATCACTTTGACATTGTGATTGAGCATGTCGTTGAGCAGCTGGGGATCCGGCGCCGGGATGATGGTGGTGAAGCGTTCACCGGTGCGCTTGACGCCATTAATGACCTTGCCATCCATCCGCACTTCACGGATCTGCTCTTGGGTCACTTCTTTAACGAAGCTGGAATAGTCCAGCTGGCGACTGGTGGTATCGCTGGGGCTGAAGCTATTGAACACCGACATCAACACGACGGCGATGACCAGCCACAGGATTAGGTTTTTCGCCATGTCACTCAAATCAGTAACCTCGCAGACTGACAGTTAACGATGAAGGTTAGGGTACTACAGTTTAAAACCGGTAGCCACAATGTAGACTTCTCGTGAACGGGCACGAGACGAGTCTGGTTTACGAATCTTGACGGCAGTGAAAAGTTTACGGATTTCATTGAGATAGATATCAAACCCCTCCCCCTGGAACACCTTGACCACGAAGCTGCCGTTGGCCCGCAGGACCTGATTGCACATGTCCAGCGCCAGTTCGACCAGATACATGGAACGGGCCTGATCCACCTGCTGGGTACCGCTCATGTTGGGCGCCATGTCGGACATGACGACGTCAACCTTGTCCGGACCTACCCGTTCAAGCAGAGCGCCCAGCACAGTTTCCTCCCGAAAGTCGCCCTGAAGGAAATCGACACCGGCGATGGAATCCATCGGCAGAATATCGCAGGCGATCACCCGGCCCTTGTCACCAACCTGGTCGATGGCAAACTGGGACCAGCCACCGGGGGCCGCCCCCAGATCCACCACCGTCATGCCCGGCTTGAGCAGTTTGTCCTTGCCCTGGATCTCGTCGATCTTGAACACGGCACGGGATCTCAGTCCCAACTTCTGGGCTTTTTTGACGTATTGATCGTCAAAATGCTCTTTTAACCAGCGGGTTGAACTGGGGGAATGTTTTTTCTGGGTCATGATCGTCGACTTTAAAAAACCACAAGGGTTATTAGTATTAAGGGCTAAGTGGGGGTAGAATACGCCCCTTTCAACCCTGACTTATGAAGAAATTGCCATGATTCTCAACAATAAACAGAAACAGTACCTCAAGGGCCTTGCCCATAGTCTGAAGCCGGTCGTCCTGCTGGGACAACACGGTCTGACTGAAGGTGTGCTGGCCGAGATCGATCTGGCGCTCAACCACCACGAGCTGATCAAGGTTAAGGTTGCGTCTGAAGATCGTGAGATGAAACAGCTGGTTATGGATGCCATCGTCCGTGAAACCGGCGCGGTGAAAGTACAGAGCATCGGCCACGTGCTGACCATCTATCGTCAGGCCAACGAGCCGAAAATCCAACTGCCCCGCAAGTAACAGGAAAGAGCATCGCTCTTTCCTTCATTTCCCCTCTTCCCAAGTCGCTTGCCAAAGTAGTCGCCAGGCCCTTAACCTGCGATGAATACTCGTGGATACCCGCTATGGATCACCATCAGATTCTCACCGAAGATGAACTGGCCATGCTACGGGACTTGGGAAGCGATCAGGAGACGGCCGCCGGTCAATCCCTGAGCGGTTATCTCGCCACTCCCCTGCTAGGCCTGCTGCAACGCGCCGACCCGCTGGTGCTGGAAGCCCGTTTTGCCGGGCATCAGCTCCGTTTTCCGCTGCGCTTCACTCAAGGGGATGATGGCTTTGTCGAGCCACGCATCGCCGCCCCCGTCATCAAGGAGCTGGGTTATCCCCATCCACGCACCTGGCGGCTGGACGAGCAGGCCAGCTTCAGGATGGGTGAGCACGAATATCTGGTGCACAGCCTGTCGCTCGATGGTCTGGTCGTCGAGGGCCTGCCGCCCGGACTGGCCGTCGGCACAACCTTGACGGGCAGCCTGCTCATTGAGGATCTCGCCCCCCTGCCGCTCAGCGCAGAGCTGGTCAGGCACATTCATCGTCGCAACGGCATCCAGGGCTGGGCACTGCATTTCCAGATGGCCAAAGCGGACCTTGAACTGCTGCGCAACTGGATGTTCCAGCGTCACCAGGACGCCTTTACCCAGGCTTACCAGCCCCGCTAAATACAAACAGGGGAGCCGGGGCTCCCCTGTTCTCTGGCATCCACCTACCTCAGAGGTAGGCAACTTCCAGGATCTCGTACTCCACATCGCCTGCCGGCGTCTTGACGATGGCCACATCGTCCACTTCCTTGCCGATCAGGGCACGGGCGATGGGGGAATTCACGGAGATCATGTTCTGTTTGATGTCAGCCTCGTCGTCGCCCACGATACGGTAGACCACCTCTTCTTCCGTCTCGCTCTTGAGCAGAGTCACGGTTGCCCCGAAGATGACGCGACCATTGTTGGTCATCTTGGTGATGTCGATCACCTGGGCGTTGGAGAGCTTGCTCTCGATTTCCTGGATACGGCCTTCACAGAAGCCTTGCTGCTCGCGGGCAGCATGGTATTCGGCGTTTTCTTTCAGATCACCATGTTCACGGGCATCTGCAATCGCTTCGATAATCTGCGGACGCAGCTCGGTCTTGAGATATTCGAGCTCTTCACGCAGCTTTTCAGCGCCGCGAACAGTCATCGGAGTATGATTCATAGTCGAAACCTGGGTTGCTTGAAAAGAGAAGCTGCGGCTATCAGAGAGAGCCGCAGCTGTCGGTTCGGATGAGGCATCTTAATATGAAGCCGGCACAAAATCCATGTCAGTCCCTGCGAGCGGGATCGCGCTTTCTCATCAGAATTTGCCGAAACTATTTCTGCTCCTGCGCGCTTATCGGGGCTGACACCGTCGGTTTGCCCTGCATGATGGAGATCTCCACCCGCCGGTTCATGCGCCGGTTTTCCGGGCTGGTATTGGGCACCAGCGGCTGGGAATCGGCCATGCCCTGTACCACCAGTCGGCCGCCATCAAAGCCCGGCACCTTGATCATCTGGTGGGCTACCGCCACCGCCCGTTGGGAGGAGAGCTCCCAATTGGACTGGAACAGCTCATCCTCGGTGGCGGCATCATCAGTGTGGCCCGAAATGGTGATCTCGCCGGGCACATCCTCGAGCAGGGCTGCCACCTTGCGCACCACCGGCCAGAACTGGGGCTGCAGGAAGGCGGATCCCGCCGGGAAGGCCGCTTTTTCCCGGATCCGGATGATGATCTGCTGGCCCAGCGCCTCCACTTCGATGGCGCCATCCTGGATCTGCGCCTTCATCTGATCCGCCAGCGCCTTGGCCAGCGCGTTGGACTGCTCCTGCTGCTGTTGTTTCTGCGCCTCCTGCTGGGTGTCGCCCCCCACCAGCTTCTCTTCGCTCTTGTCATGACCGCCGGCCTGATCGGCATCACCGGGCTGAAAATCCAGCTCGGTCTGGGTCATGTCCATGGTCTGCTGCATGATGGTATCGATGGGGGTCGGCTCGGGGCGACCCGGCCTGAACTCCTGGGCGATGACGGAGGTTCCCTTGGGGATGTCCTTCACCTCGAGAATATTCTGCACCCCGAACGCCTTCTCCATGGAGCCGGCAATCTGTTTGAACTTCTGCACGTCCATCTCGGCAAACGAGAGCAGCAGCACGAAGAAGCACATCAGCAGCGACATCAGGTCGGCGAAGGTTCCCATATAGCCGGGCAGACCGGGAGGTGGGCATTTGCACTTTGCCATGCGCGCTCCTATTCGGTCCCGTTGTTGCGTTTGGACTGGTTCAGGTAGTTCTGCAGCATGGCCTGGATCACCCGCGGGTTCTGGCCATCCTGGATCCCCATGATGGCGTCGAGGATCAGGGTACGGCTCAGCTGCTCCTCACCGCTGCGCAGCTCCAGCTTGTCGGCGATGGGGATGGCGATCATGTTGGCCTCGATCGCCCCGTACAGGGTGGTGAGCAGGGCCACCGCCATGGCCGGGCCGATGGACTTGGGATCGCTCATGTTGGCCAACATGGCCACCAACCCCACCAGGGTACCTATCATCCCCATGGCAGGGCCGAGATCCCCCAGGGAGCGGAACACCTTGACGGCGATGACGTGGCGCTCCGAGGTCAACTCGATATCCTTCTCCATCACGGCCCGCACCACGTCGGCGTCATGGCCGTCCACCAGCATGTCGATGCCCTTCTTCATGAAGGTATTGGGGATCTCCGCCGCCTCCAGGGCCAGGAAGCCCCCCTTGCGGGCCGCGTCCGCCAGCTCCACCGCCTTGGCAATCAGGTCATCGAGCTTGTCCCCCTTGTACATGAATGCCTTGCCAGCCACCTTGAACGCCATCAAAAACTGGCCGAGGTTGAACTTCATCATACAGATGAACAGAGAACCCAAAATGGTGATATAGACCGAGGGCATATCCACATACATGCTCATGGGGCCACCCAGCAGCATGCCGTACACCACCACCCCGAACCCCAGCACTATGCCTATCAGACTGCCTAAATCCACATCCCTACTCCTGTCAGCTGAAATTTGTTGTATCTGCAGTTTGTTGAATTTTCTGCTATTGGCTCATCAGCGGCAAGGGTTGCCACAATTTTCCCCGTTCGGAAGATGGCTTATTATCGGCCACTTTTCCGAGAGTTTAAGCCGACGGCATTTTTCTGCCTCCCCCCTGCCCGTCGTCGATGTTAAGATAAGCCGTTTTTTTCAATCCCCGAGGATGGACATGGCCAGTAAAAAAATCGACCGCCTGAGTTTTGATGCCACTCTGGAAGAGCTGGAAACCATAGTTCATCAACTGGAACAGGGCTCCCTGCCGCTGGAAGAGGCCCTCAAGCAGTTTGAGCAGGGCATTCATCTGGTGCGGGCCGGTCAGCAGAAGCTGGAGCAGGCCGAGCAAAAGATCCAGATCCTGCTGACTCAGGCCGACGGCAGCGAGCAAGCCGTCCCCTTCCAGCCAGAGCAAGGAGAGGAGTGAGTGACGCTGGACGATTTTTCCCGCCTGCACCGGCAACGTATTGACGACTGTCTGTCTGCACAACTTGAATCCTTGCCTGCCATGGCCCCCCGCCTGCGCGATGCCATGCGTTACGGCCTGTTGCTGGGAGGCAAGCGGGTGCGCCCCTTCCTGGTCTACGCCGTCGGCGAGATGCTGGGCGTAAAGAACGAACTGCTGGACGGCCCGGCCGCCGCGGTGGAGTGCATCCACGCCTACTCCCTGCTGCACGACGACCTGCCCGCCATGGACAACGACGATCTGCGTCGCGGTCAGCCGACAGTGCACAAGGCATTCGATGAAGGCACCGCCATTCTGGCCGGCGACGCCCTGCAGACCCTGGCCTTCACCATTCTGGCCGATCACCCGATGCCGGATTCGCTGCTGGCCAACAGGGTACGGATGCTGAGCCGACTGGCCCGCGCCTCGGGTTATCTCGGCATGTGCGGCGGTCAGGCGCTGGATCTGCTGGCGGAAGGGCGCCAGATTTCCCTCGCCGAGCTGGAACAGGTACACCGCCACAAGACCGGGGCTCTCATCGAGTGCGCCGTGGCGCTTGGCGCCCTGTGCAAGGCGGACGTGGATGAAACCACCCTGAGCGCGCTGCAAACCTATGCCGCCGCCATCGGTCTCGCCTTCCAGGTGCAGGATGACATCCTCGACATCACGGGCGATACCGCCACCCTCGGCAAGCGGCAAGGTTCCGATCTGGCGCTGGAAAAGAGTACCTATCCGGCGCTGCTGGGGCTCGACAATGCCCGTGAGCTGGCTCGCGAACTGCATGGTAAAGCCTTAACAGCCTTGCAATCTTTGCCCTACAATACCGACATTCTGGAAGCGTTTGCCGATTACATCATCGAGCGAACCCACTAAACGCTGGATAACAGTAACAATATGAGCGTTGATATAAGCAATTTCCCCAACCTGGCCCTCGCGGATACGCCGGTCGAGTTGCGATCCCTGCCCTTCGAGCGGCTGCCCGTGCTGTGCAACGAACTGCGTGAATATCTGTTGCGTTCGGTGAGTCGCTCCAGTGGCCATCTTGCCTCCGGGCTCGGCACCGTCGAACTGACGGTGGCGCTGCACTACGTCTACAACACCCCGTTCGATCGGCTGGTGTGGGACGTGGGCCACCAGGCTTATCCCCACAAGATCCTCACCGGTCGCCGCGATCGGATGCAGAGCATCCGCCAGAAAGACGGTCTGCACCCCTTCCCCTGGCGTGGCGAGAGCGAATATGACGTGCTCTCGGTCGGCCACTCCAGCACCTCCATCGGGGCGGCGCTCGGCATGGCAGTTGCAGCCGAAAGCGAAGGGCTTGGCCGCAAGGTGGTAGCGGTGATCGGCGACGGAGCCATCACCGCCGGCATGGCGTTCGAGGCACTCAATCACGCCGGCGATGTCCACAAGGACATGCTGGTGGTGCTCAACGACAACGAGATGTCCATCTCCGAAAATGTCGGGGCACTGAACAACCACCTGGCCCGCATCATGTCTGGCAAGCTCTACACCACCATCCGCGAGGGTGGCAAGAAGGTGCTGGCCGGCCTGCCGCCGGTCAAGGAGCTGGCCAAGCGGGCCGAGGAACACCTCAAGGGAATGGTGGTGCCAGGCACCCTGTTCGAGGAGTTCGGCTTCAACTACATAGGCCCCATCGACGGCCACGACATCAACGCCCTGGTCGAGACCCTGCGCAACATGCGCAACCTCAAGGGGCCGCAGCTGCTGCACGTCAAGACCAAGAAGGGCAAGGGCTACGAGCCCGCCGAGAAGGACCCCATCGGTTATCACGGCGTGCCCAAGTTCAATCCGGACGAGTGCACCCTGCCCAAGGCGAGCGGCGGCAAGCCGAGCTTCTCCGCCATCTTCGGCCAGTGGCTGTGCGACATGGCGGCCAAGGATGAGCGGCTGGTCGGCATCACCCCGGCCATGCGCGAAGGCTCCGGCCTGGTGAAGTTCAGCCAGCAGTATCCGGATCGCTACTTCGACGTGGCCATCGCCGAGCAGCACGCAGTCACCTTCGCCGCCGGTCTCGCCATCGCCGACCAGAAGCCGGTGGTCGCCATCTACTCGAGCTTCCTGCAGCGTGCCTACGACCAGCTGATCCACGATGTGGCGCTGCAACAGCTGCCGGTGCTGTTCGCCATCGATCGGGCCGGTCTGGTGGGGGCCGACGGCCCCACCCATCAGGGGGCGTTCGACATCAGCTTCCTGCGCACCGTGCCCAACATGGTGATCATGACCCCGTCCGACGAAAACGAATGCCGCCAGATGCTCTACACCGGCTACCAGTGCAACGGGCCGGCAGCGGTACGCTACCCCCGCGGCAGCGGCACCGGCATCCAGGTCGAGAGCGAGATGCAGGCGCTGGCGCTCGGCCAGGGCCGCATTGTGCGTCAGGGCAAAGGCACCGCCATCCTGGCGTTTGGCACCCTGCTGCAACAGGCCAAAGCAGCAGCCGAGGCGCTCGATGCCACCCTGGTGGACATGCGCTTCGTCAAGCCGATGGACGAGGCGCTGGTGCTCTCCCTGGCCGCGAACCACGATCAGTTCGTCACCCTCGAGGACAACGCCATCATGGGCGGCGCGGGCTCTGCGGTGAACGAGCTGCTGATGCGCAGCAAACAGTGCAAGCCGGTGCTCAATCTCGGCCTGCCGGATCGCTTCGTCGAACAGGGTACCCAGGAGGAGATCTACGCTCTGCTGGGGCTCGATGGCGCCGGCATCCAGCGCAGCATCGAGCAGTGGCTGCAGGCTTGACCCCCTCAGCACACAGCAAAAGGGCGCCGTTATGGCGCCCTTTTTGTTTGTCTGTCTCGCTTGTTTACCTGTGACCATCAGCCCTTGTAGAGCTTGGGATTGAATACATCCCGCAGCCAGTCACCCAACAGGTTGATGACCAGCACCAGCACCACCAGGCAGATGCCCGGGAAGGCGGTGATCCACCAGGAACCGGAGAAGATGTAGTTGAAGCCCACGCTGATGAGCGAGCCCAGCGACGGCTGATCCACCGGCATCCCCAGACCGAGGAAGGAGAGCGCCGCCTCGCTCATGATGGCGTTGGCCACCTGCACAGTGGAGATGACCAGGATCGGCGACAGGCAGTTGGGCAGAATGTGGCGGAACATGATGCGCGGGGCGCGAAAGCCCATCACCTTGGCCGCTTCCACATACTCCTTCTTCTTCTCCGCCAGTACCGAGGCACGCACGGTTCGGGCGTACTGCGGCCACTCCGCAATACCGATGATCACCACCAGCATCAGGATGGCGAACTTCGAGTAGAACTCGGAACCAAACGTCGCCTGGAAGATGGCGGAGATGATGATCGCCACCATCATGGTGGAGAACGACAGCTGCACGTCGGCAAAGCGCATCAGCAGGCTGTCGATGCGGCCACCGAAGTAACCGGCGATGAGGCCGATGACGATGCCGAGCACCAGCTGCAGCGCCACCGCGAACAGACCTATGGTCAGCGAGATGCGTGCGCCATAGAGGATGGTGCTCCAGATGTCGCGACCCTGGTTGTCGGTACCGAGCCAGAAGCGCTCTTCGCCCCCTTCCAGCCAGGAGGGCGGCAATTCGGCATCCATCAGATCGAAGCTGGTCTGGTCATAGACGTTGTACGGGGCCAGCCAGGGTGCCAGCAGCGCCGCCAGTACGAACACCACGAACACCGCAAAGCTGAACATGGCTACCTTGTCCCGCAGGAAGTAGTAGACGATGTCGGAATTTTTAAAACGTGCCCAACGGCTTGGGCTTGCAGTTACAGCATTAGTCATCTGTTACCCCTTGGCGGTCAGGTTGACGGTCGGGTTGATCAACCCGTAGAGCAGGTCGACCAGGGTGTTGGTCACCACGAAAATGAGCCCGACGAAGATGACGTAGGCGGTGATGAGGGGCGTATCGACCCGGTGGATCGCCTCGAGGAACAGGAAGCCGGTCCCCGGCCACTGGAACACGCTCTCGGTCAGGATGGTGTAGGCCACCATGGTACCGATCTGCACACCACCGACGGTAATGACCGGCAGCATGGTGTTCTTGAGGGCGTGTTGATAGTAGACCTTGTTGTTGTCCAGCCCCTTGGCACGGGCGAACTTGACGTACTCGGAGGAGAGCTGCTCCAGCATCTCGGAGCGCACCAGCCGGATGAACAGCGGCAGCATGATGGAGGAGAGCGCCACGCAGGGCAGGATCAAATGCTTGATGCCGTCCCAGGTGAAGAAGCCCGACTCCCAGCCCAGCAGGTTGTAGGTCTCGCCGCGGCCATAGGCCGGCAGCCAGCCCAGCTGGATGGAGAAGAGGTACATCAGCATGATGGCGGTCAGGAACACCGGGATCGAGATGCCGATGCTGCTCCCCGCCATGATGATCTTGGTCGGTATGCTGTGCGGGCGGATCGCCGAGTAGACCCCAAGCGGAATGGAGACCACCACGATGATCAGCGCAGCGCCAAACACCAGCTCAAGAGTAGCCACCAGCTTGTCGAGGATAACCTCGAGGGCTGGTCGCTTGAAGAAGTAGGAAGTACCCAGATCCCCGTGTACCGCGTTCTTCAAGAAGCGGCTGTATTTGACGAGGAAAGGATCGTTGAGGCCCATCTTCTCGCGCAATTCGTGGCGCTGGGCTTCGGAGACGGATTGTCCCACCAGCTCGCGCAACGGATCCCCCAGGTTGTCCTGGATGGAGAAGGCGACCAGGCTGATGACGAACATCACTATCACGGCCTGATAGAACCGTTTCAGCAGGAATGTAAACATGCTTGTCCTTCTACGTGGCCTGTGTCATGGCACAGGCTTCTGTTAGCAGGCGGGGTGGTCGGCTGACCACCCCGCCCCGTCCTTCCTTGCAACCTTCGCTTACTTGCCGACCACCAGGTCGCCGAAGTAAGGGAAGTTCATCACGTTGACCACCGGCTTGATGTCGGCGTTCTTCTTGGCGCCGTAGGCCAGATCTTCCCAGTGCAGCGGCACATAGGCAGCATCGTCGATCAGCATGGCTTCGACCTTCTTCAGCATCTCGGCACGCTTGGCCGGATCGGTCTCGGCGTTGGCCTGCTCGACCAGCTTGTCAGCCTCGGCGTTGGCATAACCGGCACAGTTGTACTGACCCATGCCGGTCTTGGCATCCTTGGTGAAGGTCAGGAACTCGAAGAAGTTTGCACTGTCTTCGGTGTCGGAGTGCCAGCCGATCAGCTGCATGTCCGCGGCGCACTTGTCAAACTCAGGCCAGTACTGGGCCACCGGCATGGTCTTCAGATCCACCTTGATGTTGATCTTGGCCAGCATGGCGGAGACGGCCTGGGCAATCTTGACGTCGTTGACGTAACGGGCAGCCGGGGAGATGAAGCTCATCTTGAAGCCCTGCTCATAGCCGGCTTCCTTCATCAGCTGCTTGGCCTTGGCCAGATCATACTGGGGCTTGAGCGCCTCGTTGTGACCGGCATAGCCTTTCGGGCTCAGCTGGCCGGCGGGGGTGCCAAAGCCTTTGTTGATCTTCTCGACGATACCCACCTGGTTGATGGCGTAGTTGATCGCCTGACGCACGCGCTTGTCTTTCAGCGCCGGGTTGGTGTTCTGGTTCAGCTCGATGATGATGGCGCGGGTACCGGACAAGGTCACCAGCTGGGTGTCCTTGCCGTTCTTCACGCGCTCCAGATCGTTCGGCGCAACCGGGTAGATCACGTCCACGTCGCCACCCAGCAGGGCCGCCACGCGGGTGGCGTCTTCCTTGATGGGCACCACAGTCAGGTTGTCGACGTTGCCCTTGGAGGCCTTGTCCCAGTAGTTGGCGTTGCGGGTGTACTCCAGCTTCACGCCCTGCTCGCGGAACTTGACGCTGAACGGGCCGGTACCGGAGACATGGGTGGAGGCGTAGGAGTCGCCGTTCTTGACGATCTCGGCCTTGTCTTTGCCCGCCTCAGTCTTGCCGGTATAGAACTTGGAGTCCATCGGGAAGATATAGGTGACGGTCTGCAGCACCAGCGGGAACGGCTTGGCGGTGACGAGATCGACGGTGTACTCATCGACCTTCTTCACTTCGGCGATGGGGTCGAAGATCGCCTTGAAGTCGACGGAGGACTTCAGACGGTTGACGGTCCACACCACGTCATCGGCGGTGAAGTCGTTGCCGGAGTGGAACTTGACGCCCTTGCGCAGGAAGAAGCGCACTGTCTTGTCGTCGATGCGCTCATACTTCTCGGCCAGACGCGGCTCGAATTTCAGATCCTGGGTGTAACGCATCAGCGGATCGAACACCAGGTGGGACATCTCCAGGGTCTGACCGGAGAGCTGCTCCTGCGGGTCCAGCGAGGTGGCGTCGGAGGCGACGGCGACCTTGATGTCGACGGCGGAAACGTTAAAAGCGAAACCGGCGGCAAACAGCGCCAGGGCAATCTTGGATAATCCTTTCTTCATGTCTTTCTCCATGCTTTTGGCTTTTTATTGACACTTTTTTTGACAAGCAGAGCGGCGGGCCGCCCCTTTCCTAGCTTGCGATTTCCAGCCCCTCGCGGGACATTCCCTTGAACTCCGGCATGAGGGAGATCAGCTTGCGGCTGTACTCATGCTCGGCATTGGTAAACAGTTTCTCGGTCTCCGCCACTTCTACCAGATGGCCGTGCTGCATCACCCCGATGCGATCGCACATCTGGCGGATGACCGGCAGATCGTGACTGATGAACAGCATGGTGAGGCCAAGCTCCTGCTGCAGATCCTTGAGCAGGTTGAGGATCTGGGCCTGCACCGAGACATCCAGCGCCGAGGTGGGCTCGTCGCAGATGAGGAAGCGTGGCCGGGTCGCCAGGGCACGGGCAATGGAAATGCGCTGACGCTGGCCGCCGGAGAATTCGTGGGGATACTTGACCCCGGCACCACGGCCGAGGCCGACGTGATCCAGCAGATCACCGACAATCCCCTCGATCTGGCTCTCGCTGCCGGCCAGCTTATGAAAGCGGATCGGCTCTGCGATGATGTCGCGCACCTTCATACGCGGGTTCATCGAGGAGTAAGGGTTCTGGAACACCATCTGCATCTGGCGACGCAGCGGGCGACGTTCATGCTCGCCCTTGAGCGCGGTCAGATCGATTCCCTCGAAGAAGATCTTGCCGGTATCGGGCGGATAGAGGCCGGTGATGGCGCGGGCGATGGTCGACTTGCCGGAGCCAGACTCCCCCACCAGACCGAAGGTTTCACCCTCGAAGATCTCGAAGCTGATGTTGTTGCAGGCCCGCACATACTGGCGGCGACTCGGGAACAGGGAATCCTTGGTGACGAACTTCAGATCCACGTTCTCCACCCGCAGCAGCGCCCCTTCATAGGCGCGCTCGTCCTGACTCTGGCCAAGCCAGTGGGTCTTGAGATCGATGCTGGTGTCCGCCGCACCGGCGTCCTCGATATAGGAGACCAGCGGGAAGCGCACCAGCTTCACATCCGAGCGGGGCACCGCCGAGATGAGGCTGCGGGTATAGGGGTGGTTGGGGCGGCCCAGCACCTGTTCGGTGGTACCGAACTCCACCAGATCGCCGCGATACATGACTGCCACCTTGTCGGTGACGTTGGACACCACGCCCATGTCGTGAGTCACCAGCATGCAGCCCACCTGCCGCTCTTTGCAAAGGTTGCGGATGAGCTGGAGGATCTGATCCTGAATGGAGACGTCCAACGCCGTGGTCGGCTCGTCGGCAATGATGAGCTCGGGGTCGCCGGAGAGGGCGATGGCAATCACCACCCGCTGGCGCATGCCGCCGGAGAACTGATGGGGATACTGCTTGATGCGCAGCTCAGGCTGCGGGATCCCCACCGCCGCCATCAGGGAAAGCGCCTTGGCAAACGCCGCCTCACGGGTGAGGTTGGTATTGGCCAGAATGGTTTCAACCAACTGCCGTTCGACGGTGAACAGCGGGTTGAGGGAGGTCATGGGGTCCTGGAAGATGAAGCCGATGCGCGACCCTCGAATGGCCCGCATCTCGTTCTGGCTCTTGCCGGATATGAGTTCGCCATTGAGATAGATGTCGCCACGGGCGATACGGCCAGGGGGGCTCAGCAGATCGATGACGGCGTTGCCTATGGTGGACTTGCCGGCACCGGATTCGCCTACCACACCGACTATCTCCCCCTTTTCCACGGAAAAAGAGAGATCCTTCACTGCGGCCAGCACCCCGTAGCGGGAGGGGTACTCGATCCGCAAGTTTTTCACTTCGAGCAAGGACATGTTTACCTCTGCGGGGGACATCCGTCCCAAATAATTCGTCCGTAAATCGGCCGCAGATGCCGGTCGTGCCTTGGGGTGATCTTGAGTGCTTGATATGACTGCAAAACGCTCAATCCATGAGACAACGAAACCAGCGATCCGGGCGGGTTTTTTGCATTTTTTTGGAATAACCCGCGAGTAACTTAGACGGTTTGGCGGCGAGTGTAAATGATCGGGTTATACAATTTCGCAATACTTTGCTCAGTTAGCAGTCAATTCATTAGTCATAAATCATGACTTCCATCACATATGCAGAATATATGACCGACAAAATGCCTAGATAGTTCTTTTACTTTCAACAATGGCGTAACAGGCGGGAATATTCACTATTGACACAATAGTCTTAAGCTTCGAATGAGTAGTGAATATTTATGTGAAATGATTTTTTAACGGCAGCATATGCCGATGAATGAAAACTAAACAGAGATATATAGGGGGATGCCAGCATGGCGCTCCCCCTTGCTGTCACCCTCAACCCAGCCAGTATGCCAGTAATTGCATACAAAACAGGGCGAACAGGCCGGCGATGAGATCGTCCAGCATGATGCCGAGGCCGCCATGAATGCGGCGGTCAAACCAGGAGATGGGCCAGGGCTTGAGGATGTCGAACAACCGGAACAGCACGAAGCCGGCCAGCACCCACTCCCAGCCGGCCGGGGCCGCTATCATGGTGACCCCAAAACCGATCACCTCGTCCCAGACAATGGCACCGTGATCCGGCATGCCGATGGCATCGGTGGCGCTCTGGCAGATGCGAATACCCGCCACGAAGCCCAGCACCAGCAGCCCGATGAACCAGGGCGTAGACAGACCGCTCACCAGCAGGTAAAGGGGGATGGCGGCGAGCGTCCCCATGGTACCCGGCGCCTTGGGCGAGAGGCCGGAGCCAAAGCCCACCGCCAGAAAGTGCAGCGGATGCTTCAGGTTCAGCCGCCTCAGCTCGGGCTTTATCGTGAACAGGCTCATGCGAAGTGGTCCCACCCTTTCAGTTCCAGCGCCACCGTTTGTTCGCCCCGCAGATAGTCGATCCCCGGCTCGCCGGCAACGATGCGGCCGATGCGGGTAAACTTGACGCCGCAGTTGGCCAGCGCCGTGTCCAGCGCACCGCGATGCTCCTCCGGCACGGTGAAGCAGAGCTCGTAGTCATCGCCACCGGCCAGTGCCAGCTGCCAGGCATCCTGTTCGCTCACCGCATCCTGCAGCACCGGCGAGAGCGGCAGCAGATCGAGATCGATCTGGGCTCGCACACCGGAGGCCTTGAGGATATGGCCGAGATCCGAGGCCAACCCATCGGAGAGATCCAGCGCGCTGCCCGCCAGCCCGCGCAGGGCCTGTCCGGCCAGAATGCGGGGATGGGGATGGTCGAGGCGCGGCAGCACGGCCGCCAGCTGGTTCTCGTTGAGGGTTCGCTTGGCCAGCAGATGGGAGAGCGCCAGGGCGGCATCGCCCAGGGTGCCGGTCACATAGACTCCGTCCCCGGCCTTGGCACCGCTGCGCAGCAGGGCACGGCCAGCCGGTACCGACCCCTTCACCGACACCGTGATGGAGAGCGGGCCGCGGGTCATGTCGCCGCCCACCAGCGCCACGTTGTAGTATTCGGCAAGCTCCAGGAACCCTTCCGCAAAGCCGGCCACCCAGGCCTCGTTGATGGTGGGCAGGGTCAGCGCCAGCGAGACCCAGCGCGGCTCGGCGCCCATGGCAGCCAGATCGGAGAGATTGACCGCCAGCGCCTTGTAGCCGAGATCCACCGGATCCATGTCGGGAAAGAAGTGGACGCCGCTCACCAGGGTATCCGTGCTCACCGCCAGCTGGGTGTCGGGGGGCAGGGTCAGCAGGGCACAATCATCTCCAGGGCCCATCACCACGTCCTTGCGGGCGTGGGGGACCTTGAAGTACTTATCAATCAGCTCGAATTCACCCATACAGTAAAAAGCCAGCAATAAGCTGGCTCCTCTCTTAGATGCTGTTGACGGACAGCAGGATCAACGCTTGTTCAGCGACTTGATCACCTTGTCCAGTACACCGTTGACAAACTTGTGGCTGTCATCGGCAGCAAAGGATTTGGCCAGCTCGATCGCTTCGTTGATGGCCACGCGCGGCGGCACATCATCACGACGGGTCAGCTCATAGGTCGCCAGACGCAGGATCGCCTTGTCCACCATGTCCACTTCTTCCAGCGGACGGGAGAGGAAAGGTGCGAAGACCTTATCCAGCTCGTTGCAGTGGAGGGCTACTCCGAACAGCAGATCGCGGAAGTAGTTCAGGTCCACACCCTTGGTGTCCTGATCGATCTTGAACTGCTCTTCGATGTCGCCCACGTTGGCCTTGGTCATCTGCCACTGGTAGATGGCCTGGGTGGCACAATGGCGGGCCTTGCGGCGCTCGGACGGTTTCAATGCATTTCTCCTCGTTACACGTCCAGCTGTTTCAGGACGTTGATCATTTCGAGCGCGCTCAATGCTGCCTCTGCACCCTTGTTACCCGCCTTGGTACCGGCACGCTCGATGGCTTGTTCAATGTTTTCAGTGGTCAGTACGCCGAAGGCAACCGGAATTTCATATTCCATCATTACCTGGGCCATGCCCTTGCTGTTCTCGTTTGCCACCAGATCGAAGTGATAGGTGCCGCCACGGATGACGGTGCCCAGCGCCACGATGGCGTCATATTGACCACTCTTGGCCAGCTTCTTGATGGCCAGGGGGATTTCGACTGCGCCCGGCACTCGCACCAGGGTCAGGTTGCTGTCCTGGACTTGACCTTGACGCTTCAGTACGTCTACCGCACCGTCCACCAGGCTTTCGTTGATGAAGCTGTTGAAACGGGCAACGACAATAGCAACGCGCGCCTCAGGAGCGGCGATATTTCCTTCGATAACCTTCATGGGAAATCCTGTCTCTGTGCAATCAAAAGGGGCCGGAGTCAAAAGTGCGCACATTCTAGCACAAAGGGGAATCGGACAAAAACATGCATCACACTTCTGGCAACGAGAGTGCAATTGACTTTTTGCTTAACTGATCCGACCTGATAATAATACGTCACCCTACTACGGGTTAAAATAATAACACCAAGGAGTTCAGTATGTTGGATTTCAAACGCAGCGGCGTCGCACTCGCCTGCCTGCTGCCGCTGGCTGCTCAAGCCGATGCTGGCAGCCCGCGCATCATCGGCGGCAGCGCCGTGACAGCCCCCAGCTGGATGGTGGCCGTCGGCGAAGTCGTCAACGGCAATTGGAGCAATTTCTGCGGCGGCACCCTCATCGACAAGCAGTGGGTACTCACCGCTGCGCACTGCGTCGCAGAGGCCCAGTCCGGCCCCATGGAAGTGGCCATCGGGGTGAGTGATCTCAGCCGCCCTCACCTTCGCAGCAAGGTCGACCAGGTGCTGATGCACCCGGAGTATTACGTCAACCTGCTGACCAATCTGGGTTATCGCGACACCCCGAACGCCTCGGACGTGGCCCTGCTGCACCTTGCCACGCCCGTTACCCAGGCACCGATCGCCATCGCCGACCCCGTCATCAAGGATACCTGGCAGCAGAACACGACCATGCTGCATGCCCTGGGGTACGGTGGCATCGACCCCAGCGCGACCAAAGCCAGCCCGCAGCTGCTGGCGGTGGATCTCGCCTATCGGGGAGACCGGGACTTCTGGTACGGTGACCCGACCACGACCCATATCTTCGCCGGCAAGCTGGCCGGTCAGGACACCTGCAAAGGCGACAGCGGTGGTCCGCTCACTTATGGTGGACAACTGGTCGGCGTGACCAGCTACGGGGCCTTCCCCTGCGCCACCGGCAGCGCCGGTGGCTATGTCTACGCCCCCGCCTTCAGTGACTGGATCGCCGAGCAGCAGCAAGGCGTCACCCTGACCACGGTCCGCGGCCTGATCCTGCCTTCAGGCACCAGTGGCTGGGCCGACTACCTGCTGGCCAACCGCAGCAACCAGGCGGTCACCCTGAGCGGCATCTACAGCGACGCCCCCGCCATGAGCAACGGCTGCGCCGCCCGTCTGGAAGCGGGTCAAACCTGCACCCTGCGGCTTCGCGCCGATGGCAACAATACTGTCGGTACCCTTCGCGTGCAGGGCGTTGAACTCACCGCCACCAATGAACAGGGGGCGAGCCAGCGTCTTGAAGGGGCCCTGATCAGTCTCACCAGCGAGCCCACCAAGACTCCGGATACCACCACGACGACCACTTCAAGCAGTGGCGGTGGTGGCGCCACCGGATTCGCAGCCCTGTTGCTGCTGCCGCTGGCCTGGTTGCGCCGGCGCCGCTGAGGCAAAACAACAAGGGATGACCGATGTCATCCCTTACTTCATATTCATTTCATCACATCAGACTTATTCGCCGACGTACTCCACCACTTCCAGGCCGAAACCGCCGAGGGCATGATACTTCTTCGGTGAGCTCAACAGGCGCATCTTGCCGACGCCCAGCGCCTTGAGGATCTGGGAACCGACGCCGACCCGGCGCGAGGTGCCCTGCCACTTGGCCCCTTCCGGTGCCAGCCCCTTGTCCGCCGCCTCGAACCCCTTGACCCGGGCCAGCAGCTCGGCGCCGTGAGCTTCCGCTCCCAGGATCACCAGCACCCCGCCTTCATCGGCGATGCGGGCCATGGATTTGGGCAGCGGCCAGCTGCGGGCGCTGTGGCGATCGGTCAACAGCAGATCGCTCAGCACGTCGTGCAGATGGACCCGCACCAGGGTCGGCTGCTCGGCCTTAACCTCACCCTTTTTCAGGGCGAAGTGAACCTGGTTGTCGATGGTATCGCGGAAGGTGATGAGGTCGAACTCGCCAAACTCGGTGGGCAGCTTGCACTCGGCCACCTTCTCTACCGTGGTCTCGTGCTGGTTGCGGTATTCGATGAGGTCGGCGATGGTGCCGAGCTTGATGCCGTGCTGCTCGGCGAACAGCTCCAGATCAGGGCGGCGCGCCATGGTGCCGTCTTCGTTGAGGATCTCGACGATGACGGAAGCCGGCTCGTAACCCGCCAGCCGGGCCAGATCGCAACCGGCCTCGGTGTGGCCGGCGCGGGTCAGCACGCCACCATCCTGCGCCATCAGCGGGAAGATGTGGCCGGGCTGCACCAGATCAGCCGCCTTGGCGTTCGGTGCGACAGCCGCCTGCACGGTGACGGCGCGGTCGGCGGCGGAGATGCCGGTGGTTACCCCTTCGGCCGCTTCGATGGTCACGGTGAAGGCGGTGGAGAACTGGGCATTGTTGCGATCGACCATCAGCGGCAGCGCCAGCTGCTTGCAGCGATCCCGGGTCAGGGTCAGACAGATGAGCCCCCGGCCGTAGCGGGCCATGAAGTTGATATCTTCCGGGCGGACACAGGAGGCGGCCATGATGAGGTCCCCTTCGTTCTCCCTGTCTTCGTCATCCATCAGGATCACCATCTTGCCAGCCTTGATATCGGCAATGATTTCCTGGGTCGTGCTTAGCGCCATGGGCTACTCCATCAACATGCTGCGGGGATTGAGCCAGTCGGCTCGGCTTGATACTGCCTATTGTGCTCTAGATGGGGCACAGGAGGCCCCATTTCAATCGGCGCGGGATCACAGAAAAGCGTTTTTCCCGCCGAGGGTCCATCACAGGAAGCCGGACTGGGCCAGCTTTTCCAGGGTCAAGGTGGAGGCGCTGCTCTCCTCGCGCTTGCCCGTCATCAGCCGTTCCAGATAGCGGGCAATCTGATCCACCTCGAGATTGACCCTGTAGCCAGGTTTCCACTGGGCGATGGTGGTCTCCTGGGCGGTGTGGGGCACTATGGTCAGCCGGAACAGATCCCCCTGCACGGCATTGACGGTGAGGCTGATGCCGTCCACCGCGATCGAGCCCTTCTCGGCGATGTAGCGGGAGAGCTCGCCCGGCGCCTTGATCCAGTACTCGATGGCGCGGCCGCTGGCGGACTTGCTCTTCACCTCGCCGATGCCGTCCACATGGCCGGACACCAGGTGGCCGCCAAGGCGAGAGGTGGGCATCAATGCCTTCTCGAGGTTGACCCGATCCCCCACCCTGGCGCTGGCGAAACCGGTGCGGGAGAGGGTTTCCAGCGACACGTCGGCGGTATAACTCTTGTCGCTGAGCGCGATCACGGTGAGGCAGACGCCGTTGGTGGCGATGGAGTCGCCCAGCTTGACGTCGCTGAAGTCCAGGGTCGGTGCGTGCACGGTGAGGGCCATGTCCTCACCCTGGCGGCGCAGCTCGGCCAGGGTTCCCACCGCTTCGATAATTCCGGTAAACATGCAGATCACCTTGCTGATGACGGGGGCGGTACCGCCCCCTTTAACATTGATAAATCAGGCCAGTTTGGCGGTAATGCGGATATCCGGCCCCACCATGCGCACATCCTTGATGTTGAGCTTGGGCGCCTGGAACAGCCGGGTCAGCCCCGGCAGGTGGAACAGGCCGCGCCCCTCATCCCCCATCAGTTTGGGCGCTTGATAGAGTACCAGCTCGTCCACCAGCCCCTTGTCCAGCAGGGCGCCGCACAGCCGCGGTCCCGCCTCCACCAGCACAGAGTTGACGTTCTGCTTGGCCAGCAGCATGAACAGGCTGACCAGATCCAACTTGCCATCCAGCAGCGGTACTTCCAGCTGCTGCACCCAGGCGGGCCACTCACCGGATGCCTTGTGGCGAGCCAGCAGTACCGGGCCCTCGCTCTGGAACAGCGGCAGATCAGGGGTGAGCCGGTTTTGCGAATCGACGATGACCCGCAGCGGCTGGCGCAGGGTCTCTTTGGGATAGACGGCCTTGACCGAGGCAGGCAGCTCGTCCCAGCGCACGGTGAGGGAGGCGTTATCCGCCAGCACCGTCTCGGCGCTGGAGAGCACCGCATCGTGGCGGGCCCGCAGTCGCTGCACGTCGCGACGCGCCTCCGGGGAGGTGATCCACTGGCTCTCGCCGCTCGCCATGGCGGTACGACCATCCAGGCTGGCGCCGAGCTTGACCGTTACCTGTGGAAACGCGGTCCGCATCCGCTTGAAAAAGCCCGGGTTGAGCGCCTCGGCTTCGCTTGCCAGCAGGCCGAAATCGGTCTTGATGCCAGCCTCGGAGAGCATGCGCAGGCCGCGTCCACCCACCTGAGGGTTAGGATCCACCATGGCGGCGACCACACGGGTCACCCCGGCTTTGATCAGCGCCTCGGCGCAGGGCGGGGTGCGCCCGTGATGGGAGCAGGGCTCCAGGGTCACGTAGGCGGTGGCGCCACGGGCGTTGTCACCGGCGGCATGCAGGGCGTACACCTCGGCATGGGGCTCGCCGGCCCGCTGGTGCCAGCCCTCTCCTACCACCACGCCGGCCTTCACCAGCACGGCGCCGACGCAAGGGTTGGGGGCCGTGGTGTAACGGCCGCGGCGGGCCAGTTCGAGGGCCCGGCTCATCCATTGGTAATCATCTTGACTAAACATCTGGGCTCCTCTGACAGCACATCCAGGCTTACGCAATATCGTAGGTTCGATTAGCGCAGCGTAATCGAACGCGGCAACCTGGTTTGGAAGAAAGACTTACTTCTCCAGCTTGGCGATCTCTTCGCCGAACTCACGAATGTCTTCAAAGCTGCGATAGACGGAGGCAAAGCGGATATAGGCCACCTTGTCCAGGCTCTTGAGCTCGTCCATCACCAGATTGCCCACCAGCTGGGAGGCGACTTCGCGCTCGCCGGTGGCGCGCAGGCGGGACTTGATGTGGTTGACCGCCTTTTCGATGGCCTCCATGCTCACCGGCCGCTTCTCCAGCGCCCGCAAGATGCCGGCGCGCAGCTTGTCTTCGTTGAACGGCTCGCGCGAGCCATTGGATTTGATGACGCGGGGCATCACCAGCTCGGCCATCTCGAAGGTAGTGAAGCGCTCGTGGCAGAGCAGACATTCGCGACGGCGGCGCACCTGATGGCCTTCGGCCACCAGACGGGAATCGATCACCTTGGTATCTACCGCACTACAGAAAGGGCAATGCATCGGACCTCCGGCGTTGACGGAAAAGGGCGCCGGCCCCGGGGGCAGGCTCTAGGCCGGCCAGTGTAGCACGGCCATCCGGAACCGGTAAAAGCCCGTGGAAACAAGGGATGTGACAGATGCCATCAGCAACCACGGAGTGCATCAATGGCAACATCAGACAACCAGAGCACAGTATTGGCGTCGCTCTCGATCAACTCGACAATGGCTTCTCTCGGACCTGTCCGCCATGCTTCAGTGGCATAGAATGCCGCCTGTGAACGGTTCAATTCCTCAAGGTCATCGTAAGCCCGCATCAAAAAATAAACGTCCGGATCATGTAGGGAGGGTCCGTGGTTCACCACATCCATCCCCCACTCACGATGTAGAGGCAAACTCTGCTCTGCCACCAACTTATGAAAAATCGCTCCACTCCCGGCTTTGAGCCGATAGTTCCGAATCTCTAGCACTCTCTTCACTGAACTATCTCCTGCAATCCATCTCTTGAAAATAGTGTTTCCGATGTTCACCCTGACTATCCAGTCAACCGAGCTCAGTCGTCATAAGGCAGGGCATCGGGGTCGCAGCCCTGATAATCGGGTTCGGGATCCACGGCAAAGCGGCGGGCCTCGATATTGCTGTGGCCCAGCAGCAACGCCTTGCCTACCCGGTGCATGCCATCCATGACCCGGCCGGCGCTGTCCAGCAGGATGGGATAGGCGAGATCGGCCGCCATCATCAACTGGCAGTGCTCCACCACGCTGCGCACCGTGGGGCGGGCGGCGTCATGGCCGTACCAGTGCACCTGATCGAGCTCGGCAATCTCGCCGAGCGCCACCGCCTGCACCGGCAGATCGCGGCTCAGTCGCACCAGCCGGCGCACATCCCAGGCCAGCAGCCCCTGTTCGCTGGCGCGAAAGTGGTACTGGGCGCGGATCGCCTGCCTGAGCGCAGCCTCCAGTGCCAGCTCTTGCTGTTCGCTGGCCATGGTCAGATTGCCTTGCCCGCTATGCTCTTCACCGTTCAGCGTCATCAGGCCCTCCTGTGTTGTCAAACGCTACAAAAAACAATGCCACCCGTGGGTGGCATTGGTCTCAAACCGGGTGAGGGCCGTTATCAGGCATACACCGGGAAACGACGGCAGATGTCCAGCACCTGTTCACGTACGGTGGCCAGCACGGCATCGTTGTCGTGGTTGTCCAGCACGTCACAGATCCAGTTGGTCAGCTGGATGGACTCGGCTTCCTTGAAACCACGGCGGGTAATGGCCGGGGTACCGATCCGCACGCCGGAGGTGACGAACGGGGAGCGCGGGTCGTTGGGCACGGAGTTCTTGTTGACGGTGATGTTGGCTTTGCCAAGGGCCGCATCGGCCTCTTTGCCGGTCAGCTCACGGCCGATCAGGTCAACCAGCATCAGGTGGTTGTCGGTACCGCCGGAGACGATCTTGTAGCCGCGCTCGATGAAGGTCGCAGCCATCGCCTTGGCGTTTTTCACGACCTGAGCCTGATAGGTCTTGAACTCCGGCTCCAGTGCCTCTTTGAAGGCCACCGCTTTACCGGCGATGACGTGCATCAGCGGGCCACCCTGACCACCCGGGAAGACGGCAGAGTTGAGCTTCTTGTAGAGCTCCTCGTCGTCGGCGGCGGAGAGGATCAGACCACCGCGCGGACCAGCCAGGGTCTTGTGGGTGGTGGAGGTGACCACGTGAGCGTGGGGCACCGGGTTCGGGTAGACACCAGCGGCGATGAGGCCGGCCACGTGGGCCATGTCGACAAACAGCCAAGCACCGACCTTGTCGGCGATTTCGCGCATGCGGGCCCAGTCGACGATACCGGAGTAGGCGGAGAAGCCACCGATCATCATCTTCGGCTTGTGCTCGACCGCCTGACGTTCCATGTCGTCGTAGTCGATCTTGCCGGACTCGTCGATGCCGTAGGGGATGATGTTGTACAGCTTGCCGGAGAAGTTGACCGGGGAGCCGTGGGTCAGGTGACCGCCGTGGGCCAGGTTCATGCCAAGCACGGTGTCGCCCGGCTGCAGCAGGGCCATGTAGACGGCGCTGTTGGCCTGGGAGCCGGAGTGCGGCTGCACGTTGGCGTAGGTGGCACCGAACAGCTCTTTGGCGCGCTCGATAGCCAGGGTTTCAACCACATCCACATACTCGCAACCACCGTAGTAACGCTTGGAGGGGTAACCTTCGGCGTACTTGTTGGTCAGCTGGGAGCCCTGGGCTTCCATGACACGGGGGCTGGTGTAGTTCTCGGACGCAATCAGCTCGATATGCTCTTCCTGACGACGGGTCTCGTCTGTGATGGCCTGCCACAGCTCTGGATCATAGCCGGCAATGGTCATGTCACGTTTCAACATCCGTTTATCTCCTGAAAATCGTTTGCGCGATAGGTGAAGTGGGCAGGCGCATTGTAACGTGAGCTGGATCAAAGAGACAGTCCAACCACCCAAAAATTTGTTTAAAAAATGTAAAATGTGTCGCGAAATTCACAATGACCATGCTCCCCAATCGGCTGGACCGTCATCACCCGACACCCACGCCAGCCGTGCGATCCCCTGTCACCACTCGAGCAACATGACCGGGCCCGGACTGGCCTAACTGCCAAAACCAGAGCCAGATCATGGATATAGCATTTACTAACAGATAACATCTTTAGCTGGCACAGCGGTTGCCCGGCATGCGCAGCAACGACGCGACCGGCAACGGAAGGGCCCTCTCATCGCATCCGGTCAACTGCTGCTCACGTCACCCCCTTGCCTCTTTGCACCGCAGACCTCACGGGAGTAAGCCATGCTGGATAACCTGATGCTGTTTCTGATTATTTCGGTATTCGCGCTGTTCTATTGGATCTACTATACCGACACTCGCAAGAGTCCCTTTGTCACGCAGTGGGATCAACTGCCCACCCGCGAGCAGTATCTGGCAGCGCACCCGGAAGCCATCGATGGCGACATCATCTTCTGCATTCATTGCGGCCACCATCAGCAACTGGATGTGGGCCTGGTGCACCAGACCGATTTCCGGCGCCAGCATATCTGCACCCGCTGCAAGAAGACGCTCTATCGCGAGGAGCTCTGACCCATCAGCCAAGGATCCGCAAGATGACATCATTGACCGCCAGCTGCCTGTGCGGCGCCGTCGCCCTGAGCCTGCCCGACCGCTTCGACTATCTGGGCAACTGCCACTGTTCCGAGTGCCGCAAATTTTCCGGCGCCGATTACGCTCCGGTGGGCGGCCTGGATGGCGCGCTCGTCACCATCTCTCGAGGAGAGGAGGCCATCAGCCGCTTCCAGAAATCCCCCGAGACCACCCTCGCCTTCTGCCGCCACTGCGGCTCCAGCCTGTTCAGCGAGAAGCGCAGCAGCGGCAAGCTGAACCTGCGCCTCGGCATTCTCGACACGGCGCCGAGCCAGCGACCCGGCTTTCACATTTTCGTCGGCTCCAAGGCCCCCTGGCACGAGATCACCGATGAGCTGCCGCAGTTCGAGACTCGCCCCACCGCCTGACACCGTCGCCGACATGCCCTGAAAAGGCCGCCTCTGGCGGCGTTTTTCCCGACTTGTTCGGCGGATTGTCACCTATGGGTTAACTTTTCTGCCAAAGCCGTTAGAATCGGGCTCAGTCTGCTTCCCGCTTGCCATCCACGGAGGAAAAATGCAGGAATTTCTGGCCACTAGCGAACGTCGGGCCGAACTTTACTGGTGGTTTGCCACCCTGTTTACCGCCCAGCTCAGCGACGAACAGATCGCCGAATACGACAGCTATGATGTGCGAAGCTTCCTGAAGAGCCTCTCCACGCTCGATCCCATGCGCCCGGCCGTGGCCGAGCTCAATGACGCCATCGCCCGCCTGCTGGTGCGCCCCGAGCGTGCCAACGCGCTGGCCAGCGACTTCCATGAGCTGTTCCTGGCCAACGACGCCGTCTCTCCCCATGAATCCGCCCACCAGGACGCCGCTGCGCTCGAGCGCATGCAGGCGCGACTGAGCCGGCTCAATATCGATGTCAGCGCCAAATACCAACAACCGGTCGATCATCTGGGGGTCGAACTGGATCTGATGGGCAATCTCATCATCCGCGCCGCCGAAGCCGCCAGCGCCGACCTGCGCGAACAGTGGCTAGGCGAGCAGGAGGCCTTGCTGCACGGCCATCTGCTGGCCTGGTTCCCGCATTTCGAGCGTGCCTGCCGCGCCGCCGATCCGTTTGGCTTCTACGGCGCCAGCGCCCGCCTGCTGGGGGTTTTCCTCACCATGGATGCCAACTACCTCAGCCTGGTCAAACCGGCGCCAGCCGCCGACTGAGTTCGACATGAAGACGGCCCTGCTGCTGATCGCCTGCTGGCTGCTGGCCCTGATCCCGCTGGATCAGGGCCTTACCCCCCTCGTGACCCTGCTGTTCAACCCGGACCGCGTCCTCTACGGCACCGCCCAGCTCACCGGTTTCGCCGGCATCCTGCTGACCCTCTATCTCGCCAATCTCGGGGTGGAGGTGGTGCTGCGCCGTCGCTTCCAGATAGCGGGCATGCTGGCCCTGCTGGCCGCCTGGGTCGACTTCATCAACAGCAGCGGCAGCGAGGCCCACTGGCTGCTGCTGCTCGCCCTGGCGCTGCCGTTTCACGGGCTCGGCCTGCTGGTGCTGGTGCGCGGCATCCAGGCCTTCGGCCGCCAGAAAGGCTGATAAACCGCCAAAACTATTACAAATCATGACAGCCCGATCCGCCCATCCGCCCTTGTCACAAGGGCAGGCCCTCAATTGCTGGTAACATTCGCTTACATTCAGCTCCCGTTCAGTTTCGCCGCAACCGTTATAGTGCCGCTCCTTTTCCAACCAATGCAGGAGCATCAGCATGCCTCCACAGGATGCACGCATCACGGGTCTCGACCTGTTGCGAGGGCTCGTCATCTTCATGGCCGTCTTCGAGCACTACACCGGCTACCTCAACTACTGGTACATCGACTTCTTCAACCGGGAACACGCCCTGTGGGACAGCTTCTATCTGTCGCACAAGGCGATGGCCGGCCAGCTGCTGCCCATGGATCACACCACGGCCCAGGTCTCGGCCTGGCTCATTCCCTGGGTCAGCCAGATCTACCTGGCGCTGGCCGCCTTCAACCTCAGCCGCCGCGATCAGGCCAGCTTCAGACCGCAACTGGGCGGCAAGCTGGTGCTGTTCGCCAGCATCATTCTGGTGCTCTATGTGGAAGGGCTGGTGATCGCCCCTAACTTCGGCGAGGCGATCTCGTTCTACCCGGTGATGCTGTGGATGTGCCTGCTGGCGCTCTTCTCGCTGGTCTACGCCTGGTTCGGCATTCGCGGCATGCTGCTGCTGACTCTGCTCAGCCTGCTGCTGGATCAGCTCGGCGTGCAGGATCTGCTCGGTCACATCGACGGCTGGATGAAACTGCACGTGCACCCCGACTACGAGCTGGATGCCCGCCTCGACCTCTTCATGGCCAGCGGCTGCTTCGGCTTCCTCTACGGCTGGTGCTGGCATCAGCGGCCCCAATGGCGGGACCGCCTCAACGCCCTGGTGCTGACGCTCTCGCTGCTGGCGCTGGCCGTCTATCTCATGTTCGGCGAGACCAGCACGGTCGAGCTCAGCGACATCTACGCCAACGAGCACGAACTGGCGATGGACATGGTCGGCCGCGCCGGCATCTGGGGCATGGAGTTTCTGGTGATCGGGGCCGTGCTCTGGCTGCATCAGCGCAACATCCGGCTGTGCTGGCGCCCGCTCAACTGGATCGGCATGTACTCGCTGACCGTCTTCATCTTCCACAAGAGCATCTTCGTGCACCTGTGGGGCCCGCTCTTGCTGTGGTGGACCGCCCGTCAGGGTACCATCTTGCCCAACAACTTCGGCCTCATCATGGCGCTCAGCGCCACCAGCGTGCTGCTCATCTATGCCTTCCAGCGCTCCGGCATCATCTGCCACCTGATGGGCATGCATCAGGACCGGGACTGGGCACGGCTCTATGGCAAATAAGTGCTGGCTGCCGCTGCTGTTCCTGACCCTGCCCCTGTCGGCCAAAGAGCCGGACAACCAGTGGCAGCTGGGCGGTCAGTGGCAGCTCGGCAGCAATCAGGCGGGGGTCAGCGCCGATGCCAGCATGCAGTTCTGGCTTGCCTATGAACGGGAAACCCAGGTCGGCCTGCTCTTCGCCGATGGCCAGAGCGCCGGGCTGGCCTTGCCGCTCTATAAAAAGAGCTTCTTCGCGGTCGGCGTCGCGCCCATGCAGGTGGTCGATCGCAACCGCTTCAGCGCCTTCTGGCGTCTCGGCTGGCAACTAGACGACGATCACCAGCTCACCCTGGGCCAGCTCTATGACGTCAGCGGCCGTTATGGCCAGCTCTGGTACATGGAGCACAGCCTGCCGCTGCCGGCCGAGATCTCCCTCAACCTCTGGCTGACCCGGGGCAGTCAGGCCCACATGGCCGCCTATGGGGCAGACGAGGGCCTGCGGGACTGGGGAGTCACGCTGGAACGCAGCTGGCGCTGGCAGCAGTGGCGCCTTGGCACCGAGTTCGGCGCCAAGCAGTGGCTCATCAAGGAGCACGACTGGCAACCGATGATCAACCTGACCCTGAGTTATCACTTCAGCTGGTAACACCGCAAAAAGGGGGCGAATGACGCCCCCTCTCTTCCCTCCAGAATGCTTCATGCCATACTGACAGCAGCTTAAATGACAAAGAAGTCAATTCAGGAGCGCGCAATGGGCGAAGAGACTTTCAATGCCATGCCGGATCCACCGCTGGCGGGGCAATTGAACATGAACGAGCTGCAACAGCTGTTCGAACTGGCCCCGTTTGGCATAGGTGTGTTTGACCGCCACTTCCGCTGCCGCAGCGTCAACCAGACCCTGGCCGATCTCAACGGTCTCTCCCGAGAAGAGCACTACGGCAGATACCTGCGCGAAATCGTCCCCACGCTGGCTCCGGTGCTGGAACCCCTGTTCCAGCAGATCATCAGCAGCGGCGTCCCCCGGGTCGAGCTGAACCTGAGCGGCCATACCGCGGCCCACCAGGGCCGGCAGCGCCACTGGCAGGCGATTTACAGCCCCATGCTGGACGAACAGGGGGTGCCCGACCGCATCCTCACCATAGTGCGGGACGTCACCGAGCAGGTCGAAGCACAGCAGCGGCTGCAACTGGCCATGAGTGCCGGCCAGATCGGGGTGTGGGAGTGGCATGTGACGGAGGACAGGCTGCAGTTTGACGGCCAGGTCGAGCGCCTGCTCGGCACCACGGCCAGCCAGTTTCAGGGGGGGATGGAGCAGTTCATCAAGCGCTTCGATCCGCTCTCTGGCGAGCAGTTCAGGGCGGCGGTCAACGGCATGGCCCCCATTCACCTCACCCTCGGCTATCTCGGGCCGGATCAGTTGCGGGGCTGGGTCGACATTCACGCCGATCACGTGGCGGCCACCGACCATCAGGGGCGGCGCATCACCGGGGTGATCCACGATGCCACCAGTCGCTGCAACCAGGAGGACAAGCTGCGCCAGGCCAACGTGGTGTTCGAGACCGCCGCCGAAGGCATCATCATCATGGATGGCCAGCGCCAGATCATCTCGGTCAACCCGGCCTTTTCCAGCATGACCCAATATGACGAGGCGGAGATCGTGGGCAAGTCGCCGGAGGCCATCATGCATCCGCGCCGCCACACCGACATCGATTATCCCTGGCATACCCTGCTGCCCGGCAGTCACGCCTGGCATGGCGAGATGATGTGTCTGCGCAAGGATGGCGGCTACTTCACCTCCTGGCAGCATGTCAGCGCCGTGCACGACAGTCGCCACAACACCACCAACTACGTCATCGCCTTCTCCGACATCAGTGCCATTCGCAAGGCCGAAGCACAGCTCAATCACCTCGCCTATCACGATCCGCTGACCGAGCTCGGCAACCGCAACCTGCTGCAGGAGCGGCTGGAGCTGGAACTCAAGACTGCCCAGCTCAACCACCAGCAACTGGCCCTGCTGTTCATCGATCTGGACGGCTTCAAGCTGATCAACGACACCCTGGGCCATCGCGCCGGTGATGAGCTGCTCAAGCTGCTGGCCGAGCGGATCCGCCGCGTCCTGCGCCACAACGACGTGGCCGCCCGACTCGGTGGCGATGAATTCCTGGTGCTGATCCCCTTCTTTGAACGGCCACAGGAGCTGGAGCGGCTCGCCGAGCAACTGCTGACCAGCCTGCGCGAGCCGGTCGAACTCGACCACGAGCGGGTGGCCGTCTCCGCCAGCATCGGCATCGCCCTCTATCCGGAACACGCCACCAGCCCGGATACCCTGGTCAGCGCCGCCGACAGCGCCATGTACGAGGCCAAGAACCGGGGCCGCAACGGCTATCTGTTCTATACCCCGGACATGACCGAGCAGACCCGGGAGCGAATGAGCATGGAGCAGGGACTGTTCAAGGCCATCGAGCAGCATCAGCTCTGCGTCCTCTATCAGCCCATGACGGAGCTCGCCAGCAACCGCATGAGCGGGCTGGAGGCCCTGCTGCGCTGGCAGCACCCCAGCGAGGGGATGATAGGACCCACCCGTTTCATCCCGGTGGCCGAGGAGTGCGGGCTCATCGAGCAGATCGGTGAGTGGGTGATGCGCACCGCCTGCCGGCAGGGACAGGCGTGGCTGGCCGCCGGACTGGCGGTACCCAGGCTGTCGATCAATGTGTCGGTGCGGGAGATGCGCTCGGCAGGTTACGTGGAGCGGGTCGCCGCCATCCTGGCCGAAACCGGCTTTCCGCCAGAGAAGCTGGAGATAGAGGTCACCGAGAGCATCATCCAGCGGGTCGATCAGAGCCTGCAGCTGTTCAGACGCCTGAAGGCACTGGGGGTACAGATCGCCATCGACGACTTCGGCACCGGCTTCTCCTCCCTGAGCCTGCTCAAGAGCCTGCCCATCGATCGCATCAAGATTGACCGCACCTTCGTGCAGGCACTGCCCGACGACAAGCACAGCCGGGAGCTGTGCCGCACCATCATCAACCTGGCCGACAGCCTGGGCATGGTGGTCACTGCCGAAGGGATTGAGACCCAGGCCCAACGCCAGTTTCTGCAATCACTGCACTGCCAGGAGGGGCAGGGCTATCTGTTCAGCCACCCGCTGGCCGAGCCCCATCTGGCCGAGCAGCTGGGCTCGCGCAAGGGCGCCTGGTGCTAGCGGTGTGCCTGGATCCGCGCCGCGCCAGCGGCGCAGGTGACGCTCATCAGTTGAAGGTCAGCCTGGCATCCCACCCTTCGTCCTGCTGCCGGCGTGACTCTTCCAGCAACGCGTCCTGCGGATAGGAGGATTTTTTCTCTTCGAGGGTGACGGACACCGACGGCTTGCGCGCCAGCCAGGCCTCGCTCAACTGGCCGCTGATGTGGTCCCGCAGGGATGGCGAAGCGGGCTGTGCCGGTGTCAACGCAAGGCCGTTGGCATGGGGGGCGGCCAATGCGGCCTCATCGGTGGCCTGCGGGGCCTCGAACTGCCAGAGGGAGGAGCACAATAGCAGGGTCAACATGGGACTATCTCCGTCGCTAAAACGACGTTTTACCCAATCAGCGATGAATTGTCATCGGCTCGACTGTAAGCGGATGTTGCCATCTATCCAAAAGTCTAATTGCCCTCCCCCGCCAAAGGTATAAGTTGTTACCTAATCATTACAAGAATGTATTCAAAGGAGTGACACATGAGCGAGAGCAAGGTCTACCCGGTCAAAGCCCACATCAGCAACGGCGCCCTGCTGGACAAGGCAGGCTATGAAGCCATGTACCGGGCCTCGGTGCAGGATCCGGATGCCTTCTGGGGCGAGCAGGGCAAGATCCTCGACTGGATGAAGCCCTACACCAGGGTCAAGAACACCTCCTATGATCCGGGCCACGTCTCCATCAAATGGTATGAAGACGGCCTGCTCAACGTCTCTGCCAACTGTCTGGACCGCCATCTGGCCCAGCGCGGCGACAAGGTCGCCATCATCTGGGAAGGGGACAACCCGGCCGAAGATCGCAAGCTCACCTACCGCGAGCTGCACACCGAGGTGTGCAAGTTTGCCAACGTCTTGAAGGCGCAGGGAGTGCATCGCGGCGACGTGGTCTGCCTCTACATGCCCATGGTGCCGGAAGCCGCCATCGCCATGCTGGCCTGTACCCGCATCGGTGCGGTGCATAGCATCGTGTTCGGCGGTTTCTCGCCGGAAGCCCTGGCCGGTCGCATCATCGACTCCGGCTCCTCCATCGTCATCACCGCCGATGAAGGGCTGCGCGGCGGCCGTCCGGTGCCGCTCAAGAAGAATGTGGATGAAGCGCTCACCAACCCGGAGACCAAGGTCAACAAGGTGATCGTGCTCAAACGCACCGGCGGCAACATCGCCTGGCACAACCACAGGGACATCTGGTGGCACGACGCCGTCGCCACCGTCAGCGCCGACTGCCCGCCCGAGGCGATGGGGGCCGAAGATCCGCTCTTCATCCTCTACACCTCCGGCTCCACCGGCAAACCCAAGGGGGTGCTGCACACCACCGGCGGCTATCTGGTCTACGCCACCCTCACCTTCAAGTACATCTTCGACTACCACGAAGAGGACATCTACTGGTGTACCGCCGACGTGGGTTGGGTCACCGGCCACTCCTATCTGGTCTACGGGCCGCTTGCCAACGGCGCCACTACCATCATGTTCGAAGGGGTGCCCAACTACCCGGCCACCAACCGCATGAGCCAGGTGGTGGACAAGCACCAGGTCAGCATTCTGTATACCGCCCCCACCGCCATCCGCGCGCTGATGGCCAAGGGCAACGAGGCGGTAGCCGACACCTCCCGTTCGAGCCTGCGCATCATGGGCTCGGTGGGCGAGCCCATCAACCCGGAAGCCTGGGAGTGGTACTACCGCACCATCGGCGAGGAGCGCTGTCCCATCGTCGATACCTGGTGGCAGACCGAGACCGGCGGCATCCTCATCAGCCCGCTGCCCGGCGTCACCGATCTCAAGCCAGGCTCGGCTACCCGTCCCTTCTTCGGCGTGCAGCCGGCGCTGGTGGACAACATGGGCGAGCCGCTGGAGGGGGCCACCGAGGGCAACCTGGTGATAACCGACTCCTGGCCGGGCCAGATGCGCACCGTGTTCGGCGATCACGAACGGTTCGAGCAGACCTACTTCTCTACCTTCCCCGGCCGCTACTTCACCGGCGACGGTGCCCGTCGCGACGAGGATGGTTACTACTGGATCACCGGACGGGTGGATGATGTACTGAACGTCTCCGGTCACCGCATGGGCACCGCCGAAATTGAATCCGCGCTGGTTTCCCATCCCAAGATCGCCGAAGCGGCGGTGGTGGGTGTGCCGCACGAGATCAAGGGTCAAGGCATCTACGCCTATGTCACCCTGATCGCCGGCGAGGAGCCGAGCCGGGAGCTGCATAAAGAGGTGAAGGAGTGGGTTCGCAAGGAGATCGGCGCCATCGCCACCCCGGACGTGATCCACTGGGCCGAGGGGCTGCCCAAGACCCGCTCCGGCAAGATCATGCGGCGAATTCTGCGCAAGATCGCCACCGGCGAGACCGACAGCCTGGGGGATATCTCCACCCTGGCGGATCCGGGCGTGGTGGACAAGCTGATCCGCGAGAAGTCGGAAGCAGCCTGATCCTGACTGCGTTCCTGCCTCCAAAGCCGGCCTCAAGCCGGCTTTGTCGTCTTTGCTACTGAGCGTTTCAACAACGCACCAATTAGCGCAAAAAATAGACAGATGTAGAGATTAGACCAGTAAAATGCTGCTAATTTTCACGAAATCAATATAATTGCGAAATCTGTGTGCCAGTGCACACCGATTTGCGCAGAAAATGACTAGATTTCTGATAGTCCACAAGATGGCTGACAGATAGCAGCATTATCATCGAGGATGTACTCAATATGTCGCAAAAACACCGAATTCTCCTGCTCAACGGGCCGAACCTGAACCTGCTGGGCAAACGGGAACCGGGCATCTACGGCAGCAAGACGCTCGATGAGATCGTCGCCGATCTGACGCACAACGCCGGCGAACTCGGGGTCACACTGGAACACCTGCAATCCAATGCCGAACATGAGTTGGTCGGCCGCATCCACCAGGCCATGGGTCAGGTGGATTTCATCATCATCAACCCGGCCGCCTTCACTCACACCAGCGTCGCCATCCGCGATGCGCTGCTGGGTGTGGCCATCCCCTTTATTGAGGTTCACCTGTCCAACGTCCATGCCAGGGAACCCTTCCGTCATCACTCCTATCTGTCTGATGTCGCCAAGGGGGTCATTTGTGGGCTGGGGGCCGATGGCTACCAATTCGCTTTAACCGCGGCCGTGCACCAGTTGCGCGCGGCTTGATAATCACTGATCAGATAAAGAAGAAAGAGAATGCTAATGGATATCCGCAAAATCAAGAAGCTGATTGAACTGGTTGAAGAGTCCGGCATCGCCGAACTGGAGATCTCCGAAGGTGAAGAGTCCGTTCGCATCAGCCGCAACTTCTCCGGTCAGGTGACCGCTGCTCCGCAGATGATCATGCAACAAGCTGCCGCCCCGGTTGCCGCTCCTGCCGCCGCACCGGCTGCTGCTGCCCCGGCTGCCGACGCCATCCCGAGCGGTCACCTGATGCGCTCCCCGATGGTTGGCTCCTTCTACCGCTCCTCCAGCCCGGAAGCCAAACCGTTCGTGGAAGTCGGTCAGCACGTCAATGTCGGCGATACCCTGTGCATCGTCGAAGCCATGAAAATGATGAACCAAATCGAGTCTGACAAGGCCGGTGTGATCAAAGCGATCCTGGTTGAAAATGGTCAGGCCGTCGAATTCGACGAGCCGCTGTTCATCATCGAATAAGGGAAGTCGCCACCCATGTTGGACAAAGTAGTCATCGCCAACCGCGGTGAAATTGCCCTGCGGATCCTGCGCGCCTGTAAAGAGCTCGGGATCAAGACAGTGGCCGTTCACTCCACCGCCGACCGGGAGCTCAAGCATGTGCTGCTGGCCGACGAAACCATCTGTATCGGCAAGCCGGCCAGTACCGACTCCTACCTCAATGTGCCGGCCATCATCGCCGCTGCCGAGGTGACCGGTGCCGTCGCCATCCACCCGGGTTACGGTTTCCTCTCCGAGAACGCCGACTTCGCCGAAGTGGTCGAGAAATCCGGCTTCATCTTCATCGGCCCGCGCGCCGAGACCATTCGCCTGATGGGCGACAAGGTCTCCGCCATCGAGGCGATGAAGAAAGCGGGCGTGCCCTGCGTACCGGGCTCCGACGGTCCGGTCGACAGCGATGCCAAGCACAACGCCGCCATCGCCAAACGCATTGGCTACCCGGTGATCATCAAGGCCGCCGGCGGCGGTGGTGGTCGCGGCATGCGCGTGGTGCGCAGTGAAGCCGAGCTGTCTGCCGCCATCGCGCTGACCAAATCCGAGGCAGGCCAGTTCTTCAAGAACGACATGGTCTACATGGAGAAGTACCTGGAGAACCCGCGCCACATCGAGATTCAGGTGTTGGCAGACGGCCAGGGCAACGCCCTCTATCTGGGCGAGCGCGACTGCTCCATGCAGCGTCGTCACCAGAAGGTGGTCGAAGAGGCGCCGGCACCCGGCATCACCGAAGAGATGCGCAAGTTCATCGGTGAGCGCTGCGTGCGCGCCTGTATCGAGATCGGCTACCGCGGTGCGGGCACCTTCGAGTTCCTGTACGAGAACGGCGAGTTCTATTTCATCGAGATGAACACCCGTATCCAGGTTGAGCACCCGGTCACCGAGCTGGTCACCAGCGTGGATCTGATCAAGGAGCAGCTGCGCATTGCCGCCGGTCAGCCCCTGTCCATCACCCAGCAGGACATCCGCATCCGTGGCCATGCCATCGAATGCCGGATCAACGCCGAAGACCCGGCCACCTTCATGCCGTCTCCGGGCCTGATCCAGCGCTTCCACGCGCCGGGTGGTCTGGGCGTACGCTGGGATTCCCACATCTACGCCGGCTACAAGGTGCCGCCCTACTACGACTCCATGATCGGCAAGCTCATCTGTTACGGTGAAAACCGCGACGTCGCCATCGCCCGCATGCGTCAGGCGCTGGACGAGCTGGTGGTGGAAGGGATCAAGACCAACGTCTCCCTGCAAAAAGAGATCATGAAGGACGAAAACTTCCAGCACGGTGGGACCAACATCCACTACCTGCACAAGAAGCTGGGTCTGTAAGGATCCTTGACGAAGACCGCAATGTCGGTGGACGTCGGCTCCGCAAGGAGCCTCTGTTGAAAAAGGGCCATGGCGACATGGCCCTTTTTTGTTATCCTTGCGCCCCTCAAAATTGTCGGAGGCCAAGGTGAATCGTTTCGCGCTCGCTCGCCGGGAAGCAGCCCTCTGCCTGCTGCTGACCCTGCTCTACTTCCTTGCCTGGTATGGCACGGCCTATTTCATCCCCGCAGAGATCGAATGCTGGGACATGCCGCTCTGGTTCCTGCTCAGCTGCATCCTGATGCCGCTGCTGTTCATCGTGCTATGCGGCCTGATGGTGGATCGCCTGTTCGTGGACATCCCCCTCGACTCCCCTCCCCTCGATGCCAAGGAGCCTTCCCATGAATCTTGAGCTGATGCTGCCGCTGTGCATCTATCTGGTGCTGGTGCTGGGAGTCGGCTTCTGGGCTAGCCGCCACCGAGTGGGCGGTGACTTTGTGCAGGAGTACTTCATCGGCAACCGCAGCATGGGCGGGCTGGTGCTGGCCATGACCCTGGTAGCCACCTACACCTCTGCCTCCTCCTTCATCGGCGGGCCGGGAGCGGCCTACAAGATCGGGCTGGGCTGGGTGCTGCTGGCAATGATCCAGCTGCCCACCGTCTGGCTCACCCTGGGGGTGCTTGGCAAGAAGTTCGCCATCATCGCCCGCCGGGTCAATGCGGTGACCATCAATGACATGCTGTGGGCCCGCTACCAGAGCAAGGCGGTGGTGGTGCTAGGCTCGGTCACCATCATCCTCGCCTTCATCGCCACCATGGTGGTGCAGTTCATCGGTGGCGCCCGTCTGCTGGAGACCGCCACCGGCCTCAGCTATCAGCAGGGGCTCCTGCTGTTTGCGAGCTGCGTGCTGCTCTACACGGTGATCGGCGGCTTTCGCGCCGTGGTAATGACCGATGCGCTGCAGGGGATCATCATGCTGATCGGCACCGGTGCCCTGCTGGCGGGCACTCTGGTGGCCGGTGACGGCCTGCCCAACCTCATCCACCAGCTCAAGGTGATCGATCCCAAGCTGGTGAGCCCGCAGGGGGCCGGCGACCTGCTGACCCAGCCCTTCATGCTGAGCTTCTGGGTGCTGGTCTGCATCGGGGTGGTGGGGCTGCCCCACTCGGCGCTGCGCTGTTTCGGCTATCGCGACAGCAAGGCGCTCCATCGCGGCATCCTCATCGGCACCATCGTCAGCGCCTTGCTGATGTTCGGCATGCACCTGGCCGGCGCTCTGGGCCGCGCCATCCTGCCCGGCATGGACAGCCCGGACAAGATCATGCCCTCCCTGATGATGGAGGTACTGCCCCCCTGGCTGGCCGGGGTCTTCCTGGCGGCGCCCATGGCGGCCATCATGTCCACCATCGACTCCCAGCTGATCCAGGCCTCCGCCACCCTGGTGAAGGATCTCTACCTCAACTACTTGAGTCCGGAGAAGGCCGGCCAGGAGAAGCTGGAGGTGCGGGTGCCGCGCCTCTCCCTGCTCTGCACCCTGATCCTGGGCACGCTGGTGCTGCTTGCAGCCTTGCAACCACCCGAGATGATCATCTGGCTCAATCTGCTCGCCTTCGGCGGCCTGCAGGCAGTGTTCCTGTGGCCGCTGGTGCTCGGCCTCTACTGGTCGCGGGCCAACGGCCCGGGGGCCCTGGCAAGCATGGTGTGTGGCATCCTCTGCTACGCCATCCTGAGCCAGTGGGAGATCAAGCCGGCCGGCCTGCACGCCATCGTGCCGAGCCTGGGGCTGGGGCTGATTGCCTTCGTGCTGGTCAGCCTGCTGACCCCGGCCCCGAGCCAGCATGTGCGGCGCTTGTTTGAGCCGCAATCATCGATGGATTAATAAAGGGTTCCGAAACTATCCCAAAATGGGTGTTTTACGGGTAAACTGTGCGCCATGTCACAAAATGCCGTGCCCTTATGCCCGTACAGAACGCCAGACAGATCCTGACTCAAGCCCTGCAGCGACTCGGCTACGCCCTGTTGCTGCCGGTCTCCATCCTGCCGCTGGCCGCGCTGCTCTATCGGCTCGGCCAGCCGGACGTGCTGGATCTGGCGGTGCTCTCCCTCACCGGCCGCGCCCTGTTCAGCCAGATGCCGCTCATTTATGCGGTGGCCATCGCTTTCGGGCTGAGCCGCCAGGGTGAAGGTACCCAGGCGCTGGCCGGCGCGGTCAACTTTCTGCTGCTGAGCTCGGCACTCGGCACCCTGGCCCCCGGCCTGCACAGCGACATGATCTGCGGCCTGCTGGCGGGATTGACCACCGCCATCGTCTACCCCTGGCTCAAGCGCCACCCCATGCCCCACTGGCTGCGGCTGGTCAACGGCGACTTCACCAGCCTGCTCGCCTCGGCGCTCACCTGTCTGTTGCTGGCCTTCCCCCTTGCGCTGCTCTGGCCGCTGCTGGAACAGGGCATCACCCTGCTCGCTTCCGAGCTGCTCACCACCCCGTTCGGCGCCTTCTGCTACGGCGTGCTGAACCGGCTGCTGATCCCGCTCGGCCTGCATCAGGTGCTGGGCAGCCTCATCGGGCTGGGGGAGAGCAACCTGCAGGCGCTGGCCAGCGCCCAGCCGCTGCACGAAGGCTATGTGGCCGGGCTCTACCCCATCATCATGTTCGGCCTGCCAGGCGCCTGCTTCGCCATCTGGCTGCACCGCCAGCGCATGCAGCGACTGCCGCAGGGGGGATTGCTGCTCACCCTGGCGCTCACCTCGGCGCTGGTGGGCATCACCGAACCCATCGAGTTCCTGTTCGCCTTCACCGCCCCCTGGCTGTTTCTGGCCCACGCCCTGCTGACCGGCCTGTCGCTCGCCACCTGCAGCGCGCTCGGCATCAAGGTCGGCAGCTACTTCTCCGCCGGTCTGCTGGATCTGGTGCTGAGCTACCACGCCGGCGAGCACAGCTTCTGGCTCATTCCGGTCGGCATCCTGTTCTTCGTCGCCTACACATTGCTGTTCTATCAGCTGCTGGAGCGCACGCCCCTCAGCTTGCCGAGCAAGCCCATCGCGCCGGAGCACCCGCGCCTGGCCAGCGTCGCCCCCTCCGATCCCCAGATGCTGGCGATCCAGTACCTCAAGGTGCTGGGTGGCATGGACAACCTGCAGGCCATGAGCGTCTGTCTGACTCGCCTCAGCCTGCGGGTGCGCGATATCTCGCTGGTGGATCAATCCCGCCTGCTGGGGCTGGGCTGCCTCTCCTGGATCCAGCTCAACGACCATCAGCTGGTGCTGGTGCTGGGCCCCAACGCCAGCCTGATCGAGGGGCAGATCCGCATGCTGGCGGAGCGCCAGTCGGTGCCGCTCGGCCTCAAACCCAATCAGGAGTCCGCCGGTCAGAGCGGCTGGTAGCCTCAGGCAAACGGCAACCGCTTGGCGACAAAGTCCATCAGGCTGCGCAGGGCGGGGGCCAGGTGCTCCCGGCTCGGATAGATGAGGTAGAAAGGGTTGGGCGGCACGGCGAGCTCGGGCAACACTTTTTGCAAGCGACCACTCGCCAGATCCCCCTCGCAGACGTGATGGGGCAGCAGGGCAATTCCCCCCTCGTTGATGGCCAGCTCCCGCAGCGCCAGCAGGCTGTTGCTCAGACAAGCCCCTTGCGGCCGCCAGCCTCCCTCCTGCAACGGCCACACCGGCAGCGACGTGTGCACCAGACAGGCGTATCGCCCCAGCTCGCTCAGCTGTTGCGGCGTGCCGTGGGCCGCCAGATAGGCGGGCGCCGCCACCAGATGGCGCGGCACCTGGCCGATGCGCCGGCAGATCAGGCTGGAATCTTTCAGCGGTGCCGCCCGTAGCGCCAGATCATAACCCTCCCCCACCAGATCGAGCTGCTCATCGCAGAGGGTCAGCTCCAGCACCACCTCAGGGTAGAGGGCCCGAAACTCGGCCAGGATCCGGCCGAGCAGCAGGGTGCCGGTCGCCTCCGGCGCGGTGATCCGCACCCGGCCGGCCGGGGCCGCGCGCAGTCTCGCCATCGCCAGATTGGCGCTGCGGGCCAGCGCCAGCAGCGCCCGGCACTGCTCCACATAGACCTCCCCCTGCGGGGTCAGGCTCAGCCGGCGAGTGGTGCGCTGCAACAGGCGCACCCCGAGCTGGGATTCGAGCCGCGAGATCTTCTGGCTGACCGAGGATTTGGGCATGCCGAGCAGCTCGGCCGCGCCGGTGAAACTGCCCTGCTCCACCACGGTGGCGAACAGCCCCATCAGCTCCAATTCGACATTGTTCATATATTCAAACAGTCTTTACCAATTACCCATCTTAATCTGAATAATCAACCAGACTAGAGTGGCTGGCAATCCCCATCCAACCGATTTGAAAGGAACTGCCATGAAAGCCATCGCCCTGACCCATTATCTGCCGAGCGATCACCCCCACTGCTTCATCGAAGCCAATCTGGCCGACCCGACACCGGGCCCGCGCGACCTGCTGGTGCGGGTCAAGGCCACCTCCATCAACCCGGTCGACACCAAGGTGCGTGCCCCCAAGGCCAAGGTCGAGAGCAGCCCGCGGGTACTGGGCTGGGACGCCGTGGGTGAAGTGATCGCCGTCGGTCGCGAAGTGACCCTGTTCAAGGCGGGCGACCGGGTCTGGTATGCCGGCGACATCAGCCGCCCCGGCAGCAACAGCGCCCTGCAACTGGTGGATGAGCGTATCGCCGCCCTCGCCCCCACCAGCCTGAGCGACCTGGAAGCGGCCGCCCTGCCGCTCACCGCCATCACCGCTTGGGAGACCCTGTTCGAGCGCATGGGCCTCACCCGCGAGAGCCGCGGACGGCTGCTGATCATCGGCGGCGCCGGCGGGGTCGGCTCCATCGCCATCCAGCTGGCCCGCCAGCTCACCGGCATGGAGGTGATCGCCACCGCCTCGCGCCCCGAGACCCGGGCCTGGTGCCTGCAGATGGGGGCCCACCAGGTGGTGAGCCATCACCAGTTGCAGGAGGAGCTCACCGCCCTCGGCATCACTCAGGTGGATGCCATCTTCTGCACCAATGCCACCGAGCAGCATTGGGATGCCATGGCCAGCCTCATCAGCCCGTTCGGCCATATCTGCACCATCGCCGAATCGAGCGTGCCCTGGGACCTCTCCCTGCTCAAGAGCAAAAGCGTCACCTTCAGCCAGGAGTTCATGTTCACCCGCTCCCTGTTCCAGACCCCGGACATGATCGAGCAGCACAACCTGCTGGGGCTGGTCGCCGCCCTGGTGGACCAGGGCGTGGTCAAAACCACCCTCAGCAAGGTGGTGGCCGAGCTGACCCCGACTACCCTGGCTCAGGCCCATACCGAAGTGGAAGCCGGCCGCATGGTGGGCAAGCTGGTGATCGACATGAGCCGGTTCGGCAACTAATCCCTTATGGGTAAAAACTGCACCATCATGGGGTGAACTCACCAGTGACAAGCCCCATCACAGCACAGCTCACCTCAGGCAACAGACAGTCACCACGCAGCATCAACATAAAAAGAGCCAAAAAAAGGGGCCATCCCGCCGGGATGGCCCTAAATACCTGAACGTTGGGGTAACAATCACACACATATCCTTATGCAGGACCTCTGTATCTTTGCAGCTAGTGTGCCAATCCCGTCCCTCTCCTCGCTTACTTGCCACATTGTGCCTGCCACCAGACCTGCAGCCCCTGCCAATCCACAGGCAAAAAAAAGGTTCTTCGCGGGATCTTGGGGAAGTGGAAGTTGACAGACAGGGTGCTGGTAAACTGGCTGTCTCCAAACACACCACCACCATCACCCTGCTGTCGCCGTGCATCATATTGATATTGCCTCCTTCTGGCCAGGTTATACCGTCATCGCCCAAGCGCTTTCTGCCAACCATCACACCCTGTTTACCCTTGAGCCTCGCGCCGACTTCTTGCCCCGTTGTCGCCGATGCCTGCAACCCACGCCATTGATCCACGACCAACGTATCCGCCGGGTGCGTGAGCGAGACCTATTTGACCGACAAGTCTGGTTACAACTGCCTGTTCGCCGCGTCGACTGTCTGCGCTGTGGTCGCGTCAGTGAACATATCGACTGGCTCCCCTCTGGCTCCCGCCTCACCCGGCGCATGCAGTGCTGGATTGAAGCGCTCGTTCAGTACCTCCCCATCCGCCATGTCAGCCAGCTCACCGGGGTCGGTTGGCACACCATCAAGGAGATCGACAAGCGCCGTTTGCAGACCAGTGTGGGCACCATCGAACTTGGGGAGGTGCGGCGGCTGGTGATGGATGAGTTTGCCCTGCACAAGGGACACCGCTATGCCACCGTGATCATGGATGCCGAGCGAACCCGCGTCCTGTGGGTGGGGCACGGCAACAGCCGGGCCGCTATCCGTCCCTTCTTCGAGCAGCTCGGCGAGCGATGCCAGCAGATTGAAGCGGTGGCGATGGACATGAACACGGCGTTCGACCTGGAGGTGAAGCAACACTGCCCGCAGGCGGAGGTGGTCTACGACCTGTTCCACGTGGTGGCTCGCTATGGCCGAGAGGTGGTGGACCGGGTGCGAGTGGAGCAGGCGAATGCACTGAAAAGCGATAAACCGGCGCGAAAAGTGGTCAAAAGTGCGCGTTGGTTGCTGCTACGTAATCGGGCGAAGTTGAGTGAAAAACAGGATGTGAAGTTGCAGGAGCTGTTGGCGGCGAATCAACCGCTGGCGATGGTGTACGTGCTGAAAGAGGGGTTGAAGGGCATCTGGTATGCGCCGAGCGTGTGGGAAGGATGGCGACGATGGCGGAGCTGGATGCGGCAGGTGAAGGAAAGCGGGCTAGCGCCGCTGCAACGATTTGGTCGAAATTTATCGAAATATATGCGGGGGATCCTGGCGAGTGCAAACTACCCGATGCACACGAGTGTGCTGGAAGGGGTGAACAACAAGATCAAAGTGATAAAGCGTATGGCATATGGATTTAGGGACTCAGAATACTTTTTTCTGAAAATCAAGGCGGCCTTCCCCGGAAAGCCGCGATGAACCAAAAAAAAGCCACCCGAAGGTGGCTGAAAAAGATGACGGAACTTTCCTAGAGCAAAGCATTCAGCGGGAACAGGTTGCTTCCCGTCACCCAATGAGGAATACATTAACCGTGCCAACTCGGCAAAGTCCGTATCCTCCACCACACTGCATGGGCAAACCACGACAGCACACGCCCATGATGATAGAATCCCGCGGTTTCACATTTATGAAGAGTCGACGCCATGCCCTGGATACAAATTCGAATCAACGCCACTGCCAAGACCGCAGACAAGGTGAGCAACATGCTGCTGGGGCGTGGTGCCCAGGCGGTGACCTTTATGGATGCCAAGGATGTGCCCGTCTATGAACCCATGCCGGGTGAAACCCCGCTGTGGGGCGAGACCGAAGTAATGGGGCTGTTCGACGCCGAAACCGATCCGGCGCCCACCATCGCCTTCTTCCAGCAGATCTTCGGCGAAGACGTGGGCTACAAGGTGGAGCAGCTGGAAGACAAGGACTGGGTGCGCGAGTGGATGGATCACTTCCACCCCATGCAGTTCGGCGAGCGGCTGTGGATCTGCCCGAGCTGGCGCGACGTGCCGAACCCCGATGCGGTCAACGTCATGCTGGATCCGGGTCTGGCCTTCGGTACCGGTACCCACCCCACCACGGCGCTCTGCCTGCAGTGGCTGGACGGGTTGGATCTGGCCGGTAAAACCGTGGTCGACTTTGGTTGCGGCTCCGGCATCCTCGGCATCGCCGCCCTGAAACTGGGCGCCGCCCGGGTCATCGGCATAGACATCGATCCGCAGGCCATCCAGGCCAGCCGTGACAACGCCGAGCGCAATGGCGTCGCCGATCAGATCGAGCTCTACCTGCCGGCGGATCAGCCGCAAGATGTCGAAGCGGACGTAGTGGTCGCCAACATCCTGGCCGGCCCGCTGCGCGAACTGGCGCCGCTGATCGCCGGCCACGGCAAAGCGGGTAGCCTGATGGCCCTCTCCGGTGTGCTGGAAAGCCAGGCGCCGGAGCTGGAGACCATCTACAGCCAGTGGTTCGAGATGGACCCGACCGCCGTCAAGGAAGAGTGGTGCCGCCTCTCCGGCCGCAAACTCGGCTAAGTCATCGACACAGCCGTTGCCAACGGGGCTCCCACATGGGAGCCCCGTCTGTTTTCTGCCCACTAGATCAGACCGCCTCTTCACCGGAGCAGTCAACCAACCCCACCCGGCGCGCAGAGCTCGACGTGTTCGATGCAGAGCCGGCCACGGCGCAAAACGAGCCTTTGCTGCGCCTGCTCAATGTGCTGGCCACGCCCCATCTCGGCTATGTGGAGCGCAACAGCTACGAGCTCTACTTTCAGGCCGCCTTTGACAACCTGATTGCCTTTGCCGAGGGCAGGCTGACCAATCTGGTGCTACCCGTAGCGGGCCGCTGATCACGGTTATCCGGCGGCCGGACCGCTAACATATGAACCCCATGCGCCACACAGGCACGCCACAGGAGCAGCCATGACCGAGTACGACAAGATGATCGCCAGCCAGCCTTACAACTGCATGGCACCGGAACTGGATCTGTTGCGCCGGGAGACGGCCCGCCTGTACCGCCGCTTCAATCGCAGCGACGAGGAGGATGAACAGCTGGCGCTGCTGCAGCAGATCGTCGGCGAGCTGGCCCAGGGTGCCTTCATCTGCCCGCCCCTCTACTGCACCTATGGCCGCCACATCCACCTTGGCGAGCGCAGCTACATCAACATGGGGGCCACTCTGCTGGACAACGCCCCCATTCGCATCGGCGCCGAGGTGATGATTGGGCCGAACGTGCAGATCTACACCGCCGCCCACGCGCTGGACGCCGATGAGCGGATCCAGGGAGTCGAGACCGCGCTGCCGGTCACCATCGAGGACAGGGTCTGGATTGGCGGCGGCGCCATCCTGCTGCCCGGTGTCACCATAGGGCGGGAGGCCATCGTGGGCGCCGGAGCCGTGGTCACCAAAGACGTGCCGGCCGGCGCCAGGGTGGTGGGCAACCCGGCCCGCGTGCTGCCCGCCAAAGGCAAGACGCCGGTGAGCTAGCAGCTGCACCGGACGCTACGGAATTAAGGGGATCGGCACCTGCAAAGCGCCAATAAAAATGAAGTCCAACGCCATCAAGACCATGATGGCCTGTAAAAAGGTGGGTTTGCCGGTTAAGGGTATTGGCATCTGAAAAACGCCCATAAAAATGAAGCCCAATGTCATCAAGACGTTGGGCTGTAAAAAGGTGCTACGGAATTGCGACTCTCATCGCAGAAAATTAGAAGGGGTCACCTTCTAAACTGGCACAGGGATATTAACGAGGCGCAAACGTTTTACATAGCGTAATAAACCAGGATTGAGAACGGCATCTCACAATTTAAAAAATTCCCTGCCAGCCATGGCCTCCCTCTTGGCAATCCTCCAAATATCAGTACAGCCCGCCACCAGAAACAAAAAAGCCCTGACGAGTCAGGGCCTTGCCGGTAATGAAGCAGACTAGAAGCGGCGCACAAACTCGCTCACCGGCAGCTCGCGCAGCTTGCGAGCCTCCAGCATGGGGGTGCCAAGGTAGAGGAAGCCCACCAGCTGATCCTCCGGTGCCAGTCCCAACCCTTCATTGATCTGCTCGTCGAAAATGAACCAGCCGGAGCGCCAGATGCCGTTGAAGCCCTGGGCCTGGGCCGCCATCTGCATCGCCATCAGGGCGCAGCCGGCGGAGAGTTCCTGCTCCAGTCGCGGCACCTTGGGATGTTCCTGATAGCGGGTTGCCACCGCAATCAGCAGCGGCGCGCGCAGCGGGGCCTCCTGACACTTCTTGATGCTCTCTTCATCCTCGCCGCGGCTGCGCGCGGCCTGTGCCAGCAGGGTGCCGAGCCGTTCGCGCCCCTCCCCTTCGAACAGGATGAACTGCCAGGGGGTCAGGGTGCCGTGATCCGGCGCCCGCAGCCCGGCCTTGAGGATATTGTCGAGTACCTCGCCGCTCGGGGCGGGCTCGGCCAGACGACCACAGGAGTGACGATTCAGTAACAGGTGGAGGGCATCCATGGGCAGTTCCTTGTCAGGGGCTATGATGGCGCTACCTTAGCACAGCACCAGATGAAGAAAACCCCTGAGCATCAGGGGTTTGTCGCAATACATGGCGGCCAATCGCCTAGATGACCGCCGCCAGTTCGGCCCCCTGGCGGATGGCACGCTTGGCGTCCAGCTCGGCGGCCACGTCGGCGCCGCCGATGATGTGTACCGGTTTGCCCGCCGCCTGCAGACCGGCCTGCAGCTCCTTGAGCGGCTCCTGGCCGGCGCAGATGATCACCTGATCCACCGGCAGGCACTGCTGCTGTTCACCCACCTGAATGTGAAGCCCCTCATCGTCGATGCGCAGGTACTGCACGCCGGAGAGCATCTCCACCTTGCGGTTCTTCAGCACGGTGCGGTGGATCCAGCCGGTGGTCTTGCCAAGGCCGTCGCCCACCTTGCTCTCCTTGCGCTGCAGCAGCCAGACCTGGCGCTCGGGGGCGTCGATCACCGGGGCCATCAGGCCGCCGCGCTCGCCGAGCTGCTTGTCGATGCCCCACTCCTTGAGCCAGTGATCGCGACTGCGATCCCCCTTGCCCTCTACCAGGTATTCGGCCACGTCAAAGCCGATGCCGCCGGCGCCGATCACCGCCACCTTCTCGCCCACCGGCTTGTGATCCCGCAAGACATCGAGGTAGCTCATCACCTTGGCATGCTCGATACCCGGAATGTTGGGGGTGCGCGGGCGGATGCCGGTGGCGAGGATCACCTCGTCAAAACCGCCGCCCAAGAGGCTCTCGGCACTCTGGCGTTGGCCCAGATAGAGCTCGACGCCGCACTTCTCCAGCCGCTTGGCAAAGTAGCGCAGGGTTTCGTGAAACTCCTCCTTGCCCGGGATCTGCTTGGCGAAGTTGAACTGGCCGCCGATTTCGCTGGCCTGATCGAACAGGCTCACCTGATGACCGCGCTCGGCGGCGTAGCAGGCAAACGCCAGCCCGGCGGGACCGGCGCCCACCACCGCAAGCTTTTTGGGCTGGGGCACCCGGCCGAAGGTGAGTTCGGTCTCGAAGCATGCGCGCGGATTGACCAGGCAGGAGGCCCGCTTCTGCTTGAAGACATGATCCAGACAGGCCTGGTTGCAGGCGATGCAGGTGTTGATCTCGTCCGCCCGGTTCTCGGCGGCCTTGATGACAAATTCGGGATCCGCCAGGAAGGGGCGCGCCATGGAAACCATATCCGCCTCGCCGCCCGCCAGAATGCGCTCGGCCACCTCGGGGGTGTTGATGCGGTTGGTGGTGATAAGCGGCACACTCAGATGTTTCTTGAGCTCCGCCGTCACCCAGCTGAAGGCGCCGCGCGGCACGCTGGTGGCGATGGTGGGAATGCGCGCCTCGTGCCAGCCAATGCCGGTATTGATGAGGGTGACCCCCACCTGTTCCAGCGCCTTGCCAAGGGCGATCACTTCCTCAAGGGAGGAGCCCTGCTCCACCAGATCCAGCATGGAGAGGCGGAAGATGATGATGAAATCCGGACCGACCCGCTCGCGGATGGCGCGGACAATCTCCACCGGGAAGCGCATGCGGTTTTCGCTGCTGCCACCCCAGCCATCGGTGCGCTTGTTGGTGCGCTCGCAGATGAACTGATTGATGAGATAGCCTTCCGAGCCCATCACCTCGACCCCGTCGTAGCCCGCGCTCCTGGCCAGTTGTGCGGTGGCGGCGAAGTCGCGGATGGTGCCGCGGATCTGGCGCTCGCTCATGGCGCGCGGCTTGAACGGAGAAATGGGGGCCTTGAGGGCGCTTGGCGCCAGGCTGAACGGATGATAGGCGTAGCGGCCGGCATGGAGGATCTGCAGCGCTATCTTGCCCCCCTCCTGATGCACCGCACTGGTCACCTTCTTGTGCTTGGCCACCTGCCAGGGAAAACTCAGCTGGGAGCCGTGGGGCACCAGCCGGCCACGCAGGTTGGGGGCGATGCCGCCGGTCACGATGAGGCCGACCCCGCCCCGGGCCCGCTCACCATAGAAGGCGGCCAGCTTGTCAAAGCCCCCCTTCTCCTCTTCGAGGCCGGTGTGCATGGATCCCATCAACACGCGGTTGCGCAGCTGGGTAAAGCCGAGATCGAGGGGGGTCAGCAGGGTCGGGTAACGGCTCATCATGAACTCCTTGTCGGGGCCGGGCTGGATGGCACCACGCCCATCCTCCACCGTCCGGACTCAAGCCCAAGACACGACGGCAGGATGGGTGGGCGGCTCACAGGGCCTCCAGTTAATTTTTTGTTATCAAACCGAGGCTAGAGTAAAGAATCGAAAATGCTTTTTCAAACAAATGTTTGGACAATTTTTCGGCGAACAGACGTGTTCCGAACAACCGGGCTCCGATCCTGTCCAAGCGGAAATGGCATTTCACCGGCCAACTGGTTAATAATGGCGCTTCCCTCCCCATTAACAGGGCGATAACGCGACTATGTCTATTTTCAAAGGTCTGGGTTGGCTGTTTCGCAGCCTGTGGCGCCTGCTCAATTTCACCCGGCTGATGCTGGTCAATCTGCTGTTTCTCGTCGTGGTCTTGATCATCGTCTTCAGCGTCAGCCAGAAAGAGGCGCCCAGCGCCCCCATCGAAGGGGCCCTTACCCTCAATCTCTCCGGCGTGCTGGTGGAACAGCGCTCGCAGACCGATCCCACGGTGCAGCTGCTGCGCCAGGTGGACAACAGCAACGAGCTGCCCAGCGAGATCGTCCTCTCCGATCTGCTGTGGGCCATCAAGAGCGCCAAGGATGACGATCGCATCAAGGCGCTGGTGATAAAGCCCCAGGGGCTGCAAGGCACCAGCTTCTCCAAACTGCAGGAGGTGGCGAGCGCCATCGATGAGTTCAAGGAGAGCGGCAAGCCGGTCATCGCCATGGCCGACTTCTACACCCAGGGCCAATATCTGCTGGCCGCCCACGCCGATCACGTGCTGCTCAACCAGAGCGGCGCCGTGGTCATCGAGGGGCTCGGCGTCTACCAGACCTACTACAAGTCAGCGCTGGAGAAGCTCAACATCACCCCGCACGTGTTCAAGGTCGGTACCTACAAATCCTTCGTCGAACCCTATACCCGCGACGAGATGTCCCCCGAGAGCAAGGAGGCGAACCAACGCTGGCTAGATCAGCTGTGGCAATCCTATGTGGCCGACGTGGCCGAGCAGCGGGAGATCGAACCGGACGCCGTGGCACCGGGCAAGGATCGCTTCCTCGAGCTACTGCGCAAGGCCGGCGGCAATGCCGCCAACTACGCCCTCGACAACGGTCTGGTGGACCAGCTGGCGACCCGCGACGAGATGACCCAGGCGGTGATCAAGGAAGTGGGCGAGAGCGAGGACCACGGCTGGAAGGGGGTGGGCCTCAAGGAGTACCTGGCCGCCATTCCGAGCCAGTATCCCCAGAGCGGCAAGGATGAGGTGGGTCTCATCGTCGCCAGCGGCGCCATCATGGATGGCGTCCAGCCAGCCGGCACCATCGGCGGCGACAGCCTCGCAGACCTGCTGGCCGATGCCCGCCGCGACGACAAGGTGAAAGCCCTGGTGCTGCGGGTCGACAGCCCGGGCGGCAGCGCCTTCGCCGCCGAGCAGATCCGCGCCGAGCTGCTGGCCCTCAAGCAGGCCGGCAAGCCGGTGGTGATCTCCATGGGCAGCTACGCCGCCTCCGGCGGTTACTGGATCTCCGCCGATGCGGACAAGATCTTCGCCTCCCCCACCACCCTCACCGGCTCCATCGGGGTGTTCGGCATGTTCGCCACCATCGACAAGGCGCTCTCCCAGTACGGGGTACACACCGACGGCGTCGGCACCACCGACTATGTCGGCGTCGGCCTGACCCGTGCCCTGCCGGAACACGTCGGCCAGGCGATCCAGCTGAGCGTGGAAGATACCTATCAGCGTTTCGTCGGTCTGGTCAGCAAGGGCCGTGGTCTGAGTCCGGAAGAGACCGAGAAAGCGGCCGAGGGCCGGGTCTGGACCGGTCAGGATGCCAAGGCGCTGGGACTGGTGGACGAGTTTGGCGATCAGGAGGCGGCCATCAAGGCGGCAGCCGAGCTGGCCAACCTCAAGGAGTGGCAGGTCACCCCCATCGAGCAGGAAGAGTCGGCCAAAGACAAGTTCCTGCGCCAGCTGTTCGACAGCAGCGCCCAAGTGCTGGCTTCCCACCTGCAGAGCTGGTTGCCGGCCGGTCTCGGCAAGGCGCTGGTGGAGGTGAACCGCAGCCTGGACCCGCTGACCCGCTTCAACGATCCGCAAGGCACCTACGCCCTCTGCCCGGTCTGTACGCCCTGATCGGCAGCCAACGCAAAAAACCGCCCTAGGGCGGTTTTTTTTTATGGGATCGAACAGCGTTCAGCCCAGCAGGCCGGCGCCGTGCCAGTGGTGCAGTTCGGCCAGCACCCGAGTCTCCCGCACCGTCCACTGGGGACAGGGGCCCGCCAGCTGGGTCTTGTTGGTCTGCAGCGCCTCGGCCAGCTCGAACCAGCCGGGGGTGAAACCGAGCCTTATCTCGTAGGGCTGGGGCTGGGGTTCGCACCACGCTTCCCCCACCTGACAGAGGTAGTAGAAGGAGCGGATGCAGTAGGCGTCGTAGTCGGCCTCGCGAGCTGGCCGGTACTCCCGCGTCTCGCCGAGCAGGGCACCGACCGCCACCAGCTCGGCGCCGCACTCTTCGCGCAGCTCGCGCGCGAGGGCCGTGCGGTGGCACTCCCCTTGCTCGATGCCGCCACCGGGAAACATGAGATCGCCGTTGACCCGGGAGTGCACCAGCAGCAGCTGGTCGCCGCGCAGCACGACAGCCCTGACGGTGACCCGCTCCAGCTGGCGGCCATCGGTGTTGACCCGGCCGTGGGTGAGCCGGATGTCGAAGGGGTGTGGCCAGTCGCTGGCCAGAGGTTCAATGTGGTTCATCAGGGTTCAGGGACGATAGGTCCCGCTTTTCAGTTGTTCGACCAGGGCGGCGGCCTGGCTGTCCAGGCTCTCCTGCTCTTGCTTGCTCAGAGAGTGATAGAGGCTGAAACGGGTGGCCGACACCTCGGCGGCATTCTGGAAAGACTCGCTCACCTTGCCCCACAGATAGGCCTGCCCGTACTGCTTCTGGCCCATGTAGAGGGTGCTGAGGGAGGTGAGGATCCGGCCGTTGACCTGCTCCCCTTCCCGGTAGAGGGAGAGGGCGTGCTGCATCAGCGCGATGGCCTTGTGCGGCTCGCTCTTGGCATAGATGCCGCCGAGCGCCAGTTGCAGCTCGGGCTCCTCCAGCACGGGTTGCCCCTCCAGCGCCAGAAACTGCTGGCGAGCCAGCTCGTTGGTGTTGTTGGTCCAGTGCCAGAGCAGCAGGTAGGGATCTGTAGCGTTGCGGGTGGCGGCATCGAGCTGGGCCAGCTGTTCGCCGGCCGCCAGCATCCCCTCCACCCGCGGGCTCTTCTGCTCGCGGGCCCGCTTGTACTCGATGTTGGTGGAGCGTTCGGCGCATTTGAGATAACGCTCCAGGCTGCGCATCAACTCATACTGGCGCCGCTGTGTCCCCTCCGCCTGCAGGTAGTAGCGGGCCCGGATGATATCGCTGCGTTCGTAACGACACCAGCCGTCGTCCACCAGATCCTGACAGAGGGCCGGGTAATTGGCACAGATGTTGTGGATCCTGTCATCGTCACAGGCGGTGAGCAGCAGGCCGAAACAGAGGCCGAACAACAGGGGACGAGCTGGAAAAGGGGTCATGGTTCATATCTTGTTGGTAACAATCGCAGCCTGCCATGGCCACCCTTGGCTAGCAAACAGATTACATATCCATTACAATGCGCGCGCCGTATAAGGCCGCGACTGCAGAATAATATAACGAAATATACACCCCTACACTGATCTGCATTCGACGAATTTCTATTTGCCCCAACAACGTGAAATAAAGGATCTGGTTAATGACCCACGAGCACTATCTGCAGGCGTGGCAGGAGAGCCAGGAGCTCGCCGAAGCCATGCAACCCTTGATCGGTCGCCTCTACCGCCAGCAGGGGATCGAGATCACCCTCTACGGCCGCCCACTGCAAAACGCCTCCACCATCGATATCCTCAAGGCCCACCGGGTCGTTCGCCGCCACCAGGGAGCCCCCCTCCCGATCCAACAGAGCTTTCCCCTGCTGCAAGCCATCCTGGCCCTGAACCCGACCGCTGCCGAGATCGATCTGGGCAAGCTGGCCGTGGGTTACTGGCAGGATCACCAGGATGAAGCCGGCATCGACGACTACCTGCGTGCCAAGCTGGCACCGGCCCTGGGGCGCGGCGTGCCGGCCCCCACCGACGTGGTGCTGTACGGCTTTGGCCGCATCGGTCGCCTGCTGGCCCGGCTGCTGATCGAGCGCACCGGCGCCGCCAACTCGCTGCGGCTGCGCGCCATCGTGGTGCGCGGCGGTCGTGATGGGGATCTGGAGAAGCGTGCCAGCCTGCTGCGCCGCGACTCGGTGCACGGCCCCTTCAACGGCTCCATCGAGGTGGATGTGGAACGCAGTGCCATCATCGCCAATGGCACCTTCATCCAGGTGATCTATGCAAACAGCCCGGCCGACATCGACTACACCGCCTACGGCATTCACGATGCGCTGATCGTCGACAACACCGGGGTCTGGCGCGACGAGGCGGGGCTGTCTGAACACCTCAAGGCGCGCGGCGCCGCCCGGGTGCTGCTGACTGCCCCCGGCAAGGGGGAGATGAAGAACGTGGTGTTCGGGGTCAACCACGAGGTGATAGGGCCCGATGACAAGATCATCTCCGCCGCCTCCTGCACCACCAACGCCATCACTCCGGTGCTCAAGGTGATGCAGGACAAGTACGGCATCCGCCACGGCCACGTGGAGACGGTGCACTCCTACACCAACGACCAGAACCTGATCGACAACTATCACAAGGGCGAGCGACGCGGCCGCAGCGCAGCCCTCAACATGGTGATGACCAGCACCGGCGCCGCCAAGGCGGTGGCCAAGGCGCTGCCCGAGCTCAAGGGCAAGCTGACCGGCAACGCCATCCGGGTGCCCACCCCCAACGTGTCGCTGGCCATCATCAATCTGTCGCTGGAACAGACCACCGATCGGGAGAGCCTCAACGCCTATCTGCAGCAGATGGCGCTGAGCTCCGCCCTGCATCGCCAGATCGACTTTAGCGCCAGCACCGAGCTGGTCTCTTCCGACATGGTGGGCTCCCGTTTTGCGGGCATCGTCGACTCTCAGGCCACCATCGCCGAAGGGGATCACTGCGTGCTCTACGTATGGTATGACAACGAGTTCGGGTACAGTTGTCAGGTAGTGCGGGTGATGGAGCAGATGGCTGGCGCGGTTCGCCAGGATCTGCCGGCCTGATCCCGATTCGTCATGGCTCAATGTGCAAGGAGAAGGCCGGATGTCGTTTCAACAAGGTGAGTTTCTACAAGCAATCAGGCAGATGCCCGCAGAGGTGTACGAGCGCCTCAAGACGGCGGTCGAGCTCGGCAAGTGGCCCGATGGCAAGCCGCTCACCGACGAGCAGAAGGCCACTTCCCTGCAGGCCGTGATGGCCTGGCAGGCGATGCACCTCGACAACCCCGAGCACATGAATATCGGCCGTGACGGCGAGATCGTGATGAAGAGCAAGAGCGAGCTCAAGCGTCAGTATCGCGACGAGGAAGAGATAGTGCGGGTCGACCTCAACCACTGAGTCTGACCCGCCAGGCCGCCCGCGGTGGCCACAGCAGAGAGGGGAGCCATGATGGCTCCCCTCTTTTTTCCTATCTATGCAGGATGACTCATCCCCTCATCCCCGGCCCTTCTCCCGCCATGGGAGAAGGGAGCAGGCTCACACCTGCGAACAGTAAGCGGGCCACCTGCCGGCGATCTTCATGGCAAACCTCGCCACCTCGATCTATCCCCTCTCCCGCTGGGAGAGGGTTAGGGTGAGGGGGAAACCAGTCAGGGGGTCAGCTCCCCACGCAGCGACTGCTGCATTAGCTCGCGGATGCGCGGCGCCGGCAGATCCTGGCTCAGCAGGAAGTGCAGCTTGGTCAGCGCCGCCTCGGCGGTCATGTCAAAGCCCGAGATGACCCCGGCCCGGGACAGCGCATTGCCGGTGGCATAGCCCCCCATGTTGACCTTGCCGTGCAGGCATTGGCTCAGGTTGACGATGATGACGCCGCGGGCCGACGCTTCGGAGAGCAGCGCCAGCATGGCCGGATTCTGCGGCGCATTGCCCACCCCGAACGAGAGCAGGATCAGCGCCCGCACCGGCTGCTGCAGGATGTTGGCGATCACCTCGGCCGAGATGCCGGGGTAGAGGGTCACCACGCCGATGGGCTGGGGGGTGATGTCGTGCAGCACCAGCGGCCGCTCGGACGGTACGCCCAGCTCGCCCGCTTCCAGCGAGATGGCGATGCCGGCATTGAGCAGCGGCGGGTAGTTGGGTGAATCGAAGGCGTGGAAGCCATCGGCGTGTACCTTCTTGCTGCGGTTGCCGCGATAGAGCTGGTTGTTGAAGAACAGCGTCACCTCGTGGATCGGGTAGTTGGCCGCGATATAGAGGGCGTTGAGCAGGTTCTGCTGACCGTCGGAGCGCAGCTCGGCGAGCGGGATCTGGGAGCCGGTGATGATCACCGGCTTGTGCAGATCCTCGAGCATGAAGGAGAGCGCCGAGGCGGTGAACGACATGGTGTCGGTGCCGTGCAGAATGACGAAACCGTCGTACTTGTCGTAGTTGCCTTTAATATCCTCGGCGATGCGCTGCCAGTCCGCCGGCGTCATGTCGGAAGAGTCGATGAGGGGCGCATATTCGTGAATATGGTAATCCGGCATCTCGGGACGATGGAACTCGGGCATCCGCGCCAGACAGTCTTCCATGAAGCCCGCCATCGGCACATAGCCATGGTCGGAACGCTGCATCCCTATGGTGCCGCCTGTGTAGGCGATGTAGATGGACTTCTTCACACCCTCTCCTCTTTGATGGGCACAACACCCGCGAATCGTGACTCACCCGGGGCGAAACGGCGGCATCGACTGCCCGCCGTATTCGCCATGGGCCGAAAGCCCGCCCATGATAGCGCGCCGGGCCGCCGGCTCACATCCCACCAGTGCCGTCCGGCGGGCCAAAAAACGCCGAATTATAGGGACTGGCGCCCCAAATGACAGCCGGGAAATGGCCTGCGGCCGGTATTAAACGGCGACTAACCCAATAGTGTTAAATGTCACAAGATACATCAAGAATGACCATTTATCTGACAAATGTGGATATAAGTGGTGCTTTTTGCTACTATCCGCTCGATTTTTCATAAATCTCATCTGGAAGCCTGATCCGTTCAGGCCCGCACTGGTCCCATTTTTACGTGGGGCGGGGGCATGTCGCCCCTTCTTTGTTGGCACCTGAGCCACACTGTTTTTATCCCGGCTGAATCTGTGAGTCTGCATCAACGAAAGACACAGCCAATCAACATGGGAGTACTGAATGCTACAACTTGATTCCTACGCCACCCTGGTCGCAGCCACCCTGGTGTTGCTGCTCGGTCGTTTGCTGGTGACCCGAGTCGGGCTGCTACGAACCTTCAACATCCCCAAACCGGTTGCCGGCGGCCTGGTGGTCGCCCTGGTGCTGCTGCTGCTGCGCTCCACCCTGCAGATGGAGCTGCAGTTCGATACCAGCCTGCAAACCCCGCTGATGCTGGCGTTCTTCGCCTCCATCGGTCTCTCCGCCGATCTCGCCAGCCTCAAGCGCGGCGGCAAGGCGGTGCTCACCTTCCTGCTGGTGGTCACCGGCCTGCTGCTGGTGCAAAACAGCCTGGGCGTGGGTCTGGCGACCCTGCTCGGTCTGGATCCCCACATGGGGCTGCTGGCCGGCTCCATCACCCTCTCCGGCGGCCACGGCACCGGGGCGGCCTGGGGCGCCACCTTCACCGAGAAGTACGGGGTGCAATCCGCCGCCGAACTGGCCATCGCCTGTGCCACCTTCGGCCTGGTGCTAGGCGGCCTCATCGGCGGCCCGGTCGCCCGCTATCTGGTGAAGAAGGTGAAAGTACCCGGCGAGGAGCACAACCGGGATGACGCGCCGCAAGGCTTCGAGATGCCGGACATGGAGCGCCCGCTCACCACCTTCAGCCTGATCGAGACCCTGGCGCTGATCGCCATCAGCCTGAAGGGGGGCGAGATGCTCTCCGCCTACCTCAAGGGCGGCGCCTTCGAGCTGCCGGTGTTCGTCTGCGTGCTGTTCGTCGGCGTGCTGCTGCGCAACGTGCTGACCCTGCTGAACTGGCATGAAGTGAGCGACCGCGAAGTCTCCCTGCTCGGCAACGTCAGCCTGTCGCTGTTCCTGGCGATGGCGCTGATGAGCCTGCGACTGTGGGATCTGGCCAACCTGGCGCTGCCCATCTTCGTCCTGCTGGCGGCCCAGACCGTGGCCATGGCGCTCTACGCCATCTTCGTCACCTTCCGGGTGATGGGCAGCAACTACGACGCAGCCGTGCTGGCGGCAGGCCACTGCGGTTTTGGTCTGGGGGCCACCCCCACCGCCATTGCCAACATGCAGGCCATCACCCAGCGCTTCGGCCCCTCCCACCTGGCGTTTCTGGTGGTGCCCATGGTGGGCGCCTTCTTCATCGACATCATCAACGCCATGGTGATCAAGCTGTTCCTGGCACTGCCCTTCCTGTAATTCCTTTCCCGTCAGACGTCTATGAACAGAGCCCACCCCTTGGTGGGCTCTGCCTTTTCTGCTCGCGAGCGGCGCCCCCCACCCTTCATGGCTGCCCGCGGCGAGTCACATAAACAAAAAGCCCCGCACTCGGCAGAGGGCGGGGCTTTGTCACTGCGGCCGTGCTCGCCGCGTTCAAACACTTACAGGATAAAGGTCGAGACCTGCTGGTTCAGGTCGGTGGCCCGGCCCTTCAGGCTTTCGGCCTGATCCAGATCGCGCATGGCGGCGGCGGTGATCTCGTCGCTCACATCCTTGATGGCGGTGGTGTTCTGGGTGATCTCGCCGGTCACCTGGGTCTGCTCCTCGGCGGCCGTGGCGATCTGACCCGCCATGTCGGAGATGAGCGACACCGCCTGGGTGATCTCTTCGAGCGCGGCGGCAGCGGCATCGGCGTCTTTCACGCTGTTGTCCGCCAGCCCCTGGCTGGTCTGCATCAGGCTCACCGCACGGGCCGTGGTCTGCTGCAGGGTCTCGATGGTGGACTGGATCTCCTGGGTGGAGTCCTGGGTACGGCGCGACAGCACCCGCACCTCGTCCGCCACCACCGCGAAACCGCGACCCTGTTCACCGGCGCGGGCCGCTTCGATGGCCGCGTTCAGCGCCAGCAGGTTGGTCTGCTCGGCGATGCCCTGAATGGTGGAGAGGATGCCGGAGATGGCCTGGGCATGGCGGCTCAGCTCGCCGATCACCTCGGTCGCCTGCCCCACTTCCTCGGCCAGACCGTTGATGGACTGACGGGTCTGGTTCACCAGCATTTTGCCCTGCTCACTGCTCTGGGCGGATTGCTGGGCCGCAGCGGCGGTGTTCTCGGCGTTGCCGGCGATCTCCATGGTGGCGCTCGCCATCTCGGTGACGGCAGTGGCGACCATGGTCACTTCCTGCTGCTGGCGCTGCAGCTCGTCCACGGCGGCCTGGTTGGTCACCAGACTACGCTCGGCATCGGCGTTCAGCTCGTTGGCCAGCTTGCGGATATTGCCGATCAGCTGGTGCTGGCTGCCGACGAAGCGGTTGAAGCTGTTGGCCAGCTGACCCACTTCGTCGTTGGTGTCGATCTTGATGCGCTGGGTCAGATCGCCGTTACCGTCGGCGATGCGCGCCAGGGCCTGGGAGACCTTGCTGAGCGGGCCGAGCAGCATGCTGACCAGCCAGGAGATGGCGAGGATGCTGCCCACCAGCACCAGCAGGGCCAGGCCGAGCTGGGTCATCAGCAGGGAAGAGAGCGGCGCCTCCAGGGTCTCCTTGTCCAGTACCAGCACCAGCTCCCAGTCGGTATCGGGGATATCCACCGCCCACAGCAGCTTGTCGCGCCCTTCGTTGTCGAAGTAGGCCGGCACCAGGCTGTTGCTGGTCTTGCTCTGCTCGATCAGGGCATTGGTCAGATCGTTGTCGATCTCGGTGGCCGGTTTCATCGCCTTGGCGGCGTCCTTGTAGGCGATGACGGTACCGTCCTTGTGCATCATGATGGCGAAACCATCGGCCGGCAGCTTCATCTTGGTGACGTCTTCCACCAGCGAGGCAATGGAGAGGTCGCCACCGACCACGCCGCCCTGAGCCGGCTGGGCCAGGGTCACCACCATGATGTTGTAAGCCACATCCAGATAGGGTTTGGTCACGATCAGGCCGCCCTTGCTCATGGCTTCCTGATACCAGCCACGGGAGCGGGGATCGTAACCGTCACGGTTGATGGAGGGGTCGGAGTCGTTCATCTTGCCGCCGCTCTCGCCAAAATAGGTGAGCTGGAAGCGACCGGAGACTTGCGCCTGTTGCAGGGCGTTGAGGGGTTCGGCACCGGCCTTGTTGCCGAGCGCCTGAATGACGTCGCGACGGGCCGCGAGCCAGTCACTGACACTGGCCGCCTGCTGGCTGCCGAGGCGTTGTACCTGTTCCTGACTGCCTTGCAGCAACAGGGACTTCTGGCTGGTATAGCTCTGCCAGGAGAGCAGCAGGATCACCAGCGACAGGGCGATCACCACCGACAACAGTATCTTCTGCTTGAGTGATAGGTTTTTCATCATGCGTTCTTCTTATGAGGTCAGGAACAGGATTTCCCAAAAAGTGCACAGCACTGCGTAGTTATTAACGACCCGTCGGCGCAAAACTAAACCGGAAAATGGGCCGGCGGGCGATATTTTCCACCGAGTTGGGGAAAACTGCACCAGAAATTGACTACGAGGCACGCACAAGGACAGCCGACCCTGTTTATTCCTTCCACAATTGGCTAGAATATCCCGTTTTTAAATCACATCGACCCCGAGAGTTTTCACGATGTTTGAAGTCAATCCTGTATTAAACAAGCTTAAGGAGCTGTCTGAGAGGACCGAGCTGCTTAGGGGGTACCTTTGACTATGACGCCAAGAAAGAGCGTCTAGAAGAGGTCAACGCCGAGCTGGAACAGCCGGACGTCTGGAATGAACCCGAGCGCGCACAGGCGCTGGGCAAGGAGCGCGTGGCGCTGGAAAACGTGGTCGGCACCATCGACACCCTGACTCAGGGCGCTGACGACGTGGCCATGCTGGTCGAGCTGGCCGTGGAAGGTGAAGACGAAGACACCTTCAACGAAGCCGTGGCCGAAGCCGACGTGCTGGAAACCAAGCTGGTGGATCTCGAGTTCCGCCGCATGTTCTCCGGTCAGCACGACCCCTCCGACTGCTACATCGACATCCAGTCCGGCTCCGGTGGTACCGAAGCGCAGGATTGGGCCAACATGGTCCTGCGCATGTACCTGCGCTGGGGCGATGCCCACGGCTACAAGCCCGAGCTGATTGAATGCTCCGAAGGCGACGTGGCCGGCATCAAGTCCGCCACCATCAAGTTCACCGGTGAGTATGCGTTCGGCTGGCTGCGTACCGAGACCGGCGTCCACCGCCTGGTGCGCAAATCCCCGTTCGATTCCGGTGGCCGTCGCCACACCTCGTTCTGCTCGGTGTTCGTCTACCCCGAGATCGACGATGACATCGACATCGAGATCAACCCGGCCGACCTGCGTATCGACGTCTACCGTGCCTCCGGCGCCGGTGGTCAGCACGTCAACCGGACCGAATCCGCGGTACGTATTACCCACATTCCTACTGGGGTCGTGGTACAGTGCCAGAACGATCGTTCCCAGCACAAAAACAAAGATCAGTGTATGAAGCAGCTGAAGGCCAAGCTCTACGAGCTGGAAATTCAGAAGCAGAATGCCGAGAAGCAAGCCCTCGAAGAGACCAAGTCCGATATCGGCTGGGGCAGCCAGATCCGTTCCTATGTGCTGGATGATGCGCGCATCAAGGATCTACGTACCGGCGTCGAAACCCGCAACACCCAAGCGGTACTCGACGGCGACTTGGACAAGTTTATCGAAGCTAGCCTGAAATCAGGCCTGTAAAAAAACAGAACAGCAGGAATCACCATGTCTGAACAAACCACTACTCCGGAAGTCGACCAAACTCTCGATCTGAACAACGAGATGCAGGAGCGTCGTTCCAAGCTGGCCGCCTTGCGCGCCCAGGGCAACCCCTTCCCCAACGACTTCCGTCGTGACAGCCTCTCCGGCGATCTGCACGCCGAGTTTGGTGACAAGAGCGCCGACGAACTGGCCGCACTGGGTAAACGGGTGAAGATTGCCGGTCGCATCATGACCCGCCGGATCATGGGCAAGGCATCTTTCGCCACCCTGCAGGACATGGCTGGCAAGATCCAGGTCTACGTCACCCGTGACGACCTGCCGGAAGGCTTCTACAACGAGCAGTTCAAGAAGTGGGATCTGGGCGACATCGTGGGTGTCGAAGGTACCCTGTTCCGCACCAACACAGGCGAACTCTCCGTTCATGTCTCCGACATTCGCCTGCTGACCAAGGCCCTGCGCCCGCTGCCCGAGAAGCACAAAGGTCTGACCGACCAGGAAGCCCGCTGCCGTCAGCGTTACCTGGATCTGATCGCCAACGAAGAGTCCCGCAAGACCTTCGTGACCCGTACCAAGGTCGTGGCCGGTATCCGCAAGTTCCTGAACGACAAGCGCTTCATGGAAGTGGAAACCCCCATGATGCAGGTCATCCCGGGTGGCGCCTCTGCCCGTCCGTTCATCACCCACCACAATGCGCTGGACATCGACATGTACCTGCGTATCGCTCCGGAACTCTATCTGAAGCGTCTGGTGGTCGGTGGTTTCGAGCGTGTCTACGAGATCAACCGCAACTTCCGTAACGAAGGTATCTCCGTTCGCCATAACCCCGAGTTCACCATGCTCGAGTTCTATATGGCCTACGCCGACTACATCGATCTGATGGATCTCACCGAAGAGATGCTGCGCACCCTGGCGCAGGACATCCTGGGCGACACCAAGATCCGTTACGCCAAAGAGGGCGAAGAGGGCCTGACCATCGATTTCGGTCAGCCGTTCCAGCGCCTCTCCATGGTTGACTCCATCCTGAAGTACAACCCGGATGTGACCCGTGACGATCTGGCGACCCTGGAGAAGGCCACCGCCGTCGCCAAGCGCCTGCACATCGAGCTGATGAAGAGCTGGGAACTGGGCCACGTGATCACCGCGATCTTCGAAGAGACCGTGGAGCACATGCTGCTGCAACCGACCTTCATCACCGAGTACCCGGCCGCCGTTTCTCCGCTGGCCCGTCGCAACGACCAGAACCCGGACGTCACCGACCGCTTCGAATTCTTCATCGGCGGCCGCGAGCTGGCCAACGGCTTCTCCGAGCTGAACGATGCGGAAGATCAGGCCGAGCGCTTCCAGGCTCAGGTTGACCAGAAAGCCGCAGGCGATGACGAAGCCATGTTCTACGACGCCGACTTCGTGACCGCGCTGGAACACGGTCTGCCGCCGACTGCCGGTCAGGGTATCGGTATCGACCGTCTGGTGATGCTGTTCACCAACAGCCACACCATCCGCGACGTCATCCTGTTCCCGGCCTTGCGTCCACAAAAGTAAGAGCCGAAGAAACAGGGCCGCAGCAGCGCAGCTGCCGTCCATGACAATCAAAACGCCCCGCCACTGCGGGGCGTTTTTTATGGCAGGCACAAACCGGTGGCGAACCTTCAATACGCCGCCAGCTTGCCGCTTATCAGGCCGCTGGCAGCAGCCACACCCCCTGCCACAAGGTGACGGCCTGACCGGCCATCAGCACCCGATTATCCTGCAGTTCTAGCCGCAGCTCCCCTCTCCGGGCCGAGATCTGGCGAGCCCGCAGCCGCCGTTTGCCCAGCCGTTCGGCCCAGAAGGGCACCAGGGCGCAGTGGTTGGAGCCGGTCACCGGATCCTCATCCACCCCGACCCAGGGGGCGAAGTAGCGGGAGACGAAGTCATGGTCCGGATCGCGCGAGGGCGCCGTCACCATCAGGCCTCGGCCTGGCAGGGCGCGCAGGGCGTGAAAATCTGGGGTGAGCGCACGAACCTCCTCCTCGCTGGTCAGCGCCAGCAAGAACTTGGCGCCAGCCGCCAGGGTTTGCAGCGGCTGGCAACCGACCGCAGCCGCATAGGCCGGATCCAGAACGAGCGGCGCCGTGGCAATGCGCGGGAAAACGAGCCAGATCCACTCCCCTTCACATTGGGCCAGCAGCTCACCGCTGCGGGTCTCGAAGTGGATGACCTCATCCCCTGCCACCGCCCCCGTCTGCCACAGCACGTGGGCCGCTGCCAGAGTGCCGTGGCCACAGAGATCCACTTCCAGCTCGGGAGTGAACCAGCGCAGCTGATAGCGGGCATGGCCAAGGGGCACCATAAAGGCGGTCTCCGACTGGTTGAACTCGGCCGCCATGGCCAGCAGGGTGGCATCCGGCTGACTCGGCCCCAACGCCACCACCGCCGGGTTGCCGCCAAAGGGCTGCCGGCTGAAGGCATTGACATGAAACAAGCTGATGGTCGACATTCACGCTTCCTGTGTGGGTAATACGGGTTCATTCATCGCCTTTTATACCATGAGAGCCCTGTCGACCTGAGTCGCGTTGCGCCCCTCTCCATCACCGTTTTAATGCAGTAATAGAATAAAAAAGACATTTTTATTCTTTGTTGTTATCCATCACACCCCTTAACCTGACCAAAAATCAGACCATGGAAGACGTGTGTGATGCAATTGAAGGACTCCCTGACCAACCTGACTCCCCTCTCCGACGAGCAGCAGCGACAGCTGAGCCAGGCGCTATCGACCCTCAACACCCAGCAACTGGCCTGGGTCAGCGGTTATCTCTACGGTCTCTCCCTGGCGGGCAGCCAGCCGGCCGTGACCGGCGCAGCCGCCACTGCCCCCAGCGGCAATCTGACCATTCTCTACGGCTCCCAGACCGGCAACGCCAAGGGCGTGGCCAGCGCCATCAAGGCGCAGGCCGAGGCGCGCGGCCTGCCGGTGACCCTCACCTCCATGGCGGACTACAAACCCAAGCAGCTCAAGAAAGAGACCCACCTGCTGGTGGTAGTGAGCACTTACGGGGAGGGTGAACCGCCGGAGAGCGCAGTCGATCTGTTCGAGCAGCTCAAGAAGGGCAAGGTTGGCAAGCTGGAAGGGCTCAAGTTCGCCGTGCTGGGGCTGGGTGACAGCTCCTATGAATTCTTCTGCCAGACCGGCAAGGACTTTGACAGCCTGCTGACCAAGGCTGGCGCCGATCGGGTGCATGAGCTCGCCAGCCTGGACGTGGATTATCAGGATGCCGCCAAGGCGTGGGGCGAGCAGGCGCTCAATGCCATCGCCGCCACCCTCTCCGCCGGTCCCGCCAACAGCAGCGTGGCCAGCGCGGTACAGCAGGCTGTCGGCCACAGCCAGTACAGCAAGGAGAACCCCTTCCCGGCCAGGCTCTCGGTCAATCAGAAGATCACCGGCCGCGACTCGACCAAGGATATCCGCCACATCGAGATCAGCCTTGAAGAGTCAGGCATCCGCTACCAGCCGGGCGATGCCCTCGGCATCTGGTTTGACAACGACCCCGCACTGGTGAACGAGGTGCTGGCGCTGGCCGGTCTCTCCGGCGACGAGGCCACCGCCCGCGGCAGTCTGCGCGAAGTGCTCAGCCGCGAGCTGGAGCTGACCCGCTTGCACGGCGGCTTCATTACCGGTCTTGCCGAGATCTCTGGCAATGCGGCACTGAAAGATCTGGCTGGCGACAAGGCCCAGGTCAACGCCCTGGTGGCCCCTGCCCAGGTGGTGGATGTGCTGAAACGCTTCCCGACCGCGCTCACTGCCGAACAGCTGCTGGGCCTGCTGCGCCCGCTCACCCCTCGCCTCTACTCCATCGCCTCCAGCCAGAGCGAGGTGGAAGAAGAGGTGCACCTGACCGTCGGCGTGGTGCGCTACCCGCAGGAAGATGGCACTGTGCGCAGTGGCGCCGCCTCCTCCTATCTGGCGGATCGGCTGGCCGAAGATGCCGAGGTGCGGGTATTCGTCGAGCACAACGACAACTTCCGCCTGCCGCCAAACCCCGACACCCCCGTCATCATGGTGGGCCCGGGTACCGGCATTGCACCGTTTCGCGCCTTCCTGCAGGAGCGCGAGGCCCAGGGGGCCGAGGGCAACAACTGGCTGTTCTTCGGCAACCCGCATTTCACCCAGGATTTCCTCTATCAGGTGGAGTGGCAGCGTTATGTGAAGAGCGGGCTGCTCAGCAAGATCTCGCTGGCCTTCAGCCGGGATCAGGCCGAGAAGGTCTATGTACAGCACCGCCTGCGGGAAGCGGGCCAGGAGCTCTACCAGTGGCTGGAAGCAGGCGCTCACTTCTATGTGTGCGGCGATGCCAACCAGATGGCGAAAGATGTGCAGGAAGCCCTGCTGGATGTGATTGCGGAACATGGCCACAAGAGCCGTGAGGAAGCAGAAGAGTATTTGAGCGAATTGCGTCGTGCCAAACGTTATCAAAGGGATGTCTATTGATGAGCAAACAAGTGATTCCGGGACCGGTGGAAGGACCGCTGGCCGACAACGAACGTCTGAAACGCGAGAGCGATCATCTGCGCGGCACCATAGCGCAGGATCTCACAGACCCGCTCACCGGCGGCTTCAACGGCGACAACTTCCAGCTGATCCGCTTTCACGGCATGTACCAGCAGGATGACCGCGACATTCGCCCGGAGCGCACCGCCCAGAAACTGGAGCCGCTGCACAACGTCATGCTGCGCGCCCGCCTGCCCGGCGGCATCATCACCCCGGCCCAGTGGCAGGTGATCGACAAGTTCGCCGAGGATCACAGCCTGTACGGCAGCATCCGCCTGACCACCCGCCAGACCTTCCAGTTCCACGGGGTGCTCAAGCGTGACATCAAGATGATGCACCAGACCCTCAACAGCACCGGCATCGACAGCATAGCCACCGCCGGCGACGTGAACCGCAACGTGCTCTGCACCAGCAACCCGGTGGAGTCCGAGCTGCATCAGGAGGCCTACGAGTGGGCCAAGAAGATCTCCGAACACCTGCTGCCCAAGACCCGCGCCTACGTGGAGATCTGGCTGGACGGCGAGAAGCTGGGGGGTGACGAGGAGCCGATCCTGGGTTCCAACTACCTGCCGCGCAAGTTCAAGACCACTGTGGTGATCCCGCCCCACAACGACGTGGACATCCACGCCAACGATCTCAACTTCGTGGCCATCAGTGATCACGGCAAGCTGGTGGGCTTCAACGTGCTGGTGGGCGGGGGTCTGGCCATGACCCACGGCGACACCAGCACCTACCCGCGCAAGGCGAGCGATTTCGGCTTCGTGCCGCTCTCCCACGTGCTGGAAGTGGCGGCCGCCGTGGTCAGCACCCAGCGCGACTGGGGCAACCGGGTCAACCGCAAAAACGCCAAGACCAAGTACACCCTCGAGCGCGTCGGCGTCGAGGCCTTCAAGGCCGAGGTGGAGAGCCGCGCCGGCATCCAGTTCGGGCCGGTACGCCCCTATGAGTTCACCAGCCGTGGCGATCGCTTCGGTTGGGTTGAGGGGATCGACGGCAAGCACCACCTGACCCTGTTTATCGAGAACGGCCGCCTGCTGGACTTCCCGGGCAAGCCCCTCAAGACCGGCATGCTGGAGATCGCCAAGGTACATCAGGGGGATTTTCGCCTCACCGCCAACCAGAACCTGATCATCGCCGGCGTGCCTGCCGGCGAGAAGGCCCGCATCGAAGCGCTGGCACGCCAGTATGGCCTGCTGGATGACGGCGTGAGCGAGCAGCGCAAGCAGTCCATGGCCTGCGTGGCCCTGCCCACCTGCCCGCTGGCGATGGCCGAGGCGGAACGCATGCTGCCGGCCTTCGTCACCGACATCGAGGGGCTGCTGGCCAAGCACGGCCTGGCCGATGACGCCATCATCTTCCGGGTCACCGGCTGCCCCAACGGCTGCGGCCGCGCCATGCTGGCGGAGGTGGGTCTGGTGGGCAAGGCGCCGGGGCGCTACAACCTGCACCTGGGTGGCAACCTAGAGGGAACCCGCATCCCGCGCCTGCACCTGGAGAACATCACGGAGCCGCAGATCCTGGCCGAGCTGGATGCCCTGATCGGTCGCTGGGCCAAGGATCGCAACGCGGGCGAGTGCTTCGGCGACTTCGTCATCCGCGCCGGCATCATAGCCCCGGTCATCGACTCCGCGAGGGACTTCTATGCAGCCTGATCAGACCGATACAGAGCGGCTGGCGCGCACCGCCGACGGCCGGCTCGACCTCGACGCCCTGCTGGCCTTGAGTCGCGAGGAGCAGGTCGAAGCGCTGGCCCCTATCAATCGGGCTCTCGATGCCATCAGCGCCCCCGAGCGGGTGCGCTGGGCCCTGGCCAACCTGCCGGGAGAGCACGTGCTGTCATCGAGCTTCGGCATCCAGGCGGCGCTGATGCTGCACCTGGTGAACCGCGAGCGGGCCGACGTGCCGGTGGTGCTGACCGATACCGGTTATCTCTTCCCCGAGACCTACCGCTTCATCGACGAGCTGACCGAGCGGCTCGCGCTCAACCTCAAAATCTACCGGGCCGAGCTCAGTCCGGCCTGGCAGGAGGCCCGCTTCGGCCTCCTGTGGGAGCAGGGAGTTGAGGGGATCACCCACTACAACCAGCTCAACAAGGTAGAGCCGATGGACCGCGCCCTGAACGAGCTCGGTGCCCGCACCTGGTTCTCGGGCCTGCGCCGGGAGCAGTCAGGCAGCCGGGGCAAGCTGCCGGTGCTGGCCATCCAGCGCGGCCGCTTCAAGTTCCTGCCGGTGATCGACTGGAGCAACAAGGACGTCTTCTACTACTTCAAGGAGTTCGACCTGCCCTACCACCCGCTGTGGGAGCAGGGCTACCTGTCGGTGGGCGACGTGCACACCACCACCAAGTGGGAGCCCGGCATGAGCGAGGAGCAGACCCGCTTCTTCGGCCTCAAGCGCGAATGCGGCTTGCACGAGGAGAACGGCGAGAACGACGGCTCCGGCATCTGAGCCAGAGGGCCCGCCCGCACGGCTCCCATAAAAAACGCCCGGCAACTGCCGGGCGTTTTTCTTTGCGCAAAGAGCGAGCTACCGCCCCTCATTACTTGGCGGCGGCGCGCGCCTGGGTCAGCCAGTCATTCACCAGCGCCTCGTGGCCCTTGAGCCAGGCGTCGGCGTGACGTTCCACGTCCGCCGGCTTGTTCTGCCCCTTGTTCATCAGGCCGTTCTGGACGTTGATGTCATTGAGCGGCAGCTTGACGATGGAGAACAGCCTGGCGGCTGCCGGGTTGGCCTCGGCGAACTGCTTGTTGGCGACGATGTGCATGGTGTTGACCGGGAAGCCGTAGTTCTTGCCGTTCGGCAGCCGGGTCTTGGCCGCATCAGGGCCGTCGGCGGGCACCTCCAGCCACACCACATCCTTGCCCGGCACCAGCTCGCTGCTGAGCCAGTAGGGGGTCCAGGTGTAGTAGAGCACCGGCTTGCCGGCCTGGTAACGGGCACGGGTATCTGCGATCAGCGCCGCGTAGTTGCCCTGCTTGTGGGTGACGGTCGGGGTCAGACCAAAGCCAGCCAGATGACGGTTGATCGCCTCTTCGCAGCCCCAACCCGGGTTGCAGCCCACCAGGTCGGCCTTGCCGTCGCCATCGCCGTCAAACAGCGCCGCCAGCTTGGGATCCTTGAGCTGACCCAGGTTGGTGATGCCGTAGCGGGTCGCGGTCTGCTTGTCGATGAGATAGCCCTGCGCGGCCCCGGCCACATAGGTGCCCTCACGGAAGAACACCTTGTCCCCCCCCGCCTGCTCATATTTGTTGTTTTGCAGCGGTATCCAGTTGAAGGCGAGGAAGGTGCCATCCCCCTGTGCCACCGAGGCGTAGGCCACGTTGTAGTCCACCTCCTGGGCTGGCTGGACGTCATAGCCGAGGCGCACCATCAGCTTGCTGACCAGCAGGGTCTGGAAGCTCTCCTCCGGCAACGAGCTCTGCAAGGGCTGGACGCGCACGCCCTCCCCCGGCAGCTCGGTGCTGGCCATGGCGAGCGGGCCGAGCAGTTGGGAGCTCAACAGCAGGGACCCCAGGGTCAGCGTCTTGGTGATGAGTCTCATGCATTTACTCCTTTGTAATCGATAGACTTGTCGCGGCCCAGCAGGCGCAGCAGCAGGGCGGCGGGGCCGCGTTGATACCAGCGGCCGGTACGGCTGCGATCCGGCTGTCCCATCGCCTGGGTCAGGCGGTCGAGCACGATGGCCAGCAGCACGATGCCGAGGCCGCCGATGGAGGCGAGCCCCATGTCGAGCCGGCCAATGCCGCGCAGCACCATCTGGCCGAGGCCCCCCACCGCGATCATGGAGGCGATCACCACCATGGAGAGTGCCAGCATCAGGGTCTGGTTGACCCCGGCCATGATGGTGGGCATGGCGAGCGGCAGCTGTACCTTGAACAGCAACTGGGAGGGGCTGGCGCCGAACGAGTGGGCCGCTTCCACCAGATCCGCAGGCACCTGGCGAATGCCCAGCATGGTCAGCCGGATCATCGGCGGCAGCGCGAAGATGACGGTCACTACCACCCCGGGCACGTTGCCGATGCCGAACAGCATGACGATGGGAATGAGGTAGACGAAGGCCGGCGTGGTCTGCATCGCATCCAGCAGCGGCCGGGTCCAGCGCGACAGTCGCTCGCTCCTCGCCAGCAGGATGCCGACCGGCAGCCCGATCAGCACGCAGAAGAACAGCGACGTCAGCACCAGCGACAGGGTCACCATGGCATCTGACCAGGCGCCGATCAGCCCCACCACCACTAGCGAGAACAGGGTTCCCAGCGCCATGCGGCCGTTCACCAGTTGCCAGGCGATCAGGGTCAGCAGGCCGATCATCAGGGTGGAGGGCACCGTCTGCAGCAGATGGGTCATGCCGCCCAGCGCCAGCTCCACCGGCGCGCGGATCAGCTGAAACACGGGACGCAGGTTGTCCACCAGCCAGCCGATACCGCCCTCGACCCAGCTATCCAGCGGCATCAGCGCCTGCTGGAAGGGATCCAGCCAGTCGACGGCGGCAGTGGTGTCGACCGCCTCGATCTGGTTCTGCCAGTCGGTAGCCTCAGCGTCGGTACTGCCCCAGGGATCGGCAACCTCGGTGGCGGCCGCACTGGCCCCCCAGGGGTCGACAGCAGCCTCATCGGCACGCAGGGAGGGACTCGCCAGCAGCACCAGGGCCAGCAGCCCGCTCAGTAAAAAATGGGGATTCATCCGCTTCATGCCGGGGTACTCCTGTCCAGGGTGTTCAGCAGGTTGGCCTTGGAGATGAGGCCCAGGTAAGTGCCATCCTCCTCGACCACGGGCACCTGACAGGGGGCGGCCGCCACCTGGCTGATCAGTTCGTTGAGGGCGGTGTCCGCCAGAATGGGCTGGATGTCCGCCAGCAGCGCCTGCTCCAGTCTGCCTTTGGCCCTGACCGCCTGACCGAGCGACTCCACCGAGACGACCCCGATGAAGCGACGCCGGCGATCCACCACGTAACCGAACTCCCGCTCCTGCTCCTTGAGCTGGCGCAGGGCGTTGCCCGGCCCGTCGGTGGTGTGCTTCTTGATGAGCGGCATCTGCTTGCGGCTGGCCACATCGCGCGCGCTGAACACGTTGGCCAGATCCACCCCGCGAAAGAAGGCGCGCACATAGTCGTTGGCGGGCTGGTTGAGGATCTCGTCCGGGGTACCGACCTGCACCAGCTGGCCGTCCTGCATGATGGCAATGCGATCGCCGATGCGCATCGCCTCGTCCAGATCGTGAGAGATGAAGACGATGGTGCGCTGCTGGCTGGCCTGCAGCTTGAGCAGCTCATCCTGCATCTCGGTGCGGATCAGCGGATCCAGCGCGGAGAAAGCCTCGTCCATCAGCAGGATGTCGGGGTCGTTGGCAAGCGCCCGGGCCAGGCCGACCCGCTGCTTCATGCCGCCGGAGAGGGAATCGGGGAAGGCATCAGTCCACTGACCCAGCCCCACCTGATGGAGCGCCTGGCGGGCGCTCTGCTGGCGCTCCGCCAGCGGCACACCGGCCAGCTCCAGCCCGAAGGCGGTGTTTTCCAGCACGCTCAGGTGCGGCATCAGGGCGAAGGACTGGAATACCATGCTGATCTTCTTGCGCCGCACCTGACGCAGCTCGCTGTCGGAGATGGCGGCGATGTCCTCGCCATCGATCAGCACCTGGCCGCGGGTCGGCTCGATCAGCCGGTTGAAGAGACGCACCAGGGTGGATTTGCCCGAGCCGGAGAGGCCCATCACCACGAAGATCTCCCCTTCGTCGATGACCAGATTGACATCCTGGACCCCCAGGGTCTGCCCGGTTTTTTGCAGGATGCTGGCGCGGTCATGCCCTTTGGCCAGCAATTTGAACGCTTTTTCCGGCTGATCGCCGAAGATTTTGTAGAGTGATTTAACCTCGAGTTTGACTGTCATATTGTCCTTTTTTCTTGGCCGACGACTTGCCAGGCAAATCGTCGAACGTGAGCCAATTACTTTTAACACTAAGTAATTAACAGCCAAAACAAAAGAACCAAAAGAGTCCAAACAAAAAGATTAAATCATAATTTATTGATTTTTAAGGGTTATTTAACATCATAAAAATTCATCAAAAGATGGTACAAGCCCCTGTACCGGGCCATAAAATGCAAACAAATTCAATCGCAATGCCGGGTTGATTGAGGAAGAAGGCCGGGAAAAGGTCAAGATAATGCGCCAGACAAGGAAGGCACCTCGCGTATCTGCCAAGGGTAAGAAAATGATTAGATAGCTAATTATTTTCAAGTCCACTTTAGGGAGAAAAACAGAGAGGGCGCAGGTCAATCGATGCCCTGACCAACGCTGTCATTCATCCCTCGCGCTGCAGCTACGGACAACAAAAAGGCCCCTTGTGCAGCACAAGGGGCCTTTTATCTGCCAGAGCGGTAACGTCGTCCGTCAGCGCCGCTGCCAGGTCTCGAAACAGTAGGAGTGGGGATTCTTCTCGTCGGGCTGATGTGACTCACGCTCGATGCACGACCAGTCACCCTCGTCGAAGGCCGGGAAGCGGGTATCCCCCTCCACCGCCAGATCGATGCGGGTCAGATAGAGTCTGTCGGCCCGTGGCAGTAGCTGGCCGTAGAGATGACCGCCGCCGATCACCATCAGCTCGGCCACGTCGCTGCCGACCAGCAGCGCCAGCGCCGCGTCCACCGAGTCGATGACCTCCACGCCGTCGGCCCTGTAGTCGGGATTGCGGCTGATCACCAGATTGCGACGGCCGGGCAGCGGCCGTCCGATGGATTCAAAGGTCTTGCGCCCCATCAGCACCGGCTTGCCCAGGGTCACCCGCTTGAAGTGGGCCAGATCCGCCGGTAAGTGCCAGGGCATCTGGTTGTCCAGCCCTATCACCCGATCGTGGGCCATGGCGGCAATCATGGAAATCATCATGGGGTCAACCTCTCGAACCGTCGGTCAGATAATGGGGCGGTTACGGTACACGACCAGAGAGGGGATCGCCAAACCGAAACTCAGGGCCCCCACGATAAACAACGCCTTGAGCCCGTTTTCCACCGCGCTCTGGATAAGCTCCATGGTCACTCCGGAGATATTGAGCTCCACCACCGCAATCATCGCCTTGAACGCATAGCTACCCGGGATCATCGGGATGATGGAGGCAACGCTGAACACCGGGCGCGGCGCCAGCAGCCGGCGCGACCAGTAGACGCAGACAAAGCCGACCGTGGTCGCCGCCGCCAGGGTGGCCCACTCGATGGGCATGCCCTGATGGATCAGCAGGGTGCGCAGGCTGTGAGCCAGCGCGCCGCCCATGGCACAGTACTTCAACATCCGTGGCGGCACGTTGAACAGCATGGCAAACCCCACTGCCGGAATGGCCGACCAGAAGGCATCCTTGGCCAGCAGCCAGATGAAATCCATCATACCTTCCACCCCCAGATGCCGGTCACCGACATGGCGAGGATGATACCGATATGGATCCGCACGCTGATGGATAGCCGGTTTGCCCCGATCAACAGAATCGATACCACGTCAAAGCTCTTCATACCTTCCACCCCCAGATGCCGGTCACCGACATGGCGAGAATAATCCCTATCGCCGCGCTGATGGTCAGCAGGGTCGCCGTGCCCCAGCGTGCCAGCCCCATGTTGAAGTAACCCTTCACCATGTCGGAGACCGCATTGATGAGCGGAAAGCCCGGCACCAGCAGCAGTACGCTGGCCGCCATGGCGAGATAGGGCTGCGCCCCCCAGTTGAAGAAGGTGGCGCTGGAGGCGAGCAGGGTGGCGATGAAACCGGTGGCGGCAAAGTTGATGAGGGGGCTGTGGTGATGGCGGGCAATCAGCTGGCGTACCCGCATGGCGACCGAGGCCGAGAAGCAGGTCACCAGGAAGATGGGCCAGTCACCGCCGAACAGCAGGCTGAAGGCGCCGCAGGAGAGCCCCACCATGGGCACCACCAGCCAGGGGTGATAGTGAAACGGCACTATGGCATCGAGCCGCTGACGCACTTCCCGTGCGCCGATCAGCTCCTTCTCCGCCATGATGCAGATGCGCTGGATCTCGCACACCACCTGCATGTTGATGCCGTGCTCGCGCACCCGCCGGGTGGTGGTGACGCAACTGCCCTGATAGAGGCTGGTGAGCACGATGGCGCTGGAGGAGATAGCCATCTCGACGCTCTCCAGCCCGAGCGCCATGCCGAGCCGGACCGTGGTCTGCTCGATGATGCGACTCTCGGCGCCGAACTGGGCCAGCATCTGGCCCACCTTGACGATAATGCGGGTGATTTCCGTCTGCTGCTCCCGCGACAGCACCCGTCTTGGTGTGATACTTCTCATAATCCCTTCGAGTCGTAGCAAATTAAAAAAGTCTCGCCATATTAGCCTAACAATCGGCGCCATACATCTACACATATCACGCCAATAACCAAACTCAAATAAAATAAAAGGCGACACAAAAATACATCAAATGGATTACAAATCACGCCAAACTGTTCAACGTTGGTCAGCCGGCCTCACCCGGCAACCGCGCAGAATAACGGGGATATATTTCAATAATTACTCGGGAATAATATTATTTTTTCTTGCGGTAATAATTGCTGAAATAGAGGACATTGTTCTCCTTATATTCCGGCAATGGTTCAGCATAATCAGGATCATTGAGATGAACCATTTCACAACGCATGGAATAAAAGGAGTCGTGCATCATGGCGGCAATCCGGATGCAGCTGTCCAGGTTGTTTTTGGCCAGCTGGCGCTGACAGTCGATGCGAAATTGCAGACCGCGCAGACGCATTTGCTGCTGCGGGCTGACCCGGTCGATCAGCCCTTCAATCTGCTGCTGCAGCAACTCGTCGAGCCGCTCGGGCTCCGCCACCGCCAACCGTTTCAAGGTATCAAAATCAGGCAACTCCATATGCCCTCCCGCGGCCAGCCGCTGCATGGTGATACTCAAACAACAACAATCGGTTCATATTTTCACCAATCGCATATGGAGTTATATAAGCCGAACCCCGCCGCGGTTCAATCCGCCGGGCCAGCTTTCCCCTCCTCTTGCGCCAAAAGATGACGGCGCGGTGGGAACCCAGACGGGTTATTCGTTATGGATCAACCGATTATTCCTGAATATCGATGGCGGGTTCGTTTATACATTTTTGGCACGGCAATATGCCGATGTTATGTCTTATTGAAAGGAGGCTGCCAATATGGTTTGCCATTTGACGCTCGTCTTCACGCCACCATCCGGCTGGTTTAACATATCTTGCTGATTATGTTATTTTATTTGCCACTTATAGCGGCAACCAAGAGCAGACCATGAGCAAGGCAAGAATCGGTATCGTCACCGTCAGCGATCGCGCCAGTGCAGGCATCTACGAAGACCTGTCCGGCAAGGCCATCATCGACACGCTGAACGCATATTTGACCTCGGAGTGGGAGCCCGTCTATCAGGTGATCCCCGATGAACAGGAGCAGATCGAAGCGACCCTGATCCGGCTGGCGGACCAGGAGCAGTGCAGTCTCATCGTCACCACCGGCGGCACCGGGCCGGCCAAGCGGGACGTCACCCCGGAGGCCACCGAGGCGGTGTGCGATCGGATGATGCCGGGCTTTGGCGAGCTGATGCGGGCCGAATCCCTCAAGTTCGTGCCGACCGCCATCCTGTCGCGCCAGACCGCCGGTTTGCGCGGCAGCTCGCTCATCGTCAACCTGCCGGGCAAGCCCAAATCGATCCGCGAGTGCCTGGATGCGGTCTTCCCCGCCATCCCCTACTGCATCGATCTGATGGAAGGCCCCTATCTCGAGTGCGACGAGACCGTCATCAAGCCGTTTCGTCCGAAGAAATAAAAGCTGGGCGGGGATTTGCCCCGCCCTTTGCTTATTTGCGGCCGTATACCTTGACCCCGGCCTTGCTCCCTTCCGAATTGCCGTACACCTCGATCCGCTTGATGCAGAGCCGGCTGCCGAGGGATTTCCACCCCGACTCCTGATCCTCTTTCAGATCCTTGTCAAAATAGAGGGTCTTGCTGCGATCGTTGCCATAAAACACCTTGACCCGCTCCAGGGTCAATTCCCGCCCAGCCTTGACCATGATGGATTTGGTCGGCCGGCAGGCGAGCATGGGAATGATGGCGGGATGATCGCCGACCCCGAGCAGAATGGTCTTGCCCAGCCGAAATTCATCATCGGCCATGGCCGGGGCGGCCAGCGCCCACAACAAGCTGGATAACAGAACGCCCTGCAGGACACGCAGCCGCGCGGCGGCACAAGAAAAACCAGATAACAAAGACATGATGCCTCCCGAAAAAAACGGGGGGCATATTAATTCATCAAGGCTAAACCCAGCCTGTACCGGCGCCCTGCCAGGCAGGGCACCGACACTCAGGACCAGCGTTTGAAGATGAGGGAGGTGTTGATGCCGCCGAAGGCGAAGTTGTTGGACATCAGGTACTCCACCACCAGCGTGCGGCCGCAGCCCACCACGTGATCGAGCGGGGCGCAGGCCGGGTCCGGCTCGGTCAGGTTGATGGTGGGGGCAAACCACCCCTCCTGCATCATCTCCAGCGCCAGCCAGGCCTCGATGGCCCCGCAGGCCCCCAGGGTGTGGCCGAAGTAGCTCTTGAGCGACGAGATAGGGGTGCGGTCGCCGAAGATGGCGGCGGTGGCGTGGCTCTCGGCGATGTCGCCGCGCTCGGTGGCGGTGCCGTGGGCGCTGATGTAGCCGATCTCCTCAGGCTGGAGACCGGCCTGGGCCAGCGCCATCTCCATGCAGAGCTGCATGGTCTCCTGCTGGGGCTGGGTCACATGGGCGGCATCGCAGTTGGTGGCAAAGCCCACCAGCTCGGCAAGGATGGTGGCCCCGCGCGCCTGCGCATGCTCCAGCTCCTCCAGCACCAGAGTGCCGGCCCCCTCGCCTATCACCAGTCCATCCCGCTGCCGGTCGAACGGACGCGGTGCCAGTTCGGGGTTGTCGTTCATCTGGCTGGTGGCAAACAGGGTATCGAACACCACGGCCTCCGACGGGCAGAGCTCCTCCGCCCCGCCGGCCACCATCAGGGTCTGGTAGCCGTGCTTGATCGCCTCATAGGCATAACCGATGCCCTGGCTGCCGGAGGTGCAGGCGCTGGAGGTGGGAATAACCCGCCCGCGCAGGCCGAAGAACAGCCCGGTGTTGACCGCCGCCGTGTGCGGCATCATCTGCACATAGGTGGTGGCCGTGATGCTGGCGGTGCTCTTGTCGTTGAGCATGACCCCGAAGGCGCGGATGGGGTCCGTGCTGCCGGTGGAGGAGCCGTAGGCGATGCCGGTGCGCCCGTCGGTGAGCGCCGGGTTGTCCAGCAGCCCCGCCTGCGCCAGCGCCAGCTCGCTGGCGACGGTCGCCAGCTGGGAGACCCGCCCCATGGCGCGAGTCTTCTTGCGCGGATAGTGAGCCGGCAGCGTGAAGTCCGGAATGGGGGCCGCCAGCCGGGTGTTGAGGCCGTCGTAGATGGCCCACTCCGGCATGTTCACCACGGCGTTGCGCCCCGCCTGCAGGCGGGCCCGCACACTCGGCCAATCCTGCCCGAAGGCGGTCACCCCGGCCATGCCGGTCACCACGACCCGCTTCATACCATGCCCCCGTTGATGGAGATGACCTGGCGCGTGACATAGCCGGCGATGTCGGACATCAGGTAAGAGACCAGCCCGGCCACCTCGTCGGCCTGCCCCATCCGCTTGAGCGGGATCAGCTTCATCGCCTCCGCCTTCACCTCATCGTCCACCATGCCGGTGTCGATGAGGCCGGGGGCCACGCAGTTGACCGTGATCTTGCGCTTGGCAAGCTCCAGCGCCAGCGCCTTGGTGGCGCCCATGATGCCCGCCTTGGCGGCGCTGTAGTTGACCTGGCCCCGGTTGCCCATCAGCCCGGACACCGAGGAGATGGTCACGATGCGCCCACCCCGGCGCAGGCCGATCATCGGCATGATGCAGGGCTTGAGCAGGTTATAGAAGCCGTCCAGGTTGGTGTGCAGCACCCCGTCCCACTCCTCGTCGGTGAGGGCGGGGAAGGCGCCGTCACGGATGATGCCGGCGTTGCAGACCACGCCGTAATAGGCGCCGTGCTCGGCCATGTCGGCCTCCAGCTGCGCGCGGCAGCCCTGCCGATCGGCGATGTCGAACTGGAGCAGGCGCCCCTGCCCACCGGCCGCCTGCAGGCTGGCCAGAGTGGCTTCGGCCCCGGCCCGATCGCTGTGGTAGTGCACCACGATGGAAAAACCGTCGGCCGCCAGCTTGAGGGCGATGGCGCGGCCTATCCCCTTGCTGGCGCCCGTGACCAATACGCTAGAGATCATGAAGCTTCCTCAGGCTAACAAATCGGACAATTCGTCGGGGCTCGGCTGGTAGGTGGAGAGTCGCGCCTGGGCGCACTCCTCCCCCGCCAGCAGGATCCGGCAATCAAAACTGGCCATGCCGCCGTCTTGCAACAGGCAGCAAGCCTCGATGGTGAGCAGGCTGCCGGCCGCAAAGGCGGGGCGTAGGCAGCGATACTTGCGACTGCCGAGCAGCATGCCGATGCGCACCGGCTCGCCGCGCAGACGCCCCTGCATGCCGGCCCAGGAGGCGATGGTCTGCGCCATCAGCTCGATGCCGACCCAGCCGGGCAGGTTGCCCTCGCCATCCAGCAGCAGGGCATGGCGGGCACCGATGCGGGTCTCGCAGCGCGCCTGCTGGGCATCCGCCGCGCAGAGCCGATCCAGCAGCAGCATGGGGGCCTGGTGAGGCAGCAGGGTCTCGATGGCGGGCAGTGAACCTGGCTCATTCATGGTGAACGCTCCCGAACAGCAGGCTGACATTGTTGCCACCGAAGGCAAAGGAGTTGGAGAGCACCCGGGGCGCCGCGAGCGGCACCTCGCCGCTCACCAGCCGGATGGGTGCCAGCACCGGATCCGTCGTCGTCACCCGCTGGGGCGGCAGCGGCAGAGCGCGCTCCAGCAGCAGGCAGGCGAGCGCCGCCTCGATGGCCCCCGCCGCCCCCAGGGCATGACCGGTGAGCGGCTTGGTGGAGCTGCAGGGCACCTCGGCACCAAACAGCCGATGCACCGCCTGGCTCTCCATGGCGTCGTTGAGGCGGGTGGCGGTGCCGTGCAGGTTGACGTAGCCCACCTGTGCCGGCGTCAGGCCCGCCTGGGCCAGCGCCATCTGCATGGCCGCCTCGGCGCCGATACCGTCTGGATGGGGCGCCGAGATGTGCCAGGCATCGGAGGACTCCCCGGCCCCCAGCAGCGCCAGCGGTGCTGGCGTGCGGCTCAGCAGAAACAGCGCCGCCCCCTCGCCGATGTTGATCCCCTGGCGCGCCTCATCAAACGGCTGGCAGCGCGCACAGCTGAGGGACTCCAGGCTGTCAAAGCCGTTGAGGGTGAGCCCGCACAGGCTGTCGGCGCCGCCCACCAGCACGGCGTCCACCAGCCCGGCCGCCAGCAGCCGCTGGCCGCTGATGAAGGCGCGCGCGCTGGAGGAGCAGGCGGTGGAGATAGTCCAGGCCGGCCCCGCCAGGCCGAGGTGGCGGGCCAGAAATTCCGACGGCGAACCCAGCTCCTGCTGGCGATAGTCAAAGGCGGGCGGCACGGCCTCCCCGCGCCGGACAGCCGCCACCGCCAGCTCGGCCTCGCCGATCCCGGCGGTGCTGGTGCCAAGCACCAGCCCCACTCGCGCAGGGCCATGTGCCGCCAACGCCTCGTCGAGAGCGGGCCGCACCTGGGCCAGCGCCGCCAGCAGCAGCTGGTTGTTGCGCGAGGCATAAGGGGCAAGCGCCGCCGGTATAGCCGGCAACTCACCCTCCACCCGCCCCACCGGAGTCTGGCGGCCATCCAGCAGCGGCGCCCGGTGGCGATCCAGCGGGCTCACGCCCGACTGCTGCCAGGCCAGCAGCGCCTCGGCGCTGGCATCGCGCCCCGTCCCCAATGCCGAGACGAGGCCATAGGCGGCGATATAACAGCTCATTGGCTCAGGGTCTCCAGTTGCAGGCGGTAGTGGAATACGTGCTGCTGCAGGCCGACCGGCTCGCGCACGCCGTCGACGTCGCGGTAGCGGATTTCGGTCACCAAAGTGCCGTCGGGGGCGCGCAGCCGGCGCAGCGGCCCTTCGTCGCGCAGCGTCCAGCCCGGTGGCAGCTGTGGCTGCCAGCTGGCGAGCGGCCAGTAGCAGAGCATCACGTCCGCCAGCACCTGGCTCACCGGCGGCATGCCGGTGGTGAGCAGCGGGCTGAGCTGGCGAGTTGAAATCCCCTGCTGGTCATAGCGCACCAGAAACAGCCGCACCCCGCTCGGGGTCAGCCCCACCAGGGTCAGCTGGCGGCCGTCGGCCTCCAGCACCGTCATCAGCTGGTGAGTGCTCTCCCCCACGCTGGCGGTCAGCAACTGCTGGCGATAGAAGGGTGCGGCCAGCACGGGGGCCGGCAGCGTCATGACGGTCCCCTTGTCGAGATAGGCGGTGGGGGTCGGTTGGCTGCTGCAGCCTGCCAGCAAGAGAATGATAAAGGCGAACAGTGGTCTCATGGTTGCTCCTGCTCCCGGTGGCCCTGCACCGGCGGGGTGCATGCCGGCTTGTCCAATCCCTGTTTATCCAGCACCAGAGGCGACAACAGGAAGGCGGTAAAGATACCGCCGCTCAGCACCAGACCAAAGCCCGCGATGGCAGAGGTGTGGCTCAGCGCCAACAAACCGAACGAAAGCTGGGTGGTCAGGTTGGCCAGCAGGATGGCGAACATGGTCGAACGCTGGCGCAGAGGATCCCCGCCGCTGTAGGCGAAGAAGAGGCTGTAGTCGATGCCGATGCCGAAAATGAGGCTCATGGCCAGCACCCCGAACAGGGTGAGCGGCTGGCCGCAGGCGGCCAGCAGGGCCAGCCCGGATCCCAACGAAAACCCGCTGATCAGCAGGATCCGCCCCCCCTTGCGCCAGCCGAAGCGGGCCCACAGCAGCCCCCCCACCAGGGCGATCGCCACCAGCAGCAGTTCGGTCAGCTTGACCCGGTAGTGGGCGAACAGCTGGCTCCACTGATTGCGCGGATCCTGCCAGAACACCCCCTCCTGCCTCTCGGCCAGGGCCGCCACGGCGGCCGCATCGGTCACGCCGTTGACCGGCAGCCAGAGCGCCACCCGGCCATCGGCCATGGTATGCCACAGCAGCCGGCTGCCCTCGCTGACCGGGCTGGCCAGCCACTGCTGCGGGGTCAGAGGATGCCAGGGGCGAGGCTCGCCCTTGACCGGCACCCCGGCCTGGTTGAGCCGCGTCACCACTTCCGGCAACAGGCCCGTGAGGGCGGCGTGATCCGCCTGCTGCCGAGCCAGCGAGGGCAGCCACTGGGCCAGTGACACGAAGCCCGTCAGCTGACCCTCTGCCTTGGCCTCGACCAGTTTGCCGCTCATGGCCTCGAGCCGCTGCAACGCCGTTTCACCGTCGGCCGCCGTCACCAGGAAGCCGGTCATGCCCCCCTGCTGGCCGGTGAGGCGCTGGATCTGCCGCTCCTGGGCCTGCAGCTCGGCGGGCAGCGGTTGCAGGCGGGCGATGTCGTCGTCGACGGCCAGCCGGCTCAAGCCCGCCCCGATCAGGGCCAGCCAGAGCAGGGGCACACCCCAACGCAAGAGACGCAACTCGCGCCACCATGTGAGCCAGAGCGCCATCGGCACCAGCACGCGCGCTTCCCGCTGGGGCAGCTCCCCGAGCCAGAGCGGGTACAGGCAGAGCACTGTGATGAACGACGCCGTCAGCCCCACCAGAGCGCACAGGGCCATCTGCTGCAGGCCGGGGAAAGGAGCGAGCCAGAGCAGGCCATAGCCGACCAGGGTGGCGAACAGCGCCATCGAGAGGCTGGGCAGCAGGCGGGCACGGGTCTGGTGCGGACTCTCCTGCCGGCCATGCAGGCGCCGCTCGGTCAGGAAGTGGATCCCGTAATCTATGATGCCGACCAGGCTGGAGCTGATCACCAGGGTGAACATGTGCACCTCGCCAAACCACAGCAGCACCGCCAATACCCCCCAGGCGAGGCCGACGGCGATGGGCAGCAGGGAGATCCAGAGCGCCCGCAACGAGCGAAACGCCAGCCACATCAGCAGCAAGACCCCGACCGTGGAGCCGAGCCCTATGGTGGAGATGTCCTGTTGGGCCAGCTCGCTGGCATGCTGGCTGTAGAAGAGGGTGCCACGGCGCAGCAGCTCCACGCCAGGAAACTCGGCCTTGAGGTGTTGCTCCGCCTCGTTGAGCCGGCTCAGCAGCTCGCTGTTACGGGCAAGATCGAAGGCCGACAAGTCCAGCTCGGCGCGCAGCAGGTACCACTGCCGCCCGGCCTCGTCCCGGCTGATCAGCCAGCCGTGGTCGAGGCGCAGGGGGCTGGCCATCTGCCCCTGCACCGCGGCCCGGGTCAGCAGCAGGGGATCGGCCTGCCACTCGGTGCGAGAGACGCCGCCAAAGGGGCTGTAGATCTGGCCGAGCACCCACTGGCTCCAGACCTCTGGCCCCGCGGCCAGCCGCGCCCGGCTGCCCTCGTCGAGGTGCTGCCAGCCATAGTCATAGATGAAACCTTGCCAGGCGGAGGCCAGCTCCGGCTGGGCGGCGCGTACCGCGCTGAGCTCGGGCAAGGCCTGCAGGTTTTTTGCCCACGCCTGCGCCGCGGCCAGCCCATCCTGCCCCGCCGGCAGGCTCAACATCCAGACAAGCTGTCTGTCGACCTGGCGCAACAAGCCCTCACGCAGGGCGGGATCCAGCGCGGAGCGCTCCTCGTGGGGCAGCAGGTCCATCAGGCTGGTGTTGATGCGGCTGTGGGAGAGTTGCCAGCCGAGCAGCGCCAGCGCCAGCGCGCTGAGCAGCAGCCAGAGCCAGGAGAGCCAGCGCCAGGTGGTTTCAGCTTGCAGCAAGAGGGGCTCTCCTCGTCCCGGCGGGGGCGCCGCACTGGCGCGTCATCGTGCTAGTGGGCAGCAAAGCGGGCCTGCTCCTCAGGGGTCAGCGGCAGGGTGCGATCCCGCCAGGCCGTGAAACGGATACGGGTGCTGTCGCCCTGCTTGTCGGCGATGAGCAGCTGATCCAGCTGCCCCTGTCCGCTCAGGGTGAGGCTGGCAAACACCTTGTCGAGCGGTGCCAGGGTCGGCACCAGCACCAGCTGCCAGCCCGCCTCCGTGCTGTGAAAATCGATGCTGAAGTAGCGGCTCAGGGTCGCCTCGTCCGAGCCAAACAGCGCCAGCAACATCTGGCTGAACTCCAGCAGCTGGGGGTTGTCGATGACGGTGGCGGGCTGGCCCGCCATCTGCTGCACCATGCGCGTCGGCGTCAGGACCAGGGTCAGCGGAAAGGGTTTCTGCTGCTGCCACCAGAGCCCCAGATCGCGCACCAGCAGCAGCTCGCCGGAGGCTTTGAGCGGCTGGCTCAGCCCAGCCACCTGCTTCTCCTGCTCGAAACTGGCCTGCTTGGCCTCGTTCAGGGCGAGCAGCTGCTGCACCTCGGCCCGGCTCAGGGGCGCCGCCTGCAGCGGCCATGTCAGCAGCAGGAGCAAACCGGCCAGCAGCGGCCTTGTCAGCCGGCTCATTGGCTCACCCCCAGCTTGTCCAGCAACACCTGGGGCGAGGCCAGGCACATCTCGCCGCTCGCCTTGCTGACCGCCACCTGGATGCTGTAACCCTTGCTGGTGCGGGTGCCGCTCGCGGCGTCGCTCAGCAGGTAGTCGATCTTCAGGCGGTTCTGGTACTCGGTCAGGGTGGCGCGCACCCGCACCCGCTGGCCAAAGCGCAGCGGCGCCAGGTACTTCATCCGGGTGTCGATGATGGGCCAGAGATAGCCGGAGGCCTCCATCTGCGGGTAGTTGTAGTCGATGAGATCGAGCAGGGCACAGCGGGCCAGCTCGATGTAGCGAAAGTAGTGGCCGTGCCAGGCCACCGCCATCATGTCCACATCGTGGAACGGGATGGTCACCTCGATCTCGGCGCTGATCTGCCAGGGTTCATTCTGCATGGCTTGTCTCATCAATTGTGACCTTGTCTCAGTTCCGGTTCGGCCCATAAAGGGGATAGTGACGCTGGCGAATGCGGGCGATCAGCGCCCTCAGCTCGGGCTCGAGCCCCCGATCTTCCAGCAGCGGGGCGAACTCGGCTCGCACCTGCGCAACCATGGCGGCCAGCGCCGTACCGAGCGGGCGGGTGAAGGGGGTCGGCCGGGCCAGACGCAGCTCCACACCCTGCACCGCCGCCAGCAGGCAGGCAGCCGCCACCTGCTCGGTCAGGGTCAGTACCCGCTGCGCATCGCGCGCCGCTATGGTACCCATGCTCACCTTGTCCTGGTTGTGGCACTCGGTGGAGCGGGAGAAGACGCTGGCGGGCATGGTCTGCTTGAGCGCCTCCGCAGTCCAGGCCGAGACGCCGATCTGCACCGCCTTGAAGCCGTGGTTGATCATCTGCCGCTCATCCGGCGCGCCGGAGAGGTTGCTCGGCAGGCCGCCGTTGAACTTGCTGTCCACCAACTGGGCCAGCTGGCGATCCAGCAGGTCGGCCAGGTTGGCGACGGCCGCCTTCATGCTGTCCATCGCCATGGCGATGTGGCCACCGTAGAAGTGGCCGCCGTGCATCACGTGCTCCCCCTCGCCGTCGATCAGCGGGTTGTCGTTGGCGCTGTTGAGCTCGTTCTCGATGAGCTGGCGCCACCAGGGCAGGCTGTCGGCCACCACCCCGATGACGTGGGGGGCGCAGCGCAACGAGTATCTGTCCTGCAGCCGATCGCTGTGGCGCGGCAGCTCGCCGGCCACCAGATCTTCCCTCAGCCAGGCCGCGATGCCCTGCATGCCGGGGTGCGGCTTGGCGGCAAACAGCCGCTCATCGAAGTGGAAGGCGTTGCCCCCCATGGCGACGCTCACCAGGGCGGTTATCCGGGTCGCCAGCCGCATCAGGTAATCGGTACGGGCGTAGGCGAGGCAAGCCAGCGCCGTCATCACCGAGGTGCCGTTCATCAGCGCCAGCCCCTCTTTCGGCCGCAGGGTCAGGGGGGCGACCCCCAGCTCCCGATAGACCTCGGCGGCGGGGCGCAGCACACCGTCGTGATGGAGCTCGCGCTCCCCCACCAGCACGGCGGCGACGTAGGAGAGCGGGGTGAGATCGCCACTGGCGCCCACCGACCCCTCTTCGGGAATGCGCGGCACCAGATCCTGCTCCAGCAGCCAGCAGAGCCGCTCGAGCAAGGCCGGGCTGACCCCGGAAACCCCTTGCGCCAGCGAGCAGAGTCGGGTCGCCAGCACGGCGCGGGCGGCATCAAGCTCGAGATCCGCCCCCAGCCCGCAGCCGTGAAAACGGGTCAGGTGCAGCGGCAGCTCAGGCACCAGCTCGGTCGGCACCGGCCGGGTCACCGAGTCGCCATAGCCGGTGGTCACCCCGTAGATGACCCCCTCTTCGGCCAGCAGCCGGTCGAGAAAGTCGGCGCCCCGCTGGATGCGGGCCATGAAGGCGGGATCCGGATTCAGTGCGGGGGTGGCGCGCCCTTCGGCCAGCGCCACCACGTCCTCTATGGTCAGCGGCTCGGCGCCGAAGGTGACCCGTCTCATCTCACTCTTGTTCATCGGTCAGCTGCCAGAAATCAAAAAAGTTGAACCAGTCCAGCGGGGCCTGCAGGCAGTGATGCTGCAGGCGATCGGCATAGGCCTGCACCCGGGACGCAAGAATCTGCTGGCGCCCCTGCCGTGGCAGGGGTTGGCCGTCGGCAAAGGGCTCGAAATGTACCCGAAAGCGCCCCTGCTCCTTGAGGCCGAACATCAGGTAGACAGGGCAGCCCAGCACGCTGCTGAGCACGAAGGGCCCGAGCGGAAAGGGCGCCGGCGCGCCGAGAAAGTCGGCCCAGATCACCCGTTTCTCCCGGGTCACCGAGGTGCGATCGCCGACGATCACCACCCACTCCCCCCGCTCCAGCTTCTCCTTGAGCAGGATGGCGGTATCGGCCCCCAGCTCCTGCACCTGGATGAGGTTGAGGTGCAAATCCGGGTTGATCTGTTTGAGCAGGGCGTTGAAGCGGGCCGCGTGGCGGGTAAACACCAGCGCATTGATGCGCAGCCCCTGCTTGCGGCTGCCAAGGGCGCGGCACAGCTCCAGATCGCCGAGGTGGGAGCCCAGCAGCAGAACGCCCTGACCGCTGTTGATGGCCGCCTGGTAGTGCTCCGCTCCCACCAGTTCCACCTCTTGCTCGGTGATGTCGCCGCGCCAGCCCGCCAGCTTGTCGAGCGCCGCCTCGCCAAAGCGCAGGAAGTGGCGAAAGCTCGATCTTGGCTCAGGGGGCAACGTCACACCGCTCGCATTGGCGAAGGACTCGAGGCGGGTCAGATAGGCTTGGGATGCCTGGCGCTGGGCACGGCCGGTCAGCCAGAAGTAGCCGATGACCGGATAGAGCAGCAGGGAAAACCCGCGCCGCCCCAGCAGGCGATAGCTGGTCAGCATGATCTGCATGCCGAGCAGGGATCCCCGCTCCGGGGTGCGTGACCAGTGGGTGCGCCGCTCGCGCCACAGCTGCGCCGCCCTGGCGCCGAGGCGACGGGGCCAGCGGCAGAGGCGCAGCAGCTGATCCCACAGCAGGCGGCACACCAGCCGGGTGTGCATCCAGGAGATGTCGCGGTTGTCGCGCCAGAGCTGGAAGTGGGAGCTGCCATCGGCGGGATAGATGACCCGGGTCGGCACGAAACGCACCGCCACCCCGGCCCAGTAGAGGCGCACCATCACCTCGGTGTCAAAATCCATCCGCCGACCCAGCGCCACCCGTTCGAGCAGCTCGCAGGTAGCCGCCAGCGGATAGACCCGAAAGCCGCACATGCTGTCCTTGATGGCGAATGACAGCGTCTCGATCCAGACCCAGACATGGGTGATGTAGCGGCCGTAGAGGCGCCCCTTGGGCACAGAATCATCGTAGAGCGGGCGGCCGGAGACAAGCGCCGCCGGGTGCTTGTCCGCCTCGGCCAGCAGGGCCGGAATGTCCGCCAGATCGTGTTGGCCGTCGGCATCCACCTGCAGGGCGTGGCTGAAGCCGAGTGCATGGGCGCGGCGCAGCCCCGTCATCACGGCGCCGCCCTTGCCCTGGTTGTGCGAATGGCGCAGCAGGGTGACCCAGGGGTGGCGGGCGGCCAGCGCAGCCAGCGCGGCGGCGGCGACGGGTTCGCTGCCATCGTCGATCAGCAGGCAGGGCAGCTCATATTCGGCCAGTCGATCCAGCACGGCGGCCAGCGGGCCGGCGTGGTTGTAACAGGGGATGAGAATGCAGGGCGTCATGGGGTGAGGCGCACCCGGCCGCTGCTCGCCGGCTCATCGCCGAGCAGATAATGAAAGAGGAGCTGGCCCTTGTCTGCCTGCCACTGCAAACGCAGGCTGCACTCGGCCCCCGGCCGCAGCGGGCGCTGGAACTTGAGCTGATCCACCCCGTGAAACGGCTGCGCCAGCTTGAGCAGGCTGGCGGCATAGTGCATCACCCAGTGGATCTGGGTCACCCCGGGCAGCAGGGGCGCGCCGGGAAAATGGCCTGCAAACCAGGGCAAATCGGGATCGAGCCGCAGTTGCAGGCGCACCCCGTCGGCCAGCGTCTCGCAGGCCAGCACGGTGGGCAAGGTGTTCGCTGGCAGAGAGTCAACAGAGAGGCTCATCGAACAGCTCCTTGAGTTGTGGCCAGGGGCGCTTGCCCTGGGCGTTGACGGGCATCTGCTCGACCCGGCGCACGCTGCGCGGCAGGGCGACCGGCTCGAGCCAGGGACGCAGTTGCTGGCGCAGGGCCAGCAGGAAACGTCCGGGCCCCAGCTCAGCCCAGCGGGCGTCACCCAATTCGCTCAGCACCAGCACGGCGCCGAGGATCTGGCGCTGGCCCTGCTGCAGCGGCAGCACGGCGGCCGCTTCCACCTCCTCCAGCGCCTGCAGGCGCGCCTCCACCTCGTCGAGGGAGATGCGCTTCTCCTCCAGCTTGACCACCCGATCCTGGCGGCCCAGCAGCTCGAAACCGCCCTCGTGCAAGGCGATTCGATCGGCGCAGGCGAGCCACTCCGCCGTCGGCAGGAAGGGGGATCGCAGCAGCAGGCCCTGCTCCGGGCCGACCCGCACCTCGACCCCGGGCAGTGTCGTCCAGGGGGTTTGTACCTGGTGGCGCTGGCGCCAGCCGATGCCGCCGGTCTCGCTGCTGCCGAAGATCTCCACCGGCAGCTGACCGAACAGCTGTCTGGCCTGCTGGGCATCGCCCGGTTGCAGGGGGCCGCCGGAGGAGACGAGCAGCCGGCAGCCGGCGGCAGCAATGGCCGGGTCGAGCCGGCTCAGAAACGCAGGAGAAGCGATCAGGCACCAGGGGGCCGTTTGCAGCGCCAGCTGCTCCGGATAATCGATGCTGCGGCGATCAAAGGGGATACCGAGACCAAGCGGCAACAGAATGCGAAACAGCAGGCCGTAGATGTGCTGGTGACTGACGCTGGCCAGCACCCGGGTGCCCGCCAGCCGCTCGCCCCACAGCGCCATCTGCACCCGCAACTCCGCCTCCAGCTGGGGCCAGGCCTTGGAGATCGCCTTGGGCTCGCCGGTGGAGCCGGAGCTGAACAGGGTGAGACTGAGGCGCTCGGGCGGCAGGACCGCGCCGTCTGCATCCGGTTCGTCATCCGCCACCAGCAGCGGCAGCCTGAGCTGCGCCGCCGTGAGCGCCGCACCCGGCAGCTCGCCGTCGGTGAGCAGGCCGTCGAACTGGCTCTGCAGCGCCTGCAGACCGGCCAGCCGCTGATGGCCCGGCAGGATGGCCCGGTGCCCGCCGAGGGCGCAGGCGAGCAGCGCCTGGGCAAACAGCAGGCTGTCATCGAAACAGAGTGCCCAGCGCATGCCGGGCCGCTCGGGGCCGGCCAGACGGGCCATGGCCCGCGCCAGCTGCAGGCTGTCGCGACGCAGCTCGGCCAGGGTCACCTCGCCATCCGGGCCGAACGCCACCACGCGCTCGCCGTCCCGCTGCCAGATAGTTTGCAACAGGGTCATGGGGCCAGCCTCTTGAGCAGGCGGCGGCGCACCAGATACTCAGCGCCCATCAGGCCGCCCATCAGGGCGTAGCTGATGAGACCGTTGTAGAGGCTCCAGAGCGCCAGATCCCCGTGCCAGATGGTGAAGGCCGCCAGCGCGCCGTTGATGACGAAGAAGCCGCACCAGACCTGGGTCACCCGCCGGGTGTAGCCGATGGCTACCGGCGGCAAAGCAGGATCCTGCAGGCGGGCCAGCCGCTCCACCAGGCTCATGGGACGGGTCAGGCTCCAGCCGAACAGGCAGAGCAGCGCCAGGCTCACCGCCAGCGGGTAGTAGAGCAGCCAGTGCCGGGCGCTGAACAGGGCCGACAGCAGGGTCAGTCCCAGCCCGATGCAGGCCAGCAGGCGGCCCAGCCAGAGCCACTCCGGCAAGGGGCCGAGCCGGACCCGCCCCTTGAGCAGGCCGGGCAGCAGCCGCAGCGAGAAGATGAGCAGCAGACCGAGCAGCAGCGGGGTCTGACCGGCGTGGGTCAGCCCCCAGTAGACCGCCAGCGGGTAGAGCAGCAGGGCACCACCGGCCAGCCAGGAGAGCCAGCGCATCATGGCAGGGCGTGCACCGGCATCAGGCGTCGGCCAGCAGACGCTCGACCGCATCCACCACGTCGTTGACGCTGCGCACCGACTTGAACTCTTCCGGCTTGATCTTCTTGCCGGTCAACTTCTGCTGGTGCACCACCAGATCGATGGCGTCGATACTGTCGAGCTCGAGATCCTGATAGAGACGGGCCTCGGGGGTGATGGCCTCTTCGTCGACCTCGAACAGCTCGACGAGGGCAGCCTTGATCTGGGCAAAGATGTCGTCACGGGTCATGGCTCAGGCCTCCCCTTTCGACTGGGCCTGCACCAGGGCGACCAGCGCCGTGACGGAGGCAAAATGACGACGGGTGTTTTCATCCTCGGCGGAGAGCACGATGCCGTAGCGGCCCTTGATGGCAAGGCCCAGCTCCAGCGCATCGATGGAGTCCAGCCCCAGGCCGTCACCGAACAGCGGCGCCTGACTGTCGATGTCGTCAGGGATGAGCCCCTCGAGGTTGAGGCTGTCGATGATGAGTTGTTTTATCTCTAGATGCAGGTCTTGCATAACTGTTCCACATGCTGTCATTGGGGCCCCGGTTGCAGGGCCTGGGTGAGAAACCGGGTCAACTGGCGGGCGGCCAGCGCACTGCTCTGGCCGGTGGCGACCACCTCATCCGCCGCCACTTGCTGCAGGAATTCTATGGTGAAAATCGGCTTATTTTCCGGGATCTTGAACCATTTGTCCTGCTTGGTGAGAAATCGGGTGCTGCAGTGGATCCGCACCAGTTGCAACGGCACCTGGCTGCGCACCGCCAGCTGGGCCGCGCCGCGCTGCAGCTTGATGGGTTCGCCCGGGGTGGTGCGGGTTCCCTCCGGGAACACCAGCAGCAGACCGCCGGCCCGGATCCGCGCCTGGCACAGGGCCAGCAGATCCTCGCCTGCCACGTTGGGCAAATAGTCGGCCGCCCGCACCACGCCGCCGATGAAGGGGTTGCGCCAGAGGGACTGCTTGACGATGCAGTCGCACACCGGCATCTCGGCCGCCAGCATGACGTAATCGAGCAGGCTGGGGTGATTGGCCACCACCAGGGCGCCACGCAGGTGGGCGGGCATGCCGCTCACGCGGTAATCGAGCACTCCCCAGCCGCGCAACACGCCGAGAAACAGCCGAAAGCTGTGGCGAATGGTGAGCTGGGCCAGGGTACGGCGCCGCTCGCCGCGCAGACAGAGCGCCAGCAGCGGAAACCAGAACAGGGAGAGCAGCAGACCACCCACCCCGAACAGGGTGAAGCCGAGGGCCGTGCCGATCAGCCGCCAGCCCCGGTTCAGCAACGCTGCCATCTCCACTCCTGACGGTCGTCAGCGAGGAGCAGGGTCGGCTCGCCTCGCAGCAGGGCACGCCAGCAGGCCAGACTCTGCGGCAGCGGGCGGGCAGCCAACGCGGCGGTGCAACGCGCCCCCGCACAGTGCCACTCTTCGCCCGCCGCCAGCACCAGCCCCAGCGCATGAGGTGGCGCCTCTTGCGCCAGCCAGGGGCGGTGAAACTCGGGCACCGGCCCCTCGAAAGCCACCAGCAACACCCGACGGGCGCCGGCCTGCAGGGCGCAGACCGCTTCGGTCAGGCCCGCCATCAGACTGTTCTCCCCCGCGGCCAGCGAGGTCATGGGGATGGCGGCCTTGCCCTGAATGGAGCAGAGCCCGGCGGCGGTGTTGTGCACCGACATAGAAAAATCGGTGGGCGACAACGCCTGCCCGTCCGCCAACGCCTGCAGCAGGGTCATGGAGCGGGCCAGCTCGCCGTGGCGGCTGACGAAGACGGCACTGTCTATCTGGTGGCGGGCCAGCAGGCTCAGCCCCACCTGCACCGCCAGCCGGGCGCCCTGACTCAGGCGGCGCGCCATCATCATCGGCAGCAAGGGGGTGGCGGGAAACGGCGGGTCGACCGGCCAGCGGCCCTGCTGCGCCCACGCCTGCCAGGCAGCCTCATCGGCCAGACCGGGTGACAGGGCCTGACTATCCAGCAGCGAGAAAGAGAGCATGTTTCGGGCAACCTGTCCTTACATCGATGGGTGGACGCGAAGACGATAAAAGGCACTCACCCGGCGGGCAGTGCCTGCTCCACGACATTGAATGGCGTCATCGGCTTAATACCGGCGGATAATACCATTATTCATCAAAAATAATAGCCAGCGCAGATTATCAACCGCCTTGGTGATTGAAAATAAACTATTTGTGTTGTCTCATTGCCACGCCCAAATTGATGAATATCCTTCCCAAGGAAAATATTATGAAACTCATTAATAAAATATCCCTGCTGCTGGCCTGCGCCCTGCTTGCCGCCTGCTCCACCAGCCAGCCAATTCGCAATATGGCAGCCAATCCGGTGCCCTTCAATCTGACCGAAGAACAGGTGGCCAATGCCATTATTACGGCCGGCATCAGCAAGAGCTGGGTAATGCGCCAGGAGCAGCCAGGACTAATTCGAGGCCAGGTCAATGTGCGCCAGCATCAGGCGGTGATCAATATTCCTTATAGCGCTCGCGATTATTCCATTAATTATGTGAGCAGCGTCAATCTGGACGACAAAGGCAAGGGCAGCATCCACCGCAGTTATAACCGCTGGGTACTGGGTCTGAATCAGGCCATTCAGGCGGAACTCGCCCGCACCCAGAGCCGCTGATCCGGCAGGAGCCACCCCGTGAATCACTATCAGGCGGATCCCTACAACGCGCTGGAAGCCATCAGCGAGGCCCAGAAAATCGCCTTCGGGCCCATGCTGTTTCAGGCCAGCTGGTGCCTGCGTGAAACCGGGGTGCTGGCCTATCTCGAAACCCGCGGCTCCCAGGGGGCCGCGCTGGCCGACATCGCCCAGGCGTGTCAGCTCAGCGAATACGGCGCTGGCGTGCTGCTGGACATGGGGCTCGGCGGCGGACTCTGCTATCTGAGCGAGGAGCACTATGTGCTGGGCCGGGTCGGCAAATACCTGCTGCACGACGCCATGAGCCGGGTCAATCTCGACTTCACCCAGCACGTCTGCTATCAGCCCCTCGCCCACCTGCTCGACGCCATCCGTGACGGCACCCCGGCCGGTCTGCAGGAGTTCGGCCCCTGGCAGACCCTCTATCCGCACCTGAGCGAGCTGCCCGAACCGGCCCGCCGCAGCTGGTTCGCCTTCGATCACTTCTACTCCGACTGGGCCTTCCAGCAGGCCCAGGACAAGGTGTTCGGCTACGAGCCGCGCCACCTCTACGATCTGGGCGGCAACACCGGCAAGTGGGCCATCGCCTGCGCCAGGCGGGATCCGGCGCTGCAGGTCACCATCCTGGATTTGCCCGAGCAGCTGGCGCTGGCCCGCTGCAACATCGAGGAGGCGGGGCTGGCGGCGCAGGTGCATGGCCACCCGGTGGATCTGCTGCAGGCAGGCCCCCTGCCCGGCGAGGCGGATATCTGGTGGATGAGCCAGTTTCTCGACTGCTTCAGCCACGCGCAGATCGTCGCCATCCTGAACCGGGTCCGGCTGGCCATGAAACCGGACGCCCGGGTCTGCATCCTGGAGCTGTTCTGGGACAGACAATCCTTTGAAGCCGCCAGTTTCAGTCTCAACGCCACCTCCCTCTACTTCACCTGTCTGGCCAACGGCAACAGCCGCTTCTACCACTCCAAACAGCTGTACCAGTGCCTGCGCGAGGCCCACTTTCACGTGGAGGCCGAGCACGAGATCCCGGGGCCGGGCCACACCCTGCTGGTTGCCCGCCCGTTGCACACGAGGCCATAATGCCGCCATCGGCATGGAGATGATGATGAAACGAGAAGGAGCACGGCATGAGGCGTGACTGCATGACCCTGATGGCCCTCGGCTTGACCCTGGGCAGCCTGCTCGGCGGCTGCGCCGACATCAAGGAGGCGGGCAGAACCGTGGGGCACACCACTCGCAACGTGACCCGCGAGATTGGCCACACCACCCGCGACGTGACCCGGGAGATCGGCCACGGCACCCGGGATACCGTCAAGAAGGTCGGGGATGAACTGAGCAAATGAAAACAGGGGCCGCGGCCCCTGTTTTCATGGTGCTCATGACCTGGCTCAGTTGCCCCACATGGCCATCAGCTGAGACTCCATGGCCTCTTCCTGCTCATCCGGCAGCTCGGCGAAGAAGTCCAGTCCAGTCTGCTCCTCCACCGCATCCACCGTCACTATGTAGTCTGCCAGCTTGCTGGCCGACACGTTCTGCTGCGGCAAGATGAAGGCGATCGCCTCCTTGTTGGCCACATCCATCACCACCCGGTAATAGGCGTGGGGCACGGTCACGCCGTTGCCGATGGAGGCATCGGAGTTGGTGAAGATGGGGCCGGTGATCACATAGACATCCTGATAGGCGATGGCCCACTGCCGGGTCTTCTCCTCCAGGATGCGCCAGGCCCCCTGGTTGAGCGCCGGCAGTTGCGGGGTCATGTTGGTCAGCAGAAAGCTCTGCTTCATGGTGGTGGCGGTGGAGCGCATGTCCGCCGCCGGCGCCTGGTGGCCACGGTCATAGCCAGAGCCCTTGTAGTCGGCCAGGGTGGCGCGGAACTGCACCGGCACCTCCTTGTCCTCGGCAAAGGCATCCTTGCGCGGCACCTGGCCCTGGGCGCTGGCGGCCGTCATCCGGTAAGAGACCCAGTCAGAGACCTTGGTGTCGTAGTTGTAACCGGCGGCATAGCCGTCACGGCACAGCAGTTGACTGGATTGGCTGGGCACCCCGAGCTTGACGTGATCCTTGCATTGGAAGCCCGCCGCCAGGCTCGGGAAGGTGGTGAGAGTGAATCCGATAGCCAGAACTAATTTATTGATATTATTCATTATTATGCCACTCCTTGTATTAGGCGGAGTGATTTGACACCAGGTCGGATGAGTAAGGCAATCGAACAAATTGTGAGCGTGTCGGAAATGTGAAGAGAGCTGCAAATCGGTAAAATCGCCGCCGCCAGCTGGGGGATTGTCATCCCTTTGTCATTGTGTAGTGCAGTAACTTCGAGAGGCTTATCAGATAGATAGGAACAAAAAAGCGGAGCCGGTGGCTCCGCTGCAATCATCACTCCCGCTCAGCTCTTGACCTGAGGCCTGGGGGTATCGGGTTGGGAGGGCGGCAGAATAGGCAACACTATCTGCGGCTGCTCGCCGGTCAGGCTCTTGAGGTAGGCGGTCATGTCGTCCGCCTCCTGCTCGCTCAGGGTCTGGCCGAGCTGGATGTCAGCCATGATCTGCACCGCCTCCTTCAGATCCCACACCGAGCCGTCGTGGAAGTAGGGGTAGGTCAGCTCGATGTTGCGCAGGGTCGGCACCTTGAACCAGCCGATGAACTGCTTCTCGCCGGTCACGGCGCCGCGTCCCTGGGCCGGGTTGTCGGTCTTGAACGGCTTGACCAGCCCCATCTTCTGGTAGGAGTTGCCGCCGATGGCCACCCCGTTGTGGCAGGCGGTGCAGCCCTTCTCCTTGAACAGCTGATAGCCCTTCAGCTGCTGCGCGGTCAGCGCCTTGGCATCCCCCTTCAGCCAGCGATCGAACGGCGCATTGGGGGTTACCAGGGTCTCCTCGAAGGCGGCGATGGCATCGGTCACCTCGTCGATGCCGAAGTCTGCCTTGCCGTACACGGCGCTGAACCGGGTCCGGTACTCGGGCAGGGTGTGCAGGGTTTCCACCGCCAGCTTGTGGGTGAAGGCCATCTCCAGCGGGTTCTCGATGGGGCCCGCTGCCTGCGCCTGCAGATCCTTGGCGCGCCCATCCCAGAACTGCACGAAGTTGAGGCTGGAGTTGAGCACGGTGGGCGAGTTGATCGGCCCCTCCTTCCACTTGTGGCCGAGGGAACTGACCTGGTTGTCTACCCCGCCGGTCGCCAGGTTGTGGCAGGAGTTGCAGGAGATGGCGTTGGATTTCGAGAGCCGCGGCTCGAAGAACAGCATCTTGCCCAGCTCGACTTTTTCCGGTGCGCTCACCTTGGCCGCTTCCACCGGCTGGATCGGCTCGTTCGCCCACCCCATCCCTGGCAGGCCCAGCGCCAGCAACAGACAATATTTATTCATTTTTTCTCTCTCCCTTGTGGCTGTGCATAACAGCAGCCTCAGCCTGCCCGGGAAAGTCTGTGCGTTATTTGCTCAAGATCAAATGAGACCAACAAAAACCACATTAAAAACAATGAATTAATATATTACAGACGGACTGGTGGCGGGGACTTGCGCGGCAAAAAAGAGCTGAATTCCGATGAGTGAATTATGAGCAAATTCATCTGCGATAACAGCCAATTAATTAGATTGCTGTCATTGAATAAAGCGATTATTCAATATGCAGGCGTGACCGCCCATTATTTAGATTCATATTAAATACATCATAAATATCGTCGGCGATCACCCAACCAATAATAAAAATACCGTCTGACCTTCTGTATCCCGCAATTCAGATGATGCCTTCCGTTATTTCCTCGTCAATGCAGGAAACGGATCGCCGTGCTTTTCAATCAAGATAAGGATGCATGATGAGAAAGTCCCTGTTGGCCGCCGCCCTGTTGCTCTGCCCCGCCGCCTTCGCCGCCACCCCCCATTGGGAATACAGCGGTGAGGCCGGCCCGGCGCAGTGGGCCAGACTGACCCCGGAATTTGGCCAGTGCGCGGGCAGCAACCAGTCGCCGGTCAACCTCGACGGTTTGGTCGAGGCCGAGCTGGCCCCGCTGCAGTTTCACTACCTGGCGGGGGGCCGCAGTGTCACCAACAACGGCCACACGGTGCAGGTCGACTATGCCCTGGGCAGCAGCCTTGAGCTCGACGGCATGCGCTTTGAGCTCAAGCAGTTCCACTTCCACGCCCCCAGCGAAAACCTCATCAAGGGCCACTCCTATCCGCTGGAGGGGCACCTGGTGCATGCCAACGCCAAGGGTGAGCTGGCGGTGGTGGCGGTGATGTTCGAGCCGGGCCAGGCCAATGCTGCCCTGAGCCAGGCCTGGCAGCTGCTGCCAGCCAAGGCGGGAGAGAGTCACGCCTTCAAGGAACCGATCTCGGCCGAACAACTGCTGCCCGCTAAACGCGACTACTACCGCTTCAGCGGCTCGCTGACCACCCCACCCTGCTCGGAAGGGGTGCGCTGGCTGGTGATGAAGCAGCCGGTGCAGGTGAGTCAGGGCCAGATCGACGCCTTCAAGGCGGTGATGCACCACCCCAACAACAGACCCGTGCAGCCGCTGCACGGTCGGCTGGTACTGCAATAACGCCCCCGGCCACTCACAAAGCCGAGATGAAAAAAAGAGGGCCCACGGGCCCTCTTTTTTTGTTGCAACAGCGGATCAAAGGCTGGCGGCGATGCGCGCCCCCAGCGCGGCATTGTTCAACACCAGCTGGATGTTGGCCGCCAGCGAGTTGCCGCCGGTCAGTTCGCACACCCGGGCCAGCAGGAAGGGGGTGGACTCCTTGCCCTTCACCCCCTGCTCGTCCGCCTCTCGCAGTGCCTGGGCAATGGCGGCGTCGATGTCGGCCTTGGGCATGGCAAACTGGGTCGGGATCGGGTTGGCCACCACGGCACCGCCGGCCAGCCCCAGCTCCCACTTGAGGCGCAGCGCCTCGGCGATCGCCGCCGGGCTCTCGAGGCGGTAATCCACCTTGAAGCCGCTCTCGCGGGTGTAGAAGGCGGGCAGCTCCTCGGTCTGGTAGCCGATCACCGGCACGCCCTGGGTCTCCAGGTACTCCAGGGTCAGACCGATGTCGAGGATCGACTTGGCACCGGCGCAGACCACGGCCACCGGGGTCTGGGCAAATTCCTGCAGATCGGCCGAGATATCGAAGGTCTCCTGGGCACCGCGGTGCACGCCGCCGATACCGCCGGTGGCGAACACCCGGATCCCCGCCATGGCGGCAATGATCATGGTGGAGGCCACCGTGGTCGCCCCCAACCCCTTGTTGGCCAGCACGAAGGGAATGTCGCGGCGGCTGCACTTGGTGGCGGCATGACCGGCCCGGCCCAGCGCCTCCAGCGCCCCCTCATCCAGACCCACCTTGAGGCGGCCATCGATGATGGCGATGGTGGCCGGCACGGCGCCGTTGTCGCGCACCACCTGCTCGACCTGGCGCGCCGTCTCCACGTTCTGCGGATAGGGCATGCCGTGGGAGATGATGGTGGACTCCAGGGCCACCACCGGCTTGCCGGCGGCCAGCGCGGCGGCGACTTCAGGTTGGATATCGAGGTAAGCGTTCAACATGGGTACTCCTCCAGCATGCGTTCAACGGCGGCCTTGGATAGGCCGGAAAAGACGGTATCGGAACAATTGACTGTGAGGGCGGCGCAACCGAGGGCGAACCGGGTTGTCTCCATGATGCCCTGCTCCTGCAACCAGGCGTGGGCCAGCCCTGCCATGAAGGCATCGCCGCCGCCGGTCACGTTGACGACCGGGCTGCCGAGCACGGGCAGATGGCCCTGGCACTCCCCGTCGCTATAGAAAATTCCCTGATCGCCGAGGCTCAGGAACAGCCGCTGCACCCCGGCGCGGTGGAACCAGGCCGCCGCCATGGGCCAGGTGTCGGGCCCGGCGATGGTGAAGCCGCACAGCTGCTCCGCCTCGCTGCGGTTGGGCTTGAGGGTGTGGATGCGGTGCAGCCAGGGGCGGATCTTCTCCACCTTGGCCACCGAGACGGTGTCGACGAAGATGATGTGCTCACCCTGGCGCTCGAACAGCCAGTCGAGGGTGTGAGTGGCGAGGTTGGTGTCGAGCACCCAGAGCCGGGCCGCACCGAGAAAACCGCTCAAGGGGGTGAGCCTGGCCGGGGTGAGCTGCTCGATGATCGCCATGTCGTTGACGGCGCAGCTCATCTCGCCGCTGCCATCGTGCAGGCTGAGGTAACAGGAGGTTGCCTGGCCATCCAGCATCAGCACCTGGCGCACGTCGACGCCGGCACGCTGGGTCACGTCCAGCAAGTGATGGCCGTATTGATCGTTGCCCACCGCGCTCAGCAGCCGGGTGTCGGTGCCGAGGCGCGCCAGGTTCTCGGCGATGTTGCGCCCCACCCCGCCGGCCGAGGTGCGTACCTTGCCGGGGTTGGAGTCGCCGATGCGCAGGTTGTCGTGGCTGCAGCCGCAGATATCCATGTTGGCGCCGCCGATCACCACGGCGTAGGGCCCTTCCCGCAGCACATAACCGCGCCCCTGCACATAGCCCTGGCGCATCAGGCTGGAGATATGGCTCGCCAGCGCCGAGCGGCTGATGCCGAGCCTGTCTGCCAGCTCCTGCTGGGCAATCATGGGGTCCTGGCGCAGCAGGGCGAGGATCTCTTGCTCACGTTCCGTCATAGACAAAAATCCAGTTACAAACGTTTGTCCATTATTTCCGAAAAACGTTTACCCGCCATCGCCTCGTGCAAAAATTGTCGGCTTGCGCACAAAAATTCGACGATAGGAAGCAAGCGACTCTCGACCTTTATCTGTTACTTTTTCTGCGTTTGCCGGCGGGCACGGCTTATAATGCGGCCGCCACAGAGGAGAGCGAGATGAGAGAGTCAGATCACGAATGCCTGCCACCACAGGGGGACGAGTCAGCACCGCATGGCGACGCAGGCTATTGCTGCATCGGGCTGGTCAACCCCAAGTCACCGGAGAACGTGGGGGCCGTGATGCGGGCCGCCGGCTGCTACGGGGCGGACGAGGTCTACTACACCGGCAACCGCTTCGAACTGGCACGCCGCTTCACCACCGATACCAAGCAGATGGTGGAGAAGATCCCCCTGCTCGGGGTCGACGATCTGATGGAGATGGTGCCGGCCGGCTGCACGCCGGTGCTGGTGGATCTGATCGAGGGGGCCACCTCGCTGCCGGACTATGTGCACCCGGCGCGCGCCTTCTACATCTTCGGCCCGGAGGACGGTACCCTGGATCCCGCCCGCTTCAAGGCGGTGCAGGAGGTTATCTACGTCCCGACACGTGGTTGCATGAACCTGGCGGCTTCGGTCAACGTAATCCTCTATGACCGGCTGGCCAAGCAGCTGAGACGCTGACAAAAAAGCGCCTGAACAGGTAACCAGCCCTCGGCGCAGGGCGCTTTAGTTGCCAGGGGTTAGCCTCTGCTCCTGCTGTTTGATGAAATCGCGGTAATAGTCGTAGAGCTGGTAGCGCCGGTAGATCTCGGCCAGGGTGCCGTGTCGCACCAGGTTGACCATGCCTTGATCCCAGAGCTGTTGCAGGCTGCGCCCCTTCTCGGTATCGGCAAAGATGGGATAGGTCGGGACCCAGCGCAGGAAGATGCGCTGCATGTTGGCGGGAATGGAGTCCGCCGAGTAGAGCACCCCGGCGGTCAGGTAGTAGCGATAGCGCTCCTTGGCCAGCAGCTGCAGCGCCATGTCGTGGCTGTCGATCTCGTGCCAGCGCATGGAGACCGGTATGTACTTGTCAAAGGCCCAGCCCCGCAGCCACACCACCCCCTGCCCGCTCAGACTGTGCTCCCCTTGCCACTGGGGCCGCCACTTCTTGAGCATCAGCACCGTCAGATCATCGGCCGAGGCGGGATGGCGGGGTTGCAGCACGCCGCTCACCTCATCCCGATAGACCCCCATCGCCATATCGCCCCCTTTCTGGGCGATCACCGCCAGGGCCCGCTTGTAGGGCACGATGCGCGGCATGACCTGGTAGCCGTTGGGCTGATAGATGGCCCGCACTATGTCCAGATAGACGCCCCTGCCATCCGGCTGGCAGAAGCCCGGCCAGTCATCGCAATAGACATAGAGGGGATCGGCCCGACCCGGCCAGCAAATCAGCAACGTCAATGAAAGCAACAAACGAATCATGTCTTACCGTTTCTCCGCAGGCGATGCCGTTTGCAGCCGCGCCCAAGCCATTCCCCATGATATGAAGATCTGCCGGCAACGCACCTCTTTTTCCCGGTTTTGCGAGCGAGTCGAGGGTTATTGCCCGCTGAATCGGTATTATTGACAATAAGATTCATTAGTAACCCAACATAGGGGAGCCTTCATATGCCATCCATTAAAACCCTGCTCTGTCCGGTCGATTTTTCCCAGATGTCACAGGCCGTGCTCGACTATGCCGTATTCATGGCCCAGAGCCACAAGGCCGAACTCAAACTGGTCCATGTGGTGGATCAACTGCACGGCTTCGACAGCTACAAGATCCTGCACATGACCGCCATCGAGATCACCCACGAGATGGAACGTCAAGCCAAGAGCCAGATGAAGGAGCTGATCGCCAGCCTGCCGATTCCGGCCACCTTCGAGGTGCGCTTCGGTCGCGCCGCCGACGAGATCGTCGTGCAGGCCAAGGAAGAGAAAGCCGACCTGGTGGTGATGGGCAGCCACGGCCGCTCCGGCATCAGCCATCTGCTGGTAGGCAGCGTGGCCGAGTCCGTGGTGCGCCATGCCCCCTGCCCCGTGCTGGTGGTACGCAAGTAGCCGCAACGCCAGACTCACTGCAAAAGGCCAGCATTCGCTGGCCTTTTATATTTGGGCTCGCGGGCCGGCCTCAGCCGTGGGCGTAGATGACGCTGCCCCCCTTGATGATGTCGATGATGGCCCTGGACTGCTCCTTGGGCAGTGCGGGGCAGCCCCAGCTGCGGCCCAGCTTGTCATATTTGCGCAGATGGCGCGGGCTGGCATAGTCGGCGCCGTGCACCACGATGGCCCGCTTGCGGGCATTGCTGTTCTGGCCTGGGCTGAGGCCGTCGAGGCGCAGCGAATAGCCGTGCTTGCCCTGATAGGTCTCGGCGGTGCGATAGACCCCGAGCGAGCTCTTCATGGAGTTGAACTGGTTGGAAAACTGGTTGGCGGCCAGCTCGCCCGAGTTGCGGCCATGGCTGACCCAGGTGTGGTAGAGCAGCTTGTGGCGTTTCACGTCGATGACGAACAGCCGGCGCATGGTCGAGGGTTTGCTGTAGTCGATGATGGTGAGAATGGGTTTGCGCTTGTGGCGCACGCTCTGGTAGCTATTGATGGCCTTGCGAAATACCTGTTTGTCGAGCTTGCCGGCCAGCCCCAACTGGCGGTAGAGATCCTGATCCCAGCTGGCGTGGCTGTTGCTGCTGAAGCAGAGTGCCCCCAGCAGCAGCGGCAACCCCAGCCAGAGCGCACCCCAGCGCTTCATCCAATCTGTTTGCTTCATCCTTGAATCTGCTCCCGTTTTTGTGGCTAGCGCAGCGCTCAAAATATCGCCACACCTCGCTGGATAGTTATATGCAAGCCCCTGATAGCAGGCAAGAAAAAAGCAAAAAAATGCCGACCTGAGTCGGCATCTTCACACAGGCCCCAAAAGGCGTCAGGCGCGACTCAGATAGTCCGCCAATCCCACCCACTTGTAGCTGGTGAGCTCGGTCAGCCCCATGGGGCCACGGGCATGCAGCATCTGGGTCGAGACCGCCACCTCGGCCCCCAGCCCGAACTGGCCGCCGTCGGTGAAGCGGGTGGAGGCGTTGACGTAGACCGCCGCCGAACCTGCCCCGTTGACGAAACGCTCGGCATTGGCCAGATCGTTGGTGAGGATGGCATCGGAGTGGCCGGCGTTGTGCTCGCGCATGTGGGCCAGCGCTTCGTTCACATCCGCCACCAGCTTGACCCCCAGGGTCAGCGAGAGCCACTCGGTATCGAAGTCTTCCGGGCCGGCGCCACGCAGGCTGTCGGCGCCCGCCAGCAGCGGCATGGCCTCGGGGGTCGCGACCAGGGCCACCTTGCGCTCGTTCATCAGACCCACCAGCTGCGGCAGCAGGGTTGCGGCGACCTTCTCATGCACCAGCAAGCTGTCGAGGGCATTGCAGGCGGAGGGGCGCTGCACCTTGGCGTTGTCGATGACCGCCAGGGAGCGCGCCAGATCGGCGCTCTCGTCCACAAAGATGTGGCTGATGCCAAAACCGCCGATGATCACCGGAATGGAGCTGTTCTCCTTGCACATCTTGTGCAGCCCGGCGCCACCGCGGGGGATGATCATGTCCACGTAGCGGTCGAGGCGCAGCAACTCGCCCACCAGCGCCCGATCCGGGTTGTCGATGTATTGCACCGCATCGCGCGGCAGGCCGGAGGCCGCCAGCGCGCTCTGGATCACCCGCACCAGCTCCAGGTTGGAGTGGAAGGTTTCGCGGCCGCCACGCAGTATGCTGGCGTTGCCGGTCTTGAGGCAGAGGCTGGCGATATCGATGGTGACGTTGGGACGCGCCTCGTAGATGACACCGATAACGCCGATGGGCACCCGGCGGCGGGAGAGGCGCAGGCCGTTCTCCAGCACCCGGCTGTCGATTTCGGCCCCGACCGGATCGTCCAGAGAGATCACCTTGCGCACGTCCGCCACGATACCGGCCAGCCGGGCCGGGTTGAGCAGCAGCCGATCCAGCATGGCGTCTGACAAGCCAGCCGCACGGCCGGCGGCGATGTCTTTCTCGTTGGCGGCCAGGATCTGGTGGCTGCGCGCCTCCAGCTCGTCGGCGATGGCGGCCAGCGCCCGGTTCTTCTGCGCCGTGCTGACGGTAGCCAGCTGATAGGCGGCTTCACGGGCCGCCTGCCCCATTTTCTCCAGACTCATCTCTCTTCCCTTTGGTTCTTGCGGGGCCGCCCGATGGCGGCGTCCCCCTTTATCTTGATGTGCCGCTGCCCTTGCATGGCAGCGGCTGGCGGCTCACAGCAGCACCATGTCGTCGCGGTGGATGGCCACGGCACCATAGCCGTAACCCAGCACCTGTTCGATGTTGTCCGAATGGACGCCGCGCAGCTTGTCCAGCTCCAGATGATTGTAACGGCAGATGCCACGCGCCAGCTCGGCCCCCTTGGGGTCGAGAATGCGCACCACGTCGCCACGCACAAAATCGCCCTTCACCGCCACTATGCCCTTGGGCAGCAGGCTGGAGCCCTTCTCCTGCATGGCGGCCACGGCGCCCTGATCCACCTGCACTTCGCCGTGGGGAGGAGGCCCTGCCAGGATCCAGCTCTTGCGCCCTTCCAGCGGTGACGCCAGCGCCGGGAACAGGGTGCCGATGCGCTCGCCCTTGGCGAGACGGCCGACCACTTCCGGCATCTGGCCGGTGGCGATCACCACGTTGACGCCGGCGCGGCGCGCCACGTCGGCGGCCTGCAGCTTGGTGGCCATGCCGCCGGTACCGAGCCCGCTGACGCTGTCACCCGCCAGCTTGCGCAGGGTGTCGTCGATGGTCTGCACCTCTTCGATGAGCTGGGCATCCGGGTTGGTACGGGGATCGGCGGTAAACAGCCCCTTCTGGTCGGTGAGCAGGATCAGCAGATCCGCATCGGCCAGGATGGCGGCGCGAGCGGAGAGGTTGTCGTTGTCCCCCACCTTGATCTCGGCTGTCGCCACCGCGTCGTTCTCGTTGATGACCGGGATGATGCGGTGATCGAGCAGGGTACGCAGGGTGTCGCGGGCATTGAGGTAACGCTCGCGATCTTCAAGATCGGCGCGGGTCAGCAGCATCTGACCGATGTGCAGCCCATAGAGGTTGAACAGATCCTGCCATACCCGGATCAGCTGGGTCTGGCCGACGGCCGCCAGCATCTGCTTGTTGGGCAGGGTTGGCGCCAATGGAGGGTGGCCCAGATGCTCACGGCCGGCCGCAATGGCCCCCGAGGTGACCACCACGACCCTGTGGCCGTGACGGTGCAAGGCTGCACACTGTCTGACCAGCTCGACCATGTGGGCACGATTGAGCTGGGCAGATCCCCCGGTGAGCACGCTGGTGCCCAGTTTGACGACTATGGTTCTGTTTTCCATGGGAGCAAAAAGGCTGAAATATAAGGAATCCCTTTATACCCACGGCCCTGTTGCCCTGCAAGGCAATTAACACCAGGGCTGCGGCGGGGGCAGGCAAAGCGGAGCACGCGGCAAAGAAACGCCCCGCCAGCCGATGGGTGGCTGGCGGGGCGGCGGGTCATCAAGCGGCGGTGACGGTCAGTTCGTTGGTGACCTGCTCGGCGGGAGCGAGCTGGCAACCAAGCTGATGCAGTTTGTCACTGATGAGCTTGTAGAAGTGGTTGAGGGTACGTTCGACTTCAGCCTGATGCTTCTTGGGCAGCGGCTTGTTGAGCCACTCCCCTTCGGCGTTGTAGAAGCCGACCTGATAGTGATAGCTGAAGCTGTGATCCTGCTGCTCCAGCACCAGCCACCAGCCCCAGAATTCCCGTTTGTCCGGCGCCGGCTTGGCACTGACACAGACGGAAAGGCAGTCGAAACGGTAACGCCCCTCTTCACACAGGTCCTCACGTAAATAGGGGCCAATCGCGGCAAACTGCCTCAGCAGTCGCTTGTAGGTCACTCTTTCTGACATGTTAACCTCCCTGTTGAACAAGCCACATCACCCTGGGATGACGTTATATTTTAGCGCTATATCATGTACATAGGTGCTTCTTGAGCCAGTCGACCATCTCTTTCAACGCCTCGTCGTATACCTCCAGCAAGGGTTGCTTGTCGAACACCACCGCCTTGCCGTTGCGGCTGGCGGACGCCAATGCCCGGACATCCTGCTCGGGACAAATAAAATCTTTCTTGTGTCCAATACTCAATATCGGCACGGAAGTGCGAGTCCCCAGCAATCCTTGCGTCTTGAGTGAAAATACCTGGCACTTGGTACGCAGCGACTCCCACTGGGCCGCATCGGCCCCCAGCCGGTTGGCCAGCCCGTCGCGCATCATGCGCGGGCAGCGGGCAAACATCTCCTGATTGGTAAACACCTGATTGACGCCGGCGCCGATGCAGACCACGGTCCTGAGCTTGAACGGCTCGATGAAGGCCAGCCGTGCCGCCACATTGCCCGCCAGGCGAAAGCCCACCATGGCGATGCGCTGGTGATCGACCCAGGCCACTTCGGACAGATGATTCAATACCGCCTGATGTAGCCGGCTGGTGTCCTGCACCAGCGGCCAATGCTCGGCATAGCCGATGCCCGGCATATCGAGCGACAACATGCCGATGCCGTTGGGCTCCAGGCACTTGAGATAGAAATTGAGGAAGTCGACCTGCAGCGAGTCGATGCCGCCGCTGACGATGACCAGGGGTACCGGCTTGTCGGTGGTCGGCAGGTGCAGGTAGCCCTGAATGTGCTTGCCGCGAAACGGCACCTGCAGCTCCTTGAGCGGCACCTTGAACAGGCGTCCCGCCTCGCGGTAGGCCATGTTGCCGAGCAGTTGGGCCTGATCCGCCAGCTCGTCATTCTTCAGATGGGGATAGCTGGCGATGGAGTAGTAACGCACCGCCTTGAGCAGGCTTTTCAGGGCAGCGGCCCGCTCGCCCTGTGCCACCAGCTCGCGACCCCGGTTGAAGTAGCGGCCGGCCAGCTGGCTCCACTCATAGACCCAGTTGCCGGGCACATAACCCTTGATGGTATCCAGGAAGCGCTCGTGGGTACGCTCGCCCTCTCCCATGGCGATGCAGGCCAGGGTCTGCTCCACCTCGACCGGGTCCGCCCCTTGCCAGGCCCAGGTCGGCCGGCGCAGCAGACGATACCAGCGCGATGACATGGAACCGTCGATGAAGGTCTCATCGACATTGTCATCCTGCTCCGCGACCGGGCTGGAGTTGGAGACTTCCGAGGTCTCCAGCACCTTTTTCACCCGGGTAAAGAGCTTCTCGGTCAGGTTAAGGTCGTCGTTCAAGTCCAAAGCTATTACTCATACTGTCATGCAATGGCTCCATCTTAACCACTTTTCCCGCCCGGCAGCCAGTTGCACCACAAAAAAACAGGGCTCCATATAGGAGCCCTGTGAAGCTGATTCGCTGCTTACTCTTCGTCGCAGATCGGCGTGGCAAACTCCAGCGCCATATCCCACGGCTGTTCGATCCAGGTGTCTTGCGGGATGGCGACTTCGAAGTCATCCAGCAGTTGCTCACCCATCGGCTTGGCGAAGATCGCGATGAACTTGGCCTTGGGGTAGAGCTCGCGGATTGCCTTGGCGGTGGTGCCAGTGTCCACCAGATCTTCCACCACCAGCCAGCCTTCGCCGTCACCCGCGGTGGTGGCGGCCTTCACCACCACCAGATCACGCTGGCTGTTGTGGTCATAGCTGGAGATGCACAGGGTTTCGACGTTGCGGATGCCAAGTTCACGCGCCATCAGTGCAGCCGGAACCAAGCCGCCGCGGCTGACCGCGATGATCCCTTTCCACTGGCTGACGGGCAGTTGACGGCGGGCCAGACGGCGCGCTTCACGTTGCAGGTTGTCCCACGATACGTAGAATTTTTTTGGCATGCTATCGATCTCAACGAGTTATAAAAACAATCACTTACGACTTAAAAACCCGTGCTGACGCACGTGATTTCGTTAATGCTGACGGCCCTTTTTCCCAAATTCGGCTTGCACTACGACCGCCTCGGGAGAAGACCCTCGGCAGCGAAAACAGATGCAATGGAAGCAGGATGGGCAGAGCTGGCGGTCATGTCACAGAGGGGGCAGGACCGCAGACAGGCTGTTGGGCGGGCATGATACCATCGTTCGCGGATAAATTGACTGGCAAACGTATGCGAAATGCAGGAAAAAAATCGAAGCAAGTCCGGCTGACTCCCTCTTTTCCCTCTCACGGGCGACGCTCGCCGAGCAGCAGATAAAAAAATAGCAGGGGGAGGATGGATTCCTCACTCGCCTGCTGTTTTCGATCTGCCTGTCAGCCCGGCCGGCAACCTGCCTTAACGGCGGCTGGCGTAGGGGTTCGGATAGTTGAAACCCTGGGTATAAAGAGACTGGGCGAACCAATAGGTTGAATTGCTGCCTGACATCATAAACTCCTGATTGCTTAACAAGTTACGTACCTTAATGCGGGTTCAGATCCTTGAACGGACACTCGGTTCCATGGAGGCGCACTTGCTTTGCTTCGGTTCCCTGGAGGCATTCATCGTCATCCTGACGGGTGGCGAACCACGGTCGTTAATTTACCAGCCGGCGCCATAAACTCAATATTTTTGTGATGCGAGTCACAAATTTTCTTTTGTGCTGGTTCGTTTCGTCCATACCGGAGCTGTACGCTGCCATTCCCCCGCTTGCCAGCACAAGCCGCCCGCAATTTGCGCTGATCGCTCACATTTTTGTGTGATTGACTGTATTATCGTTATCCTCTTGCTCGCCCCGCTACCGGGGCCCTGTCATCTTCCGTGCTGGTAAGGAGTCCCGACGTGGCACAGCTTAGTTCTCTCTCTCCCAAACTGATTTGGCATTTCTTCGAACAGATCTGCTCCATCCCCCACCCTTCCAAGCACGAAGCCCAGCTGAGCGCCTGGATCGTCCAATGGGCACAAGGGGAAGGTCTGGCGGTCAAGCAAGATGCCGTCGGCAACATCATCATCAAGAAACCGGCCACGCCGGGGATGGAAAACCGCAAGGCCGTGGTGCTGCAGGCGCACATCGACATGGTGCCGCAGGCCAACGCCGACACCCAGCACGACTTCACCAAGGATCCCATCGATGCCTACATCGACGGTGAATGGGTCACTGCCCGCGGCACCACCCTGGGCGCCGACAACGGCATGGGCATGGCTGGCTGCCTGGCCGTGCTGGCCGACAAGACCATCAAGCACGGTCCGCTGGAAGTGCTGCTGACCACCGACGAAGAGACCGGCATGACCGGCGCCTTCGGTCTGGAAGCGGGCTGGCTGGAAGGCGAGATCCTGCTCAACACCGACTCCGAAGAGGATGGCGAGGTCTACATGGGCTGCGCCGGCGGGGTGGATGCCAATATCCGCTTCCCGCTGGAGCTGGTTGCCGCCACCGAGGGTGAAGGTTTCGAGCTGCAGGTCAAGGGCCTGCGCGGCGGTCACTCCGGGGTCGACATCCATCGCGGCCGCGGCAACGCCAACAAGCTGCTGGTGCGTCTGCTCAAGGCCGCCGAGCCGCTGGGCGTGCGTCTGGCCGAGATCCATGGCGGCACCCTGCGCAACGCCATCCCGCGCGAGGCCCGTGCCAAGCTGCTGGTGCCCGCCGCCAGCGTCAACGAATTCAAGGCCCTGGTTGACCGTTATACCGGCATCTACCAGAGCGAGCTCGCCGCCACCGAAGTCAACCTGACCGTGCTGCTCACCACCCAGGAAAAACCGGCCCAGCTGATGAGCGAGTCCCTGCAGGCCCGCCTGCTGGACTCCCTGATGGCCTGCCCGAACGGCGTCATCCGCATGAGCGATGCCATCCCGGGCGTGACCGAGACCTCCACCAACCTGGGTGTCATCAAGACCCAGGATGGTGAAGTGTACGTACAGTGCCTGATCCGCTCCCTCATCGACTCCGGTCGCGAGAGCGTCGAACAGATGACCCGCTCCCTGTTCAATCTGGCTGGCGCCAGCTGCGAGTTTACCGGCGCCTACCCGGGCTGGGCACCGAACGTGGACTCCCCGGTAATGGCACTGGTACGCAACAGCTACCAGACCCTGTTCGGCGAGATGCCGAACGTCATGGTGATCCACGCCGGCCTCGAGTGCGGTCTGTTCAAGAGCGCCTACCCGGAGTGGGACATGGTCTCCTTCGGCCCGACCATCCGCGGCGCCCACGCCCCGGGCGAGAAGGTGCACATTCCGGCGGTCGAGCGGTTCTGGCAGCTGCTGGTTCACGTGCTGGAACAGATCCCGGCCAAATAAGCCCGCAGGTCAAGGCCGACCGGCCACACCACATACCCCGCCAGGTGCGGGGTATTTTTTTGCCTGCTCTCACCCTTGGCATGTTTACCCTCGAAACCGCCGGACTGCTCTGCCGCCCCCATCCGTGGCTCAGCCAGACCACGGGTATCAATCTGAGAGCCTGCTGAAACCGTCTCCATAAGCAACCTTGGATTTGAAAACCCTTTCTATGATTTATGTAAATTTACAACACAAAAAGTTGATCCAGCTCACAGAAGGCCATAGGATCAAAGCGTGACCCAGGTCACAGATAACAAATCAACGACAGTGCAATGAGGTGAATATATGTTTGAGAATCTGGCAGTTCTGTTCCACCTGAAGGGTGTAACCAGCAAGAAAGGCGTCGTAGAGAAAGATACCTATGCGCCGGCAACCCGCAACTACTACTTCCGCTATGGCGCCTGATGCCGCCAGCGGGCAATTTCGTGAAAGCGTGATCGAACATTTAAGTAGTAAAATTACAAGAAACAACAATCCACACAGCAGCCATCCCCTTGCGGGGGAGCTGTCCTGCCCTGGCCAGATGTTCCACGGCCAAACCTGAACTCCAACCATGAAGATGGGGCCCGCAGGCCCCATTTTTTATTCGCTGTTTCCCGTGCCATCTTGCTGCGATGCGGGCACCGGCATCATACCGCCTTTCCCAGAGGGATGACCTCGGCCAGCGGCAACGGCGTGTGGCAGGCCACCTGATGATCGGCCCCGTCACACGGCTGCAGGCTCGGCGCCTTGGTGCGGCACAGCTCGCCAGCATAGGGGCAGCGCTGATGAAAGTGGCAGCCGCTCGGCGGCGAGATGGGAGACGGTACATCCCCCGTCAGCAGGATGCGCTGGCTGCGCCGGCGCGGGTCCGGCACCGGAATGGCCGAAATCAGCGCCTGGGTATAGGGGTGGCGGGGGGCCAGATAGAGCGACTGGGCCTCGGCCAGCTCGACGATCCGGCCCAGATACATCACCGCAATCCGATCCGAGATGTGCTTGACCACCGACAGGTCGTGGGCGATGAAGATGAGGGCGAGGTTCATCTCCCGCTGCAGGGTGAGCAGCAGGTTGACTATTTGGGACTGCACCGACACATCCAGCGCCGACACCGCCTCGTCACAGACCAGCAGCTTGGGCTTGAGGGCGATGGCCCGGGCGATGCCGATGCGCTGGCGCTGGCCGCCCGAAAACTCATGGGGATAGCGATCCACCGCGCTGCCGGGCAGCCCCACCTTCTCCAGCAGCTCCTGCACCCAGACGCGCCGCTGTTCGGCGTTGCCCTTGCCGTGGATGACGAAAGGCTCCTCCAGGATCTGCCCCACCGTGTGGCGGCTGTTGAGGGATTCCGCAGGATCCTGAAACACGATCTGCATCTCCTGGCGCAAAGATCGCATCTCCTTGGGCGGGAGGTGGGTGATGTCGCGCCCCTCGAAGGTGATAGTGCCGGCGGTCGGCTCGAACAGCTTGAGCAGGGTGCGCCCCAGGGTCGACTTGCCGCAGCCGGACTCGCCCACCAGCCCCAGCGTCTCCCCCTGCTTGAGATCGAAGCTGATGCCGTCCACCGCGTAGACATGATACTTCTTGCGCAACAAGCCGCCGCCCAGCTGGAAGTGCTGCTTCACGTCGCGCACCGATAAAAGCGTCTTCATACGGCTAGCTCCCTCCAGTGGTGGCAGGCCACCCCATGCCGCTCGGCGAGCTGCTCGGTGGCCGGAATGGCGCTCACGCAGATCTCGGTGGCATGGGGACAACGGTTGGAGAAACGGCATCCGGCCGGCATCTCGTGCAGGGCGGGCACCTGCCCCTTGATGGTCTTGAGCAGGCTCTTTGGCTCATCTTCGAGCCGCGGGATCGAGCTCATCAGACCATGAGTATAGGGATGGCGCGGGTGGTCAAACAGCTCGAACACATCGGCCTGCTCCACCGCCCGGCCGGCATACATCACCACCACCTCGTCGCACAGCTCCGCCACCACCCCGAGATCATGGGTGATGAAGATGATGGCCATGCCGGTCTGGGCCTGCAGCTCCTTCATCAACTCCAGGATCTGGGCCTGAATGGTCACATCGAGCGCCGTGGTCGGCTCGTCGCAGATGAGCAGCGCCGGCTCGCAGGCGAGCGCCATGGCGATCATCACCCGCTGGCGCATGCCGCCGGAGAGGTTGTGGGGATAGACGGCAAAGCGCTGGGCGGGTTCGGGGATCCCCACCTTCTGCAGCATGGCGATGGCCGCCTCCCTGCGCTGGGCCTTGCTGTAATCGGGACGATGAAGGTGGAACACCTCCATCAGCTGATCGCCAACCGTCTGCACCGGGTTGAGCGCCGTCATCGGCTCCTGAAAGATCATCGAGATGCGGTTGCCGCGCACCTTGTACATCTGATCCGGCGCAAGCGACAGCAGCTCCTCCCCCTGAAAGCGGATGGAGCCCGCCACCACCTGGCCATGGGGTTTGGGCAACAGCCCCATGATGGCGAGCGAGGTGACGCTCTTGCCGCAGCCGGACTCGCCGACCACCCCCAGGGTCTGGCCGGGGGCCACCTGGAAGCTGGCCCCGTCGAGCACCTTGATCTTGCCGTCGTCGACGGCAAACTCCACCGCCAGATCGCGCACCTCCAGAATGGGGGTCTTGCTCTGGTCATCATCAACGCCGAGCTGCCCCCCATGATCCCGGGTTTCGGGGTGAGGAGCCTGTGTGTTGGACATGACTGCTGCTCCCTTCTGCGTCATATCAATGACGTGCATAAGTCTTGTCGAGCAGGTTGATGGGCGTCAGCGCCTCCCCTGCCTCCTTGGCCTTCAGGGTCTCTTCCTTCACCTTGGGATCGAGCCAGAGCAGGCCGCCGCTGCTGTGAGGGTAGCCATCCATGGGCCAGTAGAGCAGGTCCGGCGTGTTCTTGGTGGCGGGCACCTCGGGCAGCATCACGTAGCGCCAGCTGCTGGCCCGCACGTAGTTGAGCTGCACCCCGGGCACGAAGATGGCGAGATCATAGATACGCTGCTGGATCTGGCGAGAGAGCTCGGCCCGCTTGGCCATGTCGAACTCGACGTTGTAGGCGTCGATCAGCCCATCGAGCTCTTTGTCGGCCACGTTGAACAGGTTGTTGGTCTGCGGCTTGTTGGCGTTGGCCGAGTGGAACGACTCCCAATACTGCGGATAGAGACCGCCGCCGGCCCAGCCCATCCAGGCCGCCTCGTGTTTCTTCTCCAGCATCGCCTTGAAGCCGGTGGCGCCGTCCACTAGGTTGAGCTCCAGATCCAGCCCCGCCTTCTTGGCCTCTTCTTTGAGCACGGTCAACCGCTTGGAGTGCTCCTGACTGGTGTAGGTGAGCGCCAGGGTCAGCCGCTCCCCCTTGTCGTTTTGCAGGATGCCGTCCGGCCCCGGCTTGGTATAGCCGCCCTTGGCAAAGTAGTCGCGCGCCTTGGCGATGTCATAGGCCCGCTCCGGCAGTTGCATGTCGGTGAACTCGCCAAAACCCGAGCCGAAGGTGGTGGCTCTGTCATAGTCGCCGCGCAGCACCGTCTTGATCATCTTGTCGATGTTGAAGGCGTGCTGGATGCCGAGCCGCACGTTGAGGTCAGCCAGCTTGGGATTGGCGACATTGAGGTGAACTCCCTGCCCGCCTTGCTTGGTGTCGGTCATGGCCATCACCTTCTGCACGTATCCCTGCTTGTATTCGGGAGTGACCGCTTTTTCATGCCACCAGTTGGGCAGGATCATCTCGAAGGTATCGAGCTCCCCTTTCAGGAAGTGACGGAAGGCGATGTTGTGATCGCGGATCACCTGCACCTTGATGGTGTCGAGGTTGAACCTGTGCTGGTTGTAGCGATCGTCCTTTGCCCACCACTCCTTCTGCTTGCTGAAGGTGATGGACTTGCCCTTCTTCACGTCGCTCATCACGTAGGGGCCGGTGTTGGGCACCACGGCCCAGTTGTACTGCTTCACCCAGTTGGGGGTGAGCTTGTAGTAGTGCTTGGGCTGGGGCCACAACTCGGTGGTGTTGAGCAGGGCCAGCTTGGCCTTGCGGGTACCCGCCTTGACCAGGATGGTATGATCGTCAACCTTCTCCACCGCCACCACTTCGGTGGTGTAGTAGTTGTTGAACCAGGGCCCCTTGATGTCCTTGGAGCGCATCATCTCGTAGCCAAAGGTGTAGTCATCGGCGACCACCGGCTTGCCGTCCGACCACTTGGCGCGCGGATCCAGCTTGAAGTAGACGGTCTGGTTGTCCGGCGCGATGGCCCAGTGGGTCGCGAGCGACGGAATGGGGTTGCCGGTATTGGGGTGGAAGCTGATGAGCCTCAGCTGGTTGTCCATGATGAAGGAGCGGAACGCGCCGTTGGAGTCGGGACCCACTGTGCGAAACGTCAGTGGAAAACTGTCCACGAACATGGTGATGCTGCCACCCGGCAGCGCCTTGGGCGAGGCGAACACGGGGTCGGTGTCATTGGTCTCCCACTTGAGATCCGCAGGCAGGCTGGCCGCCCACACCCAGGAGCCGTTCACCAGCACAAAGAGAGCACCTATCCATTTGATTTTATTTTTCATGTTTGACTTCCAGGTCATACCCCTGCACTGGGGGCTTGTCGATTCAAGGGTGAGCAACCCGGGGCCATAAGCCCGCCCCTGGTCACTGATAACGGGTAAATTTGCGCGGATCGAACGCCTCGCGGATCGCCTCGCCGATGAAGGAGACCATGATCAGCACCAGACTCACCGCTGCCACCACCGAGCTCACGATCCAGATGGCATCCAGGTTGTTGATGCCCTGGGAGAGCAGCTCCCCCCAGCTCGGGGTGGGCGGAGCCAGGCCGAAGCCCAGATAGTCCAGCGCCGTCAGGGTGGAGATGTTGCCCACTACGGCAAACGGCGCCAGGGTCACGATCATCATCAGGGTGTTGGGCAGAATGTGGTGGAAGATGATCCGCCCGGTGCCGGCCCCCTGGGCCCGCGCCGCCATCACATAGTCCCGCGCCCGCTCCTTGTAGGTGAGGGTGCGCATGTACCAAGTGATGCCCATCCAGCCGAACAGCACGTTGATGGCCACGAACAGGCCGAAATTGGGCTTGGCCAGCGACACCAGGATCATGATGACGTAGAGGAACGGCACCTGGGACCAGATCTCGATAAAGCGCTGCAGCACCAGATCAAACCGCCCGCCGAGGAAACCCATCATGCAGCCGATGGTGACCCCGATGGCATAGCTGGCCACCAGCGCGATGAAGGCGAAACCGATGGCGATGCGAAAGCCGTAGACCAGCCGTGCCAGTACGTCGCGACCGCTGGTGTCGGTGCCAAGCAGGTGACGCTCGGCCAGGCTCGGCGCATAGGGAGGGTAGGCATCCTGCTTGAAATCCTGCTCATAGGGGTTCCAGGGTACCGGTGGCAACACCACCCAATCCCCCTTGCCATCGGTGGCGAATTTGGCTTTGAGCTGGCGATAATTGGTCTCGTACTCGTAATCGAGTCCGAACTGCTGACCCGGGATCACGTCGCCATAGGTGGGAAAATAGAGCTCCCCCTGATAGCTCACCATCAGTGCCCGGCTGTTGACCAAAAGCTCCGCCAGCAGGGAGAGCAGCACCAGGGTGGTGAAGATGATGAAGGAGTAGTAACCGCGCTTGATCGATTTGAAACGCTTGAGTTTTTTTAAGGTGACAGGGTTCATGCTCACTCTCCAAACCGCACGCGGGGGTCTACCAGGGCAACGCAGATGTCGGAGACGATATTGCCCACCAGCATCAGCATGGAGGTGATGGCCAGAATGCCCATCACGGTGGGGTAATCCCGCTCGACGATGGCCTCGTAGCCGAGCAGACCGATGCCGTCGATGTTGAAGATGGTCTCGATGAGAAAAGAGCCGCCGAAGAAGACGGTGAGCACCGACCCCAAGTGACTGGCGATGGGGATCAGGCTGTTGCGCATGGCATGATCGGTCACCGCCTTGCGAAACGGCAGCCCCTTGGCCACGGCGGTGCGCACGTAATCCGCCGACAAGTTCTCCATCAGGCTGTTCTTCATGGTCATGGTGAGGATGGCGAAATCACCGATGGCGTAGGCGATGAGCGGCAGCAGGGCATGGGCGAACACGGTGCGGATCTGATCCCAGCTGCTCTCCATGCCGTCGAACTCGTCCCCCGGGAAGCCCCCCATGGGCAGCCACTCCAGATGGAACGCGAACACAGTGATGAGGAAGATGCCCACCACGTAGGCGGGCAGCGCATAGGCCATGTAGATGAGCATGGAGCTGAACGAATCGAAGCGGCTGTTGTGCCTGAGCGCCTTGGCCACCCCGAGCGGAATGGAAACGGCATAACTGAGCAGAAAGGTCGCCAGCCCGAAGAAGGCGGTCACCGGCAACCTGTCCTTGATGAGGCCCCACACCGGCTCGTAATAGCGGGTCGATTCACCAAGATCCAGCACCGCCAGCTTCTGCAGCCACTCCCAATAGGCGACCAGCATGGGCTTGTCGAGCCCGTAAAAGGCCTTGAGCTCCTCGATCTGCTCGTCAGAGAGCGCCTGCGCCCCCTTACTGCCGCTGGAGCGGCCCGATTCGTTCTGAGAAACCTGGGCTTGCAGCAACATGCGTTCGACCGGGCCGCCCGGCACGAAGCGGGTGATGGTGAAGACGAGCAGGGTGATACCGAGAAACGTCGGGATGATCAAAAGCATCCGACGTAAGAAATACGACAGCATGGTGGAACCTCGTCCTTGTTGTTCTTTTATGGCCAGTCACATCCGGTGACGGGCCTGTCCTTCCTGGCATTACTCACTGGATAGCCGGTTATTGACAGACTATCCGCTCGGTCACTGTAAAAGCTCTGCAACAAAAATCAAGTAGAACGAAGGGCATGACATGCCCCTTTGGCAAACCGTGGAATTTACTGTGAGTTTTTTATGAAAAAGCCAACTTCAAGATAAAAAACTGCGACATGAACAATTTAAATAACGTTTAAATTTTCAATCAAACCTACAAAAACAGCATCACGAAAACATCTTTAGCATATAAAACAACAAGATATGACAAATCAGAATTAAATCACCCTTCTCTATATGGGCAAGCTGAAATCCGGCTCGACAATGCAATCTGAACCTCAGCCGAACACGCTACCAAAACAGAAAATAATGCTAAAAAAGTCTTGGTTAACAATATAAAAACTAGCGGGACATCCCCCTTATCGATAAGTTCAAAATTAATCAATAAAATGGAAACCACTCATTTTAACATCGATTTCACATCGTAAAATATCATCAAGTCAGAATAAACCGCTGCGAAACCGGAAGTATTAAAACATAGTCAGCTTATTGCGCCCCCCTTCCCCATCCACACCGCCTCAATTGACGTCAACCGTCAAAGCTTGATAAGCCTTACGCATCGCTCCAACGAGGGCGGTATGGAAGCAAACAAAAAAACAACCAGGAAGGATATAAGCGATGCTTAGGAAAAGCAGACTCTCTGCTGCCGTAGCGTTTGCCTTGGCGAGCGCGGCAGTAGTGGCCACCCCTGTCTTGGCCGAAGAGGGCCAAAACGTCGAAAAACTCCAGAAGATCAAGGTTACCGGCTCCCGTATCTCGCGCGTCGACGTGGAGGGCGCCACCCCGGTCGTCGCCATCAGCAAGGCCAAGATCGAGCAATCCGGTCAGCAGACCGTGGCCGACTACCTGAAGCAGGCCTCCTACAACTCCTTCGGCAGTATCTCCCCCTCTTCCGGCAGCTCAGCCCAATCCCAGGCCACCGTCAGCCTGCGCGGCCTTGGCTCCGAGCGCACCCTGGTGCTGCTCAACGGCAAGCGGGTCGCCGGCTCTCCCTCCATGGGGGGTAGCTCCATCAACCTCAACTCCATCCCCATGGCGGCGGTGGAGCGGGTGGAAGTGAACTTGGACGGCGGCTCTGCCCTGTATGGTTCCGATGCCATCGGCGGCGTCATCAACGTCATCCTGAAACAGGACTATGAAGGCTTGGAATTCCAGGGCCGTATCGGCTCTCCCACCGAAGAGGGTGGCGACGAGAAGAGCGGCTCCATCGTCAGCGGCATCACCGGGGAGAAAGGCGCCCTGATGATGGTCTACGAGCACGACGTCAAGGACGAGATCTACTACAAGGATCGCGACTACCTGGCTCGTGAAGGTGCCTCTGCCCCCAGCCTGTATGGCCGCAACATCAAGGGCATCGATGCCGCCACCGGCAAGACAGTTACCCGTACCCTGGAAGGCATCGACTGTGCCAATACCGGTCCCGGCTTCGTACCGGTCGGTAGCGCCTGTCGCTTCGACTTTGCCCAGGTCGCAGCCAAGACAGCTTCCCGCACCCGGGACACCGTCTACGTCAACGGCCGCTATCACATCAACGACAGCGTCGACTTCGTTCCCCAGCTGATCGGCTCGCGGGTCACCAGCTTTGGCCGCTTCGCTCCGGCCGCCGGCCCCTTCTCCATCGACGGCACCACTCCGGGCGGCGCCCAGCTGCTGGCCGACAACGGCTTCATCGGCGAGAAGGCCACCGTCTACTACCGCTTCAGCAACGTCGGTCCCCGTGACAACGACGTCACCGACCTGACCGGCAGCATGAACCTGGGCTTCGAAGGCACGCTGCCGACCGAAGCGGTGGGCGATGTGGAGTGGAATGCGGGTTACATGTATTCCAAGACCGACAACAAGAGCCGCGGCACCGGCTATGTGCTGAACCCGGCTGTCCAGCAGGAGGTCGACAGCGGCAACTTCAAGAACGGCGAGTTCTCCAGTGACGCCACCAACAGCCTCTCCTACGACACCAGCCGCACCTCCAAGATGGACTTCTTCCAGTGGTACGGCGGTCTGGGCTGGAGCATGGGTGAACTGCCGGCCGGCCCCATCGGCTGGTACCTGGGGGCCGAGTACAACGACTGGGTCTACTCCGACACCTATGACAGCCAGTCAGCGGCCGGCAACGTCATCGGTTCTTCCGGCAACTCGGGCGGTGGCGTGCGTGACGTCTTCGCCGCCTACATCGAGAGCCTGATCCCCATCACCGAACAGATCGAGCTGAACCTGGCCGGTCGTTTCGACAAGTACAGCGACTTTGGCAGCGCCTTCTCGCCCAAGGCGAGCCTGCGTTACCAGCCGCTGGACAACCTGTTGCTGCGCACCTCCTGGTCACAGTCCTTCCGCGCCCCGGGCCTGGAAGATCTGTATGCAGCCGATGCCGACTCCGCCGACTTCGCCAAGGACTATGTCTCCTGCCAGGCCAACGGTGTCGCCAACTGCCCGGAAGAGCAGTACTCCACGGTGCGTCAATCCAACAAGAACCTGAAGGAAGAGACGGCTGACACCTTCGGCATCGGCGCGGCCTACAGCCCGATCGACGATCTCAACCTCTCGCTGGACTACTACTACATCAAGATTGATGACGTGATCCAGCTGGCCACCACCCAGACCCAGTTCTATCAGGAGCTGAACACCGGCAGCAACCCGAACGTCATCCGCGATGCCAACGGCGATGTCGAGCAGGTTTACGCCGGCATGGTCAACCTGGGCCAGCTCAAGACCAGCGGTCTGGACTTCAAGGCTGACTACAAGTACGACTTCGACGTCGTGACCGTGCGCTACGACTTCGGCAGCACCTACATTCTGAAATACGAAGAGGGTCTGTTTGCCGGCGGTCCCATGGTCGACAAGAAGGGCTGGAACGCCAAGCCTGAACTGCGCTTCAACTCCGGTGTCGGGGTCAATGTACCGCAGTGGTGGAACATGGATGCCTACCTGAGTGCCAACTACATCGACTCCCAGAGCCAGGACTACGTGGACGGTCAGACAGAGGGCCATATCGCCTCCCAGACCACCTGGAACCTGAACGTCGGTGTGGACACCCCCTGGAACGGCAAGCTGCAAGCCGGTGTGAAGAACATGTTCAACGTAGGCCCCTCGCTCTCCAGCGACGGCTTCACCTACGACGACGATCTCTACAGCATCGACGGGCGCATCGTCTACCTCGACTACACCCAGAAGTTCTAATCAACTCCCGTTGAGATATAAACCCAAGCCGGCCCGGTCGGGCCGGCTTTGCCCAACGTCCAAGGAAGTTACGGAGATAGGGTAATCCTATGAAAACAAGGACAATTACAATGAAGAAAGCGCTCCTCGGCAGCCTGGTTTCCGCTGCCTTGCTGACCAGCTTCAATCTGAGTGCCGCCTCTGCCAGCCAGGCAGTGGACGCTCAAGCCGCCACCGACAATGCATCCAAAGTGTCCCAGCAGAAGATCGACAACTACGCCGACTCTGCCGAATCCGCCCTCGCCCAGTACAAGGCCGCCCTGCGTCAGGTCGACAGCCTGCGTACCTACAACGAGCAGGTGGGCAAGATGGTCGACTCCCAGAGCAGCGAACTGGCCTCGATGCAGCGCCAGATCGCCCAGATCGATCAGACCAGCACCGAAGTGGTGCCGCTGATGCTCAAGATGATCGACTCCCTCGAGCAGTTCGTGGCGCTGGATCTGCCGTTCCAGAAGGTCGAGCGGGAGGATCGCGTCGCGGCCCTGACCGACCTGATGAACCGGGCCGATGTCACCATCTCCGAGAAGTACCGCAAGATCCTGGAGGCCTACCAGATCGAGGAGGGCTTCAGCCGCACCATCGAATCCTACAAGGCCAGCCTGGCCAAGGATGGCGGCGAGAAGACCTATGAGTTCCTGCGCGTCGGCCGCATCGCCCTGCTCTACCAGTCCCCGGACGGCAATGAGACCGGCATGTGGAACAAGAAGACCCGTCAGTGGGAAGAGTTGCCCCAGGAGTATCGCAGTGCAGTGGAACAGGGCCTTCGCATCGCCAAGAAGCAGGCGCCCCCCGCCCTCATCAAGCTGCCGGTTCAAACTGCGGAGAAAGCATCATGAAAGGAATCAAACTTGCCATCGCCTCGCTGATCGCGGGCGCTACCCTGATCACCCTGCCGGTGACCGCCGCCGAGAAACCGGTGGATCTGAACGCCCTGCTCAATCAGGTCAAGGCCGCCAGCACCACCGAATCCCAGCTCAACAAGGAGCGGGAAGCCCGCTTCCTGGCCGACAAGAACGAGCAGGCCGCCCTGCTGGCCAAGGCCAAGGCCGAACTGGCCGCCGAAACAGCCAAGGGTGAGCGGCTCAAGGCCACCTTCGATGCCAACGACAAGCAGCTGACCGAGCTGACCGAGACTCTGCGCCAGCGTGCCGGCAACATGGGCGAGATGTTCGGGGTGCTGCGCCAGTTCGCCGGCGAGTTCAAGGGGATCTTCAACGCCTCTGCCCGCCGGGTCGAGCATCCGGAGCAGACCGCCCTGCTGACCCGCCTGGCCGAGAGCAAGGAGCTGCCCTCCAGCGATGACCTGACCGCCTTCTGGACCACCACCCTCAGCCGCATGGTCGACGGTGGCAAGGTGAGCCAGATCCCGGCCACCGTGGTCTATGGCGAAGGCAACCAGGCCGAGAAGACCGTCACCCAGATCGGCGAGTTCAACACCGTCTCCGAAGGCAAGTACCTGACCTTCGTGCCGGAGACCGGCAAGTTCGAACAGCTGCCCCGCCAACCCGACAAGGGGGTGCTGGAGCCCATCGCCGACTTTGAACAGGGTGGCGGCGGCGTCAAGCCGATCTTCGTCGACCCGTCCCGCGGCGTGATCCTCTCCCTGCTGGTGCAGTCGCCGACCCTGAAGGAGCGGATCGACCAGGGTGGTGAAGTGGGCTACGTCATCATGGTGCTCGGCGTACTCGGCACCCTGCTGGCGCTGTTCTGCGGCGCTCGCCTCTCCCTCATCGGCGGATCCATGCGCAAGCAGCTCAAATCCGATCAGATCATCAAGGGCAATCCCATCGGCGAGATGCTGGGGGCCTACCAGAGCCATCGTGGCGACAACATCGAGGATCTGGAGTCCAAGCTCGACGAGATCATCCTGCGCAACGTGCCCAAGTTCGAGAAGGGCATCAGCATCATCAAGCTGATCGCCTCGGTCGCGCCGCTGCTGGGTCTGCTGGGTACCGTGGTCGGCATGATCGCCACCTTCCAGGCCATCACCCTGTTCGGTACCGGCGATCCCAAGCTGATGGCAGGCGGTATCTCCGAAGCCCTGGTCACCACCATGCAGGGTCTGGTGGTCGCCGTGCCCATGCTGTTCCTCTACACCATCGTACAGACCCAGAGCCGTCGTCTGATCCAGGTGCTGGAAGAGCAGAGCGCCGGTTTCGTCGCCCGCTACCAGGAACGTCTGCACGCCTCCAAAGCCGCAGCGTAAGGAGTCACCCATGTGGTTCTGGTTGATTGAAGAAGTCGAGTCGGTCCGCCGGTTTCTGGGATTGGGGGGCGACGTACTGGTCGCCCTGTTCTTCCTGACCCTGATGATGTGGGCCCTGCTGCTGGAGCGCTGGTTCTACTTCATGGCGGTCTACCCCAAGCAGGTGAAGCAGACCAAGGCCGCCTGGCTGGCCCGCAGCGATCACCTCTCCTGGTCCGCCAAGCAGATCCGGCGCGAGCTGGTCTCCCGGGTGGCCATGGCGGTGGACAAGGGGATGCCGGTCATCAAGGTGCTGATCGCCCTCTGCCCGCTGATGGGGCTGCTCGGGACCGTGGTCGGCATGGTGCAGGTGTTCGACACCCTGGCCATCACCGGCACCGGCTCACCGCGGGCGATGGCCTCGGGGATCTCCAAGGCGACGGTACCGACCATGGCGGGCATGATTGCCGCCCTTTCCGGCCTGTTTTTTGTCAACCAGCTCGATCACAAGGCCAAGCTGGCGGTCGAGAAGCTGGAAGACAACCTGAAACACGGTTGATGCAGGATGCACTCCCCCGCCGGGCCCGGCTCTGGCGGGGGCACAGAACAAGCAAGGAGTTTTTGCCATGAGAAAACGTCACAGCGACAGCAGTGCTGATGAGGCGGCCATCGATTTGACCCCCATGCTGGACATAGTGTTCATCATGCTGATCTTCTTCATCGTCACCACCTCGTTCGTCAAGGAGTCCGGCGTGGAGATCAACCGCCCGAGCGCCAGCACGGCCGAGACGGTGAAGAAGGGGAACATCATGGTCGCGGTCCGTGAGAACGGCCAGGTCTGGGTCGACAAGCGCATCGTCGAAGTGGGTGCCGTGCGCGCCAACATCGAGCGGCTGCGGGCCGAAAACCCGGAGAGTGCCGTGGTGATCCAGGCCGATACCGAATCCCGTTCAGGTCTGGTGGTCCAGGTCATGGATCAGATCCGCATGGCCGGTGTCCAGAACATCTCCATCGCGGCGAGCAAGAGCAGCTGATGCCGGAGCGAGCACCATGAGATACCTGATATCGTTGGCGGTCTCCTGTGTGGTGGTGTTCTTCCTGTTTCTGGGAATGAACAAGCTCATCACACCGGATCACCGGGAGTTGGTGGAGAAGGAGGACGTCAGCATGACCGACTTCATCCGCATCAAGCCTCAGGAGACCCTGCAAGAGAGACAACGCGAGCTGCCCAAGCCGCCGCCCCCGAACCGGCCCCCTCCCCCTCCCGAGATGGAAGTGGCCAGCACGGATCGGCCGCAGATGGAGAGTTCGCCGATGGACATGCCCAAACTCGACATCCCGGTCAACATCGGTGGCGGCAACGCCCTCGGTGCCTACAGCACCGGCAGCGGTGGTGGCGGCATGGGCGGCAACAACGGCGCCATTCCGCTGGCGACTTTCGAGCCCATGATGCCCCGCAAGGCGGCGCTGGCCGGCCTCGCCTCCGGCAAGGTGCTGGTGGAGTTCACCGTCACCGAGCGCGGCACCGTCAGCAACGTGCGGATCGTCAAAGAGGATCCCCGCAGCTACGACCTCGGCAAGGCAGCGCGCCAGACCATCGCCAAATGGACGTTCAAGCCGGCCATGGTGGATGGCAAGCCGCAGGCCACCCGCATGCAGCAAGAGATCGAGTTTGCGACCAACTAAGGAAGGTGGCGATGAAAAAGTTACATACCCTGATCCTCGCCCCGGTCGCCATGGCGGTGCTACTCAGCACCGCCGGCTGGGCCGCCGAGCAGCCTGCTCTCTCTGATCGCGCCTACCGCGCGGTCAACAAGGCGCAGGCACTGATCACCGAGAAAAAATACGGCGAGGCCAATGCCAAGCTGCAGGAGGCGCTGTCCGGCGCCGGCGAGCGGGTCTACGACAAGGGGGTCATTCTGCAGACCCTGGGCTTCGTGGCGGCGCAGCAGGAGAAGTACGGTCAGGCGACCAAGTACTTCGCCGACGCCATCGCTACCGGCGGGCTGCCCCAGCCGGTGGCCCAGCAGGTGCGCTACAACCTGGCCCAGCTCTACATGGCGGAGGGCAACTTCAAGGCCTCCATCAGCACCATGAACCAGTGGTTTGCGAGCCTGGGCAAGGACGAGAAGCCGACCCCGCACGCCTACATCACGCTGGCCAACGCCCATGTGCAGCTCAAGCAGTATCGGGAAGCCATACCGGCAGTGGACAACGCGATCAAGCTCTCCGCCGGCAAGGCGCCAGAGTCCTGGTATCTGCTGAAGATGGCGGCCCACTACGAGCTGAAGCAGTACAAGCCGGCCACCGAGGTGCTGACCGCGCTGGTCGACCGCTATCCGGAGAAGAAGAAGTACTGGACCCAGCTCTCCGCCATGCACATGCAGGCGGGCAACGATGGCAAGGCGCTGGCCGCGCTGGAGGGGGCCTACAACCTCGGCATGCTGACCGAGGCGGCCGAGTTGCAGCGTCTGGCCAACTACCTGGCTTTCGCCGGCATTCCCCACCGCGCCGCCCGTGTGATGGAGAAGGCGATGAAGGAAGGGACCATCGAGAGCAACGCGGCCAACTACAAGGCGCTGGCCAACTACTGGCACCAGGCCAAGGAGCTGGACCCGGCCATCGATACCCTGGCCAAGTCCTACAAGCTGGCCCCCAATGCCGAGCTGCAGCTCAAGATGGCGCGCATGATGATCCAGAGCAAGCGCTACCAGGATCTGGTGGCCTTCGCCGCCAAGCCCGCCGCCAATGCCAGCGGCGAGCAGCGGGCGGATCTGAAGTTCCTGACCGGGGTCGCCTATTTTGAGCAGCAAAAACCGAAGGAGGCGCTCTCCGCCTTCACGCAGGCTGCCCAGAACGGCAACGTCAGTGGCCGCGCGTCGCCCTGGATCAGCTTCTTGAAAGAGCAGCAGGGCGGCGCCGTCACCCAATAAGCAACCCAGGCGTGCCGGCCTGGGCGATTTGTTCCCGGCATGGCACGCAATGACACCCGGCAGGACGGGCACCCTCCCCGCCCTGCCGGTCAACAACAAGGGGGTCACCCCGCAGATTGCCTTGGTGGCAATTGGCCGCTCCCCGGAGCGGTCTTTTTTATGTCCCTGCATTTATTATCCCGCCATAAAAAAATCCGGAGCCTGGGCTCCGGATTGGATCATTGCCTTGCGAGAGGACAGGCCATGCAGAGTGCCGGCCTGCCCCTCAAGCGATCATCAGTAGCTGCATACCAGTTTCCAGCTGCCATCGCCCGCCTTGGGCTCGCTGCTGGTCCACCAGTTGGCCTGCCACACCGCCTTGTTGTTGGTCATCCGGTCACCGCCGTTGGCGTGATCCCCCTGCGGCCAGGTCGGATAGGCCTTGTAGGCGGCCGGGTTGACGTTCTGGCTGCTGCAGGTGGCGCCGCCCGGGTTCTCGCCGCCACCACTGCTGCCCAATACGGCCTCCGGCAGGGTCGGGAACTCGGCCTTGAGGCCGGCGGTCTGGGTGCCGCTGATGATGCGGATACCGCTCGGCACACCGGCGGCCGGCAGATAGTAGGTCATCGCCACTTCCACGTCGCTGCCCGGTGCCCACGCCTTCCAGGTCGGCAGCGTAAAGGCCGCCTTGTGGAAGTCCTTCTCGTTGGCGATGCCGTCGGAGTTCTGGTTGCCGCCGCTCTCCACCACTTTCAGCCCCATCCCGCTCTGGTCGGTGATGGTATCGGAGGTGGAAGTGGGCACCAGGAACTCGATGCGAGTACCGCCCGGAATGGTCTGGGTCGAGTTGTTGGTGAGCTTCAGGGTCGGGTTGATCGGGTAGTTGGAATCCCCCTCCTTGAAGCCGGAGAGGCTCACCGCGATGTCGAGCTGGGCGGTTGGCGCCGCCAGATCGTTCTGCTTGGTGTTGTACTTGGCTGCCTTGGCGAACTTCTCGTAGGCGAGCGTGGTCAGCGTGCTGCCCATGCCATACTCGTTCTTGGCCGGATCGAAGGCGTAGTCACCCGCCATCTCCCAGAACATGACCCCACCCAGACCCCGCTTGATGATGTAGTCGAGCTTGTGGCCCATGGACTCTTCATCTTCGGTGGAGAGGAACACCTTCTTCTCTTCGTTCCACAGCCAAGGTGCCTGCGCCTTGTCATCGTAGTAACGCACGTACTTGCCCTGCATCACGTGAGCCGGGTTGTTGGGATCCAGACCCCAGGCCTGGCCGTAGCTCGGCATGGTGGTGATACCCAGGCTGGCGGCGTTCTCCAGGTTCTTGGCATGCCACATGGGCACGGCGCCACCGCCGATCTCCTTGCCGTTCTTGTCGAGATCGTGCCAAATGTTGTCGATGCCGACCGCCCCGTTGCCGCACGGAATGGTGCTGCCACCGGTACCCGGCTGACAATCGCTCTGGCTCGGCAGGGCTGCCTTGCCGGCCAGGCCGTGAGTGCCACCGCTGACCCCTTGCCAGCCGCGGGTGTAGTAAGGCACGCCCACGTTGATCTTGCCGGCCGCCAGGGCGCCACGGAAGTAGTGGGCAGACCAGGCCGCATTGAGGTAGCCGATACCGCCAAACTGGCTCTGGGTATAGACGCCCCAGTGGGCAAGTTCGGCATCCGCCTTGTTGTCGAACAGGGCGGCGTTGTGACCGACGAAGTTGTTCCAGGCGCCGTGGAAGTCGTAAGTCATCAGGTTGACGTAGTCGAGGTACTGGGTGACCTGGAAGTTCTCCATGCCGCGCAGCAGGTAGGCCGAGGCCGGCGAGGCGATGGTCAGCATGTACTTGCGACCATCCTCGCTGCCGGCGCTGTCGAGCTTGCTGCGCAGGGTCTGCATCAGCACCTTGTAGTTGGCAAACAGCTTGCCGCGGCACTGGTTGGAGAGCGGGAAGTCGTTGGGGTTGCCCGCATCCTTCATGGAGGTGGGGTACTCATAGTCGACGTCGACCCCGTCAAAGCCGTACTGACGGATGAAGCTCACCGCCGAGTTGGCAAAGGCGTTGATGCCGTCGCTGTTGACCGAGCAGTCACCCTTGGTAGTGGCGGTATAGAAGCCGCGGGTATCGGCCCAGCCCCCCACCGAGATCAGGGTCTTCACGTCCGGATACTGCTTCTTGTACTTCGACAGCAGGTTGAAGTGGCCCTTGTAGGCAAACTCCGGATCCATCTCGGCACCCGGCACGCCGTCCCAGGTCATCTTGGTCGCCGAGTCGTCCACCTTGATGGTGTGGCTCTGCTCGTCCACCGCCGCGAAGGCATAGTTGATGTGGGTGATCTTGTCCCAGGGAATGTCGCTCACCAGATAGGAGGGCAAGCCGTTCTTGCCGGTACGCCAGGAGGTGAAGTAGCCGATGACCCGACGGGCGTGGTCATCCCCCATGCACTCGTAACCGTCCGGGCGGTAGATCTGACGGATATCGCAGGAGAGGTTGCCGCCGGTGGGCGGCAGGGCTGCCTCTTCCACCTGCACGTCGACCTGGCTCGATTCGCCGCTCAGGTTCTCCTTGTCGGTCGCCACCAGCTTGAGGCCGGCCAGCCCCTTGCTCTGGGGCGTCCAGTTCACCTGCCAGGGGGCACTGGTGTCTTCGCCCACTTTCTTGCCATCGACGAACAGCTCGACCTTGGCGACGTCGTTGTTGGCATCGGTGACGTTGCCGCTCACCGCCACGCTGCGACCCAGGGTCACCTTGGCGCCGCTGGCCGGGCTGCTGATGCTCACCTTGGGCGCCTCCGGCGCCACCACGGCGGCGACCTTGAAGCTCGAATCCGCCTCGCTCAGCACCTTGCCATCTTTATCCAATGCCCGAGCCTTGAGGGCGTGGGCGCCGACACCGGCGGCACTCCAGCTGCCGTTCCAGGGCGAGGCGCTCGCCGTGGCCACCAGCTTGCCGTCGATGAGGTATTCCACCCGAACCAGCGCCGTCACCGGGCCGCTCAGGGTCACCGCCAGCGCGACGCTGGCCCCCTCGTTGAAACTGGCGCCGGCAGCCGGCGAGCTGACGGCTACGCCGATCGCCGGAGGCGGCACGTCCCCGCCATAGAGTTTCCAGGCATCGGCCCAGACCACCCCCACCCCGGGGGCGTAGTGATAGGGCGAGGCCCCGCACCAGCCGGAGTAGGGAAATTCTTTGCACTCATAGAGATTGCCGACGTTGCTGACGATGTCGCCGGCCTTGTAGGCGGTACCGGCCTGATAGGCGGGATAGGCGGCCTGTGCCCAGGCGGGCATGGCAGCCAAAGCCACCAGCATGGCAAGCCTGCTGGGCCTTAGGGTCTGTTGCATATTGTTATCTTCCTTGTTTTGTCTTGGCATTGGTCACCAAGGCAAAGAACAAGCGCAACCTGCGTGATGGGCGCAGACAACTGGCAATGGACCTGCCACAAACGTCACCCTCACCCTGGGAAGCCCCGCTATCTGGATCGCACGATCTGAAGACCGGAGGCATTGCGTCCCGGCATCTCGACCGGTTTGCCCTTTACCTGGGTTCCGTGAGGAACAAGCTGAGTATAGGAATCAACCAGCCGAGTCTCAATCTTCATTCTCGAGGAAAAATATGTGGATGCCAGCCAGATCACATTTTCACTGGCGTGACGAAATAACTGTTTTGTCATTAATTTCATACTGTTAGCCAAGTCAAAAAAAACGGCATTGCCCTCATTTGTATCCCCGTAATGTGCGTTGGCTCACTGGTATGACATGCCAGAAATGTGACAATGCGCGCCCTTGGCCGATGCGCCAAGGCTATGGAAACACTGGCAAAAAATAAAAAAGGAACAGTTATGAAAGGAACACGTACCCTGCTGTCGCTGGCCGTGGGGCTTGCGCTCGCCTCCCCGTCCGTCTATGCCGCCGGCTTCAGCTGCCCGGCCGACAGCGCCCTCACCCCGATCCCGGTCATTCAGGGCAGCGGCGACAAGAGCCCGCTCATTCCCGCCGACAAGTTCGAAAGCCCCCAGAGCGTCATGGTCAAGGCGGTGGTCTCTGGCCTTGGCGAGAGCCTCAACAAGGGGTTCTACCTGCTGGATGTGCAGGGCGACGGCAACCCCCAGACCTCGGACGGCATCTTCGTCTTCCTGAACGACAAGAACTTCGCCAGCAAGTACCCGGACATCAAGCCGGGTGCCGAAGTCTGCCTGGAGGCCAAGGTCGAGGAGTATTACAACCACACCCAGCTCAAGCCGGTGTTTGACAGCGGCACCCCGCGCCTGCAGGTCGTCGCCCAGGGCTCGGTCCCGGCCGCCATCCCGCTGCGGGTGCTGGAAAACGAGACCCTGGCCCGGGCGCTGGAGCGCCACGAAGGGATGCGGGTACGGCTCGATGCCGACAGCGCGCTCAAAATCAGCCGCAACTTCAGCTATGACTACGCCGCCCGGCGCAACAACCTGGTGCTCTCCCACCAGGCGCCGCTGATGAAACCGACCCAGCTGCACGACGCCGACAGCAAGGCTGCCAAGGCGCTGGCCAAGGCCAACGCCGGCAACCGGGTGTTCCTCGAATCGGACTTCAAGGGCGCCGACGGCAAACTGCCCTGGCTGCCGGCCTGGGAGCCGGAACAGGGTTACCTGCGCATCGGCGATGCCCCGGTCAATCTGGACGCCATGGTGGGCTACAGCTACAACGAGTACCGGCTGATCGTGCCGCAGGATCAGGTGATCACCGCCGGCGATCTGCTGCGCACCAGCGACAACGACCGCCAGAGCGCCCCGGCCCGTGCCGACGGCACCGATCTGCGCGTCGGCAGCTTCAACGTGCTCAACTACTTCACCAGCCACTCCAGCGTGGGCGGTGCCCTCAACGTGCTGTGCAAGGATCAGGCGGATGCGGACAGCGCCAAGGGCTGCAACCGCGGCGCCAAGAACCTGGAAGATTTCCAGAAGCAGCGCGCCAAGATCGTCAACGCCATCACCGAGATGGATGCCGACCTGCTCGGCCTGATGGAGATGGAGAACAACGGCTTTGACAGCCACTCCGCCATCAGCGACCTGGTACAGGCTCTCAACGCCCAGCAGAAAGAGGCGGGCAAGCAGTACGCCTTCGTCACCCTGCCCAAGGCGCTGCTGCAGGGCGAGCACTACTTCGGTGGCGACGCCATCATGGTGGCCATGATCTACCGGCCGGCCAAGCTGGCACCGCAAGGGGACGCCAACGTCATCACCCTGCCGGTGCAGAAATACCTGGATGCCAAAGGGGTCGAGAAACAGGCCTCCCAGCGTGACTCCCTGGTGCAGACCTTCACCGTCGAGGGCAGCAAGGATCCGCTGACCCTGGTGGTCAACCACCTGAAGTCCAAGGGCTCTGGCTGCCTCGAGAACCTGGACGGCAAGGAGCCGGCCGATCTGCAGGGCAAGTGTACCGAGTTCCGGGTCAGTGCCGCCAAGGTGCTGGGCGAGGCGGTGAGCAAGCTGCCCGGCCAGGTGCTGCTGGTGGGCGACTTCAACTCCTACGCCCGGGAAGATGCGATCCGGGTGCTGACCGACTATGTGCCGACCGACGGCCAGCGCAAGATAGTCTCCGCCTCCCAGACCTTCCTCGGCGACCAGGTCTTTGAGCAGACCGGCAGCGAAGTGGCCAAGAGCTACGGCCTGGTGGACATGAACGTCAAGTTCAACAAGGAGAAGGCCATCTCCTACAGCTACGAGGCCGAGCTCGGCACCCTGGACTATGCCCTCGCCAACCCGGCGCTGGCCGGCAAGGTGATCGCCGTGGCCGACTGGCACATCAACTCGTTCGAGAGCAACCTGTTCGAGTACGGCCGGGACTTCACCGGCGACATGATCAAGTCGGACAACCCGTTCAGCGCCTCCGACCACGACCCAATCATCGTCGACCTCAAGCTGAAAGAGGAGAGCAACAGCGGTGGCGGTGCCATGGGCGCCCTGCTGCTGGCGCTGCTGCCGCTGGCCTGGCGTCGTCGCCACGGCTGATGACCCATCGCCATCAAACCAAAAGCCCGCAGCGATGCGGGCTTTTTTATGGGCCGGCCGGCACGCCCGGTGAACGGAGCGCAAAACAAAAAGGCCACCGCAGTGCGGTGGCCTTTTCTACTTTCGTTACGAAAGATGGTGGAGCTACGCGGGATCGAACCGCGGACCTCTTGCATGCCATGCAAGCGCTCTCCCAGCTGAGCTATAACCCCGATGTGTGTGAGTGACGCTGAGTCACTCTGAATTTGGTGGAGCTACGCGGGATCGAACCGCGGACCTCTTGCATGCCATGCAAGCGCTCTCCCAGCTGAGCTATAACCCCAAATTCGGTACTGAATGAATGGTTCTGGCGGCCATTCATCCTCAATAATGGTGGAGCTACGCGGGATCGAACCGCGGACCTCTTGCATGCCATGCAAGCGCTCTCCCAGCTGAGCTATAACCCCACAAAGGTCGGCCTGGGTGATACACACCGCACTGCCCTGGGTACTTCATTTCAATCAGGAACCTGGTGGAGCTACGCGGGATCGAACCGCGGACCTCTTGCATGCCATGCAAGCGCTCTCCCAGCTGAGCTATAACCCCTTGGATTCCAGATTGTTCGAGGAGAATTTGGTGGAGCTACGCGGGATCGAACCGCGGACCTCTTGCATGCCATGCAAGCGCTCTCCCAGCTGAGCTATAACCCCAACTCACCTCGGCGCTACCAAAGTTATCTCCGGCAACGGAGGCGCATGATAGGCACCGACCGCTTTGCTGTCAACCCAAAAATAACGCCGATTCGCGCGTTTAGTCAAAATTCAAGCAGTTAGCCGATTTAACCGGCAGTGACACAGCTATCTCGCTGTTTTATGTCACAAAACCGGCCTTTGGCCAAAAACAAAGGGCCCCCGTACGGGAGCCCTTTCGCAAGCACTGGCTGGCGCTTACTCGGCGGCGATGCGCGCTTCGATATACGCCAGGGCGCGGTCGATGCGGGCCAGTACCCGCGCCTTGCCCACCAGCGTCATCACGGCGTCGATGGCGGGGGAGAGATTACCCCAGACCGGTGACGGCAATGTGCGACGGCAAGCTTATTCGGCAGCCATGCGCGCTTCGATGTACGCCAGGGCGCGGTCGATACGCGCAAGTACCCGCTCCTTGCCCACCAGCGCCATCACGGCGTCGATGCCAGGAGATTGACCCAGACCGGTCACGGCCACGCGCAGCGGCATGCCGACCTTGCCCATGCCCTGACCCAGTTCGGCGGCGGTCGCTTCAATCAGCTCGTGCAGCGCTTCGGTGGTCCAGCTATCCAGTGCCGCCAGCTTGGCCTTGGCCAGGGTCAGCGGCTCGGCAGCCACGCCGCGCAGATGCTTCTTGGCAGCCGCTTCGTCGATGGCCTCGTACTCTTCGAACAGGTAGCGGCTCTGGGCGGCCATCTCGACCAGGGTGTTGCAGCGCTCGGCCAGCAGGGTCACCACATCGGCCAGGGCCGGGCCCTTGCTGGTGTCAATCTTCTGGTTTTCCATGTGCCATGCCAGATGCTTGGCCACATAGACCGGATCCAGGCTGCGCATGTAGTGGTTATTCAGCCACAGCAGCTTGTCGGTGTTAAAAGCTGAGGCAGACTTGGAGATGGCATCCAGGCTGAACAGCTTGATCATCTCGTCCAGGCTGAAGATCTCCTGATCGCCGTGGGACCAGCCCAGACGCACCAGATAGTTCAGCAGCGCTTCCGGCAGGTAGCCGTCGTCGCGGTACTGCATCACGGAGACAGCACCGTGGCGCTTGGAGAGCTTGGCGCCGTCATCACCCAGGATCATGGAGACGTGGGCAAACTCCGGTACCGGCGCGTTCAGCGCCTTGTAGATGTTGATCTGGCGCGGGGTGTTGTTGATGTGGTCTTCGCCACGCACCACGTGGGTGATCTCCATGTCCCAGTCATCGACTACAACACAGAAGTTGTAGGTCGGCGCGCCGTCGGTACGGCGAATGATCAGATCGTCGAGCTCGGTGTTGGCGAACTCGATGCGGCCACGGACGTGGTCATCGAACACCACGGAGCCTTCGGTCGGGTTGCGGAAGCGGATCACGTGCGGCGCATCGGCCGGGTGATCGTGGGCGTGGTCGCGGCACTTGCCGTCATAACGGGGCTTCTCGCCGTTGGCCATCTGGCCTTCACGCAGCGCTTCCAGCCGCTCCTTGGAGCAGTAGCACTTGTAGGCACGGCCGTCAGCCAGCATCTCGTCGATCAGGCCGTTGTAGCGATCGAAGCGCTTGGTCTGGTAGTAGGGGCCCTCATCCCAGTTCAGCTCCAGCCATTCCATGCCCTCAATGATGGCGTCGATCGCCTCCTGAGTGGAACGTTCCAGGTCGGTATCCTCGATACGCAGCACGAACTCACCGCCCTGGTTCTTTGCAAACAACCAGGAATAGAGTGCGGTACGGGCACCGCCGACATGCAAAAAGCCGGTCGGGCTGGGAGCAAAACGGGTTTTGACTTTCATCTTTAAGCCTTGTGTAGAGGGCCTTGGGCCAATTCGTTAAAAAAACCGTCGCATTTTAGCACCGACAATGACGGATGGGAAAACCATGCAGCCGCAGCGGGCAAAAGTAGGGGGTTGCACAGGCGTCCCGGCCGCTTGCCGCCTGATATTTGAAGGGGATCGCAAAACAAAATCCCGGTTTCCGTTTTGCTATGACAAGTGTTGGAGAGCTGCCTCCTCCGGCCGATATCCAAATAACGCTCACCAACAAGGAAGAGACGATGCAGTTCCGTTCTATCCAGAATCGCATTCTGGTGATGGCCGGGATCGCTATGACCGCCGCCCTGGTCATCCTGATCCTGCTCAACCAGTACTCGGGTCAACAGACCCAGAAGCTGACCATCAGCTCCAGCCGCGCCGCCCTGCAGCAGGAGGCATGGCAGAAGGTCAGCGCCAACGCCCGTGCTGAAGCAGCCACCATCACCCAGTTGCTGCAAAAGGGGCTCTCCTATACCCAGCAGATGGCCAGCGCCCTCGCCCTGCAGCAGGAGGGCAAGCTGCCGCTGGATCGCCAGCAGGCCACCGATCTGCTCAAGGCCCAGCTCACCCTCGAACCCCAGCTCTACGGCGCCTTCGCCGGCTTCGAGCCCAACGGCTTCGACGGCCAGGATGCCAGCTTCGCCGGCCAGACGGCGCTGGGCAGTGACAGCAAGGGGCGCTTCGTGCCCTATTTCTATCGCGACAAGGAGAGCATCGGCACCGACCTGCTGCTCTCCATCGAGAAGAGCGATCCGGATGAGTTCGGCAATCCGGCCAACGACTACTACGCCTGCCCGAAACGGGAGGGACGCTCCTGCCTCATCGACCCCTTCAAGGTGGACATCAACGGCCAGCAGGTGCTGGTGAGCACCATCACCACCCCCATCATGGTGGGCGGCCAGTTCAAGGGGATCGCCGCGCTCGATCTGGCGGTGGACTCCATCAGCCGTCAGGCCCAGTCCCTCAACAGCAACATCTATGACGGCAAGGGCGAGACCCTGATCGTCAGCGCTGCCGGCGTCATCACCGGCACCAGCGGTGATGCCAGCCTGCTCGGCAGCCGCGCCGACAAACTGCTTGGCAACGGCTGGCAGCAGTACCTCAAACCCGAGGTACAGCGCCAGGAGCTCGACGATGCGTTTCGTATCTCGGTGCCCATCGCGGTGCCTGGCATGAGCCGCAACTGGGCCATCATCGTCACCCTGCCCTACAAGGTGGTGCTGGCCGGGGCCGACCAGCTGGAAGCCCAGCTGAGCGACATGAACCGGGCCGCCATGACCCAGCAACTGGTGGGCGCCGTCGTCGTGCTGGTGCTGGCGCTGGCCACCATGCTGGTGATTGCCCGCAGCATCACCGGCCCCATCCGCCAGATGGTCAGCCTGGTGGATGACATCGCCGATGGCGAAGGGGATCTCACCAAGCGGCTCAGTACCCAGTCCCGCGATGAATTGGGGGATTTGGCCAAGGGCATCAACCGCTTTATCGACAAGCTGCAGGTGCTGCTGGGGGATGTGCTCAAGACCGCCAGCGAGGTCAACCGTCACGCCGGCGACACGGATCGCATCGCCGGCCAGACCGACACCAACCTGCAGCACCACCAGGCAGAGATGGAGCAGATGCTGACCGCGGTGCAGGAGATGTCCTACGTCAGCCAGGAGGTAGCGACCCACGCCAACAACACCGCCGACTCGGCCAAGCAGGCCCAGGGGGCGGCGGATCAGGGCAAGGTACGCTTCCAGCAGGTGATCCAGTCGATGCACAAGGTGGCCGCCGAGGCCGGCAAGGGGGCCGAGGTAGTCGAGGGGCTGGCCCACGACAGCGAGCAGATCACCAGCATCCTCACTGTCATTCAGGGGATCGCCGATCAGACCAACCTGCTGGCGCTGAACGCCGCCATCGAGGCGGCCCGGGCCGGCGAGCAGGGCCGCGGCTTTGCGGTGGTGGCCGACGAGGTACGCAAGCTGGCGGGCAACACCCAGCAGGCGGTGCAGAATACCCAGGAGCTGATCGAGAAGATCCGCCACAGCTCGGCCAACGCGGTCAACGCCATCAACCAGAGCCAGCAGCTGACCCATCAGGCGGTGGGCGAGGCGGATCTGGCGGAAGAGGCGCTCGGCAGCATCTATCAGGCCATCTCCACCATCAACGACATGACCTACCAGATCGCCTCCGCCGCCGAAGAGCAAAGCTCGGTTTCCGAGACCGTCTCCGGCAACCTGTCAAAAACCAACGCACTGGCCAACGACATCGCACTGGATGCGACCGAAACGGCCAAAGCCAGCCAGGCGTTGCGCCAGGCGGCCGAGCGTTTACAGCAATTACTGGGACAATTTCGTCTCAGCTGATAATTTTCCACCTCAGGACTCTCCCCCTCGGGGGCGAGTCCGTTTACCATAGGCACGAATTTGCCTGATGGCAGGCAATGTAGTGAGAGGTAAATGCCGTGCCCACCCCGGACCGTCGCCCCCGTGGCCACAACAGACGAGCCCAGCAGCGTCGCCAAGACGAATCACAAGGATCCCTGCTCCATCGTATCAATGCCGCCACCCTGCCCCTGCGTCAACGCATCGGCCAGGGCATGAGCGGACTTGGCCAACGCGGCCAGGAAGCCAAAACAGGCAAGTTCAAGCTGGCGAGCCCGCTGCCGCGCAAGCACACCATAGGGCTGCTGATCCTGATCCCGCTCTGGTTGCTGGTGCTGGCCTGGGTGCCGGCCGACCCCGCGCCCAAAGCCGCTCCGTCCGGTTCGCTGGCGGTCCCCATCGCCGTACCGGCGCAGGCCCTCACCGTCGGTAATGGTGCCGCAGGCAGTGCACCGGCTGCTGCCAAACCGGTGGAAGAGAAGGTGGATGGCACCTGGCTGCAGCACGACGTGCAAGCCGGCGAGACCCTCTACTCCATCTTCCGCAAGTTCGAGCTACCGGGCGCCGAGCTCAGCCGCCTGATCGCCATCGAAGGGCCTGATCGGCCGCTGACCCGCCTGCAATCGGGCCGGGCCGTGTTCATCCTGATCGATGACACCCGCCGCATCCAGCGGGTCGAGATCCGCTCCTACGGTCAGGCCATCTACCGCTACGACCGACAGGGTGAAGGATTCGCCCTCAAGGAATGAAACAACGGGAGGCCTGGTGCCTCCCGTTTTTTTGACCTGAATCCATGAAATAAGCCGCTGAGTTCACAATATTTTTAGCTTGCTCAAAAAATGAAAAGTGCCAAATTGACAAGGGATCGCGCTCACGTACAATCGTTTGTGCTTTAGACAGGGATTGTTCTACATGCTACTGGGACAAATTGACGTGGTCAGTCATGCTTCAACCCCTGATTTCTAGGCAAATGCTGCCCAACAAGGCTTAGTTTCATTTTGTTATAGATAGGACTTACCACATGTCTGACATTCGCACCGGCCAAGTAAAATGGTTCAATGAGACCAAGGGTTTTGGCTTCATCGAGCAATCCCAGGGACCGGACGTTTTCGTTCACTTCTCCTCCATCCAGAGCGCCGGTTTCAAGACCCTGGCTGAAGGTCAAAAAGTCCAGTTCACTGTGACCCAGGGCAAAAAAGGCCCTCAGGCTGAGAACGTTACCCTGCTCTAAGCCACGCCAGTGAGCCTGTAGGAGGAGCCATCGGCCCTCCTATTTTTTTGCCCGCTGTTTCCCCTTCCCCGCCACGCTCACAAGCTTGCCTATAACCACAGCCCTCCCCAGCCCCTGCGCACGAAGCGGCTACAGAAGACATGGGCCCGATCTGGCTGAACGCCGGATACGACAAATCATCGCGGCGCGATGTAATGGACAATACAAATGGATTGTGAGGACTTTGAAGAGAGATTGGAGCGGGAAACGAGACTCGAACTCGCGACCCCGACCTTGGCAAGGTCGTGCTCTACCAACTGAGCTATTCCCGCAACAGGATGTTATCTGCAAGTGATTGGAGCGGGAAACGAGACTCGAACTCGCGACCCCGACCTTGGCAAGGTCGTGCTCTACCAACTGAGCTATTCCCGCAACGGAATGTCACTTACAAATTTTTGGAGCGGGAAACGAGACTCGAACTCGCGACCCCGACCTTGGCAAGGTCGTGCTCTACCAACTGAGCTATTCCCGCAACAGGATGTCATCTGCAAGTGATTGGAGCGGGAAACGAGACTCGAACTCGCGACCCCGACCTTGGCAAGGTCGTGCTCTACCAACTGAGCTATTCCCGCATCGGAATATCACTTACAAATTTTTGGAGCGGGAAACGAGACTCGAACTCGCGACCCCGACCTTGGCAAGGTCGTGCTCTACCAACTGAGCTATTCCCGCAACATTAGGTTGTCTTGAGGCTGTGCTGATGATTGGAGCGGGAAACGAGACTCGAACTCGCGACCCCGACCTTGGCAAGGTCGTGCTCTACCAACTGAGCTATTCCCGCATCGGAACGTCATCAGCAAACTTTTTGGAGCGGGAAACGAGACTCGAACTCGCGACCCCGACCTTGGCAAGGTCGTGCTCTACCAACTGAGCTATTCCCGCAACTACCTTAAAACGGCCGTACAGCATTTGGTTGCTTGCGCTACTGTACGGGAGCCGAATTATAAGAGCAGACATTCCAATTGCAAGGGCTTTTTTGTCTGGTTGCGCGCGTTCGCTCAAAAGCTGGTCGAACTGTCGATTTTAGCAACCGGGAGAGCACAAGCCCTTGCCGCAGACTCAGATCTTGAAGACGTGGTTACGGTAAAACTGCAGTTCGGCAATGGATTCGCGGATGTCATCCAGCGCCTGATGGGTACCGCTCTTCTTGAACTGGTCCAGCAGCGCCGGTTCCCAGCGGCGCACCAGCTCCTTGATGGTGCTGACGTCGACATTGCGATAGTGGAAGAAGGCTTCCAGCTCGCTCATGTGCTTGACCATGAAGCGACGATCCTGACCGATGCTGTTGCCGCACAGCGGGCTGGTACGCTCCGGCACCCACTGGCGAATGAACTCGAGGGTCTCGGCGACGGCTTTCGCCTCATCGTGCTGGCTCGCCTTGACCCGGGCCACCAGACCGCTGTTGGTATGGGTGTTGACGTTCCAGTCGTCCATCTTGGCCAGCTCTTCGTCGCTCTGGTGAATGGCGATGACCGGCCCTTCGGCCAGCACGTTCAGGTCCTTGTCGGTGACGATGGTGGCGATCTCCAGTACCACATTCTGTTCGGGGTCCAGACCCGTCATCTCCATGTCGATCCATACCAGGTTCTGCGCGCTGACTGTCATGATTGCTCTCTCTATTGGGAGGAATGGCGGAATTTTGCCAATTTGCATGTATCATACTGGCTTTGGATCTGTTCATAAACTGGCGAATCGAGTGGCAAAGAAAGCAAAACTCAATCTGGGTCAACAAAGGCGCGTCCAGGCCAACCGCGAGCGGCGGCTGCAAAAAGAGCACACCACGGTCGTGGATGACACCCTGTTTGGCCCGGCCATCGAAGGGGTAGTGATCAGCCGTTTTGGTCAGCACGCAGACGTCGAGGCGAGCGATGGCGCCATCCACCGCAGCAACCTGCGCCGCAGCAGCATCAGCAGCCTGGTGTGCGGCGACAAGGTGGTGTGGCGTCCCGGCCTCAATGCCGCAACCGCCGGCGTCATCGAGGCGGTGCATCCGCGTCACTCGGTACTGACCCGGCCGGACTTCTACGACGGGGTCAAACCCATCGCCGCCAACATCGACCAGATCATCATCGTCTCGGCGGTGATGCCCGAGTTCTCCACCAACATCGTCGACCGCTATCTGGTGGCCGCCGAGGATGTGGAGATCCGCCCCCTGATCGTGCTGAACAAGGTCGACATGCTCGATGACTCGGCCCGTGCCCGTATCGAGCGCCAGCTCGAAACCTACCGCAAGCTCGGTTACGAGGTGTTGCTGGTAAGCTGCGAGAGCGGCGAAGGGCTCGATGAGCTGAAAGCCGCCCTGACCGACAAGATCAGCATCTTCGTCGGCCAGTCCGGGGTGGGCAAGTCGTCGCTCACCAATGCCCTGATGCCGGGGCTGGACGTGCTCACCGGTGAGATCTCCGAGAACTCGGGGCTCGGCCAGCACACCACCACCACGGCGCGACTCTACCACTTCCCGAGCGGCGGCGATCTGATCGACTCCCCCGGGATCCGCGAGTTCGCCCTCTGGCATCTGGAAGCCGACCGCATCACCTGGTGCTTCGTCGAGTTTCGCGACTACCTGGGTGGCTGCAAGTTCCGCGACTGCACCCACAAGGACGATCCCGGCTGCGCCCTGCGGGCCGCCGTCGACAGTGGCGCCATCAGCGCCGATCGCTTCCACAACTATCACCGCATCCTGGAAACAATGCAGGAAGCCCGTCACGGTCGCCAACAGGCGCGGCTGTGACCCTATTCAACCTACCTTGATGATGAACATGAGCATTACTGACAACCTGAAAATTGCCGGTCAATACTGTCTGCCCAAACACGCCCTCTCCCGCCTGGTCGGCAAACTTGCGGCTGCCGAAGCAGGCAACCTCACCACCAGGGTGATCGAGGCCTTTATCAAGCAGTACCAGGTCGACATGAGCGAGGCGCTGCACGAGAGTCCGGCCCACTACAAGAGCTTCAACGAATTCTTCACCCGTGAACTCAAGCCGGGGATCCGCCCCCTGGTCGAGGATGCCATGACCCTGGCGCTGCCAGTGGATGGTACCGTCAGCCAGCTCGGTCCGATCCAGCAGGGCCGCATCATCCAGGCCAAGGGCCACGACTACAGCGCCCGTGAGCTGCTGGGCGGTTATGAGGATCTGGTGGCGCCGTTCAAGGATGGCGACTTCGCCACCATCTACCTGGCGCCCAAGGATTACCACCGCATCCACATGCCGCTGGACGGCGTGCTGGAGAGCATGGTGTTCGTGCCGGGGGATCTCTTCTCCGTCAACCCGCTCACCGCCGAGAACGTGCCCAACCTGTTTGCCCGCAACGAGCGGGTGGTCGCCACTTTCCGCACCCCCCACGGCCCCATGGCGCTGGTGCTGGTCGGTGCCACTATCGTAGCCAGCATCGAGACCATCTGGGCCGGCAACATAGCGCCGACCAAAGAGAAGCGCGTCGTGCGCTGGGATTACAGCGGCGACGAAGCCATCACCCTGCAAAAAGGCGCCGAGATGGGCCTGTTCAAACTGGGCAGTACCGTGGTCTGCCTGTTTGGCCCGGGCATGCTGGCCGGTTTCGAGCCCCATCTGGCCAACGGGGTCACCACCCGCATGGGTCAGCCCTTTGCCAAGCTGGCGGCGCAGGCATGAGCGAGCAGCCCGTCTCCTCGCAGAAGAACAACCCGCTGCACGGGCTGACGCTGGAAGCCATCGTCACCGCCCTGGTCGCGCACTATGGCTGGGAAGAGCTCGGGCAGCAGATCAATATCCGTTGCTTCACCGATAACCCCAGCATCAAGTCCAGCCTGAAGTTCTTGCGCAAGACCCCCTGGGCCAGAGAGAAGGTCGAGAGCCTCTATCTGTACGTCCAGCGCAAGCAGGCCAAATCAAAGGAATAACGCCATGGCGTTCAAGATTACCTACACCTACGGCAAAAAAACCAAAGAGATTGGCTACGCCAACGACAAGTTCAACAGCATCTACGATGCCATTGCCGCTGCCGAGGGGATCAACCTGGCCAGCTTCCACGCCATGGAAGAGCAGCTGGCCCAGGTGTGCCGGCGCGACAAGAAGAGCGTGAAGGATTACCGGGAGAACTACTTCAAGGAGCTGGGCTTCTCCAACATCGTCATCGAGCGGGACGCCAAGGAGTAAGCATGCGCACCCTGACCCTGATGGCCGCCTCCCTGCTGCTGGCGGCCTGCAGTACCCCGGAACAACATCTGGTTGGCGGTGATCGCGACAGCCACGGCTGCATCGGCAGTGCGGGCTATCAGTGGTCGGCACTGACCAAGCAGTGCGTGCGGCTGTTCGAGCAGGCGGTGCGGCTGCAGTCCCTCGAGGCTGGCGAGACCGGTAGCGCCTTCGTGCTGTTCAACGCCGATCAGAGCCAGGCCGAGCTGACCCTGCCGAGCGGCGAGCAGCACCTGCTCACCCGCCAGGGGGCGGAAGGCAACTGGTCGTGGCAAGGCAGCGGCTACACCCTCTTCCCCTGGAAGGGCTATGTGCTCAAAGTTGGCGAGCAGACGCTGTTTCACGGCGACGTCGCCCGCTAAGCCACCCGTATCTATTCAACCCCCGGCACTGCCGGGGGTTGTTTTTTGCGGTTATCGACAACGGCCACATGTACCTTGTCGCCAGGCCGGAAACAAAAAACCCCGTTGCAAGCAACGGGGTTTTTGCTGACACTCGGCGCGACTTAATTGCCGAGGGTGGAGAACAGGCTCTGTTCCAGGCTGCCGCGGGAGACGCACACCGGGGTAATGGAAGGAGCCAGTACCCGCTCGCCGGAGGACTCGACGAAGTAGAGCTGGGTGTTGCCCTTGACGTTGACGGTCGCCACGCTGTTGTTGCCGCTCTGGGTGATGATCAGGTTGATCTGCAGGTTGGGGTTGCCCAGTGCGACCTTGGAACCCATGGTACCGCAATCCAGCCACTCCAGACCGTCGGCCGAATTCTCGACGTTGGCGGTCATCAGGCCGGAGCCGCGCTGGCTGTTCTCGATGTTAAGACCGTGATCGCCAAACCACTTTTCGGCACGGGCCCACACCAGATCCACCGGGATCTGCATCTCCTGGGTGTTGTTGGTCGCCTTGGCTACCGGCGGGGTATAGCGGTACTGTTCGCCGCCATTGTTGTCGCTGGCACAACCGGCCATCAACAGGGCCAGTGCTACTCCCACAATCTTTTTCATGCTGCTTCTCTCATCCATATAATCCGGCCATCGGCCGACCGGCGGCTATTATGGCGTCAGCGACACAGACTGTCAGCAGGGATCGGCAGAAATGAGTCAGCCTTAACCCAAGCTTTACAAAACCAGCCTGCTATCATAGATTTGCTCGAAATTTCCCCCGTGAGTGTCTGTGTGAACTCCTTGCTCACCCTGCCCCTGCTGCAGCAGATCATCGACCAGCTACCCATGAATATCTTCTGCCGGGATACGGATGGGCGCTACCTGTTTGCCAACCGCGCCTTCACGGAGCAGGCGGGCCTGTCGCAACCGGCGGATCTCATCGGCAAGACCGATGCCGACATGCCCTGGGGCGACATCTTTCGGGAAGAGGATCTGCGCCTGCTGGCGGAGGGCAAACCGCTGCTCTATCAGCAGTTGCACTGCAGCAGCGGCGATGCCACCAGCTGGATGGAGATCCACAAGATCCCGCTCTACGACGTGCACGGCAAACCGGTGGCCCTGTTTGGCATGGTCAACGAGATTGATCAGCGCAAGGAGCTGGAGCAGACCTTTCGCCAGCAGCAACTGCTGCAACGCCGCCTGCTGGACGCCATCCCGGATCCGATCCGGCTGGAAGACCACCAGGGGCTGCTGATCGACTGCAACCAAGCCTTTCTCGACTTCATGGGCATGGTGGCGAGCGAGGCGCTCGGCCAGCGGGTCGCCCACCGCCTCTCCACCGAACTGCCGATGGGGCGCGGTGAATACTGCCTGGTGGACGCCAACGGCCAGGGCCGCCATCTGGAAGTCACCCGGGTCGATGTGCCGGACGACGAGGGCAACTCCCTCGGCATCCTCACCCTGAGCCGCGACATCACCGGACTGCGCACCACCCAGGCCCAACTGCAGCAGGAGCAGCACTACGACAGCCTGACCGGCCTGCTCAAGCTCTCCCACTTTCTGCAGACCAGCCGCCATCTCGGCGCCCGCAAGGCGAGCCTGGTGCTGGTCGATTTGCAGCACTTTCGCGAGATCAACGACGGCTTCGGCATCCGGGTCGCCGACCGGCTGCTCAATCAGGTGGCCCGCCGCCTGCAACAGCTGGCCCCGCCCCAGTCGCTGGTGTGCCGGGTCGCCGCCGACGACTTTGCCATGCTGCTGCCCGAGCTGAGCGAGCCGCTGACCAGCTGGAGCCGCCGCCTGCAAGGGGCGCTGATGGTGCCCTACCAGGTGGAAGAGCACAGGATCCAGATCCCGGTGTTTCTCGGCATCGCCCACGGCAAGGCCAATGACGCCGAGCGCCTGCTGAGCCACGCCGAAGCCGCGCTGGCCCAGGGCAAGCGCCAGCAGCAGCACTGCACCCTGTTCGATCCCGAACTCGATGCCAAGCTCAAGCGCCGCCAGCTGATCGCCGCCCAACTGCCGCTGGCTATCAAGTCCGGCCAGCTGACCGCCGTCTACCAGCCCATCATCAGCACCCGCACCAGCCAGTTGCACGGGGCCGAGCTGCTCTGCCGCTGGCCCCATCCCGAGCTCGGCATGATCTCGCCGGACGAGTTCATCCCGCTGGCGGAGGAGCTGGGTCTCATCGGTCTGCTCGGCAGCCACATGCTGGAGCAGGGCTGTGCCCAGCTGGCCCGCTGGCAGGTGGCGGCGCCGGATCTGGTGCTCTCCATCAACCTGTCGCCGCTGCAATTTCGCGACCCCGAGCTCTGCCCGCAGATCTTCGCCTGCATCGAACGCCACGGGCTCGCCCCCTGGCAGCTGGAGCTGGAGATCACCGAAGGGGTGCTGATGGAGAATGCCGACGAGATTGAGAGCAACCTGGCCAACCTGATCGAGGCCGGCTTTCAGCTCGCCATCGATGACTTCGGCACCGGTTACTGCTCGCTGGCCTATCTGCCCAGGCTGCAGGTGGCCACCCTCAAGCTGGACCGCAGCTTCACTCAGGGGCTGGCCACCAACCAGGCGACCACCGCCATCGTGCGCTCCGTCATCGGGCTGGGCCACGAGCTCGGCATCAAGATCACCGCCGAAGGGGTGGAGACGCAGGAGCAGCAAGCGTGGCTGGTGCAGGCCGGCTGCGATCGGCTGCAGGGCTACCTGTTCAGCCGCCCCCTGCCCCCCGCCGAGTTTGCCCGCAGTTACCAGCTGCCGGAGCAATAAGCCAGCAACAACAAGGCCACCCGAGGGTGGCCTTGTTGTTTTTGCAACGCGTGCGTGAGCGGGTACCTTACTCCTGGAAGTAGGTACCCCAGCCGTCGTAGTCCACGCCGTATTTCTGAAGGATAGGCAGCATTTTTTCGATATCGGCGACTATGGTCTCGATGTCCAGCTTGCACTCGGTGGTGGCATCGAAGCAGAAGATGGTGGCGCCGTCATCCAGCTCCATCTCTTCGGCATCGGTCACTTCGAAACCGGCCTTGAACAGGTCGACCGCCGCCTTCTCCAGCAGATCGAAATCCTGGCAGGCAAAGTGGTGCTCAATCTCGTATTCCAGATCCGGGTTGCTGCCATCGGCCAGCAACTCGTTGACGATGGCGGTGGTCTCTTCGCGCCACTCTTGCATATCAAGACTCATATTAACCCCAGATGCGACTGTGTTGGTATCAAATGCCCGCGCGGGCGAGCGCCGTATCGGCTGCGCCCCTGCCCGGCAGGCATGGTTGCGGCAAAGCATACCCGCACAGCCACCTTGGCTCAATGCGGCAAGCCAAGATAAGCAGCTGGCGGCGGCCACCCCAAATGGGGTGCCATCACAAAAGGTTAATAAAGCGTAATCTTTTGTCAGGAATGAATTGCTCCATATGGAGCTTCAACGAGACACGGGAAAACCGCACAACCCCCGCAACAAGCCGTTTGAAATCAGCAGGATCCACCAGCACCGCCCCGGTGACAAAGGCCATGGACGAGGTGTATCAAGGGACGCGGGCGGAGCACTGCCCGTACGGAAAGAGGAGCCAGCCAGGCTCCCTTTTTATCATGTGAAGGAGCACATAGATAATGCCTAAAAAAACAATAATGAGCCTGCTTGTCGGCTCAACCCTTATGATTGGAAACCAGGCCATGGCCGCCCCGGTCCACGGTCCGTTCGATGCCCCCTTGGCCGACGAGGTGAAGGTGCTGGAGATGCTTAAAAAAAGCGGCCGCATCCCCACCCTGGCCTCCCCCGAGCAGGAGCAGGCGGCCCTCGCCAGCTACTATCGCGAGAAATCGCGAGCCTATCAGGGCAACAGCGGCACTCTGGCGGTGAAAGAGGGCAAGGTGCGCGAAACCATCCTCAAGAAGATCCGCCTCAACGGCACCGCCCGTCCCGGCGATCGGGTACCCACCCTGCTGCTCAAGGCCATCGAGCGGGAGCACTACCAGGGCCAGATGCGCAAGGACAAGATCCTCGCCATCCTGGTGGACTTCCCCGATTACCCGAAGAACAGCGTGCGCCCCGAGCTCACCAAGATGTACTACCCGGATTACACCCCGGCGCACTACAACGATCTGCTGTTCTCGTCCAAGGGCTATGCCGGCCCGAACGGCGAGCGGTTCATCTCCATGCGCCAGTTCTACGAGCAGCAGTCCGGCCAGAGCTACAGCGTGCGCGGTCAGGTGGCGGGCTGGTATACCGCCGACAAGAACGCTGCCTACTACGGCGCCAATGCCACCCCGAACACCATCCGGGAACTGGTGAAAGAGGCGCTGATCCAGGTGGCGAACGACCCTGCCATCGATCTGGCGCAGTTTGACCAGGAGGATCGCTACGATCTCAACGGCAACGGCAACCGCAACGAGCCGGACGGGCTCATCGACCACCTGATGATCTTCCACTCCAGCGTCGGCGAGGAGGCCGGTGGCGGCGATCTCGGCGAAGACGCCATCTGGGCCCATCGCTGGAACCTGGGTGCCCCCTACCCCATCCCCGGCACCAGCAGCCCGAGCCAGAACTTCGGCGGCCAGTTTGCCGCCTACGACTACACCATCCAGCCCATCGATGCGGCGGCCGGGGTCTGTGCCCACGAATATGGCCATGACCTGGGGCTGCCGGACGAGTACGACACCAAGTACACCGGCAAGGGTGAACCGGTGGCGACCTGGTCCATCATGTCCTCCGGCTCCTGGGCCGGGGTCATCGGCGGCACCGAGCCAACCGGGTTCTCCGCCTGGGCCAAGGAGTTCCTGCAGGCCTCCCTCGGCGGCAACTGGCTGCACGGCAGCAACGTGCAGCTCGCCGATCTCAGCCCCCGCGGCAACGTCTACATGCTGGATCAGGCCAACGACAAGGGGCGCAACGACGACGTGGTGCGCATCAACCTGCCGGCCAAGCAGATCCCGCTCAACCCGCCCTACGCCGGCCAGTACCAATACCACAGCGGCAAGGGCAACAACCTCGACAACCGCATGAGCCTCAAGCTGGATCTGAGCGGCAAACAGAGCGCCAGCCTCGGCTTCAAGGCCTGGTATCAGATTGAAGAGGGGTACGACTACGCCCGGGTGCTGGTCAATGGCCAGCCCATCGCAGGCAACCTGACCACCAGCGACGATCCCAACGGGGTGGGCTTCGGGATCGGCATCACCGGCAACTCCAACGGCTGGACCGATGCCGAGTTCGATCTCACCCCCTGGGCTGGTCAGCAGGTCACCCTCACCCTGCAATACCAGAGCGATGGCGGCGTGGCCGAAAACGGGTTGTTCGTGGACGAGCTGCAGATCCTCGCCGATGGCGACACCCTGCTGAGCGACGGGGCCGAGGGCAGCTCTGCCTTCACCCTGGCCGGCTTTGTGAAGAGCAACGGCAACGAGGCCAAGGATCACTACTACCTGGCCGAGTGGCGCAACCACGCCGGGGTGGACAAGGGGCTGGCCCACATCAACGTGGCCGACCAGCTGATGCGCTACGAGCCGGGCATGCTGCTCTGGTACGTGGACAACAGCCAGGCCAACAACTGGGTGGGTGTCCACCCGGGTGAGGGCTTCCTCGGGGTGGTGGATGCGGATCAGCGCACCCTCAAGTGGAGCGATGGCGCCGTGGCCGGCACCCGCTACCAGATCCACGACGCCACCTTCAGCCTGGGCTTCCAGCAGCCGCTCAACCTCAAGCACCCGAGCGGCTCCCTGCTGCGCGACTTCTGGATCACCCCGAACCGGGTGTTCAAGGATTCCCGCAGCTACCAGAGCAAGGAGATCCCGGATGCCGGTCGCCTGCTGCCAGAATACGGGCTCAAGATCAGCGTCACCGGCCAGGCCCGGGACATGAGCACCGGGCGGATCATCGTCAGCCGCCACTGAGGAGTACCACAGTTGTGACCAGGGGGCCTCAGGCCCCCTTTTTTATCTGCTGACCTGCCGCCCAGGATGAAAACGGGCCAAACCGCCCAACAAACACCCTGATTGCTCACTTGTCGAGCGAACAGTCCGACTATCTGCGCCCTGCGGTTGACACATCCGTTCAGAAAGGGTTTAATGCGCGCCGTTGCCCAGATAGCTCAGTCGGTAGAGCAGGGGATTGAAAATCCCCATGACAGTTTCCATACCACAGCTCTGGATAGCACACCCCACAAGGCTTCGCTTTCAATGCGAGGCCTTTTTGTTATGCGTCTCTGGTCAATCTCTGGCAAGGTTGCTCACCGAGCTCGGGATTAATAATCCCCGCCTCCTGCTCCGCTGCTTCATCTGACAACCGATAGCAAAGTACGCCTCCCTCCCCTGAAATGACTCCCACTTCTTACAAACAACACGTGCCCTCCCTGCCAACTCTACGTTATACTGGTTGTGTCGTGAGCCGAATCCCGGTTATCGCAGAGGGGCTGCTTCCCGGACAGTCATGGAAGATACTGTGGACCCCATGGCCCTCATTGAGTTATGTGCCGAATCTTGTTAGCGTTAATCCATACTGTTTACATAGATATAGAGTAGGCATAAGGAGCCAATGATATGGCATTTATCAAGATGGCAACTCGTTTTGGTACGCAGAGTTTTTACAGTAATGGCCAATTAATTGGCTTAACGTGTCCGAATGCATATGGTATGGGCAGTATTACTTATGCGCCTTTTGAAGCATCCCCGGTTGAGCGAACAATGGAACATCAGGATGGAACCGCTTCCCATTTTGATGGACAAGGACATATGACAGGTACTAGTTATCAAGATCTTGCTCGCAACTCCTCCTGCCAGAACAATGAGACTATATTCTTGGTATGCCTGCCATCCCCTTGCGGACGGTTTTGCACTTACTTGTTGTATCCGAGGAGCTAGACAATTGGCCTTCTTTGACATCGATATACCAACTGCAATCAAACTGTGCTCGATGGCCGACCTCTCGATAGTTGCACTGTTGTGGCTATATCGCTATGAGGGGGGATCAAAACGCGCGCTCTCTTTCTTTGTCTCCGGCCAGTTCCTGAGAGCGCTCGGGATGTCGCTTATCAGCTTTCGGGGCATTATTCCGCTGCTGCTATCAGCCCATGTCGGTAATATCCTCGTCTATATCGGAATCGCACTCGAAATATTCGCCTTCACACTGATCAGCCCCTCGCGCTTTCGCCTCACAGAGCCACTCATCGCGGTCGTCGTGACAGGAGCACTGCTGTTTGCGAGCATCGATTTCCTGTATCCGGATCAAGCGGTCGCCAAAACACGGTATGTTCTCGTCTCCAGTCTCGTGATTAGTAGCCTGTATGCTCTGGGAGGGTTGAGCTTGTTCGGCGCCACGTGTTCGTCGCGGCTACGGAAAGGGCTAGGTGCGATCTTTATCGTCCTGGCGCTGTGTTTCCTTGGCCGTCTCCATCCATCATTTGCCCATGGAATGAACATTTTCACACCGGGATTGATCCAATCACTGACCTTTGTTGCCATCCTCATCGCGACTATCGTTTGCGGTATAGGTTTCATGCTCTTGATGCACGAGGCTGCGAACAAGGCCCTCCGACTAGCGGCTACGACGGACGCGCTCACCGGACTCGCAAACCGGCGACGGTTCAACGAGGTTTTGAACACCGAGTTTTTCCGGCTCAAGCGATCCGGGGCGCCGCTCTCCCTGATCATCCTAGACGTGGACTACTTCAAGCATTTCAACGACCGCTACGGACATGTCCAAGGGGACGAGTGTCTGAGGGCTATCGGCCAGGCGATCAAGGCTTCCGTCCACCGGCCCCCTGATCTCGCGGCCCGGTTCGGTGGCGAGGAGTTCGTGGTCATCGCGCCCGAAACGGGCGCCAATGGAGCACTGGCTCTGGCAGAACGCATTCGCCATGCTGTCACCAGATTGGAGATTCCCCATGAAGACAATACGGCCGCCCCTCATGTGACGGCTAGTTTGGGCGTCGCAACCCGCTATGCGAGCGAACTCGAAACCCCCGAAAGCCTTGTCGAGCTCGCAGATCAGGCACTATATCAGGCTAAGCATTCCGGACGAAACCAGACGCAGATCCGGCTCCGGCAAGAGGATGAAGTCGGCAAGAGGCCAGGGTTCGTGCGCTTGCTCTGGAATGATATGGCCGAGAGTGGTCATCCCCGACTCGACGAAGAACACAAGGCTCTTTTCGATCAAGCAAACCTTCTGCTTTCAGCCATCGTGGACGGAAAAACCAAGGCGGAGTGCCGGGTTCTTCTGGATCGGGCAATGGAGATCATTGCCGGTCATTTCAGGGATGAGATCGAACTCATCGCCACCACGCCCTTTCCTGATATCGATCATCACCGCCGATGCCATCAAGCGCTTCTAGGAAAAGTCGTTAAAATGTCCGAGCGCTTTGACCACGACGAGCTCTCGATCAGTGAGTTGTTTGGCTTCCTAGCCCACGACGTCATCGTTCAGCATATCATGGGCGAGGACAGAAAATTCTTCCCCTATCTTCCGACGCCGGATCTTGAAGGCTGAGTTGCCACGATTGGCACAATCATCCTAATTGCTTAGGGTGGCGCTGAATTATGAGCAGCAAGCGCTCCTGAATCAGGTGAGTTCCATGTTCTGACAATCCAGTGATGTCAGTTCCTGCTGCCATGGTGATGATTGCAAACCTTGTTATGGGCCAGGAGGCCGTTGTTAAAACAGCTCGGTCCTTATTTCCTCTGGTTGAGGCCGCACAAATGATGAAGCGACCGCTGACTTGTTGACACAACGTATCCAATTACACGAGAAGACGGCTTGGATGCTACGTAGCCTACTTGAGTAATTGCTTAGTGATGTCAGATATGATTAGACCACTACATTCGCTTTCCATACGCAAGATAAACTAATGAGTAACCACGAACGGACCCCCCTAGCCAACCAAGGCTAGGGGGTTTACATCATCTAAACAGTGCTGCAATCAGCGCCTCAATCTCAGTCAATCGCTTCTTGGCCTTCACGCTCTGGAACAGTTTACGACAGGGTCGCAGCTGTTCCGGTTCGCTGAGGGGATAGCTCTTAATGGCCGGGATGAGCTCGGGGATCCGCCGTACAATCAACCGTCCTAACCGGGCCTTCTCCTGGCGCGTTGCCAATCGTCCATTGAGTTTGTACGCGTAGAATCCTGGGCCGATGTGGACATGTTCAAGATCTTCGCCGAAAACAAACATCAATGCGCCGTTTATCTTGTCGTCAAACCGACGCAAATCTAATTGTTCGCGATAGTCACAACTCACTAGCTCATTGGCTTGATAGTCGTCAATGGTGGGATGATAGTAATGTGGGTAATGCATGATGACTCCTTGTTCATCAGGGTGGGATTAGAGGGCATGAAAATTTGCCCCTATATGTATGTTCAAACGCCAAACCCCTTTATCTGACTGGCCTTTTTCAAAACCACTTTTTACCCGCTATCGCTTGCTGGTAATCCTGATTTGCAGCCCTCCCCTTGCCGTAAAAGCCCCTTTCTCAAACATATATGAATTCCTTGATCCCCCATGACCATGCAGGTCTGGGCAATCCAAGGAGAATATATCTATGTCTGAATTGTCATTGTTCGATGCGGTTGGTGAAGGCAAAACAGCAACGCAGGATTATCTCGATACTCTGTCTCGGGCTTTGCAGCGTCATCATCAACTGGTCAAAGCCATTCGCATCTACGGTCGTTATGTACCGGAGTCCCTGCCCATGCCCGGTTTACCGGTGCTGGTCGCCGTGTTTAACCACACCAATATCTATGCCTTGCACCAACTCCCCTCCGCTCAGATAGGGCAATTGGTGTTGTCCATTGCCTCGTTCTCCGGTCAAGCCACCCATGATGTCGAGTCCGGGGTGTTTGAGGAGGTCTGGAACATGGGGGCCAGCAGTTTTACCACCGACAGCGCCGAGCAGGCAGTGTACTGGTTGCCGTTACCGGAGAGCTGGATTGCTCTGGACGGTTCGCAGTCGGTGTTGAGTGACAAGGCTCATCCAGTGTTCAAGCTGTTGCACGTTACCGGTCGCGACTCCGGTCCGGTCGTTGATATCAGTGACGGCGTGGTGAGCCTGGCGCTGGAGTCTGAATGGGATGGGGAGTGGGCCGCATGACCGATATCAATCGCTCCTCGTTGCTCGCCAAGCTCAAGCATATCAAGGGCATGAAGTTACTGGTTGAGCAGGCTGTCCTGCTTTACCTGTTGATGACCGACGAGCAGACGCCAATGTGGGTCAAGACGATTGTGGTCAGCGCCCTCGCCTACCTGTTGTGCCCGGTCGATGCGATACCGGACTTTCTACCCGGTGTCGGTCTCACCGATGACTTAGGGGTAATCAGCGGTGCCATTGCCTCGCTAGGTAGTCACATCCATCAAGGTCATCGCAGCAAAGCGGCTGACTTCTTCAAGTAATCCATTCACAAGGAAAATCATCATGACTAAAGCCACTCAACCGGCAGCGGCGGCTGCTCCGGTCTGGACTGTTATTAAATCGGCCAAGGCTCCGAAGATGAGTTCTCGGGCCAATGGTCTCTTGCACTACGAGGTCGGCAAGAACGACGAGGGTCGTTATGCATTGCGCATTACCGCCAACGACACCGGAGGCCTGTTCAGCAAGCACTGGATATCCCTGGATGACATTCTGGCGCTGTTGGATTTACTCAAGGATGCGCCCTTTAAATCGGTAGCCCTCAAGGCGTTGTTTGTTCGTGGCAGTGCCAACAACCACGGTTTCCTGGCTGCCGTTCTGCGAACTGAGAAGCTGTTGCTTGCTGCCGAGCCTAACTCCCCCTTCCATCGGATTGGGTTGTCACTGAGTGACTGGTTAGCTCAGTTGGGTGAACCGGTGTCTATGGACAAACCAACTCGCAAGGGAAAGGCCAAGGGCCAGAAGGGGCAAGAGACCCCGGACGGTGCCACGGGTAACGAACCATGCGATGAGGCCCCGTTTTTGGAAACAGCCAATGACGAGGCCAGTTTGTCAGACAAGATGGATGAGGCCGGGGTCGATGTTGAAACCGAAACCGGTGACACGGCGACCAGCGAGGAGGCTCACGAATGAATCACCGTGACCCAATCAATAACCAAGACATAGCACTGAACTGGCAGGGGTTGCCCCTGCCAGTTTCATTGAAGTTCGCGGTATGTCTGACTGAGCTGCTGGACACCCACAAGCCCACATGGCGGCAAGCTCGTGCTGTGACGATGAACTTTCGTGACCCGAGCTATGGCCCGGAGAGTGGTGGTTTTCATCCCGTGGAAATCCGTCTGCAACGCCGAGGAAATCTATGGTCCCTGGTCTATATGACGGACTTTTCCTATGTCGGCATGGGGGATTATGCAGAGCTGGCCAAGGAGGTAGATTTTGACTTCTCAAGCCAGGAGGGGTTGGTTGCTCATGTTCATATCGTGCCGTTGTTTGAGTTGCATGAGTTCTATGAGCTATGGGAGAGCAATTTCCTGAGTTACCTGTCACTGGGCGTCTACACCCTCACCCTCTCGTGTGAATAACCTCCCTGTTATTCCCGCAAAATTCACGGGTTCACGGGGTTGAGATGGAAAAGCCCAATCACTCCAAGGGAAACACCGGCCCCGTTACTCCCCGTTCGTGCGGGGAGGACTCGGGGCGCAATCTGAATTCACGGGGCAACCCGGTCACATCAATATCCCACCCACTATTCCCGCAAATTTCGCGGGTTCACGGGGTTGAGATGGAGAAGCCCAATCACTCCAAGGGAAAAACCAGCCCCGTGACTCCCCATTTTTGCGGGGCAGACACGGGGCGCGGTCGGGTTTTTACGGGGGCGCACCGGATATCGACCGGAGCGGCCATGTCACCCGTCACTGTTTGCGCGTTGTCGTCGCGCCGGGCCATGCAAGCCAAGGTGCGATGAGCAACGACCACCTCGACAGCCAAGCCAGGAACAAGGATTAGACCTCCTTTCCACTGTGAAGGGGGCTTATGCCCTGTTGCATCAGCTCACATTTTGAGGAGCGAACCATGAACGAAACACCCACCCGATTTAAATTTACCAACCGGCGAATTGCCGATCTACCCCCTAACCCAGATGACGCTCGCAGCACCGAGGCGGAGTATTCAGATACTGACGTGACCGGTCTGCGCTGTCTGGTAGGCAAAGGGGAAGGTCGCCGCAAGTTCCTGCTGCGTTATCAGATACACGGGCGCAAGCGGGCCATTGCCCTGGGGCACTATCCCGCGTTGGATGTCAGCGCGGCTCGCAAGCTCGCGCTCGACTACAAGCGCAAGATCGCAGAAGGCGTTGATCCGCAACAGGCCAAGGAGGACAAGCGCAACCAGAAGACCCTGAGCAATTTGTTTCAGGAGGACTATCTCCCCTATCTGCAATCTCGAAATCGCAGTTGGAAGACGGATGAACATCGCTTCCGTAATCACCTACGGCCAATCTTCGGCAACCTGATCCCGGAAGAGATCACCGTTACCCGCATCCAGAACATGCAACAGATGTTGCTCAAACGCCTCACCCCGGCCACCTGCAATCGAGTATTAGCATTGCTCAAGGCCATCATGACCTGGGCAGCCCGTGCCGGACTGATCAAGGACAATCCCGCCGCCTTGGTGTCATTGCTGCGAGAGAACAATCGGCGCGAACGCTACTTCACTCCAGATGAAATCCGCCGCCTGTTCCGGGCTGCTGATCAGCATGAGAGTTTCTATACCGGTCAGTATGTCAAGATGTTGCTGCTCACCGGCTTGCGCCGGGCCGAGCTGGCAAGGGCCAAATGGCAGCACTACAACAAGGAGGACAAGACCCTATATATTCCCCACACCAAGAACGGCCATAGCCGTGTGTTGCACCTGAACCATATGGCGGTGGAGCTGTTGAACTACTTACCGGTAACACAGGGAAATCCCTACCTGTTTCCAGGCAAGCGGCAAGGGCAGCCATTGCAAAATCCCACCAAGGGTTTTCAGCGGATGCTGGCGCGAGCCGGTATAGATAAGGAGGGGGTTTGCTTGCACACCTGTCGCCATTCGGTTGCGGCGCTGATTGTCTCCAACGGCGGCACCTTGTTTGATGTGCAATCCCAGCTCGGGCACCGGAGCAGTCAAACATCACTGCGTTATGCTCACCTGCATAACACACGGATGCAGCAGACCAGCCAGAAAATAGCCAACTGCATCCATGATGCCCTGACCAGTTCTGTACCATCCAAGCCGCTGCCGCTTCCCGAAGAAGGCGAGTGGGTTCAGGCCAGCTAGGTATATCGGTATCTCATCCAGTGGTGAGATACCGATATCGCTGTTTAGCAGCCCAATGATCCGTTTTCAGCGACCGTCCCGACAAACCGCTACACAAAATCTGTCGGGGCTTATGAGCCTTCTCAACCGCTTCTCGCCGGTTGATAACAAAACCCCTCACCTGATGACAAAAGCCCATCGCCGATGATGGGTTTTGCGAAAAACTGCCTGCCATCCAATTCGTCACGCCGTGTCGCGGCCTGTTTGGATAATCCGCGACACGGTTATTCCCCTTGCTTGATGGTATGCACGAACACGACAAGATTGCTCAGCGCCTCGGTATGCTCCTCACCCGCCTGTACAGCGGTGAGAAGCTGCACCTGAGTGATCTGGCCACCGAGTACAACGTCACCGTGCGCACCCTGCAGCGGGATTTCAATCAACGCCTCAGTTATCTACCGATAGAGCATCGCAACCAGCAATACTGGCTGGAGCCTGAGTTTCTCAATCACAAGAACGACAAAAAACTGCGAAAGCTGGCCGAACAGCTTGGTATCACCGACCTGTTCCCCCGCGCCAGTGAACATCGTCTGGGTCAACTGCTGGACAGAGGCAACCCCAGTCTCTTCGCTATCAAGGGGTTCGATGGTCAATCAGCCGACTTACTAGTCCACCAGATACCGGTATTAGAGCAGGCACTGACCCACCATCTGCAATGCTGGCTCATCACCAAAGACCAGCGCAAGCAGCTGTTTAGCCCCTATCAGCTCGTCAACTACAAGGGCACCTGGCACTTGGTCGGCGTCAGCGAGGGGCGGTTGCAAGCCTATCCGTTGAGCAACATCACACTGGTTGAGCTATCGCAACAGACCTTCACCCGTGACGCGTACATTCAACGACAGATCGATACCGACCCGACGCTCTGGCGCTCCGGCATGATCGAGGTGCTCCTCAAGGCCAGTGCCGCCATCGCCATCAACTTTCAGCACCGCCCGTTGCTGCCTGAGCAAGAGATTGTCAAAACCCTGGATGACGGTGCGCTGTTATTGAGCAGTCGTGTGCTCGATGCCAACCAAATTCTGCCTGTCATCAAGTCTTGGATGCCTGAGCTCACCGTGATCTCACCCGGATTTATCCATGAGCAAATCGTTTATGATTTACGCCGTTTATTGGCCCTAATGAGTCATGCTCCGCCCTGACCCATGTGTGACAAAGATCGCAGTTTATACATCTGGCGACAGCGCCTGACATGCCGCGACACCACCTGTCGCCGCTGTTTCACATTGTCGTCAACCATCAAGCAGTAGCAATCCAAGGAGTGATGCATGAGTAAAATGATCCAGATGAAAGAGTCCACCGCAAAGCGCGAGGTGAAGCAGGAATACGGCCTGACCGAAACGGATGGCCAGGCTTTCTGGGATCGGGTGAACCGGGTGATCGGTGAATCCCGAGAAGAAGTCGATAATGAAGACCGCGTTCCTGCCGGATATGAAGTGTATCGATAACGTCAACGCGTACATGTTGGTTGGTCATTAGTTGACTCCTGTGAGCGATATCTGCCACGAAACGCTCGTAACGACAAAGCGGCCAGTTCTACTGGCCTCTTTTTTTGGACCGTTCGACAGCACAGGCTGTAATCTCCGCATGGCGAGGCACCTGTATCGCGGTTTAGCGACCCAATGAGCCGTTTTGGCTGCACCGCCCTCCAAACCCCCGCAACAAGATCATCTTGGCCTTCTCTGCCTGCTAAAACGAGCCTCCCCTTGCTGCCTGCTTTTACCACCGAATCCCATAAAGCAAAGGGGCCAGTTCGCACTGGCCCCCTTTCATTTTTTAGAATTTTTCGACTTCCACCGATATCTCTGACATGTCTGGTGATGACTTAACCATCACGCACCCCGTCTCGCTCGTAGCGCTACGGGTGAAACTCGGAGCAGGAGGTTCGGATGCTGCTGATGACTCCGTCTCACACACTCCACCATCGTTTGAGGGCTGCGAGGAATGCGAATCACCACTAAACAACTTATTCAAGTCGAACGAATAGCAAGGAACATCCGCATCGCCTATGGTGAAGTTTTTGACATAGCGATCTTTTGCATATCGTTCAATATAGTTGTTTTCATACAACCACTTAACGACCTTTACGCGGTTGGTTACCACTAGATCATCAAAGTCGGCCTTGCGAATGTAACATCTACCGTTTTCGGTGAACCCCCAGAACTCTTTTGTCACGAGAGCGATCCGTCCTTGATGCAGTTTATGTTGGTTCTTGGCCACCTTACCCATAAACTGCAATGCTCCTCTGGTGACATCATCCATGATGCCTTCCATCGACATGAGCCACCGTCGGAAGCATACCAAAACTGCATTATCTGCATACGCCACATCAAACGGCAGAATACCTAGCTCAACGGCCAATCGCCCCGCTGCCATGACGTTTGCGAAGCAACCAGCACCACGATCAGCAAGAGGCGGAGGGGTTTCTAATCCCGAGCGACTCATCAGCCACTCTTGGCACTCTTCACGCTTAGCAGCAAAGATAACCGCTAAATCAGCAGGGGTATCGATGTCTGGCATATTCAACAGAGCCTGAATATATGCAGGCATCGCCGTACCGTAGTACTGAGAGGCTGCGGCTTTTAAGCCATTCACCCGGCGACGAGTCAGCTCAAGGCTTTCATCCGCCAGCGCGACATCCTCCGCCATCATCTCAATATCCATCACTCTGACAAAAATCCCTCCCTTGGTGCCCTCCTTGCTCCGCTCAAGCTTCTCCTTCATGGACTCTTCCCCCGAAGAAAGACCGCAAACCACAGAACTTAATGGGCTCTGATTGCATGTCCCATTAATGTTACTACGCAGTCTGGACTGCCCCCCGGTCGCCGCATAGACGAACTGAAGTAGATCGCGGCTAGACAACGAACCTACCTCATCCAGACAGATACCAATACCAGTCCGTTGCTGAAACTTGGCGATAAGCCCAACCAACGTTGCATCCCATTTCACAATGGCCGTTGCCGGTCCACCACTAGGATCGGATGCAACGCCCGACACGCTTTGCGCCACTTGTAGAAGGGTCGTTTTGCCACAAGAACTTGCACCAAAAAAGTGACAAATCATGGTCCCAATATTCGATAACGTCATGAATACATTGGCTAGAGATACCATGATTGCAACGAGCATAGTTGGTGACTCTTTGACAGGAAGCGCGACGTTCTCTTTCCACTCCAGCAACGTTCCATTCGAGTGGATAGCGTCATGCTCACCAAGAGCAGACACCAGTTCGTGCTGAGGACCACTATAGCCAGCTTTGTAAATTGACTGACCAGGCCAGAGATAGCAGAGATCTTCACTATCAAACCCTGCTTGTTGATGCAGACGTACCACGCAAAGACCTTGGATACTGATGCTGGCGTGCATGTATGACAGCAGCCCATCTTCCCGTGCCCCAGGGCATTCAATCCCAGCTTGGTATAGCTCGGCCTTCACTGCTTTGTATTCATGAATCACCCTATCGAAGAATAGGTCGATGCGCTGGCATTGCTTTCGCTCATCCAGATACATGAAACGAATGCCACTAACGGCTGCACTGTCAGCTCGGAGTATTGATACCGGCAGCAATGGCTTACCGAGTATCGTTTTTGGCTTGCCATGATCGCTAGCCAATTTCCCCCACGGGAACATCGCAAAGCCATCAGAAATGAGGTTCGAATGAACCGGTTTTTTCATCTCCGGCTCAGATCTGGAAAGCACCACGCCATCTGGGTCACACACAGTCCCATCAGGGGCAATCGAGCAACGCCCCTCCTTGTACAACGTGTATTCTGCTAAACATCGATCCAGCATAAGAAGTTCACGCCGAACGAGAAGCTCATATTGAGTCTCACTATCAGGGTGTGGCTGACAGCATTCGTGCTGTTCGGACAATGGGCTCACAGCATCGGGGGCAATATTCGCTCGATGAGTTTCATCATGGGACGCGTCAAGGCTCGTGTTTTCCAACAGTAGCGGCTGCGATTCAAGAGCGACCGTAGGGAGCGATTCTGGCGCAGATGCCTCCTGGCTAGGACGCGTCGGTCTACGTACCTGATTGGGTGGATGACGGAGAAAACGTTTTAGAGTGCCATCACTATTTTTTAATGGTTCATGCATAATTCTCAATGGGGGAGTCTCCCTCCCCCATCTCCTAAAGTTGGTTAGCAGGTGAGGTTAGGGAGGTCCCAGACGGTGTGAAGTGCGTCGACGGCCTTGACCAAAGTCGCGTCATAAAATCTGGCATAGCGTTCGGTCATTCTAGGCGAGCTGTGGCCCAAGACCTTCTGCAGTACATCGAGCGAACAGCCCTTGTTCAGCAGTGAGGTCGCGACTGAGTGGCGACTATCGTGGATGCGTACCCCCGATAGCCCACAATCATTGCAGACTCGGTACCAATACCGACGTGGTTCTGAAATTGGAGAGACACAGTCCTGGCCTCGAAACAGCAGACCAGTCGTGCCATGGCGCTGGAGTTGAAGTCGAATTAACTCCAGCGCGAATTGATTAAGCGGTATTAGCCTTTCCCGACCAGACTTACTGGTAGGTAGGTACGCTATTTGTCGATTGAGATCACAATCTTGCAGCTTTAGAGCTCTTGCTTCTCCCATACGGGAGCCAGTTGCAAACAGGAAGAGCAACAGACGAGCCTTTTCTTCGTCAATGTCTTCCATCAAGCGAGCGACCAGCTTATTGACTGCCTCATCGGGTAAGCCCTTGGGAGGCAGAACAGGCTCGTATTTGGCGGGTATACCTGCTGCGGGAGACGATTTGAGTATGCCGCGCTCCACTGCGAAGGTCGCTATGGCTTTGATCTGAGCGACGTAGCGATTCACCGTAGCAACCGATTTGGTTTTAGCTTGCTCCGCTTGAAAGCGCTCGATGTCATCACGGGTGACGCGGTTCAGTGGCTTGTGCCCAAAAGCTGCCACGATTGGCTTTATACGGGACTTAATAGTCCTGATAGAAAGATGAGTTTCCTGCACTGCGGGTAGGTAATCATCATAAATGAAGCGCTCTACCGATAAACTAGCGTAATAGGTTTGCTCGAATCCATCTGGATCAATGATGAACTCCGCCAACAGTTTACGTGCTTTGTCGCGTATCACTTTGAGGCTAGCCTCACTGGTGCTCGCAATCCTTTTCCGACGATGCTTTTTTCTGTGCGTATCGAAGTAGCCGACCTTGGTACCAGATTTATAAGTAATCCATATGAGCCTAGGTACGTACTCGTCTTTTACCTCTTTTTGTTTGGAGACGTGTTCTCCACACGACTCCTGCCTACTTTTAGCAGTTGGCGTTGACACTTCGCTGCTCACAACTACCTCTCTAACCATAACCGCCGGGATTGACGGTTATGGGCATTTTGCATATCCCCCCTCAAATCACAATAGCTTCAAATGCACCCATGATATTGATATTTAATGAATTTTTCTTGGTTGAGGATTCTAAAGGCAGTCATTTAAGCCGATTCTGAGGCGAACATCAGATCGCCTTCTGGAGAGCGACTTTTGCATCTCATAGCAAACTCGCCTGATTTGCTGGGGGGATCGTGATTTGCCACCCCGAAAAAGGATTGTCAATTGAGTCCTTTTGTAAGGTGTGACCAAGATTCTATTTTGTGACTTTGATCACGATAAATTTGAGTTCCCCCGCCGAAACACCATCAATTCTCTTCTTCACAGGGACGCTGAGGAGCTGACGACCGGAGGTACAGAGGCAGCGACACAGCAAACCCTGTCTGGTCAATTTCTGGTAACTTTGCAGCGCACAAAAAACATGCAGGTTAGTTCATCCGTTTTTTGACAGAAAATGGGCTCACTTGTTGGAGGAACCGAATGGGTGAGAGAGCGAAAAGGCAATTCTATAAAGGGAAAAAACCTCGATAGCAGAACCTGCCGACAACCGGATCCCGGTCTAGAGTCAGGGACTCCTTGCACAGTATCTCGCCACTTGGTTCACCCTATGCAAAAACATGCCAGAAACTGGGGCTGCAAGGTTGACACCCCAGTCCAGAAAGGGTTTAATGCGCGCCGTTGCCCAGATAGCTCAGTCGGTAGAGCAGGGGATTGAAAATCCCCGTGTCGGCGGTTCGATTCCGTCTCTGGGCACCACAATTCCTCCTTAGTTCAGTCGGTAGAACGGCGGACTGTTAATCCGTATGTCACTGGTTCAAGTCCAGTAGGAGGAGCCAAATTTTAAAAGCCCGCTCATCGAGCGGGCTTTTTTCATTTCGGTCAGCTGCCGTTGCAGGTTGCCAGCAGCAGGGTCGCTCCGCAGGTGGCACTGAACAGCAGCAAGCCGGTCTGCAGCACACCCTCCGGGTTTACCCGTTTCTCTTTTTTGCGAAATCGTATCCACTTAGGCTTCATCAAGCCCACCTCGTCCTGTTACGACCCCTGCCCCGTCGGCAGGCGAGCCATCTTTGTGCAGCCGCCCGCCGCCGTCAACTCCCTTGCCGACAATAAATTCATCACGCTGCCACCGCCCGTTTTCCCTTCGTGACAATGTTAACAATTTGGAAAACCGGCGTGACCCGTTCCCACGCCGGGGCTATGATGAGGCCGACGATTTTCCTACCCTCAGGGAGACCCCAGATGAGCAGCCCGTTGCGTTACGTGCTGGATGGCATCCATTGCGAGCCCCGCTTCTTCACCGTGCCCCTCGACCACCAGCGACCGGATGACGAGGAGACCCTCACCCTGTTCGGCCGCACCCTCTGTCGCCAGGACCGGCTGCACGACGATCTGCCCTGGCTGCTGTTCCTGCAGGGTGGGCCCGGCTTTGGCGCCCCGCGCCCGACCGCCGACAGCGGCTGGATCAAACGGGCCCTGCAGGAGTTTCGGGTGCTGCTGCTCGATCAGCGCGGCACCGGCCACTCCAGCCCCATCAGCGCCGAGGCGCTGGCCCAGCTCACTGCCCCACAGCAGGCGGAGTACCTCGGCCATTTTCGCGCCGACAGCATAGTGCGCGACGCCGAATACATTCGCGAAGTGCTGAGCCCGGGGCGCCCCTGGAGCCTGCTCGGCCAGAGCTTCGGCGGCTTTTGCAGCCTCACCTACCTCTCCCTGTTCCCGGACAGTCTGCACGAGGTCTACCTCACCGGCGGGGTGGCCCCCATCGGCCGCCGTGCAGACGAGGTCTACCGCGCCACCTATCAGCGGGTGGCGGACAAGAACCGCGCCTTCTTCGCCCGCTTCCCCCACGCCCAGGCTATCGCCAACCGGCTGGCCAACCACCTGCACAGCCATGAGGTGCGCCTGCCCAACGGCCAGCGCCTGACGGTGGAGCAGTTGCAGCAGCAGGGGCTGGATCTGGGTGCCAGCGGCGCCTTCGAGGAGCTCTACTACCTGCTGGAAGACGCCTTCATCGGCGAGCGGCTCAACCCCGCCTTCCTCTACCAAGTGCAGGCCATGCAGCCGTTCAACACCAACCCGGTGTTCGCCATCCTGCACGAGTCCATCTATTGCGAGGGAAGCGCCAGCAACTGGGCGGCCGAGCGGGTGAGAAGCGAATACCCGGCCCTGGCCTGGGCACCGGGCAAGGACTTCGCCTTCACCGGCGAGATGATCTTCCCCTGGATGTTCGAGCAATTCCGCGAGCTCATCCCGCTGAAGGAGGCCGCTCACCTGCTGGCCCAGAAAGCGGACTGGGGCCCCCTCTACGACCCGGCGCAGCTGGCCCGCAACACCGTGCCGGTGGCCTGCGCCGTCTATGCCGAGGACATGTACGTGGAGTTCGACTACTGCCGCGACACCCTCAAGGGGCTTGGCAACAGCCGCGCCTGGATCACCAACGAATACGAACACAACGGCCTGCGGGTCGATGGTGAGCAGATCCTGGACCGGCTCATCCGCATGAATCGGGATCGCTGATCCCGCCGGGCTCGCGCCCGCAGCAAGACGACAATATCGAGGGCGACCCATGAGTCGCCCCGCCCCTCTGGAAGCAGCACAAAATAATAAGGACACCCATTGGATCATCCGGAAATCTCGGCCGGCTGGCTGAGCCGCCTCTTCTATCACTGGACCGGCCCGCTGCAGCGCAAGGGGCTGAGCGAGCCCCAGGTCAACCTCGACGATCTCTATCCCCTGCTGCCGGAAGACAGGCGCGATGGCCGCGCCGACGCCTTCCTCGCACTCACCGCCGCCCTGCCGGTGCGCCCCTGGCCCATCACCGCCTTCATCTGGCGCCATTACCGCGGGCGCATTGGCCTGCTCACCCTGCTGCAAATGCTCGGCATGCTGGCCACCCTGGCCAGCCCCTGGCTGCTCAACCACAGCATGACCCAGCTGGGTGCCGGCGCCCCCACCGAGCAGAAATTGCTGCTGGCGTTCGCCCTGTTTGCCTCGGTGCTCGCCTCCGGCATGCTGGCGGAGCACTCGCTGCAACTGGCGCTCAAGATGCACGTGCCCATCCGCCGCCTGCTGGCCGAGTCCCTGCTCGCCAAGGTGATGAAGCTGGGTGGCAAGAGCTTCGACGACCGGGCCGGTGGCCGGGTGCAGAACCTCATCAACCGGGACGTGTGGGACATCACTTGGATCCTGGCTGACCCCGCCATGCCGCTCACCATGCTGCTGCAACTGCTCGGCACCATCGCCCTGCTGGTGTGGCAGGTGGGCAGCGCCGGCCTGGTCGGCTTCGCCGTGCTCACCCTGCTGCTGCTCATCTCCACCCGGGTGGTGCGCCGCATGAACCAGCAGGAGCAACAGCTCAAGCGTCAGCAGGACGAGCGCAACGGCATCCTGGCGGAGTACATCAAGAAGCTGCGGCTGGTGCGCCAGAACGGGCTCGGCGCCTTCTTCACCCGGGCCGCCGGCCACAAGCGCCAGCAGGAGCTGGGCGTGCTGGGGCGAGTGCTCAGGCTCGATGCCATCAACGAGAGCCTGATGCTGAGTACCCCGCTGCTGGTGACCCTGGCCACCTTCACCACCTATCTGGTCTCGGGCAGAGAGCTCACCCTGCCCCAGGTGTTCACCACCATCGCCCTGTTCACCGTGCTGCGCATCCCCATGATGCGGCTGCCCTACCTCATCCGCACCCTGATCAACTTCAACACCGGCTTCAACCGGCTGTGCGAGTTCCTCAACAGCCCAGAGCAGCACCGGGATCTCACCGACCCCGGCTTGCCGGTGGGCGGCCTGCTGCTCGACAACGTCACCGCCCTGCATCAGCAAAAACCGGTGCTGGAGGGGATCAGCCTGCACATCGAGCCGGGGGAACTGGTGGGGATCACCGGTGCCACCGGGGCGGGCAAGAGCTGCCTGCTGCACCTCATCGCCGGCTTCGACAACGGCTTCGAGGGCAGCATCCGTCGCCACGGCCGGGTCGCCCATCTGGGTCACAAGCCCTGGCTGATGAACGACACCATCCGCAACAACATCCTGTTCGGCCAGCCCTGGCATGGCGAGCGCTATCGCTGGGTGCTGGGGGCCTGTGCGCTGGGCGCCGACCTCACCCTGCTCAGCCACGGCGACCAGACCCTGGTAGGCGAGCTCGGCACCCGCCTCTCCGGCGGCCAGCAACAGCGGGTCGCGCTGGCCCGCGCCCTCTACGCCCAGGCCGACATCCTGCTGCTGGACAACCCGCTCTCGGCGCTCGACCCCATCGTCTCGGCCCAGGTGCTGGAGCAGGGGCTCGCCTTCAAGCCGGGGCCGACCCGGCTGCTGGTGAGCCACGACCCGGACGTGCTGGCCCACTGCGATCGGGTGATCCGCATCGAGCAGGGACGACTGGTGGAGCTCGATGCCCACCAGCTGGCGGATCTCATCCAGCATCCCCGCCCCACCCCGTCGGTGCCGCCTCAGGAGGCGGAGCAGTTCAGCGAGGAGAAGGTGGTGGAGGGCAAGGTGGACTGGGGGCTGTTCGGCTTCATGTGGCAGCGCCTGGCCGCCCCCGGCGCCATCCTGCTCGCCCTGCTGCTCACCCTGGGCCAGGAGGGGCTGCGCATAGCCTCGGATCTCTGGCTCGGCGGCAAGGCTGGGGTGACCGGGGTGAGCGAGCTGCTCGGCATCTATGTGCTGCTGGGGGCGGGCTCTCTCACCTGCATCATGGTGGTGCGGGTCATCAACTACAAACTCGGCCTCAAGCTGGCCTGGACCCTGTTCGACGGCATGCTGGGGCGCATCAGCCGCGCCCCCATGGCCTTCTTCGACAAGGTGCCGCAGGGGCGCATCCTCAACCGCTTCGATCGGGATCTGGGGGAAGCCCAGGAGATCCTGCTGTCGATGCTGATGGGGCTGTTCGGCATGCTGGTGTCGGTGGCGCTGCAGGTGGTGGTGATCGGCGTCAACATGCCGCTGTTGCTGCTCATCGCCCCCCTGGTGGGCTGGGCCCTCTATGTGCTGCAGCGCCGCTACCGGGCGGTGCAGCTCAAGCTGCGGCGACAGGCGTCGGTGCTGCGCTCGCCGCTCTACATCAGCATCAGCGAGACCATCCGCGGCGCCCCCGCCCTGCGCCTGGCCGGGGCCGAGCGTTTCGCGCTGGATCAGGTGCTGCTGCACTATGACAACAACCTGCGCAGCTGGTACACCACCACCTCCATCAACCGCTGGCTCGGCATGCACCAGACCCTGCTCTCCGCCGCCCTGGTGGGCGCCGTGGCGCTGATGGTGGCCTTTGGCAACAGCTCGCTGCTGGGGGCCGTGGCCATCACCTACGCCTTTACCGCCTCCGCCATGCTCAACTCCCTCATCCGCACCTTCGCCGAGGTGGAGCAGGTAATGAACGCGGTGGAGCGGGTGCGCGAATACAGCGAAATAGAGAGCGAGCGTCAGGAGGGGGAGGCCCTCGCCACCCCTCACCCTGCGGTGCGTTTCGACAACCTGGGGCTGCGCTATCCGCAGGCCAGCCAGTGGGCGCTGCACAAGGTCAACTTCGAGCTGGCCCCCGGCGAGAAGGTCGGCGTGTGCGGCCGCACCGGCGCCGGCAAGAGCTCGCTGCTGGGGGTGCTGCAGGCCATGTATCCCGCCTCCCAGGGGGAGATCTACTACGGCGAGCAGCCGCTATCCCGGCTGGCACCGGAGGCGGTGCGCGATCTCTACGACACCGTCTCCCAGATCCCGCTCACCTTCTTCGGTACCCTGCGTGCCAATCTGGCCCCCCTGACCGAGCACGACGACGCGGCACTGGAGCAAGCGCTGGCCCGGGTGGGGCTGGCCGAGCGCTGCGCCGGCCGGCTGGACGAGGAGCTCGACAAGCTGCAGCTCTCCGCCGGCGAGACCCAGCTGCTGGTGATCGCCCGCATCCTGCTGTCGCGCCGCCCGCTCATCGTGCTGGACGAGGCCACCTCGGATCTCGATCACATCGGCATGCGCAAGATGGCGGAACTGCTCTATCGCTACCGGCCCGAGGCCAGCTATCTGGTGATCGCCCACCATCTGGAGCCGCTGCTGTCGGTGGACCGGGTGGTGGTGATGGAGGCCGGCACCGTGGTGGAGCAGGGCTCGCCGGTGAGCCTGCTGGCCAACTCCCACTCCCGCTTCCACCAGCTGTTCGTGGGTCAGGTGAACCGCCAGGTGCCCCAGACGGTGTGAGGGCCGAAAATGACAAGGGCTGCCCGCGGGCAGCCCTTGTTGCTTGAGGAGAGCCTCAACGCTCCATGATCTGGGTGACGTCATCCTTCTTGATCATCACCTCCCGCCCTTCGGTATCGTAATAGCGGTACATGCCGGTGCTCTCGTCCAGCTTGGGTTTGCTGTCGGTGGTGATCATCTTGCCATCCTTGGTGCTCATGATGTACTGGGAGCTGCACGCCACCAGTGCCAGGGCACACACCAGGATCATCATCAGTTGCTTCATCGCCTGTTTTGCCTCCCGCTTCACCCTCACCACGAGGGTGGTGTCTGAAGCCTAGTTCAACCAGATGAGCCCGTTTGCCGCCATTGCAGCAACGGGATCAACGTCAACAATCAGCTACTTGCGCCCACCCGGCTTGCCACTGCCACCGGTCCCCGGCCCGCAGCCGAGCGCCATTCTGTCTGCCGCCGCCTTCGCCTGCACCAGCCCGTAGCCATAGCTGTTGTCGCGCCCCAGCGCCCCCAGATCCTGGGCACTGCTGCGCAGGGTCTGGCGCAGCTGATCGTTGCTGCACTCCAGCCGCTGCGACCAGACCAGCGCCGCCACCCCGACCACGTGCGGCGTCGCCATCGAGGTGCCGCTGTAGTAGGCATAGCCGGTCGGCACGGTGGAGAGCACGGAGACACCGGGGGCGGCCAGCTCCACCTGATCGTTGCGCTGGGAGAAATAGGCCAGCTGCTTGTTGGCATCGATGGCGGCCACGCTCACCACACTGCTGTAGGAGGCGGGATAGGACTTGCTGGTGTTGCCCGCATTGCCCGCTGCCGCCACGCTCAGCACGTTCTGCCCATAGGCCTGATTGAACGCCTGCTCCTCGGTCTTGCTGGGCACGCTGCCCCCCAGACTCATGTTGATGACCATGCGGGTGAAGCCCCGGTTGCTCATCCCCTGCTTGCAGGCATTGAGCGCCCCCACCAGGTTGGAGGAGTAGGCCCAGCCGTTGGCCCCAAACACCTTGACGATCTGCAGCGGCACGCTCTGGTTCGGCAGCACCCCGACGACCCCCAGATCGTTGCCGCCCACGGCGGCGATGGTGCCTGCCACGTGGGTGCCGTGGCCGTTCTCGTCGCTGCTCCAGCTGCCGGTGCCGGCATCGTTGCTGCCCTGCACCTGGGCCCCGTGGGGCAGGTCCGGGTGGCCGCCGCTGTAGCCTGAGTCAATGATGCACACCAGCACCTCTCCCGCCGCCGCGTCACTGAGCTGCGGCGCCTGCACCATGGGAATGCCGTAGGGCAGGGTCTCGGCGCTGGCATAGCGTTTGGCGTCCGGCTCCACCCAGAGCACGTTGGGATTGTGCGCCAGCGCCGTGGCTGCCGCCGCTGGCAACCAGAGCGCCAGCGCGTGCTGCTCGAGCAGCGCCAGGGCCAGCTCGCCCCCCATTCCCTTGCTCTGGGCCAACACTGCCGCCTCCGCCCCCGGTTTCAGCTGCACCAGATAGCGATCCCGCTCGGCGGCCATCGCCCCCTGTCCCAGCACGCCTGCCACCAGCAGGCCTAGCCATATCCGTCTCATCAGTCACTCCTTGCATCGACCTGATTGTCACTCGCAAAGTGTAGTGTCCGGCTGGCGCAGGCCCGAGCGGGTACAAAAAGGCCGGACATGGGTCCGGCCTGTTTTGTCATCGTCGTCGATTACTTGGCGGGCTTGCGCTCGCCGGTCACGATGGGGTTCTTGGGATCGGCACTCCACTCGTACCAGCCGCCGTCGTAGACGCTGATCCGCTTCCAGTCCATCAGCCAGGCGTAGAAGAACGCCTCGGAGGCGCGCCAGCCGGTACCGCAGTAGAAGGCGGCCTGCTGGGTCGGTTCTATGTTCCACTCGTCCCACATGGCGAGGATCTCGCGGGCCGGCTTCATGGTGCCGTCCGGGTTGTGGAAGTCGCTCATGCTGTTGGCATCGACACCACCACGACCCCACTTGGCACCGGGAATGTCGCCCTTCGGCTTGATGTAGCTGTAGCCGGAGGTGTTGCCGACGAACTCGTCCCAGGTGCGCACGCTGACCAGGGCGCCGTCGGGCTGCTTGAGCAGCGCCTTGGCCTGGCTCAGGGTGGTGTAGTACTCGGGATGGGCCGGGATGGCGACGCCGAACTCCTTGGCCGGAGTGAACTTGTTGGCCAGCCCGGTCTCGGTGCGCAGATGCTGCACGAACCAGGCATCCAGGCCGCCGTCCAGCAGCCGCACGTCCTGCACGCCGGCATACATCATCAGGTGGGCCGCACGGGCCGCCGCCATGGTGTTGCGGCCGTAGAGGATGACGGTGGTGTCGTGGCGGATGCCGTTCTCCAGCAGCAGCGCCTTGAGCGCCTCGTCAGAGACCTTGTTCCACAGCGGCTCCTCTTCCAGCCGGTTGGTGTCGATGTAGCCGGCCCCCGGGATGTGGCTCAGCAGATAGGCCTTGGGTGAACCCCACGCCACCTCGAACAGCTTCCAGTCGCCCTTGGGCGCAGCCACCACCGGCTTGCCTTCCTGCAGGTCGGCCAGCCAACGCGGGTAGACCAGCTGCTGCCAGCGGGCCAGATGCTCGCGCGGCGCGGTTTTCCAGCCCTGCAGCTCGAACAGCTGCTTGATGCCCTGCTGGCGCAGCAGGCGGGCCACTTCGGCCACCTCGCGCGGGGCACCGTAGAGCGCCACCGGCCGATCGGCCTTCAGCCCCTTGGTCGCCAGTGCCGCCGGCCACTCCTCATCGCTGTACTTCCACTCGGCGGAGAGGTTCTCGGCGCCGACCACGTGGCCGCCCTGCTGCTCGCCCTCCATCGGCCAGCCCTGATAGAAGTAGCTGGCGCGGGTATCCAGAATGATCGCCTGTTTGGCGTTGGCATCCGTCAGCGAAAGCGGTGGCAGCTCGGCAGCCAGGGTCGGCAGGGCATGCCAGAGCAGCAAGGTTGCCAGGGTGGCCCGTAACAAGCTCATTATTCGTTTCATGGTGATCTCTCGATTCAGAGTGACAAGGTTAAAAAATGGAGCGGCCCAGACGCTCGGCCAGCAGTTCCAGCGCAGCCGTGCCCGCCAGCGAGTTGCCCGCCTTGTTGAGCTCGGGCGACCAGACACAGACGCACAATTCTCCCGGGATCAGGGCGATGATGCCGCCACCGACCCCGGATTTGCCCGGCATACCGACCCGATAGGCAAAATCCCCCGCCTCGTCATAGAGGCCGCAGGTAGCGAGCAGGGCGTTGACCTGTTTGGTGGTGCGAGCCGGCAGCAAGGGGGTCGTCGCGCCCAGCGGCACCCCGCGATTGGCCAGATAGATGAATGCCCGCGCCAGATCGACGCAACTCATGCGGATCGCACAGGCATTGAAGTAGCTCTGCAGCACCTTGTCCACTTCGTTCTCGAAATTGCCATACGCCTTCATCAGATAGGCGATGGCCGCGTTGCGGGCAGAGTGCTGATATTCGGAGCGGGCCACCACTTGATCCGCCATGATGGCCGGGTTGCCCGAGAGGCGGCGCACCAGCTCCAGGGTACGCTGACGCGGCGCGGTGAGGCGGGTCTCCAGCAGATCGCTCACCACCAGGGCACCGGCATTGATGAAGGGGTTGCGGGGAATGCCCTGCTCGAATTCCAGCTGCACCAGAGAGTTGAAGGGCTGGCCGGAGGGCTCCTTGCCGACCCGGGCCCAGATCTCCTCCTCCTGATAGAGGGTGAGCGCCAGCGTCAGGCTGAGGGCCTTGGAGATACTCTGGATGGAGAAGGGCTCGCAGGCGTCACCGGCGGTGAACAGCTCCCCTTCCACGGTACAGACGGCGATCCCGAGCCGGTCGGCCGGCACCTGGGCCAGCGCCGGAATGTAGTCGGCCACCTTGCCCTGTCCGAGCAGCGGGCGCACCTCATCCAGGATGCTGGCCAGTAATTCGGATGACAACACCATAAGCGATTCCATAACTAACGTGGCGATCCCATCACCACCGACAAAAATCCCGCCAGCGGCGGGATTTGTCTATCTGCTGTCGCAGGCTGTCGACACCGGGGCGCCTGCCACAGCCAGCCTGTCATCAGGCCGGTTCACCGTACCAGAGGTCGAACAGCTCGGTGACCACCACGGCTTCCATCCCCTTGCCTTCCAGCCAGGCTTTGACGGCGGCGCGGTCTTCTTCGCTGCATTTGCCCAACTGCTGGGTGCAGATCATCCCTTCCCACGCCAGGTGGCCGGAGCCGGCGAAGGCCAGCTTGCGGGGTTCGATCACTTCATCGATCATCGCGTCGACTACCGCATCGATGGTCTCTTCGGCGGTACCGACCGGGAAGTTGAAACTGATGTCGAAGCCCATTTCCTGGAATTCATCGACGCGCAGTTTCTTGCGCAGGCGGCGGCTACGATTGGCCATGATAGCTCCTTCAGTTAGTTGACACGTTTGAAAATCAGATCCCACACCCCGTGGCCGAGACGGTGGCCACGTTGTTCGAATTTGGTCAGCGGGCGCCAGTCGGGACGCGGCACCCAGTTGCCGGTGGCGGAGGTGTTCTCATACCCCTCGGCGGCACTCATCACTTCCAGCATGTGCTCGGCGTAGTTTTCCCAGTCGGTGGCCATGTGGAACACGCCACCGATGGCCAGCTTCTGGCGGATGTCCTGGGCAAAGGCCGGCTGCACAATGCGGCGCTTGTGGTGACGGCTCTTGTGCCAGGGATCCGGGAAGAACAGCTGCAGGCAGGCCAGCGAGCCGTTCGGGATCATGTGCTCGAGCACCTCGACCGCGTCGTGGCAGATGACACGCAGGTTGGTGACTCCCGCCTCCTGGGCGGTACCGAGGCAGGCACCGACACCCGGCGAGTGCACTTCGATGCCGATGAAGTTCTTCTCGGGGGCATTCTTGGCCATCTCCACCAGGGAGGCGCCCATGCCGAAGCCGATTTCCAGCACCACCGGGGCCTCGCGGCCAAACAGGGCAACCAGATCGAGCGGCTCCGGTGCGAAATCGATACCCATGACCGGCCAGAGCTCTTCCAGGGCCTTCTCCTGCCCTTTGGTCAGGCGGCCTTCGCGACGGACAAAGCTGCGGATCTTGCGCATGAACTTGCCGTCTTCGTTAAACACATCTTGGGTAACTGGCATAATCAAATTGCTCGTTATTGCATCGGTCTGGGTCACAGACCACATAAATGGATTGCTCGTTATCTCGTCGTGCTGGTCACAGACAACCGAGATGAATTGCTCGTTGTTTCATCGTTCCACCTCGCCGACGAGGCGCGAAATTGTTCGTCATTTCATCGCTCGGCGAAACAGGGTAGCGAATTATCCCAAGATAGGCTCAGGGCGCAAGTGTTTCGCGCAACAAATCCCCCGCCACTGACCAATTCCGCCACTGCGATTGACAAATGCCACCCCCTTCACAGAATCTGCCAGGCGCCGGGTGCATGCTGACCTGCGCAAATAAAACCATACACAACAAAGGATTGCAGTATGAAACACACAGCATTGGCGTTTGCCATCACAGCCCTGCTGGCCGGGTGCAACACCTCCAGCAACGATTCACAGGCCCCCTCCGCCGCCGAGCAGGCCTATGAATACCTGGTGCAGCTGAGTTCGACCGCCGAGGGGATCGGCGCCAGACCCACCGGCAGCGAGGCCGAGACCCGCGCCGCCGCCTGGATCCAGGACCACCTGGCCGGCTGGGGCTACGAGGTGCAGAACCAGCCCTTCACCTACACCAAGAGCGGGGCCAGCAAGACCTCCCAGAACCTGGTCGCCGAGCTCAAGGGCAGCAGCGACAAGGTGATCCTGATCGGTGCCCACTATGACAGCACCGGCGACAAGAAGGGCTCCGAGGGGGCCACCGACAACGGTGCCGGGGTCGCAGCCCTCTTGGCGGTGGCCGAAGCGCTCAAGGGGCAGACCCTGCCCTACACGGTGCGCTTCGCCTTCTTCGGCGCCGAGGAGAACGGCCTCAACGGCTCCAAGGCCTATGCCGCCAGCCTCGACAGCGCCGCCGTCGCCAAGCTGCTGGCGATGGTGAACTACGACACCATCGCCGGGGGCGACATCGTCTACGTCCACTCGGCCCACTCCGACGTGGCCGAGTACAACTGCGCCGATCCGAGCCGCTACAGCTTCGATCCCAAGGTGCGGGATCGCCTGCTGGCCATCTCCAAGCAGACCGCCACTCCGTTTGCCATCCACCCCAGCTACAGCGGCTACCCGGAAGGGGAGACCGGCAGCTGGTCCGATCATGCGCCGTTCGCCTGCCTCGGAGTGCCCATCGCCTACGTGGAGGCCACCAACTTCACCATCAACGGGGCGGATGGCTACGACGGCTACTCCCAGACCACCAATCCGGCGCTGTGGGACTGCTACGACGATGCCACCAAGAGCGCCTGCGATCGGGACAGCGAAACCCAGTGGGGCAAGATCTGGCATACCCAGTATGACCGCCTCGACAAGATGGCCGAACTGTTCCCGGGCCGGGTGCAGCAGCAGCTCGGTGCCAACACCGAGCTGATGATCCGCTTCCTCAAGGAGCCGGGACTGTAACGGGTCACGCCGGGGCTTTTGCGCCCCATGGCCGTCCCCGACCGATAAAATTCGGGCAGGTGCCAAACCTGCCCTTTTTTATCGATTTTTGTTACAGCCATTGCCTCATTTTTTAAATCTGATACAAACGGATAACTTGGCGGTCGAATGGAGCGACCGCTCACCATGCCAGAGAGAATCCTATGCAGCCGTTTTTTGCCCAGCGCTTCGAGAAGGTAGAGCCTTCCTTCATCCGCGAGATCCTCAAGGTCGCCGCCAATCCGGAGATCATCTCCTTCGCCGGCGGTCTGCCCAATCCGCACCTGTTCCCGGTCAAGGCCATCGACCAGGCCTGCCAGGACGTGCTGCGCGAACAGGGCGCCGCAGCCCTGCAGTATGCCGCCACCGAGGGCTTCGCCCCGCTGCGCCAGTACATCGCCGACCGCTATCTGGCCCGCCACGGCATGCAGGTCAATCCGGACAACATCCTCATCACCAGCGGCTCCCAGCAGGCGCTGGATCTGCTGGGCAAGGTGCTGATCGACGAGGGGCAGGATCTCATCATCGAGGAGCCGGGCTATCTTGGCGCCATCCAGGCCTTCTCCGTCTATCAACCGGCCTTCAAGCCCATCACCCTGGGTGAAGAGGGGCTGGATCTGGCGGCGCTGGATGCGCTGCTGGCGAGCGGCTCCAACGCCAAGCTGCTGTACGGCGTGCCCAACTTCCAGAACCCGAGCGGCGTCTCCTACAGCCGTGCCAACCGCGAGGCGCTGGCACAGCGACTGGTCAGCCACGAGCTGCTGATGGTGGAAGACGACCCCTATGGCGAGCTGCGCTTCGAGGGCGAACACCTGCCCCCCATCGCCAAGCTGGCGCCGAACAATACCGTGCTGCTCGGCTCCTTCTCCAAGACCGTCGTCCCGGCCTTCCGCCTCGGCTGGATGCTGATACCGGACTGGCTGCGCAAGAAGGTGACCATCGCCAAGCAGGCCACCGACCTGCACAGCAACGCCTTCAGCCAGCAGGTGCTGCACCGCTTCCTGATCGACAACTCGCTGGATGCCCATCTGGAGAAGATCAAGGAGGTCTATGGCCGTCAACGTGCCGCCATGGAGGCCGCCCTGGCCCGTCACTGCCCGCCCGGCGTCAGCTACACCCGACCGGAAGGGGGCATGTTCCTCTGGCTGACCCTGCCTTCGAGCGTCAGCGCCATGGCGCTGTTTGACGAGGCGATCAAGGAGAAGGTGGCCTTCGTACCGGGCGCCCCCTTCTATGTGCGCCCCGAGATCCAGAACACCCTGCGCCTGAGCTTCTCCTGCGTGGATGAAGCCACCATCGAGGAGGGGGTCAAGCGTCTGTGCCGCGCCCTCGCCCGCATGCTCTGACCAGCCTCTGGACGAAAAAAAAACCAGCGACCTCGGTCGCTGGTTTTTTTATGCGCGAAATTTGGCTCAGCCCTGCGCCAGCAGGCCGGCAAACTCCTTCATCGGCATCGGCCTGCCATACAGATAGCCCTGCAGGAAGTTCACCTGACGCGCCCGCAGATAGGCGGCCTGCACCTCGTTCTCCACCCCTTCGGCAACCAGCAGCAGACCGAGCCGGGTCGCCAGATCGATGACGTTCTCGACGATGTGGCTGGAGAGGGCATCGGAGCCGATCATGCCGACGAAGCTCTGGTCGATCTTGAGAAAATCCACCTGGAACTGCTGCAGATAGGTGAGGCTGGAGTGGCCGGTACCGAAGTCGTCGATGGCGATGAAGACCCCCAGCTGATGCAGCTCGGCAAACAAGCGGTCGGTCGTCTCGTCCGCCACGATCAGTTCCCGCTCGGTCAGCTCCAGCACCAGCTTGATGGGGTTCTCCCGAAACGCGTTGATGAAGTCGCGGCAATCCTCCAGCAAGCTCATGTCCTTGCAGTGGCTGGCGCTGATGTTGAAGCCGAAGTGGAACCCTCTGGGCAGGCTGTGCACTCGGCCTGCGAACTGCTCGCGCACCTGCTCCATCAGCAGCCGGGTCATGGGCACGATGAGGCCGCTGTCTTCGGCCAGCGGAATGAAGCGATCCGGCGAGATGAGGCCCTGGCGCGGATGCTGCCAGCGCATCAGCACCTCGCAGCCGCTCCAGTGGGCGTCGTCACCGGTCACCACGGGTTGCAGATAGGGGATGAACTCCCGTTGATCCAGCGCCCGCCGCAGCTCTTGGGAAGGCGAAGTCGAGCGGCCGGCCAGCCAGTAGACCAGGCAGCCCGCCAGCAGACCCAGCAATGGGTAGATGATGAGACTGGCCCGAGAGTAGTTCCAGATATGGCTGCCGTACTCGTCGTGGGAGAGCTCCGTGACCACCCGAAACGGATACTTGCCGGAGGTCTGCTCCAGCGACCCCAGCGCCACGGGCGGCACCTCGTCGTGGATCTGGCCGTCGGCCAGCATGCTCTGCGCCCCGATCACCAGGGTCAGCGGCGAGTTGCGGCTGAGCATGTCGAGAATATTGTGCAGGTAGTAGCCATCGATGCCGACCAGCACGCTGTACTCCCCCACCGGTTGGCGATAGACCACCAGAGGCCGCCCCGGCGTCACCGGATTGCCCCGCATCAGATCCAGCTGGCCATTGGCATAATCGGCCAGCGTGAAGGGACCCTGATAGGGGCCGTAGAGCGAGGAGCAGTAGACCACTTCCCCTTTGGCCAGGTTGACGGTGCGCACATCCGGCACGGTCGCTACCTGATCCCGCAGCCCCTGCACCACCTCCTCGCAGGGACGCCCCACACTGCTCTGCACCATGGCCGCCGCCTGATGGGCGTGATCCAGGGTACGCTCCAGCATCTCCCTGGCATGGAGCAGGCGCTCTTCGGCATCCTGCTTCATGCCGGCAAAGGTCTGCCAGGAGACGATCAATACCCCGAGCAGCAAGGGGAGCAGGCCGGCCAGCAACGCCGCCCCCAGCCTGGTATAAAACTGGCGCAACCTCAAACGACGAAACGGCATACCCACCCTCGCGGCAACGGTGAAAAAGCGGACGAGTCTACTCCTATCCCCTTCTCTGACAAGCCTTTCTGACAACTCTGACGGCAGAGCGGGGCGCTCTGACCAACACTATATCGCGTCTGCAGCGGGGCGACAGCGGCAGTCGCAGCCATCCCTTCGCATGTGCGCAGTGTTCGCTGCACGCCCCCTGGCGCGATGCGCCAGATGCCTGCTGTGACGATTATAATCTTTGCAAAAACAGCTGCTTGTTCATCTGGTGCCGGCCCACTAGAGTAGAGCCAACAGCGTCAGGGAGTCTGCATATGAAAATATTGATCACGGGAGGGACAGGCTTCATCGGTCGCCGTCTGGTGGCCCATCTCAAGGTGGCTCACGAGGTGCTGGTGCTGACCCGCCAGGGCAGCCGCGCCTATGATCTGCTCGGCCACGACGTCAAGCTGCTCGACAGCCTGGATCGGCTCGACAACCTCAACGACGTGGACGCGGTCATCAACCTGGCGGGGGAACCCATCGCCAACGGCCGCTGGAGCGAGCGGCGCAAGCAGCTGCTGTGTGACAGCCGCTGGTTGCTGACCGAACAGCTGGTCGACCTGGTCAAGCTCTCCGATACGCCGCCCAGGGTGTTGATCAACGCCTCCGCCATCGGCTGGTATGGCCGTCAGGGCGATGAGCCGCTGGACGAGCAGTGCCAGACCCCTCACGACGAATTCACCCATCAGCTCTGTCAGCAGTGGGAAACCCTGGCCCGCGAGGCCCGCAGCAAGCATACCCGGGTCTGCATCGTACGCATCGGGCTGGTACTCGGCACCGACGGCGGCGCCCTACCCAAAATGTTGCCTCCCTATCGCGTCGGCCTCGGTGGCCCCATGGGCACGGGGCACCAGATCATGAGCTGGATCCACATCCAGGATCTGGTGCGCGCCATCCTGTTCCTGCTGGAGCACGACGAGTGCGACGGCCTGTTCAACGGCACGGCGCCGCAGCCGGTCAGCAACCGAGAGTTCAGCCAGACCCTCGCAGGCACCTTGCACCGGCCGCACCTCTTCTTCGTACCGGCCCCCCTGCTGCAGTTGCTGATGGGCGAGGCGGCCGACCTGCTGCTTACCGGCCAGAGGGTGCTGCCGACCCGTCTGCAGCAGGCAGGCTTCCACTTCACCTACCCGGCGCTACCCCAGGCTTTTGCCAATCTGCTGAGCACTGCCCGCTGACCGGGCTTTTCAGCCAACCGGATAACAATCAGCCCGGCCATTGGCCGGGCTGATTGTTATGGCGCCTTGCGGCATCCGCACAAGATGCGGTGATCAGAGCAGGCCCTGCCCCAACCCACGCAGCCGATCGCTCAGGGTGCCCGCCAGCAGCTGGCGCTGCATGCCCTGCCCCGCCAGCGTCACCAGCACGGCCCCCAGCAGCGGCAGACCGGCCCAGATGGCCCAGTGGAACTGCCACTGCCCCTCGAACCACCACCACTGTAGGCCGAGGGAGCAGAGCTCGACCACCATGGCGGCACACAGACCCGCCAGCAGGCCGCTGGCAACCAGCTCCCAGCGCAGCATCTTCCGGAGCAGCTCGCTGCCGGCCCCCAGGGTGCGCATCAACAGCAGCTCCCGGCGCCGATGGGCCATGCTGGCCTGGGTCTGGGTCAGCAGCACCAGCAGCGCCGCCACCGTCACCAGTCCCAGCATCAGCCCCAGCGCCCGGCTCACCTGATCCGACACCGCCGTCAGCCGCACGATCAAATCGTCCACATCGATCAGGCTCACCGTGGGGTGCCGGCGGATCAACTCCACTTCGGCCACCCGCCCCTGCTCCGGCAGACGATAGCTGCCGAGCCAGGTCTGGGAGAAGGGCGCCAGCACGTCCGGCGAGAAGATCATGTAGAAGTTGGGCCGCATGTTGTCCCACTTGATGGCCCGCAGGCTGGTCACCTGCGCCTTGAAGCTGCGCCCCTCGATGGTGAAGCCCAGGGTGTCGCCGAGAGCGATGTCGAGCCGTTTGGCCAGATCCTTGTCTACCGATACCTGGCCGGGGCCATCCAGCCAGCGTCCTGCGGTCAGGGTGTTGTCCGGCGGCAGGGTGGCGGTGGTGGTGAAGTTGAGCTCGCGATTGACCCCTTCGCGGCCATCTTCATCCGTGTCGCGCACCGCCTCGCTGGCGATGCTGACCAGCCGGCCGCGCACCATGGGGTAGAAGTCCGAGGTCACGGCCCCCGCCTGACGCAGATCGGCCAGGATCCCCTCCCGCTCCCCGTCTGCCACGTTGACCAGGAAGCGGTTGGGGGCATCCGCCGGCAACCGGGCCGAGAACTCGCCGAGCAGGTCGACCCGCGCCGCCCACAGCAGACCGAACAGCATGAGTGCCAGCGCAAAGCCCGCCAGCTGGAACAGGCCGCTGCCCCGCTCGCGGGAGAGATGGCTGATGGCCAGCCGCAGCGCGTGGGGCCCCTGCACCCGGCGACCCAGCCGCAGCAGCAAGGAGGCGATCAGCGCCAGCAGCCCCATCAGCAGGCCCATGCCGCCGATCAGCCCCAGCGCCAGGGTCGCATCGGCGGTGAAGCCCCACACCAGCCCAAACAGCCCGAGCAGCGCCACCGGCAACGCCAGCCAGGGCGGGATCCCCGCCTCCAGCTCGCGCCTCAGTACCCGCAGCGGCGGTACCTTGAGCAGGCGCAGGAAGGGCACGAAGGCCAGCAACAGGGTGATGAAGAAGGCCACCGCCAACCCCAGTGCAAAGGGTCGCCACGACGGCGACGGTAGATCAGCGGGCAGCAGGTTGCCCAGCAGGTGCAGGGTCAGCCACTGCATGGCGCTGCCCGCTACCAGACCGAGCAGGGCGCCGACCAGCGTCAGCGACAGTAGCAGGGTGCCCATCAACTGCCAGAGCGAGCGCCGCGACGCGCCGAGCGTCTTGAGCAGCGCCACCATGTTGGTCTGGCGCTCGGCAAAGTGACGCACCGCGATGCCCATGGCCAGCGCCCCCAGCAGCACTCCCGCCAGGGAGGCGAGCCGGAAGAAGCGCTCGGCATTGGCCAGCGAGCGGCCCACCTGGGAGCCCTGGTCGTCCGGCTTGATCAGCTTCTGCCCCGCCTTGAGTCTGGGTTTGAGCCAGCGTTCATAGTCAGCCACCTGCTCGCGGGAGCCCTTGAACAGGTAGCGCCACTGCTGGCGGCTGCCCGGCAGCAGGGCTCCGGTCGCCTCCACATCGGCGCTGTGGATCAGCGCCCGCGGCGCCAGCAGGAAGGGGCTGAAGCCCTGATCCGGCTCCTGACCCAGTACTCCCGCCACCTTGAGCACCGTATTGCCCACTTCCAACTCATCCCCCGGCTTGGCCGCCAGCAGCTGCATCACCCGGGCGGAGAGCCAGATCTCGCCGGGCGCCGGGGCGCGCTGAGGGCTCAGTTCCAGCTTGCCGTAGAAGGGGAAATCCTCAGGCACGGCACGGATGGAGGCCAGTTGCAGGGCATCGCCATGAAACAGCATGCTGTTGAAGCTGACCGTGGTCTGCACTGCCAGACCCGCTTTTGCCGCCTGCTCGAGCCAGGCGGCCGGCGCCGGCGTGGCCGAGCGCAGCACCCGGTCGGCACCGATAAAGTCGCGGCCGGAGGCTTTGAGCCCGGCATCCAGCCGATCCGCCACCAGGGCCACGCTCAGCACGCAGGCCACGCTCAGTGCCAGCGCCAGCACGAACCAGCGCAGCTCGCCGTTGAATCCTTCCCGGCGCAATAACTTGAATCCCAGTCGCAACTGACTCATGACGTACTCCTCACCTGCATCAGTCCGGGCTGCCCCTTGTCATGGACGCCTTCCCCACACCATAACTTGAATCCCAGTCGCCACTGATTCATGACAGCTCCCTGACTCTTGCTGCAGAGGCGGCTTCGGATGCTGACGCAGCCGCCGCCAGTCGTCCCGCCGCCATCACCAGCTGCCGCTGGCAACGCTGAGCCAGCTCGTGATCATGGGTCACCACCACGAGCGTGGTGCCATGCTCGCGATTGAGCTCGAACAATAGCTCGATCACCCGCTCCCCGGTCTTGCTGTCGAGGTTGCCGGTGGGCTCATCGGCCAGCAGCAGGCTGGGCCGGGTCATGAAGGCCCGGGCGATGGCGACCCGCTGCTGTTCACCGCCGGAGAGGCGCGGCGGCAGATGGTGCAGCCGCTCGCCGAGGCCGACCGCCGCCAGCAGCTCGCGAGCCCGCGGCTCGCAGCGGGTCTCGCCACGCAGCTCGGCAGGCAGCATGACGTTTTCCAGCGCGCTCAGGGTGGGCAGCAACAGGAAGGACTGGAACACAAAGCCGACCTGCTCGGCCCGCAGCCGGGCACGCCCCTCCTCGTCCAGCTGCAGCAGCGACTGGCCGAGGATCTCGATATCCCCCTGGCTCGGCAGATCCAGCCCGGCCAGCAGCCCCAGCAGGGTGGACTTGCCGGAGCCGGAAGCGCCGACCAGCGCCACCGTTTCGCCGCTATTGACTTGCAGGTCGATCCCTTCAAGGATGGTGAGGCTTTCCTGGCCCAGGCGCACTGTCTTGCCCAGGCCCTTGACGTTGATAATGGGAGTTGAATTCATGACGCGTTTCCTGTTTGCCTTGTGCTGCCTGGTGTCATCGGTGCAGGCCCAGACCCTGCTGGTACTGGGCGACAGCCTGAGTGCGGGTTATCAGATGCCGGCGGAGCAGAGCTGGCCTGCGCTGCTCAATCAGAAATGGCAGCAGCAGGGGGGTAAACATCAGCTTATCAATGCCAGCATCAGTGGTGAAACTACGCAAGGGGCGCTGGCCAGATTGCCGGCCCTGCTCAAGGAACATCAACCGGACTGGGTGCTGATCGAGCTGGGTGGCAACGATGGCCTGCGCGGGTTCGCGCCGGCCATCACCCGGGACAATCTCACCAGGATGGTGGCGCTGACCAAGGCGCAACAGGTAAAAACCGTGTTGACCCAGATCCAGCTGCCCCGCAACTACGGCGCGCGTTACCTGCGCCAGTTCGAGCAGATCTTCCCAGAGCTGGCCAGCGCCAATCAGCTGCCGCTGATGCCCTTCTTCATGGATGATATTGCGCTGCGCCCTGAACTCATGATGAACGATGGTATCCACCCTACCGCCGCCGCCCAGCCGCAGATCCGCGACCGGGTAGCCAGCTTCATCGAGCCGCTGCTGACCCAGTGATCCCGGTGTCATGGCCTTGCCTATCTTCCGGGTTCCAACCCCAATAAAAATCCCGCCAAGGCGGGATGTTTATTGCTCCTGTTTCAGCGTTCCAGGATCTGGCGCAACCGCTCCTGGGCCACCCCGACCAGCAGGTCTGGCTGGAACTTGGAGATAAAGCGATCACAGCCCACCTTCTTGACCATCGCCTCGTTGAAGTTGCCGCTCAGCGAGGTGTTGAGGGTGATGAAGAGATCGGACATGCGGGCATCGCTGCGAATTTCGTGGGTCAACCGGTAGCCGTCCATCTCCGGCATCTCGGCATCGGTGATCATCAGCAGGATCTCGTCGGTCACCTTCTTGCCCGCATCGCACCACCCCTTGAGCAGATTGAGCGCCTGCAGGCCATCCTGGCATTCGATCACTTCCAGCCCCAGCTGACCCAGGGTTTCGCGCACCAGATTGCGGGCCGTGCTGGAGTCGTCGACGATGAGTACCTTGCGGCCATGCATTTCCGGCAGGATCTCTCGATCCAGCACCTCTTCCGAGATGCGGATGTCATAGGTGATGATCTCGGCCAGCACCTTCTCCACGTCGATGATCTCGACAATCTGATCCACTCCATCCTCGGGAATGCGGGTGATGGCAGTCAGGTAGTTCGCCCGCCCGGCCGAGCGCGGCGGCGGCAGTATGTCCTTCCAGGTCATGTTGACGATGTTGGCCACCTGCCCCACCAGAAAGCCCTGAATGGTGCGGTTGTATTCGGTAATGATGAGGTTGGACTCGGCATCGATGGGCATGGGGCGCATGCCGATGGCGCTGCGCAGGTTGATCACCGGAATGGAGGTGCCACGGATGTTGGCCACCCCACTGATGTTGTGGTGCGCTCCCGGCATCTTGTTGAGATGGGGCAGCTTGACCACTTCCCGCACCTTGAACACGTTGATAGCAAACAACTGTTGGGATCCCAAACGGAACATCAACAGCTCCAGGCGGTTCTCCCCTACCAGCTGGGTACGTTGGTCCACTGAATCCAATATGCTCGCCATATAAAGCCCTTACGTCCGTTGCCCGAGTCTCGCCATAGTATAGAAGGGTCAGAATCCCAACACGACCCGTATTCTTATCCTATGTCGGCCAGATGATGCAGGAACTTGATAAAAAAAAGCGAGACCCGGCTCGCGGCCGGGCTCTCTTCAAGCTTGTCAGTAACCATTCGCTCACAATTCTCTGTCGACGGTGATACGACCCTGATTATCCGATGAAAATCAGCGCCCCCTTCAATCCCATGACATAAAAAAAGCGGCAGATGAATCTGCCGCTTGTTGCCTGGGGTCGACCGGATTACTTGTCGATATCCAGCATGTTGTTGTTGAGCATGTAATCGATCACCTGGGACGAGGTGGCCGACGCGCTGCCGGTGAGGCTGTCGAACGTGTGGTTCATCAGCACTATCTCCTGGGTCACGGGGGCGGCGCTGCTCTCCTTGACCTGCAGGTGAACCCCTTCGCTGTCCTGGAAGACCGAGAGCAGGCTCTTCAGATCGTTCTGGTTGCGAGAACCATCGTGATCCAGCAGGTCGCTCAGATCCAGCTTGTCACCTTCCGCCTTGGAGAAGTCGACCACGTAATCCTTGGCCACGCTGCCCGCAGCGGTATCGCCCTGCAGCCAGGTGAAGGTATCGGCGCCGCCATCCCCCTTGAGGATGTCATTGCCCAGCCCGCCGACCAGGATGTCATTGCCCAGACCACCGCTCAGGGTATCGTCACCGCTACCGCCGTACAGGGTGTCGTTGCCGCTACCGCCGTACAGGGTATCGTTGCCACTCTCGCCGTACAGGGTGTCGTTGCCGGCACCACCGAACAGGATGTCGTTGCCGGCACCGCCGAACAGGAAGTCATCGCCACCCTGACCGAACAGGATGTCGTTGCCATCCCCGCCAATCAGCACGTCCGCCTTGTCGTTGTTGGAGGACTGATCGAACTCGCTGGCATGGTCCGTGATGTAGTCATGGACCTGGGCATCGGTCACCGAGCCTGCGCTCAGCTTGCCGGCCACATACTGCTTGATGGCCGCGTAGCCTTCACCGTTGATGCCGGCGAAGTGGATGGCATCACCGAACAGGATGTCGTCACCGGCACCGCCGTCAATCCTGTCGCTGCCCGGCAGGTTGTTCACCGAGGTACCCAGGATGGCGTTGGCCAGGTCACTGGCGTTGACACCGGTCATGATGACGCCGTCAGAGTCGTAGGACTTGAGATCGTTGTAGGAGATATTGGCCCCCAGTCCGATCGCTTCCACCGTGACCCCCATGCCCGTCAGCAAGGCAAAGCCGGCAACGGCATTGCTGATGGTGGTGGATGTGGAATCCTGTCCATTACCTGCCAGGGTCGAGTAGGTATAACCACCCAGACCATCAGGGCGCATATAACCGATCGTGGAGACCTTGCCTGAGGTATCGCTCTTGTACACGACGCCCTGGCCATCAATCACGGTGAAGTTACCGTTCTTGTATACCTGACCAGGCACATAACCATTTTGCAGCAGCTGATTGAGATATACGTCTTTGTTGTTGTTGGTGTAGTCATCAACCAGCGGGTTGCTGCCTTCATTGCTCAGATAGTAAGTCGGCTTACCATCGGTAATGAAGTAGGTCAGGTTCTTGGCATTGGTATTACCCTGTACGGTCGAGCTGTTGAACCAGTTGGCCGTGGTCTTGAACACATCCTCGTAATTGGTGCCACCACCGTTGTTGGTGCTGCCATCCATGCTGTCGAGAATGGCTTGCAGCTGGCTCAGGGCGTTGCTGTCCTTCAGGTTCACGCTGACCGACTTGTTGGCCATGGTGTCGAAGTCCACCAGGAAGATGTTGACCGTCCCGGCGCCATCGGTGCCGGCGCTCGCCTTGAGGCTGGAGAACACCTGTGCCAGCTGGCTCTTGATGGTGTTCATGGCGCTGCTGCCGATGCTGCCCGAGCTGTCGACCATGAAGGCGATGTTGTAGTTCTGGCCCGGCAGTACCACGCTGCCATCCAGATCCCCGACCACGATATTGTGCTCGTTGCCATAGGTGCGGTTCTGATCGCCCGGCTCCCCTTCGGTGGAAAGGAAGTAGCTCATGCGGATCGAATCCTGATCCGATGCACTGCTGGTCTGATCGGTCGCCACTTCCTTGGCGATGGCTTCTACCTTCAGGTCGAACTGGCCGGCACTGCTGCCCGGAACCCGCAGGGTCAGGCCGGTCAGCTTGACGTCCAGCGCGCTCTGGTTCCACAGACCGGTCAGCGTCAGCTTGCCATCTGCCCCCACGGTGCCGAGCACGGTGGAGCCCTGATAGAGGGTCGACCCCGTCGGCATGCCGGTCAGTACCAGGCTGTCGAACTGCTCGCTGCCATCCCGGTCGGTCAGGGAAGCGCTGATCTCGAACGGGTAATCCACCACGCTCGGCTGTACCGCCGTCAGGGTGCCGTCGGTCTGGTTGAACTGGTAGATGCCGTCATCAAACTGTACCAGCTCGATGTCGTAGAGCGACTTGCTGATGGTGACGCCGTTCTCCTTCACCAGGAAGTTGAAACCGCCATCACTTCTGCGCTCGATGACATAGTTGGCACGCGAGCCCATCAGTACGGCCAGGTCGGTACCGGCGCCGCCATACAGGGTATCGCCACCCAGTCCGGCCACCAGGATGTCGTTGCCGGTGCCGCCGTCGAGGGTATCGCCGGAGACCGAGTTGCCGCCGACCAATACATCATTGCCCGCACCGCCGACGAAGTAATCGCCACCCCCCTTCACGCTGACGATGTAGTCGTTGCCGCTGGTCCCCACCACGCTGTCCTGGGTCGTGGTGCTGTCGGTAAAGCTGCTGGTGATGCCAAAGTTGCCCTTGTTGAAGTTGCCGCTCTGGAACGCCCCGGTGGAGATGCCGGACGACGGGTACTGGGTATAAAGCGGGACGCCGTTGCCCGTCAGGCTGATGTCGACCACCGGCTTGTCCGCGACCGCCGTGATATCGATCACCAGCTTGCCGCTGTTGCTCAGGTTGGCGCCGTCGCTGATCTGGTAACCAAAGCTGGCGTAATCGCCCTGCAGGTTGCCGGTCACGAGGCCATTGCCGTTGCTGGCATTGGTGCTCGACTCATTGAGGCCAGGCACAAAGCGCAGGTGGCCGCTGTCGATATCGGCGTAGGAGACAAGATCCCCCACCTTCACCGCGATCCACTGGCCGGCTGCGTTCAGATACTCCAGTTTGCCGTTCAGCGGCAGGGTGTTGATCTGCACGCTCAGGTCAGAAGCGGCCTGATCATCGCTGGCACCAAACTGGGCCCACTTCAGCACCAGCGGCGTGTCTTCCTTGCCGGCACTGTAGCCACCCGTGGTCACCGGCGCACGATCGTTGTCGATGATGGTACCGATGCCGTTCTGACCGCCCACGGTCACCGTCAGGGTCTCATTCGCTTCGACCAGACGATCGTCCACCGTCGGGATGGTCACGGTAAAGCCCGACACCCCGGCCGGCACGGTGATCTTGCCAGTGGCGCTGTTGTAGGTTACCCCGTTGCTGAACTGGGCAGTACCCCAGTCAAGGCTGGAAGCCGGGTTGGTACCGCTGCCCTTGATGCCGAAGTCATACTGGGTCGCTTCCTGGGTCGCATCAGAGAGCGTCACCGTGTGCAGCAGGTTGCCGCCCTCGGCCGCACTCTCGCTCGAGACCGACTGTACGATAGGCGTAAACAGCGGCTTGGTTGCGAAAGAGCCCAGGCTGTAGTCGCCGTCGCCATCCACCACCTTGATCTGGAAGTCGATGTCGCCATCTCCCTGCGGCTTGGACATGTTCTGATACTGGAAGAACTCCCACTTGCCGGTGGCCGGGGTAAATTCCAGACGGAACACCAAGGTGCCATCGCTGGCCTTGCCGACCAGAGTATTGGCCGATTCCATCGTGGTGGTGATCAGCTTGCCGGTCGCCGTGGTCAGTCCGGTCTCGGTAGAACCGACCAGTTGCATGTAGCCCTTGCCGTCGGCGCCCCACTGTGGGGTGACCGTGCCGGAACCATAGGCGATGGCCGGCGCCGTGGTGGCACCGAGGAACTCGATGCTCTTCACGGTGAAGTCGCTGTTGTCGGCGTAGAGGCCGTTACCATTGTTGGTGGCCTTGATGACCATGGTATCGAAGCCACCCTGCTGCACCTGGAAGTTGCCGGCATAGTCGCCACCTGCCGCGTTGGAGCTGAAGGTCTGGGTACCGATCAGCACGCCGCCGCGGTAGAACTCGACCACGCCACTCTCCAGCTCGCCACCGAACATCTGGCTGAACTTGATGTTGGCGCCATAGGCTACCTTGCCCGCATCCAGCTTGACGATCAGCTGCTCGGAAGCAGAAGTACCGTTTGCAAAGTGGCGGAAGTCCACCTCGTTGGCGAGGTTGTGGTTCGGTGAACCGACGCTGGAAACCCCCAGACCAGAGCTGGAACCGTTGACATTGGCGGTGATCAGGGCCGAGTTGGTCGACGAGGTAAAGCCCAACGCCGTGATGCTGAAGCCGCTCACGTTCAGGGTCGTCTGGTTGCTGCCACTGTACTTGGTCAGATCAAACAGGCCGGTCAGAGTATCCGGGATGTTGGTCTTGATGACGGAGACGGCCGCCATGTCACCGGCCACCGGCGAGTCATCCTCGACCGAGATGGGCAGACTGCCAGTGGTGGTGGTCTTGCCATCCGATACGGTCACACCGATCTGGAAGTTGAGTACGTCTTCACTGCCCTTGACCGGATGATCAAGCGGAGCCTTGAGCGTCACGTCATAACTCCAGTCGCCCTTGCTGCCACCGGCAGGCGCGGTCAGCTTCACATCCATGACCGCCTTGTAGTCGGCGCCGCCCGGTGTACCGGTATAACCGGTCAATACCTTGGTGGCGGCATTCCAGCTCCACTGCACCGCGGCACCGCCAGCCGTCAGGCCTGCAGGCCCGTTCAGGCTGATGGTAAGCGTATCCTGGCTGTCGACATCGCCGACCGTGATCTTGCCGCTGGCGGCCACGCTGTCGGTGGTATCGCTGCTGCCTGCCGTATCGGCAATGCCGCCGGCCAGCCCCTCTTCGGAGACCACGGCCCCCTTGTCGATACTCAGGGTCGGTGCATCGTTGGTGCCGGTGATGGTGACCGAGACGGTATGGCTGGTGCCATCCACACTCTTGACGGTGAAGCTCTCGACCCGGGTCTCGCCCAGGCCCAGGTACTGCACCTTGCTGTTGTCGACGTTGTAGCTCCAGGCACCGGTCTCGGTGATGGAGAGGCTGCCCAGTGCACCCACGCTCGGGGTGCCGTTGCCGGCCACAAACTTGGCCTGACCCTGATCCGCATCGCTGATAGTCAGCACGCCGCTGTCGCTCAGCTTGCCACCCACCACGTTCAGATCTTCGGTCACTGCCCCCAGGTCATCCCCCGCCACCACAGCGCCATCGTTCACGCCAGTGATGGTGATGGTGACGGTGTGGGTGGTGCCATCGACACTCTTGACGGTGAAGCTCTCGACCCGGGTCTCGCCCAGGCCCAGGTACTGTACCTTGCTGTTGTCGACGTTGTAGCTCCAAGTACCGGTCTCGGTGATGGAGAGGCTGCCCAGTGCGCCCGCACTCGGGGTGCCGTTGCCGGCCACAAACTTGGCCTGCCCCTGATCCGCATCGCTGATAGTCAGCACGCCGCTGTCGCTCAGCTTGCCACCCACCACGTTCAGATCTTCGGTCACTGCCCCCAGGTCATCCCCCGCTACCACAGCGCCATCGTTCACGCCAGTGATGGTGATGGTGACGGTGTGGGTGGTGCCATCGACACTCTTGACGGTGAAGCTCTCGACCCGGGTCTCGCCCAGGCCCAGGTACTGTACCTTGCTGTTGTCGACGTTGTAGCTCCAAGTACCGGTCTCGGTGATGGAGAGGCTGCCCAGTGCGCCCGCACTCGGGGTGCCGTTGCCGGCCACGAACTTGGCCTGACCCTGGTCCGCATCGCTGATGGTCAGCACGCCGCTGTCGCTCAGCTTGCCACCCACCACGTTCAGATCTTCGGTCACTGCCCCCAGGTCATCCCCCGCCACCACAGCGCCATCGTTCACGCCAGTGATGGTGATGGTGACGGTGTGCTCGGTGCCATCCACGGACTTGACCACAAAGGTCTCGACCTTGGTCTCGCCCTCGCCCAGATACTGCACCTTGCTGTTGTCGACGTTGTAAGTCCAGGCACCGCCTTCGGTGATGGAGAGGCTGCCCAGTGCACCCGCGCTCGGGGTGCCGTTGCCGGCCAGGAACTTGGCCTCGTCGGCGCCGTCCACGTCGGTCACGCTCAGGGTACCGGTCTCGGTCAGGGTCGGGGTGGCTTCGTCTTCCACCACACTACCGGTGTCGCTACCGGTAATGACAGCCGCATCGTTGACGCCGGTGATGGTGATGGTAACGGTGTGAGTGGTGCCATCGACTGAAGCCACGGTGAAGGTCTCGACCTTGGTCTCGCCCTCGCCCAGGTACTGCACCTTGCTGTTGTCGACGTTGTAGGTCCAGGCACCGCCTTCGGTGATGGTCAGGCTACCCAGCGCACCCGCACTCGGGGTGCCGTTGCCAGCCAGGAACTTGGCCTCGTCGGCGCCGTCCACGTCGGTCACGCTCAGGGTGCCGGTCTCGGTCAGAGTCGGGTTGGTTTCGTCTTCCACCACGCCGCCGGTATCGGTGCCGGTAATGACCGCCGCATCGTTGACGCCGGTGATGGTGATGGTGACGGTGTGGGTGGTGCCATCGACTGAAGCCACGGTGAAGGTCTCGACCTTGGTCTCACCTTCGCCCAGGTACTGCACCTTGCTGTTGTCGACGTTGTACGTCCAGGCACCGCCTTCGGTGATGGTCAGGCTGCCCAGTGCACCAGTGCTGGCCACGCCGTTGCCGGCCAGGAACTTGGCCTCGTCGGCGCCGTCCACGTCGGTCACGCTCAGGGTACCGGTCTCGGTCAGGATCGGGGTGGTCTCGTCTTCGGTAACTGCACCGCTGTCAGTGCCGCCGATCACGGCAGAGTCGTTCACGCCAGTGATGGTGATGGTGACGGTGTGAGTGGTGCCATCGACCGAGGCCACGGTGAAGGTCTCGACCTTGGTCTCGCCTTCGCCCAGGTACTGCACCTTGCTGTTGTCGACGTTGTAGGTCCAGGCACCGGTCTCGGTGATGGAGAGGCTGCCCAGTGCACCCGCGCTCGGGGTGCCGTTGCCGGCCAGGAACTTGGCCTCGTCGGCGCCATCCACGTCGGTGACGCTCAGGGTACCGGTCTCGGTCAGAGTCGGGGTGGTTTCGTCTTCGGTCACGCCGCCGGTGTCGCTACCAGTAATGACCGCGGCATCGTTGACGCCGGTGATGGTGATGGTGACGGTGTGGGTGGTGCCATCGACCGAGGCCACGGTGAAGGTCTCGACCTTGGTCTCGCCCTCGCCCAGGTACTGCACCTTGCTGTTGTCGACGTTGTAGGTCCAGGCACCGGTCTCGGTGATGGAGAGGCTGCCCAGCGCGCCAGTGTTGGCCACGCCGTTGCCGGCCACAAACTTGGCTTCGTCGGCGCCGTCCACGTCGGTCACGCTCAGGGTACCGGTCTCGGTCAGAGTCGGGGTGCTTTCATCTTCGGTGACCGCACCAGTGTCGCTACCGGTGATCACCGCGGCATCGTTGACGCCAGTGATGGTGATGGTCACGGTGTGCTCGGTGCCATCCACGGACTTGACCACAAAGGTCTCGACCTTGGTCTCACCCTCGCCCAGGTACTGCACCTTGCTGTTGTCGACGTTGTAGGTCCAGGCACCGCCTTCGGTGATGGTCAGGCTACCCAGTGCACCCGCGCTCGGGGTGCCGTTGCCAGCCTGGAACTTGGCCTCGTCGGCCCCGTCCACGTCGGTCACGCTCAGAGTACCGGTCTCGGTCAGAGTCGGGTTGGTTTCATCTTCGGTGACCGCACCAGTGTCGGTGCCGGTGATCACCGCGGCATCGTTGACGCCGGTGATGGTGATGGTCACGGTGTGAGTGGTGCCATCGACCGAAGCCACGGTGAAGGTCTCGACCTTGGTCTCGCCCTCGCCCAGGTACTGCACCTTGCTGTTGTCGACGTTGTAGGTCCAGGCACCGCCTTCGGTGATGGTCAGGCTGCCCAGCGCACCCGCACTCGGGGTGCCGTTGCCGGCCACAAACTTGGCCTCGTCGGCCCCGTCCACGTCGGTCACGCTCAGGGTGCCGGTCTCGGTCAGCAGCGGCTTGGTCTCGTCTTCGGTGACTGCGCCAGTATCGCTACCGGTGATCACCGCGGCATCGTTGACGCCGGTGATGGTGATGGTCACGGTGTGCTCGGTGCCATCCACCGACTTGACCACAAAGGTCTCGACCTTGGTCTCGCCCTCACCCAGGTACTGCACCTTGCTGTTGTCGACGTTGTAGGTCCAGGCACCGCCTTCGGTGATGGCGAGGCTACCCAGTGCACCCGCGCTCGGGGTGCCGTTGCCGGCCAGGAACTTGGCTTCGTCGGCGCCGTCCACGTCGGTCACGCTCAGGGTGCCGGTCTCGGTCAGGGTCGGGTTGGTCTCGTCTTCCACCACGCCGCCGGTATCGGTGCCGGTAATGACCGCCGCATCGTTGACGCCGGTGATGGTGATGGTGACGGTATGAGTGGTGCCATCGACTGAGGCCACGGTGAAGGTCTCGACCTTGGTTTCACCCTCGCCCAGGTACTGTACCTTGCTGTTGTCGACGTTGTAGGTCCAGGCGCCACCTTCGGTGATGGCGAGGCTACCCAGTGCGCCCGCACTCGGGGTGCCGTTGCCGACCAGGAACTTGGCCTCGTCGGCGCCGTCCACGTCGGTGACGCTCAGGGTGCCGGTCTCGGTCAGCAGTGGGTTGGTCTCGTCTTCCACCACGCTACCGGTATCGCTACCGGTGATCACCGCGGCATCGTTGACGCCGGTAATGGTGATGGTGACGGTGTGCTCGGTGCCGTCCACGGACTTGACCACAAAGGTCTCGACCTTGGTTTCACCTTCGCCCAGGTACTGTACCTTGCTGTTATCGACGTTGTAAGTCCAGGCACCGCCTTCGGTGATGGCGAGGCTACCCAGTGCACCCGCACTCGGGGTGCCGTTGCCGACCAGGAACTTGGCCTCGTCGGCGCCATCCACGTCGGTGACGCTCAGGGTACCGGTCTCGGTCAGAGTCGGGTTGGTTTCGTCTTCCACCACGCTACCGGTATCGCTACCGGTGATCACCGCCGCATCGTTGACGCCGGTAATGGTGATGGTGACGGTGTGCTCGGTGCCGTCCACGGACTTGACCACAAAGGTCTCGACCTTGGTCTCGCCTTCGCCCAGGTACTGTACCTTGCTGTTGTCAACGTTGTAGGTCCAGGCACCGCCTTCGGTGATGGAGAGGCTGCCCAGTGCACCGGCGCTCGGGGTGCCGTTGCCAGCCTGGAACTTGGCCTCGTCGGCCCCGTCCACGTCGGTCACGCTCAGGGTGCCGGTCTCGGTCAGCAGCGGGTTGGTCTCGTCTTCGGTGACTGCACCGCTGTCAGTGCCACCGATCACCGCCGCATCGTTGACGCCGGTAATGGTGATGGTCACGGTGTGCTCAGTGCCGTCCACGGACTTGACCACAAAGGTCTCGACCTTGGTTTCACCCTCGCCCAGGTACTGCACCTTGCTGTTGTCGACGTTGTAGGTCCAGGCCCCGCCTTCGGTGATGGTCAGGCTACCCAGTGCGCCCGCGCTCGGGGTGCCGTTACCAGCCAGGAACTTGGCTTCATCCGCCCCATCCACGTCGGTCACGCTCAGGGTGCCGGTCTCGGTCAGCAGCGGGGTGCTTTCATCTTCGGTGACCGCACCGCTGTCAGTGCCACCGATCACGGCAGAGTCGTTGACGCCGGTGATGGTGATGGTGACGGTGTGAGTAGTGCCATCGACTGAGGCCACAGTGAAGGTCTCGACCTTGGTCTCGCCCTCGCCCAGGTACTGCACCTTGCTGTTGTCGACGTTGTAGGTCCAGGCACCGGTCTCGGTGATGGTCAGGCTGCCCAGTACGCCAGTGCTGGCCACGCCGTTGCCGGCCACAAACTTGGCCTCGTCGGCGCCGTCCACGTCGGTCACGCTCAGGGTGCCGGTCTCGGTCAGGGTCGGGTTGGTTTCGTCTTCGGTGACCGCGCCAGTGTCGCTACCGGTAATAACCGCGGCATCGTTGACGCCGGTGATGGTGATGGTCACGGTGTGCTCGGTGCCATCCACCGACTTGACCACAAAGGTCTCGACCTTGGTCTCACCTTCGCCCAGGTACTGCACCTTGCTGTTGTCAACGTTGTAGGTCCAGGCACCGCCTTCGGTGATGGAGAGGCTACCCAGCGCACCGGCGCTCGGGGTGCCGTTGCCGGCCTGGAACTTGGCCTCGTCGGCCCCGTCCACGTCGGTCACGCTCAGGGTGCCGGTCTCGGTCAGCAGCGGGTTGGTCTCGTCTTCGGTGACTGCACCGCTGTCAGTGCCACCGATCACCGCCGCATCGTTGACGCCGGTAATGGTGATGGTCACGGTGTGCTCAGTGCCGTCCACGGACTTGACCACAAAGGTCTCGACCTTGGTTTCACCTTCGCCCAGGTACTGTACCTTGCTGTTGTCGACGTTGTAGGTCCAGTTGCCATCGGCATCGATGGTCAGGCTACCCAGTGCACCCGCGCTCGGGGTGCCGTTGCCGGCCTGGAACTTGGCCTCGTCGGCCCCGTCCACGTCGGTCACGCTCAGGGTGCCGGTCTCGGTCAGCAGCGGCTTGGTCTCGTCTTCGGTGACCGCGCCAGTATCGCTACCGGTGATCACCGCGGCATCGTTGACGCCGGTGATGGTGATGGTCACGGTGTGCTCGGTGCCGTCCACGGACTTGACCACAAAGGTCTCGACCTTGGTTTCACCTTCGCCCAGGTACTGTACCTTGCTGTTATCGACGTTGTAAGTCCAGGCACCGCCTTCGGTGATGGCGAGGCTGCCCAGCGCACCCGCACTCGGGGTGCCGTTGCCGACCAGGAACTTGGCCTCGTCGGCGCCGTCCACGTCGGTGACGCTCAGGGTACCGGTCTCGGTCAGCAGCGGGTTGGTCTCGTCTTCCACCACGCCACCGGTGTCAGTGCCGGTAATGACCGCCGCATCGTTGACGCCGGTAATGGTGATGGTGACGGTGTGCTCGGTGCCGTCCACGGACTTGACCACAAAGGTCTCGACCTTGGTCTCGCCTTCGCCCAGGTACTGCACCTTGCTGTTGTCAACGTTGTAGGTCCAGGCACCGCCTTCGGTGATGGAGAGGCTGCCCAGTGCGCCAGTGCTGGCCACGCCGTTGCCGGCCACAAACTTGGCCTCGTCAGCACCGTCCACGTCGGTCACGCTCAGGGTGCCGGTCTCGGTCAGCTGCGGGTTGGTTTCGTCTTCGGTGACCGCACCAGTGTCGCTACCGGTAATGACCGCGGCATCGTTGACGCCAGTGATGGTGATGGTGACGGTGTGAGTGGTGCCATCGACCGAGGCCACGGTGAAGGTCTCGACCTTGGTCTCGCCTTCGCCCAGGTACTGCACGTCGCCGTTGGCCACGTTGTAAGTCCAGTTGCCATCGGCATCGATGGTCAGGCTACCCAGTGCACCCGCGCTCGGGGTGCCGTTGCCGGCCTGGAACTTGGCCTCGGCGGCCCCGTCCACGTCGGTCACGCTCAGGGTGCCGGTCTCGGTCAGCAGCGGCTTGGTCTCGTCTTCGGTGACTGCGCCAGTATCGCTACCGGTGATCACCGCGGCATCGTTGACGCCGGTGATGGTGATGGTCACGGTGTGCTCGGTGCCATCCACCGACTTGACCACAAAGGTCTCGACCTTGGTCTCGCCTTCGCCCAGGTACTGTACCTTGCTGTTGTCAACGTTGTAGGTCCAGGCACCGCCTTCGGTGATGGAGAGGCTGCCCAGTGCACCGGCGCTCGGGGTGCCGTTGCCAGCCTGGAACTTGGCCTCGTCGGCGCCGTCCACGTCGGTCACGCTCAGGGTGCCGGTCTCGGTCAGGGTCGGGTTGCTTTCGTCTTCGGTGACTGCGCCAGTGTCGCTACCGGTGATCACCGCGGCATCGTTGACGCCGGTGATGGTGATGGTCACGGTGTGCTCGGTGCCATCCACCGACTTGACCACAAAGGTCTCGACCTTGGTCTCGCCTTCGCCCAGGTACTGCACGTCGCCGTTGGCCACGTTGTAAGTCCAGTTGCCATCGGCATCGATGGTCAGGCTACCCAGTGCACCCGCGCTCGGGGTGCCGTTGCCAGCCTGGAACTTGGCCTCGTCGGCGCCGTCCACGTCGGTCACGCTCAGGGTGCCGGTCTCGGTCAGGGTCGGGTTGGTTTCGTCTTCGGTGACTGCGCCAGTATCGCTACCGGTAATGACCGCGGCATCGTTGACGCCAGTGATGGTGATGGTGACGGTGTGAGTGGTGCCATCGACCGAGGCCACGGTGAAGGTCTCGACCTTGGTCTCGCCTTCGCCCAGGTACTGCACGTCGCCGTTGGCCACGTTGTAAGTCCAGTTGCCATCGGCATCGATGGTCAGGCTACCCAGTGCACCCGCGCTCGGGGTGCCGTTGCCAGCCTGGAACTTGGCCTCGTCGGCCCCGTCCACGTCGGTCACGCTCAGGGTGCCGGTCTCGGTCAGCAGCGGCTTGGTCTCGTCTTCGGTGACTGCGCCAGTATCGCTACCGGTGATCACCGCGGCATCGTTGACGCCAGTGATGGTGATGGTCACGGTGTGCTCGGTGCCATCCACCGACTTGACCACAAAGGTCTCGACCTTGGTCTCGCCTTCGCCCAGGTACTGTACCTTGCTGTTGTCAACGTTGTAGGTCCAGGCACCGCCTTCGGTGATGGAGAGGCTACCCAGCGCACCGGCGCTCGGGGTGCCGTTGCCGGCCTGGAACTTGGCCTCGTCGGCCCCGTCCACGTCGGTCACGCTCAGGGTGCCGGTCTCGGTCAGGGTCGGGTTGGTTTCGTCTTCGGTGACTGCGCCAGTATCGCTACCGGTGATCACCGCGGCATCGTTGACGCCGGTAATGGTGATGGTGACGGTGTGCTCGGTGCCGTCCACGGACTTGACCACAAAGGTCTCGACCTTGGTCTCGCCTTCGCCCAGGTACTGTACCTTGCTGTTGTCAACGTTGTAGGTCCAGGCACCGCCTTCGGTGATGGAGAGGCTGCCCAGTGCACCGGCGCTCGGGGTGCCGTTGCCAGCCTGGAACTTGGCCTCGTCGGCCCCGTCCACGTCGGTCACGCTCAGGGTGCCGGTCTCGGTCAGCAGCGGGTTGGTCTCGTCTTCGGTGACTGCACCGCTGTCAGTGCCACCGATCACCGCCGCATCGTTGACGCCGGTAATGGTGATGGTCACGGTGTGCTCAGTGCCATCCACGGACTTGACCACAAAGGTCTCGACCTTGGTTTCACCCTCGCCCAGGTACTGCACCTTGCTGTTGTCGACGTTGTAGGTCCAGGCCCCGCCTTCGGTGATGGTCAGGCTACCCAGTGCGCCCGCGCTCGGGGTGCCGTTACCAGCCAGGAACTTGGCTTCATCCGCCCCATCCACGTCGGTCACGCTCAGGGTGCCGGTCTCGGTCAGCAGCGGGGTGCTTTCATCTTCGGTGACCACACCGCTGTCAGTGCCACCGATCACGGCAGAGTCGTTGACGCCGGTGATGGTGATGGTGACGGTGTGAGTAGTGCCATCGACTGAGGCCACAGTGAAGGTCTCGACCTTGGTCTCGCCCTCGCCCAGGTACTGCACCTTGCTGTTGTCGACGTTGTAGGTCCAGGCACCGGTCTCGGTGATGGTCAGGCTGCCCAGTACGCCAGTGCTGGCCACGCCGTTGCCGGCCACAAACTTGGCCTCGTCGGCGCCGTCCACGTCGGTCACGCTCAGGGTGCCGGTCTCGGTCAGGGTCGGGTTGGTTTCGTCTTCGGTGACCGCGCCAGTGTCGCTACCGGTAATAACCGCGGCATCGTTGACGCCGGTGATGGTGATGGTCACGGTGTGCTCGGTGCCATCCACCGACTTGACCACAAAGGTCTCGACCTTGGTCTCACCTTCGCCCAGGTACTGCACCTTGCTGTTGTCGACGTTGTAGGTCCAGGCACCGGTCTCGGTGATGGTCAGGCTACCCAGTGCACCCGCACTCGGCGTGCCGTTGCCAGCCAGGAACTTGGCCTCGTCGGCGCCGTCCACATCGGTCACGGTCAGAGTGCCGCTGTCAGTCAGTACATCCGGGCTGGCATCTTCCGTCACCGCACCGCTGTCGGTGCCAGTAATAACAGCCGCATCGTTGACGCCAGTGATGGTGATGGTGACGGTGTGAGTGGTGCCATCGACCGAGGCCACGGTGAAGGTCTCGACCTTGGTCTCGCCCTCGCCCAGGTACTGCACCTTGCTGTTGTCAACGTTGTAGGTCCAGGCACCGCCTTCGGTAATGGTCAGGCTGCCCAGTGCGCCCGCGCTGGCCACGCCGTTGCCGGCCACAAACTTGGCCTCGTCGGCACCGTCCACGTCGGTCACGCTCAGGGTGCCGGTCTCGGTCAGGGTCGGGTTGGTTTCGTCTTCCACCACGCCGCCGGTGTCAGTGCCGGTAATGACAGCCGCATCGTTGACCGGCGTAACAGTCCCGGTCACGCCGCCAGTGGCGCTGTTCAGGCCATCGGTGATGGTGTATTCAAACGCGATGTTGCCATTGAAATCCGGAGCCGGCGTGAAGATCAGCTGGCCATTGCTCAGGGTGACGGAACCATTGCTGATCGCTACCGTGCCGCCTTCGGCAATGGTCTGGCCGTTGATGGCGGTAATGGTGAGACGATCTCCATCCACATCCGTGTCGTTGCCAAGCACATTGATGGTGACGGTGCCGTCCTCCGCCACGGTGAACTGGTCGTCACCCGGCAGAGGCGCGGCATTCACCACGCTGTTGTCGGTCCCCTTTGGCGAAGTGTTGCCCACCGGGTCGGTCAGGGTGGCATCCACAGTGATGGGGCCGTTGACCGGCAGATCCGTGGTAGGGATGGTCAGGGTGACCTGGGTACGGCCGATGTCGTCGGTCGTCAGAATTCTGCTGGAGTCAGGCACGCCATCACCGTTCCAGTCCACATCGAGACGATCACCAGCCTTGGCATCGCCCGGCAGCCGAATGATGACATCCACCCCGTTTTCGCGCTCGTTGGCGGAGATGACATTGTCCGCGCCGTCCTGGATTTCCACTTGTGGCGCCGAGGGAGCGGTACTGTCCACGCTGCCGTCATCGGTCGCGGTGCCGGTGTTGCCGGCCGGATCGGTGACGCTGGCAGTCACTGTGTAGGAGCCATCAACCAGCGGAGTGGTCACGTCCACGCTGAAGGTGCCATCCGGATTGACGGTGGTGATCAGGGTTTGCTGGTTGCCATTGGCATCGGTCACCAGCAGGGTCACGGTACTGCCTGCGGTGGCATCCGTGGTTCCCGTAATGGTCGGGGTCGTGTCGTTGGTATTGTCAGGTGCAGAGACGGTGATCACCGGCGGGACGAGATCAATCAGGCGATTCTCTTCACCCGGCAGTGCATCAGCGATCACGCCGGCATCGGTCTGGTTGGCCGTATCAAAACCGGCCGCTGCTATGGTGGCATCACCGGTACGATCGATGGTAACGAAACCACCGTTGCCACTGGCGCCAGCCACGCCACCAATGCCACCACCACCGGCGGCAGGCGCCCCACCCGCGGCAGATGCTTCAAATGCCTTGGTCGGGTCGGCGCCGCCCAGGATGGCCTGCTGCAGGGCCGCGATGTCATTGGGATTGCCGGACGGCACATTCTGGGCAAGCTGCGGCTCTTGAGACGTTTCATCCTCAACCTGCTGCTCGTTGGTCGGGCTCAGGGTGAAAGTCTGGTTGCCGCCTTTGAAGCTGGCGCCTTCAGGAGTGATCAGCACCGCATCCTTGGGCAGGATATCGCCTTCGGCGAGCTGCTTCTGGCTGCCATCAGCGGCCACCAGGTAAACCTTGCCTTTCAACTGGGTAACGACGACGTCCTGATCCAATGCGATATTGTGGCTGCTCATGTTCTCTCCTGAATCTCTATTGGCATGCAATATTCCACCGTCTAATGTGCCCGCGAATGGCGCCGGAAACCAGTTAGAAAATTCGAATGGATAGACTGATTTGAGGCTGGAACGGTCGGTTAAACAGAAGGGTCAACAACGGCGGGGATGGAAAATAAAATCAAGATGATCAATGTGTTGCATTTTGATGACGGGAGCGCTGCGAGTGCCCCCGTCAGGGGCTTCATATCAGGCGCCAGCCCACAGCAGGATGGCCAGCAACTGGGGTGAGATGATGCGCAGGAACATCACCAGCGGATAAACGGTCGCGTACGACAGGGCACTGGCACCACTGGTGGGGTGCATGCCGTTGGCAAACGCCAGGGCGGGAGGATCCGTCATGGAGCCGGCCAGCAAGCCGCACAGGGTGAGGTAGTTCATCTTGCCGTACAGACGGGCCAGCACACCGACCACCAGCAGCGGGATCAGGGTGATCGCCACCCCATACATCATCCAGGCCGGACCATCGCCGTTGATCAGGGTATCGATGAAGCCGGCGCCGGACTTGAAGCCCACCACCGCCAGAAACAGCACTATGCCGATCTCCCGCAGCGCTAGGTTGGCACTGGGGGGCATGAACCAGTAGAGCTTGCCGATGCTGCCGATGCGCGACAGGATCAGCGCCACCACCAGCGGACCGCCCGCCAGACCCAGCTTGAGCGCCGCCGGGAACCCGGGCAGATAGAAGGGGATGGAGCCGAGCAGCACGCCAAGGCCGATGCCGATGAACACCGGCAGCATCTGCACCTGCTGCAGTTTCTGCTGCACGTTGCCCACCACATTGGTGACCGCCTCGATGGCGTCGAGCCGTCCCACCAGGTTGAGGATGTCGCCGAACTGCAGGCTGGTCTGGCTGGTCGGGACCAGCTCGATGCCGGCCCGGTTGAGGCGCGAGATCACCACGTCGTACTTCTGCTTGATGTCGAGATCGCGGATCTTCTTACCGAGCACCTGCTCGTTGGTCACCACCACCCGTTCTACCCGCAGATCGGTGCCGCGAGTGGAGAGCGAGGTCTCCACCTCCTCCCCCAGCACCAGCAGTACCTTGCGCAGGGCGTGCCGCTCACCCACCAGGTGCAGCAGGTCGCCCAGTTCGATGCGCGAATCCGGCCGCGGCACCATCAGCTCCTCGCCGCGCTTGAGGCGCGAGCAGATGACGTCTGCCTCGTCGAGACTCGGGATCTCGCTCAGCATCAGACCGTGGATGTTGGGGTTGCGCACCGCGATGTTGATGGTCTGCAGACTCTCCTTGGTCTTGCCGGCCTGCTGTTCAAACTGGGCAGCTTCTTCGTCGATCTTGATGCGAAAGAACATACGGATCAGCCACATGGTCAACAAGATGCCACAGATGCCGAACGGATAGGCGACCGCATAGCCCATCCCCATCAGGCCGGTGGAACCGGGCGCAGCGCCAAGCTCCGCCAGGATCTGCTGGCCGGCACCGAGAGAAGGGGTGTTGGTCACGGCACCGGAGAAGACCCCCAGGATCACCGGCAGCGGCACGTCGAACAGCTGGTGCAGGGCTGCTGCCACGGCGCAGCCAAGCAGTACCAGCAGGGCGGCGAAGCCGTTTAGCTTGAGGCCGGAGCTGCGCAGGGAGGAGAAGAAGCCGGGGCCGACCTGAATGCCGATGGTGTAGACAAACAGGATCAGGCCGAACTCCTGAATGAAGTGCAGGGTCTGCTCATCAAGCGCCAGCCCCGAGAGGCCGGCGAAGTGGCCCACTATGATGCCGCCGAACAGCACCCCACCGATCCCGAGACCGACGCCATAGACTCGCCAGTTTCCCAGCCAGAGCCCCAGCACTGCCACCAGCGACAACATGCTGATGGAAAGCGCGATATCACTCATTTCGTGCATCCTTTGCGAATTGAACTGCCCCTAGCTTGTCAGCAAACGTCGCGGCCAACTGTGTGATACCGCACGAATTTATCCTTTTGAGCAGCAAAAAATACCAATTAAGGGCTAGTTAGGCGACGTAGCCATAAATGGCCATAAAGTGACAAACGCTGCCCCCCAGCACGAACAGATGCCAGATGGCGTGGTTGTAGGGGATACGTTTGGCCACATAGAAAATCACCCCCAGGCTGTAGATGAGACCACCCAGCCCGAGCAGCAGCAAGCCTTCCCCCTCCAGATGGATATAAAGCTGATAGACCACCAGCAACGACAGCCAGCCCAGCATCAGGTAGGTAAACAGCGACAGCTTCTTGAAGCGGTTGATGAAGAGCAGCTTGAACACCACCCCCGCCAGCGCCAGCCCCCAGATCACCACCATCAACCCCTGTGCCAGCGGCGTGTCGAGCGCCACCAGCAGGAAGGGGGTATAGGTACCGGCGATCAGCAGATAGATGGCGCAGTGGTCGAATACCTTGCACCAGCGTCTGGCCGGCCCTTCCGCCATGCTGTGGTAGAGGGTAGAGGCCAGATAGAGCAGCACCAGACTGCCGCCATAGAGGCTGTAACTGACCAGCGCCTGAGGGCCCTGTGCCCAGCCTTTGTTCAACAACAACACCAACCCCAGGATCCCCAACACCAGCCCCAGGCCGTGGCTGAGGCGGTTGGCCAGCTCCTCGCGGGGCGAATAATCCGTCACACTGCTCATTGCATACTCCTACCCAAACTGCGCTCACTCTAGCCGTCGTCATTTCAGAGTACAAGTGTTAGCTTAAAGTGATTTTCATGCCATTTGCCATGTGTTGAGGAGATGAGCATGGCTGTCACCCGCTGGCCTTTGGTGTATGCTCTGCGGCCGATGCCCACGTAGCTGTTGCCACCGCGCTTGCTCACCACCCAGTGACTCCCTGGCAACCCGGTCTGGAGAACCTGATGAAGTTGACTGAACTGTTTGCACTACCGGATCCGGCCTTCGGCCAGGCCATGACGAATCTGCTGGAGACCTTCCACCACTCGGATGACAGTCAGGCCCCCTACCAGCGCGACCAGTTCACCCACCAGCTCGATCAATCCCGCATGCCGGCCACCGGCATCGCCATGGATGACTATCTGGCACGCCTGGCCACCCTGGTGCCTGGCGCATCTCACCTCACCTCGCCACGCTACATGGGTCACATGACGGCCCCGTTACCGGCCTTCACTGCCGAGTTGTCCCGCCTGGTGGTGATGCTCAACCAGAACCCGATGAAGATGGAGTCCTCCCGTCTGCTCAGCTTTCTGGAGCGGGAGGTGCTGGCCAAACTGCACCGTCTCATCTATCGCGCCGACGACGCTTTCTATGAGGAGCAGATGCATGCCAAGGATGCCGCCCTTGGCGTCATGACCAGCGGCGGCACCATCGCCAACGTCACCGCTCTCTGGCTGGCTCGCAACCGCGCCTGCGGCGACAACCTGTTCGCGCTCTATGAGCAGGGCTATCGCGGCGCCGTCATCCTGGGCTCGCGGCTGATGCACTACTCCTTCGACAAGGGGATGGATCTGCTGGGGCTGGGGGCGCGCAGCGTCTGGCGCCTCCCCACCGACGACCAGAACCGGCTCGACATGGCCGCGCTGGAGCAGGCCCTTACCCAGTGCAAGGAGCAGAAGCTCAAGGTGCTGGCACTGGTCGGCGTGGCCGGCAGCACCGATTTCGGCTCCATCGACCCGCTGCCTGAGCTGGCGGACATCGCCGAGCGCGAGCAGATCCACTTCCACGTGGATGCCGCCTGGGGCGGCCCGACCCTGTTCTCGCCCCGCTATCAGGCGCTGCTGGCGGGGATCGAGCGAGCCGATACCGTCACCCTGGATGGCCACAAGCAACTGCTGGTGCCGCTCGGTACCGGCATGCTGCTCTGCCGCCAGCCGGACCTGATGATGGCGGTCAAGCGGGAGGCCCCCTACGCCATCCGCGCCAGCTCCTTTGATCAGGGGCGTTTCACCCTGGAGGGCACCCGCCCGGCCAATGCGCTCTATCTGGATGCCGCCTTCCAGCTGTTCGGCCAGCAGGGTTATGCCGAGCTCATCGAGGCCAACTACGACCGGGCCCGCCTGATGGCCGGCCTTATCGACCAGGATCCCGCCTTCGAACTGATGTCAGCCCCGGTGATGAACCTGCTCTCCTATCGCTGCATCCCCCCTCATCTGCAGGGCAAGCTGCTGGACGAGGCCGCCAACGAACAAGTCAATGCCTTCAACGTCGCCCTGCAGAAGGCTCAACGCGCCGAGGGGCACAGTTTTGTCTCCCGCACCCAGCGCGCCGTGGGTCGCTACGGCCCCCAGCCGCTCACCCTGCTGCGGGCCGTGCTGCTCAATCCGCTCATCGAAGAGCGCCATATCCGCGATCTGCTGGCGGATCAGCAGCGGCTGGGCGCCGAGATCGCAAGGCAGTTATTTGGCTGAGGAACTGGCTGGCGAATGAGCGGTCTTATTCATTTGCCGTTGCCCATCGGGCAGGTACACTGAATCAAATTTTGCGGTCCACTTTTGAGGGCGACGAGCCAGACATGAAGCAATTTATTGAATTTATTCCTCTTATCGTTTTCTTTGCAGTCTACAAGTTCTACGACATCTACATGGCGACCGGCGCCCTGGTGGTGGTGACCGGTCTGCAACTCGCCTACAGCTGGATCCGCTATCGCAAGGTCGAGAAGATGCAGCTGTTCACCTTCCTGCTGGTCGGCTTCTTTGGCGGCCTCACCGTCTTCTTCCACGACGACACCTTCATCAAGTGGAAAGTCACCGTCATCAACGTACTGTTTGCGCTGGGCCTGCTCATCAGCCGTTACGGCTTTGGCAAGAACCTGATCAAGCAGATGCTGGGCAAGGAGCTGCAGGCACCGGATCCCGTCTGGGATCGGGTCAACCTCGGCTGGGTCGGCTTCTTTACCGTCTGCGGCCTGCTCAACCTCTATGTGGCCTTCAACCTGCCGCAGGAGATGTGGGTCAACTTCAAGGTGTTCGGTCTGCTTGGCATGACCCTGGTATTCACTCTGCTGAGCGGTGTCTATCTCTATCGCCACCTGCCCGCCGAGCAGAAAAATGAAATGAAAAAATAACTGCCATCAAGAAAAGGATCCTCTCATGTGGTATCTCATCTATTCCGAAGATGTCCAGGGCAGCCTGCCGCTGCGCAAGCAGGCGCGCCCGGCCCATCTGGCCAGGCTACAGGCGCTGCAGGATGAAGGGCGGCTGCTCACCGCCGGCCCCAACCCGGCCATCGATGCCGAGGATCCGGCCGATGCCGGCTTTACCGGCAGCACCGTCATCGCCGAGTTCGCCTCACAGGCGGATGCCAAGGCCTGGGCCGATGCCGATCCCTATGTGGCGGCCGGTGTCTATGCCAAGGTGACCATCAAGCCGTTCAAGAAGGTCTTCTGACCCAACGCGAATAGCGAAATAAAAAAGGCCGGGCTGGCAGTTCACGCCAGTCCGGCCTTTTTCTATCCCGATATACCGTTTTATGCCTTGGCCACGAACCAGGGGTTGAGGATGTCTGGCTTGTTGTAGCACAGCGGCGAGCCATCGAGCTGGGTGACACTGCCGCCCGCCCCCTCCAGCACCGCCTGTGCCGCACCGGTATCCCACTCACAGGTGGGGGCGAGGCGCGGGTAAAGCTCGGCCCCCCCTTCGGCGATGATGCAGAACTTGAGCGAACTGCCCATGGAGACCAGCTCAATCTCGCCCCGCGCCATGTCACCAAAGCCCGCCAGGTAATCCAGGGTGGCCTGGGAGAGGTGATTGCGACTGCCCACCACCCGCCAGGGCGTACCTTCCTGATGAGGTTGGCTCTGGATGGCCTCACGCTTGCCATCAGCCACCCGCCAGGCCCCCAGCCCCTTGCCGCCATACCAGAGCTGGTCCAATACCGGGGCATAGACCAGTCCCCAGCGCGGAGTCCCCTCTTCAATCAGGGCGATATTGACGGTGAACTCGCCGTTGCGGGAGACGAACTCCTTGGTGCCGTCCAGCGGGTCCACCAGCCAGTAGCGGGACCAGCCGTGGCGCGCCGCCATCACCTCGGGCCCGGACTCCTCGGACAATACGGGGATGTCGGGCGTCAGCCGGGCCAGCGCCTGCACGATCACCTCGTGTGCGCCCTTGTCGGCGGCGGTCAAGGGGCTTTCATCCTGCTTGTACTCTACCGCAAAGGGCTGACTGTAGATGGCCATGATGGCGTCACCGGCGGCACGGGCGATGGGCTCCAGCTCGGAAATCGCGGGAAAAAACATAAGAAAAGACATCCTGGTCAAATGGTTAGCACAGTGTACCTATTTTGGAATGGCGTGGGTTATAGCCGATTCAGCTGAGTTATAACCCTGTTACTTCTGACAGACAAAAAGTGGCGCAACTCGGCTAATTCTCAATAGGCATTCCACACAACACAAGGACGTGACGCCATGAACTACAAGACCCTCACCGCCACCCTGCTGCTGAGCTGCCTGCCCCTGCTCAGCCAACCTCTGCTGGCAGCCGACAAGCCTGCTGCCAAGCCGGCAACCACGGTCACCGCCGCCAAGGAGAGCGGCAAGGTGAACCTGAACACTGCCAGTATCAATGAGTTGACTGCGCTCAAGGGCATTGGTGAGAAGAAGGCTCAGGCCATCGTCGATTACCGCGAGAAGCAGGGCAAGTTCACTACCGTGGATCAGCTGGCCGATGTGAGCGGCATCGGGCCAGCCACGCTGGAAGCAAATCGGGACATGATTATCGTCAAGTAACCGATCCATACCCCTTCCATCATAAGGGCAGCCTGTGGCTGCCCTATTTTTCTTCGGGTATCATGGGCCCACTTTGTATCTCTGGACTCTCTCCATGAAAAAGACACCGCTCGTTGTACGCAAAGCCGTTCTTCCCGTCGCCGGTCTGGGCACCCGCATGCTGCCAGCCACCAAGGCCATCCCCAAGGAGATGCTGCCCGTCGTCGACAAACCGCTGATCCAGTATGTGGTGCGCGAAGCCATCGCCGCCGGCATCAAGGAGATCATTCTGGTCACCCACTCGAGCAAGAACTCCATCGAAAACCACTTCGACAAGAGCTTCGAGCTGGAAGCGACCCTCGAGAAGCGGGTCAAGCGGCAACTGCTGGAAGAGGTGCAACACATCTGCCCGAAAGACGTCACCATCATGCACGTCCGCCAGGGGGAAGCAAAAGGTCTGGGACACGCGGTGCTCTGCGCCCGTCCGCTGATCGGCGACAACCCGTTTGCGGTGCTGCTGCCGGACGTGCTGATCGACGAGGTGGCCAGCGACCTCAAGCAGGACAACCTGGCCGAGATGGTGCACATGTTCGAACAGGATCACATCAGCCAGATCATGGTGGAAGCCGTCCCCGAGAGCGAAGTGGACAAATACGGCATCGCCGACATCAAGGGAGAAGCGCTGAGCGAGGGCATGTCTCTGCCGATGCAGGCCATCGTCGAGAAACCGCCCCGTGACGAGGCCCCCTCCAATCTGGCCGTGGTCGGCCGTTACGTGCTCTCTTCCAACATCTGGCCGTTGCTGGAGAAGACCCCCGCCGGTGCCGGTGACGAGATCCAGCTGACCGATGCCATCGCCATGCTGATGGAGCAGGAGCAGGTGAATGCCTACTTCATGAAAGGGCGCAGCCACGACTGCGGCAGCAAGTTTGGTTACATGAAAGCCAATGTGGAATATGCAGTGCGCCATCCGGAACTGAACGGCGAATTTATCACTTGGTTGAAACAGTTTGCCAAGCAGCTGTAATAGCTGAATATTTAACCTATTAATGGAATAAAACACTGGGCATCATTCGATGCCCTTTTTCATTTTATAAACATATATTCAACCATTGATAGATAAAATATCGCTAAATCATAATATTGTAATTTAATCACGCTTGTTCTATAAGGATTATGGCTTGTTCCTAGCCCTTGCATAAAATTTCTAAAAAAATATAAGACACAGGTGGAAGTTCCAATGAATAATCCGTCCAAAGGGACCTTTTTAGGTCACCCTAAAGGGCTTTTTTTGCTCTTTAGTACCGAACTGTGGGAGAGATTCTCCTATTACGGCATGCGTGCCGTGCTCGTGCTCTATCTGACTGACATGACTGCCAACGGCGGGATGGGCTGGACTCAGGCCGATGCCCTCAAGCTGTACGGCATCTATACCGGTCTGGTCTACATCACCCCGATCATCGGCGGCTGGCTGGCAGATACCTTCCTCGGCCAACGCCGCGCCATTCTGTTTGGTGCCGTGCTGATGGCCGCCGGCCAATTTACCCTGGCGCTGCCGCACGCCATGTTCCCGGACATGGTCAACACCGTCTTCTATTCGGGTCTCGGCTTGCTGATCGTGGGTAACGGTCTGTTCAAACCCAACATCTCCACCATGGTGGGTGACCTGTATCAGGAAGGTGACCACCGTCGTGACGGTGCCTTCACCATCTTCTACATGGGTATCAACCTGGGCTCCCTGCTGGCCGGCGTGATCTGTGGCGCTGCCGCAACCGCCTATGGCTGGCAAGCCGCCTTCGTCAGCGCCGGTATCGGCATGCTGCTCTCCCTGGTGGTACAGGCCACCATGGCTCAGCGTTTCCTGGGTGACATCGGCCGCGTGCCGGCCGCCCAGCGCGCCGCCGAGCAGCGCTCCAAGGAGCAGAAGGCTCCGCTGACCAAGCAAGAAGTGGATCGCATTAAGGTCATCCTGGTGCTGGGTCTGTTCACCATCATCTTCTGGGCAGGCTTCGAGCAGGCCGGTGGTCTGATGAACCTGTACGCGCAGGAGTATACCGACCGCATGATCGGCAGCTTCGAAGTGCCGACCGCCTGGTTCCAGTCCCTGAACCCCTTCTTCATCATCACGCTGGCCCCCATCGTTGCCGCCATCTGGATCAAGCTCGGCAAGAAAGAGCCGAACTCCCCGGTGAAGTTCGCCATGGGTCTGCTGTTCCTGGCCGTGGGCTTCCTGTTCATGATCGGTGCCGTGCTGGAGCAAGGTGGTGATCAGGCCGTCAAGACCTCCATGTTCTGGCTGGTCGGTGCCTACCTGTTCCACACTTTGGGCGAGCTCTGCCTCTCCCCGATCGGCCTCTCCATGGTGACCAAGCTGGCTCCGCTGCGCCTGGCCTCCCTGATGATGGGTGCCTGGTTCGGCTTCGTGGCCCTGGCCAACTATGCCGCCGGTTTCATCGGCTCCTTCGTCGGCGAATCCGGTGCCATGGCCATCTTCGGTGGCATCGCACTGGCCGCCGTGATCAGCGCGCTGATCCTGCTGACCATGGCCAATCGCCTGGTCTACTGGATGCACGGTGCAGAAGGTCCGGCCAAAGAGCCGCAGGAACACGACAAGAAGCTGCAATCTGCCGCCGTCTAAGCGGTCAAGATTGTCAGCAACAAAGAGGGCGCCCATTGGGCGCCCTCTTTGTATGTGGCCGTCTGACACGGCCTCAATGATGTCGAACCTGCACATGCAGGGCACTGCCGCTGTCACTGCGAAACTGCAGGTCAAAGGGTTCATGCCAGCTGCGTCTGTGCAAGGCGTAGTGGCTGGTACGCAGCAGACCGAGCGGCAGGCCGCCGGAGCGCACCAGCCAGTGGGGCGAAGTCAGCCCGGCATTGGCAAAGACCAGCCCGTCCTCCTGATCAAACAACAGGGCGGCCATGGCGAAGGAGTGGCGCAGACCGGATTCGACCAGCTGCAGATTGAGGTAATCAAGCAACCGGTGGGGCTGGGTCAGCAGCAGACTCTCGCCACGCTGAAACTGGCGATACGGGGCGTTCATCAGAGAGCGCACCAGGGCGCCGCAGAAGGCGGCATCCACCCCGAGGATCGGCAGCTCCATCACCAGCACCAGCAGCTTGTCATCCACCTTGAAGGTATCGGGAATGAACAGATTGCCCATCCCTTCAAAGGTGACCTGCCAGGGCCCCCACTCCTGCAGGCCCGGCGGCTTCAACCAGGCCAGCAGCCGGGTCGCCGCCTGGTCGTGTTCGCGAAAGAAGTCGATGTGCTCCATCAACTCCAGCTGTTGTCCATAACCGTGGTTGGCGCTCAGGCACTGCTCTATGCTGCGACGCACCTGACCGAAGTCAGAGATGGGCTTGAGCAGGAAATCGCGGGCACCGGCGCGCAGCGCTCGCTCGACCGCCTCCATCTTGCTCTGGGCCGAGATGACGATGACAGGAATATGAGGATAGCGGGCCGTGAGACAGGCGATCACCTCATGCCCATCCATGTTGGGCATGTTCAAATCACATAACACCACATCGGGGTGATAGAGGGCGGCGGCAGAGAGACCTTCAATGCCGTCTTCGGCCTGGAAAACGCAGGCACCATCGTGAGCGAGATAATTGACCAGCGAGTGGCGAAAAACGGCTTCGTCCTCCACCACCAGGATCCGTAGTCCGGCTTTTGACATCTTGATAAAGCTCTTATTAGTCAACCAGTTATTTAGCCTCAAGCCTAGACCATAACCGACTGCATTGACCAATCAGATGATTGAATAATCGCCGAAAAATCCATGCCCGCTAGCTATTCTGGCGGCCAACTGCTTGAAATAAAGCAGCTAATGATGCTCATCGGAACTCAGCTTTTTCTCCTCTTTGCAGCTTGGTCGACAAAAAAATAGTGTCATACGAAAACAAGTATTCCCGATTGCGGGCGAGCCGACCACCCGCCGGCGGTGCCGGGCATGCCATCAATTGTATGAGGCTGCGCCATGGGGGATAATACCGCCACGTCCGTCAATGAAGCATGCCATGACCCCTGCCGAATACAGCGCCCTCGCCCATCCCAGATTGTCCCACCCGGCCCGCAGCCTCTATACCCTGCAGCTGCGCCGACTGGTGCTGGAAAATCAGCTGGCCAGGCTCAACTACCCCGAACTCGGCCGGGCGCTGGCGGTGGTCGACCCGGGCGATCCCAGCGGCTTTTCCTTTCAGGTCAATGCCCGCCAGCTGACCGAGCTGTTCGATGAGCTGATGGAGGCAGGTTTGCTGCAAGTCGAGGCACAAAACGACAGTGAGCACTACCATCAGTGCCCGTTCCAGCTGCCGCTGCTGACCCAGCGTGTGCGCAGTCCGCTGCCGGAGCGCCCGTTCCAGATGCACCTGCAATGGCGCCCGGATGCAGAGCTGCCAGCCCTCGCCCGCCTGTGCGGGGTGATCGATGCCAGCTACAACGAAGAGGATCTCGGCGAGTTCATCGCCTACTGGCTGGGGCGACCCGAAGTATTCGACTCCCAGCACCAGTGGATGCTCAAGTTCATCCGCGCCCTCAAGACCCGCCGCTATACCCGCCGCAAGCCGATGGAGGTGCAGGGCTACCAGCAGGTGACCCAGGCACCGCTCGAGGCGGGCCCAAGCAAGCGGGCGCAGGAGATGATCGAAGAGGCCAAGCGGTTGGCCGGCCAGCCGCAGGAGCCGGATAATGATTGATAGCAGACACTGCCAGCAGGCAAAATCAGAGACCTGTCCCCACCCCAGACCGAGCAGAAGGAGCATTCCATGACTGACCCGCACGATCCCCTGCGCCAGGAGCTGGAAGAGATCGAAGCCAAGCGCCAGAAGATCGCCAAGGCCAAGCAGGATCATCGCGTTCACGACCCGGAGTTGAGCCGCCACGTAGGAGGCCTGCTGGAGCGCATTCGTCGCCTTCAGCAAGAGACCGGCGGCAGCCAGTACGACTACGAGACCCTGCGCAAGGAGTACGATGCCAAGGCCAATGCCGAGGTACGCGAGCTACAGAAGGCGGCGCGCCAGGAGCGGATCCAGAAGCTGATCGCCCAGGCCGACCTCAACCCCGACTGGGTGTTTGAACGGATGGATGCCGGCGATCCGGCGCTGCAATATCCCATCGAGACCGCCCGCTACTTCATCAGCGGTTTCGAGCACTGGGAGAAGAGCGGTGGCGGCTGCATGCTGATCTACGGTGACTACGGCACCGGCAAGTCGACCCTGGCCGGCGCCGTGGCGCACGAGTTGATCGCACGCCACCAGAAGTCGGTGATCTTCCAACAGTGGGCCTCCATCGTGGACAGGTTGTTCTTCAACGTGATCCAGGATCAGGAAGAGCGCAACCAGTACCGGCGCGCCCTGGAAGAGGTGGATCTGCTGATCATCGACGAGGTCTCGGCCAACCGCGCCAAGATGGCGGAGAGCCAGTCCAGCTTCCTCGGCCACCTGCTGCGCCGCCGTCGCAACCTGTCGAAAAGCGTCATCCTCATCACCAACCACAATCCCCAGAGCCTGCATCAGGCGATAGGTGATTTCGCTTTTGAAGCGATCAAGGCGTTCAATCCGGTGGATATCCACCTGAGCGGCCCCAGCCGTCGCCCCCATATCGGCCACTACAACGGCTGATCCCCGTGCGAGCCAGGCCCCCCCCCTGGCTCGCCGCTTCCCTCTTTTCCAGACAAATAAAAACAACTCTCATTTACAGCTTCCCCACAACCCTCTAGGCTAGCCCTTTCGTCAAAGGGAGCAGCAGCATGCCAACCACACTCATCTTCGGAGCCAGCCGCGGGCTGGGCCGCGCCTTCACCGAACAAGCCCTGCAGCAGGGCCAGCGGGTCATCGCCCTGATCCGCAGTCCCGAGATGGCCACCGAGCTGCGCGCTCTGGGAGTCGAGGTCGTCAACGGTGATGCCCTCGACCCGCAGACGGTAGCGGTGGCCTGCCAGCTGGCCGGTGACGGGGCGCAGGTCATCTCCACCCTCGGCAGTTTTCGCCAGGCAGAGCCTGTCGACTATCTGGGCAATCGTCAGGTGATCGATCAGATGGAGCTGGCCGGGCTCAAACGCCTGCTGCTGGTGACCTCCCTCGGTTGCGGCGACAGCTGGCAATATCTGCCGCAGCGGGCGCGGGCAGCCTTCGGTCACGAGGTCAGATTGAAGAGTCTGGCGGAGAGCTGGCTGCAGACCAGTGCGCTCGAGTGGACCATACTGCGTCCGGCAGGTTTGCAGGATGGCGAGGCCACCGGTCAGGCTGTGCTGAGCCAGGGCGAGGAGGTGCACGGCCTGGTACGCCGTGCCGATGTCGCCACCTGCGGGCTGCGTCTGCTGAGTGACAAGGCGGCACACAGCCAGATCTACGCCATCGGCGATCCCGAGCTCCAGCGCGGCTAAAGCTGCGCCAGCTTCACTGAGCCCAGCGCATACAAAAGCGGTCAGCCCAAGGGCTGACCGCTTTTCGCTTTACCGCACACGCCGTCTCACGCGCGCTGGTACCATCCCGCTCAACCGGCGGTGGTTTCACTCTGCAAGGCAGGCTGGCTGGCTGGCAACCGGCAACGACTGCTGCCGCCAGCGCAACAGCAGGCAGGCCAGTACACCGTAGAGCAGCGCCAGCCCCCACAACTGCCACCAGTAGTGGGAGACCTGAGCAAACTCGGCCCCCATCTGGTTGAGCCGCAAAAAGCCTTCGATGGCCGGGGTGCTCGGCACCCACTGCGCCAGCCAGTTGAGCGGAGTCGGGATCAGCTCAAGCGGCCAGATGAAGCCGGCCAGAAAGACCAGCGGCAGCGAGGAGACAAGCACCACCTGGGTCGGCAGATCCCGGCGGGTAAACAGTGCCCCCAGCACCACTCCCAGCCAGGTGGTGGCCAGCAGGAACGGCAGGGTGAACAACCAGAGTGCGGCCGGCTCGGCGGTGCGCACTATGTTGTAGTGATCGAAGCAGAAGCCGAAGAAGTAGCTCACCGGCAGCACGAACAGCCCCCCCACCACCAGGGTGCGGGCCAGCAGCAGTGGCAGGATGGGAGCATGCTGCCAGTAGCCCGCCTCGCCACGCTGGCTGCGCTGGTTCTGGGTCGCCCCCAGGATGCCGGTGCCCATCAGCAGCACCTGGTGCAGGATCAGCACGAACACCGCCGGCACCACGTAGTTCACATAGCCCATGGTGGGGTTGAACACCGGCAGCACGTTGAGCGCCACCGCATTCCAGCCCATGGCGGCCTGCGGCAGGGCTTCACCGTGGCTCAGCAATCTGGCGACCTTCACCTGGGCGGCCAGAGTACCGCCCGCCTGGGCCAGCCCCTCGGCAATGGTACCGTAAACCAGGAAGTAGGAGGCATCGCCGGCATAGCCCAAGGTGACGCTCTTGCCCTGCATCAGATCCCGATAGAAGTGGCGAGGGATGTGCAAAATGCCGCTGCCCTGCCCCGCCAGCAGCAACGCACGAGCCTCATCCAGGCTGCCCGCCCGCGCCACCAGTTTTACCTGCGGCGTGGCATCGGCCATGAACTCCAGCTGGCGCGAGAGCTGACTGCCATCCTCGTTGACCACCACCACCGCCTCTTCCCGCGGCAGCTGGTGCAGATAGGGCTGCGGATAGAGGAAGGAGTAGAAGAAGACGCCGCCGAACAGGGTGAGCATGATGGCCCTGTCCGCCAGCAGGGTACGCAGCTCGAGGCGCAGCAGATCCCAGAAACCTAGCATGCCATTGGCTCCTTCCACCGCCAGGAGGCAGCGATTTGTGGCGCCAGCGAGAGGCACAGATCAATCGGCCGCCACTCGAAGCGTGGCAAACCCCAGCATTCCATCATGACCTGGGCTCCTCATTAACGGGGGCCGCGCTCGCCTGGGCCTGATAGCGGCGAACCACCAACAGCAGGGGCAGCAGAAACAGCAGTAGGGCGCCAAACTGGGGCAGCGCCGCCGCCAACGGTTGACCGTAGTTGGTCTGGCCTATCTGCAGCTCGACATAGTGGGAGATGGGCAGCAGGCTGCGCCAGAACTGGGCGAAATCCCCCATGGCGCTGACCGGAAAGGTGACCCCCATGAAGGCAAACCCCGGCGCCGTGTAGGCACCGGCCAGCGACAGGGCGCGAGCCGGATCCCGGATGATGCCGTAGAAGAAGGCTCCCATGCTGACGCAGGCGGCCGACGCCAGCCCCAACCCCATCGTCAGTACCAGCCAGCTGCCCTGCATCGGGTAACCAAACCCCTTGAACAGCAGCAGGCTCCAGCCCAGCCCCCAACCCCAGCCAATCAACACGTGGGGCAGCAGGGTGCGCCACAGACCGAACCAGACCCCTTTGGTGGTCCAGTCCAGCCCCAGCCTATCGGTGCGGGCCAGCGCATTGATGCCGTAGAGCACCACCAGGATCTGCCACACCGCCGGCAACAGGGCGCTCAGCAAAAACTGGGCGTAGCTGGAGTTGATGTTGTAGAGCGCCGTCACCTGGCTGGCGATGGGCACCGCCTGCCCCAGCGCACCGGGCAGCGCCTTGCCGCCAGCCATGGCCGAGAGCACGCCCACCTGACCGTTGAGCGTCCCGACCACCTGGGCCAGCGCCGAGTTGACCAGCTTGGCGATCAGGATGAACTGGCCGTTGTTGAACACGGTGGCCTGCGGCTGAGTGCCTTGCCGGGCATCCCGCTCCAGGTGGCTCGGCAGCACGACCAGGGCGTAGATATCCCCCCCTCGCAGCGCCCTGGCCCCTGCATCGATGGAATCAAACTGCTGGGCTACCTTGAGTCCGGCGGAAGCATCCAGCGAGAAGGCCAGCTCGCGTGACAGCAGGCTCTGATCCAGATCCACCAGACCTATCTTGAGATCCCGCGCCAGTCCTGCCGAGAAGACCCAGCAGAGGATCCCTATCAGCAACAGGGGGAGCCAGCTTGCCAGCGCTCGACCGAACGGATCCTGCCACAGCAACCGCCATTCACGTCCCATCAGAGTTCGACCAGCACGCTCATGCCGACCCGCAGCCCCTCAACCGGTTGCAGCGGGCGCGCCTCTACCTGGAAGCTCTTCATGTCAAAGCCCTGGCGGGTATCGGTGGCACGCCAGGTGGCGAAATCCCCCATCACGGCCACATGGGTCACCTTGAAGCGCACCGTCTGCTCGCCCAGGCCGGGAATACGGGCATCGAACTCGGTCCCCAGCGCAAAGCGGGGCAACAGATCTTCGCGCACGTGGAACTGGGCCCAGGCATCGCTCATGTCGAGCAGGGTCACCACCGGGAAGCCCTGCGGGGCCAGCTCGCCGCTGCGCAGCAGCACCTGGGAGACTTCCCCGGTGTGCGGGCTGGCGATGCGGGTATCGGCCAGGTAGGCCTCCACTTCGGCCACGCCGCCGGCGGCCATCTTGGCCTGCTCGCGCGCCGCGATCTTGGTCTCTTCCCGCGCCCCTTCCAGGGTCATCTGGTATTGCTGCCAGGCCATGCCTTCGCTGTACTTGGCAGCCTGCCAGGCAGTCCAGGCCTCATCGCGTTTTTGTAGCGGCATCACGCCATCCCGATGCAGGCTGGCGATGCGCTCGTAGGTCTTGCCACGCAGCAACGCGGCCGCCTTGGCCTTTTGCCACTGATCCTTGGCGGCCGCAATCTGCTGCGCGCGCGCCCCTTTCTCGGCCTCCTCGGCCATGGCGCCAGCTGCCGCCTGGCCCGCCTTGGCCTGGCTCAGCTTGGCTTCGATTTCCGGGCTGGCCAGGGTAAACACCAGCTGATCCTTGGCAAGCTGATCACCCTTCTTGACCAGCACCTCGTCGATGCGGCCCGCCACCTTGGAGGAGACGGAGTACTGCTGCGCCTCGATCTGCCCCTGCAGGCGCACCGGCTCCGGCTGATAGGCCAGCCAGAAACGCCAGCCCAGCCAGATGACCAGCAGCACCAGCGCCAGTGGCAGCAACAGCGGCTTGGCCTGGCTCATCTTCTTCTTGATGGGGGGATGACTCATGCATTCACCTCGGCAAACGGGCGACCCTTGGCGGTCGAAACAGACATGAAAAAAGGAGCAGAGTGGCGCGCGATCATGAATTCACCTCGATCACTTGCCCATGCTGATATTGATTGAAACTGTTCATCTGACCGGAGAGCGCCAACAGGCGGGCCAGCGAGATCACGTATTGATAGGCGGCAGCGGCGCGCTGGGTCTTGACCCCGGCCAGCTGGTTGCGGGCATCCACCACATCGAGGGAGGTAGAAAGTCCCTGCCCAAACGCCTTGTCCCGCAGCAGCACGTTCTCTTCGGCCAGTGCCTGGGTGGAAGAGAGCGACTGGAACTCCTCCAGCCCCTGCGCCGCCTCGCGCCAGGTCTTCTCGACCAGCAGTTCCAGATCCTGGCGGGTCTTGGCCTGCAGCAGATTGACCTGCAGTTCGGCGCTCTTGGCCGCCTGTACCGTCTCGGAGCGGCCGTCACGGCTCACCAGCGGCATGCTGACACCCACCCCGACCAGCCAGTCCGGCGTGGTCTTGGAGGCCAGCGAGTCATCCTCATAGAGGTTGTAGTTGCCGAACAGGAACAGCTCGGGGGCGTACTTGCCCTTCTCCAGCTTGATCATTCCCTGCGCCTGCTCCTTCTTGGCCGTCAGCAGCTTGAGACCGGGATGCACCGCCAGTGTTTCCTGCACCAGGGTGTCAAGCTCAGGCATCTGCTGGTTAATGAAGAGCTGGGTATTGGGCTCGGCCTGTTTGAGCTTGAGCATGTGGCCAAGGGCCAACTGGGCGATCTCCAGGCTGCGCCTTGCCTTCTGGGTATCGATGCGTGCGCGGTCATAGGCCGACTGGGCGGAGAGGCGTTCGACCCGGGCAATCTGGCCCTGGGCCTCCAGCTTCTTGGCATGCTCCAGATGGTGGGACAGCCCCTGCTCGATCTCCTGCTTGGTCTGCACCACCTGGGCCGCCAGCACCACGCCGAAGTAGGTCTGGGAGAGGCTCTCGAAGGTGGACTGCTGCTTGAGCACCAGCAACTGCTGCGCCTCGCTCACCTGGGCCTGGCGAATATCCTGCGCCGCATCGATGCGGCCACCGGTAAACAGCGGCCACAGCATCTTGACCGAGCTGGTCACCACGTTCTGTTTGGTGAGGGGGGTGACGAAGTCGTTGGGCGTCAGCTTGAGCGCCTGCATGATGGGCGCCAGCACCTTGCCGAATTCCGGATGGTTGGCGATGGGGTTGAGATCCATCATGTCCAGTTCCATTGGCTGATCGAGGTGGGTATAGCTGGCCCCCACATCCACCTTGGGCAGATACATGGCCTTGGCCGCCTCGCGCAGTTGCTGCGCCCGCTCCACCCCGGCCTGCTCGGCCGCCAGCCCGTCATCCTGGCGGATGACCCGACTCCAGGCTTCGCTGAAACTGACCGTCTGGGCCTGGGCCGAGCCCAGCACGGCACCAAGCAGACACGGGTAGAGAGATTTGATGAACCTTGCCGTCATACATCCCCAATCTGTTTGTAATGAAATTGTTTGGAGCCTTTGCTCGATACAAGCTCGCTATCATAACGCAAACCGGTCCGGGATGGGGACAGGCAAATCGCCTCTCCCCTCACCCATTTGGCCCCGCCAGTCCGGCTCGACAATATGTCTAATTTTCAAGCACTCCTGAATTTGCAAGCCTTGGCGCGACGTTTTTTTCAGAAAAAAATGGCTGACGCTCAAATACTAACCTTTTCTCCTGACTAAAAAATGCGTAATATACGCCGCCCTAAGCCGATGGTAACCGTGGAATGCAGATAGGTCCCCACACGCTTGAAACTCCCCTGATTGTGGCTCCCATGGCCGGTGTAACAGACCGACCATTTCGTGAACTTTGTTTGCGATTGGGCGCCGGCATGGCCGTTTCCGAGATGCTGCTGGCCAACCCGGATGTCTGGGATACCCAGAAAACCAGGATGAGAATGGATCACTCTGCAGAAGGTGGCTTGCGATCGGTCCAGATTGCCGGAGCCGACCCCGAGATGATGGCGTTTGCTGCCCGCTACAACGTGGAGCAGGGCGCTCAGATCGTCGACATCAACATGGGATGTCCGGCAAAAAAAGTGAATAAGAAGCTGGCAGGTTCCGCCCTGCTGCGCCAACCCGACCTGGTCAGAACCATCTGCCGGGCCGTAGTGGACGCGGTGGAGGTACCTGTCACCTTGAAGATCCGCACAGGATGGGATCCGGATAACCGCAATGGCGAGGAGATCGCCCGAATCGCCGAAGATTGCGGTATCGCGGCCCTTGCCGTGCATGGTCGTACCCGTACCGACCTCTATCGGGGCGAAGCGGAGTACGACACTATCAGGGCGATTAAGCAGGCCGTATCGATTCCTGTTGTCGCCAATGGCGACATAGACAGCCCGGAGAAGGCCCGGTATGTCCTCGACTATACCGGCGTTGATGCCGTGATGATCGGCCGTGCTGCGCAAGGACGACCCTGGATTTTCCGGGAAATCCGTCATTTTCTTGAGACGGGCACCAAGCTGCCGCCTCCCGAAAGGGAAGAGGTTCGCACCCTGATGAACGAGCATGTAACCAACCTGCACCAGTTTTATGGTGCATATCTGGGAGCGCGCATTGCCCGTAAACACGTGGGCTGGTATCTGGATGAAGAAGAGACGGGCCGAGAATTCCGTAAGCACTTCAATGCCCTGGATTGTGCAGATGCACAACTCGAGGCACTCGAAGCGTATTTCGATGGATTAGGTTAACGCATAACTAAAGAGCCGACCGAATATGTTCGAACAAACCCTGACTTCTGATGCATTGGTAACAACTACTCACAATCACGCTGCCGAGCCGACCCAGCGCCCCCTGCGTGACTCTGTGCAACAGGCCCTGCGTAACTACCTGGCCCAGTTGAACGGTCAGGAAGTGATTGATCTGTACGATATGGTTCTCTCCGAAGTCGAAGCTCCCATGCTGGACGTGATCATGCAGTACACCCGTGGTAACCAGACTCGCGCCGCCGTGATGATGGGCATCAACCGCGGTACTCTGCGCAAGAAACTCAAGCGCTACGGCATGAACTAAGCCATAACAGCTAAGCTATTGAAAATAAAGGCACCATCATTTTATTGATAGTGCCTTTTTCGTTTTGAACCCACATTTGAACCCACACCTACAAGACTAGTTATCATTGTCGACGACTCAACTCGGACTAGCCTGATGAACAGCGTTGACCACATAACTGTACCTATCCTCCCCATGTTGCCTAATGCAAGAGAGGGCCAATGGCCCTCTCTTGCTATCTATGTTGTTGGTCAGTGCAAACAGCACTGCTTGTACTTCTAGCCGCAGCCAAAGGGACACGGCTCGTTGCGGCCAATCTTGATGGGTACCACCACTGGTGTTCGCTACGTTGTGCCAGAAAGTGGGCATGAAGGATACGAGCAGCAAATCGGGCCTTGGTGGCTTGCTCTTGCAAGTGTTCATTGCTGAGCGCCTCCAGCGACGTAGACATGGTTTCTTAACCATGTGTTCTTTATGGTCTCTGTCATCCGGGGGATGTCGCTCCAATGGATAGGCATCTATATCGGTCTCAGGCACAATGTTCGATTAGATAGACCTGATAATGGGTAGTTCAGCTGATGGCACGAATATTAACCAAAGCGCAATTGAGTAAACTGGAAAGCAAAAGCCAAGCCGAGCTGTTGGCTATCGTGCTTGACCTGGCAACGCATCTTCCCCTCGCAAAAAAGCACCTGATTAACCAGTACCTTACTGCTGAGGATGCCTTATTGGCATTGGCAAAAAAAGAGTATAGCAAGCTCACTCGTCGCCCCCCTTCCTGGGATTATAAGGAGGTGGATGCCTTCTTCGATACCTTGCAAAATCAGTTTATTCCGTTGCTGGCCAAGGGGATCGTCGCCTCTCCAAGGGAGGGAGAACTCTTCGCCCTCGAGTTGCTGGCGAATGCCAGAGCCTTGTATGAAAAGATGGATACATCCAGTGGCAGCTGGGAGGACTACCATCTTGCGCTGGTCGAACAGTGGTTGATGGCGATCGCTGCTCAACGAGAGTCTGTCCCCCCAGAGGTGCTGGCTCGTCGATTGCGTGACGGATTGTCAGACATTGATCCATCGATCAGCATTACTTGCCTGTTTGATTACCGTGATGTGCTCGGCTCCCCAATGATGCGAGCCTTGCGCGATAACTATGCGGCGGCAGGTCTATTGCCAGAGGCGTTGGGGTTGAGCTTTGAGTTGCGTGATATTGCATTCTTTGACTCGGTGCAACAGGCTGGTCTCTTTAGCCACCCCCGTCAGCAGATTGACTATGCCAGACTGCTGACCGACGAATTACGCGCCGATCAAGCCATCGCGGTATTAGAGGCAATGGACTCGGCTCTGTTGCAGCGCCACCGCCAATTGAACCTGTGGCATCAAGTGTTGATCCGGGCCTATCTGGAAGAGGGACGCCGAGCTGACGCTCATGCTCAGGCATTACGCGCGTTTGCTAGCACACGGGCAAACTCGTTTTTTGCGAGTTATTGCCAAAGTGGAGATGAGCCTAGAGAAGTAGCATTAGGCCAGTTTGTTGCCATTGCCGAATCATGGGGGCTACGCGAGGTCTTGTTGCTGTTGGAGGAGGTTGATGCATGGCCACAACTGGCACAACGGCTTGAGCAATGTACAGATGCAGACTTGCAGGAGGATCTCTCACTCCTTGCTGGTTCAACCGTACGAACCTGGTCGAGCCGCCTCTATCAGCAGGGATTTATCGTGGTGGCAGTGCGGCTACGTCGTCAATTGGTGGCCAATGTCGTTAATCAGGGCAAGAGCACCTACTACACGGGGGCAGCCTCGGATCTGAAAAAGAGCCTGGATTATCAGGCGGCCTTAAAGGTAGAACAAGAGGATGGAGAGAGACCTCTCTGTTCGCCACAGGAGTATCTGAATCAGCTTTATCAGCAGCACAAACGCAAGAGCAGCTTTTGGGAGGCGGTTCGTCAAAAGCTACCGGCCATTACCATGTCGGCGAGCGGTGTGCAGTATCAGGCCGAGAATAAATAAGGCGCTAACACCTTTCACTCGGTCAGTCAGCTTGTGCTGGTGTTCCATGCGCCCTTGGCTGTCCAGCGCCTCGATAGCACTCATCTGGATGTCTCATTGCCACGACATCCTTCAAGCTACCCAAAACAAGAGAGAGCCATTGGCTCTCTCTTGTTTTCGAAATAGGTGTTTTCAAAAAATGTGTTTTCGAAAAAAGTGTTATCGAAAGAAGATCTCATCAAAGTCCGGCTCTTCATCCCAGATGGCGTGCTGACGTGCGTCCCAGCGCTCGGCCAGATAGGGTTTGAGGGTTGCAAGGGTGGTGATGGTCGCCAGTTGTCCATGCAACTGCTTGATATCCCGCTGTAGATAGTGCTGATGCTCCTCGAACGCGAGATCGGTCTTCTTCTTCGAGCGCTGTTTAAACTTGTGCAAGATAACCCCTTGCACTCCCTCCGGGCCACTATAAAAGCAGATCTCGAGCTCACGTTTTTTCTGCCAGAGCGCCGGATTGATGGCCACCAGATTCTCTTCACTCAGCAGCTTGTCTGCCTCGGGCAGATGGGTGTGAGCCAGGTGCAACAGAGTAAACATATCCCGCGTTTCCCACGCATGGCTGAGCTCGCCCATCAGGCGGCTCTTCTCTTCACGCTTGACCGGGTCTTGCTCCCGATCCGGGTGCAGCGTCATAGCCAGCTTGCGATAGAGCTGCTTAAGGCTTGAGTTATCGAGCAGTTGCTCAACCCTGGCAACCTCATCCGGATCGGCCATGTCATGATGATCCTGCCAACGTGCGAAAGCCTCGTCATTGGCAAAGGGGTCATCGCCACAGTCCGGCGCGTCGTCGTCCCACTCATGCTCATCACCGCCCTGTTTTTGGGCCTGGGCTTGCATATAGTCGCGCAGCTTCTCGGGATTTCTGACCATCTCGCGCAGCAGCTCGATATCATCGGGGCTCTCGCCAAACGCCTCTTGCAGCATGTCAGTGATAAAATCGCAGCTCGCCTCGAGCTGATCATCATCGAGCTGGCTGACGCTGCCCGCTTGCACCGCCATATAGAGTGACTCCAGATCCAGCTCCCCCCGAAACGGGTTGGATTCAAGATACCCCATCAATTCATCAATCCAGCCATGGAGCATCTCGCGCTGCCACTGGGTAAAACTTTTGCGGGCGGTGAAACCGGCCAGCCGCTGGCAAAGCTGAAAAATCAGCCCACACTGCTCACGCTCCAGAGGCTCAATGTCGCTGACAAAGCGCTGATAGATATCCGCCCCCTCTTGCTCCTGTTTGGCCAGCTTGGCCTGCAGCTTTTCGATGGCCTGCCACTGGCGATGAAAATAGGCAAGGGCCGGACTCTCGTGGCGCGGCTCGGCTTTTTTTCGCTTGGCCGAGGTTTTACTCTTGGTCAGTGACATGAAAACTCCAAATGAAAACGGGATAGTTGGCTACCGTGGCCACGGCAGATTATCAGAGGGGAGGAGATGCGCCTATCCTCGCGGTCTGCTGCCGGAGAAAAGCGCACGAGGTGTACCGAGGTTGTGGCTCCCGAGTCACCCGGGCAGGCACGCAATCGCTAGAGCTGACTGCGCAGTATGTTCACCAGTACAGGTGCGAAGGGCTCCAGCTTGCCTTGTTTGGGCTGGCTCAGATCTTCGATCAGCATTGTCAGCAATTGTGCATCATCTTCCAGCGCCAGTGCCTGCTGATCATCGCCATAGTGGGTCCAAATCAGGCTATCCACCAGCTGTTTGCGCTTGGCAACCAGCACCTTGTTGCTTTGCTCCGTATCACCCAGATTGAGTACCCGGATCGCCTCTTTGGCTCTTTCCGTCAACCCCTCAACCCGACCACTCCATTTAAAGCGCAACTCGGTTTCGCACTCAGGCATCAGCGGGGTCAACGGCAGAGGCTGCGAGCCATGGGCGGCATCGCACTGTTTCGGTGTTTTGCAACTGGCTACCAGATTGCTGAAATCCATGGTGCGCTTAGGGGCGAGATCCCTAGCCTCAACATGCTCGTTCATGGTGTCTTCACTGGTGCCGCTGATGGCTTGGCAACAGTAGGCGCAGAGATGGAATTGCTCAGTAGTGCAAGCCTCCCGGATCTGCTGGCGAATTGCCTGACCCTCTTCATCGTTGGGTAGGTCGTGATATCGAGCATGAGGATTTTGACGTTTGAATGCCGCCAGACTTGCAGGTTCTTGTCCCTTATAAATCTTGCGCACGGCGCAGCTCCTCTTTGCGCAGCAGCAGGCTAGCCTTGGTCAGCTCCAGGTTGTTGGCTGGCAGCTCGGCTCTTAGCGCGGCCAGCAGGGCATTGGCCTTATCAAATTGCCGATCTTGAATTAAATCGAGTAAGTCATTCAGTCGGCTCGCCACCCGCTCATTGCGAATAGCGGTATCCATCACCTCCAGCAGCACCGAGTTGGCATCCTGACCATATTGGGATGGCACTTCAGTCAACTCGCCATTATCGAGCGAATAGACCAGTACATCCTTGCAATCGCTGATCACCAGGGGGGAGTGGGTGGTCAGCACAAACTGACAGTTGGGGAAGGTATCAGTGAGCCGCTGGATGATAGTACGTGCCCACTGGGGATGCAGGTGCATGTCCACCTCGTCGATCAGCACCACCCCATCGCCGTGCAGCGGATTTTCCAGCTCCGGATTCATCATTGCGAGGCGGCGGGCAATATCGCCCACCAGTGCCATCAGGGATTTCTCCCCTTGCGACAGTTGCAACACATTGAGGGTCTGACCCTCCTTGTCGATGGACATATGCAGACGCGGCTTACGGCGGACCTTCAGATTTTTAAATCCGGGCATAAAGTTGGCAATAGCTGTGCGCACCGCCGTCAACTGACGATCTCTGGCTGATGCCTGTGTCTGTTGCAACTTTTGCCAAAGATCAGGACCGAGTAAATCTTGAAGTTCATTAAGAACTTCAGTAGGGATTACCGACTCGTTTTCGCTATCTTCCCGCTCGCGAAACCACTCAAAGAAACGACGAAAATCGACTCCTTGACTCAGCGAATTGTCATAACCATCGAGTTGGCGAAATGAATGTTTCTCTTTGATCTTTAGCGGAATATCCAGCACCACCCGCTCGACTGGGTAGAAGGCGATCAGGGGTAAGCTGACATTTTCCTGCTCTGTCAATCGTGCTCGATACTCATCGGCTAGTTTGCTAGCGTCGGTCAATATGGATTGCTCGTTGCTCTTGCGACCGGCGCGAGTTTTGGTGAGAGACCAGATGTATTCCTTCAGCTGATCGTGTAGTTGAAGAGAGACCACCGCGGTATTGGCGCCATTGAGGATGACCTCTTCCGGGATGGGGCTGCCGCTGCCTTTGTCGCTGCGCAAACGGGCAACAAACCAGCTGAGTGAGGTCGCCAACGATTTGAGTACCGAGGTTTTGCCTGCACCATTGTTGCCAATCAGCACGGTCACATTCGAGTTGACCCGCTCCGTGGGGGCAAACTCGATGGCAAGACGCTCAAAACGCCCCAGATTTTCGAGGGTGAGTTGTTTGATTTCCATGCTCTATTCCTAATTTTGCTGCCAACACGACCTTATCTCGCCTGCACTTGGCTTACAACCCGTCGAATGTTGCCGCTGACTGCACATCATACGAGCGGGTCAGGCCGTTGCGCGAGGCTTGCGGGGCCCACACTTACCTTTTTTGCCGCTGGCGGTGGCCCGCTCGGTCTGAATGCGGGCCAGCAGGGCGGCGGTTTCTCGTGCGTCCGATTACGCTTCGCTAATCGAACCTACGTCGCGGATGTTTTGGTTGCCCGTTTGCGCGGCTTGGCAGTGGCCCGCTCGGCTTGAATGCGAGCCAACAGGGCGGCGGCGCTATTGTCGCCACTGATCAGGTCCGGGTTGGCGGCGCGCCAGTCGGCGGTGAGCTCGCCACGAAACGCCTTGGCCAGAATGGCCTGGGTCAGCTTATCGACCCGCGCTTTGGCCGTCTTGGCCTGCTGCTCGATGGTATCGGCATAGGCAAAGAGTTGTTCTACGCGACGGACAATTTCGGTTCCTGATTACCCATGACCCTCAGCCAGCTTCAAGAGCCGATATGGCATCGGAGGGCTTGCCATGACTGCATGCCCCAATTCAACCAACATGCTCTTGAGGTCAAAACGATGATTAAACCGGAAGCAGTATTCCGCAAGATGCCTTGGTAAATGCTTCGCTCCGAGCTTATGACAACTGCCCCGCAGCGAGTTCTTCACATTCTGCGTATTCCGGCGAAGTTGAACAGCCATTCCGGCCAACGTGAACACCCTGATCCTTAACGCGCTCACGTCACCCCGTTTCTAACTCGAGTGTTCAGATTGGGTCAACTCACTTCTCCTCTTTCTCATCGATTCTCCCTTCAGTGACAGCCGGTGAGCGTTGTGCATCAGCCGGTCCAGGATCGCATCTGCCAGAGTGTTGTCCCCCAAGCTCGCGTACCACTCTTCCGTTGGCAGCTGACTGACCACGACCGTCGAGTATTTCCCGTACCGATCATCCATGATCTCCAGCAGGGCGTTGCGCTGCTCGGCATTCACCGCTTCCAGTCCCCAGTCATCCAGGATCAGCAGCTCTATCCTTGCCAGTTGACCCAGCAGTCTGGCGTAACTGCCATCTACCTTGGCCTGGCTCAGCTCAAGTAGCAGACGCGGCAGCCGGTAGTAACGAGTGCTGTGCCCCTGCTGACAGGCTTGGTAGCCCAGCGCACAGGCTAGGTAGGTTTTTCCGCAGCCACAGGGGCCGGTAATGAGCAGGTTCTGGCCCCGGCGCAGCCACTCTCCTTGGGCCAGGTTTGCCACCTGTGACCGCTCCAGGTTGCGTGCAGACTGGTAGTCCACCTCTTGCACCGTGGCCTGGAGTTTGAGCCTCGCCTGCTTGACCAGCCGAGCTTGTTTACGCTGCTCCCGGCTCAGTTGTTCGTGTTCGACCAGCAGGCTTAGCCGCTCGATGAAGGGCAGCCCTTCGTAGGTACTTGCCTGTTCCAGTTGTTGTTGCACGGCATCCGCCATGCCAGTCAGTTTCAGGTGTCTCAAGCGGGTCAGCGTTTGTTGGGTCATGGGACGTATCCTCTCTAGTGGAAGCTCTGGGGGCCGCGGATGTTCTCGTGCTCTTGCGGCAGTTCTGGATAACTGAGCGGACTTGCGGGCAGTTGGTCGCGGCCACTGGTCAGCACCGGCTTGAGCTGCTTGAGCCGCACCAGTCCTTCCCGGTTGGCCAGCTGGCAACAGGCTTCGACTCGTGATGGCGGATACTCCCGGCTAAGACTCAGCAGTCCCAGGCAGAGTCGGTATGCCTGCTCGGCATGGGCTTTCTCTGCCAGCCGTTCGCTAACCCAGCACAAGGTGCCCGGTCCGATGTCGGCAGCCCACTGCTTAAGACGCCCTGGCGTCCAGCGTTGCTGCTTGCTGTGACGTTCCGGCATGTGCTCAGGGAGTGTGCTCATTCCCGGGATGGTTTTACGCGGATGGCTCGCGACCAGCTGTTGCTGGTGATAAACCTGAAGCAGGGTATCGCCCGCATGGAGCTCCAGTTGCTGACCCACATACTGGTGCGGCACCGAGTAATGGTGCTGCTCATAGCTGACGTGATAGTCGATGTTGACCTTGACCGTTTTGATGGCGACATAGCGATAGGGATGCACCGGTAGTGACCCCAGTGCCGGGCGGTCCAACTGCTCAAATGCGTCACGTCGGTTACCGGGCAGTTGCTTGAACGGGCGCTCGTTGAGCTCATTTAACAAAGCCCGGATGCACTGGTTGAGCTCGGCAAGCGAGAAGAAGGTCTGATGGCGTAGACGGGCCAGGATCCAGCGCTCGACGATCTGCACACCCACCTCGGCCTTGGCTTTGTCCTTGGGCTTGTAAGGACGAGCTGGCATCACCGCCACCTGATAATGCTCGGCCAACTGCTGGTAGCTGGGGTTGAGCTCGGGATCGTATCGGCAAGCCTTGCTGACACCGCTCTTGAGGTTGTCGGGGATCAGTAGTGCCGGTGTACCACCGAAAAACTCAAAGGCACGGACATGGCTTTGCAGCCAGTCCGGCAGTGACTGGGACCAGGTGGCCTCGGCAAAGGTGTAGTTGGACGCACCAAGCACGGCGACAAAGATCTGGGCCTGACGGACCTCACCCGTAGTCGGCGAGACGATGGGCACCGTGGGCCCGCAGTAGTCGATAAAGAGCTTTTCCCCCGCCTTATGGATCTGGCGCATGGAGCGCTTTTGCAACTGACACCAGGACTTGTAACGGTCACAGAACTGGGAGTAGCTGTAACAGCTATTGGGATAGCGCTGGGTGTACTCCTCCCAGAGCAGCTGTTTGGAGACCCCCTTGCGCTTGAGCTCCTGATGGACAGAGGGCCAATCCGGTACAACATGGCGGGCCGAGATGGTGGTATCGGCCTGCGGATAGAACAGGGCCGCCAGTTGGCCATCATCAAGCTCGATAGGTAAAGGCCAGGTCAGGCCGAGCGTCTGGGCACTTTTGAGGAGTTTCTGGATGGAGCCAACGCTGACCTTGGTGCAGCAACTTATCTGGCGAACAGAGAGGTCAGCTTCCAGCCGCAGTCGCAGCACTTCACGAATTTTACGCATTGCAATCCTCTTGGCAGACATAGGCTCTTCCCTGGCAAAAGGGAGAGCGTATCAAAGGTTGTTAAATCAATGCGTTAAGGATGATTCTGGTGAATGTGAACAGTGATTCCGGGATGTTGAACACTGTTTCCGGAAAGGAGGTGCAAAGTGTTCAGGTTGAACCGGAATGAGCGTTCACGTTGGTCCGGAAATGGTGTTCACGTTGAACCAGAATCGGTGTTCATGATCGGCCGGAATATGCAAACCCGTTACCATGTTTAGAGCTGATAGCAAATCGGGTTGCGGTTGCACCTTCTTTAAGCTCTGCTGCCGCGACTTGTCGATCTTGAGAAATCATCCTAAAACCTCGTATTGGGGTACCACGTGGGGTACCACATCTAGCAAACGGTAGGCACATTACTGTATCCACTTACCTGGCCACCGGCAGGTCCTCCCAGCGGGTGGTGTAACAGGGGCTCAGGTGCTCTTGTCGCATCATCCACTCAGGCGACCCCGTGCCTTGGCTGGCAAAGCCTACGCGCCCCAATCCCTTGGCTTTGATCTGGTCCATCACTGCCATCAGCGCATCTGATTGAGCGGAGGACGGGGCAAACAGATCGGCCTGTTGCTGCCCCTTGGGGGTGAACTCACTCAGCATGACGCCCCCCTTCTGATAGCGGTAACCGTCGCGCCAAATCTGCGGTAGCAGCACGTTCACTTGCTGCAGCAGCAACCGGGTATCATCGCTAGGGCAGACCAGTCGGACGCCAGCCTGCTCACTGTAGTAAGGAGCTCGTTCGTCAAAGGGGCTGGTTCGCACGAACAGGTGCACCCGTTGGCAACACATCCCCTCGGCCCGCAACTTCTCGGCTGCGCGAGCCATAAAGCCTGACAACGCTTGGGCCATTTCTCCACGGTCAGTCACGCGCTCACCAAAGGAACGGCTCGAGAGGATCTGCTGCTTCGCCGCCGGTTCAACGGTCAGCTCTGCGCAAGGCAGGCCACGCAGCTCCTGTACGATTCGCTCGACCACCACGCCGTATTGGGCGCGTAACCCTTTGGCGTCGCTAGCCACCAGGTCAGCAACGGTGTTGATGCCTTGTGCCACCAACTTGGCTCCCAAGCGCCGTCCTATGCCCCACACCTCGTCCACCGGGGTGATAGCCATCAGCCGTGCGCGGCGCAGCTCGTCACGCAAATCCACGACGCCGCCTGTGGCAGGCCATTTTTTGGCTGCATAGTTGGCCAGCTTAGCAAGGGTCTTGGTGGGGCCGATCCCAACCCCTACCGTTAGGCCGGTCCACTGCCACACTCGCTGCCGGATCTGTTGCCCATAGGCTATGAGGTCCCCGGCAAACGACTCCGACAGTGACAGGAATGCTTCATCGATAGAGTAGACCTCCAGCTCGGGGGCCATGGTCTCCAACGTGCTCATCACCCTGCCAGACATGTCTCCATAGAGCGCGTAGTTGGAGCTGAATGCCACACCGCCATGCGCCTCGAACTGCTCGCGGATCTTGAAGTAGGGCCCGGCCATCTTGATACCCATCGCCTTGGCTTCGGGGCTGCGCGACACCACGCATCCATCGTTGTTGGAGAGCACCACGATCGGGCGGCCACGCAGCTCAGGGCGAAACAACCGCTCACAGCTGGCGTAGAAGTTGTTTACATCAACGAGCGCTATAGCCATCACGCTGCCTCAGATTGCCAATCACATGGGTGACCACTCCGAACAACTCCAGGGAGAGACTCATACAAGGGTCGATAGGCGCGAACGCCGGATTGGCTGGCAACAGCCGCAACCTCGGCTTGAGCTGCAAGGTCTTTACCGTGAAGCCGCCATCGAGTTGTGCAATCACCACATCACCATGGCGCGGGGTGAGGCTCTTATCGACCACCAGCAAGTCACCGGGAAAGATGCCGACCCCGGTCATGCTCTCCCCCTCAGCACGCAGATAGAAGGTTGCTGCAGGGTGCGACACGCAGTGGGTGTTGAGGTCCAACTTCCCTTCCAGATAGTCGCTGGCTGGGCTGGGAAAGCCGCAAGAGGCGCGGTGCAAGAACAGCGGGATGGTCACCTCGGCGGGTGATGGGTCTGGGGTTAACAGCTTCATGGCAAAATACCTGTGTTTATATACAGGCATTATAGCGCACCACCTTTGAACCAGCGCAAGTCCCGCATGCCAGTGATGGCGTACCATGGCGCCAACAAATAACAAAGATGTCAGTATGAGTCACAATCTGTGTGCCCTACCGAAAGAGCAGCAAGAACGGGTCGAGGTCGAGAAGGCCGCCGCATATGCGGTATGGAAGGAGCGCAACGGTCACTTGGCCACGCAGAAAGCGAAGCGAACCAACATCAAGGTGAACTGGGTCGCTACTTCCTTGAAAAGGTCGCCTACTTCAAGTCGCGCTGACCCTATCAACACGTTCATCGGTGGCTATGCAGGTCACTAGCAACAAACCGCATTCCAAACAACTTAACGAGGTACGTATTGTGACGGCATTGGTAGCCAACTTGGTAGAGACCTACTCCAGCCGAGGTGCTTACAAGGGCGCCATTAGCGCTTGGCGGGTTTCAAGTGATATGGCCAACAAAATCTCCACCGTCATTGGGGTTTACAAGTCTCAAGTCGTGGTTGTCATCGAAGGCTGCCAGCTGAAACTCTCGGCACCTGATGCCAATGAACTACACGATGACGGGTGTGATGGTCGTTACTTCGTGGTCGGTGGAGACGTTTACGAAGACACCAAAGCTTGGCTAAAGCCGCATCCGTGGTTATTCAAGTCACTGGCCAGCGTACAAGGCCCACGCTACCTGAGCCTCGAAGAGGCCAACCAGATACCTTCAGGCAGCGTCATACTGAAGTAAGCCATATCTACACATCTTGATAGATAAGGTGAGGGAGGCTCGCGCCTCCCCCACTCAACACCACACCTCACACAAGCTCTCTGCCTGCGCCAGAACCAGCTGAGCAGCCTCTTCCTGCTGGTCTGGCGGGTACTTGTACTTGCGCAGGATGCGCTTGACCATCAGCCGCAGTTTGGCGCGCACGCTTTCGCGGCTGCTCCAATCCACGGTCACGCTACGGCGCAGGTTGGCTGTCAGCTCATGGGCTATCTTGGCCAGTATCTCGTCCCCCAGCTCACGCACTGACGCCTCGTTGTTGGCCAACGCATCATAGATGCATATTCCCACGCATGGCGATCGCTCAATAACATTCATGCCGATCACGTAATAACATCCATGCCGATCACTCAATAACATCCCACGCCGATCACTTTTTACCCTCGATGGGAAACCATGATCGGCATCCATGTTATTGGTGACTTTTTCTCCCCGCTTCGTTAAACCCGCACTTTCCCATCTGCTCCAACAGAGGAACGTGCATGTCTGCGAGGCCTATCACTGTGAGAAAACTCAAAGAAATTCTTCGCCTTAAATATCAGGCTCAACTGGCTCATCGGCAGATCGCCCTCAGCCTGCATATCTCTCCTAGCACCGTATCCTATTACCTCAACCGGGCGGCTCAACTGGGTATCATGACCTGGCCCCTGTCTGAGTCCTGGGATGATGTCTCCCTGGAGCGCGCATTTCTCAAGACCTGCTCTGTCCATAAAACTCAGCACAAACCCACTCCCAACTGGGCCTTGTTGCATCAGGAACTCAAAAAACCAGGTCAAAAAGGCGTGACCCTCGAGCTGCTATGGCAGGAGTACGCCGAGCGCCATCCAGGCTCCCACTACAGCTACAACCACTTCTGTCGGCTCTATAAAGAGTGGGCGGCCCTGCTGCAACCCTCGATGCGGCAGACCCATATTGCGGGCGAAAAACTCTTTGTCGACTACTGCGGCCAGACCATGCCCATTGTCGATCCGCATACCGGCGAGATCCTTTACCGGGCCCAGATCTTTGTCGCCGTGCTGGGGGCCTCCAACTACACCTTTGCCGAGGCCACCCGCTCCCAGCAGCTCGATGACTGGGTGATGAGCCACAAGCGCGCTTTCGAGTTCTTTGGCGGTGTGCCGCAATTGGTGGTACCTGATTGCCTCAAGAGTGCCGTCAGCGTGGCGCGCAATACCGATCCGGATCTCAACCCTACCTACCAGATGCTGGCGGCCCATTTCGGTACGGCGATCATGCCCGCGCGGCCCCGCAAGCCGAAGGATAAGTCCAAGGCGGAGGTGGGCGTGCAGATCGTCACCCGCTGGATCCTGGCGGTGCTGCGTCATGAAACCTTCCATAGCCTGGCCCAGCTCAATCAGCGAATGGGTGAACTGCTGACCCGGCTCAACCAGAAATCCTTCCAGAAGCTGCCTGGCTGCCGTGCCTCACTGTTTGCCGAGCTCGATGCACCGGCGCTCAAGCCGTTGCCGGATTATCCCTATCACTACACCAAAGTAGTGCCGGTGCTGGTTGGTAAGGACTACCACGTCGATCTGGAAAAGCACTATTACTCAGTGCCCTATGCCTTGCAGGGCAAGCGGCTGGAGGCGCATCTGGCCGAGCATACCGTCACGCTGTACCACGCGGGCAAGATCGTGGCCGAACACCAGCGGAGTCATCACAAAGGCCAGCACAGCAGCCTGCGTGAACACATGCCCGCGCATCATCAGGCACTGCTGGAGTGGTCGCCGGAGCGACTGCTTGGCTGGGCGGCGTCCATCGGCCCCTACACCACGCATTGGGTGGATGGCTTTATCCGGCAGGCAGAGCATTCGACGCAAGCGGTGCGCCCTTGCCTGGCCTTGCTGGGGCAGAGCAAAACCTATGGCAAGGAGCGGCTGGAAGCGGCCTGCCTCCGGGGGCACCTGACCGGCGCCAACCGGCTGCACAACATCCGCAGCATGCTCAAGCATGGCCTGGAGGAGCAACAACTCATTGCCAACGAGCGACAGGATCCGCTGCAAGACATCCGTCATGACAATGTCCATGGCGAGCACTACTTCCACTAACCCCACGGATCAGGAGAAGCCGATGCAATTACACCTCGATGAACAACTAAGCCGCCTGCACTTGAGCGGCATGAAACAGGCTCTGAACCAGCAGCAGGCCCAGAGCATGCTGTACCTGGATATGGGTTTTGAAGAGCGGCTGCAACTATTACTGAGCCATGAGCTGGTGCAGCGGGAGCAGAGGAAAACCAACCGCCTGGAGAAGCAAGCCCGGTTCCGGCTAGCCGGACAGGTGGAGCAGCTCGACTATCGGGCGGGTCGAGGCGTGAGCAAAGCGCAGATCCGCCAACTGCTGGAAGGACACTGGCTGAGTCATCAACAAAATCTGCTGCTGACGGGCGCGGCAGGCTGTGGCAAGAGTTACCTGGCGTGTGCCCTGGGCCGTTACTTTATCCGGCAAGGAGTGGGCGTGCGGTATTACCGGCTGAAAACCCTACTTGAAGAGATGCGACTGGCCCAAGCGGATGGCAGCTATCCGAAACTGCTGGAGCGGGTAAGCAACATAGGGGTACTGATCCTGGATGACTGGGGCATGGAGATGCTGGACGCGAGCGAACGCAGCAACCTGCTGGAGATCATCGATACCCGCTACGGCAACGTCTCAACGATAGTGGCGAGCCAATTGCCGGTGGAGAAGTGGTACGGGATGATCGGAGAGGCAACCTTCGCCGAGGCGATCTTGGACCGACTGATCCACAGAGCGGTGCGCGTGACCTTAACGGGAGAATCGATGAGAAAACAGGGCGCCAACTTGACCGATGCCGATCAGGCGGAGTAAAAGGAAGACGCTATAAACGCGGGCAGAAAAAAAGTGATCGGCATGATGTTATTGGCTGATCGACATGATGTTATTAGCCAATAGAAGGCGAGCTCGTCATCGTTAAGGCCCAAGGCCTGCCCCCGCTTGCTTACGGCGGCAAACTTCTTGGCCATGTCGATCAGCTCCTCGATCACCTGTGCGGTTTCGATGGAGCGGTTCTGATAGCGTGCGATCACCTTGGTCAGCATCTCCGAGAACTTCTTCTCCTGGGAGAGGTTGGTCGCGAACTTCGACTTGATCTCCCCCTCCAGCAGTCGCTCCAGCAACTCCACCGCAAGATTGCGCTCCGGCAGGTTGCGCACCTCGGCCAGAAACTCATCATCGAGCAGGCCGATATTGGGCTTGTCGAGCCCCACCGCTTCAAACACATCGACCACATCGCCCGATACCACCGCATTGCCGATGATCTGGCGAATGGCCAAGTCGCGCTCTTCGTCGGTTTTCTTCTTTTGGGAGATCGCCTTCTTGGTCAACAACACTTTGACCGCCTGCAAGAAGGCCACTTCTTCCCGCACTGCCTTGGCCTCGTCAAGGGTGCAGCAGAGCGTGAACGCCTTGCTCATCGCCAGCGCGTTGTCGGCAAAGCGCTTCTTGCCATCCTCAAGGCCAAGAATAAAGTTGGCGGCCCCGGCGAGCAGCTTGTGGCCACCGGTGAGGTAGTCGCTGTAATCAAAGCCATGCAGCAGGGCACGCAGGATATCGAGTTTCTCCTCCAACACCGCGTAGGCCTCATGGGCATCGACGGTCGGCTTGCCCCGTCCTTTGCTGGCGGTGTACTCCTTGATGGCGCTCTTGAGCTCGTTGGCGATCCCGATGTAATCGACCACCAGCCCGCCTTGCTTGTCCTTGAACACCCGGTTCACCCGTGCAATCGCCTGCATCAGGTTGTGGCCCTTCATCGGCTTGTCCACATAGAGGGTATGCACGCAGGGCGCATCGAAGCCGGTCAGCCACATATCACGCACGATGACCAGCTTGAGCGGGTCACTCGGGTCTTTGAACCGCTTCTCCAGCCGTTTCTTCACTTGGGTGGCATGGATGTGGGGCCGCAGCAATGCCTTGTCAGAAGCGCTACCGGTCATCACGATCTTGATGGCCCCCTTGTCGGGGTCCGGGTCATGCCAGTCGGGGCGCAGGGCCACGATGGCATCATACAAGTGCACGCAAATCTCGCGGCTCATGGCGACCACCATGGCCTTGCCATGCTGCGCCTGATTGCGCTCTTCGAAGTGGGCCACCAGATCGGCGGCAACCCGCTCAATTCTTGGCTTGCTGCCAACCACCTTCTCCAAGGCTGCCCACCGTGACTTAAGCTTGGCCTGCTCGCTCTCTTCCTCATCCTCGGCCAACTCATCCACTTCGTCGTCGATGTGGGGAAGCTCTTCGTTATTAAGTGACAACTTGGCCAAGCGTGACTCGTAGTAGATGGCAACCGTGGCACCATCGTCCTTGGCCTGCTGCATGTCGTAGACGTGGATGTAGTCGCCAAAGACGGCGCGAGTGTCGCGGTCTTCCGCTGATACGGGCGTACCGGTAAAGGCCACGAACGTCGCGTTGGGCAGCGCGTCGCGCAAGTGCTGTGCATACCCGACCTGATAGCGCGCAGCCCCTTCTGCAACCTTGCCTGGCGCTTTGAGCGAGGCGCTGAAACCGTACTGGGTTCGATGTGCTTCATCCGCGATGACCACGATGTTGGCGCGGTCGCTGAGCACAGGGAACGTGTCCTCATCCTCGCCGGGCATGAACTTCTGGATGGTCGTGAACACGATGCCACCGGAGGGCCTGTTGCCAAGCTTGTCACGCAGGTCACCTCGCGTACTCACTTGCACCGGCTCCTCGCGCAGCAGATCTTGCGAGAGTGAGAAGACCCCGAACAGCTGGCCATCAAGGTCATTGCGGTCAGTGATGACGACGATGGTCGGGTTCTCCATCGCGGCGTCTCGCATCACCCGGGCCGCAAAGCAGGTCATGGTGATGCTCTTGCCACTGCCCTGGGTATGCCACACCACCCCGCCCTTGTGGCTGCCGTCTGGACGCGATGCGAGCACCACCTGCTCGATGGCCGCCCTGACTGCATGGAACTGATGGTAACCGGCGATCTTCTTGACCAACCGGCCATCATCTTCAAACAGCACGAAGAAGCGCAGGTAATCGAGCAACATGGCCGGGGTCAGAATGCCGCGCACCATGGTCTCCAGCTCGCCAAACTCGCCGTAGGGGTCGAGGTTGACCCCATCCACAGTGCGCCACTGCATAAAGCGTTCGGCATCCGCAGACAGCGATCCCATCCGCGCCTCGCTACCATCGGAGGCAATCATGATCTCGTTGTACTGGAACAGGTCGGGGATCTGCTCCTTGTAGGTCTGCAGTTGGTCGAATGCCTTCCAGATGTCGGCATGCACGTCGGCCGGGTTCTTGAGCTCCAGCACCACCAGCGGCAGCCCGTTGATGAAGAGGATGATGTCGGGGCGGCGGGTGTGTTTGGGCCCCTTGATAGAGAACTGGTTGATGGCGAGCCACTCGTTGGCGGTGGGCTGCTCGAAGTCAACGAGGCGGACAAAGTCCCCCACCGTTTCGCCATCGCGCTGGTACTGGACTGGCACTCCATTCACCAGCAAGCGGTGAAATGCCCGGTTGGCCGACAGCAGCGCCGGGGTATCGAGGTTGACCACTTGGGTCAGCGCATCTTCACGCGCCACCAGCGGCACGGAGGGGTTGAGCCGGGCAATCGCCTCCCGCAAGCGCTCGCGCAGCAGCACTTGCTGGAACTGCTCACGCCACGGGTTATCAGAATCGGGGGCAATGTCGTAGCCACACACCACGCGATAGCCCACCTCGGCCAACCACCCCAGCACCTCTTGTTCCAACTGATCTTCGGTCATGCACCATCACTCATCAACAAGGAGAAACGCCCGTCAGGCGGGCTCGGTGGGCCTCAGTGGCAAACGCAGTTCGCACGCAGAATCCGCCCTCGGCTGGCAAGGCAATATCAGCCGGTGGGACGAACTGGCAGCCAAGTCAAACGGCAAGACCCACAACGTCAGGCGGGCATCATAACAAAAAGGTTCGAGTGGAACTTTGAGCTGGCTCCATGATGGATAAATCAATACCAGATGACCATAATCTTGCTCGGTCAGGTACTTGTGGCCATAAGCGAACAGCTGGTATAGGTCACCCTGGCTGATGCCGTACTTGCCGTCACGGTCGCTGCTATCGAGCCGCTTCCACTTCACATCCATCACCCAACGCTTGTTGCCGTGCTGCAACAAGAGGTCCGGCTGTAACCGGAACATCTGCCTGCCTTGCTGGGTGCAAAGGTACTGACTGGCCACCTGGGCTTTGAGGTTGGCATCGGGCAACAGCTGCTCGCGCAGGCACGACTCTACATAGCGCTCGAACAGCTTCTCCATGGGGAACAGCAGGCTGATGCCGCGCCACTCACCATTCAGGGCACTCGGCATGGCACGATAGAGGATGAGCTCACACCACGGCCGAACACCTTGATAGTGAGCCATCAAGCGGTCATGTCGCCACAGTCTGAAGTCCCCTTCCACATCACGGCTGGCAGGCACATCCGCCAGCAAGTGACGCAGTTCCTGTGCCAACCGCCAGTTGTCCGGATGCTGAGTCGCATTGGCGACGGTCTCCAGCGCCCGCTTGAGCAGCCGGTTCTCGGCCCGGTCGGGCAAGAAGAGGTCGTAACGTAACGCAAAGTGGTGGCCCCGGCCCGGTGGCGGGCGCATCTGCCGGGCGACATCCAGCTGACCACGCAAGAACGGCTCGGTCGCCTCAAGGCGCTGATAGTCACTGCGCACGCCGCGTTTGACCAGCTGATCGAGCTCGGCCAAAAAGCGCGCGATAACCCACTCGTTGAGCGGCATATCAAAGCGTTCCAGCGACGCCTCCGCCGTTTCACGGGGGGGCAGATCCAGGGCTCGCTCCAGCATCCGGCGGATCAACTCGCGGCCATGCTCGGGTGGGGCACCCTCACTGGCGGTCTTGGGCAGGATCTCGATCACCTGCCCGGTGGGGGTCTCTATCACCCCCACGTAGTTGTCCAGTTGCAAGGTCCGGCTATCTTCCACCTGTATCAGGGCAGGAGCATGGGTGACCTTATAACGCTGACTCAACTGACAGAGCCAATCAAAATCCACTTGATCGATATCAGGATGTGCCTGAACTGGCACGCAGTTATCTCTCACAACCAGTCGGTCGTACTCACGAACCGTAATGGGAGCCTTCACTTTGCCTCCCGGTCACCCTTAATTGTCAGGGCATAGGCAGCAGGATTCTTAAAAGCATCGGTGTTCACCGTCCAACGTTGGCGTTGCCCCCCAACCGCTATATCACCAAGCAGGGTCTTGATATCGAGTTGGGGAGGCTTGAGGAACATCGCCTCAGCGCTGCTCTTGCGATGGTCATTGAGCACCCAGGCAATACGCTGCCAGTCCTCAAAGAAGTACTCCTGCAGAAGCGGCAAGATCTGGTTCTGGAAGATCGCGTTCAGTCGCTCCAGTGTTGGCTCGGCTTTTAGCGGCATAAAGTAGGCGTGACCCAGACAGTGGTCGCGATCCAGCAACACCTCGATCCGCTGATTGATTACCGTCAGCAGTTCGCGGATGTCGACGCTCACGCCATTCTCTTTAACCACTACCTCCTTAAGCAACTTAGGCTTGGGCGGCATCTCCTCAAACACAAAGCGGCGGCGCAGCGCGATATCGAGTCCGGCCAAGGAGCGGTCGGCGGTGTTCATGGTGCCGATAAGGTAGAGGTTGTCCGGTACGCTAAAGGGGCGCTTGGAGTAAGGCAGAGTAGTGGTCAGCGCCTCACTTGCACCAGCCCGCTTGCTGGGTTCTATCAGGGTGATCAGCTCACCGAAGATACGCGAAACATTGCCCCGGTTGATCTCGTCGATGATCAATACGCGTTTGTTTGATGGCGTGGCACCAGGTTCACTCTGCGACCCAGCTTGTGATGCAGTGGCATTGACCAGAGCAAGCAGCTTCTCCGGGATCAAGGTCGGAGCCTTCAATTCATAGAGCGTCATCTGACTAAAGCGACCGTTGATCAGTTCACTACATGGGAGCGAGGGACTGAACTGGCATAGCCACTTGACCGGACGAACCTGAGCATAACCATCATCATAATCGGGATGAAGTTCCCGTCGGTAATCCCCTTTAATCTCACCAATAGCCCGGAACTTGAAATTACCATCAGTCACAACAACTAGGTCGCCAACCTTCATCCGGTTCACCAGCGTCATCACGCTGGTAACGGTGTAGTCATATGCGTTATCTATCTTGCCAGTTGATTGCTCCAGCAGAGCCTGCACCTCTTCACGGCTCTTACATTGGCTGTAATCATGCGCGCCTCCATACCCCAGACGGATCACCCCCTCTTCAATACAGTCATCAAAGATATGAGCATCATCCCCCTTGGTATTTCCAAGTGACATCTTCCAGACCCGGCGTCCCTCCAGCGTCATCGCCTCATGGCTGTCGCTGCGCGTGACTTTGGCTGCCACCGCGTCACACATGCGCTTGAAGACACCATCAACCACGTCATAAGTCAGTTGACCCCTGTCTCCATCACTCTCAGCCCGGATCCCCTCCACAAAGTCCTCATAACTGAAGCTCTGGTGGAAGGTCACAAAGTCGATACGTCCCTCCTTGACCAGCTCATCAAAGCGCGCCTTAAGCGCCTTGCGGGCCTCTGGGCTTTCATCCTTGTCGTATTGGGACCAGCACTCAGGGTCCAGAATGGCCAGCGCCTTGTTAATGGTGTGATAGGTCTTACCTGTGCCGGGCGGGCCATAGAGGATCTGATTCAGGGGAACTAGGTCATTCATGATGTTCGTCTCTGACTTCTGTGGAACTGAAGGCGCACCGACAGGCCGATTACTGTGTCCGTTTACATTGATATTCTCATTTTTTATCAAGGGCACCACGGTACTATCAAACCAAGCTGAAACACTTTCACTGGTGTCAGCCTGATACCGGAGCTCTCCATGCTTTGGCTCAGGCGTAATGGCAGCATAGCGTTCCCCTTTTAGCAGAACGGTACACCACAATTTTTTTCCTTGGTCTCGAGCGATTCTCAATACTTGCGAAATGGCTTTAGAGGCACCTTTTGGCTTGATTCCCAGAACCCAGCTTGGCCCTCCTCTATTAATCCATTGATCCGCTTTAGGGAAACGCTGAGTCGCCTCGTCAATCACCCATTGAGCCCACTCTCGCTCACGCGCACCAAGGGAGTCCCAAAATGCCTGATATTCGGATGTACCATCCACGTTTTTAACATCCTGCAACTGGCTGACGACATAATCACGAAATTGACGCAGCGCATTACGTGCAGCCCCATTCCCGTAATTGCCCTCCTCAGCCAACTCCCCCCCTAAGTCATAACTGGCAAGCAGTGACTCTAGTTGAACAATATCGGTGATAGACCACAGGTCCAGCCCACAGTGCCTAGCAAGGTGGTTAATACCTGAGCAGTACGAGTCCACGGTATTAGCCGTCATCGGCCGGGCTAACAGGTAGTTCCGGTAGCCTTCCTGAGTTACTGACATAGCCCGGTCTCGCTCAGTTGTGCCTCAGCATCCGACAAGCGCAGTTGACCGGAGATCAGACGGGGCAGCAGCGTGTCGCGCAGGGTGGCGAGGGTTCGCATTTGGTCGATGTTAGTCTGGCGGCGTTCGGCCAGTGAATCAGCGATCTCTGTAAATGCCTTGACCAGCTCAACGGGTGGGCATGCAAACTCGAACGAGCCAACGCCATCCTTTGCCAAGTGCAGAACTGTTGTCCCGGACGTGTGAGCAAACGTATGGCTCTGGAACGGCTCTGTTCGGAACAGGCCATACAGGAACTGCCGACTAACATTGTCCTCAACCGGCCGGACGATCCCTACATCAAGGGATGCCACCAACGTTTGGTGGTTTTCAACGCCAACCACGATAGCCGGCTTGCCAATCAGTTCAGCCGCCTGCGTCACATCGGTATAAGCAATAATCAAATCGCCCGGCACAACAACTTGGCTTGGCTTGTAGGCTCCGCTGTAGGGTTTGAAGCCATCCAACCGAAACCCGCCGCCACGTTCAAAGGATTTCAGGGTAACGAGCGCAGTGTCATGCGAATCGACCAAATCCTTGCTGGAGTAAGACTTGCCCTTGACTACCTCTGCTACGTCGCCAACCGACACAACCTTCCACCCCCTCGGCACCATGCCAAGCTCGGACTCTTCGAAGCTGTCGGGGAACAGGGCTGCGACCTCGGGGGGCAGACCTGCTGGTTGCTCGCCACGAGCACGGGCATGGACCGGGTCGAAGTCAACAAACCACGACTTGAATAGCGCCTGCGCGATAACCTCCAACGTGGCATTGGTTTCCCGCAGCAAGGCGATACGGTCGTCGATGGTACCGAGAACCATAGCAATTTCTTGTTGTTGTTCTAATGCCGGGCAGGGAATTTTAAGTGCTTCAAGAACAGGGATACGCAAATTACTCACTGTCGAGCCGGTTCCCTCATTCCAACCAATTTGGTGCTTAAGGTAAGGAGACTGCAAAGCGAACAGCAGATAGCGAGCATCGACCTTTTCAGGATCAGGCCGTAAAAGGACCTGCCGCTGACCAAGACAACAAACCAATCCATCTGGAATTTGGCAAACATCCCCCATTGGAGCTTCACGAGTAATCACAAGATCACCGGGCTGAGGTGCAGCTCGACGTATCCGCCCTTTGAAATGAGCTTCATCTGTAAAACTGGGAGAGCTTAGATCAAGACGCCCATTTTTAATGTTCTGGTTACGTAACACGACATAGCCATAATCAGTCCACTTAGGGGTAGCGTGAGGGCAGTCGACCACTAAGCTACATAAGCTATTGAGACTGAATTCAGGAACTTCAGAGCTCATAACCAAGCCCCCCCAGCTTCTGCTTAATCAACTGGTCCAGCTCTGCACCCTTGGTCATCTGGTCGCCGAGTTGTTTGGTTAGGCGAGCCATCTTGTCGGCAAAGGCCTCATCGTCCTCCTCCACCTCTTCGGCGCCCACATAGCGGCCAGGGGTCAACACATGGCCGTGCTCGGCAATCTCGGCCAGGGTTACGCTGCGGCAGAAGCCCGCTACATCCTCGTAAGACTGCTCGCACTCCCCGTCCCCTTTCCACGCGTGGAAGGTATCGGCGATACGGGCAATTGCGCTCTCATCGAGTTCGCACTGCACCCGGCTGATCATGGTGCCCAGCTTGCGGGCATCGATAAACAGCACCTCGCCCTGGCGGCGGGTCTTGTTCTTGGCGAGGAACCAAAGGCAGGCGGGGATCTGGGTGTTGAAGAACAGCTGCCCCGGCAGCGCCACCATGCACTCCACCACGTCCGCCTCCACCATGGCACGGCGAATGTCGCCCTCGCTGTTCTGGCTAGAGCTCATCGAACCGTTGGCCAACACGATACCGGCGCGGCCATTGGGCTTGAGGTGGTAGAGCATATGCTGCAGCCACGCATAGTTGGCGTTGCCCGCAGGCGGCGTACCGTAGACCCAGCGCGGATCCCCCTCGAGGCTGCCATGCCACCAGTCGCTGATATTGAACGGCGGGTTGGCCAGTACAAAGTCGGCACGCAAGTCAGGGTGCTGGTTGCGGGTGAAGGTATCACCGTTTTCGCGCCCGAGGTTGTAGTCCATCCCCTGGATGGCGAGGTTCATGGCAGCCAGCCGCCAAGTGGTCGGGTTCGACTCTTGACCGTAGATGGAGACATCACCCAGCTTGCCGCCATGGGCTTCGATAAACCTCTCCGACTGCACGAACATGCCGCCTGAACCGCAGCAAGGGTCGTAAACCTGGCCATGATGGGGAGCAAGCACCGCCACCAGCGTCTTGACGATGCTGGCAGGGGTATAGAACTGGCCCCCCTTCTTGCCCTCGGCACTGGCAAACTCGCCAAGGAAGTACTCGTAGACCTGCCCCAGGATGTCGCGTGCTTCACCGACATCACTGCCAAAGCCAATCTTGGAAACCAGATCCACCAGCTCGCCGAGCTTGCCATCGGGCAACTGGGCTCGGGCGTAGCGCTTGTCGAGGATGCCCTTGAGCCGTGGGTTCTCCTGTTCGATCAGGGTCAGCGCATCGTCAATGCGCTTGCCGATATCGGCCTGCTTGGCATGGGCCCGTAGCCCCTCCCAACGGGCCCCTTCCGGTACCCAGAAGGCGTTTACTTCACGGTAGTAGTCGCGGTCTTCCAGCTCCTCGGCCAGCAGCTCATCGTCACAGTCGTAGAGGAAGTACTCGTCGCTCTCATCGGCAAAGCGGCGGGTCAGCTCGGCGCGACGGGCGGCGAAGGAGTCAGAGATGTACTTGAGGAAGATAAGGCCCAGCACGATGTGCTTGTACTCGGCGGCGTCCATGTCGGCACGCAGCTTGTCTGCGGCAGCCCACAGGGTCTTCTTCAGCCCCTCGATACCTGTCGCTTGCGGCGCATCCTTGGCCTGCTTGCCCTTGCCACTGGCTTTCGCTTTGCGTGGTGCAGCAACGGCGGCGTCGCCTTCCAACACCCGGAGTACAGCACCGCCCCGCCCGCGCCCCTTGCGCAGAACGCCCTGTTCCAGCAGGGCCTCGCGTGCGGCGGTAAAGTCCTCATCGGTCAGGTCGCTGAATTGGGCTTTCAAGGTTTCCATCAGGGCTTGGTTGCCGATACTGCTGCCATCTTCAGGAACGGCGGCCAGCAGCGCTTGGCTGAGCTCGTTGGGGTCGGTCATGGGGTTCTCCGGTTATGCGTATTGCCGTCATAACCCACCTGCGCGAAAGCCAAGGTGAGGATGCGGGCCAAGTCGTCAGACTGACGGAACGGCGCATGCCGAGCCTTGCGGGCGCAGCAGGGACCTATCCAGGGTGGTGGGTCAACAGAAGGCGATGCAGCCAAGGTGATGCATCGGCGAGAAAAAGTCCGGCCCGTCAGTCGTCTATCCATTATCTGGCGGGCAGTTTATACAAATGAACCCCGCAGCACTATGCGTAATGTCACGCGAAAGGTGATCACTGCGCATCGTTGTTATTGCAGAGATGAAATGGTCAACGTCTCACGTTAGCGGGCAAAAAAACAAAGGAAAGGCCATGAATTGGCCTTCCCCACGACCTATCCCATTAATCACGGATGAGTAGGTGCCAAAATGTAACCACAAGCGGATTGGTGGTCACGTCTTGCGCTTAGGATTGGCGTCCATGTTCGTCGCTGGGTAAATGACTAAGTAGACATAGCCGTGGCTGCCAAGGGTATCGGCTTCGCAGGTAAAGCCTCCATGCTGGATAGTGATACGTTGCTGGCGCTGGGCATCCAGTTCGCCGGTCAGCAGCTTGGCTTCCAGTTCCTTGATGATGGTAGGTAAGGCAGCCTCCAGCCGGTCTATAGCCTCCTCCTGCCATTCGCCTACCAGTGAGGCCCGATCTGACAGAAAGTGCAGGCGATGATGCTCTTGAATGAGACGAGCCCCAAAGCGCGGCGTCACGTTATGGGGCAAACCCCACTGCGCAAAAATCCGGGTGGGGTGGTCTGGCGCTGCGGGTTGTTGGTCCTGGGTGTGGATGGTTGTCGTGGTCATGATTAGCGATACCTCAATTGGGTGTGGATGATTGTGCCGGGCACATTGTGGCGCTGGCGCAGTCTGTTCAGATGCTCCGGGAGTTCTGTCAGACTGGCCAGTCGCCCCCGGTAGAGCCGGGAGAGATTGACGTAATCGGGATGGCTCACGGTGATGGTTACCTGATGCCCAGGCTGCCAGCGGCCAAATAGACGGGCTTTGGCCTCTTTGATGGTGGTGATACCGGGAGCGGATAACGTCTGCCGGTTACGCAGATGCAGTTTATTGAGCTCGGGGGCATAGCGATGCACTTCGAGCCCGATGATTAGACGGGTCATGTTCGATGATTCCAGTGTTGCAAAGGGCCAGCCTGTGAAGGCTGGCCCTTTATGCTGTGTGTGGATGAGCGAGACGGTTGGCGTCAACGAGCGCAGTCAGCCATCTCATTGATAACCAGTTTGCCATTCAGCCGGTCCAGCAGGTGCAGCGAGCCGTATTGAGCCACCAGCCGGTCTATGGCCATCTGGGCGCATGCCGTTCTGCTGGGCTTATTTTCAGGTATTGCGTAACGAGCGGTGAGCCAGCCACCGAGCAGGGCGATGCGGTATCCGCTCGGGATGTGAGTGAGGGACGTTCCTATCCCCCTACCGTGAATGAGGAAAGGCACGGCCTGGCCGCCGATGCCGATATCGATGCGTTGGCCCTTAAGCTCAAAGGTGGTGATCTCGCCGGTTCGCGGATGTTTGCCGGGCACCTTGATGGTGATGTTCTTAGCCATTTCACACCTCCGGTTTGGCTTCAAAATGGTGGGTCACCGTGCCCGCTTCCGGGTCGATGCTGATAAACGCCGGGGCTTGCGGGTGGTACTGGTAGAGCCGCGCCAGCTCGGTACGAAACGCCTCAACGTTTGGCGCAATCACATGGTGGGTGTCGCCCTCGGCGTAGGTAAAGGTCTCCAGCCTTTCTGTGTTAATCCAGATGCCGAAGTACCACGCATCTTCTTCGGTGTCGTACTGCTGCCAGCCCTGAGCCAGCAGTGTTCGGTCGTAATAGTAGCGGTCAGCCTGATGGCTACCCCGGTCGATGCGGCAGCCGGTCACTGTAAGTTCAAACGGGATACGCCCCGCCTTGTGGGCCTTCTTGACTCTGCGCAGCAGCTTGAGGGCTTTGGCTCTACTACGGCCATTACCGAGTGGTTGCGGCTGCCTGGCCCGCAATCCCAGGTGGGTCATTATCTTCGGCGCGGTGTTGTGGTTGAGCTGACCGATGGCAGTGGTGATCTGCCGAGCGGTCAGGGTCTTGTAATCACGCAGGTCGTGCATGGTTGGGCTTCCTTCAAATGCAAACAGCCCCTCGGAGTGAGGGGCTGTATGGGAGCATGGGTGTGTGCTGGTGGCCGTGGCTCAGGTGTGACTACTCCAATCCGGCTTGTCATTACTACCGTGGTTGACGTAGGCCCCGACAATTACCCGTTGCCACTCACCGACCGGCTGACCCGCTGCATTACAGGCGCAGCGAAAGCGGGCGAAGTTAATCTCTCGTGGCAGGTGCTCACGCATATCCCGTGGACTGACAAAGAGCGTGGTCTTGTGCAACACAGGGTTGGGGGCCACCAGCGGGCCACCAATACGTCGCCCCTCCACATCGTGGGCATAGGCAAAGCCCGGCAGCATCAACTGCTGACTGATGAGCTTGGCAAGCCCTGAGTGAGCACACATGGCCTCCGCTACGGAGGCCTGGCTAAAGCTGTCGTTGAATTCGATCATGGGTGTTTCTCCTTTTCCTCCGGTGAACGGTAAGCAGCTGCCAGCAGCGCAAACTGTTCGACCAGATAGCTGATACTGATGCCCAGTTCATCGCTCACCCCATCCCCTAGACGGTGATGCAGGTGTGCCATGTCATCGGCGACACGTTGGGCTAGGTGGGCCATTGAACTCGGTGGCGAGCTTGCCACTGTCAGGGTGATGTAGAGATCCATCACATCTCTCCCCAGGGTGCTTGCTCCCACAGTGACAGCCGGGTCAGCACGTCTTGCGCCAGCGCCTGCTGCAACTGCTGTATTACCTTCACCAGCCGTGGGGCCTGCTCAGGACTCCCGCTCCATTCGCTCGACTGGTACAGGGCGCAGCAGGTGAATTTGTAGAGGGCTACCAGTTCGGCATCGGTGAGTGGTGCCTGGTGGTAACGATGGGCAGGTTTAAGCGGCCCCAGCTTGTTCGAGCGGTGCTGATGTGGTTCCTTGTGGCCCTGCTGACGCCCAAGCTGATAGCGATGCCAAACAGCACGGCGATTGGCGAGCATCATCAACCGTACCAGCCGGTCAACCCGCCACGTCCAGGTGCTGGTCGTGTCTGCTGGCGGCTGCCACCAGAGGGTGCGCAGTAGCTCCAGGGTGTAGTGCGGTGGCATGGGGGCATTGCAAAAGCGATGTAGCTGCACGGCAAAGGCTAGGTAATCCTTGCGGTCAATCATGAAGGCAGACATTGAGTGACTCCTTGAAATGAACAAGGCCACCTGTAGTGAGGTGGCCTTGCTGGGGGGATCGGAATATCCGGATCATGGTGTTGGCGCGGATGATCCGGGTTTGGGGATGCTGGCGTTATTCGTGCGCCTGCTCTGCGTCTGGGTAAGCCGCATCAAACAGGATGGCGTAGAGCGCACAATCAATGCCGTTGACGGCATCGTGATGCAGGTAATAGGGCGGTGCGTCTCGGGAGCGCTCGAAGTAGTCGCCAAAGCAGCTGAGGCATTCGCGGATCTCGATGGTGGATCCCCGCTGCAAGGCCTCTTCAAGCTGCCTGGCATAACCCTCGTCATCACGCGCCTTGGTGACGGCTTTTTCCAGTAATGCCAGCGCCTCCTCGTTGCAGGCAGTAGCCAGACGATGGCGCAGCTTGCTCAGGGTTTCCTCAAGGGAATAGGGGTTAGGTAATCGCATCGCTCATTTCTCTTTTGGAACGGACTAATGGCGCAGCTGATGCAGCAGCGCATCAATAGCCTCGATACTATCGGCCTGGGTGAGCGGGGAGCCGTTAGGCAGGTGAGCCACGATGGCGGGCTCGGTCTGCATCTCGACGTTGTCTGCCAGCCAACAGCGCAACTCGATGAGGATATCGAGGGCGGTGAGGTGGGTTTTGCCTGGGGTCTGGTTCATAGCTGACCTCTTTCGGCCATCGAGACTAAGCCCTCAGCACCGACCACCAGATGGTCAAGCAATCGCACATCGACCAGCGCCAAGGCTTCTTTGAGGGCCTGGGTAAAGACCCTGTCAGATTGACTGGGTTCCGGGTCACCGCTGGGGTGATTGTGCACCGCGATGATGGCCCCACTGTTGAGCAGTATGGCCCGCTTGACCACTTCCCGTGGGTAGATACTGGCGCTGTCCAAGGTGCCGCGAAACAGCTCCTCAAAGGCCAGTACACGATGTTGGGAGTCGAGGAACAGTGCACCAAACACTTCGTGCTCCCGGTCCTGCAGCAGGGTCTGCAGCCGCTCAGCGGCCTCTGTGGTACTGGTGATGGCGGAGCCTTTGGCAAGACGCTTGCGAGCAATCTGATTGGCGATACGCAACAGGTCTTGCTCGGTCACGGGTTCGGTGACGACATAGGTGCCGGGGCATTCCCCGGCTTTGAGTTTGTGGTAACGCATGTGGGGTTCTCCAAATAAACAAAACCCCGGCACACATAAAGCATGTCAGGGTTAAAGGTAGAGCGGTTGTTGGTTCACTGTGAGGGGTGTTCAGTTGGCCTTGGTGGCGGCTTCTGCTCCTGTTCCGGCTGTAGGGGCGCGCTTCACCGGCATCAGCGGTCCGGGGACCAGTACGTTGAGTAGGATAGCGAGCGCAACGCTCAGCCGTTCCGCCAGTTGGTAGGCCGGTCCTATGGTGTCGTAGTCAGCTACCTAGGTGGCCAGCGCCAACCCACTGCCCTCCACAGCCCGCAGGTAGACGCTGTAGTCCTGCACGGTCAGGCCACTGTCACGCACCACCTGAGTTTCCCCCTCTCGATTGATGGCTTCCAGCTCAACGGCTATCGGTTGTTTGGACATCGTGTGTCTCCTCTTGCGGTAAGGGGTCACTCTCCACGCGATAACCGTGATTAGTGCAGGTACGCTGCAGGTCAGCCAGGAAACTTGCCAACACACGGGGTTGCTCGGTGAGAGAAACCGGTCCTGCCTGGCTGCGCCAAAAACAACGACGCTTAGGGTCAACGCAGATTTCATCCACGGGATGGCTCATGGTGCGCCAGTCCTCGGCATTGGTGAGGGAGAGCAGTTGCCACTGCCCCCCATACCAGCGCAGGTGCAGTGTAACGGTGCGAGCGTTTGGGCTACCAGGAGTCAGATGCAGCAACCAGCGCTCGCCCTGGTGAGTCGGCTGCAGTTTGGCTTTGGCCGCGACCAGGCCCAACCACTGACGTGAGGTATGGGAGAGCGGCAGTTCGTTAGTCATCACACACCTCCTAATCGCCGCTAACCGTGACGCTGAAGCATTCCAACCGGCAGTAGCCAATGAAGTTGCGCTGCCAGATATCGAACAGCTCCCGTGCTTCTGCCAGCCGCAGCGGTCCCCAGCCCAACATGCTGTGTTCGCCGTCGAGGAAGTTGAAATCAAGCTCCTTGCAGAGCTCTGCATCCTGACCCAATCCCTGATAGCTGAAATCAGTGACGTAATCGAACAGCCAGTCGTCAAGACCGCGCACCAAGCGTATCTCGACCGGATGTACGCCGCCTTGCTCGGCGCTGTAACCGGGGTTACGGAAGTTGAAGGTCAGCTGGGTGCAGCGCCCCAGATCGAGATCGGTTCGTTCGGCTTCCTGACTGAGCAGAGCCAGCAGGGCGGGGGTGACGGGCAGGGCAAAGCCGTCCCGGTAGAAGGGAATAGTCATAGGTTGTGCTCCTTGTTGTGCGAGGGTAGGCAGTGGCTCAGTCGGTGAGCCAGGACCAGAGGCGGCTGACTGCGTGAACGGCTAATGCGCCGGTTGCCAGGGGGACCCAGCTTGGCGATGTCGCGAGGGTGGTCAGGGTGATAGCAGAGGTGGCGAGCGTTATGTAATCAGACGTTGTGCGCTCGCGGCTCAACACAGTCATAGCTGGGGGAATGATAGTAGTCTGTGGAGTACGAAGGGCCGCTTTCGCCACCGCCGTTGCTACCTGACTAACCTGTGTCGAGTGGTGGATACCGTGGATGCACCACATCACGAAGTGTTCACAGTTACTGAACAACACATCGTATCGATGCTCGCCCAGCCGTGTACGGGCACGTTTGAGGCTCGCTGTTCGGTCATACCGCCTGACAGGGCAAAATTTGCACCAGACCGGCTTACCATCGGAAAACGCATCCAGAGAGGTCATCACGATTTCACCGGGTAGGCCGAGATTAGGCCCCTGGTAGTGGATAACGAGGTCGCCCCCGACATAGAGGCCGTGGTGGGTATAACCGAGGCGAGCGGTCACCAGATGATCGCCTGGGGTGAATCGAGACATGAAGTTAACTCCTTGTGGTCAGGCATAAAAACGAAACAGGGCACCTTGTGGGTGCCCTGTTATCAGTGTGGAAAAGTGACGACGCTATTTGTGCAACGTCAGGGTACGGGAATCCCAGGCCCAGGTTTCGGCAGGGTTGCCTGGCAGGGCCAACGTGAAGCCGTTGGTGTCATGCTTCAGCTTGCCAAGGTCGCTACAGGTGCCGAAGGTGGGAGTGAGCAGGGGAAGTGCATCCGAACGGATGACGGCCAGCTGATAGAGTACTGGGCAGGCGACTCCCCCGGTGTTGAGTTCGAGTAACACGGCTTTTCCCTGAGCCAGTGGTTGCTCATGTTTGATGGTAATGGAATGGTACATGTCAGTGCTCAACAGTACCTGCTCGCCATTGGCTACCTCGATGGTGCCGTCGTCTTGCTGGCTGATGGATAGTCCAGGTGAGGTTGGGGCCGAGAATTTGGGTTCGAAATAGACACTCCCGTTTGAGTAGGTCACCATGGCGCCGTTGAGCGATACCGGTTTCCCTACGAGCTCGATAAGCCCTCCCTCATCGTCGGCATCGGTGAGTAATTCCACATTCCCTTTGCCTGGCACTTCTATCCAATATTGCAGACTGGCATAGCCGAGTGTTCCGCTGAGGGTGGTGGGGATTTTCGATTCAATCTGTAGTGCATTATCGGCAGCAAAGGTTGTGCCCGAGCAACTTAGCAGAGCTACCATCGTTGCCACTCGTAGCATTCGTATTATTTGCATATTTTTGAATCCCATTGGTCGGGGCCATAAAAAGAAAGGGCATCATGACGATACCCTGTGATGTTATATCTTCAGAGAACGCTTCGCGCCTTCTTTGGCAGCTAAAATCTTGATGAATTCAGGAGCCCATTTTCTACCTGCAACAATATCAATAATCGCCTCGTCGCTCATCTTAGGTACTTTATAAATGAGCTTGATAATAAGACCACCTAAGCTATTGCCATTTATTGTTGTGAGTGTTTTAAAAAGACCCATATTGTCAACCTTAATTATTAATCCTTGACGCATAAGCATGTGCATCAGGTGAACGCTATGTCAGTCTTTGCAAATCAACCAGTAAAATAATCCAGCCAAAATTGGGTCGATAAGCAGTCCGAGCATGAACCAACCCCAGAATGAGCGCCCGTTGCCAGAGGCAACAATACCTAGCAGTAGAGCAAGTCCGATCCATAGCAGTGGGATTAACATGTTTGTTCTCCATTTTATGATTTTTGGCAATAGGAACCTATCCGACGAGATGGTCGGTTGGTTGAGCGTGATAAACGTGTTGTCAGCAGGCGTGCTGGCAGATGACCAAAGCCATCGTGGGAGAGTCAGGTGTTAGATCGTAGGGAGAGCTCCATTCAATTCAGGTCCATGTATTTCAATGAAAAAGATCTAATAGGTTGATATTCAACCCTACAGGTCCTTCATGTCAATGGGTCTCCATTCAACCATATGGGTTGATTGGAGGACTTATGACGAACATCAAAGTTGAGTTGCTGGCTAAAAGCGTGGGTAAGGCGATTGGACGGCAGCGCCAGCAGGCAGGACTGACCCAGGAACAGGTGGCAGAGCACCTAAAGATCGGGATGGAAGCCGTCTCTCGGATGGAGCGCGGTATCGTGGTGCCGACCATTGCCCGGCTGGCTGAACTGGCTCAGCTGTTTGGGTGCGAGCTGGCCGATTTCTTGCGCGAAACCAGCCCGCGCCCAACTGAGCAGGGTATCGTCTTGGGGCAGAAACTCGCCCGGCTGGACAGCGACGACCGGGCGTTGCTGCTGGAGACGTTTGAACGGTTGGTCGAGCGCCTGGCCAAATCCTGAGTTAGGGCGCACCGGGTATCGGTGTAGCACCTTTACCCAATTTATTGGTTAACGGGGATGCCCGTGCTCGCGTTCCCCGTGGTTGGGCCACTGTTTGCGGTGCCGGTTCGGCAGTCGAATGTTCCCCTTCCTCCACCTGGGGGTAAAACTCTTCCAGTAGCATTGGCACCTCTTCATCCACATCCTCGAACTGACCATTACGCAGCAAGGCTCGGGCCACCGTTTCCATCTCGCTAATCGTCAGCCCGGCCTCATCGTCCTGCATCGATTCCTGCCGTGCTTGGCCGACTGCCTCCGTCAGAGTCAGCTCGTCCCGCAGAGTCAAATCCACGTAGTAGACCGGGGTGCGGTAGGACTGGGTGGTGCTCTTGGCCCGTAGCCGTAAGGTCAGCGGCAGATAACGGGTCAGGCCGCCACTCACCGCCTCGAAGTACTTGAGGCGTGCCGCCAGGGTCCGTACCGAGTTATAGCCTGTGGTACGAAAGATAAAGCTGCCGAGCTCATCCCCCTGCCCCTCCACAAATAGGTTCAGTCGTCCGTACAACTTGCAGCCCTGTTGCTGGCCGTAGGGACAGCGCTCCGGACCGGGGCAACTGACTTCCTCCATCCCTTGCGCCCCCACCCGTTTTGCCACCTCTCCATTGCCGACACAAAGCGGCCGTCCGGTTTGGCGGTCAAAGGCGCTGTACTCTGCCCGCAGGTTCAGATCGCTGTCATTGAACAGCACCCGTACCGGAATGGCGCGGATCTTGGCCTGCTCATGCCCTTGAGCGAACTGTTGATGCAAGGGATGGAGCAACCATCCCCCTTTCTGCTGTACCTGGGTGGTGAGGGTGAAACTGTCGTCCTTCTCCGGTACCCATTTCCCCTCTTTCTGTACCAGCTTGCCAATACAGATCCGCCCAATCACGGGCGGGGTAATCGCCAGTCCTTTGATCATGGTGTGTGTCTCCTGACAGCGTGAACTGCTTGAATGGTGAAACGGCGTGAGCCGGGCACTGGTTTGACATAGTGGCTGAGCAAATCGGGATGATCCTGACCGAGCCGTTCCAAGTCCGGGGCCAGCCGATCCTTGCTGCGTTTCCAAGTGATCTTGCCATCGGCAAAGAGTCCTGCCGTAGCCGCTCCCAGCGTGGCCTGTAGCCGCTGCTTGATCTGCGATTCACGTAGCTCCACTTCCTCCTTGTGCTCGCGCAGATGCAGCAACTCCCCGAACAGCTGGTTGAACTCGGGCGAATCTGACAAGTCCACCGTCTCGCCATCATCACGGGGAAATAGCCAGGCTAGCGCCGATCCTGCATCCTCCGAGCCATCGGGCTCGGGCTGCTGGTTGCTAGTGACTTGCTGCCAGAACTGCGCCTCACGCTCGGTGAGATCCCGGATCTTCTCCTCGTCGCGCTCGATGCGGTAAATCCGAAAATCTTGACCCCCGATCAGTACCGCCACTTCCGCCCAGGCATGACCGGTGACGGCGAGCTGATGAAGTACCTGACACTGGTAGGCGACCGGCACACCTTCCTCCCACTGCGGGGCACTGTGATAGCTGGCGGTCTTGATTTCGAGGATGCCGGGGCCGTCGGGGTGACCCACCACCTCCCGGTCGAGATTGGCGAGCATAAAGGTGTGTTCGGGGTGCTGTAGTACGGCATTGACCCGGCGTACCCGGTAACCGGTTCGCTTGGCGTAGACCTGCGCCAAGACCGGTTCGAGCTCGATACCCCACAGCACCGCTTCCTTGTGGGAGATATCTTCCGGCTCCTTGCGACCGGTTTTCTCCAGCCATAGCGACAGCGGGCATTTATAGGGTGAGAGGCCGACCGCCACGGCGGCATCGGACGAGCCGATCCCCAGCTTGCGGATCGCCAGCCACTGTTCGCGAGGGAGGTCGGAGGTCGAGGCTAAACGAATGGCCTGACCGTATTTGGCTTTTGCTTTCATCGTGACTCCTGCTTGACGGCATAAATGCTCCCGCCCGGATTGGCTTACGCCAGTCCGGGTGAGGGGATTTTTGCTTTCTGGTGGAATGAAAATAGGCTGCATTTGCAGCCTCAGGATGGGGTGTTGATGGGCGAGCTAAATCGCTAGATGTCTGTTAACGGGTCGTCGCAACGGCGTCAGACGTTGAACCCGATGTGTCGGCCGGTAGGCAATTCCACATCTACACGCAGCTTGCCGCCCATCGCTTCAACATAGCGTTTCATGGTGGAGAGCTTGATATCACTGCCACGCTGCTCCATCGCCACGACGGCAGGCTGACTGACACCGAGTGCCTTAGCCAACTCAACCTGCGACACCTCCAGCTCTTCGCGCAGCGCCTGTATACGCACCTCCAGCAACAGCTCGGTTGCCATTTCCTGGATGCGTTGCCGACTCTCTTCTGAACGGGAGGCCAGCAAATCGTCAAGTGTTCTTCCCATTACTTTTCCTCCAACTCAGCCAGATGCCTGGCGTACTGTGCCTCAGCCAACGGCAGCATCTCTTTGTAAAACCGCTTCTCGTTCCCGCCCTTTTTGCCAGCACAAAGCACGATGGCTTGTCGCAGCGGGTCAAAGGCAAAGAATGCACGTAGCGGCTCTCCCTGATGCTGCACCCTCAGCTCTTTTAAGTTTGTAAAACGCGAGCCCTTGATGGTATCGACCAGGGGACGCCCTACCGATGGGCCACCTTGTGCCAAGGCGAGTAGCCCAGCCAAGACTTTCTCCTGCGTCGCTTCATCTTGCACATCAAACCAAGCATTAAACAGCTCGGTCGTTTTTACTGTCCACATAGCGCACCAATATAATCTTTAGTTTATATCTTAGATGGATACGGCCATCACTGCAACAGGTTGAGGGCCCGGTTTAACGCCTGGATTTTCAGTTGCGCCCCTTGTCCGAACCAGGCGGAGTCGAGCCGGTGATCCTGACTGCGAGCACGGCGATGGTGATCCACGTACTCGGTCACCGCATTGACCAGCCCCCAGGCAGTATTGCAGGAGCTCGATAAATCAGACCCCATCCCGGCGCCCTGATAGAGCTCGTGCAGGCGTTGTACTGGGCGGGTGAGGATGATGTTCTGGTCATCCAACGGTTGGGTCAGCAGGTCACTAAAGAAGCGCAGGGCCTCTTCAGGAGCGACCGGGCGTTGCGCTAATGCCTTGGTCTGGGCTTTGAACTCATCCCAATGAGAGAGTCCGAGTCCCAGCGACTCTTTTACTGCTGTCGCATCGAACTGGGTCGAATGGGGGACCTTGATGGCCCCGCTGCTGTCACGCAGCGCCATCTGTAAGGTGTTGTTGCAGACCACTCGCAGGGAAGTGAACTGCGCCGTGGTGCAGAGGGTGCCATCGCAACTGGTGGCGAGCAGCAGGTAAGACTTCACCACATCCCCGCCCTTGAGTTTCATGTCCTGGCCGGTACGGGCCAGCGCCCACAGCTTGCGACCGCCTTTGAGTGAGCCTGCGGTTTCCAATTCAAAGCCGCCAGCTTCCACTAGATCCTGATAAAAGTGCAACACCTCGTGGGGCTGCACCACGTTATAGCGCTGGGAGACTACCGAGAGCGGTGTCAGGGTATCGGAGCGGTAGAGCACCTTGCTATCGCTGTAGGGGCGGATATGCAGGGCATCGGAAGCCACGTTAAACATCACGTCGCTCTGCTCGATGGTCCAATCCATCCCGGCAGCTTGTAGCCAGATATCGAGCGATTGCTGTGCGGGTAACAGATTGCCGAGGCCATGCCAAGGCGTCTGGCCGGTGTAGGCCATGGTGTCGATGAGATGAGCCATATAAAAATCTCCAATGAAAAAGGGGCTGCAAAGGCAGCCCCGGTCGAGGTTCATGGAGATGATATATATCTGAGATTCTTTTCATTCAGGGCCAAATTGTGCCCCATTTGGCAATTATTAACTTCGACTGGTAGTACGATAGATGCTTATGTTCTTTTGAATCCTGGAGGACGGATGCTACAGGCAATCTTAAGCAGCAAAGCGGGTCGCATTGGGTTGGAAGGGGAGTCAGTAAGTTGGCGTGAGGCGTTTCAGCGTAGTGAGGATCTGCTCACCGCCACATTTTTTGGCCGTGTTCCCTATCTCTCCGATGGTGCTCTCTCTGCTTTATTGGGGTTTATGGTTGGGCGACCAGTTGAGCTATCTGGTTTTGAAGAACTGGAGTTATGACCGTATTTGGAGAATTCCAGTGGAAATAAAGTTGAGCCCGATGTTGTTCTGCACTTTGAACAAGAACTGTTCGTCATTGAGGTAAAACCCCCGTTTGGTGGTACGCAGTCTCGCATGCAGTGGCTGAATCAAATTGAGGCAGTGAAGCGTAATGAGGCGTATGCCGAGTACGAGAAGATTTACTTTATCGCTTTGGGCAATGTGGGGCCAGAGGCACTTGAACAGTCAGCCTTGCCTGTAAGGTTTGAGCCCATGGCAGCCTGTGAATGGGAACCTCTCCGTCACTGGCTTCGACAGAATGCGCATTTTTCGACACGCCAAGATAAAGCGATCCTACGCGACTGGCAGAATGCATTCGAGCTGTATGGCATGGCTCCGATGATCCCGAGCTGGCAGCCTATGGTGGACATGACTAGGTCTATCGACCTCGCTGCTGGTCTCGAACAACTTCAACATTGGCGTTAGTTCGGAGATAACTGATGGACATATCCCAAGCACAGTCCTTGGTCACCCAAGTCAGACACGCTCACCGTCTGATAGAAGGCTTTTACGCACGGATCCTGCCACAACTGGATAAGTTGGCTGGTGAAGCCGCTGACGCCGATTTTCGTTTCTGGGGTAGCCTGGAGGGCGACGGTGTCGGTAAGGCAACATCCAGGCCTTCTTCTCGCGCGCCTTGGAGTTTCTTGCCGCTTTTCCAATCTTATTACTGCTACGGTAATCCCCCCGAAAAACCAGGGTGCTCATAAGTAGAATTTTCCCGTACCTTGAACGCAGGAGGTTCTACATGAAAACATCACGCTTTAGCGATACCCAGATCATCGCCATCCTCAAACAAGCTGAGGCTGGAGCTCCCGTCCCGGAGCTCTGCCGCGAGCATGGCATAAGCACGACCACCTTCTACAAGTGGCGTTCCAAATTCGGGGGGATGGATGCCTCCCTCATGGCTCGACTCAAGGAGCTGGAGGACGAAAACCGCCGCCTCAAGAAGATGTACGCCGAGGAGCGCCTCAAGGCAGAGATCATCACCGAGGCCATGGCAAAAAAGTGGTAACGCCATCTGCCCGCCGGGAGATGGCGACCAAAGCCGTGACTCACTACGCCATATCCATCCGTCTGGCTTGCCGGATCTTCAAGGTCAGTGAAAGCTGCTATCGCTATCAGCCCGTGCTGGTCGATGAAAACCAGGAAATTGCCGATTGGCTGCTACGTATCACGGCCAGCCAGCGCAACTGGGGCTTCGGGTTATGCTTTTTGTACCTGCGCAACGTCCAAGGCTTTGGCTGGAATCACAAACGGGTATACCGGATCTATCGGGCGCTGGAGCTCAATCTGCGGATAAAACCCAGGAAACGGTTGGTTCGGGCTAAGCCAGAGCCGTTGGCGGTTCCCGACCAGCCTAATCAGTGCTGGTCGATGGACTTTATGCATGACCAGCTCAGCGATGGCCGCTCGGTGCGGCTGTTTAATGTGATCGATGACTTCAATCGTGAAGCGCTGTGCATCGAGGTGGATTTCTCCTTACCCGCCTCACGAGTCAAACGGGCGCTGGAGCAGGTGATCACGTGGCGAGGTAAGCCCGCCATTATCCGATGTGACAATGGCCCGGAATACATCAGCGAAGAGCTCAAGCGATGGGCGAAACAGGAGGGGATAACCCTGGGCTATATCCAGCCAGGAAATCCGCAGCAGAATGCCTACATCGAACGGTTTAACCGCACGGTGCGCTACGACTGGCTGGGCCATTACCTGTTTGAGTCACTGAATGAACTACAGGAGTTTGCCACGAACTGGCTGTGGGTTTATAACCATGAGCGGCCCAATATGGCGCTGGGTGGCTACACGCCGAAACAGCGTCTGGCACAGGCCGCATGACCTCTACTTTTGAATGCCCCTAAAAATGGGGGGATTACCCTACCAACTTAGTCGTGGATCTGAAAATTCTCAGAAAGGGGATATTGCACTCTACTTTCGCTTGAACATTGATGATGCATTCATCGAAGCGGCACCAGAGGTGATAGATTACGACCCTCACACCGGCAGTTCTTCACTCGAGGTACATCTATATCGCTTTACCAAGCATGCCATGTATAACTGGGGCTCTATCGAGCACGACTACCCCTGGGCTGATCATGAAGTTTGGACCGGCCAAGCGCAGGAATACCCAGAGGTAGAGTGTTGCAGTAAACGCTTTGCGCTAGAAACCGCAATCACTACCCCAGGCCAGATTCACGATTGGATTGCCAGCCAACTGGCACTTACCTCACGGTAATAAATAGGGCCACTCTTCTTGGTGGCCCATTAGTTAGGCATTCATGAAGCTATCGAGCTCGTCCTCACTTGCAATGATGAGTGCTTCATTGACTCCATAAGCTCTGGCCAGTTCGACGCTAGCCAGCAGGAGTTGTTGGTTGGTCTGTATATTGAATGCGGCCTTTGTCAAATCACCCAGCGCGTCAAACTCAGCCATAATGCGTGCCAAAGCCTGTTGTTCAATCTCGCTTAGCCGTTTAATAAAGGCTTCTTTTTTGTGATTCATTTCAGCGATCATTTTGTCGCTCATACCTTTGGCAACAGTGACCAGCATCTTTCCTGAGATTGAACCGATGAGAGCGCCGAGCACTGGGATCGGGATGACTGTTTGGCCAGCTACAGTCATGGCGCCAACAACAGCTGCTTCTGCACACACAATCATGCCCAGATCGGTGAACTGCTCTATATCAATTTCCCCCCTTTGTAGTGACAGGGTGAGACTTCCAACACCTTTGGCCGCTGTGACCAGAGCGCTGGCAAAAGGAGCTCCCATACCGGCAAAGTTTGTCAGCGTGTAGATTGCTCCCGCAGACACTCCTCCGATTAGAGCACCATTGGCCGTATCCATACCAAGCTCTTGCCAATCGTTCTTTGTGAGCTCACCTTTGAATATGTTCCTTCCTTCACGGTATTTCTTGTAGATCCCTGTACCCAAAGTCACTGCGCCAGCTACTGCGGCTCCCATCATTGCAGCATTCGCAGCTCCCTGGAGTGATGGCCGGTGGTCATCAACAATCTCGGTTTTCTTTTCCTGATTTTGATCCGCAAGTTCCTGATCATACTTATCCAGCGTGTCATCAATCCGCCCTAGTTGCACGTCACGATAATCGGATATTCCAGGGCGGACTAGGTCATCAAACGAGCGTCCAGTGGCCTGCTCCATGGCCGCGACTTTTTCTTGGATTGCCCTGATAGATTTTTCATTTAAGTTATCAACTGGCTTACCATCCAGAACATCACGAATGGTTTTCCAGTGGTCTTTTGGTATGTGATAAATCTCATCCTTGCGGCCAAATTCTGGGTACTTGTCGAGGTGTCTGAGGACATGATCGAGATTGTCTTTGGCACCGTTTATGAATTTCGACTGCACAGCAACGTTATCGATCATGTAGTCCACAGGGGCGGTGCGACCCACCCCCTCGAACGTAGCTTTAAGCAATGACTCGTCTTGCAGTCGTTCCTCAATAGCTTGGCGAGCATTGCGCACACCTACCTCGACCTGCTCGGCAATTTCACCATGCTTAGTGGACATCGAGCCAAGAATGCCACTGGGATTGGCAATGAAATCCCGCACCTTCTGCATCTGCTCAGTGGCCACCTCAAAGGCAATGTGCTGTGCGTCAAGTTGGATATTCATGGCTTGTTGATTCATTTGATTAAGCTGATCAACAACAATTCCTGTGACTTGATCCTTCACTGGTTCAGCATGCTTCACTACCATTACTTAACCTTTTTGTTGATTAGCTGAGACAGCGAGTTGATGTGATTGATCAGTGAGGCAAGTTGTTGCTTTTGGCCAGGGGCAAAGTCTTTGTAGTCGTGAGGCGCAGTCTTGCTTAGCACGTCGATAATGCTTTCCGTACCGTGATAATGCTCGGAGGTAAGCGAAACCATTTTTTTAACGGTGGTCTGGACAACATTGAGCTCACTACATTGAGCAAGTAGTTTGCGCTCTTCGCTTCGAGTATCTTCAATAATCTTGCTGTTTTTGTTACGAGCTAGTAACGCGCCGCCAGCTATGCCAGCCGCACCTATTCCCCACCCCAGTGGCCCAGCAAGTGCCAGCAATGCTCCGCCAGCAGACATGCCACCACCACCTGCAGCAAGGGCGCCACCTCCCAACCAAGCCAGGGCCGCGTTAGTTGCCGCTGCACCACTTAGCGTTGCGATAGCAGTCCCTGTAGATGCTGTACCAAATGTAGTTGCTACGGCCAAAGCAGCTGTGGGTGCAAAAGCTGCGAAGCCAGCACCTGCAGCAATCCCAACAGCGGCAGTACCCTTACCAACATGTGATTTGTTATATTCCATCTCAAGCTTTTCGACGACGTCATCAAACTCAACGATTTCAGCTTTGAATTCTGCAAATGATTTATCGAATTCGATGGGGGTATTCTTCATTCTGTTGATATAACTCTCAACTCGAGTGATCAACTCTTTACTGCATTTGGCGCGCCACTCATAGAGAGCAGTGATCTCTCGCTGGGCCAGCACAACGTAGGCTTTGCAGCGCGTTTCAGCAGTTTCAAGGTCTTGCAGTGCTTTTTTCCGTTCAGCGTTTAGGAACATGTAACCTCCATTGTTATTAACCATTTTTAAAGTCGCCCAACTATCTCCGTCGGCGATCACTTCCAGATTATTGAATATCATGCAGTTATAGGGTGCGAAACATCACATTCCCACCATTCTCAGTGCAATCTGAATCCAAGATTCCTTGAGGGCTGTATCAGTTGGCCAACTGAATAGCCCCAGTTCCATAGCTCACGCTCCGTGGCCTCCCCCCGCGAGGACGGGCTACCGAGATCTCCATGCGACCAAAGGTTCGGCGACCTGCTGGGAGGGTAGCCAATATCTGCTCATCGGGTTTGGTCAGATAACCAAGAGCACTCAGTAGTAGATCCTGTTTGCCGGTATCTGCGTAATGCACCATACCAATCCCATCGGTCCCCCATTCTTGGTACTGGACTCGCCTGCTATTGCAGTTGTAATAGTTCCCCTGCCCATCGGTGATGGTCTCCCACTGCTCCCCCAGCAATCGCCCCAATGAGATATCCTGCTGATGCTCAGCCCCGTTGAAGATAAAGGTGAGGTGAAAATGGAAACGCCGGTCGGCACCATATTCTATCTTCCAGATATATCCCACAAGGTGTTTGAATCGTCGTTGTATTACGCTCAGGTAATGACGCAGGTTATCGGAGGTGTTATCCACGGTTAATCGATGATAGTGGGCCTCGCGATACCCAATATCCAAACGAATGAATAATAGCTTTGCATGTTGAGCGAATAGGCTGTTGATATAGGTCGCTATGCTGCGCTGATTGCGTTTCTCAACGCGTCGAAGGTTATTGAGACGCTTACGGTGCGACTGACTCTTTAACTCGCTTAGGAAGGCTTCCAAGGCGTTATTGATAGCATCTGCCAGTCTATGAGCAGTCTGACTATTGAGAGAAACCATCTTGGCGAGGTGTAGCCTTGGTACTGCTCGCATATAAGTCAGGAATAGCTCGATGGTAGGGTGGGCTGATGATATCTCGGTGTGACAGTAGAAATAATCACACACGGTATCCAATACGTTAAAGAGGCAAGTCGATAATGGTCCATTCGAATAATCTAAATCTATATGCAGCTCGCGGATAGGAGTATATGCCACGATGACGACTGGGAAAGTCGTATGCTGGAGTTTGCGTGATAGGGTCAGGATATCCAAGAGTCTAACGGTATTAAACATGATGGTCTCGCTTAGGCAGCGTTACCCCTACGCGGTGTGATAGACACACGCGTATAAGCGGGTATGGTTGCTCATAGTGGAATGTGGTTATATATACGGGTGTAGTGGTATGCGGGTGTAGCAATAGGATGCTGGGGTATCCATGGCGTTGAGTGGTGATGCGTAGCGTACTTAGTGTGCATGGTAATAAATGGTATTAAATAATATATAAACCTAAACTCTATACTTACCATGAAGGGTGGCTGACAGTGAAAAGTAAATATAAGAAGAGATAGCCTATTTTACTGTCTCATTAGCAGTAAAGTGGTTCGTATGATGACAGGAAGTTAAGGAGCCTAATTGCTGTGAAAAATATATTGGCTTAGGACTGACTCCGAAGGATGAGCCAACTGTCCACATCATGCTCAAACCAGCCGATGGAAGATTTGCCAATCTTGAACGGTTTGGGAAAGGTGTTGTCATGGCGAGGTGACTTTGGATCAAGCCAGTCGTATATGGTAGAACGTGCCATGCCAATCTTGGCGATGAGGTCTTTGGTGCGCAGGACTTTGATGGTGTTGTTCATGGTGTGCTCCTGATGATGTGGTGGGTTGTTTCATCAGAAGGGCGGGCCAGTTAAAAAAAACAGATTTCAACAGAGGCATCTTGTAAAATAGGCTTACAGAGGCAGTAATAAGCCTATATAGCAGCATCAAAACGTCAATGTATCTGTAAGCCTATACGAACTCAGATACTTGGTTGGCTTTCCGATAACAGGAGCAAGGAGGGTGGCTCGTCTTTTGGTCGAACGAGCTCGGCGCGCAAAAAAGGGAGCCGGACCTCTCTGAGGCAAGGTTGTTGTGACACCCAAGTTTTTTCATGAGCATAAAATCAGCCTGAAATCAACATAAAACAATCTACTTTTCTATCCTAAATCAACGAAAAATCGCCTCTCTTTAGCGTAAAATCTACATAGTAATCTTTATTTCAGAGGACTGAGTTCCCCTTCCTCATGATGTGGTTCTCTCAGGTTGAGACTCTTACAGAGCTAAAATGCAGGCTTGATTTACGGCGAGGTTCAAATGGCAAAAGTGACATGGCATCCCAAAAAGGAAGAAAGAGAAATCACCTTTCTCTATCATTTGTTTTTTTATGACGATAATCGGCGCCGCAGAGAAATTTCAGTGCCAAATATTGAAGAACAGGCAAATAGGCTGGAATTGTTTATAAGTGATGTTGTTGCTGATATAAATGAAAGAGAAGAAAGAAGGCTATTGGCAAAAGAATTAGATAATATTGGTATATCTCCTTATCAGGAGGAGTTTGAAGAAGAAAATACAGTAAAAAAACTGATGCTGGATATGTTCAATGAACATTGTCTGGGCACGAAAAACTTTGATTGGATTGATCCTGATAATGAACGGTTATGCAATTTTGTTTGGTCCTATCTGCGAGTCGCCACTAAAGGCAGGAGAGATGGCATCCTTCGATGCAATCAATCACTTATTATTGATGATAAAAACAAACTGATGGTTGATGTATTGCCTTCGCTTGGTCTGAATGAGAGCGTCTACTTTGATCTTAAATTGCCAGTTCACTTAACTAATAGCCGAGAAAAGAGGGAGTGTATAATTTATTTCTTTGATCTATGGATGGTCTCTCGACAAGATAAAGAGCGGCAACTTCAGTATTTTGTAAACGTTTGGGGTGAAATTAAAAATAAATCCAAGATGGAGGATTGGTTAATAAAAAATGAGGGGATGGCAGAGTGGGCTTGGAATTATACATTCAAAACTTACCTTGCATTCACAGCTCCTGCTTGGCTTGATTTATCAGGGGTAAATAAAAATGACAAAGCAAAACAAGCTATGATTACGCTTTACGATCTGTTATCGATAGATCATCGCACCATATTAATGGCCTCGATAAGAAAGAGTGGAACTGTGCAAAAAAATCGCATCAACTCAGAAAATCGTAAGTCTATGAGCATTCCACTTTCCGAAGAACGGAAAGAAATGCTAAAGAGGATTGCAAAGGATTCAAACCGCCGGATCTATCAGGTTGTAGAAGATATGATCGATCAAGAATATCAGCGACAATATTCACACTAAATATAGGTGGCCTAATAGGCCACCCTCTTATTTATCCACTGAAGACCCCGTAACAAACTCCGCCCAAGCATCCATCATGGGCCGACGCTGAACCAGCAAGTCAGTGCGATGATAGGCGGCTTCGACCTTATTTTTACCTGATTACCCATGACCCTCAGCCAGCGTCAAGAGCCGATATGGCATCGGAGGGCTTGCCACGACTGCATGCCCCAATTCAACCAACATGCTCTTGAGGTCAAAACGATGATTAAACCGGAAGCAGTATTCCGCAAGATGCCTTGGTAAATGTTTCGCTCCGAGCGTATGGCAACTGCCCCGCAGCGAGTTTTTCACATTTCCTATCATCGTGTTTACCCAGTTGAATGCCGGATGATCCAGCCAGTCCAGGTTGCCCCCGGTGACAACACCCAGGTGCTCACAATTGGCCTCCTTGACCGCTTTGAAACAGGCCAATCCATCGGATATCACCGCGCTACCACTGGCAATATGCCGTTTTGCCCAATCAGCAACGGACTTGGTTTTGAAACCATCGACCACCGTCATCCGCATCTTGATTGGATGTCCTTCCTTGTTCAGGGCCACTGCTGCCACAAACGGCGTCTTGCCTGCCGCGCCCCGACCCCGTTTGCCACCACGGCGCTCGCCACCCCAGTAGACATCATCGAGCTGAATGATGCCGCTGATGGGGTACCAGTTCACCCAGCGATTGATCGATGACCGGGCGGCGGCTGTGAGCCGAGAAACAGCCGAGACACTGTGCCCGTCAGCAAGGAGCAAGATGGCGTTGAGCCTCCGGCAGAGATCTTTATCTTTGGTCCGGTGCATCTTGTTGATGATCCGGCGTCGCTCATCATGGTCGGGGAGTGTTAGTATCATTTCGGGCTCGGCTCGTTTGTCGTTTGATTGGTTTGGCGATTAATCAGATCGCACAAACGACGCCGAGTTCCCTTCTTTCCCGGATAAGTGATCTACATTTCGGAACGGTTATTTAGTTATCACCTGACACCGGCCTCAAACCGGTGTCTTGTTTACGCTACTTTAGTGCGCACTTCCTTCGGTATCAATTTCAGACCCTTCTTGAACATGCTGTAGGGGGTCTGACCCTCCATCATCCTGCCCTGATGTGGCCGCTGGGTGTTGTAGTGTTCCAGGTAGCTATCCAGGTCTGTCTGCATCTGTTCTACCGACTCATACCAGGTCGTTCTCCCCTTGATACGGAAGTGTTCATCCAGCAGTGTGCGATACCGTGCCTTATGGCTAGTGCTGGCGACCAGCATACTTGCAGCCTGTACTTCCACTACGTCACTCACTGACGCCGAGCTATCCCAAGCAGCAAAGCAGGGGGATGGCCGAGCTAAATATGAGCTGGCCAAGCGCCTAGCCAAGCAACCTGATTACCCCAACGCCATGCACTGGATGCAGCAAGCGGCAGAGCAGTCGGGCCCTTTGGCCGCCGATCAGCAGATCCGTGCCAGCGCCGCGTGACAAGTAGGTGACTGGTATCAGGCTGGGCTCGGTGAGCCCAAAAATCCGGCGCTCGCTACACAGTGGTGGCAGCGCTCGGCTCGCCTTGGCAACATCAATGCCAGCTATCGGCTGGGCCTTATGTGCCAAGATCAGCATGAAGGCAAGTTGGTGAGTGAATGTCTCGACTGGTTCGAGCAAGCTGCCAAGCGGGATCATGCCGAAGCTCAGTTGATCCTGGCCAAGTGGTACGGTAAACAACCGGGCGCAGATACTGATGCCATCAAGTGGCTCGAGAAGGCGGCAGAACTGGGTAACCGTGATGCCCAGTACCTGCTGGGTGAGCGATATGCGCAAGGTAAAGGGGTTGCTAAACGCCCAGATCTCGCCCAAGGCTGGAATGACAAGGCTGCTGCCCAGCAGCAACCGGAAGCTTCGTTACTGCAAGCCAAACAGGCCCCCCCCCGCCATTGCTTTCGCGGCCTATCAACGAGCAGCCAATGCGGGCTCTGCCGAAGCTGAACTCTGGCTAGGTAAGGCTTATCTGGCAGGGAAACAGGTTCCCACAGATCCTGCCTTGGGACGTTACTGGCTGGAGCTTGCTGCTGGTCATGGTTCCCACGAAGCAGAGTACCAACTGAGCTTGCAGCAGGTAGACCAGAAGCAGCAGGTCTACTGGTTAGAGAAGGCAGCTGACGGTGGCGTAACCCACGCGTTGTTCGCACTGGCGGAGTTACAGCAGGAGCAAGGTGAACTGGAGCAGGCCAGAGCCAGCTATGCCAAGGCCGCCCAACAAGGACACATTGCCGCGCAGTACACCTTCGGTGAAATGCTTCGTTTGGGGCTGGGTGGCAAAGAGGATTACGCGCTGGCTCTCAAGCAGTATCGCCTGGCGGCGCAACAAGGTGACCGCATGGCGCAATACCGAATGGGAACACTGCGAGAGGAAGAAGGCTTGGGTGCTCCACGTAACTGGATACATGCCTATGCCTGGTTGTCACTGGCGGCAACAGAGGGGATGCCAGAAGCCGTGCAAGCCCGCGATGAACTGGAGGCCATGATGACCAAACCCGAGGTCAAGCAGGCTCAGAAGCTGTCGGAGCACTGGTTTAGCAAAATGGCCTCAGCGGTGCGGAATGGGTAAAAAATAAATGGAGGTTACACTTGGTGTAACCTCCTGACGCATAGCTTGCAAAACGAATCTAACTGATGAAAAGTGCAGTTGCTCCCCTACCTCACTTTTAGATGCACGATATTATCTTCCTGTTTTAGTGATGGCTTTAAAATCCCTCCCCACAGCTCCAAAGCCATTTTTTGTTCCGGTAACCGAACCGTGTGAACATAGTGAGCCATCACACCTGGCAGAGCATGACCTAATATTTGCTCCACGACATGGGGGGCAATCCCAGCCTCGTTAAGACGGGTCGCTAAGCTCCTTCGCAGATCGTGCCATGTCCAAGGGGCGCTATGCCCAATCCGTTTCCAAATCCCCCTTCCCCACTGACTTACCGCTTCTGGTCGCTTGAGCTCCCCTAGCAAGTATGAGGATGACTGTGCGGCGGCTGCTTTCAGCAAGAGATCTATCGTCGGCCGAATAAAATCAGGTATTGGTCTCACGATTTTATTACCTGTTTTTGAGTTGGACGCAGGTACTGTCCATGTACCTTCGACTAGATTCCATTCTTCGGGTGCTGATAGCCGAGCTTCTTGAGTTCTGGCACCGAACGACAACAGAATCTTGGCCAAATTTCCGTAGTAGCAATATGGACCGAGCTTCTCAGCCCACTCCCATAGTGTTCGCAGTTCTTCTAGCGTCAGAACCCTATCTCGCTTACTCGCTTTTTGCCCAACATCAGCAACAGTCAAGTCATCCAACGCATTACTCACTGCAAACTGTCTGACACGGCAAAACTTCAGAGCATGCTTACAGTTTTGGAAACAATACCCACTAGCCACAGGTGCTACCTTCGAGTACTCGTCAAAGACGCTTAACCAGTGACGAGTATCACAATCTGACAAAGGAAGATCTCCGATACGGGGATAGACCCACTTAGCAAATTGCTGGCGATGCTTCTCACTGTTGGACCTTTTCTTATCAGCGTGATGGCAGAGCCAATACTCGAGTGCATCTTTAACCGTGACAGGCTTCAGCCTTTCGTCTTTCCCGATCCGCGTCATCAAAGCGGGATCATTGCCCTCTTCCAACCAAGCTCGACATTGCGCCGCCTTTTTCCTTGCTTCGGAAAGCGACAGCCCCCCCTCCTGGCCGGTATAGGAGCCCAGAGTTAGGTTTTTTGCCTTGCCTAAAATTCGATAGCGGTACACGAAGCTGACTTTTCCGCTATTCCTCCACAGAACAGATAGCCCATCCCTGTCTGCAACCTTTCTGGGCGTATCATCATCGTGACCACGTAGCATTGCCTTGAGTTTTGAATCTGAGATTGCCATTTTGAACCCACACCTGAACCCACACCTGAACCCACACCTGTCTTATATCCCCTAAGATGGCTTTAGACAAGAATGGAAAGTTAAATGATATAAATCAATCAGATATGAACAATTCACAGACAACATAAAACAGCATTAGACAGGTAGTGCGATAATACGGCATGAACTGATTTCAGTCAGCCTGCTGCAGTGCAGACGAAGGCGTATCCCAGCAATGGGATACGCCTTTTTCTATGCCCGGCGTTTACCCTCTCACTCCACGGCCAGCTTGATGCCAAGCCCCACGAACAAGCCTCCCATCAGGCGATTGAGCCAGCGGCCCAACCAGCCAGGCAAGGCCACCCTACGGCTCGCATAGGCGGTCGAGAAGGCCAGCAGATGGCACCAGATCATGCCGTTGAAATTGAAGATGCAACCCAGCACGATGAAGGCCAGCGCCTTCTGCGGTGCATCGGGAGCGATAAACTGGGGAACAAAGGCGAGGAAGAACAGGGCTACCTTGGGGTTGAGCACATTGGTCAGCAACCCTTGCCGGAAGATCCGGCCGTAGGAGAGCACAGGCAGCCGCACGGCAGGCTCGCAAACAGCCGGTGAGTCAGCCCCTTGCCACAGGAGCGATCCTCCCAGATAGACCAGGTAGAGCGCTCCTATCAACTTGATGACAGTGAACAGCTCGGCCGAAGCACTCAGCAGAGCCGACAGTCCCAGCGCCGCCGCCAACACATGCACCATGGTGCCCGTCCCTATTCCCAGCGCCGCCACCGAGCCGGCCCGCCAGCCTTGTGAACCGCTGCGCAACATGATGAGCAGGGAGTCCGGTCCCGGCATCATGTTCAACAGCAGACCGGATACGACAAACAACGCCAGATCATGGATCCCCAACATACACAGCTCCTTATGCCTGAAAGAGACAGTCTATGGATCCAGCCTTCCTTGTCATCCCCCGCAGCAGCAATAGTGATCATCGACGAATGGAATAGCTGCACAGCCCAAGCGCTACAAGCGCTCAGATCCAGTGGCTGGAGGGAATGGTGAGATTTGAATATGAGTAGATGAACAGCGAGATATCGAGTGTTCAACAACACCAATCCAGCGGTACTGAAGCATTCACAACAAAGGGGGAGCAATAATTAGAGCTGACACCAAGACAGCAACACGCTGAATTTCAGGCAATAAAAAACCCCGCTCAAATGAGCGGGGTTTCTCGTGTTAGGTGCCTGGCAGTGTCCTACTCTCGCATGGCGAATGCCACACTACCATCGGCGCTACCGCGTTTCACTTCTGAGTTCGGCATGGGTTCAGGTGGTTCCACGGCGCTATGGCCGCCAGGCAAATTCTTCAATCTAAGAAAGCTGATTTTGTTGTTCGTTCTCGGTATCTGCTACAAGCCTTAGAACACTTCTTGGGTGTTGTATGGTTAAGCCTCACGGGTAATTAGTATGGGTTAGCTCAACACGTCGCCGCGCTTACACACCCCACCTATCAACGTTGTGGTCTCCAACGGCCCTTTAGGACCCTCAAGGGGTCAGGGATGACTCATCTCAGGGCTCGCTTCCCGCTTAGATGCTTTCAGCGGTTATCGATTCCGAACTTAGCTACCGGGCAGTGCCACTGGCGTGACAACCCGAACACCAGAGGTTCGTTCACTCCGGTCCTCTCGTACTAGGAGCAACTCCCTTCAATCATCCAACGCCCACGGCAGATAGGGACCGAACTGTCTCACGACGTTCTGAACCCAGCTCGCGTACCACTTTAAATGGCGAACAGCCATACCCTTGGGACCGACTTCAGCCCCAGGATGTGATGAGCCGACATCGAGGTGCCAAACACCGCCGTCGATATGAACTCTTGGGCGGTATCAGCCTGTTATCCCCGGAGTACCTTTTATCCGTTGAGCGATGGCCCTTCCATTCAGAACCACCGGATCACTATGACCTACTTTCGTACCTGCTCGACCTGTCCGTCTCGCAGTTAAGCTGGCTTATGCCATTGCACTAACCTCCTGATGTCCGACCAGGATTAGCCAACCTTCGTGCTCCTCCGTTACTCTTTGGGAGGAGACCGCCCCAGTCAAACTACCCACCAGGCACTGTCCGCGACCCAGATTCATGGGCCTGCGTTAGAACATCAAACATACAAGGGTGGTATTTCAAGGACGGCTCCAGCGCAACTGGCGTCACGCCTTCAAAGCCTCCCACCTATCCTACACATGTAGGTTCAATGTTCAGTGCCAAGCTGTAGTAAAGGTTCACGGGGTCTTTCCGTCTAGCCGCGGGTACACCGCATCTTCACGGCGAATTCGATTTCACTGAGTCTCGGGTGGAGACAGCATGGCCATGGTTACACCATTCGTGCAGGTCGGAACTTACCCGACAAGGAATTTCGCTACCTTAGGACCGTTATAGTTACGGCCGCCGTTTACCGGGGCTTCGATCAAGAGCTTCGCTTGCGCTAACCCCATCAATTAACCTTCCGGCACCGGGCAGGTGTCACACCCTATACGTCCACTTTCGTGTTTGCAGAGTGCTGTGTTTTTGATAAACAGTCCCAGCCATCTGGTCACTGCGACTCCCAACTGCTCCA
>NZ_CP026217.1:412500-540000 GCF_002934425.1 Aeromonas sp. ASNIH4 | reverse complement strand
AAATGCTGCGCCGCTTCAACCTGCACTTCTCCCTGTTTGACGAGGAGCGCTGCATCGAGGCGTTCGCCGATGCGGAGAATCCCTTCGAAACCGAACAGCTGGTGATCTGCAGCCTCGACTTCCTGCGCAAGAAGCGTCGTCGCTTCGAACAGGTGCTGGAAGCCGAGTGGGATCTGCTGGTTGTCGACGAAGCCCATCATCTGGAGTGGAGTGAGGAAGCGCCAAGCCGCGCCTACGAAATGGTGGAAGCGCTGGCCGAACAGGTGCCGGGCGTGCTGCTGCTGACCGCCACCCCGGATCAGCTGGGCCACCAGAGCCACTTTGCCCGTCTGCGCCTGCTCGACCCGGAGCGTTTCTACGACTACGACGCCTTCCTCGCCGAGGAGCAGGCCTATGGTCAGGTCGCCAGCGCCGCGCAAGAACTGCTGGATGGCGAGACCCTGAGCGATGAAGCCAGACAAATCCTCGCCAGCCAGCTGGAAGGGCTGGACTTAAGCGATGCCGCCGCCCGTCAGCAGGCTGTCGCCAAGCTGCTGGATCAGCATGGCACCGGCCGGGTGCTGTTCCGTAACAGCCGCGCCAATATTCAGGGCTTCCCGGAGCGCCACCTCAACGTCTACCCCATGCCGCTGCCGGAGCAGTACAAGACCGCCATCAAGGTGATGGGCATGATGGGTGGCAATGGCGGCGATCTGCAGACCCGCGCCCTGCGCTACCTCTACCCCGAGAAGATCTTCCAGCAATTCGAAGGCGACAACGCCACCTGGACCCAGTTCGACCCGCGTGTCGAATGGTTGCTGGAACTGCTGCTCTCAGCCCGCCAGCAGAAGGTACTGGTGATCTGCTCCGAAGCGGCCACCGCCATCGCACTGGAAGAGGCGCTGCGTACCCGTGAAGGGATCCGTGGGGCCGTGTTCCACGAAGGGATGTCGATCCTCGAGCGGGACAAGGCCTCCGCCTATTTCGCCCAACAAGAGGGGGGCGCTCAGGTGTTGCTCTGCTCCGAGATCGGCTCAGAGGGTCGCAACTTCCAGTTTGCCAGCCATCTGGTGCTGTTCGATCTGCCGCTCAACCCGGATCTGCTGGAACAGCGCATCGGTCGACTGGATCGTATCGGTCAGCAGAATACCGTCGAGATCCACGTGCCCTACCTGGAAGGGACTGCCCAGCGCGCCCTGCAGCTCTGGTATCACGATGGTCTGGATGCATTCGAGCAGACCTGCCCGACTGCCCGCCCGGTATTCGAAGCGGTACGTGACGAGCTGTTCGAGCTGCTGGCCGCCAACACCGGCGATCAGGCCCCCCTCGACGCCCTGCTGGTCAAGACTCGCGAGCTGCACGAGCCGCTCAAGGCCCGGCTGGAACAGGGTCGCGATCGCCTGCTGGAGATCCACTCCAGCGGTGGCACCGCCGCCCAGCAGCTGGTCGACAAGCTGGCCGCCGAAGATGACGACACCGGCATGATCTCCTTCGCTCTCAAGATGTTCGACGAGATCGGCGTCAACCAGGATGACCGTGGCGAGAATGCGCTGGTGCTGACCCCGGGGGATCACATGCTGGTCTCCAGCTTCCCGGGCCTGCCGCAAGATGGCATGACTATCACCTTCGATCGCAACACCGCTCTGTCGCGGGATGACATGGCGCTGCTCTCCTGGGATCACCCTATGATGCGTGGCGGTATCGACCTGATCCTGGGCTCCGAGATCGGAGCGACCTCGGTGGCGCTGCTCAAGAACAAGGCGCTGCCTATCGGCTCCATCCTGCTTGAGCTGATCTTCGTTGCCGAGTCTGCAGCCCATCCCCAGCTCTATCGCTTCATGCCGCCAACGCCGATCCGTCTGCTGATGGACAAGAATGGCCAGAATCTGGGCGAAAAAGTGGCGTTCGATGCCTTCAACCGCCAGCTGACGCCGGTCAATCGCCACCTCGGCAGCAAGCTGGTCACCGCGTCCCAACCAGTGATCCACGGTCTGATTGGCAAGGGCCAGGCCATTGCCGAAGAGCTGAAAGGCGGGATTGTCGACAAGGCCCGCGCCCAGATGGCGCAGACCCTGCAACAGGATCTGGACAGGCTGGAAGCGCTCAAAGCGGTCAACCCGAACGTGCGCGACAGCGAACTGGATTATCTGCGCAATCTGCAGGCAGAATTGCACCACCTGATCGATCAGACCCAACTCAAGCTGGATGCCATCCGCTTTATCGTGGTCACCCATAACTGACGCGATACTGAAGAGACATGACCGGCTCATGCTGGATGACATGCCCTTTATGATTGTGGTTACTCATAACTGATGGGGGCTTGCCCCCACCTTCTGATGCGAGACATTTATGTTTGAATACTCACCGCCTCTGGAACCCTGGCTCGATATCCTGTTCAAGGACAAGGACATCATGGTGGTCAACAAGCCCACTGGCCTGCTGAGCGTGCCCGGGCGCGGCCCCGAGAATGAAGACAGCGTCCTGCATCGGGTAAAGCAGCAGCATCCCAAGGCGGCGGCGGCTCATCGCCTCGACATGTCCACCACTGGCGTCATTGTCATTCCCCTCAATCCCAATTCCCATCGGGAGCTGAGTCGGCAATTTCGCGAGCGCGAGACCGAGAAGCACTACCTCGCCTGGGTGTGGGACGAGCCGGAGGCAGCGTCGGGTCAGGTCGACCTGCCGCTCTGCGTCGACTGGCCCAACCGCCCGAAGCAGAAGGTGGACCACGAAGAGGGCCGTCATGCCCTGACCCTGTGGGAAAAATTGAAGGTAGAGAACGGTAACAGCCTGATCAAGCTGACTCCCATCACGGGTCGCTCGCACCAGTTGCGCGTCCATATGCTGGAGCTGGGGCACCCGATTCTGGGTGACAATCTCTACGCCCATCCGGATGCGCTGGCGGCAGCCCCCCATCTCTACCTGCATGCAGCCAGTCTGACCATCAGCCACCCCCGCAGCGGCGAGCGGATGACCTTCGAGGCGCCAGCCCCTTTTCCGGTCTGAGCCAAGATAGACATCGCGATATCGCAGACATAAAAAAGCCCCCATCGACTGGATGGGGGCTTTTTCGTTAGGGTCAGACGCGAATATCGATGTTACTTCCCAAAGAAGCGTTGGCCGATGTCGGTGCAACCGGTGCTGATTGAGCCGCTGTTTGCAGCAGTTTCAATGCAGATTCACCTTCTTGGGTCTGTTGTTTCTTGGCCAGGCTGGCCGTCATCAATGCAGAACCAAATGACGCAGATGCAGAACTAGATATATCCATGGTGTACCTCCTGCTTTAAGACTATCGGCCATCTTGGACCAAGCATGAGCCATTTTGGCTAAATTAAATACGCCTTGTCGGGTTGGCGTCGCTCCAGCCACTCCTCTTCCATCTCTAGCAAGGTTTGATAAACCTTCTCCGCCTGTTCTGGACGGCTGAACAGATAGCCCTGGCCATAGAGATGAATATCAGTGAGGGTGCGCAACACATCGAGCTGAGCCTGCGTCTCTATCCCCTCACACACCAGACTCTTGCCCAGCATGGAACCCATTCGGCAGATGTTGGCGACCAGCTCGGATGCCTCGATGGACGTATCGATCCCCTGGATGAAGGAGCGATCGATCTTCACCTTGCTGACCGGCAGCTTCTGCAGATAACTGAGCGAGGAGTAGCCGGTGCCAAAGTCATCCAGTGCCAGCTGTACCCCCTGCTGATTGAGATCCTGCATCAGTTGCAGGGAGTTTTTCACCTCGCGCATGGTGGTGTCTTCCGTCACCTCAAGCACCAGGCTGGCGGCCGGGATATGGTGGTCCATCAAGGCCTTGGCAACCAGCTTCAACAGATTGCGCTGATACATGCCGGGCGAGATATTCACGCACATCTGCAAATCAACCAAACCCAGTTGCTGCCACTGATAGAGCTGCTCGCAGGCCGTATTCAATACCCAGCTGCCCAGCTTCTCGGCCAGCTGGAACTCTTCGGCAACCTGGATCACCTCGTTGGGGGGAATGAAGCCTAACTCAGGGTGACGCCAGCGCAGCAAGGCTTCCACCGCTTCGCAGCGGCCACTCTCGAGGTTGACGATGGGCTGGTAATAGAGCTCAAGTGCATTGTGCTCGAGCGCCATGATCATGTCGCTTGCCAAATGCTTGCGGCGCGCCGTTTCATTGAGCAACGAGTTGTCATAGATGACGTATGGCACATGAGTCTTGCGGCTGTGAAACAAGGCCTGCTCGGCCCGGCTGAGCAGCTCCTGAGTCTGCTTGCTGTCCATCGGGAAGAAGGCGATACCGATGCCCACCTCCAGGCGGAACGGGTAGTTATCGATGATGATGTCCTGCTTGAGCGCATGCAGCAGGCGGGCCACCAGCTCCCTCACCTGGCGCAGGTCACTGCTTTCACGCTGGATCATGGCAAACTGATCGCCGCCCAGCCGGGCCACCCACTCACCGTTCTCACACAAACTGCGCATTCGCTTTGCCAGCTCCTGCAGCAGAAAGTCACCGGTGTTGTAGCCGAACTTGCTGTTGATGTCGCGAAAGTCGTTGATGTCCACCAGCACCAGGCCAAACGGTGTCTCCTTGGTGGCGTAGGACTCCATTTTCTCCAGCAATGCCAACCGGTTGGACAATCCAGTCAGGGGATCGATCCGCGCCGCCCTGAAATGACGGCGGGCCTCGCGGATCAACAGACCACTCAGCAGCATCACCGACAACACCAGCCCTGACACCATGAACAGCAGCGCATTGCGCAGTTGGCCAAAGCGTTTGTCATTGCCTGAATAGACGTTGATGTTCTTCTGCATCACGGAGGCGAGAGAATAGGAAAGTGGCTCCTGCAGAGGAACCAGGCGCATCAATATCTGCTGATAATCGGGTGTCCCCGCCTTCAGATTGGTGATATTGGGCTCCATCTCGCGGATATTGCTTTCGATCAACTGCACCAGCCGCAAGGTCTTCTGCTTGTCCTTCATGCTCTGACGCAACTGGCCACTGAGCAAGATGGGGGTACGGCTCCACAGGATGTCGTAGCGCAGCATCAGGGTATCGTGATCGATGCCGCCATAATGGTAGATCTCGACGGAGTTGAGGAAACGCCCCAACTCCAGTTGCAACTGCATCAGGGCCCAGGAGACGTCATAGGTATACCTCTCCATCACTCGGGTCGCATTCTGTATCTGCGCGAGGCAATAGAGGGTGCTTCCCGTAAACAACAGGATGGATAGGTAAAGAACGATGAGTAAAGGCCACGCCTTGGTCTTTGCTTTCACTCGTACTCCCGCAAGCCACTACATCAATGCTGAATATCAATGGCGTTCAATTGCCAAATCATCATGTCGGTAAACTCCGAGCGTTTCAGCTCGGGATACTGATCCAGCGGTAGGATAAACCAAAGCGGTCCCTTATTCCGTACCCGCATGGTGACCCCGTCATCTTGCCAGGCCAGAATCGGGTCGTATTGCCTGACCTTATCCCAGTTGATCCTGATCTGAAAACTGTTCAAGGCCGTCAAGGTGATCGCCTTGCCATCCGCACCGACGGCAGCCAAGACATCGGCCAGCTTGGGCCCCACATATTTGTGCGGTTTGTCGACCCAGGGATTGCTGGTCACTATCTCATGCTGCGGCAGGGCCTTGAGCATGGCGAGATCGAAGGAAACCACCCCCTCCGTCGCTTCGGCCGGCAGCACATTGCCGGTCACCTTCAAAATGACGGGCCCCTGTGGCGCCTCAAGTGCCATCACCGGCATGGCCAGAGAAAACAGTAATGGAATCAAACCCAGTACACGCATACTCACCTCTGATTAAGTCACTGACAATAGACTCAGTTTAGTCGCCATAAAAAAAACGGCCCGCAAAAGCGAGCCGTTTGGTAACCAGGGCTGAATTACATCATGCCCATGCCGCCCATGCCGCCCATGTCAGGCATGGCAGGGGCATCTTTCTTCGGCAGCTCGGAGATCATGCACTCGGTGGTGATCATCAGGCCGGCGATGGAAGAGGCGAACTGCAGGGCAGAACGGGTCACCTTGGTCGGATCCAGGATACCCATGGCCAGCATGTCACCGTACTGTTCGGTGTAGGCGTTGTAACCGAAGTTACCTTCACCGTTCTTCACCGCGTTGGCGATAACGGAGGCCTCTTCACCGGCGTTGATGACGATCTGGCGCAGCGGGGCTTCCATGGCGCGCAGAGCGACCTTGATACCCACGTTCTGATCTTCGTTGTCGCCACGCAGGCCGGCCAGTTTGGCGGCCACACGTACCAGCGCAACACCACCACCGGCAACCACACCCTCTTCTACTGCGGCGCGAGTCGCGTGCAGGGCGTCGTCAACCCGGGCTTTCTTCTCTTTCATCTCGACTTCGGTGGCAGCACCAACCTTGATCACCGCAACACCGCCAGCCAGTTTGGCTACGCGCTCTTGCAGCTTCTCGCGGTCGTAATCGGAAGAGGTCTCTTCGATCTGCTGACGGATCTGGGCCACACGGCTCTCGATCAGGGATGCATCACCCACGCCATCGATGATGGTGGTGTTCTCTTTGGTGATGACGATGCGCTTGGCACGGCCCAGGTCTTCCAGGGTCGCTTTTTCCAGCTCCATGCCCACTTCTTCGGAGATCACGGTACCACCGGTCAGGATGGCGATATCCTGCAGCATGGCTTTGCGACGGTCACCGAAGCCAGGTGCCTTGACGGCAGCAACTTTCACGATGCCACGCATGGTGTTGACCACCAGGGTCGCCAGCGCTTCGCCTTCTACGTCTTCGGCCACGATGATCAGCGGCTTGCCCGCTTTGGCTACGCCTTCCAGCACCGGCAGCATTTCACGGATGTTGGAGACTTTCTTGTCAACCAGCAGGATGAAGGGATCATCCAGCTCAACGGCACCGGTTTCCGGTTTGTTGACGAAGTACGGGGAGAGGTAGCCACGGTCGAATTGCATGCCTTCTACCACAGCCAGCTCGTCGTCCAGACCCTGACCGTCTTCAACGGTGATGACGCCGTCACGACCGACTTTGTCCATGGCTTCGGCAATCAGCTTGCCCACTTTCTCGTCGGAGTTGGCGGAGATGGTGCCTACCTGAGCGATGGCATTGTTGTCGGCACACGGCTGGGACAGTGCTTGCAGCTCGGCAACGGCGGCCACCACGGCCTTGTCGATACCGCGCTTCAGATCCATCGGGTTCATGCCGGCGGCAACGGCCTTCAGGCCTTCGTTGACGATGGCTTGAGCCAGTACGGTAGCGGTAGTGGTACCGTCACCGGCGGCGTCGTTGGCCTTGGAAGCAACTTCCTTGACCATCTGGGCGCCCATGTTCATGAACTTGTCTTCCAGCTCGATTTCACGGGCAACGGAGACGCCGTCCTTGGTGATGGTCGGTGCGCCGAAGGACTTGTCCAGTACCACGTTGCGGCCTTTCGGGCCCAGGGTCACCTTGACGGCATCGGCCAGGATGTTTACGCCTTCCAGCATCTTGCTGCGTGCTTCGTTGCCAAACTTGACTTCTTTAGCTGCCATTTCTTCAATCCTTCAATCAATTCGCAGGGGGAAAGGGTGGATTACTCTTCGACAATCGCCAGGATGTCGGTTTCAGACAGGATCAGTACGTCCTGACCATCCAGCTTCTCGGTCTTCACACCGTAGCCTTCGTTGAAGATCACCTTGTCACCAACCTTGACGGCGAGGGCTTTGACATCGCCATTATCCAGAATTCGGCCAGTCCCCACGGCAAGAACTTCACCACGGGTGGACTTCTGGGCCGCAGTACCAGTCAAGACAATGCCGCCAGCGGATTTGGCTTCAGCTTCGATGCGCTTGATGATGACGCGGTCGTGCAGTGGACGAATTTTCATCGATAACTCTCCCAAAATGAGTCTCTGTGTTGCTTTGAGGAATGGCCATTCCTGGCCAAATTAGATATGTCTCCGATGTGGGGCACGTTTGTTAACCCTTCAAGGGCAAATACAAAAAAAATATTTTCACGTACTATGAACGTCTTCGATGGATCTCCCGAAGTCCCGGTCAGGAAACCGGTTTGTGCTGCCCGCAGCCAGAACTCCGCCAGACGTACAGAGACGAGCCCGTGACCCGACCCAATCCCCTGCTGACTGCCCCCATGACGTCCGTATTGCTGCGCATGACGGGCCCGATGATCCTCGGCATCGTCGCCATTCTCGCCTTCAACCTGGTCGACACCTTCTTCATCGGCATGCTGGGCACCCAGGCGCTGGCCGCCATCAGCTTCACCTTTCCGGTGACCTTCGTGGTCACCTCGCTGGCGATGGGACTGGGGGCCGGCCTCTCTGCGGTGATGGGTCATGCGCTCGGCCAGGGCAAGCATGATGAAGCCGCCCGCATCACCACCGACAACCTGTTTCTGGCCGTGCTGCTGGTCGCCCTCATCGCCCTGGCGGGAGCGCTGACCATACACCCGCTGTTCCGGTTGCTCGGCGCCAGCGATGAGCTGATCGCCCTCATCTACGACTACATGCTGATCTGGTATCTGACCGTCCCCATGCTGGTGCTGCCCATGGTGGGCAATGCCGCCATCCGGGCCACCGGCGATACCAAGACCCCCAGCCTGGTGATGACGGTGGCCGGGCTGGTCAACGGCGTGCTGGATCCCCTGCTCATCTTCGGCATAGGCCCCTTCCCCGCATGGGGGATCCGCGGCGCCGCCATCGCCACCTCCCTCTCCTGGTTGATGGCCATGCTGGTCAGCCTCTATATATTGCGCCACCGGGAAGGACTGCTGCGCTGGCGCCTCTCCCCGCGCCCACAGTTGCTGGCCCACTGGCGCGCCTTGCTGCACGTGGCGGTGCCCGCCTCCTTCACCAACATGCTCAACCCGCTGGCCAACGCCGTGCTGATGACCATCTTCGCCGGGCTGGGGACGGAAGTGGTGGCGGCTTACGGCGCCGCATCGAGAGTGGAGGCCCTGCTGCTTATCGTGATGATGGCGCTCTCCTCCGTGCTGGCGCCCTTCATCTCGCAGAACTGCGGGGCGGGCAACCCGGCCCGAGCCAAGGCGGCGCTGCAGTTTTGCATGCGCTTTGCCCTTCTGTTCCAGCTGGTGGTATACGGACTGACCTGGCTGCTGGCCCCCTTCATCGCCGAGCTGTTCAGCAGTCATCCGCAGGTGGTGCGCCTCATCGTGCTCTATCTGCACCTGGTGCCCATCGGTTACGGCTTTCAGGGGATGGTGATGCTGCTCGCATCCGCCTTGAATGGCGTGAGGGCTTCCAGCGTCTCCTTCCTGTTCAACGGGTTGCGGCTGTTTGTCTTCTTGCTGCCAGGGGCCTGGCTGGGAGCGAAACTGGGAGGGGAGCAGGGGATCTATCTGGGAATTCTCGTGGCCAATCTGGCGGCGGGCACCCTGGCCTGGTGGTATGCCCGCCACCGCTTCGAGCAGCTGTGCCATCAGGGCAGACCCTGATGGCAGGAAAGTAAGCGCAGCAGTTACTCCTTGCGCTCGAACTCCCCTTCGATGGTGGTGCCGCTGCGCGGAGATTGACCCGGCTGGTCATTGCCCGGCACCTCGTCAAACGGCTGCTGACGGGCCTGAAAACCGCCCATCTGCATCTTGAACTGGTTGCTGCCGATCAGCTTGTCGGCCAGCTTGTTGCGCAGCCAGGGCTGCAGCAGCAGGATGCCGAAGAAGTCGGTCACGAAACCCGGGATGATCAGCAGCAGACCGGCCAGCGCCAGCATCATGCCCCCCATCACCTCACGTCCCGGCATCTCCCCCTGCTGCATCTTCTGCTGCGCGTTGAACAGGGTCTTGATCCCTTCACTGCGCACCAGCGAGGAGCCCAGCACCGCCGTCAGAATGAGCAAGCCGACGGTCGGCAAGGCACCGATCACGGAGCCGACTTCGATCATCACGGTGAGCTCAAGCACCACCAGACCGACCAACAATAGAAACAACTTGCCCATAACAACCTCAGTGCGGATGAATGTGAATGAACCGCTGGCGAAGTGCGACAACCGCTGATGCCGTTGCCAACCCGCCATGGTATCGGTTCCTGTTGATTAAAATGGGGGGTGACGCGCATTTTTCAAGTCCACAGGGTGACGAGGCGCCGGATCCACAGAAAAACCGGTCTGCCAGACTGTGATTGAAGTCATTGTTCTGTCAAAGTAAATCGGTTGATTGCAATATCTGTTTAATGACCACAAGTTATTTGAGGTTGTCTCAAATTTAGTGATCCAGGTCTAATATCAGATACCTCAATTGGGGTAATATCGACGCCAGTATTAAGGGAGCAAAAAAGCCCCCAACCGCCCCACTCGATGTGTGGTGCTTCAGGATGAACCGTGCGTAAGGAACTCGCGACCACTCGGTGAGGATCGTTTCCATTTATCTGATTTCTGAGGCATTACAATGAGCGACATCAAGAACGTCCGCATTGAAGAAGACCTGCTGGGCACCAAAGAAGTTTCCAACGATCTCTACTACGGTGTGCATACCCTGCGCGCCGTTGAGAACTTCAAGATCAGCACTCAGAAGATTTCTGACGTTCCGGAATTTGTCCGCGGCATGGTACTGACCAAGAAGGCCGCCGCCCTGGCGAACGGCGAACTGGGTACCATCCGTCCTGAAATTGCTGACAAGATCGTAGAAGCCTGCGACCTGATGCTGAACACCGGCAAATGCTTCGACCAGTTCCCGGTCGACGTTTACCAGGGTGGTGCCGGCACCTCCGTCAACATGAACACCAACGAAGTACTGGCCAACATCGCCCTTGAAATCATGGGCCTGGCCAAGGGCCGCTACGACGTCATCAACCCCAATGACCACGTCAACAAGTGCCAGTCCACCAACGATGCCTACCCCACCGGTTTCCGCGTGGCCGTGGTCAACAGCACCGACACCACCCTGCACGCACTGGAAGCACTGATCGCCGCCTTCGATGCCAAGGCCGCCGAGTTCAAGGGCATCCTGAAGATGGGTCGTACCCAGCTGCAAGATGCGGTGCCGATGACCCTGGGTCAGGAGTTCCATGCCTTCGCCGTCACCCTGCGCGAAGAGATCAAGTCTATCAAGCGTTGCCAGGAGCTGCTGCTGGAAGTGAACCTGGGCGCCACCGCCATCGGTACCGGCCTGAACACTCCGCCCGAGTACTCCGCCCTGGCCATCAAGCGCCTGGCCGAGATCACCGGTCGTGCCTATGTCCCGGCTGAAGACCTGATCGAAGCGACCTCCGACTGCGGCGCTTACGTGATGCTGCACGGCGCCATCAAGCGCATGGCGATGAAGCTCTCCAAGATCTGTAACGACCTGCGTCTGCTCTCCTCCGGCCCGCGCACTGCACTCAAAGAGATCAACCTGCCGGAAATGCAGGCTGGCTCCTCCATCATGCCGGCCAAGGTCAACCCGGTCATTCCGGAAGTGGTCAACCAGTCCTGCTTCAAGGTCTTTGGCAACGACGTCACCATCACCTTCGCCGCCGAAGCCGGTCAGCTGCAGCTGAACGTCATGGAGCCGGTGATCGGTCAGGCGATGTTCGAATCCCTGAGCCTGATGGAAAAAGCCTGCATCTCCCTGCGCGAGAAGTGCGTGGAAGGCATCACCGCCAACCCGGAAATCTGCATGAACCACGTACTGAACTCCATCGGCATCGTGACCTACCTGAACCCCTTCATCGGCCACCACGAAGGCGACATCGTCGGCAAGATCTGTGCCCAGACCGGCAAGAACGTCCGTGAAGTCGTGCTGGAGCGCGGCCTGCTGACCGCCGAGCAGCTGGATGAAATTCTCTCCATCGAGAACCTGATGAACCCGCAATACAAAGCCAAGCGTTATACCCGCGAAGCCACCGTATAAGCGAGCAAATGGGCCGGGTTTATCCCGGCCCATAAAGTCAGTTCCCGATAGGTCTTGCCCAGCCCCATCGGGAATTGGCTTTTCTGCCAAATAAAACCTAAAAAAACTGGAAAATGGAGTGTTCGCTATGATTGGAATCGAGTTACTTGTCGTGCTCGCCGCTATCTATCTGGGGGCCCGGATAGGCAGCATCGGCATCGGCTTTGCCGGTGGTTTGGGGGTACTGGTACTGACCTGGGGTCTGGGGATGCCAATTCCCAGCGACCAGCTGGTCACCTACATCCCCTGGGACGTGATCATGATCATCGCGTCCGTCATCTGCGCCATTGCCTGTATGCAACTGGCCGGTGGCATGGACTATCTGGTCTCCCTGGCCGAGAAAGCCCTGCGCAAGAACCCCAAATACATCACCTTCGCCGCCCCGGTCGTCACCTATCTGATGACCATGCTGGCCGGTACCGGTCACACCGCGTTCTCCACCCTGCCGGTGATCGCCGAAGTGGCCAAGGAGCAGGGCATTCGTCCGTCCCGTCCGCTCTCCATCGCCGTCATCGCCTCCCAGATCGCCATCACCGCCTCGCCCATCTCCGCGGCCGTGGTTGCCTTCTCCGGCATGCTTGAGCCGTTTGGCGTGGATTACCTGACTCTGCTGGCCATCTGCATCCCCTCCACCTTCATCGCCTGCATCCTCGGTGCCTTCGTCGCCAACATGCTGGGCAAGCCGCTCGACCAGGACGAAGTCTACCTGGAGCGCAAGGCCAAGGGGCTGATCAAGCTGCGCGGCACCACCAAGCTGGAGCTCAAGCCTTACGCCAAGGTGTCGGTCTGGATCTTCATCGCCGCCATCGTGGCCGTGATGGCCTATGCCACCGCCATCTCCGGTAAAGTGGGCCTGATCGCCAACCCGCCGATCCCCCGTGATGGCGCCATCATGGGCATCATGCTGGCCGCAGCCACCATCATGACCCTGGTCTGCAAGCTGGACGCCACCCAGGTCACCAACATGCCGACCTTCAAGTCCGGCATGTCTGCCTGTATCTGCGTACTGGGCGTGGCCTGGCTGGGCAACGTCTTCGTGAAAGGCAACATGGACACCATCCAGCTGATCGCCGGCGACCTGCTCAACCAATACTCCTGGCTGTTGGCCGTGGTGCTGTTCTTCGCCGCCATGCTGCTCTATTCACAAGGCGCCACCACCAAGGCCCTGATGCCGGCCGCCCTGGCACTGGGTGTCAGCCCGCTGACCGCCATCGCCTCCTTCGCCGCCGTGAGCGCCCTGTTCGTGCTGCCGACCTACCCGACCCTGCTGGCCGCGGTCGAAATGGATGACACCGGCTCCACCCGTATCGGCAAGGCTGTATTCAATCACCCCTTCTTCGTACCGGGCGTTGCCACCATCGCCATCGCCGTGGCGCTGGGCTTCTTCTTCGGTGGCATGATGCTCTAACCAGCATTTAATTCCACAAACACGCAAACGGCCCTGTTCGGGCCGTTTTTTAGGTTCATCGCGGCTTTCCGGGGAAGGCCGCCTTGATTTTCAGAAAAAAGTATTCTGAGTCCCTAAATCCATATGCCATACGCTTTATCACTTTGATCTTGTTGTTCACCCCTTCCAGCACACTCGTGTGCATCGGGTAGTTTGCACTCGCCAGGATCCCCCGCATATATTTCGATAAATTTCGACCAAATCGTTGCAGCGGCGCTAGCCCGCTTTCCTTCACCTGCCGCATCCAGCTCCGCCATCGTCGCCATCCTTCCCACACGCTCGGCGCATACCAGATGCCCTTCAACCCCTCTTTCAGCACGTACACCATCGCCAGCGGTTGATTCGCCGCCAACAGCTCCTGCAACTTCACATCCTGTTTTTCACTCAACTTCGCCCGATTACGTAGCAGCAACCAACGCGCACTTTTGACCACTTTTCGCGCCGGTTTATCGCTTTTCAGTGCATTCGCCTGCTCCACTCGCACCCGGTCCACCACCTCTCGGCCATAGCGAGCCACCACGTGGAACAGGTCGTAGACCACCTCCGCCTGCGGGCAGTGTTGCTTCACCTCCAGGTCGAACGCCGTGTTCATGTCCATCGCCACCGCTTCAATCTGCTGGCATCGCTCGCCGAGCTGCTCGAAGAAGGGACGGATAGCGGCCCGGCTGTTGCCGTGCCCCACCCACAGGACGCGGGTTCGCTCGGCATCCATGATCACGGTGGCATAGCGGTGTCCCTTGTGCAGGGCAAACTCATCCATCACCAGCCGCCGCACCTCCCCAAGTTCGATGGTGCCCACACTGGTCTGCAAACGGCGCTTGTCGATCTCCTTGATGGTGTGCCAACCGACCCCGGTGAGCTGGCTGACATGGCGGATGGGGAGGTACTGAACGAGCGCTTCAATCCAGCACTGCATGCGCCGGGTGAGGCGGGAGCCAGAGGGGAGCCAGTCGATATGTTCACTGACGCGACCACAGCGCAGACAGTCGACGCGGCGAACAGGCAGTTGTAACCAGACTTGTCGGTCAAATAGGTCTCGCTCACGCACCCGGCGGATACGTTGGTCGTGGATCAATGGCGTGGGTTGCAGGCATCGGCGACAACGGGGCAAGAAGTCGGCGCGAGGCTCAAGGGTAAACAGGGTGTGATGGTTGGCAGAAAGCGCTTGGGCGATGACGGTATAACCTGGCCAGAAGGAGGCAATATCAATATGATGCACGGCGACAGCAGGGTGATGGTGGTGGTGTGTTTGGAGACAGCCAGTTTACCAGCACCCTGTCTGTCAACTTCCACTTCCCCAAGATCCCGCGAAGAACCGTTTTTTATGCCTGCTTTTCAGGTCAAATCATTAATTAATCCTTGTGCGCTTCAGTTTCTATCAAGGTTCGCAGATCTACTCTGGGGCATCGGAACAGAAACCGATCAACAGGGCCGAGCACAGGTCCGACAGTGTTTACACCAGAGGAACGAACAATGAAAAAGACAGCATTGACCATGGCCATCTCCAGCGTGCTGCTGGCCGGTGGTGCGCAAGCCGCTACCGTCTACAACCAGAACGACACCAAACTCGACATCGGTGGTCGCGCTCAAGGCATGTACTACGGCACTGATGACAACGGTTCTGAAGGTGACCAGAGCTACCTGCGTCTGCACGTTGCCGGCGAAACCAAGATCGACAACGAGCTGACCGCGTTCGGCTTCGCTGAATACAACCTGCCGGTCTCCGGCTCCGACAACGACGAGCTGCGTTATGCCTACGCCGGCATCAAGCACGATCGTTTCGGTGCCTTCAGCTACGGCCGTCAGGATGGCCTGTTCACCAAAGCCGTGAACAACTACACCGACGTGCTGCCAGAGTGGGGCGGTGACGGTCTGGGCAAGGACACCGAAGTGTTCGGTACCGGTCGTACCAACGGCCTGGCCCAGTACATCTACACCTATCAGGGCCTGACCCTGGGTGCCCAGTTCACCGGCAACAACGATCCGCAGAACGCCGATCGCTCCAACCTGACTGTTACCAACGGCACCTGGAATCCGAAGGGTTCCGCCGAAGGCTTCGCCGTGTCTGCCAACTATGACTTCGACATGGGCCTGAGCCTGGGTACCGCCTACAACCAGGCCGGCAAGACCGACGAGCAGGCCGCCAACGCCGCCTTCGGTGGTGACCGCGACGCCAAGCTGTACGGTGTCGGTGCCAAGTACGCCGTCGGCGACCTCTACCTGGCCGCTACCTACTCCCACGGTGAAGACCACCTGTTCGTCAACAACGGCTACGCCGAGAAGATGGATGGCTACGAAGCCGTCGCCCAGTACGCCTTCGGCAAGTTCAAGCCGTCCCTGGCCTACCTGCGTACCGACGTGAAGGACAACGCTCGCGGCATCGATGACACCGCCACCGAGTACGTTTCCATCGGTGCCTGGTACAACTTCACCGACAACTTCAACGCCTACGTTGATTACAAGATCAACCTGCTGGACAACGTCAACGGTACCCACACCAACTCGCTGGGCAAAAACACCGACGACGTGGTCGCCGTGGCCCTGCAGTACAACTTCTAAGTCTTCCCTGAATTGCCTACTGTATTTTTTACCGGCCGCCCAGCGGCCGGTTTTTTATTGCCCGTCAGATGTTGACCCGCGCCAGACTCGGCTCGCGGTGAAAGCAGTTCACCAGCAGCAGCAAGGTCGTCACCCCGACCGTGCCCAGCACCAGCCAGGGTAGCCAGGGCTGGCCCTGCAGCATGGCGTAGTCATGCAGCGCACCGCCCCCCACGTAACCCGTCATGCCCCCCAGCGCCAGCCCCAGCCGACTGAAACCCATGTAGCTGCCGCGTGCCCCCGGCTGTGCGAGCTTGGTCATCAGCGTCTCCCGCGCCGGTTCGGCGATCACGATCCCCAGATAGAAGCAGGCCAGCAGCATGAACACCGCGGGCAGGGTGTTGGCAAAGGCCACCAGCCCGATGCCGGTGGTCATCAGCAGCACCCCGGCCATCAAGCGGCTCTCCAGCTTGAAGTGGCGCTCACCATAGCGCGCCAGCGGATAGAGCAGCGCCAGCGAGATGGCGGTCTCCAGGGTATACATCCAGCCCACCGCCGTGGTGGTGCCCGCCATCTGCTTGACCAGGATGGGGAAGATCAGCATCACCTGGACCCAGAGCGCGTAGTAGCCGCTCAGGATCAGCACCAGCCGGCAGAACGCCTTGTCCGCCAGCACCTGGCCGAGACCGGCGCGGATCGGGGTTGGCCGCACCGAGAGCTTGTAGGCGGGCAGGATCAGCAGGTTGCACAGCGCGGCGCAGACAAACAGGCCGGCCCCCAGCAGGCAGACATATTCGAAGTCGAAGTTGAGCAGCCAGCTGCCGAGCAGGGCCCCCACCACGGCGCCGGCGCTCTCCAGCATCATCAGCAACGAGATGTAGCGCCCCCGCTGACGGGGCCGGGTGAACTTGATCACCAGGGCGGCGCGGGGCGGATCGAACAGACAGCCTCCCAGCCCCGAGATGACGCAGGAGAGGATCAGCTCCAGCCCGCTCTGGGCATAGGCCAGGCTGGCAAACCCCGCCGCCCGCAGCAGCATGCCGCCCACGATGAGCGGCCGCGCGCCGAACTTGTCCGCCAGCGAGCCGCCCAGAATGCCCAGCCCCTGCTGGGTCAGCTGGCGCAATCCCAGCGCCAGCCCGACCACCCCGGCCGCCCAGCCGAGCTGATCCACGAAGCGCAGGCTGATCATGGGCATTACCACGAAGAACCCCAGGATCACCAACAGGGAATCCAACGCCAAAAACCATCGCCCCAACCGCCTCGCCCGCTCCACCATGACTACCCGTCCCCTGCTTTCTGATGACATTCCGATTAATTCGTCTCATCGCCCGAATGACGCCGTCACCAAACGGGCTCAAGGTGCAACAAGCCCCTGAACCGATATGGCAATATGCCAAAGCACAACGATTGATACTGCTATTCTGGAAGGACGCCAGATATAGTGGTAGCCGACAACTGGCTATATTTTATATTGGATTATGTTATGGCTATGACCCTCGACGATCTGCAATTGCTGCTGGATGTGGTCAATCGCGGCAGCTTCAGCAAGGCGGCCGCCGTGCGCGGCTGGTCACAACCCATGGTGAGCCAGCGGATCGCCGTGCTGGAACAGGATCTGGGCCAGCCCCTGTTTCGCCGCCATCGGCGCGGCGCCACCCCCACCCCGGCCTGCGAGCAGTTCCTGCCTGCCGCGAGTGCGGCACTGAGTGCGCTGGAAGGGGGTCGCCTGGCAATGCAGGGAGCGCCGGCGCTGCCGCGCATCCGGCTCGCCTGCCTGCCCTCCCTGACGACCGTGGTGTTCGGCCCCCTGCTGCTGGCACTGGTCGACGAGACCTTCGAGATCCGCTGCAACACGGATCACTCCGGCATCATCATGCAGGAGCTGCTGACCGGCGAGACCGACGTCGGCTTCATCCTCAAGTGCCCGGCCATCGCCGGCATCCAGCTCGAACTGCTCTATCGCTCCCCCATCATAGCGGTGGCCTGCGCCACCCATCCGCTGGCCGGGCGGCAGGGGCTGACCCTGCAGGACATCGCCAACGAGCGGCTGGCCCCCCAGCAATGGGGCACCGGCTGCGACGAGCTGATCTTGCAGTTGCGTCTGCTGCGCCAGGTGGCAAGCCCGCTGCACGCCATCCAGCCCGCCAGCGCGGCGCGGGAGCTGGCGCTGGAGCACGGCTTCATCACCCTGATGCCGGCGCTCGCCATCGCCCGGGATCTGGAGTTCGGCCGGCTGGTGCAGCTGGACGTGGTGGATCTGCCGCCGGATCACTGGGACGTGATGATGGCCTGGCGCAGCGGCAAACGGCCCAATCCCGCCAAGGAGCGGGTACTGGAGGCCGCCCGTACCCTGGCCCGGCGCTGGGCGGGCAAATCCGCATAAAAAAAGCGCCGGACAAGTCCGGCGCTCCCTCTCTATTTGCAGTGGCTCATGCTCAGTAACTGGCCTTGAGGGTCACCCCAGAGAAGGCGCTGTAGGCGCTCAGCTGCACGTTCCAGGTCCCCGCCTTGGGCGAGTTCAGGGTGCAGGTCTCGGCGTTGCCGCTCTTGTACGGGCGGCAGTCATAGCTGCTGCTGGTCGGCACGCTGCCGAACTTCACATAGAGATCCGCATCGCCGGTACCGCCGCTGCTGGCGATCACCAGCTGGCTCTTGCCGGCCGGCACGTCGATGGTGAAGTTCAGCTTGCCACCCTTGGCGGCGGAGAGACCGCTCACCGGCACCCCGTTTTGCAGCACGCTGCCAGTGGGCGGAGTGGTGCCGCCACAGGAGGCATTGACCCCGACCGTGGTAAAGGCGGCCGCCACGTCGGTCACGCTGTAGCCCAGATCGGTAGCCGCCTTGGTCACGCCACAGGCGCCCTGATCGAAGGTGGTGTTGGCGCCCCAGTAGAGACGGTTGGCCAGCACGAACACTTCAAAGGCCTTGCGGGTGTTCCAGCCGCTGGTGTTGGCCAGCAGGTAGAAGGCGCGGTTGTAGACACCGGAGCTGTGGTGCACGTCGATGCCATCGTAGTAGTCGCTGGCATGGCCGATGGAGCTGCCGTCCCGGGTCGGATCCTCGAAGTAGCGCAGCGAGCCGTTGCCCTTGAAGATCTGGGCTCCCACCAGCCAGTCGTTGCTGCCCTTCATGTAGTTCTCGGCCGCTTCCCCCGCCATGTCGGAAAAGGCCTCGTTGATGCCGCCCGACTGACCGGAGTAGACCAGCCCGGAGTTCTGTTCGGTAAAGCCGTGGCTCACCTCGTGGGCCGCCACGTCCAGGCTCACCAACGGGTAGAAGGTAGTGGCGCCGTCACCGAAGGTCATCTGGCTGCCGTCCCAGAAGGCATTCTCGTAATTCTTGCTGTAGTGCACCCGCATCTTCAGCTTGAAGGTCAGCGGCGCCGTGTTGTACCAGTTGCGGTACATGTCGAACACCACGTTGCCGAAGTAGTGGGCGTCGTTGAGCGGCGAGTAGGCGCCGTTGATCTCCTTGACCGTGTTCTCCGGGCAGGTGAACTGATGAATGGCGCCGCCCGTGGTGGCGTGATTCATGTTGAGGGTGTACACGTTCGGGCTGGTCATCCGGCAGTTGTCGTCCACCAGCAGCGGTCCGAAGTCGGCGCCGTAGAAATACTTGCCGGTCTTGACGTTGCCACCCGGGCCGGTGGCGTCCTTGTGGTTGATCCCTTCCCAGCGCTTGAGCTCGCTGCCGTTCTGGGCATCGATCACCACGAAGGGGCGGCTCGGCTCCTCGCTCGCCGCCAGCCAGGAGACCAGATAGACCAGGCGGGCCTGACCGGCCTCATCCTGCATCACGAACAGTTTGACCCGCTCGTTGCTGCCCTTGGCCCCGGCCCGCGCCTTGCTGGCGGCATCGGCCGGCGACAGGGCGGCGGTCGGACTGGCCACGTCGGCATCGATCTGGCGCAGGATCTGGCCGGAAACCTGGCTTATCTGCCCGCCGAGGGATTGCTCGGCCACCAGCACCTGGCCCCAGACCGGGATCCCGTGCCAGGTCTGCTCATAGCGCACCCGCTGCTGACCGTTGGGCAGCTTGACCGCCCGCACCTGACGAAACTCGCCATCCCCTGCCAGCACGCTCACCCCGGCAGCGCCGCTCGGCGCCCCCTGAATACCCGCTACCTGATGCACATCCACCTGTTCTGCAGCCAGCGCTGCGCTTCCCCAGCAGGCCAATACCACGGCCAAATAGACTTTGTTCATCCGTCTTTTCCTTAAGTCGATGAAGATTACACGTCGGGTCCGTTGCCCGGCGCTCCTACACTAGTTGGCACGTTCAAGATTGCTGCCTGTCATATGTGACAGAGCAGCACAAACCCATAGCAGGATCTGCTGTTGCCCCTGTTTGGTAGCGTGAGAAGAGATCAAAATGGCGAATAACACCAAAAAAAGCCGAACAATGGCCAGGCGCTTTCTGGCCGCCGCCAATCGCCCCTCCATATGGGGATGGCGGGGCGCAAGAACAGATGGAAAACCCTTGGCGTACAAGGGGTTGATTGGCTACATTGGCGGTTTGGCGGCCCGCTTCGGGCCCTGACTGGAGGGGAGGTGCGGATGTTTTCATGGCAACTGGACGACGAGCTGGCGCTGCTGTTCCTGCAGCCCGACATGGCTAGCGAACTCTTTGCCCTGTGTCGGGAAAACCGTGACTACCTGACCCAGTGGTTGCCCTGGCCGCCCTACATTCAGCAGCCCGCCGACAGCGCCACCTTCATCCGCCACGCCATCGAGAAGTTTGCCCGTGGCGAGGGGCTGACCACCGCCATCGAGTATCAGGGGGAAGTGGTCGGCGTCATCGGTTACAACCAGATCGACCGGGCGCTGGCCAAGGTCAGCATCGGCTACTGGCTGGCCGAGCGCTGGCAGGGCAACGGCATCATCACCCGCGCCTGCCAGGCCCTGATCCATCACGCCTTCGAGGAGATGGGGATGGAGAAGGTGGAGATCAGCGCCGCCACCGACAACGAGCCCAGCCGGGCCGTCTGCGAGCGCCTCGGCATGCAGCAGGAGGGGATCACCCGCCGTGCCGAACGGCTGGCAGACCGCATCGTGGATCACGTTCACTACAGCCTGCTGCGCGATGAGTGGCTCAGGCAGAGGGATCACTGATGGCGCTGCCACACCTGTGCACGGCCCGCTGCCAGCTCACCATACTGCCCCCCGAACGGGCCGATCTGATGCTGGATTTCTATCTGCGCAACCGCGCCCACCTCGCCCCCTGGGAGCCCAGCCGGGACGAGAGCTTCTACACCCTGAGCCACTGGCACGGCCGGCTGCGCGACAGCTACGGCCAGTTTTTCAATGGCAGCGGGGTGCATCTGGTGGCGCTCGATCCCCATGGTGAACAGGTGATCGCCACCTGCAACTTCACCAACATCCTGATGGGCGCTTTCAAGGCCTGCCATCTGGGTTACGCCATCGACCAGGCCCACCAGGGACAAGGGCTGATGCAGGAGATTGTCGAGACCGGCATCGACTACCTGTTCCGGGAACACGGCCTGCACCGCATCATGGCCGGCTACATGCCGTCGAATCAGCGCAGCGGCGCCCTGCTCGAGCGGCTCGGCTTCGAGCGGGAGGGGTACGCCAAAGACTACCTGATGATCAACGGCCGCTGGGAGGATCATATCCTCACCGCGCGCCTCAACCCGGCGCTCTAGCCGGTTCTCTTGCCGGCGAGGACCCCGTCAAAGGCGGGGAACGGGCATAAAAAAAGGTTCTTCGCGGGATCTTGGGGAAGTGGAAGTTGACAGACAGGGTGCTGGTAAACTGGCTGTCTCCAAACACACCACCACCATCACCCTGCTGTCGCCGTGCATCATATTGATATTGCCTCCTTCTGGCCAGGTTATACCGTCATCGCCCAAGCGCTTTCTGCCAACCATCACACCCTGTTTACCCTTGAGCCTCGCGCCGACTTCTTGCCCCGTTGTCGCCGATGCCTGCAACCCACGCCATTGATCCACGACCAACGTATCCGCCGGGTGCGTGAGCGAGACCTATTTGACCGACAAGTCTGGTTACAACTGCCTGTTCGCCGCGTCGACTGTCTGCGCTGTGGTCGCGTCAGTGAACATATCGACTGGCTCCCCTCTGGCTCCCGCCTCACCCGGCGCATGCAGTGCTGGATTGAAGCGCTCGTTCAGTACCTCCCCATCCGCCATGTCAGCCAGCTCACCGGGGTCGGTTGGCACACCATCAAGGAGATCGACAAGCGCCGTTTGCAGACCAGTGTGGGCACCATCGAACTTGGGGAGGTGCGGCGGCTGGTGATGGATGAGTTTGCCCTGCACAAGGGACACCGCTATGCCACCGTGATCATGGATGCCGAGCGAACCCGCGTCCTGTGGGTGGGGCACGGCAACAGCCGGGCCGCTATCCGTCCCTTCTTCGAGCAGCTCGGCGAGCGATGCCAGCAGATTGAAGCGGTGGCGATGGACATGAACACGGCGTTCGACCTGGAGGTGAAGCAACACTGCCCGCAGGCGGAGGTGGTCTACGACCTGTTCCACGTGGTGGCTCGCTATGGCCGAGAGGTGGTGGACCGGGTGCGAGTGGAGCAGGCGAATGCACTGAAAAGCGATAAACCGGCGCGAAAAGTGGTCAAAAGTGCGCGTTGGTTGCTGCTACGTAATCGGGCGAAGTTGAGTGAAAAACAGGATGTGAAGTTGCAGGAGCTGTTGGCGGCGAATCAACCGCTGGCGATGGTGTACGTGCTGAAAGAGGGGTTGAAGGGCATCTGGTATGCGCCGAGCGTGTGGGAAGGATGGCGACGATGGCGGAGCTGGATGCGGCAGGTGAAGGAAAGCGGGCTAGCGCCGCTGCAACGATTTGGTCGAAATTTATCGAAATATATGCGGGGGATCCTGGCGAGTGCAAACTACCCGATGCACACGAGTGTGCTGGAAGGGGTGAACAACAAGATCAAAGTGATAAAGCGTATGGCATATGGATTTAGGGACTCAGAATACTTTTTTCTGAAAATCAAGGCGGCCTTCCCCGGAAAGCCGCGATGAACCAAAAAAAACGGGCCCGAAGTTGCCTTCGGGCCCGTTCTTCAGATGAGGTGCAGGCTTAGTTGGCCTTGGCATCGCTCACTGCGGCTTCTGCCTTGGTGGCTACGTCAGCGGCAGCCTTCTCAACGGTTGCAGTCGCTTCGGAAGCGGCCTTCTCTACGGTAGAGGTGGCTTCGCTAGCGGCTTTCTCAACAGTTGCAGCAACGTCGGCGGCCGGAGTAGCAGCCGGAGCGGCGGCTTCTTCTTTCTGACCACAAGCGGTCAACATCAGACCCAGGATACCGGCTACCAGTACTTTGTTCATGTGCATACCCTCAGAAAAATATGGAGAGATGGTTGGTACAACCATCACAGTGCGTCCTTTCACCCGGTGAAAAACCCATATGCCGGGAGCCAAGAGGCGCGCGAAATATATCCCCATACGCGCCCAATGAAAACGAGTATCACAATGATATTTTCTCGTTGGCTGGATGAAAAGAACTACTACAACGACAAACATTAATACAAAACACTGTAAATGGCGCAGTTTTGTACAATAAAACGCCACAGGCCCCGTGGTTGCTGGCAATAAACGGCTATTGCATTGTGCCGGCAACCCCGTCCGGGCTGCGCCTCAATCAGACAGGATCTGACAAGCCAGCCGCTTGCCCTCGCGGGTGCTGTCGCGGGCCAGGTCCAGCAGCGCCATCACCGCCAGCGCCTCGCCGGCCGGCACCGGGTTCGCCCCCTCCCCACGGATGGCGGCGCAGACGCCGCGATAGTAGGCGCCGTAGTCCCCCGCCTCGCCAGCCACGCTCTGCTGCTGCAGCTGACCATCGCGGATCCGGCTGAGCTGGCCGGGTTCGTTGTCCACCCCCCAGTCTGCCGCCGGCGGCCGCTTGCCGAGCTTGAGCTGCTCCTCCTGCACATCCATGCCGAACTTGATGAAGGAGCCCCCGCTGCCGTGGATGACGAAACGCGGCATGGTGGCCGACACCAGGCAGCTGCCGTGCAGCACGACCCGCATCTCGCCATAGCCGAGCACCACGTGGAAGTAGTCATCCGCCAGGGCACCAGGGCGCTGCTGAGCCAGATCCGCCTGCAACCAGTCCGGCTGACCGAACAGCTGGAGCGACTGATCGAGGATGTGGGGGCCGAGATCGAACCAGAGACCGGAGCCCGGACCGCCCGCCTCGCGCCAGCGCTGACGCACCTCGGGACGATAGCGATCGAAGTGGGATTCGAACTGGGCGACCTGACCGAGCGCTCCTTCCGCCAGCAGGCGGTGCACGGTGAGAAAGTCACCGTCCCAGCGCCGGTTGTGGAAGATGCTGAGCAGCCGCTGCTGCTTCTCCGCCAGCTCCACCAGCGCCTTCGCCTCGGCCAGATCCAGGGCGAACGGCTTGTCGATCACCACGTGCTTGCCGGCCAGCAGGGCCTCACGGGCGATGGGGGCATGGGTGTCGTTGGGGGTGGCGATCACCACCAGATCGACCGACGGGTCCGCCAGTACCTCGGCCAGCGAACCGACCCGGCTGCCGGGCAGATCGCTCTGCACCTTGGCGGCATCGCGGCTCACCACCCAGCCGAGGGAGAGCCCGGGCGTGCTGGTCAGAAACGGGGCGTGAAAGGTTTGGCCTGCAAAGCCGTAGCCCACCAGGGCGGCATTGATTGTGTGGCTCATCCGGTTTTCTCCACGGGTAGCTGTGTCACGGGGCGCAGGCAAACCCTTGCCTGCCAAATAGAGAAGGGGGCCCAAGGCCCCCTGAGTGTGCCCATCAGAGCACAGGATTTATTGCAAACACAAGCGCCGGCCCTGGCGGGTCATCAGCATCAGCAGGGGGGGCAGCAGCAGCCACATGTGCAGCGCCAGCTGGCTGAGCGGATCGTGCATCAGCACGCCGATGAAGCCCACCAGCGCACCGGAGCCGCTCATCTGGAACAGACCGAGCAGGGCGGCGGCGGTGCCGGCGCAGTGGCCGAACGGTGCCAGCGCCATGCCGGCGGCCGCGCCCAGGATCATGGCAAAGCCGATGCTGGAGAGGAACACCGGGCCCATCATGGCCAGCGGATGCTCGATGTGCATGGCCAGGGTCAAGGCGATGGCGGAGAGCAGCAGTACCAGCAGGCCGATGCGCAGGGTGCGTCTTGGCCCCACTCTGGCGATGAAACGGGGCGCCAGGAAGCAGGCCAGGATGTTGAGTGCCGCGTTGGCGGTGAACCAGTAGCTGAAGCCACTCATGTCCAGCCCCAGCTTCACCATCAGCTGCACCGGCGCCGCAGTGACATAGGCTAGGATCACCGCCATCGCCAGCATGCACAGCGTCGCGTTGAACAGGAAGCTCGGGGAGCGCAGCACCGGGCTGTAGCGCGACCAGCTGATGAGCGGGCCGCTGCTGCTGGTATCTTCCGGACGGGTCTCCGGCATCCGCCACAGCAGCCAGCTACCGACGATGACCGCATAACCGGCCATAAACCAGAAGTTGGCCGACCAGCCCGCCTTGGCGGTGAGCCAGCCACCGAGCAAGGGGGCCAGCGCCGGAATAAAGCAGATGGCACCGTTCAGGTAGGAGATCATCTGACCGCTCTTCTTGGGGCCGTAGCTGTCACGCACCACCGAGAAGGCGGCCACCGAGGTGGCACAGGCGCCGAAGCCTTGCAGCACCCGCGCGAGCATCAGCTCTCCGAGGCTCGCGGCAAAACCGGCCCCCAGGGCGCTCAGACCGTAGAGCAACACACCGCCCAAGGCGATGGGCTTGCGGCCGTAGCGATCGGCCAGCGGCCCCACCAGCAGTTGTCCTAGTCCCATGCTGAACAGGAACCAGGTGATGGTACCCTGCATCAGGGTCACCTCGGCCCCCAGCTGCTCGGCCATCTGCGGGATGGCGGGCAGATAGATGTCGATGGCCAGCGGACTGAACAGCACCAGTAGGACAAGCAAAAGAATCAATGGCATCAGTCACCTCGTGGCATGGGGAAAATAGATTGGGGCGCGAGTCTACTGGCTCACAGTAATGAATTGAAATGGTATTTAATCACTTCTGTTATTCCATTCAGGAAACATTCATTTTATCCGCATCTTGCCATGACCCCGGCGAGGGTGGTCCAGGGCAATTGGCGCTTTTCCTGGGCGCCAGCCCCGCATAGAATGCGCAGATTATTTTTGCGGAGGTGCTCGATGAACAAGCTTGTCCTGGCAACAGGGAACCAGAAAAAGGTGAAGGAATTGGCCGCCATGCTGGCCGATATGAAGATCCAGGTGATCCCACAGAGCGAGTTTGCGGTCTCCGATGCCGAAGAGACCGGCACCACCTTCGTCGAGAATGCCATCATCAAGGCCCGCCACGCCGCCCGCATCACCGGCCTGCCGGCGGTTGCCGACGACTCCGGCCTGGAAGTAGATCTGCTGCACGGCCGTCCCGGCGTCTACTCCGCCCGCTTTGCCGGTGAGGGTGCCAGCGACAAGGACAACATCGACAAGCTGCTGGGCGAGCTGAAAGGCGCCCCCGAGTATCTCAAGAGCGCCCGTTTCTGGTGCGTGCTGGTCTACATGCGCCACGCCGACGATCCCACCCCCATCATCTGCCAGGCCAGCTGGGAAGGGATGATCATCGACGAACCGCGCGGCCAGCACGGCTTCGGCTATGACCCTGTGTTCTTCGTGCCGGATCACGACTGCACCTCGGCCCAGATGCCGGCCGAGCTCAAGAACCAGCTGAGCCATCGCGGCCAGGCGCTGGCCAAGCTCAAAGCGGCTCTGGCGGCGGTCAACTAAAGCGCTGTCTCCCGCCGCGTTGTCATCTACAATGGGGGCCGTCGGCCCCCGTTTCGTTCGCGGCGCCCCGGCCCGTTGTCATCGACGACAAGGGCAACCCGACCCCTGATGATTTTTTGAATACTGGAAACCCCATGCTGCAATTGCCGCCCCTCTCCCTTTATATCCACGTGCCCTGGTGTGTCCAGAAGTGCCCCTACTGCGACTTCAACTCCCACGCCCAGAAGGGAGAGCTGCCCCACCTCGAGTACGTGGCCGCCCTGCTGGAGGATCTGGAGCAAGACCTGCACTGGGCCCAGGGGCGCCCCCTCTCCTCCATCTTTATCGGCGGCGGCACGCCGAGTCTGCTCTCCGTGGAGGCCATGCAGGCGCTGCTGGACGGGGTGCGTGCGCGCATCGAACTCACCGCGGACTGCGAGATCACCATGGAGGCCAACCCGGGCACGGTGGAGGCGGACAAGTTCGCCGGCTTCCAGCGGGCCGGCATCAACCGCATCTCCATCGGGGTGCAGAGCTTCCAGCAGGAGAAGCTGACCCGGCTCGGCCGCATTCACGGCCCCGAAGAGGCGCGCAAGGCCGCCGAGCTGGCTCACGCCATCAAACTGCCCACCTTCAACCTGGATCTGATGCACGGCCTGCCGGATCAGAGCCTGGCGGACGCACTCTCGGATCTGCAGCAGGCCATCGACTGCGCGCCGCCGCACCTCTCCTGGTATCAGCTCACCATAGAGCCGAACACGGCGTTCGCCTCCAAGCCGCCCACCCTGCCGGAGGATGACACCCTGTGGGACATCTACGAGCAGGGCCACGCCATGCTCACCGCCCACGGCTATCAGCAGTACGAGATCTCGGCCTATGCCAAGGCGGGCTACCAGTGTCGCCACAACCTCAACTACTGGCGCTTCGGCGACTATCTAGGGATCGGCTGCGGCGCCCACGGCAAGGTGACGGATCTCGCCAACCAGCAGATCCTGCGCACCACCAAGGTGAAGCACCCGAAAGGTTATCTGGACCCGAGCCGCCCCTATCTGGACGAACAGTGGCAAGTGAGTGCGGACGATCTGCCGCTCGAGTACTTCATGAACCGGTTCAGGTTGTTTGAACCGGCCCCCAAGGCGGAGTTCGAGGCCTATACCGGCCTTGGCTTGGAACGGGTAGAGACCATGCTGACCATCGCCCAGAGCAAGGAGCTTATCGAGGATCTCGGCGACAGCTGGCAGCTCACGTCCCTCGGCCATCGCTATCTCAACGTGCTGCTCGAGCTCTTTATGGACGAATGAGCACGGGTTCACTCTCTTGCGGCAAGAGAGTGAACCAGCACCAACGAATAGAGAAACAATCAGGGCGCCATTGGCGCCCTGATTGTGTTAGCTGATGCCTTGCGGCAGGAACCCGCTCAGCAGCAGACGCGTACCATCTGCTGTTGACCGGGCTCCCACCGCTTGCCGTGCTTGGCCTTGCGCTGATAGCTGCCCTTGCCTTTCTTGCTCGGTTCGACCCGGGCCTGGAACAGGGGGGAGGTCACCAGTGCCTTGAGGTGGTTGTCCTGGATGATGCCGCGCTGATGTTCGCAGGCGGGCTCGGTGGTGACCCTGGTCACCTTCTTCTTGGCCATGTCGGCTCCTTGATGCGGTTGTGTGTTTGCCCATCGCCCCTGCCACCACGATCCGGGGCAGGCGGCGAAAAAACGTGCCGATTGTGCACCTCTCCCGGCCCGCCTGCAAGGGGCTGGTAGGCTCCTCAGGCCGGTTGATAGACGACCCGCACCAGCCCGCTTGGCAGCACGGTGCTCGACACCGGTACCAGCGCGCCGGGCAGCGATCCAGCAAAGAGCGGCACCCCGACCCCCAGGGTGACCGGCACCCAGAACAGGATCAGCTCGTCCACCAGCGCGGCCTGCAGTCCCTGCCTGACCACCTCGCCGCCATCCAGATAAAGATGGCGGCTGCCCGCCTGCCACAGCTCGTCCAGCACCTGCGCCAGCGCCCCCTGCCGGAAGGAGACGTGCTCACGGGGAGCGGCGGGTCTGTGGGTCAATACCACCACCGGCTTGTCGCCATAAAACCACTCGGGAAAGCCGAGCACAGTGTCATAGCTGTTGCGCCCCATCAGCAGGGTATCAACACTCGCCATCAGCGCGCTGTAGCCGGTCTCTTCCTGGGAGTCGCCGTTGTAGGGCTCAAGCCAGGCCAGATCGCCCCTCTCCCCGGCAATGAAGCCGTCGAGGGAGAGGGCAAGAAAGGCGGATACCCGGGGCCGGCGCAGCTCAGTGCTCATGGTCGTGGTGCTCATGACGGGAGGGGGCACCGGACTCCAGCGTCTCGAGGATGGCGCAGTGCTCCGCCGAGCGCGGGCCGCCGCAGCAGATGTTGGAGAGCTCGCGCAGGTTGTCGCGAAAACGGGTCAGCTCGACGATCTTCTGCTCCACCTGTTCGAGCTTGGTGTCGGCCACCGCCTTCACCTCCTGACAGGTGACCTTGGCCTTGTTGGTATCGAGATCCAGCAGTTCGCCGATGTCGGCCAGCGAGAACCCCACCGACTTGGCGCGGATGATGAACTCCAGCCGCCGCTTGTCCTGCTCGCCATAGAGGCGATAGCCGGACTCGTTGCGAATGCCTGGCGAGATGAGACCATTCTTCTCGTAAAAACGCAGGGTATCCGCCTTCACCCCGCACGCCTTGGCCAGCTCCCCGATCCGATACATGCCTTTTCTCCCGTTGAATTTGCCACACAGCCACAACCGGCCCCCACTATCGCCCCTTTGCCCGGCGATTGCCAGCCGGCAGCAGGAAAGAGGACGCGGCCACCCTTTTGCCATCAAGAGACTGAAAAGACAAACGTTTCACAAAAACCAACCGGAAAACGTTTAACGCCGCACCAGACAAGGCTTTGTCACTTTAAAAAATCCACCACGGGTCACATTTTTTGTGTAGAATACGCGCCCACAAGAGAGCGTCGCGTCAAGCGGGCATTTCCTAAAACGCTTTTGCCTGTCGGCAGGTTTTTCAGGCGAGAGCGGTTTGCGAAATCCCCCACTTCCATTTATTTGGGGACTCTCTGTGTTGAGCCTCGCCTCCCATGGAACGGTCCCCGTTATGCTGAGGACGATAGTGTGATGGAACAAGCTCGACCCATTCGCCGTGCACTGCTGAGTGTGTCTGACAAGACTGGCATCCTGGAATTTGCCAAGGCACTCAACGAACGTGGCGTGGCCCTGCTCTCCACCGGCGGTACCGCCAAGCTGCTGGCCGACGCCGGTCTGCCGGTGACCGAGGTCTCCGATTACACGGGATTCCCTGAAATGATGGATGGCCGGGTCAAGACCCTGCATCCCAAGGTCCACGGCGGCATCCTCGGCCGGCGCGAGCAAGACGACGCCATCATGGCTCAGCACGCTATCTCCCCCATCGACATGGTCGTGGTCAACCTCTATCCCTTCGCCGCAACCGTCGCCAAGCCCGGTTGTACCCTGGCCGATGCAGTCGAGAACATCGACATCGGCGGCCCGACCATGGTTCGCTCCGCCGCCAAGAACCACAAAGATGTGGCCATCGTGGTCAAGGCTGCCGACTATGACCGCGTCATCCGCGAGATGGATGGCAACGGCAACAGCCTGAAACTGCCGACCCGTTTCGATCTGGCCATTGCCGCCTTCGAGCACACCGCCGCCTACGACGGCATGATCGCCAACTACTTCGGCACCATGGTTCCTTCCTACGGTGACAACAAGGAGGGTGACGAGGAGTCCCGCTTCCCGCGCACCTTCAACAGCCAGTTCATCAAGAAGCAGGACATGCGCTACGGCGAGAACAGCCACCAGGCCGCCGCCTTCTATGCCGAGGAGCAGGCCGCTCCGGGCTCGGTGGCAAGCGCCATCCAGCTGCAGGGCAAGGCCCTCTCCTACAACAACATCGCCGACACCGACGCGGCGCTGGAGTGCGTCAAGGAGTTCGACCAGCCGGCCTGCGTCATCGTCAAGCACGCCAACCCGTGCGGCGTGGCCATCGGCAGCGACCTGCTGAGCGCCTACGAGCGCGCCTGGCAGACCGACCCCACCTCCGCGTTTGGCGGCATCATCGCCTTCAACCGTGAACTGGATGGCGCCACCGCCAAGGCCATCGTCGAGCGCCAGTTCGTCGAGGTGATCATCGCCCCCACCGTCAGCCAGGCTGCCCGCGACGCGGTCGCCGCCAAGCAGAACGTGCGACTGCTCGAGTGCGGTCAGTGGACCGCGCCGGCGCAAGGCTTTGACTTCAAACGTGTCAACGGCGGCCTGCTGGTGCAGGAGCGCGACCTTGGCATGGTGACGCTCGGGGATTTGAAGGTGGTCAGCAAGCGTCAGCCCACCGAGGCTGAGCTGAACGACCTGCTGTTCTGCTGGAAGGTGGCCAAGTTCGTCAAATCCAACGCCATCGTCTATGCCAAAGACGGCCAGACCATCGGCGTCGGCGCCGGCCAGATGAGCCGCGTCTACTCGGCCAAGATCGCCGGCATCAAGGCCGAGGATGAAGGGCTGACCGTGGCGGGGTCCGTCATGGCTTCCGATGCCTTCTTCCCGTTCCGCGATGGCATCGACGCCGCAGCGGCCGCCGGCATCTCCTGCGTCATCCAGCCCGGTGGCTCGATGCGCGATCAGGAGGTGATCGACGCCGCCGACGAACACGGCATGTGCATGCTGTTCACCAACATGCGCCACTTCCGTCACTGATGGATCAGGGCCGCCGCCGGCGGCCCTTTTGTTGTCTCTTTTCACCTGGCTATTTTCACCGGCGCAGGCCCCAGGCCCGCCCGTGACCCCGAATAGAAGCGAGCGATACGATGAAAGTACTGATCATTGGCAACGGCGGCCGTGAACACGCCCTGGCCTGGAAGGCCAAGCAATCCCCCCTGGTGACCCGGGTCTTCGTCGCCCCCGGCAATGCCGGCACCGCCCATGAAGGGAGCATCGAGAACGTGGCCATCTCGGCCACCGACATCCCGGCCCTACTGGCGTTTGCCAAGGAGCAGCGCATCGGTCTGACCATCGTCGGGCCGGAAGCGCCGCTGGTGAAAGGGGTGGTCGATGCGTTCCGCGCCGAGGGGCTGGCCATCTTCGGCCCGACCGCCGCCGCTGCCCAGCTGGAAGGCTCCAAGGCGTTTGCCAAGGATTTTCTGGCCCGCCACGCCATCCCGACTGCCGAGTACCAGAACTTCACCGAGGTGGAGCCGGCGCTGGCCTACTTGCGCGAGAAAGGCGCTCCCATCGTCATCAAGGCTGATGGCCTGGCCGCCGGCAAGGGGGTCATCGTTGCCATGACCCTGAGCGAGGCCGAAGAAGCGGTACGCGACATGCTCTCCGGCAACGCCTTTGGCGACGCCGGGGCCCGGGTGGTGATCGAGGAGTTTCTGGACGGGGAAGAGGCAAGCTTCATCGTCATGGTGGACGGCGAGCATGTGCTGCCGATGGCTACCAGCCAGGATCACAAGCGAGTCGGTGATGGCGATACCGGCCTCAACACCGGCGGCATGGGCGCCTACTCCCCCGCCCCCGTGGTCACGGCCGATGTGCACCGCAAGGTGATGGAGCAGGTGATCATGCCGACCGTGCGCGGCATGGCGGCCGAGGGCAACGTCTACACCGGTTTCCTCTACGCCGGTCTGATGATCGACGGCCAGGGCAACCCCAAGGTGATCGAGTTCAACTGCCGCTTCGGCGATCCCGAAACCCAGCCCATCATGCTACGCATGCGCTCCGATCTGGTGGAGCTCTGCCTGGCGGCCTGCGCCGGCAAGCTGGATCAGGTCGAAGCCATCTATGACCCCCGTGTCGCCATCGGCGTGGTGCTGGCGGCCGGCGGTTACCCCGGTGACTACCAGCAGGGCAAGCCCATCAGCGGCCTGCCGGTGGAAGAGGCGAGCGGCGAGAAGGTATTCCACGCCGGCTCGCAGCTGGAAGGCGATACCGTGGTGACTGCCGGTGGCCGTGTGCTGTGCGCCACTGCCCTCGGTCACAGCGTGGCCGAGGCGCAAAAGCGGGCCTATCAGCTGGCAGGTCGCATCAAGTGGGACGGCGTCTTCTACCGCCACGACATCGGCTGGCGCGCCATCGAGCGTGAACAGCAGCAGTAATCAACAGGGCCCGCAAGGGCCCTCTCTTTATCCGGCGTATCTCGCGGTCACGCAGCCCGGCAGATGGCTCGAATGGCCTGGTTCGCTTGACTCAGCAACTTCCTTACATCTCCCTCTTCCCTGTTACCCTTTGTGACAAAAAACAGCAATATTCACAAACAGTTCACGCACTGTCATGGCATCATGCCTGTGATGAATCCAAATAAGGGTTCATAAGAAGCCACACAAGATCGATAAGCATGTCGTTTAAATAAGGAAATCCCATGTTGAAAACTGTTCGCCCCCTGTTGCTGCCCCTGATGTTTGGCCTGATGACCCTGCCCGCCATGGCCGGTGAGCTGGAACAGCCGATGAAGAAGATCGGCTTCAACTACAAACAGGCGGTCAAGGCCGACGATGCCGCCACCATGGAAAAATACATCAACGAGATGAAGGCGCAGTTCGACATCGCCAAGCAGAAGAACATGCCGGCCGCCAAGAAAGAGAAGTTTCTGGAAGGCATGAACGAAGTGCAGACCGAACTGGATGCCAGCCTGGCAGCCCTCAAGGCAGGTGACGAAGCCAAGGCGCGCGAGCACCTGGCCAAGGTCAACGACCTGAAGAAGGAGTACCACAAATATGCCAAGCAAAAAGGCTGATCCCTTCCACTGGGATAGTCTGGTCCGCCTCACCCACTGGGGTGTGGCGGCCATCTGTATCGGCAACCTCTGGCTCAACGAGGCGGGCGAGGAGTGGCATGAACGGCTGGGTTACCTAGCCATCGCCCTGATCAGCCTGCGCCTGGCGTGGGGGCTCTCGTTTGCCAAGGGCCATGCCCGGTTGCGAGCCCTCATCCCAAGCCGGGAAGATTTTCGCCAGCAAGCGGTGGAGCTGCGCGAGCGCACGCCACCGGCTCCCGGTCACCACGGCAGCGGCAAGCTGGCGGTCTGGACACTCTGGCTGCTGATCCTGGCCACCGCCGGCACCGGCTGGTTCCAGAATACCGAGATGGGGTTCGAACTGGGGGCGGACGACTGGCACGTCTGGTGTACCTGGGCCCTGCAGGGCATGATAGCGCTGCACCTGCTGGCCATCCTGTTCACCTCCTGGCGCCAGCGCAGCAATCTGGTGAAGCGCATGTTGCCAAGGCGCCGCGGCAAGGCCCGGGCCTTGCCGCAGGAATCTGACGCCTGAATACTCATGGGGCCCTGCTGGGCCCCTGTTCATTGCTCTGCCACTCCCCTGATCCCACACTACCCGCCGGGTCCCCGGCTCTTGCCCTCTCTTTCGCCGCTTGCATCGCTAGGGGTCATGAAAGCATTTTCATTCACATTTCTTAATTAATTCAGGCTGTTCGATTTTCAACCACTGCGATTTCATGAATGCTACTGAGCTGAACGAGGTTGTTCGTTGTCCGTTCGACTACACGACAGTGATATGTCAATAACAAGATCGAAGGGAAAATCGTCATGCACAGCACACTGCTTCGAACCGCCCTGCTGACGGCGGCACTCGGCTCTTTCAGCCACACTGCCACCGCCGAAGGGGTCATGGTTCACCTGTTCCAATGGAAGTTCAACGATATCGCCAACGAGTGCGAAACCGTGCTCGGGCCCAAGGGGTTCGGGGGCGTCCAGATCACCCCACCGGCCGAGCACAAGCAGGGCAGCCAGGTCTGGTGGACCGTCTATCAACCCGTCAGCTTCCAGAATTTCAACAGCTTCGGTGGTAGCGAGGCGGAACTCAGAAGCATGATCGCCCGCTGCAACGCAGCCGGGGTCAAGGTCTATGCCGACGCCGTCTTCAACCAGCTGGCATCGGGTTCAGGCACCGCCACCGGTGGCGGCAGCTACAACGCAGGGCAGTACCAGTATCCCCAGTTCGGCTACAACGACTTCCACCACAGCGGCGACATCACCAACTACGGCGACAGCAACAACGTCTGGAACGGCGCCCTCTACGGCATGCCGGACCTCAATACCGGCTCTCCCTACGTGCAGGATCAGATCGCCACCTACATGAAAACCTTGCTCGGCTGGGGCGTGGCGGGCTTTCGCATCGATGCGGCCAAACACATGGCCCCGACCGACGTGAAGGCCATCCTCGACAAGGCGGGCAGCCCCAAGGCCTACCTGGAGGTGATCGGCGCAGGCGGGGAGTCCGCCGACATCCAGCCGGGTCGCTACACCTACATCGATACCGTCACCGACTTCAAATACGGCACCGATCTCGCCGCCAACTTCAACGGCCAGATCAAGAACCTCAAGACCCTGGGCGAAAGCTGGGGCCTGCTCCCCTCCGCTAAGGCCTTCGTCTTCGTGGTCAACCACGACCGCGAACGCGGCCACGGCGGTGGCGGCATGCTCACCTTCATGAGCGGCGCTCGCTACGATCTGGCCAACACCTTCATGATGGCCTGGCCCTATGGCTGGAAGCAGGTGATGTCGGGCTATCGCTTCGAAAACATGAGCACCTATGAAACCGACAAGGGGGCACCGGGCAGCACACCTTGCACGGACAGCCAGTGGAACTGCGAACAGCGCCGGCCGACCATCATGAACATGGCCCTGTTCCACAACCGGACCGAAGGCCAGCCGGTCAGCAACTGGTGGGACAACGGCAACAACCAGATCGCCTTCGGCCGCGGTGACAAGGGCTTCATCGCCATCAACAACGAGAGCGGCAGCCTGGTGGCCTCGCTGCAGACCGCGCTGCCGGCCGGCGAGTACTGCAACCTCTTGGGCGGCAATGACTACTGCAGCAGCGGCTATGTCACCGTCGACGGCAGTGGCAAGGCCAGCCTGAACGTGCCCGGCATGAAGGCGGCCGCCATCATCGCCGGTTGTACCAAGGCCAGCCCCTGCGGTGGTTCCGCCCTGCCGGGCACCAAGTTCAGCAGCATGAACCTGCGCGGTACCCACAACGCCTGGGGCAATACCCCCATGACCGTCGATGCCAACCGTGTCTGGTCAGCCACCCTCACCCTGACCGGCAACGGTGACGCCACCGGCGCCCAGCGCTTCAAGTTCGACGTCTTCGGCAACTGGGCCGAAAACTACGGCGACAACGAAGGGGATGGCATCGCCGACAAAGGCAGCAGCAAGGATATCTTGGTCAGCGGTGCGGGCAGCTACCGCATCACCCTGAACGAAAGCGATCTGCGTTACACGGTCACCCCCCTCACCAGCAACCAGGCGCCGGTGGCCGCCCTCTCTCCCAAGACCCTCAGCGTCAAGGCGGGTGAGAGCGTGGTGTTCGATGCCTCCGCCTCCCGCGACGACGGGGGCGTGGTGAGCTACAGCTGGTCCAGCGGTGGCACCGCCGCCACCGAGACGGTCCGGTTCGATACCCCGGGCACCCATACCGTGACGGTCACCGTGACCGATGCAGAAGGGTTGACTGCCAGTGCCAGCGCTACCGTGACCGTCACCGACGACAACGGCACCTACGCCAGCGTGCTGCCCACCCTGAATTTCCGCGGCACTCCCAATGCCTGGGGATCCCTTGCCATGACGCTGGTCGCCGACAATCAGTGGGAGGCTCTGGTCACCTTCGATGGTCAGGCAAACCAGCGCTTCAAGTTCGACGTCAAGGGGGACTGGAGCAAGAACTATGGTGACACCAACAAGGATGGAGTGGCCGAACTGGCCGGCAGTGACATCCTGACCTCGGTCACCGGCCAGTATCGGGTGCGCTTCAACGATCAGACCCTGCAATACAGCCTGACCCCGGTCAGCGTCGGCTACGCGAAGAACTTCGCCAGCCTGAACATTCGCGGCACCACCAACAACTGGGGGGCCACCCCCATGTCGCTGGTAGGCGATCACCTCTGGCAGGCCAGCATCACCTTCACCGGTAGCGGCGATGGCAACGGCGCTCAGCGCTTCAAGTTCGACGTCAAGGGCGACTGGACCCAGAACTACGGCGACACCAACAAGGACGGTGTGGCCGAGCTGGCCGGCGCCGACATCACCACGGCTGTAGCCGGTGTCTATGTGGTGCGCTTCAACGACCAGACGCTGGCCTATAGTCTGAACGCCCAGTAAGGCTCAATACGCTCGGTCACCAGACCCTGAAGCACTGAACCAGGCTTCCCACCATCGGTGGGAGGCCTTTTTTTAGGTTCATCGCGTCTTTCCGGGGAAGGCGGCCTTGATTTTCAGGAAAAAGTATTCTGAGTCCCGAAACCCATAGGCCATGCGTTTTATCACCTTGATTCGATTATTCACCCCCTCCAACTGGCTGGTGTGCATTGGAAAGAGGGCGCTCGCTAAGATGCCTCGGATGTAACGCCGGAGGTTTCTGGCAAAATCCTTCAAGGGTGCCAGACCACTTTCCCTGGCGTGCCGCGTCCAGCCCCTCCACCGTCGCCAGCCTTCCCGGATGTCGGGGGCGTACCAAATTTCCTTCAAGGCATCCTTGAGTACATAGGCTGTGGCCAAGGGCTGATTGGCGGCCAGTAGTTCCTGCAATTGCACCTCTTGCCCTTCCTTGAGGTTCTCCCGATTGCGCAGCAGCAGCCAACGCGCTTGCTTGACCACCTTGCGAGCTGGCTTGTCATGCTGCAATGCGTTGGCCTGATCCACCCGGATACGGTCTATCACCTTCCGACCGTAGCCCGCCACGACATGGAACAAGTCATAAACCACCTCGGCTTGCGGACAGTGCTCTTTCACCTCCAGATCGAAGGCGGAGTTCATGTCCATGGCAACGGCTTCAATCTGTTGGCATTGTTCGCCCAACAGCTTGAAAAAGGGGCGAATGGCCTCCCGGCTATTACCGTGGCCCACCCACAACACACGAGTCCGTTCAGCATCCATGATCACAGTGGCATAACGATGGCCTTTATGCAGGGCGAACTCGTCCATCACCAGCCGTCGCACAGCGCCAGGTTCAAAGGTGCCAACACTGGCTTGGAGTCGGCGTATGTCGATGGTCTTGATGGTATGCCAATGCAGTCCGGTGAGCAGGTTGACATGACTGATGGGCATCAACTCAAGCAAGGCCTCAACCCAGCTCTGCAATCGTTGTGTGATGCGTGAACTGGGAGGCAACCACGCGATATGTTCAGACACCCGGCCGCAGTGCAGGCAGTCAACGCGACGGATGGGGACTTGCAGGCGAACCCGCAGTTCAAACAGATCGCGGTCACGGACTAGGCGGGTGCGACGATCGTGGACCAATGGGCAGGGCTGATGACACTTGCCACAAAGAGGCAGGTGGTTAGAACGAGGTTCAAGAGCGAAAGTAATTTGTGTGGCACAGCGGCTATGGACAGAAACGTCGTAGCCTGGCCAGAACGAGGCAAAATTAATATCATGCATAGTGACAGCAGGGTGAAGGAACCGGTTTGTTTGGCGACTACCAGTTTACCCGATCCCTGTCTGTCAACTTACCTTTCCCCACGCTTGCGCGAAGAACCTTTTTTTATGGCGTCATGCCACTGCGTCCAGCCGGCCGCTCAGCAGGCTGATGCTCTGGCGCCATGTCCAGGCTCATTTCAAACCATGCCCCCCCTCAACGCCGAAAAAAGGCGCGCTCAAGGTCACAGCGCATCGCACGCAAGCCGAACAGCATGATCACATGACCAGCCTGCCCGACAGGCTCAGGCGAGAGGATCAGGCTATCCCTTACTCTTGCAGAAAGCCGCCACAGCGAGGCTCTACGATGCTTCACGGTGCGAAACCTTGTCCGGTTCTGGCTATTTGTATTGCGTTGTGAGCCGCATGTCGAAGCCCAGGGGCCGGCGCCGGTGAACGCCAGAAACGACAAAGCCGCTCAAGAGAGCGGCGTTGTCTGAAAATGGTGGCCCCTGGGGGACTTGAACCCACGACCAATCGATTATGAGTCGACTGCTCTGACCAACTGAGCTAAGGGGCCATTGATACTGGTTTGCGGCGTGGATTATAGGGGATGGCGGATACCCCGTCCATAGGCATATCAACCACTTGGCGAGATTTCATCCATATTCAAGCGGTTCCGTGACTCATCTTCATGCCCCCGTCACCACGGATAAAACAAAGCCCCGCATGGCGGGGCTTTTTGACAGCAGTTACGGGTTGGACCCGCCCAGGATTACTCGTCCAGGAAGCTGCGCAGTACTTCGGAGCGGCTCGGGTGGCGCAGCTTGCGCAGCGCCTTGGCTTCGATCTGACGAATACGCTCACGGGTAACGTCGAACTGCTTGCCCACTTCCTCGAGGGTGTGGTCAGTGTTCATGTCGATACCGAAGCGCATGCGCAGTACCTTGGCCTCGCGGGCGGTCAGGCCGGCCAGCACTTCGCGGGTGGCGTTGCGCAGGCTCTCGCTGGTGGCCGCATCCGCTGGCAGAGCCAGGGTGGTATCTTCGATGAAGTCGCCCAAGTGGGAATCTTCATCATCACCGATGGGCGTCTCCATGGAGATGGGCTCTTTGGCGATCTTCAATACCTTGCGGATCTTGTCTTCCGGCATGCCCATGCGCATGGCCAGCTCTTCCGGGTTCGGTTCACGACCCATCTCCTGCAGCATCTGACGGGAGATACGGTTGAGCTTATTGATGGTCTCGATCATGTGTACCGGGATACGGATGGTACGGGCCTGATCCGCGATGGAGCGGGTAATAGCCTGACGGATCCACCAAGTCGCATAGGTCGAGAACTTGTAGCCACGACGGTATTCAAACTTGTCTACCGCCTTCATCAGACCGATGTTGCCCTCCTGGATCAGATCCAGGAACTGCAGACCACGGTTGGTGTACTTCTTGGCGATGGAAATAACCAGACGCAGGTTGGCCTCGACCATCTCTTTCTTGGCGCGGCGGGCCTTGGCCTCACCGATGCTCATGCGACGGTTGATGTCCTTGATCTGGGCGATGGACAGACCGGTCTCTTCCTCGATCTGCTGCAGCTTGCCGATGGCGCGCAGCACATCTTCGTCCATCTCGACCAGACGCGGTGACCAGGCCTTGCCGGCCTGCTTCTGGTATTCGAACCAGGCAGTTTCGCACTCGTTGTTGGTGAAGGCCGCGACGAAGGTCTTCTTCGGCATCTTGGCCTGCTCAACGCAGAGTTTCATGATGATGCGTTCCTGCACGCGGACCCGCTCCATCATCTCGCGCATGTTGTTGACCAGGCGATCGAACTGCTTGGGCATCAGGCGGAATTGACGGAATACATCGGCCAGCTGGGCAATCGCAGCCTGAGTATCTTCGTGCGCACGACCATTCTGCTGAATGGAGAGACGAGTTACTTCGTACTGGGCGCGCAGATCACCGAACTTCTCGCGAGCGACTTCCGGATCCGGACCACCGTCGCCATCATCATCGGAGTCATCACCATCACCGTCTTCGTCTTCATCTTCGTCTTCATCTTCGTCAGCCAGATCTTCTTCGCTGAGCTCGGAGCCGATGTGAGTAGCGGTCGGGGCGACGTCATCGGTCTCGTTGGGATCGATGAAGCCGGAAATGATGTCGGACAGACGCAGCTGTTCCGCTTCGTATTTGTCGTACTGCTCAAGCAGATAGGTAATCGCTTCCGGGTACTCGGCGACGGAGCTTTGTACCTGGTTGATACCGTCTTCGATGCGCTTGGCGATGTCGATTTCGCCTTCGCGAGTCAACAGTTCGACGGTACCCATTTCCCGCATGTACATGCGGACGGGATCGGTCGTACGACCAATCTCGGATTCAACAGATGCCAGTGCCTGGGCCGCTGCTTCGGCAGCGTCCTCATCGGCGGTACCACCTTCAGCCATGATAAGGTCATCGGCATCCGGGGCGTTTTCCACCACTTGAATGCCCATGTCGTTGATCATCTGGATGATGTCTTCGATCTGGTCAGAGTCGACAATGTCTTGCGGGAGGTGATCGTTCACCTCGGCATAGGTCAGGTAGCCCTGTTCTTTACCTTTGGCAACGAGGAGTTTAAGCTGAGACTGCGGGGTTTGCTCCATAGAACTCATCCGGTTGGTGTTGCTAGGTTGCGCGTACAGTGCGCTGCTGCGCAAATAGCCAATTGTAATAGAAAACCGCCAGACATGCTATGTCTGGTTGCGGCGTCGGTCATGAGAAACCCCTGCCCGCAGTATTGTCGGGGCCAGGCGGTTATAAAATGTTTGCTTTTAATCCCGTCGATTCGGGCAACGGTATTCATATTGGGGTTAATCACTCAAATATCAAGCCCCACTCTCATTTCTTTTCTCAATTTGCACCTCTCTGATCAGCATCATCAGCTCTTGAGTTTCCTCAGAGCTTAGCCCTTCCTGCGCCACCTTGGCCTGCAATTCCTCGATGCGCTGCTTCAGGAACAGGTTGATGAAACCGACGAAAGTATCCTGCAATTCTCCCAGAATATCCGGCTCCTGGTCGAGTTTTACCTCTTCAAACAGATCATGCATCGCCAGTTGCGCCAGGATCTCTCCCTCTTTGGTGCCACGCCAGTGCTCCAGCAGGATGCCCGTCGTGACCCCGGGCTGAGTCAGGATCTGTTGATGCAACTGCAGCAAGAACCTGATGCCCTGCAGGCGCAGTCCAGCCAGTTCAGGCATGGCCGGCAGCTCGGCCGTGATCGCCGGATACTGCACCATCAGTGCCAATGCCCGGCGCAGCGGCGTCAGCTTGGCCGCCTTGGGTTTATTGACCTCGGCCTTCGGCTGACTGTTGCGGGCAAACAGTTCGGCGATTCGCTGCTTGTTCTCCCCCCAACGCATCATGCTGGAGAGGCGGGTGATCAACCCCTCACGCGTGAAACCTTCCGGGACTCGCCGGATCAGCTCGGCGGCCTTGTTGGCCACTTCGAACTTGCCCGCTTCACCGGAAAGAGCCGCATCGCGCCCGAGGCGCTCAAACATGAAGTCGGCGAACGGCTGGGCCTGGTCGAGCAGAGCTTCAAATCCCTCCTTGCCTATCTGGCGCACCAGCGAGTCAGGATCCTCCCCATCCGGCAAAAACACGAACTTGAGTTCACGGCCGTCCTGCAGATGGGAAAGTGCATTGTCCAGCGCCCGCCAAGCCGCTTCCCGACCGGCATTGTCGCCGTCGTAGCAGCAGACGACCTCGGCCGTGGTACGAAACAGGGTATGGATATGGTCGCTGGTGGTCGCGGTGCCCAGCGCCGCCACCGCATAATCGATGTCGTACTGGCCGAGCGCCACCACATCCATATAGCCTTCCACCACCAGGATCCGGCGCGGATCCTTGTGTGCCTGCTTGACCTCGTAAAGGCCGAACAACTCTCGCCCCTTGTGGAAGATGGGTGTTTCCGGCGAGTTCAGATACTTGGGCGTCCCCTCCCCCAGCACCCGGCCACCGAAACCGATGACCCGGCCACGCTTGTCACGGATCGGGAACATGATGCGATCGCGAAAGCGATCATAGCTGCCGGGCCCGCTGTCACGAGTGATCAGCATGCCGCCCGAGATGAGTAACTGCTCGTGCTCCCGGCTGGCGCCAAAGCGCCGACGCACCTGATCCCAATCGGCAGGGGCATACCCAATGTTGAATCGCTTGACCACTTCACCGGTCAGACCGCGCCCCTTCAGGTATTCCACCGCCTGCGGCGCGTTCTTGAGATTGCTCTCGTAGAAACGGGCAATCTGGTTCATCAGCTCGAACAGATCCTTGCTGACCGCAGGTTGGCTGCTGCTGGCCCCACCTGCTGTCTGCTCACGGGGAACCTGCATGCCATGCAGGCTGGCAAGTTCCTCAATGGCATCGGGAAATTCGAGCCCGTCATACTCCATGACAAAGCCGATGGCATTGCCGTGAGCGCCACAGCCGAAGCAGTGATAGAACTGCTTCTCCTGACTGACAGTAAAAGAGGGGCTTTTTTCGTTATGAAAAGGGCAGCAAGCCTGGTAGTTCTTACCGGCTTTCTTCAGCCGCACCCGCGAGTCGATCAACTCGACTATATCGGTGCGTACGAGCAGATCATCGATGAAGGATTGTGGGATCCTGCCTGCCATAACCGTCCTGTTTCATTGCATAGAAAATAAAAAAGCCGCGCATTCCCAGGGAAGCACGGCTTCTTTGACCAAACAAGAGAGTTGCCTGTTACGCCAAGCGGGTTTTCACCTGAGCACTGACGGCGCCGACATCGGCACGCCCCTGAATTTTCGGCTTCAAGACAGCCATGACTTTGCCCATGTCAGCCATGACGGCAGCACCACTTTCAGCGATGGCTTGCTCAATCAGTGCGGCAATTTCGGCTGCAGTCAGCTGTTGCGGCAGGAACTCCTGCAACACAACGATCTCTGCGGACTCTTTGTCGGCAAGATCCTGGCGACCGGCAGCTTCAAATTGACTGATGGAATCACGACGCTGTTTGACCATTTTGGTGACCACAGCGAGGATATCCTGATCATTGAGCTCGACACGGGTATCAACTTCACGTTGCTTGATTTCAGCCATCAACAAACGGATCGCTCCCAAGCGAGCCTTGTCTTTGGCAAGCATGGCGAGTTTTTGTTGATCCTTGAGTTGATCCTTCAGCGACACGGCATGAACCCTTGATTAGTACAGGCGGATACGACGTGCGTTTTCGCGGGACAGCTTCTTGGCGTGACGCTTAACAGCAGACGCTTTGGCACGCTTGCGAATGGTAGTCGGCTTCTCGTAGAACTCACGGCTACGAACTTCGGACAGGATACCGGCTTTTTCGCAAGAACGCTTGAAGCGACGCAGAGCAACGTCAAACGGCTCATTTTCACGGACTTTGATTACTGGCATGTGCCTTTCACCTCAGTGATAAATTGTTAGCTGACCTTCAATCGATCAGCATGTCTTAAAATGGTGCGAAATTATACTCTGGACAGGGAATGAAAGTAAACCCGCAGAGATCGCTCTGGTTTAAAAAACCCGCGAAGGTTACCATAGCCGTCTCATTTTAGCAGTGAAATTTTTTAGCAATGCGTGTATTGGGCATAGAGACATCCTGTGACGAAACCGGGATCGCGATCTTCGACGATCAAAAAGGGATCCTTTCCCACCAGTTGTATAGCCAGGTCAAGCTGCATGCGGACTACGGCGGCGTCGTTCCCGAGCTGGCCAGCCGGGATCACGTCCGCAAGACGATCCCCTTGATCCAGGCCGCGTTGCGAGAGGCGGGACTGGGCAAGGACGACATCGACGGCATCGCCTACACCGCAGGTCCGGGCCTGGTTGGCGCCATTCTGGTGGGGGCCACCATAGGCCGCTCGCTGGCGATGGCCTGGAACAAACCGGCCATTGCCGTACACCACATGGAAGGCCACCTGCTGGCACCCATGCTGGAAGAGCGAGCCCCCGAGTTTCCCTTCGTGGCGCTGCTGGTCTCCGGCGGCCACTCCATGCTGGTACGGGTCGATGGTATCGGCAGCTATCAGCTGCTGGGCGAGTCGATCGATGATGCTGCAGGCGAAGCCTTCGACAAGACGGCCAAGCTGATGGGACTGGATTACCCAGGCGGCCCGCTGCTCTCCCGGCTGGCGGAGAAGGGCACTACCGGGCGCTTCACCTTCCCGCGTCCCATGACCGACCGCCCCGGGCTCGACATGAGCTTCTCCGGCCTCAAGACCTTTGCCGCCAACACCATCGCCGCCAACGGTGATGATGAACAGACCCGCGCCGATATCGCCCGAGCATTTGAAGACGCGGTAGTCGACACCCTGGCCATCAAGTGTCGCCGTGCCTTGAAGGAGACCGGCCTCAATCGCCTGGTGGTGGCCGGCGGCGTCAGCGCCAATCGTCACCTGCGCGCCCAGCTGGCCGAGCTGATGGAGAGCCTCAAGGGGGAAGTGTTCTACCCGCGCACCGAATATTGCACCGATAATGGCGCCATGATCGCCTATGCCGGCATGCAGCGCCTGAAAGCCGGGGTGTTCGAGCCACTGGCAGTCAAGGCCGTGCCGCGCTGGCCGCTGGATACCCTGGATCCGGTTTGATCCAGCGGATCCTGCAGACATGAAAAAGGGGCCTTTGGCCCCTTTTTGTTTTGCTTGGTAAGCATCTCCACTCACTAGCAACCCTTAGTTGGTACGGAACAGCGCCTCGATGGAGAGCCCCTGCCCCAGCAGGATCTCCCGCAAGCGGCGCAGCCCTTCTACCTGGATCTGGCGAACCCGCTCGCGGGTCAGTCCAATCTCGGCCCCCACGTCTTCCAGAGTCGCCGGCTCATAGCCGAGCAGACCGAAGCGACGGGCCAGTACCTCGCGCTGTTTGGGGTTCAGCTCCTCCAGCCAGTGCACTATGCTGGCGCGCATGTCGTCATCCTGGGACTCCAGCTCAGGGCCCATGCCGCGCTCGTCGGAGAGCACATCCAGCAGCGCCTTGTCGCGATCGCCACCGATGGGGGTGTCGACCGAGGTTATCTTCTCGTTGAGTTTGAGCATGCGATTCACATCGTCTACCGAGCGATCCAGCGCGAAAGCGATATCTTCCGCCGTCGGTTCATGATCGAGCCGATGGGAGAGTTCACGGGCGGTGCGCAGATAGACGTTCAGCTCCTTGACCACATGAATGGGCAGACGGATGGTACGGGTCTGATTCATGATGGCCCGCTCTATGGTCTGACGGATCCACCAGGTCGCATAGGTAGAGAAGCGGAACCCACGCTCGGGATCGAATTTCTCGACTGCGCGGATAAGGCCGAGGTTGCCCTCTTCAATGAGATCGAGCAACACCAGGCCGCGGTTGTTGTAGCGACGGGCGATCTTGACCACCAGTCGCAAATTGGACTCGATCATGCGCTTGCGGGCGGCTTTGTCACCTCGCAAGGCACGACGGGCGTAATAGACTTCTTCTTCGGCGGTGAGCAGCGGGGAGAAGCCAATCTCCCCGAGATAGAGCTGGGTGGCGTCCATCACCTTGTTCAGTTCAGGCGCCATCAGTTCATCGGAAATCGTCTCTTCGGCCTCGGCCGCGACTTCCTGAACCTCTTCCTCTTCGTGGGTCTCCAGCTCTTCGTCGAACTCTAACTCTGCATCCTGCATAACCAGTTGTTCTTGGCTCATGGCGTGTCTCCCTGACCGGCACCAGAGTAAGACTTAACTCTCTGGGTCTAACCCTTTGGCAAATGGCTCATCGGGTTAATCGACTTGCCTCTGTACCGGATTTCAAAGTGCAATCGCACATCCGGCGCGTCCGTGCTACCCATGTTGGCAATGACTGATCCGCCTTTGACACTGTCCCCTTCCTTCACTCGCAACTCGTCGTTGTGGGCGTAAGCAGAAAGGTAGTCATCATCATGTTTGAGAATGATCAGCTTGCCATAACCCCTCAGTGCGCTACCGGCATAGACGACCTTGCCGCCGCTCGCCGCGTAGATGGGTTGCCCCTTCTGACCGGCGATATCTATGCCCTTGTTACCCTGTTCTGCAACAGAGAAACCTTCGACGATCCGGCCCTTGGTAGGCCAGTGCCAAGATAGCTTGCTGTAGGAATTGTCTGATTTTTGTTCTTTTACCTGAGCGTATTCTTTTGAAGATGGCTGAGCAATCGTTTTCTGTTTGATAAATGGAGTGGTCGTACCTGAGGTCGCTGGCGCCAGGGGTTTGGGGCCGGAGCTCTGGGTCACCACCGGGCGAGTCGCCACCACCATCTGGCTACTGCCGCTGCTGGTGGACTGCACATTCAGCACCTGCCCGACCTGGAGGGCAAAGGGTGCCTGCAGATTGTTGCTTTGTGCCAGTGTCTGATTCGACATGCCAAACTGGCGGCCAATGCTGCTCAGCGTATCCCCTGGACGGACCTGATAGGTACCTGCACTGCGCGCAACAGCCATGGTGCTGCCGGAAGCATCGAGCCGGATCTGTTGACCCGGATAGATGTTGTAGGGGGGGCTGATGCCGTTGAGACTGGCCAGCGAGGGCACGTCATTGCCCGAATTGAAGGCGATGGAGTAGAGGGTGTCCCCTTTTTTCACCGTGTAGCTGTTGCCCTGAATGGCGGGCTGGGCCGCCATCTGGCGAGCCGGAATGGTAGAGACGAGACCATCATTGCCCAATCCTTGTACCGGAGCAGCAGTCTTACTGGAAGAGCAAGCGAGCAGCAGCCATGACAACACGACGACACTGCTTCCTTGCCAAACACGCGAACGCATAGTGGATCCTTTAACGACTAAACCAGAAATAGGCCACAACGGCCAAACCAATACAGAGCCAACCCAGCACATCCACATAGTGCATCAGCTTGCGCTCCATCTTCTCGCCCCCCCAGCGCATCAGGCCTGCCACCAGGAAAAAGCGCATGCCACGCCCGATCAGCGAGGTCACGATGAAGGGCAGCAGTGCCATTTGCAACAGGCCGGCCGTCACGGTAAACACCTTGTAGGGGATCGGCGTGAAACTGGCAATAAAAATCACCCAGATGCCCCACTGCTCGAACCATTGCCGGGCCAGGGCAATCTTGTCTTCATAACCCACCGAGACCACCAGCGGCTGGACCACCGGCTCCCACAGGGCATAACCGAGCAGATAGCCGAACAGCGCTCCCAGCACGGAGAACAGGGTCGCCAGCGCGGCGTAGTGCCAGGCCTTGTGTGGTCTGGCCAGCGCCATGGGGGCCAGCATGACGTCCACCGGAATGGGCCAGAACACCGACTCAATGAAAGCGGTGATCGCCAGATACCAGGGGGCATACTTGTGGCGTGCCCACTGCATCACCAGCACATAGAGGCGGGAAAACAACTTCACTCGACATCTCCGTCAATCAGGGGGACGAAACGGACCGGCTCTAGGATCCGGCTGGTCAGCTGGGAGCCCGACCGCTCGATCAGCTGCAGGGTCTGCTGGCTGTCCCCCACCGGCAACACCAGCCGGCCACCATCGGCCAGCTGATCGGTGAGGGCCGTCGGCACCTCGCTGGCGGCAGCCGTGACCAGAATGGCATCGAACGGTCCCTTGTTGGGCCAGCCCAGCCAGCCATTGCCGTGCTTGGCGGAGACATTGTGCAGATCGAGCTGACGCAGCCGGCGCCGGGCCTGGAACTGCAGCGACTTGATCCGCTCCACCGTATAGACGTGCTCCACCAGATGAGCCAGCACCGCCGTCTGATAACCCGAGCCAGTGCCGATCTCCAGCACATGGGCCGGATCGTTCTGGATCAGCAGCTCGGTCATCCGCGCCACCATGTAGGGTTGCGAGATGGTCTGACCGTGGCCGATGGGCAACGCCGTATTGTCCCAGGCCTTGTGAGCCATGGCTTCATCCACGAACAGCTGGCGCGGCACCTTGGCAATCGCCGCGAGTACGCGGAAATCGCGAATGTCCTGCGCGATCAGCTGGTTTAACAGGCGCTGTACTATCACACCTTCATCCCTGCAGGTCCAACCAAGCCCCCAGCCCCGCCAGACTGCTGTAGGCAGTCATATCGATGGTCAGGGGGGTGATCGAGACGTAGCCCTGCTCGATGGCGGCGAAATCCGTGCCTTCGCCCGCATCTTGCTGGCTGCCGGGGGGGCCAATCCAGTAGATGGGCTGGCCACGGGGATCCTCGCTGCATATGACCGACTCCGCCCGGTGGCGGTTGCCAAGGCGCGTCACCCTGATCCCCTTGATCTGGTCGAGGGGCAGGTCCGGCACATTGACGTTGAGGATCTGATCGGCGGGCAGCGGGTGTACCATCATGCCCCTCACCAGCTGAGCGGCGTAGTGGGCCGCCGTGGCGAAATGGGTCTTGCCTACCAGCGAGATGGCCAGCGAGGGGAAGCCGAGGTGGCGTCCCTCGGTTGCCGCCGCCACCGTGCCCGAGTAGATGACATCATCACCCAGGTTGGCGCCGTGGTTGATGCCGGCCACTACCATGTCAGGCTCCGGACGCACCAGCTCGTTGACCGCCAAGTGCACGCAGTCGGTCGGCGTTCCCTTCACCGCATGATATCCGGTTTCGGCGATGCGGGTGACCCGCAGAGGCACTTCCAGCGTCAGGGAATGACTCGCCCCGCTGCGATTGCGATCCGGTGCCACCACGATGACCTCGCCACAGGCAGCCAGCGCCTCGCTGAGGGCTCTTATGCCCTCCGCATGCACACCGTCATCATTACTGACCAGAATTCTCATCGGACTGATTCCTGAAACCATGATCGGCCTCTTCGGCCTGCATTAACTCGCGCACCACGCTGGTGGCAAACGCCCCGGCCGGCAGGAAGAACGACAGGGTCAACACGGCCCCTTCCAGCTGCCAGCTCATCGCTTGCGGCTTGAGCAGCAGCGGGCGGCGGTCCTGGTCCAGCCCGGCTTTTTCCAGGCCGTCACACCAATCGTGATAGGGGGCCAGCACGCTCTGCTCGAACTCGGCGGCGGCACCCTGGCTGGCCAACCGGCCACGGCCCCACTGGGGCGCGGTGAGCTGCACGTCGCCAGAGGCGAGACGCGCCTCCAGCTCAGGGGTCACGCCCTCTTCGCTGAAGATGGAGTGGCTGCCCTTGAGCATCACACAGTCGCCGGCCAACAGCTGATGGGCCAGTCCCTGTTCGATGCGGGCACTGACGATGGCATTGAACAGCATGCTGCGGGCAGCGGAGAGATAGAGGGAGCGCTTGTTGCGATCCTTGATCCGCTTGCCGGCGAACATCGCCTTGGCCGCCTCCAGGTTGTTGCCGCCCCGGCCGAAACGCTGCTCGCCGTAATAGTTGGGCACCCCCTGCTCAGCGATGGCCTGCAGGCGGGATTCCAGACCGTCGGCCTGCTCCAGTCCGGTGAGGCGCAGGGTGAAGTGGTTGCCCTTGAGATAGCCGACCCGCAGCTTCTTGTTGTGGCGCTTCACCTGCAGGATCTGGATACTGTCACTCTCGATGACGGAGAGATCAGGTTCTGCCTTGCCCGGCAGATGAATGCCGAACCACTGTTCGGTCACCGCGTGGCGGTCTTTCAGCCCGGCCCAGGTCACCGCATTGCGGTTGACCCCGGCCGCATCGGCCAGCAGGCCAGCCACCCAGGCGGTATTCTCCCCGGTTTTACGCACCCGGACGAAGATGTGCTCCCCCTCGCCGCAGGGTTCAAACCCGAGATCTTCATTGACCACGAAATCGGCGGCTTGCGCCTTGAGGATGCCACGGGCAGTCGGCGCCCCGTGCAGATAGGCAAGTTGTTCCAGCATTATTGTTTCACCAGTAAGACGACGGCTTCGGTGGCGATCCCTTCCTTGCGCCCCGTGAATCCCAGCTGTTCGGTGGTGGTCGCCTTGACGTTCACCCGGTTCAAGTCACATTGCAGATCGGCGGCCAGCACGGCGCACATGGCTTCGATATGCGGCGCCATCTTGGGCGCCTGGGCAATGATGGTCACATCCAGGTTGCCGATGGCATAGCCTGACTGCTGCACCCGGGCAAACACGTCCCGCAGCAGGATGCGGCTGTCGATCCCCTTGAACTCGGCGGCGGTATCGGGAAAGTGACGGCCGATATCGCCGGCCCCGATGGCACCGAGCAGCGCATCGCTCACCGCGTGCAGCACCACGTCACCATCGGAGTGAGCCAGCAGACCCTGCTCATACGGCACCGCCACCCCGCCCAGCATGCAGGGGCCAACCCCACCAAACTTGTGTACATCAAAACCATGTCCAATCCGGATCATGCCAGCTCCTCTGTGGGTGAATCGGGTTGCGCCGGCTGGCGCGCGTTCTGTTGCTGCAAATAGAGCCCCGCCAGAGAGAGATCCTCCGGCCGGGTCACCTTGATATTGTCGGCTCGTCCTTCCACCATCCGCACCGTGAAACCGGCGCGCTCCATGGCGGAGGCCTCGTCGGTGATGGTGGCCCCCAGCGCCAGCCCCTCTTCCAGTGCCCGCAGCAGAGGACGGGTGGGAAACATCTGGGGGGTCAGGGCATGCCAGAGCTGCTCGCGATCGACGGTGGCGAGGATGTTGCCCGTCCCGTCGGAGCGCTTCATGGTGTCGCGCACCCGGCTGCCGAGGATGGCGCCATCACAGGCCATGGCAGTGACAATCAGGGCATCGAGATCGCCGTGGGTCAGACAAGGGCGGGCGGCGTCGTGCACCAGTACCCACTCCCCTGCGGCCACATGCAACGCATTGAGCACGGAAAAGGCCCGCTCGGCGCCCCCTTCCACTCGCAGGATCCTCGGATCGGCGGCCACGGCCAGGGTGTCGAACCAGCGGTCATGGGGAGCCAGCGCCACGATCACCTGAGCGATGGCCGGGTGGGAGAGCAGCCGGGTCAGGGTATGTTCCAGAATAGTTCGACCCGCCAGCTGCAGATACTGTTTGGGGCACTCGGCCCCCATTCGGCTGCCGATGCCCGCGGCCGGGACGATGGCGGTCAGCCCGGGGCGGCGATCAGTCATCGTAGGCTGCGTCCCCGGAGCTGGAACCCTTGTCTTTGTCCTTGGGGATGATCCGATAGAAGGTCTCGCCCTGCTTGATGTAGCCAAGATCGTTGCGCGACAACTCCTCGATGGCTTCCAAGCCCGAGGTCAGATCGTCGATCTCGCGATAAATCAGGTTGTTGCGATCCTTGAGTACCAGATTGTCCTGCTGCTGCCGGGTAATGGCATCGGACAGCTCATGATAGTCAGACAGGCCGTTCTTCCCCAGCCAGAGGTCATATTGAAGCCCCCCCAACAGGAGAAGCAGGATAAGAGTGAGTAGCCGCATGCACTGAGTCTCCTTCAAGCGGCCTAGTTTCCCATATTCGCAGGCAAGACAAAAGAAAGCCTGTGCCCCGGATGGGTTGGGCCGGAATAAAAAATGCAGAAACCCGCCGCGGCGGCAGCAGAAACGAAAAAGCCCCGCCGATTGGCGGGGCTTTGCAAAGCGTGGAAGCAGGCGAAAATTAAGCCTGGTTCTTCACTTCTTTCAGACCACGGAACGGAGCCTTGGCACCCAGCGCTTCTTCGATACGGATCAGCTGGTTGTACTTGGCAACACGGTCAGAACGGCTCATGGAACCGGTCTTGATCTGGCCAGCAGCGGTACCAACGGCCAGGTCGGCGATGGTCGCGTCTTCGGTCTCACCGGAGCGGTGGGAGATGACGGCAGTGTAGCCAGCGTCTTTGGCCATCTTGATGGCAGCCAGGGTTTCGGTCAGGGAACCGATCTGGTTGAACTTGATCAGGATGGAGTTGGCGATGCCGTTGTCGATACCGCGCTTCAGGATCTTGGTGTTGGTTACGAACAGGTCGTCACCCACGATCTGGATTTTCTTGCCCAGCTCGGCAGTCTGGTAGGCGAAACCGTCCCAGTCAGATTCGTCCAGGCCATCTTCGATGGAGACGATCGGGAACTTGGTGGTCAGGTCAGCCAGGAAGTCGGAGAAACCGTTGGAGGTGAAGACACGACCTTCGCCTTTCAGGTTGTACTCTTTCTTCTCTGCGTCGTAGAACTCGGAAGCAGCGCAGTCCATGGCCAGGGTGATGTCGGTGCCCAGTTTGTAACCGGCAGCGGCAACGGCTTCGGCGATCACTTCCAGCGCTTCGGCGTTGGATTTCAGGTTCGGAGCGAAACCACCTTCGTCACCAACGGCAGTGTTGTAGCCCTTGGACTTCAGCACTTTGGCCAGGTTGTGGAACACTTCGGCGCCCATGCGGACAGCTTCTTTCAGGGTCTTGGCGCCAACCGGCTGGATCATGAACTCCTGGATGTCGACGTTGTTGTCGGCGTGCTCACCACCGTTGATGATGTTCATCATCGGCAGCGGCATGGAGTAGACACCCGGGGTGCCGTTCAGCTCGGCGATGTGGGCGTACAGCGGCATGCCTTTGGCAGCAGCGGCAGCTTTGGCGTTGGCCAGGGAAACAGCCAGGATGGCGTTGGCGCCGAACTTGGATTTGTTCTCGGTACCGTCGAGGTCGATCATGATCTGGTCGACAGTGGCCTGGTCCTTGGCATCTTTACCCAGCAGAGCTTGAGCAATCGGGCCGTTTACGGCTTCGAGGGCTTTCAGCACGCCTTTACCCAGGAAACGGCTCTTGTCACCGTCACGCAGTTCCAGCGCTTCGCGGGAACCGGTGGACGCGCCAGACGGAGCGGCTGCCATACCAACAAAACCACCTTCCAGGTGAACTTCGGCCTCAACGGTCGGGTTACCACGGGAGTCGATGATTTCACGACCGATCACTTTAACGATCTTGGACATGTGTATTTCCTCAGGTTTCGTAAAAAAACAACAAAAATATGCCAAAAAAAGCGGCTGCGGCACAGGGCCCCAACCGCATTTATTTTCAATTACTTCAGATTACGCTTCTGATACTCGCCTGCCGCCTTCACAAAACCGGCGAACAGGGCGTGGCCATCACGGGGAGTCGAGGTGAACTCCGGGTGGAACTGCGCGGCCACGAACCAAGGGTGATCCGGGATCTCGATAATTTCCACCAACTTCTTGTCGGCGGAGAGACCGGTCACTTTCAGGCCTGCTGCTTCAATCTGCGGCAGCAACTTGTTGTTCACTTCATAACGGTGACGGTGGCGCTCGTAAATGGTCGGGCTGCCGTACATCTGGCGCACCTTGGAACCTTCGACCAGGTGGCAGAGCTGGGAACCCAGACGCATGGTACCGCCCAGATCGGACTTCTCGGTACGAGTCTCGACGTTGCCTTCGTCATCCACCCACTCGGTGATGAGACCCACCACCGGATAGGCGCAATCCTTCTTGAACTCGGAAGAGTGAGCCCCTTCCATGCCCGCCACGTTGCGGGCGAATTCAATCATGGCAACCTGCATGCCGAGGCAGATACCCAGGTAGGGGATCTTGTTCTCGCGGGCATACTGGGCCGCCTGAATTTTGCCTTCCACGCCGCGCTCACCGAAGCCACCCGGCACCAGGATCGCGTCCAGACCTTCCAGCAGCTCGGCGCCACGGGTCTCGATGTCCTGGGAATCGATGTACTTGATGTTGACGGACAGACGGGTCTTCAGGCCACCGTGCTTGAGTGCCTCGTTGACGGACTTGTAGGCATCCGGCAGGGATACGTACTTGCCGACCATGCCGATGGTCACTTCTGCGGTCGGGTTGGCCTCTTCATAGATGACCTGTTCCCACTCGGCCAGATCGGCCTCCTTGCACTCCAGACCGAAACGCTCGGTGAAGTAGGAGTCCAGATTCTGGGACTTGAGCAGTGCCGGGATCTTGTAGATGGAGTCGACGTCTTTCATGGAGATGACGGCGCGCTCCGGCACGTTGCAGAACAGGGCGATCTTGGCGCGCTCAACGGCCGGAATGGCACGGTCGGAGCGGCAGATCAGCACATCTGGCTGGATACCGATGGAGAGCAGCTCTTTGACGGAGTGCTGGGTCGGCTTGGTCTTCACTTCACCGGCGGCAGCCAGGTAAGGAACCAGCGTCAGGTGCATGAACATGGCATTGTTGCGGCCCACTTCGGCAGCCAGCTGACGAATGGCCTCAAGGAACGGCAGGGACTCGATGTCACCCACAGTACCGCCCACTTCGACGATGGCAACCTGATGGCCTTCGGCACCGGCAATCACCCGCTCTTTGATGGCGTTGGTGATGTGCGGGATCACCTGAATGGTGGCGCCCAGATAGTCACCACGGCGCTCTTTGCGCAGCACGTCGGCATAGATGCGACCGGTGGTGAAGTTGTTGCGGCGGGTCATCTTGGTGCGGATGAAACGCTCGTAGTGGCCCAAGTCCAGATCGGTCTCGGCCCCGTCCTCGGTTACGAACACTTCACCGTGCTGGGTCGGGCTCATGGTGCCCGGATCCACGTTGATATAGGGGTCCAGTTTCATGATGGTCACATCCAGACCACGGGCTTCCAGAATGGCTGCCAGAGAAGCTGCGGCAATGCCTTTGCCGAGGGATGAAACAACGCCACCAGTTACAAAAATATATTTTGTCGTCATGCTGAACCTGAAAGAAGTTTAGGGAATTTTAAGGGGTGCTTCGGGGATGAAGCAGGACGGGGAAACAGTATACCAAAACCCCCTCTCCCAAACAATGAACAAAAATCTATCAGGCTACCGGCGCCCCCATCTTGCGCCAAATCAACTTTGTTCGGTTTCCTTGGCCCTGTCCCAGGCGGCATCGAGCTTTTCCAGCGAACAATCGCTCACTTTCAGCCCTTCTGCGGCGATAAACTGCTCAACCTGACGAAACCGGCGTTCGAACTTGGCGTTGGCGCCCCGCAATACCTGCTCCGGATCCTTGCCCAGATGGCGCACCAGGTTGACGGTGGCGAACAAGAGATCGCCGAGCTCATCGCTCACCCGCGCCTCGTCCACGTCGGCCATCAGCGCCTCTTCCATCACCTCGTCGATCTCCTCGTGGATCTTGTCCACCACCGGACCAAGCGTCTTCCAATCGAAGCCGACGGTGGCGCAGCGCTTCTGGATCTTGGCGGCGCGGGTCAGGGCCGGCAGCGAGAGGGGGATGTCGTCGAGCACGCTCTCCTTGTCGAGCGCGGCCCGCTCTTTGGCTTTTTCTGCCTCCCAGTTCACCTTCACCGCCTGTTCGTCGCCAAGATCGGCATCGGAGAAGACATGGGGATGGCGGCGAATGAGCTTCTCGCTCACCGTATCGACGATATCGGCGAAATCGAACAGCCCCTGTTCCTTGCCGAGCTGCGCGTAGAACACTACCTGAAACAGCAGATCGCCCAGTTCACCCTTTAATCCGTCCCAATCCTGGGTTTCGATGGCATCGGCTACCTCATAGGCCTCCTCCAGGGTGTGCGGCACTATGGTCTGGAAGCTCTGCTTCAGATCCCAGGGGCAACCCCCGTTCGGGTTGCGCAATCTGGCCATGATGTCGAGCAGTTGAGGCAGGTCGTAACGTTGGGACATGGGATATTCGCTTCTTGATTCGTAACGCAAGGGGAAAACAGTGACCGACCTGGCGGTCGATCACGAGTTGGTTGTTGATGACAATCAGAGGCGCTTGGCGCTGATCACGTCGTTGAGCTGACTGAGCTTGGCCAACGCCCGGTTGAAGGCGTTGATGTTGTAAATCTCCAGCTCCATGTCGATCTCGGCGGTCTGCTCGCGCACGTTGGAGCGCGAACGCACCCCCATCACGTTGATCTTCTCGTTGGCCAGCACGGTGGTGATGTCGCGCAGCAGGCCGGAGCGGTCATTGGAGAGGATGCGGATGGTGAGGCCGTAGCCGCCGGAGTAGTTCTCCCCCCATACCGCGTCGATCAGCCGCTCCGGGTTGCGACGGGAGAGCTCTTTGAGCTGCTCACAGTCCTCCCGGTGGATGGAGACACCGCGACCCATGGTGATGAAGCCCTGGATGCCGTCCCCCGGAATGGGCTGGCAACAACGGGCGATATGGGTCATCAGGTTGCCGACCCCTTCCACGACTATGTGATCCTTGGGCTTGGGCCGGAACGGCACGTTGGCCTTCTGCTCCAGCTTCTCCAGCAGGCGGCGATCTTCCTCTTCCGCCGTCGGCTTGTTGTAGCGGGTGTCGAGGTAGTTCAGCAGCTGGTTGATGCGGATGTCGCCACTGCCGATGCCGGCCAGCAGATCTTCCAGCTCGTCGGCATGGAAACGCTCCAGCACCACCTTGTCCACCTTGGAGAGGGTCAGGTTGTGCCTGTCCAGCTCCTTCTCCAGCAGCTCCTTGCCAGCGGCGATGTTCTTGTCTCGATCCAGCTTTCTGAACCAGGTGGCCACCTTGGCCCGCGCCCGGCTGGAGCGCAGGAAGCCGGAGTTGGGGTTCATCCAGTCGCGGCTCGGGTTCGGCTCCTTCTGGGTGATCACCTCCACCTGATCGCCGGTCTGCAACGCATAGGTGAACGGCACGATGCGGCCGTCGATCTTGGCGCCGATGCAGCGGTGGCCGATCATGCTGTGCACGTGATAGGCAAAATCGAGCGGGGTGGCGCCCGCCGGCAGATCGATGACATCCCCTTTCGGGGTGAAGACGTAGACTCTGTCCTCGAACACCTGACTGCGCAGATCCTCCAGCAGGGAGCCGCTCTCGGAGAGATCTTCCTGCCAGGCGAGCAGCTTGCGCAGCCACTCGATCTTGTCTTCGAAGGTGTTGGCCTTGCCGCCGGCCTGCGCCCCTTCCTTGTAGCGCCAGTGCGCCGCGACGCCGAGTTCGGCATCCTGGTGCATCTGGTCGGTGCGGATCTGGATCTCGACCGTCTTGCCCTCGGGCCCCACCACCACAGTGTGGATGGACTGGTAGCCGTTGGGTTTGGGGTTGGCGACATAGTCGTCAAACTCACGGGGGATGTGGTGGAAGTGGGTATGAACGATGCCGAGCGCCGCATAACAATCCTGCAGCCGCTTGGTCACCACCCGCACCGCCCGCACGTCGAACAGTTCGTTGAATTCGAGGTGCTTCTTCTGCATCTTGCGCCAGATGCTGTAGATGTGTTTCGGCCGGCCGTAGACCTCGGCCTCGACCCCCGCCTCTTTCAGGGCATCACGCAGGGACTGCACGAACTCGCGGATGTAGCGCTCCCGATCGAGCCGTTTCTCGTCGAGCTGCCTGGCGATCTGCTTGTAGGTATCCGGGTGCAGATAGCGGAAGGCGAGATCCTCGAGCTCCCACTTGAGCTGACCGATGCCGAGCCGGTTGGCCAGCGGCGCGTAGATGTTGGTGATCTCCTGGGCCATCAGCACCCGGGTCTCTTCATCCGCCTTCTTCGCTTCCCGCAGGCAGGCGATCCGCTCCGCCAGCTTGATCACCACGGCGCGCACATCCTCGACCATGGCGAGCAGCATGCGGCGCACGTTGTCGACCTGTTCCGGCGAGGTTTCGCTGCGGTGCAGGGTCTGCAGGGAGCGGATGGCCTCCATCTCCAGCACCCCTTCCACCAGCTTGGCGATCTTGGGGCCGAAGTCCTCGTCCATCCGCTCCTGGCTGATGAGACCGGCTTCGACGAAGGGGTAGATGATGGCGGCCTTGAGGGTGCCGAGATCCATGCTGAGCATCAGCAGGATACCCACCATCTCGACCCCGCGGACCAGCAGGCGGTTGGTGAGCGCTTCGTCACCGAGCGTCAGACAGTACTGGTAGACGGTTCGCAGCTGATCCTTGTCACTGTCACTCAGGGTGAGCGAGCTGACCCACTCCTCCAGGGTGAAGTTGTCTTTCAAATGAATATCGCGAACCGCAACCATGGTATCAATCCTTTAAATTATTGGGCCGAAGGCTGTCGCCCCCTCCCCCTCATGAGAATGCCTCAAATGGGGATATGCGGAGATTTTTTCAAGGCATATTGTCAAGAAAGACAATAGAGTTCTCCGCCAGCCCCTGCCGATTTACGAGGGTCTAGATTACCCCAATCATGGCCGCCCAGACAGCGTTATGGACCGGGCAAATGCCACCCAACCTGGCGAGCCGACGCCCCTTCGGCCATACCGTTTCATCTGCCCCGCAGCGCCCGTTACTTGCGCTCGAACAGCGCCATGGACTCCAGATGGCCGGTGTGGGGGAACATGTCGAGCATGCCGAGGCGCACCAGCCGGTAGCCCCCTTTCACCAGCACCTGACTGTCGCGCGCCAGGGTGACCGGATTACAGGAAACGTAGACCACCCGTCTGGGTGAAAGTTTCACGACGTGCTCCATCACCTCGAACGCACCGGGACGGGCCGGATCCAGCAGCACCAGATCGAAGCCTTCCCGTGCCCAGGACATGCCGGCGATGTCGCCGCTCAAGTCCGCCTTGTAGAAACGGGCATTGTTGATGCCGTTGCGACGGGCGTTCTCTTCGGCGCGCGCCACCATGGCCAGCTCCCCTTCTACCCCCACCACTTCGCGGGCCTGACGGGCCAGCGGCAGGGTGAAGTTGCCGATGCCGCAGAACAGATCGAGCACCTTGTCATCCTTGCCTGCCTCCAGCCAGGAGAGCGCCTGCTCCACCATGCGCTGGTTGACCGGCGCATTGACCTGAATGAAGTCACCGGGAGCAAATGCAAGAGACAGGCCATCCAGCGAGTAGGAGGGGGCAAACTGCTGGTGCAGCGGCTCAATCTGCTCGTCGGCCGCCTGCAGATAGAGGTCGATCCCCTGCGTCTTGGCAAACTCGATCAGCTGCGCCCGATCCGCCTCGGTCGGCCGGCCGGTATGACGCAGCAGCATCAGGATCCCCTGCTCGGCCTGGATAAGCTCAGCATGGCCCAGCTCGCGCTGGCTCTTGAGACGGTTGAGACAGTCGCGCAGCGGGCTGATCAGAACAGAAAGCGGCTCGGCCAGCACCGGGCAACCGCCGATCTCCACCAGATCGTTGGACTGACGACGACGAAAGCCCACCCGGGTGCAGCGGCCGTTCTTATCAAACTTGATGGCCAGTCGGCAGACCCGGCGATAGGCGCGGGACTCTCCACCCAGCACGGGCTCCAGCGCCGGGGGCTGGATGTTGCCGAGCCGCTCGAACAGGCTGACCAGGCCGGCCTCCTTGGCGGCGCGCTGATCCGCTTCGGCCAGGTGCTGGGCACTGCAGCCGCCGCACTCGCGGTAGTGGCTGCAGAAGGGGGCGATGCGATTGGCCGCCGGGGTCACCACCTGTTGTAGGGCGGCGTGGGCATACTGCTTCTTGTCTTCGAGGATGCGGGCCTTGACCTGCTCACCGGGCAGCGCCCCTTCGATGAAGATCGCCTTGCCCTGGTGGCGGCCGATCCCGACGCAGTGGTGATCCAGGCTGTCTACCGTAAATTCAATGCGTTGGGGCTGGGTGGATTTCTTTTGGGGCTTGAAAAACTGGGCCATAAAACTTGGTGCCTATAGGTGGCTATGTCATGATTGTGGAATCTGCAGCAGGCTATTGTCCCACAAGAATAATAGTATGACCAAATACGGCCTGTGGGCCCGCTCCCGCTCGTTTACGCCATTGCCAACCCTGCTCATCGGGGGACCATCCGCATGACCAAATACGGCCTTCGGGCGCGTGTGCTGGCCTTTACCATCTTGCCGACCCTGATCATCGGCGGCCTGATGGCCGGCTATTTCACTTTCCACCGCTACCAGCAGCTGGAAAACAACCTGATCGATCAGGGCATCAACATCATAGAGCCGCTGGCCATCGCCAGCGAATACGGGATGACCCAGCACAGCCGCGAGTCGCTCAAGCGGCTGATCGGCCTCACCCACCGCAAGAACTCGCCGCTCATCAAGTCCATCGCCGTCTTCACCCAGGACAACCAGCTGTTCGTGACGTCCAACTACCACAGGGACTTCACCCGGCTGCGGCTGCCGGACGGCAGCCAGATCCCCGAGCTCACCAGCGTCACCCTCTATGGCGACGACATCATACTGCGCACCCCGATCCAGGCCGAGACCAGCATGGATGGCTTCCCGCTGCCAAGCGACGTGGAACCCCCGATGATCGGCTACATCTCCATGCAGATGACCACCGACCGGGCCATGATCCTGCAATATCGCGACACCTTCTTCGCGGTGATCATGGTGCTCATCGGCATCGCCTTCAGTACCCTGTTTGGCTTCAGGCTGGTCAAGAGCGTGACCCAGCCCATCACCGACATGGTGCAGGCGGTGCACAAGATCAGGGAGGGGCGGCTCGATACCCGGGTCAGCGGTCAGCTCACCGGCGAGCTGGACATGCTGAAAAACGGCATCAACGCCATGGCCAAGGCGCTCTCGGAATACCACGAGGAGATGCAGCAGAATATCGATCAGGCCACCTCCGACTTGCGCGAGACGCTGGAGCAGATCGAGATCCAGAACGTCGAGCTCGACATGGCCAAGAAGCGGGCGCAGGAGGCGGCGCGGGTCAAGTCGGAGTTCCTCGCCAACATGTCCCACGAGCTGCGCACCCCGCTCAACGGGGTCATCGGCTTTACCCGCCAACTGCTCAAGACCAGCCTGACCCCGAGCCAGACCGACTACATGCAGACCATCGAGAAGTCGGCTCGCAACCTGCTCGGCATCATCAACGACATCCTCGACTTCTCCAAGCTGGAGGCGGGCAAGCTGCAGCTGGAACACATTCCGTTCAGCCTGCGCGACACTCTCAACGAGACCATGCACCTGCTCGGCCCCAGCGCCCACGACAAGCAGCTGGAGCTCTCCCTGCAGGTGGATGCCGAGGTGCCAGACTACCTCACCGGCGACCCCATGCGCCTGCAGCAGGTGCTGACCAACCTCACCGGCAACGCCATCAAGTTCACCGAGCACGGCAACGTGGATGTGCGCATCGAGCAGATCGGCAGTGCCAGCGGCAGCAAGGTGCGGCTCAACGTGCTGATCCGCGACACCGGCATCGGCATCTCGGAAGAGCAGCAGCGCCAGCTGTTCCAGGCCTTCAACCAGGCCGACTCCTCCATCTCCCGCCGCTATGGCGGCACCGGCCTTGGCCTGGTCATCACCCAGAAGCTGGTGCAGCAGATGGGTGGCCAGATCCGGTTCGAATCGGAGCTCGGCAAGGGCTCTGTCTTCTCCTTCAGCCTGGATCTGGAGGTCTCCCCCCTGCCCCAGACCGACAAGCTGCCGCTGGATCGCATCCAGGGCAAGCGGGTCTGGCTGCTGGAGCCGGATCCCTTCAGCCACTCGGCCCTCTGCGCCCTGCTGGCGGAGTGGCAGCTGGAGGTGCAATCCCTCGCCAGCGACGCCCCCTGGCCCGACATGAGCAGCCAGGACATGGTGATCATCGGCAGCGGCACCCAGCACAGCCCGCAGCAGGTAGTGGCGCGCCTCGACGGGCTGGATCGCCAGCAGAACACCATAGTGCTGCTCAACAGCCACGAGCCTTCGCTCTACGAGGCCATGCTGGCCCACGGCGCCCAGCACTGCCTCTCCAAACCCATCAACCATCGCAAGCTGCTGCACGCCCTGCTCTCCCCCGAGGCGGTCCGCAGCGCCCCGCTGCCGACCCCCTCCCCGCGCAGCGTGCAGGAGATCAAGGTGCTGGCGGTGGACGACAACGCCGCCAACCTCAAGCTCATCGCCGCCATGCTCAAGGAGATGGTGAGCCAGGTGGTGGTGTGCAAGAACGGCAAGGAGGCGGTCAGACTGGCCCAGAGCCAGCCGTTCGACATCATCTTCATGGATATCCAGATGCCGATCATGGACGGCATCAGCGCCACCCAGGCGATTCGCAGCCAGTCGCTCAACACCGAGACGCCCATCGTCGCGGTCACCGCCCACGCCATTCCCGGCGAGCGGGAGCGGCTGATCCGCCAGGGCATGGACGACTACCTGGCCAAGCCCATCGACGAGGCCATGCTGGCCAAGCTCATCACCGACTTTGCCCATCGTCGCCACCAGAATCACGCCAGCCAGCAGATCGACTGGGCGCTGGCGGTGCGTCAGGCGGCGGGCAAGCTGGATCTGGCCAAGGAGATGCTGACCATGCTGATGGCCAGTTTCGACGAGGTGGATCCGGTGCTGGAGGCGGCGCTTGCCGGCCAGGTGGAGGATAGCGAGGTGCTGGCCCAGCTCCATCGCCTCAACGGCGGCTGCGCCTATTCCGGCGTCCCCGGCCTGCAGCGGCTGCTCTCCCAGCTGGAACAGCAGTTGCGCGACGGGGTGCCGGTGGCCGAACTCGAGCCCGAGCTGCTGGAGCTGCAGGATGCAATGGAGCAGGTACGCCAGGAGGCGCCACGCTATCTATCCTGAACCGGGCAACCCGCTTTTTCTGACGCGGGCCCCGCCAGATGGTAAAGTTGCGCCGTTTCCACAGGAGTCGACATGACCAACAACGATATTTTGCGCCGCCTGCGCTACGCCCTCAGCATCAGCAACGACCAGATGGTCGACATGTTTGCCAAGGGCAACCTGACCGTCACCCATGCCCAGCTGCACGGCTGGCTGATCAAAGAGGCGGAGGAAGGGGAAGAGCAGGAAGCGGGCTTTGCCGCCTGTCCGGATTCGGCCCTGAGCCAGTTCCTCGACGGCTTCATCCTGGTGCGCCGCGGCGCACGGGAAGATGCGCCAGCCCAGGTGATCCCGAACCGGATCAACAACAACATGATCCTGCGCAAGCTGCGCATCGGCCTCAACTTCAAGGAAGAGGACATGCTGGGCACCCTCAAGCTGGCCCACTTCAACCTCTCCAAATCCGAGCTGAGCGCCCTGTTCCGTTCACGGGACCACAAGCACTATCAGGATTGCGGGGATCAGATCCTGCGCAACTTCCTCATCGGTCTCACCGCCAAGTATCGCGGCTGAACCATGGGCCGGCGTCTACACTCACCGTCATCCCGCCAGCAGGCGGCCGGTGGGTGGCGCCGGCCATGGCAACTGGGTATTCACCTCCCGCGCACCCGTCACCACGGGTTTGCGCTCTGCCTCGCCCTGCTGCTCAGCGCCTGCCAGCCCGCCCCCTATCGGCTCAACAACGACTATCAGAGTGCCAGCCTGAACGAGCGCATCGCCTTTCTGATCCTGCACTACACGGACGAAGACGATGGCCACTCCCTGCGCCTGCTGACCGAGCCGGCCCATCAGGTGAGCGCCCACTACCTGATACCGCGCGATACCCATCAGCGGCCGCTGCCGGTCTACCAGCTGGTGCCCGACAGCCAGCGCGCCTGGCATGCCGGCCGCAGTCGCTGGCATCAATATGCGGGCCTCAACGCCAGCTCGCTCGGCATCGAGATCGTCAACCTCGGCTACCCGCCACAAGACGAGCTGCTGCCCGCCCACCAGCGTCGCTGGCAGCCCTACACCCAGGCGCAGATAGCCGCCCTCGGCGCCCTCACCCGCGAGCTGGTCGAGCGCTACCAGATCCCCCCCACCCAGGTGCTGGCTCACAGCGATGTCGCCCCCGAGCGCAAACAGGACCCCGGCCCCCACTTCCCCTGGCGCGAGCTAGCCCTGCACTACGGGGTGGGAGCCTGGCCCGACGAAACCCGGCTGGCCGAATTGCGCCAGCAGCCGGCGCCGGCCTGGGATGCCCTCGGCTGGCAGCAACGACTGGCCCGCTACGGCTACGGCATCGCCCCGAGCGGCAACTGGGACGAGCAGAGCCGCGCCGCCCTGCGCGCCTTCCAGCTTCACTTTCGGCCCGCCCTGGTCAGCGGTGAACCGGATGCCGAGAGCCAGGCCATCCTCACTGCCCTACTCGAGCGTTACTTTCCCGAGCAACGCTGAGCTTCGCCCCCGACCACGAAAGAGGGACGCCGCGGCGTCCCTCTTTCACATTCTTCGTCGAGTCCCGACTCAGGCCTCCACCAGCAGCACCTCTATCCCGGCCTGACGCAGACCGGCCAGGGTCTCGGCCGCGATGGCGTCGTCGGTGATCAGGGTGTGGATGCGCCGGGTATCGATGATCTTGTGCAGGCTCAGCCGGCCAAACTTGCTGGAATCGGTCACGACGATGATCCGCTCGGCCACGTGGCACATGCAGCGGTTGAGCCTGGCCTCGTCTTCGTGATGGGTGCTGACGCCGCGCTCCAGATCGATGCCATCCACCCCGAGAAACAGCAGATCGAAGTGATAGTTCTGCAAGGAGAGATCCGCCTGGGCGCCGTAGAAGGAGAGCGACTTGCGGCGCAGGTGACCACCCGTCATCAGCAGCTCCACCCCTTCCGCCTCCAGCAGGGCATTCGCCACGTTCATGCCGTTGGTCATCACCACTATCTCCTGGTGATCGCGCAGGTGGCGTGCCACCTCCAGGGTGGTGGTGCCCGAGTCGAGAATGAGGCGACAGCCCGGCTGCACCAGGCTCGCCGCCATGGCGCCGATGCGCTGCTTGACCGGGGTGTTGAGCACGCTCTTGTCGGCGATGGTGCGCTCGGCCACCGGCTGGCCGGATTCACACAACAGGGCGCCACCGTAGGCGCGCACCGCCACCCCCTGTTTCTCCAGAAATGCCAGATCGTTGCGGATGGTGACGGTAGATACCTGATAGTGGCCGGCCAGCTCGTTGACCTGAACGCTGCCATTGCTGCGCAGCTGCTGAATGATGCGCTCCCGTCGCTCGCTGGTGCCGAGCACGCTCTTTTCGGTGATTTGCATAGTCTCTCTGCCGGAGTCCTGTGGTGAAAGTAGAGCTTTCACTTCGTTACGTTTTCCTATTAACACTCAGCCTCGATGGCAAATCAAGCTTTCATTGAATTGAAAAGTGCCGTCAGACTCCCTAAAACAGCCATGTAACTTTCGATTCATTTCTTTTTGTGATCTTGCTCAAGATGTGAACACGCTTTTATTTCGTTTCGAACGCCGTACGCCTAGGGTAAAGAAAGAAATCGAAAGCAAAGCATCTTGTTCAGGCCAAGAGGAAGAGGGAAATGAAATCAATGCTGGATCTGGTCGCACAACACAAGCAGGGGGAACAGGTCGGGATCTACGCCGTCTGCTCCGCCCATCCGCTGGTGCTGGAGGCGGCCCTGCGACTGGCGGCGCAAGGGGACCAGCTGCTGCTGGTCGAGGCCACCTCCAATCAGGTGGATCAATTTGGCGGCTACACCGGCATGACGCCGGCCGATTTTCGCGACCTGCTGCACCGGCTCGCCGCCGAGTGCGACTTTCCCGTGCAGCGGCTGGTACTGGGTGGGGATCACCTGGGCCCCAACCGCTGGCAGAGCGAGCCCGCCGCACAGGCCATGGCCCACGCCGAGGATCTCATCGCCAGCTATGTCGCGGCCGGCTTCAAGAAGATCCACCTCGACTGCAGCATGTCCTGCCAGGGGGATCCGGTGCCGCTGACCGACGAGCTGGTGGCGGTGCGTGCCGCCCGGCTGGCAAACGTGGCCGAGCAGACCGCCATCCGGCAGTTTGGCCACAGCGACCTGATCTATGTGATTGGCACCGAAGTGCCGGTACCGGGCGGCGCCCACGAAGAGCTGGCCGAGCTGGCTGTCACCACGCCGGAGGCGGCGCACCACACCCTGGCCGCCCACCAGCAGGCCTTCGAGCAGGCCGGGCTGGCCCAGCTCTGGCCGCGGGTGATCGGTCTGGTGGTACAGCCCGGCGTGGAGTTCGACCACACCCACGTCATCGACTACCGTCCCGAGCGGGCCGCCCCCTTGAGCCGGATGATCGAGGCCTATCCCCATCTGGTGTTCGAGGCCCACTCCACCGATTACCAGACCCCGGACGCCTACCGCCAGCTGGTGCGCGATCACTTCGCCATCCTCAAGGTTGGCCCCGCCCTCACCTTTGCCCTGCGCGAGGCACTGTTTGCCCTCGCCGCCATCGAGGAGGAGCTGGTGGTGGCCAAGTCCTGCTCGGGCCTGCGCCAGGTGCTGGAAGAGACCATGCTGGAGCGCCCCGACTTCTGGCGCAGCCACTATCAGGGCAGCCCCAACGAGTGCCGGCTGGCCCGCGGCTACAGCTACTCCGATCGCATTCGCTACTACTGGCCCGACAGCCGGGTCGACGACTGTTACGCCCGGCTGCTGGCCAACCTGGCCGCCGAACCCATTCCCCTGCCGCTGCTCAGCCAGCACCTGCCGCTGCAATACCGCAAGGTGCGCCAGGGCACGCTGTCGCCCCGGGTTCACGACCTCATTCTCGATCAGGTGCAGGAGGTGCTGCGCCAATACGCGGCGGCCTGCAGCGCCGCCCCCGCCAGCCACTCCCGGCTGACCCCGGTTGTATAAGGAGTTGTAGAGATGATCCTTGGTTATCCAGAAGAGACGCTGCGGTCGGCCAACGGCCTGGCCACCGCCCGTGAAATTCGCCAGCAACCCGCCACCTGGCGGGAGACCCTCACCATGGTGGAGGAGTGCCGCGCCACCATAGAGCGCTTCCTGCTGCCCCTGCTGTCGCGGGGCAACCTGCGGGTGATCCTGACCGGAGCCGGTACCTCCGCCTTTGCCGGCCGCGCCCTCGCCCCCTATCTCAGTGCCCGCCTCAACGGCCGCTTCGAGGCGATCGCCACCACCGACATCGTCACCGATCCGGGCGAATACCTGGCACAGGACTGCCCGACCCTGCTCATCTCCTTCGCCCGCTCCGGCAACAGCCCGGAGAGCGTGGCGGCGGTGGAGCTGGCCAGCCAGCTGCTGAGCGAGTGCCACCACCTGGTGTTGACCTGCAACGGTGAGGGGGAGCTCTATCGCCGCTGCCAGAAGGATGCCCGCTCCCTGGCGCTGCTGATGCCGCCCCAGACCCACGACCGCAGCTTTGCCATGACCAGCAGCCTGACCAGCATGATGCTGAGCTGCCTGGCGGTATTCCTGCCGCGCCAGTTCAACCCGATCGCCAGCCAGCCGCTCATCGCGCTGGGGGACGCCATCCTGCCCCAGGCCGAGCTGAAGGTGCCCGAGTGGGATCGGCCGTTGCCGGAGCGGGTCATCTACCTTGGCAGCGGCAGCCTGCAGGGGGTGGCCCAGGAGGCGGCCCTCAAGCTGCTGGAGCTCACCGCCGGCCAGGTGATGGCCATGCACGACTCCCCCACTGGCTTTCGCCACGGGCCCAAGTCGGCCATCAATCGGCAGACCCTGATTGTGCTGATGGTGTCCAACGATCCCTATACCCGCCAGTACGACCTGGATCTGCTCGGCGAGCTGCGCCAGGACGGCCATGCCGCCCGGGTGGTCGCCCTGGCCGATCGGCCGGATCCGCTCATCAGCGCCGGCGAACACATCTATCTGCCCACCCCCCTCAACGGTGACGACGCCGAGCTGGCGCTCTGCTACCTGCTCTACGCCCAGTACTACGCCTTCCACACGGCGCTGGTGCTGGGCATCACCCCGGACAATCCCTGCCCGAGCGGGCGGGTCAACCGGGTCGTGCAGGGGGTCAACATCTATCCGTTCAACCAGCAAGGAGGCGTCTGATGCCGAACATAGTGCTGAGCCGTATCGACGAGCGCCTGATCCACGGTCAGGTCGGCGTGCAATGGGTCGGCTTCGCCGGCGCCAATCTGGTGCTGGTAGCCAACGACGAAGTCGCAGAGGACCCCATCCAGCAGAACCTGATGGAGATGGTGCTGGCAGAAGGCATCGCAGTGCGCTTCTGGCCGCTGCAGAAGGTGATCGACAACATTGGCAAGGCCGCCGATCGCCAGAAGATCCTGCTGGTGTGCAAGAGTCCGGCGGACTTTCGCACCCTGGTGGAGGGCGGGGTGCCCATCCCCCGCATCAACGTCGGCAACATGCACTACGCCGACGGCAAGCGTCAGATCCACAAGACGGTATCGGTGGACGAGTCGGACATAGCGGCGTTTCGCGCCCTGCAGGACGCCCATGTCGCCTGCTTTGTCCAGGGGGTGCCGACCGAACCGGCACAGGACATTTTCAACCTCATCTGATTAAGGACAATTGTGATGGAAATCAGTTTGTTGCAAGGGCTCTTGCTGGGCATGCTGGCGTTCTTCGCCGGGCTTGACCTGTTCAACGGCCTGACCCACTTCCACCGGCCCGTGGTACTGGGCCCGCTGGTGGGCCTGATCCTCGGCGACCTGCCCACCGGCATTCTGGTAGGCGGCACCCTGGAGCTGGTCTGGATGGGGCTGGCTCCGCTGGCGGGGGCGCAGCCGCCCAACGTCATCATCGGCACCATAGTCGGCGCCACCTTCGCCATCACCACCGGGGTCAAGCCGGATGTGGCGGTCGGGGTCGCGGTGCCGTTCGCGGTAGCGGTCCAGATGGGGATCACCTTCCTCTTCTCGGTGATGTCGGGGGTCATGTCCCGCTGTGACCGGATGGCGGAACAGGGGGATGTGCGCGGCATCGAGCGGGTCAACTACCTGGCGCTGCTGGCGCTCGGTTCCTTCTACTTCCTGTGCGCCTTCCTGCCCACCTACTTCGGGGCCGAACACGCCAAGAGCGCCATCGACGTGCTGCCCGCCCGTCTCATCGACGGCCTCGGCGTCGCCGGCGGCATCATGCCCGCCATCGGCTTCGCCGTGCTGCTCAAGATCATGATGAAGAACGTCTACATCCCCTACTTCATCCTCGGTTTCGTTGCCGCCGCCTGGCTCAAGCTGCCAGTGCTGGCCATCGCCGCGGCCGCCCTGGCCATGGCTCTGATCGATTTCATGCGCAAGGACCCGGCGCCACAAGCCCGCCCCATCCAGGAGGAAACTGAAGATGGCATCTAACAGCACCGCCACCCGGCTGGCCCAGGCGGCCGAGCCGCAACCGACCCGCGCCGTCTCCGACGACGTCTACGAAGATCAACAACTGGGGGCCGAGCTGACTCGCCAGGACATCAACCGCTTCGCCTGGCGATCCCTGCTGCTGCAGGCCTCCTTCAACTACGAGCGGATGCAGGCCTCCGGCTGGCTCTACGGCCTGCTGCCAGCCCTGCAAAAGATCCACACCAATCCCAAGGATCTCTCCCGGGCGATGAAGGGCCACATGGGCTTCTTCAACACCCACCCCTTCCTGGTCACCTTCGTGATGGGGATAGTGCTGGCGATGGAGCGCTCCAAGCAGAACGTCAACAGCATCCAGAGCACCAAGATCGCGGTCGGCGCCCCGCTCGGCGGGATCGGCGATGCCATGTTCTGGCTCACCCTGCTGCCCATCTGCGGCGGCATCGGGGCAGATCTTGCCCTGCAGGGTTCCATCATGGGGGCTGTGGTCTTCTTCCTGCTGTTCAACCTGGTGCACTTCGGCCTGCGCTTCGGGCTGGCGCACTACGCCTATCGCATGGGGGTGGCCGCCATTCCGCTCATCAAGGCCAACACCCGCAAGGTGGGCCATGCCGCCTCCATCGTCGGCATGACGGTGATCGGCGCCCTGGTCGCTACCTATGTGCGGCTCGGCACCACCCTGGAGATCACCGCCGGCGATGCGGTGGTGAAGCTGCAGGCGGACGTGCTCGACAAGCTGATGCCCGCCTTCCTGCCGCTGCTCTACACCCTGGCCATGTATGGGCTGATCCGCCGCGGCTGGAGCCCGCTGCGCCTCATCGTCATCACGGTCGTGCTCGGCATCGTCGGCAAGTTTGCAGGCTTCCTCTAATCCGGTGCCGGCACCAGGCCGGCCCTTTGCTGTAAAGGAACAGATTATGTTGGGCATCATCATTTGCGGACACGGCGGCTTCGCCAGCGGCATGGAACAGGCCATGTTGCAGATCCTCGGCGAGCAGGAGGCGGTGGTCGCCATCGACTTTCCCGAGTCCTCCACCACGGCCCTGCTGCAGGATCAGTGCGAAACCGCCCTGACCCAGGTGGAACGAGGGGATGGGGTGGTCTTTCTGACCGACCTGCTGGGGGGAACCCCGTTTCGGGTCGCCTCCACCCTGGCGCTGCGCCAGCCCGGGAGAGAGGTGGTCACCGGCACCAATCTGCAGCTGCTGCTGGAGATGGTGATGGAGCGCGGCGAGCTGACCCCGTCCCAGTTTCGCGAACAGGCGCTGTGCTGCGGTCATCGCGGCCTCACCAGCCTGGTGGACGAGCTGGCGCGCGAGCGGGCCGAGACCCTGGCCGAGGAGGGGATCTAGATGGCAGAGCGGATCCGCGCCCGCCGCCTGCTGACCGAGCAGGGCTGGCTGACACACCAGGTACTGACCCATGAAGGGGGCGTCATCACCGCCATCGGCCCCATCCCGGCCGACAACCCGGTGCGGGAGGTCGAGCTGCTGGTGCCCGCCCTCATCGATGGCCACGTCCACGGCGGGGCCGGCGTCGACGTGATGGATGAGGCGGCCGACGCCCTGGCCCGCCTCTCCCTTGCCAAGGCGGCAGAAGGGGTGAGCGCCTTCCTCGCCACCACGGTCACCGCCCCGCTGCCCGCCATCCTCAGCACCCTCTGTCGTATCGCCGATGCCATGGCGAGCCCCCTGCCGGGCGCGCAGCTGCTCGGCAGCTATCTGGAGGGGCCCTACTTCACCCCGGACAACAAGGGCGCCCACGATCCAGCCCTGTTCCGGGAGCTGGCTCTGGCGGAGCTCGACCAGTTGCAACAGGTGGCGCGAGGCACCCTGAAGGTGGTCGCCCTCGCCCCCGAGAAGGCCGGAGCACTCGCTGCCATCCGTCATCTCAAACAGGCCGGCATCCGGGTGATGCTGGGTCACTCCGCCGCCGATCATGACACCACCATGGCGGCACTGGCGGCGGGAGCCTCCGGACTGGTGCACTGCTTCAACGGCATGCGCGGCCTGCACCACCGAGAACCCGGCATGGTCGGCGCGGGGCTGGTGCATCCCGATGCCTGGCTGGAGCTCATCGCCGACGGCCACCACGTTCACCCGAGCGTGCTCAGACTCTGTCACTGCTGCGCCAGGGATCGCCTGCTGCTCATCACGGATGCCATGCGCGCCGCCGGCATGCCGGACAGTCACTACCTGCTCGGCGACTATCGGGTGGAGATGAAGGACGGCGTGGTGCGCACCGACACCGGCGGCCTGGCGGGCAGCACCCTCACCCTGCTCGGCGCCGTGCGCAACATGGTGCAGCTGGCCGGCGTACCGCTGGACGAGGCCATCCGCATGGCTTCACTGGCTCCGGCCCGGATGCTGGGGATGGCACATCGCCTCGGCTCGCTGGCCGTCGGCAAGCAGGCCAACCTGCTCGCCCTGACCGCGGAGCTCAATCAACAACACATCTGGGTGGCCGGCCGGGAGATCCTCCCCGCCCCAACCCCGCTCTCTTTCCCTGAAGCTGGTGCCCGCCAGGGTGCCAAGGAGTCCTCATGTATCTGATCTCGTCCCACGAAATGCTTAAAGATGCCCAGCGCCGCGGCTATGCGGTGCCCGCCTTCAACATCCACAACCTGGAGACCGTCGAGGTGGTGGCCCGCACCGCCGCCAAGCTGAACTCCCCGGTGATCCTGGCGGCCACGCCGGGCACCTACCGTCACGCCGGGGTCGAGTACCTGGTCTCCATCTGCACCTCGGCAGCCCACCAGTACCGCATTCCGCTGGTACTGCATCTGGACCACCACGAGGACGAGCAGGATATCCACTACAAGGTCGAGGCCGGCATCCACTCCGCCATGATCGACGCCTCCCACCTGCCGTTCGAGGAGAACGTCGCCAAGGTACAGCGGGTCGTCACCTTCTGCCACCGCATGGGGGCGAGCGTGGAGGCCGAGCTGGGCCAGCTCGGCGGGCAGGAGGATGACCTCATCGTGGACGCCGCCAACGCCCATCTGACCGACCCGGACAAGGCGGCCGAGTTCGTGGCGCGCACCGGCATCGACTCCCTGGCCGTCGCCATCGGCACGGCCCACGGCCTCTACAAGGAGGAGCCGCGCCTGGACTTCGAGCGCCTCGCCGCCATCCGGGCCAGGGTAGCGGTGCCGCTGGTGCTGCACGGCGCCTCCGGCATTCCCGACCGTGACGTGCGCCGCTGCATCGAGCTCGGGGTGTGCAAGGTCAACGTGGCCACCGAACTCAAGATCGCCTTCTCCGACGCCATGAAGGCGTTCCTGGCCTCCCACCCCGACGCTAGCGACCCGCGCCAGTATCTGGTGCCCGCCATGGCCGCCATGGAGGAGGTGGTCGCCGCCAAGATCCGCATGTGCATGAGCGACGGCAAGCTGTAATCCCAAAGGCGGGCCCGCTGCGGCGAGCCCGCCTCCATCCCGGTATCACAGGCGAAGTTCTGCCGACTCACACCTCACGCACATCAACACGTGGAGACAACCATGCACGCACGTACCGCCATGACGCTGCTGCTCATGCTGACCCCCTTCGCCCAGGCCGAAACCCTGTCGCTGGAGGGTGACCAGTACCGTATCAAGGTCGAAACCGATGCCGGCAAGTTCCGGGAGCTGACCTTCACCAATACCGCCAACGGCGATCTCATTCGCTCTGACAACCTGTTCGACATCAAGGGGACGGATGATCGGCTGACCCCCTCCGCCGCTTTCAAGGTCACCGCATTTACCAAGAGCGATGACCGGATCGAGATGGCGTTGGAAAATGCCGACTTCGTGGTCAAGAGCGCCATCCGGCTGGGCCGGGACAAGCGCTACGCCAGCATCGACTTTGCCCTCGACACCCTCAAGAACGGCAAAAAGATCAACGGCTTCTCCATGCTTCCCTTCCACTCCCAGGCGCCGTTTGTCTATGGCGCCATCAACAGCTCGCCCATCGTCAGCGACAGCTTTTTCATTACCCCCCAGAATCCGCTGGTCAATACCCGGGCCTACGAGGGTGGCGTCAGCCAGCTGATCCCGCTCAAGCTGCCGCTCGCCCAGGGCAAGCCGCTCAGCTATCGCACCTATGTCGGCACCTTTGGCGAGGGTCAGCTCAGGCGCGACTTCAACCGCTTCCTCAACGAGGCCCGCGATCGCCCCTACGCCCCCTACCTGCATTACAACTCCTGGCTCGACATCGGCTTCTTCAATCCCTACACGGAGGCCGAGGCACTCAAGCGCATCGATCAGTTCGGCGAGGCGCTGATCAGCCGGCGCGGCGTGCCCATGAGCGGTTTTCTGTTTGACGACGGCTGGGACGATCGGCTGGGCAACTGGGGTTTCAGCAAGGATTTCCCCAACGGCTTCAGCAAGCTCAAGCGCGCGGCCGAACGCTACCATGCCCAGCTCGGGATCTGGCTCTCCCCCTGGGGTGGCTACAACAAGCCAAGGGATGAGCGGGTCTCCCATGCCGCCGAGTTCGGCTACGAGCTGAGCGATGGCAAGTTCGCCCTCTCCGGCCCGGTCTACTACCAGAACTTCCACCAGAAGGTGCTGTCCCTCATCAATGATCAGGGAGTCACCCACTTCAAGTTCGACGGGACCGGCAACGCGGACAAGCTGATCGAGGGGAGCCGCTTCACCAGCGACTTCGATGCCGCCATCCACCTGATCGCAGATGCGCGAGCCGCCAATCCGAAGGTGTTCATCAACCTGACCACCGGCACCACCGCCTCCCCCGCCTGGCTGTTCTTTGCCGACTCCATCTGGCGTGGCGGCGATGACATCAACTTCTACGGACCCGGCTCCAGGGTACAGCAGTGGATCACCTACCGGGATGCCGAGACCTATCGCTCCATCGTCAAGAACGGCCCCCTGTTCCCGCTCAACTCCCTGATGCTGCACGGGCTGGTCTATGCCAAACAGGCCAAGCATCTGGATCGGCAGTCACCGCAGGACTTCGCCGATCAGGCCTGGAGCTACTTCGCCACCGGCACCCAGTTGCAGGAGCTCTATCTCACGCCGGAACTGTTGAGCGGCCAGAACTGGGACCTGCTGGCCAAGGCGGCTCTCTGGTCGCAACAGAATCAGGCCGTGCTGTTCGACAGCCACTGGATCGGCGGCGACCCCACCCTGCTGGCGGTGTATGGCTGGGCGGCCTGGAGTCCGAGCCGCGCCTTCATCACCCTACGCAACCCCTCCAGTAAGCCGCAGACATTCCTGCTGGAGCCCCAGCGCCAGCTGGAGATCCCGTCAGGCGAAGCCACCCGCTTCACGGTGCAGCCACGCTATGGCAGCAATGCCAGCGTACCGGCCACCCTCGATGCCCCCCGCCTCATCACCCTGGCGCCGCTCGAGCTCATCACCCTGGAGCTGACCCCGGCGGGAACCAAACCCGCTGGCGCGGAAAAATCCTGATCCGGACCAAGTTTGACCTGACAAAAAGGGACGCCGTGGCGTCCCTTTTCTCCTCGTGCCGCGGGACCCAGCCCCTGCCGACGGCTCAGATCCCCTGACGGGCTTCCTGCATCAGCAGGCGCATGTCGCTGACCGCCTTGGCCAGACCGTCGAAGGCGGCGCGGCCGATGATGGCGTGGCCGATGTTGAGCTCATAGAGCTCGGGGATGGCGGCGATGGCCTTGACGTTGTGGTAGTGCAGGCCGTGGCCGGCATTGACCTTCAAGCCCTTGCCGGCGGCGTAGGAGGCACCGGCGGCAATGCGCTTGAACTCGGCGTTGCGCTCGGCATCGGTGGTGGCATCGGCGTAACGACCGGTGTGGATCTCGATGAAGGGGGCACCGCTCTCGGCGGCGGCATCGATCTGCAGCGGATCCGCATCGATGAAGAGGGATACCTGAGCACCCACAGCAGAGAGGCGGGCCACCGCATCAGTCACCTTGTCCAGCTGGCCGGCCACGTCCAGACCACCCTCGGTGGTCACCTCGGTGCGCTTCTCCGGTACCAGGCAGACGAAGTGGGGCTGGATGCGGCAGGCGATGCCGATCATCTCTTCGGTCACCGCCATCTCCAGGTTCATTCTGGTCTGGATGGTCTGGCGCAGGATCTCCACGTCACGGTCGGTGATGTGACGGCGATCTTCGCGCAGGTGCACAGTGATGCCATCGGCACCGGCCTGCTCGGCCACAAAGGCGGCCTGTACCGGATCCGGGTACTGGGTGCCGCGGGCGTTGCGCAGGGTGGCGATGTGATCGATGTTCACACCCAGATAGATTTCACTCATTGAGGACTCCTTGAAACTCTTCATCTGTTGACTGCGCGGCTACCGCGCGGATATCCGTATATCAGCTTGTAGGTTCGATTAGCGCAGTGTAATCGGACCTAGGTAACATTCTTGCCGTGTTGGGTAACGCCGCTGGGCGGTTAACCCAAGCTATTACGGCGTTTTAAAAACAGCTCCCGGCTCTTCAACTGGCGCCGTCCCAGATAGGGCTGCAGCGCCAGCCGGCTGAAACGCTTGGCCGCCTGCAGCAGGGGCGGACTGTCGAAGCGCCCCTCGGCAAAGGCCAGCAGGTGCGCGCCGAGAAACAGGGTACGGGGATCCGGCGCCCGCTCGCAAGCGACAAAGCCCAATTCACGCTCGAAGCCGTACAGCAGCTCGGGCTGGATCGGCGACTCGTCGTCGGCCGCATATTCGAAGTCCACCGCGTAGCCGAGCGCCTGCAGCAGCAGGAATTCGAAGCGGCGCAGGGGCAGCTCCGGTGTCTCGCCGTCGGCCAGCGCCATGATGGCGCGGGCATAGGCGTCAAACACTTCGGGGAACGGGGTGTGCGCTTCCAGCAGATAGTAGACCAGCTCGTTGAGATAGAGGCCGTAGAAGAGGCGATCGCCGCCGAGCCGCAGGGAGTGGTCGGGGCACTCCACCTGGGTGAGATTCTTGAGATCGCCCTTGCCGCGCCAGGCGATGGTGAGCAGGGTAAAGGGTTGCAACAGCCCCTTCAGAGGCGAGCGTGGCCCGCGGGAACCGCGAGCCACCAGAGTAAAACGGCCACTATCCTGGGTGAAAACCTCGACCAGCTGGCTGGTCTCCCGATAGGGCCGACTGTGGATGACGAAAGCCGGGGTCAGCAATCAGTCGTCACCGTAGCCGAGACTGCGCAGGGCGCGCTCGTCGTCAGCCCAACCGGATTTGACCTTGACCCACAGCTCCAGGTGCACCTTGTTCTGGAACAGCCGCTCCATGTCGAGGCGCGCCTCGGTGCCGATGGTCTTGATCTTCTCGCCCTTGTTGCCGATGACCATCTTCTTCTGGCCGTCGCGCTCCACCAGAATGAGGCCGTGGATATGGTAGAGGCCGTTCTCTTCCACCTTGAAGCGCTCAATCTCCACCGTCACCGAGTAGGGCAGCTCCTCACCGGTGAAGCGCATCAGCTTCTCGCGGATGATCTCGGAGGCCATGAAGCGGGAGGAGCGGTCGGTCACGTAGTCTTCCGGGAAGAAGTGGACGTTCTCCGGCAGCAGATCCTTGGCCCACTCGCGGATCTTCTCCACGTTGGTGCCCTTCTCGGCACTGATGGGCAGGATGTGGGCGAAGTTCATCTGCTGACCCAGCCACTCGAGGTGCGGCAGCAGATCCTCTTTCTCTTTGACGTTGTCGATCTTGTTGACCGCCAGCACCACCGGGCACTTGAGGTGACGCAGCTTGCCGAGCACCATCTCGTCATCCTTGGTCCAGTGAGTCCCGTCGACCATGAACACCACCATGGCCACGTCCCCCAGCGAACTGGTGGCGGCGCGGTTCATCAGACGGTTGATGGCCCGCTTCTCTTCGATGTGCAGACCCGGTGTGTCGACATAGATGGTCTGGTAGTTCTCCTCGGTGTCGATCCCCAGAATCCGGTGACGAGTGGTCTGGGGCTTCTTCGAGGTGATGCTGACCTTCTGGCCAAGCAGCTTGTTGAGCAGGGTGGACTTGCCCACGTTGGGGCGGCCCACGATGGCGACAAAGCCGCAGTAAGTGGTATCTGTCATGACAGTTTTTCCAATGCTTGCTGCGCAGCGGCCTGTTCGGCCTTGCGACGGCTGGTGCCGACCCCGACCAGCGGACCATCCAGGCCTTCCACGTCACACTGGACGGTGAATTCCTGGTTGTGGGCTTCGCCCTTGACGTTGGTCACTGTGTAGGTCGGCAGGGATTTGCGGCTTCCCTGCAGAATTTCTTGCAGACGGGTCTTGGGATCCTTCTGCTCTATGCCCGGCTTGATCTCGTCCAGGCGGCTGGCGTACCAGCCCAGCAGCAGCGTCCGTACCGTCTCAAGATTGGTATCCAGATAGACGGCACCGATCACCGCCTCGACCGTGTCGGCCAGAATGGATTCACGGCGAAAACCGCCGCTTTTCAGCTCGCCCGGCCCCAGGATCAGGTGATCCCCGAGGTCGAACTCCCGGCCCAGTTCGGCCAGGGTCTTCTCGCGTACCAGGGTGGCGCGCATGCGGCTGAGATCCCCTTCCGCCGCCTGCGGGAAGCGGTGGAAGAGATCATCGGCAATCACCAGACTCAAAATGGAGTCACCCAGGAATTCCAGTCGCTCGTTGTGACGGGAACCGGCGCTGCGGTGAGTCAGCGCCCGGGTCAGCAGTTCTTGATCCTGAAAGACATGCCCGAGACGGGACTGCAGTCTGTTCATCTTGATATTCATTTACTTGATTCCGCCAATGCGGTTGAAGCGCACCCCTGTCGGTACCCAGCTTGGCAGCAGGGAGCCTTCTTCGCGCTCGAATTCAAAACTTATCCAGATAGCGACCGCCTTGCCGACCAGGTTCTGCTCGGGCACGAAGCCCCAGAAGCGACTGTCGGTACTGTTGTCACGGTTGTCACCCATCACGAAGTACTGGCCTTCCGGCACCACCCATTCGTCTGGGTAGGTGCCGGGCTGGCGGTAGTAACGGCCGACCATATCGGGCATCAGCGGGTTGCGCAGGGTCTCGTGAGACACCTCGCCCAGCTGCTCGGTATAGCGGTCAAGCGGGATCCCCATCTGGGTAAATTCACCCCTTTGTTCAAACTTGACGTCGAGCTTCTGGAAGCCCGGGCACGTTTTCCCTTCCTGCTCATCGCACTTGGGCCGGATCATCAGCTCCTTGTTGCGATAGATGACCCGATCCCCCGGCATGCCGACTACGCGCTTGATGTAGTCCACCCGGGTATCCAGCGGATACTTGAACACCACCACGTCGCCGCGCTTAGGCTCACCGGTCTCGAGGAACTTGGTGTTGGTCACCGGATCCTTGAGGCCATAGGCAAACTTCTCCACCAGGATGAAGTCGCCCACCAGCAGGGTGGGCATCATGGAGCCCGACGGGATCTGGAACGGTTCAAAGATGAATGAACGCAGGATCAGCACGAGCGTGATGACCGGGAAGACCCCGGCGGTCTGTTCGATCCAGACCGGCACCGGCGCCACCTTGGCCAGGGTTTTCTCGTCCAGATGGGCGCCGCCGTGGGCACGGGCCACGGCAATCTTGGCGGCCCGCTGCTTGGACCAGATCATCTTGTCCAGACACCAGATAACACCGGTGATCGCGCAGACCACCACCAGGATCAGGGAAAACGTGCTTGCCATCTATTAGTCCTTTCCGACGTGGAGAATTGCGAGGAAAGCTTCCTGCGGCACGTCGACACGGCCCAGAGACTTCATCCGCTTCTTACCTTCTTTCTGCTTGTTCAGCAGCTTCTTCTTCCGGCTCACGTCACCACCGTAACACTTGGCGGTCACGTCCTTGCGCAGCGCCTTGACGGTACTGCGGGCGATGATCTGGTTGCCGATGGCAGCCTGGATGGCGATATCGAACATCTGGCGCGGGATCAGCTCGCGCATCTTCTCCACCACCTGGCGACCGCGATACTGGGCGTTCTCCTTGTGGGTGATGATGGCCAGGGCGTCGACCCGCTCACCGTTGATCATGATGTCCAGACGGACCATGTCGGAGGTCTCGAAGCGCTTGAAGCCGTAGTCCAGCGAGGCATAGCCGCGGCTGGTGGACTTCAGGCGGTCGAAGAAGTCGAGCACCACTTCCGCCATCGGGATCTCGTAGGTCAGCGCCACCTGCTTGCCGTGGTAGACCATGTTGGTCTGCACGCCGCGCTTCTCGATACAGAGGGTGATCACGTTGCCCATGTACTCCTGCGGCAGCAGGATATGACACTCGGCGATCGGCTCGCGCATCTCCTTGATGCTGGTGATGGCGGGCATCTGGGCCGGGCTGTCGATGTGGATGGTGGTACCGTCGGTCAGCTCGATCTCGTAGACCACGGTCGGCGCGGTGGTGATGAGATCCAGATCGTATTCACGCTCCAGCCGCTCCTGGATGATCTCCATGTGCAGCATGCCGAGGAAGCCGCAGCGGAAGCCAAAGCCCAGCGCGGTGGAGCTCTCCGGTTCGAAGAACAGGGAGGCATCGTTCAGGGAGAGCTTGTCGAGGGCGTCGCGGAACGACTCGTAGTCATCGCTGGAGATGGGGAACAGGCCCGCATACACCTGCGGCTTCACCTTCTTGAAGCCAGCCAGCGCCTTCTCGGCACCGTTCTTGGCCTGGGTCAGGGTATCGCCCACCGGCGCGCCGTGGATGTCCTTGATACCGCAGACAACCCAACCTACCTCGCCGCAACCCAGCCCCATGGTGTCCACCTGCTTGGGCGTGAAGATACCGATACGATCGACGCCCCACACCTGACCGGTGCTCATCACCTTGATCTTGTCGTTCTTCTTCAGCGAACCGTTCTTGATCCGCACCAGCGACACGACGCCCAGATAGGAGTCGAACCAGGAGTCGATGATCAGCGCCTGCAGCGGCGCATCCGGATCACCTTCCGGTGCCGGGATCCGGGCCACGATCTCTTCCAGCACCAGGTCAACACCCAGCCCGGTCTTGGCGGAGCAGCGCACCGCATCGACCGCGTCGATACCGACGATGTCTTCGATCTCTTCGGCAACCCGCTCCGGCTCGGCGGCCGGCAGGTCGATCTTGTTCAGCACTGGCACCACTTCCAGGTCCATTTCCATGGCGGTATAGCAGTTGGCCAGAGTCTGTGCCTCAACCCCCTGGCCGGCATCCACCACCAGCAGCGCCCCTTCACAGGCCGCCAACGAGCGGGAGACCTCGTAGGAGAAATCCACGTGGCCAGGGGTGTCGATAAAGTTCAGCTGGTAGGTGTTACCGTCTTGTGCCTGGTAGTTCAGGGTCACACTCTGTGCTTTGATGGTAATGCCGCGCTCGCGCTCCAGGTCCATGGAGTCAAGCACCTGAGCCTGCATCTCGCGGTCGGACAGGCCGCCACAAGTCTGGATCAGACGGTCCGACAGGGTCGATTTACCGTGGTCGATGTGCGCAATAATCGAAAAGTTACGAATGTGTTTCATCGAGCAAGAATCACTCAAAATTAGGTTAGGGCCGGATATGGAGGCAGGATTTTACTGGATAACCCGGTCGACGGCCAATCTTTAGTCGACGAAGCACCAGAAATACAGGCCTGGACAGTGTCAGGAGAGGTGGCGGGTGGGCAGGACCACACCCAGCATGCGGGGACCATAAGCCCCCTGATCGAGCCGGTTGGAAAAGTAACGAACCAGTGAAAATCCGACAAGGCCGCCCAGCAGGCAACTGAGGATGGTGACCCCCTCCCCGGCCGACAGCAAGGGAGCCAGCCAGAGTTGCCCCAGCAGGGCTCCCGCCAGCAGACAGAACAGCGGCAGCACGTAGACCAACGCAGCCCCCTGCAGAATGCTCGCCTGGGGGATGCCGAGCCTCACTTGCTGACCGACGCTCACCTCGATGGTGAGCGCCACCCGCAGCCGCTGCGCCTGCAACGGAAACGCCTTGGCTACCGTGCCGGTGCCGCAGTTGGACTGTTGATGACAACCGCTGCAGGCGGAGCGCCGTTCGCACTCCACCCAGGCATGTTGTCCATCAATGGCCACTACGGTTGCCAGCTCTTCGCTCATTCCACTCACAAGACGGTTCCACATTAACTAGACAGAGATTGACCCAATCTGAACATGACTGTCTGGATTGGGCAAGCAACAGTGCATCGGCAGCTACTGGACGGTCTCGTTGCGGGCCAGCGGTTGCACCGACTCGGCGATGCGTTTGGCGGTGTCTGCCGGCACTTCCCCCACCACGGTGATCTCGACCCCCACGTCATTGACATAGCTCACCAGCGAAGTAGCCCCCTGGCGGATCAACTGCTGGCGCACCGCCTGCTTGGGGTCGACCCGGGCAACGTAGACCGAGAGATCCACCAGCCCGTCGGAGAGCATCATGTAATCCACCGGCAGGCTGGTGGTCACCAGCTGATGCCGATCCCGCGAGAGCACTTTGAACCCCTCCGGCAACCAGGTCAGGTGCCAGTTCAGCTGCTGCTGTGGCGCCGGGTAAGCGTCTTCCAGTGCCAGCGCCTGAGGCAGCTTGCTACCAGCCAGCTTCACCAGCCAGGGCGCCGGGGCAGGCAGCCTGTCCAGATCCACCCCCAGCACCTGTTCCACCAGATTGCCTTCCCGATCCACCATGTCCACCCGCACCAGCAGGTGGCTCTGCTCGTCGATCCAGAGCACGAAGCCATACTTGTCGGCCTCTTTGGGCACCAGCCGCACGACCTGTGCCACCAACCCGGCCGCCCGGCTGCGACCGGCCAGCACGGGGTCATAGCTCTCCAGCACCCGTGGCAGTGGCATCCTGACCAGGCTCGCCCACACACCGGGGAAGCGGGCGCCCTTGAGGGTGTAGGGTTCGTGGGTATTTTCGAAGAAGGTGTACTCATCCTGGCGCTGCAGATACTCGATGGTCTTGCCATCGAGATAGCTGAGGTGAGCCACCTCCTTGCCATCGATCACGCCGTGGCTGAAGCGGATGGGTTCGAGGCGCCCCTGCCGGGCCTTGACCATGGACAATTCAAAATTCTGTTGCGAGACGGCACTCTGCATCTGCTGCAACAAGGCCTCGGCCGACTTGTCGTCGGCCGAGGCCTTGGCACTGATCAGCAGGAGAGAGGCCAGCAAAATACGGCTGGACTGGCGCACGTTCTGATCCCTAAATCCGTTATTCCTGAATCTGCTTGTCTTGCAGCAGACGCTGTTGCAACTGGTGGTCACGCAGGAAGGCATTGATGCGCTCGCGCTGCTCCTGCATCTGCTGCTCGCTCAGCCCTTGCTGACGAGCAGTGGCCCGGTTGCCATCCTGCGGGTAGTGCACGCTCACCGGTGAGGCACTGCCACCAACGGGGATAGTGTTGAGTACCGGGTTGGTCGGCAGACCATCCTGCCCCTGATACTGCTGCACCCCGAAGATGACGGCGGCAGCAACCGAGGCGGCAATGGCGTATTGCCCCACCTGCTGGCCGGCACGACGCAGAAACGGCACGACCTTGGCGGTACCCGGCTGCGGTGCGGCAGGCTTGCTCTCCACCGGCTTGGGCGCCAGGATGGTGGGTTCATCTTCCAGCGCAGCCATGATGCTGTCGCTCAGATCCAGTTGCAGATTGACCGGCAGGTCCCCCCGCATGGCATCACCGATCAGGTGGTAACGAGACCAGGTGTCTTGCAGAGCCGGATCCGTTCCCAGCTCGTTCAGAACCTCAACATCGCTCAAGTCACCGTCCATCAGGGCCGAGAGTTGCTCTTTAGTTGCCATAAGTTAACCTGTCTTTCCCCAGTTAATTCTCGATCAGAGGTTGCAGCTTTTTATCGATTGCTTCCCTCGCCCGGAAGATGCGGGATCTCACCGTACCCACCGGACAATCCATGATTTCGGCAATCTCTTCGTAGCTCAGCCCTTCCAGTTCGCGAAGGGTGATAGCTGTCCTCAAGTCTTCCGGCAAAGCTTCTATGGCAGAAAACACGGTGCGCTTGATCTCGTCGGTCAGCGTCAGGTTTTCCGGGGTAGCCACCTCTTGCAAGGCTTCGCCACCGCCATAGTATTCTGCCTCTTCCGCCTCTACGTCACTGCTGGGCGGCCTGCGCCCTTGAGAGGTCAGATAATTTTTGGCCGTATTCACGGCGATCCGGTACAACCAGGTGTAAAACGCGCTCTCGCCACGGAATGTCGGCAGCGCACGGTAGGCTTTGATGAATGCCTCCTGCGCCACATCCGGTACATCGCCCGGGTTGTTGACATACCTGGCCACCAGGTTGACCACCTTGTGCTGGTATTTTTTTACCAACAGGTTGAATGCATTTTTATCGCCACGCTGGACCCGTTCAACCAGCTGTTCGTCCAGTAGATTCTGGTCGCTCATCAGAGCCGTAAAACCCCCATCAGGTTATCGTTTTTCTTTTCCGGCCCTTCCTAAGCGCACAAGTTCAGACAGGAGGAATCAGGGAAAGTTCGCTTGCATTGAAAAAAATGTGACGCAGGCTGCATCACCACCCTCGCTTGGGCTACCATGGTGCCAGTTCTTAATCCAGGCCAATGATACTTATGAAAGCAAGTGTTGAATACCTTTGCGACGTACTGATCATTGGCAGCGGTGCCGCCGGTTTGTCTCTCGCATTGCGATTGGCAGACCAGGCCAAAGTCCTGGTTCTGAGCAAGGGGCCCATCAGTGAAGGGGCCACTTTCTATGCGCAAGGAGGCATCGCTGCCGTGTTCGACGAGACCGACAGCATCGAATCCCACGTGAGCGACACGCTCAACGCCGGGGCCGGGTTGTGTGACCCGGCCGTGGTGGAGTTCACCGCCCGCAATGCCCGCGAGTCCATCCAGTGGCTGATCCAGCAGGGGGTCCCCTTCGATCAGGAGGAGGACGCCGAGGGAGAATCCCACTATCACCTGACCCGCGAAGGGGGCCACAGCCATCGCCGCATCTTCCACGCGGCGGATGCTACCGGCAAGGCGGTGCAGCTCACCCTGATCGATCAGGTGCGCGCTCACCCCAACATCCAGCTGATGGAGCGCTTCAACGCGGTCGACCTCATCACCACCCGCAAGCTGGGTCTGCCCGGCAACCGGGTGCTCGGCGCCTATGTCTGGAACCGCAACGCCGAGCAGGTCGAGGTGATCCGTGCCCGCTTCGTGGCACTGGCCACCGGCGGTGCCTCCAAGGTGTACCAGTACACCTCCAACCCGGATGTCAGCTCTGGTGACGGCATCGCCATGGCGTGGCGCGCCGGCTGCCGGGTGGCGAACCTGGAGTTCAACCAGTTCCACCCCACCAGCCTGTTCCACCCCGATGACCCCAACTTCCTGCTGACCGAAGCCCTGCGCGGCGAAGGTGCCTACCTGCGCCGTCCCGATGGCAGCCGCTTCATGCCGGAGTTTGACGAACGGGCCGAGCTGGCGCCGCGGGACATCGTCGCCCGCGCCATCGACCACGAGATGAAGCGGCTCGGCGCCGACTGCATGTATCTGGACATCAGCCACAAGCCGGCCGACTTCATCATCAAGCACTTCCCTACCATTCATGAGCGCTGCCTCGCGGTCGGTATCGACATCACCAAGGAGGCGATGCCCATCGTCCCTGCTGCTCACTACACCTGCGGCGGCGTGATGATCGACAACAACGGCCAGACCGACATTCCCGGCCTCTACGCCATCGGCGAGGTGACCTACACCGGGCTGCACGGCGCCAACCGGATGGCCTCCAACTCCCTGCTCGAATGCGTGGTCTATGCCCATCAGGCGGGGGCCGACATCCTGGCCAAGCTGCCGATGAGCGTGGAGCCGCCCCGTCTACCGGTGTGGGACGAGAGCAAGGTGGAAGATTCGGACGAACTGGTGGTGATCCAGCACAACTGGCACGAGCTGCGGCTGATGATGTGGGACTACGTGGGGATAGTGCGTACCAACAAACGTCTGGCCCGGGCCAAGCGCCGCATCGACCTGCTCAAGCAGGAGGTGCAGGAGTACTACGCCCACTTCCGGGTCTCCAACAACCTGCTGGAGCTGCGCAACCTGCTGCAGGTGGCCGAGCTCATCGTCAACTGCGCCCTGCAGCGCAAGGAGTCGCGTGGCCTGCACTACAATCTGGACTACCCGGACATGCAACCGGACTCCAAGCCGACCGTGCTGACGCCGGACAAGGATTGATCCTGCCCGCCATGAACCAGCATTGCTGACGATGGATAGGGATTAATCGATCCGCATCCCCCAGATGACCTCGCTCCGGCGGGGTCATCTGTTTTATGGGGAAGAGAGACTAGCGGGTCGGCTGAGAGAAGTGGATGGCGCGAGCCAGCGTGCGGTAATGAGCTGGCGCCAGCGCATCGCTGAACAGCCAGAGTCGGATGGCGGGACGCTCCGTCGTCACCAGTTGCAGCCAGAGTACCCCGGGCCAAATGCGGCTGCCCGCCCCCAGCTGGTAACGACGACCCTGCCAGGTGAGCCACTGCCCGTCCCACTCCAGCACGCCGGTCATCCGGCTGGCGCCAAGCCAGGTACGCCACAACCCCAGCCCCCAACAGGGCAGCAGCAGTGCCCACTGCCAGCCGTGGATCAGGGCGGCCAGCGGCCACAGGATCAGCAGAAACAGCGACAACAGCAGCAGGCGCTGCTGCCTGGAGGCGGTGACGGGCATCGACACCCGTACGGGCAGATCAGCGCTGGCGATCGTGGCGGGCCTGATTGCGCTCCAGGATCAGCGTGATCATGGCGGCAAACGCGGGGTCTTCCGGCACGCCGTGGCCCATGCTCCAGCGGAACAGCTCCGGATCCTCGCACTCCAGCAGGCGGATGAAGGTTTGCTGCTCCGCCTCGCTCAGACCGTCGAACTCGTGTTCGAAGAAAGGCATAAAGATCACATCCAGCTCGAGCATGCCACGGCGGCAGGCCCACTTCAGGCGGGATTTTTCAATTGGGCTCAACATGGAACTCTCCTTACAAAGACCCGGCGATGGTAACAGCTGGATTTTCCGGCTGACAAACATTCCTTACGTCTTTACCATGCAGGTCACATACTTTCTGTCTCTGGAATGCCATCGTGAGCCTGCCAACCCTTCCCGCCGAGCCAACCCTGTTCCCTCTGACCGATCTGGCCATCACCAGCCTGAGCGGCCAGGATCGCGCCAAATACCTGCAGGGTCAGGTCACCTGTGACGTCAACGCCCTGCAGCCGGGCCAGCACACCCTGGGCGGCCACTGTGATCCCAAGGGCAAGCTGTGGAGCGATTTTCGTCTGCTCTGCCTGAGCGATCGCCTGCTGATGCTGACCAAGCCGTCGGTGCTGGCCCGCCAACTGCCCGAGCTCAAGAAGTTCGCGATCTTTGCCAAGGTCGAGATCAGCGAGAATCACGGCCAGGCGGTCGGCGTGGCTGGTCAGGGGACCGATGGCTGGATCGCAGGGCAATACGGCCTGCAGGAGAGCGGTCTCATCGAGGGGGGCATGGCGGTGCGGGTCGAGGCCGATCGCTGGCTGCTGGTCAGCGAACAGCCGCTGGCGCTGACTCTGCCCAGCAGCCCCGAGTCGCTCTGGTGGGGACTGGAGATCAAGGCCGGCATCCCCCATCTGGAAGCAGTTCATCAGGGTGAGTACATTCCCCAGATGCTCAACCTGCAGGCGCTCGATGGCATCAGCTTCACCAAGGGCTGCTACATGGGGCAGGAGACGGTGGCCCGCGCCAAATATCGTGGCGCCAACAACCGCGCCCTGTTCGTGCTGAGCGGCACCGCCACTACACCGGTTGCCAGCGGCGATACCCTGGAGATCCAGCTAGGTGACAACTGGCGCCGCAGCGGCATGGTGCTCAACGCCTGGCAACAGGATGGCGAGCTGTGGCTCACCGCCGTGCTGCCCAAGGACACCGAGGCCGACGCTCGCTTCCGGCTCAAGCAGGAGGAGGGCTCAAGCCTGAGCCTGCAGCCCCTCCCCTATCCGCTGACCGAGTAAGCGAAGAGACCTGCTAGCGCGCCCGCGCCAGCAGGGCCTCCTTCAGCCAGCGCCCCGCCTGCCCGAGCGGGCGGGCGCGATGCCACTGCAGCTCCAGCGCCAGCTCCGGCTGGGTAATGAAGTCCGGCTTGAGCACCACCACCTCGCCCCGAGCCAGCGGCCGATGCAGCAGAAAATCGGGCACCGCCGCCCAGCCCAGTCCCAGCTTGACCAGCTCCAGCACCCCCAGATCCCCCTCCACCCACCACACCTGCGCCGACAGGCGGAAGCGATGACGCTCCGTTCCTTCCCGCCGCCCAGTCACCATCAGCTGGCGCGCACCCTGCAGGTCGCTCTCCCGCAGCGGCGCCTTGTGGGCCAGCGGATGCTCGGGAGAGACCACCAGCGGCATGGGGACGCCCCCCAGCGAGCGGGCGACGATCTCCCGCTGCGGGTGCTCCTTCTGATAGCTGATGCCGAGCTGGGCACGGCCGCTGGTCAGCATCTCGGTGAGATCCTCCATCAACGGAAACAACAGCTCCAGCTCCACCGTCGGGTAGCGGGTTGCGAACCCCTCCAGCACAGAGCCGAGCCAGGGCAGGTGGGAGTCATCGTCGATGGCCAGGGTGAGGCGCGACTCGACGCCGGTGGCCAGCTCACCGGCGATAGCCTGCAGTCGCTCGCTCTGAGCCAGCAAAATGCCCGCCTCCTGGCTGATGCGCACACCCGCCTCGGTCAGCACCGGATAGCGGCCGCTGCGATCGAACAGTTCGAGCCCCAGGTCTATCTCCAGATTGGCGATGGCGGTGCTGACCACCGACTGCGCCTTGCCCAGCTGGCGCGCCGCCGCCGAAAAGGAGCCGGCCTGTGCGGCGGCCAGCAATACCCTCAGTTGTTCCAGCGATGGATTCATCGTCCTGCTCCTGCAAATGCGGTCATCTATCTATTTTAGCGATGGATACCAACGTGAAACTATCAAAAAATAGGGATAGATTGCCAACCAGTCAGTCAACATACCTGTTTAAAGAGAGGAATTTATGCGTACCCGCAACGACCGTATCCGCCATGCCATCGGCTTTGAAGTGATAGGTCTGCTCATCGCCGCCCCCCTGGCCAGCTGGGTCACAGGTATCGAGCTCAGCCACATGGGGCCGCTGGCCATCCTGTTCTCGGTGCTGGCCACCGTCTGGAACTATGTCTACAACATCGGCTTCGACAAGCTGCTGCTCAAATACCAGGGTCACCCGCACAAGACCTTGTGGCAGCGCGTGATCCATGCGTTCGGCTTTGAAGGGGGCTTCATGGCGCTGACCCTGCCGGTCATCGCCTGGTGGCTGGATCTCGCCCTGCTGGCGGCTCTGGCGCTCAACATCGGCTTCGTGACCTTCTATCTGGTCTACGCCTTCATCTACAACTGGAGCTACGACAAGGTGTACCCGATCCCGGGCCAGTGGCAGCAGAACGCACTGGGTTGAACGACGGCAAAAAACGGCAGGAAAAACAAGGCACCATCATGCAAGGGGCATGATGGTGCTGGGGGAGGACAAGCCCGGCGGGCCTGCCGCGGCGTTCAGGCTTGTGCCTTCAGCTCTTCGGTCGGGGCCTCTGCCTCGGCCGACTCCTGCGTCAGCATGGCCTCAAGGTCACTCTGGTACTGGGTCAGCAGTCGCTGGGCGGCGACCATGTCACCCTTGTGCAGGCGCTCGAACAGATGGTGCTGCACCACGCCGTTGAGATACTCCACCGTGACCGGTTGCTCGAGGGTATCCAGCAACTCCTCTTTTTCCAGCTCGGCATTGATTTCATCGGCACTGGTCCGCAGCAGACCGGCCAGTTGCACCAACATACGGCGCTCACCTTCGCGCAACAGGCTCAACATGCGGTTTCTCTGCTGCTCATTCTGTTGGGTCATACATTTCCTTACGTCGAATGGGAACAAGCCCGCTCATTCTGCCTTGTCGCTCTGACAGCGTCTATCTCATGCCCCCCACTTATTTTCATGTCGCAGCCGCAAAGTGCGCCAGATGCTATTTGACCCGTCGCTAGGTATAGTAGTCACTGGTTTACGGGCGCCGAGCCGCCCCGATCGGACGAGATATTTCACCATGACCGACACCATTCTGGTGCTTTGCACCTGCCCGGATGAGGCCAGTGCCGACCTCATCTGCGCACAACTGCTGAACCAGCGGCTGGCGGCCTGCATCAACCAGCTGCCCGGCCTCACCTCCGTCTATCGCTGGCAGGGCCAGATCGAACGGGCCACGGAGATCCAGCTCATCATCAAGTCGCACGCCGCCCTGTTCGAGCCGCTGCGCCAGTGCATTCTTGCTCATCACCCCTATGAGGTGCCGGAGATCCTGGCGCTACCCACAAGCCAGGGCCATCAGCCCTATCTCGACTGGATAAAACAGGAAACCTCATGACTCCGTCTCGCCTGCTCTTTCCCCTGCTGTTGCTCTGTACCCTGCTGGCTGGTCTGGGCTCACTGCCGGCCCGCGCCAGCAGCACGGATCTGCTGAGCGCCCTCGGCATCGAGGCCAGCGCCCAGCCCAAATTTCTGAAAGTGGACGAGGCATTCGTCCTCGAGAGCGAACAGCAGGGCAATCGGCTGCTGCTGCGCCTGCGCATCGCCGACGACTACTACCTCTATCGCCACAGCTTCCGCTTCAAGGGAGAAAACCTCGCCTTCGAGGAGCCGGTGCTGCCCGCCGGCACCGAGCATGAAGATGACTTCTTCGGCAAGACCCAGGTCTATTACCGGGAGCTGCAGATCCCCGTCATCCTGACCGAGGCCGGCCAGCAGGCCAGCCTCAAGATCAGCTATCAGGGCTGTACCGACGGCCTCTGCTATCCCCCCACCGACAAGCTGATCAGCATCCAGCCGCTCACCGCCCAGCAGAGCGAGCAATCTGACCAGCCCATACCGGCCAGCAGCCAGCAGGATCAGCTGGCGGCCGCCCTCGGCAGCCAGGGCTTCTGGCTCAGCGTCGCCGCCTTCTTCGCACTCGGGCTCGGCCTCGCCTTCACCCCCTGCGTCTTCCCCATGTATCCCATCCTGACCGGGATCATCGCCGGGGCCGGCCATCATCTCTCCACCCGCCGCGCCTTCCTGCTCTCCTTCGTCTACGTGCAGGGGATGGCGGTCACCTACACCCTGCTCGGGTTGGTGGTGGCCTCGGCAGGCTTGAAATTCCAGGCAGCCCTCCAGCATCCCTACGTGCTGATCGGCCTCTCGGTGATGTTCGTGCTGCTGGCCCTCTCCATGTTCGGGCTCTACACCCTGCAGCTGCCGAGCAGCCTGCAGACCCGGCTGTCAGGCCTCTCCAACCGCCAGCAGGGCGGCTCCGTGCTCGGAGTCGGCATCATGGGGATGATCTCCGGCCTGGTCTGCTCCCCTTGCACCACGGCGCCGCTCTCGGGAGCGCTGATCTACGTGGCCCAGAGCGGCGATCTCTGGCTCGGCGGCGCGGCTCTCTATGCCCTGTCGCTCGGCATGGGGCTGCCGCTGCTGCTGCTCGGCACCTCGGGCGGCAAGCTGCTGCCCAAGGCGGGCGCCTGGATGGACGTGATCAAGCAGCTGTTCGGGTTTGCACTGCTGGCGGTGCCCATCCTGCTGCTCTCGAGACTCTGGAGCGATCAGGTCACCACCCTGGCCTGGCTCGGCTGGGGGCTGCTGCTGTGCGGCTACCTCTATCATCACAACCAGCATCAGGGCCATTCGGTGGGGCGCAGCCTGCGCGGCTTCGTGCTGCTGCTGGCCATGATCAGTGCCGTTGTGGTGGGCAAGGATCTGCTGCTGCCACCCCAGGGTGCCAGCACTGCCGCTCAGACCGAGGCGCCGGCCTTCATTCGCATCAAGACGCTGGACGATCTCAAGACCCAGCTGGCCGCCGCCCGCGGCAAGCCGGTGCTGCTCGATCTTTATGCCGACTGGTGCGTGGCCTGCAAGGAGTTCGAACACAAGACCTTCAGCGACCCGGCCGTGCGCGAGCGATTCGGCCAGATGGTGCTGCTGCAGGCGGACGTCACCGCCAACGACGATGCCGATGTAGAGCTGCTCAACGGCCTCAACGTGCTGGGGTTGCCGACCCTGATCTTCTTCGACCGCGCCGGCAACGAGGTGAGCGGCCAGCGGGTCACCGGCTTTATGGGGCCTGCCGAATTTCTCGGCCAGCTGGACAAGCTGCGCTGATGCCGGGTGGCCCGTGCAACCGTGCGGGCCCCCGGTTTGACCGCCATTTTTCCGGCAATCCCTTGTATATGATCGACAGCGTGGCAATATTTGCGCTTTCCCGTCTCGTTCGTCCGGAGTTTTGATGAAAAAGTGGTTCATCCCCCTGCTGGCCCTCTGGCTGTATGGCTGTTACGCAGGTCCAGGTGAAGAGGCAATCCGGACCCAGGTCACCGCCAAACTGCAGGCAGACACCGACGCCAATCTGTTCGAGATCAGTGACTTCGCCATCCTGGACAAGGAAGAGCGCATGGAGGGGGTCTATCTGGTCAAGGTGAGCTACCAGCTCCACTTCAAGCAGGGGATGGAACAGCTGCAGGTGCTGCACGACGAGGATCTGGTCTATGACAGGGTCGGTCCCTTCCAGCAGGAGATGGGACTGATGGAGCTGGAACGCAAATACGGCGAGTTCGAGGCGGGCCAGGTGCTGCCGCAGCAGGCCGAAGTGTGGATGATGAAAACCGAGCAGGGCTGGCGTCTGGCCGAGCCCGCCCACTGACACGCAACCGGCCAGAATACCCAGGCTGACTCAGGCCTGGGTATCCGCCCTATCCCCTCGCTAGCCTGCGCGCAGCCCCGTTCAACACACGGGGTGGGTGGACGCTGATTGTTTGACTGCCTTCTCTATTACTGCAAGAAGCTGCAGGATCAAGCCAGCTAGCGTACCGACCCTGCTCCCCTTATTAGAACAAATCCTTGAAGCGGTACCAGAGCATGCCAAGCGCCAGCAACGGCGAGCGCAGCGCCGGGCCGCCGGGGAAGGTCATGTGGGGCACGCTGCCAAACAGATCGAAGCCCCGGCTCTCCCCCTTGATCGCCTCCGCCACCAGCTTGCCCGCCATGTGCGTGGCATTGAGACCGTGGCCGGAATAGGCCTGGGCATAGAAGACGTTGGGCTGCTCCGGCAAGCGGCCGATCTGGGGTAGCCGGTTGGCCCCTATGCCTATCATGCCGCCCCACTGGAATTCGATGGCGGTATCCGCCAGCTCGGGAAACACCCGCAGCAGCTTGGGCAGCATGAATGCCTTGATGTCGCGAGGATCCCTTCCTGAGTAGTTGCAGGCTCCGCCAAACAGCAGCCGGCCGTCGGCGGAGAGACGGTAGTAGTCGAGCGCCACGTTCTGATCGCACACCGCCATGTTCTGCGGCAGCAGGCGCTGGCGCAGCCGCTTCTCCAGCACCTCGGTAGCGAGGATGTAGGAGCCCGCCGGCAGCACCTTGCCCCCCAGCTCGGGGTTGAGGTCGTTGAGATAAGCGTTGCAGCCGATCACCAGGTAGTCGGCGCTGACCCGGCCGTGGGCCGTGGTGACCTGCAGCCGATCGCCATAGTCGATGTGCACCACTCTGGACTGCTCAAACAGGGCCACACCCAGGCTGGCCGCCGCGCGCGCCTCACCCAGCGCCAGGTTGAGGGGGTGCAGGTGGCCGGAGCCCATGTCGATCATGCCGCCGATGTAGCGATCCGACCCCACCACACTGTGAATATCCTCCCGTGCCACCAGCTTCACCTCATGCCGGTAGCCGAGGCTCACCAGGTGCGCCGCCTCCTCTGCAAACCCGGACAGATGGCGCTGACGGGTGGCGAGATCGCAGTAGCCCCAGCGCAGGTCGCAGTCGATGTTGAAGCGCTCGATCCGCTCACGCACCAGCTCGACCGCCTCCAGCCCCATCAGATCCAGCTCGCGAACCCCCTCTTCACCAATCCAGCGGGCAAACTGGCTGGTGTCGTGACCGATACCGCGAATGAGCTGACCGCCGTTGCGCCCGGAGGCGCCCCAGCCGATGCGGTTGGCCTCCAGCAACACCACCTTGTAACCGGCTTCGGCCAGATTGATGGCGGTGTTGAGACCGCTGAAACCGCCGCCGATGATGCAGACCTCGGCATTCAGTTCGCCACTGAGCTCAGGCCACTGCTGATTGTCGTTGCGGGTGGCCGCGTAATAGGAGGCCACGTGCTCCTGATGGGGGTAGTGCTTTCCTGCCTGCATGCTCAGCATCCTGCCTTGATAGCGTTGCGTTTACTAAAATAAACGGCCTGTCATCGATAATACTCAGCCACCCGCCGCCAATCCAGCCCGCAGGGATCACAGAAATGCAAAAGGTGCCTCGAAAGGCACCTTGTTCACGTCCGCTGGCGACCCCGCCATGCTGCAATGCAAAAGGCGCCCCGCAGGGCGCCTTTTCATGCAATCAAACGACCGTAACGAATTACAGTACGTCGATGGCGTTCAGGTCGGAGAAAGCCTTCTCCAGACGAGCGATCATGGTAGTCTGGCCGGCACGCAGCCATACACGCGGATCGTAGAACTTCTTGTTCGGCTTGTCGGCGCCTTCCGGGTTGCCCAGCTGACCTTGCAGGTAGGCTTCGTTCTTCTTGTAGAAGCCCAGAATGCCTTCCCAGGTCGCCCACTGGGTGTCGGTGTCGATGTTCATCTTCACCACACCGTAGGAGATGGATTCGCGGATCTCTTCCAGAGTGGAACCTGAACCACCGTGGAATACGAAGTCCAGAGACTTGGCAGGGATACCGAACTTCTCGGAAACGTACTTCTGGGAAGCGTCCAGGATGGACGGAGTCAGCTTGACGTTACCCGGCTTGTAAACACCGTGTACGTTGCCGAAGGAGGCAGCGATGGTGAAGCGCGGGCTGATCTTGGACAGACGCTCGTAGGCGTAGGCCACGTCTTCCGGCTGGGTGTACAGGGCGGACTGGTCCATGTGGCTGTTGTCGACGCCGTCTTCTTCGCCACCGGTGCAACCCAGTTCCAGCTCCAGAGTCATGTTCATCTTGGCCATGCGGGTCAGGTACTCGCAGCAGATGTCGATGTTCTCTTCCAGAGACTCTTCGGACAGATCCAGCATGTGGGAGGAGAACAGCGGCTTGCCGGTTTCGGCAAAGTGCTTCTCGCCCGCGTCCAGCAGACCGTCGATCCACGGCAGCAGCTTCTTGGCGGCGTGGTCGGTGTGCAGGATGACCGGTACACCGTAGGCTTCGGCAACGGCGTGAACGTGCTTGGCACCGGAGATGGCACCGATGATGGCAGCTTGCTGGCCTTCCAGTTTCAGACCCTTACCGGCGGTGAACACGGCACCACCGTTGGAGAACTGAACGATAACCGGTGCTTTCACCTTGGCGGCAGCTTCCAGTACGGCGTTGACGGAGTCGGTACCGACGCAGTTGACGGCCGGCAGAGCGAAGCCGTTCTCTTTCGCGATGGCGAACACTTTCTGAACGTCATCACCAGTGATCACGCCGGGTTTTACGAAGTCGAAAATTTTCTTAGACATGTTTAATCGTCCTGTTCTCGTATGCCGTTAATAAAAAATGGGGGGTTCATCATGAACCGGCACAGCGGGCACATGATAAACGAAACGGGAGGCTTTTGCCCCCCGTCTCGGGTCAATTAGGCTTTGGCGCGCTGTTCCAGAATCGCAACAGCCGGCAGTACCTTGCCTTCCACGAACTCCAGGAAGGCGCCGCCGCCGGTGGAGATGTAGGAGACCTTGTCGGCAATGCCGAACTTGTCGATGGCAGCCAGGGTGTCACCACCGCCAGCGATGGAGAAGGCCGGAGAAGCAGCGATGGCTTCGGCGATCACCTTGGTGCCTTCAGCGAACTGGTCGAACTCGAACACGCCGACCGGGCCGTTCCACAGGATGGTCTTGGCGTTCATGATGATGTCGGCCAGGGCCTTGGCAGAGTCAGGGCCGATGTCGAAGATCATGTCGCCGTCGGTCACATCAGCGACGGACTTGATGGTGGCCGGGGTGGACTCGGAGAACTCGGCACCCACAACCACGTCGGTGGTCACCGGGATGTTGGTTTCGGCAGCCAGTTTCTTGGCGGTGTCGATCAGGTCGTGCTCGCACAGGGACTTGCCGACGTTGTGACCGGCAGCAGCGATGAAGGTGTTGGCGATGCCACCACCGACCACCAGCTGGTCAGCGATCTTGGAGAGGGATTCCAGTACAGTCAGCTTGGTGGAGACCTTGGAGCCGCCAACGATGGCAACCATCGGGCGCTCGGGCTTCAGCATGGCTTTGCCCAGGGCTTCCAGTTCACCCGCCAGCAGCGGGCCGGCACAGGCGACCGGTGCGAACTGTGCCACACCGTAGGTGGAGCCTTCGGCGCGGTGAGCAGTACCGAACGCATCCATTACAAAGACGTCACACAGGGCGGCGTATTTTTTGGCCAGCTCTTCGGTGTTCTTCTTCTCGCCTTTGTTGAAGCGGCAGTTTTCCAGCACAACCAGCTCACCTTCGGCGACTTCTACGCCATCCAGGTAATCCTTGGCCAGGCGAACCGAGCAGGACAGAGCGTCTTTCAGATAGTTGACAACCGGAGCCAGGGAGAATTCTTCGTTGTACTCGCCTTCGGTCGGACGACCCAGATGGGAGGTGATCATCAGCTTGGCGCCCTTTTTCAGAGCCAGCTTGATGGTCGGCAGAGTCGCCACGATACGTGCATCGGAGGTGACCTTGCCGTCTTTTACCGGCACGTTCAGGTCAGCACGGATCAGAACGCGTTTGCCCGCCAGATCCAGGTCAGTCATCTTGATAACAGACATATTCAGTCCTCTATATTTTCAGGTAATGTTAAAAACAGTAACCTTGCGCCCGGTGCAAGCTCTCAGCCTGCGGCCATCATGGCCCGGGTGGTATCCAGCATGCGGTTGGCGAAGCCCCATTCGTTATCACACCACATCAACATCTTGACGAGGTTGGCATCGCTGACCCGGGTCTGGGTACCATCAATGATGCAGGAGTGAGCATCATGATTAAAGTCTACGGAGACCAGTGGCTCTTCCGTGTAATCCAGAATACCGCTTAATGTACCTCTGGATGCCCGTTGCAGGGCTTGATTTACGTCAGTAACCGTCACTTTTTTACGAACAGTAATACTGAGATCCATTGCCGTTACATTGATGGTCGGTACCCGTACCGCGATCGCCTCGAACTTGCCGGCGAAGTGGGGGAGGATCCGCTCCAACCCCTTGGCCAGCTTGGTATCCACCGGGATGATGGACTGGCTGGCAGCACGGGTTCGACGCAAGTCGCTGTGGTAGGCATCGATGACTTGCTGATCATGCATGGCCGAATGAATTGTCGTAATAGTACCACAATTTATCTCGAATTCTCGATGCAATGTTTCGATGACGGGGACCACGCAGTTGGTGGTGCAGGAGGCGTTGGAGACGATCCGCTCGCGCCCCGTCAGCACCTGATGGTTGACCCCGTAGACGATGGTGGCGTCCACGTCCGCCTCGGCCGGATGGGAGAACAACACCTTACCCGCCCCCGCCGCCAGATGCAGCTCGGCATCGGCCCGTGAGCCGAACACCCCGGTACAGTCCAGCACCACATCCACCCCCAGCGCCCGCCACGGCAAGCGCGACGGATCCCGCTCGGCGAACAAGGAGATGAGATCCTCCCCCACCAGCATGCTGTTGCCGGCCAGCTGCACCGGATGGTGGAACCGACCGTGACTGGTATCGAAGCGGGTCAGGTGCACCATGGCTTCGGGGGCGGCCAGCTCGTTGATGGCCACTATCTTGATGTTCTTGTCGCGGCCGCTCTCGTAGAGGGCCCGCAGCACGTTGCGGCCGATCCGCCCGTACCCGTTGATGGCAATCTTGATCATGAAAACTCTGGGTCCTTAGCTGGGACAAAGGGACAAGCGGATGGCTGACTCACGACAGCAGGGCATCCTGAAATTCACCGCGGGCCAGCAGTGCCGCCCCGAATACCCCGGCGCTGTCCCCCAGGGCTGGAGCAATAATGGGGGTGGCGAAGCGGGGATTAAAGAGGAAGGGCAAAATAGTCTCCCGTCCCACACTGTACAGGCTCTGCACGTTGCCGACCCCGCCTCCGATGACGATCACATCCGGATCCAGGATGTTGACCACGTTGGCCAGCGCCTGGCCAAACAGCAGATGCAGCCGGTCGATGGTGAGCTTGGCCACGTGGTCGTGAGCCGTCGCCGCCACTATCTTGGCCAGCGGGAGGTGACGCTTGGCCTTGGCTTCGTACCAGGCCTCCAGCGCCGGGCCACTGATGAAGGTCTCGACGCAGCCGCGCTTGCCGCAGTAGCACTCGGGGCCGTCGGGGGAGAGCACGTTGTGGCCCCACTCGCCAGCGATGCCGTGGTGCCCGTTGAGGATGCGGCCGTTGATGACGATGCCGGAGCCCACTCCGGTACCCATGATGATGCCGAACACTACCTTGGCATCAGGGTGGTGCTGGCGCACCGCCCCCAGATGGGTTTCCGCCAGCGCGAAGCAGTTGGCGTCGTTGGCGATCAGCACCGGCACGCCGAGCCGGCGCTCCAGATCTTCCTTGAACGGCTTGCCGTTGAGCTCGGTGGTGTTGCAGTTCTTCATCAGACCGGTTTGCGGATCCCGCGCCCCCGGCGTGCCCATGCCGATGAGGGTCGGCCGCTGACCGATCTTGTCGGCGCACTCTGCCACCAGTTTGGCGATCTGGCCGATCATGTGGTCATAACCGCCGGCACGCTCGGTGGGAATGCGATGGCGCAGCAGCACCTCGTCCCCTTCCAGTACCACGCATTCGCACTTGGTACCGCCAAGGTCGATACCCCAATCCAACAACCTGTTGCTCATCCTGCCTCCAGCCATGACCTTGGGGCGTCAGGCCCGGGGTGCACGTTGCCGTGCCCGCCTGCAGTCGACCGCCCGCTACCGGGTTGCAGTGTAACCCGAGCGGCGGTCAGGATGCAGCCCCCGTCGCGGGCAGCAAAACGGGGCCCGCAGGCCCCGTTGTTCCGTGTGCTGTCGACGGCGCTCAGCGGCCGTGGTACTGGGCGGACAGCTCGTGTACCGCGTTGACGAACACGCCGGCATGTTCCGGGTTCACATCCTGATGGATGCCGTGACCCAGGTTGAAGACGTGGCCGTTGCCGTGACCGAAACCGGCCAGGATGGAGGCGACCTCTTCGCGGATGCGGGCCGGGCTGGCGTAGAGCATGGAGGGGTCCATGTTGCCCTGCAGCGCCACTTTGTCACCGACCCGGCGCTTGGCGTCGGCAATGTCGGTGGTCCAGTCCAGACCCAGCGCATCGCAACCGGTGGCGGCGATCTGCTCCAGCCACTGACCACCGTTCTTGGTGAACAGGGTAACCGGCACGCGGCGACCGTCGTGCTCGCGAATGAGGCCATCGACGATCTTGTGCATGTACTGCAGGGAGAAGTCGCGGTAGTCGCGCGGGGTGAGCACGCCGCCCCAGGTGTCGAACACCATGACCGCCTGGGCACCCGCCTTGATCTGGGCGTTGAGATAGGCAATCACGCTGTCGGCCAGCTTGTCGAGCAGCAGGTGCAGGGTCATGGGCTCTGCATACATCATCTGCTTGATCTTGGTGAACGCCTTGGAGCTGCCCCCTTCCACCATGTAGGTGGCCAGGGTCCAGGGGCTGCCGGAGAAGCCGATGAGCGGCACTTCGCCCTTGAGCTCACGGCGGATGGTGCGCACCGCGTTCATCACGTAGCCGAGTTCATCTTCCGGATCCGGCACCGGCAGCGCCTGCACGTCGGCCATGGAGGTGATCGGACGCTCGAAGCGCGGGCCTTCACCCTGTTCGAAGTAGAGACCCAGCCCCATGGCATCGGGCACGGTGAGGATGTCGGAGAAGAGGATGGCGGCATCGAGTGGATAGCGGCGCAGCGGCTGCAGGGTGACTTCACAAGCCAGCTCGGCGTTGCGGCACAGGGACATGAAATCCCCCGCCTGGGCGCGCGTGGCCTTGTATTCCGGCAGATAGCGGCCAGCCTGGCGCATCATCCATACCGGGGTCATGTCCACTTCCTGGCGCAGCAGGGCACGCAGGTAACGATCGTTCTTCAGCTCTTTCATCCCAGTTCCTGAGTCATATCCAGCATAAAATGGCGGATATGATACCACTTTGTGCGCGGCGGGGGGCGGCTCAAACGCCTGCCGCCGCCGTTGGAGTGCAAAGATGTGAAGGGGCGCAAACAAGCGCCCCTCTTTGCATCCCTCAGGCTTGCTCGCCGAGGCAGAGCGCGATCAGCCGCCGCGCTATGGTGCCGTGGGGCGGCAGCCGTGGCAGCCCGTCGGCCTCGAAGAAATCGGCGGCCACCAGCTCCTCGTCCTGCACCCGGATCTCGCCACTCTCATAATCGGCGGTGAAGCCCATCATCAGGCTGTGGGGAAACGGCCAGGGCTGGCTCGCCACGTAACGCACATTGGTCACCCGGATGCCGCTCTCCTCGAACACCTCCCGCGCCACGCACTGCTCGAGGTTCTCCCCCGCCTCCACGAAGCCGGCCAGCACGGTATACATGGGATCCTCGGCCTGATAGTGACGGCGGTGGGCCGCCAGCAAGATGGCGGGCCCCTTGCGCACCGCCACGATGATGCAGGGGGAGATGCGCGGATAGGCGACGTGGCCATGGCGGCACCCTTGCGCCCACTCCCCCGCCTTTGGGCTCATGGGGGCGCCGCACTCGCCGCAGAAACGGTGGGTGCGGCGAAAGGTTGCGAGCTGCCAGGCGCGGCCGGCCAGCTGAAAGCCCGTTTCATCCCCGGCCACCATCAGCTGGCGCAAGGGAGTCAGGGTCGCGGTATCGGCAGCCTCCCCCAGATCCAGCAGCAGGCAAGGCAGCCCGTCCCACTCATCAAAGCGCTCAAAGGCGGCATGCTGCAAGTGGCTGGGCAGACAGGCACGAGGGCCTTGTGGAATACGCCCCTGGTCATCCAGCAGGACGAGGTGATCGCCTCCCAGCACGAACCAGCGGGCCTGTTCGGTTAATGGCATAAATGCAGCACTCTTTGTTGTGACGTCGGTCGGGATGCGCGCCCGGGGCTGGGCGGCGGTGACGGATGAAAGCGACAACCGGCCACCATATTAAGACGCGGCAAGCCGGGTGGCGACCCCAAGATGGCGGCTTTTCAATGCTCATGAGAACGCCCATGAAAAAGGCCGCCCGCAGGCGGCCTGATGTCGGTCATGGTCGATCAGGCGTCGCCCATCGCCAGCAGAGAGGCGTTGCCGCCCACCGCCGTGGTGTTGATGGTGCGGGTCTTCTCGGTAATGAAACGGCTCAGGTAGTGGGGGCCGCCTGCCTTGGGACCGGTGCCGGAGAGGCCCTGCCCGCCGAACGGCTGCACCCCGACCATGGCGCCGATCTGGTTGCGGTTGATGTAGACGTTGCCCACGTTGATGCGGCTCGCCAACTCCTCGGCATGGGATTCGTTGCGGCTGTGGATCCCCAGTGTCAGCCCGTAACCGGTGCCGTTGATGTCGCTGATCACCTTGTCCAGATCCCGGGCGGCGTAGCGCACCACGTGCAGGATGGGGCCGAACTGCTCGCGGGTCAGCTCGCGGATGGAGCCGATCTCCAGCGCGGTCGGCTGCACGAAGTGGCCCCCCAGGGTCACGGCCGGCATCGGCGCCTGGGCGATCAGGCGCGCGCGCGGGATCATGTGCACCAGGTGCGCATCCAGCCCGGCCTTGGCCTCGGCGTCGATGACCGGGCCGACGTCGGTGTTGTGCTCGGCCGGGTTGCCCACTTTGAGCTCCTGCAGCGCACCGGTCAGGATCTCCAGCACCCGCGGCGCGATCTCTTCCTGCAGGTAGAGCACCCGCAGGGCGGAGCAGCGCTGGCCGGCACTCTGGAAGGCGGCGCTCACCACGTCGCGCACCACCTGCTCCGGCAGGGCGGTGGAGTCGACGATCATGGCGTTCTGGCCGCCGGTCTCAGCGATGAGCGGCAGGATGGCGCCATCACGCTGGGCCAGGGTCATGTTGATGAGCTTGGCGGTCTCGGTGGAGCCGGTGAAGCAGACGCCGCCGATGCGGGCATCCGCCGTCAGCTTGGCGCCGACGGTGGCGCCGTCACCCGGCAGCAGTTGCAGCACGTCGCCCGGAATGCCGGCCTGATGAGCCAGGGTCACCGCCAGGTGGGCGATGAGACCGGTCTGCTCGGCAGGCTTGGCGATGACGGTGTTGCCGGTGGCCAGCGCCGCGGCGACTTGGCCCAGGAAAATCGCCAGCGGGAAGTTCCACGGGCTGATGCAGACGAACACGCCGCGTCCCTGCAGGAACAGCTCGTTCATCTCGCCGGTGTAACCCGGCAGCAGGGTGGCCTGCCCCATCAGGCCGCGGGCCTGCACCGCGTAGTAGCGGCAGAAGTCCACCGCCTCGCGCACCTCGTCGATGCCGTCCTGCAGCAGCTTGCCCGCCTCGCGGGTACAGAGGGAGATGAACTGCTCGCGGTTCGCTTCCAGCAGATCCGCCAGTTTCTCAAGGGCGGCGGCACGCTCGCTCACCGGGGTCTCGCGCCAGCGCGGGAAGGCGGCATGGGCCGAGGCCAGCGCCTGCTCCACCGCCTGTTCGTCAGCCCAGTGGATCTTGCCGACGGTGAGGCTCACGTCCTGCGGGCTCAGCACCACGCGGGCTTCGTTGCGCTTGAGGGTCTCCCCATCGACGATGGGACCCGCCAGCCACTGCTTGCTCTCCAGCTCCTTCAGCTTGGCGAAGAAGGGGCGCTGGATGGAGACGATGTTCATGTTGACGCCGCTGGAGTTCTTGCGGTCGCTGAACAGGTTCACCGGCTGCGGAATGCGATCGTTGGCCAGGCTGGAGTAACGCTTGAGGGTGCGCAGCGGGTGCTCGGCCAGGGAGTCGACCGGGGTGTTGGGATCCACCAGCTTGTGGACGAAGGAGGTGTTGGCCCCGTTCTCCAGCAGGCGGCGCACCAGGTAGGGCAGCAGATCCTTGTGGGCACCCACCGGCGCATAGATGCGGCAGTGCAGGCCGGGATGCTCGTTCAGTACGGCGTTGTGCAGCTCCTCCCCCATGCCGTGCAGGCGCTGGAATTCGAACTGGCGATCGCCGGCCATCTCCAGAATGCTGACCACGGTATTGGCGTTGTGGGTGGCGAACTGGGGCGAGATGAAGCCGCGGGTCGGCTCGCTCAGCAGGTAGCGGGCGCAAGCAAGGTAGGAGATGTCGGTGCCCGCCTTGCGGGTAAACAGCGGGTAGCCGGGCAGGCCGGCCTGCTGGGCATATTTCAGCTCGCTGTCCCAGTAGGCGCCTTTTACCAAGCGAACCGGAATGAGATCGCCCTGCTCGCGAGCCAGCCCGGTCAGCCAGCAGAGCACCGGCAGGGCGCGCTTGGAGTAGGCCTGCACCACCATGCCGAGCTTGCCCCAGCCGCGGTTGGCATCGGAGCGATAGAGCTGCTCGAACAAGTCCAGCGACAGCTCAAGGCGGTCCATCTCTTCGGCGTCGATGCTGATGGCCACGTCCTTGTCACGGGCGAGACGCACCAGCCCCACCAGCCGCTCGCACATCTCGCCGAGCACCCGCTCGCGGTTGGCCACGTCATAGCGCGGATGCAGCGCCGACAGCTTGATGGAGATGGAAGGGGCCGGGCCGCCGTCGCTGATGCGCTCGTTGCCTACCGCCTCGATGGCGCGCTGGTAGTCGCCGAAATACTTGTCGGCATCGGCCAGGGTCAGGGCGGACTCCCCCAGCATGTCGTAGGTGTGGGTGTAACCCTTCTCGCGGGACTTGCGGCTAGCCTTGAGGGCTTCCTTCATGTCGCGCCCCAGCACGAACTGCTTGCCCATGATCTTCATGGCGGCGTACATGGCGGAGCGCACCACCGGCTCCCCCAGCTTGTTGACCATGCGGCCCAGCAGGTTGGCCGGGTTGCCATCCAGCTTCTTGTCCAGCTTGATGATCTTGCCGGTCAGCATCAGCCCCCAGGTGGAGGCGTTCACCAAGGTGGAGTCGCTCTTGCGAAAATGGGACGACCAGTTGGCACCGGAGAGCTTGTCCTTGATCAGGGCATCGGCGGTCTCGGCATCGGGAATGCGCAGCAGCGCCTCCGCCAGGCACATCAGGATGATCCCCTCCTGGGTATCCAGGCTGTACTCCTGCAGGAAGGCATCGATGCCGTCGCCGGAGCCGCTCTCCTTGCGCACCTTGGTCACCAGGGTGCGGGCACGCTGGGTCACCCGTTCCAGCGAGGCGCCATCCCCCGGCAGCATGGCCGACAGCTCGGCCAGATAGGCATTTTCATCCACCACGTAGTTCTGGGTGATGGCTTCGCGCAGGGCGGCCAGATCGGAGGGAACATAGTCAGCGGCAAGCACTTGGGTAGCTTTGAACATATGGGGTCTTCCTGTACGCCCTAGGGCTGATATCGACGAAGGCGGCCATGCCGCCGAAACGCCGATAATGTATACAATATCGACCCATAGATGAAATGAAATTGTTGCCTGTTATTAACAAAGATCGCTGATTGGCTCATATGGCGCACTATATCGGTGCCATATGCTAACCAGGTAAAATTCATCGCCTTATTTTGTATACAATTTTTATCAAGGCAAAAAAGAAGGGTCGCTATGGCGACCCTTCACTCTGCTTCCGACAACCGTTGTCAGTTCATCCAGCGATCGCCGCGGCTGCGACGACGGGGCAGCATGGGCAACAGGATGCCGAGCAGGATGCCGCCACCCACCATGGCACCACCGCGGATGAACCAGTCCATCTGCATGTCGTGCTCCTGGTTGTCGTAGCTCTGGGTCAGGGCGTCGTTCTGCTCTTTGAGGTTGCCCATCTCCTCGCTCTGGCTGGCCAGCTGAGCCTTCAGGCTGGCGATCTCCTTGCTCTGCTCGGCGATCTTGCCATCCTTCTCGGTGAAGCGTTTCTCGTTGTCACCGTTGAGGTTCAGCAGGCGGGCCTTGGCCTCTTCCAGCTCTTTTTGCACCTGGGGCAGCCGTTCGCGCAGGCTGATCTCGCCCTGCAGCTCGCTGCTTTTGATCCAGCCTTCACGGCCACGACCATCCACCACCTGGGTGAAACCGGCTTCGTTGTTCACTGCCTTGACGTCCAGCGGCTCACCCGCCTTGACGCTGCCAAGGATCCGGTACTGGGTACCCGGACCATTGTGAATAAAGGTAAAGATGTTGTCTGAAACATAACGGGTATCGGCCAGTGCCTGTTGGGCACACAAGCAGATCAGGATCCCGAGAAGGGCGCGCATGGTCGATCGGTTCTCTTCGTTTGGTTAGGTGACTGGCGAATGTTAAGCCGCCTGCGGGTCAAAGGACAAGCAAAGAAAAGTGGCGCCCCCCGAGCTGAGAGCTGGCTCGCAACTTGTCTGCGCCGCGACGCGACCATTCCGGACGCCGCAGCCTATTTCTGTTTCAGTGCCTTCACCTCGTCCCGCAGGGCACGCAGCTCCTGCAACAACAGATCCTGCTGCGCGCTCTGGTGATGACGCCACTTCTCCAGCTCGCCATCCCCCCGCCCCGGCTGCAGAAACAGGCTGGCCATGAAACCGCTGATGGCGCCGAACAGGCCGACCCCGAACAGGATCAGCAGGCTGGCGACGAAACGCCCTTGCTCCGTCTTGGGCACCAGATCGCCGTACCCCACGGTCGACAGGGTCACCAGGGTCCACCAGAAGGCATCGTAGGGGGTCTGGATCTGGCTGCCGGGCTGGCCCGATTCGATCAGATACATGACCCCGGAACCGACCCCCAGCAGCAGGAAGAACAGGAACAGGATGCCAGAGAGGGTGGTCTCGTTGCGCTCGCGACGGAACATGGCCCAGAGATCCGGGTGCTCCTTGAACAGCTGATAGACCCGCCACAGCTGCAGCAGACGTGCCCAGCGCAGCTGCTCCACCATCGGCAGGCTGCCCGGCAGATAGAACCAGTTGGCCTTGAAGAAGGCCATCCGGTCGGAGGCCCGGGCCCAGCCATAGGCGAAGTGGGCGAGGAAGAAGTAGCAGATCAGGCTGTCGACGTCATAGAACAGCTGCAGGGTCTGGGGGGTGAGCTGGGCATGTCCCCACCAGCGGGCCGTGACCAGCAAAACCGAGATCACCGACAGAAACGCCATCAGCAGATCCATGGCGCGCAGATGAGTTAAGTGATGTCGCATACATTTTCCCACTTTAGGCACGGTGCGAATTAATAAAAAGGAAGATAATGCCGATAGTCCTGAGGACAAAGGAAAACCGGTCATTAAAAGGAGAAATATTATGCAGTTAAACCCGCTGGAGAGGCGAATGAGCAATATCCGGCTGGTACCCAAAGTGGTACTGCTCATGGTGTTCAGTACTGTGCTGCTGCTGGTCAAGCTCTGGTTCGACGCCAGCAATTTGGAAACCACCCTGCTCGGCGAAGGCATCGCGCCCGACAAGGCGGACACTATCGCCAACAGCCTGCTCTGGACCGGGTTGATGGAGACCGCCATCATGGGGCTGCTGTTCGTGGTGCTGCTGCTGACCGGCTCGCGCCTGATGGTCAAGCAGGTGCACTATCTGGTGGGCCTGCTGGAGCGCTTCGCCCGCAAGGATCTGAGCCATCTGGTGCTGCTCAAGTCCCGTGACGAGTTCGGTGACATCGCCAAGGCGGTGGCCCACTCCCAGGAGAACCTCAAGGAGGTGTTCGGCACCCAGCGCGTCGCCTGCAAGGAGCTCAACGACATCGCCTCCCAGGTCACCCTTTGCATGGAGGAGGCCAACGAGGCCATCAGCGAGGAGTTCACCCAGATTGAGCAGCTGGCCAGCGCCATGAGCCAGATGGTGGGCGCCATTCGCGAGGTGGCCGCCCATGCGGAGCAGGCCTCCCACGCCACCGCCGAGACCAGCCTGCTGGCCGAGGAGGGCAGCCGCTGTGTAGCCGCCACCGTCAACACCATAGATACCCTCTCCGGCAACATTCAGCGCTCCTCCACCGTGGTCAATCAGGTGGAACAGGGGGTCGAGCAGATCGGCTCCGTCGTGGATACCATTCGCGGCATCTCGGAGCAGACCAACCTGCTGGCGCTGAACGCCGCCATCGAAGCCGCCCGCGCCGGCGAGGCCGGCCGTGGCTTCGCGGTGGTCGCCTCCGAGGTGCGCGAACTGGCCAATCGGGCCCAGGCCGCCACCGTCGAGATCCAGAAGATGATCGAGCAGCTGCAGGGCAACGCTCGCCAGGCCGCCGAACTGATGGCCCAGAGCGTGCAGCAGGCCGACAAGGGGGTGGAGCAGGTAACCCAGGCCGGTGACCAGCTCGCCACCATAGTGCAGCGGGTGCAGGGGGTGGCCGACATGAACCGCCAGATCGCCGCCGCCTCCGAGCAGCAGAGCTCGGTGGCCGAGGAGATGAGCGGCAACCTGGAGCAGGTCAAGCAGGTCGTGGAGGGCTCCGTGGTGGTGCTGCGCGAGCTGCAGGAGGCCTCCGAACTGGTGGAGCGCCACAGCCAGACCCTGGATACCCATATCCAGGCCTTCAAGCTGGCCTGACTTTCACGCAGTAATCTGGTTAGACTGGAAGGCCCCATGAGGGGCCTTTCTTTTTTCATCGCGGCAAGGAGCCAGGATGCAAACCACAGAACTTGCGCTTGAAATCAGCGCCGACAAGGGACGGCTCGACGTGCCGCTGATCCACCGCTTCTTGTCTGAAGAGGCCTACTGGTGTCGCGGCATTCCCCTTGCCACCCTGCAGCGGGCCATCAACCATTCGCTCTGCTTTGGCGGCTACCTCGGCGCTCAGCAGGTGGCCTTCGCCCGGGTCATCACAGACAAGGCCACCTTCGGCTATCTGGCCGACGTGTTTGTCCTGCCTGAGCATCGCGGCCAGGGCTACAGCAAGGCGCTGGTGGCAGCCATGCTCGACCATCCCGAGTTGCAGGGATTGCGTCGCCTCTCCCTCGCCACCTCCGATGCCCACGGCCTCTACGCCGGTTTCGGCTTCGTGCCGCCCGCCAGCCCCGGCAGTCTGATGGAGATCTACCACCCCGATATCTACCAGCGCACCTGAATGGCCGGCTGCCGATAATTCCCGCCGGATCATGCTTCTCGCCCCTGCGCTGTGACGCGGGGGCCCGACAGTGCTAGATTGGCAGCCAGCTTTTTATCCGGCAGTTTCGTTAATCACAAGGACGGCAACCGTGGCCCAGCACTCTCCCTCTTTCTCCGCCTTCTCCCCCCTGCTGCAGGAGCTGGCCCAGCGCCACTGGCAACGGCTGATTGAACTGGCCCCCGACTACGGCACGCAGCCCGAGTCGGTGCGCCAGACCCTGCTGACCCTGCTCGGCCTCTCCGATTTTGTCGCCGATTCCCTCTTCAAACAGCCGGAGTTGCTGACCGAGCTGCTCGCCTCCGGAGATCTGGATCAGGCCGAGCGCTGGCCCGCCTACCAGCACGATCTGACCGCCCTGCTCGCCGAGGTGGACGACGAAGAAGCGCTCAAGCGCATCCTGCGCCAGTTCCGTCGCAGCCGCATGCTGGTGATCGCCTGGCGCGAGCTGCTGGGCCACGCGGCGGTGGAAGAGAGCTTTATCCATCTCACCAGACTGGCGGATGCCCTCATCTGCGCCGCCCGCGACTGGCTCTACGCCAAGCAGTGCGGCGAGCTGGGCACCCCGATGGATGGCAACGGCAATCCGCAGCCGCTGCTGATCCTCGGCATGGGCAAGCTGGGGGGCGGCGAGCTCAACTTCTCCTCGGACATCGACCTTATCTTCACCTTCCCCGAGAACGGCTACACGGTCGGCGGGCGGCGCGAGCTCGCCAACCAGCAATTCTTCATCAAGCTCGGTCAGCGCATCATCAACGCCCTGCACCAGAGCACGGTCGACGGCCAGGTGTTTCGGGTCGATATGCGGCTGCGCCCCTTTGGCGACGCGGGGCCGCTCGCCATCTCGTTTGCCGCCATGGAGGATTACTACCAGCACCACGGCCGCAACTGGGAGCGCTACGCCATGGTCAAGGCGCGGGTGCTGGGGCCCCAGTGCGAGCACGCGGTGGAGCTGGCCGAGATGCTGCGCCCCTTCGTGTTTCGCCGCTATATCGACTTCGGCGTCATCGACGGCCTGCGTCAGATGAAGGCGATGATCGCCGCCGAGGTGCGCCGCAAGGGGCTGGAGGGCAACATCAAGCTGGGGGCCGGCGGCATCCGCGAGGTGGAGTTCATCGCCCAGGCACTGCAGCTTATTCGCGGCGGGCGTGAACCGGCGCTGCGGGTGCGCCACCTGCCGGAGGCGCTGGCCGCCATCGCCCAGTGCGGCGCCCTCGAAGCCGCCCATTGCGATCGCCTGCTGACGGCCTACCGCTTCCTGCGCCGGGTCGAGAACATTCTGCAAGAGATCGGAGATCAGCAGACCCAGACCCTGCCCACCGAGGAGCGGGATCGCCAGCGGCTCGTCGCCGCCCTCGGCTTTACGGACTGGGCTGCCTTCATGGCCCATCTGGATGAGGAGATGGCCGCCGTCCATCAGGAGTTCGCCGCCGTGGTGGGGGAAGAAAAAGAAGCCCCCGCCCATCTGGAGCAGCTCTGGCTCGATCTCTGGCGCACCGAGCTCGACGCCGCCGAGCTGGAAAAATTGCTGACCGCGCAGGGGGTGGCCGAGCCTGCCTCGCTCTGCGGTGCCCTGCTGCGTTTCAAGGAGGAGTACAAGCGCCGTCAGGTAGGCCCGCAGGGGCGCATCGCGCTGGACTGGCTGATGCCGGAACTGCTGCGACTTGTGGTCGCCAGCGAGCAACCTGCCCGCCTGTTCGAGCGGGTGTGCGAGCTGCTGACCCGCATCTTCACCCGCAGCGCCTATCTGCAGCTGCTGGCGGAGAACCCGGGCGCCCTGCGCCAGCTGGTGCGGCTGTGCGACGCCAGTCATCTGGTGAGCGAACAGCTGGCCCGCTACCCCATCCTGCTGGACGAACTGCTCGATCCCCAGCACCTCTATCACCCCACCCCGCTCGATCAGTACAAGCCCCAGCTACGCCAGTTCCTGCTGCGCATCCCCGAAGAGGACGTGGAGCAGCAGATGGAGGCGCTGCGCCAGTTCAAACAGGTGCAGCTGCTGCGCATCGTGGCGGCCGACATCGCCGGCGCCCTGCCGCTGATGAAGGTGAGCGACCACCTCACCTGGCTGGCGGAGGCGATCACCGAAGAGGTGGTCAATCAGGCCTGGGCCCAGATGAGCGAACGCTACGGGGTGCCGCCCGAGGTGGCGGTGAGCGGCCAGCGCGGCTTTGCGGTGGTGGCCTACGGCAAGCTGGGCGGCATCGAGCTCGGCTACGGCTCGGATCTCGACCTGGTGTTCCTGCACGGTGGCGACCCCAACAGCTACACCGACGGGCGCAAGCCCATCGACAGCCGTCAGTTCTACCTGCGCCTGGCCCAGCGGATCCTGCACCTGTTCAGTACCCGCACCCCCTCCGGCATCCTCTACGAGATCGACATGCGGCTGCGCCCCTCCGGCGACTCAGGCCTGCTGGTCTCGTCGCTGTCGGCCTACGAGCTGTATCAGCAAAACGAGGCCTGGACCTGGGAGCATCAGGCACTGGTACGGGCCCGTCCCATCTATGGCGATGAGGCGGTGATCGCCGAGTTTGCCCGCATCCGCCGCGCCGTGCTGGCCAAGGAGCGGGATCTGCCGACCCTGGCTCGCGAGGTGCGCGAGATGCGCCACAAGATGCGGGATCACCTGCTCAAGGCGGGCGCCGGCGAGTTCGATCTCAAGCAGTCCCCCGGCGGCATGGTGGACATCGAGTTCATCGCCCAGTACCTGGTGCTGGCCCACGCCTGCTGCGAACCCGAGGCGCTCACCCGCTGGTCCGATAACGTGCGCATCTTCGATGAGTGCGTGCTGGCGGGGGTACTCACCCTGGAGCAGGCGGAGGGGCTCAAGCACGCTTATCTGGAGATCCGCAACCTCGGCCATCGCCTCAACCTCTCCGAGGTCTCCCGCAAGGTGGGGGACGACAGGCTGCTGCCGGAGCGCGGCCATGTTCTGGCGGTCTGGCAACAGCTGCTGGGGGAATAAACCGAAGGGGCGCCGAGGCGCCCCTTGTTGTATCTATTATCGGGTCAGGGTCAGCGCCCGCCGGCCACGTCGATGAAGGTGCCGGTGACGTAGGAAGCCTCATCAGACAGCAGCCAGGCGATGGCGGCGGCCACCTCGGCCGGCTGACCGCCCCGTTGCAGCGGGATCTGCCCCTTCACCCGGTCGACTCGACCGGGCTCGCCGCCGTCGGCGTGCATGTCGGTGTAGATAAAACCCGGACGCACCCCGTTGACCCGGATCCCCTGGGCCGCCACCTCCAGCGACAACCCCTTGGTCAGCACATCGACGGCCCCCTTGGCGGCGGCATAGTCCACGTACTCCCCCGCCGAACCCAGCCGGGCGGCGGCCGAGGAGACATTGACGATGGCGCCCCCCGCCGTCATCCGGCGCACCGCCTCGCGGCAGCAGAGAAAGCAGCTGGTGACATTGGTGGTCAGGGTCTGGTTGATGCGCTCGGCGCTCATCTCCAGCACCCGCATCTGCGGCTGCAACCTGCCGGCGTTGTTGACCAGATGGGTGATGGGGCCGAGCCGCGCGTCCATCTCCTCGAACAGACGCACCACCTCGGCCTCCACCCCGACATCGGCCCGCACCGCGATGCAGCTGACCGGATGGTGGGCCAGGATCTCGGCCACCAGCGCCTCGGCACTGGCCTTGTCATGGCGATAATTGAGGCACAGATGATAGCCCTGCCCCGCCAGATGGCGGGCGGTGGCGGCGCCAATGCCTCTGCTGCCGCCGGTGATCAGCACCCGTTTGTTCATGGACCCTCCTGGTCATGTCGCGCATGGTGGCACTGCGAGATGGATGGCAGCCGCGTCAGGCCGGGCCGTGATCCATCACAGTCTCCACCAGCACCTTGTTGAAGCGCCGATAGCCCTGCTCATCGAGCGGGACCGGATAGCTCAGCACCCGCAGCGCATGGCCTTGATGATCCGGCTGATAGGGCGGGTGCACATGGTCATGCTCGCTCAGGCAAAAACCCAGTGACTGGTAGAAGCGCAGCCGGCGCAGGGCGATCTCGTCCTCTGGCGGGTCTATCTCCAGGATGACGGGGCGCCCCGCCGTCTCGCAGAAGGCGGCAAGCAGGCGTGAGCCGTGGTTCTGGCCGCGCAGGGCCGGGTTGATGGCCAGGTGTTCGATGTAGATCTGCTCGCCGCAGTCCCACCAGAAGATAAAGCCGAGCAACTGCTCACCCTGATAAAAGAGCTGACAGTGAAAGCGGGAGTCTCCCATCTTGAGCTCTTGATGCTGTGGCTGGCGCTGTTCGTAGCGGGGAAAGCTGCTGCCGTAGATCTGCCAGACCAGCGGCCAGTCCGGATGGGATGTCTCTCTTGCGATTTCACTTCGACTCATTCATCTGCTCCTTGGTAAAACCACAGTGATACCATCTTTGTCCGGCCCAAACACCCCTCTCTTTTGCTGCCGACGCCGGCAGCATCCCGCTTAGACACCGTGCCAGGCAGCGGCCCACAATGCACAGAGCCCGCACGGGGCGGGCTCTGTATGGCGATAACGCGAAAGGCTGGGGCTATTTGAACAAGCCCTTGAGCAGCTGATCGGCCACCCCCTTCACCCCTTCGTTGTCGGCCTTGTCACCCAGCAGCTTCTTGAGGCCGCGCTCGGCCTCCTTGCGGGCCTTCTCCTCCAGCAGCTTGTTGTTGCTGAGCAATTCCTTCACGTCGAGCCGGTAGCTGGGCGCCTGCCAGTGGCCGCCGATGCGCACCGGTATGGTGATGTCCTTGAGCTCGTCCACGCTCTTGCCCCCCTGCCCCTTGCTGCTCTCCACCACGGAGGTGAGGAACAGGAAGTCGAGGGTTTCCGGCACCAGAGCGGTCTGGCCCTGCCCCTTCACCCGCAGGGCGGGGGCAAACAGCTGGATGTCGTCGCTCCTGGCAACCCCGTCGGCAATCTGGAAGCTGGCGGTGAGGGCGCTGAAGTCGGTCTTGCGCACCTCCTTCACCTGGTCCGCCCCCTTGCCGGTCAGGGTGGCTCGCGCCTCGCGGATCATCTCCGCCAGGTTGATGCCGTGCAGGGCACCGTCGCTCAGTCTGAGGCTCACCTTGCCCTGCATCCGGCTGCGCAGCGCCTGCTCGGAGAGTCCTGAACCCTGCGCCTCGACCTCCAGATCCCCCTTGCCTTCCAGCAGGTCGGTCTGGGCCAGGGTCTGCAGCAGCGGCCGCACATCGACTCCCTGCACCCGCTTGTGCACCTGATAGCGGGCCGGCTGCTGACGGGCATCGAGCACGCCGCTGGCGGTCACCTGGCCGCCGGCCACCCCGGCACTGAACTGCTTGAGGGTGAGCTGGCCACCGGCCAGGGCCAGTTGCAGATCGACGGCGCTCAGATCCAGCCCCTTCAGTCGCAGGCTGCCCAGTTGCAGCCGACCCGCCAGGTCCACCGCCTTGAGGGCGGCAAGGTCGGGCTCTTGCGTTGAGAGCGCCTTGGCGGCGGGTGCGGCGGCCTGCGCCGTCGTCCCGGCCGGAGCAGCAGCGCCCGAGGTGGCGGTCGCAGGCGCCGTCTTGGCCGGTTGGCCGAGCCAGCCGTCGAGGTCCAGCTTCTCCCCCTTGAGGTCGAACGCCACCCTGGGCACGGCGCCCAGCTGCACGCTGCCGTTGCCGCTCAGCAGGGCATCATCCACCCCCATCACCAGGTTGCTGAGGGTGACGGCCTGTTTGTCCAGCTCGGCGCGGGCAAAACCCGCCAGCTTTACCTGCATCTGCGGGCGCGGCAGGGCATCGCCGCTGATCTTGGCGGCCAGCACGGCATCCGATATCTCCAGCAGTTGCCGGTTTTCATCGAGCCGCGCCTTGAGGGTTCCTTCCAGCATACCGGCCAGGGTCGGTTTATCCGCCGCCCCCTGTGCCCCTTGAAGACTGAGGGTGAGGCTGCTCCACTGTCCCAGCGCCAGCCGGTCGGCCTTGAGAGAGAAGGCATCCAGCCGCTGGGTCGGTTCGCTCAGACTCCCCGCCAGCGCGACATCTTTCAGCTCGCTGCGGCTGGCATCGGGCGCCAGCTTGAGCTGAGCCGACCCCTTGAGATCAAACGCCAGCTCACCCTGGGCCCCCTTGGCGGCCAGGGTCACCGGCACCCACTGATCTACGGCCAGCTGGCCCAGGTTCAGGTCCAGCTGTTCGAGGCGGGAGATGGTGCCGCTGCGATCGTCCTGCAGCAGGGCGCTGGCCTGTTGCAGCTCCACCCCTTGCAGGCTGATCTGCCAGGGCTGCTTGTCACTGACGGGCGGGGGCGTCGTTGCGGCAGGCTCGGAGGTCGTCGCCTCCTCCTTGGGCTCGGCGGAGGCCTTGAGCAGATCGCTCAGGTTGGAGCTGCCGTCAGCCTTGGTCTGGATAAACAGGTGGGCGCCGTTCAGGGTCACCTTGCCGATCTCAAGCTTGTGGGAGAGCAGCGGCAGCAGGCCCACCGAGGCCTCCCCGCGCTCGAAGCGCACCAGGTCGGGCTCGGCAAAGCCGACGGGGTTGCGCAGCGCCACCTGCTCGAGGGAGAGGCCCAGGCTTGGCCAGAAACGCCAGCCGATCGCCCCCTCCATCACCAGCTCGCGACCGGTGCTCTTGCGCACCTGGTCCACCAGCTGGGGCTTGAACTGATTGGGATCGATGAGGGACACCAGGGCGGCGATGGCCACCACGGCCGCCAGCGCCAATCCCAGCAGGATATAGATGATCTTCTTCACGATGGACTCCTTGAATGCGGATCTTGTTGCTGACTATACCACCGGGGGGATGACAGATGGGGCCCGTCTGCCAAAACGGGCCAGCGGCGAGACAGGGATGGTCGCAGCGAGTGCTGCCAGCGCAACCCTGCCAACGCGCGGCAACGAAAAGGGCCCCGCAGGGCCCTGATGTCAGTGAATGGCTGGCGCCCGTCTCGCCCGGATCAAGGCTGACGCGGCAACTGCTGATAACCCATCTCGTACAGGGTGAAGGCATAGATGTCCGCACTCTGCTCGATCAGCTTCGCCACCGGCGTGCCCGCCCCGTGCCCGGCATTGGTCTCGATGCGGATGAGCTGGGGATGGGGGCCGGCATTGTCGGCCTGCAGGGTGGCGGCAAACTTGAAGGAGTGAGCCGGCACCACCCGATCGTCGTGATCCGCCGTGGTCACCAGGGTCGAGGGGTAGCTGACCCCGGGCTGCACCCGGTGCAGCGGCGAGTAGCCCTTCAGGTAGTCGAACATCGCCTCGCTGTCGGCGCTGGTGCCGTAGTCATAGGCCCAGCCTGCCCCGGCGGTGAAGGTGTGGTAGCGCAACATGTCGAGCACCCCCACCGCCGGCAGGGCGACCCGCATCAGATCCGGCCGCTGGGTCATTACCGCCCCCACCAGCAGACCGCCGTTGGAGCCACCGCGGATCGCCAGCCGATCGGTGCGGGTGTAGCCCTCGGCCTTGAGGTACTCGGCCGCCGCGATGAAGTCGTCGAACACGTTCTGCTTGTTCTGCTGGGTGCCCGCCAGGTGCCAGGCCTGGCCGTACTCGCCGCCCCCGCGCAGGTTGACCACCGCATAGACGCCCCCCAGATCCAGCCAGTTGGCCACCGACACGCTGAAGCTCGGAGTCAGGCTCACGTCGAAGCCGCCATAGCCGTAGAGGATGGTCGGGTTGCTGCCATCGAGTTTCAGCCCCTTGCGGTAGCTGATGATGAGCGGCACCCGGGTGCCGTCCTTGCTCTGGTAGAAGCGCTGCTCGGAAACATAATCCGCTGGCTTGAACGGCGCCGCCGAGGCGCGATAGAGGCTGATGGCCCCGCTTTTTGGCTCGAACCGGTAGAGAGTGGGCGGCTGGGCATAGTTCTCGAAGCCGAAGTAGAGGGCGGGATCATCGTGCTTGCCGTTGAAGCCGCTGACGCTGCCAAGGCCGGGCAGCGCCACCTCGCGCACCCGCTTGCCTTCGTAGTCGAACTGCTCGACCCGGGCGGTGGCATCCACCATGTACTCGGCGAACAGATAGCCGCTGCCGCAGTGCACCGTCAGCACCTGCTGACGCTCGGGGATGAGATCCCGCCAGCGGGCCGGCCCCGGGTTGGCGGCATCCACCGTCACCAGCCGGCGGTTGGGGGCGTCCCGGTTGGTCAGCAGGTAAAGGGTGCTGCCCTGGTTGTCCACCAGACTCACATCTGCATCCAGATCCCCCTGCACCGTCAGCAGCGGCGCGTTCTCCTGGCTCAGATCCTTCACATAGAGGCGGTTGCCGGAGGTGGAGTTCGCCGCCGAGATGAGCAGGAAGCGGTCATCTTCGGTGACGGTCGCCCCCACATAGCGGTGGTGCTGGGCCGGGATGGCGCCGAACACCAGCCGGTCATCCTCCTGCGCCGTGCCGAGCCGGTGGAAATAGACCTTGTGCTGATCGGTCTTGGCCGACAGCTCGCTGCCATCTGGCTTGTCGTAGCTCGAGTAGAAGAAGCCCTCGTTGCCGAGCCAGCTGATGCCGCTGAACTTCACGTCCTTGAGGGACGCCTCCAGCGGCTGTTTGCTCTGTACGTCCATCAGGTGGATCTCGCGCCAGTCGCTGCCGGCCAGCGACAAGGAGTAGGCCAGGATGCGGCCATCGCGGGAGAAACTCAGCTGATCCAGCGCCGTGGTGCCGTCGGGGCTGAGGGTATTGGGATCGAGGAACACCTCGGCCGGCTTGCCCTCCAACTGGCGCCACAGCACGCTCTGGTTCTGCAGGCCGTCGTTCTTGAAGAAGTAGTGGTAGCGCCCCTCGCGAAACGGCGCCCCCTCCTTGGCGTAGTTCCAGGAGGCGGCCAGCTTCTCCTTGATGGCGGCGCGATACGGGATCTGTGCCAGGTAACCCTGAGTCACGGCGTTCTGGGCCTTGACCCAGGCCTCGGTCTCGGGGCTGCGATCATCCTCCAGCCAGCGATAGGGGTCGGCCACGGCCTGGCCGAAGTAGTGATCCACCTGTTCACCCTGGCGGGTGACGGGGTAGTGAAGGCGCGCTTTCCCTGACATGGCATCCTCTTTGGTTGACTGGCCACTGCATGCACACAGCAGTGACAGGGCCAGCAGGCTGACAATGGCTCGCATCGATGCGGCTCCCTGCGATTTCGGGTGAAGCGGGCAGGTTAGCAAAGAGTGCCGGACGGCCCAACCCCCCAGCGGGTGAACACGCGACATGAGCGGGAAGCCGCCACAACCCTGACCAATCGGAGTCATATGAATTTTTTCGCTTAGGTTTGCCAGTTTATTTTGTTTGTTATCCGGCACTTGGGTCACAGGATGGAATAAGCGACTGACCATCTCGACTCATTCAGGATAAAGCATGCCGTACAGCTACCTATCACATCTGCGTTGCAGCAAGACCGGCGAGATTGTGGATGCCGATCAGCCCCAGCAGCTGAGCCCGGTCGGCGCCCCCTTGCTGGCCAGCTACGACCTCGAGGCCCTGAAGCAGGCCTGGCATCCGGCCGCCCTGCTGGGCCGCCCCGCCAGCCTGTGGCGCTACCACGAGCTGCTGCCGGTGCGCGACCCCGCCCAGGTGGTCACCCTGGGGGAAGGCTTCACCCCGCTGTTGCCGCTGCCGCGCCTCGGCAAGCAGGTCGGCATTCCGGATCTCTGGATGAAAGATGAGAGCCTCACCCCCACCGGCTCCTTCAAGGCCCGCGGCGCCGCGGTCGGCGTCTCCCGCGCCCGCGAACTCGGCGTCACCCACTTCGCCATGCCCACCAACGGCAACGCCGGTGCGGCCTGGGCACTCTACGGCGCCCGCGCCGGCTTGCGCAGCACCATAGTCCAGCCCCAGGCGGCCCCCGCCATCACCCGGCTGGAGAGCGCCCTGGCCGGTGCCCGCCTCTATCTGGTGGACGGCCTCATCAGCGACGCCGGTCGCCAGGTGGCCGAAGCGGTGGCGCAGCAGGGACTGTTTGATGCCTCCACCCTTAAGGAGCCCTATCGCATCGAGGGCAAGAAGACCATGGGGTTTGAAATCGCCGAACAGCTCGGCTGGACCCTGCCGGACGTGATCCTCTACCCCACCGGCGGCGGGGTCGGCCTCATCGGCATCTACAAGGCGCTGCGGGAATTGCAGGAGCTGGGCTGGGTGCAGGGGCCGCTGCCGCGACTGGTGGCGGTGCAGGCGAGCGGCTGCGCCCCCATCGTCCAGGCCTGGCAGCAGGGGGAGCGCGAATCGCGCTTCTGGCCCGACTCCCAGACCCTGGCGTTCGGCATCAACGTGCCCAAGGCGCTGGGGGATTTTCTGGTGCTGGACGCCCTCTATCGCACCGAGGGCTGCGCCGTCGCGGTGGAAGACGGCGCCATCCAGCGCGAGCTGCGTCAGCTCGCCTCCCAGGAGGGCTGCTTCGTCTGCCCGGAAGGGGCGGCCGCCTTCGCCGCCGCCCGCCAGCTGCGGGAAGCGGGCTGGATCCAGGGAGGCGAGCGGGTGGTGGTACTCAACACCGGCGCCGGCATCAAGTACCCGGACGCCATCACGGTCGTGCCCCAGCGGCTGCGCCGCGACGGGAGGATCCCGGCATGAGCTTTGACTGGTCCTTTGTTCTCACCACCCTGCCGGCGTTCGGTCAATCGGTCTGGGTCACCTTGCAGCTCGGCGCCATCGTGATCCTCACCTCGCTCGCCGTGGCGCTGCTCAATGTGACCCTGCAAAGCCTGCATCGGCCTTGGCTGAACGGGGTGATCCGCACCTATGTGGAGCTGGCCCGCAACACGCCGCTCTTGATCCAGCTGTTCTTCCTCTACTTCGGGCTGCCGGCGCTCGGCCTGTCTCTGTCGGGCTTTGCCACGGCGGTGATCGCCATGACCTTCCTCGGCGGCGGTTACCTGACCGAGGCGCTGCGGGCGGGCATTCAGGCGGTCCCCCCCAGCCAGCTGGAGGCGGGGCGAGCCATCGGCCTCTCCCGCTGGCAGCTGCTGCGCCACGTGCAGCTGCCCCAGGCCTGGCTCGCCAGCCTGCCGGCGCTGTTTGCCAATTTCATCTTTCTGCTCAAAGAGACCACGGTGGCCTCGGCGGTGGCGGTGCCGGAGCTGCTCTACACCACCAAGAACTACATCGCCCTCTACTACAAGACCTACGAGATGCTGGCGGTGCTGACCTTGATGTGCGTGCTGATCTTTCTGCCGCTGTCCCTTGCCCTGCGCGTCGTTGAAAGGAGGCTGCAACATGGTCAGTTCGGTCACTGAGTTGCCTGAGCCAGTGTGGCGTCTGATGGCAGTGCAGAGTGCCATGACATCGTCACTCGCTACCCATGCACAAGAAAGGAGGGATCACTATGGCCAGTCCGGTCACTGAGCAGCTGACGCAGGCGCTGCCGCTGCTGGCGGTTGGCGCGGGTCAGACCCTCGCCATCTCCCTGCTCGCCATCCTGTTCGCCACCCTGGGCGGCGTCGCTTACGGCGTGCTGGCGCAACAGGGAGGCCGGTTGGTGCGGGGGCTGCTGCGGGTCTATCTGGAGCTGTTTCGGGTGGTGCCCGTGCTGGTCTGGCTCTACCTCTTCTTCTTCGGGCTGCCGATCTTCTTTGGCGTAGACATCCCGGCCTTCTGGTGCGCCGTGCTGGTGCTGGCCCTCTGGGGCGCCAGCGAGGTGGGTGAAGTGGTGCGCGGCGGTCTCAAGTCCCTCGCCCGTGGTCAGCAGGAGGCCGGCCTGGCGCTCGGGCTCTCCCGCTGGCAGCTCTATCGCCACGTGCTGCTGCCCCAGGCGCTGCAACGACTGACGCCGCCCACCATCAACATCTACACCCGCATCATCAAGACCAGCTCGCTGGCGGTGCTGATCGGGGTGGTGGAGGTGATCAAGGTGGGCCAGCAGATCATCGAGCGCACCTATGGCTCGCTGCTCATCTACGGTCTGCTGTTCCTGTTCTTTTTTCTGGTCTGCTATCCGCTCTCGCTCGCCTCGCGCCGGCTGGAGCAACAATGGGGTAATGCGGTATGACACCTCTGCTTGAGCTCAATGCTGTCAGCAAACAATTCGGCCAACACCGGGTACTGGACGAGGTCAGCCTCACGGTGCACGCCGGGGAAGTGATCGTCATCCTGGGGCCGAGCGGCTGCGGCAAGAGCACCTTGCTGCGCACCCTGAACGGGCTCGAACCCATTCAGGGGGGCGACATTCGCTTCGATGGAGAGCGGCTGGATGCCAGTACCGACTGGCAGCGGCTGCGCCAGCGCATCGGCATGGTGTTCCAGAGCTATCACCTCTTCCCCAACCTGACGGTGCTGGAGAACGTGCTGCTCGGCCCCCTTCAGGTGCAAAAACGGGAGCGGCAGGAGGCCCTGCTGCAGGCGGAGCAGCTGCTGACCCGCATCGGCCTGTGGGAGCGGCGCCACGACTATCCGCGCCAGCTCTCCGGCGGCCAGCAGCAGCGCATCGCCATCGTGCGGGCGCTGTGCATGAACCCGCAGGTGATGCTGTTTGACGAGGTGACCGCTGCGCTGGATCCCGAGATGGTGCAGGAGGTGCTGGAGGTGATCCGCGATCTCGCCGGCAGTGGCATGACCCTGCTCATCGTCACCCACGAGCTGGCGTTCGCCCAGGCGGTGGCGGATCGCATCGTCTTCATGGACGGCGGCCACATCCTGGAGCAGGCCACCCCCCATCAATTTTTCGATAACCCGCGCAGCCAGCGTGCCCGCCAGTTCCTCGCCCAGTTTTCTTATACAAATGTCATCAAACGAAAGGAGTCAGCATGAAAAAAATCACCTCGGTTCTGTTCAGTGCCTTGTTGGGACTGGGTCTCGCCAGCGGCGCCGCCCATGCGGCGGACGGTTCCCTCGACAAGATCAAGGCCCGCGACAAGCTCATCGTCGGCGTCTTCACCGACAAGCCCCCGTTTGGCTATGTGGACGAGAAGGGCAACTACGTCGGCTTTGACACCGACCTCGGTCGCCGTTTCGCCAAGGATCTGCTGGGGGACGAGAACAAGGTCGAGTTCGTGGCGGTGGAACCCGCCAGTCGCATCCCCTTCCTGCAGAGCGACAAGGTGGATCTCATCCTCGCCAACATGACGGTGACCCCGGAGCGGCGGCAGGTGGTGGACTTCACCAACCCGAACCTGCGAGTGGCGGTACAGGTGCTGGTGCCACAAGGGAGCCCGGCCAAGCAACTGGATGATCTGGCCAGCAAGACCCTGATCGTCACCACCGGCACCACGGCCGACATCTGGCTGACCCGCAACCACCCGGACTGGAAGGTGCTCAAGTTCGAGAAGAACACCGAATCCCTGCAGGCGCTGGCCCAGGGCCGTGGCGACGCCTATGCCCAGGACAACCTGGTGCTCTTCAGCTGGGCCAAGGAGAACCCGGGCTATCGGGTGCTGCCCGAGAAGCTGGGCTCGGAAGACCCCATCGCGCCGGCGGTGAAGAAGGGCAATATCGAGCTGCGGGACTGGGTCAACGACCGTCTCGCCAAGCTGGGGGAGGAGAAGTACCTGCTGAAACTCTACGACCAGTATGTGCGCGACAAACTGAGCGCCGATACCAATCCCAACGATGTGATAGTGGAAGGAGGCAAGTGGCAGGGCTGAGCCTGCCAGAAGTGCTGAGAGTGTGATGTGTGTGAAATCTTGGTTCCGTTGGTCCGCAAACCGCAAGGTTTGACCTTTCAGGCGTCCCCCTCGGGTGGCGCCTTTTTTTCGCATGGGAAAAAGAACCGGGCCAGGGGCCCGGTTGAAAACCCGCGCAGAGCAGGCTGTGTCACGTCGATGACACGGTTCAGGCTGCCGGACTGGCACAGAGTGCCGTCCGGCCAACTCGCCAGGCCACCGAGGCGGGATGAGCCCTCGGCAACGCCGGCGAATGGGGTGGCGCTGCGGGCGCCGAAGAGGGTGCCTACTCCCGCTCCAGTGCGTGGATGGGGTCCATCCGCGCCGCCCGCCGCGCCGGGAAGAAGCCAAACAGCACGCCGATGAGGCTCGAGCAGAAGAAGGCCATCAGCACGGCGTCCAAGGAGTAGCTCAGGCTGAACTGGCTGCTGAAATGCTCGAACAAGACGCCGATCAGCAGGGAGAGCAGCACCCCGGCCGCCCCGCCCAGCAGGCAGACCAGCACCGCTTCAATCAAGAACTGCTGCAGTATGTCGCCGGTTCTGGCCCCCACCGCCATCCGCACGCCGATCTCGCGGGTGCGCTCGCTCACTGACACCAGCATGATGTTCATCACTCCGATGCCGCCCACCACCAGGGAGATGAGCGCAATCATGGCGATCAAAAGGGTCAGGGTGGCATTGGTGCTGGTGATCGCCTGGCGGATGCTGTCGGTGTTGAGCACGAAGAAATCCTGAGCGCCGTGCCGCTCACGCAGCAAGCGATTGATGCCATCCTCGGCGGCGGCCAGCGCCACCTCGTCCTGCACCCGCACGCTGATGCTGCGCAGGTGGCTCTGGCCCAGCATCCGTGTCATGGCCGTGGTATGGGGGATCCAGACATTGAGGTTCTCGTCGCTGCCAAAGCCGCTCTGATTGCGGGCCACCACCCCGATCACCCGGCACGGCAGGCTCCCCAGCAGGATCACCTGACCGAGCGGCGACTCCCCCGCACCGAACAGGCGCGCTAGGCTGTTCTCGTCGATCACCACCTCCTGCGCCAGAGCGCTCACGCTGGCAGCATCGAACAGCATGCCCTGCAGCAGTCGGTAGCCACGCACCTGGAAGAACTGCTCCCCCACCCCGTTCACCGAGCCCAGCACCGCCTGGCTGCCCCGACGCAGGGTGACGCTGGTGGCCAGACTGGGGGTGACGCTGTGCACATAACCGAGCCCGGCGAGGGCCTCGGCATCCTCCACCCTGAGGGTCTGGACCGCCTCGGCCCGCCGATCACCGAAACCGCTGCCGGGGAAGATCTCCAGGGTGCTGGTGCCCATGGCATTGATGTTGGCCAGCACCTGCTGCTGGGAGCCGCGCCCCAGCGCCACCACCGACACCACGGCGGCGATGCCGATGATGATGCCGAGCATGGTGAGGAAGGTGCGCATGCGCTGGGCCTGCATGGCCAGCAGCGCCATCTTGAAAGCGGCGCCGAGCCGCCCGGCCAGAGCGCCGCATCCCTCGGTGTCGGTACGGGGAGTGGTTGGCGCAGGGGACGGCGGTGCCGGTTGGCGACGACGGTCGGCCACCACCGCCCCGTCTTTGAGCTCGATGATCCGCTCGGCCTGTTCGGCGATCGCCATGTCATGGGTCACCAGCACCAGCGTGTGGCCCTGTCGATGAAGCGCGCCCAGGATGCCGAGCACCTCGGCCCCGCTCTGACTGTCGAGGGCACCGGTTGGTTCGTCCGCCAGGATCACCTGACCGCCGTTGATGAGGGCGCGGGCAATGCTGACCCGCTGCTGCTGGCCGCCGGAGAGCTGGCTCGGCTTGTAGTCGAGCCGGCTGCCGAGCCCGAGCCGCTGCAGCAGGCTCTCGGCCCTCGCCTTGCGCGCATCGCCAGACAACCCGGCATAGAGGGCGGGCAGCGCCACGTTGTCGCGGGCACTGAGATCCCCCAGCAGGTGGTAGCGCTGAAAGATGAAACCGAAGTGCTCGCGGCGCAGGGTCGCCAACGCATCGGCCGTCAGCCGGCCCGTCTCCCGTCCGGCCACCCGATAGCTACCCTCACTCGGTTGATCCAGGCAGCCCAGAATATTGAGCAGGGTCGATTTGCCGGAGCCGGAGGCGCCGACGATGGCCACCATCTCGCCTCGCGCTATGGTCAGATCGATCCCCTTGAGCACCTCGACGCGCCGCTCCCCGTCACCAAAATGGCGGCGGATCCCGCTCAGCTGCAGCAGTGGTTCCCTCATGATCACATCCCCATCGGCGGGCCCATTCGCCCGCTCTGCTGGCGCTGGGCCGTCAGCTGACTCACCACCACGGCCTCCCCGGCGGTCAACCCCGCCAGGATCTGGGCATCCACCTTGTTGTTGAGGCCCACCTTCACCTGCCGCCATTGGGGCAGGCCCGCACCATCCACCACCTGCACCCTGTCACCGCTCAGGGCAATGGCCGGGATCACCAGGGCGTTGCGCTCGGTCGCCAGCACTATGTGCACCTGGGCCGTCATGCCGATGCGCAGAGCCCCTTCAGGGTTCTCCACCTCAAACAGACCGTGGTAGTAGACGGCCGTGCTGGTCGAACTGCTGCTGGTCGTGTCGTCGTTGATGGTGTCAGGGGCAGGCTCGATGGCGCGCAGACGGGCCTGGTAGCGCTGCTCCGGCGCCCCCAACACGGTGAAATAGCTGGGCAAGCCGGCCTTCACCTTGATCACGTCCGCCTCCGAGATCTGCGCCTCCACCGTCATGGTGTCGAGCCGTGCCACCTTGACCATGGTCGGGGTACTCTGCACCGCGTTGACCGTCTGCCCCTGTTCCACCGGGATCGCCACTATGGTGCCCGCCATGGGGGAGACGATGCGGGTGTAACCCAGATTCACTCTGGCGGTGTCCACCGCGATACGGGCCTGCACCGCTTGCGCCGTCAGCGCCCGGATGTCGGCGCGGGTCGCCGTCAGGGTCGCCTCCGCGCTGTCGTAGTCGGCCTGGCTGCCCAATCCCCGAGCCAGCACCTTGCGCTGGCGCTCGAAGGCCAGCTGGTTGCTGCGCAGCGTTGCCCGGCGCGAGGCCAGCTGGGCCTGCACGTTGTCGAGGGCGGCTTCGGCATCCTTGAGGGCGTTCTGCTGGGTGAGATCGTCGATCTCGACCAGCAGATCGCCCTGCTTCACCTCACCCCCCAGCGCCACGTGCAGCGCCTTGATCTGCCCCGACACCTGCGCCCCCACGCTCACCAGCTTCTGGGCCTGCAGGGTGCCGTCGGCCAGCACGCTCTGCTCCAGATCCCGCCGCTCGACCGGGGCCGTGATGTAAGAGGCGGTTGGTGCCGCGGCGGAGGGCAGCAGCAGCCAGCCGGCACCGACCAGCACCAGGGCGGGCAGCAGCAGGCGAACAACGAGGAGACGGGCACGGGCCATCGCGGATATCCTTGGCTGAAACAGAGGGTGAAACAGACCCGGGCAATCTACTCCAATATCCGGTTAAGCCTCTTGCAGGGCAGTGTAAGGATTGCGTAAAAGCAGCTGTCAGACGGAGACGGACACGGGAAAATGGCGCCAACCCGAGACGGAGAAGAGCGATGAAGATCCTGCTGGTGGACGATGATCTGGAGCTTGGCACCATGCTGAGCGAATACCTGGCTGGCGAAGGTTTTGCCACCACCCATGTGCTGACCGGCAAGAGCGGCGTGCAGCACGCCCTCTCCGGCAACTATGCCGCCGTGGTGCTCGACATCATGCTGCCCGATCTGAATGGCAGTGAGGTGCTGCGCCACATTCGCCGCGACAGCCGGATCCCCGTCATCATGCTCACCGCCAAGGGGGACAACATCGATCGGGTGATCGGGCTGGAGATGGGAGCCGATGACTATGTGCCCAAGCCCTGCTACCCGCGGGAACTGGTGGCCAGGCTGAGAGCCGTGCTGCGCCGGGTCGAACCTGCCCCCGCCCATCCGGGCAAAGAGCAGGGTCTGCGCCTTGGCGAACTGGTGCTCTCCCCCGCCAGCCGTCAGTGTCACTGGCAGGCGCAGCCGCTGGAGTTGACCGCCACCGAGTTCAACCTGCTGGAACTGCTGTTGCGATCCCCAGAGCGGGTGGTCAGCAAGGATGAGCTCTCTCTGCACGGGCTTGGCCGCCCGCGCGAGCCCTATGATCGCAGCGTCGACGTGCACATCTGCAATATCCGCCAAAAGCTGCAGGCCCTGGCGGGGGAAGCCGTCGGTATCGAGACGGTACGCAGCATAGGATACCGGCTGGCATGATCCTCAAGGGGCGCCTGTTCTGGAAGATCCTGTTCGGCTTCTGGTTCACCATCATCATGATGAGCCAGCTGCTGTGGGTGGCGTTCAGCCTCTATCGCCACGAAGGGCCGCCGGAGCAGCGGATGGCAAACCAGCTGGCCGAGCGTCAGCTGACAGCCGCCGCCAGCCTGTTGCAGCGGCAGGGACCGGCTGCGGTTGCGGCCCTGCAGGCCAGCTGGCCGGCCCAGGAGCGAAGGCTGCTGCAGCTTGAACCGGTCGCAGCAGAGCCATCCACAACACAGGGCGGCCGTATCCTGCTGGGAGCCGATGGCCAGCACTACCGGCTCGACTACGACAGTGCCGGCCTGCAGCAGTTGCTGGCACCACCCCAGCCCCGCCGCAACTGGCTCAACATGCCACCGCCCATGTGGTGGATCGGCGGGCTTGGCGGCCTCTTCTTCAGCGCCCTGCTCGCCTGGCACCTGACCCGCCCCATGAACCGCTTCCGGCAGGGATTCGAGCGCCTCGCCCAGGGGGATCTGGCAGTGCGCCTCTACCCCGCCATGCGGCGGCGCCACGACGAGATCAGCGATGCGGCCCGCGACTTCGATGCCATGGCCGAGCGGCTGCAACTGCTGGTGGAGAGCCGCGAACAGCTGCTGCACGACGTCTCCCACGAGCTGCGCTCCCCCCTTGCCAGGCTGCAGCTGGCCATCGGCCTCGCCCAGCAGGATCCGGTCAGGATCGAGGGATCCCTCGCGCGGATCCAGCTCGAGACCCAGCGCATGGACAAGATGATCGGCGAACTGCTGACCCTCACCCGCGCCGGCCATGGCGAGCGGGACGGCGAGGAGTATTACGATCTGCAGGGGCTGGTCGACGCCGTGGTGAGCGATGCCCGCTACGAGGCGCAGCACATGGGAGTCGAGATCAAAACCTGGGTGGATGAGGCCCGGGAATACACGGTCTGCGGACAGGCGGAGCTGATCCGCCGGGCCCTCGACAACGTGCTACGCAATGCCTTGCGCTTCTCGCAAGCAGGACAGACCATTCGCCTGACCCTGATGCGGCAGGGCGACGAGTTCATCGTCGAGGTAGCGGATCAGGGGATGGGGGTGGATGAGAGCAAACTCTCCAGCATCTTCGATCCCTTCGTGCGAATAGGCTCCCCTGCAGCGGGCAAGGGTTATGGACTGGGGCTTGCCATCACCCGCAAGGCGATCCAGGCCCAGGGCGGACGGGTCGACGCCAGAAATGGTGAAGAGGGTGGCCTGATCGTCACCCTCCACCTGCCGGGCTAGCTGCTCCGCCCTGTCATCAATGCTATCGGTTAGCCCCGCAGCCGCTGCAATTGACTGATGGCGGCGCCGGTAGAGCGAAAGGCGAACTCGGCAGGGGCAATGCCGGCCAGCTTGCGCCACTCACAGGCGGCCACATCGTCGGCCGCCACCACCAAAGGCTTGTGCGCCAACTCCAGCAGAAAGACGGTGTCGCAGGTGTGATAGACCACGTCGTCATAGGGATAGACGTTGGCATAGGAGCTCAGATAGCGCGGCGTCTCCCCCGTCAGATCCAGCCCCAGTTCCTCCTTGAGCTCCCTTACCAAGGCTTCCTCCAGCGATTCTCCTGGATCGACGAAGCCGCCCGGCAGATCCAGCAAGCCCCGGCCGGGATCACGGGCCCGCACCGCGACCAGCAGCTCGTCCCGCCAGCACAGCGCCACCATCACGGCCGACGCCACATTCTGGAAATAGTGAAAACCACAGCCACAGGCAAACTCTTTCTCGCTGCGCTGTTGCAGCGATCCGGAACCACAGCGCGGACAAAACATAGGGGGACTCCTATCTGACACCAAAGGCGCATTGTATGCCGAACTCCCTCCCCGATGGAAAGCCTTGAGGCACAACCCCATAGCGTGATAAATCAGCGGGATATAGAAGAGAGAAGAGGTAATATTGAGGGAATCGAACGAAAAAAAGCCCAGTCGTTAGACTGGGCTTCTTAAGTAGTGGCGGAGCGGACGGGACTCGAACCCGCGACCCCCGGCGTGACAGGCCGGTATTCTAACCGACTGAACTACCGCTCCGCTGTCTGGTTAGCTTTTTGCTAAATTGTTTGCCGCTTCAATGAGGTGTCATCCTCGCAGCCGGCTATGTGATTCGTCACATCACCGTTTAATTGGGTGCCTGGCAGTGTCCTACTCTCGCATGGCGAATGCCACACTACCATCGGCGCTACCGCGTTTCACTTCTGAGTTCGGCATGGGTTCAGGTGGTTCCACGGCGCTATGGCCGCCAGGCAAATTCTTCAATCTAAGAAAGCTGATTTTGTTGTTCGTTCTCGGTATCTGCTACAAGCCTTAGAACACTTCTTGGGTGTTGTATGGTTAAGCCTCACGGGTAATTAGTATGGGTTAGCTCAACACGTCGCCGCGCTTACACACCCCACCTATCAACGTTGTGGTCTCCAACGGCCCTTTAGGACCCTCAAGGGGTCAGGGATGACTCATCTCAGGGCTCGCTTCCCGCTTAGATGCTTTCAGCGGTTATCGATTCCGAACTTAGCTACCGGGCAGTGCCACTGGCGTGACAACCCGAACACCAGAGGTTCGTTCACTCCGGTCCTCTCGTACTAGGAGCAACTCCCTTCAATCATCCAACGCCCACGGCAGATAGGGACCGAACTGTCTCACGACGTTCTGAACCCAGCTCGCGTACCACTTTAAATGGCGAACAGCCATACCCTTGGGACCGACTTCAGCCCCAGGATGTGATGAGCCGACATCGAGGTGCCAAACACCGCCGTCGATATGAACTCTTGGGCGGTATCAGCCTGTTATCCCCGGAGTACCTTTTATCCGTTGAGCGATGGCCCTTCCATTCAGAACCACCGGATCACTATGACCTACTTTCGTACCTGCTCGACCTGTCCGTCTCGCAGTTAAGCTGGCTTATGCCATTGCACTAACCTCCTGATGTCCGACCAGGATTAGCCAACCTTCGTGCTCCTCCGTTACTCTTTGGGAGGAGACCGCCCCAGTCAAACTACCCACCAGGCACTGTCCGCGACCCAGATTCATGGGCCTGCGTTAGAACATCAAACATACAAGGGTGGTATTTCAAGGACGGCTCCAGCGCAACTGGCGTCACGCCTTCAAAGCCTCCCACCTATCCTACACATGTAGGTTCAATGTTCAGTGCCAAGCTGTAGTAAAGGTTCACGGGGTCTTTCCGTCTAGCCGCGGGTACACCGCATCTTCACGGCGAATTCGATTTCACTGAGTCTCGGGTGGAGACAGCATGGCCATGGTTACACCATTCGTGCAGGTCGGAACTTACCCGACAAGGAATTTCGCTACCTTAGGACCGTTATAGTTACGGCCGCCGTTTACC
>NZ_CP026217.1:0-407500 GCF_002934425.1 Aeromonas sp. ASNIH4 | reverse complement strand
TGGTCGGCGAGCCAACGAGCTTCAGCGACCGTGGTGGCGCTGGCAAATACCTTGGCCCCGCTGGCTTTCACCCTGGCCAGCAACTCGGGCTCGGGCAGTCCGAAATGAAAACTGACCACGGCCGGTTTGAACTCGGCCACCATGGCGGCATGCTCGGCATTGAACGGGGCCCGACTGGGAGCCGCCGTTCCGGCCGTGTCGCGCACGCCGTATTCGTCATAGTAGGGCGCCAGCCGCTGCAACCAGCGGGCCTGGGCGGCGGGATCCGGCGCTTCCTGCCGGTGACAGAAGAAGTTGATGTTGAATGGCCCCTCCCCGCTCGTCGCCAGCCGGGTCAGCGCTTCGCGCAAGGTGGCGAGGCTCAGCATGGCCGCAGGCAATGAGCCCAGCGCGCCGGCCCGAGTCACGGCCAGAGCCAGCTCGCTGTCCTGCACACCGGCCATGGGGGCCTGAATGATGGGGTAGCGCAGCCCCAATTCGGCAAACAGCGTCATGATGCTGCCTCTTGCCACTCGGGAGTGACGCCGCCGACCTGGCTGCGTGCCAAGGCGATGGCCCCATCGATGGCCGCCCGGGCCTGCGGGCTGTTCTGCCAGCAGGTCGAGCCCAGCATGCTGGCCACCAGCTGCACGATTTGGCCGGTGTCGGCCTCGGCCAATTGCGCCAGATTGTGGTAGCCAAGCTGTTCAAGCCGCCCGATGACGGTGGGCCCCACCCCTTTCACGCCGAGCAGCAGCGCCCGCTCCTCGCCCGAAAATCCTTGCTTGCTCTTCATTGATCAGACTCCTTTCCCATACCCTCATTGCACATCAGGCCCGCGAGGGGCCTGATGAAGATAAGTGGTCAACGTACGCTGCGCAGCAGGAAGTCCGGCTGACCGCAGGAGCGCAACTCGCGCTTTTGCATCTCGTCGGAACAGGTGACGGCTGCCGTCCCCTCCTTGTTGATGCAGATATAGATCTCCCGCAGGAAGCGGCCACCGTCGGCGCAGGCCACCGTGATGCTGTCCGGGGCCAACCAGTCGTTGGCACTGGCCAGATCCGCCTTGAGCTGGAAGCGGCTCTTGCGCAGCGGCTCGGCGGGGGACTGATAGGCAGCCGGGATCTTCACTTTCTGGCGCAGGTCGCTGGCCAGCTGATGAAAGCCGCGCTGGCTCAAGCCGGAGCAAGTACCGTGCTTCTCCCACTCATGGCGATAGAGAAAACGGCTGGGATAGAGCCCGGCAAACTGCTGCTCCATCGCCGGATCCAGCCGCTCGCGGGTACAGCTGCTCGGGTAGCCGCGCTGATACTGGGGCCAGAGCCCGTGCAGCACGAATCCCAACTGGCGGGAACATTGGTCCCGGTCGGCCGGCTTGATGGCGCAATGCTCCGGTGACCAGGAGAGCGCCATGGCGTAATAGTCAAATTCACCAGCCTCCCCTTTGGCCTGCACGGCGGAGGAGAACCAGGGGGCCAGCAGCATGCCGAGCAGCACAACAATCTTCTTCATCTTGGGTATCCAGGGTTATACACATAATGTCGAGCGGGCCGTTTTGCCCTCGAGAACGGCCATGCTCCCATATTTTGCCCAGAGGGAACACCCTGCCGGGGCGCCGGCCCATGTCGGGGTCAGACCAGTAAAGGGTTTCCCCTCCCGGCACCGAGGCGTAAGCTGACTCTCCGGCGGGCCCGCACGTCCGGCCTGCTTCCCGTCCGCTTTCCTCTTCAACAGGATGTAACATGATCCGCAAGAATCCCTCCGGCCATCTGCCGGTCATCGACGAGTCAGCCTATATCGACAAGACAGCCATCATCTGTGGCAAGGTGATCATCAAGGAGAACGTGTTTGTCGGCCCCTATGCGGTGATCCGCGCCGACGAGGTGGATGCCAGCGGCGACATGGAGCCCATCGTCATCGGCGCCAACTCCAACATTCAGGACGGGGTCGTCATCCACTCCAAGTCCGGCGCTGCGGTCACCATCGGCGAGTACACCTCCATCGCCCACCGCAGCATAGTCCACGGGCCGTGCGAAGTGGGCAACCGGGTGTTCATCGGCTTCAACAGCGTGCTGTTCAACTGCCACATCGGTGACGGCGCCGTGGTGCGCCACAACTCGGTGGTGGATGGCTGCGATCTGCCGCCGGAGTTCTACGTTCCCTCCACCACCCGCATCAACCAGCAGAGCGATCTGGACCATATCCCGCGGGTGTCGGTGGATGCCGCCGAGTTCTCCGAGGACGTGGCCCACACCAACATCGACCTGGTCAAGGGGTACAAGGCGCTCTCCAACGAGTTCTGAGTCCCGCGGTTGCCAGGATCCACAACGGGCGCCAAGGCGCCCGTTGTCATGACTGTAAAGAGGGTGAAAAGGGAGCGTAAAAGCCGTTGAGCTAGCGGTCCGCCTAGCGTTTGATGGGCCATCTTCCCTGGATGGAGTCATCCCCATGTCACGTTACCCCCTCGCACTCACCCTGCTGCTTGCCAGCCTGTCGACCCAGGCTTGCGAGCAGCCAGCCCCGCCAGCCGGTCGTCCCGATGTGCGCCCGCCGGCGTTGCCCGCCCCCCTCTATCACGCCAGCAAGCTGGGCCAGGATCCTCAGGCCACGGCCCAGGCGCTGTTCAAGAACATTCCGCCGGCCGAAGCCGACAAGCGCTATGAGGTGGTGGTCAGCGTCCGCGAGCTGCCGCCCCAGCCCATCCGGCTCCAACCCGCCGCCGCCCCACTCAAGGGGCAGTAAGGCTCACACAGCTGGACCGGCCATGAAAAGGGCGCCGCAGCGCCCTTGTCGAGATCATGACTCGAATTCCTTAACGTGCCCGCACGCAGGCGACGCCGTGAGCCTCTTGTGGCAGATCCGTGATGAGCTCGCCGCTGCCCGGATCGAGCAGGGGAGCCTCCCCGTCGTCGTTGGGGGCATCGCTGCTCCAGAGCCGGCTGTAGAGCGGCCAGCCCTGCTCCGTCAGCAGTTTCAGCTCCTCACCGCGCTGATGATAGGCGGCAAACAGCGCCGTCAGCTCCCTGGCCGCCGGCAGGCGCCAATCATCGTGGCCACGCGCCACCAGCTGCTGGCAGTAGTCACGAGCCCGTTCCTGACTCATCACCACATAGTCGTGGGGGAAGGGGTTGTAATCCCCATCTTCATCCCTGGCGCTGCCGTCGTACGCCACCGCCAGCCGGTCCGCTTCCGCGCGAGTCAGGGGACAGACGAAGATCAGCTCGCCCGCCGCCAGCTCGGGATGACGGCAGCCCAGGCTGAAATCAGGCTGGGCATCCACCACCTGCACCGCCAGTTCCAGCATCCGCTCGCCCGTGCTCACCTGCACCCGGGCAGGCCCCACCGCCAGAGCGTGGAGCACCCCATCGCCGTCGACGCTGACCTGCTCCGGCGTCATGCTGCGCCACTGCAAGGGGCCCTGCGCCGGATTGAGCGTGCCATCGCTGAGCCGCAGTCCGGCCTGCAGAGCCAGCGTCTGGCCCACTTCCAGCCGGGGCGCTGCCGGCGTCACCTGCAGATCGATCACGATGGCAGGCACCGGCGCCTCGTCAGCCACCCCGCTCAATCCGAGCTCGGCGACCGTGGCCGGAGTGCGCCTCGGCTCGGCAGACACGCTGCGCAGGAACTCGCCGATGGCATCCAGCTCGTCGTTGGAGAGACCGAGCGCATGCAGATGATCGGAGGCTTGCGGGAAGAAGGGATCGTACTGCGCCACCCCGGTCGGGAAGCCCACCCCACTGCTCCACTTGGTCACCCCGAAGTTGTACATGGCCACCACCCCCTGCACGGAACTGCCGATGCGCTGCGCCAGGATGGGGAAGACCCCGTTGTGCATATAAGGTGCGGTAAACGCCACATCCCGCAGGCTGGGGGTCTTGAAGCGCCCCATGTCCGCCTTTTGGCGGGTGTGCAAGAAGCGGCCGCGGTCCTCCAGATTGCGGCCATAGTAGGCCAGCCCCACGCTCTCGAACCGGTACTGGCTCAGCAGCGGCCCGGAGTGGCAGTTCATGCAGCGGCCATCGGTGCGATAGAGATGCATCCCCCACAGCGCCTTGTCGCTCAGGGCCTGCCCATCCCCTTGGACGAAGCGCTCGAAGTCGCTGTCGCGGCTGATGATGGTGCGCTCGAAGGTGGCGATCGCCTTGGCAATCCGCTCCAGGCTGATCCCCTCGTCACCGAACGCCGTGGCAAAGGCCGCCGGGTAATCGCGGCTGGCCTGCAGACGCGCCAGCAGTTCGTCGTGATCCAGCGCCATCTCCACCGGGTTCTGGATGGGGTGCAGCGACTGTTCCTCCAGCGAGCCGACCCGGCCATCCCAGAACTGGCTGCTGCTGAAGGCACTGTTGAGGATGGAGGGGGCGTTGCGGGTCCCCTTCTGCCCCTGGTGGCCCACCGAGACGCTCAGCCCGTCGCTCCACCCTTTTTGCGGATCGTGGCAGCTGGCACAGCTGATGTCTTGCGCCCGGGAGAGCCGCTTGTCGAAGAACAGTTGCTGACCCAGCACCACCTTGGCCCGGCTGTAAGGGTTGTCGGCCGGGAAGGGCACCGCCGGCAGCGGCCCCAGTTCCTGCCACTCGACCCCCTCATCAAGCCTGGCCGACGGCCATTGGGCGGCAGGGCCGGCATACTGGGCGCGCAGGGCGGCCATGTCGGGCATGCTGTCGTCACGGATGACCGAAGGGCGTACCGGATAGGGCGCCAGCGCATACCAGAGCACGCTGCCCTCCCCCTCCTCGAGCCAGCTGCCCGTGGCGGGCTGGTAAAGAGCGGGGCGGCCGGCGCCGTCCTGCAGCCAGATCCGGGTTGGTACAGCCAGGGCAAAGGTGTGTGGGTAGCGCCAACTCTGCTTGTCCGCCGCCAGCAGCCGTTCGAATTCGGCCAGGCCAGGCAGTCGCCAGTCACTGCGCCCGCAGCCAGTCGGCACCACCCCCAGCCCGGCACGGCTGGCCTGCGGCAACGTACTGCTGCCGCTGGCGTGCAGCCAATACTGGCTGCCCTTGACCCCGGCAGTGCTGCGCACATCGTGCAGGCAACGCCAGTCAGTGCCGCTCGTCAGCCGACCCTGCTCATCAAGGCGCAGCAGGTCGGCCGTCTCCGGCTCGTCGGGCTGACTGGGTTGGGCGGGATAGAACAGCAGCCTTGCCGCCTCGATGGGGCCGCTGTTGCTGCGCCGATACCAGCTGCGCTCCCCCTGATCGGCACGCAGGGCCAGCAGCATCTGCCAGCTGTCCGGATAGTTGAGCTCGGCCCCCGGCTGGCGCTGGGCCAGCAACAGGGTCGCATAGTCCTGAATGAGCGGTTGCTGTTGCAGACGGATCTGTGCCAGTTGCCCCCACTCGCCCTGATCGAGGGTGCCGTCCCCATTGCGGTCGGCCAGCAGGAACAGCGCCGTCTCCTCTTCATCCAGTCGCAAGGAAGCTGCGTCAGCGCGCCGGGCCAACAGGGCCGTGGCGCCGAGTTCGGCCACCCGGGCCGTCGCGGCGCGCAGAATATAGCTGCCATCGCGCCCCATCAGCTCCAGCGGCTGATCCAGCAGCAAACCGGCCGGCAGCGTCATGACCAGGGGGCGCTCCTCCCCCACCTCTCCGCTCACCGCGATGCCGGTAGCGGCCTGGCGCAGCAGCAGGGTGGCCCCCTGCCCCAGGCGGGTCGTCACATCAAGCCGCACGGTCAACTCGCTGCGGGTATGGGTCGGTACCGGTTCAATCGGCGGCTCTGTGGGTGGCGTCACCACCGGAGGTTCCACCGGCGGCTCTACTACGGGCGGTGTCACCACCGGCACAGAGGGAACGGGCGTCTGGCTATGGTTGTCATTGCAGGCGGTCAGGATCAGCAGGCTGACCAGTAAGAGGCTGGCTTTCATCGTGCAAAGGGTGAGTGGTCTGAGGAGTCGGTGATTATCCAGTTAAATGACAATCATTATCAATATCACCTTGCAAATATGTGTTTTGACAACAGCCACTCTGTCGCGGGCACCATGACAAGAGGGCAGGCATCCGTCGATGCCTGCCCTCTTTATCTCCGTGTACCGGTCAGCCGGCGACCTCGGCTCGCTATCAGGAACACTTCTTCAGGCTGATATGCCAGTTGGCGCCGGATTGCACCTGATGTTTGGCGGCGAAGCTGTCCATGTTCAGCGCCACCGACACCTGCAGCAGGCTGTTGAGGTAGACCAGAGGCTGGCCTTCCGGCACATCGCCAAAGCTGCTGACATAAGGAGCCTTGCCCTCGTATTTCAGCGCATCCCCTTCGCTGATCTTGATGCAGGCGTTGTCGCCCTTGTTGATCCCCGCCTTGGTCAGCAGGCTGTCGTCGATGTTGGTCCAGACGTTGCCGTACTGCACGTCCAGGATCGGAATGGTGCCCTTGAGGGTGCCATCCTGCTCGGCCACTGCCGGCTGATAGGGGATCTTCACCACCTCGGCCGGCAGCTTGGGCCCTACCTGCTCATAGCTGATGGCACCGGAGGCGAGCCGGGCGCCGGTGTAGGCGTAGACGTCGCGGCCGTGGAAGGTGTAGGACTTCTCGGAGCCCTTGAGGCGGTTGGTCTTCTCGTCGATCTGGCGCACCGTGTCGATACCGAAGTACTCCGCCACCAGGGTCAGGGTACCGTTGTCCGGGCTGACGATGTAATGGCCACTCTTGGTCTTGAGCACCACCGACTTGCGATCGGTGCCGACCCCCGGATCCACCACGCTGACGAACACTGTCCCCTTGGGCCAGTACTGCAGGGTCTGATAGAGGCGGTAGGAGGCTTCCCAGATGTTGTAGGCCGGGATCTCATGGGTCAGGTCATAGAGCGGCAGGGTGCGGTCCACCCCGAAGGCGACCCCCTTCATGGCCGAGACGGCGCCATCCTTGAGACCAAAGTCGGTCTGGATCACCAGCGCCTCGTTGGCGGTGGCAAGGCTGCTGGCCAGCAACAGGGCGAGCGCAAGCGCACGGGGGGCGGTACGAATATCCATATCTAAGCTCCTGAAGGTAACGACAAGACAACCATCTAGACATCCAGAATGCCATTACTTCCATATATTGCAAGCCGTATTCCCCGGATGGGGGGCGCCGAAAGCCCTCGCCAGCCGGTCGCGGCGGGTGTATGGATAAGGCTGAGTCGCGACCGCCACTAAGGAGACCCCATGACCCGCCACCAGACCGCCATCCTGCTCAGCCTGGGGGAGCACAGCAGCCAGCTGCAGCTGACCCGGGCCGACGGCACCCGCTTTACCCGCGACTTGGGCTTCGGCCTCGAAGCCATGACACCGGGCCCGTTTCGCCGGGATCCGCCGAGCGCGCTGGAGCTGGAGCAGGCCATCATGGTGGTGGAGGACGTGCTGATGCCGCTGGCCGCCGAGGTACCGCCCCATGAGGTGGTGACCCTGCAGGCGCCGCTGCCGCTGGCCGAGGTGCTCGGCAGTCGTGAACTGAGCCGGGAGAGCCTGGAGCAGCTGTTCGGCCAGTTTGCCGCCATGGTGGAGGGTGACCCGCTGGCCGCCGCCAACCTCCCCAAGACCCGGCGCTTTGCCGCCGCCCTCTTGATCCTGCGCGAATGGATGCACCATCTGTCGGCCGAGCGGGTGGTGCTGGCCGACTGAGTCACACTAGCCTGCCCAAGACCCGGCGCTTTGCCGCAGCCCTGCTGATCCTGCGCGAATGGATGCACCATCTGTCGGCCGAGCGGGTGGTACTGGCCGACTGAGTCACGCTAGCCGGCCGCCGGCTCGAAGCGGGTGCGCCAGGCCGCCCAGGCCAGCCCCAGGCTGATCAGCACGCTGCCGACGGTGAGCAGATCCACCGCCGCCTGCACACCGGCGCCATCGCTGACCCAGCCCAGCAGCACCGGCACCCAGTTCGCCACGTAGGCGATCACGTAGAAGAGCGACACCAGCCGGGCGTGGCTGGCGGCCGGTGCGATGCGGTTGACCAGGGTCGCGCTGCCGACGAACACCGCGCCCTGGGCGTAACCGGCTACCAGCAAGCCGAGCACCGCCAGCCACCACGACTGGGCATGCACGGCGCCGGCAAACAGCAACATGCAAAGCGCCAGTGCCAGGGCGCCGCTTTGCAGAGTGTGACGGGCATCGAGCCGACGGGCCTAGAGCTGGCAGAGGCCGGAGAGCATCATGTAGGCCGCGATGAGATAGCCGAACAGACCGAGATCCCGCAGCCCCAGCAGCTGGCTCGCCACCTTGGGGCCGATGGCCAAGAGGCTGGCCGCCACCGCCCAGGCGGTAAACAGCGCCAGTGCACAAATAAAGAAGGCCGCCCCGGTGGCCTTGAGTCCCTCCCCCAGCGATCCCCTGCCCTGCTGCGTTGCCGCAGCCGGCGCCCCTTGCGCGTGGGCGGGCCAGCTCAACGCCACCCCCGCCATGGCGCAGGCCGCCAGCCCCATGATGAGCAGGAAGGGCAGTTGGGTCGGATAGCACTCCAGCTGCAGCGCCAACCCGCTGAACACCGGGCCGAGCGCCAGCCCGGCGGTGAAGGAGAGGGTCGCGCTGAGGGCGGCCCGCTTGCCGCCATCGCGTGGACCGAAGCGCAGCAGTGCCACGTTGGCGGCGCCGGTCAGGGCGCCGGTGCCGATCCCGGCCAACACCCGCGCCAGCAACAGCGACCAGAAGGAGTCCGCCAGAGAGAACAGCAGGGCGCCCCCCAATACCGCCAGCAGGGCTGGCAAGATCATGGCGCGCAGATCGCTCACCCTGCCCGCCAGATTGCCCACCCCGAACAGAGAGATCAGCACCCCGCCCGCATAGCCGCCGTAGATGAGGGTGAGGCTGACATCGCTCAGGGCCAGCGCCTGCTGATAATGGGGATAGAGGGGGGTGGGCACGCTGCTGTTGAGCAGCGCCGACATCAGCGCCAGCGGCAGAAACAGCAGGATGGCGCGATGGGAGGTGGCCGCCGCAGAGGGGGCGGCGGCGCAAAAAGATGATGACATGCAAGGCTCCGATGAGGGCGGGCAAGGCCGCTGACGAGAGGCGTCATGATAGCGCCCGCCGCGACCCCTCGACAGCGACACAAATGCATCAGCCTGCTTCAATAATGCATGTCAGTGGCATCTATCTGCATGTCGGCAAGGGTACTCTCGCCTTGTGATCCCGGCGGCACTGGCTTCTAATGGGCACGCCCCGCCGGGGCACTTTGAGTGGGAGGCTCGATGATCAACTGGGACGACGCGCGGTTTTTTCTGGCATTGGCACGGCAGGGCACCCTGCGCGGCGCCGCCGGCGTACTGGGGGTCGATCAGGCCACCGTGGGGCGCCGCATCACGGCGCTGGAGCAGAACCTCGGCTCCAAACTCTTTATCCGCACCCCCAAGCTCTATGATCTCAGCCCCCTCGGCGAGGCCATGCTGGCGGATGCCAGCGCCATGGAGCAGGCCATCAAGGCCATCGAACGCAAGGCGAGCGCCGGCGATCAGAGCCTGTGCGGCGAGGTGCGCATCGCCACCACCGACACCCTGGCTCAGGCCTTCGTGCTGCCCGCTCTCACCCTGCTGCGCGAGCGCCACCCCGGCATCCGGCTCAGCCTGCAGACCGCGGTCAGCGTCAGCGACATCGCCTACCGGGAGGCCGATCTCGCCATCCGTGGGCTGCGCCCGGACAACGACGAGCTGGTGATCAAGCGCCTCACCACCATAGAGATGGGGCTCTACGCCTCTCGCGACTATCTGGCCCGCCACGGCACGCCCAAGAGCGGCCACGCTCTCAGCCAGCACGCCCTGCTGCTGTTTGCCAGGGAGCTGGTCTCCCGCCACTGGCACAGCCTGTGCGGGGAGCCGCTGCACGAGCCCAACGTGGTGCTGCAGTGCAACGCCCAGCTGCTGTTGCTGGCGGCGGCTCGCCAGGGGCTCGGCATCGCCCTGCTCTCCACCTTTCTGGCAGACAAGGAGCCGGAACTGGTGCGCGTGCTGCCCACCCTGTGCGATCCGGTCGACATCTGGCTGGTGCTCCACCCCGACTTGCAAAAAGCCAGCCGGGTGCGCGCCGTGGTAGATGCACTGGAAGAGGTGTTTCACTGTCGCTGACGGGTCACACCATATCTTTGCCAATACAAACTAACTGAATGCTCAGTTATTGAACTGGCCTGCCCCCCATTCGGGGCACTTTCTTCGCAGCGAACCATGCTAGAGTCCCACGCTGTTTTTTCCTTATTAAACGGGACCTTATATGAAGAAGTTCGTTGTTTCATGTGGTTTCATCCTGATGACGAGTTTGTTGGCTGGCTGTGCCAGCGAATCTTCCCGTTCTCTGGATGTCCCCAAAGTTGCCTCCTACCAAAGTCACTATCAGGGCACTCGCAGCCCGATCTCCGTCGGTAAATTTGATAACCGTTCCAGCTACATGCGCGGCATTTTCTCCGATGGCGTGGATCGACTGGGCAGCCAGGCAAAAACCGTCTTGATCACCCATCTGCAGCAAACCGGCCGTTTCAGCGTGCTCGATCGTGACAACATGGATGAGATCAAGGCAGAAGCGGGGATCAAGAAACAGGCTCAAGCCCTCAAAGGGGCTGATTATGTGGTCACCGGTGACGTCACTGAATTTGGTCGCAAAGAAGTCGGGGATCATCAGTTGTTCGGCATCCTGGGTCGCGGCAAATCCCAGATTGCCTATGCCAAGGTCAATCTCAACATTGTCAATGTCACCACCTCCGAAGTCGTCTTCTCTGCCCAAGGGGCTGGTGAATACGAACTGTCCAATCGAGAGATCATCGGTTTCGGTGGTACCGCAAGCTATGACTCAACTCTGAATGGCAAAGTGCTGGACTTGGCCATCCGCGAAGCAGTCAACAATCTGGTGAACGGTATTGAGACCGGCGCCTGGCATCCGGCGCAGTAGGAATAATAAAAATGAAACAGTTCAAGCTATTCACCTTGCTGGCAGCGGCCATGCTGTTGACTGCGTGTGCTCAGGCACCACGTTCTCTCTACAACTGGGATCAGTACCAACAGGTTGTCTATCAAAACATGGAAGGCAACGAAACCAGCGTAGAGGAGCAAATCTCTGCCCTTGAGAAGAACCAGCAAGAGGCAAGTGCCAAAGGACAGGCCGTTCCCCCCGGTTTCCATGCCCATTTAGGCATGCTGTATGCACAACTGGGCAAAGATACAGAAACACGGCAGCATTTTGAGACCGAAAAACGTCTGTTCCCGGAATCGGCTCCCTTCATGAACTTCCTGATGTCCAACAAAAAAGGGGCTACCCAATGAAGATGCCCGCCCTCTTCTCACTGATGTTCGCCACTCTTCTGCTGGCTGGTTGTGCACAGCGCCCCTCTTACGATTACACGGCGTTCAAAGAGAGCAAACCGACCTCCATTCTGGTATTGCCCCCGTTGAACCACTCACCCGATGTCAAAGCCGGGGCAAGCCTGCAATCTCAAATCACGCTCCCGCTGGCTGAGTCTGGTTACTATGTGCTGCCTGTCGCCGTCACCAATGAAACTTTCCGTCAAAACGGCGTGACGGAAGCGGCTGACATTCATGCGTTGCCAATCAAGAAGCTGCACGAGATTTATGGTGCCGATACCGCCCTGTACCTGGACATCCAGAACTACGGCACCAGCTATCTGGTTGTGTCCAGTGAAACCGTAGTCACAGCCAGTGCGCGTCTGGTCGATCTTCGAACCGGCAAACTGTTGTGGGAAGGTAAAGCCAGTGCCAGCAGCGCAGAACAGCAGAGCAATTCTGGTGGTGGCTTGATCGGTATGCTGGTCGTTGCTGTAGTCAACCAAATTGCCAACACCATTACCGACAAGGGACATGAGATTGCCGGGATCACCAGCTTCCGGCTGCTGAGCGCCGATATGCCCAATGGCATCCTCTACGGCCCTCATTCTCCCAAGTATCAAAAATAACCTTGCTTGGTATTCAGAGATCAAAGAGGGCTTAGGCCCTCTTTTTTGTTGCCACCATCATTGATGGCTGTCACTGCTTGCTGATGAACTCTACCCTTCATAGCCCCACTCCCACAACCCAGCTTCTGCCGGCCTTCCTCTATCTGTTACCATGCCGGCCATCAAGACTGTTTCCAGCGCGGCGTGGCCGCGCCCATCCCGACGGGTACCCTTATGTCCATTGCCTCCTTCGCCGACCTGGCACTCTCCCCCCGCTTGCAGCAGACCCTGACCGAGCTTGGCTACGCCGCGCCGACCCCGGTGCAGGCCAGCGCCATCCCGGTCATTCTGGCGGGGCGCGATCTGATGGCGGGTGCCCAGACCGGCACCGGCAAGACCGCCGCCTTCGTGCTGCCGCTGCTGGAGCAGTTGCTGCAAAACCCGAAGAACGATGCCCCCCGCCCCATCCGCGCCCTAGTGCTGGTGCCGACCCGCGAACTGGCGGTGCAGGTGCATGAGAGCGTCACGCGCTACGCCAAGGGCACCGACCTCACCAGCACGCTTGTCTACGGCGGGGTGAGTATCGCCGCACAGGTGGAGGCGCTGAAAGCCGGGGTGGATATCCTGATCGCCACCCCGGGCCGGCTGCTCGACCATCTGCGGCAGGGGGCGCTGAGTCTGGCCGCGCTGCGCCACCTGGTGTTTGACGAGGCGGACCGGATGCTCGACATGGGCTTTATGGACGAGATCAAGGCGCTGCTGAAACAGATCCCGGCGGATCGCCAGACCCTGCTGTTTTCGGCCACCTGCGATGACAACCTGTTTGCCTTGAGCAAGGTGTTGTTGCGTGACCCGGCACTTATCGAAGTGGCCCCGCGCAACACCACGGCGGCCCAGGTGGAGCAGCGGGTCTATACGGTGGATGGCGATCGCAAGCTGGCGCTGGTCGAACACATGCTCAAGGTGAAGGGCTGGGCCCCGGCCCTGATCTTCAGCCGCACCCGCCAGGGGGCCGACAAGCTGGCCCAGCAGCTCGGCAAGGCGGGCATCAATGCGCTGGCCTTCCACGGTGACCTGTCACAAGGGGCGCGGGAGAAGGTGCTGCTGGAGTTTCGCGCCGGCACCCTGCAGGCATTGGTGGCCACCGACGTGGCGGCCCGCGGCCTCGATATCACGGATCTCAACTACGTGATCAATATGGAATTCCCGTTTGTGGCAGAGGATTACGTGCACCGCATCGGTCGCACCGGTCGCGCCGGCAACAAGGGTCTCGCCATCACACTGTTCAGCCCGGAAGATGCGCCGCTGCTGGAGAAGGTGGAGGCGGTGCTCGACACCCGCTTGCCCCAGCAGTGGTTCCCGGGCTTTGAGCCGGATCTGACCCGCTTCGAGCCCGAGCCCCGCCGCAGCAGCAAGGCAGCCCAGAAGCAGCGCGCCCGAAAACAGGCTCTGGCAGGAAAGGCCAGTCGTAGTAGGAAACGCTGACATCATCGAATAGTCCAGGGGGATGGGATGGATATAGCCAAGATGTTGGCAGATGACGCGGCGATAAAGGCGCGGATGGCACAATTGGAGGAGCCGCACATACGTGCTCTCACCCAATTTGTCAGGGATCTGCGAGAAAAGATGGGCGCCGAGGCGGCCATTCCCTACTTCGATCCCTGGGATGCCGGAGTACAGGCAGAGGTACTGTTTTTACTGGAAGCTCCTGGCCCAAAGGCAAAGAATTCCGGCTTTATCTCCATGAACAATCCGGATGAAACAGCCAAGAACGTCTTTGAAATAACACATGCCATCGATCTAGACCGTCGACGCATTCTGCTCTGGAATACCGTCCCTTGGTATATAGGCTCGGGCCAGCGTATCCGGGCAGCCAAGACAAAGGACATACGCCAAGGCATAGATTCACTGGCCGAACTGCTTGCACTACTGCCTTGCCTTCAAGCCGTAGTTCTGGTCGGCAAAAAAGCGCAGAAAGTGGAAAAACATATCAGAGCCGTTGCGCCGCAACTCAACATATTTACCAGCCCCCATCCAAGCCCGATGTTTGTGAACAGAAAGCCGGAAAATCGCAGCTTGCTACTCAATGACTGGCAACATGTCCAAAAATCACTAGCCCAGCTCCGTTAATCCCCAAATAAAAAAACGCCCGCACGGGCGTTTTTTTATTTTTCGGCTAACCGCAGGCTGCTATGAATCGGTGGCCAGCACAGGCGGCAGGGCCCGCAGGATGCGCTGCTCGGCCAGGGTGGAGAGCACGAACATCACCAGATAGCCGAGACCAAGCGCCACGATAATGGCCACCACATTGGTGGTGAAGCGGGCCACCAGGTAGTAGGCCGCCACCAGCGCCACTATGCCCACCGCCCGGATCAACAGGCTCTGGGTAAAGTGACCGTGGGCCTTGATGTAAGCGAGCTGGTAGCCGTTGAGCATCATGAAGATAAAGAAGAGGGAGAAGTGCAGCAGCACCGGCACGGCCCCCAGGTAATCGGCCGGAAACAGCAGCGACACCAGCGGCTTGCCCGCCAGCAGCATCACCAGAAAGAACACCAGGCTGACGATGGCGCTGAGGCGGAAGATCCAGCGCCGGATCAGCCGGATCTGGCGGTGATCGCCGCTGCGCAGATTGACCGCCAGCTCAGGCAGCACGAAGCGGTAGATGGGGAAGACGAACAGGGTGGTCATGTAGGTGAAGATGGGGCGCACCACCACCTGAAAATCCCCCAGCTCGTCGAGGCTGAAGTGGCGAATGGTGAGCAGTACCGTGATGTAGATCATCAGGATGCTGGCCCCCGCCTCGAGGGACGCGGTAAAGCTCTTCTTCACATAGCTGCGCATCTCGGGGCCAAGCTCGACCTTGGCCAGCGGCTTGGTGGCGATGGCTCGGCGGCGCGAAACATACATATAACCGGCGATAGCAAGCGACGAGAAGGTCAGCCCGTAGAAGAGCGAAGGGAGCGCAGCCATCCCGAGCCCGAAATAGCAGGCCATAAACATCAAACCGTTGGCCAGCGGCTCCAGCCAGGTGACCCGGTTGGAGATACCGTACATCCGGTACATGGCCACCAGATTGGTGAAGTAGACCTTGAGCCCCAGCCCGAAGATGACCCCCACCAGTTGCAGATATTCGGCCCGGATATGGAGCCCGTGCTTGATGTAGGGGATCACCAGCCCCCAGGTGAGCAGCACCATGCCGATGAGGAAGTAGCGGAAGATATTGATGATGTCCCGATCGTTCTTGGTCTGGGAGTAGCTCACCACCATGGAGGAGCGAAAGCCGGTCATCAGGATGAGGGACAGCGAGATCAAATCCACCACGCTGTTGAACAGCGCCAGATCTCCCTTGGCCACCCACTGCGCCAGCCACACCTTGAAGGCGAAGCCGATGATGATGCTGGCAAGGGACGCCCACATGCCGGTGATGAAGGCCTGCTTGAGGCGGCCAAGTGAATCGGGTTGTTCGTCTTGAATTGCGTGCATCACGAAAGGCCCGCTAACTGCGTGAAGAGAGGCCCATCTTATGAAAGGGGGCCGCCCTTGAACAGCCCGAAACAGGGGGCAGGAGCCCCTCCCTGCCAGAAACGCCCGGCCGAGCGCCTCCTTCTAGTGCGTCCAGCACGTCATTCGGCTTCCGCCGGGCGACTTATGACTGGGGTACTGCCTTGATCAGCGCCTCGTAGTGATCGATAAGCTCGGGGCCGTGCAGTGGCGAGTCGTGACCGCCCACCACCGTCTTGATCGGCAGCTTCATCGCCTTGAGCCGCTCAAGCGTCTGTGGATAGGCCTTCACATCGGCAAAGCTCAGGTTGCCCAGCTTCTCCTTGAGGATGCAGTTGCCATAGAGCACCTGCTGGTCGGGGAAGTAGATAAAGATGCCGTCCGGCGTATGGGCCGGGCCCGCGTAGAAGGCGTGCAGCTTGCCCTCTTGCAGGGTGAAGTCACCATCGTGCACCACGTTGGGCAGCACCAGCGGCAGATCCGGGTACTCCGGCAGCCCCTTGCGGGTAAAGGCGACAATCTCGGCCCAGTCGCTCTTCATCAGATCCCGGGTCTGGCGCGTCGCCACCACCTTGGCGCCGATGGACTTCCAGTAGGCATTACCGCCTGCCCGGTCGGTGTGATAGTTGGTGTTGATCACCTCCAGCACCGGCTTGCGGCTGACCCGTTTGATCAGCTTGTGCAGCTCTCGGGCGGTATCCGGTGTCCAGGTCGCCCCCACTACCGTCACTCCCTTGGCCCCGAAATAGACCATGGAGTTCTCTTTGACGTAGTAGTTATCTTCAACAACATAGACAGGGCCGCTCACCTGCGTCAGCGACATCCCCGCAGCCCGCACGCTGCCACCCCAGAAACTCGCCATCAGCACCACGGCCCCGGCCAACCCGCACTTTATCCAACCTTTCATCATCTTGCTCCCTCGCGCCAACCGCCCCCTCGCCACCCCTGTGACAAGCCGGGCCCATTTACCAGTGGGCAGAAAATACGGGGGATTTGTGAAGGGAAAATGAGCTTGTGTGAAGTCTGGGTGAAGTCAGGTGGAAGTCAGAAAAAATCGGGGGGAATCGGCGACGAACCACGGCAAAGATGGCGGTTGGCAGTGCGTAAAATGGAGAGAGGTAGAGGCTCAAAACACGCAATCACCGCCTTGATGTAGGGACGATTAGCGCAGCGTAATCGTCCGCATACCGCCGCGTGCCGAGTTATGGCAAGACCGGTAGGAAACTCCGGATATCAGTGGCCTCTCGGCGACCTCCTATTCGCGATCGTCCGAATCGGCTTCGTTATTCGCACCTATGCTCATTATTTTCCTCGCGGTAGAATCATTGGCTATTAATGGGAAATCACAGTTAATAGCATTGCCAGCTTTATTTTCATTATCCTATCCAATAAAATTTGGCATGATATTTACCATTTAATCAATCTAATTTTTCATTGGCCATAACATGAGTTTAAAACGCCCCATAAAAATACCTAGAGAACACTCCCCAAAAATTGTTATAAGAAAATTGAATAATAAAAATGACGTTAGTATCAAAGAATCGCGTATTGATACATGTCTTCAACGCATGGCACACTTAACACAAGTTGCATTATTAATCCTTGGTGTACTTGGATACATCTTCACTGTTAAACCTGCATTCCAAAATCAAATTTTGCAGGAAGAAGCTTCTCGACTAAAACTAGAAAAGCGTCAGTTAAAAACTGACATATCAAAATACCAGGAAACAGCAACTCAACTTAGTGAAAAAAAGATGTTTTTAGAAGATGAACTACGAAGCAAATCCAATGAATTAAGTAAACTTCATTCACAGATAGAACAAGCAAAATCAGATGCCATTAACGCTCAAAACAAAGCTTCGATAGCAGAAAAAAGTTTGAGCATTGAATTAAAAAAACTCAATATAGCACGCTGGGAAATAATTAAATCAGAGCTTAACACAAGCTATTTACTTGCTATATACAACTTATCTATACAACAGAAAGCAGAATTAAAAACTGAGAGCGACAATGAATTCATAACTCAATTACTGAAAAACTGGATTTCTCCTTCAAAGATCATCAGCACTATGATAACAGACTCATCGAAAAGAAATAGCGACGCTCACAGAATACCTGAAGCCTATTACAAAACCTTACTTTCACATATAGTGGAATACCCATCAAAATATTACTGCAAAAAACCTAACGCCACAGAATTAAAAGAGAGTTACAACCAATACATTACAGAACAAAAGAAATTATATAAAACAGCTAGTAATGTACACTTAGAAAAAGCAATGGAAAATGATATTATTTATAAAACAAGAACAGAATACAATATAAAGATAAATGAAATAGTAATGGATTGCATGTTATTTTCCATTAATGAGACACTATCTTTCATTGACTCTAAAATTGCAAATGACAAATAAAAAACCACCCGTCATATAACGGGTGGGTATGTTAGTTATCCCCGGACTAACCCGAAATATTTAACTCACAACACCAATCAAACCAACGGCGGTGTCCGTGGTAGCACCATACGCTTGCTGCCGATGGACTCATCGCCGAGGTAACACTGCAACCGGTTCTCCTCTCACACAGCCAGCACAGGCCAACCCCAAACTAAAATAGTGCAACCATGGCTAATAAACGGCGTTTTCACTGACGGGTATGATGCAGGCCAGATGTATCGCTTGTTGTGAGATAAGGAACCAAGGTCATGGCTATTCATGGAGCTACCCCGGGGATGTTGAAGGCTATCGACAGCCTGCAGCTCGCCAACATCAACCCCGACAGCAATCAGAAGCTTGCCCTTCATCTGGGTGAAGGCAAGGAGTACACCATTCACATAGGCAAGAGTGGGGATGTCTCCGTACAACGAGACCTGGCCCATTTAAGCACGCTGGGTCGCATCAAAAATGCGGTGGTCGATTTCTTTAGCCGAGCCGCCACCAAGGGGGAGAGTGCGCTCACCACCCGGGCCACTCAAATTCAGTCCGAGGTGCAGCGGCAGCTGACTGAACTTGGCCAAATCAAGAAGATTGTACAGCAAGCCTTTAACCAGCCCATCAGCGAGTTCAAAAACGATGCCCAATATCTGAAGCCGGGCAGCGATCCCAAGACCGCGACCCTGGCGGATGTTACCGACTCCAACAAGAATCGACTGGGTCTTGAAGCCATGAGCGATTCCTCCCGGGCATTTGCCATGGAGCACTTCTCCAGCTTTATCAACGGGAGAGACGCCATCTTCGGCCTGCTGAGTTCCCGTGCCATCGAGCAGACCAATACGCTGTTCACCTCGCTGAGTAACGATCCCAAGGCATTGCAAGAAGCATTGAAGGTGCAGAGCCAGGAGTCGGAGGTGTTCAACACCAAGGTCAATATCGAGTTCAATCGCAGCTTCGGCCAGCTGTTTGAGCAAAGAGCCAGCGCCGAGCTGGATGCCCTGACCGCGGCAAACACCCGCGCCAACACGACCTCACCGGCGATCGATGAAAACACTGGCCCATCGGACGGGGAGAACGCCCCCGCCAAGATGAAGAAAAGCGTGCGTTTTAACGACAACCCGGTGAGCGATGTCCGAGTGTTCGAACTGGAAGAGGGCCGAGCACTCAATATCAAGGTGTAACCCTTGCCGTGAATATGGATGACGGCCCTGCCCGCTCGGTGGCGGGGCCATTTCTTTGTGATCTTGCCCTGCCCCTTCGAAGACGGCCGGGCAACCGGACTGGAGTGTTGTGTTGGATATCTATCAGAAAATCGTGGCCGAGCTGTCGGTCGAACCGCTGGCCTTCGATGAAAACGGCGTCTGCACATTCGAGATCCAGCGAGCAATAGAGGAGGCGACCGCCCCCTTTGTGGTCAATATCGTGGCTCAACCCAACGAGATGGCGCTGGTGCTCTCGGTGACCACGGCGAGCGATCTCCCAGAACGTCTATCCCGCGAGTTGTTCCTACGTTTTGGCGAGCATGCTCTCGCCCCCTTGCGCCATGGCTACGGGGTCGGCATCTATCCCGGCACCGAGCGGGTATCGTTTTTCTCCCAGATCGCGCTGGGAAACTATCACCCACAACAGATCAGGGAGAGCCTCGCCGAGCTGCTGGAGAAGGCCCACGAGTGGGAGGCCAGCTTGTCCCAAGAGGGGCAGACCCCACATGTGACAGAGAGCGAGATGGGGGCGGGCCAGAACATCCGGGTGTGATGGCAGGGGCCATAAAACTGGACGAAAAAAGAGGGAGACATGATGCCTCCTTCTCTCTTTGTGCCTGACCTAACAACAATCAATCAAGCCAACGGCGGCGTCCGTGGCGGCACTCTGCGCTTGCTGCCGGTGGACTCGAAGGCCGAGGCGAAGCGCAGCAGCTTGTTGTCGTCATAGGCGCGACCGGCAAAGGTCAGGCCCACCGGCATACCGATATCGGCCATCACCCCCATGGGGACGGTGACGGTCGGCACACCGAGATGGCGAATGGCGAGGTTGCCGTTGGCGACCCAGATGCCGTTGCTCCAGGCGATATCGGCGGAGGCCGGATTCACGTCCGCGTCAGCCGGGGCGACGTCGGCAACGGTGGGGAACAGCACGGCGTCGAGCTTGAGCCCGTCCATCCAGTCTTCCAGATCCAGCTTGCGGGTCTTTTCCAGACCGCGCAGGCCGTCCGGCACCGAGGCAATCTCGTCCCACGATTTCAGGCCACGCTTGGCCATATTGACGTACTCGTCCATGCCCGCCGCCAGATCGCCCTCGCGGTTCGGCAGGGTGCCCGGATCGTGGGGGAAGATCTTCGGCCCATCCACATCGGCCAATTGCTTAAGCTTGGGATCGCCGTTGGCGCGCAGGAAGTCGTCAAACGCCCAGCCGGAAAGCTCCCACAGCTCGTCGTTGAGAAACTCCGGGCTCACGATACCGCGATTGAACACGGTCGGCGCGCCGGGTCGGTCCCCTTCGCAGTTGGAGACCAGCGGGAAGTCCACTTCGATGACTTCCGCGCCAGCGGCTTCCAGCGCCTGACGGGCCAGCTCCCACAGCGCAATCACGGAGTCGCGGGTATGGATGCGCTGACCAGTCGGGCCGCCGATGCCGGGGTTTTCGCTGGTGCCAGCCAGTTCATCCTTGTTGATAAACATGCGCGGCACGCCGAGCCGCTTGCCCTTGAGGGCATCGGCCTTGGCGGCCAGCTCCAGATAGGAAGCCGGACGCACCTCGGACGCCTTGGGGATCTTGACCCAGGGCTGCAAGCGCCACAGATCGCCACGGGGATCGCTATCATCGGCCACCACCACGTCGAGCACTTCCAGCAGATCGGCCATGGTGCGGGCGTAGGGCACCACCACATCCATGGTCGGGGTCAGCGGCCAGTTGCCGCGCACCGAAATCACGCCACGGGACGGGGTGTAGGCACACAGGCCGTTGTTGGAAGCTGGGCCACGGCCGCTCGACCAGGTCTCTTCCGCCAGACCAAAGGCAGAGAAGCTGGCGGCGGTGGCGGTGCCGGCCCCGTTGGAGGAGCCGGAGGCAAACGGCGCGGTCAGGTAGTCGGCGTTGTAGGGGCTCTCGGCACGGCCATAGACGCCGCGCTGCATGCCGCCATTGGCCATCGGCGGCATATTGGTTTTGCCAAGGCAGATGGCACCAGCGGCGCGCAGCCGCTCAACGGTAAAGGCATCGCGCTGGGCCACCAGATCCTTGAAGGCCGGGCTGCCGGAGGCGGCGGTCAGCCCCTTGACCAGATAGCTGTCTTTGGCGGTGTAGGGGATGCCGTCGAGCGGGCCCAGAGTTTCGCCACGGGCACGGCGCTCATCAGACGCTTGCGCCTCTTTCAGCGCATCGGGATTGGGCACTACCAAAGCATTGAGCTTGGTGTCGGTTTCGGGGCCGTTGTAAGCCTCGATCCGGGCCAGATAGGCCTTGACCAGTTCGACCGCCGTGGTGCGGCCTGCTTCGAGCGCACCGCGCAGCTCGGCAATGGAAACCTCGGTCACTTCGATCATTTAGGATCTCCTATAAAAGGGTGACTGTTTATCATGATGATCGCCGCACCAGCGCCTGCGACCATCACACCATCAAGAGAGAAAACCCCACGGCGTGGGGTTTTGAATACTAACTAGAACCGGTTTACGACCCGTCGCGAGAGGCTGTCAGCAAGGTGAAGAGCAGCGCAGGAACCGGAGCGTATAAACATACGTGAGGCTTCCGAGCAGCACATGAGCCTTGATCACGGTCTCGCAGCAGGATCGTCATTCGGTTCTTATTTGCCGGAGGGGATCTGCTGGGTAATGCAGTGGATATTGCCACCGCCCAGCAGGATCTCGCGGGCCGGCACGCCGACGACCTTATGCTCCGGGAAGATCTCTTCCAGAATGCGCTGGGCTTCGCCGTCGGTGGCGGCATCCAGCAGCGGGTAGACGATGCGATCGTTGGTGATGAGAAAGTTCACGTAGGAGCCGGCCAGACGGCCTTCTGCCTCGCGCGGCACACCGGTACCGCTCTCGACACCGGCAGACTCTTCCTGGGTGCAGTAGAGCGGGCCCGGCTGGGGCAGCTTCCACACTTTCAGCTTGCGACCCTTGGCGTCAACCGCTGCTTCCAGCACCTTGAGGGCGGCCACGGAGCGGGCGTACTGGGGATCGTTCTGGTCGTCGGTCCAGTGCAGGGCCACTTCACCCGGACGCACGAAGCAGCACATGTTGTCGATGTGGCCGTCGGTCTCGTCCATGTAGACGCCTTCGTCCAGCCAGATAAAGCTCTGCACACCCAGATAGTCGCGCAAGTGAGCTTCGATCTGCTCTTTGCTCAGGTGCGGGTTGCGGTTCTCGTTGAGCAGGCACTCAGCGGTGGTCAGGCAGGTGCCTTCGCCGTCGACGTGGATGGAGCCCCCTTCCAGAATGAGCGGCGCATCGTAACGGGCCATACCGTGCTGTGCCAGCATCTGGGCTGCCACTTGCTCGTCTTGATCCCACGGGTAGTAGAGACCGCCTTTGTGGCCGCCCCAGGCGTTGAAGCCCCAATCCACCCCACGGCACTCGCCGGCTGCGTTGGTGACGATGGTGGGGCCGCTGTCGCGGGCCCAGCAGTCATCGCTGTTCATCTCGACCAGGGTGACATGGTTGGGCATGATGGCGCGAGCCTGCTCCATAAACTGGGCCGGCACCCCCATAAAGACCGGGGTGGCTTGCCCGATGGCATCCGCCACCTTGGCGAAGGTGACTTGCGCGAAGCGACCGGCCTCACGCCAGTTGTCCGGGCGAAACGGCCAGATCATCCAGACGGCCTGCTGGTGTGCCCACTCGGCGGGCATGGTGAAGCCGTCAGCGGCCGGCGTGGTGTTCATGGTCTTGATGCTCATCGCAAGGCTCCTTGCATGGATTGAGACCCCGCAGGCGTGAAAACGCGGCGCGGGGATCCTGGAAAAATAACAGTGGTCGCAGTGTAAGAAGTTGCGCTCACATCCATCAAATGAATAGGATGGATTGTCCCATAAGCCAGGCAAATAATCTTGATGAAACTGCACCAGCTCGACCTCAACCTGCTGCTCGCCTTTGACGCCCTGATGACCCAGGGCAGCGTCACCCGCGCCGCCGAAACCCTCTTTATCAGCCAGCCCGCCATGAGCCATGCGCTCAATCGCCTGCGCACCTTCTTTGGCGATCCGCTCTTGGTACGCACCCCGCAGGGAATGCTACCGACCCCGCGCGCCCAGCGGCTGCACCTGGGCGTGCAGCAGGCGCTGCGGCTGCTGGAGCAGCAGCTCAGCGACGAGGAGGTGTTCGAGCCGAGCCAGTCGAAGCGCCGCTTCGTGCTCTGCACCACGGATTACGTGGAGTGCGTGCTGATCCCGCCGCTTATCCAGCGCCTCAAACGACTGGCGCCCGCAGTCACCATCGAGATCCGCATCCTGCGCGACACCCTGCCCGAAGCCGAGCTGGCGAGCGGCGAGATAGATCTGGTGCTCGGCTTTGACGAATACATGCAGGTGCCTGGGTATCTCGGCAAGGAGACCTGGCTCACCGAGCCGCTGGCCGGGCTGGTGCGCGCCGATCTGCCGATGGCCGCCCCGGCGCTCGCAGAGAGTGGGGATGACCAGGCGCTGCCGGCCGAGCGTATCAGCTTGGCGCAACTGATCGAGATGCCCCACGTGTTCCACTCGCCCCTTGGCACCTCGGAGGCGAGCCTGGATCGCTATCTGAAGACGCTGGGCTTTAGCCGCACCATCTCGGTCAACAGCCAGAGCTATATGTCCGCCGCCGCCATCGTCAGCCAGAGCGATCACCTGCTGGTGCTGCCCAGCATGGTGGCCGAACTGCTCGCCAGCCACTGGCCGCTGAAAAGCCTACCGCTGCCCGAAGATGTGCCGGATTATCACCTCAACTGCGTCTGGCACCCGGTGCATGCGCAGCAACCGGCCCTGGTATGACTCAAGAATCTGATGAAAGAGCTGGTGAATCCTGAATAACGGCTGCGTCTGGTATACCAAAGCACCATGCGCAGCAACCGGCGTTGATCTGGTTAAAGGCGCTGATGAAAGAGTTGGTGAATCCGGAGTAACCCGGCAACGTGTGCCCCCTCATCCCCAACCCTTCTCCCACAAGGGGAGAAGGCAGCTGATCCTGCGCCACTGGCAGCATGGCTGACAACCTGTCTGCCGAGGCGAAATACATCCCACCAGCACTCGGTCTATCGACTCATCAGTTCATCAGTTCATCAGTTCATCAGTTCATCAGTTCATCAGTTCATCAGTTCATCAGTTCATCAGTTCATCAGTTCATTGTCACACCACGCCACGATGGCCCCGAGATGACCAACAAAATGACAACTGTCACTCGATCTGTCCCCTCTCCCTCTGGGAGAGGGCCAGGGTGAGGGGAAGCAACCAACTCAGTCACCAGACGAGGGAATGGCTATATCTAATAGGGTCGAATAGCTCTGGATAGGCACCATGCAGACCCATCCGTTTGCCAAACGCATGAGGCGAGAAGCCACCCTTGCCGAACAGAAGCTGTGGCAGCAATTACGCAACCGCCGTCTGGCAGGGGTGAAATTCCGTCGCCAGATGCCCATCGGGCCCTACATTGTCGATTTCATCTCTCTTGAGCAGAGGCTGATCATCGAGGTAGACGGGTCACAGCACAACGAACCGGCAGGGCGGCAATATGATGGCGCAAGAACGGCCTACCTCAATCAGCAGGGCTTTCGGGTGATCAGGGTGTGGAATAACGATGTGTTGAGTCGGATGGATGTCGTACTGGCCCATATTTGGCTCTCATTGCGCTGAGCCGTGACCTCCCCCTCATCCCCAACCCTTCTCCCGCAAGGGGAGAAGGGAGCAAACAACTTGCCGGCGTGTGACCTCCCCAGAAACAACCATGGCTCCCGCGGGAGCCATGGTTGTTTCTGGGCGGCGCATTACGCCCGCAGGGCCATCATCAGCTGGGTGACCACGCCCCCCAGTAGGGCAGGATCGGGGCGGCACTGGGCAAAGGTGACCAGACCCTGGATGTTGATGAGCAGGAAGGCGGTCAGGGTCGGGATGTCGCGCCCGGCCGCCAGCTCGCCGCGCTCGAGGGCCAGGCTCAGCACCGCCGCCAGATCGGCATCCAGCTCGCCATAGATGGCCTTGAGCTTCAGGTGCAGCTCTTCGTCCTGCTCCGCCAGCTCCATCAGGGTGCGGGTCACCAGACAGGTGCCACAGAGAGCGTCGTTCACCACCTGCTCGAGGTAGGCCTGCACCCCCGCCAGCGGGCTCGCGGCGGCGAAGAAGCTGCGCCGCAGGGCGCTCTTCTCCTGCACATAGTGATCGACTGCCGCCAGCAGCAGGCCGCGCTTGTTGCCAAACGCCGCGTAGAGGCTGCCCGGATGCAACCCGGTCGCCGCCACCAGCTCCTGCATGGTGGTCTTGGCGTAACCCTTGGCCCGAAATGCCTCCATGGCATTTCGCAAGACGTCGTCCCGGTTGAACTCGGCGCTGCGCATGGTTTCTCCGTTGAAAAAGCGGATTCACCGGCCAGGGGCCGGCGAGGGGAAATAAGAGGGCGGCAAGTTTACCCCAGCGGGCCGGCAACACCAACCCATGTTGAATGCTCGTTCAAAAAAGACTTGCACACAAAACAAAAAACGTCTTGAATGCACGTTCAAGAATCACTCCCTCAGGACAGACGATCATGAATACCCTGTTTCAGCCCTATCGCCTCAACGACACCCTCACCCTCGCCAACCGTTTCATGATGGCTCCCCTCACCCGCTGCATGGCAGGCCCGGGCCTGGTGCCCACCGAGCAGATGGCCGCCTATTACGCGCGCCGCGCCGACATCGGCCTCATCATCTCCGAAGCCACCATCATCCGGCCGGACGGTCAGGGCTACCCCAATACCCCAGGGATCTACAGCGCCGAGCAGATCGCCGGCTGGAAGAAAGTGACCGGCGCCGTGCATGCCAACGGCGGCAAGATCTTCGCCCAGCTGTGGCACGTGGGTCGTCTCTCCCACCCCTTCTTCCACCACGCCGAAGTGCTGGCCCCCTCCGCCGTCGCCCACGAGGGCACTGTGCCCCGCATGCGCGAGCTGGTCTATCAAGTGCCGCGCGCCCTGACCGAGAGCGAAATCGCCCAGCTGGTCGAGGATTACGCCCAGGCCGCCGCCAATGCCATCGAGGCAGGCTTTGACGGGGTGGAGATCCACGGTGCCAACGGCTACCTCATCGATCAGTTCCTGCACCACGCCAGCAACCTGCGCACCGACAACTACGGCGGCAGCCCGGAGAACATGAGCCGCTTCGCGCTGGAGGTGGTGGATGCCATCAATGCCCGCATCGGTGCGGATCGGGTGGGCCTGCGCCTCTCCCCCGGTGCCTACGTGCACCTTGAAGGGGATGCGCGGGATCGCGCCGTGTTCGACCACCTGCTGGCCGAGCTGAATCAGCGCAACCTGGCCTATGTGCATCTGGGCATCTTCGATGACAGCCTCACCTTCGACTACCTGGACGGCCGCGCCTCCGATTACCTGCGCGCCCGCTACGACGGCCATCTGGTGGGGGTGGGCAACTACAGCGCCGAGACCGCCGCCGAGGCCATCAAGGCCGACCGCTTCGACCTCGTCGCCATCGGTCGCCCGCTCATCGCCAACCCGGACTACCTCGCCAAAGTGAAACAGGGCGACGCCCTGGTTCCCTATGCCGACACCATGCTGGCCGAGCTGGTCTAACGCTCACCGGCACCTTGCCTGACCAAGGATGGGATCCGCGCCCTCGCGCGGGTTTCCAATGTTTGGGCCCCCTCCCGGGCCCTTTTTTGTGCCCGCTCGTTATGCCCGCCGGTTTCACGATCTCTCGCTGGCACAATAAAAAGTTGCTAGTAACAACTAGTTGGCTATATTGGTTGTTGATGACAACCAAATAGGAAGCCCTGATATGGATCCCCGCCCCCTGCGCGCCCTGTCGCGCGATCTGGTACGCGAACTCGGCATGCTCTCCCAGCAGTGCGGCGAACTGGCGCTCAGCCCGCTCGAAGCCCATCTGCTGATCGAGCTGGAGAGCGGCCCCGCCACCAACCAGCAACTGGCCGAACGGCTGCGCATCGACAAGTCCAACGCCAGCCGCCCGCTGGCCCGCCTGGCCGAGCGCGAGCTCATCAGCTGGCACCCCCATCCGTCCGATGGCCGCAGCAAGGAGGCGCGCCTCACCATCGCCGGCCAGGCCCAGCTGCTGGATCTGCATCAGGAGATGGACAGCGCCATGGAAGAGACCCTGGCCCAGCTCACCCTCGCCGAGCGCGAACAGCTGTGGACCGGCCTGCGCCTCTATCGCAGCGCCCTCTCTCGCGCCCGTCGCCAGCAGGGTTACCGCATCCGTCCCATCACAGCCGCCGACAACCCCCATATCGCCGCCGTGATCCGTGCCGTCTCCGCCGAATACGGGCTCACCGCTGACAAGGGCTACGGGGTGGCCGACCCCAATCTGGATCGGCTGCATGAGACCTATCAGGGCGCGCAGAGCCGCTACTGGGTGATCGAGGGGCCGGACGGCACCATTCTCGGCGGGGGTGGCATAGCGCCGCTGGCGGGGGAAGAGGGGCAAGTCTGCGAGCTGCAGAAGATGTACTTCATGCCCTCCCTGCGCGGGCTGGGGCTGGGACGCCGGCTGGTGCTGCAGGCGCTGGACGAGGCGCGCGCGCTCGGTTATCAGCGCTGCTACCTGGAGACCACCGCCGTGCTGCGCGAGGCCACCGCGCTCTACGAATCTCTGGGCTTCGAACACCTGCCGGGCCCGCTTGGCTGCACCGGCCACGATGCCTGCGAGATCTGCATGGTGCTGACGCTTGGCGCCGGCGATGACCAGCGACCAGCCTGAGTGATCAGCTCAGGATAAAAGGGCGGCAGCGATGCCGCCCTTTTGTTTGCCTGTCGCTCAGAGCTGGGCGGCGGGCGGTACGAAACGCAGCGCCACCCCGAGCCGGTTCCAGCTGTTGATGGTGGCCACCGTCACCGACAGCTGTACTATCTGGGCCTCGCTGAAGTGCTCGCGCAGCTCGCCATAGAGTGCGTCGGACACGCCATCCGGCGGCAGCCGGGTCAGGCTCTCGGTCCAGGCCAGGGCCGCCCGCTCCGGGGCGCTGAACACGGTGGCATCGCGCCAGGCCGCCAGCTGATCCAGCTTGGCCTGCCCCACCCCGCTGCGACGGGCAATGTTCAGGTGATACTGCAGGCAGAAGCTGCAACCGTTAAGCTGGGAGGCGCGCAGCTTCACCAGCTCGCTCAGGCTCTTGTCGAGGCCAGCCTCGTCCACCGCCTTGCCGGCGGCGATCAGGGCGTCGTGAGCCGCCGGCAGCAGCTGGCGAAAGTCGGGGTAATCGATGCGGGTGCTCATTCTGGTGTTCTCCTTGGGCATGATTTAATATCAGGGCACGAGCAACATATCAGCACCCTGACATGATAAACAAGCCCCCCTTGAGTACAGAGCTGCCCATCCCCCTGCCCGCCCCCGGTGAGGGCAAGCGCGGCGAAGCGGGCCACCTCGGCTATCTGCTGCGCCAGGCCGCGGCCGCCCAGCGCCTGCGCATGGAGCGGGCGCTGGCGGACCTGCCCATCACGGCGCCCCAGTTTGCCCTGCTCACCATGCTGGATGCCTATCCCGGCAGCTCCAACGCCGAGCTCGCCCGCCTCACCCTGCTCACCCCCCAGACGGTGAGCCCCATGGTGACCAGCCTGGAGCGCAGCGGCCTGCTGGCTCGCACCCCTCACCTCCAGCATGGCCGCATCCAGCAACTCAGCCTGAGCCTGGCGGGCGCCACGCTACTGGCCGAGGCCAAGGTCAGGGTCGCCAGGCTGGAGCAGGAGCTGGCCGCCCCGCTGGCCGAGGAGGAGTTGCTACTCGTCAAACGCTGGCTGGCGAACCTCGCCAGCGGCATGGAGGGCGAGGCCTGACGCCAGCCGGTGTTAGCGGACGGGGCTTGCAGTCAGGCCAAGGCAGACAGGAACGCTGGGCGCTTGTCAGGTAGGGAAGTAGAACCAGGCCGTCTTGATAAGGCCCGCCTCTACTTCGAAGACCGCCATGCTCTCCAGCGGCTCGGGGGAGAGGCCATAGATCAACTCGTGATCAAACACCTTGTTGCCGATGACGGTTCTCGACAGCAGCTCTGCCCGCAGGGCAGGGTTGTTGAAGCGATGCTCGGCATAGAAGGTCCGGAGCGCCCCCTTGCCCACAGTGCTCGGGCTCTCCGTCGGCATCCGGTATCCCTTGAACGCCTCGCAGAAGCAGGCCAGGAAGGCCTCGAGATCGTGGGCGTTGTAAGCGTTAAATTGTGCCTCGACGGGCAGTTCGACCGACATGCATCACTCCCTGAATCATGTAACAGCCTCCTTCTATAGGGGGCATCGCCCCCCCTTGTCGACGGATGACGGCAGCTCAGCCCCCATCTGCGCCTTGATCGCCATGCAAAAAAAGACCCCGCCTGGGCGGTAATGCCGATCAGTTAAGGATCCATTGACCGATCCTCAGGCTGTGTAAGAATCCGAAACTCCTTGTTGGGTTTCGGATTTTTTTATGCGTATCGACCAAGCTCTCGACTTCATTCACGCCTGTCCTCCCGGAAAGTTTGAGTCCCTGTCTGACCTGCTGTCACCTGAACTGGTGCAGGCTTGCTTGGCCGAGACGGGCTCCGTCTCCTTGCGCCGACGGCGCATGCCCATGGAGCGGGTGCTATGGGCCATTATCGGGATGTCCTTGTTTCGTCATGTCCCTATGGCCCAGCTGGCCAACCAGCTCGATATCCTGTTACCCGGCGACCGGCCGTTTGTCGTCCCCAGCGCCTTCATCCAGGCGCGCCAAAAACTGGCTGACCAAGCCGTTCGACAGGTGTTCCAGCAGACCGCCACACTCTGGCATCAGCAGTGTCAGCACCCCACCTGGGCCGGCTTGCAGCTGCTGGCCGTGGACGGGGTGGTCTGGCGCACGCCCGATACTCCGGACAATGCCGGCGCCTTTGCCAAGTCGAAAACCGTCCAGGGGGAGACGCAATATCCCCAGGTCCGCATGTTGTGTCAGATGGAGCTGACCAGTCATCTGCTGACCCAGACAGTGATGGACTCCTGTGCGGTAAACGAGATGGTGTTGGCAGAGCAACTGATTGAAAAAACACCCGATAATAGCCTGACCCTGTTCGATAAGGGCTTCTACTCACTGGGGTTACTCCATGCCTGGCAACGCCAGGGCGTAGCGCGTCACTGGCTTATTCCGCTGAAAAAGGGGGCTCAATACGAGGTCATCCGCAAGCTGGGGCGGCAGGATGTGCTGGTACGCCTCAGAGCCAGTCCGCAGGCCAAGAAGAAGTGGAGCGAGTTGCCGGAGCAGTTCGAAGCCCGGCTGCTGACCCGGACGGTAAACGGCAAGGAGCGGCAGGTGCTGACCTCGCTCACCGACCCGCTGCGCTTCCCGGCCAGCGAGTTGATGGAGCTATACCAGAATCGCTGGGAAATCGAGCTGGGCTATCGGGAGATGAAACATAGCCTGCAACAGCACCGGCTGACGCTGCGCAGCAAGAAACCCGATGGAGTAAGGCAGGAGCTATGGGGCTTGGTATTGGCCTATAACCTACTGAGATATCAGATGGTTAGGATGGCGGCGAGCTTAAAGGGCTATACGGCCAGCCAGTTGAGCTTTCACATGGCATCGGTGTATCTGCTGCATGAACTCAGTTGCCTGCCGTTTGTGTCACCGGGCATGGTTCCAGGGCGTGTCGCTGAGTTGGACAAACAGGCAGAGCAGTTCAAGTTACCCGCCCGCCGAGAACGAAGTTACCCAAGGTGCATCAAAGCCAAACCACAGAAGTATGCGACGAGAAAACCTAGTAAAAACAATGCCAGTCAGGCTTAACTGACTGGCATTACCGCCTGGGCGGGGTCTTTTTTATCTTGTCTGCCTAGCGGGCAAGCCCTTATCAGTGCTCGCGGGTCTGGCGGAACTGGACGTCAGGGTGACGCTCCTGGGCCAGGCGCAGGTTGACCATGGTCGGCGCGATGTAGGTGAGGTTGTCACCGCCATCGAGGGCCAGGTTGACCTCGTTCTTGCGCTTGAACTCCTCGAACTTCTTGACGTCGGTCCCTTCCACCCAGCGGGCGGTGGAGACGTTGACCGCCTCGTACAGCGCCTCGACGTTGTATTCGCTCTTCAGGCGCGACACCACCACGTCGAACTGCAGCACACCGACCGCACCCACGATGAGGTCGTTGCTGATCAGCGGACGGAACACCTGCACCGCGCCCTCTTCGGAGAGCTGCACCAGCCCCTTGAGCAGCTGCTTCTGCTTGAGCGGGTCGCGCAAGCGGATGCGGCGGAACAGTTCCGGCGCGAAGTTCGGGATGCCAGTGAACTTGAGATCTTCACCCTGGGTGAAGGTGTCACCAATCTGGATGGTGCCGTGGTTGTGCAGACCGATGATGTCGCCGGCGAAGGCGTCTTCCGCCTGCTCACGGTCACCGGCCATGAAGGTCACGGCGTCGGAGATGTTCACATCCTTGCCGATGCGCACGTGGCGCATCTTCATGCCCTTGGAGTAGGTACCTGACACGATGCGCATAAAGGCGATACGGTCGCGGTGTTTCGGATCCATGTTCGCCTGGATCTTGAACACGAAGCCGGAGAACTTCTCCTCAGTGGCGGCCACTTCACGGCTCTCGGCCTTGCGCGGCATGGGCGACGGTGCCCAGTCGGTCAGGCCGTCCAGCATGTGGTCGACACCGAAGTTACCCAGTGCAGTACCGAAGAAGACCGGGGTCATCTCGCCGGCGATGAAGGCATCGTGATCGAACTCGGGGGAGGCACCCTGCACCAGCTCCAGCTCGCCACGCAGCTGGGCAGCCAGATCTTCGCCGATGGCGGCATCCAGCTCGGGGTTGTTCAACCCCTTGACTACCCGCTTCTCCTGGATGGTGTGGCCCTGACCGCTCTGATAGAGATAGGTCTCGTCCTTGTAGAGGTGGTAGACCCCCTTGAAGGATTTGCCGCAGCCGATGGGCCAGGTGATGGGGGCGCACATGATGTTGAGCTCGCGCTCCACCTCGTCCATGACCTCCATCGGATCGCGCACTTCGCGGTCCAGCTTGTTCATGAAGGTGAGGATGGGGGTGTCGCGCAGCCGGGTCACTTCCATCAGCTTGCGGGTCCGGTCTTCAACACCCTTGGCAGCGTCGATGACCATCAGGCAGCAGTCGACCGCCGTCAGGGTACGGTAGGTATCTTCGGAGAAGTCCTCGTGACCCGGGGTATCGAGCAGGTTGACCAGACAATCGGCATAGGGGAACTGCATCACCGAGGTAGTGATGGAGATACCACGCTGCTTCTCCATCTCCATCCAGTCGGATTTGGCGTGCTGGCCTGAGCCACGGCCCTTGACGGTACCGGCGCGCTGAATGGCCTGTCCGAACAGCAGGACTTTTTCGGTGATGGTGGTTTTACCCGCATCCGGGTGCGAGATGATCGCAAAAGTGCGTCTCTTGGAGACTTCACTCAGAAATTCAGCTGACATAATTCAACGTTCTTCTATTGGGCGGCAGCCTTAAGCCACCGTGGGATAATTCCGGAGTGCCGCATTGACTCACGGTCCGGCATGGATACGCAACGAGCCACACCAAGCTGGCATCAGACCAACCGGTGGAGAGAGGAAGAGGGTTGCGTTACATGGGTCTTCTCACCTGAGCCAAAGCAAAATTGCGCGACATTATACCCGCGCGAGTGAAAAATACCCAGCCCGGCTTTGCAGTCGAGCAAGGGGCCTGCGCCCCCTACTCGGCCCGCATCACCTGATTGCGGCCCGCCTGCTTGGCCCGGTACATGGCCTCGTCGGCCCGCTGCACCAGATCGCCGAAGCTCTCATCGAGAGGGCTGTACTGGGCACAGCCGATGCTGACGTGCACCGGCTGCCCCTCCGGCATCCCGTCGATGCGCAGCTGGGCGACCCGATGGCGGATCCGCTCCGCCACCTCGACCGCTTCGTCGAGGCAGGTGTCGGGCAGCAGCACCAGAAACTCCTCGCCACCGTTGCGCCCCACCCGATCGAGGGAGCGCAGCTGGGCGGCGACACAGCTGGCCACCTCGGCCAGCACCTTGTCCCCCATGTGGTGGCCCAGGGTATCGTTGACCTGCTTGAAGTGATCGATGTCCAGCTGCAGCACCGACAAGGTCTTGCCATGCTCTCGCGCCTGCTTGAACCAGGCCTGCCCCTTGGCCTGGATCTGGCGGCGGTTGTGCAGCCCGGTCAGGTCGTCGGTCATGGCAAGCCGGCGCATCTTGCGGGAGCGATTGAACTGATGCAGCGCCAGCATGCCCATCACCAGCAGCAACAGAATGACCACTGCATATTGCCAGTGGCGCCGCTCCTGCAGCTGCTTGAGCTTGGCCTCCTGCAGCAGCTGCTTGGTCTTGAGGGCCTGGTTCTCCAGTTCCTTGCGGGCCAGATCGAACTCAAAGCGCATCTGCAACGAGCGCTGCTCCCTGAGCACCCGCTCCAGAGAGTGCTTGGTCTCGACGTACTTTTTGAGGCTGGCCAGCGCCCCGTTGATCTGGCCCTGCTGCTCCAGGATCCGGGCCCGTACCTCGTAGACCCGCGCCAGGAAGCGCTGGTTCTTCTCCTTGACGCTGGTTCTTCTCCTTGACGAAGATGGGCTCGGCCTGCGCCAGGTAGTTGAGCGCCTTGGTCGGGTTGCTCTGCGCCGCCTCCGCCATGCCCATCACCAGTTGCCAGTGGCCCAGGGTCACGCTGTCGGAACTCTCGCCACCACGCAGGATGGCATCCGCCTGCTGCAACTTGCCCACCGCCTCGGCCACCTTGTTCTGATTGAGCAGGATGGTGGCGATCTCGATCTGGATCCAGGCCAACTGCCCCTCCTTCTGCTGGGAGCGGTAGAGCTGCTCGGCCTGGATCATCAGCGGCAGGGCCCGCTCATACTCCCCCATCTCGGCATAGAGCAGCCCCTGCTGGGAGCGGATGTCCACCAGCCGCTCCTGATCCCCCAGGGTGCCGTAGTCGTGCTCCAGCTCCTTGAAGTAGCCATCGGCCCGCTCGTAGAGCCCCATCCGCCGGTAGGCGTTGGCAATCTGGGCCAGCACCTCCCGCGCCTTGCCATCCTGCCCCAGCGACTCGAAGCGCTTGTGCGCCTCGATAAGCTCCATCAGCCCCTCCGCCAGCTCCCCCTGATAGGCGTACATGTCGCCGCGAAAGCTGAGGATGTCGGCCTCCTGCAGCCGATCGCTGAGCCGGCGGGCCAGCACCAGCGCCTGCTGATAGTCGGCCTTGGCCTGGTCCATGTTGCCGAGCAGCTGCTGGTGAAAGCCGCGACAGGTGAGCAGGCCGGTCTCGGTGATCCTGTCCTTGCGGGCCCGGGCGATGGCCAGCTGCTGATCGGCAAAGGCCACCACGGCGCGATACTCGCTGTCCCACTCGGCGGGCATGGCCCAGCACTGCAGGCGCACGATGCGCCCCTGCACGTCGAGGGGATACTCATCCTTGCTCGCCACCAGCGCGGCAATGCGTAGCCGGAATATGCGGTCGGGCTGGAAGCCCTCTTCCAGCAGCTGCAGCTCGCGGGAGAGCTGGGGTTCGGTCAGCGGCGCCCGGGCCGCCCAGGCGAGGGGCGTGCACAATCCCGTCAGCAGGATCAGGGTCATGATGCGTTTCATGCCGGTTCGGTTTCCCCTCTGGTGGTGCAGCTAGGCAGGTGTGTTCACTATGACCATCATATCCTGCCTTGTTCAAGCACACAGCCACCAGGGAGAAAGAGAGAAAATCAGCCAGATCTGGCGGGCTCTCACACTGACTCCTCGTGCCTCTTTACAGATGGAAAATCAGCATCGACTATAAGCGCCATCCACTACAGGGAAGCGCGGGTTGATGACATACCAGGAGCTGCAGGCGGCCTACGACAAGCTGCTGCAGGAGAACGAACGGCTCAAGCGGGTCGCCGAGGATGCGCGGGAGAAGTTGGCTGACACCTATGATAGCTAAGCCACCTATCGGCTAATTGTCCGCAAAGGAGGGACTACCTGTATCCCACCTCATAAGAATGTGGGGATATTGGAAAATAAACATCAGAGCAATGATGCGGCATTGGTTACGCGCAAAGAAGGCGTGACTCACTGGAACTCATAGGTCAGGTCGGGTATCACGGCCCTTAACTGACGAAGACGACAAAGTGCTGGTTCAAACAGTAAATGACAGGAAACATCAGTTTGTATAACTACAAACGGCCAAGCAAGAGAAGCAATGGTATATTTGAGCACAATAAACAAACTAAACGCTCTTGGTCTTCGCGTCAGAAATCACTATGTTTAGCGGTCATTTGTAACTGAGAACATGATAACTTTCTTTCTGACTTCAGGGGCAACTGCAATGTAAACTCATCGCGACGTTAATTTAAAAACTTAGCATTGCAAACAAGATTAAATCATTGTAATTTCAACTTAATGATTTCCTTTGGAATCATTAAGTTGAAATAAACCACCCACTTAAATTAATCGGTGACACCGTAAAATGAAACATCAAATTAAAGAAATTAAAGAGTTGGTAGAAATGCATGAAGCTGGATCTATTCGCGATAGAGAATTTATCACTCGCCTATTCACTCTTACGGGGGAAATGCGAGCTAAATATTCGAAGGATAATGCAACATTAGCTAATCCGTCACGCATGGGCGTCGCCAGAAAGTCACAGCGTCCTATATCATTAATGTAATCATAAGCTAAGGGGGTCAACTAGATAATACTCTTCAGTTAATAGCCCCCCAGCCCATAGCTCTAAGACTAAAATACGGAGGAGGTGTCATACCTCCTTCTGTCTATATGGAAAGTCCTCCCCCTTATATTTGAAGGACCAGAAAAAAACTATATCTAGCCTCATAAAAACATATTTTTATTTTCTTTCCCTCACAATAACTCCATCCAATAGCACAAACTGGATCACATACCTTTCCGAGTCTTATATTTCATACTCACAGAAACTAAGCTGAGGAAAGTTGTTATATTGTGACGACTATCTAAAAAGAGGAGATATTAACATCTAATTTTTCTGCCAGCGCCGCAGCAGGCGCCCGCGCAGGCCGCAATCAAGCAGCCAGCTGTTGTCGAACACCCGCAGCAGCGCCGGCTTGGCGTGGCGAGACATGGCCACCGCGTGAAAGCGGGTCTGCTGCTTGCGCTGGCGGTTCATCCGCTCCAGCAAGCTGTGGGGCAGGCTCTGGGCGATGAAGTCGGAGACCACCAGCACGTCCGCCTTGGCAAAGGCGGGGTCATCCAGCTTGATCAAGGCCTTCTCGAGGCAGGGCACCAGATCGGTGCCACCGTGAAAACTCATGGAGAGGAAGCGCTCCGCCTTGTCGAGCCCGGTGTCGGCGGTGATCTCCAGGGTCGCCACCTCGGTGGAAAAGAGCATCAGGTAGCAGCCCCGCTTCTCGTCCATCGCCACCTTGAGCAGCGCCAGAAACAGCGCCTTGGCGCACTCCTCCGGGTATCCCCCCATGGAGCCCGAGGTGTCGATGCAGACGATGAAGGGCCCCCGCTGCTGCAACTGCCGCCGGCCAAGTTCCGGGGTGCGCAACATGATGCGCTGACGCGGCAGGGTGCCGCGCGACTGGTAGCTCAGCAGGCGCCGCTCCAGATAGCGGCGGTAGAACTCCAGCTCCAGCTCCGGCAGCGCCAGCATAACCGCCTCGCTCGGCAACAGCCGCATCAGGTCACTGGCCGGGTGAATGCCCACCAGATCGTCCGGCACGTCGTCGGTTTGCACCTCCTCCAGCTCGTGCACCTGCACCGGCGGCACCGGCGAGTCGTTGGCCCGGTTGTCCTGCTGGCTGCGCCCCAGCAGGTTGGCGATCTCCGCCAGCAGCGGCTCGCGCTGCAGCATGCGGGCGTACTGCTTGACCAGCACCAGGCTGCGCTTGTGCCAGCTGCCCTGCGCCAGATCCCACAGCCCGCCGGCGGAGATCTGGTTGGGGTCCAGCGCATCGGCCAGGGTGCGGCTCGCCAGCAGCTGATCTTCGATCTCCTGGCGCTGCTTCTCCCGCTCCGCCTCGGCGATCTGCTGCTGCAGCTGCAGCAGGCTGCCCACCAGGCTGGTGCGCCACTTCTCGATCAGCAGCTGGCGCTGGCTGTCGGTGGGGTGGGCCATCAGCTGGCGCACCAGGCTGCGCGCCTCGCCGGCGAAGGGACTGTACTGCTCCAGCCCGTCCAGCAGGGCTGGCAGGCGCCCCATCAGCTCGGCCAGCGGCAACCCCTTGTGGGCCTGATAGAGGCGATACTCCTGCTCCAGCGCTACCGGCACCGGCTTATGGCGCATCTCCTCCCCCAGCTGTTCACTCCAGCGGCGGATCCGCTTTTGCAACAATTTGCCCTGCAGCGGGGAGCGCTTGATGAACTCGGAGATCTTGGGGGTGGAGGCCAACAGCAGCGCCATCTCGCCCGCCAGCTCCCCTTCACCGATGAGCAGCCCCAGATCCATCATGCCGATCTCAAGCATGGCGACCTCCGCCGATCAGGCTTACCACAGTCCCTTTCGCGCTCGCCATGGCTCAGGCGTCCAGCTGCGGCAGCCGATCGTGCCAGTGGCTGAGGTCGCTGCGCAGCTGGTCCAGATCCCGGTTCAGCACGAAGAAGCTGTCCTCCACCTGCTGCAGCCAGTGGCGACCGATGAAGAGGTGCTGCTGATGGCGCTCGAACAGGTTGCGCTGGCGCTTGAGCTCCTGCGCCAGCACGCTGGCCTCCGCTAGCAGCCCGGTCAGGGCGGCCTGCCAGGGGGCGATCACCACCTCGGGGATGGGGTTGCGCTCCACCAGCACCAGGGGAATTTGCTGGCGCTGCAAGTCCAGCACGTGCAGGCGCAGCTCGTCGTCCAGCACCAGCTCGTAGTGGCCCTCCTTGGGGTTGCCGAGCGGCCAGCCCACCAGCGCCTCGCCGGTGGGGTGCCAGTGGGAGAGCAGGGTGCGGTCGAATACCAGCGTCTCAACCAGCCGCTCCGGATCGTCGCCATCCAGCGCCGCCGGGGTGAGCAGGTGGAAGTGCGCCAGTTTGCCAAACGGGCGGGCGTTGGCCAGCGGGATCTGGATGCCGCGGGCGCGGCGCCCGAACCACTGCTGGCGCTTTCTGGCCTTGCAGCACAGGCGCTGGGCCACGCTCTGTTTGAACTGCTTGAACTGCTCCCGCAGTCCCATCAGCTGACGGGTCATGGCCAGCTGCTGATAGCCGTAGAGACGGGAGAACTCGGTCATCATCTCCAGCAGGGCTGTGCGCGAGGCCTCGTCATGCCAGAGGCAATCCTTGAACAGCAGCAGATCGAGCGGGGCCACCTCGTCGCGGCCGTTGAAAAAGGCGCTCGCCTTGATGAGCCTGACGGCCTTCTTCCAGCGCCGATCCGACACGTAGCAGCTGTGGGCCAGCTGGCTGTCGAGCTGCTGGCGCAGCTGATAGATGAGCTCGAAGCAGTCGTCCGGCAACCGGATCCGGTCGATCTGCTCCTGCCACTCCAGGTACTCCTCGCCGTGGATCTGCACCGAGGGCGGCAGATTCTGGTGGGACTGGCCGTCGCTGGCCAGCATGGCCTGGAAGTTGGCCTTCTCCTGCACCCGATCCATCCAGATCCGCACCAGCATGCGGTCGTAGAGCGCTTCCAGCCCGCTGTCGGGAGCCGGCAGCTCGTTGGAGGCGGTCACCAGCAGCCGCATGGGGATGGGGTGCTGGCTGTCGCCGTTGCGAAACTGCCGCTCGTTGATGGCGGTGAGCAGGGTGTTAAGGATGGCGGGGCCCGCCTTCCAGATCTCGTCGAGGAACACCACCTCGGCCTCCGGCAGGTAGCCGGCGGTGAGCCGCAGATACTTGCCATCCTCCTTCAGCGCCTGGATGGAGAGGGGGCCGAACACCTCCTCCGGCGTGCTGAAGCGGGTCATCAGGTATTCGAAGTGGCGGGCATCGAAGAAGGCCAGCTTGAGGCGCCGCGCGATCAGGCTCTTGGCGATGCCGGGCGGGCCCAGCAGAAACACGCTCTCGCCGCACAGGGCCGCCAGCAGGCCGAGCCGCAGGGCATCCTGGCGCTCGTAGAGCCCCTCGCCGAGGGCCGACAGCAGGCGTGGCAGGCGCTCGTGAATGGGGGCGAGACGAAGATTCTGTGATGCTAAAGGTGGCATAGGCACACTTCCGATACTGGGGTTGTCTGGAACCGGCACACCCGCGACGCGATCGAAGGTTCCCTGTCCTGCTTGGTGGATTGTCGGGAGGCCGCCTGTGGCTCGCTCCGGCCGGTTGCCGAGCGCCGGGCCGCCTCACCTGGCTAAAACATACCGCAAAAGATGCAGCAAAACGCGTTCGAGTGTACCCTGCGCAGAGCTTTTTTCATCAATGCAGATCAAGACTGAGTCATCGTCCATGCAAGATCCAGTGCAGCTGACCACGGCGCGGGAGCCCGCCCCCGCGCAACCTGACCAGGCATCCGGTCGCTTGCGGCAACACCTGCTGGCCCGGATGGGCATCCCGAGCTGGCAACTGCGCCGGCCAGCACTGCTGGCGGGCCATCAGGTTGTGCCCGCGCCGGCCAATGAGATCCCGACAAGCGAGCAGGAGGCAGCCCCCGCCTCGGCCGTGCCGAGCGAGCCGCCAAGCGGCAAGCTCTGGATCCTGGCGAGCCGGCAGCCCGCCCCCGGCCTGCTGGCGGATCTCTGCCAGTTGCTCGGCATCGGCAGCGACGAGGTCAGCCTGCTGAGCAGCCTGCCCGTCGGCCACACTCCGCCCCTGCTCTGGCTGGAGGCGGCCGATCCCGCCTGGCCAGAGGCCCTGATCTGCCCGCTCGCGCCCAGCCCGGCCCAGAAACGGGCGCTGTGGCAGCAGCTCAAGGGGCGCCTCGGCTGAGCTCCAGGCCCCTCTATCTCTCTTCGTTCAGCCGCCCCGACCCGGAGCCATCATGGTGCAATTTCGTCCCCTGCTCGAGACCGACTTCGAGCTCATCTACCCCATCGAACAGGCTGCCCACAAGGAGCCCTGGAGTCAGGCCAACCTGCTCTCCTGCTTCGGGCCGCGCTACCTCAACGGCCTGCTGCTGGTCGACGGCCAGCCGGCCGGTTTCTACATCTCGGATCTGGTGGCGGGCGACAGCTCGCTGATGAACATCTGCGTGCACCCCAACTTTCAGGGCAAGGGGCTGGGGCGGGCGCTGCTCAGGGAGTACCTCACCCGCAGCAAGGCCAACAAGGCCGAGGCCTGGTTTCTCGAAGTGCGGGCCGGCAACAGCACCGCCATCAGCCTCTACGAGAGCGAGGGGTTTGCCGAGTACTGCCGGCGCGCCGACTACTATGGCACCGGCCAGGATCGGGAAGATGCCGTGCTGATGTCCCGCCTGTTCGACTTCGGCTAAACCGCCGCACTATTTCTGCGTCACTACATCTGCAGCACTACAGCAGCGGCGCGTTGTCGAGGGCTGGATCCTGCAGGCTCTGAGTGGTGTGCAGCACCGCCTCGAACCCGGCGGCGGAGAGCGGCATGAAGAAACCGCGCTGCCAGGTCACCCCGGGCATCCAGATCTGCTGGATATCCACCACTATCTTGATGGGCTTGAGCGGCTCGCCCGGCTGCTGCACATAGATGCCGGGCGGGGTCGCCACCTGCGGGAAGCGCCGCAGTATGTGCTCGCTACCATCCCCCGCATCCGGGTTGAGGCGCACCTTCACCAGCCGGGCCAGCACCGGCGCCATCTCCTCTGACTGCCACAGGCTGGTATCCAGCAGCTTGCAGCGCCGGCATTTGGCGCGCTCGATCACGTAGAGCAGCGGATAGCCCTTGTGCAGAGCCAGCTGCTGCGCCTGCGCATAGCCCTCGGCGCCGCTCAGCCAGGGGTTGTCCTCCTCGCTCCCCGTGCCTCCCAGCGTAAACCAGAGCCCGCCGGCCCCCGCCAATAACAGCAATACCCCGGTCACCACCCCCTTGATGCCGACACTCATTGTTCACCCTCCCTGAATGGCTCCGCATGTCAGCCCCCATCATGCCTCAAGCTCACCCTAATTGACGACTTTGTGATCCAAGACAAATGGCGAACACTTGTAAGCTGTAATCTTAGAGTTTAAACTCCAGCGCGATTTTTCAGTGCCCCTTAGGGCGTACAACTGTTACTTGAGGATGTCTGACTGATGCCGAAACACCACCTGGTTCGACTGATGCGGGAGCGTATCGCCCGGCTTGGCAACAAGGCCGCCCTGCGCGTACAACAGGATGGCCAGTGGCGTGCCATCGGCTGGCGTACTCTGGGACAGGCCATGGACTACTGTGCCCAGGCGCTGATCCGCGCCGGCCACCAGCCCACCGAGATGGTCGGCATCTATGCCCGCAACATGCCGGAGTGGACCCAGGCCGATCTCGGCATCCTGGCCGCCCGCGGTGTCAGCGTGCCCATCTACCCCACCAGCACGCTCGATCAGCTGCGCTACATCGTCAAAGATGCCGGCATCAAGGTGCTGTTCGTCGGCGAACAGCCTCAGTTCGACCAGGCGCTGCAACTCATTGAAAGCGGCGAGATCCGCCAGCTGGTCGCCCTCGACGGCAGCGTCAACCTGCGCGGCTGCCCGCAGGCAAGTCACTTCCAGACGTTTCTGGTCTCCGGCAACCACCAGCCCAGCGAACAGGTACTGCGCGAGCGCGAGAGCCAGTACCGGATGGATGACCTGCTGACCCTGATCTACACCTCGGGCACCACGGGTGAACCCAAGGGGGTCATGCTCGATTTCGCCAACATCGCTGCCTGCTTCGAGATGCACAACAGCCGCCTCGATCTGAACGAGCAGGATGTGTCGCTCTGCATGCTGCCGCTCAGCCACGTGTTCGAGCGGGCCTGGAGCTACTACGTGCTCTATTGCGGTGCCGAGAACGTCTACATCCGCGATCCGCAGAAGGTGATGGATGTCATCGGCGAGGTACAGCCGACCGTGATGTGCGCCGTGCCGCGCCTCTACGAGAAGGCCTACGCCATGATCCAGGCCAGGGTGGCCCAGGCGCCGCGCCTGCGCCAGGCCCTGTTCGGCTGGGCCACCAAAGTGGGCAAGCAGATGGTCGCTACCCGCCAGGCGGGCAAGACCGCCTCCCCGCTGCTCTACGGCCAGCTCTGGCTCGCCGAGCGACTGGTGTTTCGCAAGCTGCGCGCCCGTTTTGGCGGCCGCACCCGCTTCCTGCCGGTGGCCGGCGCCCGCCTCGCCGACGAAGTGAACTTCTTCTTCCAGGCCATGGGGCTCAACCTCAAGTACGGCTACGGCATGACCGAGACCACCGCCACCGTCTGCTGCTACGAAGACAGCCAGTTCAAGCTGGGCTCCATCGGCACGGCGCTCTGCGGCATCGAGGTGAAACTGGGTGAGAACAACGAGTTGCTGGTGCGCTCCCCCACCGTGATGCGCGGCTACTACAACAAGCCGGAAGCGACCGCCGAGGTGATGACCGAGGATGGTTTCCTGCGTACCGGTGATGCTGGCGAACTCGACAGCGAAGGCAACATCTACTTCACCGAGCGCCTCAAGGAGCTGATGAAGACCTCCAACGGCAAGTACGTGGCCCCGCAACTGGTGGAAGGCACCATCGGCAAGGATCGCTTCATCGAGCAGATCGCCATCGTCGCCGATGCCCGCCACTTCGTGTCGGCGCTGATCGTGCCCTGCTTCGAGTCGCTGGAAGAGTACGCCCGCTCCATCAACCTGCAGTACCAGTGCAAGACCGAACTGCTGCGCCACTCCAAGGTGGTGGAGTTCTTCGAGGCACGCATCCAGGATCTGCAAAAAGAGCTGGCCAAGTTCGAGCAGGTGAAGAAGTTCACCCTGCTGCCGAGCGCCTTCTCCATGGAGCTGGGCGAACTGACTCCCACCATGAAGCTGCGCCGCAAGATCATCGAGTCCAAGTACCAGAGCGAGATCGAGGCCATGTATAACCATGTCTGAGTACAACCACGTCTAAGACCGCTCTGGTTCAGGGAAATAAAAAAGCCGCTTCAAGAGCGGCTTTTTGCTGGTTGTCCGTTGCTTACGGCAGCTTGACCAGCGGCTGCTCACGCAGTTCGGTAGGCCGACCGGCCTGGATCTGTTCCACGCTGGCCAGCGCCTGCTTCACCTCGTCGGCGTTCTGCAGCAGGCGGTAGGTCAGATCGAAGGTCTTGGTCTCCCCCGGCTGAATTTTGGGGACCAGCCCCAGCGGGCGCTGGTACTTGGTGCTGTAGGCATAGCTGGTGCCTGGTTCGATGCCGGTCACATAGCCCTGAGCCCGGGTGTCGGTGTTCTTCCACAGGGTCAGCACCGGCAACTGCCTGGTGTTGTAGCCCACCGCCACCCCGGCGCTGCCTGCCCGGTTGTTCAGCACCGCCAGGGTGTTGCCCTCGGCGTCGCTGTAGGGCACCAGATTGAACACCATCTCGTCGAAGCCCTTGGTCGGCCCCAGATAGGTTTGCCAGCTCTTCAGCCCCCCCTTGGCGTAGTCGTTGAACGGGGAGATCTGCTTCACCGGAGTGCTGACGCGCGCACCCTCCTCCAGGATGGGGGCCCCGAAGTTGCCGTGGTAGATGATCTGGTACTCGTTCTCGTAGTCGGCGTGGTTGGTCAGCTTGTCCTGCAGGGCAAACTCCGCCTGACCGGGCACCACGCTGAGCTGGGTCCAGGTGACCAGCTCGCTCATCTTGAAGGTGCGCTCGTCCACCCGGCCCAGCACGTGAATGGCATAAGGCGGCTCCTCGTCTATGGTCACGCTGACCACGGAGGCCGGAATGTTCTGCACCCGGCCATGCAGACTCTTGAGGCGGCCGTCGTCATCCACTCCCGGGTGACCGGTCCACTCGTAGCCACAGCGCACCAGCATCTCGTTGAAGCCATCGAGCCAGCCGAGCCCGGCGCGGCTCTCCAGATCGATGAAGGCCGGATTGACCACCTCCTTGACCGGCGAATCCCAGCCGAGACGCAAATCGGCGGCTCTGACCTCCTTGATCCCCATGCCACGAGTCGGGATCAGGGTTATCTTCATCACCCCGTTGTCGACAATCAGCAGGTCCACCCCCTCCTGACGCCCGCCATGCAGCCGTTTCTTCTCGATGCTGAACGGTGCCGGACTCTTGATCCCCAGCTTGTCGCTGGTGATCTTCCAGTCCCCCACATCCAGCCCCTGCTGGGAGTCGGTCAGCAGGAATTCGGCAGCCTGGCCCGAGCTGGCGCCCAGCGCGAACAGTACCGCAATGGAAAGTCTCTTCAACATGGATTTATCCTCGTGTCTCTTGTTTTTGTTTAAGCTGAATCGTTTCAGTGATCGAGAAATTAGGCGGCAAGCCCATCAGACTCAAGCTGCAAAAGAGGAAAATGTGAGCCGATTGACAATAAAACCGCTCATCGCGCTGCTGAAGTGAAGGCTGACTCACAGTTATTTTCGGGCCCGTGATGGCCAACCGCCCACTGGAGAGCGCGAATAAAAAAGCCGCTCCGAAGAGCGGCTTGCAGCAGAAGTGGATCCCGTCAGGCCGGGGTCTTGCTGGTCCCGAAGTAGTCGGCCAGGAAGTCGTCGAACGACAGGCTGTCGCTGCGCTCGCGCTCCCGCTGCTTGGCCAGCGAGTCGCGGGCCTCGCCGGCAAAGTAGGCCTCGTCCCAGTACTGCAGCTCACCGGCCAGCATCTCTTCCCGGTAGCGGTTGGCCAGCTCGTCGCCGAAGCAGCCGTTGTCCTGGCCGCTCTCCAGCAACTGCTTGAGCAGGCGGGCGGAGTAGGTGAGCTCGGGATTGAGCAGCTTCTCGCGGTGCATTGCCAGGGTCTCGCGATAGCGGTTGCGACCGCAGCAGCGATCCAGCAGCGCGGCGACCTCGGCCAGCTCGTCGAACAGCTTGAGGCCGTACTCCTTCAGGCCGATGGCATGACCCTGCTCGTCCTCCAGCTCGAGGCCGGGACGACGTCCCTCCAGCACCACCTTGGTCTGGTTGCGGCGATTGCGGGCAATCTCCTCGTCGCCCAGCACCGGGGACGGGCGCAGCAGGCACCACACCAGGAACAGGTCGAAGAAGCGGATCTGATCCACCTCGATGCCGTACGGGGTGAAGGGGTTCACGTCCACGGTGCGCAGTTCGATGTACTCGATGCCGCGCTGCTCCAGCGCGTCCGACGGCTTCTCGCCGCTGCGCGGGGTGCGCTTGGGCCGGATCGGGGCATACAGCTCGTTCTCCAGCTGCAGCACGTTGTCGTTGAGCTGGCGGTACTCGCCGTTCACCTTGACACCGATCTTGGCGAAGTCGGGATCATGGGTGTTGATGGCGCGACGCAGGCTGCTGACATAGGCCGGCAGGCTGTCGTGGCTGATCTTGAGCCCCGCCTGGGCGCTGTTGGTGTAGCCCAGATCCGACAGCCGCAGCGCGGTGGCGTAGGGCAGGTAGAGGGTGCCCTTGCCGGTCTTCTGGAACGGCAGATTGCTCTTGCGCCCCTTCAGGAAGGAGTCGCAGATGGCCGGCGAGGCACCGAACAGATAGGGCACCAGCCAGCCGAAGCGGTAGACGTTGCGGATCAGCCCCATGTACTTGTCGGAGATGAAGCGCTGGCTGCAGCACCCCTCGCACACCAGCTCCTGCCACTCGCACCAGAAGCTGTCCGGCATGGAGAAGTTGAAGTGCACTCCGGCGATCACCTGCATCAGGCTGCCGTAGCGGTTCTTCAGCCCCTGCCGGTAGAGGGTCTTCATCCGGCCGATGTTGGAGCTGCCGTACTGGGCCAGCCGGATGTTCTCCTCGTCGCCGACGAAGCAGGGCATGGAGAGCGGCCAGATCCGTTCATCACCGAGATGGTGGATGGTGTGACGGTGGATGTCGCCAAGCTGTTCCATCAGGCTGTCGATGGAGTCGGTGGCCGGCGTGATGAACTCCAGCAGGCTCTCCGAGTAGTCGGTGGTGATGTTGGCATGGGTCAGCGCCGAGCCCAGACTGCGGGGGTGATCGGTCTGGGCCAGGGTTCCTTCCGGGGTGATGCGCAGACATTCACGTTCGATCCCGCGCCGGATCCCCTTGAGGGCGGTCAGCCGTTCCGGCGAACCCAGGGCGGTCAACAACTCGGTGAGTGACAAGCTTGTCGTAGTCATATTCACGGCTCATGTGTGGCCGCCCCACAGGGGGGCGGCACTCTTTATTATGTAGCGCCCTCAGGGCAGCTGCAGCGGATAGATGGGAAGATGAAGCTCCTTCAAGGGTTTTTCAAGCTTTTGCTTGTCCCCCACCACCACAATCACCATCTCGGCCGGGTCAAGCCAGCGTGCCGCACTGGCCTTGAGCGTCTCGGCCGACACCGTCTTGATCAGGTTGTTCTGGGCCTGCACATAGTCCGGCTTCAGGTCGTACATGATCATCTGCAGCAGGAAGCCCGCCTTCTGGCCCAGGGTCTCGTAGGAGAGCGCATCCTGCTGGGAGACGGCACTGCGCATGTAGGCCAATTCCACCGGGGTCGGGCCACTCTTGCGGTAGTTGTCCATCTCCTTGAGGAACTGGCGGATGGCATCCACGGTCGCATCGGCCCGCACGTTGGCACCGGTGGCGAAGGTACCCGCCTCCCGGTTGGCGGAGAAGCCCGAACTGGCACCATAGGTGTAGCCCTTGTCTTCGCGCAGGTTGAGGTTGATGCGGCTGTTGAAGTTGCCGCCCAGGTTGAAGTTCATCAGCCCGGCGGTGAAGTAGTCACCCGTGGTATCGAACGGCATGGCACGACGGCCGATGCGGATCACCGACTGGGGCGCCCCCGGCTTGTCCACCAGATAGATGCCCGGCTTGGCCTGCTCGCCCGCCGGCTTGAGGCTGCCCAGAGAGGGCTCGGCCCCCTTCCACTGGGTCAGGAAGGCGAGTTGATCCTCCACCTGGGCCTGGGTCACGTCACCCACCACCACCACCTTGGCGTTGGTCGGGTTGTAGTAGTTCTGGTAGAAGCGCTTCACGTCCGCCAGGGTCAGCTTCTCGACATCGGCCAGCACGCCGTCACCCGGCTGTCCGAGGCGGTTCTGCTTGCCGTAGACCAGCTCGCGGAATGCCTGACCGGCCAGCCACTCCGGCTGCTGCTCGCTCTGCTTCATGCCCTGCAGCATCTGCGCCTTGACCCGCTCGAAGTCGGCTTCGCGCATGCCGGGCCGCTCGAACACCTCGCGCACCAGCGCCAGGGTCTGCGGCAGCTTGTCGGTCAGGCTGCTGATGGTGACCAGGTTGTTGTACTGGGCGCTGGAGACGCTGACGCTGGAGCCGAGCTTTTGCAGCTCGTCGCTGAGCTGGGCCTCGGTCAGGCGCACCGAGCCCTGCCCCATCATGCTGGCGGTGAGGCTGGCCAGCCCCAGCTCGCCCTTGCCCTCGGCCCGCATGCCGCCCGGCAGAGCGACCATGATGGAGACGGCGGGGATTTCGTCGCTCTGGGTGCCGATGATCTCGATCCCCTTGTCGAGCTTGCCGTGCCAGATGGCCGGCACCTTGACGCTCACCGCATCGGCCGCCTTGGGCTGCACGCTGCGATCAAAATCGTCTTTCACCGGTCGCTCAGCCAGCACCTTGTCATGCTTGCTGTAATCCGGCAGCTCACGCTTGGCCGGGGTGAAGTTGGGCTTGGCGGCCTGCCAATCGCTCTTGCCCTTGGGCACCACGCTCAGCACCACCGCCGGCTTGTTCAGGATGAACTTGTCGTAGGCGGTCTTGACCTGCTCCGGGGTCACCTTGCCGATGGCATCCAGGCTCTTGAACACATAGTTGGGATCCTGGGCGAACACTTGGCCCATGGCGAGCTGGCTCACCTTGCCGGAGACGCTGTCCAGACCCCAGATGGCCGAGGCGCGATAGCTGTTGATCGCCTTCTCCAGATCCTCCGGCTTGAGGCCGCGACCGGCGAACTCGCCGATCACCTTGTCCACCTCGCTCTTGAGGGTCTTCAGGCTGCCGTCCACCGCCGGGTTGGGATAGGCGTAGACGGTCAGGGTACAGGCCAGCTCCTCGCAGTAGTGGGAGGCGCCCGCATCAATAGCCTTGCCGCTCTTGACCAGCGACTGGTAGAGCATGGAGCTGGCGCTGCCGCCCAGCACGTCGGCAAACATGTCGAGGGCCGGCTCCTGCGGATCGCCGAGCGACACGGTCGGGTAGCTGATGTAGAGCAGCGGCAGGTGCACCTTGTCCTCAAGCGTCACGTAACGGGTCTCGGGCAGGGTGACGGGCGCAGGGATCGGCTCGGCCACATCCGGGCCGCGCGGGATGGAGCCGAAATACTGCTCAATCCAGGCCAGCGCCTGCTTGGTGTCGAAGTCGCCGCCCAGGGTCAGGGTGGCATTGTTGGGGCCGTACCAGCGCAGGAAGAACTGCTTGAGGTCGTTGACGTCGACCCGGTCGAGATCCTCCACGTAGCCGATGGGCTGCCAGGAGTAGGGGTGGGTGCGCGGGTAGAGCGCCTCCCCCACCTTCTCGCTCACCAGACCGTAAGGCTGGTTGTCGATACGCTGGGCCCGCTCGTTCTTGACGGTGGCACGCTGGATCTCGAACTTCTTCTGGCTCACCGCGTCGAGCAAGAAGCCCATGCGGTCGGCCTCCAGCCACAGCACCTTCTCCAGCTGGTTGGCCGGCACGGTCTCGTAGTAGTTGGTGCGATCCTTGTTGGTGGTGCCGTTCATGTCACCGCCAGCTTCGTTGATGATCCGCATGTGTTCCTGATCCCCCACATGCTTGGAGCCCTGGAACATCATGTGCTCGAAGAAGTGGGCGAAACCGGACTTGCCCACCTGCTCGCGGGCCGAGCCCACGTGGTAGGTGACGTCCAGGTGCACCAGGGGATCGGATTTGTCGGGCGCCAGAATGACGGTCAGGCCGTTGTCCAGCTTGTACATCTGGTAGGGAATGCCGAGCTTGCCCTCTTCCTTGACCTGTTCCGACACCAGGGTGGGTGCCGCCAGCACGGGCAGGGAGAAGCCCAGAAGCATGCTTAATGGAATGAGTTTGTTCACGGTTACCTCGTGAGTGAAGCTAGAAGATCTGCCTGGCCAGCAGAAAGACCAGGGCATAACGCAACAATTTGCCGAGCCCGATGAGAATGAGAGAGCGCCAGAAGGATAGACGCAGCCAACCGGCCAGCAGACAGAGACCATCGCCGATCACCGGCGTCCAGGCCAGCAGCAGACACCAGTGGCCATGTTGTTTGAGCCAGCCGAGGGCTTTTTGTTCCCCACGGCCTTGAAAATCTTCCGGTTTTTTCTTGAAGGTGGCGAGCCAGCCGAGCCACCAGGTGGTCATGGAGCCGAGAGTGTTGCCCAGCGTCGCCCACAACAGCAGGCTGGCCATGCTCCACTCCCCCTTGGTCGCCATGGCCCCCAGCAGCACTTCCGAGCTGCCGGGCAGCAGAGTGGCTGAGGTGAAGGCGCTCAGAAACAGCCAGCCGAGCCCCAGCTCGGTGATGCCGTTCATCCGGCCAGAGCGTCCGCGGCGGGCATGCGCAGCAACAGCTTGCCACGCACGTGGCCCTGCTCGATGGCCTGATGGGCCAGCGCCCCCTCGGCCAGGGCATACTCCCCGGCGACCGTGACCTGAACCTCACCCTGGCGCAGCAAGGTCAGCATCTGGCTCAGCTGCTGGCGGTCGGGGTGTACCAGCATGCCGAGCACCTCGATGGCGCTGCCGGCCGCGGCATCCTTGATCTGCTGGGCAGTGATGGTGGGCACAGTCACCAACCGGCCACCGGGCTTGACGCAGGCAAGCGCCGCCTTGCCGCTCTCGCCACCCACCAGATCCAGCACCAGATCGACCTGACCGCCGGCCACCACTTGAGCAACCCAGTCTGCGTCATGGTAATCCACCATCCGACTGGCCCCCAGCCCGTGCAGGAAGCTGTGGTTGTCGCGACTCGCCGTCGCCACCACCTCGGCGCCATAGGCGCTGGCAAACTGCACCGCCAGGTGGCCGACACCGCCGGCACCGGCCAGGATCAGCACCCGTTGCCCCGCCTTGAGGGTGCCATGTTCAAACAGCCCCTGCCAGGCGGTGAGGCCCGCCAGCGGCAGCGCCGCCCCTTGCCTGAGGCCAATATCCTCCAGCCTGACCAGCTCCTCCTCACGCGCCACCACGGACTCGCCGTAACCGCCGGCCGCGAGGGGAAAGCCCACCATGCCGCACACTCGATCCCCCTCGGCCAGCGCGGTGACGCCGGGGCCTATCTTCTCCACCACCCCGGCCACGTCGTAGCCCGGCGTCCAGGGCAGCTTGTCCTTGTTCTGGGCCGCCGCCCAGCCGAGGCCTGCCCGGGTCTTGGCATCGATTGGGTTGACCCCCGCAAAGCAGATGCGCACCCGCACTTCGCCGTCGGCTGGCACCTTGTCCAGGGAAGGGTTGAGCCGAAGTACCGAGGGGTCGCCGAATGCGGTAATCTGTAGCTGCGTCATTGCACAATCCATCCTGTTGATTGATCAAGGGTCAACAGAATAACAGCGAGGACACCATGGCTCGAATGTTTCTTATTCCTCTGTTGCTGGCCCTGGGGTGGTGGGCGTTTCTGCTCTACTTCCGCATCCCGCTCAAACAGGGGGCCAAGGGCTTTTACTGGATCATCGGCATCGGCGGCGGGCTGGCCGCCTTCCTCAGCCTGATGATGGTGCTGACCCACTAGCACAGCCCCCGCGCGGCAATAAAAAGGCCACCCTGTGGTGGCCTGATGATCAACTCCCCTGCGAGCTGAGATGGTAGTGGCGGTTGCTGCCCTGCCCCAGCACCCCCTGGGCCAGCAGATGCTGGAACACCCGATCCACCTCCTCCAGCGATAGCGACAGCGCCTCTGCGACCCGCCGCTTGCTGCACTTGAGCTCGCCGCTCTCCAGCGCGCTGCGCACCTGAGCCACCACCTCCGGCTCGGGTTCCGGTCTGGCCACCACGGCGGGCACCATGGCCGCCACCTCAGCCTGGCGGGCCAGGGTCTGCTCCCTGGCCTGCTGCCACAGCCAGCTGCGGCGAAAGCGGTTCTCCTCGCCGATCAGGCTGACGAAGAAGGCGCCAAACACGTCGAGCAGCACCGAGAGGAAGCAGACCAGCAGAAACTGCACCTGACTGATGCTCATGCCAACGCCATCCGCCAGGCTGCTCATCAGCCCCAGCATGGAGGATTGCTCGTTGATGGGCTTGGCATCACGCTCCTGGCGCAGTTCATCCTGACGCAGCCGGAGCTTGGTGTTGGCCTGCTGCAGCCCGCTGACGCCGCTGGAGATGCGCGCCATCTCGATATACTTGCGGGCCGCCTCCTCGTTGAGCTGGATCTGCCGCTCTATGCTGGCGATCTGTTCGTCGAAGCGGGCGATCTCACGCTCATGGCGCGCCTGTTGGTTGAGGATGGTGTTGGTGGCGCTGTTGATGCCGCCGATGCTGCCACCGATGGAGATGGCGGCCAGCACGCTGTAAAACAGCAGCGACCAGAAGGCCCCGCTCAGCTCCCGCCGCGCCTTGCACTCGCCGTACTCGTACCAGACGTAGAACTTGCCCAGCTCGAAGATGATGGCCAGGCCGCCGAACAGCCACTTCATCAGAGGGTTCTCGTCGATGGAGAGAAACAGCAGCAGGGAGAAGACGATGGAGGCCAGAATGGCCAGCCCGGTAAAACTGTACACCGTGGTCAAGGCGAACCACCCCTTGGGGTAGCGCAGCACGGTAGAAGCCTGTGTAGTCATGATGAAGGGGGGGCGATATGCAGGAAAAGTTGGCTGCCGATTATAGTCAGCCGAGCCACAGAATGAAGGCTAATCATTTGAATTGACTCAGATACCTTCACAAACGGACAGGCTGCGACCAGATTGGGCAAATTGTCGACGCCTCCCCGTTGTCTGCCGCGGCAAACCCCGCTAGCCTGATCGCCTGCCCACCCGCGGCAAGCCAGCATGACATGCCCGCCAACTGATGTCGTGCCTGGTTCCGGTCCGGTTAAGGCGCCAGCTTCTACACTGAGACCAATACTTCCGCACTCGAGGTCATCATGCACAAATCCATACTGCTGCTCTCCCTGCTGCTCGTCCAAGGCGTGGCCGTGGCGGCGCCCCCCTCCAAGAACAACGATGACGTCAAACTCTCCACCGACGACATCAAGCTGGACATCAACTGGGATCAGAAAGAGTACGACTGGTGGCAAAATAACTGCCTGGATCTCGGCATCGGCGACAGCCGCATCCAGCTCAACTGCGACAAGATGGACGGCAAATACCGGGACCACTACAACCGCAGCATCCACAGCGGCAACAACCCGGGCCAGGGCCACAACAAGCAAAAAGGCAACGGCAACGGCAACGGCAAGAAGAATTGATCGTCATCCCCGTTACCCTGACACAGGGGCCGAGGCCCCTGTGTCCATTCCTCTACCAGTAGTTCTCCGCACTGATGTTGCCGGGCGCCCGCCGCAGGTTCTTGGCCAGCCCCAATGACAGCAGGGTCTGCTGGGTCTCCTTCACCATGGCCGGGTTGCCGCAGATCAGCACCTGACTCAGCTCGGGAGCAAATTCCAGCCCGACCCGCGCCTGCAACCGACCGTCGGCGATGGCGGCCGGGATCCGCCCTCCCATCGCCTCGGGCCATTCCTCCCGGCTGACGAAGGGCACATAGCGAAAACGCTCGCCGTGGCGGGCGGCAAAACCCGTGATAAGCTCCCGATAGCTCAGCTCTTCCCCCTTGCGCACCCCGTGCACCAGCACCAGATTCTCGAAACAGGCGAAGGCTTCCCCGTCGGCCAGCATGGAGAGGAAGGGGCCGATGGCGGTGCCGGTGGAGAGCAGCCAGAGATCGCGCCCGGCCGGTATCTCGTCCAGGGTCAGAAAACCGGTCGCCAGGGATTGCACCAGCAGGCTGTCGCCCGCTTGCAGTGAACCGAGGGACGGAGTCAGTTCCCCATCGGGGATTTCGACGAAATAGAACTCGTGATAGGGGGCAGACGGGGGATTGACGAAGGAGTAGGCCCGCTGGACGCGGCGATCGCCCTGCTCGAGGGCCAGTTTGGTGAATTGCCCCGCCTTGTAGGGGGCCAGCTCGGCCGCCACACGCAGGGAGAACAGGGTGGGCGTCCACTCGATGCGCTCAAGGACGCGACCTTCGACCCAGGCCATAGGGATCTCCTCCAGAAGAACGGATCCTTACTCTAACCCTGGGCCTGAAAATAAAAAACCCGCGCAAGTGCGCGGGTTTTTCTGCAAAAGCGAATCGCTATTACAGGGCAACAACCTGGATCTGTACGGTTGCTTTGACGTCAGCGTGCAGCTGAACAACAACTTCGTAGTCACCGGTGTTACGCAGAACGTTGCCCATGCGGACTTCGCTCTTGGCAACGGCTACGCCGGCAGCAGTGATGGCTTCAGCCACGTCACGGGTACCGATGGAACCGAACAGCTTGCCTTCGTCGCCAGACTTGGAGGCGATAACAACGGCAGCCAGTTCACCCAGCTTGGCAGCGCGCTCTTCAGCGGCAGCTTTACCGGCGGCCAGTTTGGCTTCCAGTTCAGCACGGCGAGCATCGAAGGTCTCGATGTTGGCCTTGGTAGCCATAACAGCTTTGCCTTGCGGGATCAGGTAGTTACGGGCATAACCAGCTTTCACGGAAACTTGGTCACCCAGACCGCCCAGTTTGGCGATTTTGTCGAGCAGGATAACTTGCATTACCTTTCCTCTATAAATTTCGTTGAGTTAGGCTTAAGCGCCGGACCGATTCTTACTTGTTGTGCAGATCGGTGTACGGCAGCAGAGCCAGGTAACGAGCACGCTTGATGGCGCGTGCCAGCTGACGCTGATACTTGGCGCGGGTACCGGTGATACGGCTCGGTACGATCTTGCCAGATTCAGTGATGTAGTTTTTCAGAGTAACGATATCTTTGTAGTCGATCTCGGTAACGTTCTCGGCGGTGAAGCGGCAGAACTTACGACGACGGAAATAACGTGCCATGGCCTTTATCCTCTAGTCAGTGATCCAGAATTACTCTTCGGAAGCAGCTTCAGTAGCTTCTTCGCGGCGCTCGTCGTCACGACGGGTGAAGCGCTCTTCCTTGGCCTTGGCCATCGGAGAAACTTCAGTCACGGCGTGCTTGGTGCGCATGATCATGTTGCGGATAACGGCATCGTTGAAGCGGAAGTTGGTTTCCAGCTCATCGATAACGGCTTGCTCTGCTTCTACGTTCATCAGAACGTAGTGGGCTTTGTGCAGTTTGTCGATCGGGTAAGCCAGCTGACGACGGCCCCAATCTTCCAGGCGATGAATGGTACCACCGGAGGTGGTGATGGCGCCGGTGTAACGCTCGATCATGCCAGGTACTTGCTCGCTCTGGTCCGGATGAACCATGAAGACGATTTCGTAATGACGCATTTTAGCTCCTTACGGATTAATTCAGCCTCCGCCCAGGTGCAGCCAGACCTCGGAGGCAAGGAACATAATGGTGTTTAGACGCTGCTTTTCTAGGGCGGCGTATTGTACAAAATCCCATCCCCCACTGCAACCAGCCGCCACCGATGTTTTTATCTATGGGAACAATACAAAACTTCAATTGATAATAATTATCATTTAGATCTATTCTATCTCCATGCACTTATGGAGGCTGATACCATGCAACCCGCGCTGACCACGGCCATCCCGGCCCGCAAATTCAAGCTGACCCTGCTCGGACCGGCCTTTATCGCCGCCATCGGCTACATAGATCCGGGCAACTTCGCCACCAACATTCAGGCCGGATCCACCTTCGGCTACCAGCTGCTGTGGGTAGTGGTATGGGCCAACCTGATGGCCATGCTGGTGCAGACCCTCTCGGCCAAACTCGGCATCGTCACCGGCAAGAACCTAGCGGAGCACATTCGCGACCGGCTGCCCAAGCCAGCAGTCTGGGCCTACTGGGTACAGGCGGAGATCATCGCCATGGCCACTGATCTGGCCGAATTCATCGGTGCGGCCGTGGGCTTCAAGCTGCTGCTCGGGGTCACCCTGCTGGAAGGGGCCGGCATCACCGCCGTGGTCACCTGGGGCATTCTGATGCTGCAATCTCGCGGCCAGAAACCGCTGGAGTTCGTGGTGGGCGGCCTGCTGCTGTTCGTGGCGGCGGCCTACATCGTCGAGCTGGTGTTCTCCCGCCCCCATCTGCCGAGCCTGCTGGAAGGCGCCCTCTTCCCCGGCCTGCCCAACAGCGACGCCGTCTATCTGGCGGCCGGCGTGCTCGGTGCCACCGTGATGCCCCACGTCATCTACCTGCACTCGGCACTGACCCAGCACACCCAGGATCAGGGCTCGGTCCCCCAGCGGCTGCACACCACCCGGGTCGACGTGGCCATCGCCATGACCATCGCCGGCTTCGTCAACCTGGCCATGATGGCCATGGCGGCAGCCGCCTTCCACAGCTCCGGCAACCAGCAGGTGGCCGAGCTGGAGTCGGCCTACCAGACCCTGACCCCGCTGCTGGGCCAGGCGGCCGCCACCCTGTTCGGCCTCTCGCTGGTCGCCTCCGGCATCAGCTCTACCGTGGTGGGCACGCTGGCCGGCCAAGTGGTGATGCAGGGTTTCGTGCGCTTCACCATCCCGCTCTGGCTGCGCCGCGCCATCACCATGGCTCCCGCCTTCGTGGTGATCGCCATGGGCCTCAACACCACCGAAATCCTGGTGCTGAGCCAGGTGGTGCTGAGCTTCGGCATCGCGCTGGCTCTGATCCCGCTGCTGATATTGACCGGCGATCGCGCCCTGATGGGGCAATATCGCAACCACCCGGTGACCCAGGCAGTCGGCCGCCTCATCGTCGCTCTGGTGATCGGGCTCAACGCCTACCTGCTGGTCGCCATGATCTAGCCCACCATCCACTCCCAAGGCCGGCTCGTTAACCGAGGTTAATGAGCCGACCTGCGCTTTGGCGTATGCTGGCGGCTCTCTTCCTCTTCGATTTGCGGGAGCCATCCATGCCACATACCCGAGCCAGCTTCGTGCTGGGCCACCATCAGGAGCAGGCCAGCGTCATCTGCTGCCAGAGCGGCGACACCAGCCTGCTGGTCACCGACCTCACCCCCTTTCATCCCCAGAGCCACCTCTGGCCCGATCAGCCGGGTGACGTGGGTACCGTGCATTGGGAGGGCGGTGACGCGACCGTCGGCCCCTGTCGCATGGGGGCCATCAGCCCGGATGGGGAGCTGTTCGTCGACCAGGCGATCCCGGTCAAGCGGGGCGCAGAAGGATGGCGCTTCGTGGTGGTGCACCCGCTGGCCGGTCACTGTGCGCTGCCAGTGGGCAGCCAGGTGACACTGCGGGTGGATGCCGAGGCTCGCCACGCCCTGAGCCTGGGCCACAGCGGCTGTCATCTGGCGGCACTGGCGCTCAACCGGGCACTCGTCCCCTACTGGCGCAAGGAGGTCAGCGAGCGGGATGCGCTAGATCAGCCGGACTTCGACCGCCTCGCCATCCAGACCTCGCGGGTCGAGCCCATGGGCTCGCGCGAGCAGTACCGGATCGGCAAGAGCCTGCGCAAGAAGGGAGTCAACAGCGAGGCGCTGCTGGCAGACCTGGCGCAGATTGAAGTGCAGGTCAACCGCCAGCTGGCCGACTGGGTAGCAAGCGGGGCTGACATTCGCCGCAGCCGGGCCGGCGAGGCGATCATCGACTCCCGTTACTGGCACTGCTCGCTGGAAGGCCGGGAGGTCACCATCCCCTGTGGCGGCACCCATGTGGGCAGCCTGGCCGAACTGGGGCAGGTACAGGTGCAACTGGCCTCCTGTGAGGAAGGAATGACCCTCACTACCCGGGTCACTCCCTGACCGACCGGCCCGGATGCCTTAAGCCGCCTCCCCCTAGCCGAGGCGGATCAGCAGGATGCCGCCCAGGATCACCAGGGCGGCCAGCAACCGGACCCGCCCCAGCGTCTCCCCCAGCCAGCCCCAGGAGAGCAGCACCGCAAACAGCACGCTGCTCTCGCGCAGGGCCGCCACCAGGCCGATGGGTGCCTTGGTCATGGCCCAGATGACGATACCGTAGGCCAACAACGACAGGGCGCCCCCGATGGCGCCGCTGCGCCACGCCGCAGGCCCCAGCTCGCGCCAGGCGGTGCGACTCTGCCAGCGCATCAGCAGCGGCATCATCAACGCGGTGAGGGCGAACAGCCAGAGGGTATAACGTATCGGCTCACCGGCCGAGCGGGCTCCCGCCCCATCGGACAGGGTGTAGGAGGCGGTAAACAGCGCCGTGATGAGCACCGCCTGCAGCGCGGCCGGCGCCAGCCGCAGGCCGCCGCGCCACGCCATCAGCAACACGCCGCTCACCAGCACCACGGCCCCCGTCACCGCCACCATCCCCGGCACTTCACCCAGCAGCAGGGCACCGAACAGCAGGGTCACCAGAGGAGCACTGCCCCGGGCCAGCGGATAGATCTGGCCGAACTCACCCAGTCGATAGGCCCGACCGAGAAAAAGACAGTAGCCGCAGTGCAGCAGGATGGAGAGCGCCAGCCAGGGATATTCGGCCGCCACCGGCCACCCCACCAAGGGCAGCAAGGGAGCGGCAAACAGGCCGGAGCAGAGGGAGACCAGCAAGACGCTGACGCGCCCCTCGGCCTGGCGCTTGGCCAGCGCATTCCAGAGCGCATGCAGCAGGGCGGCCAGCAGGATGGCAGCAAAGATGGTAGGGGTCACAACAGGGTTCCGATAGCAACAGGCCGCCCAGCATAGCCGGTTTGCCCGGCCATGACAGAGAGCGGCCTCATAAGATGCCTGTTTTTCTCACCCACCGGCCTGCTGCCAATGGGGATGTCAGCGCAATCGACGCTGCCAGTGAATGGCCAGCAGGATGAAACTCACCCCGACCCAGAGGTTCCATGCCGGGATCTCGCCAAACAGCCAGACCCCCAGCAGCACCACGAACATCAGGCCCGAGTACTCGGTCGCCGCGATGCGGTTGGCCTCTACCTGGCGATAGGCATAGAAGCAGCTGGCGTGATAGAGCAGTTGCATGACGCCGCTGCCGCCGATCAGCACCAGCAGTCGCCAGTCCACCGGCTGCCATTGGTGTACCGCCAGCCCGGCGGTCAGCGGCAGAGCCAGCAGGTTGGCCCAGAACAGGGTTGCCACCACCGAGATCCCGGCTGGCAACTTGCGCCCCGTAATGTTGAACAACGCCAGGGTGAAGGCGGTCACCAGGGCGCCCAGCCCGGCCAGATGGAAATCCCCCGGCCGCAGCACGAACACCACCCCGAGCAGCCCCATGCCTCCCAACAACCAGACGCGGGAATTGATCTTCTCCTTGAGCAGCCAGGCCGCCAGCGGCAGCGTCAGCAACGGGGAGACATAGAAGATGGCGTTGGCCGTGGCCAGCGGCAGCTGGGTCAGGGCCAGCATCATGCCACCCCCGCCGAGCAGGCAGAGGTGGCCGCGCAGCAGGTGCCACTTCCAGGCACCCAACCCCCAGGCTGAGCGCGGTACCCGCAGCATAAAGGGCAGCAGCACCAGCAGGGTCAGCAGCTGGCGCAGGAACATGTATTGGAAGGGGCTGAAGCCGGGGCCGATCAGCTTGACCAGCACGTCGGAGAAGGCCTGGGCCAGATTGCCCAGCACCAGGGTGATGATGGCGAAGGTTTGCAGGTCCAGTGCGAACCGCTTGCGCAACAACTCCATCAGCGACAGCCGCTCGAGTGGCGAACGCTAATAAAATGGCTCAACGGCTCAATCGCTGAATCTTGTTCTGAATTAATGGGGTAAAAGACCATTTTTAAAACCTATCCATCAACTGTTGCCGATTAATCACTCAGAGGGTACCCACTAACATGGCGCCGAGCACCCGTTTTCTTTACTACCTCAAGACATAATAATTTCATTGTTATGCTTAAAAGGTATTAAGAGGAGCTCATGCCGATGTGGGGAATGTCATCTTCCAGATAGGGTTCACCCACGGCAGTGAAGCCGTGACGACCGTAGAAACCTTGCAGGTGTGCCTGCGCCCCCAGATAGATGCTGACCCCTGGCCACAGCCGGGCACACTCCTGCAACGCCTGCTGCATCAGCCGATGACCCAGGCCATCGCCTCTCGCCTCGGGCGCCGTCACCACCCGACCGATCACCACCTGCTGCGCCTTGGCCACACCGGGTGCCATCAGCCTGGCGTAGGCCACCAGAGCCCCATCCTGCCAGCCGAGCAGGTGCAGCACTCCATCCCGGCGGTCTAGGCCATCCAGGTCCTGGAAGGGACAGGTCTGCTCGACCACAAACACCTCGACCCGCAGGGCCAACAGGTCATACAGCTCGTCCGTGGTGAGTTCGCACCAGGGTTTCAGGATCCAGTTCATCCGCGACTCCATGTAAGGGGAAAGGTGCAGCATAATCGATGTGCCAGCCTCCTTCATTAACCATTGTTAATGTTAGGCATCCTCGCTCAAGTCCCATTCTTCGATGAAATCTAGGCGCTGATTAAGCCAGATTGCCACGATGTTGTTCACGGCGATCTCGGCGTTTTGGACCGACATCCCCTTCTCTTCCTGCAGCCAGGTAAGTGTGAGCTGCCGCACCTCCGCTATCGCCTTGAGCATGGCCTCACGCTCGGCGACCGGCCATACCTTCGCATCCCCGTTGCGTATCCGTGGTTCAGCAGCCGAGGTCGACCTCCCTGCCTTATCGATAGCAATAAAATCCTCGGGGGCAAGATTGATATGCAGCTCGTCTATCCGCCAATCGGCGAAGGTACCGAAAACTATGGTGCCAAAAGAGGAGGAGATGCGTTCCATCTGTGTATTGAAGAGCTGGCTAAGACGCTGCCAGACCGGACGCCGGAACAGATCATCTGGAAGAGAGCAGTAAGGCGCCATGTTATCGCGGCTTGATCCCCAGAGCCCGCCAAAGGCGTCATATGCAGGCCAGCCGATGCGTTTAAAGATAAAGCAGTGTCGCTGTGACTCGGGATTGGATCGCTCTTCCAGCACCAGACGCAGCAAGGTCAAGGTCGCGCTGGCACGGGTTGCGGGCTTCTCGTATCCCAAATCGGCGGCCATAGACGCGGTATATTCGTTATTGAATCTGGCCAATACCTGGGCATAGCGAGCACGCGCCAGCTTGTCGCTGACCCCGCTCGCCGACTCGAACTGATGAAGATAGAGCAGCCACACCGAAGCCTCGGCACTACGGTAATCATTCAGCTTGACCGCAGCAGCGGCGGGATCGACCTGGATCAGTTGCACTGTCTCGGTGAACGCCTTGTCTTGTTGTGCGACCTGCTCGCCGAGCACTTTGATACGGTGCGCCATGCTGTCTCGCAAGCACTCTGGCAGTTGCGATGTCTTCTTACTGCAGGCGTTACGCTGTTTAAGCCACTGACGCTGTTCGGCAAGCAGTACATCCGCTTGAGATGAATCAGCACTATCACGAGCCTGTTCATAGCGATCGGCCAGCTGACTGTCGAGTGCGCCTAGCACATCTTGTTGGCAAATCGTGTGTTCGATGACCGTACTGGCCACCCCACAATCAAACGAGGCAGTCTGTGCGGTAGCCGAACCAACACACGCCCCTACCGTGGTCAGCAACCACAACAGATTAAAAGCAGAATGGGTAACAAACCTTCTCATATGTGCACTCCCGGACTCATGGCGAACCGTGCACATCATACGGAGATTCTCGAGTGGCAACAGCGCCGTATGCTTGCAATACGCCATTCGACGATCAGGGTGTATTTCGCATTCTCTTGCGAATGCGGCTCAGGCTGATGGGGGTGATGCCCAGATAAGCGGCGATCTGGTGATCGGGCACCCTGGCCTCCAGCGCGGGAAAACTGCGCAGAAAGTGCTGATAGCGAGCCTGCGGGCTTTCGGTCAGCAGCAGCAGCTCCTTCTCCTCCTTGATGCGCAGCTGCACCGCCAGCAGATGCTGATACCAGGCGGGCCAGCAGGAGAGCGTGCGCAGCTCGGCCAGATTGAACAGCAAGAGCCGACAAGGCTCCAGCGCCTCCACGCTGTAGCGGGCCGGCTCGCCACTGAGCAGGTGGTGGAAGTCGAGGAACTCGTCACCCTCCCAGTAGAACTCCTTGATGTACTCGCGGCCATCCGCCAGCACCACCTTGGCCCGCAGCAGCCCCCGTTCCACCATCACCAGCAGATCGGGTCGATCGCCAGCATGCCAGAGGCAGGCACGGGGGCTCAGGGTCAGCGGCCGGGCAAAAGAGAGGAGGCGCGCGGCCTCCTGCTCATCTGTGACCCGATCCCGGCAAAACGGGGGTCTGTCCATTCAGCTCGCCTCAGGCACGACGCTGGCGCACGGCTTCAAACAGGCAGACGCCGGTCGCTACCGAGACGTTGAGGCTGGATACCGTCCCTGCCATCGGGATGCTCACCAGCTCGTCGCAATGCTCGCGGGTGAGGCGACGCATACCCTTGCCCTCTGCGCCCATCACCAGCGCCATCGGGCCGGTGAGTTTGGCCTGGAACACGTCGTGATCCGCCTCGCCGGCGGTACCGACGATCCACACGCCACGCTCCTGCAGCTCGCGCAGGCTGCGAGCCAGATTGGTAACCTGAATGAGCGGCACCACTTCGGCAGCGCCACAGGCGACCTTGCGCACGATCGGAGTCAGGCCGGTGGCCTTGTCGCGCGGCACGATCACCGCATGCACGCCGGCCGCATCGGCGCTGCGCAGGCAGGCGCCCAGATTGTGCGGATCGGTCACACCATCCAGCACCAGCAGGAAGGGTTGAGTCTGTTGCTCGGCCAACTTGTCCAGCAGGCTGGCCAGGTCGTGCTCGGCCAGCTTGGGCGCCTCTTTCACCCGGGCCATGATGCCCTGGTGATTGTTGCCCTCTGCCTTGTCGTCGAGCGTCTTGCGGTTCACGCTCTGCACCTTGAGGCCGAGCGCATCCAGCTCCGCCAGCAGGGGTTGCAGCCGGTCGTCATCGCGCCCCTTGAGGGCCCACACCTCGATGAAACGCTCCGGGGTGCGCTCCAGCAGCGCGGATACAGCGTGAATGCCGTAGATCAGTTCAGTACTCATTTAGTGCTCTTGGCCTTGTCGCGAGCTTTTTTGCTCGGTCGTCTGTTGCTGGGTTTGGCGCGGCCGCCCTTGTCGGATTTGCCGTGATCCTTGCCCTCTTTACGTTTTTCGTGACGCTGTGCGCTCTTGGCCTTCTCTTTCTTGATCTCGGCCTGCTTGCGCGCCATCTCTTTGGCGTTCTTGCCGGTGGCCTTGAGCGGCTCTTCCACCATCACGAAGTCAATCTTGCGATCGTCCAGATTCACGCCCATCACCTTGACCCGCACCTTGTCACCCAGACGGTAGCGGCGGCGGAAGTTCTCGCCGATCAGTTGCTGGTGCAGCGGGTCGAACTGGTAGTAGTCGTTGGTGAGGGTGCTGACGTGCACCAGACCGTCGATGTGGATCTCCGCCAGACGCACGAAGAAGCCAAAGCCGGTGACGCTGGCGATGACGCCGTCAAACTCGTCACCCACGTGATCCAGCATGTACTCGCACTTGAGCCAGTCGGCCACGTCGCGAGTGGCGTCATCGGCACGGCGCTCGGTCATGGAGCAGTGCTCGCCCATCGGGTCCACTTCTTCCAGCTGGTAGTGGTAGCCACCGCTCGGGGTCCACTTGTGGCGCAGGTTGGCCTGCTGCTCCTTGGCGGTCTGATACTTGATCGCACGATGCAGGATGAGGTCGGGGTAGCGACGGATCGGCGAGGTGAAGTGGGCGTAGGACTTCAGAGCCAGACCGAAGTGACCGATGTTGTCGGCCTGATAGATGGCCTGACGCATGGAGCGCAGCAGCATGGTGGAGAGCAGCTCCGCATCCGGGCGCCCTTCGAACTTGGCGGCCAGATCGGCGAAATCCTTCGGCTCGGGCTCCAGGCCCCCCTTGAGCTCCAGACCCAGTTCGGCCAGGAAGTCACGGAAGCCGGTCAGACGCTCTTCGCCCGGGCGGTCGTGCACCCGGAACAGGGCGGCGGCCTCGTTCTTCTCGATGTAGCGGGCCGCGGCCACGTTCGCCTGGATCATGCACTCTTCGATGATCTTGTGGGCGTCGTTGCGCACCAGCGGCACGATGCGGTCGATCTTGCGCTGGGCGTTGAAGATGAAGCGGGTCTCTTCGCTCTCGAACTCCACCGCACCCCGCTGATGGCGGGCATGCTTGAGCGCCTTGTAGAGGTTGTTGAGCTCCTCGATGTGACCCACCAGCGGCTCGTACTGCTGACGCAGCTTGGGATCCCCTTCCAGGATCGCCGCCACCTTGGTGTAAGTCATGCGGGCATGGGAGTTCATCACCGCTTCGTAGAACTTGTAGCCGGACATGCGGCCGGCGGCGGAGATGGTCATCTCGCACACCATGCAGAGGCGGTCGACCTGCGGGTTGAGCGAGCAGAGGCCGTTGGAAAGTACCTCCGGCAGCATGGGCACCACGAACTCGGGGAAGTAGACCGAGTTGCCGCGCTGGTAGGCTTCGGTGTCGAGGGCGGTGCCCGGCTTCACGTAGGCGGAGACGTCGGCAATGGCCACCCACAGACGCCAACCGCCGCCGCGCTTGGCTTCACAGAAGACGGCGTCATCGAAGTCACGGGCATCTTCCCCGTCGATGGTCACCAGCGGCAGGGCGCGCAGGTCGATGCGGCCCTCTTTGGCCTTCTCCGGCACCTGCTCGCCCAGACCGGCAACCTCTTTGGTCACCTCTTCCGGCCAGGTGTGCGGAATGCCGTGGGTACGCAGGGCGATCTCGATCTCCATGCCGGGCGCCATGTTTTCACCCAGCACTTCCAGCACGGTACCGACCGCATTGAAGCGGGCGGTGGCGCGCTGATTGATGCGCACGACCACGACCTGGCTCTGGCGAGCCCCCTTGTTCTCCCCTTCCGGGATGATGATGTCCTGGCCGATGCGGCTGTCATCCGGCACCACGAAGCCGACGCCGTTCTCGACGAAATAGCGACCAACGATGTCCGCTTCACGGGATTTGAGCAGACGTACCAGACGCGCCTCCTGGCGCCCCTTGCGGTCGATCTCGGTAGGCTGCACCAGGGCGTAGTCGCCGTGCATCAGGCGCTGCATCTCGCGGTTGTTCAGGAACAGATCCGGGCCACCACCCTCGGGGCGCAGAAAACCGAAGCCATCTTTGTGGCCGAGCACGTAGCCTTTCACCAGATTCAGGCGATCCGGCAGGGCGTAACACTGGTTGCGAGTGAATACCAGCTGACCATCACGCTCCATGGCGCGCAGACGACGGCGCAGGGCTTCCAGCGGCTCTTCTTCGGTCAGCTTGAGGACCTTTGCCAGCTCTTCACGGGACATGGGCTTTTCATGGCCCTTGATGAGGTCGAGGATCATCTCGCGACTGGCGATGGGATTCTCGTATTTTTCGGCCTCGCGTTCGAGGAAAGGATCTTTTTGAGACATAAGCAGGCCTTAGGGTAGGTGGTAACGGTGCCATTATATCGGAGGGGGGGGCGAATGGCATCCATCGACTGCCTTTTGGCCAATCTCTCTGTCATACTATGCACAGTTTGCAGGCATGATGAGACATGGAACTCATGAGCAAGGACTCGTTCGCCCAATCCGCCGCCTATCTCAAGCAGGCGGTTCCCCTGATGATCAAGTATCAAATCCCCACCACGCCGGATAATTACACCCTTTGGTATAACTACGTGGCGGCCAGCATGCCCGAGCTCAATCAGGCCATCGATCAGGCCATCAAGCTGCAGGGAACCTGCTCTCTCACCACCTGCGAACGCCTCTATCACCAGCACCTCGCCGCGCAAGATGAGCAGCAGATGGAAACCATGAAGCTCAATCTGGCCGCCATGGCCAACGAGCTTGGTCACACCATGCAGGATGCCCTCTCCGACACCGGCATGTTTCAGGACATGCTCGACAAGAGCTTCGACCGATTGAGCCTCATCGACGACGAGGGGCTGAGCCTGGAAGACACCATGGGGATCCTGCGGGATCTGGTGCGCGAGTCGCGGGACGTGCGCATGTCCACCATGCACTTTCGCAACCAGCTCAGCAGCGCCGAGAAGGAGATCAAGGAGCTGCGCGAGGCGCTCAACGAGACCCGCAAGCTGGCCAACGAGGATGCCCTCACCAGCCTGCTCAACCGGCGCGCCTTCGATCTGGAGATAGAGAGCCTGATCCGCAACAAGCAGCCCTTCTCCCTGATCCTGTCGGACATAGACCGCTTCAAGAACTTCAACGACGAATATGGCCACCTGCTGGGAGACCAGGTGCTGCGCGCCTTCAGCAAGCGGCTGCGGGAAACCTGCAAGGAGGGCGTCACCGCCTACCGCCTCGGCGGCGAGGAGTTTGCCCTGCTGGTCCCCATGCGCAGTCTGGCGCTGAGCCGCCAGATGGCGGAGAGCCTGCGCCGGGCCATCGAGAAGATGTCGATCCTGGATCGCAAGTCGGGCCGGCGCATCGACCACATCACCGCCTCGTTCGGGGTCGGTGAATACAGCGGTCAGGAGACGGGCGACAGCCTGGTCGAGCGCACCGACAAGCTGCTCTACAAAGCCAAGGAGCTGGGTCGCAACCGGGTGATGCCGCTGCCATCCTGATTCCGTCAGCACGCAAAAAGGCCGGTCATTGACCGGCCTTTTTCATGTTTGCCATCCCGGGTTCAGAGGCTTTTCAGCTTCTCTTCCGGCAGGGCCAGCTCGTCATTGCGGTTGACGCCGATGCCGCGCTCCAGCACGTGGCGGGCGATGGCATGGGCCTCTTCCAGTGAGTGCATGCTGTAGGTACCGCACTGGTATTCGTTCAGCTCGGGGATCTTACCCTGCTCCTGCACGGTCAGCACGTCGCTCATGGCGGCCTGCCAGGCGGCACCAACCCGGGCTTCGTCCGGCGCACCGATCAGGCTCATGTAGAAGCCAGTCCGGCAGCCCATGGGGGAGATGTCGATGATCTCCACCCCGTTGCCGTTCAGGTGGTCACGCATGAAGCCGGCAAACAGGTGCTCGAGGGTGTGAATGCCGCGCTCGGAGAGGATCTCCTGGTTCGGCACGCAGAAACGCAGGTCGAACACGGTAATGGTGTCCTTGTTCGGGGTCTGCATGGTCTTGGCCACACGCACCGCCGGCGCAGCCATGCGGGTGTGGTCAACGGTAAAACTGTCCAATAACGGCATTTCTGACTCCTGATTTGGTTACCAGAACCAGCCCCCGCTGGAGAGCTGATCCTTGCATTGTCGATACTGGGCGCCGTAGCGCTGGGCGCGGGCCTCCACCTTGCGGGATGTCTTCATCAGCCATCCCTTGCTGCGGTAGCTGCCACGCCGATAGCCACCCCACCCTTCGTGATAGTTGAGATACTGGCCATACGCATCCCACTTGGAGGTGCCGTTCAGCCGCTGGGCCTTGTGAGTGTACCAGCCCATGAAGTCGATGGCGTCGGCAAAGTCGTCGCGATCGCTCCAGCCGTTGCCGGTTTCCCGCTGGTAGTCAGCCCAGGTTTCATCCTTGACCTGGGCATAGCCGTAGGCGGAACTGGCACGCCCGGTCGGGATGAAGAGGAAATACTGCATCGGCGGCTGGGCATCGTGCACGAAGGAGGACTCCTGATACATCATGGCCATCACCACCTGGATCGGGGTTCCCCACCTCTCGTTCATCTTGAGCGCCGCCTTGTGCCACTCCGGCTTCTCGCGAAAAATCTGGCACAGGTTTTCCGGCTGGGCCGGCGGCCGGGTACTACAGGCGGTCAGACCGGCCAGCAGGCCGGCCACCGCAACGAGGCGCATCCAGGACATCAGCGGGATCGAGTCTCCATTAGTTGGCTCATCACGAGGCACGGCCATCTCATCAGATGGCGTCTTCGTTCTCTTCGCCGGTACGGATACGAATGACGCGCTCCACCTCACAGACGAAGATCTTGCCGTCACCAATCTTGCCGGTGCGGGCGGTGTTCTGGATCGCTTCCAGGCAGGCATCGAGATCCTCGTCCTGCACCACCAGCTCCACCTTTACCTTGGGCAGGAAGTCGACCATGTACTCGGCGCCGCGATAGAGCTCGGTGTGGCCTTTCTGACGGCCGAAGCCCTTGACCTCGGACACTGTCATGCCGTTGATGCCGATCTCGGCCAGGGCCTCGCGCACATCGTCCAGCTTGAACGGTTTGATGATGGCTTCAATCTTCTTCATGGTGACTCCTTACCAGTTCTGTTTGCCAAACCCGGACGTGATGGGGTAACGGCGATCCTTACCAAAGTTGCGGGCCGTGATGCGGGGCCCGACCGCCGCCTGACGGCGCTTGTATTCGTTGAGATCCACCAGCCGGATCACCTTGCGCACCACCGCCTCTTCGAAGCCCTCCGCCACCATGTCAGCAACGGAGGCGTCTTCTTCCACATAGCGCTTGAGGATGGCATCCAGGATGTCGTAGGGGGGCAGGCTGTCCTGATCCACCTGGTCCGGCGCCAATTCTGCCGAAGGCGGGCGGTCGATGACTCGCTGCGGGATCACGTAATCGACGGTATTGCGATATTCGCACAGCTTGAAGACCAGCGTCTTGGGCACATCTTTCAGCACGTCGAAACCGCCGGCCATGTCGCCGTACAGAGTGGCATAGCCGACCGCCATTTCACTCTTGTTGCCGGTGGTCAGCACGATGCGACGACGCTTGTTGGAGAGCGCCATCAACAGCACGCCGCGGCAGCGGGCCTGCAGGTTCTCTTCAGTAGTGTCGCGAGCAGTGCCCTCAAACAGCGGTGCCAGCTGGGCCATAAAGCCCTCGAACATCGGCTCGATGGAGATGATGTTGAACTCCACCCCCATCCGCTCGGCCTGCTCCTTGGCATCTTCCACACTCATCTGCGCGGTGTAGCGGAACGGCATCATCACCGCCTGCACCTTGTCGGCGCCGATGGCATCAGCCGCGATGGCCAGGGTCAGTGCCGAGTCGATGCCGCCGGAGAGGCCCAGCACGGCGCCGTGGAAGCCGTTCTTGGTGACATAGTCGCGCACCGCCAGTACCAGTGCCTGATAGATCTCGGCCAATGGCTCCAGCGGTGCCGCGGGTTCCCGCTCTTTCACCGGTTGACCATCGGTAAAACGCACCAGCGCCAGCTCTTCGGCAAAGGGAGCCAGCTTGTGGGTCAGCTCGCCCTGGCTGTTGAACACCTTGGAGCAGCCGTCGAAGATCAGTTCGTCCTGACCACATACCTGATTGAGGTAGACCAGCGGCAAACCGGTCTGATCGCAGCGTTCGGCCATCAGCTCGCGGCGGATCCAGGGTTTCTCCTGATCATAGGGCGACGCATTGATGGTGAGCAGCAGCTCGGCCCCCGCAGCCTTGGCGGCCAGCGCCGGACCCGGCTGCCAGAGGTCTTCACAGATGAGCAACCCCAACTGATGACCACGGAAGGGGACCACACAGGTCTCTGTTGCCGCAGTGAAGTAGCGCTTCTCGTCGAATACCCCGTAGTTGGGCAGATCCTGCTTGAAGTAGCGTGCGACCAGCTTGCCTTGCTCGTAGAGGGAGGCGGCGTTGTAGAGTGCCTCCCCGTCGCGCCAGGGGTGACCCACCAGAATGGCGCAAGCCCCCTGCCATGCCGCGATGCGGGCCAGGGCGGCCTCCACCCGGATCATAAGATCGGCGCGCAGCAGCAAATCTTCCGGCGGATAGCCGGTCAGAGCCAGTTCGGAGCAGACCAGCAGATCGGCACCTTGCCGATCGGCCTCGGCGGCTGCCGCCAGCACCTTGTCACAGTTATCTTCGATGGCGCCTACCGTCAGATTCAACTGGGCAAGCATCAGAGAGAGGGCTTTTGCCATGGCGATGCATCTTGAATTCGAAAATGATGGGGAATGATAAAGAAAAGGCGCTGGCTGTGCCAGCGCCCAAGGCTCAAGGGGTGCAAGTCAGGCTGGTCGCGTTGGTCACTCCGTTGTCCACCAGCAATGAACAGGGGCCGCTCAACACCTGATTGTTGGACTGTTGCGTCATCTGCACGCTGAAGGAGGGTGGCTGCAACATATAGGTGGTGCTGCCCTGGTTGGAATAGGCGAGGTTGATGGCCAGCGTCGAGTTCGCTGGGGCCGTACACAGATAAGCTGCGGGCTGATTGTTGGCCTGCGGATAGTCGATGCGGCAGGTTGCCCCGGAGTTGGGGGTCGTGATGCTCAGCCTGTTGAACGTATTCTTGCTGCACGCTACCGGTGGGGGATTCTTGCCACCCGTCCCTCGGGTCAGACACTGGATCCAGCCACTGACACTGACGGTCGGTACCGTCTGCGATCCTGTATCCACCTTGACCAGCATGTCCGCCGTCTGCGCCAGCGACTGGTCTCGTGGCGAGATGAGCGAAGCCGTGATACCGGAATTCCCCTGATAAGCAGTGACACGCACGGTGACGCTCTGCAGCACCTGGTTGCTGTCCTTGGTCGACTTCTTCGCCGTCATGTAGCCGCGGCTGTAACTGCCGAAATAGTAGTTGTTGAGATCCACCACCGTCTTGACCGTCTCGTTGGTGACGGCGGCATAGTCAGTAGCATTGCCCGTCAGCAAGTTCTGCGGGGCCATGGCCCACTCCGCCAGCATGGTCAGGTTGATGTCCTGAAACGGTATCTTGGTCAGATAGTCCACTGCACTGGTATCAATCCCCACCAGATAGACAGGGTCGAGCACATCCACATAGATGCCGCGGGCGATGAGCTGCGCCGTACCCGTATTGACGGTGATCCCGGTCGTGGTATCGCCCCCAGCTTCCGCGTTGGTAGCCAGCCAGGCTGAAAAATCGGTGATGGTCGGCAAGGTGGCGGAGGCCCCCTGGGTCCAGTTCAGGGTCGACTTCTGCCAGTCGATGTAGGTCTTGACCACATACTTGATGTATTTCTGATAACTGGCCTGGTTCGCTGGTTTGGCCAGGAAATCGGCCGTGGTCACCACTACCTTGACCAGGTTCCAGTCAGGCAGGGGGCGATAATAGCCATCCAGCCGGACGAAACGGCAGGCATCCACGTACTTGCCGCTGTTCGCCGTGCTGAGGCTGCTGCTGTAGCGTACCCGGCTGGTGTTGAGCGGAGCATAGAAGTTGGTGAAGCCGGAGCCACTGCCATCGAAGTGATCCTTGCAGCAGCTGGTACAGAGAGTAGGCTGGCCATTGACGCTGCTGTCGAGCGTCCCCGTGGTCTTGGTCTGCAGCGAGCCTGATTTCCAATACAGCTGGTTGCTGGCTGAACTGTAGGCCTGACCCGGCAGATAGGCGCTCAGGCTGGAGCCATAACTGCAGGAACAGGAGACGGATGCCATGTCCTGCAGCACCTGCTGGGTGTTGCCGCCCGCAGCGGGTTTGTAAGTCACCGTTTCGAACTGGACCAGCTTGCCCACCAGGCCATCTTTGGATGTGACGGTCGGCAGTGGCTTGCTGGTCTCCTGCTTGTTGCCATCCCCCAGCTCCACCGAGATGACGTCAGGCGCCACCCCGGGGGTGTAGTTGACCTTGGGGCCCTGCCTCGCCGTATTCAAACCGCCATCCAGCTGATCGGAGCTCAAGGATTCAATGGGCGAAACATTGCCGGCCAGTTGCAGCGCCTGAGCCTGCCCTTCACTGTCCGTCCACCCGACGTTGACCGTGATCGCCTTGCGGCCCGGGTAACTCAGGCGATAGCCCGCCGGGGCCACGTTCTGCCAGGTTGAGCCATTCAGATACTGATTGGTCACCGTCCATGCCACCGAGTAGGCCTCACCCGACAGAGTCACGGCCGCACTGGCCGAGGCTATCTGGTTGTAGGCCGTCAGCGGCGCGGTTGCACTCACCACGCCATTGAAATTGCGAAACTCATCCAGCTTGGACTCCGCCAGTCTCATCGCCGTCTCATAACGCCGGCCATCCTGCGAAACCGTCAGCGCCGACTTGGACATGGCGACCAGGCCGACAATACCCACTCCCAGCACCACTAGCGTGATCAGGATCTCCAGCAGGCCAAATCCTTTTTGCCCTTTCATCTCCATATCCCCTTACCAGTCTCGCCAGCTGCCGGGCACCTGATTGACGATCTGGAATGCGGCTCCATTCGAGATGTTGCTCAGGACATCGGCATCATACTTGGCATCGTAGGTACCGTTGGCGTTGCCCAGTTGATAGTTGGAGACCATGGCGCCATGCACGATGGCCCCACCGGTCAGCTTCACGTCCGTCCCGGCGGCTGCGGGGTTGGATGAGTAGGCAAATACCAAGCCATACAGCACCGTATTGCCGTTGACCGCCAGATTGCCATTGCGCACGATGAGAATCACAGGCGCCGTTGCGGAGCCGACATTGGAGGAGGGCTTGCAATCCCCATCCACAATGATGAGTCCAGTTGAGGCAGGACCAAGCGAGCTGCAGTCTGTCAGCTTCTGGGTCGCCCTAGCCTCCAGATTGGCCCAGCCGTTGGCATCATCCTTTTCATTGAACAGATACCAGACCAGGTCGGTCGGGAAGGCAGTATCGTTGTCCTTGATATCCGGCTGCTTGTCCCCCTTCTGACTGATGTTGGCCGAACAGCCGCCGTCGTAGTCCCCCTGATGACAGGTCTGCCCGGTCCCCGTTATCAGGTCGACATTGCCGCTGGTCCAGACCGACAGTGGTACCCCCAGCCCGCCACCATTGGGATTGGCCACTATGGTGAAGTTGCCGCCAACCGCCATGCCGCCGGCCACGGTCAGAGGCGCAGCAGGAGAGCCGGCCAATACGCTGAAACGTACAACCTTGGTTTCAACTGCCGCCTGGGCCTGACTGTTACTAAGAGTCGCCTGGGAACGAACCCTTATCGGCGTCACGACCACCGACCCCACCGTGATGGCTGTATCGTCAGAAGATGACACGGTATAGCTGCCCGTGGTCAAGGTAGTCGTGGCCCCGCTGGTCCTCCAGCTCGGATCCAGCGTCAGCCGCCCCAGTCCATCGGCCAGACCCACTTCCGCCATTGCCATGGCCTGACGATAGAGCACCTCGTTGAGGGTCACTCGCCGATCTGCCACCAGCATCTTGCCAACCAACAGTGAAATGCCCAGCAGGATCAGCACCAGCAACAAAGTGATGGTGAAGGTGGTAAAACCGGCTTGTCGGCTCATGTCAGTACCCATCATTGCGCAGTTTGATATCCCGCTGCAGATTCAGCGTCAGTGCCGGTGTGGCCTTGAACCGCCCGCTCACCATCAATTGCAGCGCCCTCGCCCCGCTGACCTGACTGCTTGGCAGGAGCCTGAACGTCATGGCGGTGATTTCTACGGTATCGTCGCTGGAGATCAGACTGCCATTACCGCAGGTAGTAGTCCCGGTCCCCTGCTTGATCCCCTTGTCAGCACTGCTGTAGCTGTAAACCAGGGTGTCATCACTGCTCAGCACTCCATTTTCATCGTTGTCATAGCGCACCCTGATACAGGTATACAGGCCAGATCCCGTCGCGGTTTCATTCATCAGGTCCGTGGCAGTATCAAAATAGAAGCTGGATCGGCTGCCAGAAGGGGCGGCAAGAAACTGGGTGGCGTTGGCATCATACCCGGCTCGCTGGATGTCTCGTGCCATCATGTCCGTCAGCAACTGAACTTCCTGATTCAGGCGGCTGGTCTGCATGGCGGTGTAATTGGCCTTGAGAATGGTGGCAAACAGCGAAATGACGGCGGCCACCAGCAGCAAGCCCGCCACCATGGCCACCATCAGCTCGACCAGGTTGAAACCCCGCACTTTCAGTTGCATGCCACCTCCCCCGCCAGGTTGCTGACGGCACAGGTACGTACCCGCCCAAGGTTGTTGGTGACCACTTTCATACTGGCGGCCGAGGAGCTCACCGTGATGCTGCCGCTTGGCAAGGTACCGCGCCGGGGGGAGAAGCTGATGGGACGTATCTGGCTTGAGGACTCCGTGTAGGTGCCCGTCAGAATGATCCCGGGAAATTCACTGGCATCAGCGCCTTTGCGCCCCTCGATACTGGAACAGGTGTCGCTGCAACTGGCGCAACTGCCATCGATGCTGATGCGATAGCACCAGCTGTTGGTACCGCTGTTGAACAGGATCATTTGCAAATTGCTGTTGCGTTTGAGCGCTTCGGACTTGAGCAGCATCATGTCGGTGTAGACCGCCTGGGTGGCCGCCTTGACCATCTGATCCTGGCGCAGGGATTGATAACTGGGGATGGCCACGGTCAGCAACAGGGCGACCAAGGACAGGGCAACCATCAGCTCTATCAGGGTAAAACCGGCGGATCTGCCCTTTCTGCCTTCCATCAGCTCAAGACTCCTTTCTTTTTGCACGTGCCAGTAGGGTCTACTGTCAGTACTATCCTATAGTATCAACCTGTTTCACGAAGCATGCCGCCCCATGAGAATCAAACAGTCCGGAATCACCTTGCTTGAACTGATCGTCGTGGTCGCCATCGTCGCCATCATAGCGTCTGTCGCCTATCCCAGCTTCACCGATGGCTTGCGCAAATCCCGCCGGGCCGACGCGCTCAAGGGCTTGCTCAGCATGCAGCTGAAACAGGAAGAGTTCCGGGTTTCCAATACCAGTTACAGCGCCACCCCGTCTCAAGTGGGCAACCCCACCAGCAGCTACTATGACTTTTCCATTTCAGGTGCCACCGCAACCGGCTATACCCTGATCGCTACCAGCAAGGGGGCACAGGTAGGCGACAAGAGCGGCAGCACCACCTGCGATACACTGACCATCAACAAGGCCGATACCAAGACTCCCGCCGCCTGCTGGTGACAGACTACCAGCACTCGGCCGCCGTCATGCTGGCCATCGATACCCCCTGCTGCCCACCCTGATCAATGGTCAGCAGGCCGCAAGGATCACCGTTCATCACCCCGGTCGGGATCGCCGTCAGGGTATAGCTGGCGCCGCTGGCATTGAGCGCCAGATTGTAATAGGCAGTCCCGCCATCCCTGGGCAAGGTAGCCAGCCCGGCAGAGGCCAGGTTGCCACCATCATAGTTGCCGTCAGCGGTAAACTGTCGCTCCATGTATTGCGCCGCCTCCAGCAGGGCGGCCTTGGCCTCTGCCCGCTTGGCAGAGGCCATGTAGCTGTTGTAACTGGGATAGGCGATCACGGTCAGAATGGCCATCACGGCTACCGCAATCATCAGCTCCATCAGGGAAAATCCGCGTTCCATCTCCACCTCTACTCCAGTTGCAACCAGGACTGGCGACCACCCAGATCACCCGCCCCCTCTTCCAGCGTGACCGATATGTTGCCGCTGGAGCCACTGATGTACTTGCGCTCCATGTCGGCGTCTTCCACCACGCTCGGCGTCGTGGTGAGCTCGTCAAACTGCTTGCCGCTGACCGGCACCTTGATGTCGTTGCCGCCACTGTCCTTGATCCCCACATAGTCGTCATCGTTGACGGCACCATCGCCATTGACGTCGAACACCGAGTAGGTCAAACGCGCCCCCGAGACAGGATCCAGCTCCATCAACCAGGAGCGCCCACCGAAGTCACAGGCGTCCGCCGAGGGGATCAGGGTGTTGAAGATCAGCCGCTTGTTGCGGTAGAGCATCTCTGACACGGCTCGTTCCCCCACCCCCTTGCTCAACGCAGGGGATTTGAGCACCAGATACCACCCTTTCTGGCTGGTGTAGTTGACCGCCGTATTGGACACCACCCTCACGTTGAACTTGATGGTGGTGCCATTGGCGGAATACTCGTGGGTGATGCTCTGCTGCTGCAACTGGCTGCTGAGCACGGTCACCCCCGTATCCCAGATGCCGTAGACGGCTTCCAGCCTGGGAGTTGCCGGCAGCAACTTGTCGTCATTGGTGAAATAGCTGCCCGTCCCCATCAGCACCATGATGCCCCCCTTGGGATGACGAATAGCCAGCGGTCGCATGGTAATAGGCTGGCGCGTGCTGGCAGAGCAGGTCCCGTTGCACGCCTGAAACAGCGGTTTTGGCTTGTTGCCGGTCTTGAAGGCACTCCCCCACTGGGCGCTGTTGTTGTCGGTCAGATCGAATTTCCACAGATTGCCCTGCAGATCGCCGGCATAGACATAGTCCGCCACCCGATCGCCATCCTCGTCTACCGGCAAGGGAGATGAGAGACCATTGGGCTCGCTGGCCGAGCCCACCTGGGTGTCTATCTCCTTGATCACCGCACCGGTCGCCAGATCCAGCACAAACAGGCGCGCCGTTTGGCTGGTGCTGTTGTAACCATTGGCCACCAGCGCCACCCATTTGTTGCCGGACTTGACCCGAACCAGGGTCGGCGCCGCCAGCGCCACTCCCATCTCGGTATTGGTAAACTCCCACAGCATCTTGTCGGCGGTAAAGTTGTCCGGTGCCGTCACGTCGATGGCAAACACGGCCTTGCCGCCAGCACCGGTCGATCCCAGCAGCACGGTTTTCCAACTGCTGCCAAGATAGGCATCGCCTACCTTGGCCGTGCCATCGACATAGTAACGATGGCTGTAATCCGGCTTGGTCAGCAAGCTCAGATCCCCCAACAGGCTGGCAGGAATGTAGGCCAGGGTCTCCACCCCGTTGGCGACCCTGAAACCATGCAGCATGCCGTCATTGGCCCCCACGTAGAGCATGGGAGTACGGCTGCGAATAGCCGTCGAACCGAGGAAACTCAGATAACCGTCCCGCTCCGCCTGGGTCAGGCCGGTGGCGCTGCCGTAGCCGTAATCCCGGCTGCCGACATAGACGGGATCCGAGTTGATGATGTCCCCCAGCAGATCGCTGCGGCTGCGAAACAGGCCGCCATTGCTCTGCTCGCGACTGCGATCACCGCGCAAGTAGGCAACCCGGTTTTCCCCCTGGCTGTCGCCAGCAAGGTTGAACAGGGCACGGTTGGTGGCATTGAGATCGGCCCAGGTGAAGGGAATGCCGACCCCGTTTTGTCGAGTAAAGATGCTGCGGGAGGTGTGTGCCGGGATCAGGGTGGCGGCATCCCAGGCCATGTTGCCCAGCGATCCATCGCTGTTGAGGGGGATGGAGATGAGTTGCCCCGACCAGTCGCCGCTGTTGTAACGGGCCTGGTAGATGTGGGTGTTGCTGTCCAGCCGGGTGGCGTTGGCGGTCACCGAGCTGGCGGAGCTGTTGCGGGCAGCGATCTGGGCCAGGGTGCTGCTCAGGGCTGCGGCAAAGATGTCGGGGTCGCCCGCGCTAAAAAAGCTGCCCTTGCTGTTGAGTGCCGCGTGCCACAGGTCATCGATCTTGTACTCCGGAATGTAGGTCGCGTTCTTGTACTCCTTGTCATCCGGATCATGGGGATTGGGCCAGCTGTTCGGGATGCCGTTGGCCGGATTGAGCGACCCGTTGACCCCGAGTCCAACGGTAAAGTTGACCAGATGCTGCCAGTTGGCCGGATCCGCCGTGCTGGTCGGCACCTTGTCGGCCAGATCGGCACGCAGGTCGGTTTTCCAGTATTTGTAGGCCACGTCGGCCAGGGTATTGCTGTAGCCATCCTTGTCCAGATCCCCTACCGAGGGGGTATCCCCGTTCCAGTAGCCATCGGTCATCAGGATGTTGTAACTCTGCCGGCAGGTGAGGTGGGGCAAGGTGCTGCCGGCGCTGGCCGCCCAGGGGCCGTTGTTGTCGGTGCGGGAGAAGTACTCTCCCACGTCCTTCAGACTGGTACGCAGCGGCGTGCCGGCGGCCGGAATATCGCGGCTGTAGAGGTCACTGAAAAAAGCGCTGCGATCGGTGCCGGAAAAAGGTGCCACCCCGCGGATCACGCTGCCGCTGGCGTTGATGGTGGCAAACCCCACCCGCAGGGCTTGCCCCTGGCTTGCAAAAGCACGGCCGACCCCGGCACGAGCCGCCAGGATCCGGGAGCGGTAGTAGGTGTACCAGTTGGCGAAGTTCTGGATCTCCTCGTCATAGGTACAAACGGGGGCGCTCTTGCAATCGCTGCGATTGGGGCGCCCGCCATAGGTACTGCCGGACTTTATCTCCACCCGGGTATAGCTGCCCACCTTCTTCACGTCGCCACTGCCCTTGTAGGCAAAGTAGATGGCAGGCCAGAAGGTCTCATCGTCGTTGTAGTCAGTGGAGGAGAACCCGGTGTAGTAACGCAGGGACTTGGAGCGGTTGTTCTTGGTCAGATCACGACAGCCGGCGGCGGTATTGAAGGGGTTGTGCGGTGCGCAGCTGATGCTGGCATTCGCCATCAGGGTACCGTCTGCCTTGGCCCAGGGCCGATAGCTCTGCTGCGGGTTGTAGTAGAGTTTGTTGTTGTTGCTTGAGCGGGTATAGGCGTTGCGATCGTTGTTGCTGGTGAAGGTCACGGTCCGGTTGTCGTAATCCTCGCTGCCATAGACGTTGTCGGCTCTGGGATAGACGTAGCGAGCGCTGTTCTCGATCAACCCCTCCGGCATCAACTCGAAGTGCATCGAACCTGAGTCATCGAGACTGAACATGATGTTGGGTTCGGCCCGGGTACCGAGATAGAGGGGAACCTGGGCGATGTCGAGGGCTGCCTGCACCTGGGAGCAGAGCAGCAGGGCCGAGAGTCCGTAGCCAGATGCACGCATGGGTTGTTCTCCTAGCGGCTGTAGGTCGATTGCAACAGCACCCGGCTCTCGTCCGAGAGTCCGAATCCCCTTGCCGTGATGCGATAGAGGCGGCGCTCGCTGATGGGCTCGTCAACCGCCAGACTCTCGTTGCTGCCCTGGGTATAGGGCAACCGCTCGATGAAATATTCGGGGGCCCGTCCGGTCAGGCCGCTATTGGCATAGGTGCGCCAGGCCGTGGAGGGAGAGGCGGGATCCACCGCCACGCTGACGAACTCATAGAGGCCGGCACTGTTGTCGTAGGGACCTGAACTGCCCGCCTCCAGATAGCGCTCGGCAGCACGCAGCGCCGCCTCCGCCGCCTGCAGCGCCTGCTGTGACTCCTTCTGGTTGCCCGCCATCTTCTCCTGCAGCAGGGCGCTCTGCATGCTGGCCATCGCCAGCAGGCTCACCACCGCAAGAAAAATCAGGCTGATCACCAACGCCATTCCCTCTTGTCGAGCCATCATGCCTCCCTCCTCATGGCAGCCGGTTACGCAAGGCGACCGTGGTTTCGGCCACCCAGTACCAGTGACTGTCGACAGCCTGGAAGGTGGCACCGGCAAAGCTGATGGCCTGCGGATCCGATACCACATTGCCCTGACCGCTGCGCATCAGCAGTTGAACACCGATCCCCAGCACGTTGTCCCAGTTCGGGTTGCTGGCGGCACTCACATAGCGATCCGCCGCCCGATCCCGGTTCTGATCCTCGCCGAAGGTCAGCTGAACATCGGTGACACCGTCCACCAGCAGCATGCCGGCGGCCAGACCGCTCTTGCGATAAAGGGCATAGGGCGCGTTGGCAGAGGGGCGGGCGACGTAATAGATCCGGGTCTCCATCCGGCTCAATACCGAGCCAGCACCGAAGCGCTCCTCGACCGGGCTGCTGGCGCCACCCCAGGAGCTGACGGCATTGCCAGGGGTGTATTTGTTGTCGTTGGAGTGGCCGATATTGACCTCGCTGCCGCCACCCACCACCTGGGTCTGGGTGATCTGGAAGATCCGCGCCTTCTGACAGTCGGACACCATGACGATGTCCCCCTCGCACAGGTCGCTGTAGCCCTGCTTGCCGGTACCGCAGTAGTTGGCCTTGCTGGAGAGTTGCTGCACGAACAGCTGGGCGGCACTGTTGTTGCGAGTGACCGGCACCCCGGCGCCGGTCGGCCCCTGCACCAGCAGCACGTCGGTTCCCGCTTTGGGTTTGGGCTCGGCAGCGGTAAACAGGGCCGACAACGCCGTGGGCAGCGTCGCAGTGACATTGTCATAGCCGCGCAGATAGACGGTGAAGTTGTAGGGCAGCGCCGTACCACCGTTAAGGGTGTTGGTGATGTTCACGCCCTGCTTGCTGAGGCAGCCCTGGTAGCCCACCATCCGCAGCTCCTGCTGCAGCAGGTTGACGGCAAACCGGCTGTCCTCCTGAACCCGGGCGATGGCCTCACCGGTCAGATAGGTTTTGTGGTTGCCAAGCAGCACCTGAATGATGACCCCGACCGTCAGCAGTGACAGCAGCAGGGCGATCATCACCTCCACCAGACCGACACCGGCCTGACGCAACAAGGTGCGCCGCCCGCTCACAGATCCGTCCTCAGGGTCATGCTGCGCAGCGCAGGCTCGGTAGCCAGCCGGCTGGCATCCCACTGGATGGTGATGGTCGCCTGCCCGGCGCTGACGGCAATGGCCCCGTCACCACCCGGCAGGCCGGTCAGCGCCTGTTTCCAGTACTGCACATCCTGTATCGCCATCGAGCTGCCGGAGACGGCCTCTCCCAGCCCGACATTGTATTGGCCGAGCAGGGCCGCGCTGCGATTGGCTCGCATCATGTCGGTGATCATGTAGCCGAACTGGGTCGCTTCTGTGCGGGTGAGCGCCGATTGATTGCTCTTGAGCGCCTGCAACTGCAGGGTCGCCATGCCGAGAATGCCGATCGACAGCACCAGCACGGCAATCATGATCTCAAGCAGAGATACCCCCTGATGTCGTTTCATATGCAGCTGGTCTCCACGATGGATGGACGCCCGGCCGGGGTGATCGTGATGTCGCGCGAGGCCTCTTGGGCACACTCCGGCGGCTGCAGAGAGAACACCAGCGCCACCTGCTGACGCCCGTCGAGAAAGCCATTGCCACTGAAACGCACCAGCGACGTATTGCTGACCAGGGTGCCGGCGCCCATGTCGGGAAAGAGCCGCAGCAGTTCGCCGTTGTCGAGGGTGCCATTGCCGTTGCGGTCGACCCAGATCTGCCAACCCGATTCCCAGTGGTTCTGGGTCAGGTTGCTGGCGGTTGCGGAGAGCGTGACCGCGGTATTGCGGCGAATGGCTTCGGAGCGGGCGAGGTTGATGGCGGCCACGAAGTTGTTGGCCTGGCTGGTCAGCGTCATGTTGCGCAATATCGCGCTAAAGGAGGGAACTCCCAACGTCAGCAGGATAGAGATGAGCGCAACGGTGACCATCAGCTCGATGAGGCTAAAACCTGAACGCAAAAACATCCTGTTTCGCTCTGATTTTGTCGGGGAGGCTCGTTCGCATATCCATGTGCCATCAAGCCAGATGAGAAGATCATCAGCAGTCTAGACCGCAGACCTTCGCTTGCAATTCAATCTACTCAGATCTTGGACATACATCATCAAATTTCGCTGCAATCTCACCACAAACCGGGCGACAAGAGTCATAAGAATCGCCCATGAAAAAGCCACCTCACAGGAGGTGGCTCAGGCACTCATGGCACTATCCCGCACGGGATGGCTGACTCAAAGGATGCGCAGCTCCGGCGGTACCTCAAACACCACGTTCTCTTCACGACCGGGATGCTCGGCCACCACCTTGCCGCCCAGCTCGCGCAGGCGCGTGATGACCGACTGCACCAGCACCTCGGGGGCGGAAGCGCCGGCGGTGACACCGATCGCCTCTACTCCCGCCAGCCAGTCGGCCTCGATCATGGAGGCGTCGTCGATCAGGTAAGCTTTGGTGCCCACCTTCTCGGCCAGCTCCCGCAAGCGGTTAGAGTTGGAGGAGTTGCGCGACCCCACCACCAGCATGGCGTCCACCAGCCCCGCCATCTCCCGCACCGCGTCCTGGCGGTTCTGGGTGGCGTAGCAGATGTCGTCCTTGCGCGGCCCCTGGATCTTGGGGAAGTGGACACGCAAGGCATCGATGACGTCGGAGGTCTCGTCCACGCTGAGGGTGGTCTGGGTGACGAAGCAGAGGTCATCCGGGTTCTTCACCTTGAGCTTGGCCACGTCTTCCGGCGTCTCCACCAGATACATGCCCCCCTCGCGATTCTCGTACTGACCCATGGTGCCGATCACCTCGGGGTGACCGGCATGACCGATGAGCACAGCCTCGGAGCCCTTGCGACTGGCGCGATGGACCTCCATGTGCACCTTGGTCACCAGCGGGCAAGTGGCATCGAACACCTTGAGGGCACGGGACTTGGCCATCTCGCGCACCGCTTTGGAGACGCCGTGGGCGGAGAAGATGACGATGCTGTCGTCCGGCACCTCATCCAGCTCTTCGACGAAGACGGCGCCCGCCTCCTTGAGCTTGTTCACCACGTAGCGGTTGTGCACCACCTCGTGACGGACATAGATGGGGGCACCGAACTTCTCCAGCGCACTCTCGACGATGCTGATCGCCCGATCGACACCGGCACAGAAACCACGGGGATTGGCCAGAAGAATATTCATCAGTGAACCGCTTCCTCGTCATCAACCCCCAGGATCTCCACCTCGAACGTGACGGTGTGACCGGCCAGGGGATGGTTGAAATCGACCGTCACCGACATGCCTGCCACCGCCCGGATGATACCCGGCAGCTCGCTGCCGTTGGGCTGGTCGAACAGGATGATGGTGCCGACCTTGGGCTCTACATCGGCACCGAACTTGGCGCGGTCCAGATGATAGATGTTGTCGGGATTGGAGAGGCCGAAGGCCTCTTCCGGTGCCAGCGTGAAGCTCTTGCTCTCCCCTTCGCGCAGCCCCAGCAGGCACTGCTCGAAACTGGAGGTCAGGCTGCCATCGCCCATCCGCAGGCGGGCAGGCTTGCCTTGCAGCGCAGTGCTGTCGGCCACCGAGCCATCTTCCAGCTTGATGGCGAAGTGGAACAGCACGCAGCTGTCTGCCGCAATCGGCTGGCTCATGGCGTCACGTCCTTCTTCTTCTCACTGCGAAAACCGTCCAGCACTATCATGGCGGCACCGATGAAGATGAAGCTGTCCGCCAGGTTGAACGCAGGCCAGTGGGCGCGCTGCCAGTAGAAATCGAGGAAGTCGACCACGTGGCCCAGCACCAGCCGGTCAAACACGTTGCCGAGCGCCCCGCCGATGATCAGCGAGTAGGCGATGCCACTCCAGCGCTGAGCGACGGACTGCTTGCGCAGCCAGTGGATCAGCAAGCCGCAGATGGCAAACGCCAGCACCGCGAAGAACCAGCGCTGCCAGCCGCCCTGATCGGCCAGGAAGCTGAAAGCTGCCCCCTTGTTGTAGACATGGACCAGGTTGAAGAAGGGGGTGATCTCCACCCCCGGGTAGCCAAATGGCAGCAGCTTGACCACGGCGAGCTTGCTCGCCTGGTCCAGTACAAAGGCCAGCACTGCCAGCCACAGCCAACGCAGGCCGCTTTTATGGTGAGTCATGTTCATCAGGCAAATTGACGAGTTTCGCCGTCACCCTCGACGTTGGTGACGCAGCGGCCACAGATCTCTTCGTGACCAGCGATGGTGCCCACGTCTTCCACATGGTGCCAGCAGCGGTCGCACTTGGCGGCAGCAGACTGGGCCACACTCAGCCACAGGTCGTCGCGCTCGGTCGCCACGGCGTCTGCCGGGGCGGCATCGACGCTGACCACCTTGGCCTTGGAGGTGAGCAGCACGAAGCGCAGCTCATCGGCCAGGGCGTTCAGACGCGCAGCCAGTGCCGGCTTGGCGAACAGGGTCAGCTCAGCCTGCAGGGAGCCACCGATGCGCTTCTCGCCACGAGCCACTTCCAGCGCCTTGTTCACTTCACCACGCACGGTGAGGATCTCGGCCCAGAAATCGTCGTTGAGGGTTTCACCCGCTTCCAGCCCGAACAGGCCGTCGTACCACTCCTCGGTGAACACGAACTCACCGCGCTCACCCGGTAGCAGCGCCCAGATCTCGTCGGCGGTGAAGCTCATGATCGGCGCCATCCAGCGCACCATGGCCTCGGCGATGTGATACAGGGCGGTCTGGCAGGAGCGACGGGCCAGGCTATCGGCCTTGGCGGTGTACTGACGGTCCTTGATGACGTCCAGGTAGAAGGAGCCCATCTCGATGGAGCAGAACTGCATCAGCTTCTGGGTCACACCGTGGAAGTTGTACTCGTCGAACGCCGCCATGATCTCGGCCTGTACCGCTTTGGCACGACCCACGGCCCAGCGATCCACCACCACCATGTCGGCAGGCGCCACCATGTCGGTCGCCGGATTGAAGCCGTTCAGGTTGGCCAGTAGGAAGCGGGCAGTGTTGCGGATACGGCGATAGGCGTCGGCAGAGCGCTTGAGGATCTCGTCGGAGACGGTCATCTCGCCGGTGTAGTCGGTGCTGGCGACCCACAGACGCAGGATGTCGGCACCCAGCTTGTTCATCACGTCCTGCGGGCTCACCACGTTGCCGATGGACTTGGACATCTTGCGACCCTGGCCATCCACGGTGAAGCCGTGAGTCAGCACCTGGTTGTAGGGAGCCTTGTCTTTCATCGCCACGCCGATCATCAGGGAGGACATGAACCAGCCGCGATGCTGGTCAGAGCCTTCCAGATACATGTCGGCCGGGTTGCCGTTGAACTCGGGACGGGCGTCGACCACGGAGGAGTGGGTCGAACCTGAGTCAAACCAGACGTCCAGGGTATCGGGCACCTTGTCGTACAGGTCGGCGTCGCTGCCCAGCAGTTCGGCCTTGTCCAGATCCCACCAGGCCTGAATGCCGGACTGTTCGACCCGCTTGGCGACTTCGTGCATCAGGCGCACGGATTCCGGGTGCAGTTCCTGGGTCTCCTTGTGGACGAACAGGGAGATGGGCACGCCCCAGGTACGCTGACGGGAGATACACCAGTCAGGGCGGTTCTCGACCATCGCCTGGATGCGGTTTTTACCCCAGGCTGGCACCCAGCCGCTCTGGCCGTGCTGTTTGATGCCGTCTTGCTCGATGCGCTCGATCTCTTCCAGCGCGCGCTGCCGCAGACCCTTCTGCTCCATGCTGATGAACCACTGCGGGGTGGCACGGAAGATGATCGGGGTCTTGTGACGCCAGCAGTGCGGGTAGGAGTGGTTGAACACCTTGTGGTGCAGCAGGGCGCCACGCTCGGTCAGCACCTCGACCACGGAGGCGTTGGCCTTGAACACGTGCTGGCCGGCAAACAGTTCGGTATCCGGCAGGTACACGCCGTTGCTGCCAACCGGGTTGGCCACTTCCAGACCGTACTTCTGACCGACCACGAAGTCTTCCTGACCGTGGCCAGGGGCGGTGTGCACGGCACCGGTACCGGCATCCAGGGTAACGTGGTCACCCAGCACCACCGGCACGTCGAAGCTGTAGAAGGGGTGGTTGAAGCGCAGCAGCTCAAGCGCCGCGCCCTTGGCGTAGCCCAGATTGTGGAACTGCTCGATACCGGCGCGGTCCATCACGTCCTTGACCAGCTCGGCGGCCAGGATCAGGCGCTCGGGATGCTCGCCTTCCACCTGCACCAGCGCATAGTCCAGATCGGCGTGCATGGCGATGCCGCGGTTGGCGGGCAGGGTCCAGGGGGTGGTGGTCCAGATCACGGCAGAGATCGGGCCTTTGCCGGTGTGGCCTTCGGCGCAGTCAAACTTGGCGGCAACGCCCGCCTCGTCGACGGCCTTGAAGCGCACATCGATGGAGGGGGAGTTCTTGTCGTAGTACTCCACTTCGGCTTCGGCCAGCGCGGAGCCACAGTCGGTACACCAGTGCACCGGCTTGGAGCCTTTGTGCAGGTGGCCGTTTTCAACGATCTTGGCCATGGAGCGGATGATGTTGGCTTCGGTGCCAAAATCCATGGTCAGGTAGGGGTGTTCCCAGTCACCCAGCACGCCCAGACGGATGAAGTCGGTCTTCTGCGCTTCGATCTGGGTCTTGGCGTATTTGCGGCACTCGGCGCGGAACTCGGCAGCGGAGACCTTCTCGCCCGGCTTGCCGACCATGCCTTCTACTTTCAGTTCGATGGGCAGACCGTGGCAATCCCAGCCCGGCACATAGGGGGAGTCGAAGCCGGAGAGGCCCTTGGACTTGATGATGATGTCTTTGAGGATCTTGTTGACCGAGTGACCGATGTGAATGCTGCCGTTCGCATAGGGGGGGCCATCGTGCAGAATGAACGAAGGCTTGCCCGCTTTGGCGCGGCGAATGGCGCCGTAAAGATCCTGATCGTACCAACGTTTCAGCATGTTGGGTTCGCGCTTGGCCAGATCGCCACGCATCGGAAACTCGGTTTCCGGAAGATTCAGGGTGTGTTTATAGTCGCTCATCAGTCCTGGGTTCCCTTCTTTTCTAAAAGAGTGCTGGGTAAATGGAGTAGTGGCAGCCCGAACCAGGCTCGGGCCGCCAGGGCATCTCGTTCGATCTGCTCTTTCAAGGCGGTGAAAGAGGCAAACTTCTGCTCTTCGCGCAGCTTGTGGCGAAGCAGCACCTTGACCTGTTGACCATATAGGTCGCCAGAAAAATCAAATAGATGTACTTCCAATCTGGCTTGTGTACCGCTCAAGGTCGGCCGTACACCCACATTGGCGACACCGGGGAAGGTCTTGCCGGAACATAACACTTCCACCGCGAACACGCCACCGACCGGGATCACCTGGCGCTTGAGGGCCAGATTGGCGGTGGGAAAACCTATGGTGCGGCCCAGCTTGTCGCCGTGGGCCACCCGACCGCTGATGGTATAGGGACGGCCAAGCATCAGCTCCACCTCCGCCATGCGGCCGGCCGCGAGGGCCTCGCGCACCAGCGTGCTGCTGACCCGCTGGCGGGACAACTGGAAGCTCTGGGTGCTGATCACCTCGAAACCGAAGCGCCGGCCGGCCTCTTCCAGCAGGTGGAAGTCCCCTTCCCGCCCCTTGCCGAAACGAAAATCGTCGCCCACCACCAGATAGTGCACACCGAGTTTCTCCACCAGCAGTTGCTCGATGAAGGTGGTGGCCGACTGCTCGGCGAAGCGATGGTTGAAGCGCACGCAGAGCATGCGATCGATCTGCATCCCCTTGAGCGCTTCATACTTCTCCCGCAGGCGGCTGAGGCGAGCCGGCGCCGCAGCCCCGGCAAACAGCTCCAGCGGCTGCGGTTCAAACAGCATGACACAGGCCGGCAGACCCAGTTGGGCTGCTTTTTCCTGCAGGCGAGACAGCACGGCATGATGACCCTGATGAACCCCATCAAAGTTGCCAATGGTCAATACACACCCCCGGTGACGGGGCTTGATATTGTGAATACCGCGGATAAGCTCCATCAATGCCTTGTGCGTCGCTGCTATGAAAATCGCCGGATTATATATCAGGCGGCACTCTGGGTCAGCCCTGTTGCTGACCCGATTTCAGCCATCCCGCTCTGATTGCAGGCTCAGGCGGGACTTCCGCCATGGCGCGCCGACTCAGTCATCCCGCCCCGCTCTCAGATCTTTTGGCCGAATGCCCAGCGCCAGCAGGACACCGGCATAGATGGCGCCCCCCAGCACCAACAGCATGGTCAGCTGCATGCTCGCCTTGCTCATGTGCCAGGCGCCCCATTGGGCCAGATCCGGCGAGAGGTAGAGGAGCACGCCCCCCATCAGCAGACTTGCGGTCAGCAGCTTGAGGCAGAATACCCCGGTGTGGCGGGAGGGCCGGTAGACGTTCTGCTGATGGAGCCCCTTGAACAGCAGGGCCGCGTTCAGCGTGCCAGAGCAGGCAGTCGACAGCGCCAGCCCCACGTAACCGAGCGGATAGATGAAGATGAGGTTGCAGGCCATGTTGGCCGCCATCGACATCATCCCGATCCGTACCGGAGTGCGGGTATCCTGGCGGGCGTAGTAGCCGGGGGCCAGCACCTTGATCAACATCAGCGACAGCAAGCCCGTGGTGGATGCCAGCAGGCTGGCGCTGGACATGCTCACCTCGTGCAACCCGAACTCGCCGCGCATGAACAGCACCCGCAGAATGGGTTCGCGCAGCACGGCGATGCCCACCATGGCCGGCAGGCCGAGCAGCATCACCATCCGTACCCCCCAGTCCATGGTGCGGGAGAAGTCGGCCGGATCGGCATCCACGTGTTTTTTGGCCAGCGCCGGCAGGATGACGGTGCTGATGGCGACACCGAACATGCCGAGCGGGAACTCCAGCAGTCGGTCCGAGTAATAGAGATAGCTGATGGCGCCGGTCGCGAGGAAGGAGGCGAGCATGGTGTTGACCAGCAGGTTGATCTGGCTGACCGACACCCCGAACAGCGCCGGGATCATCAGAGTGCGGATCTTCACCACCCCCGGATGGTGCCAACCCCACTTGGGCCACACCAGCATGTTGATCTGGCGCAGGAACGGGAACTGGAACAGGAACTGCACCAGACCACCGAGGAAGACACCGATGGCCAGCGCCAGCTCAGGGTCGTCCAGCCAGGGTGAGATCCACCAGGCGGCGGCGATCATGGTGATGTTGAGAAAGATCGGCGTGAAGGAGGAAACCCCGAAGCGGCCGAAGGTATTGAGGATGGCCCCCGCCATGGCGGTAAAGGTGATGAACCAGAGATAGGGGAAGGTGATCTTGAGCATCAGGCTCGCCATCTCGAACTTCTCGGCCGCCGGCCCGCCGTGCAACCAGTCCCAGAACCAGCCCCAGCCGAACAGGGCGGTCAGCACCCCGGAGCCCAACACCCCGAGCAGGGTGACCACGGTGACGATCCCCCCGAGGGTGCCCGCCACTGCGGCCAGCAACTCGCGCACTTCGCTCTCGTCGCCCTTTTTCTTGTACTCCGTCATCACGGGAACAAAGGCCTGGTTGAAGGCACCTTCGGCGAACAGGCGACGCAGAAAGTTGGGAATGCGGTTGGCAAAGAAGAAGACGTCTGCGGCCACCCCGGCACCGAGCAGATTTGCGATGACCACATCGCGCACCAAGCCCATCACGCGGGACGCCAACGTCATTCCGGACACTATCATGCCGGATTTGATCAATTTCTTACTCAAGACGAGGCCTCTGGAACTGTCGGAAAGAAAAGAATGCTGTTAGAATCGGCCGACAGTTTAACCGTCTCCCATCTGACACACCACCGGGGGGCGGTGTTTATTTGCACAAATCATTTGACAATATGTGGTTGAGAAGGCATATTTCCGGGCCTTTTCAATACACTCGCTAAGACAGTTTTAGGAGTTTTACCTTGGCTAACATCAAATCTGCTAAGAAGCGCGCTCTTCAGTCAGAGAAACGTCGTCAGCACAACGCCAGCCGTCGTTCCATGACCCGTACCTACCTGAAGAAAGTCATCGCTGCCATCGCCTCCGGCGACAAGGCTGCCGCGACTGCCGCTTTCGCTGTTGCTCAGCCGATCATGGATCGTATGGCGACCAAAGGCCTGATCCACAAGAACAAAGCTGCTCGTCACAAGAGCCGCCTGTCTGCCCAGATCAAAGCTATGGCTTAATTCAGCATCTGCTGAACAAAGCTAAAAAAACCGGCCTTCGTGCCGGTTTTTTATTTCTGTTCGCTGCAATACAACTTGTGCAGCAATCCTATCATCTCGCGCACCTCGTGGCTGCGCAGCGAATAGTAGACCGTCTGGGCCTCCTTGCGTGTCTCCACCAATTCATCCCGCCGCAACACAGCCAGATGCTGTGACAACGCCGACTGGCTCAAACCAAGCCGCTCGTTGAGCTCGCCCACCGACAGCTCCCGCTCCAGCAGCTGACACAGGATAAACAAGCGCCGCTCGTTGGCCAGCGCCTTGAGCAGAGCGACCGCCCGGCTTGCATTTGCCTCCATCTCTTCCAGTTGCATCTCATTCCCTCTCGTTCGAGGCAAGAATCATACTCTGTGGCCCGTCGATTTAAAATGACAGGGTTGCCGGTTGAATCGTGGTGAAATCCTCCTGACCGGCAAACAGAAAGGAGAAATCGCTCTCGCATACCCGTTTTACCGCCGGATGCTGGATCATCCGTTCGGCGAAGATGACGTAGTACTCTTCCATCAGATCCTGGGTCTCCCCCAGCAGCATCACCTCCTCCCCTTCCAGGATCTCCTCCCGATAGATGGTAGGAGCCATGAAGATGCCCTGGTTGAAGAAGCCGAATGCCTTCATCAGGGCCGCATCGTCAAACTCACCGAGGATGCTGGGCGATACGCCCTGCTGCTCGAACCACTGGGTCAGCTGGCGGCCCATGGCGGTGCGCCGGCCCGGGATAAGCAACTTGCGCTCTTCCAGACAGGCCGGAAAAGGCAGCGACGGCAGTGGCGCCTTGCAGAAGAAGCTGACCCCGCAGCCACCGAGCCGCTTGGAGAGCAGGCCGGCGTGCTGGCTGGAGTCCACCGGGCAGTCCGACAGGATCATGTCGAGCTTGTGCTCGCTCAGCTGCTCCAGCAGCAACTCGTGGGTCGATTCGAAGCAACGCAGGTGGATGGAACCGTCGTTGGGGATGACGGAGAGCAGTACCCGGCTGGCAAGGCGTTTGGAGAGCGCATCGGCGATGCCGACGTCAAACAGGATCTGGCTCTCCTTGCGGTAGTTGACGATATCCAGCATCTCGTAGGAGAGGCTGAACATCTTGTCGGCATAGCGAAACACCAGCTGACCCAGCTCGGTCGCCTCGAGGGAGCGCCCTTTACGCATCAACAGCTTGCCGCCCAGGCGCTGCTCCAGCAGCTTGATCTGGCCGGTGACGGTCTGCGGCGTCAAGAAGAGGGCTTCCGCCGCTTGCGTGACGGAGCCCTTCTTCTGAGTCATCCAAAAATAGTAAAGATGATTGTAATTAAGGTGTGACATCCGATGGGGTTCCCGCGCTGCGCGGACTCCGGTAGCAACTGAGTTCAGCCGCCAGAATGTCATACATGTCGCTGATCGAGTCAACCTTGTTCGCGTCGAACTGTGCCTGCAGATGGGCCTTGAGGCGGGCCGGATCCGGCATCCGCTCCCCGCAGTAACGCTTGTTGGACTGTTTGACACGCTCGCCGGCCCGGCTGCTCAGCGCCCGCTCGGCGAAGGTCTCGCCAAACTGGGCCTTGGCCTGCTTGTCCCCCAGCATCAGGGCGCTGTCGACCACCCCGTTGAGGTAGGCCGAGCAGCCGGCCGAGGCCGCATCCTGCTGACAATCCTGCAGACTGCCGGCCCAGGCCGTCTGGCTCAGCGCCAGCAAGGCCAGCCATCCTAGTCTTTTCATAACCCCTCCGTGCTTTGGTCGGCCTCCCGGTTAGGGAGCGCCATGCGCAGGGCGAGATAACCGACGATCGCCGCCAGGGTCGATCCCACCAGTATCCCGAGGCGCGAATAGCTGCCGTAATCCAACCCGCCGTGCTCGAAGGCCAGCGAGGCGATGAACATCGACATGGTAAAGCCGATGCCACACAGGATGCTGACCGCGAAGATCTGTTTGAAATTGACCCCGTTGGGCAATTGGGCAATGCCGAGCTTCACCGCCAGCCAACTGATGGTGAACACCCCGAGCGGCTTGCCGATGAACAGCCCCAGCATGATGCCGAGCGGCACCGGGCTCAGCAGGGCAGAGAGACCGATCCCCTCCAGCGACACCCCGGCATTGGCAAAGGCGAACAGCGGCAGGATCAGGTAGGCACTCCAGGGGTGCAGGGCATGCTCCAGCTGCTTGAGCGGCGAGGCATAGCGTTTGCCGTTGAGCGGGATCATGAAACCCACGATGACCCCGGCCAAGGTCGCATGGACGCCCGACTTAAGCACCGCCACCCAGAGCACCAGCCCCACCAGCATGTAGAGGCTGATCCGATCCTCGCCGCGGCGGTTCATCCACAGCAGGGTCAGGGTCGCCAGGATGCCGATCGCCAGCGCCGTCAGCGACAGCTGCTGGGTGTAGAACAGCGCTATGATGATGATCACGCCCAGGTCATCCATGATGGCCAACGCCAGCAGGAACACCTTGAGGCTGACCGGCACCCGCTTGCCCAGCAGCGCCATCATCCCGAGGGCGAAGGCGATGTCGGTGGCGGCGGGAATGGCCCAGCCGGCGCGCGCCACTTCATCCGAGTAGTTGAAGAAGGCATAGATGAGCGCGGGCGCCAGCATGCCGCCCACCGCGGCGATGGCCGGGAAGGTGGCCTGCACCCGGGAAGAGAGGGCCCCTTCCAGCATCTCGCGCTTCACCTCGAGGCCGACCAGCAGGAAGAAGACGGCCATGAAGCCATCGTTGATCCAGAGCAGCAGCGGCTTGTTGATATCGAGGGCGGCGATGCGTACCTGCACCTGGGTATCGAGGAAGGCCTGATAGCTGCCGGCCAGGCCGCTGTTGGCCAGGATCATCGCCAGCATGGCCGCCATGATCAGAATTATTCCGGAGGCGGCCTCCAGCTTGAGGAACTTTTTGATTACGTCGCTCATGGTTAAATTATCCACAGTATTACTTTGTTTTGAGTCTATATCCCATAACAATTAATGGAAAATCGTTTCTTACTGCGAAATACAACGAGAAAACCGAAGGCAAAATCAAACATGTCTGCTATAAGCAGGTTTTCTCCCACACGGATATCCCTCGAAGCCCAGTCATCAGAGTGAATATTCCGTGGTTTTTATGCATAAAAAAGGCGCCTCATGGGCGCCTTTCACATCAGATGGCGACGGGCGCCTTGATGCCGGGATGGGGGTCGTAACCCTCTATCTCGAAATCCTCGAACCTGTACTCGAAGATGGAGTCCGGCTTGCGCTTGATCACCAGGGTCGGCAGCGGACGCGGCTCACGGGTGAGCTGCAGTGCAGTCTGCTCCATGTGGTTGGAGTAGAGGTGCACATCGCCGCCGGTCCAGACAAAGTCGCCCACTTCCAGACCACACTGCTGGGCCATCATATGGGTCAGCAGGGCGTAGCTGGCGATGTTGAACGGCAAGCCGAGGAACACGTCACAGCTGCGCTGGTAGAGCTGGCAGGAGAGCTTGCCGTCGGCCACATAGAACTGGAAGAAGGCATGGCAGGGAGCCAGCGCCATCTTGTCCAGTTCGCCCACGTTCCAGGCGGAGACGATGATGCGGCGCGAATCCGGATTGTGCTTGATGTCGTCCACCGCCTTCTGGATCTGATCGATGACAGACCCGTCAGCCGCCGGCCAGGAGCGCCACTGGGCGCCATACACCGGCCCCAGATCGCCGTTCTCGTCGGCCCACTCGTCCCAGATGCTGACGCCGTGCTCTTTCAGGTAGGCGGTGTTGGTATCGCCATTGAGGAACCACAGCAGCTCGTGAATGATGGAGCGCAGGTGGCACTTCTTGGTGGTGACCAGCGGGAAGCCTTCCGCCAGATTGAAGCGCATCTGATGGCCGAACAGGGAGACGGTGCCGGTACCGGTACGGTCGGATTTGACGGTCCCTTCATCGAGGATCTTCTGCATCAGGTCGAGATAGGCTCGCATTACTTTGCCTCCTTGACGCTGTTACCGAACAGCTGCGGGCGCTTGTAGGCAACCCAGATCATCAGGGCACCGATGATGATCATCGGGGTGGAGAGGATCTGGCCCATGCTGATCTCCTGGAAGTAGAGACCGAGCTGGCTGTCCGGCTGGCGCACGAACTCCACCAGGAAGCGGAACAGGCCGTAGAACAGCAGGAACATGCCGGAGATGGCGCCCCGGGGCGGGCTCTTGCGCCAGAACAGGTTGAGGATGATGAACAGCACCACCCCTTCCAGCGCGAACTGATAGAGCTGGGACGGATGGCGCGGCTCGGGACCTGCCTCCGGGAAGATGATGGCCCAGGGCACATCGGTGACCCGGCCCCACAGCTCGCCGTTGAGGAAGTTGCCGATGCGACCGACGCCGAGGCCGAACGGAATGAGCGGCGCCACGAAGTCAGCCACGGTGAAGAAGTGGCGGTTGGTCTTGTGGGCAAACCAGACCATGGCGGTGATGACCCCGATCAGGCCGCCGTGGAACGACATGCCACCGGTCCAGATCTTGAACAGGTAGAGGGGATCGGCCAGGAACATGTCGAAGTTGTAGAACAGCACGTAACCGACCCGGCCACCCAGGATCACCCCGAGGAAGCCGTAAAACAGCAGGTCCGAGACCTCGTTGCGGGTCCAGCCACTGTTCGGCGCATCCGCGCGACGCCCCGCCAGCCACATGGCAAAGGCGAAACCAAACAGGTACATGAGACCATACCAGCGTACCGATAGTGGTCCCAAACTGAATGCTACGGGATCAATCTGCGAGAAAACCCAATATCCATCGTGCTGCATATGCGGCCCCAGTCATAAGAAAAGCCGCATTTTCCGATCATTCGTCAGCAGGGACAAGGCATGATTATCAATCAGTCTGTTTCGTTTTGTGACCGGCGCGCAGCAAACCGCCCAGGCCGTGCTCTTCCAGATAGCGGGCAAACAGGCCGCGCAGCACGTGCGGGTTGTCGTGCTTGAGGCCATCCGTCAGCAGCACCGTCAGTTCGCTCAGGGTGGACTGACGCAGCACGTACTTGATGCGGGCGATGTTGTGGGTGTTCATGCTGAAGCGGCGATAGCCCATGGCCAGCAGCAGCAGCACCCCGACCGGATCGCCGGCCAGCTCGCCACACACCGACACCGGCTTCTGGTAACGATGGGAGGCATCGACCAGCAGTTGCAGGGCGCGGATCACCGCCGGATGGAAGGCATCGTAGATGTTGGCGACCCTGGCGTTGTTGCGATCCACCGCCAGCAGGTACTGGGTCAGATCGTTGCTGCCCACCGACCAGAAATCGATGAGCGGTGCCATTTCGGGCAGGATGTAGAGGGCGGAAGGCACCTCGATCATCACCCCCAGGCTCGGGTAGCGGATCACCGCCTCACGGCTGGCCGCCTCTTCCGACACTTCGCGCCAGGCCTGATCCAGCAGGCGGCGGGAAGCCTTGATTTCACTCACGCTGCTGATCATCGGCAGCATGATGGCCAGATTGTCCAGCCCTTCGCTGGCTCGCAGCATCGCCTTGAGCTGCACCAGGAACAGTTCGGGGTGATCCAGGGTGAGCCGGATCCCCCGCCAGCCAAGGAAGGGATTTTCCTCGACGATGGGGAAATAGGGCAGCTGCTTGTCGCCGCCCACATCCAGGGTGCGCATGCAGACCGGCCGGTTGCGGTAGGTCTCCAGAATCCCGCGATAACGGGCGGTCTGCTCCCACTCAGAGGGGAAGCTGTCCTGCAGCATGAAGGGAATTTCGGTGCGATAGAGACCGACCCCGTCCGCCAGCTGATTGAGGGATATTTCGGTGTCGGCACTGAGTCCGGCGTTGAGCAGCAGGGAGACAGGCACGCCGTCGGCCGTCTCGGAGGGCTGGCTGTCGACGCTGCGCACCAGGGTATCGAGTGCCCGCTCTTCGCTCAGCAGCTGGCGGTACTCGGTCAGGATCACCTGATTGGGTTCGATGAAGAGATCACCGCTGTAGCCATCGACCACCAGCATGCGACCGCCGATGTCGCCGAGCGGCAGATCCACCCCCATGATGGCCGCCACTCCCATGGCGCGAGCCAGAATGGCGGCGTGGGAGTTGGTGCCCCCCTTGAGCGACACCACCCCGGTCAGAAACTCGCGGGGGACTTCAGCCAGGATGGTGGCGGTCACCTCGTCGGCGACCAGCACCACCGGCTCGCCGATGGCGATATGCTCGGGCTCGTTTTGCACCAACCGGCTTATGAGCCGCTGGGCGATGTCCTTCACATCGGTGGAGCGTTCCTGCAGATAGGGATCCTTCATCCCCTTGAACTGATCGATCAGCCGGTCACTGATGAGCTTGACCGCCGAGACCGCCGTCCAGTGCTCCTTGCTCACCTTGTTGCGAATGGGCTTGATGTAACCCGGATCGTTCAGCAGATGCAGGTAAATGTCGAAGATGGCGACCGAGTCCTGGCTGTAGCTCTCGCGAAACCGCAGTGCCAGGCTCTCCAGATCGTGGCGCACCTCTTCCACCGCCACATTCAGCCGCTCCAGCTGTCTGGCGTGATCCTCATCCTTGCGCGGGGTGATGGAGTTGAGTTCCTTGCGCGGCCGCCACACCCAGGCCTTGGCCATGGCGATGCCGCTGGCACCGGCAATACCGCGCAGCGGCTTGCTCCAGTCAGTCTTCTGCAGCCAGCCCTTGGCCTGGGCCTGGGCGATCCGGGCCGCCAGCTGGGCCGCCAGGGTCACCATGAAGGACTCTTCCCCCTCATCGAAGAGGCGGCTCTCCTTCTGTTGCACCACCAGAATGCCCACCACCTGACGCTGATGCATGATGGGGGCACCGAGGAAGGAACGAAACGCCTCTTCGGCCACATCGGGCAGGAACTTGAAGCTGGGATGGGAGGGGGCATCGGCCAGGTTGATCAGCTCTTCCCGCTGACCCACCAGACCGACGATGCCCTGCTCGAACGGCAGGGTGGCCTTACCCACCGCTGACTCGGCCAGACCATCGGTCGCGGCCAGCCGGTAGCGGCGCATCTCGGGTTCTGAGACATAAACGGAACAGCAGTCCACCATCATGGCCAGCCGGGTCTGGCTGACCAGTGCCTGCAAGGCCAGCTCGAGGGTATTGGCCTCGGCCATGCTTTCGACGATGCGTCTGAGTTCCGTTAACAACTAATCTGTGCTCCTTAACGGGGGCGATTGCGCCGCCCATCCTTCTTGTTGACCTGAACAGCCGGCACCGGCATCGCCAGCGGGGCAAACTCCTTCATTACCCGTCGATAGACTTCCCGCTTGAAGGAGACGACCTGACGGACCGGATACCAGAAGCTGACCCAACGCCAGTCATCAAACTCGGGATGACCATGACAGCCAAACTGGATCCTGGACTCCCTGCCCGGATCCAGCTGCAGCAAGAACCATTTTTGTTTTTGGCCAATACAGACCGGTGAACTGTCCCAACGAACGAGGCGTTTGGGCAAGCGGTACTTCAGCCAGTTGCGACTGGTGGCCATGATGGTCACATCTTCGGGCTTGAGGCCTATCTCCTCATACAGCTCACGATACATGGCCTGCTCCGGCGTCTCACCATCATCAACCCCTCCCTGCGGAAACTGCCAGGAGTGCTGCCCATAGCGCTTAGCCCACAATACTTGTCCGTCACGGTTACAGATCACGATTCCGACATTGGGACGAAACCCGTCGCCATCTATCACGTGATCACCTTATAAAGGCTGAATCTATAAGGGGATTGTTCCACATTCACCTCGTGGCAGCAAACAGGGACTGCGATCCCCCACTCATGAATAACTTTCAATTTCAAGCCGACTTATAAACAAATCCAAGGATCAACTGAGCCAAGTTGCCCACCCAGACTGTGCATAAGCCTGTGAGCAAGCAGGTATATACAGTAGTTTCATTTATCTGATCCAAACCAGGCGACAGCATACCCCATGTTGATAAAAACAGAATATGTATTTAAATACATGACGTTAAACAATCAATGCTGGATCAAGATCCATGTCTTTCACGGCTGGCGATCCGGGATCTCGATTGTGAACAAGTTCGACTGTTCAAAGATCCACCACGGCTATTTTATCCACAGGAGTGGCACACTATCTGCGCTGGAATCGCCGTTGAAATCGGTGCTGTTTCACATTTTTTTGTAACAATGAGCCAACTATTAGCACTTGCCGGCAGTTATCCAAGATTTCTGTGGATAACTGTGTGCAACAGCGCGAGCAAACCCTTGGACAACTATTTTGAGCCTGGATCCTGCCGGTCAATGACCGACGACATAGAGACAAATTTGTTTAAAATCATTATGATAAGTACTTACTCACAAAACAGCCCCCCCTGTGCATACCCCTGCCAGGATCGGTTATAAAAACAGCGATCCTCAGCGAGGATCAGAGTTGCTAGAATAATTCCCCTTTGCAGGAGTGACCCATGCCCACCAACCCCCAGTCCGAGCAGGAATTGCTGGCCCGCGCCTATGCCATGGCGGGCTTCACGCTGGCCCAGCTGGCCGCCACGGCCGGCGTCGCCGTGCCGGCGGATCTGCGTCGTGACAAGGGCTGGGTTGGTCAGCTGATCGAGTGGCAGCTGGGGGCCAGCGCCGGCAGCAAACCCGAACAGGACTTCCCGGATCTCGGCATCGAACTCAAGACGATCCCCATCGATCCTCAGGGCAAACCGCTGGAGACGACCTTCGTCTGCGTGGCACCGCTGATCGGTGTCAGCGGCCAGCAGTGGGAACAGTCCAATGTGCGCAACAAGCTCTCTCGCGTGCTCTGGATCCCGGTGGAGGGCAGCCGCGAGATCCCCATCGGTGAGCGCCGGATCGGTATGCCGCTGTTGTGGAGTCCGAATGAAGAGGAGGAGCGGCTGCTGCGCCAGGACTGGGAAGAGCTGATGGACATGATAGTGCTGGGAGAAGTGGAGCAGATCAGCGCCCGCCACGGCCAGGTGCTGCAACTGCGCCCCAAGGCGGCCAACAACAAGGCACTGACCCGGGCCATCGGCCGCAACGGCCAGCCGATCATGACCCTGCCGCGCGGCTTTTACCTCAAGATAGGCTTTACCCACGGGCTGCTGCAGCGCCACTTTGCCCTGCCCGCTTGATCTCGGTTATCAACATCCTTGTCATAAAGTGATATAAAAATAGCCAGCAGCTATTTCTTCGCAATCAGGACAAGGAGGCGTCATGCCGATCAACAAGCAATTTCTCAAGTCCCGCCCCGAGGTCAAGGTGACCTTTGCCGTGGAAAAAGAGGCAGCAGGAGAGGCCGAGCAGGTGCTGTTGCTGGGGGAGTTCAGCCAGTGGCAACCCATCGAGCTCAAGCGGATGAAGAGCGGTGAGTTCAAGACCACCCTCAATCTGCCGACCGACGGTCCCGCTCATTTCGAGTATTGCTACCAGCTGGTGCAACCCAATGGGGAGACCCACTACGACAATGACTGGGCGGCGGATGACTACGTGCCCGGTCCCTTCGGACGCGACAACTCGGTGGTGCGGGTCAGCCAGCCAGGTTGAGCCGGCACACCCGAAAGCGGATACAAAAAAGGCTCGCCATTGGCGAGCCTTTTCACTACCTGTCGAGCTTTTCGCCGACATACCGACACCAATTCGAATCGAATTAGTTGAGCTTCTCTTTGATACGAGCAGCTTTGCCGGACAGGTTGCGCAGGTAGTACAGTTTGGCGCGGCGAACATCACCACGACGCTTCAGTTCTACACTGTGGATCAGCGGAGAGTGAGTCTGGAATACACGCTCAACACCTTCGCCGTTGGAGATCTTGCGAACGGTGAAAGCAGAGTGCAGACCGCGGTTACGCTTGGCAATAACGATGCCTTCGAAAGCCTGCAGACGCTCTTTACCACCTTCTTTAACACGAACTTGAACACGTACGGTGTCGCCCTGGGCAAAAGCCGGGATGTCGGTACGCAGTTGCTCTTGTTCAAGCTGCTGAATAATCTTGCTCATTGTCTTTCCTTACCTAGGATAAACTGAAAACTCTACTTAACGCTGTCACGCACTTCGCGGACATACTCGGCAAGAAGTGATTCTTGCTCGTCAGTCAGAGCTAGGTTGTTAATAAGTTCCGGCCTTCTCTGCCAGGTTCGTCCGAGCGATTGCTTGAGCCGCCAGCGCCGAATCACTTCGTGATTGCCGCTTGTCAGCGCCTCTGGTACCGCCAATCCATCCAACAACTCCGGCCGAGTGTAGTGGGGATGATCCAGCAGGCCATCCGTGAAGGAGTCCTGCTCGGCACTGGCCTGATCGCCCAAAACCCCAGGGACCAGACGCGAAACCGCATCGATCAGGGTCATGGCAGGCAACTCGCCACCACTTAACACGTAATCCCCGATAGACCACTCTTCGTCGACTTCGGTTTGTATCACGCGTTCATCGATACCTTCGTATCGACCGGCGACCAGAATCAGTTTCTGATTCGTCGCCAACTCGGTCACGCCCGCTTGAGTCAGCTTGCGTCCCTGAGGAGAGAGATAGATGACTTTCGCCCCGTCTCCCGCCGCTTGCTTGGCTGCATGAATCGCGTCACGCAGCGGCTGAACCATCATTAACATGCCGGGCCCACCACCATAAGGACGATCATCGACCGTACGGTGTTTGTCGTGGGTAAAGTCCCGGGGGTTCCAGCACTCAATCTGCAGCAGGCCACTCTTGACGGCCCGACCCGTTACCCCGTGCTCGGTAATGGCTCGGAACATTTCAGGGAAGAGGCTAATCACCCCAATCCACATAAGAAACCTCCGGCACCCGTGTTAGCGCGAGAAACTAGAAACCAGGATCCCAATCAACTTCGATTGTTCGAGCAGTCAGATCAATGTTCTTGATCACCTGCTCTTCCAGGAACGGAATCAACCGCTCCTTCGCACCAAAGGCATCTTTTACATTGGCCTCAACCACCAACACATCGTTGGAGCCGGTTTCCATCAATTCGGTCACCTTGCCCAGGTCGTATCCCTTGGTGGTCACTACCGAGCAACCAATCAGGTCACGCCAGTAGAACTCGCCCTCAGGCAACGCAGGCAACAGATCGGCGGCTACGCCAATCTCGACATTGGTCAATGCCAGGGCATCCTCGCGCACGTCGATACCATCGAGTTTGCAGATCAGACCCTTGTTGTGACGCTTCCAGGATGAAACCTGAATTTCACGCCACACCCCGTTCTGATTGATCAGCCAGGGGTTGTAATCGAAAATCGCTTCGGCAACATCGGTGAAGGAGTTCACTTTAAGCCAGCCCTTGATGCCGTAAACGGTACCCAGGGTGCCCAGAACTACAGGTTTTTCCACCTTAACTCCTTACCGTTTGGCTGATTAAGCAGCTTTGGCAGCGTCTTTGATCAGCTTGGCAACGCGGTCAGAAACAGCGGCACCAGTACCAACCCAATGCTCGATGCGAGCCAGGTCCAGGTTCAGCTTTTCAGCGTTACCAGAAGCAACCGGGTTGAAGAAACCAACGCGCTCGATGAAACGACCGTCACGGGCGTTACGGCTGTCAGCAACTACTACCTGGTAGAACGGACGCTTTTTCGCGCCACCACGTTGTAAACGAATGGTTACCATATCGTCCTCATTAACATCTAATGAACAAGGCCCGCAAACACGCGGACCCTAGCTTAAAATAAGCCGCGTAATTCTACTTGGATTCGTAATAATTGCAACCAAGCCAGCCATTTTTTGCACAAGCGGCCTCATGAAAAGGGCCCACCCATGGTGAGCCCTTGACGTGTGCATGACGACCGGCAATCAGAAGGGGCCGCGGCCACCACCGAATCCCGGCGGCAGCATGTTCTTCATCTGCCCCATCATCTTGCGCATGCCACCCTTGCCGGACATCTTCTTCATCATCCGCTGCATCTCAGTGAACTGCTTGAGCAGCTTGTTCACGTCCTGCACCTGCATACCCGAACCCGCGGCGATACGACGCTTGCGAGAGCCCTTGATGAGGTCGGGATGGGCACGCTCCTTGGGCGTCATGGAGCTGATTATCGCCTCCATCCGCACGGTGAGCTTGTCATCCATCTGATCCTTGATGTTGTCCGGCAGGCCGGACATGCCCGGCAGCTTGTCGAGCATCCCCATCATGCCGCCCATGTTGCGCATCTGGGCCAGCTGCTCGCGGAAATCTTCCAGATCGAAGCCCTTGCCGCTCTTGACCTTGCTGGCCAGCTTGGCCGCCTTCTCTTTATCGACGTTGCGCTCCACCTCTTCGATGAGGGAGAGCACGTCGCCCATGCCGAGGATGCGGGAGGCCAGACGATCCGGGTGGAACGGCTCCAGCGCATCGGTCTTCTCGCCCATACCGATGAACTTGACCGGTTTGCCGGTGATGTGGCGCACCGACAGAGCGGCACCACCGCGGGCATCGCCGTCCGCCTTGGTGAGGATCACGCCGGTGAGCGGCAGCGCCTCGTTGAAGGCCTTGGCGGTGTTGGCGGCATCCTGACCGGTCATGGCATCCACCACGAACAGGGTCTCGACCGGCTTGATGGTGGCGTGGAGATGCTTGATCTCGTCCATCATGTCGCTGTCGACGTGCAGGCGACCGGCGGTATCGACGATCACCACGTCATAGAACTTCTTGCGCGCCTGATCGATGGCCGCATTGGCGATGTCGACCGGCTTCTGGCTGGCATCGCTCGGGAAGAAGTCCACACCGATGTCATTGGCCAGGGTTTCCAGCTGTTTGATCGCCGCCGGACGATAGACGTCGGCACTGACTACCAGCACCTTTTTCTTGCTGCGCTCTTTGAGCAGCTTGGCCAGCTTGCCGACCGTGGTGGTTTTACCGGCACCCTGCAGACCCGCCATCAGGATGATGGCCGGTGGCTGGGCCGCCAGATTGAGCTGCTCGTTGGCCTCCCCCATCACCGAGACCAGTTCGCCATGCACAATCTTGATGAAGGCCTGGCCCGGGCTCAGGGACTTGGCCACTTCCTGGCCAACCGCCCGCTCCTTGACGCGAGCCACGAAGTCACGCACCACCGGCAGGGCGACGTCCGCCTCGAGCAGCGCCATGCGAACTTCGCGCAAGGTCTCTTTGATGTTCTCTTCGGTCAGACGACCACGGCCGCTGACATTGCGCAGGGTGCGCGAGAGTCGTTCAGTCAAATTCTCAAACATGACGCATTCCGGTTCTTGGCGTAACAAATGGGGGCATTATACCTCAGCCGGCGCAATGAGGACGATTATTCGCCGCACACGACGGTGACCTGCCCTCAAAAGGGCAGGCACAATGAACCCAGGCTGGTATTTCGGCCGGTGCCGGCGCGCCTTCTAGCGCGCGCCGCTGCGGCAGACTGCTGCCTATATATGGGCGGATCGGCGGCAGCACAACTGGCGAGCACATCTTGTGCAAGGTATACTGCCCTTCCTATTCCCAATCGCTTGCTCGACAACGACCCGGTTATGATCGTGATCTCTGTTCTGGCCCTGGCGTTCTATCTGCTGGCCATCATCGCCTCTCTGCACCTGCTGCTCAGTGCCAAACCAGTGGGACAAGCCCCCCTGTTTGCCTGCATCGGACTGGCCCTGATCGCCCATGGCACCGCCGTGGCCGGCGAAGTGCTGGTGACTCACTCCGGCCAGAATCTGAGCATGCTCAACGTGGCATCGCTGGTCAGTCTCATCATCAGCTGCTTCATGACCTGCGTCACCCGCCGCTTCAACGGCTGGATCCTGCTGCCGGTGGTCTACAGCTTCTCGGCCCTGCTGCTGGCCGCCAGCGCCCTCATTCCCGGTCGCTACATCACCCATCTGGAGGCCCATCCCCAGCTGCTGTTGCACATTGGTCTGGCGCTGATGGCCTACTCGGTATTGATGATCGCCTGCCTGTTTGCGCTGCAGCTCGCCTGCCTGGACCGGCAGCTGAAATCGCGCAAGATCAGCCAGCTGCCCGCCATGCCCCCCCTGATGACGGTGGAGAAGCGGCTGTTCCAGCTCATCTCGGCGGGTCTGTTCCTGCTGACCCTCTCCATTGCCTCCGGCCTGTTCTTCCTCGAAGACATGTTCGCTCAGGGCAAATCCCACAAGGCCATCCTCTCGATCCTGGCCTGGTGCGTCTACGTGCTGCTGCTGTGGGGCCACCATACCCGTGGCTGGCGCGGCCGCAAGGTCATCACCCTGAGCCTGATCGGCAGCTTCATTTTGACCCTGGCCTATTTTGGCAGCCGCTTCGTCAAAGAAGTCTTGTTGAGCTGACCGCCACCCTTTTTATCACCCACTCCCACAGGAGCCCTTCTTGGACAGTATCTCAACGAGTACATTGCTGATTGTTCTCGTTATCTTGATCCTCTTGTCTGCTTTTTTCTCCAGTTCCGAAACCGGCATGATGTCCCTCAACCGCTACAAGTTGCGGCATCTGGCCCAGACCAAACACAAGGCCGCCCGCCGGGTAGAAAAGCTGCTCTCTCGCCCGGATCGCCTGCTGGGGCTGATCCTGATCGGCAACAACCTGGTCAACATCCTCGCCTCGGCCATCGCCACCATCGTCTGTATCCGCGTCTTCGGCGATCTCGGGGTGGCCATCGCCACCTTCGGCCTGACCCTGATCGTGCTGGTGTTTGGTGAAGTGACCCCCAAGACCCTGGCAGCCATGTTCCCGGAGAAGATTGCCTACCCGGCCTCCTGGGTGCTCAAGGGACTGATGGTGCCGCTCTCGCCGCTGGTCTGGCTGATCAACGGCATCACCAGCGGCCTGCTCAAGCTGCTGCGGCTCAACCCCAGCAAGGATGACGCCCTCAATACCGAGGAGCTACGCACCATCGTCAACGAGGCCGGCAGCCTAATCCCCCAGCGCCATCAGGAGATGCTGCTCAGCATTCTGGATCTGGACAAGATGACGGTGGAGCACATCATGGTGCCGCGCAGCGAGATCTACGCCATCGACATCAACGATGACTGGAAAACCATACTGCGCCAGCTGGCCCACTGCGCCCACACCAAGATCCTGCTTTATCGCGACAACATAGACGACGTGGTGGGCTTTCTGCACGCCCGCGACGCACTGCGGCTGATGGCCAGGGATCAGTTCAACAAGTCGAGCCTGCTGCGGGAAGTGGACGAGATCTACTTCATCCCGGAGGGAACGCCGCTCAACGTGCAACTGGCCAAGTTCCAGCGCAACAAGGAGCGGATCGGCCTCATCGTTGACGAGTACGGCGACATTCAGGGGTTGATCACCCTGGACGACATTCTGGAAGAGATTGTGGGCGACTTCACCACCTCCATGACCCCCGCACCCAGCGACGAGATCCACCCCCAGCCGGACGGCTCCTTCCTGGTGGAGGGCTCGGCCAGCATCCGCGAGCTGAACAAGGAGATGAGCTGGCAACTGCCCATCGACGGACCGAGAACGCTCAATGGCGCCATCCTGGAATACCTGGAGGAGATCCCCCAGCCCAACATCAGCTTGCGGCTGGCCGGCTACCCCATCGAGATCCTGGAAGTGGAGAACAACATGGTGAAGATGGCACGGATCATGCCTGATTTATACCGTAACGAGTCTGGTTTTGAAGATTGAAAAAAGGCTGCCACTGGCAGCCTTTTTTCTTGCTCACTCGCTCTCTTCATCCGGCTCCAGCACCAGAGTCGGAATCAATTCGCCAAATACCTTCTGCAGCTCGTCGCGATTGGCCAGCAGGTCTTGCAGGGTATAGCTGTCCATCACCGCCAGAAAGGCGTTCATCGCCTCCTTCAGGGCATTCTTCAGCAGACAGACCGAGACGATGTGGCAGGCCGGCGAATTGCAATCGATGCCGTCAAGATTGCCTTCCAGCGCCCGGATCACCTGACCGATATTGACGGTCTCCGGCGCGCAGGCCATGCGGATCCCGCCATTCTTGCCGCGCTGGGACTGCAGATAGCCCAGTTTCACCAGCTGGTTCACCACCTTCACCATGTGATTGCGGGAGACGTCATACAAGGCGGAGACCTTGGCCACGCTCGACAATTCGCCCTCCGGCAGGGTCGCCAGATAGAGCAGGGCTCTCAATCCAAAATCGGTATAGCTAGTTAGTCTCATAGTGCCTGTGGCGCATCGCGCGGAAATTGATTATTGATTCAGATCAAATAAACATCTAGGATGCAGCTTATTAAGTGACATTTTAGATGTTCAATTAACAAGGACCCCCCTATGTTAGACCAAGCCACCATCGCCGTCATCAAAAGCACCATCCCTTTGCTCGAATCGGCGGGCCCCGCGCTCACCCAGCACTTCTACCAGCGCATGTTCAGCCATAACCCGGAACTGAAGGACATTTTCAACCTGGCGCACCAGCGCAGCGGTGGTCAGCCGCTTGCGCTGTTCAATGCGGTGGCGGCCTATGCCAAGAACATCGACAACCTGGGGGCACTGGCCGGGGCCGTGGAGCGTATCGCCCACAAGCACACGGGTTTCCTGATCCAACCAGAACAATATCACATTGTAGGTAGTCATCTCTTGGCCACGCTCAAAGAATTGGGTGGAAGTGCGGTCACCGACGAGGTGCTGGATGCCTGGGGCAAGGCGTATGGCGTGCTCGCCAGCATCTTCATCGGCCGCGAGAGCGAGATTTATCAGGAGAAGGCGGGCCAGGCAGGTGGCTGGCAGGGTTCCCGCCCCTTCCTGATCAAGGAGAAGCGGGTCGAGAGCGAACTCATCACCTCCTTCCTGCTGGCGCCGGTGGATGGCAAGCCGGTCCTGGACTTCAAGCCGGGCCAGTACCTCAGCATCAAGCTGGTCCACCCCGAGCTGGAATATCAGGAGATCCGCCAGTACTCCCTCTCCGATGCGCCCAATGGCCAGCACTACCGCATCAGCGTCAAGCGCGAGCCACAGGGTCAGGTTTCCAACCTGCTGCACGATCATCTGCAAGCAGGTGACCAGATTGAGGTGATGCCACCCACCGGCGACTTCTACCTGAAAGCCGATGGCCATACCCCGGTGGTGCTGCTCTCGGCCGGTGTGGGTATCACGCCGATGATGAGCATGCTCAACCAACTGCTGGCGAACGGCCATCAAGCCGACATCACCTGGCTGCACGCCTGTGAACAGGGTGCCGTACATGCCTTCAGGGAGGATATTCAGCAAAAGTCCCGCCAGAACGCCAACCTGCTGAGCCGGGTCTGGTATCGGGAGCCGCAGGCCAGTGATGTCCAGGGCGAAGGGTACGACTTTGCCGGTACCATGGATCTGGTTGCCGTTAAGGATCGCATCACGCCGCAGGCCCACTACTACTTCTGTGGTCCCGTCGGCTTCATGCAGGCAGTCAAGCAGCAGCTGATCGCGGCGGGCATTCCAGCCGGCCAGCTCCATTACGAAGTTTTTGGTCCCCACCAAGATCTGTAAGGCGGGCTACTCACTATAACCAGATGAGGGGCCAGCCTGTCACGGCACGGCGGCCGGCTCCTCCCGGCCCACGGATGCAGATCCGTGGGTCATTTTTTTGGCTCAGTGCATCGCCTTGGCGCGGGCGATGGCGTTGGCCGGCATCCGGTTGCCGAGCCGGCTCAGCAGGCTGGTCGCCTTCTGGTGCAGCGCCTTGTCGCCGATCACCGTACTGTGCAACCAGTGGTAGGCCTCTTCATAGTCGAGCGGGCTGCCCATTCCCTGCAGCAGCATCTCCACCCATTCGATCTGTGCCCGCTGGAAGCCCAGACTGGCGGCCTCCCGCATCAGGGTCTCGGCCTTGAGCAGATCCTTTTGCACCAGCGTGCCTTTCCAGTAGTAACGGCCCAGTTGTTCCAGCGCCGGCGCCAACCCCTGATTGGCCGCCTCCCACATGAATTTGACCCCCAGCTCCGCGTTGGGCTTGATGCAGACCCCCCAGGCCAGCATGTCCCCCCACAAAAACTGATAGGCAGGCACCTTCATCACCTCGGCCCGCACCTCGATATCCTGGGTAAGCTGGCACCTGTCCTGCTTCACCTGCTGCAGGTGACGCCCCTGCTCAATCCAGTTGAGCAGCTCGTCCTGGCGATAGAGCGGCACCGCCTGCAGCGTGCCGCTGTCCACATTCAGCCCGCTGCTGCTGCTCGGGGTGCTGGTCATGGGGCGGCTATTGGGTGAGCGCCCGCTATCCGTGGCGACAGGAGCGGGAATGGGGGCCGCTGCCGGTGCATCAGCCGTCGCCGGGCTGGCCGATGGCGCAGCCGTGGTATCCGCAGCCGCCGGCACAGCGGCCGCAGCAGATGGGACCGCCGCCTCCGGCTGCGCCGGCGTACCGGCCGGTGCGGAGGCGGCCACGGCCCCGCTCGTCGCGGCGGCGGCAGAGGCGGAAGGCTCGGCCCCCTGCGCTTGGCTCGTCAGCAATGGGGGCATCAGCAAACAGAGAAGGCCGACAAGGGTAATGGGTTTCATCATAAGGATCTCCTGCAGCACCCTGTTATCGGCAGCCGGTGGCATCCCCTTAGGCCGGCGCCGCCTGCATCCGCCACCATAACGACAAAGGGGAGCCGAAGCTCCCCTTGCTGTCCATCCGGACACCTTACTTGACGAAGTCGACACCCAGCTGGATATCGGCTTTCAGAGTGGCCAGCATGCCATCCATCGCCTCTTGTTCGAAGGCGCTCAGCTTGCCGTAGTCCAGCACGGTTTCGACACCGTTCTTGCCAAGCAGGATGGGCTGCGCGAAGAAGGTGGCGTGTTTGCCGTCACCTTCCACGTAGGCGCACTCGATGACGTTGGCTTCACCCTGCAGACCCTTGATGAGCGACAGGCCGAAACGGCAGGCAGCCTGGCCCATGGAGAGGGTAGCGGAACCGCCACCGGCCTTGGCTTCCACCACTTCGGTACCGGCGTTCTGGATACGCTTGGTCATGGCGGCCACGTCGTCGGTGGTGAAGCTGGCACCTTCGATCTGGGAGAGCAGCGGCAGAATGGTCACGCCACTGTGGCCACCGATCACGTTGACGCGCACCTTGTCGACGTTCAGACCCTTGGCCTCGGCCACGAAGGTCTCGGCACGGATCACGTCCAGGGTGGTGACGCCGAACAGGCGACGCTTGTCATAGACACCGGCTTTCTTCAGTACTTCGGCAGCGATGGCGACCGTGGTGTTGACCGGGTTGGTGATGATGCCGATCAGCGCTTTCGGGCAAGAGGCGGCGCACTTTTCCACCAGATTCTTGACGATGCCGGCGTTGATGTTGAACAGGTCGGAACGATCCATGCCGGGCTTGCGAGCCACGCCGGCGGAGATCAGCACGACATCGGCGCCGACCAGAGCCGGGCTCGGATCTTCACCGCAGAAACCTTTTACTTTCACGTCAGTCGGGATATGGCTCAGATCGACCGCCACGCCCGGGGTCACCGGAGCGATGTCATACAGGCTCAATTCGGAACCAGCAGGCAGACGGTTTTTCAACAGCAGAGCGAGGGCTTGGCCGATGCCACCGGCGGCACCCAGAACGGCAACTTTCATGATCAACTCCATGTTTAAGCGTAGGTTTAAGGTTGTTTCTTGTTGTGCGCCCAACCTTAAAGGATCCCCCCCTAAAAAACAATCTGATAACAGTTGTAATCACAGGTTCTGTGAGCCAATAAACAGGCGGCGAATAAAAATGGGGGAAAATGCAAAAAATTGGAGGGGAAGCACAGATTTCCTGCACTTCCACTCACCATTAATAGGTAGATCTACCGACTTCAGCCCTGGAAGGCCAACGCCCGGCGCTCACACCAACGAAAACCAATTGTTAACAATCCGTTCATGGTCAGGTAGAGGGCACCGGCCACGGTGAACACCGCCAGGGTGTCATAGGTCTGGGCATTGAGACGCTGAGCCAGCCCCATCACATCCATGATGGTAATGGTACTGGCGAGCGAACTCCCCTTGAGCACCAGGATCACCTCGTTGGAGTAGGCGGGTACCAGCCGCCGGGCGGCGTGACGCACCTTCATCCACAAAGTCTGGCTGGCGGAGAAACCGAGCGCGCGGCAGGCCTCTACCTCACCGGCCGGGATGGCATCAAGCGCCCCCTTGAACAGCCGGGTGGAGTAGGCGGCGGTATTGAAGCCGAGCGCCAGCACGGCGCAGAACCAGGGCTGCTTGAGCAGCGGCCAGAGCGGCCCTTCTTTGAGCCAGGCAAACTGGCCCGGCCCGTAGTAGATGAGGAAGATCTGGATCAACAGCGGCGTGCCGGTGAAGATCAGCACCCACAGCTGCACCAGCTGGGTCGCCACCGGAATGCGGCGCTCCAGCACCCAGGTCATTGCTGCCGCCATCAGCACGCCGAGCAGCAGGCTGAATGCCGTGAGTTGCAGGGTAATCGCCAGGCCACCCAGCAGGGTCATCAGGTAATCCTGCATGATCAGCCTCCGTAACGGCGGGTGTAACGGGACGCCTGCTTCAAGCCAAACTCACTCACCAGGCTGATGGCCAGGTAGATGAGGGCCGCCGCGGCATACCAGGTGAAGGGTTGATAGGTACTGGCCGAGGCCATCTGGGCCTGGCGCATCATCTCGTTCACTCCGATGAGGGAGACCAGTGCGGTGTCCTTGAGCAGCACCAGCCACTGGTTGCCGAGTCCCGGCAGGGCGTGCCGCCACGCCTGGGGCAGCACGATGCGAAAGAAGATGTGCCCCTTGCCAAGGCCGAGCGCCAGCGCCGCCAGCCGCTGTCCGGCGGGTACCGCATTGAGGGCAGCCCGCAGGGTCTGGGTAGCGTAACTGGCGAACAGCAGGGAGAGCGCCAGCACGCCGCAGGCGAACGGGCTGAACTCCACGTACTCGCCGGTGATGAGGAACAACACCTGGGTCGAGCCGAAGTAGATGAACAGTACCACCAGCAGCTCGGGCAAGCCGCGGATCAGCGTGGTCAGGGTGGCCACCGGCCACACCAGAGCGCGCTGCTTGCTCAGTTCGGCGGCGCTGAACGCCAGCGCCAGCACCATGCCCCCGACCAGGGATGCCAAGGCCAGCCCGAGGGTCATCCAGGCTGCATCCAACAACAGGCTCAACATGGCTTAGTGCGCGAAATATTTGTCGTAGATCTTCTGATAGGTGCCGCTGGCCTTAATGTCGGCCAGCCCCTTGTTCAGCTGAGTCAGCAGCTCCTGATTGCCCTTGGCCACCGCGATGCCAAAACCGGTACCGAAGTACTTGGCGTCAGTCACCGGCGTACCGATCACGGCATACTCCTTGTGCTGCTTGAGCCAGTCGGCGGCGACCGCGGTATCGGCAAACACGCCGTCGGTGCGGCCGTTCATCATGTCGAGGAAGGCGCTCTGATAGCTGGCGTAAGGTACGGTCAGCAGACCTTTGCTCACCCAGTTGTCCACCAGATAGGACTGGTGGGAAGTGCCGTTCTGCACGCCGACTGTCTTGTCCACCAGCTCTTCCGGCCCCTTGAAGGCGCCCTTCTTGGTCACGAACACGGCGGAGTTCTGGTAATAGATGTCGGAGAAATCGACCTGGGCGGCCCGCTCCGGGGTCACGTCCATGGCGGCGATGGCGGCGTCATAGCGACGGAATTTCAGGCTGGGGATCAGGCTGTCGAAGGCCTGGTTATGGAAGCTGCACTCCAGCTTGGCCTGTTCACAGATGGCGCGGGCCAGATCGATGTCAAAACCCTGGAACTCGTTCTTGTCGTCCAGGTATTCGAACGGCGCGTAGGTGGCCTCGGTGGCGAACTTGATCTCCTTGGCCAGCACCGAGGTGCTCAGCAGGCCCATGGCGGCGACCAGCAACAGACTCTTTTTCATGACAGCTTCCTTATCGATTTGAATATCAATGCATCAAGAATTCGGCAAACCGGCTGGTTTGCGGGGCTTGGAAAATGGCGGCGGAGCCGGCTTCGATGATCCGCCCCTTCTCCAGATAGATCACCTGGCTGGCCACCTTGCGGGCGAACTCCACCTCGTGGGTCACCACCACCTGGGTGATGCCGGTTTGACCCAGGTTGCGGATGATCTCCGCCACTTCCTTGGTGATCTCGGGGTCGAGGGCAGCGGTCGGCTCATCAAACAACAGCACCTGGGGGTCCATCATCAGGGTACGGGCGATGGCCACCCGCTGCTGTTGACCACCGGACAGCCGCGCCGGCCAGGCGTCGCGCTTGTCCGCCAGTTGCAGCTGGGCCAGCAGATAGCCCCCCTTCTCCATGGCCGCCGCCTTGCTCATGCCGAGCAGCTTGACCGGCGCCTCGATGAGGTTCTCCATCACGGTGAGATGGGGCCACAGATTGTACTGCTGGAACACCATGCCCACCTTGCGCCGCAGCGCCTGGGTCTGGCGGTTGAACTCGGCGGTGGAGAGGCTGGACGGGAAAGAAAATTCACTTTCACCGATGCGCAGAACACCGGCATCCGGGGTGTCCAGCAGGTTCATCATGCGCAGCAGAGAACTCTTGCCGGCACCGCTCGGGCCCAGCAGCACCAAGGTCTCACCGGGAGCAGTCCGAAAGCTGACCTGTTGCAGTACCGGCACCTTGTGCCAGGATTTTTCGATACCGATTAATTCAATACCCATACAGCCCAATTGAATAAGTTTTCAAAATTTCGTCCTGATTCTAACGCTGGCATGGGTGGATGCAAGCTATATTTGAATCAATATGCAGAACAAGCGCCGCTTCCTTGCAAAAATAGGCATATGAATGCAAAATGGGCACGCTGTTCATATCTGCCGCCTGAGCGTGACAGGCAGCCAAACCTCCTCATTCGTGAGTCCAAGATGAAGCATAACGACAAGCAAGAAAAACTGGCCAAGGCCTTTAAAGCCTTGCTGAAAGAAGAACGATTTGGCTCCCAAGCAGAGATAGTGACTGCCCTGCAAGAGATGGGCTTCGAAAACATCAACCAGTCCAAGGTATCGCGCATGCTGAGCCGCTTCGGCGCCGTTCGCACCCGCAATGCCAAGATGGAGATGGTCTACTGCCTGCCGGTGGAACTGGGCGTGCCCACCACCTCCAGCCCGCTCAAGAATCTGGTGCTGGATGTCGACCACAACGGTGCCCTGGTGGTGATCCACACCAGCCCGGGTGCGGCCCAGCTGATCGCCCGCCTGCTCGACTCCCTCGGCAAGGCCGAAGGGATCCTCGGCACCATCGCCGGTGACGACACCATCTTCATCACCCCGACCAGCGACACCGACATCGAAGAGCTCTACCTCTCCGCCCTCGAGCTGTTCGAACAGACGCCGTAATGGTTGCCGCCGCGTCATCGCGGTGCCGCCAACACGCAAAATCCCGGCCAAGGCCGGGATTTTTGTTATCTGCGGGTGGGCGAGCCTTATTTGCCCTGCGCCACCAGAAAATCTTCTGAAGGGGCGAAGAAGGCTGCGCCGGTCACCGCTTTGGTGAAGCGCAGCAGGTGATCGAAGTGACTGCCCTCCCCCTTGTACATGCTGGCCAGCATGGCGTTGAAGTGCTGCGGGGTGCGGCAGCAGGAGATGAAGTAGAGCCCCTGCTCGGTCATGGTGCCCCAGGGCATGCTCTGGCGCAGGATCTCCATGGACTCCCCCTTCGGCGTCTTGAGGTTGACCCGCTTGATGTGGGCGGTCAGCGGCTTGTCGGCCGACTCGTACTCGATGTTGTCGACCTTGGTGCGACCTATGATGTCTTCCTGCTCCTTCAGTGCCAGCTTCTCCCAGTCGCTCATGGCGTGGACCCAGCGCTGCACGTGGATGTAGGAGCCGCCGGCAAACTCGCCGCCGTCCAGCAGCGCCACTTCGGCGCGGTGCTCATCCTGCGGGTTCTCGGTGCCGTCGACGAAACCGGTCAGATCGCGGCAGTCGAGGTTGCGAAAACCGCGCACCTCTTCCGCCAGCTCCACCAGCCCGGCCAGCAGAGCCATGACGCGCTGACCGGCGTGATGCAGCACATCGACCCGATCGGCGCGCAGTTGCACGAACAGATCGAACGGGGTGTTGGGCGCCTCCTGGCCGTTGGCGGATTGCGCCATGAAACCGCGGAACTGGGGTGGCCGGGCAGCAGGATAGAGGCCATCCCAGGCATCGGCACCGACGGCCACCAGACCGCTGAAGCCGGCAGCGGGGAAATCGGCGGCCACCGCCTCCCACAGGGCCGGCAACCTGGCCAGACGGGCCACCAGCTCGGCGGCGTCACCGGTGCGGTTGAACATCAGATAGAGGGCGTGCAGATTGGGCTCGGCACAGATCCCGGCTTGGGCTTTCATATATCTCTCCCCTGAACAGACATTGGCGATATGGGCGGTTAGCGTTGCGCGATTATAAACCAGCGCGGTTCCAGTTCATTGATTTCACGACGATATCACGCGTTCAGGGTAAAGGGTCAAACAACACCAGCGCGTGGGGCGTCACCCTGACCCGCGCCCGCGCCCCCTCCAGCGGCTCGCCAATGCTCGCCTCCAACCGCAGCTCGCCGCTCTCGAACAGCACCCGGCAGTGATGGCCGAGGAACTGCTGCTCCACCACCTTGAGCTCGCCATCTGCGGCACTCTCCAGCAACAGCTGCTGCGGCCTGAGCATCAGTTGCAGCAGCTCACCCACTGCCCGGCCATGAGGCTCGCTGCCGCAGATGACCCCGAGCGCCGTACGCACGCAGTGGCTGTCCACCACCTCAGCCGCCAGGTAGTTGACCCCGCCGAGAAACTCCGCCACGAAGCGGTTCTGCGGGCGGCGATAGAGCTGCTCCGGCTGGCCCACCTGTTCGATGTGACCCGCCCGAAACAGCGCCAGCCGATCGGCGAAGGCAAAGGCCTCTTCCTTGCTGTGGCTGACGAAGATGGCGCCGATCCCCTGCTGCTTGAGCAGGGCGCGGATCTCCAGGATCAACTTCATCCGTACCTGGGTATCGATGTTGGAGAAGGGCTCGTCCAGCAGCATCAGCCGCGGCTTGCACACCAGCGCCCGGGCGATGGCTACCCGCTGCTGCTGACCACCGGAGAGCTGGTGCGGATAGCGATCCCCCAACCCCTGCAGATTGACCAGCGCCAGTGCCTCATCCACCTGCTGCAGGCGAGCCCGGCGATCGAGTCTGGTCAGACCGAAGCCGACGTTGTCGGCCACCGTCAGGTGGGGAAAGAGGGCGTAATCCTGGAAGATCATGCCGATATTGCGCGCCTCGGGCGGCACGCTGGCACCGGGCCCGTCGAGCAGGGTATCGCCGAGGCGAATCGTGCCCTCCGCCAGCGGCAACAGGCCGGCGATGGCCTTGAGCAGCGTGGTTTTGCCGCAGCCGCTCGCCCCCAGCAGGCAGACAATCTCGTTGTCGGCCACCGTCAGGGAGAGCTGCTCCAGCACATTGCGGCCGTTGTAACGGCAACTGACATTTTCAACCTGCAAACAGGACAAGGCTGACTTCCTCATATTCTTTTGAACCAGACCGACCGGCGGCCGGACAACATTCCAGGGTCGGCAAACTCAGTGCCCCGCCCCATCCAGGTTGCGGTTGACCCAGATCAGCGGCAACAGCCCCACCAGCACGATGACGATGGCGCCGAGCGCGCCGCGCTCCAGCATCTCGTCCGACACGAACTGGTAGACGTGAGTCGCCAGGGTGTCGAAGTTGAACGGCCGCAGCAGCAGGGCGGCGGGCAGCTCCTTCATGGATTCGATGAACACCAGCATGGCGCCGGCAAACAGGCCGCGCCGCACCAGCGGCAGGTGCACCCGCCGCAGCATGGCACCATCCCCCTGCCCCAGGGAGCGGGCCGCCATGTCGAGGCTGGGGGAGATCTTGCCCATGCTGCTCTCCACCGAGCCGATGGCGATGGCCACGAAGCGCACCAGATAGCCGAACACGATGGCGGTGATGGTGCCGGTCAGCAGCAGCCCCGGCCCCTGGCGCCCCAGCCACTCGGCCAGATCGTTGATGGCAAAATCGAGGGCGGTGAGCGGCACCAGCACCCCGATGGCCAGCACGGTACCCGGCATGGCGTAACCCATGGCGGCGATGCGCAGCGGCAGCAGGCTCTTGACTCCGCCATCGAGGCGACGACAGAAGCCGAGCAGCAGGGCGATGCCCATGGCCAGCAGGGCGGTCAGCGCCGAGATAGCCAAGCTGTTGCCGGCGAAGCGGACGAACTCCGGCGTCCACGACAATTCGAAGTAGCGCACGCCGTAATCCAGCAGGATGACGAACGGCAGACCGAAGCCGGCCAGCACCAGTCCCCAGCACCAGAGCCCGGCCAGAGCGCGGCGAATCCCCTTGAGCGGGTAGCGCAGCGGCTGCTCATGACCCATCGACTTCTGGAACACCTGCTGCCGGCTGCGCGAGCGGCGCTCCAGCGCGATCAGCAGCACCACCGCCAGCAGCATCAGGCAGGAGAGCTTGGCGGCGGTGGCCAGACTGCCGTAGCCGAGCCAGGTGTCGTAGACCGCCGTGGTCAGGGTGTTGATGGCAAAGAAGTGGACGGTGGCAAAATCGGCCAGCGTCTCCATCGCCACCAGCGATACCGCCACCATGATGGCCGGGCGCCCCAGCGGCAAGCTGAGACGGCGAAAACTCTGCCAGGGGGAACAACCGAGCAGGCGGCTGGAGTGAATGAGGCTGACTGACTGTTCCAGAAAGGAGGCGCGGGTCAGCAGATAGACGTACGGGAACAGCACCAGCGCCAGCACCCAGGCGGCGCCGCCGAGGGAGCGGATGGCCGGAAACCAGTAGTCGGCCGGCCCGCTCCAGCCAAACAGCTGCCGCAGTCCCGCCTGCAGCGGGCCCGAGTAGTCGAGCAGGTCGGTGTAGACGTAGGCGACGATATAGGAGGGCATGGCCATCGGCAGCATCAGTGCCCACTGCAGGGCCCGCCGTCCCGGCACCTGGCACATGGCCACCAGCCAGGCGGTAGGCACCCCGAACAGCAGGCTCAGCAGCACGACGCCGACCACCAGCCCCAGGGTATTGGCCAGATAGTCGAACAGCACGGTATCGGCGAGGTGGCCAAACAGATCTCCGTCGGCCGACAAGGCGGAGAAGAGCAGAGCGAGCACCGGCAAAGCCAGCAGCAGGGCGCTGGCCCAGCTGCCGGTAATCCATCCAAAATTTTTCATGAGACCACAGAGGTTGATGGGGCCCTTGGCCCCATCTGAATTACAAGTCGAATTTCACTTCATCCAGCAGCTGCAAGGCGTCCTTGCGGTGCTTGGCGTAATCGCTGACCGGTAGCGCATCAGACTTGAAGCTGCCCCAGGACTTGACCATGGCGGAAGGCTCGACCCCGGCCTTGACCGGATATTCGGCGTTCACGTCCGCATACATGTGCTGGGCGGTGTCGCCGGCCAGGAACTCCATCAGCTTCTGGGCCTCGGCCTTGTTCTTGGCGTACTTGGTCATGGCCACGCCGCTCACGTTGACGTGGGCGCCGCGGTCAGCCTGGTTCGGGAAGTTGATGTAGACCGCATCTGCCCAGGCCTTCTGCGCCGGGTCCTTCAACATGGCGCCCAGGTAGTAGCTGTTGCCGAGCGACAGATCACAGATACCATCCTTGATCGCCTTGACCTGATCCCGGTCGTTGCCCTGCGGCTTGCGCGCCAGGTTGGCCTTGACCCCTTCCAGCCAGCTCTTGGTCTCGGCCATGCCGTGATGAGCGATCATGGAGGAGACCAGCGCCACATTGTACTCATGCTTGCCGCTGCGGGTGCAGATTTTTCCTTTGAATTCAGGCTTGGCCAGATCTTCGTAGCTGATGGTATCGAGCTTGCCGAGACGATCCTTGCTGGAATAGATGGCGCGCACCCGGGTAGTCAGCGCGAACCAGCGGTTGTCCGGATCGCGATAGATGGCGGGGATGTTCTCCTGCAGGATCTTGCTGTCCACCGGCTGCACCAGCCCCTTGTCCACCAGATCGGTCAGCCGGCTGATGTCGACGGTCAGCATCAGATCCGCCGGGGAGAGCTTGCCTTCCCGCTCCAGACGCTCGTTCAGCCCCTCTTTGGCGAACACCACGTTGACCTTGATGCCCGATTCCTTCTCGAACTGCTGGATGATGGGCTTGATCAGCTCATCCTGCCGGTTGGAGTAGACATTCACCTCCCCTGCCGCCAATGCCGACTGAGCCGCCAACGCAGAGAAAGCCAGTGCCAACATCTTCATTTTCATCATCCATTCCTTGAGTTGCTATATCGAGTGAGAACCATTGCTGTTTGCATTTTGCATTGAGCTCGACAGCCGGATCAAGAAATCCTGATGTGGCGGGATCACATATTTAAACCCTGTTCAAACAAAGGGGCCGGATAGAATCCTATCCGGCCCCACCATGGAGTCAATCAGCGACAAAGTACCGATCATTCGCCCCATCCAGCGCGATCAGAGCGCCTCGTCGTCGCTCTCACCGGTCCGAATGCGCACGGCCTGCAGCAGGTCGTAGACGAAGATCTTGCCGTCACCGATCTTGCCGGTATAGGCGGCCTTGCAGATCGCCTCGATCACCCCTTCGACGTTGTCGTCGGCCGTCGCTATCTCCAGCTTTACCTTGGGCAGGAAGTCGACCTGATACTCGGCTCCCCGGTATAATTCGGTGTGCCCCTTCTGGCGGCCAAACCCTTTGACCTCGGACACGGTCAGACCCTCGACCCCCAGGTTGGCGATGGCTTCGCGCACGTCGTCCAACTTGAAGGGTTTGATAATCGCAGTAATCAGCTTCATCTGGTTGCTCCCAATCCATGGTATGTCATGAATGGGGAATCAATTCTTGTGCCAAGTCTTTTTATTGTTTAATTTCAAAAAGATAGCATTTACGTCTGGAGCAGGACTCTCCCGGCATCACCAAGGGAGCGCATCTCGCCCCATTATGAGGCACCAAGCTGAGCCAGCCACAGCCGATGCACCAAACAAGAGCACCGCAGTATGTTAGTCATCTCCAACAGCGTTACCCTGCCCTGGCATGAACTGCAATTCCAGACCATGCGGGCGCAGGGCAACGGTGGCCAGCACGTCAACAAGACCGACTCCGCCGTCTGGTTGCGCTTCGATTACCGCAACTCCCCCAGCCTCACCCCGCTCTACAAGGAAGGGCTCGACAAGCTGAGCGACAGCCGGGTTCACGACGGTTTCATCATGATCCGGGTCGAGACCCACCGCAGCCAGGACATGAACCGCAAGGAGGCGATGAACCGTCTGGTGGAGCTGCTGAAAAAAGCGGCCTGGCGCCCCAAGGCCCGCCACGCCACCAAGCCGACCCGCAGTTCCCAGCGCAAGCGGGTCGATGCCAAGAAGCGCAAGGGGGAGATAAAATCGACCCGCGGCAAGCCGGTAGTGGACTAGCCGGGCCCTTGCCCAACGCCCGAGGATGACAGAATGAAATTCAGTTTTTGCGACAGCGCCCACGGCCCCCTGCTCATCGCCATCGACCGGGACGGGCTGCGCTATGTGGAGTTCGTGCTAGGCGAGCAGCCGGTGACCCCGACCGACGAGTGGCAGCGCGACGATCAGGCGCTGGCCCCCTTCGTCGAACAGTTCGCAGCCTACTTCGCCGGTCGCCTGCGCCGTTTCGATCTGCCGCTTGCCGCCCGGGGCACCCCTTTTCAGCAGTCGGTGTGGCGTGCCCTGGGCGATATTCCCTACGGCGAAACCGTCAGCTACCTCGAGATAGCCCAGGCCATCGGCAATCCCAAGGCGGTTCGGGCGGTGGGTGCCGCCAATGGCCGCAATCCGCTCAGCATCATAGTGCCCTGTCACCGGGTGATCGGCCGCAGCGGCGAGCTGACCGGTTATGCCGGCGGCATCCCCATCAAACGCTGGTTGCTGGCGCTGGAACAGCAGACCGCCGATCACTTTGTGCTGACTCCCTGACCAGCCGGCGGCATCCCGTTCACAGCGCTGGCTACCGGCGCTGGAACAACAGGCCGCCGACAACTTCGCGCTGACCCCCTGACCAGACAGCCCGTATTGCGTTTAGCAAAATGAACATAGTATGAAGAATCGCCTCAGAAGGGCTTCAGACAGCATCAGGCATCATGGCTTCACACTTGGATGGCATGGCTCATCCCTCATTCAAGTGGCACCCATGTGACGCTTCCAATCTGTCTTTTTCCCCGCGCCTCCCTGAGGCGCTTTTTTTTGCCGGCAAGCGGCCACAAAAAAGCCCGCCGAAGCGGGCTCTGACCGGAAGGTGCTAGCTTCTGGGTCAATCAGAGGGCGAGGAACAAACCTGCCAGCGAGGCACTCATCAGGTTCGCCAGCACACCCGCCAGGATGGCGCGCATGCCGTAACGGGCGATGAAGGATTTGCGCTCCGGCACCATGGCACCCAGGCCGCCGATCAGGATCGCCATGGAGGAGATGTTGGCAAAACCACACAGGGCAAAAGTGACGATGGCCTTGCTCGACTCGCTCAGGGTCTGGTCCTGTACCAGGGCGATGAAGGCGACGAACTCGTTCACCACTATCTTGGTCCCGATCAGGGCGCCGGCAGCCTGAGCCTGCTCCCAGGGGATACCGATCAGCCAGGAGACAGGCGCAAACAGCCAGCCCAGAATGATCTGGAAGCTCAGCTCCAGCCCCACCAGGTCGCCGGCCCAGCCCAGCAGGCCGTTGAGCATGGCGATCACCCCGACGAACGCCAGCAGGGTGGCACCCACGGCAACCGCGATGTTGAGGCCGGACATGGCGCCATCGGCGGCCGCTTCAATCACGTTGGTGGCGCGCGGGATCACCACGTCCTGATGATGGTCCTGCTCTTCGGCGGCAGGCGGCACCAGGATCTTGGCCATGGCCAGACCGGCCGGTGCCGACATGAAGGCTGCCGCGATCAGGTATTTCAGCTCGACCCCGATGCTGGCGTAACCCACCAGGGTACCGCCGGCTACCGAGGCGAGGCCGCAGCTCATCACCGCGAAGAACTGGGAGTCAGACATCTTGGAGAGATAGGGTTTGACCACCAGCGGCGCCTCCACCATACCGACGAAGATGTTGGCGGTGGCGGAGAGGCTCTCGGCGCGGCCGGTGCCCAGCAGCTTCTGCAGGCCACCGCCGAGCAGGGCGATCACTTTCGGCATCAGGCCGATGTGGTAGAGGATGGCGATCACCGCGGAGAAAAAGATGATGACCGGGAGCACGTTGAAGGCAAAGATGAAGCCCAGCTTGAACTTGGCCAGATCACCGAACAGGAAGGCGATCCCCTCCTGACCGTAGCCTATCACGCTGCTGACGCTTTCGCTCACCCCGTTCAGCACGTGCTGACCGGCGGGCAGCCAGAGCACCAGGCCGGCGAAGAGGATCTGCAGGCAGAGGGCCAGGCCCACTGTTCGTAACGGGATACGACGACGATTATCAGAGCAGAGCGTGGCCACGGCCAGAATGCTCAGGATGCCGAGCAGGGCAATCATAGGGACTCCATCAGGTGGGACGAAAGATGGGCGCGGATTCTGCGCTCCCGGCCTCGCCACTGCAAGTCCACTTGGTTACAGCCCTGTTAGCAAAAACGTTTGCACGATACCGGTTGCGGCAACTGGCTGATTTGACTCGATTTTGGTTTCAAGCGAAAGCCAGTGTTCTTATGTGGAAACGATTATTCCTCGGTACCGGACAATTTGCCGCCGAGCCAGGGGGCCAGCCGCTGCTCCCAGTAGGGATTCGGACCGAAGCTCTCCTTGAGGAAGTCGATGAACAGCCGGATCTTGGGATCAAGGTGCTCGCGTCTGGCATAGACGGCGTGCACCGCCATCTTCTGGTTCGGCCGCCACTGGGGCAGCAGCGGGATCAGCTGACCGGACTGCAACTCCTTGTCCAGCAAATAGTTGGCCACGTAGGCGATGCCGAGCCCGGCCAGGGCGGCGTCGCGCACCGCCTCCGCCAGATCCACCCGGTAGTTGCCGGCCACCTGTACCGTTTGGCGCTCCTTGCCCTGGCGAAACGACCACTCGTGGTAGCGCCGCTCCCGACTCTGGTAGGTGATGCAGTTGTGCTGGGCCAGGTCTCTGGGATGCAGCGGGGTGCCATGGCTCAGCAGATAGTCCGGCGAGGCCACCAGCACGAAGTGAATGTCCGCCAGCCGCTGCCCCACCAGGGCCTCGGGTTTGTCCTCGTAGGTGGTGATCCAGAGATCCAGCCCCTCATCCACCAGGTTGGTGCGGTGATCGAACAGCGAGACCTCCAGCTCCAGCTCGGGGTAGCGATCCTGAAACGCCTTGAGGCGCGGGATCACGTGCAGCCGGCCGAAGGACTGGCCCACCCCCAGATGCAGGATGCCGCTCACCTTGCCGCGCCGCTCCGCCACCATGGAGTCTGCCTCCAGCGCCACCGCCACCAGGGCGCGGCAGTGGCGGGCATACTCCTGGCCAAGCTCGGTGAGGGAGAAGCGGCGAGTGGTGCGCTGCACCAGCTGGGCACCGAGCTCGGTCTCGAGCTGGGCCAGCTGCTTGCTGATGTGGGACTTGGAGACGCCGAGCCGTCGCGCGGCCGCCGAGATGCCCTGTTCACGGACCAGGGCATCGAAGATCACCATTTGGGGCAGACGTTGCAGCACGGGATTACCAGATAGGAAAGCGGGCCTCCATTATTCCAGAGCAGCCCGCAGCGGGGTAGGCCTAAAGACCGAGCGCCCGTTTGACCTCTTTTTGCAGGGGATCGTCGGCCGGATTCTGGTTCGCACCATAACTCGCGACCAGCTTGCCATCGCGCCCGATCAGGTACTTGTGAAAGTTCCAGCCCGGCGCCTCGCCCGCCGCCGCGGCCAGCCCCTTGTAGAGCGGGCTGGCATCGTCACCGCGCACCGCCAGCCGGTTGAACATGGGGAAGGTCACCCCGTAGTCACGGCGACATACGGCGGCTGTCTTGCCCTCATCCCCCGCCTCCTGCCAGAAGTCGTTGGAGGGGAAGCCGAGCACCACCAACCCCTTCTCCTTGTAGGTCTGGTAGAGCGCCTCCAGATCCCGAAACTGGCCGCGATAGCCGCAGTAGGAGGCGGTATTGACCACCAGTACCACCTTTCCCTCGGTCAGCTGGCAGAGATTGTGGCGCTGGGTGCTGTTGAGCTCCCGCATCTCCACGTTGAAGTAGTCCGGGCAGGCGGCGACGGCCGCCCCGGCCCCGAGTGTCAGCAACTACATGATCCATTTCATCGAGCGACTCCTGTCAGGCAGATGAGTGACATACGCGCGGGCACGCCGGCCGGTTCACCCGCTCAATAGAGGGGGATGCCGGTGAGCATGCCGTGCCCCCAGAAGATCAGCAGAGCCGTGAGCGCCAGCCCGGCCCCTACGCTGAGCCCGGTGCCATACCAGTTGGCCGCCGGACGGGGATGACGCTGCCAGTCCCGCACCGAAATCCAGACGATGCTCACCAGCGCCCACAGGCCGATGCCGCCAAACAGCACCAGGGAGCGGGCCTCGCTGTTGACCGCCAGGTGGGCACCGGCCCAGAGCAGGGTGCCGAGCAGCTGGGGATGCACCAGCCAGCGCCGCAGGTGGTTGGGCCCCTGGCCGGAGCAAAACAGGATCAGGGCGATGGGCATGACCACCATCATCAGGGTCGGTCCCCAGGCGGGCAGAAAATAGAGCGGCAGCGGGCTGGCGGTACGCCAGCCGGCGATGATGCAGGCGATGGCGATGAACACCAGCAACGAGAAGAGTCCCTTGTAGCGATTCTCCCCCAGCCGCTCGCGCAAACGGGCCCGATGGGCACCTGCGAAGCAGGGATAGAGGTGGATCAGGGTAAACAGCAGTACCCCCAGGGTCAGCAAGATCATGGGTTGCTCCTTGTACTATGGGGGATCACTATGCCGCAAAGTCGGCGGCCAGAATACAGAAACCGCAGAAAAGCACAGGCTATACAGCAGGATAATGAAAAAAGCCGATCATCTGATCGGCAAGGTGTTTCGGGCAGACCTGCAGCGGGGCAGGTCGTCACCGCGACACGGGGCGGGGTTGGCCGGCGCCAAGCACCGGCCAGAAGAGAGTCAGGGTCGCAGCAGATAGAGCGCCGCCACGTTGCGGGCCGTGAGCTGCAGGTTGGTGGTGGCGGTGGCCAGCGCCTCCGGCAGCGACATGGCGCGGTTGACCACAGCGAACACCGCATCCAGCCCGTGCTCGTGCACCACGCCGTAATCGTCGGTCAGGCAGCCCGCAATGCCGATCACCGGCTTGCCGAACTGCTTGGCGCAGCGTGCGACACCGATTGGCGTCTTGCCGTGGATGGTCTGGCTGTCGATGCGTCCCTCGCCGGTGATGACCAGATCCGCATCGGCCACCGCCTCGGCCAGTTTCAACGCCTCGATGACGATCTGGATGCCGGGTTTCAGTTCGGCGCCGAGCAAACCCACCAGGGCCGCCCCCATGCCACCGGCGGCGCCCGCCCCCGCAATCTCCTTCACCTGCTTGCCAAGCGCCTGCTCGATGCAGTCGGCGTAGTGGGCCAGATTGGCATCCAGCTGCGCCACCATCGCGGGGGTCGCCCCCTTCTGCGGACCAAACACGGCGGAGGCCCCTTTCGGCCCGCACAGCGGGTTGTCCACGTCACAGGCCACTTCGATGGTGATCTTGGCGAGGCGCGAATCGAGCCCGCTCAGATCGATGGTGGCCAGCTCGGCCAGACCGGCGCCGCCCGGCGCGATGGGAGTGCCATCGCGCTTGAGCAGCTTGCCGCCGAGCGCCTGGATCATGCCGGCACCGCCGTCATTGGTGGCGCTGCCGCCGATACCGAGGATCAGATGCTTCACCCCCATGTCGAGGGCCGCCAAGATCAGCTCGCCGGTACCGCTGCTCGAGGTGTGCAACGGATTGCGCAGCTCAGGCGCCACCAGATGCAGGCCGGAGGCCGCCGCCATCTCGATGACGGCGCGCTCGCCATCCCCCAGCAGACCGACAAAGCCCTGTACCTTGTTGCCAAGGGGAGCTGTCACGTAGAAGGGCAGAATGCGGCCACCGGTGGCGTCCACCAGGGACTGCACCGTCCCCTCGCCGCCATCCGCCATGGGCAGCTTGACGTAGGTGGCATCCGGCAACACCTGCTTGAATCCGGCCTCGATGGCATCGGCCACCGCCATGGCGCTGAGGCTCTCCTTGAATGAATCGGGGGCGATAACAATTTTCATATCAATTCCTTAGGCGAGGCCAAACACGCCGAACATCAGGGTGGAGACGGCGGCAATGGTCAGACCCACCGCGGTTTCGTAGGGGATGAGCTTGAGCCGCTCACCCACGCCCATGTGGACGCTGCCGCCGGTGGCATGGAAGAAGGAGCCGTGGGGCATGTGGTCGAACACGGTGGCACCGGCGTGGATCATGGCGGCCCCCGCCAGGCTGCTGATGCCAAGCTCTATCAGAGTGGAGCTGAACACGTTGGAGGCCACCACGGTACCGGCGGTGGTCGAGGCGGTCGCCAGCGACATCAGGGCACCGGAGATGGGGGCCAGCAGGTAGGAGGGCAGGCCGGAGGCGGTCAGGCCGCTGATCAGCACATCCTTGAGACCGGAGTTGGCGATGATGCCCGCCAGGGTACCGGTACCCAGCAGCATGATGGCCACCGGCGCCATGCGGGCGAGACCGGAGACCGCAAACTGGTTCACCTTGCTGAACTTGCCCATCATCAGGGCACCGACTAGGCCGCCGAGGGGCAGTGCAATGAGCGGGTCCACCACGATGCCGGCGATGGGGCGCAGGGCCAGCAGCAGGATGGCCACCAGCGGTGCACTGATGGCGGCGGCAAAGCCCGGCAGCTTGCTGCCATTGAAGCTCACCACCTCGTCGGCGGCGACCTTGCTGCCCTTGCTGTTGAGGCGCTTGGCCAGCCAGTAGGCCATCACCAGCCCGAACAGGCCCGGGATGATGCCGGCCGCCATCACCGAGGTGAGCGGCAGGTGGAAGGCATCGGCTGCCGCGATGGCGTTGGGGTTGGGAGACATGACGTTGCCCGCCTTGCCGCCACCGATCATCGCCAGCAGGATGGCCGCCTTGGAGAGGTCGGCACGGCGGGCGATGGCCAGCGCAATGGGGGCGACCGTGATGACGGCCACGTCCACGAACACGCCGACCGCGGTCAGGATCAGGGTCGCCAGTGCCAGCGCCAGCAGGGCGCGGGTCTCGCCCAGCTTCTTGACGATGGTCTCGGCGATGGTGGTGGCGGCGCCCGATTCGATCAGCACGCCGGCCAGCACGCCCGCCGCCAGGATCCGCATCACCGCCGTGGTGATCCCCTGAGCACCGCCGATCATCAGGGCGACGGTCTGGGTCAGATCGGCGCCGCCGATCAGGCCGCCGGCCAGGGCGCCGACGATCATGCCGTAAGCGGGCGGCACCTTCTTCAGGATCAGGAAGATGGCGATGGAGAGCGCGGCGAGAGCGCCGAGCGCGGATACAGGGATCATGACGGGCACCTTTCAAATGAGTGAGTGGTGGCCATTATGGTGATCCGGGATCGGAATGCTTTGGTCAAAAAACCAAATATCAGCTTTATAAAACGTAACTTTCTGTATGAATGAACAAATCAGCTGTCGAGGTTGAGCCCAAGATAGAGCAGGAACTTGTCATCTAACTTGTTGAAATTCAACCCGGTTATCTGCTCAATCCGGGTCAGCCGATAGCGCAGGGTATTGGGGTGGATGAACAAGGCTTCGGCGCAGGGATGCAGATCACAATCCTGCAAGAAATATTGGCGCAGCGTCTTCTGCAGCGTTCCCTTTGTGTCCTCCTGCGCCAGCTTGTGCAGCGGGGCCCGCAGCTGATCCGCCTGCCAGGAGTCAGCCAGACTACCGAGCAGCACCGGCAGCCGGTAATCCTCGAAGAAATAGACCTGCTTGCGCGGCGCCTGCCGCATGCCACGGCGCAAGGTGTCCCGCGCCGTCTGGTAGGAACGCGCCAGCCCGCCGGTGCCGGCGAAGTAATCACCCACCCCGATGCGCACCCGAAAGTGAGGAATGCGGGCCAGCAACTGCTTGATGCGGCTGCGCTCCTGCGCCGACTGCCAGATGCCGTCGCTGAGCTGGGCCGGCTTGAGCACCACTATCTCGTCCAGGCCGTTGATGGCCACCAGGTTGTCCCGCTCCGGGTTTTCCAGCAGATGCACCAGCTCCCGCAGCCGGGCCGGGTCGGCCTCCTCCAGCGCCAGCACCGCCACCACCCGCGGCTGGGCCAGATCCAGCCCGAGGAAACGGGCCGCCTGCTGCAGCTGATCTTCCCGCCCTTCACCACGGATGAGCTGCAGTACCAGCTCCTCCTTGTGGCGCTTGTCCCACTGCAGCTGCTCGGTGAGCGCCGCCTGCTCCAGAATGAGCTCGGCGGTCATGCGTACCAGCTCGGCGTAAGCACGAACTTCGTCCGGATCGCCCGAAATGCCGATGACCCCGAGCAGCTCCCCCTGATAGGCGATGGGCAGGTTGATGCCGGGGCGCACCCCCTTGAGCTCGCGGGCGGTGGCGTCGCTGATCTCCACCACCCGGTTTTCGGTCAGCGCCAGCACGGCCCCCTCATGACGCTGATGGAGCCGCTCCGGGTTGCCGGACGCGATGATCAGGCCGCGCTCGTCCATCACGTTGACCGAAAAAGAGAGGATCTTCATCGCCCGACTGACAATCTGCCGTGCGAGGGTGTCATTGAGCTGCATAGGTACTCCGCTGAACGAAACGGGAATAGCCTGAGGCGATGATGAGCCGCTGTGGCTCGTCCATCACGTTGGCCCAAGAAGAGAGGATCTTCATCGCTCGACTGACTATCTGGCGCGCGAGGGTATCGTTTAGCTGCATCACATCTCCAAAGCGGGGGCCGGACCGGCCACAAAGCGCCGGTAGCGGGGCAAAGATGCCACATCTTCAAGACAAGCGAGGGGGGGCTCGCTAGAATAGGCCACTTTACGCTATATGCGCCCCGCCATGGAGCAGGATTTGACCTGCCCATGACGACTCACCCTTCCGCTATGGACTGAACTATGGATTATGAATTTCGCCGCGATCCGTTCGGCGGTTATCGCGCCCGGTTCTCCATGGGCCATGAGGCCATCGGCCAGTGGCTGATCGACGAAGTGGGCAAGGACGAGGAGAAACTCGACGAGCTGTTCGCCATCATCGATCAGCTCTCCAGCCGGACTCGCGTCGAATACCGGCTGCTGGGCGGCGACTACTCCCTGCTGCTGACCCACGAGGAAGCCGAGGTGAAAGCCAACGTCCTCAATATCGAGCAGGATGAGGATCTCGACGATCTCGCCTACTACGATGATGAACAGCTGGCCATGTGCGGGCTGGAAGATTTTGCCCAGGTGCTCGGCTCCTGGCGCGCCTTTATCCGCAACGAGGATATGGGCTGATCGACCCCTCTGAAAAACGACATCGGGCAACCATGCCCCATTGCCTAACCAACAGGATTGACTATGTCTATTTACGATTTTGATGACGAGCTGCCGGAAGAAGACGAGCAGGAACAACCGAAAAAAGCCGCCCCTGCCAAGAAGAAAGGCAAGCAGGTGCTGAACACCCAGGTCAACCTGAGCCCGCGCGATGCCAGCCGTCTGAACGGTATGCACGTCGAAGCCATCGCCACCCTGGACGACGTCAGCCTGCCGAAGAATGTAATCTTCAAAGCTGGCCTCATCGCCCTGGGCGAGCTGGAAGCCAGCAAGCGTGCCGACATCATTGCTCGGGTGATCGCCGAATCCGGCCGCTGAGACGCCTTGTCACCCTTGTCAAAACCGGAGCCCAGCTCCGGTTTTTTTATGGCCGCGCGCCCTGGCAGCCAGCCGAACACGGGATCCGACCAGCTTATTAAGCCTTGTCTCATGGGATGTCCCATTGTTAAGGTGCGGGACTTTCATCGGCCTTGGAGACTCAATGTTACCTCTACCTGATTCACTCATCTGGGGAGCACTGGCGCTGGCCGTCTTGCTCTGTCTGGCCCGGCAACGGCTGCCCGGCTTCATCATGCTGGCCGTCGCTCTGCTGGCGGCTCTCGGCCTCGGCCACCTGAGCCCAGTCGCCCTGCTGGCCAGCGCGGCGGGCCTGCTGCTGGCCTGGCGTACCCCCTCCCTGCCCCAGCCCTGGCGCGCCGTCGCCCTGGGCGCCGTGCTGCTGTGGGCGGTGGCGCTGATGCTGCACCTCATCCCCGGCTTCACCAACCTGAAGGTGCTGGATCAGGTGCGGGCCGGCCCCGCCAGCGTGCCGTTCAACATGTACCTCAACCTGGACAAGCCGCTGGTCTTCTTCGGTCTGCTGCTGGCCTGGCCCGCCTTGCTGGGCCCGGGCGGTGCCATTCAGTGGCGCAGGCTGGCACTGCTGCTGTTGCCGCTGGCGGCCCTGCTGATCGCCGCCTGGCAGCTGGGGGCCCTCAAGCCCGAGGTGGGCCTGCCCGGCTGGTGGTGGCTGTTTGCCATCAACAACCTGCTGTTCACCTGCGTGGCGGAAGAGGCGCTGTTTCGCGGCTTCCTGCAGCAGGGGATCGCCGCACACAGCCGGTGCTGGCTTGGGGTGCTGGTAGCCAGCCTGCTGTTCGGTGCCGCCCACCTGGCCGGAGGCCCGCTGCTGGTGCTGTTCGCCGCGCTGGCGGGGGCCTGCTATGGCCTGGCCTTCCTGCTGAGCGGGCGCCTCAGCGTCGCCATCGCGATCCACTTCCTGTTCAACTTCGCCCACCTGGCCCTCTTTACCTACCCGCTGGCCAGCCGCTGATCCCGGGCGCCCCCAACGGGGCGCCTGCAACCTCTGCCCCCCCTTGGTGCACGCCAACCCCCCTTTGCCATCCGCCTGCGCAGATGCACCTTTCATTTGCACTATTTAGCTAAGCGAGAGTGGCGATTAATTGACCCAAGCCAAGATAGCGCGCTTGCTGCCCCCTAGAATGGGCCGGTAACAATCACAAAAAATAAAAACAAATCTATCAGTTACTTGGCTCAATCAGGATGCACTCATGACCACAACCCAACGGGAGGGGGAGATACGTTTCCCCGACCACCTGTCACTGATCTCGACGACCGACCCCGCCAGCCACATCACCTACGCCAACCAGCACTTCTGTGACGTGGCCGGTTATCACCCCGCCGAAATGGAGGGGGTGCCCCACAATCTGGTACGCCACCCCGACATGCCCAAGGCCGCCTTTGCCGACATGTGGCAGCGGCTGCGCCAGGGCAAAAGCTGGATGGGGCTGGTGAAGAACCGCGCTAAGAGCGGCAAGTTCTACTGGGTCAACGCCTATGTCACTCCCATCCTCAACGAGCAGCGACAGATCATCGAGTACCAGTCGGTGCGCACCCGCCCGAGCGAACACGACATCGCCTGGGCGGAGCAGCTCTACGCCCGCATCCGGGCAGGCAAGACGCTGCCCTGGCTGAGCCGGCTCACCCTCGAACCCGGTCTGCTCACCCTGCTGCTGTCGGGCGGCGCCCTGCTCACCCTGCTGGCGGCCACCATCAGCGGCCATCCGCTGTGGGGGGCGCCAGGCGCACTGGCCCTGCTGGCCCAGATGCTGCACGGCTGGCGCCTGCAGCAGCGGCTCAACCGGCTGGCCCGCACCGCCGGCGAAGAGATGGGCACCCCGCTTTGCCAGGTGCTCTACACCAGGCGGCGGGACACCCTGGCAGCCCTGGAGCTGGCGCTGCGCATGAAGCGGGCCGAGCTCAAGGCGGTGGTGGGGCGCAGCGCCGACACCAACCAGCAGATCCTGCAGGCCGCCGAGGATGACAGGGGCAATATCCAGACCATAGATACCCACCTGCAGCAGCAGCGGGCCCAGAGCGAGCAGCTGGCCGCCGCCATCACCGAGCTCAGCCACTCCATTCGCGACGTGGCGAGCAACGCCCATCAGGCCAGCGAACTGGTGGGCGAGGTGCAGCAGGTCTCCGCCGAGGGGTTGCGGGCGCTGGCCACCACCCAGTCTTCGGTCGATCAGCTCCATCACGAGCTCGACGCCAACCACGCCGTGCTGGCCCGACTGACCGGCGACAGCCAGAAGATCAGCGGGATCCTGGAGGTGATCAGCCAGATCGCCGATCAGACCAACCTGCTCTCCCTCAACGCGGCCATCGAGGCGGCACGGGCCGGCGAGCAGGGACGCGGCTTTGCGGTGGTGGCCGACGAGATCCGGGCGCTGGCCCAGAAGACCCGCAGCTCCACCGGCGAGATCAACGAGATGATCCAGGCGCTGCAGCAGACGACCCGTCAGCTGGCCGACGGCATGAGCCAGGGCGCCCAGACCTCGGACCGCTGCCAGCAGCACGTGGGGACCACCGCCGAGGTACTCAACCAGATCAACCGCATGCTGGCCCGGGTCACCCATACCAGCGACGAGATTGCCCAGGCCGTCAGCCAGCAGGCAGATGTCACCAGCACCCTGGACAAGGGCATCCACCAGATCCACCAGCTGGCCAGCCACACCGCCGACAATAGCCGCCAGGCCCTCGACGGCATCACCCTGCTGGTGGAGCGGCTGCATGCCCTCTCCCGCCTGATCAACCAGTTCCAGCACTGACCGCCTTGCAGGGGCGTGCCGCCCGGCACGCCCGCTTCACCTCGTTCTACCCCCTCCCGCCCCTGTCGGCCACTCCAACCCCATGGGTTAACACCTCCCCATATGGGGCCTTTCATTTATTTGTAACAAAAATGTAAATGAAATGACCTCTGTGCCCGCCATAACAGTCACTTTCCAGCGTGCCTCCACCAGAAGGACTTCATGATGCACAAACCCCTCAGTTATGCCGCCCTGCTGCTGGCCAGCCAGTTTCCGCTGCAGGCGCTGGCCGACACCGATGTCTACCTCACCAACAACAGCCCGGATCCGGTCCAGCTGGAGATCCGCCAGAGCGGCTCCGGCCAGCTGCAGGCCGGCAACCAGTGGCTTCAGCACAGAACCGAGCTGGGCCCCTGGGAGAGCGCCATGGTGCTCAGCTTCAACCGCTACGAGGGGGTGAAGGCGGGCAAGAGCTATCTGTTCGAAACCCGGGTCACCACTCCCGGCGGCGACACCTATCGCCTCAACCAGAAGATGGAGGGCACCTGGTGGAACAGCACCCTGCAACACGGCGGCGAGACGCCGGCAGACAACTCCGGCTGGCAGAGCGATCGCACCATCCACCGCCTGAGCGGGCCGCAGGAGCTGGCCTTTGCTGCCAAGTTCACCGGCCGCTACGACGATCTGCACTATATGCTCACTCCGCCACAAAAGCGGGAGCAACCGGAACCGGCGGAGAGCAAGCTCAAGGTGGCCAGCTATAACGTCTGGGCGCTGCCGGTGATCGCCTCCAGCATCGGCGAGCGACTGGCGCTGCTGCCCGAGTACCTCAAGGGTTATGACGCCCTGCTGTTGCAGGAGGTGTTCGATGGCCATCGCGAGGGCTTCCTGCAGGCACTGGCCAAGGAGTACCCGTACCAGACCAGGGTGCTCGACAAGCCGGGGGTCAACATCCACGACGGCGGCGTGGTGATCGTCAGCCGCTATCCCATAGTGCGCGAGGCCCAACTGGTCTATCCCCAGTGCACCGGCACCGACTGCTTCGCCGACAAGGGGGTGATGTATGCGGAGGTGATCAAGGGGGGCAAGGCCTGGCACCTGTTCGCCACCCACACCGCCAGCTTCGACACCGACGAGGCGCGCCGGCTGCGCCAGATCCAGTTCGGCCAGATCCGCACCCTGGCCGCCAGCCTGAAGATCCCCGCCAGCGACACCGTCATCTACGGCGGCGACTTCAACGTCAACAAGCGCAAGTTTGCCGACGACTACGCCGGCATGCTGGCCAATCTCAACGCCGACGAGCCGGGTTATGGCGGCTACACCGAGGCCACCTTCGATCCCAGGATCAACCCCTATGCCGGCGGTCCGCTCTCCGGCGGTGCCAACGTGGAGTACCTCGACTATCTGGTGGTGAGCCGGGAATACGGCGCCGTGCGCCACAACCTCAACAGCGTCTGGATCCCGCGCAGCAGCGATGGCAGCTTCTGGCCCGCCAGCAACCTCTCCGATCACTTCCCGGTCAAGGGAGAGATCAGCCGATGAAGCGCCGCTACGGCTTGCTGGCACTGGCGGTGCTGGCCTTGTTGCTGCTCAACCTAAGCTGGCAGGAGGCGCCAACGCGGCCGACACACACCGGCCAGAGCGCTCAGCCAGCCACCGCAGCGGCGCCACAGACACAGCCGCCACTGGCCCCCGCTAGCGGCCCGGTTGCCGCCACCGCCGTACCAGCCGGCCCTGCGCCTGCGCCTGCCAGCTGGCGCGAGCTGCCGGACGAGATGAACCGGCAGCTCGCCAGCGAGGTGAGCGACAGCGAGCAGCCGCTGGCCGAGCGGCTCGCCAATCTGGAGGCGATAGAGGCCCAATGGCTGAGCGAGGGGGAGAGCCTGTTTCGGCTGCAGGGGCGCTACGCCCTGGCACTCGAGCAGCTGGCGCAGGAGCTCGAGCAGCTGCCGCTGGCCGAGCGACTGGCCGCCCTCACCCGCTTGCAGGATGAGTGGGCGGCGGATCATCCAGATCTGGCGGCCGAACTGTTCAACCCGGCTGCCCGCTTGCAGCAGGCGCGCCAGCTGTGGGGGGACGAGGAACTGACGACTCTGGCCCACCACTTCCTGCCGGCCGGGCAGGCCGAAGCGACCGTGCAGTTTGCCGCCAGCCGACAGCAGCAGCTGGCGCAGCGCAGCCACTACCAGCAGCAGCTGACCGAGCTGGAGCAGCAGTTGGCGGCCAGTCGGGGCAACATGGACGAGGCAAGCTGGCAGCAGCACAGGGAGGCGGTACTCGGCCAGTTTCGGCGCGACTTCTTCGCCCAGACGCCGGAGCAGCCCTGAACAGACTACGGCTCGGGGGCTCTGACCCCTACAAGAAAAAGGGCCCGTCAGGGCCCTTCGCATTTTCCCGCCATCAGGCCAGCGGGTAACTGGCCGCCAGCCCGTTCTCGCAATGCCAGTTGGCCCACAGCTTGTTGTCGGTGCCCATCAGCAGGGTGGCAAAGTTGCGGGTACGTAGGTAGACGGGGGCGCCGAACGGCTTGATAAGCTCGGCGCGGATCAGCCGGTTCTCGTCGAGGTATTCGGCATCGTCGTTGGTCATGGCGAGGATCCCCATCCACTGGAACTGGGTGGGACAGGGGTGGACGATACCGGAGGAGACCAGCTGGTGCACGTTGAGCACCCCGTCCCGCTTGTCCTGGATCACCCCGAGGCAGCCCACGTGCACGTCGCCGGAGAGGATCAGGGTCTTGCAGCCAGCATCCTTCTGGCGCCGGATCCTGGCATTGTCCAGCAGCCGCATGATGAGCCGGGCCCGCTCCCCCTGATGGTCCTTGGCCCGCCAGTGATCCTTGAGATCGTCGGTCAGCTCCTCCTCCCAGGGGGTGGCATCCAGCGCCGCCTCGGTGAAGGAGAAGTCACGATAGACCACGGGCACCCCCGCCAGCACCAGCAGGTGGCCCGCATCGCAGGCGGCCAGCGCGTCGTTGATCTGATCCCACTGGGACGGGCTCATCACCTGGGCGCGGGTCCGGTTGGCCCGGTTGTCCAGCGCCAGGATCTGGTAGCCCCGAAAACTGAGCCGCCAGGAGTGGTGGCCCAGCTTGACCGGGTCCAGCAGGGAGACGTTGGCAACGGAGCGCAGCTGGAACAGCCGGAAATAGCGGGACGCGGCGGCATAGATGACCCGGTAGACGTCGCAGCCCTGCAGATTGTCTGGCGACTCGGGATAGCTGCCCCAGCCATCGAAGATGTCGTGGTCATCCCACATCATGGCGCTCGGGATCCGGGCCAGCAGGCGCGCCACCTCGGGCCGCCCCCACTGCTTGCAGTAGAGATCGCAGTAGAAGCGATCGAGCTGCTCTTCCATGGTGCGAGTCGCCTTGCGTTTGACCTTCTCCGCCATGTCCAGCTCGTTCCAGGCCTTGAGGCTGGGCACCGTGGTCCAGAGGGAGTCGGCATAGACCTGATCGCCCCCCATCAGCAGCAGCGAGAAGGGGTGCGTCGCGTGCTCGGCAGCCAGCTTGTCCCACATCACATAGGGCTGCGGGGTGGAGGTGAGCAGCTTGAAGTCGGAAAAACCGTTGCAGGAGGCGTACCCGATGCGCACCCGCTCCGCCGACCCAGGCAGATGAAACTGCCAGCGATCCCCACCGGCCAGATCCCGGGCGGGCTCCCCGTCCAGTAGGATCTGGTACTCCACGCTCGAACCCGCCTCGGCCGGAGTCGCCGTCCAGCTGACCCGCCAGAAGCCACCCCTGGGGGTATCCGCCTGCTTGCCGGCAGCCAGCAGGCTGCCGTTGATCCTGACCCCGGCGCCCTTGCAGCCGGGCCCTGCCAGAAAACAGATGCTGTATTGCGTCTCCGCTTCGAGCCCCAGCAGGGGCCCCATCACCAGACTCGCCATTGCCTATCCCTCCGTGGTTGAACCCATGGAGCATAGTGAAACGGGCGTCCTTTGGTACTGCCCAAGCGGGCAGTCCATCTTGGGTCAGGCTTGTCCTAGCCCTTGCTCTTGAACTGTTTCGCGCTGCGTTTGGCCTAGGTACGACGTTGTGATCACCTTGTTTGTCGCGAAACGGAGCAAGGCGGCAGCAATGACCTCAGCCCTTGCTCTTGAACTGCTTGGCGCTGCGTTTGGCCTGGGTGCGGCGATTGGCCTGTTTGTCGCGAGGCGCGCGCTTACCCTCCCCGCTGGCTGGCTGATCGGTGACCGGGAAGCCGGCGAGCTCGGCCAGCGGCAGCTCGCGGCCGGTGAGGGTGCGGATCGCCGCCAGGGTGTCGGCCTCGCCATGGCAGGTGAGCGAGATGGCGAGCCCGCTGCGTCCGGCCCGGGCGGTGCGGCCGATGCGGTGCACGTAGACGGGAGCGCTGGCGGGCAGATCCAGGTTGATCACCAGCGGCAGCGCCTCCACGTGAATGCCGCGCGCCATCAGATCGGTGGCCACCAGCACTCGCACCTTGCCCGCCTTGAAGTCGCCGAGCGCCTGCTCGCGCACCGCCTGCTCCTTCTCGCCGTGCAGCGCCGCCACCGCGATGCCCGCCTTGGCCAGCTTGCGGGCCACCCCGTCGGCGTCGTCCCGCGCGCTGATGAAGACCAGCACCTGCGGCCACTCGTGGGCCTTGAGCAGGCTGATGAGCGCCGGCACCTTGCTGCTCTTGTTGACCAGATAGAGGCGTTCCTCGATGTCGTCGGCCACGCTGTTGCGGGGATCCGCCTCCACCCGCACCGGCTCGGTCAGCAGACCGGTCGCCAGCGCATCCAGCTCGGCCGGCAGGGTGGCCGAGAACAGCAGGGTCTGACGCTCGACCGACATGGCATTCAGCAGCCACTGGATATCGGGCCAGAAGCCCATCTCCAGCAGCCGATCCGCCTCGTCCAGTACCAGATGGCGCAGCTGGCTCAGTCCCAGCAGTTGCTGGGCCAGCAGATCCCGCAGCCGCCCCGGGGTCGCCACCAGCAGTTGCGGCCCCAGCGCCAGTTCGGCCTGTTGCAGCTCCTGCGCCACCCCGCCGCACAGGGTCACCAGCCGCAGACCCAGACCGGCGGTCGGCCCCTGCAACGCCTCGCTCACCTGCACCGCCAGCTCGCGGGTCGGCACCAGCACCAGCCCCTGCACCCGATCGCTGGCCGGATCGAGGCGCTGCAGCAGCGGCAGGCCGAATGCCAGGGTCTTGCCGCTGCCGGTGCGGGCCAGCGCCAGCAGATCCCGACCCGCCAGCGCGGCGGGAATGGCCAGTTGCTGCACCCGGGTCGGGTACTTGAGGTCGGCGGGCAAGGTCGCCAGCAGGGCGGGGGCGAGGGCAAGTTCATCAAAAGTCATGGGGCTACGCAGCTATCGACAGAATAGGGAGGTGGGGGCGAAGTCTAGTGAGCGGCCGACCATAAGTAAAATCCCATCCATCGCGGCCACTGGCCCGCACCCGGCCCGCCATGCGCAAAGCGGGCCTGACTACACTTCAGGGAACCTCCCCCGGGGACGTGACCAGACCATGACCAGACATCCCTCTCTGCTGCTGTTGCTGCTGCTTTGCCTGACGGGGCTGACCAGCCTCAGCCTCTCCCGCGCCGACACGGCTGTCGCTCCCGCCGCCAAACCGGTACGCATCCTCAACGCCCACCTCGGCGAGTTGCCGGGGCTCATCAACGCCGACAAGACCGGCCCCTTCGTCGATCTGGTGCGCGCCATCGATGATCTCTACCCCGAAGTGAGCATCCGGATCACCATCTACCCCCTCGCCCGGGCCATGGCCGGGGTGATCGCCGGCACCGCCGACTTCAGCCTGCCCGCCATCCGCAATCTGCAGGATGCCGACCTGCTGCCCTATCGCTTCAGCACCCGCAGCTTCGGCAAGGTCACCCACGTGCTCTACAGCAATACCGACCACCTCATCACCCCCGACATGGCCTACGGCATAGTGCCCACCAAGCGGGATCTGCTGATCGAGGCGACCCCCGGCTTTCTGCCCATTCCGCTGCAACGGTCGATGAGCATAGAGCAGTCCCTGCGCAAGCTCTCGCGCGGACGCATCGACGCCTTCATCTGGGCCCAGGAGGAGGCCGACCTGATGCTGCGCCAGCTCAAGCTGACCAACATTCACCGGGAGCACCTGGGGGATTTCGAGGATGTCTTCATCATCGCCAAGGGGCCTGCCGGGGATGAAACGGATCGTTTCCTCGGCGAGGCGATCGACCGACTCGCCGCCTCCGGCAAACTGGCAGAGATCTACTCAAGGCTGCACCGCCCCTATGTCGAGTGGCAACCCCACCCCGACCCCCTGCCGGCCGCTGATGGCAACAAGACGCCCTGACGGCGACCACCCATAAAAAAATCCCGCCGGGGCCATGCCCCGGCGGGATTATTGTCAGTCTGCCTGCTTACAGTACAGCCAGGGCGGCGGCGTAGTTCGGCTCGTCGGCGACTTCGGCCACCAGCTCGCTGTGCAGCACCTTGTTCTCTTCATCCAGCACCACGATGGCGCGGGCAGCCAGACCCACCAGCGGGCCGGAGGAGAAGGCCACGCCGTAGTCCTGCAGGAAGGCGGCACCACGCAGGGTGGAGAGGGTCACTACCTTGTCCAGCCCTTCGGCGCCGCAGAAGCGGGACTGGGCGAACGGCAGGTCGGCGGAGATGCACAGCACCACGGCGTTGTTCAGCGCGCTGGCCTGCTCGTTGAACTTGCGCACGGAAGTGGCACAGGTCGGGGTATCGACGCTCGGGAAGATGTTCAGGATCTTGCGCTGACCGGCGAAGCTTGCCAGGGTCAGATCGGAGAGATCCTTGGCCACCAGGGAGAACGGCTTGGCCTGCTCGCCGGCAACCGGGAAGTGACCGGCGACGGAGACGGGGTTGCCTTGCAGGGTAACGGAATTGCTCATGTTATGTCCTTGATTATCGAGGGAGGATCAGGCCCTCCAGTATAGGCCCGCCGGGCGGGGACAAACACCCGCCAACCACAGGGATATCACCTCTGCCGGCAGCCTGCAGCGAGGAGCGGGAGAAAGGGGCTTGACCTTGGACTTAACACCAAGGTTTACACTCGGCTCAGTTATCGAAGATCTCGCACCGGCGGGATCCATCCAAGAGGGACTCATCATGAGCAAATCCTGCTGCAGCCATCAACACGCCGCCGCCCCCATCAAGGCCGTCAGCAAGAGCGCTGCGCCCCAGACCGAGCACCAGCACAACAGCCACTGCTGCGACCAGGCCGCACCGGTCAGCTGCTGCGCGAGTCAGGCCCCCCATGATCATCAGGATCATGCCGCCAGCGATGCTCCCGAGGGGGAAGAGCCCCCCAGAGGGGGGTGTTGCGCCACTCCGCCGCCCGCCCATGCCCATGACGGGGAGCACGACCACCATGCGCATGCCGTCACGGCAGAACCTCCGCTGGACGCCCCCGAGCAGAACAGCCGCCGCCACAGCTGGCAGGTGCTGGGGATGGACTGCCCCAGCTGCGCCCGCAAAATAGAGACCGCCGTCAGCCGGGTGAGCGGCGTGCAACAGGCCCGCGTGCTGTTTGCCACCGAGAAGCTGGTGGTGGATCTGGCCCCCGGCCTCTCCCCCGATCCCGTTACCGCCGCCGTGCTGGCCGCCGGCTTCCAGCTCAAGGGCGAGCGCAGCGGCAAGCAGGAGCCCGGCCGCGAGCGCAACCCGCTGCAGACCCTGCTCGCCAAGTATTGGCAGCCGCTGTCGCTGGCCGGCCTGATGGGGGTGGCGGCCCTGCTGCCAAGCCAGATCGGTCAGCCGCTGTTTACCCTAGCCACCCTCTGGGGGCTGTGGCCCATCTCCCGCAAGGCGTGGGCACTGACCAAGAGCGGCTCCCCCTTCGCCATCGAGACCCTGATGACGGTCGCCGCCGTGGGGGCTCTGTTCCTCGGCGAAACCGCCGAAGCGGCCATGGTGCTGCTGCTGTTCATGCTGGGGGAACATCTGGAGGCCTACGCCGCCGGCCGCGCCCGCGCCGGGGTCACCGCCCTGATGGCGCTGGTGCCCGACAAGGCGCTGCGCATCCGCACCACTGCCGAGGGCGAAGTGCGGGAAGAGGTCGCTGCCGACCAGCTGCGCCCCGGTGACATCATCGAAATCGCCCCGGGCGCCCGCCTGGCCGCCGATGCCCGCCTGCTCGACGCCCTCGGCGCCTTTGACGAGAGCGCCCTGACCGGCGAATCCATCCCGGTGGAGCGCCGCCAGGGTGACAAGGTCCCCGCCGGCAGTCTGGCGGCGGATCGGGTGCTGCGCCTCGAGGTAGTGTCCGAGCCCGGCAACAACGCCATCGACCGCATCCTGCATCTCATCGAAGAGGCCGAGACCCAGCGCGCCCCCATCGAGCGCTTCATCGACCGCTTCAGCCGCTGGTATACCCCGGCCATGATGCTGGTCGCCCTGCTGGTGGTGCTGGTACCACCGCTCGCCTTCGGCCAGAGCTGGGACGAGTGGGTCTATCGCGGGCTGGCGCTGCTGCTGATCGGTTGCCCCTGCGCCCTGGTCATCTCCACCCCGGCGGCAGTCACCTCAGCGCTGGCGGCAGCCACCCGACAGGGGGCCCTCATCAAGGGGGGCGCCGCGCTGGAGCGCCTCGCCCACATCGATACCGTGGCCTTCGACAAGACCGGCACCCTGACCCTGGGCAAGCCGCAGCTGACCGAACTGGTGAGCCTCAATGGCCAGCCGGAGGCCGAACTGCTGGCACTGGCGGCGGCCATCGAGCAGGGCTCCCACCACCCGCTGGCCCGCGCCGTGGTGACGGCGGCCAGCGAACGTGGCCTCAGCCTCGCCGCGGCCCAGGAGCTGCGCGCCCTGCCCGGCATGGGCGTGGAAGGTCGCATCGACGGCACTCTCTGGCAACTGCTGGCGCCAAGCCGGGTCGCCACCCTGGATGCAGCGATGCAGGCCCGGGTCGCCACCCTGGAGCAGCAAGGCAAGACGGTGGTGGTGCTCGGTCAGCCTGACGCCGCCCCGGCCGCCCTGCTGGCCCTGCGCGACCAGATCCGACCGGAAGCGGCTGCGGCGCTGCAAGAGCTCAACCAGCTCGGCCTGCAGAGCATCATGCTGACCGGCGACAACCCCCGCGCCGCCGAGGCCATCGCCGGCGAGCTCGGCATGGGCTGGCGCGCCGGCCTGCTGCCGGAGGGCAAGGTCGATGAAATCGCCAAGCTCGGTCTGACGCAAAAGGTCGCAATGATCGGCGACGGCATCAACGACGCACCGGCCATGAAGCGGGCCAGCATCGGCATCGCCATGGGGGGCGGCACCGACGTGGCGCTGGAGACCGCCGATGCGGCGCTGACCCACAACCAGCTCGGTGGGGTCGCCGCCATGATCCGGCTCTCTCGCGCGGCACTGGCCAACATCCACCAGAACATAGCGCTGGCGCTGGGGCTCAAGGCCATCTTCCTGGTCACCAGCCTGCTCGGCATCACCGGCTTGTGGATTGCGGTGCTGGCCGACACCGGCGCCACCGCCCTGGTCACCGCCAACGCCCTGCGCCTGCTGCGCAAGCGCTAAGCCGGCCGTTGACGGCACAACCAACAGCCGCCCCCAGTGGGCGGCTTTTTATTGCCTCGCCCACGAGCAAAGAAAAAGCGCGGCTGCCGGTCGGCAGTCGCGCTTTGCTTACTCTCTCGGAGTTATCCCACCCTTGGCGAGGTGGAATTCAACCCTGGGGTGCCGAGCCAGCCCCGGGCTCGATGGGAATGACTACTTGGCGCTGCACTCCTGGATCACAGCGGTACCGGCCTTGGTGCCGGCAGGGTCAACCTTCACCAGCACGCTCCACAAGCCCTGCGGCAAGGTGATGCTGTTGTTGGCGCTGCCCGGCTGGGAGAAGCCGATGGCATAACCCGTCTCCGCCGTCACCGCGCCGCCACCGTTGAGCAGGTACTCCTTGCTCCAGTCCTCGTTGGCCACCTTGAACTCGGTGCTGCCGGTGTAGTTGAAGGCCGCCTGATAGATGGCAAGGTCACCATCCATCCCCTTGTAGCTCAACTGGTACTGGGGCTGAGCGGCCCAGCCGGAGAGCTCGCCCTTGACGAACAGGTTGTAGCCGAGCGGATTGCCCGCCACCGTGTCCAGCACCTTGCAGCTCTGCACCGGCTCGGTGAAGCTGACGCTCAGGGTGGGTTTGTCCTTGTTCATGGCGGTAAACACGAACTTGTAGCTGCCCGCCTTGGCCAGATCGAGCCCGATGTTGCCGGTATCGCCACCCTTGCAAAGGGTCAACGGAGTGCCGACCACCAGCTTGTCGCCCGCATTGCAGCTGCCGTAGTTGAGGGGACCCCAGCTGGCATCCGCGATCTTGACGTTGGTGGTGCCCAGCTTGTCGCTGCTCACCTCGGTGGTGAACTCGTACATGAAGTTGCTGCTGAAGGTCATCTGGTTGGTGTTGCCCCACTCATTGAGGAACCCCTTCAGATAGACGGCGGTGTCACCAAACGGCGGTACCGTGCTCAGATCAGTCTTCTTGCCGACCGGCAGGCCGGTGCCCTGGGCACCGCTCTGCGGCTTGACGAACACTGCCGCCGACCAGGCACCCAGGGTCAGGGTACCGCCATTGACGGCCGCATCACGGGCGATGCTCTCGCCGCCGTGGTGGGCCGGGCTCAACTGCAGGCTGGTCAGGTCGATGGGCTGATCGTTGCCGTCACGGAAGTCACTGATGCTCTGGGGAGCATTGGTGGCGTTGATCATCACCACCAGACCGTCGATGGCCGGATCCAGATCCGCCCCCGCATTGATGCCGTCATCCACCGTCATCACGATGAGGCCGGGTTCCTGATCCGGGCCGGTATTGCGGAAGTCGACCCGCTTGATCACCTCGGCGCCGCTGCCCAGACGCAGCAAACGGGAGGATTGACGCAGCTCGGCCAGCTCCTGATAGAAGCCCACCATGGTCGCCATGTCGGCACCGCTCGGCTTGACGTGCTTGCCGAGTACTTTCTCGATCAGCGGATAGTTGTCGCCATCCTTGTCCTTGCGCGGCAACCCCTTGTCGAAGTTGTTGTCGGCCAGGGTATAGTCGACCCGGTTGTACCAGTCACCCGAGTCGTAGCTGTCCCGCTCCATGGACTTGGAGCGCAGCAGCTCGACACCGGCGTGGGTAAACGGAATGCCCTGCCCCAGCATGGCGGTGGCGAGCGATACCCCCTGCATCCGCACCAGATCGGCCCCTTGCGGCGCCTTGTAGATCAGGTTGTCGAACAGGGTCTGGTTGTCGTGCTTGTCGACGTAGTTCTGGATTTCGGTCGGATCCTGGGCGTAGCCAGCCGGTTGACCGTTGTAGTCGATGTCGGAGCCCTTCTTCGGCATCCCGTCCTTGTCGGTCAGGATGAAGTCCTTGAGGTTGCCGGCCATGCCGAGGCGCACCAGATCGGCCTGATGCAGAGCGGTAGCGCGATCGACACCGTCCATCTCGTTGGCATCCACCAGGGCGCCGTTGCCAAAGCCCTGGGTCTTGCGAATGGTGTCGCCGCCGTCGAACGGACTGCCGCCGCGTACCGCATCCCGCAGCCGGTCGGAGAAGGAGCCGATGCCGGTGCCGGCCAGGTGTTTCTGGGTCGCCTGCACGAAGCGCTTGTCATCCTGCACCTCGCCGAAGTTCCAGCCCTCGCCGTAGAAGTACATCTCCGGGTTGACCTTCTTCACCGCGGCCAGCGCCTGCACCATCTGATCTTTCGGGTGGTGGCCCATCAGGTCGAAGCGGAAGGCGTCGATCTTGTAGTCGCGCGCCCAGGTGACCAGGGAGTCATCCATCAGCTTGGCGAACATGGCGTGTTCCGGCGCCGTGTTGGAGCAGCAGGTGGAGTTCTCCACCGAGCCGGTCTCCGGATTGAGGCGCTGATAGTACCAGGGCACTATCTTGTCGAGCACCGACTTGGGCCCCAGGCCCGCCTCGTTGGTGTGGTTGTAGACCACGTCCATCACCACGTTCATGCCGATGTTCTGCTTGATGGCCTTGACCATCTCGCGGAACTCCAGGATGCGCTGGCTGCCCTCGGCGTTGGTGGCGTAGGAGCCTTCCGGGGTGGTGTAGTGGTAGGGGTCATAACCCCAGTTGAAGGAGTCGACGCCACGCAGATAGCCGTAAAGCTCCTGCACCTGCGGGTTCTCCTTGCTGTCGCCCCCTTGCAGATCGCCGAGCACGGCCTCGATGGTCTGGCCGCTGCTGCAGTAGCCGGCGAACTTGGAGTTCTGCACCTCGGGGTTGACCTGGCACAGCTTGCCAAAATCGTCGCTGATGTTGGCGACCTTGGCCGGATCCTCGTTGACGGTGGCGATGTCGAACACCGGCAGCAGGTGCAGGTGGCTGACGCCGCTCTTGGCCAGCGCCTGCAGGTGCTTGACCGGCGCCGTGTCGGTATCGGTCAGGCCGAGGAACTTGCCGCGGTGCTCGGCCGGGGTGGAGTCGTCGTTGCCGGTCAGATCGCGGACATGGGCCTCATAGATGGTGATGTCGGCGGGGTTCTGCTGGCTGTGGGGCGCCTTGAGGCTGTCCCACCCTTCCGGCTTGAGGGCCGGATCGTTGAGATCCACCACCTGGCTGAACTCGGAGTTCATCGCCAGGCTCAGGGAGTAGGGGTCGGTCACCTGATAGGATTCCAGCTTGCGGCTGACCGGGTGATAGACCTGGATGTCGTAGCGGTAGAACTTGCCCACCAGCTCGCTGCCACCCTGCACGCTCCAGCTGCCGCTGGCCTCGTCCAGGGTCATGGTGCGCTCGCCGAGCGGCTTGTGCTGGCCGTCGAACAGCGCCAGCTTGACCGACCTAGCGGTCGGCGCCCACAGCCGGAAGGTGACATTGCCCCCCTCGACCACGGCGCCATAAGTCAGCTTGGTAGCCGCTTCGCTGTAGAGGGCATCGAGGGCGCCGGCGCTCTGCACCAGGGTCGCCCCCTGCAGAATGCCGTCGGCGTCGGTGCCGATGGCCACCAGCTCACCCTTGAGCAGCGGCTTGAGATCTTTACCAGCCGGCAGGGCGAAGGCGGCAGCATCCTTCAGATGCGGATACTTGGCCTGCTGCTCGGCGGTCAGGCTGGTCGGGGTAAGGGTGATGTAGGGGAAGTCGAACACCCCTTCGGCGTTGGCCTTGATGGTGCCTGATTCGGTGTAATAGAGGCGCACATGGGGCTTGTCCTTGCCCCCTTGCCAGATCAGGGTATTGCCGTCGATCAAGTGGGCACTGGCGCCCGCCACGCCGAAGGCGGCGGTGAAGGCCTCGGCGCGGCTGCCGAAGATCTCGTTCTTGCCGGCGACGATGGCCACGGTGCGGTCCGGGTGATCGCTGAAGACCACCTTCATGTCGCTGCCGGTCAGGTTGGCCAGATCGCCGTTGCGGGCGATGAAGTTGATGCAGCCTTCCAGCTTGCTAAGGGGCACCACCCAGCTCGGACCGAAGCCGTCGGCCGCGGCCGGGGTGTTGACCTTGTCGTCCCAGCCTGCGTTGAGGCCGCTCTCGGCGGTGGCGCTGCAGGCGTCGTTGTTCCACAGGTGCAGGCTGTAGTTGGCGAAGGGGCCAGTGATCCCGCGGGCCGCACTGGTCTGGGTATCCACCAGGGCGATCACCGCCTGATCGGGCCCGGCCACCAGTTGCTCGGCAGGGGGTTGCACATTGGGCAGACGGGCGACGGGGCCGTCCGTGGGGTCAGGGGTGGAGGGGGAGGAGCTGTTGTCATTGCAGCCGGACAAAAGCGCGAGCAGTGAGGCTGTTACCAGCGCCACTTTGGTCTTTTTCATATCCATTTTTTTATAATTCCCGCTGTAGTTAGTCTCGATATCCGAGTACCCGGTCATTGCCGAGCGGTGCCATATTAATCAGCAGAAATCGTTTCAAATGTGAGCAGGGGGGCAAAAAAGTTAACCGCTTTCAACAAGATAACGTTTTCATAACGAAAATCGGATCGGGCTCACAGACCTGCCGCCCGATTCGGCACATACCTGCGGGCAGAGCCATGATGTCTGGAAAAATTGATTTCCGATCAAATGGATAAGTGGATACGGCAAGAGAGAGGGAGCCACGACAGATGAAGCGGATTGAGGAGCAGGCCAGGCGGCTGGACCAGGAATATCAAGAGATTGCCCAGCTGTTTGACCAATTTTGTCAGCAGGCGGGGACGCTCGCCGAGCAGTACCACTTCTTCAACTGGCCGGATTATGAGGATACCCCGCCCCTCGCCCGAGCCTTTACCCTGCTGGGGGAGCCGCGGGAGCTGCGGCTGCGCTGCCAGCCGGGGGAGCGCGGCAGTTTGAGCGGGCTGATCCAGGTGTGCGGCGAGGAGGGCACCATCCACGCCAGCCTCGGCTTTCGGGCCGACGGCCACCTGCTGCTGGAGTCGGGCCGGCTGCTGGACAACCCGCCCGAGCTGCTGCTCAAGCTGCTGCTCGGCGCCATCTGGCAGCACAAACCCGACGATGTGCAGGGCCAGCCGCACTGAGACAGAAAAACAGGAAGGGGCCTTGGCCCCTTCCTGCTGTTGCGGGCGGCCAACCGGCCAGGATCAGGAGGCGCTCACTTCGATGGTGACGTGCACCAGCTCCTCGTGGATGGCGAGCCGGGCGCGGATCTCGCTGGCGGCAACCGGCGCCGCCATCAGCAGGGAGAGCACGCAGGCATACTGCTGCTGGCCCACCCGCCAGACGTGCAGATCGCGCACTTCGGCGTCCGGCAACTCAGCGATCACCTCGCGGATCTCCGCCACCAGCGGCGCGTCCATCTCGGCATCCAGCAGCACCCGGCCGGAGTCGCGCAGCAGGCCCCAGGCCCACACCGCGACCAGTCCGGCACCCACTATGCCCATCAGGGGATCCAGCCAGTCGGCCCCCCACAGCATGCCCCCCACCAGCGCCAGAATGGCCAGCACCGAGGTGGCCGCATCCGCCAGCACGTGGATGTAGGCGGCGCGCAGGTTGAGATCCTGATGACCGTGATGATCGTGTGAGTGATCGTGGTCGTGATGATCATGATGGTGGTCGTGACCGTGGCCATGGTGATGACCGTGGTCATCCTTGAGCAGCCAGGCGCAGGCCAGGTTCACCAGCAGGCCGACGATGGCGATGACGATGGCCTGTTGATAGTGGATCGGGCTGGGATCCAGCAGCCGGAACACCGACTCGAACAGCATCATGCCGGCCACCCCCACCAGCAAGAGGGCGCTGGTAAAGCCCCCCAGCACCTCGATCTTCCAGGTGCCGAAGCTGAATCTGTGGTCGCGGGCGAAGTGGCGGGCGGCGCGGTAGGCCAGCACCGACAGGCCGAGCGCCAGCGCATGGGAGCTCATGTGCCAACCGTCGGCCAGCAGCGCCATGGAGTTGTAGAACCAGCCGCCGCCGATCTCCGCCACCATCATGATGACGGTTAGCAGCACGGCCCAGCGGGTCTTCTGTTCGGCCAGCGGATTCCCTTCGTGGACGACGGGTTGGTGGCAGTGGGATGAGGCGAGGGATGACATGGATTTCTCCTGAGGACGACAATGCAATATACTATACCCCAGTATAGTTTTATTGATCGAGAGGATCCTGCATGTCACACACCATTCACGGCAAGAAGAAGCTGCTGGCGCGGGTGCGCCGCATCAAGGGACAGGCAGGGGCACTGGAGAGCGCGCTGGAGCAGGAGAGCGACTGCGCCGCCATCCTGCAGCAGATCGCGGCCATTCGCGGCGCCGTCAACGGCCTGATGCTGGAGGTGCTGGAGGGCCACATGCGCGAGCATCTCGGCGCCGAAGAGGCGACCCAGGCCGAGCGGCTGGAGGATCTGGATCAGGTGGTGCGGGTATTGCGTTCCTATCTGAAGTAGGGCCGGTGGATGGGGCCATGCGTAGCCCGCCTCATCCCGTTGACGGCTGGGTGGCGTCGGCCCGCCAGCTCACACCCCTTTCAGACTTGAGCCCTCGCCGGCTTTACGCCATGATGACCGCCGATCATTGATCGCCATACCCTGGATTCCATTTCGCAAGGACCCCCCATGTTTGAACACGTCGATGCCTATGCTGGCGACCCCATCCTGACCCTGGTCGAGACCTTCCACAAAGACACCCGCGAGCAGAAGGTGAACCTGGGGATCGGCCTCTATTACGACGAGCAGGGCCGCATTCCGCTGCTGGCCTCGGTACAGCAGGCCGAAGCCCAGCGCGCCGCCGCCCCGGCCCCGCGCCCCTACCAGCCGATGGAAGGCGCCGCCAACTACCGCACCGCGGTGCAGCACCTGCTGTTCGGTGCCGACCACGCAGCGGTCAAGGCGGGTCGCATCGCCACCATCCAGACCATCGGCGGCTCCGGCGCGCTCAAGATCGGCGCCGATCTGCTCAAGCGCTACTTCCCGACCTCCGAGGTGTGGGTCAGCAATCCCACCTGGGACAACCACAAGGCGATGTTCGAGGGTGCCGGCATCAAGGTGCACGACTACCCCTACTACGATGCGGCCACCGGCGGCGTGCAGTTTGACGCCATGATCGACTGCCTGAGCAGCCTGCCGGCGAAAAGCATCGTGCTGCTGCACCCCTGCTGCCACAACCCGACCGGGGTGGATCTCTCCCGTGCCCAGTGGGACCAGGTGATCGCGCTGGTGGTCGAGAAGAACCTGATCCCCTTTATGGACATCGCCTATCAGGGCTTCGGCGACGGGCTGGAAGAGGATGCCTACGCCATTCGCGCCATGGTGGCCGCCGGCGTCAGCTTCTTCGTCAGCAACTCGTTTTCCAAGAACCTCTCCTTCTACGGCGAGCGCTGTGGCGGCCTGTCGGTCATCTGCCAGGATGCCGAAGAGGCGAGCCGGGTGCTGGGCCAGATGAAGGCCACCGTGCGCCGCAACTACTCCAGCCCCCCCACCCACGGTGGCCAGATCACTGCGGCGGTGATGAACGATGCCAGCCTGCATGTCATGTGGGTCGGTGAGGTGACCGAGATGCGCACCCGCATCAAGGCGATGCGCGAGAAGCTGTTCGAGGTGCTGAGCGCCAAGGTGCCGGGCCGTGACTTCAGCTACTTCATCAACCAGCGCGGCATGTTCAGCTACACCGGCTTCACCCCGGAGCAGGTGGACCGCCTGCGCGAGGAGTTCGCCGTCTACCTGGTGCGCTCCGGTCGCATGTGCGTGGCGGGCCTCAACAGCCGCAACGTCGACTACGTGGCCGACGCCATGGCCGCTGTGCTCAAGGGCTGATCCCCGCAAGCCCCGCTCAGGCGGGGCTTTTTGTTTGTCCCGTTTGCTTGTGGAGTCCCTATGAACCTGATCGCGCCGTCTCCATTGCGCCATCCGGCCCGCCTCGTCTCGCAGCAGGAGGCATCATGGATCTGATCGCGCTGTCGCGACTGGGTGGTCGCCATCTGGTTACCCTGCACCTGCTGCTCGACAGCCAGAGCGTCACCCGCACCGCCGAGCGGCTCTGCACCACCCCCTCCACCGTCAGCAAGACCCTCAACCAGCTGCGGGATCTGCTCGGCGATCAGCTGCTCTACCGCCAGGGCAACCAGCTGTTGCTGACCCCGTTCGCCGAGCGGCTCGGCCCCACCCTGCACCGGCTGCTGAGCGAGCTGAACGGCCTCACCGGCCAGGGCGGGTTCGATCCCGTCAGCTGGCAGGGGCAGCTGAAATTCGCCCTGCGCGAGAGCGGCATGGTCTGGCCCATGGGGCCCATCCTGGCGCAGCTGATGCGCGAGGTGCCGGGCCTGGTGCCCGACATTTGCAACAAGGATGAGCAGGGGCTGGCGGCGCTGGCGGCGGGCAAGCTGGACTTCGTGATCCTGCCCCACGATCAGAGCCAGCCGCTGCCCCGCCAACAAGGGCTGGTGTGGGAGACCCTGCGCGAGGACAAGCTGGTCTGCCTGCTACGCGCGGATCACCCGGCGCTGGCGCGATCCTGGGATCTCGATGCCTACCTGAGCTGGCGCCATATCGCCATTCGCGATCAGGAGCTGGCCAATCCCTTCTTCGAACAGAGCCTGGCCCAGTTGCAGGTGCGCCGGCAGATCGCCGCCATCCTGCCGGATTTTGGCAGTGCGGCAGCCCTGCTGCGCCAGAGCGATCTGATCCTCACCGCCATCGGTGGCTGGGCCGAGCAGGCGGCCCCCCACGCGCTGGTGAGCAGGCCGGTCCCCTTCGATTACGGCGCCGTCACCCACAGCCTGGTATGGTACGGCCCCGCCGGAGAAGAGCCGGCCCGGCGCTGGTTCCGCCAGCGCATCCTGCAACTGGCCCGCGAGCTAGGATGAGGACGACCATGCCCGGCACACGCTGGCCGGGCATGGTGGGTGTCAGGGTTTCTTGGTGTAGATGGGGCTGGGGAAGGGAGAGACGTTGTTGCCCAGTTCGGTGATGCGGGCGGCCCCCTGCTTGCGCACCTGATCGACCCGCAGCACGTGGTGCATGGGGATCATGGTGCGATTGACGTCGGCAAATTCACTCTTCAACTTCTCGTGGCTGGGGTCGACGATGAGCGCCGTGTGGTTGTCCCACACGAAGTTGGCGATCTCGATGAAGCCGAACAGCTGACCCTGGCTCACTTCCCTGACATAGACTTCGTAACGCTCGTTGTGACAAATGAACTGCACTCGATATAAGGCGTTGGATTCACTCATGTTCGTCTGTTGATGGTGGGCGATTGACCCATTCTAGCCGCCACCTCGCAGAGCTCAAATAGACAGCAATCACAGTTACGTCATCTCAAGACTCAGGCAGCAAAAAAGCCACGCCGAACCGCTCGGTTCGCCGTCCAATCTTGCCTTGTAGTATCAAATCCCTTTGCGATCAGTTGATTAGCATCCGGCTACTCAGAGCAGTGGCGGCAGGCTGACCGGGCCGAGCCCGGCCACCGCCAGCGCAGCGGCCAGTTGCTCCAGCTCCTCACGCGTCGCCTCTGGCCAGTCCTGAGCCGCCCCGCGCACCCCGTGATGGCGAAAACCGTTGAGGCGGATGGGCACGGGCCCGAGAGCGCGCAAGAAGGCGGCAAGTCCGCCCCCCAGCGTGCCGTCGGCGGCGAGATAATCGCTCTGCCCCGGCACTAGCAGCAGGCGCACCTCCGCCAGCTTGTCCGCCTGCGCCAGCAGTTGCAGCGACGCCAGCACCCGCTCCCGATGGCAACCGGTGAGGGAGAGATGGACCGGATCGCCCCACCCCTTGAGGTCGATCATGGCACCGTCCAGCACCGGCAGCAGCCGCTGCCAGCCAGCCTCGGCAAGCGAACCGTTGCTGTCGAGCAGGCAGCCGAGATGGGCCAGATCCGGCGCCTCCTTGATGGCGGTGAACAGCGCGATCACGAACGGCAGCTGGGTGGTGGCCTCACCGCCGGAGACGGTAATCCCGGTCAGCAGCGGGCCGTAGCGGCGCAACAGGGCCAGCACCTCGGCCACCGTCATGGTGGCGGTCTTGGGGCTGGCGCTGCGGGGGCAGGCATCGAGACAGGCATCGCAATCGGTACAGCGGGCCGCCTGCCAGCTCACCCGCTCCTCGTGCAGGGCCAGCGCCCCGCTCGGGCAGCCGGGCACGCAGTCACCGCAGTGATCGCAAAGGCCGATGGTGTGCGGGTTATGACAGCCGGGGCAGGCGAAGTTGCACCCCTGCAGAAACAGCACCAGCCGGTTGCCGGGGCCGTCCACGCAGGAGAAGGGCAGCCAGCGACTCACCGTCGCGGCGCGCGCCGCCCCTGCCCTCCTGCCGCACTCAGTAGTCACACAGGGTCGCCTCGCGCCCCACCACCCGCGGCGCCCGCTGGCGGATCCCGGTCAGCTCGCTTGCCTCGGCGCCGAGGCAGGTGGTCTGCAGCCGCGAGCCCTCGGTCGCGAAGCGGGCCACGTCGCTCTTGCGGATCATGTAGCCGGTCACCCGCACCAGGTCGCTGTCCGCTACGTTGGCGGTGAACTCGCGCATGCCGATGGCGAGCGCCCCCTTGCACAGCTGCAGCAGCGCCTGCGGGTTCTGGCGGATGGTGGGATCCAGGGTGAGGATCTCGCTGATCCCGGAGTGATAGAAACCGTGGTGGGGGGCCAGCGCCAGCACGTGGCTGGCGGGATCCGGCTCCTCGCCATAGGGGATGCGCACCCCGGGGGTCACCCCGCGATCCACGCTGAGCCCACCCTGGGAGTGGAGCAGGGCGTGGCCGCCCCAGGCGTGGCGCTGCGGCGTTTCGCTCACATGGCGGGCGAGCTGGGCCGAGATGCGGTAGCCCAGCTGGTTCGCCTCCTCGTCCCGGCCGTAACGCTCCGGCAGATTCTCCTTGTCCATCAGAAGGTTGACCGCCTCGGCCATGCCGTAGATGCCGAACATGGGGACGAAGCGATCCTCTTCCAGCAGCCCCTCCTGCACCAGGAAGCTGTCGAAGAAACCGGACTCCTGGTGCAGGAAGGCGGCACGCGCCTCGATCAGACGGGAGGCGAGACGGCAGTAGTGGGGCAGCAGGCAGCCCAGGAAGTCGTCGATGCCGTGGGCCTGCTCGGCCACCCGCTTGAGGGAGACCCGCACCAGGGTATTGGTGCCGCCCGCCTGGGGCAAGGCGTTGTAGCAGCTGACGATGCCGAAGCCGCGCTCATCGAAGGTGCTGCGATGCAGCGGGTAGTTGGCGATGTGGGGCTTGCTGCAGGCCGCTATGTTCTTCACCCCCTGCAGCAGCAGGCTGTCCGGGGTCTGCGCCGGATCGTGGAACAGGGTGAGGTTGGGGGCCACCTGCTTGAGATCGCCGTCGATGCGCAGGATCAGGCGGCAGAGCCGGTTGTCATCCGGGCCTATGTTGACGTGCATGAAGGCATCCGGCAGCACCCGGTCCAGGTAGATCCAGAATCCCTTCAACTTGCGATAGAGCGCCTCGTCATCCAGCTCACCGACGAAGGGCAGCAGCAGGTGATCGAGCCGGCCCAGCCAGACCGGCATGCCGGTGACGGAGGGCACGTGGTGGTAGAGGATGCGCAGGGCATCGAGCGCCTCGTCGAAATCCTGCGGCGGTGCCAGCTCCAGCCAGGCCGAGCCCTGGCGCAGAAACTTCTCGTAATCCGGCAGCACATAGCGCGGCTTGTAGGGGGCGTGCCCCTCGAACATGTCGCAGACAAAGCCCTTGGCCATCGCCTCGCTCACCTCGGCGGGCAGCTCGGGATAGGGCAGCGCATTCTCGGCGGCCAGCGCCAGGGCATGGCTCTTCTGGGCCGGTGACAGCAGGGGATCGCGCACGATGCGCTGGCAGGTTTCGGTGAAGGACATGGCTCGCTCCTCGACGGATGGGAGCTAAATCCTCACACTTGAGAGGTGTTTTTTGAAGTGACATTCACAACATGGCGGATATCCAATGAAGACATCCGCCATGCAAGATCACGGGCCTAGCCCAGCCAGGGCAGCAGCTGGGCCACGCCCCCCTGCCAGCGCAGCAGGAAGAAGCCCCCCATGCCGACCACCACCACCAGCAGGGTCGGCAGCCGTAGCAGGGTCAGCGCCGTCACCAGCAGGGTGGCGACCAGGTAGTCCGGATCCCAGCTCAGCCCGGTGCCCGGCTGGTAGCTGAAGACGATGGGCAACCAGATGGCGGTCAGCACCGACTGGGCAGAGAAGCTGAGGAAAGCCCCCATCTCGGCGCCCGGCTGATAGCGGGTCAGCCGCGAGAAGAAGGCGAAGCGGTTGAAGAAGGTGATCAGGGCCAGCAGGCCTATCATCAGCCAGCTCATGATTACCTCCTCATCCGGTGCAGCACATAACCCACCAGCATGCCGGAGAGCGCCGAGATGATGATGTAGACCTCCGCCAGCAGCGGCTTGGTGAGCAGCGCCATGGCACCGCTCACCAGGGTGGCCGCCACCATGGGCAGGTTCTTCATGGCAGGAATGGTCATGGCGATGAAGGTGGCGGCAATGGCAAAATCCAGCCCCATCTGATCCAGCCCGTCAATGTACTGACCGGCGGCGATGCCGAGCAGGGTCGCCGCATTCCAGAACAGATAGAAGACGAAGCCGGCGATGAGCGCGTAGGCCGGATCGAAGCGGCCGCTGCGCTCCCGGTCTTTGAGCGCCACCGCGAACATCTCGTCGGTCAGAAAGAACGCCAGACTGGCGCGCCAGCGCAGGGAGAGCGGCAGCACATCGCGGCGAAAGGTGAAGCCGTAGAGCAGGTGCTGGGAGGTAATGACGAAGGTGGAGCCCATGATGGGCAGCAGCGGCGTGCCCGCCCCGAACAGGGTGGTGGCCGAGAGCTGGGCGGCACCGGCATAGACCAGCAGCGACATCAGCTGGGCCTGCAGCGGGCTCAGCCCCACCTGCAGCGCCAGGGCGCCGCACAGGATCCCCCAGGGGATCACCGAGACGGAGAGCGGCAGAATATCGATGGAGGCGCGCCACCAGAGCGCGCGGGTACTCTCGGCCCCGACGGGCCGGGAGCAGGTTGCTGATGGCATGGGATCATCCTTGTTACGTCCACGGCGAGCCGGAAAAACTAGCACAGCACGGGGACGGATACCAAGAGGCTACGGGTAAAGAGAGGATGAAGCAGAACAGAGGGCCCAAAAAACAGAACGCCACCCGGAGGTGGCGCACTGCAGAGAGTCAGGGCTGAATGACGATGGGGGTGCCGGGTTCGATGGCGTTCCACACTTCGTCCAGATCCTTGTTGAGCATGGCGATGCAGCCATTGGTCCAGTTGGACGGCTGCAGGCGGGTGTTGCCTATGCTGTTGCGCTGACCGTGGATCATGATCATGCCGCCCGGTCGCACACCCATCTCGTTGGCCGCCTTGATGTCGTCCAGATTCGGGTAGTTGATGTGGATGGCCTTGTAATAGTTGGAATTGGTCTTCTTGTAGTCGAGGATGTAACGGCCTTCCGGCGTGCGCTGATCCCCTTCCCGCTGCTTGTGCCCCTTGGGAGCCGGACCCAGAGCGATCCAGTAGCGTTTGACCTCCTTGCCATCCTTCATCAGGGTCAGGCTATAACTCGATTTCTTCACCACCACCATATCGGCGGACAGGGTGGCAAAACTCAATGCGGGCCACAGCCCCAGCAAACACAGTAATACGGCTCTCATTCCATCCCTCGGCAAGCCTCTGGTAAGGGCTTTTCTGTTACCAAATCATCTGAACTGCACCGCCTCGTGTGGCGGGCGAGCGCCATCATATTGGATCGCCATCAATACTCAATATATCCAGAGAAACATATCCCGCGTCATCTTTTATAGATTGTTACAATTAACTGCCAAAACAACGGGATAACCCCCCTATCTCGGGATAGTCCCGGGCGGGACATTGGGGGAAGATAAGGCGCTTTTCACCTCTCAGGAACCTCACGATGCGATACCGACTCTCCCTGCTGCTCCTGCTGCTCTGCTCCTCCCTGCAGGCGGCCGAGCCGCTCTGGCTGCGCGAGCCCTCCCTCTCCCCCGACGGCAAGCAGCTTGCCTTCACCTGGCAGGGCCGCGTCTACCTGAGCGCGGGGGATGGCGGCCCCGCCGTGCCCCTCACCGACGGCAACTACCTGAGCCAGCGCCCGCTCTGGTCGCCGGATGGCAAGCTCATAGCCTTTGCCGCCAACCTCTACGGCAACGAAGACGTGTTCGTGGTGCCGAGCCACGGCGGCGAGATGGTGCGGCTGACCCGGGATTCGCGCCCCGACCTGCCCCAGGCCTTCAGCGCCGACGGCACGCAGCTGCTGCTGAGCAGCCAGCGCCTCACCGACCCCGACGCCGATCACTTCGTGGCAGAAGGCTATCAGGCCGGCAACCTCTACTGGACGCCGGTTGCCGGCGGCCCGCTGACCCCGGCCCAGCCCCTGCCCGCCACCCTGGCCCGCCCCCACGGCAACCAGCTGGCCTACCAGATGCCGGGCATGGATCAGCCGTTTCGCAAGCACCAGCACTCGTTCGCGGTCTCCCGTCTGTGGCTGTTCGACGGCAAACAGCATCGCCAGCTGACTGAAGACAGGGTGGCCGCCAGCGATCCGGTCTGGGACGAGCAGGGCAAGCAGCTCTACTACCTGAGCGAGCGCAGCGGCGATTTCAACGTCTGGCAACGGGATCTGGCCAACGGCCAGGATCGCCAGCTCACCCACTTCAAGGGCCATCCGGTGCGCGGCCTCTCTGCCTCCCGCCAGGGGGATCTGGTCTGGTCCTGGCAGGGGGAGCTCTACCGCCTCGATGCCGGCAGCGACACCCCGCGCAAGCTCGTCATCCAGCCGCTGTTCGCCAAGGTACCGGCCGAGCAGAGCTGGCAGCCCGGCCCCGTCGACGAGGCCATCGCCCGCCAGGATGGGGAAGAGGTGATCCTGGTCAGCCAGGGGGATCTCTACGCGGTCGATACCCGGCGCGAGCGGGTACGCCAGCTCACCCGCCACCCCAGCGAGCAGTCGGCACCGCGCTATCTGGATAAAGAGCAGGAGCTCATCTACCTCTCCGAACAGGAGGGGCCGGCGGCGCTGTACCGCCTCAAGAAGGGGCAGCCGGACAAGCTGTTCAGCGACCCCGGCACCCTGACCGAGGAAAAACTGCTGGCCATCCCGGGCGCCGCCATCAGCGTACCGACCCTCTCCCCCGACGGCAAACAGCTCGCCTTCGTGGTGGACGGCCAGGCCATCCACCTGCTGGATCTGGCCAGCGGCAAGCAGCGCCAGCTGGTCGCCGCCGAGTTCAACCCCTCCCGTCACGCGGTGGAGCTGGCCTTTGCCCCCGATTCGCGCCACCTGGCGCTGACCATCCAGCCCGACTCCGCCCAGCAGGAGATCGCCGTCATCGATACCCGGGATGCCAAGGCCAAACCAGTCAACGTCAGTCTCAACGGCTATCGGGATGGCGATCCTGCCTGGAGTCAGGACGGCGGCATCCTCTACTGGCAATCCACCAAGTACGGGGTGCTGGGTGCCGATGGCGAGCCCCTCGGCGGCAGCCTGCTCGGCCTCTACAGCAGTCGCGCCGCCAAGAGTGACTTCATCGCCGAGCAGGCGCCGCCCAAGGCCGGTTACGGCTTCGAGGCTGACCGACTGGCCCACCGGGAGGCACTCCAGCTGCAGCCAGAGGGCCCCATCCTCGCCAGTCGCATCGTCGACGATCATCTGATCTATCTGGTGGAGGTGATGGACGCCAACGGCGAGAGCGAGATCAAGGGCTATGCCCAGGATCTGCGCAAGGGTGAAACCAAGCTGCTGTTTGCCGAGCAGCCGGGGCCGGCGCTGGCCAGCCTCAACCAGGATGCCAGCCTCGCCACCCTGGTGCGGGAGGGGGAAATCGCCCTCATCGATACCCGCTCCGGCGAGGCCAGCAGCCACCCCTTCAATCTGCTGATCACCGCCAGCTGGCAGGATCGGATGAGCGCCGCCTTCGACCAGATCACCCGTCTCACCCGGGACGAGTTCTACCGGGCCGACATGAACGGAGTGGACTGGGACGGCTATGTGGCCGCCTATCGCCGCCTGCTGCCCGGCATCAGCAACGATCGTGACTTCGGCAACCTGCTGGCGGAGCTGGCCGGCGAGCTCAATGTCTCCCACACCTGGGGCAGCGGTCCGGCCCCCTCCCTGCGCATGCCGGACGAGACTGCCAGCCTCGGCGGTTACTGGCGCGAGCGACAGGGGGCGGTCGAGCTCGACGCCCTGCTGGCCGGCGGCCCGCTGGAGCAGGAGACGGATCTGGCGCCAGGCGCCCGCCTGCTGGCCGTCAACGGCACCGAGCTGCACAGCCTCAACGAGCTGGATGCCCTGCTCAACCACCAGGCCGGCCAGCGGCTGGCGCTCACTGTGCTGCCCAAGGGGGCCAAGGAGCCCAGCCAGCTGGAGGTCACCGCCATCGACCTGCAGCAGGAGTATCAGTTGCAGCTCGATGGCTGGATCGCCAAGCGCCGCAGCCAGGTGGAACAGTTGAGTCAGGGGCGGGTCGGCTATGTCTATCTGCCGGAGATGAGCAGCGCCGTGTATGAGGAGGTGGTGGCCGACGCCCTCGGTCGCCAGCGCAACCGCGAGGCGCTGATCGTCGACGTGCGCTTCAACAAGGGGGGTTATCTGGCCAACACCCTGGTGGAGTTCCTGACCGGCAGCGGCAGCGCCCAGGGCATGGCCCGCAGCTGGCCACGCCTTGGCAAGGGGGAGACGGACGCCGCCACCCGCCAGTGGACCAAGCCCTCGGTGGTGCTGGTCAATGCGGGCAGCTACTCGGAAGGCTCGGCCTTTCCCCAGTACTACCGCACCCTCAAGGTGGGCCCCATCGTCGGCGAGCCGGTGCCGGGCACCGGCACCATGGTGTATGCCCACACCTCCAGGTTGATCCCGGGCCTTGCCTACGGCATCCCGACCCTGGGGCTGCGCAACCCCGACGGCACCCTGTACGAGAACCAGGAGCTGATCCCGGACGTGCAGGTGGCGCTGACCCCAGCCGACATGCTGGCGGGGCGCGATCCCCAGCTGGCAGCCGCAGTGCAGGCCGCCCTAGCCCAGCTGCCAACGAAAGCGAAACCCGCGGCCAAACGGGCTGACTGACGCAGGCCTGCAAAATAAGGAGCCGGCCGGGCTTGCCCGGTCGGCTCCTCTGACAGACAGACATCAAGGGCGCCCCGCCTGTTGCGGGGCGCCCTTGTTGCATCAGGCCGGCTGCGTCTCGGCCGGCTGGCGGGCCAGCGCCAGCTGATACCTGTGCTCGGCCAGCTCCAGCTCGCGGCGCGCCTCGTCCACCTTGCCGTCGGCGCTCTTCACTGCTGCCACCAGCTGGTTGTAGCGATCCCAGCTGCCGTTGTACTCGTTCACCTCGGCCTGGTAGCGTTGGCTGATCTCGTTGGACTGGCGAATGATGGCGTTGTTCTCATCGTGCAGCTGATCGATGCGGGCGCTCAGGCTCGCCTGGATGGCGCGGATCCGGCGATACTCTTCCGGGCCGTAGCTGCCGTTGTAGCTGTTGTGCTCGCGCACCAGCCGGTTGATCTCCTGCACCGTCTGGCGGTTGCGCTGGTTCAGCTGGTTCAGCTCGCGCTGGTAGCGATCAAAGTTGCCCTTGAGCGTCTGCTGGCGATCCTGCAGGGCGGTTCTGGCCGCCACCTGCTGGCTGTAGTGCTCCTGAGCCGCCGCCAAGTCCTGGCGCCGGGTCTCGAGGGAGCGTTCCAGCTCGCCCAGATCCGGCAGCGCTTCCGTCACCATGGTGGGGTAGAAAGCGGCGATCTGCGGCGTCGTCACCTTCAGCGCCCGCACCGCATCGGCACCGTTGGCCTGATCCCGGTAATCCACGCCGCACGGCTGCCCCTTGCAGACCAGATCCGGGCTGGAGAACTTGTACTCGTGGCTGTAGACCCCGAAGCTGGAGGGATAAGCCATCACGGTGGCGAAAGAACCCCGCACCCCGTGCCCCAACGCATAGTGATAAGTGCCCCCCGTGCCATCTTGCAGGCGGGAGTGGTTGAGCCCCATGTTGTGACCCAGCTCGTGCGCCAGCACCACGTCGCCACAGCCGGTGGCCGTGACATGGCTGAACATGCTGCCCGCATCCTGGGAGACATCCCCATCGGCATACGCCTTGCTGCCATCGGTATAGGTCGCGGAACCGCCAACCCAGGCCAGCCCGCAGCTGCCGTGGTCACCGGTCTGGGGGCGCATCAGCACCACCATGTCGGCGCCATAACGGGTGCGCAGGGTCGGAACCTGCTTGAAAGCCGGATCCTGCTGGTAGGTCACCGCGTTGAGCGCGGATTTGTCGGTGCCGCCATCCGGGTAATTGACCTGCTGGTCGTGCACGGCCCGCACCGTCAGATCCAGGCCGCTGGCGGCATAGATCTGGTTGGTGACGTTGATCATGTGCTGGATCCGGGTCTGGGCGTCCCCCTGATAGCGGGCCGCCAGCCCCGGGCTGTGCAGCACCATCAGGTCGATGGTTTCCGCCAGCACGGGGGTCGCCCCGAGCAATCCCGCAATCATGATCCCCAAAGTGGTTTTCTGCATGTGATCTTCCTTTTCTGTTGTTATTGGTGAGTCTGGATCAGGGCGTCATCGCCGCCATGACCCAGATCCAGCGGCGGGTTCTTGTAAACCCAGCCCTTGCCTCCCAGGGTCTCGACGGAGTAACTGCCTTGCGGCGTGCCGATGAACCCGAAAGTCGCTTGCTTGCCGACGGTGAAATTGACCGGATAGCTGTCACCGTCGACCCGAATTTCCCCCTGCCAGTTGCGCTCCCCGCCCCGCTGCAGCTCAACCTTGGTCACCCTGGCCTGCAGGGTGCTGCCGTCCGGCATTGGTAGGGCCACGCTGTCGCCCACCTGGGCCCGCTCCAGGTCGCTGCCCTGCAGGGCGATCGGCTGGGGTTGCTCGACCGCATCGCCGGGCTCCGCCAGCGGAAAGTCCGCATCCACCTCGGCCGCCTGCCAAGGGGTCTCCAGCTGCTGGCTGCCATCTTCCCGCAGCCGATCCGGCTTGGCGGGGGCTGCGACCAGCGCCGGCTTGAGCACGGGGGCAGGCATGGCGACGAGTGGCGCGAGCTCCGCCAGCGGGCCGCTATCCGCCGCGTGCTCCTCATCCCCTGCCGCCGCCTGGCCGGGCTCCACCGCTTGCGGCCACAGGTACCAGCCGATCACCCCGGCCAAGAGGGCGCACAACCCCAGCCAAGGCTTCCATTTCGCTTTCTTCATACTGATACTCCAGTCAAAAACAATCCTTATAAAACAATGAATTGCGTTAAAAGTGAGCAGGCATGCTAGAAACCGTCGAGCAGGCTGGCACCCCCCTATATGGGGCGTCGAAAAAATGGGCGCGGGAGGTTCACCCCCGCAGGATGAGTCGCACAAGCCAGTGCTGGCGGGGGCTGAGAGAGGGTTCGAATGATGCTTTTTTGCCGCATGAAAAAGGCTCCCAAAAGGGCTGGAATGAGGCCATTCACCCCATATGGGTTAAGCAGATTTGGCTGTACCGGGGGGCGGGCGTCGGCGTACCCTGATGGCATCAATCAGGTCAAGGATGTTGCATGAACGGTTTGCCGATACGGGCGCCAGCACTGGGCTGGCTGTTGATTTCACTGCTGGCGGCGCCGCTGGCCGCCGCCCCCCTGACACTGCAGGGCGAGACCCAGCGTTACCGCATCGATCCCGATACTCTGGCCATCTCGGTCAACCAGATCCCGGTCAGCGCGGGCCAGCCCGCCCGCCAGGTCGATCAGTTGCAACAAGGGGAGCAGCAGGCCAGCTGGCACTGGCCCGCCCAAGACGCCAGGGTGGAGGTCAAGCTGGATGGTGACGACCTCTTGCTGACGCTGGTCAGCGACAGTCCCCGTCAGCTGGCCTGGTTCAGCCTGCCGAAAAACCAGACCCACCTCTCCCTGGCCTTCGGCGAGGGCAGCCGCTTCTCGGTGCGCGACAGCGACTGGCTCGGCTATGTCGGCGACGAGCTGGCCGAGCTCAACACCCACTACGACCTCAAGCTGCCACTCTGGAGCCAGGATGCCGGCAAGCAGACCTACAGCTGGATCCTGCAGACCCCCTACGACAACCGGCTTCGCTTCAGCCGCCAGGGAGGCCGGCTGCAACTGAGCGCCAGCCATGAATTCAGCAGCTTCAACCAGCAGGCGCCCATGGTGGTGCGGCTGAGCGTGGGGGATGACTGGCTGGCTGGCGCCCGCCGCTACCGGACGTGGCTGCAGAGCGAGGGGGCCTGGCAGTCTCTGGCCGACAAGGTCGCCCGCATTCCCGCCGGGCGGCGGCTGATCGGCGCCAGCCATGTCTACCTGTGGGGCGATGCCCTGCTCGATCGGCAGGATGTGACGGCGTGGCCCGCGCTGCAGGCCAAGCTCCGGCAAAAGCCGGAGTGGTTGCAAGGCTTCAACAGCGAGGAGCGGGAGGCGCTGGCCGCCAAGGCGCCAGAACCCTGGCAGCAGGCGCTGATCATGGCGGGTCTCAACCGGCTGATTGCCGACCAGCTGCCGCTGCCTGCCCAGCAGGGCCCACAGGCCCAGAGCAAGGTGCTGGCCCTGCGCCAGCAGTGGGTCAAGAGCCAGTTCGGCGAGCAACTGGTGGCGCAGGAGCGCTGGGGCCAGGGGCTGTCGCTGCCGGTGATCGAGGCGCTGCAGCAGGCGGGACTGCGCAAGCTGTGGCTCGGCACCCCGCAGTGGACGGCAGCCCTGCAGCAGGGCTATGCCCTCACCGCCGCCCAGCGCCAGGGTTATCTGGTGGGCAGCTATGACTCCTACGATACCGCCATCGCGCCCGGCACCAACGACAGCTGGCTCACCGCCCAGCTGCCACCGGAGATCGGCAAGCGCTGTGCCATCGTCGAGGCCAACGGCAAGCCCAAGCCGGGCTTTGGTGGCGAGGGGGTCTATCTCAATCCGGGCTGCACCCTGCCGTTTGCCAAGAGCCGCATGAGCGAGCTGGCCAAGGCCAGCGGCATCAACAGCCTGTTCCTCGATGTGGACGGCACCGCCATGGCCTCCAACGATTACAACCCGGCCCACCAACAGGGCAGCCAGGCGATGATCGCCGACCGCAACGCCCGCATGAGCTGGGTGGGTGAGCGGCTCGGGCTGGTGCTGGGCTCGGAGGATGGCAACGCCCTCACCAGCAAGCCGCTGCTGTTTGCCCACGGCATCCAGAGCTGGGGCTTTGGCTGGACCGATGCCGCCATGCGCAAGCAGGCCAAGTCCCCCTACTACCTCGGCAAGTGGTGGCCGGACGAGGCACCGCAGGTCTTCTTCCAGCCCGCCCGCCTCAAGCCGCGCTATTTGAAGACGGTGTTCAACCCGGCAGATCGGCTGCCCCTCTATCAGGCGGTGTTCCACGACTCCGTGCTCAACAGCCACCACTGGCTGCTGGACAACCTGAAATTCCCGGGCATCAAGGAGGAGCGCGCCCTGCTCGGCCTGCTCTACAACACGCCGCCGCTGGTCAACCTGAGTCGCAGCACGCTGGCGAGCCGGCTGCCGGAGCTGGTGAGGCTCGACAGCCAGTTCGGCCCGCTGCACGAGGCGCTGTGGGACAAGGCACTGGTGGGCTTTCGCTGGCGTGACGGGGTGGGCCGGGTGCAGGAGACCCGCTTCTCCGACGGCAGCCGGCTGGTGGCCAACTTCGGCCACAGCTCCATCATGATCGACGGCCACAAGCTGCCGGGCCGCCAGCTGCTGGTGGCGCTCAAGGACAAGCCGGTCAGCGTGCTGAAGATCCAGGGCTGAGCCGGGGCCGCCATCAGGAGGGGGTCGCCCCGCTGGCCGGGGCGGGCGGCAATGCATGGAGGTTGAGCCAGCGCCGGCGCAGCGCCTCCAGCGAGCCATCCTGGCGCATCTGGTCGAGGGCCCGCTGCAGAGCCTGCACCTTGGTCGGCTCCGTCGCCAGGTTGAGGGCGAAGTAGTACTGCTCGCCGTCGTCATAGACGAACAGCGGGGTAAGCGCCGCCAAGCCGTGGCCCAGCTGGTGCATGTGAAAGGCGGCCCCCAGATCCAGCGCCGTCACCAGATCCACCCGGCCGCGCAGCAGCATGCGAAACTTGTCCTCCTCGCTGTTGACGCTGACCGGCGCCAGCCCCTGGCGGATCAGCTGCTGGGCCGAGGCCGAATTGCGCACCACGGCGATCCGGTAGTGGCTCGCCTCCTGCAGGCTGCGGGGCTGGATGTCGGTGCGCGAGCTCAGCCGCCACACCCTGATGGTGCGCGGCCCGACCGGCCCCACCCACTGGAACTGCTGTTCCCGCTCCGGGGTGCGCGCCACCGAGAAGAGGATGCTGCCCGCCTGATAGCGGGCATTCTGATAGGCCCGTGCCCAGGGCTGCAGCTGGATGTCACCGCGCAGCGTCAGGCCGCTGCGCGCCAGCAGGGTATGCAGCAGATCCACCGAGAAACCGCTCACCGGCTGACCGGCCAGCTGATAGTTGTAAGGGGGCATCTGCTCGGTCAGCGCCTGCAGTGCCCGGGCCGGCTTCGCCAGCCCTCCCGTCAGCAGCAGCGTGACCAGAAGCCACCGCCACCGCGCTGTTGTTCCCACCCTCGACTCCTTCCCATGAAAACAGACCCCTGCCGCGGCAGGGGTCTGACATAACGCATGTTCACCGGCTTGCGCCTCAGTGGCTGGTCACCGGCTCCTGGTAGTGGTCGCGGATCCAGCGCTCGAAGTCGGCCAGCATGGCCGCTTCGGAGCCGCTATTGTCGGCGATAAGCTGGTCGCCGTGAACCACCCGGATGCGGGCATTGAGCGGCTCACCCTCGCCGACCGGCGGACGCTGGCGGGCCGCCGCCATGCAGGCCTCTGCCTGCTGCCACGCCTCGGCCACGCTCTGGTTGCAGGCCCGGGCCAGCGGGCCGGCGCTGAAGCCCTTGCCGGTCAGGCTCTGCAGCGTCTCGTCATGGGTCATGCCGTTGCCCGGCCCCCAGTAGTGGGCAGCCAGATCCGGCCCGATGCGCGGGTTGTCGGTGAGGTAACCGTCGCGTTTGAGGAAGTAGACGCGGGTCTGCTCCACCGCCATCAGCGCCAGCAGATAGCCGTGATAGGCACAGGCCGACTCCTGGTTGAGCAGGTGCGGGATCGCCAGCAGCGGACGCGGGCTCTCCACCCCCAGGATCTGGCGCTCCCAGCGGCGGGCCAGTGCCAACACGGCGGCCGGGGTGCGTTCGGCCTCGTCCATGGCGTAGAGATCCCGCTCGAAATAGGCTACCAGCGCGATCTGGCGCTCGTTGAAGGCGCGAAACGGCTGGCGCGCCTCGATCATCGCCTTGATCAGCGCATCGGGGATCGGCTCCCCCGCCGCGTTTCTGGCGTAGCGCTTGAGCCAGTCAGCGTCGTCCAGCAGGCTGTCGCAGAACATCGACTGGGTCTCGGCATAGGCCATGGAGGTGGGCGGGAACTCCTGGGAGAAGCAGGGGGCGTTGCCGGTGACATTGGCAAAGTGCGCCGCGTGGCCGCCCTCGTGGAACAGGGTGTTGAGTCCGCTCCAGCCGCTGCCCACCTGGGCCGGGTTGGCCAGGCTGGTGAAGTTGACCACCGCCGGCACCCACTCCCCCTCCTGCCAGAAGCTCGGCACCGGGCCGTGGCAGAAGCCGTTCTCGTATTTCCCCTCCCGGGTCAGCAGATCCAGGGTGAGGGTGGCGCCGCGGTACTGGATGCCGAGCCGGCGAAAGCTCTCGACCCAGTCCTGCAGCGCCCGCGAGAAGGGCACGTAAGGGTCGAGCTGGCGGGTCACGTCGCCACTCACGCTGTAGCGCAGGTTGTGGGGCAGCAGGGCCGCCTCCCCCTTGGCCGCTTTCAGCTCGGCCAGGCTCTGGTGCAGCCGCTGCTCGGTGCCGGCGATGAAGTCGTCGAGAATGGCGAACAGCTGCGCCGGGCTCATCTGCTCGTTCTTGTGCACCTTGTAGTCGAAGTAGTCGCGATAACCCATGGCACGGGCGAAGCGGTTGCGCAGCGCGACGATGGCCAGATAGCCGTTGTCGACCACCCACTGCTCCAGGGTGTGGAACATGGCGAGCGCGCTGTGGCGCACCGCCTCGTCGCTACTGGCGGCCAGCGCCGTGCTGGCGGCGGGCAGGCTGCCGGCCACCTGCCGGCCCTGCTCGTCCAGCAAGGTCAGCTTCAGCTCCCGGCGGCGGGCAAACAGCGCAGCCTCGGCGGCCACCAGCTCGTCCATCAGGGCGGAGGCCTGAGGATCCTCGATGACGTTGCACTCGAAGAAGGCGATCCAGCCCCCCAGACCGCGCTTGAGCTCGGTCTCCTCGGCCTGGGCCTGCATCTGCCGCAACACCGGCAGGCGCGCCGGATCGGCGCAGAACGCCTTGTAAGCCTGCTCGGCGGCGGTGAAGCCGGCCTGATCGTCGCTGGTGCCCATGTAGGTGGACCAGAACAGATCCTCCTTGCGCCTGTGTACCTGCAGGTAGTCGGCGTTGAGCTGGTTGAGATAATTCCTGGCAATGGAACTCATAACTTCCCTCTTGTTATGGGGCGGCCGCGAGGGCGCCCACTCCTTTTTGGTGAAATGCCAACACATTCACATTTTCTGCAAATTGAGCAGACAAATAGTGCGCCGGGATGCGCGCAACCACGCTACCAAAAGCGAGGGTTTCTGTCTGCTGGCTATACTGATTGTCAAATTGCTCAATTGGCATTTTATGGGCCCAAGCCATTGAAAGTTAATTAAATGTTAATAACAAAATAATCCGGGCCAGCCAACGGACTGGCCACCACCAGACCCGCACGGGAAAGTTAAGGAAGAGACTATGTTCAAGCTCGGTGATATTGCCGTGAGCCGCAAATTGATGCTGTTGCTCTCACTGGCGCTGATCGGTTTCATCGCACTGCTGCTCATCTCGGCCAGTGCCCTGCATCGCAACCTGATGAGTGAACGGGAAGCCAGGCTGCAGGCCGTGCTGGATCTCGCCATGAGCCGGATCCAGACGCTGGCGGCCACCCTGCCCGCCCCCCAGGCCCAGGCCGAAGCCAAGGCCATGCTCAACAGCATGCGTTTTGACGGCGACAACTACCTGTTCGTGCTGGACGAGAACCGCCGGATGGTGGTGCACCCCGTCAGGCCCGAGCTGGTCGGCCAGCAGATGGGCGAGAGCGGCACCGCCACCGCCGGCGTCCACTGGCAGCAGATGGTGGCTCTCGGCAAGGGGGGCCACAGCGGCCGGCTGGAATACAAGTGGATCTCCCCCTCCGGCGAAGCGGCCCAGAAGATGTCGCTGGTGGCCGGTTATCAGCCCTGGGGCTGGATCCTCGGCTCCGGTGTGTTGCTGCAGGACATCCAGGCCACCATCTGGTCCCAGTATCAGCTGATGGGGGGCGCGACCTTGCTGGTGACCCTGCTGATGGGGCTGCTGGGCTTTGCCATCAGCCGCTCCATCGTCAACCCGCTGGCCGAGATCAACCGGGCCATGCAACAGGTGGCCGCCGGCGATCTGGTGGTGAGCATCCCGGTGCACGGCGAGGATGAGCTGGGGGCCGTCGCCAGCTGCACCAATCAGGGGCTCGACGCCATTCGCCGCGCCCTGCTGGAGGCAAGCCAGGGGGCCCGCAACGTGGCGGATGCCGCCCTGCGCATCGCCGCCTCCGCCGAGCAGACCAACCAGGCGGTCAACAGCCAGCGGGATCAGCTGGCCCAGCTCGCCACCGCCATGAACGAGATGAGCGCCACCATCTCCGACGTGGCGGGCCACGCCGAGAACACCGCCCGCGACACCCAGGACGCCACCAGCGAAGCCGGCCTCGGCAACCGTGATGTGCACGCCAGCGTGCACGGCATCCAGGCACTGGCCACCGAGGTGGAACAGGCTACCCTGCAAGTCAACCAGCTCAAGGAGGGGGTGATGCAGATAAGCGAGGTGACGGCGGTCATCAGCGCCATCTCGGAACAGACCAACCTGCTGGCCCTCAACGCCGCCATCGAGGCGGCCCGCGCCGGCGAGCAGGGCCGCGGGTTTGCCGTGGTGGCCGACGAGGTACGCCAGCTGGCCAGCCGCACCCGCCAGTCCACCGAGGAGATCCAGAGCACCATAGCCCAGTTGCAACAGCGGGCGGTGACCGCCGCCAGCGCCATGGACGCCAGCCGCAAGCTGGCGGAGAGCAGCGTCAGCCAGTCGGAGAAGGCGGGCCAGGATCTCTCCCTCATCGTCAACCATATCCAGCACGTCAGCGACATGGCGACCCAGATAGCGACCGCGGCGGAGCAGCAGAGCATGGTGGCAGAGGATATGAACCGCAACGTCAGCGGTATCAACGACTCGGCGCTGGAGATGTCCCAGTCCGCCTCCCAGCTGGCCCAGGAGAGCGAGCTGCTGGCCGGGCTTTCGCGCAGCCTGGACGAGCGGCTGGCGGTATTCAAGCTCGGCAGCGCCATCGACCAGCAGCTGGAGCAGCGGCTCGCCCCTCTGCATCAGCAGGTGCGCCCGGCTGAACGCCCCCGCGCTCGCCACTGATCCGTCCTGCCCTGTCGCAGCGCACGCCCCCGTCAGCCCGGCTGACGGGGGCGTTCTTCATTGATGAAAAATGTGGATTTTTTGCATCTTGTCGACCAGTTCGACGACATTGATGCGGCGGCGTTCAGTTAACCACCATTTAAAAACAAACAGTTAAGTGTTTGCTCTACTCCGATGAGGTCAAGCTGTAAAGATTTACACTTAATTATTTAATCAAAAATAGCCATGATGGGTTGTCGCCAAACGCGACACCATGACCCTTTATGTAGTCATTTGGCAAACTGGTTGAAAGGCCAGGACGCAAAGCCTCCGGTCTAAAGACATGTCGTCCAGGATAGCGGGGTTGCCACATCGTGCTTCGGGGAACTCCCCCTGCCAACTTGACTGCCCACATCTGTCGAACAGAGGAATGTATGGCAGCAAAAATCCAACTCAATCACGTCGCTGCGACGCTGGCCCTGCTGGTCAGTGGCAGCGTGCTCGCCCACGGCTACATCAGCCAGCCGGAATCACGCAACTACCTGTGCAAGACCGGCGGCAACAGCCAGTGCGGCGCGGTGCAATGGGAGCCCCAGAGCGTGGAAGGCCCCTCCGGCTTCCCGCAGGCCGGCCCGCCCGATGGCCAGATCGCCTCGGCCGGCAGTGCCAGCTGGCGCGAGCTGAACGCCCAGACCAGCGACCGCTGGACCCGCCGCGAGGTACAGGCCGGCCCCTTCGCCATCAGCTGGACCTTCACCGCCAACCACGTCACCCGCAACTGGCGCTACTACCTCACCAAGCAGGACTGGAACCCGAACCAGCCGCTGACCCGCGCCGCCTTCGAGCTCACCCCCTTCTGTGTGGTGGACGGCAACATGACCCAGCCGCCCAAGCAGGTCACCCACCAGTGCAATCTGCCCCAGCGCACCGGCTATCAGGTGATCCTGGGGGTGTGGGAAGTGGGGGACACCAGCAACAGCTTCTATAACGTGATCGATGCCAACTTCAAGGGCGGCACCCAGCCGCCGCTGGCCTGGAGCCAGGGCGGCACCATCTATCCGTCCACCGAACTGGCGGTCGGCGACAAGGCCAGAACCCTGGTGTTCGACGCCAACGGCGTGCGCCCCGATCTGCAGACCGAGCTGACCATCGCCAGCCCGGAGCAGGGCCAGAAGAACAACTGGACCCACGCCCTGGCGAGCAAGATCAATGCAGAGCAGAGCCAGATCCGCGCCGGCCAGCAGAGCGGCGAAGGCCAGTTCAACCCCGTTTACGGCCAGAACCCGGTCTACTTCAAGGCGGGCAGCGCGCTGGAGCGAGTCGAGATCCAGCTCGAGCAACAGCAGCCGCCGGTGAGCAACGGCGTCAGCGTGAGCGGCCTGGAGAGCGACTATCTGCTCGACGAGGGCAAGCTTACCCTCAACTTTACCGTGGCCGCCGAGGGCGATCTGACCGTCACCAACACCCTGTATGATCACGGTGGCGCCGCCAAGGGGCAGACCAGCGCCGACATCAAGGACAGCACCCACAGCTTCACCATGCCGCTCACCGGGCTCAGCGCCGGTCACCACCAGCTGGTGATCGAGGGCAAACCCAAGGCCGGTGGCGATGCGGTGCAGCAGACCCTGGATCTGATGCTCAAGGATCCGGCCGCCGGCGGTGACTACCAGTTCACCTTCCCGGACGGGCTCAAGTCCTACACCGACGGCACCAAGGTGCTGCAGCCCAAGAACGGCAAGGTCTACCAGTGCAAGCCCTTCCCCTATCGCGGCTGGTGCAGCCAGTGGTCGGCCAGTGCCACCCAGTATGAACCCGGCGTCGGCACCAATTGGCAGGATGCCTGGATCCAGGTGAACTGAGCCGCAGGCACAGCATGACACCCTCAACAAAACGGGGAGCCACTGGCTCCCCGTTTTCTCTGATGCACCACCTCAGATCTGGAAATCGATGGCCGCCTCGCTGCCCATGGCGCGGGCCTGAATGTCCGCCAGCGCCAGCTCAGGGTTGCAGAGCTGGATGAACTGCCAAGCGAAGTTGTGCTGGAACTGCCCCTGCTTGAGACCGATCCAGGCGGTGTGGGGCGCGAACAGCCGGCTGCCGTCCAGCTGCACCAGCCCCTTGTCGCGCTGGGTGTCGAACGCCATGTCAGCGAGAATACCCACCCCCATCTCCAGCTCGACATAGGTCTTGATGACGTCGGAGTCCTGCGCGGTCAGCAGGATCTGCGGAGCGATGCCGGCCTCGGCAAACGCCTCGTCCACCCGCGCCCGCCCGGTCAGGCCGGCCTGATAGGTGATGATGGGCCAGTGCGCCAGCGCCGCCAGGGTCAGCTCCCGCTCGGCGGTGAGCGGATGCTGCTCCGGCACCACTATGTTGTGGTGCCAGCGGTAGTAGGGAAACGCCACCACCCCTTCGCTCTTGTCGAGCTGCTCGCTGCTGATGCCGATGTCCACCTCGCCGGTCTGCACCAACCGCACTATCTCCTCCGGACTGCCCTGGCGCAGCTCCAGCTGCACCAGCGGGAACTGCTCGCGAAACGCCTTCACCACCCGCGGCAGGGCATAACGGGCCTGGGTATGGGTGGTCGCCACCAGCAGCCGGCCCGACTCGCGGTTGGCGAAGGTGCTGGCCAGCTTGCGGATGTTGTTGGCGTCGTTGAGGATGCGCTCGGCGATCACCAGCAGCTCCTTGCCCGGCTCGGTCATGCCGAGCAGCCGCTTGCCGTAGCGGATGAACAACTCGATCCCCAGCTCCTCTTCCAGCTCGCGGATATGGCGGCTGACCCCGGACTGGGAGGTAAACAGGGCATTGGCCACCTCGGTCAGGTTGTAATCCCGCCGTGCCGCCTCCCGGATAATTCGCAACTGCTGAAAATTCACGTCATCGCCTCCTGCGCTGACCGGCCGGTCGGGGCCTTCCCCGCCGCCTTGTTGTTATCTTGTCTGGCCGCCCGAGCCTGAACTCTGAGCGCCATACTGACGCTGTTGTATCCCTGGCGGGCAGACCCCGCCATGGTCACGCGGCTTGCCTGCGCGGCCCGCCAGGGGCCTGCCACTCAAATCTGGTAATCCGGGTAGAGCTGGGCCTGTTTGGCCACCAGCCGCACTCCCTGGCCCGGGCTGAAGGCGCGGGCCGCCTCCTTGCTCAGCTCGGCTTCGAAGTGTGCACCGTTTGTATCCCCATTGCCACGCAGTTCCACCCGGATGCGCGGCCCCATGGGCAGCAGGCGGGTGATGGTGGCACTGATGCCGCCCGGCGCATCCGCCGGCAGTATCTCCAGCTCGTGGGGACGCACATAGGCGACGGCCGCGCTGCCCTCCGCCAGCTGGGAGCTGATGGGTCCGCCCAGCAGCTGCTCGCCGATGCCGAGCCCCTGCCCGGCCACCCGGCCGCGAAACAGGTTCACGCTGCCGAGGAAGCTGTGTACGAAGGAGCTGGCGGGCTGGTCGTAGACCTCGGCCGGGGTGCCGATCTGCTCGACCTTGCCGGCGTTCATCAGCACCACCCGGTCCGCCACCTCCAGCGCCTCCTCCTGATCGTGGGTGACGAACAGGCTGGTGACGTGCAGCTCGTCGTGCAGCTCACGCAACCAGCGGCGCAGCTCCTTGCGCACCTGGGCGTCGAGGGCGCCGAAGGGCTCGTCCAGCAGCAGCACCTTGGGCTGCACCGCCAGCGCGCGGGCCAGCGCGACCCGCTGGCGCTGACCGCCGGAGAGCTGGGTCGGGTAGCGCGCGGCCACGTGGCTGAGCTGCACCAGATCCAGCAGCTCCTTGACCCGGGCGCGGATCGCCGCCTCGGCCGGTCGCTCGCTGCGCGGCTTGACCCTAAGGCCAAACGCCACGTTCTCGAACACCGTCATGTGACGAAACAGGGCGTAGTGCTGGAACACAAAGCCGACGTTGCGCTCGCGTACGTGCAGATCCGAGGCATCCTCACCGCGGATGATCACGCTGCCGCTGTCGGCCTGCTCCAGCCCGGCGATGATCCGCAGCAAGGTGGTCTTGCCGCAGCCGGAGGGGCCGAGCAGCGCCACCAGCTCACCGTCGTGAAAGTCGAGGTTGATGTCGGCCAGCGCCGCGTACTGGTTGAAATGCTTGTTGAGTCCTTGTACCTGAATGCTCATGGCAGCCTCTTGAATTCGGTGATCAGTGAGAGTGAGTGGGCTGGGCACGCAGCCGGGCCAGCAGGGTTTCCCCCAGCAGGGTGAAGATCCCGAACAGGGCCAACAGGCTGGCCACCGCGAAGGCGGCGCCAGTCTGGTACTCGTTGTAGAGGATCTCGATGTGCAGCGGCAGGGTGTTGGTCTGACCGCGAATGTGGCCGGAGACCACCGAGACGGCGCCGAACTCCCCCACCGCCCGGGCGGTACAGAGCAGCAGGCCGTACATCAGGCTCCAGCGGATGCCGGGCAGGGTGACCCGCCAGAACATCTGCAGGCCGCTCGCCCCCAGCATGATGGCCGCCTCTTCCTCTTCCGGGCCTCGCGCCTCCATCTGGGGCAGCAGCTCGCGCACCACGAAGGGCACGGTGATGAAGGTGGTGGCCAGGATGATGCCGGGGGTGGCGAAGATCACCTTGATGTCGTGCTCGCTCAGCCATTCGCCGAACCAGCCGCGACTGCCGAACATCAGCACGAACATCAGCCCTGCGATCACCGGCGACACGGAGAACGGCAGATCGATGATGGTGATGAGCAACTGCCGGCCCGGGAAGCGGAAACGGGCGATGGCCCAGGCCGCGGCGATCCCGAACAGCAGGTTGAGAGGCACCGAGCAGAGGGTCACCAGGGCGGTGAGGCCGAGGGCACTGAGGGCGTCCGGCTCGCTGATGGCGTGCCAGAAGAAGGCCAAGCCAGGGCTCAGCGCCTGGATGAAGACGGTGGCCAGCGGCAGCAGCAGCAGGGCGGCAAACCAGCCGAGACCGACCGTGATCAGCAGCCACTTGACCCAGACCGGCTCGCGGATGACGGGTGGCTGGCGCACCGAAGTGGTCGGCGCCGCCTCGCCCGTGGCCAGCGCCAGGCTTGCGTTGGATGCATTCATATCCGGCTCCCTCCGATACGGGCCCAGCTCCAGGCCTGCAACTTGTTGATAAGCAGTAACAAAATGAAAGAGATCAGCAGCATGACCACGGCGATGGCGGAGGCGCCGGCGTAGTCGTACTCCTCCAGGTGGCTCATGATCATCAGCGGCGCGATCTCCGACACCATCGGCAGGTTGCCGGCAATGAAGATGACGGAGCCGTACTCCCCCACCGCCCGCGCGAAGGCCAAGGCAAAGCCGGTCAGCAGGGCCGGCACCAGGGTCGGCCACAGCACCCGGATGAAGGTCTGCCAACGATCGGCGCCCAGGCTGGCGGCGGCCTCCTCCTGCTCGGTCTCGGCTTCCCGCAGCACCGGCTGCAGGGTGCGCACCACGAACGGCAGCCCGATGAAGGTGAGCGCGATCACCACCCCGATGGGGTTGTAGGCGAGTTCGATGCCAAACGGAGCGACCCACTGCCCGATCCAGCCATTCGGGGCGAAGATGGCGCACAGGGCGATGCCGGAGACGGCGGTGGGCATGGCGAACGGCAGGTCGATCAGGGCATCCACCAGTCGACGACCGGGGAAGGTGTAGCGCACCAGCACCCAGGCCAGGATCAGGCCGAACAGGGCGTTGAGCAGCGCCGCCACCAGGGCGGCCCCGAAGCTCAGACGAAAGGAGGCGAGCACCCGCGGCGAACCTATCACCTGCCAGAACTCGGCCAGGGTCAGATTGTTCACCGCGAACAGCACCAGCGCCGAGAGCGGCAGCAGCACCAGCACGCCCAGATAGAGCAGGCTGAAGCCGAGGGTCGGGCCGAAGCCCGGCAGCACGGAGTAAGAACCAAATCGCATAACGCATCCGTTTGTTATGAAAAACATTAGATACAGCGATTCTGCGCATTCCTGTTTGGGGCAACAAACACCAATAACGCCTTTGCTAAGCACTTTTTTGTCTAACAGCGGCGGACAAGGCTTTTAGAGCCATAAAATGAAAAAAAGGTCTTTTATATAAATAAAAGACCTAAAAATGGAGCGTCGTGCAATGTACCAAGCTATCCAAATCAAACTGTCGTGGTGTCGGGTGCCTGCCCTCCTTCTCTGTTCCAAACCTCTGTGATCAACGCTCGCCACTCAGCGAAAACTCAAGGCTGCCCGCCGCTCCCACACCGCCGGCGTCGGCTCCACCACCATCTCGGCCCGCCGATAGAGGGTGCCGAGCAGGTTGAGCCCCTGGTTCCACTCACCGTGGCCGGACTGGGCATTGATGTGGCCCACCTCACCGGCATCGAACAGCGGCACCTGCCACTGGCGACTCCAGTACTCGGCCCGCTCAAAACTCATCCAGGGATCGTTGCGGCTGGCCACCAGCTGGGCCGACACCTTGAGCGACCCTGCCAGCAGCTCGTCTGGCAAGCCGAAGCGGGCCGGATCCGCCGGCGCCACGATGAACAGCGAGGCCACCTTGTCGGGCTGCTGGCGCGCCGCCGTGATGGCCGCCAGCGCGCCGAAGGAGTGAGCCACCAGATGGGCCCGGCCACGCCGGCTGCGCAGCTTGCTCGCCAGCTTGGCGCTCCAGACCGTGAGGTCAGGCCGATCCCACGGCAGGCCCACCATCCGCTGCCAGTGGGGGAAGTATTGGTGCCAGCGGCTCTGCCAGTGATCCGGCCCACTGTTGTGCAGACCGGGAACCAGGAGGATCTTGTTCATCTTGGTGCTCCTATCAGCTGGCACAGGGGCCAGTTAAGTGGGCGATGGCCGGCCGCTTAGCGACCCGGCTGGTAGATCTGGTCAAACAGGGCACCCTGGGCGAAGTGCTTCTTCTGCGCCTTGTCCCAATCCCCTTCCAGATCCTTGACGGTGAACAGCGCCAGTTGCGGGAACTGGGCCGCGGTCTCCTTCAGGATCGCCGGGTTGCTGGGGCGGTAGTGATATTTGGCGATGATGCGCTGCCCCTCGTCGGAGTAGAGGTAGTCGAGGTAAGCCTTAGCCACCGCCTCGGTGCCGTGCTTCTTGGCCACCTTGTCCACCACCGCCACCGGCGGCTCGGCCAGGATGGAGACCGACGGCACCACCAGTTCGAACTTGTCGCTATTGCCGGGCTGACCCAGCACCAGCAGGGCTTCGTTCTCCCAGGCCAGCAGCACGTCGCCGAGGCCGCGCTCGATGAAGCTGGTGGTGGCACCGCGGGCGCCGGAATCCAGCACCTTCACGTTCTTGTAGAGATCGCCGACGAACTGCTTGGCCCCCTCCTCGCTGCCGCTCTTCTTCAGGGCATAGCCCCAGGCAGCCAGATAGTTCCAGCGTGCCCCGCCGGAGGTCTTGGGGTTGGGGGTGACGATGGCCACGTCCTTGCGCACCAGATCATCCCAGTCCTTGATCTGTTTGGGATTGTCCTTTCTCACCAGGAACACGATGGTGGAGGTATAGGGCGCCGCATTGTTGGCCAGCCGGCTCTGCCAGTCGGCAGCGATCAGCCCCTGCTTGGCCACGGCATCGACGTCGTAGGCCAGCGCCAGCGACACCACGTCCGCCTCCAGCCCGTCCACCACGGCGCGCGCCTGCTTGCCGGAGCCGCCATGGGACTGGCTGACCACCACGTCGTCACCGGTCTTCGCCTTCCACTCCTTGGCGAAGGCGCCGTTGTACTCCTGGAACAGTTCGCGAGTCGGATCGTAGGAGACGTTGAGTAAACGGATCTCGGCGGCATTGGCCTGACCGAGGGCCAGCAGGGAGAGCAGGGTCAGGGCGGTCATTCGCAGTTTCATGGGGATACTCCATATCTCGTTGGGTTGAATGCAGCATGCCGCGGGCTTGTTATGCCGAGAACCAAGAAATAACGCTTTGCTTATCTCATTTGCTCATATCAGGAGGCCACAGGCGCCATTCGCGCACTCTGTGAGCCAGGCCGCGCTGGCCCGGTGCCGGCTGTGCCATCATGGAAACAAGGCAGGCAGATGACGAAAAGGAAGTCGTTATGTGGATCAATGCAGAACCCGTCAATGGCGCCCTGGTGTCGCTGGCCATCGGCCTCATCATCGGACTGGAGCGGGGCTGGCAGGTGCGCCAGCTGGGGGACAACCAACGCATCGCCGGGATGCGCACCTATGGCCTCATCGGCCTGCTCGGCGGGGTCTGTGCCCTGCTGCTGCCCACCCTGGGCCCCTGGCTGCCGCTGCTCGGTCTGCTGGCGGTGGTGACGGGTTGCGGCCTCTCGGTCTGGCTGGCCCAGCGCTGGCAGGGGGAGTTCGGCCTCACCAGCTCGGTGGCCATGCTGCTCACCTATCTGCTGGGGCTGATGTCGGTGCTGCTGAGCCCGAGCGAGGCGGTGGCCTGCGCCGTGCTGGCGGCCCTCTTGATGGGGCTCAAGGGCAAGATCCAGCAGGGGATGCTGTTTCTGAGCGAGACCGAATTTCACGCCACCCTGCGTTTTCTGCTCATCTCGCTGGTGCTGCTGCCGGTGCTGCCCAACGAGGAGATGGGGCCGCTCGATGCCTTCAACCCCTTCAAGATCTGGCTGATGGTGGTGGTGATCGCCGGCATCTCGTTCTGCGGCCACTTCGCGGTGCGCCTGCTCGGCACCCGCGCCGGGCTGGTGCTCACCAGCATACTGGCGGGGCTCGCCTCCTCCACCGCCCTCACCCTGCAGTTTGCCCGCCTCAACAAGGAGCAGGGCGGGCTGGAGCGGCTGCTGGCCACCGGCATCCTGCTGGCGGGAGCCACCATGTGGCTGCGGCTGCTAGTACTGGTGCTGCTCATTCACAGCGAGCTGGCGATGCGTCTCGCGGCGCCGCTGCTGCTGCTGGCGGCCACCGTCTACGGCTTCGCCTTCTGGTTCTGGCGCCAACGCGAGGAGCTGACCGACGGCCCGGTGCAGCCCCAGACCAGCAACCCGCTCGATCTGGCCACCGCCATCAAGTTCGGCCTGCTGCTGGCGCTGATCGGCTTCATGGCCACCCTGCTGCAGAGCAAGGTGGGCAACTCCGGGGTCTACCTGCTGTCGCTGGTCTCCGGCATCACCGACGTGGATGCCATCACCTTGTCGCTCTCCCAGCTCTCCCACAAGGAGCTGGCGCTGGAGGTGGCGGCCCGCGGCATCCTGCTGGCCGGGCTGGTCAACTCGCTGGTGAAGGGGCTGCTGGCCCTGGGGATCGGCGGTCGCCGGCTGGGGCTGCGGGTGCTGCTGCCCTACTTCGTCTCGGCCCTGCTGATCCTGCCGCTGATCTGGCCCGGCGCCTGAGCTTGCAGCAAGTGACAGCCTGACGCCGCCAGAGTGCTCGCGTATACTGGCTCCTCTTGGCACATGAGAGGAGCTGTAGCATGGCAAGCGATTGGGACAAGGTACTGGCGGGCGGCGCCCTGGACAGCCAGAGCGAGGAGATAGCGAACGACCGGATCCGCGGTCAGGCGCTGCTGGCACAACTCAACGCCTCCCCGGCCGGTGACGAAGCCCTGCGCCAGCGCCTGTGCGGCGAGCTGTTCGGCCACTGCCCCGACTCCTGCTGGATCAGCACACCCTTCACCTGCGAATTCGGCCGCAACATCCACATCGGTGAGAAGACCTTCTTCAACTTCAACATCACCATTCTCGACGTGGGCGAGGTGCACATCGGCAGCCATGTGCTGCTGGCCCCCAACGTGCAGATCTACACCGCCACCCACACCATGGACTATCTGGAGCGACGCAACTGGACCGCCTACAACAAGCCGGTGCGGATCGGCGATGACTGCTGGATTGGCGGCGGCGCCATCATCTGCCCCGGCGTCACCATAGGGCCACGCTCCATCATAGGTGCCGGCGCCGTGGTCACCCGCGACATCCCGGCCGACTCGGTGGCGGTGGGCAACCCGGCGCGCGTGATCCGCAGCCTGAGCCCGGACGCCCCCCGTGGCTGGGAGCTGGCCCTGTGATCTGGCTCGCCCTGCTTCCCCTGCTGTGGACCGCCTGGCTCGGCCTGGCCGACACCAACTGGTGGCCGCTCGCCATCGTCACCACCATGAGCCTGCTGACGGTGCTGGCCTACGCTCACGACAAGCGCCAGGCCATTCGCGGCGGCTGGCGCATTCCCGAATCCCGGCTCCACCTGCTGGAGCTGTTCGGCGGCTGGCCAGGGGCCCTGGTGGCCCGCCACTGGTTGCGCCACAAGACCCAGAAGGGGAGCTACCGCCGGGTGTTCTGGTTCATCGTGCTGCTGCACCTGACCCTGTGGGGGCTCTGGCTCGGCCGTCCGCTCTGGCAGACGATCTGACGCGGGTCGCAGTGCCCGATTGCCGGCCATTGCAGCCGGCAATCGGGTATGAGACAACAGAAGGCAAGCAGGCTGTTTTCTCGTTTGTTCATCGGCAAGGAGTCACTCATGACCATGTGGACCGGTATCGTGCTGATCGTCTTCATCAGCGCACTGTTCGGCTTTCTCAGCAAGCGGGCCCGCTACCAGCTGGGGGATATTCGCATCACCGACCGCCTCGGCAAACAGGACGTGCTCATCAACCAGTTGCAGGAGCGCATCGCCAATCTGGAGGCCATCGTCATCGAGGAGGAGAAGCGCCGCCCGTTCAAGGAGCTCTGATCCGGCAAGCCGGGCGGCAAACCGGCCAGCCCCCGGGCTGCAAGGGTTTGCCGCCGCCCCCTCCCATGCTCACCCGCCTCCTGCCAGGCAAAAACTAAATTCACAGCAGGATCAGTCCCCTGCCATTTTCAGGCTGAATTTTCGCCAAGCTGGCCCATTCCCTGCTCCGTCATGACATCAGTCGTACGGAGAGTGACATCATGATCGCCATCAGCACCCTGCTTCCCCTCGCCTCCCTTGCCCTCAAGCTCGGCAGCAAGCTGCTCGGCGATGGTACGCCACAGGCCAAGACCGAGCCCCCCGTGCAGGAAGAGCGGCTCGCCCCCACGGTGCAGAGCCTGTTCCAGCGGCTGGGAGTCAAGGATGCCAACAGCGAGCAGAGCCGCCCCGCCATCAACCACTTCATGGGGGCGCTGATGCAGACCCTGGGCCAGGAGTACTCGGGCCAGTCGCTGCCCCAGGCCATCGACGCCGCCCGCACCCAGCTGGCCGACGGCACCCAGAGCACCCGCCTCGACGCACTGCAGAGCGAGCTCGACACCCTCAAGAGCTCCCTTGGCAACAGCGACCTCAACCTCGATCAGCTGCTCTACGCCTTCAAGCAAACCCTGCCCAATGGCAAGGGGGAAGGCGTCGGCAAGCTGCTCAATGCCAGCGCGTGAGCAGGAGTGGAACCATGAAAAATGGCAACCTGAAGGTTGCCGTTTTTGTCTGGCCAGATTCCATGCTGCCACGCTAGGGTAGTGAGAAAGGTGGACTCAGTATCGCCTCAGCCAGCGCGGTCTGCCCGCGCTCCTGCAAGGTATTGGCCGCTCCCAGGCGATCCGCCGCCTCCTTGTTCTGACTCAGTTTGAACTTGCCGACCAGTCCAGTTATCTCGATTTCGATTCCCACCACAGCAGCCACTTTGGCCTCGAGATAGTCTCGCGGCGCATCCGCCATCTTCCATGGGATCGGCTCTCCGGCCTCATGGTGGCGAGTCAGATTTGCCAGCAGACGGCGCACAAAGCGGGCATCGTCGTGGATCTTGATGCGACCGTGAGCATGCACCACGCAGTAGTTCCAGGTCGGCACCTGCTGGTGATGTTCATGCTTGCCCGGATACCCGTTGGGGGAGATGTAGCCGTCGGCGGCCCTGAAGATCACCAACACTTCGTCTCCATCATTCATCTCCTGCCAGAGCGGGTTGTTGCGGGCAACATGGGCACGCAGAACCCCATGGGCCCCTTCCCCAGTATCCAGCTCGAATGGCAGATGGTTGGCATCCAACCCCCCTTCACCACAGGTGATCAGGGTCCCCAGCGGATAGGCCCGGATCAGCTGGTGCAGGGTCTCGGGATCGGTAACGGTGAAATGGGGTGGTTGATACATAAGGGCTCCTTGAGCGAGGTATTGGCGTCCATGCAGAAGCCCATTCTTGCGCAATCGGGAGTGGCAGGCGATGGCATAAACATAAAAAAGAGGGCCTGAGCCCTCTTCGTTTCATTCGGCTTGGCAATCAGCCGCGCTTGGCCAGCCAGGCTTCGGCGGCGACCAGTGCGCCTTCGATCTGCTCGCGGGCAACGCCGCCTTTGGCAACCCGCTTGGCCAGGGTCGCTTCCAGCTCCAGATTGGGGTAGACATCGAACTCGATCACCGGGCTGAAGCGCTGGAACTCGCCGATGGTCAGCTCCTCCAGCGGCTTCTTCACGCCGATCGCGTAGACCACGGTCTCGCCGACGATATGGTGCGCCTCACGGAACGGAATGCCCTTGGCCACCAGATAATCCGCCAGCTCGGTGGCGTTGGCGTAGCCGCCCTGGGCCGCCGCCATGGTGCGCTCGCCATTGACCTTCAGATCGATCAGCACCAGCGCCGCCATGTCGAGGCAGTCGTGCCAGGTGTCGAGGGCATCGAACAGCCCCTCTTTGTCTTCCTGCATGTCCTTGTTGTAGGCCAGCGGCAGCGCCTTCAGGCTCATCAGCATGCCCATCTGGGCGCCGACCACCCGGCCGGTCTTGCCACGGATCAGCTCCAGCGCATCCGGGTTCTTCTTCTGCGGCATCAGCGACGAGCCGGAAGTGACCGCATCGGAGAGCTCGACAAAGCCCGCCTCGCCGGTGTTGTAGAAGATGAGATCTTCGGCAAAGCGCGACAGGTGGGTCATGGAGAGGGACGCTACGTGCATCAGCTCCACCACGTGATCCCGATCGGAGACCGAATCCAGGCTGTTGCGGGTGGCACCGGCAAAGCCCATGTCGAGCGCCAAGGCTTCACGGTCGATGGCGTAGGCGGTGCCCGCCAGCGCGCCGCAGCCGAGCGGGCTGGTGTCGAGGCGCTTGAGGGCATCCTGCAGGCGGGAGTAATCCCGCTCCAGCATCTCCACATAAGCCAGCGCCCAGTGGGCGTAGGTGACCGGTTGGGCCCGCTGCAGGTGGGTATAACCCGGCAGCACGGCGGCCTGATTGGCGCGGGCAGAGGCGACCAGCCCCTGTTGCAGGGCAGTGATGGAACCGAGCAGCAGCTCGCCCTGGGCCTTGCACCAGAGTTTCAGGTCGGTGGCGACCTGATCGTTGCGCGAACGGCCGGTGTGCAGCTTCTTGCCGAGATCGCCGACGGCGGCGATAAGCTGGCTCTCGACCCAGGAGTGGATATCTTCGGCGTCCGAACTCAGGATCTGCTGGGGATCCTGCTGCACCGAGGCGAGCAGCACCTCCATCGCCTGCTGCAGTTTGCCCTGCTCATCGGCGGTCAATACGCCCACCTTCACCAGCGCTTTGGCCCAGGCCATGGAGCCCTGAATATCCTGCTCCGCCAGCCGGTAATCGAACCGCAGCGAATCGTTGAACTGCTTGAACCGGCTATCGGCTCCCTGACTGAAGCGTCCACCCCAAAGTGCCATACTGCTCTCCTTGAATGCGTTGTCGGCGGCGCCCTTGCGCCTGCCGTACTGGCGCGGCCCCTTGGCCTGCGCGCAAAAATCTTGCCCTGTATTTTTCTGCATAACAGTGCGGTGGTGAGCGACGCTGTTGCCGTTGAACACGTCACATCCAGCAACTACGAACCGATCCCCTCTCCCTCTGGGAGAGGGCTAGGGTGAGGGTAATTCCCCCTCATCCCCGACCCTTCTCCCACAAGGGGAGAAGGGAGAAAATACGTCAGCATCATATTCACACAGCCCCTGTTATCGCACAGAAGCGGCCGGGGCGCTGCCGCTCTGCTCACACCCCATTGATACAAGAGGGGGCAATGCCCCCTCTTTGGTACCAGCGGATTAAACTCCAGCGGCTTAGCCGTGGGTATGATCCCCACCGATGGCCTGGTGCTGCTCCTTCATGGCGCGGATCCGGCTGGCCAGGGTGTAGAGACGGATGAAGCCTTCGGCATGGCTCTGGTCGTACACTTCGTCAGCGCCGAAGGTGGCGAAGTCTTCGGAGTAGAGGCTGTTCGGCGACTTCTTCTGCACCGCGGTGACCTGACCCTTGTACATCTTCAGCACCACTTCACCGTCGAGATCTTCGGCAATGGCGTTGGCAGAGGCGACAATGGCCTTGCACAACGGAGTGAACCAACGGCCGTCATAGACCAGATGGGAGAACTCGGCACCCAGCTTTTCCCGCCAGGCGCGGGTCGGGCGATCCAGTACCAGCTCTTCCACGGCGCGCAGTGCGGCGACCATCACGGTACCGCCCGGGGTCTCGTAGCAGCCGCGGGACTTCATGCCCACCATCCGGTTTTCGGTGATGTCGATGCGGCCCACGCCGTGCTTGCCGGCACGCTCGTTCAAGGTGGTCAGGATCTGGTGCGGGCTGAGCGGCTGGTCGTCAACGGCCACCACTTCACCCTGGGCCACGGTCAGCTTGACGTACTCCGGCTGATCCGGAGCCTGCTCGGCCGGCACGGTCCACTGCCAGACCGCTTCGGACGGTTCGTTCCAGGTGCTCTCCAGCTCGCCACCCTCGGTGGAGATGTGCCAGGCGTTGGCGTCGCGGCTGTAGATCTTCTTCAGGGTCGCCTTGCAGGGGATGTTGCGGGTCTCCAGGTAGGCCAGCAGATCTTCCCGGGAGCGCATGTCCCACAGACGCCAGGGGGCGATCACTTTCAGCTGGGGCGCCAGCGCGGCGACTGCACCTTCGAAACGCACCTGATCGTTGCCCTTGCCGGTGCAACCGTGGGAGATGGCATCGGCCCCTTCCGCCAGCGCGGCCTCGACCATCGCCTTGGCGATCACCGGACGGGCCATGGAGGTCCCCAGCAGGTAGGTGCCCTCATAGACGGCGCCGGTCTTCAGGGTCGGGTAGACGTACTCTTTGACGAACTCTTCCCGCAGATCCTTGACGATGCACTTGGTGGCGCCGGAGGCGATGGCTTTTTGCTCGATCCCTTCCAGATCGTCACGCTCCTGACCGACGTCGGCGACGAAGGCGATGATCTCCGCATCATAGTTTTCCTTCAGCCAGGGAATGATGGCCGAGGTATCCAGTCCGCCCGAGTAAGCCAGTACGATCTTGTTGATTCCGCTCATTTACTTCTCTCCATGATGATTCGATAAAAGGGTGTTATTTGGGGTCGGTTGCCGTTATTTGTGCCCAAACAGGGTCAGCAGCACGGCGTTCTGGATATGCATCCGGTTTTCTGCCTCGTCCATGATGAGGGAGCCAGGCCCGTCCATGACCTGAGAGGTGATCTCCAGCTCCCGGTGCGCCGGCTGGCAGTGCAGCACGTGCTGGATGCCGGTGCGGTCGAGCAGGGCCTGGTTGATCTGATAAGGCATAAAGATATCTTTTACCTGCTCCATTGGCGTGTTGTCACCCATGGAGACCCAGGTATCCGTGTAGGCCACGTCAAACCCTTCGATGGCCGCCACGTCGTCGCTGATGTGGATGGTCGCACCGGACTGGGCTGCCAGCGCCTGGGCCTGCAGGAAGATCTGGGTATCCGGGCCGTGGCCTTTCGGGCAGACCAGGGTCACGTCGGTACCCAGGGTCGCCCCCAGCAGCAGCAGGGAGTGGCTGACGTTGTTGCCATCACCGAGGTAGGCCAGCTTCACCTTCGACAGGTCGTCGTAGTGTTCGGCAATGGTCATAAAGTCGGCCAGCCCCTGACAGGGGTGGTAGAGGTTGCACAGGCTGTTCACCACCGGCACTGTGCCGTGCTCCGCCAGCTCGACCAGGGTCTGGTGATCGAACACCCGGGCGACGATGGCATCACACCAGCGCGACAGGTTGGCGGCGAAATCCTTCACCGACTCGCGCTTGCCGAGCGCGCCGTTCTGCTGATCCAGATAGACGCTGTGACCGCCCAGCTTGGCGATGCCGATGTCGAAGGTGACCCGGGTGCGCAGGGAGGGTTTCTCAAACAGAGTCACCACGCTCTTGCCCGCCAGCGCCTGGCCGTACTTTTTCGGATCGGCCTTGACCGCTTTGCCCAGCGCGATCAGCGCCTCGATCTGGGCCTTGCTCAAATCGCTGTCTTTCAGAAGATGTTGCATCGGATATTCCTTGTTCCGGTGGAGATCAGAGGGTGACCTGGGTGCCGACGGCGCCGCCAGCCAGCAGCTTGAGCAGCTGATCCGGGTAGCGCCAGCTGGCGACACAGACCGGTTTGCCCAGGGTCTCGGCAGCGTGCAGGGCGGCTTTCACCTTGACCGCCATGCCGTCGCTGATCACCCCCTTCTCCATCAGATCCAGCGCGGTCACCTTGTCGAGCTGAGGCACCAGCTTGCCCTTGCCATCCAGGATGCCGCTCACGTCGGAGAGCATCACCAGGTCGGCGCCCAGCGCCTCGGCAATGGCGGTGGCCGCCTGATCCGCGTTGACGTTCATCAGCTGCCCCCCGGCCGTGATGCCGATGGAGCTCACCACCGGCAAGAAGCCCTGCCCCAGGATGCCCGCCACCAGCGCCGGGTTGCCCGGCTGGCAGTCACCCACGGCGCCGAGTGCCGGGTCGAGCTGGGTCACCTGGCAGAGACCGCCATCCGCCAGACAGAGTCCCACCGCCGGGATGTCGGTGGCGATGGCCTTGGCCATCATCATCTTGTTGGCGGTACCGGCCAGCGCGCCGGCGATGAAGGGGATCTGGTCGAACGGGGTCACCCGCAGACCGTTCTTCTTGGTGGAGGTGAGACCCAGTCCCTTGAGCAGGTCATCCACCAGGCAGCCGCCGCCGTGCACCAGCACCAGGGGTCTGTGCTGCTCGTCCAGAAAGGTCTTGAGGGTGGCGAACAGGGCGGTCAGCGCCTCGTCGTTTTCGATCAGTGCGCCACCCAACTTGATTACCAGAGTCTGCTTGTCCATCGTTGCGATCCTTCCTTGAGTCCTTAAATCAGGCCGGTGGCCGGTTCAAATCCAAACTTGATATTTATGCACTGCATGGCCTGGGAGGCGGCGCCCTTGAGCAGGTTGTCGATGGCAGAAACCACCACCAGCATGTTGCCCTGCTGTTGCCAGGCGAGGTCGCAGTACGGTGTGCCCGCGACACCACGGATGGAGGGCATCTGGCCGGTCAGGCGCACCAACGGCTTGCCCTCGTAGGCCTTGAGGTAGGCCTGATCCACCTGGGTCGGCGTCACGCCGTCCGCCAGCTGCACATAGATGGTGGCCAGAATGCCGCGCACATAGTTGCCAAGGTGGGGCTGGAACAGCACCTCTTTGCCGAGGTGGTGGCTGATCTCCGGCTGGTGCCGGTGATTGAAGGTGCCGTAGGGATTGAGGCTCACCTCGCAGAAGCTGGTGTTGATGGCCGCCTTGCGACCGGCACCGGAGACCCCGGAAACGGCGTTGATGATGGGCTGCCACCCCTTGGCAATCAGTCCTGCCTGCTGCAGCGGCTTGAGGGCGCACAGGGAGGCGGTCGGGTAGCAACCTGGCACGGCAATCAGCTGGGCCGCCTTGACCGCTTCGGCATTCCACTCGGCCAGGCCGTAGGCGGCCTGATCCAGCCACTCCTCGCTCTCATGGGTGAAGCCGTAGAAGCTGTCGTAAAAGCTCTGATCCTTGACCCGGAAGGCACCGGAGAGATCGAACACCGGCAGCCCCTTGGCGAGGAACTTGGGGGCAAGCGTGGCGCTCACCTCGTGGGCGGTGGCCAGCAGCACCAGATCGGCCTGGGTCAGGATCCGGGTCATGCCATCTTCGTCCAACGGCAGCAGCGGCTGATCCAGCGCGCCGACCCACTGGGGATGCAGAGAAGAGAAACGCTTGTGGGCGTCTTGGCTGCCGGCGGAAACATAGAGGCCGAACAGCTTGAGTTGTGGATGGTTCTGGACCAGGGCGGCCAGCTCGGCTCCCGCGTAGCCACTGGCACCGACGATAACGGTGTTAAGCATGTTGAGTATTCCAAGTCAGAGTTCGAGATTCACAGCATGGTGCTGCGGTGCACAAGGGGGTTCGATGCCCCATGCACGAGTGCGGAGGGGCAATTCAGGCGGGTGTGTGTCGTCGGTTATAGATCAGGTGACAGAACATTAACTTTCCCTTACAACTAGAAGCCTTGTCGATGAGCCACGTATTCAGGCAAACCTACAGAATATTCATGCACTCACTTTGCATTTGTATTTTCTAACAGAAACATTCCGGGGAAGCAAGGAGGAGCAGGTGGCCAATCTGGATTTTTTTTCACTCTACAAGAATATTATTGCGATTCCGTCCATCAGCAGCACGGATCCCCGCTGGGATCAGAGCAATGAGGCGGTGATCCGGCTGCTGGCCGACTGGTTCGGTCAGCTCGGCTTTCAGTGCGAGGTGACCGCCCTGCCCGATCTGCCGGGCAAGTTCAATCTGGTGGCGACGATAGGTCAGGGCGAAGGGGGGCTGCTGCTGGCGGGCCACACCGATACTGTACCGTTCGACGAGGGCGCCTGGCGCAAGGATCCCTTCAAGGTGACCGAAGAGGGCAACCGCCTCTATGGCCTCGGTACCATCGACATGAAGGGCTTCTTCGCCTTTATCGTCGAGGCGCTCAAGGAGATCGACCTCAAGACGCTCAGCAAACCGCTGCGCATCCTGGCCACCGCCGATGAAGAGACCACCATGGCGGGGGCCCGCGCCATCGCCGCCGCGGCTGAGCTGAAACCCGACTACGCAGTGATCGGCGAGCCGACCGGACTGGTGCCGGTGGTGGCCCACAAGGGGCACATGTCGGAAGCCATTCGCATTACCGGCAAGAGCGGTCACAGCTCGGATCCCGCCAACGGCGTCAACGCGCTGGAGATCATGTACCAGGCCATGGGCCAGGTGCTCAAGCTGCAGCACAGCCTGAAGGAGAAGTACGCCGACCACAGATTCGCCGTGCCGCAGCCGACCCTGAACCTCGGCTACATCCAGGGGGGCGACAGCCCGAACCGCATCTGCGGCTGCTGCGAACTGCACATCGACATGCGCCCCACCCCGCAGGTGGGCCCCGACGAGCTGATGGGCATGCTCAAAGAGGCGCTCTCCCCCATCGAGATTCACCAGCCGGGCTGCCTGCACCTGCAGCACCTGCACGAGCCGATCCCCGCCTATGCCTGCCAAGGCGACTCCGAGCTGGTGCGCGAGGCCGAGCGGGCAAGCGGGCGGACCGCCGAGTCCGTGAACTATTGCACCGAGGCCCCCTTCATCCAGCAGCTCGGTTGTGAAACCATAGTGCTGGGCCCCGGCCACATCGCCCAAGCCCACCAGCCGGACGAATATCTGGATCTGTCGTTCGTCAAACCGACCACCCGCGTATTGCAGCACCTGATCCGCCGTTTCTGTCTCTGAATTGACGGGAATGTAAGTAAGTTACATGACATCGCACCTCGGGACAGGTGATGGAAATACATGTTCTGAATCGGCCTGTTATTTGACCTTGCGCAGACAATCTGGGTAGATTGTCACCCTAAGATGACGGAGCATATGTTGTAATCGCACAACAATAAGTGAGGTCGTCTCTCACCCCGGATGGGTGTCAGGCACCAACAAGATAAGGATGTGGAATGAACGAAAAGTACGCCGCACTACGCGCCAACGTAGGCATGCTGGGTCAACTGCTGGGCAAGTCCATCAAGGATCATCAGGGACAGGCCTTCCTCGACAAGATCGAAACCATTCGCCAGTTGGCCAAATCCTCCCGCAAAGGCAATGAGACAGACCGGGAACGTCTGCTCGATACCCTGCGCAACCTGAGTGATGACGAGCTGCTGCCGGTGGCCCGCGCCTTCAGCCAGTTTCTCAACCTGGCCAACGTGGCCGAACAGTTCCACACCATCTCCCGTCGCTGCGAAGAGCAGGTCTGCACCCCGGATCCGCTGGAGCAGATGTTCGACAAGCTGAAAGCCTCCAACCTGTCGCAGGAAGCCATCATCCAGGCCGTGCGCGAGCTGGACATCGATCTGGTGCTGACCGCTCACCCCACCGAGGTGACCCGTCGCACCCTGATCCACAAGCACGTGCAGCTCAACGACTGCCTCGAGGCGCTGGAGCTCTCCGATCTGCTGCCCCGCGAGCGGGACAAGATCCTCAATCGCATCGAACAGCTGGTCAACCAGGCCTGGCACACCAACGAGATCCGCGAACAGCGCCCGACCCCGGTGGACGAGGCCAAGTGGGGCTTCGCCGTGGTGGAAAACAGCCTGTGGCCGGCCATCCCCGAATTCATGCGCAATCTGGACGAGCGGCTGCAACACCACCTGGGTGTGCGGCTGCCGCTGGATGCCGCGCCGGTCAAGTTCACCTCCTGGATGGGCGGTGACCGCGACGGCAACCCCTTTGTCACCGCCAAGGTAACCGCCGAAGTGCTGGAGCTGGGCCGCTGGATGGCGGTGAGCCTGTTCTACAAGGACATCAAGGAGCTCACCTCCGAGCTCTCCATGTCCGACTGCACCGACGCCGTGCGCGAGCGGGTCGGTGATCACCCCGAGCCCTACCGCGCGCTGGTGCGCGAGCTGCGCGAACAGCTGCGCGAAACCCAGGAGTTCCTCACCGCCAAGGTGCAGGGCCAGGCGAGCGAGAGCCGGGATCTGGTCAAGACCACCGCCCAGCTGCGCGAGCCGCTGGAGCTCTGCTACCACTCCCTGCACGCCTGCGGCATGGGCAACATCGCCGACGGCATGCTGCTGGACGTGCTGCGCAAGCTGGCCTGCTTCGGCATCCATCTGGTCAAGCTGGACATCCGCCAGGATGGCGAGCGCCACGGCCAGGTCTTCTCCGAGCTGACCCGCTACCTCGGTATGGGTGACTACGCCGAGTGGAGCGAGGACGACAAGCAGGCCTTCCTGCTCAACGAACTCAACTCCCGCCGCCCGCTCATCCCGACCGACTGGGAGCCGAGCGACGAGACCCGCGAGACCCTGGATACCTGCAAGGTCATCGCCCAGCACGATCCCGATGCGTTCGGCATCTACATCATCTCCATGGCTGGCGCACCGTCCGACGTGCTGGCGGTGCAGCTGTTGCTCAAAGAGGCCGGCTGCAAGTTCCGCATGCCGGTCGCCCCGCTGTTCGAGACCCAGGAAGACCTGATGGCGGGCACCGCCGTGATGGAGCGCCTGCTGTCGGTGGACTGGTATCGCGGCTACATCCAGGGCCGTCAGTACGTGATGATCGGCTACTCCGACTCCGCCAAGGACGCCGGCATGATGGCCGCCGGCTGGGCCCAGTACGCCGCCATGGAATCCCTGGTGGCGCTGGCCGAGGCCAACAACCTGCGCCTGACCCTGTTCCATGGCCGTGGCGGTACCGTCGGCCGTGGTGGTGCGCCTGCCCATCAGGCCATCCTGTCGCAACCGCCGGGATCCCTGCGTGGTGGCCTGCGGGTGACCGAACAGGGCGAGATGATCCGCTTCAAGTTCGGCCTGCCCAAGGTGGCCATCCAGAGCCTCAACCTCTACACCAGCGCCGTGCTGGAGGGGAACCTGCTGCCGCCACCCAAGCCCAAGGAGTGCTGGCGCGCCGTGATGGAGCAGCTGGCCTCTGTCTCCTGCGATCACTACCGCAGTATCGTGCGCGGTCATCCGGACTTCGTGCCCTACTTCCGTGCTGCCACCCCGGAGATGGAGCTCGGCAAGCTGCCGCTCGGTTCGCGCCCCTCCAAGCGCAAACCCAACGGCGGCGTCGAGAGCCTGCGCGCCATCCCCTGGATCTTCGCCTGGACCCAGAACCGGCTGATGCTGCCGGCCTGGCTTGGTGCCCACAAGGGGCTGCAGCAAGCCATCGCGGACGGCCAGAAGGGCGTACTGGAAGAAATGAGCCGCCAGTGGCCCTTCTTCCGCACCCGCCTCGAAATGCTGGAGATGGTGTTCCTCAAGGCTGACGTCTGGCTGGCCGAGTACTACGACACCCGGCTGGTGCCCAAAGAGCTGTGGGGCCTCGGCAAACAGCTGCGTCAGGAGCTTGCCGACTCCATCCAGGTGGTGCTGGAGCTGCGTCCGCAGGGCGACTTGCTCGACGACCAGCCCTGGATCAAGGAGTCCATCAAGCTGCGCAACCCCTACACAGACCCGCTCAACGTGCTGCAGGTCGAGCTGCTGGGCCGCTCGCGCAACCATGCCGAGACCCTGCATCCCGAGCTGGATCAGGCGCTGATGGTCACCATCGCCGGTATCGCAGCCGGTATGCGTAACACGGGTTGATAATCGGGGCTATCAAGCTCCCCTCAATGACAAAGGGCGCCTCGGCGCCCTTTGTCATATCTACAGGGCCCACTAGAGCCGCGTTGCTGGAGAATCCTTGGTCGTTAGGCGTTGCCATGGAATCGCAGGGTCGATTAACTATCAGGCGCAATCGCCCGCTTTACAGCTTTAGAGGATGGTGGATGCAAGCCTGCTGGTCTCAAAGGGATTTCGCCCGCCCTTCGGGCTGGGGCGAGTGACTTTGGAAAGACCCAAAGTCACCGAAGGTCTTCTCCCCCGCTTCTTCGCCCGACTACCTCGGGTACCTTCGGCTCACCCGCATGTCCGACGGCACGCGCCGACGGGCCATCCATGGCCCGGCGCCACTCGCTCGACATCCTGTCTCGCGACCTGGACAAGCGTACTCGCCTCAGCGAATAAGAGGGGGAACCAATACCGTGCCCGCTCTTGACCAGTCTGTGCGGAAGCAATGCCCGTTCATGCTACATGTACAAGTCCGGTTATTACCTGACTCTTGCCTGCAACCTGTTGAAGAAGCTAAAAAACGGGCAGCTTACGGGATAGGGAAATCAGCCCGTAGACCTAAAAACCTGCAGCTAAACAATAAAAAGAGGCGCCACTGGCGCCTCTTTGACTGAACGACTTGTCCGCTGTTACAGGCTGGCACAGATCTGCCAGAGGTCGTACTGGATGGCGGCGGCCGTCACTTCCCGGCCGGCGCCCGGCCCCTGAATCACCAGCGGGTTGGTGCGATAGCTGTCGCTCTCGATGGCGAAGATGTTGTCGCACGGCAGCAGGTTGGCAAACGGGTGGTGGGGCTCCAGCGCTTCCAGCCCCACTCGCGCCTTGCCGTCGTGCTCGAAGCGAGCGACGTAACGCAGCACCTTGCCAACCCGGCGCGCCCCCTCGAAAGCGGTCTGGATCGGGTCATCCAACTCCTTGAGCCTGTCCATGAACTGATCCGTGCTCACCTTGCGCAGGGAGACAGGCACCAGGTTCTCCAGCTCGATATCGGCGGAGTCGAGCTCGAAGCCCGCCTCCCGCGCCAGAATGAGCAGCTTGCGGCGCACATCCTGGCCGGAGAGATCCTCGCGGGGATCCGGCTCGGTCAGGCCGTGCTGCCACGCCTCGTCCACCAGTTCGGAGAAGGGGCGGCTGCCGTCATACTGCTGGAACAGCCAGGAGAGGGTGCCGGAGAAGATGCCGGAGACCCCCTGAATGCGGTCACCGCTCTGGCGCAGCATCTGGATGCTGGACTGGATCGGCAGCCCGGCACCGACAGTGGCGTTGTAGCGCCATTGCACCTGATGGTCGCGGCAGGTCTGCTTGATGCGCTGGTAGAACTCGCTGTCGGCGGCACCGGCAAACTTGTTGGCGGCGATGATATGAATGCCGAGCTGGGCAAAGTCCGGGTAGTAGCGGCTCACTGTCTCGCTGGCGGTCATGTCCAGCGCAATCAGGGTATCGAAGCCGTGCTGCTCCAGCTGGGCCAGCAGTTCGGGCCAGATCAGCGGCTTGGGATTGAAGTTGTCCTGTACCTTGAGCGGATCCAGTCCCTCTTCATCGAGCAGTCCCCCTTCCGAGCTGAACACCCCGTAGAGGGTGAGCGCCAGGTTCAGTTCATGCTCGAGCCGCGCCTTCTCGCGAGCGTAGAGATTCAGCCAGTGACCGCCGATGTTGCCCTTGCCGAACACCACCAGACCGACCCGGTTCGGGCGGCTGAACAGGGCGCTGTGCAGGGCGATCAGCAGTGGCTCCAGCACCACCTGGCGCAGCACGGCCACCAGGCTCAGGCCGTCTTTGGCCACCTGCACGAACTCCAGCGGCTGATCCGCCAGCAGCTGGTAGAAGCGATGACACTGCTCGGCGTTGTCGGTGACGCCGGCCCCCACCAGCGCCACCAGGCTGTAGCCTTCGCGCTGGATAAGACCGGTGAAGCTGCCCTGCAGCTGGAAGTCGCGCAGCAGCTCGAACGCCCCCTGCGCCACCTCGAGGGTGTAGGCGAGGCGCAGGATCCTGCGATCCGGCTGGCGCTGCAGGGTAAGCGGGTTGAGGCGATGGCGAGCGAGATAAGCCTCGATGGTGGCCACAGTTTGCTCGTAGTTGGTCTGCGGCAGTACTTTCAACTCGATGAGCGCAATTTGATCTACCGAGGAGACGATGCGGGCGCCGCCGGAGCGCGGGGCACGGCGCAGAATGTGGGTGCAGCCCTCGTCCGGGTTGTAGCTGCAGCGCAGGGTGAGGCGCTGGCGGCTGTCGGCCACCGGTTGCAGGGTGCGCGAGTGCAGCACCGAGGAGCCGAGGCGGGCCAGCTCGTTGGCTTCGGCGAGGCTCAGGCGCTCCAGCAGGCGAGCTTCCTTGACCCGGCGCGGGTCGGCGCTGTAGACCCCGGCCACGTCGCTCCAGATGGTGGTGGATTCGCCGTCCGCCAGCAGGGCCAACAGACTGGCGCTGTAGTCGGAGCCGTTGCGACCGAGCAGCAGGGAGCGACCCTCCATGTCGGCGGCGATAAAGCCGGTCACCACGATGCGCCCGGCGTGTTCCGCCAGTCGCGCCTTGAGCAGTTCGCTGGACAGCGCGGTATCCACCTTGACCAGAGCGCCATCCTCGGCGCGCAGGAAGCTGCGGGCATCGAGCCAGATGGCCTTGTCGCCGCGACTGGTGAGCAGGGCCGCCAACAGGCGCGCCGACCACACCTCGCCAAAGGCGAGCAGGCCGTTGCGCTCGAAGCGGTCAAACTGCCCCTCCAGGGTCTTGGCGATCAGTTGCATGTCATCGGCCAGCTGCTGGCTCAGCTCGAGGTGAAGCTCCCCTTCCAGCAGGCCGTCGATCAGGCTCTGCTGATAGGCCTGCAGGGCCGAGATGGCCTCACCGGCGGCTTCATCCCCGGCCTCGGCCAGTTCCACCAGCTGGATCAGCCGGTTGGTGGTCTTGCCGGCGGCGGAGACCACCACCAGCTCTCGCCCGCCCCCCTGCTGCTCGGCTTGTTGTTCGAGAATGCTGGCGACCCGGCGATAACAGACCGGATCCGCCAGACTGCTGCCACCGAATTTGTGGACGTGACGTCGCTTCAAGCCTGCTTCTGTTGCCACCGCGATCTCTCCTTGTTGCTGCTGTTCCATTACTTCGCCACCTGCTGTGCCTGTGCAGCTGCTGTTCCATTACTTCGCCACCTGCTGTGCCTGTGCAAACGCCGCGGCCAGATCGGCCACCAGATCCTCACCGTGCTCGATACCGACCGACAGGCGCAGCAGCTGGCTGCTGATGCCTGCCGCCTGCTGGGCGGCCGGGGTCATGGCCCTGTGGGTCATGCTGGCCGGATGGGCCACCAGACTCTCTACCCCGCCGAGGGATTCGGCCACCGAGAAGAGGGTAAGGGCCGCCAGGAAGGCGCGAATGCCCGCCTCGCTGCAATCGAGCTCAAAACTTAGCATGGCGCCGAAGCCGGACTGTTGACGGCGCGCAATATCGTGGCCCGGATGGCTCGGCAGGCTGGGGTGATAGATGCGTTTGACCAGCGGTTGCTGCTGCAGAAAGGCGAGGATGCGGTCGGTGTTCTCCTGATGGGCGCGCAACCTGGGAGCCAGGGTGCGCAGGCCGCGCAGGGTGAGGTAGGAGTCAAACGCCCCGGAAGTGAGCCCCAGACAGTTGGCCCACCACACCAGGGAGTCGGCCAGCTCGGGTTCCTTCGCGATCGCCACCCCGCCCACCACGTCGGAGTGGCCGTTGATGTACTTGGTGGTGGAGTGCACCACCAGATCGGCCCCCAGCGCCAGCGGCTGTTGCAGCAGCGGCGAGAGGAAGGTGTTGTCCACCGCCACCTTGGCGCCCGCCGCGTGGGACGCCTCGGCGATGGCGGCGATGTCCACCACCCGCAGCAGCGGGTTGGAGGGGGTCTCGACCCACACCAGCGCGGGCTGCTGGGCCAGCGCTTCGGCCAGTGCCGCCGCATCCCCCTGATCGACGAACTGCACCCGGTAGTGGCCCTTGGCCGCCAGGTACTCGAACAGGCGCCAGGTTCCGCCGTAGCAGTCGTGGGGGGCGATCAGCAGATCCCCCGCCTTGAGCAGGGCGGTTGTGACCAGATGGACGGCCCCCATGCCGGTGCCGGTCACCACGGCGCCGGCGCCCCCTTCCAGTGCCGCCAGGGCGTCCGCCAGATTGGTGCGGGTCGGGTTGCCGGAGCGGGCATAATCGTATTGACGGGGCTCGCCAAAGTCGGCAAAGGTGTAGTTGCTGGAGAGGTAGATGGGCGGCACCACGGCACCGTGTTGCTGGTCAGTCTCAATCCCGGTGCGTACTGCTTGGGTGGCCTTGTGGGTCATGTCACTCTCCTTGATGTCTCTTCACACGCTGGCATGCTGTTTCTGCCACGCGCCATCCCGCCATTGCGGGCTCATGGTGAACCACACTACGCCAGCTTAAAAAGGCCGTCAACACTTCCAGACGTCTAAATGGCTTTGCTGTTGGATTGCCATTAAATTCCTTAAGGGTTAAAATCCGCGCTCACGGCTAAATGAGAACAGGTGGATCATGGGTACAGAGTGGAACGGCGACTACGTCAGCCCCTACGCGGAACACGGTAAGAAGAGCGAACAGGTCAAGAAGATTACCGTCTCGATCCCGCTCAAGGTGCTGAAGGTGTTGACCGATGAACGCACCCGTCGCCAGGTGAACAACCTGCGTCATGCGACCAACAGCGAGCTGCTCTGCGAAGCCTTCCTGCACGCCTTCACCGGTCAGCCGCTGCCCTGCGACGACGATCTGCGCAAGGATCATCCGGACAGCGTCCCTGCCGAGGCGCGTGCCATCATGGAAGCGCTGGGCAAAGAGATCGAAGATTTCGACGCCGAGTAATCCTGCAGCAGATGCCAAACAGCAAACCCCCTTCGATGACGCGGCCCCAGGCCGCGTCATCGCTATCCGCCCCTTTCAGCCTGCGTCGCTACCAGAGTGACATCTGCAGCCACAGCCACGACCATGCCCAGCTGGTGATCCCCCTCGACGGTCCCATCGAGATCGAGGTGCAGGGCCAGGGGCGGCGGCTCGCGCCCGGTTTTGCCTGCATCATCGCCCCCGGTGAGCGGCACGACTATGCCGCCGATCCGGCGCTCTCGTTTCTGGTGCAGGAGAGTCACTGGCTGCCCGGCGAGCTGGGCGAGCGCCCCTTCATCGAGCTGGACCAGGCCCAGCGCCACTACCTCGCCTTCCTGCACCGCATGGTGGTCGAGGGACGCCACGTGGCCGGCATGGAGCAGGTGTGGCTGGGTCTGCTGGCAGAGGCGCAGCAGGCAGGCTCGCGCGGCCGTGCCCGCCTCGCTCCGCGCATCGGCAAGGTGCAGCGCCATATCGAGGCGCATCTCGCCGGGCCCCTCAGCAACGAGCAGCTAGCCGCCATCGCCTGTCTCGGCCAGAGCCAGTTCAAGCACGCCTTCCAGCAGCAGGTGGGGATGAGCGTCTCCCACTACATCCGGGCGCGACGCATGGCGCTGGCGCGTACCCTGCTCGCCCACACCGCTCTGCCCGTCGGCGAAATAGCCAGCCGCTGCGGTTACCAGAATCAGGGGGCCTTCGCCGAGCGCTTCCTGGCCGAAACCGGACTGACCCCTTCCCTCTGGCGCCAACAAAACGGCCGCTTGCCGTAACCGGGCGGCCGTTTGCCGAAGACGGCGCAGGTGGTTTCGAGGCATGCTGAGGCTCATGCAAGGTATGGGCAACGAGGAGCCAAGATGCAGACCATAAGCTGGCAGGATTTCGAGATGGTGGAGCTCAGGGTGGGTACCCTGGTGCGGGTCGAGCCCTTTCCCGAGGCGCGCCGTCCGGCCTACAAGGTGTGGGCGGATTTCGGCCCCGAGCTCGGGGTGCGCAAGAGCAGCGCCCAGATCACCGACCTCTACCAACCGGAGACGCTGGTGGGTCGCCAGATCGTCGCCGTGGTGAACTTCCCCCCCAAACAGATAGGCCCGATCCAGTCGGAGTTTCTGCTGACCGGCTTCTACCGGCCGGACGGCGCCGTGGTGATCGCCATCCCCGAGCAGGCGGTGGAGAACGGTGCCAAGCTCGGCTGAGGCCACCACCTGACCGATACAAGAGAGGCGACCCTGGGGTCGCCTCTCTCTTTTGCGGCTGGTTGCGCGCCGTTACTTCAGCAGGCTGAAGATCAGCGCCGACACCGCCAGCGTGCCGGTCAGCAGGATGAAGCCGTTGGCCCAGCGGTGGCGGAAGCGGGCCAGCGCCTCCACCTTGTAGATGGCCACCACCGGCATGATGAACAGGATCATGGCGATCACCGGGCCGGAGAGGGTCTCCATCAGCCCCAGGATCCCCGGGTTGATGATGGCGGCGCCCCAGATGGAGAAGAACATCAGGACGATGCCGAGCCGGTCTGCCTTGGCCAGCGACAGACCGGTGGGCTTGGCGATCAGGCTTTTCAGGCTCTCGCGGGCACCGAGGAAGTGGCCGAGGAAGGAGGAGCTGATGGCGATGAAGGCGATGAGCGGCCCCAGGGTCACGATCACCGGGTTGTCGGTGATGTTGGCGAGATAGGAGAGCACCGAGACGTTCTGGGCCTTGGCCTCGGCCAGCTGGGCCGGCGAGAGGCTCAGCACGCAGGAGAAGACGAAGAACAGCACGAAGCCCACCAGCATGACGGTGGTGTTGCGCAGGATCAGGCTGCTCTTGGCTTCCGCCTGCTCGCCGTACTCCCGGCGCTGCACGTTGGCAAAGCCGGAGATGGCGGCGGCGTGGCTGAAGGCGAACACGGTGACCGGCAGCGCCAGCCAGACAGTGTTGAGGAAGCTGCCGCCCTCCAGGCTGCCCAGCTGCGGCCACTGCCACTGGGGGATCAGGTAGCAGGAGAGCGCCGCCAGGATGGCCGCCAGCGGATAGACCATGACGGCAAAGGCGCGCAGCATCGCCTTCTCGCCGGCCAGCATCACGGCGATCATGGCGAACACCAGCAGACCGGAAAGCATCACCCGGTTCGGGGCATCCATGCCGAGCTGGTTGATCATGAAGCTCTCCACCGTGTTGGTCAGCCCGACCCCGTAGATGAGCAGGATCGGGAAGATGGAGAGGAAGTAGAGCGCCGAGATGAGGCGGCCGGCCATCTTGCCGAAGTGCTCCTGGGCCACCTCGGTGAAGTCGGCGTGGGGGCGCGAAGAGGAAAGCACGAAGCGCGCCAGCCCGCGGTGGGCCAGGAAGGTCATGGGGCCGGCCAGCACGGAGACGATGATGAGGGGCCAGATCCCGCCCAGACCCAGGTTGATGGGCAGGAACAGGATGCCGGCACCGACGGCGGTGCCAAACAGGCTGATGACCCAGTGGGTGTCGTGGCGGCGCCAGGGGGTGGCGCTGACGGTGGTGGAGCGGGAACCGGACAGCTCCCCTGTGACGTCTACAGATAAACTCATTACTAATTCACTTTTTGTTAGTGTTTTAATCTGAGTTCATTGTGGTTTATCGGGATTTAATTCTCAAAAATCCCCCCTGAAACATATCACTACCATTACGGGCTTCAGCCAGTGAGATTGGGAATGGAATCGAGATCACATAAATGAGTAAAACTAAATTCAGTCAAATTAACGAAATTTAAAACCAAATTTTCATTCGTGGTCAATTTTTTATTTTGGCCAAATGATCGTTTGCAGAATTACCTGAAAAATCGTGCCATTCCGCCGCCTTCTCTTGTGATGATTCACTGTCATTCCCGCGCTTTGCCAGCGGATATTTCTGTTCATTCCCGATGAAACCAGCGGATCACACCAAGCAATCAGGCGGCCATGGGGCCGCCTGATTGCCGTCAATGATGACCTGTTCACCCGCTCAGTGAGCCAGAATGCTGCCCCAGGCGAGATCCGGATCCCCCATCACGATGAAGTCCGGGTTCTCCAGCGACTCCGTCTCGTTGTAGCGCAGCGGCTGCAGCGCCAGGCTGAGGATGCGACCACCGGCCGCCTCGACGATGCACTGGGCGGCGGCGGTGTCCCACTCGCCGGTGGGGCCGAGCCGCACGTAGCAGTCGGCCGCCCCTTCCGCCACCAGACAGGACTTGAGCGAGCTGGAGCCGAGCGGGATCAGCTCGTAGTTGATGGCCGGGTTGAGACGGCGGGTCAGGTTCTCCAGCTTCTGGCGGCGGCTGATGGCCACCACCAGCGAATCGGGCTGATCGTGCTCGTGGTGCATGGCGCTGATGGGATGCACCTCGCCGTTCGCCTCCTTGAAGGCGCCATGACCGCGCACCGCCCAGTAGAGGACGTTCGACTCGGGGGCATAGATGACACCAAGCACCGGCACATTGTCCTGCACCAGGGCGATCAGGGTGGCGAAGTCGCCGCTGCCGGCGATGAACTCGCCGGTGCCGTCGAGGGGATCCACCAGCCAGTACTGACGCCAGTTGGCGCGCTGGCTGAAGGGGATGTCGGCCGCCTCTTCGGTCAGCACGGGAACGTGGGGAGTGAGCGCCGACAGCGCCTGTTTGAGGTAGGCATCGGCAGCAAGATCAGCACTGGTGACCGGGGTCGCATCCTCCTTCAGCTGACGCTCGAACTGACCGCCGTGATAGATTTCGTGAAGGATCCTGCCCGCTTCGCGCGCGATCTCCTTGACCCCCGGCACCCAGGCCAACAACTCCTGCATCTTGTTATCCTCTGTATTCAAACTGCCCGTCTGCGGGCTACTCTGCCTGCTCCGCCAGCCAGCGTTGGGCCAGCAGCAGCGCACTGATGCTGCGCGACTCGGTGAAGTCGGGTCGCGCCAGCAATTCGTCGATCCGGTTCAGCGGCCAGGGGATCACCTCGAGGGGCTCGGGCTCGTCCCCCACCCGCTGCTCGGGGAAGAGATCCCGCGCCAGCAAGATGTCCATCCGGCTGGAGAAGTAGCCCGGCGCCAGCGACACCTGCTTGAGCAGGGTCAGGCTGTTGGCGCCGAAGCCCGCCTCCTCCATCAGTTCCCGGTTGCCCGCCTCGAAGGCATCTTCACCCGGGTCGATCAGCCCCTTGGGAAAGCCCAGCTCGTAGGAGTGGGTGCCCGCTGCGTACTCGCGCACCAGCAACAGGGTATGGGCATCGAACAGCGGCACCACCATGACAGCGCCCCGGTTGCCGCCGCGCATCCGCTCGTAGACCCGCTCCTCGCCGTTGGAAAACTTGAGGTGGAGCGACTCCACCTTGAACAGCCGGCTCTCGGCCACGATCTCGGCCTTGAGGATCTCCGGCTTGCTCTTGTCGTGCGCCATGGTGTCGACGCTGAGGTGGACGGGTTTGCGTTGGTGGAGGTCACTCATCGGGCTGGCTGCTCGTTAAAAAATCGTGTTTCAAGAGTAAACGACTCCCCTCCCGAACACCACGGGGCAAGGGTGGGAAAGCGGCGGGAAAAATCCGTTATAATGCCCGCCCGTTTCGACCCGACCACCGAGGCCCCATGCCGACCCCACTGCCCTGGCACCAGATAGACACTGTCCTGCTCGATATGGATGGCACCCTGATCGATCTGCATTTTGACAACCACCTCTGGCAGCAGCTGGTGCCCGAGCGCTATGCCGAGCGACTCGGCCTGCCGCTGGCCGAGGCCAGAGTGCAGATCGAGGCGCACTACCAGGCCGTCAGCGGCACCCTCAACTGGTACTGCGTGGATTACTGGAGCGAGACGCTGGGGCTCGACATCCGCGCCCTCAAGCAGGAGATCCTGGCCAAGATCCAGTGGCGACCCCACGTCATCCCCTTCCTGGCCGCGCTGCGGGCGGCGGGCAAGCAGCTGGTGCTCTTTACCAATGCCCACCCCGCCAGCCTGTCGGTGAAGGATGCGCAGCTGGGGCTGGCCGGCCACCTCGATCTGATGGTGAGCACCCACGAGCTGGGCTGGTCGAAAGAGAGCCAGCACTGCTGGCAGGCACTGGCCGAGCGGCTGGCGTTCGACCCGGCCCGCACCCTGTTCGTGGATGACAGCGAGCGGATCCTGCGTGCCGCCGCCGACTACGGCATCGGCTATCAGCTCGCCATCCAGAACCCGGACAGTTGCCAGCCCGAGCAGCACATCACCGCCTTCCCGGCGATCCGCGATTACGCCGAGCTATTGCCGCTGGCCGGGTAAGCCGAAATGCAGGGGAGCATCTGGGCAACCAGACACCGCCTCCCCCATCCCTTCCACGATGACGCCGAGTTGCTGCCGCTGGCCGTGTAAGCCAACAGGGCTACAAGGCTCTCCGAACTGACGGATAAACAAAAGGGCTGCCCAGGCAGCCCTTGTCGATCCCGGGTCGCTCACCCCTGCCACGTCACCAGCCGGTACTGTTTCTTTCCCCGGCGCAGCAGCAGGTAGCGGCCGAACAGCCGGTCAGCCGCCGTCAGTGGCTCATCCCGGCGGATCTCGCCGTTGAGGCTGATGGCGCCTGCCGCCAGCAGCTCGCGGGCGATCCGCTTCGAAGTCGCCAGACCGCTCTCTACCAGCAGGGCCACCAGATCGGTTTCCCCCTCGATACGCCAACCCGGCATGCCATCCTGCGCCAGCTGGGCCAGATCGCTCTCGCCAAGGCGGGCCACCTCGCCACTGAACAGCAGTTCGCTGATGCGCTGCGCCGCCACCAGCGCTCCCTTGCCATGCACCAGTTCGGTCAGCTCGTCGGCCAGCACCTGCTGGGCCAGTTTGCGTCCTTGCCGCGTGGCATCCTCCGCCTCCAGTGCCTCAATCTCGGCCAGCGGCATAAAGCTGTAGTAGCGCAGGAAGCGGTAGACATCCTCGTCCGCCGTGCCGAGCCAGAACTGGTAGAAGGCGTAAGGGGAGGTGAGCGCCGGATCGAGCCAAACCGCACCACCCTCGGTCTTGCCGAATTTGGTGCCGTCCGCCTTGGTGATGAGCGGCAGCGTCATGCCATAGACCTGGGCCTGATTGAGGCGGCGGGTGAGATCCATGCCGCTGGTGATGTTGCCCCACTGGTCGTTGCCGCCAATCTGCAGGGTGCAGCCGAGCCGCTGGTTGAGCACCGCGAAGTCCTGGGATTGCAGCAGGGCGTAGGAGAACTCGGTGAAGGAGATACCCTGATCCGGGCGAGCCAGCCGCTGGCGCACTGATTCGCGGGCCAGCATGGCATTGACCGAGAAGTGCTTGCCGATATCCCGCAGAAAATCGAGGGCGGACATCTGCCCCATCCAGTCGGCGTTGTTGACCAGTTGCGGCGCCGCCAGCCCTTCGCTCGTCGACAGCAGCGCTTTTATCTGGGCCGACAGGCTGGCCACCCAACCCTGCACCGTCTCGGCGCTGTTGAGGTTGCGCTCGGTCGCCTTGAAGCTGGGATCGCCGATAAGACCGGTGGCACCGCCCACCAGCGCCACCGGGGTGTGGCCCGCCAGCTGGAAGCGGCGCAGCATCAACAATGGCACCAGATGGCCGATGTGCAGGCTGCCGGCGGTGGGATCGAACCCGCAGTAGACGGTGCGCGGGGTAGCGAGGTGAGAGGCGAGCGCCACCGGGTCGGAATTCTGGGCCACCAGGCCGCGTTTGGTCAGCTCATCGAGCAGGTGGGGGTTGATCATGGATGCTCCAACAGCAAGGGGAAAAGGCCACATCCTCGCCGCTCCGGCCTGCGCCGAATATGTCCCCCAGGGGACAGTTTTGCCACTATCGTGCTAGCATCCGGGCATCATGTGACCATTGCGGGGAGCCAGCCCGCCATCCGGAAGCCATCACCATGAACCAGCGCCCATGATCCAGACTCTTGCCACAGATGCCATGACCCGCAGCATGACCGAAGTCGTCGATGCCCTGCACGGCAGCGCCTTTCCGGCGGCGCTGGTGCGACTCATCCAGCAGCAGGTGGCGTTCGACTGCGCCCTGCTGCTCGGGGTGGGGTCGCGCCCCGTTTACCTCTATGACAACCTGCACCACCAGCGGGCGCTGCTGTTCGATCGCTACCTCACCCGCCACTTCAGTCAGGATCCCTTTATGCAGGCGCTGGAACAGGGTCTGGAGGCCGGGGTCTGGACGCTGGCGCAGGTGTCGCGGGGGCGGCTCGACCCCGAGTATCGCCACCACTTCTATCAGGCCACTGGCTGGCAGGAGGAGGTTGGATTGATCCTGCCGGTGCGCGGCGGCTTCACCCTGATGCTGTTTCTGGGCCGCCTCGACAAGCGCAGCAGCCTCAGCCGTGACGAGCTGGCCCGGCTGGAGGCGCTGTTTCCGCTGATCCATTCGCTGTGCCGCCAGCACTGGCGGGAGGGAGCCACCCTGCTGGCCCAGAGCCCGATGCTACCGGGTGGCGCCGATCTCAAAGCGACGGTGGAGCAGGCCATCGCCAGCGTGGGGGGCGCAAGCCTCACTCGCCGCGAGCGTCAGGTGGCGGGATTGCTGTTGCAGGGGCTCGACACCGAGGCGATTGCCGCGGAGCTCGGCATCGGCAGCGGCACGGTGAAGAATCACCGCAAGCACCTCTACGCCAAGCTGCACCTGCGCTCGCGGGCCGAGCTGTTCAGCTTCTTCCTCAATCACCTCATCACGGCGCCGGCCGGCACGCCCCCATAACAACACCACCCCGCCGGGGCGGGGTGGTGTTGATGCTTGCCAGCTCAGACAGCAAGGTCGTCAGATGCGGCCCTGGTAGCGCAGCGGGAAGCGCCCCTGACCATCGGGCTGGCCGAGGAAGGGCAGCCCCTGCTTCATCTGCTCCGGCAGCTCGGGCCCGGGTTTGAGGGTGCCCTGGAACAGGTACTGGCGATTGGCCTGCAGCTCCAGCTTGCCCTGCACCTGCACCGCCTCCGAGCCCTGCTTGAGCTCGGCCACCAGCCGGGAGTCGATGCAGGTCAGCTTGATCTCGGGATCCCCCAGCACCAGCTTGCCGGCCGGGGTATCGGCATCGGCCCCGTACCAGTAGAGGTTGCCGTAGAGGTTGTCGCACCAGGGGTTGCCCTGGGCTACCTGATCGAGCTTGAGCTGCAGCTGGCCAGCCACCGTCACCGGCACGGGCAGTTGCATCGGCACACGCGCCAGCAGCCAGGGGGCCGGCACGTTGAGGGTGATGTCGCGGCCAAAGGCGGCGCCGCTCCAACCCACCACCCCCTGCCCGTTGAGGCCGCTGCGCTCGCCAAAGCGCAGGGACACCTCAGGGGCAAAGCGCAGCAGCGACCAGCCGTTGAGCTCCCAGCGCAGCTGGGTCAGCGACTCGCTGGCGTATTGCAGGCGGGCAACCTGGCCGCTCCAGAGGGTGCCGCTCACCCCTTCCAGCTGTACCAGGGGCGGCAACGGCAGATAGCGCACCACCAGGGACGCCGGCAGCTTGGCCAGCAGGAAAACCAGATAGGCCGCCAGAAACAGCACGGCAATCAGCACTCTTTGCTTCATAGAAAACGACTCGACTGCAAACGCCCGCTCAGGCATATAGCCCTGCTCGGGACGCGTTGTTTCATTGGGGACGGCTCAGCTGCAAGCGGCGTACCTTGACCAGGCCGGGCGCCAGATTCTCGCGGGCCACCTCGATCACCTGCACCTGCACGCCATGGCGATCCGCCAGGGTCGCCAGCCAGATCAGCAGATCATCGAACGCCACCGTGTCGATCCACACCTGCAACTCCTGACCCTGGGGCTGCAGCCGGGCAATCTTGATCTTCTGGTTGAAGGCGGTGCGGTTGACCACCCCTTCCAGGGTGCCGCTGGTATCGAGCTGGCGGCCCTGGCCACCCTGCAGCGCCAGCACCTCTTCACCCTTCTCTTTCAGCCAGGCGAGGGTCTGCTGCTGGCTCAATACCTGCCGCTCGCGCTCGTCGATGCGATTGCCGATGGGCTGCCAGATGACCCAGTAGCAGAAGCCGATCAACAGCACGCTGCCGCCCACCGCCACCAGCCGCTGCTCGCGGGCGCTGATGCCGCGCCACCAGCCTTGTAGTTTGTCCATCATGATGATTTACCCTTCAGCACCAGTGCCCCTTCAACCTTGCCTTCGGTGCTGCGCACCTCCCCCTGCTGCACGTCGAAGCGCTTGCCGGCCAGCTCGCGAAAACGCTCGATCTCGGCAAAGCCGGGAGCCGTCACCTGCAACCTGAGCTCGCCGCGCGCCGCGTCGAAACGCAGCACCTCGGGCTTGAGGTCGGGCACTTCGGCAAAGGTGGGCGCCAGCTCGGTCAGCACCATCAACACCCCGTCCTGCGGCGTCTGCCCCAGTTGCTGGAGGTGCTGGGTCATCTGGCTGCGCACGTTGACGATGCGGCTCTCCCCCGGGAAGATCCGGGTGTAGACCTGCCGGATCTCCGCCTTGAGCGCCTTGTCCTGCTCCGCCAGCTGATAGAGCTGCACGCCGCGCTGGGCGAACGCCACCACCAGCAGCGCCCCGGCCACCACCGCCACCTTGCGCCACTGCTGCCAGTAGCGGGAGTATTCGGTCTGCGGCCGGTAGGGCCCCTGCAGCAGGTTGGCCTGACTGGCGAGCGCGCCCCGGGCCAGCAGCAGCATGGGCAGCTCGGGATCGGCCGCCTGCCAGCTGGCCGCGGCAATGGCCGGCGGCGGGGTATGGCTGTGAATGGTCATCGGCGCCGGCTCCGCCGCCAGCAACATGGCCAGCAGCGGCTCATCGGCGACGATGCCCTGACAGGGCCCCTGGCGGACCAGCCACTCCTTGCCCAGCTGCAGCGCCGACCAGCCCTCGCTCGCCAGCGGCAGCGCCAGCACGTCCGGCAGCAGCTGCCGGCTCTTGAGACCAGCCTGCTCCAGCCAGCCGAGCCAGGTCTGCATCTTCTCCTTGTCGACCGCCATCAGGTCCACCTCATGCCCCTGATGACCCAGCACCACCAGATGCAGCTCATCCACGTCGGAGGCGATTTGCTCCTCCAGCAGATAGGGCAAGGCGGCCGCACTCTGGCGGCTGTATTTGCCCGGCAGGCTCACCCGCCGGAAGATAAGATCGCTGCCGGGCACCAGCACCACCGCCGGGCGGCCACCGGCCCGCTCCTGCAGCTCGCCAAGGGCATGGGCCGAGGCCAGGGTACCGGAGGCGATCACCTCCTCTTCCCCGCCCGACCACACCAGCCACTCGACCGGCTGCTGCGCATTGGTCCCCAGACGGATGACCAGACTCTCGCTCACTAATGTCTCTCCTGCCATGCCCGCTCGCATCCTTCGGGATGGGCGGGCGCGCAGCCATGGGCTGCAGTCCAATCGGGGGATGGCGCGGGCCGGCCAACGGCCGTCGCCCGCCTCCCTTGTTATTCGGCGCCGCCGTTCAGACGGCGCAGCATCACCAGCTTGTTGTCCTTGCCGCGCACGAAGACGCTCTCCAGCCGGGCCCGGGTGTCACCCACCTCGGCAATCAGCCTGGCCTCGAAATAGCTGCTCCTGACGTCCAGCGCCGCATCCAGCCCCTGGATGTTGCCCACCTGCACCGGCATCTGGTCCGTCATCTCCTTCTTGTTCTTCCACCCCTTCTGGGGGCGGCTGGTCAACACCCGCTTGGCATCGTCCAGCCCCACCTTGTCCAGATAAAGCGCCACCAGCAGGGCCGACTGCTCCGGCCGGATGGTGTTGACGTTCACCACCAACTTGTCGTTGGGCAGGGCGCACACATAGGGCGCCAGCCGGGCGTACAGTTTGGCGCTCACCCCGCGCACCGCCCGCAGCTCGTCGGTGCCGAGCATCCACTGATTGGCGGTCAGATAAGGGGGGGTGAGCCCTTCGTAATAGGCATCTTCGGCACCATAGCTCGACACCAGCACGGTATCCTTGTCGGTCCAGTCGCGGATGGCATCGGTCAGCAGCACCGCCTCGTAATCTTCCACCTCGAGCTGCTTGAGCAGCGCCTTGAACACCTTGACCGGATAGGGCTGCTTCTCCAGATCGTCGCCACTGATCCCGTCCTTCAACGGCACGCTCAGGCTGTTGAGGTTGAAGCAGGATTGCAGATCCCGCACCCGGCCGGTGAGCTTGCCGTCATCCACCGGGAAGACCGCATCCTGGCGTGCCCAGTTCTGCCCCAGGCTGACCACGTTGGGGTCGTCCTTGAAATCCTGGGCCAGCACCTTGCTCACCAGCGCCTCCGCCGACATGGCATACCACCAGGCCTGCTTGCCGGCGGTGAGGTTGGCGGTGCGACGCAGCTCCAGCTGCAGGCGGCCGCTCATGTTGCTGGCGATGATCACCATCACCGACAGGATGAGCAGCACCACCAGCAGGGCCATGCCCCCCTGGCGGCCGGGGCGGGAAAAACGACGATCAGTTACCATTCTCAGCCCTCTGACCTCCGGCACCGATCAGGAACTGGCGACGGATGGTACCGTAGTCTTCCAGATCCAGCTCCACCGCCAGCCCGTAGGGCAGCACGTTGCGCTGGGTCCACTCCTCTTTCCAGGCGCCCTTGTCGTAGAAGTAGAGCCGCAGCGCCGTCACCCGCTCCAGCATCGGCTGAATGCGCGGCTCGGTGCCGATCACCGGATCCGGGTAGAGGTAGCTCAGCCGCTCCAGCTTGTGATCCTTGAGCCGCCAGCCGACCCGCTGCAGGCCTGAGCGCGGCAGCATGCCGTCCGGGTTGAGCCAGCCGCCGCGCATGAAGGCCATGCCCCAGTCGTCGCTCTGCTGGCCGAAGCGGGAGGCCGCCAGCAGCACCTTGTTGTTCTCGCCGTCGATGCGGCCGCTGCGCGGCACCATCTGGGTGATGTCCCGCTCCAGCACGGAGAAGGCCAGTTGCAGCTCGGAGAGACGCGTCTCCTTGCGCTTGGCCACCTCGTCGCTGGTGAGCACCCCTTGCAGCACCTGATAGGCGCCCAGGCTCAGGCCGGCGAAGATGGCGATGGCCACCAGCATCTCCAGCAGGGTAAACCCCGCCTGACGCTGGCTCATGTATACACGTTGCTGCAGATTCATCGGCTGATGCCGGCTCCGGCTCATGGAGACACCTTGATGCAGGTTCATCGGCTGATATAGGTCCGGATCATGGCCACCGGGCTGTCAGCCTTGGGCGCGGTGCGCACTTCCATGTCCAGCGCCTTGAAGTTGCTGTCGGCGGTGGCGACGCCGCGATAGCGCCAGTACCAGGTCTGGCCCGCCATCTGCTCGTCCCCCTCCACCCAGCTGTCACCGGGCCACTTGGCTTCGAGCTTCTGCTGCACCAACTGGTTCTCCACCACCCAGGTTGCCAGGGTCTTCTGTTCCAGATAGTTGAGGCCGGAGAGGTGCTCGCTGGCAGTCTTCATCACCGCCAGCCCGGCGATGGCGAACACCGCCAGCGCCACCATGACTTCCAGCAGGGTCATGCCGCGGGCGTTCATTCCTCTTCCTCCTCGTCCTGCAGCAGGCGCAGGCGGCCAAACTCGTCCGCCTTGACCGTGCGCACATAGCGCTGATCGTCGTCCTGCTGGGTCAGGGTCAGCACGAAGGGGGTCAGCTCGCCACCGGGGAAGATGAACACCTGCGGCGTGCGCTCCTTCTCGTCGCGCCCCTTCTCGTACTTCTCGTCGGATTCGGTCCGCCAGCTGAAGCCCTCGAGCTCGATGGCCAGCCGCATGTTGTCGGGCAACTCGACCCGATCCAGCAGCTTGTCGCCGCTCATCACCTGCCACTTGCGATCCTTGGCCGCGCGCTGCATGAACTGCCAGCTGTTGTCCTCGACACGCAGGCCCACCAGCCGGCCATCCATCACCGAGTACTCCTGCGCCTGCTGCAGCACGGCCATGAAGCGGCGCGCCTGCTTGTCGAGCTCTCTATCGCCCCTGGCGCCACCCATGCTGAGGGTGACGGCAGTGGCAACCAGTCCCATCAACATGGCGACCAGCAATACTTCCAGCAGAGTAAAACCGGCCTGGCGACTATGTTTCATGGCGCCAGCCTCAACTGCATGGCAGTGGCCTCGAGCCGACCCATCAACATGGCCACCAGCAACACTTCCAGCAGAGTAAAACCGGCCTGACGACGGGCAGAAGAGGCCACCTTCATTCAGGCAGCCTCGGGATGACTCGGTGAGCGCGACGCGGCGGGATCACTTATTGGAAATCCTTCAGGTTCCAGTTGCCGATGTCGTCATCGGTACCGGCTTCGCCATCCAGCCCCATGGAGAAGATATCGATCTTGCCGAACTGGCCCGGGCTCAGCATCTGGTACGGGTTGCCCCAGGGATCCTGCGGCAGGCGCTTGATGTAGCCCCCTTCGCGGTAGCTGCGCGGCTCAGGTGCGGCGGTCGGCTTGTTGACCAGCGCGTCCAGCCCCTGCTCGGTGGTCGGGTAGCGGTTGTTGTCCAGCTTGTACATGTCGAGGGCGTTTTCCAGCGCCACTATGTCGGAGACCGCTTTCTGCTGGTCGGCCTTCTCCTTATTGCCCATCAGGTTGGGCACCACCAGGCTGGCCAAGATCCCCAGGATCACGATGACCACCATCACTTCCAGCAGGGTAAAACCCGATTGACGACGCTTTTGCATGACTGACTCCCTCACGAAATGAGATGGCATGAGCCATCAACGATAAATTGTTAAACCTCGATCGTTCGATGACGCCTGTCGGCTAATCGAACCTACGGAGTTGATTGGATTGGTAGGTTCGAATAGCGAAGCGTATTCGAACGTCCGAACCTTACATATTCACCATATTGTTGAGCTCGAGGATCGGCTGCAGGATCGACATCACGATAAACAGCACCACCCCGGCCATGGAGACCACCAGCATGGGTTCGAATACCCCGAGGGCGATGTTCACCTGGGTTTCGAACTCCCGATCCTGGTTGTCTGCCGCCCGCTCCAGCATGTTGTCGAGCTCGCCGCTCTGCTCGCCGGAGGCGATCATGTGCAGCATCATGGGCGGAAAAATTTTGGTTTCATCCAGCGACTTGCGCAGGCTGGTCCCCTCCCGCACCCGCTCGGTGGCCTCACCGATGCGCATGCGGGCAAAGTCGTTGGAGAGCACTTCGCCGGAGATCTTCATCCCCTCCAGCAGCGGCACGGCGCTGGCGTTGAGGATGCTCAGGGTGCGGGCGAAACGGGCGGTGTTGAGACCCCGGCTGACCCGGCCGATCACCGGCAAGCGCAGGATCAGCTGGTGCCAGTGACGGCGACGCTTGTCGTCGGTCAGCCACCAGCGCCAGACAAAGCCACCCACCAGCAGCAGCAACAGGAACCAGAGGCCGTAGTGCTGCATCAGCTCGCTGGTACCGATGAGGAAGCGGGTGGTGGCCGGCAGTTGCTGACCCATGTGCTCAAACTGGGCCACCACCTTGGGCACCACGGCGGTGAGCAGGATGGAGATGACGCCGATGGCGACGCAGGTCAATACGATGGGGTAGATCATCGCCTGCAGCAGCTTGGTGCGCATGTGCTGACGCTGCTCGGTGTAGTCGGCAAGGCGGTTGAGCACCTTCTCCAGGTGACCGGACTTCTCGCCGGCCGCCACCATGGAGCGGAACAGCTGATCGAACACATGGGGGAAGGCCGCCAGCGAATCGGCCAGCGAATAGCCCTCCACCACCTTGCTGCGCACCGTGGCCACCATGCTGCGCAGGTGGGCCTTCTCGCACTGCTCGGCGACGGCCTTGAGCGCCTCTTCGATGGTGAGGCCGGCCCCCACCAGGGTGGCCAGCTGGCGGGTGATCATCGCCAGCTCGGCGGTGCTGGCACCACGGCGGAACAACACGAAGCGGTTCGCCTCGCGCTTGGCCTTCTCGGTGGTCTCGTTCACCTCGAGCGGGGTCAGCCCCTGCTCGCGCAACAGCTGGCGTACCTGGCGGGCGGAATCCCCCTCCAGCACGCCGCTCTTGTTGCGTCCCTTGCCGTCGAGGGCCTTGTATTCGAATGCTGCCATCTCAGTCTTCCCGGGTCACGCGCAGCACCTCTTCGAGGCTGGTCTGCCCCTTGAGTACCTTGTCGATGCCGTCGCGGCGGATGCTGGGGGTGTGACCCCGGATCAGCCGCTCGATGGCCAGCTCGCCGCTGGCGCTGTGGATCGCCTCGCGCACCGCTTCGTCGATCACCACCAGCTCATGAATACCGGTCCGGCCGCGATAGCCGGTGTGGTTGCACTGCTCGCAGCCCACCGGCCGCCACACCTGCTGATCCGGCGCCAGCTCGATGCCCATGGCCAGACGCTCCTGCTCGGTGATGGGGCGCGGCGCGCGGCAATCGGGGCAGAGGGTGCGCACCAGCCGCTGGGCCAATACCGCCAGCAGTGAGGAGGAGAGCAGGAAGGGCTCGATGCCCATGTCCCGCATCCGGGTGATGGCACCGATGGCGGTGTTGGTGTGCAGGGTCGACATCACCAGGTGACCGGTCAGCGACGCCTGCACCGCTATCTGGGCGGTCTCGAGGTCGCGAATTTCCCCCACCATCACCACGTCCGGGTCTTGGCGCAGAATGGCGCGCAGGCCGCGGGCGAAGGTCATGTCCACCTTGCTGTTGACCTGGGTCTGGCCCACCCCTTCGAGGTCATATTCGATAGGATCTTCCACCGTGAGAATGTTGCGATCCCGCGAGTTGATCTCGGAGAGCGCCGCATACAGGGTGGTGGACTTGCCCGAACCGGTCGGGCCCGTCACCAGAATGATGCCGTGAGGCTTGCGAATGAGCTCGCTGATGATGTTGCGGTTGGCCAGCGTCATGCCGAGCTGCTTGAGCTCGAGCCGCACGTTGTTCTTGTCGAGCAGTCGCAGCACCACCCGCTCGCCGTAGCTGGACGGCATGGTGGAGACCCGCACGTCCACCGCCCGGCCGCCAATGCGCAACGAGATGCGACCATCCTGCGGCACCCGCTTCTCGGCGATGTCCATCCGCGACATGACCTTGATGCGCGACACCAGCAAGGAGGCGAGCTTGCGATGGGGGCGCAGGATCTCCCGCAGCACCCCGTCGATGCGAAAACGGATCACCAGGGCCCGCTCGAAGGTCTCGATATGGATGTCGGACGCCTCTTCTTTTATCGCCTCGCTCAACATGGCGTTGATGAGGCGGATGATGGGGGCGTCGTCGTCGGCATCCAGCAGGTCTTCACTCTGGGGCAATTCTTCGGCCAGCGCGAAGAAGTCCATCTCGTTGCCGAGATCCTCCATCAGCTGGCGCGCCTCGGAGGAGTCGCGCTGGTAGTGGGCCATCAGCAGCTCTTCGAAGGCCTCGCCGTCCATCTGCTCCACCGTGAAGGCGCAGCCTGCCACCCGCCGCACTTCCAGCAGGGTTTGCGGCGTCACGCCCTGGCGGCAGAGCAGCACCGGGGCCCCCTGCCGCTCGGTCAGGATCACCCCGAAGTTGCGGGCGAAGGCAAACGGCAGCTCGGGCAGGGCTGCCGGCATGTCGACGCCATCCAGCTGGTATGCCGCCATTACTTGTTACCCACGAATGGCTGGGACCCGCCGCTCGTCTGCGGGGCCGACTGCATCTGCTGGAGCTGCTTCTGCGCCTCGGGCGACATGGTCACGTCCTGGCCGTACTCGGGCAGCACCTGGCGCTTGGGCGAGGTGAGGTACCCCTCCTGCGCCGCCGCCTCCTGCTGCTCGGAGCGGAACTGGGAGTACTTGTTGCTGGAGAGGCTGGTGTAGATGTCTGCATCCCGCAAAATGGTCGGCCGGATAAAGACCATCAGATTGCGTTTGGCGGTGGTATTGGTGGTGGAGCGGAACAGATAGCCCAGCACCGGGATGTCGCCGAGCAGCGGCACCTTGGAGACCTTCTCCTGATTCTGTTCGTCCATCAAGCCGCCCAGCACCACGGTCTCGCCACTCTTCACCAGCACAGCGTTCTTGATGGTGCGGGTATCGAAGGTCGGGCCCAGATCGGCGGAACCAGTCGCCTGTTTCTGCGCCACGCTGGAGACCTCCTGCTCGATGTTGAGCAGCACGGAATCCCCCTCGTTGATCTGCGGCGTCACCACCAGCTTGGTACCCACCGTCTTGCGTTCGATGGTGTTGAACACCTGATCGCTGGTGGTGGAGCTCTGGGAGCCGCTCTTCACCGGTACTTCCTGGCCGACGTTGAAGGAGGCTTCCTTGTTGTCCATGGTGACGATACTCGGGGTGGAGAGAATATCGCTCTTGGTATTGGTCGACAGGGCCGTCACCAGCGCGGCCCAGTTGCCCTTGTAGAAGCCGGCCGCCATACCGTTAAAACCTTTGGCCAGCTCAGCCAGTCCGGTGGTGGTGCCGTTCTTCTGATAATCCTTGGCCGCGATGGCCACCGAACCGATGGGCAGGTTGGTGTCGGTAAACTGGGTGCCGCCGCCATTGGTGTTGGCCCACTGCACCCCGAGGTTGAGGCCGTCGCCATCGGCGATCTCGACGATGATCGCCTCCACCAGCACCTGGGCACGGCGGATATCGAGCTTGGCGACCACCTGCTCCAGCTCGGCCATCACGTCCGGCTGAGCGGTGATCACTAGGGCATTGGTGGTCTCGTCGGCGGAGATGGCCAGCTTGCCGCCACCGATGCTGGCACCGCCACCCCCTGTGGTGGTGGCCGCGCCGCCCTTCTTGTCCGCTTCGATGCTGGAGCTGACGCCTTTGAGCACCTCCACCAGATCCTTGGCCTTGCCGTACTTCAGATAGAAGACCCGGGTGTTGCCCTGGCTCTGCAGGTCACGGTCCAGCTGGTGCACCATCTGGATGATGCGGGCGCGCGCCTTGGGCTCGCCGCTCACCACCACCGAGTTGGTGCGCTCGTCGGCCACCACCTTGGGGGCCAGCAGCAGGGAGGTGTTGCCGCCCTGGTTGTTGCCGTCCTTGTTGAGGTTGGTTACCAGCCGCACCATCTCGCCGGCGGAGGCGTACTTGAGCTTGACGATGTCCACTTCCTGGTCGCCCGCCTTGTCGACCCGGCGTACCACTTCCACCAGCCGGTTGACCACGGCGGCGCGGCCGGTGATCAGCAGCACGTTGGAGGGGTCGTAATGGACCACGTTGCCACCGCCGGCGTTGTCATTGAGCTGGCGCAGCAGCGGCGCCAGTTCGCGCACCGAGACGTTGCGCACCGGTACAACCCGGGTCACCATCTCGTCGCCGCTGCCGGGGTTGCTCTCGTCCACCACCGGGATGGCGGAGGTCTTGGCATCCTTGGAGCGCACCACCTTGAGCACGCCGTTGTCCATCGGGACCACGGCGAAGCCATAGACGTCGAGCACGCTCAGGAAGAACTGGTAGTACTGGTCTTCGTTGAGCAGGTCATAGCTGCGGACGTTGATCTTGCCGCGCACCGAAGGCTCGATGATGATGGTCTTGTTCAGGTTCTTGCCGACCGTGTTGATGAACTCTTCGATGTCGGCATTCTTGAAGCTGGCGGAATATTCGGTGGCCCAGGCAGAACCTGCCATCATCAGCGCCGCAGCCACGGTGGCCAGACGCCAGCCCTTCCCTTTATTTATCATTCTTGGTGCTACTCCAAATCATTATTCTGACAAGCCGACATAAACGTCGTAGAGCTGTCCTTGCCGCTCGACGGTGACGGTCATTTCCGTTGCGCCAGCCACCTGCTGCATCGCCTGCATGGCCTGAGCGTTATCCCGCAGATCCAGCCCATTGATGCTGACCGCCATGTCGTTGGCGACCAGCCCCAGTTGATTGAACAGTTCCGGATTGCTGCCCGGATTGAGGCGATAGCCGACCATGCGGCCATCGACCCGGACCGGGGAAATATTGAGGTAATCGGTGATCTTGCCGGGGTTGCCCATCAGCTCGTTGCGTACCGAGGAGAGCTTGCCGTCCTGGTTGCCCGGCTTGGGCAGCGGCTTGCCGTACTCTTCCCCGTCCAGCATCAGGGTTTCGTCGCGGCCGTCCCGCTCGATGATGACCCGATCCGGGAACACCTGGCGGATCTTGGCCTGGGTACCATCGATGAGATCACCGATGCCGTAGGAGTTCTGCAGCCCGTTGTGGGCGATGATGGCAATGGATTTGGCGGGATCCGAGCTCGCCAGCACGCCGTTGAGCTGGGCGTTGAGCTGGGTCTTGGGAGCATCGGCTGCGACAACATCGGCCGCCTGGGCCTGCTGTTTGGCCTTGCCGAACAGTGCCAGCCGGCTGACGCCGCTCAGGTCGAGCCGGTTTGCACCCTGGCTCTGATTGGCGACCACCGACGGTTGCCAGGACTGGCTGACGGGCCGGCTGCCGAGATCCAGCAGACGCCAGGTGAGACCGGCACACTGGTGGGCCAGCAACAGCAGCAGAAGCCAGAACAGAGGCTGGCTGAATCGGGAGAGTGGCACGGTTTTACAACGGGCCAGAAGGGAGCTCAACAAGTCATCCCTGAACGGTAGCGTCATGTTTATCAATATTTTCTGGCATCCAAATCGGTTGGCTATTGTGTACGGCAATGGACCCAGAGACAACCGACCGGATGGGATGAAGCTGCGAAAATTGACATTCCGTCACACCATCAGCCCCCCTGTTTCTATCCCGGGGCCCGCCTCTGGTATAATCAGGCACCCCTTTCAGCCATTCCGGAGTCGATTCATGCCGAACCCCGCAGAAACCCCAGCCCTGGTCCGTCTCGACAAGTGGTTGTGGGCGGCACGTTTTTACAAGACCCGCAGCCTGGCCCGCGACCAGATTGAAGGGGGCAAGGTGCATTACAACGGCCAGCGCAGCAAACCGGGCAAGCATGTCGAGGTCGGCGCTCTCATTCGCTTCTGGCAGGGTCAGGACGAACGGGAAGTGCGGGTGCTCGAGGTGAGCGAGCAGCGCAAGTCCGCCCCGCTGGCCCAGCAGCTCTATGAAGAGACCGAGGCCAGCCTGAAAAAGCGGGCCGAAAACAGTGAGGCACGCCGCTTCAACAGCCAGTTTGCGCCAAGCCCCGAGCGTCGCCCCGACAAGCAGGAGCGACGCCAGCTGATCAAGGTCAAGCAATATTGACCCGCCAAGATGGCCCTTTTATGACGACAGTTGCCGGAATAAGTTCCTAACCAGCTGTTTATTAATGTTTTTATCTATTTACCCCACCGAAGAACCCAGGAATGCATGATGAGTAACCAAGATCTCCTGTATCGCTATCTGTTCGAAGAGTACGAAGTCCGGGGCGAGCTGGTCCAGCTGGACCACACCTACCGCCACGTGGTTGAGGCCCAGAACTACCCGGTACAGGTGCAAAAACTGCTGGGTGAACTGCTGGTCGCCACCAGCCTGCTGACCGCCACCCTCAAGTTCGAAGGCTCCATCACGGTGCAGCTGCAGGGCAACGGCCCGGTACGGCTGGCCGTCATCAACGGCGACAACAACCAGCAGCTGCGTGGTGTGGCCCGCTATGAAGGGGAACTGCCGAGCGACGACAAGCTGCAGAGCCTGATCGGAGAAGGCCAGCTGGTCATCACCATCACCCCGGAACAGGGTGAACGCTATCAGGGCATCATAGCGCTGGACGCCGACACCCTGGCCGGCTGCCTGGAGCACTACTTCGCCCAGTCCGAACAGCTGGCGACCAAGCTGTGGATCCGCACCGGCTACCACCAGGGTGAGCCGCGCGCCGCCGGCATCCTGCTGCAGGAACTGCCCGCCCAGAGCGAGGATCACAGCGACGATTTCGAGCACCTGACCCAGCTCACCAGCACCATCAAGGATGAAGAGCTGTTCGGGCTGGAAGCGGAAGAGATCCTCTACCGCCTCTACCACCAGGACAAGGTGCGGGTGTTCGATCCGCAGGCGGTCGAGTTCCGCTGCACCTGCTCCCGCGCTCGTTGCGAAGGGGCTCTGCTGCAGATAGAGAAGGAAGAGGTCATGGAGATGGTGCAGGAACTCGGCAAGATCGACATGCACTGTGATTATTGCGGCGCCCAGTACCAATTTGATGGGATCGACGTCGAAACCCTGTTCAGCAGGGCTCCCGGTAATGATGCAAACAAGTTACACTAATTGAAGGCGGGCAAAACCCGCCTTTAACTTAAATAACAAAAAAATACCCTATTTTATAAAGTTTGATGGCGATCGCTAAACTCTACCACCTAAGTGATAGGATGAACGCCAGATAGAACCCTACCAACCTCTGAACCCAGGAGAATACAATGACAATCGTGGCAGAACCCACCCTGGCCAAGCAATTAGGACTGGACCAGTACGGTATCAAGAACTCCACTGAAATCCTGCGCAACCCTTCCTACGACCAGCTGTTTGCGGAAGAGACACGTGCCGACCTGGAAGGGTTCGAGCGCGGCGTAGTGACCGAACTGGGCGCCGTCAATGTCAATACCGGCATCTTCACCGGCCGCTCCCCTAAAGATAAATATATCGTCAAAGACGCCACTACTCAGAATACTGTGTGGTGGTCTGACCAGGGTAAAAACGATAACAAAGCCATCAGCCCGGAAGTGTGGTCACATCTGAAATCCCTGGTGACCAAACAGCTCTCCGGCAAGCGCCTGTTCGTGGTCGACGGCTTCTGCGGTGCCAACCCGGATACCCGCCTGGCCGTGCGCATCATCACCGAGGTGGCCTGGCAGGCGCACTTCGTGAAAAACATGTTCATTCGCCCGAGCGATGAAGAGCTGAAAACCTTCAAACCGGACTTCGTGGTGATGAACGGTGCCAAGTGCACCAACCCGAACTGGAAGGAGCAGGGTCTCAACTCCGAGAACTTCGTCGCCTTCAACCTGACCGAGAAGATCCAGCTCATCGGCGGCACCTGGTACGGTGGCGAGATGAAGAAGGGGATGTTCTCCATGATGAACTACTTCCTGCCCCTGCGCGGCATCGCCTCCATGCACTGCTCCGCCAACGTGGGTCAGGACGGTGACGTGGCCATCTTCTTCGGCCTGTCCGGTACCGGCAAGACCACCCTCTCCACCGATCCCAAGCGTCAGCTGATCGGCGATGACGAGCACGGCTGGGACGACGACGGTGTGTTCAACTTCGAAGGCGGCTGCTACGCCAAGACCATCAAGCTTTCCAAGGAAGCCGAGCCGGACATCTACAACGCCATCCGTCGCGATGCGCTGCTGGAGAACGTGACCGTGGCGGCCGACGGCACCATCGACTTCGACGATGGCTCCAAGACCGAAAACACTCGGGTCTCCTACCCCATCTATCACATCGAGAACATCGTCAAGCCGGTCTCCAAGGCGGGTCACGCCAACAAGGTGATCTTCCTGACCGCCGACGCCTTCGGCGTGCTGCCCCCGGTCTCCAAACTGACCAAGGAGCAGACCAAGTACCACTTCCTGTCTGGCTTCACCGCCAAACTGGCCGGTACCGAGCGCGGCATCACTGAGCCGACCCCGACCTTCTCCTCCTGCTTCGGCGCAGCCTTCCTCTCCCTGCACCCGACCAAGTACGGTCAGGAGCTGGTGAAACGGATGGAAGCCGCCGGCGCGGAAGCCTACCTGGTCAACACCGGCTGGAACGGCACCGGCAAGCGCATCTCCATCAAGGATACCCGCGCCATCATCGACGCCATCCTGGATGGCTCCATCGAGAAGGCCGAGACCAAGGTGCTGCCGATCTTCAATCTGGAAGTGCCGACCGCCCTGCACGACGTGAACCCGGCGATCCTCGACCCGCGCGACACTTACGCCAACAAGGCCGAGTGGGATGCCATGGCGGTTGACCTGGCAGGACGCTTTATCAAGAACTTCGAGCGCTTCACCGACAATGAAGAGGGCAAGCGTCTGGTAGCAGCAGGCCCGCAGCTGTAACAGCCAGCCCGTTTACTGCCAATCTAATACCGGTCAGCCCAGCTGACCGGTATTTTTTTGAGCAGAGCGCGGCGTTTGACTCCCGCCAAACCTTGCCTTGTGGGCCCTTGCGCGTTAGATTCAGCCCAACTTTATACAATATACAATTTTGTAACGATTCCCCTGTGACCCGATCATGACCCCACCCTACAAGACCCGTACCCAAATGGTGATGGAAAACCTCCGTGGCCGGATCCTGCGCGGTGAGTTTCCCGCCGGCGCCCCCCTGCGCCAGGACGCCATCGCCAAGGAGCTGGCGGTGAGCCGCATTCCGGTGCGCGAAGCCCTGATGCAGCTGGAAGCGCAGGGGCTGGTGAAGTTCGAGGCCCACCGTGGCGCCGTGGTCACCATGCTGGACGCAGCGGCCATCGAGGAGCTCTTTTATTTGCGAGCCCTGCTGGAAGCCGATACCCTGTTCCACGCCGTCGACCTGATGACGGAGGAGACCTTCGCCAGGGCGCAGGCGATCCTCGCCCAGTTCGACCAGGCCCTCGAGTCGGGCACCCAGATCGAACGCTGGGCCGAACTGAACCACAGTTTTCACGCCACCCTCTATCAGGCCGCCGGCCGCCCCCAGGCACTGGAGCTGATCGCCCAGATCAATCTGAGCTGTGACCGCTATGTGCGCTTCGAGCTGCTGTTCGCCAGCGATGGCGTCGACAAGGCAGAGCGCGAGCACGCCCAGCTGCTGGAGCTGTGCCGCGCCCGCCGCAAGCACGAGGCGGTGGTACTGCTCAAGCAACATATCGAGGCGGCTGGCCAGTCCATCAAGCGGATCCTGGATAGCGGCCACAACCACTGAACACTCACATCACAACAATCTGGCATTAACGACATGAATCATTTCGAGATTATTGAAACCCGCGTCGCCCAGGTCAGGGCCGAACTGGCCATGATGGAGCTGGACGCCTTCATCGTCCCCCACGACGACGAGCACCTGGGGGAGTACATTCCCGCCTACGCCGAGCGACTGGACTGGATCACGGGTTTCAACGGCTCCGCCGGCCTCGCCATCATACTGGCGCAGCGGGCGGCCCTGTTCATCGATGGTCGTTACACGGTGCAGGCCCGCATGCAGGCACCGGCCGAGATCTTCGAGTTTCTCCATCTGGTGGAAGATCCCCATGTGCAGTGGCTGGCCGAACAACTGCCGTCAGGCGCCCGGGTCGGCTTCGACGCCCGCCTGCACAGCCTGGCCTGGTATCACAATGCCAAGGCGGTGCTGACCGAGCGCGGCATCGAGCTGGTGCGCGTGGAGCAGAACCCCATCGATCTGCACTGGAGCGATCGCCCCGCCCCCACCAAGAACCCGGCCATCCTCTACAGCGAAGCGCTGGCGGGCCAATCCAGCCAGGCCAAGCGCGAGATGCTGGCCAGCGATCTGCGCAAACGCGGGCTTGATGCGGTGCTGCTGACCCAGGCCGAGCCCATCAACTGGCTGCTCAACCTGCGTGGTCGCGACGTGGAGCGGCTGCCGGTGGTGCTGGGCTTTGCTGTGCTCTACGCCAACGCCACCATGGATTTCTTCGTCGACACCGACAAGATCGACTGCTTCGCCTTCAGCCAGCACGTGGGGCAGGATGTCTCCGTCTACCCCATCGACAAGCTGGGTGACGTGCTGCAGCGCATCGGCGAGGATCAGCAGAAGGTACTGGCCGATCCCAACACCGCCAACGCCTGGACCCAGCTGGTCATGGAAGAGGCGGGCGCCATCCTGGTGGCCGGTCAGGACCCGACCATGCTGCCCAAGGCATGCAAGAACGAGGTGGAGCTGGCCGGCATGCGCGCCGCCCATCTGCGCGACGGCGTCGCCGTCACCCGCTTCCTGGCCTGGCTGGATCGGCTGATCGCCAGCGGCGAGTTCGACGGGGTGGATGAAGGCACCCTGGCCGACCAGCTGGAAGCCTTCCGCCGCGAGCAGGAGCACTATGTCGAGCCGAGCTTCGACACCATCTCGGCGCTCGGCCCCAACGCCGCCATGTGCCACTACCGCCACACCAACGGCACCCCGCGCACCTTTGGCCAGGACAGCATCTATCTGGTGGACTCCGGCGCCCAGTATCTGGACGGCACCACCGACATCACCCGCACCATCAAGGTGGGTGAGCTGACCGACGAGCACAAGGCGATGTTCACCCGGGTACTGCAGGGTCACATCGCGCTGGATCAGGCCCGCTTCCCGCGCGGCACCGCCGGCATCCAGCTCGACGTGCTGGCCCGCCAGCCGCTGTGGCAGGCCGGTTACAACTACGACCACGGCACCGGCCACGGTGTCGGTCACTTCCTCAGCGTGCATGAAGGCCCGCAGCGCATCGCCCCCAAGGGCAGTCTGGTGGCCCTGCAGCCGGGCATGGTGCTCTCCAACGAACCGGGCTACTACCGGGAAGATGCCTTCGGCATCCGTTGCGAGAACCTGGTGGTGGTCACCGAGCAGGAACAGATCGGCGAGCTGCCGATGCTCGGCTTCGAGCGGCTGACCTATGTACCGTTCGATACCCGCCTCATCGATCGCAGCCTGCTGAGCCCGGCCGAGTTCCGCTGGATCAACGAGTATCACGCCGAGGTCTACCGCCGCCTGAGCCCGCTGCTGGAGGGCGAGGATCTCGCCTGGCTGGAGCAGGCAACCAGCCTCATCTAAGCGCAGATAACGCTGCTTGTCTGATGAAACAGGGCCCGCGGGCCCTGTTTTTTTGCCCGCCGGTTTGACCTGTATCAAGACCCCGTCGCCCCAGGTCCGGACAATGCTCGGCATGACGACCCATCACTCCCACCCCGCGCGCCCGGCCCGTGCCGACAAGGCGCCCGTGCATCCCAGGCTCAAGCGGGAGCAGCAGACGGTCAGCGCCATGATCCGCCTCTACTGCGACCACCATCATCAGGATCCCGCCTGCCGGCACTGCCAGCAGTTGCAGGAGTTCGCCCACCAGCGGCTGCGCCGCTGCCGCTATGGTCACGGCCACAAGCCCACCTGTGCCAACTGCCACATCCACTGCTATGCCCCGGCCATGCGCAAGCAGATCCAGCTGGTGATGAAGTGGAGCGGCCCGCGCATGCTGTGGCATCACCCCTGGCTGGCCCTGTGCCACCTGCTGGACAGCCGCCGCAAGGCCCCCAAACGACCGGGCAGCCGTCCCCTGCCGCCCTGAGTCGGGGCCGCCCTGCCGCTCAGCGCCCCAGACCCGCTTGCATCAGTCCCGCGGGCCCACTACCCTGTGGCTCCTTTTTGACTGCCGCCCGGCAGCACGTACGACACCACAGGAGCCCGGATGCACCAGCCCCCCGTTTTGAGAGTGGCGCGCCACACCGACATGCACGCCATCTGGCAGATCGACGTCAATGTATTCGGGGAGGATGTCTATCCCGGCTTCTTCTTCCGCCAGGCCATGGATCTGTGGCCCGAGCTGCTGCTGGTGGCCGAGCTGGACGGCAAGCTGCTGGGCTATGCCCTGGGTGGACTGGGACAGGATCGGTCGCAGGGCTGGCTGCTCTCCTTGGCTGTGCTGCCGGAGGCGCGCGGCTTCGGCCTGGCCGAACGCATGATGCTGCAGGTGGAGCAGTCACTGCTGACACTGGGGATCGAGCGGGTCAGACTGACGGTGGATCCGGCCAATCCGGCCCAACGCCTCTACTTTCGACTCGGTTATCAACAACTGGCCGAGGAGCGCGACTATTTCGGCCCGGGGGAGGATCGCCTGCTGCTGGAAAAACGGCTCGACTGAGCCGGCGGTGACGGGGTTTGCGGGGCCCGGGCCTTATAATTGGTTACACTTTGCTGGTTTCATGCTCAATCCGGTTGGCGTAGAGTTGAATCACTGACCGAACAAACCAGATTAGATGCCAGCCCAGGAGGCCCATCATGTTGAAACGCATTACCCTCATCGCCCTGTTGGCCACCACCACCGCCACCACCCTCAGCGGCTGTGCCAACAGCGACGTCTACTCCGGTGACGTCTACACCAAGGATCGCGCCAAGCAGGTGCAGACCGTCAGCTACGGCACCATCCTCTCCACCCGCCCGGTCAAGATCCAGGCCGATGAAAACTCGCTGATCGGCACCATCGGCGGCGCCGTGGTTGGCGGCCTGCTCGGCAGCACCATTGGCGGCGGGCGCGGCAGCGACATCGCCGCGGCCGGTGGCGCCATCGCGGGTGCGGCAGCCGGCAAGGCGGCCGGTGACAAGCTCAACCAGGTGGACGGCGTCGAACTCGAGATCAAGAAAGAGAACGGCGAATCCATCGTGGTGGTGCAAAAGGCCAGCCCCACCTTCGTACCGGGCGCCCGGGTCCGCATGACCCAGGGCAACGGCACCATCAACGTGGCCGTGGTCAACTAAGCCCTCCGCCCATGAAAAAGCCCTCGCAGTGCGAGGGCTTTTTTTATTGCCATGTCGGCCGGGAATTACTGACGGATCAGCCGGAAGATGGCGTAGCCAGGGTGCTGGGCATCATCCATCGGCAGGGTGGACTTGTACTCCAGATCCGCACCGGCCAGCTGCTTGGCCTCCTCGCGGGGCGAGGAGTAGAGCCGCACGTCCACGTTGGCCGGCAGGGCCTTCATGTGCCAGTTGTTGTTGGCCGCCGGGCTGAAGCCGGCCGGGTTGTCGGCAGACTGGGCCTTCAGGTACTGGGCGATGATCTCGCGCGTCTCGAAGGGGTCTTCATGCACTATGTTGCTGCCGTCGATGCCCGGGAAGTGGCCGCCGCCGCTGGCGCGGTAGTTGTTGGTCACCACGTAGAACTTCTGGGCTGGATCGATCGGCTGGCCATTGAAGGTGAGGCTGCTGATGCGCTGGCCGTCGCTGACCTTGGCCCCTTCCTTGTTGTAACGGGCCGGCTGGGTGATATCCACCTCATAGTTGACCCCGTCGATCACGTCGAAGTTGTAGGTGGGGAACTTCTCGTTCACCAGCCACTGCACCTCGGTCTTGCCGGTATCGATCTGGTTGAACTGGCCGGCACTCATCTCCAGCCACTCCTTGACGGTGGCCCCGTTCACCTCGACCACCTGCAGGGTGTTCGGATAGATGTAGAGGTCGGAGACGTTGCGCAGGGAGATGTCACCCTGAGCCACATAGGTGAAGTCATTGATGCCGTTGCGACCGCCACGGAACGGCGCCGCCACCGACAGGATGGGGTAGGACTCCTTGAGCAGACCGTCTTTTTGCAGCTGTTCGGCATGCTTGCGCTGGGCATCGCTCACCAGCTGCACCGAAGGATCATCCTGCACCAGGGCGAAGAAGCTGTGGATGGAGGAGGTGATCTTGCCAAGCGGCTCGTCCAGCCACTGGTTGGTGGCGTCGTGGTCGGCCTGTACCAGGTCCACCACCCGTTGATCCACCGCGCTGCCCTCGCTGGAGTCGATCTTGCGCAGGCTGGCCTGGCTCTGTTTCACCTGCCACTTGCCGTCCACCTGCTCCAGCTTGAGGTCGATGATGCCGAGGTGGTTGCCCCAGTAACCCGGCATCACGGTCGGAATACCGCTCAGGGTGCCGGCCTTGTTGTCCACCTCCGGCAGATCCGGGAAGTCACCCGGGAAGTTCTTGTGGGCGTGGCCCAGCATCAGGGCATCGACCCCCTTCACCTTGGCCAGGTGCCAGGCGGAGTTCTCCATCATCGCCTCGTAGCTGCTGGCGTTGATGCCGGTGTGGGCCACCACTACGACTATGTCAGCGCCCTTGGCGCGCAGCTCGGGCACATAGTGGTTGGCGGTCTCGACCATGTCGGCCACCACCACCTTGCCTTCCAGGTGACGCTTGTCCCACTGCAGCACCTGCGGCGGGGTCAGCCCCAGGATGCCGACCTGGACGGTCTGCAGCTGGCCCTTGTCATCCTTCACCTTGCGCTCCAGCAGCAGGTAGGGGGTGAACTTGTTGCCGCTCCAGTCTATTTGCCCCTTGGCATCGCGCTTGAAGGCGCCCGCCTCGAACACGTTGGCGTTCACATAGGGGAACTTGGCTCCCTGCAGGGTCTTGGTGAGGTAATCCAGCCCGTAGTTGAATTCGTGGTTGCCCAGATTGCCGGCATCGTAGCCGAGCTCGTTCATCGCCTTGAACACCGGGTGGGCCTGCTTGTCGAGGTAACCGGCACCGGACTGCTCGAAGATGTAGTCCGCCAGCGGCGTGCCCTGGATCAGGTCGCCGTTGTCGAGCAGCAGGTTGTTGGGGTTTTCGGCGCGGGCCGCGCGGATCAGCAGCGCGGTGCGGGAGAGGCCAAACTTGCGATCTTCCTTGTTCTGGTAGTAGTCGTAGCCCAGCACGTTGGAGTGGATATCGGAGGTCTGGATCAGACGCAGGGCAACCTCACCCGGTTGCGCCTTGCTGTCGTTTTCATTGCTACAGGCAGATAACAGCACGATGGCTGCAATAGCACCCAGCTTCATGGTTTTATTCACTGTCTTGTCCCTTTTATTATGAGTGTCGCTTTACCAGCGACGGGAATTTAACAGACGAATATGTCAGCGCATGAAGCCGGGATTAATTTTTATGAGGTGCGGCACAAAAATAGCCTTATGACGCCAGCAGAGCCCCGCTCGCCAGTTGCAACGCCAGCCCCAGCATGATGAAACCAACAATAGTATCAATAGCTTGCTGAACCCTGCCGCGCGCAAGCCAGGGCGAGAGGGCAGCCGCCCCGAACGCCAGGCTGTAGAACCAGACCAGCGAGGCCAGCATGGCCCCGGCCGCAAAGGCCGGCCGCAACTCTTCGGCAAACTGGCTGCCGAAGGAGCCGAGCAGCATCAGGGTGTCCAGGTAGACGTGGGGGTTGAGCAGGGTCACCCCGAGGGTCATGGCCAGCACGCTCTTGACCCCCATCAACTGGGGCGAGTCCGCAAGCTTGGCTCCCTGCCCGCGCCAGGCACTGCGCAGGGAACGGATACCGAACCAGCCGAGAAACAACACGCCGCCCCAGGTCAGCAGGGCCAGGCCGATCGGGCTGGCCGCCAGCAGGTTGGCTCCGCCAAACACCCCGATGCCGATCAGCACGAGATCGCACAGGCAGCAGAGGGTCGCCGTCAGCAGGTGGTGGTTGCGGTGGATGCCCCGACTCAGCACGAAGGCATTCTGGGCACCGATGGGAATGATCATGGCAAGGCCGAGGGTGAAGCCTTGCAGGGTGGTAGCAAACATGGATGAACCGTCCAGCAGAGTGATTGGACGGCACTATAAAGGGGGCCGTTCTATTTAGAGAAATTCATTGATCTGCTGAGCCATTGGTTTTGCTAATGACTGCACGACAGGCATAACCCCTTCGGGGCAGAAGGGCCGCCATTCGGCCATGACTGTCAATTGCAGGATCTGACAATTGTTAGCCAATCACTCTGCCCCGAGAATCATCGGGTTTTATTGCATCAGCTTGGGGAAGTTGGTGACCACGACCTGCTCGAGATTGGGCAGCAAAATGCCACTGCTCACCCCCTTGGCGATGGCCTGGTAGCGATTCATCGACCCCGTTTTACGGGTGACCTGATTGAGGTGGTAGTTCACGGTTCGCTCCGTGATCCCCAGGATGCAGGCGATTTCACCCGACGTTTTCCCTTCACTGGCCCAGAACAGGCATTCGGTCTCCCGGTCAGTCAGGGCCTCCTGAGGGTCATCTTCCCGCAGACTGACCCGCACAATCCGGATCGCCGCCTCGAAGATGTAGTTGGACATCCAGGAGAGGATGGGCGAGGACTCCAGCAGCAGCTCGCTCGATGCCCGCTCGGCGGTGATGAACGACAGTATGCCGTTCTCCCCTGCCGCACCGTGCAACGGGAACGAAATTCCGTTGCGCAGCCCGAACTCCGCCGCCAACCCCATCACGTCAAGACTGCCCTCTTGTAGAAAACGCGCCCGCTCATCCAGCCGGTTCCAATAAATGGGCAAGGTCTGCTTGCGGGCCAATTGAATGATGGGATCACAGGCCAGCATATGGTTGGCCGTGTAGGCCTGCACCCAGGAGTCTGGGCACTGGTTGAACAGCACCACCTTGGGTCTTTGCATCGACATGGGAATGATCAGCGCAAACCGGTAGTAGTCGTAACCCATACCGAGCGTGAACCGACCGATCAACTCGGCCAAACGATCCCCGTCCGTTACCGAAGTGAAATGTTCGAGGTACTCAAGCAGTTGGTCTTGTTTCATATGCTAGCCCCCCTGGCCAGGGCCTCGATTATAGCGCCGAACACTGAAATGGAGACATCTGAATGCTTGTTTTCAAAGGAAAATTAAAAGAACACCCCAGATGGGAGGTAGAAAACGAGCTTTATCGCTTTCGCAATCGCGTCTTCTCCGATCGCCTCGGCTGGGATGTGGAATCCCACCGCGGTCTGGAGCAGGACAGTTTCGATACCCCTGATACTCACTGGGTGCTGATCGAAGACGAGGAAGGCCTGTGCGGCTGCATCCGTCTGCTCAGCTGTGCCCAGGATTACATGCTGCCCAGCATCTTCCCCACCGCCCTCGCCGGTGAAGCCCCGCCGCGCAGCAACGACGTGTGGGAGCTGACCCGACTCGCCATCGATGCCGAACGGGCTCCCCGGCTCGGCAACGGCATCAGCGAACTGACCTGCATCATCTTCCGCGAGGTCTATGCCTTCGCCAAGGCTCAGGGGATCCGCGAGCTGGTTGCCGTGGTCAGCCTGCCGGTAGAGCGGATCTTCCGCCGTCTCGGCCTGCCCATCGAACGGCTCGGTCACCGCCAGGCGGTGGATCTGGGGGCCGTGCGCGGGGTCGGGATCCGCTTCCATCTGGATGAGCGTTTCGCCCGTGCCGTCGGCCAGCCCCTGCAGGGTGCCTATGACGAGGCGCGCGAACTGGTCACCGAATAAAGGCGACACAAAAAAATCCCGGGGTAAGACCCGGGATTAAAAGTTCTCGCTATGGCCCGTTTCCACCCCATGCAAAAACGGACGCAAAAGAGTATCCCCTGAATACCTTTTGACCACCACTGTCACATCTCACAGTGACAAACCCGCTTTGACCCCGCAGCCCTTGTCACGCCTGGTCTGCCGACATTTTCAGCGTTCTCCGGTTGTTCTCCCGCCACCACTTGAGTAGCATCCCTTCTCAATTCCCTCTGTTGATAAGGCATGCTGATGAAGGCGTTGGATTACAAGCTGCTGCTGGCGCTGGATGCGGTGATGCAGGAGCAGAACTTCGAGCGGGCCGCCCAGCGCCTGCACATCACCCAGTCCGCCATCTCCCAACGCATCAAGCAGCTGGAGCAGCAGTTTGCCGAGCCGCTGCTGATCCGCGGCCAGCCGCTGCAGGCCACCGCGCTCGGGCAGAAGCTGCTGGCCCACTACCGTCAGGTGCGCCAGCTGGAGCTGGAACTGGCCGGCGAACTCTCCCCCGCCGAGCCGCAGGCGCCGATCCGGGTCAGCATCGCCGTCAACGCCGACAGCCTGGCTACCTGGTTTCTGCCGGCCCTGGCCCCGCTGCTGGAGCAGCACCCCATCGAGCTCAACCTGCTGGTAGATGACGAGAGCCGCACCCTGGATCGGGTGCGCGAGGGGCAGGCGTTCGGCGCCGTCAGCCTGCACGGCCAGCCGCTGGCCGGCTGCTGCGTCGACGAGCTCGGCGAGATGCGCTACCTGCTCACAGCCAGCCCCGCCTTCGTCGCCCGCCACTTCCCGCAGGGGCTGACCCTGGCTGCGCTGGCCAAGGCGCCGGCGGTGGCCTTCGATCAGCGCGACGACATGCACGTCAGCTACATGGCCCGCCACTTCGGGCTGGAGCCCGGCGGCTACCCCTGCCACACGGTGCGCTCGTCCGAGGCCTTCGTCGCCATGGCCGAGCAGGGGCTGGCCTGCTGCCTGATCCCGGAATTGCAGATCCGCCGCCAGCTGGCGGAGGGCAGCCTGCTCGATCTCAGCCCGGACCAGCATCTGGTCGAGCGGCTCTACTGGCACCGCTGGGTGCTGGAACGGGGGCTGCACAAACAGATATCCCAGCGTCTGATCGAGCAGGGTCGCCGGGCACTGCAACCCGGCTGAACCGGCCATTCACCTTGGCTTTGGAGGGGTAAAAACGTATAGTGCTGGGCGATCCGTCATCAGGTCTCCACCCAGGTTTTCCACTTCAGGTTCCTCACTTATGTTCCAAGACAATCCGCTGCTGGCCCAGCTCAAGCAACAAATCCGCGAAAACATCCCCAAGAAAGAGGGTGTTATCCGCGCCTCCGATCGCGGCTTCGGCTTCCTGGAGGTCGATGAGAAGACCAGCTATTTCGTGCCGCCTCCCTACATGAAGAAGGTGATGCACGGTGACCGGGTGAGCGCCCTGATCCGTACCGAAAAAGAGAAGGAAGTGGCCGAGCCGGATGCCCTGCTGGAGCAATCCGTCACCCGTTTCGTGGCTCGCGTCAAGATGTTCCGTGACCGCCTCAACGTGGTCGCCGATCACCCGCTGATCAAGGATGCCATCAAGGCCCGCGTCAAGAAGGGGCTGGACGAGAAAGAGTTCAAGGAAGGGGACTGGGTGGTTGCCACCCTCAAGCGTCACGCCCTGGTGGACGGCAACTTCTCTGCCGAGATCACCCAGAAGATCGCCTCGCAGGAAGATCACAACGTGCCCTGGTGGGTGGTGCTGGCGCGCCACAACCTGGCCCAGGTCGAGCCGGCGGATCTGCCGGAGTGGAAGGTGATCGAAGAGGAAGAGCTGCCGCGCACCGATCTGACTGCGACCCCCTTCTTCACCATCGACGGCGCCAAGACCAAGGACATGGACGATGCCCTGGCCATCCGCAAACTGGACAACGGCTGGGAGCTGCTGGTGGCCATCGCCGACCCGACCGCCTACGTGGCCGAGGGCAGCGAGCTGGACAAGGAAGCCGCCCAGCGCGCCTTCACCGTCTACATGCCGGGCCGCAACGTGCCGATGATCCCGCGCACCCTCTCCGACGAGCTCTGCTCCCTGAAAGAGGGCGAGGAGCGCAACACCCTGTGCGCCCGTCTGCTCATCGCCGAGGATGGCCTGCTGCTGGAGGAGACCGAGTTCTTCGCCGCCCGCATCAGCTCCCACGCCCGTCTCACCTATGACGACGTCTCCGACTGGGCCGAGCACGGCAAACAGCTGGATATCGACGCCGGCGTGCTGGCCCAGCTGCCGCTGATGAAGGCGATGACCGAGGCGCGCATTGCCTGGCGCACCGAGCACGCTCTGGTGTTCCCGGATCGTCCCGACTACGACTTCGAGCTGGGCGAGAACGGCGAAGTGCTGGCCATTCACGTCGAGCCGCGCCGCATCGCCAACCGCATGGTGGAAGAGTCGATGATCGCCGCCAACATCTGCGCCGGCCGCGTGCTCGGCAAGCAGGTCGGCTACGGCATCTTCAACGTTCACACCGGCTTTGACGAAGAGTCCCTCGACGGCGCCATCGATCTGCTGAAAAGCGCCGAGGCCCCGTTCGAGAAAGAAGAGATCGCCAGCCTGTCCGGCTTCTGCGCCCTGCGCCGCTGGATCGACAACCTGGACACCCGCTGGCTGGACGGCAAGATCCGCCGCTTCCAGAGCTATGCGCTGATGTCCGCCGAGCCGGGCGCCCACTACGGCCTGGGGCTGGATGCCTACGCCACCTGGACCTCCCCGATCCGCAAGTACGGCGACATGGTCAACCATCGCCTGCTGAAGGCCGTCATCGCCGGCAAGACCCCGGGTGAGCGCCCAAGCCTGGAGCTCACCGAGCACCTGACCGCCTGCCGCCGCCTGCACCGCATGGTGGAGCGCGACATCGGCGACTGGCTCTATGTCCGCTACCTCAAGGCCGATGCCGGCACCGACAAGGTGTTCAACGCCGAGATCATCGACGTGATGCGCGCCGGCCTCAAGCTGCGTCTGCGCGAGAACGGCGCTGTGGTGTTCATGCCCGCCCGCCATATCCTGGACAACAAGGATCGGCTGGAGTGCAACTGGGACAACGGTCGTGTCTATCTGGACAAGACCGAGGTGGTCTACGAGCTCGGCCAGATCATCGAGGTCAAGCTGACCGAAGCGGTGGAAGAGACCCGCTCCCTCATCGCTAAGCCGGCGGTGGAGCTGGTGCCGGGCCCGGCGCCGGTCGCCCCGACCAGCGAAGCCGATGCCGCGCCTGCCGACGAGGCCCCCAAGGCCGAATAAGCCAGGCCTCCCCACCTTGTAAAAAGCCCGCACTCTGCGGGCTTTTTTATTGGACCATGCCACCCGCCGAGTCCGGCGATCATTTTTTGTACGTGCCGAGCTTGCCAGTTGCTCGTTACGGACATAGAGTGAACCCACAAATGAACGAACGTTCGCTCATGTTAAGTTTTCAGGCAAGAGGCATCCCCATGACCACCAACAACCTGCGGCTGGAGCAGCGACGCGAACAGATCATCCAGGCGGCGCTCGGCTGCTTCATCGAGCGGGGCTTCCACCAGACCGGCATGCGCGACATCGCCGCCGCCGCCGGGGTGAGCCTCGGCAACCTCTACAACCACTTCGCCCGCAAGGAGGAACTGATCGCCCTGATCGCCTCGCTGGAGGCGGCCGAGCTGCAACCCCTGCTGGATGAGCTGGTCCAGGGGCCGGCCCGGGCGGCGCTGGCCCGCTTCGCCGCCGGCTACCTCGCCTGGTCGCTGACCCCGGAGAACCTGCTGCTCGGCACCGAGATCCTGGCCGAGCTGACCCGCCACCCCGAGATGGCAGCCACCTTCGCCAGCAACCAGCGCCAGCTGTGCGATACCCTGGCGGCGGCGGTGCGCCGTGGCCAGCAGGCGGGGGAGCTGGCTGCACACCTGCAACCGGATCTCACCGCCCAGCTGCTGCTGGACGCACTGGAGGGGCAGGCGGTGCGCCACGCCCTGGCCCTGCATCCACAGCAGGCACCGGTGGAACAAAGGTTGCCGTCCCTGCTGGACCAGCTGCTGGGTCCGGCCCGCTGATCACCCCAAGGAGTCACCACCATGACGACCCCGCACAATCGACTGGAAGGACTGGATCTGGCCCGTGCCATGGCGCTTATCGGCATGGTGCTGGTGAATTTTCGCATCGCCATGGGGGTGTTGGCGGGGGGGCCGACCTGGCTCAAGCCCCTGCTGGATGCACTGGAAGGGCGCTCCGCCGCCAGCTTCGTGGTGCTGGCCGGCATCGGGCTGGGGCTGTCGACCCGCAAGCTGGCGTGGTCGGCGGCCATGAGCCACACCGCTAGGCGAGCCCTGTTCCTGCTGATCGTGGGGCTGCTCAACTACCTGGTGTTTCCAGCCGACATCATCCACTACTACGCCGTCTACTTTCTGCTGGGGGCCTGCTGTCTCCGGCTTCCCTCCCCTTGGCTGCTGGCTCTGATCCCGCTGCTGGCGGCAAGCTTCGTCGGCCTGCTGTTCCTGCTCGATTACGATCGGGGCTGGCAGTGGCACAGCTTCAGCTATCCCGAGTTCTGGACCCTGGCCGGCTTCATCCGCAATCTGCTGTTCAACGGCTGGCACCCGGTGGTGCCCTGGCTGGGCTTTCTGCTCTACGGACTCTGGCTGAGCCGTCAGTCTCTGGCCAATCCGGTCACCCAGCGCTGGCTGCTGGCCGGCGGGGTGAGTGCCATGGCGCTGGCCAAGGGGCTGTCGCTCTGGTTGCCGACCCTCTTGCCGAACCCCGAGCTGGCGCCACTGCTGGCGACCCAGCCCATTCCCCCGGCGCCGCTCTACCTGCTGTTCGGCATGGGTGCGGCCAGCACCCTGATCGCCCTCTGCCTCTGGCTGGGACGCGCCCTGCCCGAGGCCCGCTGGTGGCGAGTGTGGCTGCCGGTCGGCCGGCAGACCCTGACCCTCTATCTGGCCCACATCATGCTCGGCATGGGAGTACTGGAGGCCATCGGCTGGCTGCAGGGGCAGGATCTGCCCGAGGTGGTGCTGGCCGCCAGCCTCTTCGCCCTGGCGGCGCTGCTGTTTGCCAATCTCTGGAATATGCGCTTCGAGCGAGGCCCGTTGGAGTGGCTGATGCGTCGGCTCTGCGGCTGAAGAACATCATGAAAAACTGAAAGTGGGTTACAAAATAATTGACTCATTGGTTATTTTGATGTGGATTCAAGCAATCCATCGTCAATACCCTCACTTTTCAGGTCAGACGAATTGCTCCAATTGAATACAAATAATGAAAGTGAGAATTGGATCACATTGACATCGGGTTTGCGCAAACAGCAAAGGGTGATTTGTGTCACATAAAAACGATGCTGGCGGCAGTAAAGATCGAAATGTAGCCGAAATACAGAGAGTGAATGTGATCGACATCACTATGAAGGGAGGGGGGTGGTCGTGGTATTTGAGAGATGTGTCACAAGACACCCCGTTTTCAGCCTAATTTGATCACAAGCTGGTAGATTGAAGTTGCTTAGACGACAGGGATGGCGGTTCGGCAAAACCGGCCAGCCCGACTACCACTTTTAATCAAACAGGCTTAAAACGGGGTCCCGACATGTTATCACCGGATACCAAAGTCAAGATACAGAATTTTGGACGCTTCCTGTCCAATATGGTCATGCCCAACATAGGCGCCTTCATCGCCTGGGGCTTTATTACCGCCCTCTTCATCCCCACCGGCTGGCTGCCGAGCGAAACCTTGGCCAAGCTGGTCGGCCCCATGATCACCTACCTGCTGCCGCTGCTGATTGGCTATACCGGCGGCAAGCTGATGGGCGGTGAGCGCGGCGGCGTGGTCGGTGCCATCACCACCATGGGCGTCATCGTGGGGACCGACATTCCCATGTTCATGGGCGCCATGATGGTCGGCCCGCTCGGTGGCTGGGCCATCAAGCGTTTCGACAAGGCGATGGAAGGTCGCGTCAAGAGCGGCTTCGAGATGCTGGTCAACAACTTCTCCGCCGGCCTGATCGGCATGCTGCTGGCGATCCTCGCCTTCTTCGTGATCGGCCCCTTCGTCAAGGTGCTCTCCGGCGTACTGGCCGGTGGCGTCGGCTTCCTGGTGGACAACAACCTGCTGCCGCTCACCTCCATCTTCGTTGAGCCGGCCAAGATCCTGTTCCTCAACAACGCCATCAACCACGGCATCTTCTCGCCGCTGGGGATCCAGCAGGCGACCGAGCACGGCCGCTCCATCTTCTTCCTGATCGAAGCGAACCCGGGCCCGGGCATGGGCGTGCTGCTGGCCTACATGGTGTTCGGTCGCGGCGCCGCCAAGCAGTCCGCTGCCGGTGCCTCCATCATTCACTTCTTCGGCGGCATCCACGAGATCTACTTCCCGTACGTGCTGATGAACCCGCGCCTCATCCTGGCGGTGATCGCCGGCGGCATGACCGGGGTGTTCACCCTGACCCTGTTCAACGCAGGTCTGGTCTCCCCCGCCTCACCGGGTTCCATCTTCGCCGTGTTGTTGATGACGCCGAAAGCCTCCCTGATCGGGGTGCTGCTCTCCATCGTCGCCTCCACCACCGTCTCCTTCCTGGTCGCCGCCGTGTTCGTGCGTGCCCAGCAGCCGGAAGCCGACGAGGCCGATGCCCTCGGTGAAGCTACCCGCAAGATGAAAGCCATGAAGGGTGCCAAGCCCGAGACCGCAGCGGCCAAGAAGCCGGGCGGTGAACTGATGGCAGTGCGCAACATCGTGGTCGCCTGCGATGCGGGCATGGGCTCCAGCGCCATGGGCGCCGGCCTGCTGCGCAAGCGGGTGCAGGCCGCCGGCCTCGACATCAGCGTCACCAACCGCGCCATCGATCAGCTCGACGATCAGGTGGACTGGGTCATCACCCACAAGGATCTGACCGAGCGGGCCCGTCGCCACGCGCCGCACGCCCACCACATCTCGCTCACCAACTTCCTCGACAACGGTCTCTATCAGGAGCTGGTACAGAGCCTGACCCAGGCCGCCAACGATGACGTCGCCAACCCGCAACTGCTGGTAGCCGCCAACGACGACAGCTACGAGCCGCAGGCCGCCGAGGTGTTCACCCTGAGCCGTCATGACGTGCACCTTGGGCTCAAGGCCGACAACAAGGAGGCCGCCATCCGGGCTGCCGGCAAGCTGCTGGCGGAGCGGGGCTACGTGGCGCCCGACTACGTCAACGCCATGCTGGAGCGCGAACAGCTGGTCTCCACCTACCTCGGCGAATCCATCGCTGTGCCGCACGGCACCATCGCCGCCAAGGAGTTTGTGAAGCGCACCGGTATCGTCATCTGCCAATACCCGGCCGGGGTCGCCTTCGGCGAGGCGGCCGATGAAGTGGCGCGGCTGGTGATCGGCATCGCCGCCCGCAACGACGAACACATGCAGGTGATAACCCGCCTGACCAATGCACTGGACGAACCCGGCCTCATCGACCGGCTGGCCAGCACTCAGGATCCCCAGGAATTCCTGGATCTGCTGGGTGCCGAACAGGCTGCCTGATCGTCCTTCATCGTCTTTGGTTCAAGAGGTTAATATCATGAAAACATTGCATTTTGGTGCCGGCAACATCGGTCGCGGCTTCATCGGCAAACTGCTGGCTGACGCCAGCCACCAGGTCACTTTCGCCGACGTCAACGAGACCCTGATCGATCAGCTCAACCACCGCCAGGAGTACAAGGTGCACGTGGTAGGGGCGGATCAGAAGCTGGACGTGGTACGCAACGTGGCGGCGGTGAGCTCCGCCGGCCACGAGGTGATCGCCCGCATCATCACCGCCGATCTGGTCACCACCGCGGTCGGCCCCAACATTCTGGACAAGATTGCCAGCACCCTGGCCAAGGGGCTGCAGGCCCGCTTCGATGCCGGCAACCTGACGCCGCTCAACGTCATCGCCTGCGAGAACATGGTGCGCGGCACCAGCCATCTCAAGCAGGAGGTACTCAAGTACCTGCCGGTCGCGTATCATGCCACCCTCGACGCCTGCATCGGCTTCGTCGACTCGGCGGTGGATCGCATCGTTCCGCCGGCGGCGGCCAACGATGATCCGCTGGAAGTGACGGTAGAGAGCTTCAGCGAGTGGATCGTCGACCAGACCCAGTTCAAGGGCGAGCTGCCGCAGGTGGCGGGCATGGAGCCCACCGACAACCTGATGGCCTTCGTCGAGCGCAAGCTGTTCACCCTCAACACCGGCCACATCGTCACCGCCTACCTCGGCAAGCTGAGGGGCTATCGCACCATCCGCGAGGCGATCGAGGATCCGCTGATCCGCAGCAAGGTACGTCGCGCCATGGAGGAGAGCGGCGCCGTGCTGGTGCAACGCTATGGTTTCGACCCGCGCCTGCACGCCGCCTACATCGAGAAGATCCTGGCCCGCTTCGCCAACCCCTATCTGGTGGACGAGATTGACCGGGTCGGCCGTCAGCCGCTGCGCAAGCTGGCGGCGGGGGATCGGCTGGTGAAGCCGCTGCTCGGCACCCTGGAGTACGGCCTGCCGAGCGATCACCTGCAGGAGGGGATCGCCGCGGCGCTGCACTATCGCAACGCCGATGACCCGCAGGCGGTGGAACTGCAACAGCTGCTGGCGGAGCTGGGCCCGGCCCAGGCTCTGGCTCGCATCACCGGCCTGGCTGCCGACAGCGACATCGTCAGCGCCATCGTCACCCGTTATGGCAATTTGAAGTGACCTGATGGGGCGCACTCACCGCCAAGCAGCCGCATCAACCGGTTGAATGGCATGGGAATTTGCCCCATATGATAAAAACCGGGAGAGAGGTCCACTCTCTCCCTGTCAGCTGGACCCAATGCACTTATGACCACACACCAGGAAGATGAAGTACTGGAGCGACTGAACGAGCAGGATGGCCCTCGCGGCTTCTTTCTCGAGGTCGTGACCATCCTGGAAGAGGCGGTCGACTCTCTGATGCGACGCGCGTTCCGTCAGGAGGAGTATGCCGTCAAATACGCCATCGAACCCCTGCTCAACCAGAGCGGCCCTCTCGGCCAGCTGGAGGTGCGCCTCAAGCTCATCTTCGCCCTCGGCCTCATCTCCCTCGAGCGCTATCAGGATCTCGAGGCTTACCTGAAGATCCGCGATTTTCTGGTGCGCGACCCCAAGGATTACCGCTTCAGCGACAAGCCGATCCGCGATCTGCTGGCACGTCTGCACGGCGTCAGCCAGGGCGGCATGATGCCGCAGGAGGCCCCCGCCAACGAGGAGGACTGGCCCTTCTACCAGATGCAGCTGAACCGGCTCGATCAGGTGGTGCGCTCGGCGCTGGTGCTGGCGGTGGCCGACTGCGTCACCGAACTCCACAAAGAGAGTCCCATCTAATCCGGCTGGTGGCCGCAGCCAGCGGCCACACCCCGCCCCTCTCCCGCGGCCATGCCCCCGTGACGCCCGCTGTCGCGCGATCCGCTTCTCCCCTTGTTCCCGCCGCCGGCTGGTGTCAATCTGACCATCTTCCCCACTACACTTCCTCTGGGTTCATCGCCTTAATCGAGGTCTGCATGATTGCTCTCTCCCTGGCCGGGATCGCCCTGGTCTCAGTGCTGGCCCAGTGGCTGGCCTGGTCGCTGCGGGTGCCCGCCATCCTGTTTCTGCTGCTCACCGGTCTGCTGCTTGGCCCGGTCAGCGGCCTGCTCGACCCCGACGCCCTGCTCGGCGACCTGCTGTTTCCGCTGGTCTCCCTGTCGGTCGCCATCATCCTGTTCGAGGGGGCGCTGACCCTGCACCTGGCCGAGCTGAAAGGGATCGGCAAGGTGGTGCGCAACCTCTGCTCGGTGGGCATGCTGGCCAGCTTCGCCGTCATCGGCAGCGCCGGTTACTTCCTGCTGGGGCTGGACTGGCGGGTCGCCATGGTGCTCGGCGCCGTGCTGGTGGTGACCGGCCCGACCGTGGTCGCCCCCATGCTCAACGTGATCCGCCCGACCCGGGAGGTAGACCGCATCCTGCGCTGGGAGGGGATCGTCATCGATCCCATCGGCGCCCTGTTTGCGGTGCTGGTGTTCGAGGCAGTGCGCCTCGGCAGCCAGGGTGATCTCATCGGCCACACCCTGCTGGCGCTAGCCAAGACGGTGGGGGTAGGGTCGCTCATCGGGGTCGGCGCCGGCTGGCTTACCACCCTGCTGATCCGCAAGGACTGGCTGCCGGTCAGCCTGCACAAGTTCGGGGTGCTGGCGCTGGTGCTGGTCACCTTCAGCCTCTCCAACTGGCTCAGCCACGAATCCGGCCTGCTGGCGGTCACCGTGTTTGGCATCTGGCTCGCCAATCAGGAGGGGCTGGATCTGGAGGAGGTGCTGGCCTTCAAGGAGGATCTCGCCGTCATCCTCATCTCCTCCCTGTTCATCCTGCTGGCGGCCCGCCTCGATCTGGCCCAGCTCTGGCAGCTCGGCCCCATGGTGCTGGCGCTGCTGTGCGTGGTGCAGTTCGTGGCGCGCCCGCTCTGCATCCTGGTCTCCACCTGGGGCTCGGATCTCTCCTGGCGGGCCCGCGCCCTGCTCGGCTGGATCGCACCGCGCGGCATCGTGGCGGCGGCGGTCAGCGCCTCCTTCGCCATCAGCCTGCACCAGGCCGGCATTCCCGATGCCGACAAGCTGGTGCCGCTGGTGTTTGCGGTGATCATCTCTACCGTGGTGCTGCAGAGCCTCACCTCGGCGCCGCTGGCCGGCCTGCTCAAGATGCGCCAGAGCGCCCCCAACACCTGGCTCATCATCGGGGCCAACTCGGTGGCGAGGGCCATCGGCCGGGCCCTGGCGGATCAGGGGGTGCCGGTCCAGCTCTGCGATCCGGCCTGGGAGTTCTGCCGTCAGGCGCGGATGAGCAACCTGCCCTGCTACTTCGGCAACCCGCAATCCGAACACGCCGAGCTGCACCTGCCGCTCACCAGCATCAGCACCGTGCTGGCGCTCTCCCCCAACCGCCACAACAACGCCCTCGGCGTGCTGCACTTCGCCCACCTCTACGGCGAGGAGAAGGTCTACTCCCTGCGCTCCAGCGAGCAGCACGGCAAGGCCAATCGGGAGAGCGCCACCTTTCGCGCCCGCCAGAACCTGTTCGGTCCCGAGGTCAACTACGCCCGGTTGAGCGGCCTGCTGAGCCGGGGCGGCCAGATCAAGGCGACTCGGCTGAGTGAGACGTTCGACTGGACCCAGTACCAGGAGGCCAACCTGGGCGCCATTCCGCTGTTCGTGCTGGACGGCAAGGGACGGGCACGCATCGTCACCGGCCCCGTCGAACCGCTGGCCGGGGAGCTGTTGATCGCCCTGCAGCCGCCTAAGGAGACGGCCGCCCCATGAGCGAGACCCGGCCCAACCCGCTGTTGGCCCCGCTGCTGACACTGCTGCGGCAGGCAAGCGGCAGCTACAAGGTGCACGAGCTGCTGGCCGAGCTGCGCCGCCAGGAGGTCATCCCACCCCTGCCGGGAGATGAGCAGCTGCAGCTGTTTCGCCTCAACTTCCTCATCATGAACGCCCTCTACCAGCTGCAGGCCGAGCTTCATGGCGAAGGGTGGTGGCTGGTGATCAGCACCCTGGATATCCGGCTCGAACCGCTCGCTACCCGCGAGGGGGCAAGCGCCCTCGCCCAGGGCGAGGCGCTGCGCAGTTACTACCTTGACTGGCAGGTGTTCTGGCAGACCGATCGGGAGGAGGTGGAGGCGCTGCTCGGCAGCTTCTGGCGGGCCTGTGAGCGGGATGAACACAGGGCCGAGGCGCTAACCCTGTTCGCCCTGCCGACCGGGGCGCAGCCCGATGCCATCCGCCGCCGCTGGCGGGAGCTGGCGCTGCAACACCACCCGGATCGCGGGGGCGATGCCGACACCTTCATCCGTCTGCGCTGGGCCTGGGAGCACCTCAAATCGGCCAAATGAGCCGGCCGACCCCGACCGCAACCACTAGACTTGAAGTGGCATCAAGCGTCACGGGAGGATGTCATGACAGTCAGCGAACTTCGCCAGCTCTATCAGCAACAAGCCTTCAAGGAAGCCGAGATCCTGCAGGACGCCATCCTGCCCGGCTGGATCGTGGAGTTCAGGGGTCAGGACGGCAAGCTGTACGAGATGACCGACACCCTGGGCTGCCCCCGTTACTTCGGCTCGGTCGAGGAGGCCCGCCAGCACGTGCACCTAGTGGCGGATTGCCCGATCCAGGTCGAGCATCTCTACCGCTTCTTCGAACGCTGAGGGATCGGCAGGCTCAAAAAAGGCTCCCGCGGGAGCCTTTTCTCATTCCGGTTGCAGGGGATCCACCCCCTTGCCCTCCAGCCGCCTGACCGGCTTTTGCAGGATCAGGTTGGCCGGATAGGTGACCAGATCGCCGTTGTCATCGCGCACCCGCACGTAGAACAGACCGATCTCGGTGATGACCCCGGTGACCGAGTCATCCTTGTCGAGGATCCGGATCCGGTCGCCAATCTTGTAGGGAAAGGCGAAGAAGATGGTGATGCTGGCGGTGATGTTGGAGAGGATCGACCACTGCGCCACCATGGCGACGCCCAGCACCGCGAAGAAGGAGGAGGCCAGCACCACCAGCCGCGAGAAGTCGAGCCCCCACACCCCGGCCAGGATCAGCAGGGTGGCGCAGCCGAGCAGGAAGTGGAACACGTGCTCCACGTAGAGCACCCGGTTCTCGCTCACCTGCCGGGTCTGGGCCAGCGCCAGCAGGCTCTTGTGAATAAGCCCGCGAATGAGGGTGTGACCCAGCAGCAACAGCAGGGTCACGCCAAAAGATTCCCATGTCGTCATGTCTGCTCCTTACCACCAGCGCCGATGCTTGAGCCAGACCGCCAGCCCGGTCGCCAGCGCCACCAGGGAGCCGCAGAAGATCCAGAAGGCGGTCGGGCTCTCGGCCCCGGGAATGCCCCCCAGGTTGATGCCGAACAGGCCGGTCAGGAAGCTGGCGGGCAGGAACAGCAGCGCCATCACCGACATCTGGTAGGCACGGCGGTTGGTCGCCTCCGCCATCAGGTTGTTGATCTCGTCCGCCAGCACGGCGGTACGCGCCACCCCGGCATCCAGATCGTCCAGCCAGCGCCGCAGCCGGTCGGCGATGTCCAGCAGACGCCGCCGGTCATCTTCATCCAGCCAGCTGATCTTCTCGTTGGCGAGGCGCGCCACCAGATCCCGCTGCGGCGAGAGGTAGCGGCGGATCATGATGAGCTGCTTGCGGATCAGCGCCAGCCTGCCGTTGGCGGGCAGGTCGCGCATCAGCACCATCTCCTCCAGATCCAGGATCTGATCGTGCAGCTCCTCGACGAACTCCCCGGCCCGGTCGGTCAGGGCGTCGCAGATCTCCACCAGCCAGTCGGCCGGGGTATCGGCGCCGCCCCCCAGCTTGAGCTGGTTGAACACATCCTGTTCCGACAGCAGCGGCCGGCGCCGGCTGCTGATGATGAGATCCGGGGTGATGTAGATGCGCAGCGCCACCATCTCTTCCGGCCTGTGATCCTTGTTGTGGTTGATGCCGCGCAGGATCAGCAGCACCGTCTCCCCCATCCGGACCAGCTTGGGGCGATTGCTCTGACCGAGCAGCGACTCGCGCGCCGCATCATTGAGCAACGGGGTCTGCAGCAGCCAGCGCGCCGCCTCCGGATTGCCGTAGTCCAGATGCAGCCAGCCCGGCTGCTGCGCCGGTATCTCGCTGCCCGCCACCAGTGGCTGCATGCCACCCCTGCCATCCAGGGTCAGGCCATAAATTACGTCACTGGGCACCCGATCCATCTGCTCGTCCTTTTCGCTCATGTTCATCGGCCCAGCTTACACCAAAGCCGGGCCCGACTCAGCCCCGGGGCAGCCGCCCCGCGCCGGCCGTGTTAAGATGCGCCACTCGTTTCAGACACAGGAAGCCCTGCCATGCCCATCTGGGTTGATGCCGATGCCTGCCCCATTCCGGTCAAGGAGATCCTTTACCGCGCCGCCCACCGTGCCCAGGTCGTCACCACGCTGGTGGCCAATCAGGGGCTGCGGGTGCCCCCCTCCCCCTTCATCAAGACCCAGCAGGTGGAGAAGGGCTTCGATGTGGCAGATCATGTCATCGCCCAGCAGGTCAAACCCGGCGATCTGGTGATCACCGGCGACATCCCGCTCGCCTCCTGGGTGATCGATGCCGGCGGCGAGGCGCTCAATCCCCGCGGCGAGATCTACACCCGTGAGACCATCAAGGCGCGGCTCGGCATGCGCAACTTCATGGAGGAGCTGCGCTCGGCCGGGGTGCAGACCGGCGGACCGGCCCCCCTCAACGCGGCCGACAAGCAGCGCTTCGCCAACGCCCTCGACAAGTGGCTCATCCGGGGCAAGCTGAGTTGATTGCCCCCTCCCCGGCCGGCCGCCGGGGAGACCCATTCATTTCCCTTTGCGCTTAATTCTTTCTTAAGGCAGGTGAACTAACCTTGTGGCTGTTGACCCAACCACCCGCAAGGAGCAAGCAATGAAACTGACCCCCCTGTTGTTACTGATCCCCCTGTTGAGCGGCACAGCCCTGGCCGATCCCCAATGTACCCAGGCCGACAAGAGCAAGTGGATGAGCGAAGCCGACGCCCAGCAGCAGATCAAGGCGATGGGCTACGACATCAAGAAGTTCAAGGTCACCAAGACCAACTGCTACGAGATTTACGGTTGGGACAAGGAGAAGCGCAAGGTCGAGATCTACTTCGACCCGACCGATCTGAAGAAAGTGAAAGAAGAGATCGACGAATAATCCGGCCATGGGCCGGTCTCCTGCCGGCCCTTTCTATGGAGCCACGCCATGACAACCTCTGAAGTGAAAGTCTGGGATCCCCTCATCCGGGTGTTTCACTGGGCCACCGTCACCCTCTGCCTGCTCAACTTCTTCGTGCTGGAAGAGGGCAGCAAGCCCCACAAATATGCCGGCTACACAGTGGGCATCCTGCTGATCATCCGCCTGCTGTGGGGGCTGGTTGGACCCCATTACGCCCGCTTTGGCCAGTGGTGGCCGACCCCGGCCCGGGTACGCTACTACCTGCGTCAGCTGGCCCAGAGGCGTCACCCCTACTACCTCGGCCACAACCCGGTCGGCGCCCTGATGATCTGGCTGCTGCTGCTGTCGCTGGTCGGCACCGTGGTCACCGGCTGGCTCACCACCTGGGATGCCTTCTGGGGCGAAGACTGGCTGGAAGAGCTGCACGGCATCATTGCCAACACCCTGATGGCCGCCGTCGGCGTCCATGCGGCCGTGGTGATCCTGACCGATCGCCTCACCCGCAGCGACCTGGTGCGCGCCATGGTGCTGGGCAAAAAACGGGTGCCTGCCGACGCCAAGGTGGAAGATCCGCGCAGTTAATGACCGGGCTGCCCCTCGGGCCCCGGTTTTTTGCTGCAATGGCCCGCGACACTGGTAAGATGCGCCGCCATTTTCCCATGTCGTAGCCATCATGACCGCCCAAGGGCACCTGCTCTTCTCCGTTACCTGCACCCTACTCGCCCACAAACTCCAGCTGACGCCGGCCCTGGCCGACGCCAGCCTGTGGCACACCATTCCTGCCGCACTGGCCAGCGCCCTGCTGCCGGACCTCGACCACCCCAAGTCGGTGCTGGGGCAACGCCTGCCCTGGATCTCCAAACCCTTGTCACGACTGTTCGGCCATCGCGGTTTCACCCACAGCCTGCTGGCGGTGGCCGCCGCCATCTGGGGACTGGATCAGAGCCTGGCTCCCGCCATGCTGCCCACCGGCGTCAAGGATGCTCTCATCATCGGCTACCTCAGCCACCTGCTGGGAGACTGGCTCACCCCGGCCGGCATTCCGCTGCTGTGGCCCAGCAAGCGCCGCTACCGGCTGCCGGGCTGGCCGCTCAAAAGCGGCGGCGCCGTCGAGACCGGCTTTTGCACCCTCACCCTGCTGGCCGCCGGTTACTGGGCCCACTGGCCAGGCTAGCGGTCCGTCAGGCCAGCTAGCGCCTGCTGTCGCCCCAAAAAACAAACCCCTGCCGAGGCAGGGGTTTGTCATGGTGAGAGCGGGTGGCGGTATTACAGCATCACACCGGCAATCACGGCGGAGAGCAGGCTCACCAGGGTGGAGCCGTACACCAGCTTCAGACCGAAGCGGGAGACCATGTTGCCCTTCTCTTCGTTCAGCGCCTTCACCGCACCGGCGATGATGCCGATGGAGCTGAAGTTGGCGAACGACACCATGAAGATGGAGAGGATGCCGATGGTGCGCGGAGAGAGCTGGGCCGCGATCTTGCCCAGATCCATCATGGCCACGAACTCGTTGGTCACCAGCTTGGTCGCCATGATGGAGCCGGCTTGCAGCGCTTCACCACTCGGGATGCCCAGGATCCAGGCGATCGGGTAGAAGAGGTAGCCCATGACGAACTGGAAGTTGACGCCGAATGCCATCTCGAACAGGTAGTTGATGAGGGCAATCAGGGCGATGAAGCCGACCAACATGGCACCCACGATGACCGCCACGGTGAAACCGGCCATGATGTACTCGCCCAGCATCTCGAAGAAGTTCTCTTTCTTCGGGCTGTGGTGCTCGTCACCTTCGGCCAGCGCCTTGGCGTCGGTCACGGTATTGTCCGGCTCGTAGGGGTTGATCAGCGACAGCACGATGAAGGTGCTGAACATGTTGAGCACCAGCGCGGCCACCACGTAGCGCGGCTCGATCAGCTGCATGTAGGCACCGACGATGGACATGGAGACGGTGGACATGGCAGTGGCGGCCAGGGTGTACATCTGCTTCTCGTTCAGGTGCGGCAGGATGTTCTTGAGCGCGATGAAGTTCTCGGACTGGCCGACGATCATGGAGCTGATGGCGTTGAAGGACTCCAGCTTGCCCATGCCGTTGATCTTGGCCAGCACGGTACCGATGCCGCGGATCACCAGCGGCAGCAGACGGATGTACTGCAGGATACCGATCAGCACGGAGATGAAGACGATGGGCATCAGTACCATCAGGAAGAAGGAGAAGGCCCCTTCATTGACCAGGCCGCCGAACACGAAGTCGGTACCCTGTTTGGCAAACTCCATCAACTTGGTGAAGCCGGCCGCGAAGCCACCCACCACCGCCAGACCCACTTCGGAGTTCAGCATGAACCAGGCCAGCGCCAGTTCGACCACCAGCAGTTGGCCGATATAACGCAGTTTGATCTGTTTCCAGTTGTGGCGGTTGGCCAGCAAAGCAAGAGCGAGGACCATCACGAGTCCGAGCACAAAGTGAACGTATTCCATACCAGTAGCACCTGAGTAATTTGTAATTTTTTGACCGGCGCCATCATAGACATTTGCATATTTAAAAATCAGATAGCCATCACAATCTGCGGTAAAAATATGCATGTTGGATAATACAAACGTTTTTAAATTAATTAAACGCTCACGCAAGCATCTAATCATTGTTCAATAAACATAAAAATCATTAAAAAACATATAGTTAAAAATAAGCCATTCAGTCTGAATGGGTTATTTTCACAGCTTTCTCACATTTATTTAAAACCTGGCGAATGGCGTCATAGCGGTGAGGTTAAATTTACTGCGAATTTATTTAATCAAATCAAAATGACAAACGTTTATCTTATTTGCGATGAATGACCCGGCTTCTTTCAGCTAATTCCCGAAAGGCAGTGGGGTATTTTCAGACGAGCCGGACAACATGCCGCCACCGTTTTTCCCCGGCGGCGGCCCCGTCATCGTCGCCGTCCAGTCGTTCAAAAATCCGCCACACCCGGCAGCGCTTTCTGATACAATGCGCGCCCTTGCGCACGGCGCAGCCCGTTTTCTCCGATATAGAGTCTTTTTGTGAACAACGAATTTAGCAGCCTGAACCTCTCCCCCGCCCTGCAGGACAACCTCGCCAGCCTGGGTTATCTGCAGATGACCCCGATCCAGGCCCAGAGTCTGCCCCTGGTACTCGATGGCAAAGACCTGATCGCCAAGGCAAAAACCGGTAGCGGCAAGACCGCGGCCTTCGGCCTCGGCTTGCTTGCCAACCTCGATGTCAATCGGCTCGAGGTGCAGGCGCTGGTGCTCTGTCCGACCCGCGAGCTGGCCGATCAGGTTGCCACCGAGATCCGCCGTCTTGCCCGCACCCTGCCCAACGTCAAGCTGGTCACCCTGTGCGGCGGCACCCCGACCGCACCGCAATCCGCCACCCTGAGCTTTGGCGCCCACATCGCCGTCGGCACCCCGGGCCGGATCCTCAAGCACCTGGAGCAGGGCACCCTCGAGCTGGACGGCCTCAAGACGCTGGTGCTGGACGAAGCGGATCGCATGCTGGACATGGGCTTTGGCGAAGACATCAACCGGGTCATCAGCCACGCCCCGCGCGACCGCCAGACCCTGCTGTTCTCCGCCACCTATCCGGAGGGGATCGCCCAGATGAGCCGCGGTGTGCAGCGCAACCCGGTCGAGGTGAGCGTGGAGTCCCTGCACGAAGACAGCGCCATCGAGCAGAAGCTGTATGAAGTGCCGGCCGGTCAGCGCCTCGACGCCCTCGGCTGGTTGCTCAGCCACTACCAGCCGAGCTCCTGCGTGGTGTTCTGCAACACCAAGCGCGCCTGCAACGACGTGGCCGATCACCTGGCCGCCAAGGGCTTCTCGGCGCTGGCGCTGAACGGCGACCTGGAGCAGCGCGAGCGGGATCAGGTACTGGTTCGTTTCGCCAACGGCAGCGCCACCATCCTGGTGGCCACCGACGTGGCCGCCCGCGGCCTCGACATCAAGGAGCTGGGCGCCGTCATCAACTACGAGCTGACCTACGACCCCGAGGTGCACGTGCACCGCATCGGTCGTACCGGCCGCGCCGGCCAGCAGGGTCTGGCCCTGAGCCTCTACCAGCCGAACGAGGCCCAGCGCGTCAACTTCATCGAGGAGTACCAGCAGGCCCCCATTCCCCAGGGCGACCTGGCCGGGATCGGCCGCGACATCAAGCCGATCGCGCCGCAGATGGTGACCCTCTCCATCGATGCGGGCCGCAAGAGCAAGGTGCGTGCCGGTGACATCCTCGGCGCTCTGACTGGCGAAGGCGGCATTGCCGGGGCCGATGTGGGCAAGATCCAGATTTCCGAGCAGTACTCCTACGTGGCGGTGAAGCGCCAGGTGGCGAGCGCCGCCCTCAAGCGGCTGCAGGAAGGCAAGATCAAGGGGCGCAGCTACCGCGCTCGCAAGCTGGGCTAAGGTTCACGATACAGGCGCCGGTTCGGCGCCTGTTTCATATTTATCCGTGCCCATGAGAACAAGGCAGATGCAATGACCCAGACAACCCGACCCGAAGTGAGCTGCCAGAACTGCGAAGCTTGCTGCTGCCGCCTCGAGGTGATGCTGTTTACCGATACCGGCGTACCGGATCGCTATGTGGAAGAGCGAGAAGGTGAAGTGCCGGTGATGCACCGGCTGGAAGATGGCTGGTGCGCAGCGCTCGATCGCAACACCATGATGTGCCGCATCTACGAAGTCCGTCCCTTGATATGCCGTGAATTTGAAATGGGCGAGCCCGACTGCGTCGACGAGCGGGACAAGTGGTTTATCAAGCTCAATTGAGCTGCGGGTAATGATCAGCCTGCAGTGCCGTCAAACCAGCCCGGCCAGTTGCCGTTCCAGCCACTGCAGCGCCTCGTCGGTCTGCTCGAAGTAGCGGACGCCCTGAAACGGCAAACCGCTGAACACCTGATCCGCCAGATACTGCTTGAAGCTGCCCGCCAGCACCACCGCCAGAAAGGCGCAGCCGTTGCTGGCGCACCAGCCGAACTGGCGGCGAAAGCGGGCCAGCACCTCGGGGCCCGCTGCCTCGAACTCGGTCGCCACTTCGACAATGCCCCAGGGCGCGTCGCGCAGGCTGGCGATCTGCTGGCTGAACTGGGCCTCATAGGCCATGGCCCCCGCCAGATTGAAGGGGCCGCTCGGGCGGCAGATCAGCACCTGACCGCGTCGCTGCATCTCGAAATGGCCGTGTGGTTGCAACTTCACGTCTGCCTCCTTCCCTGGATTCTTCGTCGCGCAAGCACCCTTTTATGTTGCAACAAGGTAAGGATTTCTCTGCAAAAAGTCCATTCTGCCAGGCGCGAACCTGGAGGGATTGCGTCACCGGTTGACCCACTGGCGGCCTGCTCAGCACGCCCTTGCCCGCCACATCGGCCAGCCGCCATGTTCTGTTGCAGTTAACAAAACGTTGCTGCTATCATCCGCGCCGCCACCAACATTCCACCAACTGAAACGTTAACTCACGGCGCAAGGAACAGAGATGAAAAATCGGGACGCGAACCACTATCAGCGCATCTGGCGCTGGCACTTCTATGCGGGTCTCTTCGTCACCCCCTTCCTGATCCTGCTCTCGCTGACCGGGATCGTCTATCTGTTCAAGCCCCAGCTCGACAACCTGATGTACCCCGAGCTGATGAAGGTCGCCCCCGTCAGCCAGCCGCTCAGCGCCGATCAGCTGCTGGTCAAGGCGATAGTGGCCATGCCGGATGCCAGCCTGAGCAAGTACCTGCCACCGGTCAGCCCGGAGGCCAGCGCCCAGTTCATCGTCCGCCAGGGCGGCAACGAGCTGATCCTGTTCCTCGATCCCGCCAGCGGCGCCCTGCTCGGCACCCTGGACAACAAGTGGAATCTGCAGGCGGTGGCGCGCGCCCTGCACGCCGATCTGCTGCTCGGCACCATAGGGGATCGGCTGATCGAGCTGGCCGCCGGCTGGGGAATCGTGCTGCTCATCAGCGGGCTCTATCTCTGGTGGCCACGCAAGGGGCCAGGAGTCGGCGGCATCCTGTGGCCACGCTGGAGCCAGCGCGGGCGGCTCTGGTGGCGCGATCTGCACGCCGTGGTCGGTTTCTGGGGGGCCGGTTTCCTGCTGCTGCTGCTCTTGAGCGGCATGACCTGGACCGGTTTCTGGGGCGATCAGTTTGCCGCCGTCTGGAACCGCTTCCCGGCCGCCATGTGGAACGAGGTGCCCAAGTCGGCCCCCCTGGCGCGCAGCCTCAACCATGCCCATCAACAGACAGTCCCCTGGGCGGTCGAGAACACCCCCATCCCCAGCTCGGCCGAGCCCAAGGCCCACGACCACAGCGCCATGGGGCATGGCGGCGAGCACGACGGCATGGTGATGGCGGAGCACCGCATCCCGCTGCAACAGGTGGTGGAGATCGCCACTGCACGCCAGGTCACGCCGGGCTACAGCATCACGCCACCGGCCGGGGCGAGCGGCGTCTACACCATAGCCATCTCGGCCGATGATCCGCGCAACGACGCTACCCTGCACATCGATCAATACAGCGGCAAGGTGCTGGCCGACGTGCGCTGGCAAGACTACGGCCCGGTCGCCAAGACGGTGGAAACCGGCGTCATGCTGCACATGGGCAAGCTCTACGGCTGGCCGCACCAGCTGGCCATGCTGCTCATCTGCCTGCTGGTGTTGCTGAGCTCGGTGAGCGGGCTCTGGATCTGGTGGAGCCGCCGCCCCAGTGGTCGCCTCGCCGCACCGCCCTTGCCGCCCAACCTGCCCCCCATGCGCGGCGCCATTGCCCTGCTGATCCTGCTCGGTATCTGCTTCCCGCTGGTGGGCGGCTCCATGCTGGTGATCTGGCTGCTGGACAGCCTGCTCTTCGCCCGCCGTCGGGCGCCCCGGCTGGCACGGGTCAGCTAGTCGCCGGCGCCGTGCGCCGCACCAAGCTGCCACTCAAGGAGGGCTCCCACACGGGAGCCCTCCTGGTTTCAGTGCACCTTTACGCTTGCTCCACCAGCTGGAGGATCTTCCTCGCCTTCTCGAAGTGATCGAGGCGCTGGGTCTGGATCCACCAGGTCGCCGCCTCCATCAGCAACTCGGGGTCATCGTTGCGGTTGGCAAAAAACGCATAGAAGGAGACGCCGACCGCCTCCCCCTTCTGCGCGATTTTCTGATGGCACACCTGGATGATTTTCTGTTTGAGCGAGTCGCGCATGGCGGCGTTCCGGCCTGATGAGTGATTGGCCGGCCAGCATACCCCAACCAACAAAAAGGGCCCCCGTCCGGGAGCCCTTCTGCCTAGCCGATCACATGACACCCAGTCAGGAGAGCGCCAGCCCGATGGAGAGCAGCAGGCTGAACAGGAAGGCGCTGATGGCGGTCTTCTTGAGCGCGCCGGTCAGCACCTCGCCATCAAAACTCTGGCGCAGGGTCTTGGCGGCATCGGTGAGTGGCTTCATGGCGGGCAGGAAGATCCAGGGCCAGAAACTGGCGGGCTGGGTCAGCAGGAAGGCGATGGTGGTCAGCAATGCAGCCCCCAGCAGAACCCAGTGGTAGGCGATGGCCCGGTTGCGACCGAGCCGCACCGCCAGGGTGATCTTGCCGCTGACCGCGTCGGTCTCGATGTCGCGCACGTTGTTGATGTTGAGCACCGCGGTGGCCAGCAGGCCGCAGGCGGTGGCCGGCAGCAGCAGATCCCACTGCAGGGTCTTGGTGAACAGGTAGTAGGAGCCAAGCACCCCCAGCAGGCCGAAGAACAGGAACACCGAGATGTCGCCGAAGCCGCGATAGCCGTAAGGAGTCTTGCCCACCGTGTAGGTGATGGCGGCGACGATGGCGGCGCCGCCGAGCAGCACGAAGGTGAGGATCTGCAGCCACTGATCGCCAAAAGCGCAGCCCAGCAGGGCGAGGCCGCTGACTACTGCGGCCAGCGCGGTCAGCGCCATGGCCACGCACATCTGCCGGCGGGTGATGAGGCCGGAGACCACGGCGCGCTGGGGGCCGATCCGTTCGCCATTGTCCGCCCCGGATACCGCATCCCCATAATCGTTGGCCAGATTGGAGAGGATCTGCAGCAGAATGGCGGTCAGCAGGGAGAGCGCCATGATGGTACCGTCGAAGGCGCCGCGGCTGGCCGCCAGCCCGGAACCCAGCAAAATGGAGGAGCACGCCAGCGGCAACGTTCGCAAACGCGCCGCCAGCAACCAAATAGATAAGGTATTTGTCATATTGTGATGGCCAAACAATCAGATATTGATCGTGTTAAGGGTTATCGAACCGGATTTCGGTATACTTGGCCCCTCGGGAGGTAGCTCCCCGGGCGATTTACATGGACGAATGGGCAGATAATATATAGGAATAATCGCTCCTTTGGCATAAACCAACGGCATCCTTCTGCAGGATGGACCGTCACTATCGGCTCATAGACGAAATCCATGTTGGCTCAGACCCATATCAAGCAACAACTGGACGCCCTGCGTCACGGCAATGCCAGCGGCTTCGTGCGGCTGCGCGTGGCAATCGAGGTCAGCTCCTTTCTGGGCTGGCTCGCGGCGCAGACCCTCTATCCCCGTATCTATTGGCATGCCAGAGGACACGACCGTCCCGAATACGTGGCGCTGGGCTGCCTGCGCGAGCTGACCGAGCCCCAGGCGATCCGCCAGGTCTGCGAACAGACCAGCCAGCCCCATGACGACAGCCCCCGCTACTATGGCGGGCTGGCGTTCGACCCCACCCAGCCCGGCTGGCAGGGGTTCGGCCCCTGCCGCTTCGTACTGCCCCGCATCGAACTGGTGCGTCGTGGCGAGTGCGTCACCCTCTGCCTCAACCTCTGGTTGCCGGAGCAGACCGGCAGCGACGCCTTCGAGGCCGAACTGCAGGCCGCCGCCGCCGCCCTCGACGCCCTTCGGCCGGAGGCGCCTCTGCCGCCGCTGACCCGTCATTCATGGCAGCGGGAAGATTGCCCGAGCCAGCCACAGTGGCAGACCCTGGTCGAGCAGGTCACCGCCCCCGACTTCCAGGCCCACACCCCCAAGGTGGTGCTGTCGCGCCAGAGCCGGCTTACCCATGACGGTGCGACGCACGCGGCCGACCCGCAGGCCGTCGCCCCCTGGTCGCTGCTGGCCAGCTGGGCACAGCACGGTCAGGACTGCTTTCACTTCGGCTTCCAGTTTTCGCCCGAGCAGAGCTTCATCGCCTGCTCCCCCGAGCGACTCTACCGCCGCGAACAGCAGCACCTCTTCACCGAGGCGCTGGCGGGCACCATCCGCCGCTCCGGCGACGAGGCGACCGACGCGGCGCTGGCCGCCGAGCTGCTGGCCGACAGCAAGAACCGGCTGGAAAACCGGCTGGTGCACGCCGATATCCTCAGCCGGCTGGCGCCGCTCACCACAGATGCCACCCTGACCGAGCCGCGCATTCTCAAACTGCGGCTGCTGCAGCACCTCAAGTGCGACATCGAGGCCGAGCTCAAGCCCGGCGTCTGCGACTGGCAACTGCTGGAGGCGCTGCACCCCACCCCTGCGGTGGGCGGTGCCCCGCGCGAGGCGGCGCTGGCCTTCATCCGCGAGCGCGAGCCCTATGATCGCGGCTGGTATGCCGGCGCCTGCGGCATGCTGAGCCGGGAGACCTCGGAGTTCTCGGTCGCCATCCGCAGCGCACGCATCACGGCGCAGGCCATCACCCTGTTTGCCGGCGCCGGTATCGTCGCGGGTTCCGAGCCTGCCGCCGAGTGGGCCGAACTCGACAACAAGATCGCCAACGTGCTCTCCCTGCTGGGATAGCGTTTTCTCACCGTTTCCTCACTGCGAGAGCCTCATGTCCGCGCGCCAAGAGTTTGCCAGCCACCATGCCACCTTCAACCACGTCTGGTCTTCCCTCTTGCTGGAGGAGCTCTTTCGCCTCGGCGTGCGCGACATCGCGCTGGCCTCCGGTTCGCGCTCGGCGCCGCTCACCATGGCAGCCGCCGCCCACCCCGGCTTTCGCCGCCATCTGCACTTTGACGAGCGCGGCCTCGGCTTCATGGCGCTGGGGCTGGCCAAGGGCAGCGGCCGCCCGGTGGCGGTGATCATGACCTCGGGCACTGCGGTGGCCAACCTCTGGCCGGCGGTGGCCGAGGCCCAGCTCACCGGCGTGCCGCTCATCATTCTCTCTGCAGACAGGCCGCCAGAACTCATCGATAACGGCGCCAACCAGGCCATCGATCAGCAGGGGATCTTCGGCTGCTACCCCGTCTATCAGCAGAACCTGCCGAGCCCCACCGCCACCATCCCGGCCGCCTTCGTGCTGAGCTCGGTGGATCAGGCGCTGGCCCAGCAGGCGCGCACACCGGGGCCGGTGCACTTCAACTGCATGTACCCCGAACCCCTCTATCCGGGCGACGCCTATCTGGACTTCTCCGCCTACCTCGCCCCCCTCGGCGACTGGCTCAGCTCGTCCGAGCCCTGGAGCCCCTGGCAACTGGCGCAGGCCCCCTGCCCGTGTCAGCCAGACTGGGACGAGCTGCAGGGCAAGCGCGGCCTCATCGTCGCCGGCCGCATTCAGGATCCCGTCCAGGCCAAGGCGGTCGCCGCCCTGGCCGAGCGGCTTGGCTGGCCTCTGCTGGCTGACCTGCAGAGCCAGCTGCGCTTTGATGGCCGCAACCTGGTGCACGCCGATCTCGCCCTGCAACACAGCGGCTTTTTGGCCGAGCTGGCCCGGGCCGAGGTGCTGCTGCAATTTGGCGCCCGCCTCATCTCCAAGCGGCTCGGCCAGTTCATCAAGCAGCAGCCCTGGCAGGCATACTGGCTCATCGACCCGCAGCCAGCCCGGCTCGACCCGGACTACCGGCTGCGCCGGCGCCTGCTGTGCGAACCCGCCGCCTTTGCCGCCGCCCATCCGGTGGCGCACCCGCACCTGCCCTGGCACCGGCTGGCGGAGCGCCAGCAGGCCGTGAGCCTGCAGGTGCGCAGCGCCTGCGAGCGTTTCTCCGAGCTCGGGGTGTGCCACCGCCTGAACCAGCTGATCAGGGGCCAGCTGTTTGTCGGCAACAGCATGCCGGCCCGGCTGATGGACATGCTCGGCGAGGCGGGCAAGGGCCCCAGCCGGGTGATGACCAACCGCGGCGCCTCCGGCATCGACGGCCTCATCGCCACTGCCTACGGCTTCGCGCAATCGGTCCAGCCAGGCAGCAATGAGCCCACCACCCTGCTGCTCGGCGATCTCAGCGCCCTGCACGATCTCAACAGCCTGGCGCTGCTTGGCAAATCGAGTCGGCCGCTGGTGGTGATCCTGCTCAACAACGACGGCGGCAGCATCTTTCGCATGCTGCCGGTGCCGACCCAGGACGCGCTGCTGGAGACCTACTACTGCCTGCCCCACGGCCTGCACTTCGAGCACGCCGCAGCCATGTTCGGCCTCCACTACCGGGCGCCGGCCACCCTCGCCGACTTTGAACGGGATTACGCCGCCGCGCTGGAAAAGGGGGTAACGCTGATTGAAATCAAGGTCCCCAGCAGCGAAGTCGCCGAGGATCTGAAGGCACTGGGAAGCGCGATCCGTGGCAACTAGTGCCGACCAGCCGACGCTGGTACTGCTGCACGGCCTGCTCGGCGATGCCAACGACTGGCAACCCGTGCAGGCGGCCCTGGCCGACCTCCCCAGCCTGGCGCTGGATCTGCCGGGCCACGGCAGCAACCAGGCAGTGCGGGTAGCGGGGTTCGAGCAGGCCCATCGCTGGCTGTGCGACGAGCTGGCCGCGCGCGACATCGATCGCTACCAACTGGCGGGCTATTCGCTGGGGGGGCGACTCGCCCTCTATCACGCCAGCCAGTCGCCGGTTGGGCTGCAGGCCCTGCTGCTGGAGAACTGCCATCCCGGCCTGCCACCGGCAGAGCGGCCCGCCCGCCTCGCCCACGATGAGGGCTGGGCCCGGCGCTTCGAGCAGGAGCCCCTGGCGGCCGTATTGGCCGACTGGTATCGGCAGGGGGTGTTCGCCGATCTGGGCGAGGATGCCCGCGCCCGCCAGATAGCCCGCCGCCTTGGCAACGACGGCAAGGCCGTGGCCGCCATGCTGCGCGCCACCTCCCTGGGCCAGCAGCCGGATCTCGGCGACTGGCTGGCGCAAGGTGCGCTGCCGGTCACCTACGTGAGCGGCAAGCGGGATCACAAATTCCATCAGCTGGCTTGCCTCATGGCGAGTCAGCATCGCAAAATCAACCACTTGGAGCTGGATGGCGGCCACAATCTGCATGCCCACCAGCCTGAGACTTTTGCCCGGCTCCTCGCGGAGTGGGTCAACCAACAACAAGAAGAGAAGCGTCATGATTGAAGCAATGACTGAAGCGGAACTCTATGCCCCCGTCGAGTGGCGTGATTGCTCCGCCGGTTACGAGGATATCCTCTATCACAAGTCCGACGATGGCATTGCCAAGATCACCATCAACCGCCCCCAGGTACGCAACGCCTTCCGCCCCCGCACCGTCAAAGAGATGCTGCAGGCGCTGGCCGATGCCCGCTACGACGATCAGGTCGGCACCATCATCCTGACCGGCTTTGGCGAGAAGGCCTTCTGCGCCGGCGGTGACCAGAAGATCCGTGGCGACTACGGTGGCTATCGCGATGACGAGGGGACCCATCACCTCAACGTGCTCGACTTCCAGCGCGACATCCGCACCTGCCCGAAACCGGTGGTTGCCATGGTGGCCGGCTACGCGGTCGGTGGCGGCCACGTGCTGCACATGATGTGCGATCTGACCATCGCCGCCGACAACGCTCAGTTCGGCCAGACCGGTCCGAAAGTGGGCTCCTTCGACGGCGGCTGGGGTGCCTCCTACATGGCCCGCATCGTCGGCCAGAAGAAGGCCCGCGAGATCTGGTTCCTGTGCCGCATGTACGATGCCAAGCAAGCCCTCGACATGGGGCTGGTCAACACCGTCGTGCCGCTGGCGGAGCTGGAGCGTGAAACCGTGCGCTGGTGCCGCGAGATGCTGCAGAACAGCCCGATGGCGCTGCGCTGCCTGAAGGCCGCTCTCAACGCCGACTGCGACGGCCAGGCCGGCTTGCAGGAGCTGGCGGGGAATGCCACCATGCTGTTCTACATGACCGAAGAGGGTCAGGAAGGGCGCAACGCGTTCAACGAGAAACGCCGTCCCGACTTCTCCAAATACAAGCGGAATCCCTGATGACACTAGCTCTCTATCGCTACCAACTGCCTTTTACCCAGCCCCTGACCTTTCACGGCAAGGTGGAGGTGGCGCGAGAGGGCCTGCTGGTTCGCGTTGACGACGGCTGGGGGGAAATCGCCCCCCTGCCCGGCTTCTCCCGCGAGAGCCTGGCCGAGGCACAAGCCGAAGCCATCGCCTGTCTGGAGCGGCTGGCGGCGGGGCAGGAGATCGCCCCGCAGCTCCCTTCGGTGCAATTCGGGCTGGACTGCGCCCGCCGCTGCTGGCCTGCCCAGACCACCCCGCTGCCGGAGCCTTATCCGCTTATCCAGGGTTCCCCTCAGGAGCTGCTCAAGCATTGGAAGAACTGGCTGCACAAGACCCCCAGCAAGGCCAAGCTGAAAGTGGCCCGCTACCCCATGCGCGACGAGCTGGCGCTGATCCGCCTGCTGTGCGACCGCATCCCTACCCTCAAGCTGGTGCTGGACGCCAACCAGGGCTGGACCCGCGAGGAGGCCTGGGCCTTCTGCGGCCATCTGGATCCAAACCGGATCGAGTACCTGGAAGACCCCTGCGCCGACTTTGCCGACATCGCCTTCGTGGCCAATCGTACCGGCATGCCGGTGGCCATCGACGAGCTGCTGGCCCAAGGCAAGCCGTGGGAGCCCATCCCCCAGCTGCGCGCCCTGGTACTCAAGCCCACCCTGCTCGGCTCCCTGGCCCACTGCGAGGCACTGGTCGCCCGCGCTCGCGAGCTGCGCCTCAAGGTGATCGTCTCCTCCTGCTTCGAATCCGGCCTCGGCCTGAACCAGCTGTTCCATCTGGCGGGCGAATGGGCGCCGGATCAGGCCCCCGGCCTAGATACCAAACGCTGGCTGGCCGCCGATCTGCTGGACGCGACCGGCAAACCCGACCTGAGCCTGCTGGAGCCCCTGTTTCACCGTGATTGAAGGGGCCTGCATGCCACCGCTATCTGACCATCACCACCCTCTGCAACCCTGCCCGGTGCGTCACTGGGCGAGGTCCGCCCCGGACCGCATCGCCATTCACACCGCCGACCCACTCAGCTACCAACAGCTGGATGCCAGACTCAACGACCTGTGCCGGCAGCTGGCGCTGGCGGGCCTGCAGGCCGGTGATCGCCTCGCCGCCGTGGTGCGCGGCGCCCTGCCCGACCTGTTGCTGGCCTGGGCCTGTGTGCGCAGCGGCATCGTCTTCTGTCCGCTCAACCCTGCCTTTCCCTTGGCGCGGCAAGCGGAGCTGGCGGCCCTGCTCGCCGTCAGGGCCTGCTGGTCGGCAGGCGAGATCCCGGCCGGCAACTGGCAGCCACTGCGGCTCGACTTCACCCATGAGCTGGTGGTGGACGAGGGCGACTGCATGCTGGATCCTGCCCGGCTCAACAACATGATCCTCACCTCGGGTTCCAGCGGTACGCCCAAGGCCGTGGTACACCAGCTGGCCAATCATCTGGCCTCGGCGCGGGGCTCGGCCGCCGTGATCCCGCTCGACGCCGAGTGCGGCTGGCTGCTCTCCCTGCCGCTGTTTCATGTCGGCGGTTACGCCATCCTGTTCCGGGTCTTTCTGGCGGGTGCTGCCCTGGTGCTGGACGATCGCAGCCGCCCGCTCAGGGAGCGGCTCGAGCAGCAGCCCATCACCCATCTGTCCCTGGTGCCGACCCAGCTCTGGCGGCTGCTGGCGGAGGGCTTCGATCCCGCCAGAACCCTGCTGCGCGAGCTGCTGCTCGGCGGCGCCGCCATTCCCCAGCCCCTGGTGAACCGACTGAGCGCCATGGGGCTGGTGCCCAAGGTGAGTTACGGCCTCTCCGAGATGGGCAGCCAGGTCTGCACCGGTCGGCCGTCCACCGCCGGCGTGGTAGGCAAGGCGCTGCCGGGACGGGAGGTCTGCATCCAGCAGGGGGAGATCTGCGTACGCGGTGACACCCTGTTTGCAGGCTATTTCAACGCTGGCGAGCTGGAGCGGCTGCTCGATGAGGCAGGCTGGTTCCACACCCGCGACAAGGGGCATTTCACCGCGGATGGCGAACTGGTGGTGGAGGGGCGGCTCGACAACCTCTTCATCTCCGGGGGCGAGAATATCCAGCCCGAGACAATAGAGCAGCGACTGGTGGATCACCCCGCCGTGGCGCAGGCGCTGGTGGTGCCGGTACCGAGCGATGAGTGGGGGCAGCGCCCGGCCGCCTTCATCGACTGGCATGGCGAATCTGTGTCCCCTGCCGAGCTGGCGGCCTGGATCCGGCAGGTTCTGCCCGGTTTCATGGTGCCGGACCAGTGGCACCCCTGGCCCGATCTGGGCGGTCACCTCAAGCCGCAGCGCAAGCAATATCAGAATATTCTTAAGGCGCAATAATCACTCCTGCGACAGGACCTGGCATGCAGGAGTCATCCAAATACGCACATTATTCGAAAGAAAATGCTGGCGGTGTCAAAATCTTCCTCACAGGCCCAAGTAAGTGAGAACGATTACATAAATGGCTATTTTTTTGCACGTTTTTTGAACTGAATTAATTACCTGTAGTACCATATCCGCCATCATGCATTTCAATGGAAAGGTAACCGTTTGATAGTTAAAGACATTGTCAATTTTGCATTATTTGAACAAAGACTGCATGGTGGTAAAATGCTCTCCTTGGCAGTAAGGCGAGTCACACATGAGTAACAAAAATTATAAAATTGCAGAGGAGATATTTTTCTCCGCGGCAATATTCCGACTCTCTAAGGGAGAAAAGGACATCAAGCTCAGCAACAAAGAAGCCGAGCTGCTCGAAATGCTGTGTGATGAGGCAGGCAGTGTCATTCCAAGAAGCAAACTGCAAGATGCCTTGTGGCCAAACCAGGACAATACCGATACCAACCTGAACCGGCAGATCCTCTCATTGAGAAGAAAGCTGGAATCATTCGGTTTGATGGATGCGATCGATACCATTCCACGAGTGGGATATATCTTTTGTGCCCCTATCGAGGTCGTCGGCGAGACAGAAGAATCGGCCGTGCCCGCGGATAATCAGATGGCACCAGCCAATGCGCCCCAGATCCGCCGCCAATATACACGTCGCAAATATGACAGGTATTTCAGCCCAAAGCGTATCGTGTTGTTGCTGCTGCTGGTATCACTCACCTCGCTGGCAGTGGTGATATATAGCTATGCCACCGCCAACACCTTGCGGACCATCAATCTCAGCCATGTCTCGCTTTATATGACCAGCGATACGGAAAATGCGCTGAAATTGAAAATTGACGCCCTGTTGCCGCCGATAAAACGCATTCCTCATTATGCTGACGAACAGGTTTCCATTCTGGTCGGCAAAGAGGCCATCAGTTATTTCTCGATCGACAATAAAAGCCAGCAATTGTCGGAAAATATATTCATGTTGCGCAATGGTCACCCTATCGCCGAAGAGCTGCAGTGTGTGATCACGACCATGGCGCAGCAGGGGAAAAATGTATCCCACAACTATTACCATAATGCTGACACGACCGTCAGATACCACAGCAGTTGTCAGGCACCGGACAACTGGGTGGAGATGACCAGAAAGAGCAAGTTCATTGTCACCATGAACAGAGAAATTGTGGTGGCGACCGTTATTGCGACTGACGACAAGGCTCAGACACTGTTCAATCTGGATTCTGTCGGAGATATAGAGCGGGATGACGGCGATATTTCGGTCGAGGTCAAAAATACCATCGTCAATTTCATTGATCAGCAGGCGCTGACCAGCAATGGCATGGTGGCAACCCTGGTGGCGGCGCTGACGCCCCCCAAACAAACGGCACAATTTATTCAGCTGCCGGGCGGCATTTACCTCTCCAATTATCTGGGTGGCGTCATCACCTGGCCCAGCCTCGGCAATTCAAAGGTCGTCCAGCGCAACGACCTCTGAGTTTATTCATAAGCCACGATGAAATTGGCCACGGCGGTATAGTCACCGGGCTGGATATTCTTGGCCGCCAGCGCGTCCGGGTGCCCTTCCACCCGGGCAGAGAATTGCAGTTCATTCTCCGTCGTGCCGCCCAGCAGATAACCACGGGAGGGAGTTCCCAGCGTCAAGGGGGACTGGGTCACGTCATACAGGCGGATGCCGGCCCCCTTGGCGGAGCCTGCCGAAAATGCCAGACCGCCACTGAGCTGAGCGTCCTGCGAACCGGTAAAGGTCACCTTGGCCATGCGGAAGATACCCGACTTGCAGTTGGTCAGCCGGATGACAAAGGGGACCTGAACCCCGGTCCCGTTGGCATAAAGCTCCCTGACATCGACCACTCCCATGTCCACCGCCTGATCGAGCGACTCGGGGGCAATTACACAGGGTTGATCGATGATACGGCCATGGAGATGAAGATCCCCTCCAAGCAGTTCAAGGTCATCGGCAGCAGCACTGACCCACAACGGAACAATCAACAACCCCAAACAGCCTAAGCGCAACATATCGACTCCTACTGGAATGAGGCAACAATAGTGCCGGTTGCATAGAAATCACCCGCAGCAACTTCTGCGCCAGCAGGGCTTATCGGGGCGGCAATAAAACCCCAGTCACCGATATTCCCCTGCATGGAAACTGGATACCAGTCATTCAGATTCAGTGTCGAGCCATCCAGTTGTTTGAATTTGATACCAAGATCCTTGATAACGTCACCACCTTTATATCCATCTCGAGTGGTTCTGAGATAACTCTGGCTAAATGATGTGGGTTTACCAGAAATGGCGAGATTTATTTTCAGTGATGACCCTTTGTCAAATACACCACCACTGCAGACGAAATTAAGTGGTACCGTTTTTTCAAAGTTGTTGCCATCCAGCCCGGAACCAGGCAAGTCACCAAACTCGACCTCAATCGTCTGCCCTCCGTTGATGGTGCATTTTTCTGGCACATACAACACTGAGGACTTGATAACGATTCTGGACATGACCTCGTTATTGAATCCGGAATCCGTTCTGCCCAGACGACCAAACATCTCGACTATTTCATGGTCGTCGATTTGTACGCCATTGATGATGGGTTTACGAACGCGAAACGTCACAATTCCCTTGCTACCACTTCTAAAACCGAAATCTGCAGAGCCCTTTCTCTTGTAGCAGGTAAACCTACCCAAATTGGATTCTTCAGTAAAAGGGGCAGTAACATATGCCCGACGATCACCTTCAATCCAGATATCAACCTTGAGATCCAAAAATTCGTTTAACTTGACAAATCCACCACCAACGCTGGGTAACCCTGCACTCATTACTGCCTTGTAATAAATAGGTTGATCGATAATATCCTGATCTGGACAGAATGCCGTACCAGGGTAAGTACCATTCAAATCCCACTTAAACTCTTTTCTTGCACCTACCTCGTTAACGATGTCTTCCTTTTTAAGCTCAATATCATAAGTTTTTGTAGCAGCCCTGACTTCACCATTGATAGCCAATGCCGGCATGGACAAGAACATGATACCGAGTACACCGGTACGCAATATCATCTTTATCTCTCCTTCACAGCTTTACAGGCATTGCCTGTGCACTGGTATTTGATATCCATATATCCGCCGTAGTCATTGACGTAGCTGATCACAAATTCATTGCCCAGGGTTTCCGGGATGGTGACCGTCTGCTCTGACTTGGGGGCAACCATAAAGGCGGAGAACCCCTTGATGGTGGTCCGCTCCTTGCCCTGCGGATGGCCGAGGCCCACGTAGGTGATGTAGTAAGGAGTCGGGTTGTTGACCTTGAGGGCCTTGCCCTGCTTGGTGATCAGCACCTGATCCTGCCAGATGGCACCGCGCTCGGGCAGGATGGCCTCGGGGCGGTAGAACAGCTTGATCTTGGACTGCACGGCAATCTGCATCACGTTGCTCTTCTCGCTCTTGGGCGGGATCTCGCGCAGGTTGAAGTAGTAGATGGATTCGCGATCCTTGGGCAGGCTGTCGATGGCCGGCACGCTGGCGATACGCACGATGGACTTCTGGTTGGCATCCACCCGCTGTACCGGCGGCAGCACCACGAAGGGAGACGCGATCTTCTGGCCCTGGGCATCTTCAATCCAGGCCTGCGCCAGGTAGGGCAGCTTCTGGTTCTCGTTCTTGATGTTGAGGCTGATGGACTTGGCACCGCCCGGATAGACGACACGAGTACGGTCCAGCACGATGGCAGCGCTGACGTTGAGCGAGGTCATGCCCAGCACGGCCAGACAGGTATAAGAGAGCAGCTTTTTCATCGGTATCCCATTACTTGCAAGTGAGAGTCTTCATCGACAGATCGGTTACTTGTTGCGGTGCCACTATCTTGCACTGGCGGGCCCCGCCCCATGAGAGTTCAAACGCTTCATTCGGTTTCACCCCGGTCAGATAGACCAGGCCATCTTCATCCACCACCGAGAGCACCCGGCCGGAATCCTTGACGACGGTGGCGCCAAACGGCGGCACTGAGCCATCAGGCAGTTTGACGTTGGCCAGCAGCTTGAACCCTTCGGCGATTTCGAAGGCATTATACCCAATTGCGCCCTCGGTCAGGGTCCCCTGCTTGATGGCGTTCATCGCATCGATGTCGTCGCCCAGCTGATCCACGTCCACCCGGGTGTCGCTCTTGCGATAGTCGGTCATGTCGCTGATCACCGCGACGCCAAAGCGGTTGGTTACGGCGCGGCCATTGTTGAAAGAGACGCCGGAGGTCTTGTCGGTATCCACCATCATGCGGGTACCGCCACGGCGGGTCGCCTGGTGCAGGGCCGCACCGTGCTGGGTCGCCGTCAGGCCGCCACGCAGGCTGGCACCGACCGAGGTGTATTCGCTCTGCACGCTGTAGGCATTGAGGCTGACCGCTCCGATGTCGCTGTTGTGGTTGTAGTAGCCCCGCGCCACGGCGTGGCCGTTGCTCTGCACGCCCGCCCCCAGCTGGTAGGTATCATCCGGCCGGCTGTAATCCTGATAGTTTGCCATATGGGTCACCTTGCCATTGAAGGACTGCACACTGTATCCCGCGCTCTTTCTGTCCCCGATCGGCATGCTCAAGGTCAGCATGACGCTCTTGTCATCCTCGTAGTTCTCGGTCTTGGTCTTGGATGCGGATAGATAGACGGAGACATCCTTGAAGCTGCCGATGTTCACGTTCTTGTTGATGGACAAGTTGTAGCGAGCCTCGGCGTCGTGATCCCAGTAAGTTCTGTGGGTGTAGTCCAGATAGACAGTCAGCGCCTTGGCCGCATCCTCCGCCCAGAAGGTCTTGTTGGCGGTGATGGTATAGAGCTCCTTGTCACCCCAGGTGTTGTAATCATCGCTCGAGGTCGTGGTGTTGTTCTCCAACCGATCCTTGTTGCTCAGGAACTGCGACATGGTCATGAAGTTGTGCTGGGAGAAGCGATAACCCGCGAAGGTGATGGCGCTGTTGTATTCATCAAACTGCTTGGCGTAGTTCACCCGCACCGACTGGCCAATCTTGGTGGAGAGGCCCGGCAGCTTGGCGATGGACTGGGTCAGGTCGGCAGAGATGGCGCCGAAGGCATAGAGATCGCGACCGATACCCAGCCCCATGGAGTTGTATTCACCCGCAACCAGGCTGCCACCGTACAGCGACCAGGAGTTCGCCACACCCCAGGAGAAATCACCGGTCACGAAGGCCGGACCGTGCACATCGTGCACCGAATCCGTCTGTTCGGAAGGCGCACCGACCGCCAGGTTGTATCGGACGTAGCCGGGACGGGTCAGATAGGGGACGGTCGCGGTGTCGACCTGGAACGAGCTGACACTGCCATCCTGCTCCTCTACCCGCACGTCGAGACGGCCGCGTACCGAGCTGTCCAGCCCCTGGATGCGAAACGGACCGGCCGGCACGTTGGTCTCATAGATGATCCGGCCGGACTGGGAGATGGTGACCTTGGCGTTGGTCTTGGCGATGCCGCTCACTTCCGGCGCATAACCCTGCAGGCTTGGCGGCAACATGCGCTCGTCATTGGCCAGGTTGACGCCGGTATAGCGGAAGCCGTCGATCAGCTGGGAGTTGAGCTGCTGCTCGCCCACCGTCAGCTTGGCGGCCATGTCGGTCAAGGGGCGATAGGCATAGATACGGTTCAGCTCGGTCGATGTCCGTTCATTATCGCCCCAGTAAGAGGTGGCCTGATAGTCGCCCCGCAGACGCCAGGCGCCGTAGTTGAACCCCAGCGTACCGTAACTGCTGATGTTGCGATTGGAGTAACCATCCCCTTCGTTGACCTGGGCGTTGATGTTGTAATCCAGCATCATCCCCGGGATCCCCTCATCCCACTGTTCGGGTGGAATCCAGTTGGGATCGCTGTATTTCATCCACGCCTGAGGCACGGCGATGCGCAGCAAGCCGTTACCTATGTCATTGGAGATCACCACACCGTCCAGCGCCAGCAGGTTGGCACACTGGCCATCGTGCCAGGTATCGATCTTGGCGATGGCCTCGTCGGTCAGCGCCAGCTTGGGGATAACTTCTTGCGGCAGGCAGGCCACCCCACCCTTTCCCTTGCCGGTGTCAGTCTCGTAGAAAGGTATCTTCTGCAGGGGCAGCTTGTTCTTGTTGACCTCGATCTCGAGGTAATAGTCGCCGGGCAGGATGTAACCTTCGTCGGCAAACTGGGAGAGGTCGATCTTGGTCCGTTCGTCCAGATCGAGCGCATCAATATTAAACTCCGTTTCTGCCCATGCGTGATTTGCCACCGCCATCAGGCCGGGCACGCATAACATAAAAGCCATTTTTGAATAATGTTTTTTTCTCACAGAGTCTGATGTTGAAACGCTCATATTTTCACTCTAGGAATTGCATAACGGTCTCACGTAATGAGGTATCTACACTAAGCAATTGGCTTGCTTACATATAATTGAGTTCAAACAGTGTCGTACTGTCCGGAAAAAACAGCTGACTACTAGTGAGCCCCAAATTGAATTCCAAATCACTGTTGACGATATCCGAAATAATAAAATGCTCGCCGGATACCTTGTGATATTGGCCGTTGTTGAGAATGCCCAGCTCATCGCTCATGGCACCGCGCACGGACATGGAAATAAAAGGCAGTGATGCCTCCGTCGCCCCATCGACCTGACAGCCGCTGATTTTCAGCGTGCCCGGTTGCTGAGCCTGCAGCGGAATGCTGCGCAGCACCTCCAGCGTACAGCCCGATTCGGCCAGTCCATCCGTGCGTTCGTTGGCGTGGACTGATCCCGCCATCATCACCAGCTGCAGCGCCATAGCTGCCATCATTGAAGTTTTCATGATCAAGGTTCGATGTGAGGAAACAGAATGTGTGAGGTTGTGGTGGCTCGCACCACCACAACCCTGATCACACGTTAAGGCACTCTATTACTCGTAGGAGAGAGTAAAGTTGGTTACTGCAGTGAAAGCGCCGGCTTTCAGCGGGTTGGTGGTCTGATCGGCATAACCTTTCAGTACGGCGCTGAAGGGCAGCTCGTTGTCACCGTTGACCAGGCCGAAGGCGGCAGTCGGGGTACCCAGTACGATCGCGGCACCACCCGGAGCGGTCATCTTGATACCGGCACCAGCGGCGTCACCACCACCGATGACCAGCAGGCTGGAATCTACCGGGTCTTTGGCACCGCTGAAGGTTACCTTGACGGCATCTTCCTTGTCGGAGATTTCACAGTTCAGCAGCTTGATGCTGAACGGCTTGGAGTTGGACTCGCCACCGTTGGCCAGCTCTTTGGTGCTGATCTGACCCATTTCAACTACCTGGTCAACAGACTCAGGAGCAACGGAGCAAGGAGCGTTGATGATTTCACCATTGAAGGTGACTTTGCCTGAACCGGTGGTGCCAGCAGCAAAAGCAGTGCCGCACAGCAGCATGGAACCAACACCCATAGCAACCAGAATCTTGTTAGCTTTCATTCGTTTATACCTACATTAACGTGTGTTGTACTGCATCACTCCAATCATGCTGGAGTCACGATCTTCAGTGATGCCGCGATATGCAGCACAGCAACTGCTGGTGCTCAACCTCTCATTAAGCCGGTGAGAGGTCATGCCAATAATCAGCTGTGCCTTTTAAGGTTTATTTAAATAAGCAAAAGCAGCACACCGCATCAGGGGCAGTTCCCGCTACACCTCATCTGCACAACTACATACATCCCTGTCGTCTGCGCAGAAAGCCGTGTTCCGCTTTTGCTTGACGAACAAATTAACGACTCATTTGATGCGCATCAAATACATTTTGATTTATATAAATTATTTTATAAACACTTTAAAAACAAATGCTTATAACCAACCAAGAACACATTTAGATATCATGAAATAAATAACGTTCATATAAAGAACATCTATCTCAATATTCTTAGGCGGTGAATTTAAAATTACTCACAACAAGTTAACAAAAACACAACTAAAATAACTGCAGGATATTTGATAATAGTTATCACCCACCTCGTAAACCGCCTCCAAAGAGGTAATCAGGTAATCAGGTAATCAGGTAATCAGGTAATCAGGTAATCAGGTAATCAGGTAATCAGGTAATCAGGTAATCAGGTAATCAGGTAATCAGGTAATCAGGTAATCAGGTAATCAGGTAATCAGGTAATCAGGTAATCAGGTAATCAGGTAATCAGGTAATCAGGTAATCAGGTAATCAGGTAATCATTTTAACCCATTAGACTTGGGGGGAAGTTGATATATCTGCTCTTGCCACCATCCAGTGTGGCCTTGATTTTAATTCACCAGATGGCCATCATGCATGTTTACCACTGACTGAAGTTCAGTCAAAAGCCAGCAGTCAACAATGATGATCAATATTGGATATGCACATCCGAATATGGGCCAGACCATATATTTCCTGTCACGGTCATATATAAAATTTTATTTGTGACTGATCTCCCACACTTTTTGATGGCGATTGATTTCTCAAAGTAGGGTGTTATCATCTAAACATAGAGTAAAGGGCAAACCGGTCGAAAGGTCGGGACGCAAAGCCACCGGTCTAAGGGTTCATAACCTAAGACAGCGGAGCTGCCATCTGAGAAGAGCGATGTCATCAGTTGTATCTGTGTCATTCTCTTTGATTGCGTTGCCCTTTTCGTACAACGACATGTGACGAAAAGGACATAAAAATGAACACTTCCACCGCTTCCGTTCGCAACAGCGCCATCCGTTTCGCTTCTTCTGCCGCCGCAGCCATGCTGCTGGGTGCTGCTTTGCTGCCTGCCACAGCCTCCGCCGCCGACGGCACCATCACCTTCACCGGTACCATCTACGAAGCTCCCTGCGACTTCGCCGACAACAGCGTGACCTGCTATTCCGGCACTCAGCGCCAGACCCTGGATCTGGCCAGCCTGCAGCAAGCCGGCAGTCTCAATACCATCAGCAGCACCATGCAGTACAAGCTCTCTGCCGGCAGCAGCAACATGGCCATCGTCACCGTCAGCTACCTCTGATCGGGTCGTTCCTGCCATCTGCCCGAGGTTGTTCATTACCTCGGGCGGATCTGCTCGCCTTTTGAAGAATGAGCCCCGACAGCCTCCCCTAGGCTGCCATCGTTAATCACTGCTCTCCATCCACCAATCCCCCTCCCGTTTTTCTCTATTTCCATGCCAACTGCCGCCCGGCGGCTTCTCACTATGACCCCTGCTTTCTACGCAGGCAGCTCAGCTCTTTCCCTGCTTGATCCCCAGCTTGCTACTGTCGCATTCCCGCTTGGCAAAAGAACCTCAAACGAGACGTTGATCACAGTTGTCGGCCTCAGACTGAGATCCCCCCCAGATGGCAGATGAGTCCTTGCTATCAACCAGGCCCCCAATGGGGCTCACTTTGTTTTGATTTAATCTAAATAAATGATTTGTATGGCCTGATTGGTGGGTTGATATCCCTTTGGGGCTGACTAGATTGCACGCGTCAATCACGCAGACAATCAAGCAAAGGGATAAAAATGAACAATCTGGGTACCAGGTTGCTGCTGCTGGCAGCACCGGGCCTGTTTGCCACTTCGGCGCTGGCCAATTACTCCCCCTCCGACTGGCAACAGTATCAACTCAAAGGTGAATCCAGCCGTCAGCTGGGGGATCGTCTCACCGAAGTGACCTACGAGCTGAGCGCCCGCAGCGGCGGCGCCCCCTATCAGCAGCTGAGGGTGTATCGCCGCTTCGACTGGAGCGATGCCAACCTGGCCGCGCTGGCAGAGCAGCAGTGCGGCGAGCCGCAGCTCAAGATCGAGCAGGGCTGGCAGATCCGCTACCTCAGCTGTGAAGAGGTGGTGCCGGCCGGCAAGGCCGTTCCGGCCAGCAGCTATGACTTTGGCTACGGCATGAAGCAGGGCCGCTGGGAGCCACTGGCAGGCACCCCGACCGCGCCGCGTCAGGATCGTCTGCCGCTGGCGGAGCGGGTCATCCTGGGTCACAGCGAGCAGGAGCTGGATCGCTGCGAGCTCAACACCGAAGGTCGCTGCGCCGAGCAGGTATGGCAGTACCAGCCGCAAAACTGGCAGCAATTGAAGGTACTGGAAGAGACCCCCAATGAACGGGATGGCCGCCTCGAGCAGATCTTCTTCCGCCTGCAGCCCATCGCGGGCAGCCAGGCCGCCAAGCAGGTGAGCGAGCTGCACGTCTGGCGCCAGTACACCTGGTTGCTGGAACAGACCAAGACCCAGCAGGAGTGCGATGAACCCCAGACCCGCCAGGAAGGGGACAAGACCATCAGCTATCGGGTGTGCCGTCAGACCCTGCCCGCCGGCAGCGAAGTGCAGGTGGTCTTGAAGGACACCGGCTATCAATACCCGGTGGGGGGCAGCGAATGGCAGACCCTGCCGGAAACAACCGAGTGGCAGGAGAGCCGGGTGCTCAACCGCCCCATCGTGCTGGCCAGCAAGGAAGAGCAACTCGACTGTCGCCGTGCCGACGGCCGCGCCTGTTCCGAGCCGGATCTGCCGGGCACCGAGCTGCTGGACGCCGAAGCAGCCAAGATAGTGCAGGATGCCAGTGGCCAGCCCGCGCCGGTCTGGCAGGAGAACTATGGTCACGATGACACCAAGCTGCTGGCCGTGTCGCGCGGCATCCAGAGCCTGCTGGCGGCCAATCAACCGGCCCATCCGGCCATGAAGCTGCTGCTGGAATACGTGCGTGCCCACAACTACCACAACTACGGCAAGCACAAGGAAGACGGCCCGGCCGCCGCCGAGGCGCTGGCCGAGGCGTTGACGGCGCTGGGCGCCCATCCGCTGCTCTTCCCGGAGCAGGCCAGCGACGAGGTTGGTGCCGTCATGGGTGCCTGGAGCATCGCCCTGCACGGCCAGTTCAAGAGCCCGGCAGTGCAGAGCCGCTTTGGCACCCTGCTCGGCGAGTTCAACCAGATGCTGGCCTACAGCACCCGCCATGCCAGCGAGATCAACGGTCAGCACGCCTGGGCGACCGGTCTGTTCGATCTGCTCAACTTCCTCGACTTCGCCAGCGACTACAGCGACCCCTTCGCCAACGACTTCCGCCAGCAGGATGGCGAGCTGCGCAAGCAGCTGCACGCCCTCGGCATGAGCGAACTCGCGTTGTGGAAGGGACGGGATGGCGCCGATCTGTTCCTGCTCAACAACGTGCTGGATGCCTACACCCGCCTCTACCGGGTCGCCCGCTATACCCGTCCGGACGAGCTCGACGGCTACCGCAAACTGCTGGATGACTCCGTCATCGCACTGGTTCGCCACCACGACCTGATCCCTGGTGGTCAGCAGAGCCAGGATCTGCTGGAAGACATGTCACTGACCCTCTCCACCTACTACCTGACCTACACGGACCGTACCAGCGAAGCCTGCATCAGCGGCGACTTTGCCGGGCTCTGCACCCCTGTCCGGGTAGAGGACGTGCTGCCGTTCGAGCACACCTGCTCGCCGACCCTGCGCCTGCGGGCCCAGGATCTCACCATGGATCAGGCCGAGGGGATCTGCCGTGAACTGGGTGCCGAAGAGCAGCAGTTCCACCAGCAGATGGAGACCGGCTGGCAGCCGGTGGCGGACGATCACAACGAGGCGCTGGAACTGGTGGTCTTCAACTCCTCCGCCGACTGGAAACGCTACGGCAGTGCCCTGTTCGGCGGCGTCTCCACCGACAACGGCGGCATCTACCTCGAAGGGGATCCGGCTCGCCCCGGCAACCAGGCCCGCTTCTTTGCCTACGAGGCGGAGTGGAAGCGCCCAGCGTTCCAGGTGTGGAACCTGCGCCACGAGTACGTGCACTACCTGGACGGCCGCTTCAACCAGTACGGCAGCTTCGGCCACTACCCGCTCAACCGTACCACCTGGTGGTCGGAAGGGCTGGCGGAGTTCGTCGCCCACGGTCAGTGCTTCGCCCGCGGTCTGGACAACGTCGCCGGCCGTCCGGCCAGTGATCGTCCGGCCCTGGCCGACATCCTGCACCTGGATTACGACAAGGGCGGCGAGATGGTCTACTCTTGGTCCTACACGGTGCACCGCTTCCTGAACGAGACCGGTCGCGGCGCCAGCTGGCTGGCCATGGCCCAGGCCCTGCGCAACCCGGATCAGCAGCAGGCCATGAGCGCCTTCGAAGCCGAGCTGGACCAGCTGATTGCCAATGACAGCGAGGCCTACCAGCAGTGGCTCGGCCGTGAGCTGCTGCCCTGGTGGGAAGCCAACAAGGACTCCGACGAGTGCAAAGCCAACGACTCCTCCCACTGAGGACGAGACGGCTATGACAAGGGGCGGCCATGGCCGCCCCTGCTTATGAACGATTTTAATCGGCTCAGGATCAAGCAGTTAGCCGACCTCTCCCTGCGACAACCTCTGCCCGAGTGACGTCTTCGGCGGTCATCAAGCCTGACGTACGGCGGCAACTTGTAATAGAATGACCCTCTGTCACCTCTTACTTCAGACCCGAACCGCACCGCGCATGAAGAAGTTTGCCAAGATCCTGCTCGCCTGCCTCTGCCTGTTGCTGGCCTCCGTCGCAACACTGCTGGGCTACAGCGAGTGGACCGTCTCGGACGCCCGTCACTACACCTACGACGACGTCAATGCGGTGCCCTACAACCGGGTCGCCCTGGTGCTCGGCACCTCCAAGTACCTGATTGGCGGCAGCCCGAACCACTACTTCAAGTACCGGATCAAGGCCGCCGCCGAGCTCTACAACAACGGCAAGGTGGACTACATCCTGGTCTCCGGCGACAACGCCACCGTACAATACAACGAGCCGCGCCAGATGCGGCGGGCTCTGATCCAGGCCGGCATCCCGGCCAACGTCATCTACAGCGACTACGCCGGCTTTCGGACCCTGGACTCCATCGTGAGGGCCAAGGAGGTGTTCGGTCAGGCCCACTTCACCGTGGTCTCGCAGGCCTTTCACAACGAGCGAGCCATCTTTATCGCCCGCCATTTCGGCATCGAGGCGGTCGGCTTCAACGCCGTGGATCCCAGCGCCTATCAGGGCATCAAGACCCGGGTGCGCGAGGTGTTCGCCCGCCTGATGGGGCTGCTCGACCTCTACGTGCTGGACAAGGGTCCCAAGTTCCTCGGCGAGCCCATCGTCATCGGCGGCCCGGTCCCCTGCCAGGCGTTTAGCACCATAGGGGCGAGCCAGCCCTGCCTGCCCATTGCACCGCCCCCTCATAAGCCGAAGGCCAAGCCGGCAGTGGCAGTGAGCGCTGCAACCGCCACCAGTGCGGCAGCGGCAACCAGCGCAGTTGCACCGAGCGAGTCAACGCCCGTGGATAACCCGGCTGCCGCCAGTGCGGCAACACCAACCAGCAGTGCCCAGACCACCAGCGCAGCCATGCCGAGCGAAGCTACGCCCGTGGATAATTCGGCTGCCGCCAGTGCGGCGCCGCCAACCAGCAGCGCGCCGACCCCTCAATAGCAGAGACCCGCCAACAGGCGGGTCTCTGCTATTGAGGGGTCGGTATTTCCGGCGATCAGGCCAGCGCCGTCACGTAACGCCGTGCCACCTCGTTCCAGTCGATCACGTTGTAAAACGCGGCTATGTAGTCGGGACGCTTGTTCTGGTACTTGAGGTAGTAGGCGTGCTCCCACACATCCAGCCCCAAAATGGGCACCAACCCATCCTGCAGGGGGCTGTCCTGGTTGGCGCTGCTCACGACCTGCAGCTTGCCGCCCTGATCGACCACCAGCCAGGCCCAGCCGCTGCCAAAACGGCTCAGCGCCGCCTGGGTAAAGGCCTGTTTGAAGGCCTCCAGTCCGCCCAGGTCTCGCTCGATCGCCGCGGCCAGCTCGCCGGCCGGCTCGCCGCCGCCCTGCGGACTCATCACCTGCCAGAACAGGCTGTGGTTGGCGTGACCGCCGCCGTGATTGCGCACCGCCCCCTGTACCTTGGCAGGCAGGCTGTCGAAGCGGGCAAGCAGCTCCTCCACCGGCAGCGCCGCCAGCTCGGGGAGATCGGCCAGGGCGGCATTGAGGTTGTTGATATAGGTCTGATGGTGACGGCTATGATGGATCTCCATGGTCAGCGCATCGATGTGGGGTTCCAGCGCGTCATAGGCATAGGGCAGGGCTGGCAGGGTATGGCTCATGGTCACCTCTGTTTATTGTGATTAATGCAGTTGGCGGGCGGACCCGGTCTGGCACAGGCACTGGCCGAGGCAGCGGCGGATGCCGTCGTGGTTGCCGTGTTTGCGCAGGAAGGCGAGCAGCTCGGCATGGGTGCTGCGGGTGTGGCGCAGGGCCGCATCCCGCAGAGGATCGGGGCTGGCCGGCGACTGGCTGGTGGCAAGCAGGCAGTCATGGATGTGGCACAGCAGGTCGGCAGCGCGCTCCGGCCGCGCCATGGCGACCAGCAGATCCGCCAGATTGTGGTGGGCCACCACCAGTGCGGCGACCGCCTCGTCCACGTCGGGCCAGCCGGTAAACTGCTGGCGGGCCAGCCACAGCGCCTGCTGATAGCAGGAGAGCGCCTTGCCGTGTTCACCGGCATCGAAGTGGCGATTACCGCTCATGGTCTGCACCTTCCAGTGCACCATGCTGCTGTCGCTCTCCTCCGTCCCCACCCATCCTCTTACCCAGCTCGCCGCCATGATCCTCAACACCACAAATGATAATAATTATTATTTAACTTATGTGGGCGGCGAACACAAGGGATAGTTGTGCCGGCACCGCCAACAGCCCTGCCCATATGGGTAGGGCTTTTTTGAATCTGTCTGTTTGGTGATCATTTGCACAGATGCAAACGTCCCGCTCCGTCATGCTGGTCGGTACTGGCATGAGGCCGGTGGTTGCCGTTGCGGCAACCTTATTCACAAGGATGGACAAGATGAAAAAATGGCTATTGGTGCTGCTGTGCGCCCTGCCCATGCTGGGCCAGGCGGCAGGGTATACCCAGACCCGCTACCCCATAGTGCTGGTGCACGGCCTGTTCGGCTTCGACAAGCTGCTCGGGGTCGACTACTTCTACGGCATCCCCCAGGCGCTGACCCGGGATGGCGCCAGGGTCTATGTGGCCCAGGTCTCCGCCACCCAGAGCTCGGAACTGCGCGGCGAGCAGCTGCTCAAGCAGGTGCAGCAGGTGCTCGCCATTACCGGGGCGGAGAAGGTGAACCTCATCGGCCACTCCCACGGCGGCCCCACCATTCGCTACGTCGCCTCGGTCGCCCCCGAGCTGGTCGCCTCCGCCACCAGCGTGGGTGGGGTCAACTACGGCTCGGAGATCGCCGATCTGGTGCGCGCCAACGTGGCACCGGGCTCGGTGGCCGAGAAGCTGGCGGTGGCGGCTGCCTCCGCCCTGTCCGGGGTCATCTCGCTGCTCTCCGGGGGCAGCCAGCTGCCGCAGGATCCCCTCGCCGCCCTCGACGCCCTCACCAGCGCCGGCGCCCAGCGCTTCAACCAGCGCTACCCGGAGGGGCTGCCCAGCCAGTACTGCGGCGAAGGGCCCATGCAGGCCGCCAACGGGGTCTACTACTTCTCCTGGAGCGGGCGCGGCACCATGACCAACATCCTGGATCCGGTGGATCCGGCGCTGGCGCTGACCGGCAGCTTCTTCAAGGAGCCCAACGACGGCCTGGTCGGGGTGTGCAGCAGCCACCTCGGCAAGGTGATCGGCACCGACTACCGGATGAACCACCTGGACGAGGTGAACCAGTCGTTCGGCATTCGCCACCTGTTTGAGACCGACCCGGTCAGCCTCTATCGCCAGCATGCCAACCGCCTGCAGAGACTGGGGTTATGAACAAGGCATGGCTGATGGCCGCTCCGCTGGGGGCGGCCCTGCTGCTGGGGGGCTGGCAGCTGTGGCCCGCCCCGAACTCCACCCCAGCCGTTCCCCCGGTGGACGAGGCAAGGCCGAGCGCCCCCCTGGCCCGGCAGGCGGCCTCCTCGCCCGATGAGAGCTCGCTGCAGACCCGCTATGAAGCCTTTCTCGCCGCCGAAGGCAGCCTGACGGTGCCGACCGATCCGGGCCTGGCCAGCCTGCAGGTGCTGTTCGACGAGCGCGAGCAGTTGCGCCAGCAGAGCTTCACCCCGGCCGAGCAGGAGCAGCTGTTTGCCGAAGATCGGCTGATGGAGCAGTGGACCCTGCGCCGCAAGGCGCTGGCGGAGGCTGGCGATGCCGACAAGCCGCTGCTGGCGAGCGAGCTCGAGCTCTGGCTGGCGGAGCAGCCCCAGTGGTTTCGGGAGGCGGAGGCCAACAGCCGCCTGCTCGGCGACCTGCAGAGTCTGGAGCGGCTGCCGGCAGCCGAGCGCGACACCGTGCTGCGCGAGCAGCTGGGACCGGAGGCGGCGGACCGGCTGCACCAGCTGACGCAAAGCCAGCAGGGGTTCGAGCAGCAGCTGGCCGGCTATCTGGCCGAACTCAAGCCCCTGCCCGCCGAGCGCCGAGCCGAACAGCAGCCGGAGCTACTGGCGCGCTGGTTCGAGCCCGACCAGTGGCGACGGGTGGAAGCCCTCACCCGGCTCAGGCTGGGCGAGTAACCGCCACAATAACCAAAATAAAAAGGGGCCCATATCTGGGCCCCTTGCTTTGATACTGCCGCGCTTACTGCGGCTTGTTGGCACCCGGCAGCGGCTGCCAGGTAAGGCGGGTCACCTGGGGTCCCTGCACCTCGCACTTGAGGCTCAGATCCTGCCACCCCTTCTCCTGGCGCAGGGAAACTTCCCCCTCGATACCCTCGGCACGGGTCTTGAGCTTGGCCTGCTCGAAGGTCACCTTGTCACCCCCGGCCAGCGCCATCAACTTGCCGTTGCAGAGCCAGTGGGCCAGCTCCGCTCCCTTGAACTTGACGCCACCCTTGGCCGCCTTCTGTTCGGCCGGGCTCTGGGCAAACAGTTTGCCCAGCTCGGCCGCCCGTTTGGTGAGCCAGACTTCCCGCTGCTGCATGCTCATCTTGCTGACGAACTCGGCGGGCTGGCCCTTCTCGTCCAGCCACTGGGTCAGCTTGCCACTGTCGTCAAAGGTGAACTGGGCGGCGGGCTCCTTCACCCCGAACAGCTTGCCGCCCTTGAAGTAGTAGCGGCTCTCCCCTTCCAGCTTGCCCTGCTCGTTCATGATGGGCACGGCGATGATGACGGGAGCGCCATCCACCCAGGCCTTGATGTCGACGCCGTCGTGGCTGAACAGACGGGTATCGAGGGCACTCTCGGCCCCCTTTTCCATCAGGGAGAACTGCTCGGCGAGGGAGGCCGCCACGGAAGGCAGGGAGCAGAGCCCCAGTCCCAAGCCGAGGCTCAGGGCGATCACGGTATTGCGCATAAGTGTCCTGTGATTGGCCGGTGGGCCAAGGTTAGCTTTCTATCAGCCAGGCCCGCAGCCCCTCCCGGTGGCGATCGCTCAGGGGAATGGACTGGCGGGACTGGTAGTCAAAATGGATCAGGGTGGTTTCGGAAGTCACCGCCAGCTCGTCCCCCTGCCAGGCTTCCTGCCAGAGCGTGAAGGAGCTGGAGCCGATGCGGCGGACCCCGGTCTTGATCAATACCTGCTGGCCGTAGAAAAGCTCCCGTTTGAACTGCACCGTGTAACCCGCGATGATCAAATGCCAGTTGTGCACATCCAGCTCGGGGGAGAAGATGCGAAACAGCGGGTCGCGGGCCGATTCAAACCAGACTGCCGGCACCGTGTTGTTGATGTGGCCGAGGGCATCTGTCTCTTGAAAACGGGGTTGGATCTGCATTTCCAGCATGGATATCGACTCCTTGTCGTTGGACCGCGCTCAGGCTAACGCGGCCCGCCTTTGGACTCAAGCTCCCCCGTCGTGTCGCCGGCGCCGACGGCCAGCTCCGGGCGCAGCCAGGCGCTGCGAAAATCGAACCAGCCGAGCGCAGTCATCCGCACCCCGTGCACGCCGACCCGGCTCTCCAGCTCCAGCCAGTGGTGAAACAGCGGCACGAACCAGCCCTGCTGCTGCACGCTTGCCAGCAGGGCGCGTGGCCCCGGCTCCTCGCAGCTGGCGCGCCACTGCGTCAGCCCCTGCCACAGGCGCTGCTGGCTGCCCCACACCTTGCGCAGCAGCGGGGTGCCCTGCAACCAGGCGTAGGGGGCGAAGGCGTGTTCGTGCTCCAGGTTGAGGGTGCCGAGCCAGAGATCCACGTCCTCGTCCGCCCCGCTCACCCAGCGGCCGTAGTCCAGGGTGCGCACCTCGAGCCGGATCCCCTGCTCTGCCAGCAGGCTGCTCATGGCGTTGGCACACTCGTTGAACTCCAGGTGCTGGTTGAAGCAGGCCAGCACCAGCTGGCGCGGCAGCTGTTTCGGCGTCGGCAGCGGGGCCGGCTGCGCCTCGCGCCAGTGGGGCAAGAGGCCGAGCGCGCTGGTCCAGCCCCGCTGCAGCTCGGGGGCGACCCGCGCCATCAGGGCGATGGGGTTGAGCAGGCCGGCCAGCCACTGGCGCAGGGCGGGATCCTGCAAGGGTGCGGATCTGTCGTCCTGCAGCAGGAAGTAGCAGCCGGATTCCAGCTCCGACTCGCCGCGCATGGTGCCAAGCTCGGGGCTGTCGCGCCCCAGCTGCAAGTGGCTCTCCAGCCGCTCCGCCAGCTCCGGCAGCATCCAGATGTCGATCTCGTCGAGCAGGGCGCGCAGGCCGAAGTAGTCGTCGAATGCCGCGAGACACAGCTGCAGCGGATCGTTGGCGGTCACCCTGTAGGGGCCTGTGCCCACCGGCTGCAGGGCAAAGCCCGCCTCCCCCTTGAGCTCACGCGGCAGGATGGCCGCCACCGGCTCGGCCAGCAGCTGGGGCAGCAGAGGATCCGGGCTGTCGAGATGAAGATCCAGGGTGCGCGGCCAGGGGCTCTCCAGCCGCGCCAGATGGGCGAACAGCGGGCGATCGCGCAGGGCCAGCAGGCTCTCCACCACGTCCTCCACCACCAGCTCGCGGCCATGGTGAAAGCGCACCGCCGGCCTCAGGTAGAAGCGCCAGTGACAGGGGCCCAGACACTCCCAGTGGTGGGCCAGATCCCCCTCGATTTCCCCATTTTCCTCATTTCGCCGGGTCAGGCCGTTGAAGATCTGGCGGCTCAGGTGGATTTCGGAGCGACGCAGTGGGCCGGTGGGCAACAGGCGCGGCAGCGGCCGGTAGTAGGGCACCCGCAGGATCTGGCGCCCTTCCCGGGTGGCCTGACCGAGCTGCTCGATCAGCAGCGGAGTGAGCAGATCGAGGCGATCTTCGGCCAGCCGCACCGCCTGCGCCAGCTGGCCCTGGCTGAGCAGATCCCGCAGCCGGCGCCGGGTCAGGCTCTCCTGGTTGTCGAGCAGGGTGAGCCGGGAGCGCCGCCCCCGCCCGGCCTCCGCCGCCCAGCTGAGCCAACCCTGATCCTGCATGCGGCGCAGCAGCAGGCGGGCGTTGCGCGGGGTGCAGCAGAGCAGATCCGCCACCTCGGCGAGGCTGATCTCCCGCTCGTCGCAGCCAAGCTGCTGGGCGAGCCGTTGGAATTGCTGGTAAAGGCGGCTGGTGGGCATAAAAGAGGAAATCCTGTTGCTTAAAGTCATCAGTTTTTACTTCCGCATTTTAGCTCAATACTGCTGGCGAACGTGAGAACCACAGCAGAGGAGCACCATCATGAGCCACGCCAACCCCATCAAACCGAACCGGATCCAACAGATCCTGCGCCGTTACTTCAAGCGGATCCTGCCCAGGCCGCTGACCCTGATCGAAGATCCCATGAGCCAGCTCAACCGCCTGATGCAGTGGGACATGCAGCAGATCGACGATCGGGAGTATCGCCGCCGCCTCTGAGCCCCCCTCGCCCGGATCGCACAAGGGGGGGCGCAGTTCGCCAACGGGCGCAATTGCTTTGCCGGATTGGGTGGTTTACATCGGCGCTGGGCCTGATAGATTGGACGTCTATCCATCTATAACTGCTACCCAGCAACATCCAACAAGGAGTGTGTGATGAAAGATGCGACCCTGGCCCTGCACCACGGCTTTACCAGCGACCCCACCACCAAGGCCGTCGCCGTGCCCATCTACCAGACGGTGGCCTACGAGTTCGACAGCGCCCAGCACGGGGCGGATCTATTCAATCTGGCGGTGCCAGGCAACATCTACACCCGCATCATGAACCCCACCAACGATGTGCTGGAGCAGCGGATGGCCGCGCTGGAAGGGGGCATCGCCGGCCTGGTGGTCTCGGCGGGTTCCGCTGCCATCACCTACGCCATCCAGGCGCTGACCGCCGCCGGCGACAACATCGTCTCCACCCCCCAGCTCTATGGCGGCACCTACACCCTGTTCGCCCACATGCTGCCGAGCTTCGGGGTCGAGGTGCGCTTCGCCAAGGATGACAGCGCCGAGGCCATCGCCGCCCTCATCGACGACAAGACCAAGGCGGTCTACTGCGAGAGCATCGGCAACCCGGCCGGCAACATCGTCGATCTGGCGGCCTTCGCCAAGGTGGCCCACGCCCGCGGCGTGCCGCTCATCGTCGACAACACGGTCGCCACCCCGGTGCTGTGCAAACCCATCGAACACGGCGCTGACATCGTGGTGCACAGCCTGACCAAATATGTCGGCGGCCACGGCAACTCGCTGGGAGGCGTCATCGTCGACTCGGGCAAGTTCCCCTGGGCGGATCATGCCGAGCACTTCCCTCAGCTGACCCAACCCGAGCCTTCATATCACGGGGTGGTCTACACCGAGGCCTTTGGCCCGGCCGCCTTCATCGGCCGGGTGCGCACCGTGCCGCTGCGCAATACCGGCGCCGCGCTGGCCCCCATGAACGCCTTCCTGCTGCTGCAGGGGCTGGAGACCCTGAGCCTGCGCATGGAGCGCCACGTCGACAACGCCCTGCGGGTGGCCCATCACCTCAAGCACCACCCCAAGGTGGCCTGGGTCAGCTACGCCGGTCTGCCGGGTCACCCCCACTACCTGCTGGCGGAGAAATACATGGCCGGCCGCCCCTCGGCCATTCTCTCGTTCGGTCTGAAGGATGGTTATGAAGCGGGCGTGCGCTTCTACGATGCGCTCAAGATCTTCAAGCGGCTGGTCAACATCGGCGATGCCAAGTCGCTGGCCTGCCACCCGGCCTCCACCACCCATCGCCAGTTGAGCGAGGCGGAGCAGGCCAAGGCCGGCGTGAAACCTGAGATGATCCGGCTGTCGGTGGGGATCGAAGCCATCGAGGACATACTGGCGGATCTGGATCAGGCGCTGGAGGCCTGAGTCAGTCAACGCAGGAGCGGGCATCCAGCCCGCTCTTTTTTGGTCAGCGGTGAACCTGCCACCGCGCCGCTGCGTATCACCGCCTTCCGTCACTGCGTCGAGGTTTCCATGATAGTCCTGCACCACCTGAACAAATCCCGCTCCCAGCGCATCATCTGGCTGCTTGAAGAGCTGGGCCTGCCCTATGAGATCAAGGCGTATCAGCGCGATGCCGCCACCTTTCTGGCGCCGCCCGAGCTCAAGGCCATCCACCCCCTCGGCAAGTCGCCGGTCATCGAGTTCGACGGCCGCGTACTGGCCGAATCCGGTGCCATCACCGAGTACCTGATCGCCCGCCACGCCGCCGATCGGCTGGCACCGGCTCAAGATAGCCCCGACTATGCCGAATATCTGCAGTGGCTCCACTTTGCCGAGAGCTCAGGCATTCTGCCGCTGCTGCTCGACATGTTCGTGCGCAAGGACGGCAGCCCGATGCGCTTTTTGCCGGACTACGCCAAAGCCGAGTGCGCCAAGGTGCTGGGCTACCTCGATGCGGTGCTGGCAAGCCGCCGCTATCTGGTGGCCGATCGCCTCACCGGCGCCGACATCCTGAACTCCTTCCTGGTGGATCTGCTGGCGCAAAGCGGTCAGCTGGCCCAGTTCCCGCATCTGCAAGCCTACTGGCAGCGCCTCAATACCCATCCGGCCCGCCAGAAGGCGGCGGCGCTGGAGCGCGAGCTGGACCGCAGCGCCGGATAAACGGCAGTGCCCGGCGACACCACGCAAAACGCCCCGATGATCGGGGCGTTCTCTTTTCCGGCCGTCAGCCAGATGATCAGAGTGCGTGAGAGAGGATCCTGGCCGCACTTGTTGTCCAGATCGCCCCTTGGCCAAGGGCCTCAGGCCTAGAGGGCGTGAGAAAGGATCCGCGCTACCTTGTCGGGATCAATGTCCTGCTGCTCCCCGAGGGCGGTCAGCCCGAAACGCTTGAGGTTGGAGCAGATGCTAGGGATGCAGCTCTCGCTCAGGCCGTAGTCGGCAAGCCGGGTGCCCACCCCCATCTGCTGGAAGAACTGCTCGGTGCGGATAATCGCCTCCTCGATGCGCAGCGCCTTGTCTTCCCGGCTGGAGTGCCATACCCGCTCGGCGAACTGCGCCAGCTTCTCCTGCTTCTGGGCCGATTGCTCACGCAGCAGGGAGGGCAGCACCACCGCCAGGCTCTGGGCATGATCCAGCCCGTGCAGGGCGGTGAGCTGGTGGCCGATGGCGTGGGTGGACCAGTCCTGCGGCACACCGCGACCAATGAGGCCGTTGAGCGCCAGGCTGGCCGCCCACATCAGGTTGGCGCGCACCTGGTAGTTGGTGGGCTCCGCCAGCGCACGCGGGCCGTTGTCCACCAGCACCTGCAGCAGCCCTTCCGCCAGCCGGTCCTGCACCTCGCCCCCCACCGGGAAGGTGAGGTACTGCTCGATGATGTGGACGAAGGCATCCACCACCCCGTTGCCCACCTGGCGCGGCGGCAGGCTGTAGGTGGTCGTGGGATCCAGCACCGCAAACACCGGCTGCACCAGCGGGTTCATGAAGGAGAGCTTGGCCTCCCCGCGGCTCACCACGGCGGCCGGGTTGCTCTCCGAACCGGTGGCCGGCAGGGTCAGCACGCAGCCCAGCGGCAGCGCTGCCTTGATGGGGGCCTTGTGCAGCAGGATCTCCCAGGGATCCGCCCCCTCGAAGCAGGCCGCGGCGGCCACGAACTTGCTGCCATCCACCACGGAACCGCCGCCGACCGCCAGCAGGAAGTCGATGCGCTCGCGCTTGACCAGGGCCACCGCCTCCATCAGCTGTTCATACTGGGGGTTGGCGCCGATGCCGGGAAACTCCAGCCACTCCCGTCCCGCCAGCGCCTGGGTCAACTGCTCGTAGACCCCGTTCTGTTTGATGCTGCCGCCGCCGTAGAGCACCAGCAGGCGGCGGCCGGCCGGGATCAGCTCCGGCAGCCTGGCGATCTGGCCGTCACCGAAACAGACGCGGGTAGGATTGGCATATTGGAAGTTGTACACGGCAGAGCCCTCGGTTGAATACATGCAGGGGAATTGTGCGCCTGTGGCTCCGGCAGGTCAAAAAACGGGAGCCGGCTATCAAATTGCGCAGTGGGGGCCGGGCTAGCGGAAAGATGTGATGCGGCGCCACTCCTGTTTCCGTGCCGCTCTGCTATGGTCTCTCTGGGAACCGGGTGTTCCACTCTCATCGCCCCGCTCCCACCCTCCTCACTCTTTTGTTGATAAGGTCTGACACATGAAACTCAAGCATGCATGGATTGCCGGTTTGCTCTCCCTTTCAACCTGCCTGACACAGGCCGCCGAGGTGGCGGCCGAAGTCACCACGGCCCCTGGCAAGGCCAATCTGGTGGAAGCCGTCTCGGCCCAGGCCACGGTCACTGCCATCGATATGGCCAGCCGCAAGGTCAGCCTGAAAAACGCCGCCGGCGAGGCATTCGACATCGTCGCCGGTGAGCAGGTCACCAACCTGGCCAACCTCAAGGTGGGCGATACGGTAGCACTGAGATACATGCAGATGCTGGATCTGGAGCTGCTCAAGGGCACCGCCGGGGTGAGAAAACGTGTCGTGGAAGTGGCGGCCGACAAGGCCGAGGCAGGCGAGAAGCCGGGCGCCGGGATCGGCAAAAAGGTCACTCTCTATGGCGACGTCATCGCGGTCGACAAGGGGCAGCAGACCATCACGGTGAAGGGGGTGGATCACACCCTGGTGCTCAAGGTGCACAACCCGGCCCAGTTTGCGCTGATCGCCAAGGGCGACCAGATCAAGGCCGTGCAGACCCAGGCGGTGGGGATCGGCATTCTGCCCGAGAAGAAGTAGCGACGGCCTGAGTCGATGCAGCGGCCGGGCTCCGTCCGGTCACCAAGGGAGTGGCAGCCGCCCTCCCTTTTTTGCTGCCGTGGTGGCGGCGCAGAGCGGCCCGTGCTGCGCCGCCTAAGCAACCCGCTGGTGCCCTGACAGGGGCAAGTGATTGCCCCCACCGACCATGGATTGCCGTTCGAGTCATCCCGCCGTTCAGGCGTTCTTGGTCTCTTCCTTGCTGCTGCTCTTCTTGCCGGTGAGGCGGTCCATCGCATCCTGCAACATGGCGTCCCGCTGCTCGTTGAGCGGCTTGCTCTGCTCCGCCCGCTCTTCGGCAGTCAGCTGCTTGTTGTCGGCAATCGTCTTGAGCTTCTCTTCTAGCTCGTTGAACTTCTTGCGATCAAAACCGAGCGCCTTGTCCACCAGCTGCTGCATCACGCCCCCCTTGTCGGAGCCGATGTCGAGCGCCGGCGGCAGCTTGCTGTTCTTGGCCAGGTGTTCATAGGTCAGCGCCTGCTGGGCCTGGCCAGTGATCCGCTGGGAGGAGAGGTTGACCAGATCTTCCCAGCCGCCACCCTGACCGCTGTCGGCACTGCTGAGGGTGGCGAGGGCGCGGTTGTTGGAGGCGCTCTGGGCAAGCTGCTGGCTGTAGGGTTTGATATCCATGGGGACTCCAGTCTGCATGCCGATCCGGCATGACGAGGTCGCTGATTCGATGGCATGAGGCGCCAGGCCCCATCATTGGCAATAAAACCAGCAAGTTGCAGGCCAACTTGCCAGATTGGTGCAGATCCCGGCTTGCACGGGCTCTCGAGCCTCCCGATGGCCATCTCGACGTCAGAATCATGACGCTGCGCTGCCCAATCGGCAGGTTCTGGTGCATATCGCTGCCTTTTTCACGCTTTACCAGACAAAGCAAAGGAACGACTCATGGATCACAAAACAAACAACCGGTGAAGCATACAATTTCGGCGCACAAAACGACCAGCAAGCAGTGTTATGGATGAAATGTTTGCGTCATCGACCATGAGCAGCACGATCCCCCGGCAGCGTATCGGCGGCCGATCGCTCTGCGGCAGACCTGCATCCCACCGCCTGGCTTTCACCCACAGTTACGCTTCGGGCAATCCCATGAAAAAACACACCTTGAGTCTTCTCTCCGCCACCCTGCTCACCCTGCTTGGCACCAGTGCCGACGCCTGTACCGGCCTCATCGTCGGCAAGGGCGCCACTGCCGATGGCAGCGTGATGATCGCCAGAAACGAGGATTTTGGCGTCAACAACTGGAACAAGTACCTGGCCTTCCGGCCCGCCCAGCAGAACGAGGGCACAATCTGGAAACTGGGCAACGGGCTGGAAGTGCCGATGCCCAAGGCCTTCTTCGCCTACTCCGCCATCCGCGACTGGGATGCGACGTCCAGCGACCCGGCAGGCAAGTATTACGAGGAGCGCGGCATCAACGAGTTCAACGTCGCCATCTCGGCCACCACCAGCGCCGAGGTCAACGACAAGGCCCAGAAAGCCGATCCCCTGATCGAAAAAGGGATCATAGAAGCCATCATCCCCACCCTGATCCTGCCGCAGGCCAGGACGGCCAAAGAGGGGGTCGCACTGCTCGGCCGTTATGTGGAGCAATATGGCGCCGGGGAAGGCAACAGCCTCTATCTGGCGGATGTGAACGAGGCTTGGCTGATGGAGATCGGCTCCGGCCACCACTGGATCGCGGTGCGGGTGCCGGACGACAGCTACGCCATGGTGGCCAACGGCCTGCGCATCCACGGCGTCAATCTCGACGGGGCAGATGTGCTGCACTCACCCAAGCTGCTGGAGTTCGTGCGCGAACACAAACTGCTGGATAACGCCGACCCGAAAGAGTTCAACTTCGCCAAGGCGTTCGGGGTCATCGCCGACCCCTACAACGTGGATCGGGAGTGGCTCGGCCAGAAGATGCTGACCGCCAGCCACCCGCAGCCGACCCGGCAAGCGCAATATCCGCTCTTTATGAAGCCGGATGCTCCCATCGCCGTGCCGGACGTGGCCAAACTGCTGAGCGCCACCTATGACGGCACACCGCTGGCGGGCAAGGCAGAGCGGCCGATCCGCATCGACAGGCAGCTCGAATCCCACGTCATCCAGCTGCGCAAGGAGATGCCCAAAGAGCTGCAGGGATTGATCTGGCAGAGCTACGGCGTGCTGGCCGAATCGGTGATGGTGCCGCTCTACAACACCCTGGAGTCCTACCCCCTGCCCTATCGCAGCGGCAGCGACAGCTACTCCGATGATTCCGCCTACTGGCAGTTCCGCAGCCTGACCGCGCTGGCCAGCGCCGATCCGGACAAGTACCTGCCGCTGCTGCGCGGTGTCTGGAGCAAGGAGAGCAGCAAGCTCTACCAGGAAGTGGCCCTGCTAGACCAGAGCCTGAAGCAGGCCTACGCCAGCGACAAGGCTACCGCCATCGGGCTGGCCGCCGACTACTCCTATGGCCAGCTGGAGCAGACCTATCAGATGGCCAAAGAGCTGCGCTACAAGCTGATGACGGATCTCACCAAGCGCACCGAGCAGAATTACTCGCCGGAGGAGTTCAAGAAGATCATGAGCCTGTAATCGGCTCGCCAACGCAAAGAGGCTCCCAGGGGAGCCTCTTTTATTTCGTCAGCTGCAACCATCAGCGACGGCTGATATTGAGCGGGCCGAAGGTTTGCGCCACCGGCATGATCTCGATGCTGTTGATGTTGACGTGGGCCGGCTGCTGGCTCACCCAGAGCACGGTATTGGCGATGTCTTGTGGCTGGATCGCCTGCACGCCCTGATAGACGGTGGCCGCCTTGGCATCGTCACCGTGGAAGCGCACGTTGGAGAACTCGGTGCCGCCGCACAGGCCCGGCTCCACGTTGGTGACGCGGATGGCGGTGCCCGCCAGATCGGCGCGCAGGTTGAGGCTGAACTGCTTCACGAACGCCTTGGTGGCGCCGTAGACATTGCCGCCCGGATAGGGGTAGGTGCCGGCGATGGAGCCGATGTTGATGACGTGGCCGCGATTGCGCGCCACCATCCCCGGCAGCAGCAATCGGGTGAGCAGGGTCAGACCGCTGATGTTGGTGGCGATCATCTGCTCCCAGTCTTCCAGATCCGCCTTGTGGGCCGGCTCCAGCCCCAGCGCCAGCCCGGCGTTGTTGACCAGCAGATCCACCTCGCGCCACTCGGCCGGCAGCCCGTCGATGGCGGCGCGGGTGGCCGCCTTGTCCTGCACGTCGAACACCAGCGGCAGGAACTGCGCGCCCAGCTCGTCGGCCAGCGCCGCCAGCCGTTCGCCGCGGCGGCCGGTGCCGATCACCTTGTAGCCCGCCTGCACCAGCTGACGGCTGATGGACTCACCAAACCCGGACGAAGCGCCCGTTACCATTGCTATCATCTGAACCTCCATATCTACAGCGCTATTGTTATTTATCTGTTTGAAATCAATCTGATTCATTCATCGCTCAATTCACGCCCGGTCGCCCTGCGCCAGACAAACACCAGCAGGTGGAGCAAAAACAGGCCCGATCCCCCCAGCGCGAACAGCAGGCCGGTGAGGGCGTTGACCGAGGTGTCGGCGCCACACCACCACCAGACCAGCCAACCGACCAGGCCGATGACGAAGGTTTGGCCGGCGCAGACCGGGCAGCGCCCCAGCTTGGCCTTGATGGCGGTGGCGAGGCAGTTGTCGCAGCTCATCCCCTCTTCCTCTCTCAGGCCTGCTTCAGCGCCAGTACCAGCCGGTGGGCGTGCTGACCGTGACCATAATAGTCCGGCAGCTTCTGTCTGGGCCGAAAACCCAGCTCGCGATAGAGGGCCTGCGCCTCTTCATTGGCATCACCGACCTCCAGCCGGATCGCCCCCCAGCCGGCCTCTTTGCCTTCCTGGATCACCTGCTCCAGCAGGCGGCGGGCCCAGCCTTGCCGGCGGATGGTCCAGCGGATGGCGAGGGTCTGGATGATCAGCCGATCCCAGCCCCTGTGCTCCAGCAGGCAGAGGTAGCCCATCAGCTGCTCCTGCTGGTCCAGCACCAGCAGGGTACGCCCCTTGGCGTGGGTCAGCAGATAGTGCCAGCGGCTGCGGCCAAAGGCGACTTCGGGGGGAAAACAGTAGCGTTCCAGCTTAACGATGGCGCCCAGATCATCGGTCCGGGCCGCGCGCACGGTCAACACGGGGAGTCCTTGTTCGGTTATTTATCTTCATCACCAAAAATGCGACTTGTATCACAAGTTACCAAGGCGGCATATTAGGCACTGTAACCTCTTGTTTCCCCTCGCGCCATTGTCGTGCTTGTCGGTGCATCGAAGCCCACTGGGGATCCTGCCGCGTAAGGCAGTTTCATCTGTGGAGCCGAAAAAATGAGTACCTACGTCATCGTCGAAGAGCCGGGCGACTGGCCTTGCCATGCCGATTATCTGCTGACCGCCCGCACCTACCTGCAACACGGGGTGCCCACCACCGGTGGCCGCCCCCGCATCATCAACCTCTGCCGCAATCTGGAGCACCTCAGCGCCGGCTACTACTGCTCGCTGCTGGCCCAGGCCCGCGGCCACCACTGCCTGCCGGGTTTGCAGGCCATCAGCCAGCTGCAACCCCAGCAGCCGCCAGCCAAGCTGTGGCGCAAGCTACAGGGCTGGCTGGCCCAGCAGAGCGAAGACAGGATCCGGGTACGCGCCATTTTCGGCCAGTGCGAGCAGAGCGAGCTGGCGGGGCTGGCCCGCTACTACTACGGCCTGAGCCAGCTGCCGCTGCAGGAGCTGACCCTCAAGCGCGGCCGCCACGGCTGGTCGGTGCGCCAGCAGCAGAGCCTGTCGCCGCTGGCGCTGAGCCCAAGCGAGAAGGCGCTGATGCTGCACCACGCCCAGGCGCTGGTGGGCACCGGTGACGAGGAGCAGGCGGCGCCGCTCTACCAGCTTGCCATCCTGGTCGACCCCAACGACGGTCGTGCCAGCAGTGATGCAGTGGCGCTGGATCGCTTCATCCAGGCGGCCGCGGCGCAGGGGATCCGGGCCGAGATCCTGGCGCCGTCCGCCATCGAGCGGCTGCCGGAGTTCGACACCCTCTGGCTGCGCTCCGAGACCGCGGTCGGCCACTACACCTTCGAATTTGCCCGCCGCGCCGAGCAACTCAAGATGCCGGTGATCGACAGCTCCCGCGCCATCCTCGCCTGCAGCAACAAGCTCTATCTCTACGAGCTGATGGTGCGCAGCGGTGTGCCCATGCCGCCCACCATGGTGGTGACCCGCCGCGGCCGCCACCACGTGGACGAGCTGGTGCAGCGGCTCGGCCTGCCGCTGATGGTGAAAGTGCCCGACGGGGCGCAGGGACGAGATCTGGCCATGGCCAGCGACGAACAGCAGCTGGCCCGCCTCTTGGACGAGGGGCTGGCCCGCTCCGCCCTGCTGCTGGTGCAGAGCCGGATCCCCGCCGAGTTCGACTGGCGCATCGGCTTTCTCGACGGCTCGCCGCTGTTTGCCTGCCGCCGTTTCCGCCCCGAGCCCGGCAACCGCATCCGCCGCCGCAAGCACCCTCTCGACATGAGCCGCATTGAGGCGCTGCCACTGAACGAGGTGCCGGAGCGGGTGCTGCAAACCGCTCGCCGCGCGGTGCATCAGCTCGGCAACGGCCTGTTCGGGGTGGATCTGCGCCAGCAGGGGCGTGACTGCGTGCTGCTGGAAATCATCGACAATCCCTGGATACGTGGCGATATTGAGGACAGAGAGGCAAAGGACCTCTACGAGCGCCTCGCCCGGGCCTTCCGCCAGCGGCTGGAAAACCGGGGGCAGAGCGCGGCCGGATAACAAGCATCGAGAGCAGAGGTGGATATGATGACGACTGATTGGTGGGACATTGCTCCCCTTGGCTGGGAGAACATCCTGGTCTGTCTGGTGTGCGGCACCCTGGTGGGGCTGGAACGGCAGCTGCGCGGCAAGCCGGTCGGCATCCGCACCTCCTCGCTCATCATCCTCGGCACCTACTGCTTTCTCGCCATCGGTGCCGCCGTCAGCCCCCAGAGCGCCGATCAGGCGCGGGTGCTGGGCCAGCTCATCACCGGCATCGGCTTTCTCGGCGCCGGGGTGATGATGACCCGGGATGGGCAGGTACTGGGGGTCACCTCCGCCGCCACCGTCTGGATGCTGGCGGCCCTCGGCGCCCTCATCGGCATGCAGATGCTGCACCAGGCACTGCTGCTCACCGGCGTTACCCTCTCCATCCTGGTGGGGGTGGACTACCTGGAGACCAGCTTCAAGAGCCTGCGCCGCGGGGTGCACAACCGGCTGGAGAGCTGGCGGCACGGCAATGGCCACGCGCAGGCCACCCCCCATCAGGACGAACTCGGCAGCGGCATCGAGAAGTAACCTCCCCCACGAAAAAGGGCTCCATCACGGAGCCCTTTTTGTTGCCAACCTCGCTCAGCGCACCAGCAGGAAGCGGCCGCTCAGCGGCGGCAAATCCACCGTCACGCTGCTGCCACCGATGGCCAGGCTCTCGCCGCTTTGCAGATCCACCAGGGCGCTGGCACTGCGCAGCTTGCCGACCGGCACCGCGTAGCTCTGGGGCGTGCCGGAGACGTTGAGCAGGTAGACTACTTGCTCCGCCGCCGTCTGCTTGATGTCGCCATAGACGCTCCCCTCGGCCACCAGCTTGACCCGCTCCCCCTGATAGAGGGCGGGGTGGGCGGCACGCAGGGCCAGCAGCTGGCTGAGCCACTGTTTCAGCTCGCTCTGCTCGCTGCTCGGCACGAAGCCGGTGGCGCCCGGCACCTTGCCATCGCTGCGGGCCACGTGATCGTCGCAGAGCCCCTGCGCGGCGCAGTCGCCCCCCACCTGCTTGGCAAAGCCTGGCACCTCGTCGCCAAACTCCTCGCCGTAGTAGAGGGTGATGGGGCCGGAGCGGGCCGCCAGGAAGCTGAAGGCCGCCTTGTGGCGCTGCCAGTAATCCGCCGGATTGAAGTTGCCGCGCTCCAGCAGATCGCCGAAGCGCACCAGATCGTGGTTGCCCAGCATCAGGTTGGGCATGGCGTGATTCGGGTAGTTCTCCACCTTGTTCCAGCTGGCGTCGAGTACGCTGGCCCCCTGCCCGCCCTTGCCGGACTCCTCCACCGCCAGCGCCTGCACCAGGCCGTAACGCAGCGGGAAGTCGAACGCCGAAGAGAGCGCCGGGTTGTCGCTCGGCCCATATGCCTGGGCGCGGATCTCGTCGGCGCCCTTCCACACCTCGCCCACCATGTAGCCGAGGGTGCCCCACTGCTGGCCGGCGGTCTTGCGCGCCGCGCTGGCCCGCTCCACTTCGCTGCGAATGGCGCGCCAGTCGTCGAGGCCGAGCTGATAGGCCTGATCGAGGCGCCAGCCATCGATGCCGTACTGCTCGACCCAGTAGCGGGCCACCTCCTTGAAGTAGGCGAGGCTCTGGGGCTGGCTGTAATCCACCAGCTGGCCGGGATAACCGGCCCCGCCGCTCTTGAGGGCGGGCAGCCGTCCTTCGGGAGAAGGCTTGCTCACCCCCACCTTGTTGACGTGGCCGAACACCCCGTCGAGGAAGACGTAGAGGCCGCGCTGATGCGCTCCGTCCACCAGCTTCTTAAGCTGGACGTTGCTGCCGAAGTTGGGATCCACGTTGAAGAAGTCGCAGGCGAAGTAGCCGGTGGCATCCAGCTTGTCGTCACCGCCTTGCCCCGCGCAGGAGTCGAACACCGGGGTCAGCCAGATGGCATTGACGTTGAGGCTCTTGATGTGGTCCAGGCTGTCGATGATCCCCTGCAGATCGCCGTTGTGCTGGGAGGGGCCGTAACCGACGCCGTAGTTGGCGCTGCCGTCGCCGTCGACGAACGACTCCACCATCACCTGATAGGTGCGCAGATTGCAGGCCGGCTGATCATTGCCGTAGCAGGCGCGGCTGGCGGTGGCCGGCGGCGGGTTGGTGACCGGGGGCTGCTGGGGCTCGCTGGAGCCGCTCCCGCCTCCGCTGCCGCAAGCCGTCAATAACAGGGCGGCCCCGATGAGGCCGCCATGGCGCAACGTTCCTTGTTTCATTGTTATGTTCCCGCTGTGGTGGTATCGGCGCCCAAAGCGCCGCACTGGGGCCATGATAGCGGCCCCGTCCGCACGGGTCTGTGACTGAAAACGTTACCTGGCTCAGTCGGTTGGCGCGCCGACCTAGAGCACGCCGGCCGAGGCGAAACGGTAACTGACCGAGAGCCAGTAGGCGCGACCCGGCTCCGGAATCCGCCCCACCTGCTCGTAGCCCAGCCCGGCCTGACTGGCGTGCACCGACTTGGAGAGGTGCTCGTAGTAGAAGGTGTCGAACAGGTTGTCGACCCCGGCCGACAGCTGCCAGCCCGGCTGGAACTGCCAGGCGGCGCTCAGGTTCATGGTGAAGAAGCCAGGGGTCTCCCCCTGATCCTGCCCGGCTACCGTGCCAGAGCCCACATCGACCCGATCCTGCGCGGCCACGGCGCGGCCCAGCAGGGTCAGGTTCCACGCCTCGGCCGGCTGCCAGCCCAGCGCCAGCTTGCCGTCGAGGGGTGGCATCTGGGCCAGCGGCTGGTGATCGCTTTGGTTTTCGCCGTAAACCACCGCCAGACCGCCATCGAGGCGCCACTGCTCGGCAAACTGCCAGCGCCCTTCCAGCTCGCCACCGCGGGTCTGGGCGTCGATGTTGCGCACCTTGTTCGACTTGTTGTTATAGAGCAGGTAGTCCTGAATGTCGGCGCTAAAGAGGGAGAGGGTCAGATCCAGTTCGCGACTGCGCAGGGCCAGCCCCGCATCCCACTGGCGGCTGCGCTCAGGGTTGAGGGTGAAGGGCACGCTGTCCTTGCTGCGCTCCCAGTAGTCCGGCGCTCGCTTGGCCTGGCCCCAGGCCAGGTAGCTCGACCAGGCCGGCGACCACTGGTATTCGTAGCGGCCAAAGCCGCTGTCCAGGGTCAGGGTATCGCTGTAGAGGGTCTGATCCCCCGCGCCGTAACGGGTGGTCTCGACCCTGTCCTGCCGGTAACCCCCCTTGTAACTGTGGGCCCCCTGCTGACGGCCCAGCTCGGCAAAGCCGCCCTGCTGCTCGAAGCGCAGGGTGCGCTGGCGCGGCTGGCTGGCGTAATCCACCCCGCTGCGGGCCCTGTGCTGATCCCGGTTGGCATCGAGCCCGGCGGTCAGCAGCCAGTCGGCTGGCAGGGCGATGTCGTTGGCCCAGCGCCCGCCGGTGTTGCGCCGGTCCGGGTTAGAGAGCATCTTCATGCCGCTGTTCGGGCGCAGGCTGAAGTTGTCCATGATGTGGTCGATGTCGTTGTCCCACAGGGTCAGCTCGCTGCGCTGCCAGTGGCGGCTGATCTGCTCCTGCCTGAGCTTGAGCCCGAAGGATTCGCGGTCAAACATGGGGCCGTCCATGGTGCGATCCGCATAGGCGGCGCGGGCGTTGCTGCGCTCGGCGGTGAGTTCGAGCCAGGTGTGCTCACTGGGCGTCCAGCCGAGCTGGGCGGTGCCGTTCTCGCGCCGGTAGAAGGAGCGCACCTTGTCGCCGTGGCCGTCCCGATAGTCATCGCTGTCGGAGTGGGTGAACTGGCCGCGCAGATAGCCCTGCGGCGCCCCTACTGTGGCATCCAGCATCTGGTCGTCGCGCCCGAAGCTGCCATAGAGCGCCGATGCCTCGGCCTTGACGCCGGGGGCGGTGAACTCGGGCCTGTCCCGCTCGAACAGCACGGTACCCGCCAGAGTGGCCCCCTGCTCGAGGGATTGCGGCCCCTTCAGCACCCGGATCCGGTCGAAGGATTGGGGAAAAACGTAGGCGGTGGGCGGGTCCATGCGGCCGCCGCAGCCACCGGCCAGCATGCCGCCATCCATCTGCACGTTGAGGCGGGACATGCCCATCCCCCGCAGCACGGGATCGCCGCCCAGCCCCCCCTTGCGCACCATGCTCATGCCGGTGACGTTCTTGAGGTAACCGGCGCCGTCGGCCGCCGGCATGGGGGAGCCCGGCTTCTTGGGATCCAGGGTCACCTCCAGGGTGCTGACGGGGCGGCTGGCGACCACCACCATGGGCTCCAGTTGCTGGACAGGCTCTTGGCCGGCGGCGCCGTGACAGGCGAAACCGCCCACCAGCAGGGCCAGCGGGGTGCGCATATGACAAGCCATACTCTTTCCTTATCTCTTTGTTTATTTTGTTTTTTTAATTTCAACCAACAAACCATTCAGTAACTGGAATGTTTGCCGTCAGGCTGCAAAAAAGGCCTGCGGCGCGGTGGCGGCAAGCCCTCTGAGGCGAAGCCAAGCTAGGGTTGGCAAAATGTTGCGCAGGTTTTACCCAAATTGGGTGAGGAAGGCAAACGCTCAAACATTCCCGTTACAGGAATCTTGGGATGGCTCACAAAAACAGGGGGTTAGCTGAACGCTTCCCGCTCGTCGATGGGCTTGATCAGGTGATAGACCTCGTGGGCCGACAGGATGCAGCCGGCGGGCCACTCCAGCTGGTGGTGGCGATTGATGAAGACCCGGGCGCAGCGCCGCTCCGAATCCAGCGCCGCGAACAGCGGCTGGGTGCGCCAGGGGGTCAGGTCCAGCGCCCCCGTGGTACCGTCCGAGAGCACCACGAACAGGCTCCACCCTTGCAAATATTCCACATCGATAAAGACCGGCATCCCTTCGGCTCCGATTGAGAAAATTCGGCGCCATTATAGATAAGCCCCCCGCACCGCTTTGCCGGCAGGATCACAGTTTTTCCAGCCGTTTATGCTGTCTTCGAACCCTGCGCGCCCTCACATAAAAATCATAAATCGTGCCAAAACATCCTTTTAAACAGCACCTACCCGCAACCTTTCCCCGGGCCCGCTGTCATAACCCTGCAATATAAAAACAATGCGCCCGTGGACGGGTGCAAACAGGCTTGTAGGAACAACAATGACCACTATCAGACGATGGCTGGGACCGTTTTGGCCCATCGCCGTTTTTTCATTGATCGCGCTCGTCTCTCTCTCCATCAGCCGGCTCGCGCTCGGCCTCTGGCAGCTGGAGCGGGTCGACGCCGTCGCCGGCTGGCAGGAGATGCTGCTGCAGGGGCTGCGGGTCGACTTCGCTACCCTCTGCTGGCTGTGGGGCGTGCCCGCCGTGTTCACCCTGCTGCTGGCCGGCCCCCATGCCGTGGGCCGTGCCTGGCTGCAGTTCATCCGGGTCTGGCTGACCCTGGGGCTCTGGCTGCTGCTCTTCCTGGAGATCTCCACTCCCTCCTTCGTGACCGAGTACGGGGTGCGGCCCAATCGCCTCTACATCGAATACCTCATCTATCCCAAAGAGGTGTTCGCCATGCTGTGGGCCGGCCGCAAAGGGGAGCTGCTGCTGGCACTGCTGTTCAGCGGCGCCGTGCTGGCGGGCGGCTGGTGGCTGAGTGGCCGCTTGCTGCGCGGCATCAGCTTCCCACGCTGGTACTGGCGGCCCGCCTTCGCCCTGCTGATCCTCGCCATCGGTTTTCTCGGTGCCCGCTCCAGCCTGGGTCACCGTGCCCTCAACCCGGCCATGGTGGCGTTTGCCAGCGATCCGCTGGTCAATGCGCTCACCGTCAACTCCTCCTACTCCCTGTTCTTCGCCATCAAGCAGATGCGGGCCGAGGAGGATGCCGGCCAGTTCTACGACGAGCTACCCCGTCAGCGCATTCTGGATCTGGTTCGCCAGGAGAGCGGCCGCGAATCCCATGAATTCAGCTCCGACACCCTGCCCAGCCAGACCTTCAACGAGGCCAGCTACGGCGGCAAGCCAAAGAACCTGGTGATCCTGTTGCAGGAGAGCCTGGGCGCCCAGTTCGTCGGCTCCCTCGGCGGCCTGCCGCTCACCCCCAACATCGATGCCTTGTCGAAAGAGGGTTGGGCGTTCGAGCAGCTCTACGCCACCGGCACCCGCTCGGTGCGCGGCATCGAGGCGGTGCTGACCGGCTTCACGCCGACCCCGGCCCAGGCCGTGGTCAAGCTCGGCCGCAGCCAGACCAACTTCTTCACCATCGCCGATCTGCTCAAGCAGCGGGGCTACGACACCAGCTTCATCTACGGCGGCGAGAGCCACTTCGACAACATGCGCAGCTTCTTCCTCGGCAACGGCTTCACCACCATCGTCGAGCAGAAGGACTTCAAGAACCCGGTGTTCGAGGGCTCCTGGGGCGCCTCTGACGAAGATCTGATGGCCAAGGCCGACGAGACCTTCCAGGCGCTCAGCAAGCAGGGCAAACCCTTCTTCAGCCTGGTGTTCAGCTCGAGCAACCACGATCCGTTCGAGTTTCCTGACGATCGCATCGCCCTCTATGAGCAGCCCAAGCAGACTCGCAACAACGCCGCCAAGTACGCGGACTACGCCATCGGCGAGTTTTTCAAGAAGGCGAAACAGTCCGAATACTGGAAGGACACCCTGTTCCTGGTCATCGCCGATCACGACAGCCGGGTCAGCGGCGCCAGCCTGGTGCCCATCCCCCGCTTCCACATTCCGGGCGTCATCGTGGGTGACGGCATAGCGCCGAGACAGGATCCGCGCATCGTCAGCCAGATCGACATGGCGCCGACCCTGCTCTCCCTGATGGGGATCAGCGCCGACTACCCCATGCTCGGCAAGGATCTGACCCGCATGCCCGCCGACTGGCCGGGCCGCGCCATCATGCAGTACGACAAGAACTTCGCCCTGATGCGCGGCAAGGACGTGGTGATCCTGCAGCCGGAGCGAGCGCCGGAAGGCTTCATCTATGAGGATGCGACAGAGACGCTCACCCCGGCGCCGCAGCCGGCCACCATGAAGGATGCCGCCCTCGGCCTGGCGCTGTGGGGCAGCCTCGCCTACCAGCAGGGGCTCTACCGGACGGCGCCGGATACCCGCACCGTGCTGAACTGAGCGCCATAAAACAAAACCCGCCGATTGGCGGGTTTTTTGTAGGAGGCAGACGGGGCGTCAGGTGTTGAGGAAGCAGGGCAGCGAGCGGCTGAACTTGTGCTCGAACACCAGCGAGGTCTCCAGGTGCACCACCTCTTCGCGGGAGGTGAAGTGATCGAACACGAAGTTGCGCAGGTGCTCGGTGTCGGCGACGCACAGATGCACCAGGAAGTCATCCTTGCCGCCCATGTGGAACAGGCTGATCACCTCGGGCAGGGCCAGGATGGCGTCGCGAAACGCATCGATGATCTGGCGGCTGTGGCGGGCCAACTGCAGCGACACCATGGCCTGGATGTGACCGCCGAGGGCCTGGTAATCCACCTCGCAGTGGGCGCCCTTGAGCACCCCGTCCTGCTGCAGCTTGCGTACCCGTTCCAGACAGGTGGACGGTGCCACCCCGACCAGCGCGGCCAGATCCTTGTTGGTCATGCCCGCATCGCGAAACAGATGGGCCAGGATATCCAAATCCAGTTGATCCAGGTTTCTCATCTTTACTCCTTGAACCGCTCAATTTTTTAGACTCTGCCCGTAAACCGGGCCGAACACAACGCAGATTGACATCGGGGCCGCGCCCCCTATGCTTTGGCGCACTCAAAAACCGGGTCAGGCCCGGCTTGCCTCGCCGTTGCTGGCGTCATAAGGATCTTTATGCACCCGTCTCACCCCTTCTGGAGCCAGGAAGTCCCCCGCGTCGATGGCCAGCTGCTGCTGACCCCCTGCCCCGGCACCCAGCAGGTGGCGCTGCCACTGGCGCTGGGCCAGCTCAAGCTGGCGGGGGCGCACGGCGTGCTGACCCTGATGACCGATGCCGAACTGGCCCGGCTTGAACTGGGCAGGCTTGGCCAGCAGATCGAGGCCGCCGGCATGCGCTGGTTCCAGCTGCCCATCGAGGACGATCAGGCTCCCGATGCCGCCTTCGAGGCCGCCTGGCAGCAGGCACTGCCAGACCTCATCGGATTGCTGCGGGACGGCAAGCACCTGGTCATCCACTGCAAGGGCGGCAGCGGCCGCACCGGGCTGGTGGCGGCGGCCCTGCTGATGAGCCTGGGCCAGCCCCAGCAGGAGGCGATGGCCGCCATCCGGGCCCATCGGCCCAAGGCCTTCACCCTGGCCTGCCACCGCCAGTGGCTCGACGGGCTGGCGGCGCGGCTGGCCGAGGGCGACTGAGCCAGTCCCTACCTCGACGGCGAGTTCTGCTGATAGGTAAACACCTTGCCGATATCCTCGACGCGATAGCTGGTGAGCTGATAGACGTAGTAGTTGAGCCAGTTGGAAAACAGCAGGTGACCGTGGCTGCGCCAGCTGGCACGCGGGGTTCGGGTTGGGTCGTTGTCCGGGTAGTAGTTGACCGGAATGACGGGCGCAAGCCCGGCCGCCAGATCCCGCTGGTATTCGCCATCCAGGGTCAGCGCATCGTATTCCGGGTGACCGGTGACGAACACCTGACGACAATCCTTGGTGGCCGCCAGATAGACCCCGGCCTCTGCCGATTCGGCAAAGATCTGCAGATCGGTGTGGGCGCGGATCAGATCCCCGTCGAACGCCGCATAGCGGGAGTGAGGCGCCACAAACTCGTCGTCGAAGCCGCGCAGCAGCGGTTCGTGCTCGTCGAGCCGGTGGTGGCGATAGACCCCGGACAGCTTCTCGCCGTGGGTCTGCTTCTCCATGCCGTACAGGGCTTTCAGCGCCGCCTGCACCGCCCAGCAGAGGAACAGGGTGGAGGTCACGTGCTGATGGGACCACTCGATGATCTCGACGATGCGCGGCCAGTAAACCACCTCCTCGAACTCCACCAGCCCGAGCGGCGCCCCCGTGATGATCATGCCGTCGTAGTTGTTGCCGCGTACCTGTTCGAAGTCGTGATAGAAGTTCTCCAGGTGCGCCTGGGGCGTGTTCTTCGACTCCCGATCGTCGATGCGCAGCAGATCCACGTCCACCTGCAACGGCGAGTTGGAGAGCATCCGCATCAGCTGGATCTCGGTTTCAATCTTCTTGGGCATCAGGTTGAGGATCAACACCCGCAGCGGGCGGATGTTCTGGGTGACGGCCCTGGATTCCGTCATCACGAAGATGTTCTCCTGCCCCAGCACTTCGGCGGCGGGTAACTGATCCGGGATCTTGATCGGCATGCTTACTCCCTGTACTGCATCGGTAAATATGTCTGGACATCCAGAAGCCTATAATAAAGCACCCACCCTGTCATCAGATACCTTTTGTATTCACCCCCACCTTTGACTAGCATACGGCTCAGTGTGTCTCTCGCATCCAAGACAATGACAGGTATCAAGATTTCAGTAGACCGGCTGCAAGTCGGCAATTACGTTTCTCTGCCACTTGGCTGGCGCGAACACCCCTTCCTGTTTTCCAGCTTCAAACTCAAGAATGAAGAGGAGATCGAGCTCATTCGCCGGCTCGGTCTCAAGCTCGTGACCATCATCCCCGACAAGAGCGACGCCCCACCCAAACCGCTGAACCAGATCCAGGCTCAGCCGGTAGAGGCGCCGGATACCTCCCAGCGTCAGGCCGAAATGCAGCTGGAGAAGGAGCGTCGCATCGAGCAGCTGCAGCAGTATCGCCGCGATCTGCAGCAGTGCGAGAAGCAGTTCCAGCAGTCGCTGGCCCAGGTGCGCAACGTGATGAGCAAGATCCAGTCCCGCCCCCTCAACGCCATCGGCGAGGCGCAGGAGCTGATCAACGCCATGACCGAGCAGCTGCTGTCGGTGGACGAGATGGTGCTGCACCTGGTCTCCGACAGCGAGGACGGCAACAACCTCTACTTCCACTCCCTCAACGTCAGCGTGCTCAGCATGCTGTTGGCCAAGGAGTGCAACATGTCGGCCGACGAGATCCGCCAGGTCGGCATGGGGGCCCTGTTCCACGACATCGGCAAGCTGAAGATCCCGAGCCAGATCCTGCGCAAGACCGAGCCGCTCACCAAGCCGGAGCAGAACCTGATGGCCCAGCACCCGCGCTACGGGCTGGATCTGCTCAATCTGGCCAAGGACTTCCCGGCCGAGGCGAAGGGCATAGTGCTGCACCACCACGAATACCTGGACGGCAGCGGGCCGGAGGGGCTCAAGAAGGGGCAGCTCGATCCGCTCACCCAGATTGTGTCGCTCATCAACGAGTACGATAACCTCTGCCACATGCAGGCCAAGGTGCCCTACTCGGCCCTGAGCGGCCTCTACAAGCAGCGCAAGGCCCAGTTCAATCCGGAATACCTCAGCATGCTGATCCGGCTGATGGGGATCTACCCGCCCGGCAGCGTGGTCCAGCTCTCCAACGGCCAGGTGGGGCTGGTGATGTCGGTCAACGCCTCTCGCCTGCTCTACCCCTCGGTGCTGGTGTACGATCCGCGCATCCCGCGCCAGGAGGCGGCCATCATCGACCTGCAGCAGGCCGAACTCTCCATCGCCAAGGTGATCCATCCCAAGCGGCTGCCGCCGGCGGTGTTTGAGTACCTCAACCCGCGCACCCGCATCAGCTACTACTTCGAACACACCAAGCCCTGATCGACCCGGCCACCCAGGTGGCCCCCCCCAGTCCAGCCGTCAGCCCCGAGGAGCCCGCCATGCGCATCGAAATCATCAGCACCGGAGACGAAATAGTGACGGGCCTGGTGGTGGACACCAACGCCGCCTGGCTGAGCGCCCTGTTGCTGGAGCAGGGCTGGCAGGTGCGCCGCCGCGTCACCGTGGGGGACAACCTCAAGGACTTGAAGGCCGTGCTGGCAGAGAGCGCCAGCCGCGCCGAGGTGGTGCTGGTGTGCGGCGGGCTCGGCCCCACCGCCGACGATCTCACCGCCCAGGCGGCAGCCGAAGCCTTCGACCAGCCGCTCACCCTGTTCCCGGACTGGCTCGCTACCATCGAAGCGCGCTACGCCAGCCGGGGCAGGCCCATGCCCGCCAGCAACGCCAAACAGGCCTGGCTGCCACAGGAGTGCGAGATCCTCGACAACCCGGTCGGTACCGCCTGCGGCTTTGTGGTCACCCACACAGGCCATCAGGGCCCAAGCCGGCTCTTCTTCACCCCGGGCGTGCCGTTCGAATTCAAGCAGATGGTGCGCGAGCAGATCATGCCGCGCCTCAAGGCGCTGGCCGGCGAACAGACCGACACCGAACTGCGCCGTTTTTATACCTTCGGCGTCTCCGAGTCGGCCCTCAGCGACATGCTGGATGCCGCTCCCTGGCCCGCCGGCATTGAGCTGGGCTATCGCTCCTCCATGCCGCTCATCGAGCTGAAGCTTATTGGCCACGGCGCCAGCGCGGCGGACATGGACGCCGCCGAGGCGCGGCTGCTTGCGGCCATCAAGCCCTGGCTGGTAGGACGGGGCGATGAGGAGCCGGCGCAGCAGATCCTGGCTCTGCTGGGGGGTAAACCGCTGACGCTGCTGGAGGGGGAGAGCCGGGGCGCCCTGCTGGCCATGTGCCACCCGCATTCGGCCCTGACGGCCAGCTTCAACCACACCCTGACCAGCGAGCTGGCGCAGCTGGCGGCGCCCGCGGCCCCCCTCAGCCTGACCATAGGCCGCGCAGGCCCAGACGGCGTGCCGCTGCTGCTCTGCGTCGACGGGCAACAGTTCGGCCAGACCCTCAAAGTCAGCCACCCGGATCCCGACAGCGGTCGCCGGATCCTCGCCTTCGCAGCCCTCGACATGCTGCGCCGCCAGCTGCAAGGCTTGCCTGTGCTCGGCGACTACCGCACCCTGGCCCGCACCGCCAGCCGCTAACAGCCAGCAGCCAGCAGCCAGCAGCCAGCAGCCAGCAGCCAGGTTCTTACCCTTCGCGGGGCATCAATCCAGACTCTTCTTGAAGCGATGGGCGGCCAGGGTCAGCACCAGCAGGGTGAACCCCGCCAGCCAGAGCACGTCTGGCAGCAGCTCGGCTAGCTCGCCACCGCGCAGCACTATGCCCCGGATCAGCCGCATGAAGTGGGTGGCCGGCAGCACCTCGGCAATCCACTGGGCCGGCAGCGGCATCCCCTCGTAAGGGAACATGAAGCCCGACAGCAGGATGGAGGGCAGCAGGATGAACACCGTCATCTGCATCGCCTGCAGCTGGGTCTGCGCCAGGGTGGAGATGAGCAGCCCCAGGGTCAGGCTGGCGGCGATAAACAACAGGGTCGCCAGCAGCACCTGGCTCAGGGCCCCGTTGATGGGCACGTCGAAGATGAAGTGGCCGAGCCCGAGGATGATGGCCACCTGGAGCAACCCCACCCCGATATAGGGCAGGATCTTGCCCAGCATCAGTTCCATCGAGCCGACCGGGGTGGTGATGAGCAGCTCCAGATTGCCGCGCTCCCGTTCGCGCACGATGGCCGCCGAGGTGAACATGATCATGGTCATGGTGAGGATCACCCCGAGCAGGCCGGGCACTATGTTGACCGCCGAACGGCGCGCCGGATTGAAGTAGAGCACGGTCTCGAAGGTAGGGGGGGCCGGCTTGAGGTCGGGTTTCAGATCGGAGAGCGGCATGTTGCGAAGGCCGAGCAGGGCTCCGGCGATCATGGTGTCCGAGCCATCCACCAGCCACTGGCCCGCCGTCTCGCCGGCGCTGAGCCGGCGGCTCAGGTCGGCGGGCAGCACCAGCACGGCGCGTACCTCGCCCCGGGTCAGCGCCGCCTCGGCCTGCTGCACCCCGACGTATTGCTGCTTGATGTGCACCACCTGGCTCGCCTTCACTGCCTCCACCAGCAGCCGGCCCGGCACGCTCTGGCTCATCTCCACCAGTCCCACCGGGATCTGCCGCACGTCGGTGTTGATGGCGTAACCGAACAGCAGCAGCTGGATCAGCGGGATCATCACCACCATGCCGAAGGTCAGCCTGTCTCTGGCCAGTTGCCTGAGTTCTTTCTGGGTAATGGCCCAGAGCCGTCGCAAACTGTTCATCGACTCACTCCCCTAGGGATCATCACCGCCACCACATCGAAGGTCAGTCGGTCTCGTGCCAGTTGCCTGAGTTCTTTCTGGGTAATAGCCCAGAGCCGTCGCAGACTGTTCATGCCCTCGGCTCCTGACCGGTGCAGCTGACGAACACATCCTCCAGACTGGGTCTGACCAGCGCCAGGCTGGCACCTGCCAGCGCCGGGCAGGCCTGCTGCAGCCAGGCCACCGGCTCCGCCAGCTCCTTGTCCACCAGCACCCGCAAGCGCTGGCCGAGCTGGGCGGCGGAGCGCACCGGCGCCAGCTGCACCAGCTGCTGTTTGAGCAGCCGCAGATCGGCGGCCAGCACCTCCACCACCCGGGTGCTCATGGCGTCCATCAGCGCCTGCGGCGCCCCCTGGGCGCGCACCCGGCCCGCCTCCATGATGGCGAGCTGATGGCAGCGCTCCGCCTCGTCCATGTAGTGGGTGGTCACCAGTATGGTGGTGCCCCCTTCGCTCAGATCGAACAGCTTCTCCCAGAAATCGCGCCGGTTCTGCGGATCCACCGCCGAGGTGGGTTCGTCCAGCAGCAGCAGCGCCGGCCGGTGGATCACTGCCGCAGCCAGCGCCAGCCGCTGCTTCTGGCCGCCGCTCATGGCGCCGGCCCGCTGCCGGGCCAGCGGCGCCAGCTCATAGGTGGCCAGCAGCTCATGCAGGCGGGCAGCCAGCAGCGCGCCCCCCATGCCGTGGATCCGGCCCATGAACTCCAGGTTCTCCCAGGCGGTCAGCTCGTCATAGAGGGAGAACTTCTGGGTCATGTAACCGATCCGTCGGCGCAGGGTCTCGGCCTCGCGAGGGATGTGCAGCCCAAGCACCTCCACCTCCCCCGCCGAGGGGGTGAGCAGGCCGGTCAACATGCGCAGGGTGGTGGATTTGCCGCAGCCGTTGGGGCCGAGAAAGCCGTGGATCTGCCCCTTGGGTACGCAGAGATCCAGCCCGTCCACCGCCAGAAAATCGCCGAAACGGCGGCTCACCCCCAGCGCCCGGATCGCCAGCTCACTCATGGCCCTCTCCCCCCGCGGCGGGTTCGGCCTGCAGCGGCAGGCCGCTCGGCAGATCCTGCGCTCCCGCAGGCAGATCGATCTCGGCCAGATAGACCAGCCGGGCCCTGTCCTGCTCGTTGAGGGCGTAGTAGGGGGTAAAGGCGGGCTCTTTCGAGATCCAGCGCAGCCGGCCGGTGAGAGGCTCAGCCACCCCGTCCACCTGCACCCGCACCGGCTGGCCGACCCTGTAACCGGCGAGGGAGGGTTCGGGCACATAGACCCGGGCGTAAGGCGCCTCGTCCGCCTGGATGGCAGCCAGCACGGCACCCACCGCGACACGCTCGCCGAGGTGATAGGGTAGGCTGTCGAGCCGGCCGCTGCGGGTGGCGACGATGGAGAGATCCGCCAGCTCCCGCTCGGCCAGCGCCACCTCGGCGGTGGCGGCCAGCAGGGCGGCCTGCGCTTCGTCGATATCTTCGCGCCGCACCCCGCGCGCCAGCTTGTCGAGCTGCTGGCGGGCACCGTTCTGCTCGGCCAGGGCGCTGTCGCGCTGGGCGCGGGCCTTGTCGAGATCCGCCGGGCTCACCAGCTTGCGGCGTACCAGCCGGTCGATCCGCTCAAAGTTGCGCTCGCTCTCCCTGACGTTGGCCTGCGCCTTGTCGAGGCTGGCGCGGGCGGCGGCGATGTCTTCCGGCCGCTCGCCATTGGTCAGCCGGGCGAGGGCGGCGCGCGCCTGAGCCTGTTGGGCCCTGGCGCGGGCCAGCACCGCCTGTTGACGCCGGTCATCGAGCCGGGCCAGCAGGGTACCCTCCTCCACCCGGCTGCCCTCCGCCACCGGCAGGGCGCGAATGATCTCGCCGGCGGTGGCGGTCAGCAGCACCCGGTCTCGTTCCAGGGTGCCGAGGGCCGTGGTGGATGCCTGTGGCTGGCAGGCGCTAAGCAGGCCCGTCAGGGCCAGGGGCAGCAGACAATGACGCAAGGTCGACACTCCTCTCACGGTGGCGGATCCGCCCGGGGGCATTCCCTTCACCCGCCGGACGACAGCCGCTAGCGGCTGGCAGACGGGCTCATGGTGCCGTCAGCATACTCCCTGTTACTTTTCATTTCCTCGTCCCAGTTCACCCATTTGTGCTTAGCTCATTGACCAAAAAGGAGAAATGTCTGGATACTGCAGACCAGCACCATGTTGATGATTCGCATTTTTAACAAAATGCCGATTAACTGAAAACAAGCAGCCGTTCCAATTGGGATGCGGACGAAGGAAGGGATCCGGGTGTTAAGCAAAGAGTGGTTACTGTTGTCAGCCGATATGGAATACGCCTGCCTGCGCATCGTGCCCGGGCTGACCAACCCCATCTCGGAGAGCGATATCCAGACGCTGCTGCTGGCCTCCAACTGCCGCCGCTATCAGCCGTTGACGGAGGGGATCAAGCAGGCCATCAGCCTGCTCAACACCCTGCTGAGCAACCCGACCGCCCCCCTGCCCGGCAACCCGGTGCCCATCGCCCAGCGCCACGATGCCAGCGTCCTGCTGGTGGTGGAGAAGGACCGGATGAGCGCCACCGCCCAGATCACCGCCGACTGGGGCGGCAAATACCTCACCAGCGAACAGCTGGAGCAGGCAATCCAGAGCAGCGAGATCAGTCAGGGGGTGCAGGCGCCGCTCATCGCCGCCGCCGTGCTGGCCGCCAAGGAGGCGACGCCGGGCACCCTGCTCAGGCTGCCGGTGGCGCAGGGCAAGGCCGCCGTCAACGGTCAGGACACCCGCTTCGAGCGGCTGGTGGAGACCCCGGCCGAACGCATTCTCAAGCCTCAGGAGCTGGATCACGGCCGGGTCGACATGCGCGACCTCGGCACCATCCTCACCGTCAAGGCCGGCGCCCAGCTGATGCGCCGCCACCCCGCTACCCAGGGAGTGCCCGGTTTCACCGTCACCGGCCAGGAGCTGCCCGCCAAACATGGCAAGGACAGCCCCATGGTGGCCGGCGAGGGCACCTTCCTCTCGCCGGATGACCCCGATCTGCTGCTGGCCAGCCGCCCCGGCCTGCCGCGCCAGGAGAAAAACGGCATGAAGGTGGATGACGTGCTGAGCGTCAAGCAGGTGGATATCCGCCACGGCCACGTCATCTTCGAAGGGGCGCTGATCGTGGCGGGCGACGTCACCCCGGGCATGAAGATAAAGACCAGCGGCGACGTGGTGATCGGCGGCTTCGTCGAGGGGGGCTACATCGAATCGAGCGGCACCATCACGGTGCGCAACGGCATCATTGGGCGCAAGAGCGAACAGAGTGACGAGTTCCTCTGCCACCTCAACGCCCAGGGCGAGATCCACGCCAGCTACGCCCAGTATGCCAAGCTGGAGGCCGGTGGTGACATCCACATCCTGACCCAGCTCAGCCACTGCTACAGCCGCAGCGGTCAGGATCTCAAGGTGGGTGACAGCGGCATGCGCAAGGGCCACCTGCTGGGGGGCATCAGCATTGCCAACCGCCTCATCATGGCGCCGATCCTGGGGGCCTCGGCCCACAACCAGACCCGGCTGCAGATCCTCGGCGGCTACTTCACCCATAAGGAGCAGGAGCAGGCGCTGCGCCAACGCAAGCAGGAGTGCCGGGAGCAGCTGGACAAGCTGCAGGACCTGCTGCTCAAGTTGCTGCAACTGCCGAGCGACAAGCGCAATCCCCAGACCCTGCAGAAGATCAAACTGATCCGGATCCAGCATCTCGAGGAGAGCAAGCTGCTGGATGAACAGCTGGAAGCGGCCCAGGAGGAACTGCAGAAGCTGATGGCGGAGATGGACATCATCGCCACCCAGCGCGCCTTCCCCGGGGTCGAAGTTGAGATGGCTCACCACCACTACCGGGTCGACATCGAGCACGGCCCCATCCACTTCGCCATCCGTGAAGATCAGCTGCAACTCACCCCCTACGAACCCCACAAGTGACGCAAGAGTGACCCGTCAGTCGTGATCCGGGCGGCGAATTTCGCTACACTCGGCCTCCCATTGGCCCCATCGGGCGGGCCAGCCAGACCGCAGGATAGTGAGAGATGTACAAGCTGATCGCATTGGATATGGATGGCACCCTGTTGAACTCCCAGGGCCAGATTTCCCCCCGCACCCACGCGGCCATCGCCGCCGCCCGCGCCAAGGGCGTCACCGTCGTGCTGGCCTCAGGCCGGCCGCTGGAGGGGATGAGCCGCTATCTGGTGGAGCTCGGCCTTACCGGTCAGGATGACTACGTCATCTGCTACAACGGTGCCCTGGTGCAGCAGGTGGCCGATCAGCGCATCATCCGCAGCCAGCTGCTCACCGGCAGCGATGCCAGCGCCATCGCCGCCCTGGCCGACAAGCTGGGCGTCAACGTGCACGGCTTCTCGGTGAGCCGGGGGCTCATCAGCCCCAGGGTCAGCCCCTACACCGAGCACGAATCCCGCCTAATCGACATGCCCATCAAGCTGCTGGACTTCGCCACCCTGCCCGCCGACGAGCAGATCCTCAAGGTGATGATGATCGATCCCGAGCCGCTGCTCTCCCCCGCCATCGCCAAGCTGCCGGCCGAGCTCTACCAGCGCTATACCGTAGTGCGCAGCGCTCCCTACTTCCTCGAGTTCATGAACAAGCAGAGCAACAAGGGGACCGGCGTCGCCGCCCTGGCCGAGCACCTGGGGCTGGATGCCTCCCAGGTCATCGCGGTGGGGGATGCGGGCAACGATCACCACATGATCGAGTATGCCGGGCTGGGAGTGGCCATGGGCAATGCCACCGACGACATCAAGGCGCTGGCCCAGCACACCACGGGGCGCAACGATGAAGACGTGGTCGCCCAGGTGATCGAGCGTTTCATCCTGAACGCCTGACGCGACCAGGGGCCTGCGGGCCCCTTTTGCTATCCGGCCGCCAGCGCCGCATGTTTAATATATCCACCACAACAACGCCCTTCTCTCTCCCCTTTCTCGCTACAGGCCCCTTTAAATGGGACTCAAGCCAGCCGATCGCAAAATATATTTAACATGTTGGCATCATTTCGTTTGACATATTGAACGGCCTTGGCAGACTGGGATCAGGATCCAGGCTGTCGTTGCCCAGGCTGACCGACGATTCTGGCTGTGCAACGCACCTCCGATCCCACGACCATGCCTTGAGGCATGCCCTTGCCCCGCTGACGACGGCAAGGGCCTGCCCAAGGCGCAGGACCGCTAAGGACAGCCAAGGTGAATCATGACTCGCAGCCCCCACACCCCGCGTAAACCCGTCGTACTGATGACCACGGGCGCCCAGCCCCGCAATGGCCACGCCTATCAGGTGATGACCCACAAATACATCAAGCCGCTGGTGGAGATCAGCGGTTGCGTGCCGCTGCTGGTGCCCACCTGCTGCGGCACCGAGGATCTGGCGCAGTATCTGGATCTGGCGGATGGCGTCTATCTGAGCGGCGCCGGCTCCAACATCGATCCCGCCCTCTACGGCCAGGAGAACCTCACCCCGGAGAAGCAGCAAGACAGGGACAGGGATCTGTTCGACATCCCGCTGGTGCGCGCCGCCCTCGATCGCGGCCTGCCGATCCTCGGGATCTGCCGCGGCATGCAGGAGATCAACGTGGCGCTGGGGGGAGACATCCACCAGAAGGTCTACAGCGAGCCGGGTTATGACGATCATCGGGAAGACGCTGACGATCCGGTGGACGATCAGTATGGCGAGAGCCATCAGGTCGAGCTGGTGCCGGGCAGCTGGCTGGCGGAGCTGATGGGACAGCCGTCGATCCCGGTCAACTCGCTGCACGGCCAGGGGATCAAGACGCTGGCCAAGGGGCTGGAGCCGCTGGCCCATGCCGAAGATGGGCTGATCGAGGCGATCCACGCCCCCGCCCTCTCCCCCTTCCTGCTGGCGGTGCAGTGGCACCCGGAGTGGAAGGCGAGCGAGAACCCTCACTCCATCAAGATTTTCGAGGCCTTTGGCGACGCCTGCCGGGCTCGCCTGAGCGGCGTCTGACGCCGCCGGCTAGTCGCCGAACCCGCGCGCCTTGAGCTTGGGCAGCGCACCGCGATCCGGGCGCAGGGTTCGGCATACCTCCAGCCCCTTCAGCCCGCGCTGGATGTGATCCGGCGTGTGGCCAAACACCATGCCGTTGCTGCGATAGAGGGCGTTGTCGTCCAGCTCGAACAGCTCGCCGCCAATCAGCAGCTGCTCGCGGCCGTTGACCGTCTTGCCGCGCTTGAGCGGCAGCATCATGTCGCTCAGCACCTCGCCGGTGGCGCAGCCCTCGCGCCAGCGCGCCTCGTCAGCGAAGGGGGTGATGGCGATCTCGCGCCAGGAGCCATCGCGAAACTCGACCCGATACTTGTCGGCCAGCTGATCACAGCCCGTCAGCAACCAGGCCCCGGCAATCCAGACCATCTTGTTCAGCGTGCGCACTCGTACCACTCCCTCGTCAGACCGGCGCCCAGCATAAATAAATTGCCCCCGCCCCGCACCCATTTAGCGGGTTGAAACCAACTATGCTGGAAATAACCAATGATAAGGGGCTGCTATGTTTAGCGATAACCTCGTTGCGCTACCTACCCTGCTGTGGATTGGCGAACACCCGTTCTGGACCCTGTTGACCCTATTCTTGCTCTTCACCCATTTCCTGCGCAGCCCCGGCCGTCGGCGGGAGCTGGTGAGCGAGCTCGGCTTCGTGATGATAAGCCTGGTGGTGATCCTGCTGATCCAGTTCGAGGGGGGCTGGTTTCGTCTGCCGCTGCCCCACCGCTGGCTGGTGGAGATCTCCAGCCTGCTGGCCGGGCTGGTACTGGTGAAGATCTGGGGGATCCTGCTGTTCCAGTTTCTGCTGCCCCTGTGCCAGATCCGCATCCCGCGCATCATAGCCGACATCGTCATCACGGTCGGCTACATCGGCTGGTGCCTGTTCCGCCTCTACGCCTCCGGCATGGCCCTCGGCGAGATCGTCACCACCTCCGCCGTCATCACCGCCGTCATCGCCTTCTCCATGCAGGACACCCTGGGCAACCTGCTGGCCGGGGTCTCGATCCAGCTCGACAACTCCATCGCCATCGGTGACTGGCTGCAGGTGGAGACAACCCAGGGCCGGGTGGTGGAGATCAACTGGCGCGCCACCACCATCGAGACCCGCAACTGGGAAACCGTGGTGATCCCCAACAGCCACCTACTCAAGCAGCGCTTCACCGTGCTAGGACGGCGGCAGAACGCCCCCCTGCAGTGGCGCCGCTGGGTCTGGTTCGACATCACCCTGGATACCCTGCCGACCCAGATCATCGCCCTAGTGGAACAATCCCTGCGGGAGACCCGCATCCACCACGTCTCCGCCAGCCCGCAGCCGGACTGCCTACTGATGAACGTGGAAAACGGCATCGCCCGCTACGCGGTGCGCTACTGGCTCACCGATCTGGCGGTGGACGATCCCACCGACTCGGCGGTGCGCACCCTGATCGATGCCGCCCTGCGCCGCAACGACCGGCGCCTCACCCCGCCCATCTTCAACGTCTTCATGACCACGGATCAGGATCACAAGGATCAGCGCCACAAGCGGCATACCGCCGAGCGCACCGACACCCTGCGCCGCCTGCCGCTGTTCGCCATGCTGCAGGAGGAGGAGCTGCTGCGGCTGGCAGATCAGGTCAAGTTCGCCCCCTTCGTCAACGGCGATCGGATGCTGAGCCAGGGAGAGGTCTCCGGCTGGCTGTTCGTGCTGGTGAAGGGAGATGCCCAGATGCTGGTGGAGGTGGAAGGGCGCGAGCTGCCGCTCGGCACCCTCAATGCCGGTGACTTCTTCGGCGAGCTGAGCCTGCTCACCGGCGAGCCCAGCCCGTTCACGGTGCGAGCCCTGGGGACCGTCGAAACCTATCGCATCAATCAGGCCATGTTCCAGGAGCTGGTGGCCCAGCGCGGCTCCCTGCTCGAGCCACTCTACAAGGTGCTGAGCGCCCGTCAGCAGGAGCAGCAGGAGCTGCTGGCGCGAGAGGCGGAAGCCATGAAGCAGATCACCCCGCCACGGGATCTGCTGGACAAACTGATGGCGCTGTTTGGCGGTCGATGACGTAGCATGGCGGCTCAGGCTTTCTACCAGAGATGCATTTCATGCTGTTGACCGCACTGGCCCTGAGCGCCACCCTGCAATTTGACTGCCCCGCGACCATTGAAACCCGCCAGCAGCAGCTGGGGGCCAGCCCGGGGTGGCAGGCCGTCACCCGCAACGATCAAGGGGAACAACACCAGCCCCTCAGCCACCGGCTGGACAACCTGGCCCTGTTCGACGGCGACCCCGATGAGCGAGCCCAGCTCAAGCCGGACAACGGCGACAGCGACGCGCTGCACTACTGGAGTCTGGATCGCAGCAACCCTCGCCCCTTCTATCTGGTCTGCCACTATCGGGAGACCGCCATCACCCTGCAGCAGACGCTGCCCGCCGGCATCAGCTACTGCCGAGTCAACCAGCCCGAGCCTTACGATTTGCGCGGGCTGATCTGCCGCAACGAGTGACCACTCCGGCACGACCCAACAATGGCTGCGGCCTGCGGTGCATCATCGGCCGATATGAGATGCATGTCGGCTGCGAACCGGCGGGTATGGGGTGGGTATGGAGGTCTGATTAGAGCAGCAGTTCGGCCAGCTCGTCCAGCGCCGTCAGCTCCACGTCCGGCAGCAGTTGCAACTGTCGCCAAGGCTGACCGCGCTCGTTGAGCCAGGCGGCCTTGAAGCCGTGCAGCCGGGCCCCTAGCACATCCGTCTGTGGATGATCCCCCACGTGCAGGATCTGGCCGGGCGCCAGCTTGAGTGCCCTCTGCGCCTCTACGAACATGTCCGCTGCCGGCTTCATCCTGCTGCCGAGACCAGCCTTGCAGACCAGGGTGAAGTAATCCGCGAGACCAGCCCGGGTCAGATCCAGATTGCCGTTGGTGATGACCACCAGCGGGTAGCGCTCGGCCAGCCGGGCCAGCAGGGCGTGGGTCTGGTCGCTCACCTCGATCTTCGAGCGCTCGGCCAGAAAGCCGGCGAACACCGACGCAGCCTCACGTTCCGCCAACCCTTGCGCCATGCCACCCGCCATCAGCGCGGCCTGAATGCCGTGCCGGCGCGCCAGACTGACGTCGTGGCGCAGTGCCGGCTGTTCCAGCAGCAGGTTGTGCTTGAGCGCCTGCCAGCGCGGCTTGTCCAGCATGGCGGTAGCCAGGTATTCGCTGCGCAGGTGGTTCAGCATCCACTGCTCGGCCCGTTCGATGGCCGGGCCGTTGTCATAGAGGGTATCGTCGAGGTCAAACGAGATGGCGGCCACCGGCTGCCAGCGGCGATAGAACTGCATGGTATCTCCTCTTGTCGAGGCCGGGCGTGCCCGGCCCTCTTCATTCGTCGTCCGGAGCCGCGGGATCCCGCTTCGCCCGCGGGTGGGCGCTGTCATACACCTTGGCCAGATGCTGGAAGTCGAGGTGGGTGTAGATCTGGGTGGTGGAGAGATCGGCGTGACCCAGCAGCTCCTGCACCGCCCGCAGATCGCCGGAGGACTCCAGCATGTGGGTGGCAAAGCTGTGGCGCAGCTTGTGGGGATGGACGTGGGCGTTGAGCGCCTGCTTGTTGCCCCAGCCGTCGAGCCGCTCCTGTACCGAGCGGGCCGACAGCCGCTGCTTGCGCTTGGAGACGAACAGCGCCTCCAGCTCGTCGCCGGCCAGCAGGGGGCGCAGCTTGAGCCATTTGTGCAGCCACTCCACCGCCATCCGCCCCACCGGCAGCACCCGCTCCCGCGAGCCCTTGCCGGTCACCCGGAGCTGGCGCTCGTCAAGCTTCACGTCCGCCAGATTAAGCCCCACCAGCTCGGCGAGGCGCAGGCCGGAGGAGTACATCAGCTCCATGATGGCGCGATCCCGCACTGCCAGTGGATCCTGCTCGTCGGTGATGTTGAGCAGCTGGTACATCTCGTCCACATCCAGGTTCTTGGGCAGCGGCCGCCCCTGCTTGGGGGTGACGATGCCGCGCGCCGGATTGGCCACCAGTCGGCCCTGGCGCACCTGCCAGTCGCAGAAACTGCGCAGGGCGGAGACCTTGGTGGCCAGCGAACGGGGCGCCAGCCCCGCCTTGTGCATCCGGGTCACCAGACTGCGCACCTGACTCGCCTCGAGCCTGGCCCAGTCGTCGACCCCAAGCTTCACCAGCTCGGCGGTCATGGCTTCCAGATGGGCCTGGTAGTTGCTGCGGGTGTGCGGGCTGAGCTGGCGCTCGACCCGCAGGTATTCGATGAAGGCCGCCAGCTCGTCGGCCAATGCAGCCGGCAGGGGCTCGGCGGCTGGTGGCGCCTTGGCGGGGGATCTGGCCGGCGTCTTAGCCACGCGCCAGCTCGGGCAGACGCAGCTGCAGCAGGCGGCCGAGCTGGCCCAGCAGCAAGGTGTCGTTGTGGGGGGTGAAGTGGCTCGGATCCGAGCTGGCGAAGGCCAGCACGCCGAGATCGCCGAGCCGCATCAGGGCCACCGAGTTGACCAGCACGTCGTGGCCGAACAGCGCCTGCTTCTCGCTCTGGTTGAGCCGGCCGAAGTAGTAATCCTGACCCGGCAGGCGCTGGCCCAGCAGCTGCTCGAGCTGTCGGCCCTCCGCCATGAACTTCTGCTCGGGGCCGCTCAACTGGAATTTTTTCGGGCTGAGCCAGAGCCGCAGGCCGGTCAGCCGCAGCCGCTGCACGAACGCTTTGCCCATCACGGCGCTCACCTCGAACAGACTCTGACAGCCGTACAGCTCGCCGTAGAGATCGGCATAGACCCGGAAGATCCGCTCGTTCTCGCTGGCGATCCCCATCAGCTCGGTGATCTCCTGCTCCAGCTGTTCGATGCGCTCGCGCTGTCTGTCCAGCTGGCGCTCCACCAGGGAGACGGTACCCTTGCGTTCGTGAGGAATGCGGATCCGGTCCAGCATGGCCGCGTGGCGCTGGAAAAACTCGGGATAACGGGCCAGGTACTCCAGCACTGTGGCTTCATCCACCAGTGGTTCCTGCCGTTTGAGTTCGCTCATAACTTGGTTGGTCCATCCGAAAAAGGGGCGCAAGGCCCCGACATTAGTGCTTGGCTGAGCGGGGGCCTCCCCGCCCGTGCCTATAACTCTATCTGACCGTCAAATACGTGCTCGGCCGGCCCGGTCATGTAGACCGGCTGACCCGGTCCCTTCCAGGCGATGGTCAGCTTGCCCCCCGGCAGGGTGACGGTGACCCGCTCCTTGAGCTTGCCCTGGCTGATGCCCACCACCACGGCGGCACAGGCGCCGGTCCCGCAGGCCAGGGTCTCGCCCACCCCGCGTTCGAACACCCGCAGCTTGATCTCGCTGGCGTTCACCATCTCCATGAAGCCGACGTTGACCCGCTCGGGAAAGCGCTCGTGTCGCTCCATGATGGGACCCAGAGTCGCCACCGGCGCATCGGCCACCGAGGGCACCTCGATGACGCAGTGAGGATTGCCCATGGAGACGGCCCCGCACATCACAGTATGCTCCTGGGCCCGCAGCAGGTAGGTTTTTTCCGCCTTCTGGGCCCGGAACGGGATCTTGCCCGGCTCGAACTGGGGCACCCCCATGTTGACCGTGACCTGGTTCTCCCCTTCCAGCTGCAGCACGATGCGGCCGCGCGCCGTGCTCACCGCGATGCGATCCCGGTTGATCAGCCCCTTGAGGCGCACGAAGCGGGCGAAACAGCGGGCACCGTTGCCGCACTGCTCCACCTCGCTGCCATCGGCGTTGAAGATACGGTAGTGAAAGTCGAGCTCGGGATCATAGGGCGGCTCCACCAGCAACAGCTGGTCGAAGCCGATGCCGAAGTGGCGATCCGCCAGCTTCTTGATGACCTCATTGCTGAAAAACACCTTCTGGGTGACGCCATCCACCACCATGAAGTCGTTCCCCAGCCCGTGCATCTTGGAAAAATCTATCAACATCGTGCGTTCCTGTACCCTTGTTCACGCTCTCACCTGGAGGAACGCTTAGAGAAATCCATTAACAATCAGGGCAGTAAATGCTCACCGCGCCAGAGATCGGCCAACTGCTCGCGCTCTCTGATGAGGAACGACTGCGCTCCGTCCACCAGCACTTCGGCGGCGCGGGGACGGGTGTTGTAGTTGGAGGACATGGTAAAGCCGTAGGCACCGGCGGAACGCACCGCCAGCAAGGAGCCTTCGGCGATCGCCAGGGTGCGCTCCTTGCCGAGGAAGTCACCGGTCTCGCAGACCGGGCCCACCACGTCGTACAGCGCCGGCTCGTGGGCGGTGCGGCTGTCCACCTCAATGATGTTCATCCAGGCGCCGTAGAGCGAGGGACGCAGCAGATCGTTCATGCCGGCGTCGATCAGCGCGAAGTTGCGGGTCTCGCCCGGCTTGAGGTACTCCACCCGAGTCAGCAGCACGCCGGCATTGGCAACGATGGCACGACCCGGTTCGAACAACAGGGTCAGATCCCGGCCCGCCAGCTTCTGCTTGAGCGCCTCGGCATATTCGCTCGGGTGGGGCGGCTGCTCGGCGCCATAGTTGACCCCCAGGCCACCGCCCACGTCCAGGTGGTGAATGTGGATGCCTTCCGACGCCAGGCCGTCGATCAGCCGCAGCAGCTTGTCAGCCGCCTCCATGAACGGATTGAGTTCGGTGAGCTGGGAGCCGATATGGCAATCCACCCCGACGATCTCGATGTTGGCCATGGCCGCCGCCTTGCGGTAGATGGCGGGCGCCTGCTCGATGGGAATGCCGAACTTGTTCTGCTTGAGGCCGGTGGAGATATAGGGATGGGTACCGGCGTCGATGTCCGGGTTGACTCGCACCGACACCCGGGCCTTCTTGCCCATGCCGCCCGCCACCCGGTTCAGACGCTCCAGCTCGGCTTCCGACTCCAGGTTGAAACAGAGGATCTCTTTATCCAGCGCGAGGCGCATCTCGGCCTCGCTCTTGGCCACCCCGGAGAAGACCACCTTGGCCGGATCGCCGCCCGCCGCCAGCACCCGCGACAGCTCGCCGCCAGAGACGATGTCAAAGCCTGAGCCAAGGCGCGCCAGCAGGTTGAGCAGTGCCAGGTTGGAGTTGGCCTTGACCGCATAGCAGATGAGATGGGGGATGTCGCCCGCCGCCTTGTCGAAGGCGTGCCAGTGGCGTTCAAGGGTGGCGCGGGAGTAGACGTACAGCGGGGTGCCGTACTGCTCGGCAAGTTGTTGCAGCGAGGTGTGTTCAGCCTGAAGCTGGCCGTCGGCGTCGTAGTTAAAGTGATCCAAGGGGGCGGTTCCTTCCTAAATTATTGCGGCGCGGCCTCTGGGGCAGCCTCGGCGGTCGCAGGCGTCTGTGCTTGCGGTGTACTCTGGGTCTGGGGCTGCTCGGGGGGCGGCATGTAGAGCGGTCCCGTCAGGCCACACGCGGCCAAACCAAGAGACAGAAGAGTGGCAAGCAGACACTTGGTAAGCTGGGTAATCATAATGGTTCGCTGCGAAAAAATTTTTGGCCCTCTATAATCGCACTCACATTGTTAAAAGCAACAGGATAAACCGATGAAGGATCACGAGTATCACGCCCTGACCGACGCCTTTTTCCAATATGTGGAGGACACCGTCGACGCAGGATATCCGGATATTGACTGTGAGCGTGCCGGCGGGGTCTTGACCCTGTCGTTCGAGAACAAGACCAAGGTCATCATCAACAAGCAGGAACCCCTGCACCAGATCTGGGTCGCCACCCGCGAGAACGGCTTCCACTTCGAGCTGCAAGGGGAAAGCTGGATCGACAACCGCTTCGGTCACGAGCTCAAGACGCTGCTAAGCAAGGCCTGCACCACCCAGGCGGGCGAACCCGTCCAGTTCCCATGATGGTGCAGCCCGCCATGATCGATCTGCATCCTGAAGGCGCCCGTCACGCGGTGATCTGGCTGCACGGGCTGGGGGATTCCGGCGCCGGCCTCGCGCCGCTGGTGGATGCGCTGGCGCTGCCCGCCGACCTGCCGGTGCGTCATCTGCTGCCCGATGCGCCGGAGCGCGCCATCACCATCAACATGGGCTACAAGATGCGCGGCTGGTACGACATCAAGAGCTTCGACAACCCGGCGGACCGCGCCGTGGAGTCCCACGTCAGGGAGTCCGCGGCCCGCATCGCCGCGCTGATCGAGCAGCTGGTGGCGGAGGGCTTCGCCCCCGAGCGCATCGTGCTGGCCGGCTTCTCCCAGGGGGGCGTGATTGCCTCCTTCACCGCCCTGCGCCTGCCGCAGCAACTGGCGGGCCTGCTCTGCATGTCCACCTACCTGGCGGCGCCCGACGCCCTGCTCGGCGAGATGAGCGAGGCTGCCCGCAGCCTGCCCATCTGCTACATGCACGGCATCTATGACGACGTGGTGAGCCTCTCCATGGGATGGGACGCCAAGAACCGGCTGGAGGCGGCCGGGCTCTCCCCCGAGTGGCACGAATACCCGATGCGCCACGAGATCTGCCGCCCGCAGCTCGACGACATCCGTCAGTGGCTGCTGGCTCGCCTCGCGGGCTGAGCCAACCGCGGATAGCCAAACGGCCTGCAGATGCAGGCCGTTTTCATTCGATATGAGCGATGATCCTGTGCAGCAGGGGGCCGAGACCGGGGCGCTTGCGCGCACGCCGGACCGGCCCCTGCCCTACCCCGCGCCTGCGGCGGAGCCGAGCTCGCGCCCCTGACCAGTGTCGCGCAGCTGACCCTGGCTGCGGTAGGGGATCACTTCCAGCTCGCCATTGACCTGCACTATCTCGTAGTACTGGGGCAGGTTGAAGTTGCTGAACTGGCCCGCGTCGCTGAAGCGCTCGTGGCTGGAGGTATAGAAGCGGTTCACCCCCTGCACCAGCTCATCCTTGTTGCCGGCAAAGTGCTGGTAGATCTCCACCCGGTTCGCTTCGTCCAGGATATAGATGTTGGTGCCTGCATCCCGGGTATCGAAGAAGAACTGCACCAGCCCCTCGCTGGCGTAGGCGTCGACGATGCCGGGCAGATGCTGGCTGTGGGTCTTGTCGAGCCGCAGCGGCAGGTGATCCAGCTTGTTGTGGGAGATGTGGCGATAGAAGTCGACCGCGTTCTCCAGCTTCTTGACCGACACCCCGCGCCGCTCGAAGAAGATGCCGTACTTCTCCTTGCCGAGCGCCAGCGTCTTGACCAGCTGCTGCTTGTCGCGGGCCAGACGCAGCTCGATACATTCGGCCACCAGCTGCTGGAAGCGGGTACGCACCAGAGAGCGGAAGTGCTGGCTGTAGCAGAACACCTCGATCATCTCGGGGGCGGCGGCATCCTGGTGCATCTTGCCGAGGATGGTGGTGAGGGCATCCACCACCGCCTCGTCCCCCTGGAAGTGCAGGGTCCGGATCTCGCTCCAGGAGTTGCGATAGACCAGGTCCACCGAGCCCACCAGACACTCCTGGTTGCGGCCGAACGAGAAGACGTCGGCGGCGTTGGCGTCGAATTCGATCACCTGGCCCACCCAGTGACTGGTCGGGTCCGTCTCCAGGTTGAGGAAGATGGAGAGCTGGCGAATTTCGCACGGCCGGCTGAGGGCCAGGTTGGTGGCGCGGGGGTACTTGACCGGGAAGGTGCCGGACAGATCGCGACAGAACTGGTGCAGGTTGTCGATGTGCAGATCCGAGCCCTGGTTGAACAGGTGCACCCGGGACTGGGGCGTCAGCAGACCGTTGAAGTAGGCCCAGGAGACCAGCTTGCTGATGTAGCCGTTATATTCGAGCGGTGCCCGGCCGATGATGTCCGCCGGCTCCAGCGAATGTTTGTAGAGATACCAGCCGGCGCGGTTCAAGCGGCCGTGCGGCACCTGCACGAAGCTGAGATCCGGCTCGCTCAAGTCCGGCGCAATCTTGAGGTTGATGCGCTGCACCTTGCCCGGCAGGCTCTCGAATGCGGCATAGAGCTTGCGCGACAGGATGCCGATGTCTTCCGGGTTGATGGACTCGCTGATGTTGTTGCGCCGGGCGAACTGGATCAGGTTGCGGTAGCTCTGCATCAGGGCTTCCAGCAGCTCGGCATGAGCCACCTTGACGTCCTCGACCTTCCACTCCTGGCGGTGATCCAGATGGTGCAACCGCTCCTGACTCCAGCCCCAGTAGGCCACCAGCTGGGTCATCTGCTCGCGGCGCCAGGCCGGGGAGTGCTCCTCTTTCGGGTGGCTGAGACCGTCACACACCTTCAGATAGAAGCAGCGGCGCACCAGATCGAGCCGCTGCATGTCGCCGATGGACTTGAGGTAGTTGGTCACCTTGTCCAGCATCAGGCAGTAGTTGTCGAGCCGGTAGTGCATCCCCTCGTTGTGCTGGAACCAGTCGCGGCTGGTCACCGACAGCAGACGGGTGTTGGGATACTCGTGGGAGTAGGCCTCCATCAGCACCGACTTGAGCACCGCCTTGTAGGGGGAGTCGATGCCCTTGTAGAGCTGCCAGAGGGCAGAGCCGAAGTACTCCTCGGCCGGAATGCGGTTGAAGCCACCGAGATCGAGCCAATCATCCTGGCTCAGCTTGCCGTGGGCAAACAGGCCGTTGACGTAGTCGTCGTAGTGGTCGTCATACTCACTGGGCACCAGATACCAGAGCAGCCGCTTGCCGGCGATCAGCATGGCGCTGCGGTAGAACTCGTCCAGCAGCAGCAGGTGCTGGGCGCTGCCGCAGCTCTCACCCTGCATCTGGGCATCGTTGCGCTGGCGGAACTTGTCCTCGGGGATCAGGAAGAAGTTGAGATCGACCCCGCGTTGCTCGGCCCACTTGGAGAGTTGCTGGCACTTGAGATCCAGCAGCTCGAGCCGCTCCTGCGACAAACCGGCCACGTGGCAGACCCAGATGTCGAGATCCGAGTGGCAGCACTGACCGATGGACGAGGTGCTGCCCATGGAGTAGAGCCCCTGAATCGACTTGTCATGGGTGGTGAGGCCGTTCAGGCAGTTGGCGTTCTGGCACAGGTCCTCGATGAAGGCCTGCTGGGCGTCATTGGCGGTAAAACTCCAGATGCCGTGCGGCACATCCCCCGCCACATAACCGGGCAACAGGGGGTGATTGAAGTGCAGCATGACGGGTAGCAGCTGAAAAACCTGCTGCCCGTAGCGACTCATGAGACCTAGCGCCCGTTGCGTCTTGAGACGATTGAGTTCGTCGTAGCGCGCCACCAGCGTGTCGAGTTTTACCAGCAATGCCCTGCCTATACCGAGGTAAGAAATGACGCACCAAAACGGGGAGACGTCAAAAAAGTGTGATCATGTTAACAATGCAAACAGCGGTGGTAAACAAGCCCGCACACAATCGCCGGATTATTTATGACAAGTCACTAAACAGTATCATTGGAAAGCAATAAAAAACTGTAATTTCAATAAATTAACTCGCAAGCCAGACTTAATAAAAATCATTTTCAGCGGCCGTTTTTGAGCTTGAGCCCGCTTTTGCGGGCTGCGCCATGAAAGCCCCTGCAAAGGGTGGTAAGATCGTTTTCCTTCTAAAGATGAAACAACTGATTGATATGGCAGCCCGAACCCTGAAAATTGCCACTCGCAAGAGCCCCTTGGCCCTGTGGCAGGCCAACTTCGTCAAAGACCGGCTGGAAGCCCTGTACCCCGAGTTGCAGGTTGAGCTGGTGCCCATGAGCACTCAGGGTGACAAGATCCTGGATACCCCTCTCGCCAAGGTGGGCGGCAAGGGGCTGTTCGTCAAGGAGCTGGAAACCGCCATGCTGGAGGGACGAGCCGACATCGCCGTGCACTCCATGAAAGACGTGCCGGTGGAGTTCCCCGAGGGGCTCGGCCTGCACACCATCTGCGAGCGCGAAGATCCGCGCGATGCCTTTGTTTCCAACCGCTTCGGCCAGATCGATGAGCTGCCGCAGGGAGCCGTGGTCGGTACCTCCAGCCTGCGTCGTCAGTGCCAGCTGCGCGCGGCACGCCCGGATCTGGTGATCCGCGACCTGCGCGGCAACGTCAACACCCGTCTCGCCAAGCTGGACGCCGGTGAATACGACGCCATCATCCTCGCCGCCGCCGGCCTGAAACGGCTGGAGATGGCGCACCGCATCACCGCCTTCATCGAGCCGGAACAGAGCCTGCCCGCCAACGGTCAGGGTGCGGTCGGCATCGAATGCCGCCTCGACGATCACGAGCTGCACGCCCTACTGGCGCCGCTCGAACACCCCGAGACCCGGATCCGGGTGCTGACCGAGCGCGCCATGAACCGTGCCCTGCAGGGGGGCTGCCAGGTCCCCATCGGGGCCTACGCCCTGGTGCAGGGGGAAGAAGTGTGGCTGCGTGGCCTGGTGGGCAGCCCGGATGGCAGCCGTGTCATTCGCGACGAGATCCGCGGCCCGCTGGCCGACGGGGAGGCCCTTGGCCACACCCTGGCCCAGCGTCTGCTGGCCGATGGTGCCGATGTCATCCTGGCCGAGGTCTACCGGGCATGATCCCGCTGGTGGTGCGCCCGGCCGCCCAGGCCGCCGAGCTGGCGGCACTGCTGCGCCAGCACGGCCACGCACCGCTCTGCTGCCCGCTGTTGGAAACCGTGGCGGGCAGCGAACTGCACCGCCTGCCCGAACTGCTGCCCCAGGCCGACATCGTCATCGCCGTCAGCGTGCATGCAGTTCATTTCACTCATCATTTTCTGTTGCAAACTGGTCAGACCTGGCCAAATATTGACTACTTTGCGGTCGGTCAGGCCAGTGCGGATGCCTTCGCTGAGGTGGGCATCCAGGCCTTGAGCCCGGACGATCCGCGCAGCGAAGGGCTGCTGGCCCTGCCCGGCCTGCAACAGGTGAACGGCAAGCAGGTGCTGATCCTGCGCGGCAATGGCGGCCGGGATCTCATCGCCCGGACGCTGGCCTCACGCGGCGCACTGGTGCACTATTGTGCGGCCTATGAGCGCCACTACCCCGCACTGGACGGGGACGCATTGACCCGCCACTGGCAGGCGGCCGGGCTCGACAGCCTGCTCGTCACCAGCGGCGAACTGCTGCAGCGGCTGCTGGAACTGGTCCCGGACCAACAGCTGCCCTGGCTGCACGACCGCCTGCTGGTGGTGCCCAGCCCGCGGGTGGCCGAGATGGCCGCGGCGGCGGGCTTTACCCATATCACGATTGCCCAGGGTGCATCCAACCAGGCCCTGACGGCCGCTCTGGAACTGAGGAAGATGGAATGACTGAACAGCAAGAAGTCCAGCCGAGTGCCGCGGCCTCCGTGGCCGACAACAAGCAACCCGGCCAGAAGGTCAACAACAAGAAGGGCAGCTCGGGTGCTGTGGTCGGCGGCATCGCCATCCTGCTGGCCCTCGGCCTGACCGGCGGCCTCTATCTGCACGGCCACAAGAGTGCGGTGGCCCAGCAGGGCGAGCTGAACCAGCTCAAGCAGCAACTGGCCGAGGCCATGAACAAGCTTGACCAGAGCAACAGCAAGGATGGCGAGCAGCTGGCCGCCCTCGGCAAGCAGCAGCAACTGCTGCAGGACGAGCTCAAGGGGTTGCAGACCCGAGTGCTGGATCTCAACGACAAGCGCCCCAACGACTGGATGCTGGCCGAATCCGAATATCTGGTGCGGATGGCCGGTCGCAAGCTGTGGCTGGAACACGACCTCGTCTCCGCCATCACACTGCTCGGCAATGCCGACGAGCGCATCAAGGCGCTCAACGATCCCAGCCTGATGCCCATCCGCAAGGCGCTGGCCGAAGACATCGCCCAGCTCAAGGGGATGCCGCGCATCGACCGCGAAGGGCTGACCCTGAAGCTGGCCGCCCTTTCCGATCAGATCGAGCTGCTGCCGCTCTCCACCGTCAGCATGCCGGAAGCCAAGAGCGAGCCTGATCAGGCCGTCAGCACCAACCCGGACGAGTGGGAGAGCAATCTCAAGAAGAACTGGGTCAAGTTCACCGAGAACTTCATCACCATCCGCCGCCGTGACGGCGCGGTGGAGGCCCTGCTCTCCCCGCAGCAGGAGATATTCCTGCGCGAGAACCTCAAGACCAAGCTGCTGCAGGCCCAGCTCGCCGTCTACCGTGAGCAGCAGGCCCTCTATGACGACAGCCTGGACAAGGCCCAGCGCTGGCTGACCCAGTATTTCGACACCGACAACAGCGCCACCCACTACATGCAGTCCGAGCTGGACAAGCTCAAGGGGGAGCAGATCCAGTTCAACTATCCGGATCGCTTCAAGACCCAGGCCATGCTGGAAGAGGTGCTGACCGAGCGCCTGCAGCGCATTCTGGCCAGCAACTGAGGAGGGCACCATGATTCGTCTGATTGTACTGGTGGCCGCCATGGTGGCGGGCCTCATCTTCGGCCCGCAGGCCTCCGGCAACAAGGGCTATGTGCTGATCTCGCTGGGCAACTACACGGTTGAATCTTCGGTCACCAGCGCGGTGATCCTGGCGGTGCTGTTCTACGGTGCCCTGCTCATTGTCGAGTGGCTGCTGGGCCGGGTATTCGGCCTGCGCCGCAAGACCCTGGGCTGGTACGGCTCGCGCCGGCGCCGCAAGGCCAACCAGCAGACCGTGGCCGCCACCCTGGCCATGGCCGAAGGGCACTACAGCCAGGCCGAGAAGCTGATGCTCAAGGGCGCCAGCAACAGCGACACCCCGCTGCTCAACTACCTGAGCGCCGCCAAAGCGGCCCAGGCCCGTGGCGATGACGTGCGCCGGGACCAATACCTGCAAAAGGCGCAGGAGGAGAACCCCAAGGCCGAGCTGGCACTGACCCTGACCCAGACCCAGCTGCAGATCGAGCAGGGCCAGTACGACACCGCGCTGGCCATGCTGGAATCCGTCTACGCCCTCAACCCGCGCCACCCCATGGTACTGGACCAGCTGCGCCAGGTGCACCTGGCCCGCGAGGACTGGGCTGCCCTCATCGACCTCATCCCAGTGCTGCACAAGGTGGGCAAGCTGACCCCCAAACAGGAAGAGGATCTGCTGCAGCAGGCCTGGCGTGGCCGCCTGAACGCCGCCAGCGGCGCCCTCGAGACGCTGCGCCCGATCTGGCAGGAGCTGCCGCGCAAGCTGCGCCAGGATCCGGATCTGCTGGCCGCCTATGGCGATCGCCTGCGCCAGCTGGGAGCCGACAATGAAGCCGCCGAGCTGTGGCTGGATGCGCTGCGCAAGCAGGTCTCGCCCCAGCTGCTGGCCCGTCTGCCCAAGCTCAAGCTCGACAGCTACCAGCCGATGCTGACCCTGCTGCAGAAGATCCAGGATCAACCTGGCGTCGATGCGGCGCTGGCCCAGGTCTACCTGCTGGCCGGTCAGCTGGACGACGCCCAGCGCCTGCTGGAACAGGAGGTCGCAAAAGCGCCGAACGCCGCCGTCTACCACGCCCTCGGTCAGGTGATGGACAAGCGCCGCCTGACCAACAAGGCCAACGAGTACTACCGCCAGGCATTGCAGCTGGCCGACGTCTGACGTCCGTTCGTCGCAAAATAAAAAGAGGCCGCAGTTGCGGCTTCTTTTTATTGGGATTGTTCCGAATAGCTGCTCTCCCTTCTCCCCTCGCGGGAGAAGGGTCGGGGATGAGGGGGAACCAGCAACCACTCTCTCCCTGAGGGAGAGGGTCAGCCTCAGGCCGTCATTCGCTCCAGTTCACCAATGAGCCAGATAGCCTCCTCCCGGTGATAGCCGCACACGTCCTGCATGGGACGAAAGGCGCCGCACACCGCCGGGCGCTCGGGCTGGCCGAAGATCTTGCAGCCCAGCCGCGCATCGAGCTGCACGCAGGGCACGCCGGCCGGTTTGCCGTCGGGCATGCCGGGAATGGCACTGCTGATACTGGGGGCGATGCAGCAGGCACCGCAACCTTGACGACATTCCATGTAATGCTTTCCTCGGCAGGGCGAACCAGTTTAGCAAAGGGCGGGGATTTTCTTCACTGTTATCCCGGCCTCGCCATGAAATAGTGCCTTGCAACAGACAACAAAAAGCCCGACAGCGTCGGGCTTTTCAGGCGGTACCATGGGGGTTGCCCCGCACGCATCCTGATTAGAGGATGATGTCGCGCACCACGCTGTCTTTGCGATCCAGGAAGTGGATCGACTTGATGCGGCGGATGGTCCGCGACTTGCCACGGATCAGCAGGGTCTCGGTGGTCGCCATGACGCCGTCGCTGGTGATGCCATCCAGCAGATCACCCTTGGTGATGCCGGTGGCCGAGAAGATGACGTTGTCATTCTTGGCCAGGTCTTCCAGCTTGAGCACCTTGCTCACGTCGATGCCGAGTGCCTCGCAGCGGGCAATTTCCTGCTCGCCCAGCGCACGCACTTCCGGGCTGTCGCCCTTGACCTGATGACGGGGCACCAGGCGGGCCTGCATGTCACCGTCCAGCGCACGGATCACCGCCGCCGAGATCACCCCTTCCGGCGCGCCGCCGATGCCATACAGCATGTCCACTTCGCTGTCCGGCAGACAGGTGAGGATGGAGGCAGCCACGTCGCCGTCAGGAATGGCGAACACCCGCACACCCAGCCCCTGCATCTCCTTGATCGCCTTGTCGTGACGCGGCTTGGCCAGGGTGATCACGGTCAGGCGGGAGAGCGGCTTGCCGAGCGCCTTGGCCACGGCCTTGAGGTTCAGCTCGAGGGCCTGATCGAGGTCGATGGCACCCTTGGCCTTGGGACCCACGATCAGCTTCTCCATGTACATGTCGGGGGCCTTGAGGAAGGAGCCCTTGTCGCCGACGGCCAGCACGGCCAGGGCATTGGCCTGACCCATGGCGGTCATGCGGGTACCCTCGATGGGGTCGACCGCGATGTCCACCGCGTCGCCCAGACCCGTGCCCACCTTCTCGCCGATGTAGAGCATGGGGGCTTCGTCAATTTCACCCTCGCCGATCACAATCTCACCATCGATCTGGATCTGATTGAGGATATGGCGCATGGCCGCAACGGCCGCCCCATCGGCGATATTCTTGTCACCACGTCCGAGCCACTTGTAGCCAGCCAGTGCAGCCGCTTCCGTCACTCGGGAAAACTCGATTGCCAGTTCACGTCTCATCGCATATCCAACCTTTGGAGCTCGAAAACGGGCGGCATTCTACCACAAGGGCAAACCTTTGCGCGCAAAAGTGGCGGTTCGTCACACAAAACACGGCCCTTTCACCAATTTGACATCAAACCGCCACCGACACTTCACGAGAGTGTCACCCCGCTGTCATCCCCCCTGCCTAGCATGGCCCCCGTCTTTTACAACAAAGCTTGCAACACAAGGGATTAAGATGAAAAAGCTGACTGTAGTGGCACTGGCTCTCACCGCGGCCTTCCAGGCTCACGCCGTTGAAGTTTACAAGAATGACACCACCACCCTGGATCTGTACGGCCGCATCTACGCCGGCCAGTTCTTCGGTGACAAGAAGGAAGGGGTCGACAGCACCCATCCAAACGGCACTCAGGAGTACAGCGACAAGCAGGGCGCCAACCAGTTCGTCCGCTTCGGCGCCAAGGTCGACAGCCAGATCAACAGCCAACTGAAGGCGCTGGCCCAGTACGAAGTGCAGATGTACATCAACGACAGCGAGAAGACCATCAGCGAGAACTCCGACAACCTGCGCACCCGTCTGGCGTTCGCCGGTGTTGGCGCCGACTGGGGCAACATCACCTTCGGTCGCCAGAAAGGGGCCCCTGGCTTCCTGGCTGACTGGACCGACGTTTCTCTCTCTGACGGTTACGGCAACGACGCGCTGGGCGCCAAGACCGACACCTTCGCCACCAACCGTGCCGGTTCCGTGCTGAAGTACTCCGGTCTGTTCAACGGCTTCCAGGTCGACACCAGCTACAAGTTCGACGGCGGTGACACCGAAGAGACCACCAGCAAGGACAGCGATGCCGCCTACGGCGCCGCCGTGGCCTACACCTTCCCGTTCAACCTGGCGCTGGGCACCGCCTACAACGTGGGGATCCGCGACAAGAACGGGGAAGAGGATGCCAAGCTGTGGCTGCTCTCCGCCAAGTACGACAACAAGGCCGTCTACGCCGCCCTGAGCTATGCGGACGGCACCGACTTCCTGGCCACCGGCAAGGATCACACCGGCTGGGAAGGGGCACTGGGCTACAACTTCGAGAACGGCTTCGGCCTGATGGCGCTGTGGAACAAGCAGAAGGTGGAGCAAGACGGCAAGGCCGACTATGACTCCATCGACTACTACACCCTGGGCGCCCAGTACAAGTTCAACAAGAACCTGCGCGTCATCGGCGAGTACCGCATCAACAACCTCGACAGCAAAGAGAGCGGCAAGCTCAACGTCAAGGATGACTTCCAGCTGGCGGCCCGCTACGACTTCTAAGTCGGGCCCCTCTGCACTGCGCGCGCCGGCTGATGCCGGCGCGCTCTTTTGCATCCGCGTCGGCGTGCCCTGCTCCCCATGATCTAGGCTCAACAGAACCACGACGAGGAGATCATCATGCCGCTACGCCTGCTCATCTGCTGCTGTCTGCTCTGCGCCCTGCCCGTCCAGGCGCTGACCATCGCCATGGTGCTGTGGCGCGGCGAAACGGACGCCGAGCGCGGCTTTCGCGACGAGCTGAACCGGCTCGGTCATCACCCCACTTTCGTTACCTTCAACGCCAATCAGGACAGAACCGCGCTGGCCACCCTGCTGCGCCAGCAACTGCTGCCCTCCCTCGCCGACTACGACTACATCTACTGCTTCGGCACCACCGCCACGGCCATGGTCAAGAGCCTGGTGGGCAACCGCAAGCCGTTGATTTTCAGCATAGTGTCCGACCCCGTCGGGGCCGGCTTCCTGTCCGACGACAAGACGGAAAACCAGATGGTGGCCGGCACCAGCAACATGGTGCCGATGGCGCTGCAGCTCGCCAACGCCCGCCGCTATCTGCCCGCCGGCAAGGGGCTGCTGCTGCCGTTCAACCCGCGCGAGCAGAACACCCTGCTGACCGGCGAGCTGCTGCTGCGCGAAGCCCGTCGCTACCAGTGGGAGCTCACCACCTGGCGCATCGCGCCGGACAAGCGGCGGCTGGCCAGCGAACTCAAGCGGCTGCAGCACGACGCCAAAGAGAGCATCGTGTTTCTCGCCGCCGACAGCTACCTGCTCTCCATCGCCCCCGAACTGCTGGCTGCCCTCAACGAGGCGGGTATCCCCACCATCTGCAGCGCCGAGCTCTATGTCGAGCACGGCTGCACCGTCGGCACCATCAGCAGCTATCGGGCCCTCGGCCAGATGGCGGCCAGCATCATCCACCGCAACCTGCAGGGCACCCCGCTGCAGGATATCCCGCTGCAGACCGACCCGGCGCCGCGGCTGGTACTGGGCAAGCAGCTGGCCGAGATCGCGCCCTCTGCCGCCGACCACTGAGCCCCTCATCCCCCTTCTTCCCTCCTCCCGTCACCTTGCCGGCAGGGCGCCCTGTCGGCGGTGGCGAGCCATCCGATACCCAGCCCCATCGTCAAAACATGTTTCTATTGCACAGCTAATGAAAATCAATATCATTAGCATCCTCCCGGATGGGAGAAAACAAAATAATTACAAATAAATCAACAAGTTCAGACCATCAGGTCGCTTCTTCAAGAGTCAACACGCAACATGCACACACCTCACCACCCACGCACTCTGCTGAGTGTCGCCCTGCTGGCCCTGAGCGCCGGCGCGCACGCCGAAGACGAGACCATGACAGTGGTCGGCAAACGCAGCCAACATGAAGAGGTCGCCACCGCGACCCGCACCAACACCCCGGCCAAGCTGGTGCCGCAGGCCATCGACAGCGTCAAGGCGAGCGAGCTGACCGCCTTCGGCCAGCCCACCCTGAGCGAGGCGCTGACCGGCATCCCCGGCGTCAACGCCAGCGGTGACACCCGTTTCGACGGGGTCAACATCCGCGGCTTCAGCGCCAGCAACGACTTCTATCTGGACGGCTTTCGCGACGACATGCAGTACACCCGCGACCTTGGCAACACCGAGCGGGTCGAAGTGCTCAAGGGGCCGGCGGCGGTGCTCTATGGCCGTGGCAGCACCGGCGGCATCGTCAACCGGGTCAGCAAGAAGCCGCAGAAGGGGCTGGAATCCAGCGTCAGCGCCCAGGTCGGCAGCTTCGACAGCCGCCGGCTGGCCGCCGACCTCAACGGCGAAGCGGGTGAGCAGGTGCAGGTGCGCCTCAACCTGGCCCAAGAAGACAAGGACAGCTTTCGCAACGGCGTGACCAGCAAACGCACCCTGCTGGCCCCCTCCGTCAACTGGGAGATCAGTGACAAGCTGAACTGGCTGCTGCAGTACGAGCGCAACGAGCACGACCGCACCCCGGATCGCGGCATCCCCGGCGTCAACGGCCGGCCCGCCGACGTGCCGAAGGAGTATGTCTACAGCGATACCCGCCGTGACTTCATTGACGACGTGGCCCAGTCCACCCGCTCACGCCTCACCTGGGACATCAACGATCAGTGGCAACTGCGCCAGCAGCTGGGCTACACCAGCCTCGACAGCCAGTTCGACAACACCTATGTCACCAGCGTGAAGGGGGATCAGGTGACCCGCTCCCGCTGGCAGCAGGATCTCAAGGCCAACAGCCTGATCAGCAACACCGAGGCCGAAGGCCAGCTGCAGACCGGCCCCATCGAGCACCGTCTGCTGGTGGGCTTCGAGCAGAACTGGCAGGAGCGCACCCCCAAGCTCTACCAGAACGCCACCGCGATCCCGGCCGGCAACCTCTATGATCCGGGCTCTTTGCCCACCTACGATGGCGCCATGAAGCTCTCCAGCGACGCCAACCACAAGGTGCGTGGCTATGGCCTCTATGTGCAGGATCAGCTCAGCCTGGGTGACTGGCACCTGCTGGCGGGTCTGCGCCGCGACGACTTCACCGTCACCAGCCGCCGCAACGACCTCAACAAGGAGGAGACCGTCTCGGTCACCAGCCTGAGCCCGCGCCTGGGTCTGGTGTGGAACCCGATCGAGGAGCACGCCTTCTACGCCTCCTACAGCAAGACCTTCACCCCGGTGGGCGGGGAGCTGATCGGCATCACCCCGGGCGACAAGAACAACAACCTGGATCCCCAGCACACCCGGCTGTACGAGGGCGGCGTGAAGAGCGACTGGCTGGATGGCCGCCTGGCGACCACCCTCTCCCTCTACCGGCTGGAGATGTACAACAAACGCAGCAAGGATCCGCTGGATCCCACCAAGGTGATCCTCACCGGTCTGCAGCGCACCGAGGGGATCGAGCTGAGCGCCCGCGCCCAGCTGACCGACGAGCTCTACCTGCGCGGCGGCATCGCCATCCAGGATGCCGAGCAGGTCAAGGCGGACGCCGATCTGCAAGGCAAGCGGCCGATGAACGTCTCCCGTCAGAACGGCGAGCTGTTCGCCGGCTATCAGAGCGGCAAGCAGGGCTGGTTCGGCGAGACCGGGGTGACTGCGGTGGGCGATCGCTTCGCCGACAACGCCAACACCACCACCCTGCCCGGTTACGCACGCTTCGACGCCCGTGCCGGCTACCGCTGGCAGCAGTGGGAAACCCAGCTGAGCGTGGAGAACCTGACCGATCACGACTACTTCGTCAGCGCCACCAGCGCCTCCCAGATCATGCCGGGCACACCCCGTCAGCTGCATCTGAGCGCCGCCTACCGCTTCTGATCCCCGCCTTTTCCCGATCCCTCTGGCCAGCGTTCGCTGGCCAGATTTTTATGAAGCACCGAGCGATGAAACGCAGAAAACTCCCCCTGCACAACAACAAGTGGGTGCGCCGCATCCACGCCTGGGCCGGCTTTGCCACCCTCACCCTGATGCTGCTCTACGGCCTCACCGGCCTCTGGCTGCAACACAGGGCCGCGCTGCCGCTGCCCGGCCCCCACACCGAAAAATCCAGCGAAGAGATAGTGCTGAGCGCGCCGCTGACCAGCCCGGATGAGCTGAAAAGCCTGCTGCTGCAACGCTATGCAGCAGGGTTCGAGGAGGCGCGCGTCCAGCTCACCCCGCCCCAGACCCTGCCCACCCCCGACGGCCCGCTCACCCTGCCGGCCCGCTGGGAGATGCGCGGCGTCACCCTGAGCGAAAGCGTGGCTGCCAGCTATGTGGCGGGCACATTGCTGGTGCGCACCGAACTGCAGCAGGCCAACTTTGCCGCCAGCCTCAACCGGCTGCACCGTGGCATGGGTACCGGCCTGTCGTGGCAGCTGGTGGGGGATCTGGCGGCGCTGGCCATGCTGCTGCTGGCCCTCACCAGCCTGCTGATGTGGAACAAGCTGCACGGCCCGGCCGCGCGCGGCATCGCCCTGCTGCTGCTGGGCGCCTTGGTCACCGTGCTGGTGGCCCTGCTCTAGCGCATTTACCGACGGCAAAACGGGATCTGTCTCTCGGCGGCGGTAACCTTGCCCGCACCTCGGGTAACAAAGGGTAACCGGCCGCCGATGGGGGTCACAGTTGCCGGCCTGGCGGCTGGATGAGGATCGCCTGCGGCTGCTAGGGTGCGCCCTCAACCCAAGCGGCAAGAGGCAGCATGCGCATCTCCAGCATAGAGTGCGGGCGAGTAGTGGCCATCATGGCGGTGATGGCCATTCACCTCTCCCCCTTCAGCAACCCCTTCGATCCCACCCTGTGGGACGGCACTCTCTACTTCTGGCTCGGGGGCGTCATCAACCAGCTCTGCCGCTTCGCGGTGCCGCTGTTCTTCCTCTGCGCCGGCTACTTTCTGCAGCCCGCTCTCGCCGCAGGCCACCCCCTGACGGTGGCGCTGCGCTACTGCCGCCCGCTGCTGGGGCTCTGGCTGGCGTGGAGCCTGCTCTACGTGCTGATACCCTTCAACCCGCTCGCGGCGGTGAGCGAGGGATACCTGCCGGCCATGGCAAGCCAGTGGCAGATGCAGCTGGGGGATCCGCTCAACGCCTGGTGGGTGGGCGGCATGATCCACCTCTGGTTCCTGCCCTCCCTGATGCTGGCGGTGCTGATCCTGGCGCTCTGCCAGCAGGCCCGCCTGCCCCGGCTGGCCCTGCTGCTGGGCGTCCTGCTCTACGGGCTGGCCCTGCTCGGCGGCTCCTATGGCCCGCCGCTGCTGGGGGGCGAGTGGGCCCTGCTGACCCGCAACGGCCCCTTCTTCTCGCTGCTGTTCGTGGCCCTTGGCGCCGAGCTGCGCCTGCGCGCCTGGCAGCCGGATGCCAGGCACTGCGCCCTGCTGATGATGGCGGGGATGGGGCTCTACGCCCTCGAGGCCGCAGGGCTGCTGCACTTTGCCGCCGTGCCCCTCAACCGCCACGACTTCCTGCTGGGTTCGCTCCCCTGGGCGCTGGGACTGTTCGGCCTGCTGCTGGCCAATCCGGGCTGGGGCCGGGGCAGCTGGCTCGAGCGCCAGGCACCCAAGGTGCTGGGCCTCTACTGTCTGCACATGATGCTGGTGGTGTGGCTGATGATCTTCGGCCCGCAAGGCAAGCAGGTGTGGTGGGAGCTGCTGAAGGTGCCGGCGCTGCTGGCGCTCTCCCTGCTCGGCTACCGGCTGCTGGCACAGGGGGCAGCCAGTCGCTGGCTGCTGCGGGCCCGCTAAGGGAAATGAGGATGGGAGGGAGGCCGATCCCTCCCCACTCAAGGCTGAATGGGGGGTTCAATCTTTATTCATCGCGGATAGATAAACTCCGGGACTCCTTAAACGCGACACCCAGGAGTCACGACCGTATGAAGTTGCTCACCAAGATGCTGTTCACCAAGCAATCCGGCCTTGTCCTCGTTCTGCTCGCCGCCAGCGGCTCCCTCAGCGCCGCCCAGATCGCCAACAACAACATCACCGAAGCCGAGATCAAGGCCGCGCAGGATGCCTGGGGCAAGGCCCTGATCCAGATCAGCGACGACTACCGCAGCGGCGGCATCGACAAGGCCAGAGCCACCGCCACCGCCGTGCTCGACGGCGCCTACGGCTACCACCATGGCCCCGTGCTGTTCAAGCCGACCCTGGCCGGCGGCGAACAGACCTTCCGCATCAATCAGGAAGGGGCGCTGGCCTACTTCGTCGGCAACAATCAGGCCTATCCCGCCGACACCGGCTTCGCCCTCAAGAACTGGCAGAGCTACAACTACGACAATGCCGCCGTCTACATCAACGGCGACATGGCCCTCACCATGGGCAAGGTGCACCTGACCGATCGGGACAACAAGCAGACCACGGTCGACAAGACCTGGGGCTTCAAGAAGGGGGACGACGGCAAGGTACGCATCGTGCTGCACCACTCCTCCCTCCCCTACGCCGGCTAACGGCAACAGGCGACCCGCGGGTCGCCTGTTTTGTTATGGAGGTACCAGTTTGGCCACCCGTCGGGTGACGACGGGGCCTGTGCTGTTACCATGCCTCCCTTGTGATGATTCCAGACGAGACACCCATGCAGATCCGCCCCTTCACCCCGGCCGACACCGAGGCCGTCCTCGCCATCTGGCTGGAGGCCTCCCTGCAGGCCCACCACTTCATCGAGCCCGCTTACTGGCACGCCAACCTGGCGCCGATGCGGGAGATCTATCTGCCCGCCGCCGACAGCCAGCTGCTCTGCCTGGGTGAGCAGGTACTGGGCTTCTACTCCCTGCACGAAGGCACCCTGGCCGCCCTCTTCGTGACCCCCGCGCGGCAGGGGCAAGGGCTGGGCAAGGCCCTGCTCGAGCACGCCAAACGGCAGTTGCCGACCCTGCGGCTGCAGGTCTATCAGCAGAACCGGACCGCATGCGACTTCTATCGCGCGCAAGGGTTTCAGGTGGCGGCCGAGGGCGTGGATCCTCATACCGGCTGCGCCGAGTGGCTGATGGTCTGGCCGGCGCGGGATTAACCGGGCTCGCCGAGATGGGGCTCGTCGCGGGCCGCCCCCGCTTCACTCCGGGCCAGCAGATCGCCGTGGCTCAGCGCAAAGTCGTGCATCTGCTGAAGCAGGGGGAGCAGGGCGACGCCGAGCGGGCTCAGGCTGTACTCCACCCGGGGCGGCACGTCGGGGTAGAGGGTGCGGATGACGACGCCGTCGCTCTCCAGCTCCTTGAACTGGGCGGTGAGCACCTTCTGGCTCACCTCGGGCAGGCTGCGGCGCAGGTCGCCAAAGCGCAGGGTCTGCACGCGCAGATGAAACTGGATGGCCGGTTTCCATTTACCGGCCAGCAGGCGCAGCACCCGGTAGGCGGGACAGGGCAGTGAGGACAAGGGATGGCTCGCAAGTGGTTACTTTGCGGTAACTATGCCACGAAAATGTGCCTTCTTGCAGCCAAGATGCCGGCTTCCTATGATGCGGGCTTAGTCATTCAACACCCACGAGAGGTTCACCATGCCCAGCCTGCTGCAGATCCATTTCAACTTCCCCGCCGAGCTGATGGGGCCGGCCCTCACCGCCGCGGCCATGCCGCTGGCCGAGTCCATCACCAAGGAGCCGGGCTTCATCTCCAAGATCTGGACCGAAAACCCGCGCACCGGCGAGGCGGGTGGCATCTATCTGTTCGAGGATGAGGCCAGCGCCCTCGCCTACGCCACCATGCACGAGCAGCGGGTGCTCGCCATGGGCGCCAGCGCGGTGCAGTTCAAGCTGTTCGACGTCAACGAGCCGCTCAGCCGACTCACCCATGGTCTGCTGTGATCCCCTCAAGCGACAAGCGGTAGCAGCTAGCCTGCTGCCAGACAAAGCCCAGCCGCCGAAACAGCCGCTGGCTGGGCAGATTGTCCGGCTCGATATCCGCCACTAGCGTGGCGATGCCGAGCTGGCGGGCATAGGCGATCAGGGCCGTCAGCGCCTCTGCCATCCATCCCTCTCCCCAGTGGCTGCGAGCCAGCATGCAGCCCACCTCTGCCTGACGCAAACCAGCCTCCCCCGCAAAGCTGTGCAGGCCGCAGGTGCCGATCAGGCGCTCGCTGTCGTGCGCCACCAGCCCCCACTCCAGCGACTCGCCGGCGGCCAGCAACCGCGCGACGCTCGCCAGCATCTGCGCCACGGTAGCGAGGCTCGGGAAAGGCGGCTCGCCGACGAAACGCATGACCTCGGAGTCCCCGTAGATGGCGAACAGATCGGCACTGTCCCCGGCATCAAACGCCCGCAGCAGCAGTCGCGGGGTCGACAGCGAGGGCAGTGCACGAGGCAGGGGCAGCAAGTCGCCGCTGTGCACCAGGCTCAAAACCGCAGGGTCAGGCCGATATTGGCCTGCCACTGGGTCACCAGCTCGCCGCGCACCTTGAACACGCACTGGTCCGGGTTGCAGAGAAACTGGCTGTTGTCGTTGACCAGCGAGCCATAGCCACGCACCTCGGCCCGCAGCGCCAGATGCTCGGTCAGGCGCGGCTGCACCCCGAGCGCCAGCGACATGGAAGGGGCCACCTCGCTGTCGTAGGCGGCAAAGCGGGTCGCCCCGATACCGGCGCCGATATAGGGGGCCATCAGGTTGTCCGACAGGGTGAGCGCCCCGGCAAAGTGGAGGGTGTCCACCGTCAACCGATCCGGCTGATCGGGGGAGAGGCGGGTGGACTGGTGGCTGTAGAGCAGCTCTATCATGCCGGGATCATCCACCTCCTTGCTGATGAACAGGCCCCAGCTGCCGGAACGCTCCCCCTGCAAGGACTCCAGCCGGGTGGCGACGGGCGTCGGTTTGGGGTCGTCATTGGCCTCGAAGTCGATGGCCGAGCTGTAGCCGAAGAACGGCGTCACCTGCCAGCCGAGGGCGGCCTCCCCCTCGGCGCTCCAGGCCTGCCCCAGCGGCAACAACAGCCCCATCATCATGATCCCTGCTCGTTTCATCACGGCTCCTCCGTGCGCTGCATCAGTGCCCGTCAAGCATATCAGAGCCCACTGGCCCCCATCCTAAACCCGGCCTGTATTAAGCGATTTTCAGCGGGGAGATCACACTCCGTCGCCACCACCGGCAGCCTGCCGGCAAACGGCACATCCGCGCCGGCGGTTATTCATCCCGGATTAACCTGTGCCACGTATGCTGGCGCGCAATCGGCTCATGGTGAGCCGGTTCCACTCACCAGAAGGACATCAGGGAATGGTTGCCGCGCAACTCAACGACCCCCAGAACAAGCTCTCCGATACCCTGCGGGCCACCGCCCACGCCATCGAGGAGAGCCATATCAGCCTGCGCCAGATGCTGGCTCTGGTCGGCGAACAGGGCATGCTGCTGTTTTGCGTGCTGCTCACCGTGCCCTTCCTGCTGCCGGTCTCCATCCCCGGCGTCAGCACCCCGTTTGGCCTGTTGATCCTGTTCATCGGCATCGGCATCACCCTCAACCGGGTACCCTGGCTGCCCGCCATCCTGATGGAGCGCCGCTTCGCCGCCGAACAGCTCAAGCCGACCCTGCACAAGGGGGCGGATCTGCTGGCCCGCATCGATCGCTTCATCCGCCCGCGCCTGCTGCTGCTGACCGGCAGCAGTACCATCAACCGCTGCAACGGCCTGCTGATCATGCTGGCGGCCCTGCTGCTGATGCTGCCACTCGGGGCCATCCCCTTCACCAACGCCATGCCGGCCTGGGCCATCCTGCTGCTGGCTATCGGCATGCTGCAGCGCGACGGCCTGTTCGTCGCCAGCGGCTACCTGCTGGTGAGCGCCACCCTGGTCTGGTTCAGCGCCCTGGCCATCGGCCTGCTGATGGCCGGCCAGAGCGTCTCCACCCTGCTCGGCTAGCGGCAACACCAAGAAAAAGGGCGACCCATGGGTCGCCCTTTTTGACTTGTGCGGGATCCGCCGTCACAGCAGATCGTAGATAAGGGCCGAGATGGCCAGCAGCCCGATCACCAGCACGAAGAGGGTACTCGCCCCGCGATAACACTTGAGGGCGGGCAGACGATAGATGGAACAGGCCGGCAGCAGGAACAGGATCACCGCGATGAGCGGCCCGCTCACCTTCTCGATGATCTCCAGCACGTTCGGGTTGAGGTAGGTAATCACCCCGGTCACCACGAACAGGATGACCGACGAGACCCGTGCTATGGTCGCTTCACGCAGCGACAGCCCCAGCCCCTGACAGGCTCCGTTCACCATGCTCACCGTCCCCTCGCTCACCCCCATGGAGGTGCCGAGGAAGGATTTGGACATGGCCAGAATGGCGATGAGCGGCCCCACGTAGGCGATCAGCGGATTGGAGAACTTGTTCGCCAGCGCCGACAGCACCGAAATATTGTCGATGCGGGCCTGCGCCATCTCGGCCTGACTCAGGCTCATCACGCAGCTCACCACGAAGAACAGCACGCTGCCGCAAATCAGCAGGCTGCTGCACTTGATGATGCGCTTGGCGCGCTGGTCAGCGCTCGCCTGACAGCGCTTCTTCTGCGCCGCGCTGAAGGAGGAGATGATGGGGGCATGGCTGAAGGAGAACACCATCACCGGCACGATCAGCCAGAGAGATTTCCAGAATGCCGGATCACGCCAGTCCACCCCCTGACTCTCGCTGAAGTAGGAGAGGCTCCACTGGGGCAGCAGATAGATGGAGAGACCGATGAGGAAGGCAACCATGGGCAGCGCCAGCACGCTGATGGCCGACACCACCATCTGCTTGCCTGCCAGCAGCACCAGGTGCAGCCCCAGCATCACCCCCAGCACCAGCAGGCCGCGCGGGATCTCGGCATTGCCCAGCTGATGCACCACAAAGCTCTGGATCGCGTTGGTGATGGAGATGCTGTAGACCAGAATGATGGGATAGAAGGCCATCAGGTAGACCAGCATCAGCAGCTTGCCCGCCCGCGCACCGAAGTGCTCTTCCACCACGTGGGTAATATCCCCTTCCCGGTGGGAGCTGGATAATACAAAACGACTCAATGCCCGATGGGAATAATAAGAAAGCGGAAATGCCATCAATAATATAAATAGCAAAATAACCGGCGAATTACTGCCAACGGTAATTGGGAGAAACAGTGTACCGGCACCGACCGCAGTGGCATATAAGCCCATGGTCCATACCGAATCACTTTTCTCCCATTTCAACTTTGATGCGGGATTACTCTTTTCAGCAATAGCAACACTCATTGCGATATACACCTTATTAATCTGTCATCTTTTATTTTATTGGCCCGTGTAATTAGGCTGGTGATATGCAGCGGCATATCGACCGGATCGTAGAAAAAACAAGCCCGCCTGCGATCAACATGATCACCAAGAGAAAACGGGGATGCCACGCTACCATCGTTGAAATCGCCATAAAGGTCAAGGTTAATAATTCATGACTGTTTGAATCGGATTGTTTCAAAAGGAAATAAGATGTGTCATTTCGGCTTCAAGATAATCAATTCAGCTCCGTCTGATAACATAACGACAAAACCTCGATGAGTTGTTCAACAACTTGAATAAGGCCAGAGAGTGCCCTGTTAATATTAACAGCATCAGTTCATCAATATCAGCAAAATATATGCTTGCTCGCATGACTTATTGATAGCCGGTTCATTCTGGATATGCCAAAGACAATCAAGCGATGGCCTGCCATTACTCAGCCATTTCGACGGCGGGCCACCGGGCAGTGAGCGACCCGGTTGCGGCCGGCCCGTTTGGCCCGATAGAGCCACTCGTCGGCGCGGGCCAGCGCCTGGTTGATCTCCTCCCCCGGCTGCACCAAGGTGGTGCCCAGGCTGACAGTAAAGGCGACCGGATCCGCCGGCAGGGCCGCCACGGCCGCCCGGATCCGCTCCGCCAACACCAGCAGATCCGGCTCGCTCAGGCCGGGCAGCAGGATCAGGAACTCCTCGCCGCCGCTGCGCACAAACAGATCGTCCGCCCGCAGCTGGGCGGCCACGCAAGCGCAGAAACGCTGCAGCGCCCGGTCACCCTGCTGATGGCCGAAGCGATCGTTGATCTGCTTGAAATGGTCGATATCCAGCATCACCAGGGCGCAGCACGCACTGCCGAGCCGTTGTTGCTGGCAATGCTCGAAGAAGAAGCGCCGGTTGTAGAGGCCGGTCAGTTGATCGGTCTCGCTCTGCTGCTTGAGCCGCTGCTGCAGCTCGTACTGGCGGGTAATGCTGCGGGTCACCCAGGCCACCGCCCGTTTGCCATCGTAACGGGAGGGCAGCGGCGCAATCTTGCCCTCGAAGCGCTGCGGGCCCTGCGGTCCAACCCCGGCATTGATACCATCGACTTCAACCGCAGCCAGTTCATACTCCACCACCTGCACCTGGCCCGAATCCAGCGCCAGAGCAATTTGCTCCATCACCCATTGCGCCATGGTCTCGGGCAGCACATCGGCCAGCCGCTTGCCCGCCAGCGGGTTGCCATCCTGGTAGGACTGCTGCTCCATCCCGCCGATGTACTCGATGTAGTAGCCATCCTCGCTCAGGATGAAGACGGGATCGGGCAGCTGGGCCATCACTTCATATAGTTGTTTGACCGAGAGAGCCATGCCATTTCCTTTAAATCTGATTACCAACAGCCAAGATCAGACTGCCGCCTGCCCTGGTTATCGTACCGCGACAGGCTCCGTGCGGGTATTTAATTCAATCATCAGTAAGCATTTATCAAATAACTCAGTCACCCAAGCTTTCTTTACACGCCAAACCATGCCTTGTACCGGCGCAATTCTCTACGGCTCACACCCAGATGCAGGCGCTGCTCACCGATATTCACCCTACCTCACAGACAGTCGCTGCGCCCGTTGTCTGCGACGCCCGCATCCATTAGGCTGACCTTCCTGAGTCTGCCACTGACCGCCGACTCACCGACCATCAGCCCCCGGCCAGACAGGCGCCGGCCCCCGGAAAAGGATCGTCCAGATGAAGAGAGCCATAGTGAAAGCCCGCTTCGATGCCATCAGCATCGAGGGAGAACAGCTGACCGTGAAGATTGCCATCCGCGCCCCCGAGCCGGACCCCAAGTCCGCCGGTGGTGACTGGCGTTGCAAAGTGAGGCTGGACGGCCTTGGCAACAAGACCTTCATCTATGGCGTCGATGCCCTGCAGGCCCTCAGCCTCGCCCTCAAGTTCGTGGAGAGCGAGCTGCGCGCCTTCACCGATGCGGGCTGGCACTTCTACCTGCCCGGCTGCCCCGATCACCCGGTCGACATGGCCGCCTGCTACTTCCCACAGCTGTGACGCCGGGTTGCCCGCCCAGCAGGCTGATAGCCATTGAGGTCGGGCAATCACTTGACCGCATTGAGTCTGAACGGTTATGGATAGAGGCCCTTTACCCGGCTCTGGAGAGACCATGCACCTGACCCCACCCCAACCCCCTGCCGAGCAGGATGTCGACGCGCTGCGCATCGGCCTGTCGGGCTACAACATCAGCCAGGCCGGCACCCACCTGCGCGAGCACATCGCCAGTTTTATCAAGGATGAAGCGGGCAAGGTGCATGGCGGCATCACCGCCGACCTCAAGTGGGGTTGGCTGCACGTGGACTGGCTCTGGATTGACGAGCGCATTCGCCAGGATGGCTGGGGCGGCCGCCTGCTCGCCACCATGGAGCAGTATGCCCGAAGCAAGGGCATCAGCAACTTTCATCTGGAAACCACCAGCTTCCAGGCGCTGCCCTTCTACCAGAAGCAGGGTTACCAGGTCTTTGGCGAGCTGCCGGACATGCCGCCTGGGCATACCACCTATTTTCTGAGGAAGATGGAATAAGCCAGAGCACCTCGGCATAGATCTGCGCACAATATATTTAAAAATCACTGAATACGTCGCATGAAAATTGCGGCGTTACTATATGCCAAATTATTAATGGCAGTCGTGATTAAAACGAATATTGACACAACACCATACAATGAATTTCATTGTATGCAACCACTTAATGGCCTCCCCTTATCAAGCCCCATATGGGCACATGACATATGTATTGCCCGTTTTAAAATGACCTTTTTAAAACAAAGAGGATTTATCTATGAAAAATTACCTGTTAATACTTGCCATAACTTTTAGCAATATTATTTATGCCAACGAATGTGACCAATTGCTAGTCAACGGCAGTTTTGAAAACTCACCAGCCAGACCTTCCATTTGGGAAACCTTGCCTGGGAATGACGAGACCAGCCTCCCTGGGTGGAAAACCTTGGGTGAGGGCGTTGAGTGGTCTTCTCACGTATCCGCGTCGGGTGGCAGCAAGATCTACACCCCAGATGGCGATTATGTGATTGATCTAAATAACTATTATTCAAAAGCCGGGGGTGGCATCGAACAATCATTTCCAACCAAGATTGGAGCCAAGTATCTAGTTACATTTTATGCTGGCACCCAGAAAAACTATAACCGGGATGGGACGGCCAAACTGAACGTCATGATCGGTGATGAGCACTATATTTATAACTTGAAGACAGAGCGCAGCGATGCCATTGACTGGACTTATTTCTCATTCTCTTTTATCGCAAGCCAAGCAAGTACAACCATAAAATTCACCACAGATACCAACTCATTGGAACACTTTACCGTCCTTGATGATGTCAATGTTGTTCCACTCAACAAACCTCGCGCCATTCTCGTCAACTAATATGCCTTGGCATTCACATAGCCGAGTAATCAAGTTTCCTTAAGACAGGGAAGGCAGGAGCAATCATGCAAGTTTGCTCCTGCAACCCTTTCTAGCTATCAGTGGCTGGCAGAGCGACTGCCGCTCCAGAGCAGCTCGCCGCTGCGCAGCTCCATCAGGGTCATCGACAGCCGATAACGGCTACCCTCGGCCACCAGATCCCCGTAGAGCATGTAGCCGGCGCCGGTCTGACGACCGAGCCGCACCAGAGAGGCCGGGTTCATCCTGCCCTGCTGATACTCAAGCTGACCGGTGATGGCGGCTACCTGACCTGGGTCGACAAAGCGAAAACCGCTCTTGCTCTGGATGCGCTTGCTCATGGCCGCTGCCATGGCGCGGGTGTCCACCGGCTCGCCGGTGCCGTTCTGGGGCGGAGTGAGCAGCAGCACCGGCTGGCCGGTTTGCGCCAGCTCGCGCACCTCGGGGGCCTGCACAAAAGCATCGGCCATGGCCAGTGCCAGCCCGGTTGGTGCCACCGGCTTGGGCAGCGGCGCCCCGGCATCCGGCTTGGTCACCGGCTTGTCCGGCTGGCTTACTGGCTGGTCCGGTTCACTGACAGGAGCCTGAGTGCCACCGTAGGGATTGACCGCACAACCGCCCAGCAGCAGGGCACCCACCATCAACAAGGAATGCAGCTTCATCTTTTCTCTCCGCCAGAAGTCCGTAAACGGGCATCAACCACCACCCGCATGGCGGAGCCCCTGCCCCGCATCCTCCTTATGCTAGAGACAAACCCCGGCGGGGTCGATGTGCCCACCACCACAGGGCGACAGAGACTGGCGAACAAGCAACGCAAAAAGCCGAAGATCTCGCCCCGATGTGGGGCAAGTAGTGACCCCACGACACGATTAAATGACGAAGAACATTATGTGATAGAAAGAGGACGCAATCAGCCCGCCAACGCCTATCCAAGGAACATACCTTGAATGGTTGGAGGGAAAGACAGCTTCGCCAAATAATATGGCGGCGTATGACAAAACCGGTAGATATTGCCCCAATCGCCCAAGATAAATCGAGCCACCAACGATATCAGACGGAAAAAAATAGTAGAGGGCAAGGTACAGAAGCATCAAGGATGAACCACATACAAAACGCCTGTCCGCAAGGCGCCCCCAACCGGACAAGAAGTAGCTACATGCAATCAACGCAACAACTAGCAACATCATAATAATGGCCTACCTCTTAAGTACGCGGTTCCGCCGGATACAGGCAACATGGCTCTCGTTCAGCTGTTTTTTTATTTGATCACTCGTCGTATAAATGATATCCATTCTGGTCTCATTAATATCCAACTACAGGAGAGTATCATGGGGATAGCTACATGTCCGATCAAAGGACTGACATTGAGCTCCCGTTCAATCGATGCTCTAGAGCAAATGGACCAGCTGGTAGACAGTGCCAATCAACTGGCTGTCGCTGTTTCCACCACACCGCTTTATACGATTTTCAGCGACCCGCGAAGTGCCAAAGACGTGGTTTACAACATCAATGATTACGACTGGGAGTTATATGGCCAAGCAATGGAAGGCATTCCCAATATCCTGCGCCACAAACTAAACCAGGTTGTTGAACCCATGGCATGGTCTTCAGCAGGCAAAGAATCCCAGTTCTGGAAATGTGTTCATGCCTCATATAACAAGTAAATTTACATTTCTGCTGCTCTTCATTTGCCAAAGCAGCATGGCCTTGTCACTGCATGATTTGGATCCGGCGTTTGAACGGTGCGAAGCCATCAAGTCACAACACAGCGCCGCACAGCCCGCGAAAAGCGACCCCTTCTGGTCACTGGAAAGAGACCAACAAGTAACCGCGCTTATCTATCTGCATGAAAAGAGCATGGAACGCTGCACCGCAGCAGAGGTCGATGCGCTGGCGCTCAAGGCATTTCATCAAGCAGTAGAGGGAGACCGCACCTTTCTCGACACCTTGATCAAGGCGAGAACCACCACGCTCACTCCCGCCCAGCGGGCCCAGTTGCAGCAGATTGGGCAGGCAGAGTTGGACAGATTGGCTGGCATAAAGGCATTTTCTCAACCCTTCTCGCTGACGGATTACCTCAACCAGCTTGGCAAAGCCAAGCCATGAAATTGATGAATAATATACTTACAAAGGCACACTAGAATAAAAATAGATTTTTATTCTTCGAAATGACAAATCTAGTTAAAAACAATCTTTATAAAGATTCATAGCGCAAAATGAAATGCAAAAAAGCCTGATACTTGTATAATCAGGCATGTTTTTGTTGCAAGAAAAATTCAGCATAAAAATAAATGGCAGGCTATCACACCTGCCCTCCATTGGGATTAAGAACCCTTATAGTATGATTGAAATGCATTTCGCAACAGGGCATGCCTTGATATAACCCTTATTGTTGAGCCAGTATTATGTTCTATAACGCGATAATTATCTTCGTCTCGGTTCATCACTAGGGAAAACTCATTTTTTACTATACATTCCACAATTTTTGCACACTGAGCGACAGTCCTTGTGACTAGAATTCCATTCAAAACACCAGAGGAAAGTATAACTTGCAATGCTAATGGATGAACTTCTCTAAAAATCTTTGCTCTTTTTTCAAAGTTAATTGATGTTGCAATTAACACCCTAACCAAATGCTCTCTAATGCTCACATCAATCGTATTAATATGCACATTCTTAATCACAGTATCTAACCATTCTCGATACTTTTCTTTTAGATCATCAGGCACTCTATGGACTTCATTATAAAGATCGAAGTCTGCCCATATACTACGAACCGCATCGCAAATAGAGGCATCATCTGCTGAGCTAATTTTACTATTCAATATTGTTGATATAATGGCCTCATCATCGATTGTGTCATTTATTTCATCCTCTTCCCCACTACCCTCACCAGGCAAGGAGTTATAAATATCGGCAAGCTTCCCTCGAGAACTTTTGAAGTATTCTTCAACATCAATTTGCTCTCTACCCTCAATAACCAGTTTAGGTACATAAACTATTACTGGTTTTCCCTGCCCAAGGGCTACGGATGCTTCAGAATCTTTCCCAAACGTATCCGACTTTTGTGCCATATATATAGTCATGGAAGCACGCTTCAACATCAACGCCTCTACCAACCCCTTGGCAACCCGGTCATCTATCCAAGATTGTGTAGGGTTAAAATATCTCAGTTTGAGCTCTCTAATGCTAGGAGTATCAAAAAGAGACTTTACAAAGTTGTTAACTGATATGTAATCAGCCTCCGAGCGCATTGATGTTGCTATATATACATCCATATAGTCTGCGGCAAGATAATTAGACAAATTTTGTAATGCAATCTTCTGAGTTTTCTCCATCTGAATTAAACGCCCATCCTCTTGTAAAGGAGCTAACCTAGCTGATTCTCTAGAGAGCTCGTCCCTATCAAATACAAAAAGTGACGAGTTAATACCATGCAAAAATACAGAATCAAATTTCCTCAGATAGGCATCTATTTTATTTTTCTTTTTTATAGTCAATCCCTTGAGATATCTTTCACCCTTTTCCGATAGCAGCTCAAGCTGCTCAATAAGCCATTTTCTTTCTGTGACCTCCTGCCTAACTTGCTTGGCAGATATATAACCTAAATCAGGAAGAAGCTTATCCTCTATATTATTGATACAACCCCATTCAGTTCTATCACCATAGGAAGTTGTATCTTTTTTTGAAATCTGAGCAAGAATATATGAAATATCATCAGAGGATGACATAGAGATAAAGGCATCCTCAAAGGTAGGGTAGATTCTTATTGCATCTATTTGATATGTTTCTACCGCCCTTTGGAATGAGTCCATATCACTAAAAGCAGAACGTTTGAAGTATTTTTCAAAAAATGAGAGAGAAATCGGACCTTTGTTATAAAACACCAAGACACTATTAAATATATCGTGCTTTTGATGGTGACTTGGAATATTGCTAAATAAAGACTTTATCAGCTCATCCAGAGCTATTATTGCCTGCGCATCATGGTTACCAACTTCTAGAGTCTCCCCAACAAGCTCTTTCAAAACCCCCTCAAAATCCAACCTACTTTGTGATGTAACATCTGCAAAATGACACCACATAGGTTTCGGTATATCCAGCGCTGAACATATTGATTTTATCTGTTCAGGCTTAGGTAATCTAACCCCTTGTTCTAGATGCGCTATAACAGAGCGGTTAATATCACTACCAATAACGTCAGAAAGTTTTTCTTGTGAGATATCCCTGTGTTCACGATAAATTTTAATCAACTGACCAAAATCAATTAAGTTCATGTTATGAGTCCATTCATAGAAACACATAACAAAGCTACTCTTTTTGTACAAAAAATCAACTTCAGTCCAGTTGTTATATTTTTTATATATCCTCTCGCCATTGAAACTCAATGCAAATGTCATTGCGTTCAAAGTTACCTAAAGCTGGGGCTATTACTGCTTTAGGCTCCCCGATGAAATGGGTGTTGTCATTAATCCCCTCTTATTCGCTGGGGCGAAACCCCTTCGAGGCCAGCGGCCTCGCATCCTGCACGGCGAAGCCGTGCCACCACACAACGGCCCCTGCCGCCAACGCCATACCCCTGAACGGACGATTACGCCTAGCGGCTAATCGACCCTACGATTGCACGGCGCAGCCGTGCCTGCTCACCACAGGCACGGAGTCTGGCTGAACGCCCGGATGCCACCGGCAAAGAGGGGGCGTGGCCGCCCCTATCGGCCCAAGAAGGGCTCCCAATCCTTGAACACCGGCTGCAACCCGGCCTGCCGCACGGCGGTGGCCACGTCCCCCACCGGGCGGTCGTCGTGGATGGCGAACTGCTCCAGCTCCTCTTTATCCCCTTCGGCATAGCCACCCGGCTGGGTGCGTGACTCGGCCGACATCTGGGTGATGCCAAGGCGCACCGCGCCATTGCGAAAGGTGGCGGACTCGCGGGTGGAGAGGGACAAGTCCAGCGTGGGCGAGAAGAGGCGCCAGGCGCAGATCAGCTGGGCCAGCTGGCGATCCGACATGACCACGGCAGGCTCCAGCCCGCCGGTGCAGGGGCGCAGGCGCGGAAAGGAGAGCGAATAGCGGCTCTGCCAGTGGTGGCGCTCAAGCCAGCTTAGATGTTCGGCGACAAAGTAGCTGTCGGCGCGCCAGTCCGCAGAGAGACCGATGAGCGCCCCCAACCCGATTTTGTCGATACCGGCGCGGCCGAGCCGATCCGGCGTGGCGAGGCGCCATGCGATGTCCCGCTTGTTGCCGCGCAGATGGTGGCGGGCGTAGGTGGGGGCGTGGTAGGTCTCCTGATAGACCATGACGGCGTCTAGGCCGAGGCTCTTCAGCTCGGCATATTCGTCCTGAGAGAGGGGCTGCACCTCCATCCCCACCGTGCTGAAGTGACGGCGGATGATGGGCAACACCTGCCGAAAATAGGCGAGCCCCACCTTGTGCTCGTGCTCGCCGGTCACCAGCAGCACGCTGTCAAAACCGCGCGCCTTGATGGCGAGGCACTCGCGCTCAATCTCCTCGCTATTCAAGGTCTTGCGCTTGAGGCGGTTGCTCATGGAGAAGCCACAGTAGGTGCAGTCGTTGGCGCACAGGTTCGACAGATAGAGCGGCACATAGAAGCCGATGGTGTTGCCAAAGCGCTGGCGGGTGAGCCGCTCGGCCTCGGCCGCCATCTGCGGCAGATAGGCCTCGGCAGCCGGCGAGATCAGCGCCATAAAATCGCTCAGGGTGCGGCGTGGTGCGCTCAGGGCGCGTGCCACATCGGCGGCGGTCTTGGCACGGATCTGCATGCCGATATCGTCCCAATCAAGCTCATGCCAACGGTCGAGAAAAGAGGGGGCTGTTTCTGATTCCATTTCCCCCTGAGCCCTCACCCCCGCCCCCTCTCCCAGAGGGAGAGGGGGGCGAACAGCTGGCTGATCTTGTGGTACCGAGCCCATAGCCGAGGCATCCATCTCCTCTAAACCCTGATTCATAACACCCCCAGAAAATCGGTGAGCGGGCTGGAGGCTTGCGCCTGCAGGGCGCGGGCACCGAGGCCCGCCTCATAGGCGCTGCGACCGGCAGTGCAAGCCAGCGCAAAGGCGCGGCCCATGGCGACCGGGTCGCCGCTCACCGCGATGGCGGTGTTGACCAGCACGGCATCGGCACCCAGCTCAAAGGCGGCGGCCGCGTGGCTCGGTGCACCGATCCCCGCATCCACCACCACAGGCACATTGGCCTGCTCGATGATGATGGAGAGAAACTCCCGGGTCACCAGCCCCTGATTGGAACCGATGGGCGCGCCCAGCGGCATGACGGCGGCGCAACCCACCTCTTCAAGCCGCTTGCAGAGCACGGGGTCGGCACCGCAGTAGGGCAGCACCACAAAGCCCTCTTTCACCAGCTGCTCGGCGGCTTTCAGCGTCTCGATGGGATCGGGCAAGAGGTAACGAGGATCGGGGTGGATCTCCAGCTTCAGCCAGTGCGTCCCCAGCGCCTCGCGGGCAAGATGGGCGGCAAATACCGCCTCGGCGGCAGTTTTGGCGCCGGAGGTGTTGGGCAAGAGCTTGACCCCGAGTTGCAGCAAGGGGCTCAGGATATCGTCGTGGGCCTTGCCCGGCTCGAGCCGCTTGATGGCCATGGTGACCAGCCGGGAGCCGCTCGCCTCGATGGCGGCGGCCATCAGATCCGGGCGGGCAAACTTGCCGGTACCGGTAAAGAGACGCGATGAGAAGGTGTGATCGGCAATTGTCAGCATGTCAGCCTCCGGCCACAGCGATAAGAAGAGGTGAGGCTCCGCCGCAAGGCAGAGCACTCGAAGATCGGACTGCGAGCATCATGGGTCAGCCTCCCGCAATGGCGGTAAAGAGGTGGAGTTCGTCCCCGTCATTGAGACGGGTCTCGGCCCAGCGGCCACGGGGCAGCACGGCGCCGTTAAGGGCAACCGCCACACCCTGTGGATTAACGTCTTGCGCCGCCAGCAGGTCGGCCACGCTCTGCCCTGCCGCCAGCGACTGGGCTTTATCGTTGAGTCGAATGGTGAGGGTCATGGGGTGATCTCCTTATCGTGTGTCGGGCATCGACGCTGCCCGCAAACCGGGCAATCGGGGTCGGGAGCCAGTGTGAGGGTTTGCCACTGATGGGTCAGGGCATCGAAACGGCGCAATGTGCCGGCGACCGGGCTCGGCATCCCGAGCAGCAGTTTCAATGCCTCCAGCGCCTGCAAAGAGCCCATCACCCCGACCAGCGGGCCGGTGACGCCGCTGGTCTCGCAGCTCTGGCTCACCTTGGTATCCAGCGGATAGAGGCAGGCGTAACAGGCGTGATCGCTGCTGGTGCGCGCCATCAGCTGCCCCTGCCACCCCACTGCGGCGGCACAGATCCAGGGCTTGCCCTGAGCCACGCAGGCGGCGTTGATGGCCTGGCGGGTGGCGAGGTTGTCGCAGCAGTCGATCACCAGATCCACCTCGGCCACAAACTCCGGCAGGCTGGCGGCATCGAGCCGCTGGTTGATGGCGATCAGCTCCACCAGCGGGTTGTGGACCGCCAAGCGCTCGCGGGCCAGCTCCGCCTTGGAGTGGTTGACCGCCTCGCTATCGAACAGGATCTGGCGCGGCAGGTTGCTGGAATCCACCGTATCGCCATCGGCCAGCCAGAGGGTGCCCACACCGGCCCCGGCCAGATAGAGGGCGAGCGGCGAGCCAAGCCCGCCGAGGCCGACGATCAGCACGGATTTCTCCTTGAGCCGTGCCTGCCCCGCCTCGCCCACTTCCGCCAGCATCAGCTGACGGCCGTATCGCAGATACTCTTTGTCACTAAGAGAAGCGGCATCAGAGAGCATGTTCCACCTCCCTTATGGCAGAGGCCGAGCACGGCTCATCCCCCGCCCCCACGGCAGCGAGCAGCCGCTCGGTCGCCCCCTGCCAGTCGTCACTGGCGGTAATGGCCGAGACCAGCGCAATGCTGCCCACCCCGCTCTCCTTGACCGCCGCCACCCGCTCCTCGCTGATACCGCCGATGGCCACCGTCGGCCACTCCGCCATCAGGGCGCGGTAGCGATGCAGCCGCACCAGCCCCTGCGGGCGAGACGGCATGGCCTTGGTGTTGGTCGGGAAGATATGACCCAGCGCCATATAGGAGGGGGCAAGCTCGCGGGCCCGCATCAGCTCGAAGTAGCCGTGGGTGGAGATGCCAAGGCGCAGCCCGGCCGCCTGAATGGCGGCGAGATCGGCGGTCTCCATATCCTCCTGCCCCAGATGCACGCCCCAGGCGCCCGCCTCGATGGCCTGCTGCCAGTAGTCGTTGATAAAAAGCCGCGCCCCATGACGGCGACCGAGCGCCACAGCCTCAGCAATGGCCGGCGCCACCTGGGCGGCGGGCAGATTCTTGATCCGCAGCTGGATGGTCTTGACCCCCAGCCCCAACAGGCGGCGCAGCCACTTGACCGAGTCCACCACCGGATAGAGGCCGAGGTTGTGTTCGGTTGCGGCAAAGGGGCCATCCGGCAGGCGGGCGCTGTTTGTCTCATAAAGTCCGAAGCGACGATCAAGCGTTGAACCCGCCAATACGGCGCGGGGGAAGTGAGCCAGATCGGCTGGCCAGCCAAGATGGGCGATGGGGCCGGGACCAGCCCCCACTCCCTGCGCCGCCGCCAGCCCCTGTTGCAGGTAGGCACGCGCCAGGGTGATGGCGTCCTCCACCGGATAATCCTGCGCCACCACGGCGGCGATGGCGCTGGCGTAGCAGCAACCGGTGCCGTGGCCGTGGCGGGTATTCAGGCGCGGCGCCCCTAGCCAGAATTCGCGGGTCTCATCCTGGTAGTAGTCCAGACACAGCTCCCCGCTCCACTCCAGATGACCCCCCTTCACCAGCACAGCGCGGGCACCGAGTTCACGCAGCCGGCGGGCGGCGAGGCGCACCAGTTCGGGGCTGCTGACCGGCAAGCCGGTCAGGGCTTCCAGCTCGGGGCCGTTGGGGGTGATGAGCGACAGACGTGGCAACAGCTGTTCGCGCACCGCCGCCAGCATATTGGGCTCCGCCATCGGGGTGCCGGTGCTGGCGATGGCCACCGGGTCGTAGACCACGAAGGGGGCCGGGGTGGCTGCCAGCCGGCGGGCCAGCACCTCCACATGCAGCCGGGTCGGCAGCAGGCCGATCTTGATGGCAGCGGGCGGCAGATCGACACCGAGGGCGTCGATCTGGGCGGTGAAGGTCTGCATCAGCACGGGGTCGACCATCTTCACCGCCACCGAGTTCTGGGCGGTAATGGCGGAGATGACCGAGCAGCCGTGCACACCGAGATCGTGCAATGTGTGCAAGTCGGCCTGAATGCCGGCGCCGCCGCCGGAGTCGGAACCGGCGATGGTCCAGACCACAGGTAGCGAGTCCGTCACGGGCGACAGGTCGGCGGGGCTGACAGCCCCGCTTGCGCTGCTCACGCCTCCTCCCCTGCGGCCTGTTTCAGCGCCGCCGCCTGATGGTAGATCTCGCCGCCGGTCTCCTTGAAGGTTTCAGCCATGCGGGCCATGCCGCTCTCAACCTGAGCCACCACCTGCTCCTGCCGGCCATCCATACCGACCAGCTTGATTTCGACTGCCTCCAGTTTCGCCGCGTAGTCGCGCACGTCCTGAGTGATCTTCATGGAGCAGAACTTGGGCCCGCACATGGAGCAGAAGTGGGCCACCTTGCCGGACTCCTGCGGCAGGGTCTCGTCGTGGTAGGCGCGGGCGGTGTCTGGATCCAGCGCCAGATTGAACTGATCCTCCCAGCGGAACTCGAAGCGCGCCTTGGACATGGCGTTGTCGCGGATCTGGGCGCCCGGGTGCCCCTTGGCCAGATCGGCGGCGTGAGCGGCGATCTTGTAGGTGATGAGCCCCTGCTTCACGTCTTCCTTGTTGGGCAGGCCCAGATGCTCCTTGGGGGTCACATAGCAGAGCATGGCGCAGCCGTACCAGCCGATCATGGCGGCGCCGATGCCGGAGGTGAAGTGATCGTAACCCGGCGCGATATCGGTGGTGAGCGGGCCCAGCGTATAGAAAGGCGCCTCGTGGCAATGCTCCAGCTGTTCGGTCATGTTGCGCTCGATCATGTGCATCGGCACATGACCCGGCCCCTCGATCATCACCTGCACGTCGTACTCCCACGCAATCTTGGTCAGCTCACCCAGGGTGCGAAGCTCGGCGAACTGGGCCTCGTCGTTGGCGTCATAGACGGAGCCCGGACGCAGACCGTCGCCCAGCGACAGGGCCACATCATAAGCGGCGCAGATCTCGCAGATCTCGCGAAAGTGCTGGTAGAGGAAGTTCTCTTTGTGGTGGGACAGGCACCACTTGGCCATGATGCTGCCACCGCGCGACACGATGCCGGTGAGGCGCTTGGCGGTCATCGGCACGAAGCGCAGCAGGACGCCGGCGTGGATGGTGAAGTAGTCCACCCCCTGCTCGGCCTGCTCCAGCAGGGTGTCGCGAAACAGCTCCCAGGTGAGGTCTTCGGCGATGCCGTTGGTCTTCTCCAGCGCCTGATAGATGGGCACGGTACCGATGGGCACCGGGCTGTTGCGCAGGATCCACTCGCGGGTCTCGTGGATATAACGGCCGGTGGAGAGATCCATCACGGTGTCGGCGCCCCAGCGGGTGGACCAGACCAGCTTCTCCACTTCCTCCTCGATGCTGGAGGTGACCGCCGAGTTGCCGATGTTGGCGTTGATCTTCACCAGAAAATTGCGGCCGATGATCATGGGCTCCGCTTCCGGGTGGTTGATGTTGCTGGGGATGATGGCGCGACCGGTGGCCACCTCATCGCGCACGAATTCCGGGGTGATGTTCTGGGGCAAACGGGCACCGAAATCGCGGCCTGGATGCTGGGTGCGCAGGAGCTCGGAGCGAACCCGCTCGCGCCCCATGTTCTCGCGAATGGCGATAAATTCCATCTCGGGAGTGACGATGCCGGCACGGGCGTAGTGCAGCTGGGTGACCCGGCGGCCAGGTTTGGCGCGGCGCGGCTTTGGCAAGTGCTCAAAGCGCAGGTGATCCAGCCCCTCGTCGGCCAGCCGCTCCTGAGTGAAGGTGGAGCTGAGCCCCGGCAGGGCGTCGGTGTCATCCCGCTCCAGCACCCAGTTTTCCCGCAGGCGCGGCAGGCCACGGCGCACGTCGATGGCGACCCCCTCCTCCCCGTAACGGCCAGAAGTGTCATAGACCGGCACCGGCTCGTTGGGCTCGAACCGGGGATCTTCTTTGGTGCCACCGACGAAGGTGTCGGCCAGCTGGATTTCCCGCAGGGGCACCCGGATATCGGCGCGGGAGCCTTCGATAAAGATGCGGCGGGAGTTGGGGTGAGCCATCCCCTTGAGGCTGTCGATAAAGGCCTGAGCGCTGGAGCGCTGCTCGCGACGGCTGGATTTGGTGGTATCAGATACGGAAGTAGACATAGCAAAACTCACATTAACTGGTTGAAGTTATGGGTGTTTGCTTGTCTGGAGTTCGAGGAGAAGATGAACTTGCGGCGGGGTGTGCTCGGGGGAGTGAGTCGGGCATGGATCTTCCCTGCTCTACCGTCCCGGTGTTTCCCTAGTCTGGAAACCCGGCGCCCTAAGGACAACCGGACGGGACAACCTCCCCCTCTGTGCGCCTGAACCATCGCGGGCGGTGCCCTTGATGTGTGGGGCCCTGCTCCTGCTGAGCGAGGGTTTGCCCCGGCGCGGTAACCCGCAAGTTACCCTTGTTTCCCTTCGCAGGTCTTAACCTGATCAGGTTCCACGGATCCCGAATTAACGGTCTCAGCTTAGCGTCGTTCGACGGTCAGCACTCCGACAAGATGGCGCCAGTATAAGTGGGGAAATGGAAAGTACAAGCCTTTAACAAGCCTGACCAGTACAAACAACAACCGGGCCAGAGGCCCGGTTCTATTACCACCACACGCAGTCGTTATTGATTGGCAGCTGGCGTCACGCTCAGGCTGACGTTGCTGAAGCCAAGCCCGGAGAGCTCTTGCGCATCGAGCGGGATCTCCAGCCGCAGGCCCTGACCAGCGCCGTCCACGCTGCGGGTACGACGCACCTTGCTGTCTGCCGCGAGCGGCACCGGAGCACCAATTTCGATGTTGCCGGCAAACTGGCTCTCGGCGCTGAAATCACCGGTGATCCCCGCCCGCACCGGGCGCAGCACTCTGGCCAGGTTGTTCTGCATGGTAGACAGGCCGTTCTGCTGGATGGTCCAGTTCCAGTCCCACCACTTCACTTCACCCGGGATGTAACGCTTGTCCCACTGGTAACGAATGCTGCTCGCCTTGTCCTTGTACGGCCCGATGACGAAGGTGTGGTTCCAGTTCGGGCGGTTGTCCGGATGGGTATACCAGGCATTGCCGCCCCAGCGCAGGAAGCCGCTCAGGGTCAGGTCATAGCTGACATCGGCCTTGAACTCATAGGGGTAGGAGATATCAGCCTTGTAGAGCTCGATCTTCACCGGGATCTTGGAGCGGGCCGGTACCGTCGGCCGCACGGATTGCGACAGGGAGGTGGTGGTAGAGCCCCCGTTCTGGGATGCCCAGGACTGGTTGGCCGCAATCTCGATGGAGAGTTCGGTTTCCCCTACCAGTGGCCACTTGAACTTGTTCTTGGTGGTCACCTTCTCGCTCAGGCCATAGGTATTGGTCTTGGACCAGTTGGTGGCAGTATCGTAACGCAGGGTGACATCATAGCCGGATTGCGGGGTGTCGCTGTCGTTGATCGCCCAGCCCACCACCGTCTTGACCAGCTGGCGATCAGACTGGGTCACGTCACCATGTTTGAAGCTGTCAGGGTCCAGGTTGTACGCAAAATTGCTGACCTTGATGGCCGTCTTCTCGCCACAACGATAACCCTCGCAACCGCCGTCATTGTTGCCACGGATCACCCAACCATCGCCATCACGGGTCACGTCCATGTCTTCACCGACATATTGGCTGTGATTGCCACCCACCCAGGCATAACCGAGATAATGCGCCAGATAGCTGGTTGGCTTGATGAAATTCGCACTGTCGTGTACCAGTCGCCACTGCACGTCCACCTCGTCACCGTCTGGAATATCCAGGGCAGACAAGGTTGGTATTTCTCCGGTAACAGGATTGACCGGGTAACACCAAGTATTGGACGCCGAACCCGGTTTAATTTCACCATTATAACCCGGCCCCATTATTACCCAGCCGTTGGCCAGACCGCTTATTTGCCACTGCCCCATCATATTGACAATATTGCTTTTAACGCTCTGGGCTTCCTCTCGAGTAATAGGGCGATACTTGTCGCCACAGACCTCCTGGCCCAGTGAGAACAGGCGTAGCTGGTCTGGATAGACGGGTTCTGCCGCATGAGCCTGTGCCATCAGCAGGCCGGATATGATCAATGACAAGCCAGTTATTTTTAGTTTTTTCATAGCAACCCCAATATATTGAACATTGACATACATTCACCAGCGCTTATATATCAGCAGGTGACATGTGAGTACGACAATATCAGTCACATTGGCTTAAATATGCGATCCAGACCACATTTCAATGCATGTACAATATTAATAAAATAATAAATTGAGGGCTTTAAATATTAACAAGAATAATATCAGAGTGTTCACTTTATTATTTTATTCATCACTTAATCATTTTTTTAATATAGATAAAAAGATATTTCTTATTTAGCAAAATATATATTAAGTCATGGGATGCATGGTTCTTATTCTGGTTCATCTTCCGGATTGGCGATCAGGATCTCGGTCAGGCGGCCCTGCTCATTACGACTGAGCACCAGCTTGCGGCCCGGTTGCAGATCGGCCGGGCTGCCGTTCAGCCAGCGGGTATAGTCATCAAAGGCCAGCACGCCGAGCCCCTGCAGCCGCAGGGCGCGGCCCGTGACGGCCAGCAAGGAGGCTTCGGCCCGGCGCCACTGGCTGGTCGGCAAGAATCCGGCGATGGCGTCGGCCATGCCGATCCGCTCGGCGACTCCGTCACGGCTGAGGATGGCCAGACGCATGCCGGGTCTGAGCTCATCGTTGCCTGCCACCCCGCTCAGCGCGGCGTTGCCGAGCTCGAGTTCAGCGCCCTGAAACTGCAGGCGCAGGCCATCGTTGTGTTCCAGCTCCACCAGCCAGAGCTCGCCATCGGCGGCCAGAGCGCAGAACGGCAGTGTCAGCAGCAGGAGGGAAGTGCGTGTCATAGAGAAAAGCCCATGGTCAAACCGTGCGAGGTTTAACTATGGACCCAGCTGTACCATTTTTCCGCCAGCGCCACGCCGGCCTGGCTCAGTCATCCTCGCGGCAACGGCTCAGGCGCATGCCGTCAAACTTGCACTCCAGCTCCAGCCAGCGTCCTTCAAACGGGGCCAGGCTGTCGTCCGAGGTGACATAACCCCAGATCCGCCCCTGCTCCACCGGCCCTTCCAGCTCCATCTCGTCATCCTCCTCCAGCTTCTCGACCTCCCGAATAAGCCGCAGCTCGCCCTCGACCACCCCTTCCAGATCGACCCAAGTACCGCCGAGATCGTCCTCTCTCAGCCCGTCCTTGAAGCGGGTTTGCTCGTCGAGCACAAAGGGGATGCCGTTGACCATCAGCTGGCCCAGCTGCCAGGTGGTGCGGCCGGTCAATTTGAACTCCGCCGACTGCGCAGCGCCGAATGGCAACAAGATCAGCAGCAGGAGAGTGCAGAGAGACTTCTTCATCGGGGATCCTCGGGGTTACACTGCCACACAGGATGCCTCATCCGGTGTGAGATGACCGTGAAATGCCGGTCAAGACCAGGAGATCAAAGCATGAAAATACTGGTGGTGGAAGACAATCCCCAGGTCGCGGAAACCATCATGGATTATCTGGAGCTGGCGGGCCATAGGCTGGACTGCGCCTACCACGGCCAGGCGGCCCTGCAGCTGCTGGCCGAGCAGCGCTTCGACGTCATCATCATGGACGTCATGATGCCGCGCCTCGACGGCCTCAGCACGGTGGCCCGCCTGCGGGAGCAGGGGATCCCGACCCCTGTGCTGTTTCTCACCGCCCGTGACAGCCTGGACGACAAGCTGGCGGGCTTCAAGGCCGGCGGGGACGACTATCTGGTCAAGCCGTTCGCCATGGAGGAGCTGGAAGTGCGGCTGCAGGCGCTGGCCCTGCGCGGCCCGCGCAGCGACATGGGGGCGCTGTGCGTGGGCGAGCTGACCCTGGATCCCGCCAGCGGCCGCGCCACCCGGGCCGGGGTCGAGCTCAAACTCGGCAAGATCCCGTTCCAGATCCTCACCCTGCTGGCCCGCCGGGCCCCTGCCCTTGTTACTCGCCAGGAGGTACTCGACACCGTCTGGGGCGACGAGGAGCCGGACTCCGACGCCCTGCGCAGCCACATCTATGCCCTGCGCAACGCCCTCGACAAGCCCTTCCCCGCCCCCATGCTGGAAACCCTGCACGGCCAGGGTTATCGGCTGGTGACCCCATGATGAGCCGCCAGCGCTGCCTGACTCGGCCCGCAGGGAGGCCATCATGAGCCTGCCCAGCCTGCGCCGTCGCCTGATCCTCACCCTGAGCGGCGCCGGCCTGCTGCTGCTGGTCATCATCAGCCTGCTGATGGTGGTGGCCGAGGACAAGATGGAGGAGCTCAGCCTGCGCCACTGGCTGGAGGCAGAGGTGACCCGCTACAGCGACGACTGGCTGCGGCTCGGCATGGCGGCCCCCGCCCCCAGCCCGCGTCAGTTTTCCAGCTACTGGACCGAGGCCGGCCGCCTGCCGGTCTGGCTCAAGCCCTACCAGAGCCCGGGCTTCTACGAACACGTGCTGGGGGACGAGGACAAGCACTTCCTGGTGCGGCCCCATCCGTCCGGTGAGGGGCTGCTCTATCTGGTGTTCAACGACGATGCCGACGACTACCTGGATCCTTACGAGGATCAGCTGCACCTGGCGACCCGGCTGATCGGGCTGACCCTGCTGCTCGGCTGCATCGGCTTCGGCATCTGGCTGGTGCGCCACATCACCCGGCCGCTGCAGCGGCTGCAGCAGCGGGTCGCCCACCTCACCCCGGATCAGGCCGACTTCGTACCCGACGCCCCCTGGCAGGAGCTCAGGGACATAGAGCTGGCGCTGCTGGCCGGCAAGCAGGAGGTGGCCGCCGTGTTTGCCCGCGAGCAGGAGTTCAGCCGCTTCGCCAGCCACGAGCTGCGCACCCCCAACATGGTGATCCAGGGCTCGGCCGCCCTGCTCGGCAAGGTGAGCGATCTGCCCGCGCCCGCCGCTCGCGCCACCACCCGCATTCGCGCCGCCGCCGACGAGATGGCGCTGCTCACCGAGACCTTTCTGCTGCTGGGTCGCAAGGAGCCGGTGGAGCGCCCGCCCCAGCAGGTGGCGCCGCTCATTCGCCAGGAGCTGGCCCGCCTCGCCCCGCTGCTGCAGCGGGAGGAGCTGGATATCCGGTTGCAGCTGGACGATGAGAGCGAGGCACTGGCCCCCCTCTCCCTGCTCGCCATTGCGCTCGGCAACCTGCTGAAGAATGCCCTCAGCTACGCCGAGGGGCACATCGACATCGAGCTGGCCGGCCCCGTGCTCACCATCAGCAACCCCACCGCCGCCGCGCCGGATCAGATCCTCGGTTACGGCTGCGGCCTCACCATCATCCAGCGCATCTGTGAGAAGCTGGGCTGGCAGATAGAGACCCGGCTGGAGGGCGGCATCTTCAGCGCCAGACTGGCAATGCGGGAGTAAAAACGACAAGGCGCCCGAGGGCGCCTTGTTCATTGTTTCAGCCACCAAAACCGGCCAAAAGGCCGGTTTTGCATTCAGGCCGCGCTCTTGCTGACAGACGCCACCTGTGGACGACCCTGCAGGCGATCCCACAGGGCCGCCAGCAGCAGGGCACACAGCGAGGGCGGCAGCCAGGCCAGCCCCTGCTCGTTCAGGGGCAGGGCTAGGCTCCAGGCCGGCAGCAGGCCGGCCAGGGCCGAGGCCTTGAGCCCGTCGATCAGGCCGAACAGCAGGCTGATCAGCATGACAGGCCCCACCACCCGGGTGCCGTTGCCCCACCAGCGCAGGGTGAAGCTCAGTACCACCAGCACGATGCAGGGGGGATAGATGGCGGTCAGCACCGGCACCGAAAGCTGGATCAGGTGGCTCAGCCCCAGGTTCGAAACCAGCATGGAGAAGCCACCCAGCAGCAGCACCAAGGTGCGATAGGAGAGCGGCAGGTACTGGGCAAAGAACTCGGCGCAGGCACAGGTCAGGCCGACCGCCGTCACCAGACAGGCGATGAAGATGAGCAGTGCCAGGAAACCGCTGCCCATGTTGCCGAAGGTGTGCTGGACGTAGGCGTGCAGGATCTCGGCGCCATTCTGGGCGTGGGGCACCAGTTCACCGCTCACCGAGCCCAAGCGGAACAGGCTGAGGTAGACCAGCGTCAAGCCCATCCCGGCGATAAGGCCGGCCAGTACGGTATAACGGGTCAGCAACTTGGCGCTGCTCACCCCCCGCGAGCGGGCGGCATTGACGATGACGATGCCAAACACCATGGCACCCAGGGTGTCCATGGTGAGGTAGCCATTGACGAAACCGTTGGAGAAAGGCTGATGCTGGTAGCTTTCGACGGCAGGGATGGCAGAACCGGCAGGCCACAGCAGAACGGCGAGGCCCAGCGCCGCCAGCGCCAGGATCTTGATCGGCGCCAGCACGTGGCCCACGGTGTCGAGCAGCCGGCCCGGATAGAGGGAGATGCCGATCACCAGGCTGAAGTAGACCAGGCTGTAGATCAGCAGGGCCGAACCATCGTCACCAAACAGGGGAGCCAGCCCCACCTCGTAGGAGACGGTCGCCGTACGCGGGGTGGCAAACAGCGGCCCCACGGCCAGATAGCAGACGGTGGCGAGCAACAGCCCAGCCTTGCGGCCGATGGGCACACTCAGGGCATCCACACCGCCCCCGACCTTGGCCAGCGCCACCACGGTGAGCACCGGCAGGCCGACTGCCGTCAACAGGAAGCCGGCCGCGGCGCCCCACACCTGCTCGCCGGCCTGCAACCCCACCATGGGTGGGAAGATGATGTTGCCGGCACCGACGAAGAGCGCGAAGGTCATGAAGCCCAACGCGACTATGTCTCTGGATGTTAATTTTTGGTTATTCATGCTGCGTAATCTGCCTATGACAATGTCAAATCATGACGGAAGTCGGCACGAATGGTTTATTCGTGCAAAAAATCCGCAGATAGTTTTATTAAATTTTTATGTTTCGCGACCTGCGAAGGGCGACAAGTAGAGCGTTTGTGCCAACTGGAGGCAAGTGCGGCACGGCAATCCAGTCACTTCATCCAGAAAATAATTAAGCAATGGTGTTTGATATTGGTGTGGTGCAATTTTGCAACAGATGATAACGCCGCAACCAGTGTCATTTGTTACCCATTTTTCCGTTCGCGGCACCCGCAGGTTCAAGCTACCCGTCCAGCCGAGCGATCAGCCCAAAAGCAACAGGGCGCCCGAAGGCGCCCTGTATGATGGAGTGGTGGCAAGCCCGGCATCACTCCGCCGGCTTGTGCTTGCGACTCGCCTTGAGCTCGAGAAACTCGATGATCTTGCCGGCCACGTCCTTGCCGGAGGCTGCTTCCACCCCTTGCAGACCAGGGGAGGAGTTCACCTCCAGCACCAGCGGGCCGCGGGCACTGCGCAGGATATCCACCCCGGCCACGTCCAGCCCCATGATCTTGGCGGCCTGCACCGCGGTGGCCCGCTCCTCCGGGCTTATCTTGATCGCCTCGGCGGTGCCGCCCCGATGCAGGTTGGAGCGAAACTCCCCCGGCTGGGCCTGGCGGCGCATGGCGGCCACCACCTTGCCGTTGACCACCAGACAGCGGATGTCGGCGCCGTTGGCCTCGCGGATGTACTCCTGCACCAGGATGTTGTTGTTGGTCTGGATGAAGGCCTCGATCACGCTCTCGGCGGCCTTCTGGGTCTCGCACAACACCACGCCGATCCCCTGGGTTCCCTCCAGCAGCTTCACCACCAGCGGCGCACCGCCCACCATGGTGATGAGGTCGGGCACGTCGTGGGTGCTGTGGGCATAGCCGGTCACCGGCAGGCCAATGCCATGGCGGGAGAGCAGTTGCATGGCCCGCAGCTTGTCGCGGGAGCGGGAGATGGCCACCGAGCTGTTGAGCGCCATGGTGTTCATCATCTCGAACTGGCGCAGTACGGCGGTGCCGTAGAAGGTGATGCTGGCCCCGATGCGCGGGATCACCGCATCATAGCTCTCCAGTTCCCGTCCTTCGTAGTGGATGGAGGGGTTGTGGGAGGCGATGTTCATGTAACAGCGCAGGGTGTCGAGCACCTCGACCTGATGACCGCGCGCCTGCGCCACCTCGACCAGACGGCGGGTGGAGTAGTTGTTGGGCTCACGGGATAAAATGGCGATCTTCATGACAATTCCGCTAGAAGGCAGTGCCTGGGCAGGATGGGGCGGGAGAGTATAAGGTGCCACAGCGCCAAGACAACGCCAATTGTTTCTCCTGACAACAAGACAAACCACACAGAAACCTGCGCTGCCATCTTGCCGTCACTAGCTTGTCAAACGGCGGCACCAGACTGGTCTGTCCCCCAGTACAGGATGCCGCCGTTGTTCATCCAGGATCAATCGGGATTGACCCGGTTGCCACCCCTTTAATGCAGGTTCGGCCCCAGCCAGCGCTCGGCTTCGGCCAGGGTCATCCCCTTGCGCTGGGCATAATCTTCCACCTGATCCTGCTGGATCTGCGCCACTGCGAAGTACTTGCTGTCGGGGTGGGAGAAGTACCAGCCCGACACCGCCGCCCCCGGCCACATGGCGTAAGACTCGGTGAGCTTCATGCCGATGGCCTGCTCCACCCCCAATAGTTCCCAGATGCTGCCCTTCTCGGTGTGCTCCGGGCAGGCCGGGTAGCCCGGCGCCGGGCGGATGCCGCGATAGTTCTCGCGGATCAGCTCCTCGTTGCTGAGCGCTTCGTTGGGGGCATAACCCCAGTGCACCTTGCGCACCTGTTCGTGCAGGTACTCGGCGAAGGCCTCGGCCAGGCGATCGCACACCGCCTGAATGAGGATGGCGTTGTAGTCGTCGTGCTCTGCCTTGTAGGCCTTGGCGATGGCCTCCTCGCCGATACCGCCGGTCACCGCGAAGGCACCGATCCAGTCGGGCTTGCCGCTCTCCTTCGGGGCCACATAGTCTGCCAGACAGTAGTTGGGGAAACCCTGTTTCTCGCTCTGCTGGCGCAGATGGTGCAGTACCTTGCGCACCTCGGTGCGCGACTCGTCGGTGTAGACCTCGATGCTGTCCCCCACCGCATTGGCCGAGAACAGGCCTATGATGCCGGCGCAGCGCACGCTCCGATCTTGCTCCAGCTGATCCAGCATGGCGTTGGCGTCGGCGTAGAGGCGCGTGGCCTCCTCCCCCACCACTTCATCTTCCAGGATGCGGGGGAACTTGCCCGCCAGCTCCCAGCTCAGGAAGAACGGCGTCCAGTCGATGTAGGGGCGCAGCACCGAGACCGGCACATCCTCGAAGGTCTGCACGCCGGGTTCCCGGGGCTTGGGTGGCTCATAACCGACCCAGTCCAGCTGATGGCGGTTGGCACGAGCGTGGGCCAGACTGACCGGCTTGGAACGCGGCTGCTTGCGGGCGTGCTGCTCGCGGGCAATCTCGTACTCCTTGTCGATGCGGGCCACGAAGGCGGGCTTGAGCTCCGGGCTCAACAGACTCTGGGCCACCCCCACCGCACGGGAGGCGTTGGAGACATAGACCACAGGCTCGGAGTAGTTCTGCTCGATCTTCACCGCAGTGTGGGCCTTGGAAGTGGTGGCACCGCCGATGAGCAGCGGCAACTTGAAGCCCTGGCGCTCCATCTCTTTGGCTACGTGCACCATCTCGTCCAGCGACGGGGTGATCAGGCCCGACAACCCGATGATGTCGGCATTGACCTCCCGCGCCGTCTTGAGGATCGTCTCGCAAGAGACCATCACCCCGAGATCGACGATCTCGTAGTTGTTGCACTGCAGCACCACCCCGACGATGTTCTTGCCGATGTCGTGCACGTCCCCCTTCACGGTGGCCATCACGATTTTGCCGTTGCTGGAACCGCCGGACTTCTCCGCCTCGATATAGGGCTGCAGGTAGGCAACCGCCCGCTTCATCACCCGCGCCGACTTCACCACCTGGGGCAGGAACATCTTGCCGGCGCCGAACAGATCGCCCACCACGTTCATGCCGTCCATCAGCGGCCCCTCGATCACGTGCAGCGGCTTCTCGGCCTGGCTGCGTGCCTCCTCGGTATCCTCCTCGATGAAATCGGTGATCCCCTTTACCAGCGCGTGCTCCAGCCGCTTGCCCACCGGCCAGCTGCGCCACGCCTGATCCCGCGGATCCTCGGCCTGGGCACCGCCACCGCGATAGCGCTCGGCGATGGCCAGCAGCGCCTCGGTGGCGTCCGGATTGAGGTTCAGCACCACCGCCTCGACCTTCTCTTTCAGATCGCTCGGGATGTCTTCGTAGATGGCCAGCTGGCCGGCGTTGACGATGCCCATGTCCATGCCGTTCTGGATGGCGTGATAGAGGAACACCGCGTGGATCGCCTCGCGCACCGGCTCGTTGCCGCGAAACGAAAACGAGACGTTGGAGACGCCGCCGGAGATCATGGCGTAGGGCAGGTTCTGCTTGATGTCCTTCACCGCGTCGATGAAGTCCACCGCGTAGTTGTTGTGCTCGTCGATACCGGTCGCCACCGCGAATATATTGGGGTCGAAGATGATGTCTTCCGGCGGGAAGCCCACCCGATCCACCAGGATGCGGTAGGCACGCTGGCAGATCTCGAACTTGCGCTCCCGGGTATCGGCCTGGCCCACCTCGTCAAACGCCATCACGATGACGGCAGCGCCGTAGCGGCGCAGCAGCTTGGCCTGCTGGATGAATTTCTCCTCCCCCTCCTTCATGGAGATGGAGTTGACCACCGGCTTGCCCTGCACGCACTTGAGGCCGGCTTCCAGCACCTCCCACTTGGAGGAGTCGATCATCACCGGCACCCGGGCGATGTCCGGCTCGCCGGCAATCAGGTTCAAGAAGCGCACCATGGCCGCCTCGGCGTCCAGCATCCCCTCGTCCATGTTGATGTCGATGATCTGGGCGCCGCTCTCCACCTGCTGCTTGGCGACGTCGAGGGCCTCGTCGTAGAGCCCCTCCTTGATCAGCCGCTTGAACTTGGCCGAGCCGGTGACGTTGGTGCGCTCCCCCACGTTCACGAACATGGATTCGGGGGTGATGATGAGGGGCTCGAGGCCCGACAGGCGGCAGGCTACCGGCAGCTCGGGCAGGGCGCGCGGCTTGATGCCCACCACGGCGTCCGCCATGGCGCGAATATGGGTCGGGGTGGTGCCACAGCAGCCGCCCACCAGGTTGAGAAAGCCGCTCGCAGCCCACTCGCGGATATGCTCGGCCATCTCGACGGCATCGAGGTCGTACTCACCGAACGCATTGGGTAACCCGGCGTTGGGGTGGGCGCTGACATGGGTCTCGCTGATGCGCGACAGCTCCTCCACGTACTGGCGCAGCTCGTCCGGCCCCAGCGCACAGTTGAGACCGAACGAGACCGGTTTGACGTGGCGCAGCGAGTGGTAGAAGGCTTCGGTGGTCTGGCCGGAGAGGGTACGGCCCGAGGCATCCGTGATGGTGCCGGAGATCATCACCGGCAGGCTGTAGCCCAGCGCCTCGAACACCCCTTCCACCGCGAAGGCGGCCGCCTTGGCGTTGAGGGTATCGAAGATGGTCTCGATCAGGATGATGTCGGCGCCGCCCTCGATCAGGGCGTGGGTCGATTCGGTGTAGGCGGCCACCAGCTGGTCATAGGTGACGTTGCGCTTGCCGGGATCGTTCACGTCCGGCGAGATGGAGGCGGTGCGGTTGGTGGGACCCAGGACCCCTGCCACGAAGCGCGGCTTGGCGGGATCTTTTGCCGTCCACTCGTCAGCCACCGCGCGTGCCAGCCGGGCAGCCTCGCGGTTGATCTCGGCCGAGAACTCTTCCATCTCGTAGTCGGCCATGGCGATGCGGGTGGCGTTGAAGGTGTTGGTCTCGAGGATGTCGGCGCCGGCGGCGCAGTACTGCTCGTGGATCTCGCGAATCACGGCGGGACGGGTCAGCACCAGCAGGTCATTGTTGCCCTTGATGTCGGTGTGCCAGTCGGCGAAGCGCGCGCCGCGATAATCGGCCTCACCGAGCTTGTAGCCCTGGATCATGGTGCCCATGGCGCCATCGATGATCAGGATCCGCTCCTTGAGACAGGCTTCCAGTTTGTTTGTCACATCCGACTTTTTGTTCGACACCGCTCGTTCCTCTTACATCCATGCAACTGCGTAAACAGCATCCTAACAGCAAACAAATCAAATGGAAATCTAGCCGTCTATCTGTCTATATCAGTGACCTATATACTCATAAATGGGTAATGAGTAACATGTGACCCAAGAGTACCCTATGCCCGTCCTCAATCCGGACACGTGCTTGCTGTTTACTAAAGAGAAAAATAACTATGAGCGTCTACTACACACTCTGCTTCCTGGCAGCGTTGGCGATCTTTATCGCCTTTGCCAATCAGTATGTTGTGAAGATCCAGACCACCATCGCCATCACCGCGGGCTCCATGCTGATCTCCGCGCTGCTGGTGCTGTTCGGTAAGCTGGGCTGGTTCAATCTGGAACCCCTGGCCGTCAAGACCATGGAGAGCATCGACTTCCAGAATTTCCTGCTGAAGGGGATCCTGGGCTTCCTGCTGTTCGCCGGCGGTCTCGGGATCAATCTGAAAGCCCTGCGCAGCCAGAAGTGGGAGATCACCATTCTCTCCATCGTGGCGACCCTGCTCTCCACCTTCATGGTCGGCTACGGCTTCTGGTTCATCGCCAAGCTGCTGGGCTGGGAGCTGCCGCTGGTCTATTGCATGCTGTTCGGTGCCCTGATCTCCCCCACCGACCCCATCGCCGTACTGGCCATCGTCAAGAAGATGAAGGCGCCGCCCCAAATCGCCATCCAGATCGAAGGGGAATCGCTGTTCAACGACGGTGTCGGTCTGGTGATCTTCGCCACCGTGTTCGCCGTGGCGTTCGGCGGTGTCGAGCCCACCTTCGGCAGCGTGGCCGGCCTGTTCCTGCATGAGGCCCTCGGCGGCATCCTGTTCGGCGCCGTGCTGGGTCTCATCGCCCACGTGATGATCAGCGCCACCGACGACGGTTCGCTGGAGCTGCTGCTGACCCTCTGCATCCCCACCGCCGGCTTCGCCTTCGCCAACATGATCGGTGTCTCCGGCGCTCTGGCCATGGTGGTGACCGGCATCATGATCGGCAACTGGACCCGTCATTCCGGCTTCTCCGAGCAGAGCAGCCATCACTTGGATCACTTCTGGGAGTTGATGGACCAGTTCCTCAACGCCCTGCTGTTCCTGCTGATCGGTCTGGCGCTGGTGCTGCTGGATCTGGCCTGGCGTGACTGGATCCTGCTGGTCATCGCGGTGCCGCTCTGCCTCGCCGCCCGCTTCATCAGCGTGTCGTTGCCCTACATGGCCTTCCGCCGCTATCGCAGCTACAACAAGTTCTCGGTGCGGATCCTCACCTGGGGCGGTCTGCGCGGCGGCCTGGCCATGGCCATGGCGCTGGCGCTCCCCTCCGGCGTCATGATGCTGCCGGAGTACGGCGTCGATCTGCGGGAAGTGATCCTGGTGATGACCTACTCGGTGGTGATGTTCTCCATCGTGGTACAGGGCATGACCATCACCCCGATGATCACCGCCGCCAAGAAGGCCAGCGGCCACTACTGAGTCGCCGGCTGACGTTATCTGGTGATGAAAAAAGGTTCATCGCGGCTTTCCGGGGAAGGCCGCCTTGATTTTCAGAAAAAAGTATTCTGAGTCCCTAAATCCATATGCCATACGCTTTATCACTTTGATCTTGTTGTTCACCCCTTCCAGCACACTCGTGTGCATCGGGTAGTTTGCACTCGCCAGGATCCCCCGCATATATTTCGATAAATTTCGACCAAATCGTTGCAGCGGCGCTAGCCCGCTTTCCTTCACCTGCCGCATCCAGCTCCGCCATCGTCGCCATCCTTCCCACACGCTCGGCGCATACCAGATGCCCTTCAACCCCTCTTTCAGCACGTACACCATCGCCAGCGGTTGATTCGCCGCCAACAGCTCCTGCAACTTCACATCCTGTTTTTCACTCAACTTCGCCCGATTACGTAGCAGCAACCAACGCGCACTTTTGACCACTTTTCGCGCCGGTTTATCGCTTTTCAGTGCATTCGCCTGCTCCACTCGCACCCGGTCCACCACCTCTCGGCCATAGCGAGCCACCACGTGGAACAGGTCGTAGACCACCTCCGCCTGCGGGCAGTGTTGCTTCACCTCCAGGTCGAACGCCGTGTTCATGTCCATCGCCACCGCTTCAATCTGCTGGCATCGCTCGCCGAGCTGCTCGAAGAAGGGACGGATAGCGGCCCGGCTGTTGCCGTGCCCCACCCACAGGACGCGGGTTCGCTCGGCATCCATGATCACGGTGGCATAGCGGTGTCCCTTGTGCAGGGCAAACTCATCCATCACCAGCCGCCGCACCTCCCCAAGTTCGATGGTGCCCACACTGGTCTGCAAACGGCGCTTGTCGATCTCCTTGATGGTGTGCCAACCGACCCCGGTGAGCTGGCTGACATGGCGGATGGGGAGGTACTGAACGAGCGCTTCAATCCAGCACTGCATGCGCCGGGTGAGGCGGGAGCCAGAGGGGAGCCAGTCGATATGTTCACTGACGCGACCACAGCGCAGACAGTCGACGCGGCGAACAGGCAGTTGTAACCAGACTTGTCGGTCAAATAGGTCTCGCTCACGCACCCGGCGGATACGTTGGTCGTGGATCAATGGCGTGGGTTGCAGGCATCGGCGACAACGGGGCAAGAAGTCGGCGCGAGGCTCAAGGGTAAACAGGGTGTGATGGTTGGCAGAAAGCGCTTGGGCGATGACGGTATAACCTGGCCAGAAGGAGGCAATATCAATATGATGCACGGCGACAGCAGGGTGATGGTGGTGGTGTGTTTGGAGACAGCCAGTTTACCAGCACCCTGTCTGTCAACTTCCACTTCCCCAAGATCCCGCGAAGAACCTGAAAAAAGGGCTCCCTCGGGAGCCCTTTTTGCGGCCGACTGACGGCCCTCAAGGAAAAACTGCAAATAATTGTTTGCTTTTTACGCATGTCGAGGCCAGAATGCGCGTCGGCTAGTTAATCAGCCCTGTTTATGTTTGCCCTGCAATGCTTCACCTCACGATGAATCCTGCCAGTATCCGCATAACCTTCTTCTGATTTACTCGCCTTGAGAACCGTCAGGCTGTCTGCCTGCGTTGCCCGGCTCTCACGGTGCAGACCCGATCTGCCCACTCCCAAGTAGCATCATGCATCCGCGTGGTCCTTGGCGCATTCCTTGAAAGTGCAGACGCCCCTGAACCGGGCTGGGTATTCCTGCGCGCTTGTCGTTCACCCAATCGACCGCGCCCATTGACCTGACATTTGCCAATACAAGGAGCAAAAACCTAATTGATATAGAGAAATACCATGATGAAAGCAGTACAAACACACAAGCCCCTGCGTCGCAGCAAACCCATCAACCTGCCCGTGCAAGAGCACGATGACGACGGGTTCCTGATCCAGTTCAGTACCCGCTTCAGCGGCGGTTTTGCCATCTCCTGTGACGGCATCGCTGGCGAGTTCTCCATCGAAGACCTCAACTGATCCTGCCTGCCCAACGGCAGCGCCCGATGCAGACAGGCCGCAACTCACGGCGGCCTCTTTGTCTCACTCCCGCAAATTTTTCCGGCATCACCTAGCCAGCATCCGCACTCTTGGTCGGCAAGCCCCATACTCTCAGACCCGGCAGGCCTGCGCACCTTGCGCCTCCAGCAGCAGACACTCATCCGCATCCTCGGCCAGCTTGACCAGCCTGCTCTGCACCAGCCCCAGCTTGGCCAGCAGCGCCACCGAACGCTCATTGCCCGGGGTGACGATGGCGACGACCCGCTTGATGCCGAGCCGCTCCCGACCATCCTGCAGCGCTGCCTGCGCCGCTTCAATGCCATAACCCTGACCGCGATAGGCGGGCAGGAAGGCGTAGCCTATGTCTTCACAAGGCAGGGTATCGCGCTTGATCAACCCGCAGATGCCGAGCTTGGCACCGTCGCTGCGCCGGGCCACCAGATAGAGGCCGTGACCGTGGCGGGCATAGCTGACCGCCGGCCCCTGCTGGATGTAGTTTTCGGCATCCTGCAGAGTGCGGATGCCCCGATCGCCGATGTAGCGGTGAAAGTCGGGGTCGTTGAGCAGTTCGATAATGAAGGGAGCATCGGCAACGGTCAGTTCGCGCAGTTCCAGGCGCTCGGAGAGGATCATGACAAGGGCTCGCATAGAAGAGACAGGCCCCAAGACTGCCCCCGCCACCGGCTATTGGCAAGGCTGTCACCATGAAAAAGGGCCGCAGTGCGGCCCCGGTCAATGAAATCAGCCGCGTCAGGCCGCCAGCAGTCCGGCGTAACCATTGCCCTGCTCGCGCAGCGCCACGAACACTGCCGCGCAGTCGGACCAGGAGAGACCGAGCCGCTCGGCTACCTGGGCGGGCCACTCGGGCGGTGCCTCGTCCCCCACGTCAGACTGCGCCGCCAGGGCGATGGCCAGATGGATGAGGGCGGCCTCGACAGAGAACTCCTTGGCCAGCAAGGGGTTGTAGTGATACTCCACCGCATGGCAGATGCTCAGGGGGAATTGCCAGCGTCTGGCCATCTCGGCCCCGGTCTGGGCATAGTTGAAGCCGACCACCAGCTCCTCGGCCTTGGCGCGCCCCTTGCTGGGCTCCAGATCCTTGATGTGGTTCACCATGTTCTCCGGCAGCCCCACGTGCATGATGAGCCGCCCCATGTCGTAGAGCAGGGCGCAGGTGAACACCTCCTCTCCCTTCATGCCCTTGAGCTTGGCCAGCCGTCTGGCCAGTTCGGCCACGTCGAATACCTTGCCCCAGAAATGCTTGAGATCGATGCCGGGCACCGCATTGATGGAACCGGTCAGGCCGCAGGCGAGCACCATGTTGCGCACCACGTCGACCCCGAGCCGTACCACGGCCTCGTTGACGGTGGCGACCTGGCGACTGCCGCCAAACTTGGCGGAGTTGGCCAGCCGCAGCAGCTTGGCGGAGATCACCGGATCCTTGTTGATCTTCTTGGCAATCAGCAGGATATCCGGCTCTTTCTCGTTGAAGGTCTGCACCAGTTCGCGCATGACTTCCGGCACGTTGGGCAGGTTCTGGGGCTTGGATAACAGCGAGTCTATGGTGGGCATATTGATATCCGTCCATGCGATTTTATGATGGTTGTTGTTTGCCGACAGCAAACCCACATTAATTATGGGTAACAAAAACCGCCCCTACCGAAATGTTTTTATCGAAATATTTCAATGCGTTAATAGCTATCTCGCTATACTGGCATCCTTTATGACATGACGAGGCACAGCATATGAGCGAACCCACCGAGTTCTTCGACGAACAAACCCTGCTGGAGATGGTCGACAACCAGCTGAGCGACGGCCACCCGCTGCAGGTCAAGGCGACCCTGATGCGACTGGTGATGAAGGGCACCCCCCGGGAAGAGGCCCTGCAATATATCGCCTGTGCCCTGGGGGCCGAGCTGATGGCGATGGAAGCGGATCAGGGCCCCTTCAACCTCGAGCGTTACGCCCAGTTTCTGGACTCCCTGCCCGAGATGCCCTGGGCTGAATAAACGCCAGCGACCACCGCCGGCGACCCGGTCGCCGGCCTGCCCCCGTTAGGCAAGCCACCCCGCCAGCCATTATCATTACTGCCACCGGACAGCAGGGGAGCAAGCATATGCGCTGGCAAGATCGCCGTGAGAGCAACAATGTGGAAGACAGGCGCCAGCAGGGCGGCGGGGGCGGCATCCCCATCGGCGGCAAGGGGCGTCTGATCCTGCTGGTGGTGGTCATGGTGGCCGGCTACTACGGGGTGGACCTCTCCCCCCTGCTCAGCGAGCCGACCACCCAGAGCCAGCCCCAGCGTCAGGAGATGTCTCAGCCGGCCAAGGATCCCCTCGCCAGGTTCACCTCGGTGATGCTCGCCTCCACCGAGGATGCCTGGGGCGAAATCTTCCAGCAGAGTGGCAGCCGCTATCAGGCCCCCAAACTGGTGCTCTATCGCGGCGCAACCCGTACCGGCTGCGGCCAGGGCCAGTCGGTGATGGGCCCCTTCTACTGCCCGGCGGATCGCACCGTCTACATCGATCTCTCTTTCTATCAGGAGATGCGCGACAAGCTGGGGGCCGACGGCGACTTCGCCCAGGGCTACGTGGTGGCACACGAGGTGGGCCACCACGTGCAGAACCTGCTCGGCATCGAGCGCAAGATGCGTGAACAGCAGCAGGGATTGAGCCGGGCCGATCAGAACAAGCTGTCGGTCAAACTCGAGTTGCAAGCTGACTGCTTTGCCGGCGTCTGGGGCCACTACATGGAGCGGGAGCAAGTGCTGGAGCATGGCGATCTGGAAGAGGCGCTCAACGCCGCCCAGGCCATCGGCGACGACCGTCTGCAGCAGCAGAGCCAGGGCCGGGTGATCCCGGACAGCTTCACCCACGGCAGTTCGGCCCAGCGCTACGCCTGGTTCAAGCGCGGCTTCGACAGCGGCAAGCCCGCCAGCTGCAATACCTTCGCCGCCCGCTAGACGCCCAAAATAAGGTTCTTCGCGGGATCTTGGGGAAGTGGAAGTTGACAGACAGGGTGCTGGTAAACTGGCTGTCTCCAAACACACCACCACCATCACCCTGCTGTCGCCGTGCATCATATTGATATTGCCTCCTTCTGGCCAGGTTATACCGTCATCGCCCAAGCGCTTTCTGCCAACCATCACACCCTGTTTACCCTTGAGCCTCGCGCCGACTTCTTGCCCCGTTGTCGCCGATGCCTGCAACCCACGCCATTGATCCACGACCAACGTATCCGCCGGGTGCGTGAGCGAGACCTATTTGACCGACAAGTCTGGTTACAACTGCCTGTTCGCCGCGTCGACTGTCTGCGCTGTGGTCGCGTCAGTGAACATATCGACTGGCTCCCCTCTGGCTCCCGCCTCACCCGGCGCATGCAGTGCTGGATTGAAGCGCTCGTTCAGTACCTCCCCATCCGCCATGTCAGCCAGCTCACCGGGGTCGGTTGGCACACCATCAAGGAGATCGACAAGCGCCGTTTGCAGACCAGTGTGGGCACCATCGAACTTGGGGAGGTGCGGCGGCTGGTGATGGATGAGTTTGCCCTGCACAAGGGACACCGCTATGCCACCGTGATCATGGATGCCGAGCGAACCCGCGTCCTGTGGGTGGGGCACGGCAACAGCCGGGCCGCTATCCGTCCCTTCTTCGAGCAGCTCGGCGAGCGATGCCAGCAGATTGAAGCGGTGGCGATGGACATGAACACGGCGTTCGACCTGGAGGTGAAGCAACACTGCCCGCAGGCGGAGGTGGTCTACGACCTGTTCCACGTGGTGGCTCGCTATGGCCGAGAGGTGGTGGACCGGGTGCGAGTGGAGCAGGCGAATGCACTGAAAAGCGATAAACCGGCGCGAAAAGTGGTCAAAAGTGCGCGTTGGTTGCTGCTACGTAATCGGGCGAAGTTGAGTGAAAAACAGGATGTGAAGTTGCAGGAGCTGTTGGCGGCGAATCAACCGCTGGCGATGGTGTACGTGCTGAAAGAGGGGTTGAAGGGCATCTGGTATGCGCCGAGCGTGTGGGAAGGATGGCGACGATGGCGGAGCTGGATGCGGCAGGTGAAGGAAAGCGGGCTAGCGCCGCTGCAACGATTTGGTCGAAATTTATCGAAATATATGCGGGGGATCCTGGCGAGTGCAAACTACCCGATGCACACGAGTGTGCTGGAAGGGGTGAACAACAAGATCAAAGTGATAAAGCGTATGGCATATGGATTTAGGGACTCAGAATACTTTTTTCTGAAAATCAAGGCGGCCTTCCCCGGAAAGCCGCGATGAACCCAAAATAAGGGCCGGATCCTGACAGGATCCGGCCCTTTTTCCATTCATGGGTGAACGTCAGTACTGGGAGTTGACGATCACCTCCTCCCCCAATGCGCCAGCCAGCGGCAGCGGCCGGTAGGTGGAGTTGGCCGAGCGCAGCAGCCGGATGCCGCGAATGCCGAGCTCCTGCGCCGCCTTGATGTCGCCATCGGCATCGCCGTAGAAGATCTTCATCTGCTTCTCCTTGAGCCACTGCACCTTGGTGTTCTGGCCCGGCTGATCGCCGGCGAAGATCACCGGGTTGAGCTGGTCGGCCGGAATATTCATGGTCTGCTGCAGGGTCTGGCTCACGGTCTCGGTCTTGGTGGCCGAACGGCCGGTGACGAAGTAGATGTGATCGCCGCGCTCAAGGTGCATGGCGATGAGCGCCTCGCCCACCTCTTTCGGCACGCTGAACGCGTCCCAGCCGTTGTTCATCTTCTCCCAGAAGGCCGGGTTCTTCAGGTAGCTCTCGTCATTGGGAGAAAACTCCTGCTTGCCGCGATAGAACCCCGGGCTGGAGAAGAGCAGGGTGTCGTCGATGTCGAAACCTACCGCCATCGGCGGCAACCCATCCAGGCTCTTGGCAATCTGCGTCACCGACACCCAGTGAATAGGGGCCTGCTGGGCCAGGGTCACTGCAGTGACACCGGCGGGGCTGGCCGGGGCTTCGACCGCCACGGCGGGTAGGGTCAGGCTGGCGGCGACCAGGGAGGCAAGCAGGGCAAAACGGGGAGATAAGGACATGATACGGCTCGTGACATGAAGGAAACAGGGGGCCGATCCTGCCCCATGCCGGCACCGGAAACCGTGAAACCCGCCACAAAACAGGGTCAAATGACACGCATCACCACGGCAAGCCCCCATCTTGGCGCAATCGCCAAACAGCATGGCGTGAGCACCAAGGCCGGAGCCGACGCTGCGCCCCATACTGGCCACTCCCATCCACTCAGGAGCCCATCATGGATTACAAGCAACGGCTGCAAGACTGCCTCAACCGGGTCATCTGCGACCCCGATTTCACCTCGGCCGAACTCGATCACTGGTTCTGCCCGGACTATGTCCAGCTGGTGGATGACCAGCGGCTGGATCGCGCCGCCTTCGAGCAACACCTGCTGGCCCTGCGCCAAAGCCTGGCCCGCTGCGAGATCCGCTTTGTCTCGCTGCTGGCCGAGGGAAACCGGGTCCACTCCCAGCATCGGGTGCGGGCCTGGCGTCACGACGGCGCCCAGATCGAGTGCAAGGTAAGCGCCCTGTTCACCTTTCAGGGCGAACGCCTGAGCCACACCGATGAGCTGACCTGCCTGCTGGCGGGGGAGCCAACCGACCGGGATCTCGGCTCCCGCCTCACGGCCCCGCCGGCTCCCGCAAGAAGCGATTGAAGGCGTGAGAAAAGGCGCTGAAATCCCCGTAACCCAGTTCGAGGGCTATCCGCGACAGCGGCTGGCCCTGTTGCTGCAACTGGCGGGCCCGTCCCATCACCACCTGTTGCCGCCATTGCCGAAAGCTGCAGCCCAGCTGCTGGCTGAACAGCCGGTTGAGGGTGCGCACCGAGGCACCTGAATCGGCAGCCAGCTCCGCCAACCCGTATTCGATGGAAGGGTGCCGGCAGACCCGCTCCAGCACCCGCAGCAGCCGCACGTCCAGCGCCGCGCTCAGCATGAATCCAGCCACCACCGGCGCCTGTCGCAGCTCGGCCACCAATACCGTCAGATAGGCATCCCTGAGCCCCGACTCCGCCATGTCCGCCAGCCGCTCGAACAGGCCGGCCAGCAGCGGGCTCACCTGACGGGTCGTCAGTTCGCTCCCCCCATCCAGGTCATCCAGATAGATCAGACTGAGCCGGGAGTGACGCAGCACCCTGAACTCATGGGCCAGCCCGGCCGGGATCAGGCAGAGCTGGCCCGCCACCAGCAGCACGCCTGCCGCCTCACTGCTGATCACGCCGCCCCCCCGATGCAGATAGCAAAACTGTGAGCCGCCGTGACAGTGGAGGGCGGTGAGCGCGCCTTGCGGGTAGTCGCGATACAAGAGCTTCATGACGAACGCCCCAGGCCCAAGGCCCACCCACCAGCAGGCTCTTTCGGCACTTCTTGTCCCCCGCTCTCGCCCCGGTGGGCTATAACTGCTGTACGCCTTCTAATGACATTCAAATCAATTGCACCATTTATTGGAGATGCCATGGACGTGCACACCGCAGCTGCCCATTCGAACACAGTCACTCCCGCTTCACCCCAGGCCAGACTGGAGGCCGTCGACCAGCTGATGGCACGGCTCGAGCTCGCGCCAGATGGCTTGATTCTGGATGCCAACCCCCGTTTTCTCGCCATCATGGGATATCAGCTGGCCGAGCTCAAGGGTCAGCACTACAGCATGCTGCTCCCCGCTGAGGCGGAAGAATCCGCCGACGAGGTCACCCGTTGGCAGGCGCTGCGGGCGGGGCAGGCACAGGAGGGGGAGTTTCACCGGCTAGATCGGCAGGGACGGGACATCTGGCTGCGAGGCAGTTGCAGCCCCCAGCTAGATGAACAGGGCGCGCTGATCCAGGTCATCGAATACACCATGGATCTGACCGAGCAGAAGCAGCTGAACGCCAACTTCGAGGGGCAGCTCAACGCTCTGAGCCGGGTCATGGGCAAGGTGGAGTTTTCACTGGATGGCATCATCCTCGATGCCAATGCCCGCTTCCTGGAGACGGTGGGCTATCAGCTGGAGGAGCTGAAGGGCCAGCACCACCGGCTGCTGGTCGATCCTGACTACGCCCAGTCGGCCGACTATCGCAGCTTCTGGGAAACCCTGCGCCGGGGTGAATTCCTGGCGGGAGAGTTCTGCCGGCTCGGCAAACAGGGTGAAGAGATCTGGATCCAGGGCTCCTACAACCCGGTGCTGGATCTCACCGGCAAACCCAGCAAGATCGTCAAGTTTGCCACCGATATCACGGCCCAGGTGGCGCAGCATCGCCAGCTCAAGCGCGCCATGGAGGAGGCCGAAGAGGCCGCCAGAGTGCGTGAGGAGCTGCACAAGTCGCTACAGGAGATGTCGACCCCGGTCACCCCCATCTGGGACGGGATCCTGCTGCTGCCGCTGGTGGGGATCATCGATTCCATGCGCACCGCCGACGTGATGAACAAGTCGCTCACCAAGATTGCCGAGACCCGGGCTCGGGTCTTCGTGCTGGACATCGCCGGGGTCGCCACCGTGGATACCGGCGTCGCCAACCAGCTGATCAAGATCACCAAGGCAACCCAGTTCATGGGGTGCGAGGCCATCATCTCCGGCGTCTCGCCGGCCATCGCCCGCACCATGGTGGAGTTGGGGGTCTCTGTCGGCGACATCCGTACCACGGCGACCCTGCGGGATGCCTTCGAGATCGCCCTCAAGCGGGTCGGATCCACCCTCTAGGAGAGATGCATGCTGCTCAACAATGATCTGGGCATCGCCGACGTGGCCGACTGCATCGTGGTCAGCATGCGCCCCGACCTCGGTGACGAGGGCATGCAGCAACTGATGCAGGCCCTCTCCCAGCGGCTGATGCTGGGCCGCCAGCACGCGGTACTGCTCGACTTCTCCGGGGTCATGCTGCTCGATCACCACGAATTCAGGCAGGTGCGCAAACTGGCCGAAGTGTGCCGCCTGCTCGGTGCCGTCTGCCTGCTGGTCGGGCTCAATGCAGGGATCGCCGCCTTCCTGGCGCTGGCCGATGCCGAGCCCGGGCCGCTGCGCTGCTTTCTCGACATGGACGATGCCTTCGCCCATGTTCGCACGACGCTCAAGGATGAGGAGTAGCGCAGCATGCAGTTGGAACAGAGCGTTCAAGAGGCCAGCTACCCGCTGCGCCACGACATCGACCTGCACCTGACGGTGATGGCGGTACGCCGCCTCCCCTTCATCGCCAACCTGTCCGAGGTGGACCGTGCCATGCTCTCCACCGTGGTCTCCGAGCTTGGCAGCAACATCCTGAAATACGCCGAACGGGGGGAGATCACCCTCACCCTCCACCATCCCAGAGGGCGCCCCTGCATCGACATCGTCGCCCGCGATCAGGGCCCCGGCATTGGGGACGTGCATCAGGCCATGCAGGATCACTACAGCACCTCGGGCACCCTGGGCCTGGGCCTGCCCGGCGTGCGCCGCATGATGTCAGAGCTCACCATCAGTACCCCGCCGGAAGGGGGGACTCTGGTGCAGGCCCGCAAGTGGCTCGGCGCGGCCCCTCTGGTATCCAGGCAAATCCCCCCCCTCGCCTGTGCCGGCCAGCTGCACGCCGGCCTGCAACTGGCATGGGCCAGCGAGAACCGCCCCTGCTATCCGGAACGAGTCTCCGGTGATCTGGCCTTCATCCGGCCGGGGCCGGAGGGGGTATCGCTGATCCTGATCGACGTGAGCGGCCACGGCGCCTCGGCCAACAAGCTGGTACAGGTGCTGGAGGCGGCACTGCAGCAAACTCACGAGCAGGAACCGGCCCGCCTGTTGCAACTGCTGCACCAGCACTGCATCGGTACCCGGGGCGCCGCCGCCGGCGTGGCCCTGGTCAACGGCGAGCAAGGTGAGCTGAGCTATGCCGGCATCGGCAATACCCGCATCTGCCTGCGTGGCCGCGAGCCCTGGCGCGGCATCTCCCGCGATGGGGTGCTGGGAGAGCGCTTTCCCACCCCCTTGCTGCAGCGCCAGCCACTCGTCGCGGGGGACGTGGTGATGCTCTATTCGGACGGTATCAGCGAATCCCTCAACCTGCGCGACGGTGCGCTGGATCTGACCGCCGAACCCGCCCAGCTGGCACGCCAGGTGATCGCCCACAGTGGCCGCAGCACCGACGACGCCAGCTGCATCGTGCTGCGGGTGCAGGCAGGGGAGGAAAACTAGATGCGGCAACTGATCGGCGAAACCCTGCTGTCAGGCCCGGCGGCGGCACTCACCGCCCGGCGCAAGGTGATCCAGGTACTCACCTGCCTCGACAGAAGCCCCACCTTCGTGGCACCGCTGGCAGGCGCTACCTCCGAGCTGGTACGCCAACTGGTGGCGAACGCTGAGCCGCTGCAACTGCAGGTGTGGCTGGAGCCACACGCGCAGGAGTTGTGGCTCTCGCTCTCGGCTGATGCCCCTATTGCCCCCGAGCCGGACGGCCGCCATTCACGTGGCATCCGGCTGGTAGCCCACGCGGACAACGCCATCGCCCTGGTCTACCGCCTGCCCCGCTGGCCTGATGAACCGCTGCTGCAACAGATGCAGCAGCAGTTCGCCGAACCGACCCGGGACGAGCTGTTTGCGGTGATGCAGGCCAAGAACCAGGAGCTGGAAGTCGCCTATGAGCTGGCGGAGGGCGCGACCCGGGCCAAGAGCGATTTTCTCGCCAACATGAGCCACGAGATCCGCACCCCCATGAACGCCATCCTCGGCATGTCCCATCTCGCCCTGCAGACCCGGCTCGATCCGCAGCAGTTCGACTACGTCAGCAAGATCCAGCGTTCGGCCCAGCATCTGCTCGGCATCATCAACGACATCCTCGACTTCTCCAAGATCGAGGCCGGCAAACTGGATCTGGAGCGGATCGAGTTCGATCTCGACCATGTGCTGGAGAATCTGGCCACCCTGGTGGGTGAAAAGGCAGAGGCCAAGGGCATAGAGCTGCTGTTCGAGGTCGATCACCAGCTCGATACCCTGCTCTATGGCGACCCCCTTCGCCTCGGCCAGATCCTGATCAACTACGCCAACAACGCGGTCAAGTTCACCGAGCAGGGGGAGATCCTGGTCAAGGTCAGCTGCCTGGAGAAACAATCCCAGGAGGTGTTGCTGCACTGCTCGGTACAGGACACCGGGATCGGCATGAGCCAGGAGCAGCAGCAGCGGCTGTTCCAGTCATTCCAGCAGGCGGACAGCTCCACCACCCGCAAGTACGGCGGCACCGGCCTCGGCCTCGCCATCTCCCGCAAGCTGGCGGAGCTGATGGGCGGCGAGGTGGGGGTACAGAGCGAACCGGGCCAGGGCAGCACCTTCTGGTTTACCGCCCGACTCGGCCGGGGCAGACGCAGATCCCGCTATCTGCCGAGCCTGGATCTGCGCGGGCGCCGCATGCTGGTGGCCGACGACAGTGCCAGCGCCCGCACCATCATGGCCGCCCTGCTGCGCAGCATGAGCTTTGTGGTGGACACCGCCGAATCGGGCCAGCAGGCACTGCAGATGATCGCCGGTGCCGAGCAGGAGGGGCAGCCCTACGAAGTGGTATTGCTGGACTGGCACATGCCGGGGCTGGATGGCATCGAGACCGGTCGCCGCCTCATCGCCCGCGGCATGGGCCAGCGTCCCTACCGGGTCATGGTGACCGGCTACGGACGGGAGGAGGTCTTTCGCCAGGCCGATACCGCCGGCTTTGATCGGGTGCTGGTCAAGCCGGTATGCGCCTCCGTGCTGTTTGATACCGTCATCGGCCTGTTCGGCCAGCAAGCAAGCCCCCTCACCTTCAAACCACCCCAGGCTACCCATCACTACCGCTTCGACGGGCTCAGGATCCTGCTGGCGGAAGACAACGAGCTCAACCAGCAGGTGGCGCTGGAGCTGCTGCGGGCGGTCGGCGCCGATGTCAGCATCGCCGGTAATGGCGCCATCGCGCTGGAGATGGTGGCCCAGACCCACTACGACCTGATCCTGATGGACATGCAGATGCCGGTGATGGATGGCCTGGCCGCCACCCGGTTATTGCGCGAGCGGGAAGACGTCGGACAACACACCCCGATCCTGGCGATGACGGCCAACGTCATGGCCGGTGATCGCGAACGCTGCCTCGCTGCCGGGATGGACGATCACATCGCCAAGCCCATCGACCCCGACAGGCTGTATGCGGCCCTGCAGCGCTGGGCCACCTCCTTCAGCCGCGAGGTCAGCAGCAGACTCACTGCCTCGCGCGCATCCCCCGCCACCGCCTTGCTGCCACAGCTGCGGGCGCTCGGCCTCAACGCCGAAACCGCCCTGCAACGCTTGATGCACAACTGGGAGTGGTATCGGGATCTGCTGCAACGTTTCGCCCGCCAGGGGAGCCAGCCGATGGAAAGCCTGCTGGCCGCCTTGCAGGCGAATGACCGGGAAGAAGCGCATCGACAGGCCCATACCCTCAAGGGCATAGCCGCAACCCTGGGGGCCGGGTCGCTGCAGGAGGTCTCGGCCCGGCTGGAGAGCGCCCTCGCCCGGGGAGACGATGCCACCAGCCTGCTGCCGCTGGCCGAACTGGGGCTGCAACAGCAGCAACAACTGGCCGCCGGCCTGCTGACACTGCTGCCGGCCCCTGCCGCCCCCGGCTTGCCGGAGGCAACCCCCGCCGAGCTGGCCCCCCTGCTGCACCAGCTGACCGGGCTGCTGCTGGAAGACGATGCGGAAGCCTTCATCCTGTTCCAGCGCAATCAGGCCAGGCTCGCCCCCCTGCTGGGCGAGGCGGCACCGGCCATGCACGATGCCATGACCCGTTTTCGCTTCGCCGACGCCCTGGCACATCTGCAACAAGTCCGGGCCCTCAGACCCGATCTGTTCAACCAAGAGTGAGGCCACCATCATGCTCAACTTGCTGGATCCCGATACCAAACCCACCCTGCTGGTGGTCGATGACACACCGGAGAATCTCTCCCTGCTCAGCGCCCTGCTCAGCCCCCACTACCGGGTCAAGGTCGCCATCAGCGGCCAGCGGGCGCTGGAGATCCTCTCGGCCGGCACCCGGGTGGACCTGATCCTGCTCGACGTGGTGATGCCCCAGATGGACGGCTATCAGGTGATGCAGGCGCTGCAGGAGATGCCGCAGGCGCGGGAGATCCCGGTGATCTTCCTGACCGCCAAGGTGGAGGAGAGTGCGGAGGCGCACGGCCTGGCGCTGGGAGCCGTCGACTACATCCACAAACCGATCACCCCCGCCATCGTGCTGGCCCGGGTCAGAAACCACCTGGAGCTGAAAGCGGCGCGGGATCTGCTGCACGACCAGAACGCCTTTCTGGAGCAAGAGGTGGAGCGGCGCACCCGGGAGAACGAACTGATCCAGAACATCACCATCCACTCCCTCGCCTCGCTTGCCGAAACCCGCGACAACGAGACCGGCAACCATATTCTGCGCACCCAGCACTATGTGCGGCTGCTGGCGGAGACCCTCTGCGAGCACCCCCGCTTTCGTGCCGAGCTGACTCCCAAGACCATCGATCTGCTGTTCAAATCGGCCCCGCTGCACGACATCGGCAAGGTCGGCGTGCCGGATCGGATCCTGCTCAAGCCCGGCAAGCTGGATGCGGACGAGTTTGCCCAGATGAAGCACCACTCCATTCTCGGCAAGGAGGCCATCGTCCACGCCGAGGAGGCGCTGGGAGTGGAGGTGGAGTTTCTGCGGCTGGCCAAGGAGATCGCCTGCTACCACCACGAAAAGTGGGACGGTACCGGCTACCCATATGGCCTGATCGGTGACGAGATCCCCCTCTCGGCCCGCTTGATGGCGCTGGCCGACGTATACGACGCCCTCATCAGCAAGCGCTGCTACAAGGCCGCCATGTCCCACCAGGAGGTGGTTCCCATCATACTGGCGGGGCGGGGCAATCACTTCGATCCCGACATCACGGATGCCTTTGCCCGCATCCACCAGCAGTTCAACGAGATCGCCCTGCGCTACAACGACGACAAGGGCGAGCGGGAGTCCAACCGCGACTAGGCGGTGGCGGGCAGCAGATCGGTGAAGACGAAGCCGTCCCGCTCCACCGTCTCCCCCACCCGGATGGCCAGCGGCCGCTGGAACATGGGACCGTCCCAGGCCAGGGTATGAAACTCGCCGTTCTCGCCGCAGGGGTCCACTCCGGCGGGCAGGGCCGCCAGCAAGGCCGCGTCAAACTCATGCCCGCCGAGAGTGGCAGGCAGTTTGCGCGGATCCAGAGTGCTGATCCTGGCCCTGAGCCCTGCCGCCATCATCTCGCCAGCCAGCTCGTCGGTCTTGCTGCCCCACAGCGGAAACAGCGGCGTGATCCCCGTCCCCGCCAGCTGCCGCTCCCGATAGGCGCATACATCCTCGAGGAAGAGATCGCCAAACGCCATGTGGCGGATCCCCTGCGCCACCACCTCTGCGATGAAGTCGGTCATGATGCGGGCGTAGTCTTCATTGCTGCAGGGCCAGGGCAGGTCGATGGTGGTCAACGGCAAGCCCACGCACTCGGCCTGCGCCAGCAGCAACTGCTTGCGCACCCCGTGCATGGCCACCCGTTCGAACGCCTGGTTGAGGGTGGTGAACAGTCCCACCACCTCAATGGCCGGATCCTGCCGCAGTGCGTGCAGCGCCCAGGCGCTGTCCTTGCCGCTGCTCCAGGAGAGCAGCACCTTGGTCTTCATATGATTTCTCCAGCTATCTTGAGGTCGGAGCCGGCAAGGCGCCGGCCATCGTCCCGATTATTCGTCCGGGCGAGGAGCCCGGCGCTTGAGCGTGTCGCTCCGTCTCACTGCACCAAAAAGCGGCAAGACAGTGTTGCGAATTGTGCGATTTACATCACGGGATGCAAAAGCATACCCTCGGTAATGAGCGTGTCCCCTGCAAGGATGGGGGAACAATAACTAAAAAAACGATGGGAAACATAAGGATATGACGACAGTCACACCAGCTTACGACCACAGCCGTCCCCTCAACCGACAGGATTACAAGACCCTGAGCCTGGCCGCCCTCGGCGGAGCCCTCGAGTTTTACGACTTTATCATCTTCGTCTTCTTCGCCGTGGTGATCGGCGAGCTGTTCTTCCCGGCCGACATTCCCGAGTGGCTGCGCCAGTTCCAGACCTTCGGCATCTTCGCCGCCGGCTATCTGGCCCGCCCGCTGGGCGGCATCATCATGGCCCACTTCGGCGATCTCATCGGTCGCAAGCGGATGTTCACCCTCAGCATACTGCTGATGGCACTGCCGACCCTGCTGATCGGCCTGCTGCCCACCTATGCCACCCTCGGCATCGCCGCGCCCCTGCTGTTGCTGCTGTTGCGGATCCTGCAGGGAGCCGCCATCGGCGGTGAAGTGCCCGGTGCCTGGGTGTTCGTGGCAGAGCACGTGCCGGCCCGCCGGGTCGGTGTCGCCTGCGGCACCCTCACCGCCGGGTTGACCGCCGGCATCCTGCTCGGCTCCCTGGTGGCCACCGCCATCAACCGCGGCATGAGCCCGAGCGAGGTGAGTGACTGGGGCTGGCGGCTGGCCTTCGTGCTCGGCGGGGCATTCGGCATCGTCGCCATGTACCTGCGCCGCTGGCTGCACGAGACCCCGGTCTTTGCCGAGATGCAGGCCAACAAGGCACTGGCGGAAGAGCTGCCGCTCAAGACGGTGCTGCGCAGCCACAAGAGCAGCGTCGTGGTCTCCATGCTGCTCACCTGGCTGCTCTCTGCCGGCATAGTGGTGGTGATCCTGATGACCCCCACCTACCTGCAGAAGGTGCACGGCATCAGCCCGGCCGATGCGCTGACCGCCAACTCGCTGGCCATTCTGGCGCTCACCTTCGGCTGCATCGTCTATGGCCGGCTGATCGACGCCCTCGGCAGCGGCCCCACCTTCATGCTGGGCTCATTGCTGCTGGCCGGCGCCAGCTACGCCTTCTATCACGGGCTGGCGACCGACACCAGCCAGCTGGTGCCGCTCTATGCGCTGGCCGGTTTCTCGGTGGGGATCGTCGGTGCCGTGCCCTACGTCATGGTCAACGCCTTCCCGGCGGTGGTGCGCTTCTCCGGACTGTCGTTCTCCTACAACGTGGCCTACGCCATCTTCGGCGGCCTGACGCCCATGCTGGTCACGCTCTGGATGAAGGAGGACGTGCTGGCCCCCTCCCACTACGTGGTCAGCCTGGCTGCGCTCGGCTTCGTGCTCGGCCTGCTGCTCTGGCTGCAGCAGCGCAGCCAGCGCCAGAGCGCGCCGCAGGCCGCCTGAACCATTCCGAGCCCCGCCCAGTGCAGGGCTTTTTTCATATGGCTGGTGTTCAGCCCGGCCGACATAAGATAGCCTCCCTCTCGGGCCCATCGACGGCCCGGGACACTCCTCCACCCTAGTCATCCGAGGTTCATGATGTTCTTTCAGGTCGTATTTCTCGCCTTGCTGGCGCTGCTGCCCATGGTCAACCCGCCCACCACGGCCACCCTGTTGCTGGGGCTGAGCAAGGGCATGTCGCGCGAGCACGTGCGCCGCCAGATCAACCTGGCCGCCATCTATCTGTTCTGCACCCTCTGCGTCAGCTTCTTCATCGGCTCCTCCATCTTGGATCTGTTCGGGATCTCCATTCCCGGCCTGCGTCTGGCTGGCGGTCTCATCATCGCCTTCATCGGCTTTCGCATGCTGTTCCCGGCACCGAGCCAGGCGGCCGGGGTCGACATCAACCAGAGCATCGCCTTCGTGCCGCTCACCATGCCCAGCATGTGCGGGCCGGGCACCATGGCGCTGGTGATCAGCGGCGCCGCCCAGATCGCCGAGCTGCCGGACGAATACAACCGCTTCACCATCTATGTCGCCATGGTCACCGCCTTCGCCCTGATGAGCCTGCTCAGCTGGGGGGTGCTCAAGCTGGCGGATCCGGTCTGCAAGATCCTCGGCGCCACCGGCATCGATGCCATGACCCGGATCATGGGCTTCTTGCTGGTTTGCATGGGTATGCAGTTCTGCATCAACGGCATCAAGGAAGTGGCGCAGGATCCGGTGTTCCACGGTGCGCCGGCGGCACAAACGGCCCCCGCGTTGCCACACGTATCCGGCGCTCTTGATCAATTGCCGGACCCGCGCCAGCCCTGACTGAAAACGGTGTCATAAAAGCGCAGGAATCGTCGCTGATCTTGCGCCTGATCATGTTGTTGACACATAAATGAGTTAGTGTGTTTTTCATACAGATTCGATTCAGAGAGTGCTTGGTAGGTTTATGGATGGACACCCACTCACTTCAGGAGATGTGCAAATGGAAAAGATGCTGACCGAGATTGGAAGCTACAGCCTGTTTCATGAATATCTGAACGTGGTCGGTGCCGCCAGCCCCGCTCTGACCCGGATCAAGAGCCGGTGGGAGTACAAGCAGAGCGATCGTCTGGTTGCCCAGATCAGGGTCGATCAACAAGGCAACGCGCGCTTCTTCATCGACGCCCGCGCCATTTCGGTCAACTGACCGAGCCCCGTATCTGCAGCCCCGGCACTTGCCGGGGCTTTTTGTTTCCCATGACCCCGGATAGCAAAACCCCGGCACTTGGCCGGGGTTTGGCGATCACGGGAGTACCGCTCGCTTCCCTTACTGGGTGCCGCCCACGGTGAGCTGATCCAGCTTGAGGGTGGGCTGGCCGACACCGACCGGCACGCTCTGCCCCTCCTTGCCACAGACCCCGACCCCGCGATCCAGCGCGAGATCCTTGCCCACCATGGATACCTGGCTCATCGCCTCGGGGCCGTTGCCGATCAGGGTCGCCCCCTTGATGGGGGCGGTGATCTTGCCATCCTCGATGAGGTAGGCCTCGGAGGCGGAGAAGACGAACTTGCCGGAGGTGATGTCCACCTGACCGCCGCCGAAGTTGGGGGCATAGATCCCCTTCTTCACCGAGGCGATGATCTCGGCCGGATCATACTGACCCGCCAGCATGTAGGTGTTGGTCATGCGCGGCATCGGCAGGGCGGCGTAGGATTCGCGGCGGCCATTGCCGGTGAGCGGCACGCCCATCAGACGGGCATTCTGCTTGTCCTGCAGATAGCCCTTGAGGATGCCGTTCTCGATCAGCACGTTGTAGCCGCCCGGCGTCCCCTCGTCATCGATGGAGACGGAGCCGCGCCGACCCGGCAGGGTGCCATCATCGACGATGGTGCAGTGCTTGGAGGCCACCTGCTCGCCGATGCGGCCGGCAAAGGCAGACGAGCCCTTGCGGTTGAAATCCCCCTCCAGACCGTGGCCCACCGCCTCGTGCAGCAGCACGCCGGGCCAGCCGGCCCCGAGCACCACCGGCATGGTGCCGGCCGGGGCGTCGATGGCGTCGAGGTTGACCAGCGCCTGGCGCACAGCTTCGCGCACATAGCCAAACGCCCGGCTCTCCAGTCCGTCCAGCTCGAGGAAGTAGTCGTAGCCGAAGCGGCCACCACCACCGGCACTGCCGCGCTCGCGACGCTCGCCCTTCTCGGCGATGACGGTCACCGAGAGGCGCACCAGCGGACGCACGTCGGCGGCCAGGGTGCCGTCGGTGGCGGCCACCAGCACCTCTTCATAGACACCGCTGATGGAGGCCATCACCTGATTGATGGCGGGATCCAGACTTCTGGCGAACTTGTCCATCTGCTCCAGCAGGGCGATCTTCTGCTGCTTGTCGAGGGTCTGCAGCGGATCCAGCGCCGGGTAGAGCAGGTTGGCTTCGGTGCGAGCCCACGCCTTCACCTTGCCCTGCGCACCGGCGGCCGCAATGCCACGGGCGGCGGTCACCGACTGTTGCAGCGCCAGCAGGCTCAGCTCGTCAGAGTAGGCGAAACCGGTCTTCTCGCCGCTGACGGCGCGCACCCCGACCCCCTGATCGATGTTGTAGCTGCCATCCTTGACGATGCCGTCTTCCAGCATCCAGGACTCGTGCCAGCTGCGCTGGAAATAGAGGTCGCCGAACTCCACCTGATGGCTCATCAGGCTGCCGAGCAACTGCTGCAGCCGCCCTTCGTCGAGGTCGTGGGGGGCCAACAGGGAGGCACTAACCTGGCTCAATAGACTCAATCTTTCTCTCCACTCTCGATGCGAGATGTCGTAACGGTTAAATCCCAGACCATGGGTTCGCTTGGCGAAACGTCAGCGGACGTCCAACCCACCATCGGGTTTGCAAGCGTCCGACTCCCCCGCCACAGGGCGAATCGAACCTGCACATATTCATAGCAGACGGGCATGGCCCAGCACCGGCATGGTGCGTTGCAGTTCGTCGACAAGACCGGGGTCCAGCGGCGCCAGCACGGTGCCGCGCCCGCTGTCCAGGCTGGCTAGCACCCGACCCCAGGGGTCGATCACCATGCTGTGACCCCAGGTCTGGCGCCCCGTCTCGTGGGTGCCGCCCTGGTTGGCGGCCACCAGGTAACACTGGTTCTCGATGGCGCGGGCCCGCAGCAGCGGCTCCCAGTGCGCCTCGCCGGTCACGGCGGTGAAGGCGGCAGGCACCAGCAGCACGCGGGCACCGGCGCGTGCCAGCCGGCGGTACAGCTCGGGAAAGCGCAGATCATAACAGATCGAGAGGCCGAGGGGACCAAACGGGGAGTCCACCAGCACAGGCTCCTCGCCAGGGCTGAAGGTTTCCGACTCCCGGTAGCGGCCGTGATTGTCCGCCACGTCCACATCGAACAGGTGGATCTTGTGGTAGTGGCCCTTGCGCTCGCCGCTGGGGTCGAACACCAGGGTACTGGTGTGGATATGATCGGAACCGGCGATGGTGGTCGGCATGGCCCCCGCCACCAGCCAGATGCCGTAGTCACGAGCCCATTCGGCCAGCTGCTGCTGGATCGGGCCCTCACCGATGGTCTCGGCCCCGTCCAGATACCCCTGCCGCTCGCCAAACAGGGCGAAATTCTCCGGCAGCAGCACCAGCAGCGGCCGTTCACTCGGCAGCAGGGCCAACTCGGCGGCAATCTGCTCCCGGTTATCCTGCCAGCGACGGCCCGATACCAGCTGTATTGCAGCTAACCACATGAGGCGCTCCTTGTCGTTGTTGCCACCGTCAGATGCTGACCGCATCGCCGGCCTGCAGGGTGTAATCCAGCACTATGATACGTTCCAGCACCGGGCGGAAGATGGCCTTGAGAGCATCGTGATCCGGGTGGGGCAGATAGCGCTGGCGGGCCGCTTCGTCGGCAAAGGTCATCAGCACGCTGTGGGTAAAGCCCTCGGCCCGCCCCTCCGGGCTGTCATCCCGCCCCCACTCCACCGCCAGCACACCGCTGACCAGATGGGGGATGGCGAGAAAGGCGGCACGCACCGCGTCTATCTGTGCGGGCAGAGTGCCCGGCTTGAAGGCGATCAGCAGGATATGTCGGATCATGGCTCACTCCTTGTGATGGTGCCGGGCCGCTCGTTCAGCGCTGGGCGGGCCCCGCGTGTTTGGGGGTCAGCAGGAAGGGGGTCACCTCCTGCGTTGGCAGGTTGGGGGCCACCGCGTCGACCGCCTCCTTCTGCTGCTGATTGAGCTTGATGCGGGCCCGATCCCGTCCCGCCTCAATCAGCTTGGGATCGTCGAGCGGGCCTGAGACCCGGAAATCGATGCGGGTGACCACGTCCACCACCGGCTCCAGCAGTTTGGAGAGCGCCAGCACGTAGAGCCCGGTGATCGGGGTCAGCGAGAAGGCCGCCACCACCGGCAGGGTGCCGCCCAGGTTGGGAGAGAAGCTCAGCTCGTAGTCGAGCCGCCAGCGCACCAGATCGGCGATACCCTCGCCGCGCAGGTTGCCGGCCGCCCCCTTCATGTAGAAGTCGCGGTTGTCCACCACCCCCTGCTTGATCTTGGCGGAGGCCGACATGGACTCGAAATAGAAACCCTTGTCGAACACGTCACGAAAATCGAGCCGCAGCTTGCGCAGCAATGAATCCAGGCTGAGCAGGGAGAGCAGTCGCGCCCCCTTGTCGTTGACCTCGCGCAGGGTGCCACCTTCCAGCTGGTAGTCGGCGGTGCCGCTCAGGGTCGGCACGTTCGGTCGGTAGGGCACATCGCGCCAGCTCAGATCCAGCGCCATCTTGCCGGGCGCATCGCCGATGGGCGAGGTGTAGCCGAGCCGCTTGAGCAGCAGCTCGCTGTTGTTGCTGCTGAGGTGGGCGCGGGCGCGGGTCTGCATGCCGTCCGCCCCGGCCAGCCACTCGGCACTGCCGTTCAGCTGGCTGCCCGCCAGCCGCATCTCCAGCCCCTTGAGGCTCAGCTTGTCGGCCCCCGGGATCAGCTCTCCCTTCACCTCGCCCAGCGGCAACTCGCCGAAGCGGCAATCCACGCAGCTGAAGGTGAGCCAGGGGATGGCATCCATGATGGCTCTGTCCTGTCTGGCATCGGGATCCGGACTCAGATCCGAACTCTTGCCGGACCAGTGGATGCGGGCAAATTTGGCGTCGATGGGCTGACGCTCGGACACCGGCAGGCGCACCACCCCCATCACGTCCGGGCTGTCGATCATCACCTCGGTGGCCTGATTGACCGGCCCTACGGTGAAGTGCACCGCCTTGAGGTTGGCGCTGCCGATGTCGGCGCGGGCCAGGCGGCCGTCCACCCACCACTCCTGCGGCAAGAAAGAGGGGCCCACCACCGCATTGCCACTCGGCGCCGTGCTGGCCGGCAGCCACTGCTTGAGACGAGCCAGCCAGCCGGCCACGTCGGCCTGCTGCTGGTTGATGGCGAGCAGCATGGGCCGATCGCGCAGCACCCGGGCGCCGGGCTGCCCCACGTCCACCCGCACCCGGCTGAGGTAGGGCACGCCGTCGCCGTACACCAGCCGGCTCTGCATATCCACGTCGGCCCCGAGCACGGCGCGGATGTCGGCACTGCCGTCGCGGCCACGGGCGGTCACCTTGAGTGGCAGCCGGCTGCCGGCCCCCTTGGCGAGCGGCGCGGGCAGATCCAGCCCCATGCCCTGCAGGTTGGAGTCCAGCGCCAGCTGGAAGCTGAACGGCTGATCGCTTGGCAGGGTCAGCCCCAGGCTGCCGGCCCAGTTGCCGCGCCCCTTGAGGATGTCCAATGCCGGAATGTCCTGACGCTGGCGGCGGCTGTCCCACTGCCCCTTGAACTTGAGATCGACCTGATAGCGATTGGGCTGCTGGCGACCCTGATAGTCGAGGGTGAGCGGCTGGTTCCACAGGCTCGCCTTGAGGTTGCTGAAGCGGGTCTGCTCGTTGTCATACTCGAGCCGCCCCTGCACCTGCTCCAGCGGCAGATCCAGGCTGGTGACCCGCACCTTGTTGTTGCTGAACAGGGCATCGCCGCTGGCCTTGACCTCGCTCTCGCCATCCAGCGGAATATCCAGCTTCACCGAGCCCTTCATGGGGCCGCGGATCTCCACCTCCCGCAGCGCCTGACCGACCGAGCCGCCGAGCGGCGAGTCCTGCAGGTAGTCGCTGATGGCCTTGCCTTCGCCCTCAACCTTGGCATCCACGTAGAGGTGGGCCCCCGGATAGAGGTCCGGGATCCAGGCGTGCACCGAGTCGGAGCTGGCCTTGCCGAGCTGGGTAGCGCGGCTGTTCATGTCGAGGCTGGCGTTCTGGAACAACAGATCGATCTGCAGGTCGGTAAGCGGTTGCCAACCGGGGAAGAATTCGTAGGAGGCCTGCTGCAGCGGTACCGCCACCTGGAAGATGCCCTCGCCCTTGCGGTAGGGGAAGTCGCGGAACTCGCCATACCAGAGCAGGTCAGCGCCCTTGGCCTTGCCCCCCTTGATGGCCCCGCTCAGGTAATCCACCAGGCTCTTGTCCATCACCTGCAGCGGATAGTAACGATCGGCGTTGGCCGCATTCTTGACGTCGATGCGACCGGTCAGGGCGAGGAAGGGGTGCTCGAACAGATCGAGCCGAAAGCGGCTGGCGAGGCTCAAGTCCGGGTTGTCCAGCACCAGATCCTGGCCATAGAGCACCCAGCCCTGCGCCACCTGCCACCAGTCGAGCCGCGCCGAGAAGCTGTCGATGGGGATCGGCTCCTTGAAGTGGCGGGCCGGGTCTATGGCATCGTTTGCCAATTGCAGCCTGGCGCTACCGCCGGTCGGGGTGAGCCAGAACTCGCCGTTGAGGTCGCGCACGCCGGGCACGTCGTGCCAGGCGTTGACCCGGATGTGGGACAGCTGGCCACTGACGGAGAGCCCCTGCCAGCCGGCATCCGCCTGCAGGATCAGATCCTGGATCTTGCCGGTCGGGCGGGTGCGCTTGAGGGTCTCGGTCAGCTCGGGATAGATCCCCGACACCAGCTGGCTCAGGTTGGCGATCTGGTCCAGATCGATGGCCGGTACATAACCCTGGATGCGATCGCCGACCCGCTCGAGCTGCAACCGGCTGTGCAGCCAGGGCTTGCCGTCGAGCTTGAAGGTGACGTCATGGCTGGCAAACTGCCACTCCTTGCCGTCCCGGCGCAGCTGGATCTTGCCCCCTTGCAGCCCAAGCCGGTGCAGATCACCCTGTTTCTCATCCTGCCAGATCAGATAGTTGTCGCCAAACGCCAGCAGCGAATCCCCCAGCTGACCGGCCTTGAACTCGCTCCAGAGCTGGAAGTCGAGCTGGCCGCTCACCTTGGGCTCCCCTGAGTGGGTGCGGGCCAGCATGGGGCTGATGTCGAGCTGGCGGGCCCCCAGGTAGAGCTGACCCTTGAGCCGATCGAGCCGCACCTGGGGGGCATCTACGTCGACGATGAGATCGAGGGTGCTCTCACCCACCCCGTTGATGAGATAGGCCTTGCCGACCCCCTGATGGCGCTTGCCGCGGTTCTGCCAGCGCAGCTGGGCGATGTCGAGGGCGCGCACCTCCCCCAGCGCCGTGGTGAGGCTGAGGCGGGTGTCGTGAATATCGAAGGTGGAGAGCTGGGTCAGCAGAAAGCGCAGCAGGGCCTGCTGCTGGTCGCTGCCGTTGCCGCTTTCCGGCTCCGCAGGCTGGCCCAGATCCAGCGCGATGTCGCCATCGCTCAGGATCAGCTGGCCAAATACCGGCTTGAGTTCGTTGAGGGAGCGCCAGAAGTCGAGGTGGGCCCACACCTTGCCAAGACGCAGGGCGAAGCGACCCGAATTCGGCGCGATCACCAGTTGCTGCAGTTCGAGGGCCGGGCCACGCTGGGTCCAGTCCAGCCCGATGCGATCGACGCTGGCCTCCAGCTTGCTGTCGGCCAGCAGGGTATTGAGCAGCGCCTGCCGGTGCTGATTGAGCAAGGGGCCGCCAAAGCGCACCAGGCTGACCAGGATGGCCAGCAGCACGAAGAAGACCCCGAGGGCCAACCAGCCCCGACTCAGCCAGCGATAGACCAATTACATCATCACCACGTCGAACTGCTCCTGCCCGCAGAGGGGCTCGCTCACCACCCTGACCTGCTTGCCGATGAACACTTCCAGTTCGGCCAGGCTGTGAGACTCCTCGCCCCGCAGGTAGTCGGCCACCGCCGGGGCGGCGTAGACGGTGAACTGATCCGCGTCGTAAGCCCGGTTGACCCGGATGATCTCCCGCAGGATCTCGAAGCAGACCGACTCCACCGTCTTGACCCGACCGCGCCCCTTGCACTCGGGGCACTCGGAGCAGAGCACGTGCTCCAGGCTCTCGCGAGTGCGCTTGCGGGTCATCTCCACCAGGCCGAGCTGGGAGAAGCCGTTGACGTTGGTCTTGGCGCGGTCCTTCGACAGCGCCTGCTCCAGGCTGTGCAGCACCCGCCGGCGGTGATCCTCGGACTGCATGTCGATGAAGTCGATGATGATGATGCCGCCGAGGTTGCGCAGGCGCAGGTGGCGGGCGATGGCCGCCGTCGCCTCGACGTTGGTATTGAAGATGGTCTCTTCCAGGTTGCGATGGCCGACGAAGGCCCCGGTGTTGATGTCCACCGTGGTCATGGCTTCGGTCTGGTCGATGATGAGGTAGCCGCCGGATTTGAGCTCCACCTTGCGCTCCAGCGCGCGCTGGATCTCGTTCTCCACGTCGTAGAGATCGAAGATCGGCGACTCGCCGGAGTAGTACTCCAGCTTGTTGGCAAGCTCAGGTACGTACTCCTCGGTGAAGCGCTTGAGCTGATCGAAGCTCTGGCGCGAGTCGACCCGGATCTTGTCGAGCTCGGCCCCGACGAAGTCGCGCACCACCCGAAAGGCCAGGCTGGGATCCTCGTAGAGGATCTTGCAGGGGGGGTACTTCTGCTTGCGCTCCAGGATCTTGCGCCACAGGCGCTTCAAGAAAGCAGCATCTTGCTCCAGCTCCTGCTCACCCACCCCCTCGGCGGCGGTGCGGATGATGTAGCCACCCAGCTCGTCCACATAGCCGGCCACGGTGCGCTTGAGGCGCTCGCGCTCCGCTTCGGACTCGATGCGCTGGGAGACGCCGACGTGGGCACTGCCCGGCATGAACACCAGATAGCGAGACGGCAGGGTGATGTCGGTGGTGAGGCGGGCGCCCTTGGTACCCAGCGGATCTTTCACCACCTGCACCATGATGTCCTGCCCCTGGCGCACCAGCTCGGCGATGTTGCCGGCCTGGAACTGCTCCTTCTCCTTCACCGCCACGCACTCGGTGTGCGGCACTATGTCGGAGGCGTGCAGGAAGGCCGCCTTGTCCATGCCGATATCGACGAAAGCCGCCTGCATGCCGGGCAGCACCCGGCTGATCTTGCCTTTGTAGATGTTGCCCACGATGCCGCGCTTGGCCTGACGCTCCACGTGCACTTCCTGCAGCAGACCGTTCTCGACCAGAGCAACCCGGGTTTCGGAGGGGGTGACGTTTACCAGCAGTTCTACCGACATAAGTTACCTTGCCTTTCTAGTTTTAAATTCTGGCAGCCAAACCGGCACGTGCCCGGTGAGTAACGCAGTAAGAAACAGCCGGTGCATGTCACCGACCTATGCCTTGCCTGTGATGGCTTCAAATTCTGATCGCCTTGCTGCGAGCGGTTCGCGGAACCGGCCCTGCGCAACAAGGCAGCGGTTGGATTACCGGGACTGTTCCAGATGATGCTTGATCAGCAGGTCTGTTTCCAGCAGGGGCAGGCCGACCACGGCGCTGTAGCTCCCCTCGATGCGGCTGACGAACTTGCCGGCAATCCCTTGAATCGCATAGGCACCGGCCTTGTCACAGGGTTCACCGGTACGCCAGTAAGCCTCGATCTCGGCCTCGTCCAGCTTGCGAAACGCCACGTTGGTGGTGACCAGCCGCACGTCGCAGCGCTCCGGGGTGGCCAGCGCCACCGCCGTCATCACCTGATGCACCTTGCCGGAGAGCGCCTCCAGCATGTCCTTAGCGTCGAGCAGATCGGACGGCTTCTCCAGCACCCGGTCACCCAACACCACTATGGTGTCGGCACCCAGCACCGGCAGCGCCGTGGGCGCGGCGGCCACCCCGGCCGTTGCCTTGTCGCGGGCCAGCCGGCAGACATAGTCCTGGGGCTTCTCGCCCTCTTCCCGCTGTTCCGGCACATCCAGCTTGAGTACCTCGAAGCGGTAGCCCAGCTGGGTCAGCAGTTCATGACGGCGGGGCGAGCCCGAGGCGAGATAGAGTTGCAGTTCGTTGTGCTTGTTCATAATCACTTCGCGAGCCAGGGTACGGTTACAATGAGTTGTTTTTACTCATATTCACTTGATATTGAAGCGCCGGCGCACCTTGCGCAAGACCAGGAAAACCCAGGGCCATATTAGCATCGTGCTCAGGGTCGACCAAAAGTAGGCGAAATTGAGGCTGGCGCGGCTGAACAGGTGCTCGGCCCAGAAGATGGTCACCTTGCCCACCAGCGAGAGGCAACCGATGATCAGCGCCTGTTGCCAGAGGGAGAAGTTGCGGATCTTCTGGAACTGGAACGCCGCCAGATAGGTGGTGATGGCCATCGCCATGGCGCGCACGCCGAGGGTGCTGCCGAGCAGCACGTCCAGCAGCAGGCCCGCCACCCAGGCGGTGCCGACGTTGGTCCGGTGCGGCAGCGCCAGCGCCCAGTAGATGAGCACCATGGCGAGCCAGTCCGGCCGGAAGGGTTCGAGTTGGAAAGGAAGCGGCAGGATCGACAGACTAAGGGCCAGCAGGATCGAGATCCAGATCCAGATCCTGCCGCTGGCGGGTTGCAACATCAGCGCGTCGCTCCCGCAGCCGAAGGCACCGCAGCCGGGGCTGCCGCAGGGGTCGGCGCCTCTTCATCGTCATGCACTTCCGGTTTCTTGTCGGTCCACAGCAGCAGCAGATAGCGCAAGCGGTCCAGCGCCACCAGCGGCTTGGCCTCGACCTGGGCGAAGGGCTTGCCCTCCACGTAGTCGGAGCGGGTCACGGTCGCCACCGGATAACCTTCCGGGAAGCGGCCGCCCAGGCCCGAGGTAACCAGCAGATCGCCTACCTGCACGTCGGTATTGCGCGGCAGGTTGCGCAGCTCCAGCTTGTCGAGCTCGCCGCTGCCGGAGGCAATGGCGCGCAAGTCGTTGCGCAGCACCCGCACCGGGATGCCGTGGCTGGAGTCGGTGATCAGCAGGACGCGGCTGGTGGTGGAACCCACGTGCAGCACCTGACCGATCACCCCCTGATCGTTGATCACCGGCTGGCCGTTGTAGACACCGTCCAGCGCCCCCTTGTTGATCAGCACCTGATGGCTGAAGGGGTCGGAGTCCACCGACAGCAGCTCGGCCACCATCTTGCGGGACTCCTTGTGCACCGGCGAACCCAGCAGCTCGCGCAGACGCTGGTTCTCGTGCTCCAGATGATCCATCTTGAGCAGGCGCGAGCGCAGGGTGAACAGCTGTTGTTCCTGCTGCTTGGTCTGCTCGATGAGGCCGGCCCGGGTCTGCACCTGGGTCGACATGGTATCGAGCATGATACCCGGCGCATTGGCCATGTATTGCAGCGGGCTGACGAGCGAACTGAGGTAGACGCGGACGTGGCTGAACACACCGAAGCGGGAGTCCGCTACGATGGCAGCAATGGAGATGATGACGGCGAGAAACAACCGTAACTGAAGCGAAGGGCCTCTACCAAAAATGGGTTTCATGGGTCGTCAAAAAAGAGCCGGCACGCTGGCCGGCTTTGGGTCTTATTCGTAGTGGAACAGATCGCCACCGTGCATATCGATCAGCTCCAGTGCCTTGCCGCCACCACGGGCCACGCAAGTCAGCGGATCTTCGGCAACCACCACCGGGATGCCGGTCTCTTCCATCAGCAGACGGTCGATATCTTTCAGCAGGGCACCACCACCGGTCAGCACCATGCCGCGCTCGGAGATGTCGGAGGCCAGCTCGGGCGGAGACTGCTCCAGCGCCACCATGACGGCGGAGACGATACCGGACAGCGGCTCTTGCAGCGCTTCCAGGATCTCGTTGGAGTTGAGGGTGAAGCTGCGCGGCACACCTTCAGCCAGGTTGCGACCACGCACTTCGATCTCGCGCACCTCTTCGCCCGGATAGGCGGAGCCGATCTCGTGCTTGATGCGCTCGGCGGTGGCTTCCCCGATCAGGCTGCCGTAGTTGCGGCGCACGTAGCTGATGATGGCTTCGTCGAACTTATCGCCGCCGATACGGACGGACTGGGAGTAAACCACACCGTTCAGGGAGATGATGGCCACTTCGGTAGTACCACCACCAATATCGACCACCATGGAACCGGTCGCTTCGGAGACCGGCAGGCCGGCACCAATGGCGGCAGCCATGGGTTCATCGATCAGGTAGACCTCGCGGGCACCGGCACCCAGAGCGGATTCCTTGATGGCGCGGCGTTCCACCTGGGTGGAGCCACACGGCACGCACACCAGCACGCGCGGGCTGGGGCGGAAATAGTTGTTGTCGTGAACCTGCTTGATGAAGTGCTGCAGCATCTTCTCGGTCACGTAGAAATCGGCGATCACGCCGTCTTTCATCGGGCGAATGGCGGAGATGTTACCAGGGGTACGACCCAGCATCTGCTTGGCGGCATGACCGACGGCAGCGACCGATTTGGCGTTCCCGCGCTCTTGGCGAATGGCGACAACTGAGGGTTCGTTAAGGACGATCCCTTGATCTTTTACATAGATCAGGGTGTTGGCAGTTCCCAAGTCGATCGACAGATCGTTGGAAAAGACGCCTCTGAGCTTTTTGAACATGGCTACGGGAAATCCTAAGAATTTGGAGGTGCAGAAAACCGGCTAACTTTACCAATGCCCACCCCAATCGGCAAGCGCTCAAACTGTCGCCAACCCATCAGGCGCGACAAAAATGCGAGTCATCACTCACCCGCACAAGCCGACAAACGCTAATAAACAAGGGGATAGGTGGGCGAAGGTGACAGATCCGCCCCAACTCCCCGCTCAGTGCATCACTTCGCGCCGATAAATAATTCTGTCATTACCCCGGCTGGAGCCGAAGATGGCCTCTCCTTGCAGGGTGGCCGGATCAGACAACCAGAGCGGCTGTGACGGCTGTTTGCTCAAATCGACCCGGTAGGGAATGCGCACCGAGACATCCGGCCTGGCGAACTGGAACAGGATCTCGCCATCGGTTGCCTGTGCAGAAGCCCCACCCGGTGCCGAACTCCCCAACCCCAGCCGGATCTTGCGATTGTTCCCCAGACTCAGGTCTCGGCTGGCCGCATCAAAGACATGGCTCGGATTGAGGAAAGTGAAGCCCTGATTGGCCAGAGAGAACTGGGTGCACTGGTCCAGCTTGTTCAACTGCCAGTTGCCCGCCTCGTAATACTGCAGCTGCAGGGGCACGGCCAGCGGTGCAGAGGCAAGACCCGCCCCCGTCCCTGCCAGCAGGCGACCGAAATAGACCTGCATCGGCACGCTGTCGATCAGCCGGGCATTGCAGCTGGCTCCACTGCAATTGCCAACCACCGCATCGTTGAAATCGGGGCTGGCAATCAAGGTTCTGTCGCCATCGTTGTCACGCATATAGAGACCAAACAGCAGCGACTTGTAGGGGCCATCCGGCTGGGTATCGGAGAGGCGAACAAATTCGCTGCTGCCGGCCGCCAACGCCGCCCGGCCATTGAGCCATGGCAGCGACGGCAGGCTGCGCAACCGGTTAGCGAGGGATTTGCCATCCTTGTTGTTGGCAACCGAGAGATAGGCACTGCCCTTGGCAAACGAACCCGTATAGTTCCGGGTCTGGCCACCCGACACGTTGCGGGCCAGCACATCCAGCGCAACCCCGAAGGGCTGGCCCATATAGGAGAAGACATTGCAGACCGGCACTATGTCGCCGCTGGCCAGATTGAAGTCGGCGGGAATAAAGCGGCCCACCGGCACGCTGCTGGCGGGAGGGATGGTGTAGCCGAAATAACCCGTAGATACAGTGCTTCCCTCTGGCTGCATTGCCAGCGGTGGCGTCGCCGTCATCCGGAATACCCCGACTTCGCTCACCGTCTGGGTGACACTGTTGAGGCTGTTGCTCGCGGAAACATGGTTATAGGTAGCCGTTCCCACCGCTGCATTGGTGCCGGGGTTTGGCGCCACCAAAGTGCTGCCCAGAGCAATATTGGACAGGACAAAGTTGGGCGTGGTCTGGTTCCCGGCACAAATATCCCCATCGTTGGCCGATTCCCAGGCCATCGCCTTGATATCTACCTGGAAGGTGTCTCCCGCCTTCTTGAACACCGGGCAACTGCTGTCCCCTGCCGCGCAGACGCCTTGCGGGGGTGTAATGCACAAGCCGACCGGACGCGCCACAAACTGATCCGAACCGAGCATCACCAGCCCCGCTTCATTGCCCGTGCCGTCGTAGCGAGCATCCAGCTGGACCTTGCCGGCATCCGGATACTTGACCGTGATGCTCGACTGTCCCTGGGCATCGAAGTTGAGGGAAAACGCGGTGGCATTACCCTGGCTGGAGCCGATCAGGGTGTTGTTGACGCTCATTCCGCTGTTGAAGCTATTGCTGGCCGGCGAAACATAGCTGCTCCAGAACTTGACACTCTTGCTCTGATTGGCAAAACCCGGCACGCACTGCTTGGTCACGTCGCTCTTCTTGACCGCCTTGATGGCCACCGTCTGCGGCTGGTTCGAGTAGGTATCCGGCACATCGAAGAAGAAGCCGCTATCGGCAAAACTCAGGGTGCAGGCAGCCGCGCTGGGCGTCCCGGCGCCAGCCTTGCACAAGGTGGAGCTGAACGGCTTGGTAGTCGGGACCGAACCGGATACCCCTATGGTGACCGCAGTGGCGGTGTTGTTGCGCAGTTGAACGGTCGTGGAACCACCACTGAAGGTCACCGTATTGCCGCCAATCCAACCATTGCTGACAGAAGTAGGGGTAAGACTCAGGGTCGCGGTCACCGGATCTTTGATAAGTGTGGAACAAGCGGCATCGGCGCAGGCCTTGACCGTCACCGTCTCCGGATTGCAGGTCAGCGCCTGACCCGAGTGATCGAGCTGGAAGTGGTCGATCTGTACTCCCACCGGGTTGGAGCGCAGGGCGCAGATCCGCACGTTGTCTATCTCGTGGAAGTTGGTCACCGAACCGGTGGAGCCGGTCAGAGAGAGCAGGAAATTGGCCGGCACCGCCGCCTGACCGGTCTGGCTCGTCATATTGATGGGGCCGACCAGGGTGCTGTAGCCCGCGCCGGTATCCCGCTCGACGGTGGCCAGCGAGTTGCCTGCGGAGCGGGAGTCGACCGTGATGCGATAGCGATGGGGCCGGTTGCCGTTGGTGCCGCTGTCGACGGGCGGGTTCAGGTTGCTGGCCGTCCCCGTCAGATAGCGATAACCCGAGGTGCCCGACCCCGAACCACGGATGGAGACCGCCTGCGGCCGGGAGCCCGGGCTGTTGCTCCCTCCCTCGTTGGCATAGTTGCCGTACTCGTCGAGCCCCACCCCGAGCCAGCCGCCGGCAAAGCCGCTGCTCCCGGGCTTGTAGCCGTAGCCCAGCGGGCCACCAAAGGCCCCCGGTTGCGGCGTCAGGGTGGCATCCGAGAGCACCACCGCCATGCCGTCCGCCCCGCTCGTGCCGGAAGTCTTGTAGGCGTATTGATCGAATTCGACCGTCACCAGGTTGCCGGCCCCCGGGAAGAGGCGCTGGAAGGTGGCCGAAGTGGCCTGATCGGTAATGTTCTGGGTGAGGCGCAGACGGCCGTTCTGTACCGATGGCAGGGTGCTGTTGTTGCGCTGGGCCACCACCCAGCTGTCCGGGTTGATCTGGGCGCTGTCAAAACCATCGGCAAAACAGGTCAGCATGGGCGGCAACACTGCCTCGTTGATGCTGGACTGGGCATCCATGCTCAAGTAACGGGCCGTGACACGACCATAAACAGCGGCATAGTTATTCATGGTCAATTTATTGTCGCTATAGAGATAACCGTAAAACGTGGTGCCATTATCCAGCACCATATTGCCGTAATTAACCCAGATCAGGCTGCCTTGGTTATTGCTGTTGACGCTGACCGTATTGAAAAAGGTAACGTCCTGATTGACGAAAATTCGAGTAATGCCACTACCAGACAAGCGAATGGTGACGTTGTCGATATTCAGTTTGTCGATAAAATAGTCGCCACTGCCCAATATCAATGTTGCTTTGTTACGCAGGGTGAGCGTCTTTATCTGGGTTTCGCTACGACTAGGGAATGTCAGGGTGCAGTTATCTAACAACACAGTACGGTAAGCGGCGCCAGATCCAGTCTGCGAGCCAGAAGTACAAGTCAGATCATTGTTGGTAGTGATCGTCGGAAATTTATTGTTGCTGCTGCTCAAGGTAAGTCCGCGAACGTCGCTGCCGGTGACGGTACAGACCTTGTAGCCACCCGCGCCGTCGTCGCAGCGCCGCGTGTTGTTCTGATCCGGCTGGATGGAGCAGAAGTTGAGTGGCAGCCCGCCGCTGCCATTGATCTTGGCGTTGTTGAGCTGGCCCAGTTGGTAGCCGTTTATTTGGTAGCAGGCAGTACTGCTGTCACCATGGTGGCCCTGCACCACGGCCGGGAAGAGCGAGCCGGTATCGATGGGATCGAACGCCCAGACCTGGCTAGTGAAGAGGGCCAGCGCCCACAACCATTTCATCATCAGCCTCCGTCATACGCTTCGACCATCAGGGTACGGCTCACCCTGAAGTCTGGACTGGCGCCATCTAGATTGTCGTCGCCACAGCTACCGACGCTCTCGAGCCGGTAGCCGGTGCTCGTCACGCCGTTGTAGGTCGTGGTCACGGTGCGGCACTGCACCACCGCCTGGCAGTCGACCAGCCCCGGATTGCCGGTGAAGCTGATCGTCTTGCTGAGCTCGCACATCGCAGGTGGCTGGGCTGCCTGTCGATTTGGGAACAGTCGATAGAGCGCCACTTCCAGCCCGCTCTGGGCCGCTAACAAGGCACGCACGCTACGCACCTCCACCGTATTCTTCTCGCTGCTGTCGAGCAAAAAGCGCCCCATGGCTGCCGCCAACATGGCCATCACCACGATCACGAACAGAGCGATCATCAGGGCACTGCCTCCCATCTTCTTGCTCTGACGCCGCTCAGGGAACATTGAAGACCCCCAGCTTGTGGTTGAAGGTGACCGCTTCGCCCTTTCGTTCGAACACCAGCCGCACGCCGAAGGCCCCTTCAGCATTGAAGGCCGAGACCTCTCGATAGAAGTTGCCGGCACGAAGCGACTCGGCCATCAGCACACCCGTTGCAACAGGGGCCCCGATCGCGGCGCTGGCTCGCGTCATCGTGCTGCCTTCCACGCAGTAGCGTACCTGCTGATTGGCAAAATAAACCCGGCTGCCGGGCGAGATCCCGGCCAGGGTCTCACCACTGGTATAGCGAACGGTCTGCGCCCCCGATACCGGCGCCAGCACCTCGGTGACCCTGGCGACACAGCGGCCATATTCACAGCCATTGACCAGTGAGCCGGCCGCTGACGTCGGCAGCGGGAAGACCACCATCAGGTCCCCTACCTTGACCGCATTGGCATCCTGACTCATGGGATCGACGGCCGAGGCAGGAGTCGCCATCACCAGTTCCAGGGTAGATGTACTGCCGGACTGGGCCCGGTTGAGAGCAAGATAGCGGCTGGAGGTGCTGATGGGCCAGAAACGCAGGCAGGGACCGCTGTCATCCCAGCTGCCATCCAGGGCTTCAATCCGCTCGGAACCCGGCAGCGCATCGCGCACCTCGCGGTTGAGCCGCTCCATGGCGAAGCGGGCATCGCTCATCAGCTGTTCTCGGCTACTGGCATCACCGTAGATCTGGGTACCTATGCCGATGAACTGGCTGGCGAAGGTGGCCATGATCCCCAGCAGCAGGATCACCATCACCAGTTCGATCAGGGTAAAACCGCTCGCCGTCCGCATCAGTAGTTGCCACGATAGAAGGAGAAGTCGAGCACGTTCTCGTCAGGCAGGCGCACCTGCAGATCGATACGCTTGCCCACCGAACAGGGCGACGCACAGTGCTTGAAGTTGCCATCGCTGAAATCCACCGGGCTCACCGCAATCCTGACTTGATAGTTGCGATACTCATCACTGGCGATGATGCCGCCGCTCTGGGTGTAGAAGCTGGCAGCTTTCCAGCTGCCGGCAGTATCGAAATCGTCCACGTCGTTGAACATGTAGGGGGTGGCTTCACCGTCTGGACCATAGTTGGTCGAGCAGGCGGGGATGGTGACGCCAGCCACCGTCTCACCGCAGCGATAGCGGCCGCCATTGTGATCCGACAGCTCATCGAACGATGTTTGCTGGATCTCGCCCGCCAGGCGCTGGGCCAGCTGGGCACCACGCACCTGCTGCACCGGGTCCACCGCCTGGGGAGCCTGATTGATCAACAGCCCCAGAATGCCGGTCAGTGCCACCGCCAGCAGCACTATGCCGACGATCAGCTCAATCAGGGTAAAACCGCGCTCAGGGGCTCTCATGGATATAGCCCTCGGACTCTATCTTGAGGCGGCCGGTTTCGCGGCCATCGCTCACCAGCAGGGTACAACCCGTGGCACAGCTGCCGAGCGGCCTGCCCATCTGATCAAAACGGATCACGAAACTGCTGGCGTTATTGAGGGAAACCGCCATACCGGCGGAAGGAGTCACAAGACGGCCACGGGTGCGCTGATTGTCGCTCCAGCCGGTCATGGGGTCGGGGGCCGGACAGCCAGTGCCGGTCGCCGCCAGCGTGATATGGGCAAAACGGGAAGCCTGCACCACCAGCTGGGTACAGCGATCGGCGGGTTCATGCATGTTGATGGTCTGCACCAGCCGTAGCCTGGTCAGCAGCTCATCACGAAGGGTTTGGGTTTCAAAGCCGCCTTTGCCCAGCAATTTGGGCACGGCAAAGGCGGCCAGAATCCCCAGCAACAGGATCACGATAACCAGTTCAATCAGGGTAAAACCTCGTTGCATTCTCGTTCCCTGTTCATAAACAATGAGGCGAGGCATAAGCCTCGCCTCATTGACACTAACACTGAATCAGCATCCACCCAGAGTGGTGGTGGCGCCAGCTGTGCTGGTAGCGGGAGCATAGGTCACAGTGCACTTGGAACCGCTGGTGGCGAATACGAAAGTACCGCTAGACACGGCACCAGTCCAAGAGCCATCGATGGTAACGGCGCGCTGGATGCCAGTGCTGGTCGCTGCCGGATAACCATACACAACATCAATGCTGGCTCCATCACTGGTGCTTACCGAACCGCTTACATCACGCTCGACACCTACCAGAGCTGACTTGCTGTAAACCAGCTGAGCTGAGCTGCTGACTGCGGCCTGTACGCCCTGAGCGGCGGACTTCTTGGCATCCTCCTGCAGATTCAGGAACTTGGGAGCAGCGGTCACTGCCAGGATACCCAGAATGATGATCACGATGACCAGTTCGATCAGGGTAAAACCCGCCTGTTTTTTCATATTACTTTCCTCTGTCAATTGATATTGGTGGTCACCTGACCGGAAGCCGGACGGTAACTGAAACTCATGAATGCATCAGTACTGCCTTGCGGATCCTGATACTTGCCATCACTACCCTTACTCAAACTATTGACCAGATAGTAGCGGCAGACCGAGTCCAGGCCGTTATTGGTCACACTGACATAGTATTTCAGGTCATTGCCGCTACCACGCACCTCGCTGAAGCTGGCGGTAGCCTTGGGCGGGTTCTGCAGCAGACCCTCCCAAATCTTGAGACAGCGCGGGGCCGTCAGGTTGGCCGGATCCACGTCGATGCCGCCACCGGCCGAGGTATCCATGGGATAGCCGGGCGACAGTTCGCCGTTGCTGACCTGGGTATCGGTCGGCGTGGTCAGATAAAAGCGTGAACCGTCATAGAGCACGGTATTGAGGCTGTCCTGCTTGGCGCGCCCTTCGGCCTCCCATTGAGCCCGCACCAGCGACACGCCGGTGGCAAACCCGCCGGAAACCCCCTCCACGCTGGCTTTCTTGGCTTCGTCCGTGACATCGAGAAAACGGGGCAAGGCGGTGACCGCCAGGATCCCCAGGATGACGATGACGATCACCAGCTCGATCAACGAGAAACCCGCTGCCCGATGGGGACTCGCCACACCGGAATATCTTGGTACCAGTCGCGTTGTTGTCATGGACCCTCCGTAATAACCCGCATTATTTCATGCAGATATAAAAAAATCATTTAGCTGAATCGCAAAACAAGCCTCATTCAGGGCTTTTGGAGCACTCTGCCGTCAGAAAATTGATAAATCAGCCAATTATTCTCCCAGCCGAACTGGCACCCTTCGCCATCCAGGCTCGCCAAGGACTGCACCGGCGGCTGGGTGGACGCCGTGGTACCAATGAGTTGCTCCCACAGCCAGCGGCAGTTTTCCGACGGCGTCATCATTGTGCCGGCACCCAGTGGCCAGCCACGCTCATCAAACTGCCAGGCCATCCCATCGGCATGCAGCACGGCAGGACGCCGCTGATCGAGCCAGAGCCCGTGCAACCTTTGTGCACGCTCGGCAAATTGTTCCCCCAGCAGGGTCAGGCTGACGGCCAGCGCCTCCTCCCGGTGGACAAGATAGCTCCGGGCCAGGGTCGCCACCATGATCAACAACAGGATCCCCACGGCCAGCCGCCGATAGCTCCCCAGCCAGTGATCATCCTGTTGTGACTGTCGACTCACCCATCTCGCTCCACACTCTGCCGCTTATCCACACCGCCCGCCTCAGTGACCGTAGAGATACCGGTTACTTGCCGCGTACGGCCCGCATCATGTCCCACATCGGCGTAAAGATGCCCAGCGCCAGGATCAATACCATGACCGCCACGATCCCGATCAGGATCGGCTCGATCCGGGCGGTGAGGCTCTTGAGGTCATAGTCCACCTCCCGCTCGTAATACTCGGCCGCCTCGTGCAGCAGATCATCGACCTGGCCGGTCTCTTCCCCCACCGCGATCATCTGCATCACCAGCGGCGTAAACAGGCCACTGCTACCAGCGGTACGCAGCAGACTCTCACCCCGCTCGATGCCGGCCCGCATGTCGCGGATCCGGCCCGCCATCCAGGCGTTGTCCACCGCATCGGCCACCAGGTTCAGCGCCGTGTTGAGCGGCACCCCGGCCTTGAGCATCATGGAGAAGCTGCGGGCAAAACGGGCCAGCAGGGAGCGCTCTATGATGGTGCCGACGATCGGCAACTTGAACTGCCATCTGTGCCAGGTCAGCTTGCCCTTGACCGTGCTCACCCAGCGCCGCCAGCCAAACACCATGGCCAGCAACACGCCGAGCATCATCCACCAGTAGTGCACGAAGAAGTGGGAGGTGGCGAGCAGGATCCGGGTCGCCAGCGGCAGCTCGACGCCAAATTTGGCGAACATGCCGGCAAAGACCGGGATCACCATGATGTTGAGGATCACCATGGCGATGCCGATGGCAATCAGCACGAAGCTGGGGTAGCGCATGGCGGTCTTGATCCGCTTGCGGGTTTCCAGCTCCAGCTCGAAATAGTTGGCAAGCTGCAAGAACGCCTCTTCCAACTGACCCGTGTTCTCCCCCACGTGGATGATGGCAACGAACAGGCTGCTGAACACCCTGGGGTGGGCCTGCATCGAGCTCGACAGCGGCCGGCCGTTGCCCAGATCCTCTCCCAGCGCGTGCAGCGCCCGCTTGAGCGGCTTGCTGTGGGCGCTCTCCTCCAGCCCGGCGATGGCGCGCAGGATGGGGATGCCGGCCCGGGTCAGGGCATACATCTGGCGGCTGAACACCACCAGCTCGTCCAGCCGCACGCCCCGCTCCAGCAAGAGCGACCAGTCGAGGGCGGCCGCCTTCGCCTTGCCGGGTTTCAGCTCGGTCGGCATCACGCCGCGGCGCATCAGCTGCTCGGCCGCAGCCATCTCGTTGGCCGCGTCCACCACCCCGCTGACTGCATTGCCCTGGCTGTCGCGCCCCTTGTAGGCAAAGCTGCTCATGGTGCGCCTCGCGTCAGCCGGCCGTGTTCATTGCCGATGAAGTTGGTCATCACTTACCCCAGGTCCTCCGCCAGCCGCAGCACCTCATCCACCGAGGTGATCCCCTGGCGAGCGTAATCGAGCGCGGTCAGCGCCAGCGGCCGGTAGTGCGGGTGCTGGCGGGCCGCCTTGGCAAACCCTTCGGCGTCGTTGCGGCGCAGGGAGTCCATCATGGGCTGATCCAGCTCCAGCAGCTCGTACACCCCGATCCGGCCGGCATAGCCGGTGAAGTTGCAGCTCTGGCAGCCGCGTCCCTTGTGATAGACGTGCTGGCCCGGCGCCTCGCCGGAGAGCACGGTCAGCCAGGTGGCCTGGCCTTCATCCGGCGCCTTCTCTTCCACGCAGTGCTCGCACACCCGCCGCACCAGTCGCTGGGCCACCACGGCCCGCAGCGCGCTCGCCACCAGATAGCCGGGAGCCCCCATGTCAATGAGGCGCAGGGCGCTGGTGACCGCATCGTTGGTGTGCAGTGTGGTCAGCACCAGGTGACCGGTGATGGCGCCGCGCAGGCCGATCTCCACCGTTTCGTTGTCCCGCATCTCGCCCACCAGCAAGATGTCGGGGTCCTGACGCAGGGTGGAGCGCAGCACGTGGGAGAAGGTGAGCCCGATCTTGGGATTGACCTGTACCTGATTGACCCTGGGCAGCCGGTATTCCACCGGATCTTCCACCGTGATGATCTTCTGGCTGGCCTGGTTGAGCTCGGAGAGAGCGCCGTAGAGGGTGGTGGTCTTGCCGCTGCCGGTCGGGCCCGTCACCAGGATCATGCCGTGGGGTCGCTTGAGCTGGCGCCGGAAGCGGGTCAGGATCTCCGGCGGCATGCCGGTCTCGGTCAGCGACAGGATGCCGGAGGATTGGTCCAGCAGCCGCATCACCACGGATTCGCCGTACTGCACCGGCATGGTCGACATCCGCACATCCACGTCGCGGCCGCGCACCTTCATGTTGAAGCGGCCATCCTGCGGCAGCCGCTTCTCGGAGATGTCGAGGCCGGCCACCAGCTTGAGGCGCAGTACCAGCGCCTGGGCGATACGCACCTCGCTCAGGATGTTCTCGTGCAGGATGCCGTCGATGCGCTGGCGAATGCGCAGCACCTTCTCGTCCGGCTCGATGTGAATATCGGAGGCCCCCACCTGCACCGCATCCTCGAACAGGGAACGCAGCAGCTTGGCCACCGTCGCCTCCCCCTCGTCACCGGCCCCCAGATTACTGGAGCCCAGCTCGAAGCCGGCGTCCTGATACTCCTCGTGCAGCTGTTCGGCGAAGCTCTCTATTTCGCGGGTGCGGCGATAGAGGCGGTCGAAATACTCCAGCAGCTGGCCTTCCCGCGCCACCGCCAGCCCCATCTCCCGCGGGCGCAGCAGCGCCGCGATGGCGTCGAGGGCGCTCAAGTCGGCCGGATCCGACATGGCCACCGTCACCTTGTTGTCAGTGAGATTGACCGCCAGCGCGCGATAGCGGCGCGCCTGCACTTCCGGCAACAGCGGCACCGCCGACGCATCTATGGTGAGGTTGTTGAGATCGAAGAAGGGCACATCCAGCTGGCGGGCGAGGAACTGCAGCAGTTGCACCTCGCTGATGAAGCCGAGATCGATCAGGGTGGTGCCCAGCTTGCGGCCGGTCTGACGCTGCTGCTGCAGGGCGAGCTGCAGCTGATCATCCGAGATGATCTGCTCTTGTACCAGCAGGTCGCCGAGGCGCATTTTCAGTCTGGGTTGTGCCATGCAAACTCCAAAAAAGTGATCCCGGCCGCCCGTCAGGGGGCAAGCTGGGCAATCCGCTGTTCGAGCCAGCTGGTCGACGCCTCGCCCAGGTTGCCGTGCAACTGGGCATTGCGATAGGCATCCAGCGCCCGCTGGCTGTGACCCTGACCATCTTCGGCCACACCGAGTCCGAGCCACCAGCGGCCCTGATCCGGCTGCTGGCGCAACAATTTCACGTAGAGATCCGCCGCCTCGGCATGTTGACCCAGCTCCTGGCTAAGCCCGGCCCAGGTGGCGTAGTAATCCAGATTGCTGGCCAGATCCGGTCGATGGCCGGTCAGCCAGCCGAGCGCCTTGAGCTGATCGCCGCCGCTGATGGCGAGCCGCGCCAGCAGCAACCGAAAATCGGCCTGTTCGGGATCGAATCTGAGCCCCTCTTCCAGCAACTGGCTCGCCTCGCTCAGCCGCCCCTCGCCGTAGAGCAGGCCCGCCAGCTGCTCGCGCGCCCCCTGATTGCGGGGATCGTGGGCCAGCACCTGATAGTAGTTGTCCTGGGCATCGCGCAGTTGCCCCTTGGCCATGGCGGTGGTGGCCTTGCGCTCGGCCAGGGTGGCCAGTTCGGCCTCGGAGAGGTTGACCGTCTCTATCTTGAGCACGCCGGGCTTGCGCGGCGCGGCCGCGTGGGCCTCCTGCTCCGCCGCGAGCTCGGCATAGAGGTCAGGTTGCAGCTCCTCGTCGCTCGGCCCCTCCTCATCGATGGCGGCCACATCGGCGTCATCGGCTGCACTCTCTTGCGCCTGCTGCGGCTCGGCGGCAAGGTGGCGCGGGGTTGGCAGCGCCACCACCTGATCCACCGGCTCCTGTTCTGCACTGGCCGGCACCGCTGCGGGAACCACACGGGCGATGGCGTCCGGTGTGGGCTCGCCGGCCGCCTGCTGCTGGCGTGCCTCGACGACCCGCTGGCTCTGCTGCCAGTAGATCCAGGTGCGCCAGCCCAGAATGCCGAGCGCCAGCCCGCAGATCAGGGTCAGCAGCAGCATCCACCAGCCCTGCTGGCGCACGGGCGGCACATAGACGGCGCCCTCGCCCCCCTGCTGGCGCTGTTCCAGATCCTTGAGCATCTGATTGATCACGCTCATTGCCAGACTCCATAGGCGAGGGCGCAGCCCAGCAGCAGCACGAGTGGCCACCAGCGCCGCGGCACGAAGCGGCGGGCGTCAACGGTGTCGCGCACGGCCAGCCGCACCAGCCGGCTGTCGATCTGGCGCGCCCCCTGGCCATAGGCCAGCATCAGACACTTCTGCGCCAGTATGTTGATGAGTCGCGGAATGCCGCGCGAAGCGCGCCACAGCTGGCGCAGCGCCCGGCCGCCAAACAGCGGGGCCCCGCGATAACCGGAAATCTGCAATCTGTGCTCCAGGTAGGCCCGGGTTTCATCGAAACGCAGCGGCCGCAGGCAGTAGGAGAAGCCGATCCGCTGGCGCAGCTGGCGCAGATGGGGCTTGGCCAGCCTGGCGTCCAGCTCGGGCTGGCCGAACAGCACGATCTGCAGCAGCTTGCTCGATTCGGTCTCCAGGTTGCCAAACAGCCGGATCGCCTCCAGCGTCTCGTCCGGCAGCGCCTGCGCCTCGTCGATCAGCACCACCACCCGGCTCCCCTGCTGGTGCAAGGCGATCAGGTGGCGATGGATGCGATCGGTCAGATCCAGCTCGCTCTGATCCCGCACCGCCAGTCCCAGCTCCAGCGCCAGGGCGATGCGCAGCTCGGCCGGGTTGAGGTGGGGGTTGGGCAGCCAGGCCAGACGCACCGGCCGCTCCTCGGAGCCCAGTTCGCTCAGCAGCTTGCGGCAGAGCAGGGTCTTGCCGGTGCCGACCTCGCCGGTCACCTTGATGAAGCCCTCCCCCTGCGCCAGCGCCCAGTTGAGCACCTGCAGCGCCTCCTCGTGCGGGGGCAACCCGTAATAGAAACCGGTGTTGGGGGTGAGGCCGAAGGGAGCCTCCTGCAAACCAAAGTGGTTCAGGTACATGGGCAATCCCCTGCCCTCTCTGCCAGGGAGCCCGTGATGGCCCCCGGCACGTGATCAAACCGGTCCAGGATCATGACTCAGCCCTTGGGCGGATACCATTTGTCGAGCAGCTCGGAGGAGCGCTGCAGCTCGTTCTGCCAGGTGTCCTTCTCCACCACCGTCGGCTTGAGCAGGATCACCAGTTCCACCTTCTTGGTGCTTTCGCGACGGTTGGTGAAGGCCTCGCCGACCCAGGGAATGTCCCCCAGCAGCGGCACCTTGCTGACGATCTCCTGCTTGTCGGTCTTCATCAGGCCACCGATGACGATGATGTCGCCATTGTTGGCCTGCACCACGGTATCGGACTCGCGGATCGAGCTCTTGGCCAGCGGCAGTTGCAGCTTGCCGCCTGTGGTGCCCATGTCGATGGTCTTCTGTTGCTCTTCGGTGTCGATGACGGAGGGGTGGATATGCAGCAGCACCTTGCCCTCTTCGTCGATCTGCGGCGTCACGTCCAGCGCGATACCGGAGAAGAAGGGGGTCAGCTCCACGTTGGGGGTCTTGTCGGACACCCCGGACGAGTTGGTGGTGATGGTGGTGGAGGCGTTGGTGACGAAATACTCGTCGGTCCCCACCTTGATCACCGCCTTCTGGTTGTTGGTCGCCGTCACCCGCGGGCTGGAGAGAGTATTCACGTCCCCCTGGGTCTTGAGCAGGTTGACCGCCACGTTGAAGTTGCCGTCAGAAATCTTGAAGCCGGCACCGCCGCCCAGGGCGCTGAAGATCTGGTTGGGGGTGGTGGGCAGTTTAGAAGGCGCGGCCGAACCACCGCCGGTAATGCCCTTGTTGCCATCCCAGCTGGCGGAAAGACCGCTCCAGTCCACACCCTGCTCGTAACCCTCGTTGAGGGCCACCTCCAAGATCCGCGCCTCCAGCACCACCTGACGCTTCAAGTGGCTCTCTGACTGATTGAGGAACTCGCGCACCGCCTTGAGCTCCTTCGGATAGGCCCGGATGGTCACCAGGCCCGCCTGCGGGCTGGTGATGACGGCGCGGCCGTCGCCGCTGCCGATTAAGGTCTGCAGGGTGTCGCGCAGATCGGTCCAGTAGTCGCTGCTGGTGTCGGTCTCGATGCGAGTGCCGTTGCTGTCGCTGTTCGAGCTGCCGTTAGAGGAGCGGTTGCTGGTGCTGTTGTTATTGGTGCTGTTGTTGGCATTGTCGAAGCTGTTGCTGTTGCCATTGTTGTCGTTGGCTGTCACCCCGCCGGTGCTGACCGAGGTGCGGGAGAGACCGCGCCGGGACATCATCAGGTAGTTGACCGGGATGGTCTCGGTGCGCAGCCCGGCCGGATAGACGTGGAACACGTTGCCCTTGCGCTGCACGTCGAAGCCGTACATGTCGCCCACCACCGCCAGCACTTCGGTCAGGGTCACGTCCTTGAGCTCGACCGAGATCTGGCCGGCCACCCCGGGGTGCACCGCCACGCTGTAGCGGGAGCCCTTGAACAGGGAGCCGAAAAACTCCACCGCATCTACGTCGTGGGCAGCAATGCGCAGCCGCGGTTCCGGCATGCTGATGGCCTGGGGCGGACGATTGAGCTGCAGCAGTTCGCTCTGTACCGACTTGGGTACGCTGGTCAGCGCCCCGCCCTTGTTCTGCTCGGTCATGGCATGCCTGAGTGCGTCCTTGGCCTGCACGGGTTCGGGGTGCCGGTAGCTGGTACAGCCTGCCGTCAACACGGCGGCGGAGATCAGGCAGAGATGATGTTTTTTCATGTAATAAGTGCACCCTGACTTGCAATTAAACTCGACAAACCTGGCTCCACCCATCCCGGGTGGAGCGCGTTCAGATCCGGACCTTGCTGGCAAACAGGGTCAGCGACTGGCGCTTGCCCCCCTTCTCCAGCACCACGGCATCTGCACCTATGGCCACCACGCGATAACCGTCGACCTGCTGGCCGACCCGATAACTGCTGCCGTTGAGCACCGCCAGTGCCGGGCCGTTGCCCAGCATGATGCTCTGCAGCCTGGGCAGACCGGCCTCGCGCTGGCCGGTTGCACTGGCGCCGCTGGTCGCGCCGCTCAAAGGGGCCGTGGGGTCCTGCAACAGCTCGGGCTGCGCCTGAGCCAGCAGACTGAACAGACATGCCCACAGGGGAAACCATCTAGCCACGGATAAACTCCTTGCTGGTGCTGAGGGTGTAGATCTCCATCTCCACCACCGCCTTGGGATACTCCTGCACCTGGTAGTCAAACTGCTTCCAGTAGAAGTGGCGCGGCAGCCCCTCCAGCGCCTTGAGATACTGATACACATCGAAATAGCCGCCCTCCAGCTTGAGCCGGATGCCGTGCTTGAACAGGTTGATGCGCTGCTCGCCCGCCATCAGCGGCTCCGGCGTCAGCGACGTGAGTGCCACCATGTGCAGATTGGCGGAGCGCGACAGCAGGGCCTCCAGCACGGCCGGCATCTCGTGGGCCTGGATCAGATCCACCGTCTGGGCCTTCAGTTCGGCGTCCAGCTTGCCAAGCTCGCCATCCAGCTGCGCCAGCTGGGTACGCACGTGCAGATCCGGATCCCGCGCCAGTTTGGCCTGCTTGCCCTGGTTCTCGAGATCCATGATCTCCAGATCCCGCTGGGCAGTGCTCAGCGCCAACCGCTCCTGCTCCAGCCGCACCGCGGCCCCATCCAGCCAGCCATAGATGGCAACGGCGCCAACCACGACCACCCCGGTCAGCAGGATCAGCACCCGCTCGCGCTGGCTGAGGGCGGCGATCTTGTCGGCCCAGGCCTGCCACTGCTCTTTCAGGCTCATCAGGGCTTCTCCCGCTCGATGCCGCTGAGCTGGAAGGCCAGCCGGCCCTCCTTGTCACGGCTTAACGTCAGCTCACCAAACTGCTTGCCCGCCAGCGACGGGGTCTGCTTGAAACGATTGACCCAGGCCGGCACATCCTGACTGCGCCCGGCGAAGCCGGACAGGTTGACGTAACCGTCGGCGATCTCGAGCCGTTGCAAGGAGAGCTGCGGATCGCGGATACGGGACAGATCGGCCATCAGCCCGGCATAGCCCTGGGATTTTTGCAGCGCCAGGCTGCCCAGCTGCCGCATCAGGCCCTGCTTGGCGGTCAGCTCCTCCTGCTTGGTAGCAAGCTGCTGTTGCAGCAGGCCATCGGCCTGATGGCGGGCCAGCTCGGCATCCAGCCGCTGCGCCTCGCCGCGCTTGATTTCCAGCGCCGCCCGCACCTGTACCAGCTCGCGCTCGACAGCGTGTTGCTGCCAGGCGATGACGCCGGCGGCGCACAGCAGCAACAGCACGCTGCCGCCCCATACCAGCGCCATCTGGTTGAGGCTGGCCCACTGCCGTCTGGGCCGAAACTCGGCGCCGTAGAGGTTGATCTGGCGTTTCATCAGGCATCCTCCCCCAGAGCAGCAGCATAAGCCGAGAGATATTCCACGCCGGACAGGATCGCCTTGTTGGCCATGGCGGAGACGGCAAAGCCGAAGGTCTGCTCCATGTGGCGCACCAGGGTACCGATGAAGGGCGAGGCGATGGCGAGCTGCATCTGGCCGAGTTCCGGCAGCTTGAGCTGGCCCACCAGATAGTCGAGGGAGCGCTGGATCTCCAGCGCCAGCGAATCGAGCAGCATGGCGTCAGGCTCATGCTCGCCGGTGAGGGCGCCGAAACCGCGCAACTGGCGGGAGAAGCAGAGCCCCCCCTGATGGAACACCAGCAGCTGCAGATCCTGCCCCTTCGGCTGCCACAGCAGCATGCGCACCGTCTGATCCGGCTCGTACAGCGCGGTCATCGCCAGCTCGTCGCTGACGATGGCGTCCAGGCTGGCGATGCCGTTGACCGCATCCGCCAGCTGCTGCACCCGCGCCTTGGGCACACAGATCACGTTGATGCGCGGCCGGCCCGCCGGCGGGGTGGGCAGATCCACATAATCCATGGCGAGCTGCAGCACGGATTCACTGACATAATCCTTGATCGCCCAGGGCAGGGCTCCGGCCATTTCGGCATCGGGGACGGCGGGTTTGTCGATCTGGACCTGTTGATAAAGGCTGGCCGCGAGGGCGACTCGCACCTTAGACTTGGCGAGGCCGTGGCGGCTGAACAGCTCGGCCATGGCCTGGGGCCACTCTTGCGGGCCATTGATGGCGCGGGTGGCGAAGATGGGCGGGTTGCCGAGCGAAGCCAGCATGATCCGATCGCTGGCCAGCAGGAGTCCTACCTGACGGCTGGGGGTCGAACGTCTGAAAAGTTGTTTCATTGAAACCCGCACCTGGCTGCCAAAAACGGATTAAACCTTAGCATAAACAGAGCATTAGCCTCCAGATAAATGACCGATTACTCATTGTCACCCCAATCACCCCCGATGGCGCTGCCGCCCCTGCCGCCCGCCCAGTTGCCCTCGCCGCTGCAAGCTGTCTCGCACCCGCTGTTGAGCGCCTATGGAGTCCAGCTCTGGTGCAAACGGGACGATCTGATCCACCCCGCCATCTCGGGCAACAAATGGCGCAAGCTCAAGTACCACCTGCTGTATGCCAGAGAGCAGGGCAAGCGCCATCTGCTCTCGTTTGGCGGGGCCTACTCCAATCACATCCATGCCCTGGCGGCGGCGGGGTGCCAATCTGGCCTGCGCACTACCGGCATCATACGCGGGGAGCCGGAAGCCGTCAGCAACTGCACTCTGAGCGCTGCAAAAGGCTGGGGCATGGATCTCGTTTTTGTCGACCGCCAAAGCTACCGGCGGCGGCAGGAGCCCGCCTGGCTGGCCCAATTCGAGGATGAAGAGACCCTGATAGTGCCGGAAGGGGGCAGCAGCCCGCTGGCCATGCCCGGGGTGGCCGAGCTGGTCGATGAAGTGCCCTTCTCGCCGGATCTCTGGGTGCTGCCCTGTGCCAGCGGCGGCACCCTGGCCGGACTCATCGCCGGCAAGCGACCACCACAGCAGATCCTCGCCATCGCGGTGCTCAAGGGGGGCAGCTTCATTGCCGACGAGGTGCGTCGGCTCCATCCCGCTGCCGCCCACACGCCCGGCTGGCGGATCGCGCTGGATCACCACGACGGTGGCTATGCCAAATTCAGTCCGGCGCTCTGGCAGTGGGTGCAGGCCTTCAGCG